>NZ_JAIMIG010000001.1:0-2233641 GCF_019795975.1 Pantoea sp. DY-17 | reverse complement strand
CGAACTCAGAAGTGAAACGCCGTAGCGCCGATGGTAGTGTGGGGCCTCCCCATGCGAGAGTAGGGAACTGCCAGGCATCAAATAGTGAAGAAGCCCCGGACGAAAGTCCGGGGCTTTTTTACGTCTGCATATAGCGAATTAAAGCCGGCAGATGGCTGAATTTGCATGAAAATCAGCAACAAATTGCACTAAAAACTCCGCGGCAATCACATTTTGTAATCCAGGAATAGAGACAATTCCCGCAACCAGTTAATAGATGCTTTACTCAATCCTTTGGCGCTAATTCTTCGCAAGGAAAAGAGGTAAGCATGACTGACTCACAACAACAAAAAGTGGCACTGTCTGAAACGGCAGCCGACAGTAAAAAGCGTATCTGGGCGATTGTCGGCGCATCATCCGGCAACTTAGTCGAATGGTTCGATTTCTACGTCTACTCCTTCTTCTCACTCTATTTTGCCCATGTCTTCTTTCCAAGCGGTGACACCACCACCCAGTTACTGCAAACAGCAGGCGTCTTCGCAGCTGGTTTTCTGATGCGCCCGATCGGCGGATGGTTATTTGGCTATATTGCCGATCGCCACGGTCGCAAAGCCTCAATGCTGATCTCAGTGTGCATGATGTGTCTGGGATCATTAGTGATCGCCTGTCTACCGGGCTACGGAGAAATTGGCCTTGCCGCGCCTGTCATTCTTCTGCTGGCGCGTATGTTTCAGGGATTATCGGTTGGTGGGGAATACGGTACCAGCGCCACTTATATGAGCGAAGTAGCACTGGAAGGACGAAAAGGATTTTATGCCTCTTTCCAATATGTGACGCTCATCGGCGGCCAACTGTTAGCGGTGCTTACCGTTGTAGTCTTACAGCAAATTCTCAGCGATGAAGAACTTCGCAGCTGGGGCTGGCGTATTCCGTTCTTCCTCGGGGCGGCGCTCGCTGTGGTGGCATTGTGGTTACGTCGTTCTCTCAACGAAACTTCAGAGAAAAAACACCGTGAACATCGTGACGCCGGCAGCATTACGGGATTACTGCGCAATCACACCCGTGCATTTCTGATGGTGCTGGGCTTTACCGCAGGCGGTTCGCTAAGCTTCTATACCTTCACCACCTACATGCAAAAATATCTGGTAAATACTGCCGGGATGGATGCGCGCAGTGCCAGTGGATTAATGACCGGTTGCTTATTGGTATTCATGTTGATTCAGCCGATAGTTGGCGCGCTGTCAGACAAGATTGGTCGTCGTGCCTCAATGATGATTTTTGGTGCCGGGGCAGCTATCTGTACGGTACCTATTCTGCTATTGCTGCAAAATGTGCAAAGCAGTTGGCTGGCATTTGCCTTGATCATGCTGGCGCTAATCATCACCAGTTTCTACACCGCTATCAGTGGCATTTTGAAAGCAGAGATGTTCCCGCCGGAAGTCCGCGCGCTGGGCGTTGGGCTTTCCTATGCGGTGGCGAATGCTATTTTTGGTGGTTCAGCAGAGTACGTAGCCTTACTGCTGAAAAGGGAAGGTATTGAAACCAGCTTCTTCTGGTATGTTTCGGCAATGGGCGCTTTAGCATTCCTGGTATCGCTGATGCTGCATCGCAAAGGGAAGGGGATTGCGCTGTAGTTACTGACTGAGATTCCACAGTGCGATACCGCTGGCGGCGCCGGCGACATCCCAGCTAAGATCTTTCCAACTCCAGCCGCTCCCCGCTGAGCGGCTGTCATATAACTCTTTCCCCACACCAAAACTTAACGAAAACAGAAAGCCGAAACGCAAATTCTGCCCGCGGCTGTGATTTTGATGCTGAGAAATCTCGCTTCCTGCAGCAGCCAGAACAGCAGAAGAGAAGTAGTGTTGCGCTTTGTCTTTGCCGGTCCAGTTATCCTGAGCGACATGCGCACATCCACTACACAGCAAAACCACGCAGAGAATAGGCGCACGCATCGGCTAAAGCAGACGGCTAATCAAGCGATCGATGCGAATACGGCGCAGGCGACGAATCAGCTTGCGCACCTTTGCCGGATAATCGGAGATACTTTCCAGCTCGCGATAATGCTGCACCACGGAAGTATGCTCACGAATCAGCGCCAGCTCTTTTTCACGCTGCTCGGCCAATTGATTGAGAGGATCGTGAATCAGCACCGCATTTTCCAGATCCAGTCGCCACGCGCGTGGATTGAGGTTATTACCGGTGATCATCATCCATTCGTCATCCACCCAAATGCCTTTCAGGTGATAACTGTTTTCGCCATCTTTCCACAAGCGTACCGTCAGCTGACCATTATTGACGTAATACTGCAAACGGCTCAGGAAGCGACGCAGGTTAATCTCATATAGATAAGGCAGCGCCCCGATAATCTTGAACGGCTGTTCTGGCGGGATGTAGAAGTCATTGGCCGTTTTGTCGCCAATGATGATTTCAACTTCTTTACCCTGACGCAGTAAATGAATCAGGTTACGCACCAGAATGGCCGGCAGGTTAAAATAGGGCGTACACAGCGTCAGCTTGCGCTCGGCGCAGGGCATCAAATGGAAAATGGTTTTGTTCAGCAGGCTACGTTTGCCCAAGCCAACCAGCGGCGTGACGGCAAGGCAATCATTATCTGCATTGCCGGTAAACTGATAGTTAAAGCTGCGCAGCTCCTGACGGAACTGACGTGTTTCGTTTTTGATTTCCGGGCTGGAAGGGCGCTCAGTTTTATCGAGGCGGTTAACCGCATCGGAATCCTTGAGATTTTCGCAGATCCACGCATACATGGTATCGGTAAGCTGTGGATTGCGGATCAGCTGATAACGGTCATAACGGTATTTATCATGCTGATGCAAATAGACATCGTTCAAGCTCGCGCCGCTGTAGAGCAGCGTATCATCAATGATAAACCCTTTCAGATGCAGTACACCGAGCGCTTCGCGGGTGTTAACCGGAATGCCATAAACCGGAATAGCGATATCCGGGTGCTGAGTCGCCATTTCGCAATACCAGTCAGCGTTGGTCACGCCGCGAGCAGCGCCAATACGACCACGCTGCGCACGATGCCAGTCAACCAGAATACAGACATCCAGCTCCGGACGTGCCTGACGCGCTGCGTACAGCGCCTGCATTATTCCCCGACCGCCGTCATCATTCTCCAGATACAGCGCGGTGATACAGATACGCTTTTCTGCTGCGGCAATTTTCGTCAGCAGGGTTTCGCGAAACTCGGCAGGCGAGTAAAGCGTCGTCAGATCCGACACGGATTGTGACAGTTTAGGCAGCTGTGCGAGGTGTTGTTGGTGTTTATTACGTTTAAATTTAGACAACATCACAGTGCACTTCTTCTCTGTTCATTGCATGGCCTTTTGCCATCAAATCATGATCCTAACGGTAAATAATACCATCAACCGGCCTGTAGAGGAGGAATTTTACCTTTCTGTACAGGTTAGCTGATGACATCACCGAGCGGCAAATTCAGGCTGACAATGCCATCATCCAGTTGAATATTCACGCGAAAATTGAGCTTTCGCGCCAGCGTGATCATGCCGCTATTGTTTGGCATGGTGATACCGTTCAATTGTTGCAGGCCATGATCGCGCGTATAGCGAATCATCTTCTCCAGTAAGCGCCTGCCCATGCCCAAGCCTTTCAGGTCAGACCGCACCAGCACGGAGAATTCAGCATCGATATTATCGGCATCGGAGATCGCACGTGTTACGCCAATGATCTCGTCGACGCCGTTGTGCTGCCGTATAGCGACAATCGCCATTTCGCGGTCGTAATCAATTTGCGTCATATTCGCCAAATCTTCATGGGTGAATTCATTGATTTCACTGAAGTAACGATAGTAGAGATCTTCTTTCGTTACCTGGGCGATAAAGGCGCGCAGCTGCGGTTCATCTTCCGGCAGGATCGGGCGGAACAGGCAATATTGCCCATTTTTCAGCTGCACCTGCTCTTCAAGATGATGCGGGTAAGGACGAATCGCCAGCCGTGTTTCGTTATCACCATTAAAAGGCGCCAGCTGCAGCGTGACATCCAGCAGCGTGAATTCGTCGGCTGATGCCAGCAGCGGATGAATATCCAGGCGCTGAATCTCCGGACAATCGACCACCAGGTTTGAAACCTGCACTAACAGCTGGCTAAGCCCGGTGATATCCAGTGGTCGCAACGCGCTACGGCTGCGGACTTTGCCGCTTTTCATCGCCTGAATCACCAGATAGCGCGCCAGCGTCATATTCAGCGGCGGCAAAGCCACGGCGGCTTGCTTGTCGGGCTGCCACTCCACGCCGCCTTCGCCCAGCAGGATGATGGGGCCAAACAGCGGATCCTGTTCGACCACCACACGCAACTCCTGTGCTCCGGCGCGATTCGCCATACTCTGCACCAGCAAACCATCAACATGCGCATGTGGATGGGTTTCACGCACGCGATCAAAAATGGCTTCAGCCGCTTGTTCCACCTCTGCGGCGCTGCGCAGATACAGCATTACGCCTTGTACCTCCGACTTATGCGGAATATCCGGCGAACGCAGCTTGAGCGCGACCGGATAGCCAATCTGATCGGCGATGCTGGCAGCCGCGGCGCTGTCGCTGGCAATCCAGGTGGGCAGCGTCGCCAGGCCATAAGCCTGCAACACCGGCTGCACTTCGTGTGTGTCCAGCGTGGTGATGCCTTTATCCAGCGCTTGCTGAATCAGCTGATGCGCCTGCGCGCTGTTCTGCGTCAAACCAATCGGCAGCGCGGGCGTCTCACGCAGTTGCTTCTGGTTGCGGCGATATTCCACCTGATGCATGAAAGCGGTAACGGTACCTTCCGGTGTGCGCCAGGTGGGAATGCCAGCCTGAGTAAACGCGCGTCGTGCGCTCTGCGAAGAGTATTCGCCGCACCAGTTCGTCAGCAAAGTGACCTGCTTGCCTCGCGGATGTTTGGCAACCGCAGCGATAATCTGCTCGGCGGTTTCGCTCGAAGGTGAAACGGCGCTTGGCGCATGAATGATCATCAGTGCATCAAGTTCATGGCTATCCAGCAGCCGTTCAATGCAGGCGACATAGCGCGCTGGTGTCGCGTCATCTTTCAAATCCAGCGGATTGCCGCGGCCAACGCCTTCTGGCAGCAGTGTGGCCAGCGCCTGCAAGGTTTCGTCACTTAGCGTCGCCAGCTTACCGTTGCGCGCATACAGTTCATCCAGGGCCAGCGCCGCCGGGGCCGCGCCGTTGCTGATGATCATCAGTCGATCGCCGCGTAATGGACGCATATGGCTCAGCGACTCAACCGCCGTAAACAGTTCATGCGTATCTTGTACGCGCAGTAAACCGGCGCGCTGAATCGCCGCATCCCAGGCAGCGTCCAGTCCGCTGTGGGTACCGATCATCGCCTGCGCCTGATGGCTGCGACCACTTTTTATCACCAGAATCGGTTTATTACGCGAGGCGCTGCGCGAAGCGGAAACAAAGCGACGCGCATCGCTGAGGTGTTCGAGGTAGAGCAGAATGGCGCTGGTTTTACCGTCGCGCGCGAGGAAATCCAGCAGATCATCAACGTCGATATCCAGGCTATCACCCAAGGCGATAAACCAGGAGAAACCGAGGTTACGCTGCTGCGCCCAGTCGAGAATAGTGTTAGAGACCGCAGCAGATTGCGAAATAAAAGCAATGCGGCCTTTAGCAATCGGCACTGGCGAGAAGCTGGCATTCAACCCTTGCCACGGCGCCAGCAAACCTAAGCTGTTGGGCCCAAGCAGGCGAATTTGCCACTGACTGGCGCAGGCTTTCAGCTCTTCCAACTGGCTGGATGGCGCCGAGAGAATAATACAGGCCTTACAGCCTTTTTCGCCCAGTTGTTGCAGCAGTTCGAGATTACGTTTGGCGTGGGTACAGATGATGGCGAGATCGGGCGCGAAGGGCAGGCTGGCGATATCCGGCCATGCCAGCACGCCGCTCACCGCTTTATACTTCGGCGTCACCGGCAATACCGGGCCGCTAAATCCACCGGCCAGCAGGTTACGCATCATAAAGTAGCCGGCGCGCCCCGGTGTAATTGACGCACCGATTACCGCGATTGATTTAGGTCGTAACAGCGCTTCCAGTCCGCGTTGGCTCATCATCCGCTCCTGCAATCAAGATTGGCATGATTGTAAACGCTTTTTAGCGGGCGTGCCGATTCGCCGATCGCAGGCTGAGAGCCAGCTTCAGATTCCGCTACTCATTGCTTCTTCCAGAGCATGAATCGGATGATGCGGTTTCCCCGCCAGATAAGCATGACGGAAGCGGGCGAAATAGTGCTGCAATTCTGCGGCGGCGGCGAGATCCCCGGCCTGTTCCAGCAGCGCGGCAGCAACTTCGGCGGTGCAGTGCTGGCCTTCGCTGTGGGCCTCGCGCAGCGTGTAGCGCGAGGGCGCAGACACGTTGAGCGACATCACCGGCAACGCATCCAGCCACGGACTTTTGCGGAACATCTTGCGCGCTTCAGTCCAGGTGCCGTCGAGCATAATAAATAGCGGCGGTTTGCCGGTAAGGGGCGGGCTGGTAAGCACTTCGCGATCCGCATCTGCGTAAGACGCAGGGAAAACCACCAGTGGCTGATAATGCGCGTTCTTCACCGCCGCCAGCAGCGCGGCATCCGGCTCGGTGCGTGACCAGCCAAACGCCTCGGTGTCCGGCAGCACATCGGCGATTAACCTTCCGGTATTGCTCGGCTTCATCGGCTCGGTATCGAACATCACCAGACAGAAGCGACTGCGCGCTTGCTGAGGCTGGATGGTGGCGCACAGACAGTTTTTCTGCGGCAGCAGGCAGCGTTGGCAACGAATGACACGATTACCGCGCGCAAGAAACGGGCGCGTGGCGCGCGCTAAACGTTGCGCACGTAAGCGCAGAACGGCATTTTCAAACATAAATTCGCATGCAGGAGAAAAAACGCCAGTGTAATGGAATTAGCCGGGAAAGGTAATAAGGAAGGCCAGCACGCGGCTGGCCATCAGCGGTTTACAGCGATTCGTCGAGCCACTCGTTGAAGGGCGCTTTCGGCATTGCGCCGTTCAGCATGTCGACCATCTCGCCGTTCTTGAACAGCATAATAGTAGGAATGCTGCGAATGCGGAAACGCGAACTAAGCGCGGGTTCGGCTTCGGTATTCACTTTCACGAAGCGCACCTTGCCGCGCCGCTCGTCGGCGACATCTTTAAACACCGGTGCGAAGTTAACGCACGGGCCGCACCACGGCGCCCAGAAGTCGATCACCACCGGCAGATCGTCTTGCAGATACTTATCCAGCGTGGCTGCGGTCGCGTTGGCGACTTCACCGTTGAATAGCTCGCCGCCGCAACGACCACATTTTGCTCCATCAGCCATGCGCGACTCGGGCACGCGGTTGGTTGCCTGACAGGAGGCACAAACTGTATTCATATTTACCTCAACCCGGACCTGTAAATCTGATGATTGCCGGACATTATGAAAAGGTTGAGTGCTATGCTCAATCTGGATTGCCCAATAGGTTCAATAGTTGATAGCTAAGCACCGACACATCAGGTAATCTTCGCGCTCTCAATGCTGGAGGAACAGATGAACGACGAATTTAAAGGCAAAAGCGGCAAGGTAAAAGTGATGTACGTACGTGATGAGGAGAGTGGTCAAAAGCCGAATCCCCGTACCGGCAAAGGCGGCCGTCCTGCTGCGCGCCAGGAAGATAATCGTCGTTCTGGTCCTCGCAGCGGTGCACGTAATAATGAAGAAGGTGGCCGTAGCGGCGCACGCAGCCCGGCACCGCGCGGTGCGAGTAATACCGAACGCGGTCGCAGCTTTGGTCGTCGTGACGATCGTGGTGACGACAACCGCAGCTTCGGTGATTCGCCGTGGCGCACCGTTTCTCGTCCGCCGGTCGCGGATGATAGTCAACTGGATGATGCCGCGAACAAGCCGGTCATCGATCCCGAGCAGATTCGCCGTCAGCGTCAGGAAGAGACGCGCGTCTACGGTGAAAATGCCTGTCAGGCGCTGTTCCTGAGCCGTCCGGAAAGCATCGTGCGCGCCTGGTTTATTCAGAGCGTGACACCGCGTTTCCGTGAAACCCTGCGCTGGCTGGCGGCCAACCGCAAAGCCTATCATGTGGTTGAAGATGCTGAGCTGACCAAAGCTTCAGGTACTGAACACCACGGTGGCGTGTGCTTCATCATCAAAAAACGTATGGGCATGCCGGTTACCGAGTGGCTGACCAAGGCCCCCACCAAAGATTGCGTGCTGGCGCTGGAAGATGTCAGCAACCCGCACAACCTTGGCGGCATTATGCGTAGCTGCGCGCACTTCGGTGTGAAAGGTTTGCTGGTGAATGATGCCTCGCTGCTGGAGTCAGGTGCGGCAGTACGTACCGCCGAAGGTGGCGCTGAACACGTACAGGCAATCAGCGGCGAAAGCTTTGCCGATGGCCTGGAAGCGTTCCGTAAAGCGGGTTACACCATCGTTACCACCTCAAGCCACGAAGGCACACCGCTGGCGAAAGCTGAGCTGCCTGCCAAAATGGTGCTGGTGTTGGGTCAGGAGAGCGAAGGTCTGTCAGACAGCGCTTTCCAGCAGGGCGATCTCAGCCTGTCGATTGGTGGCACCGGCAACGTTGAAAGCCTCAACGTGTCAGTGGCGACCGGTATTCTGCTCGCCGAATGGTGGCGTCAGAACGCATAAAAAAACGGGCCGCAAGGCCCGTTTTTGTTTGTCTCGCTTAGTGAGCACCACCGCCGCCACTGCCCGCACCAAATGGTGGACGCGCAAACCACACCAGCACCAGCAAGATCAAGAACACGCCCGCCGATGCCCAGAAGATCTCATTCGCCGAAATAATCAGACCCTGATTGGTAATTTGCTGCGCGATATACGCCGAGGCCTGCTGCTGGGTCATGCCCATGCTTTGCAGCTGGTCATACATCTGCTGTGAATTGACGTTGTACGGATTCACCGACTCCGACAGATAGCTATGATGCATCGATTCACGGTTACTCCACATGGTGGTAGTAATCGAGGTACCGATGGAACCTGCCAGCGTACGCACGAAGTTCGACAGGCTTGATGCCGCCGCCATACGTTCTGGCGGTAAGCCCGACAGCGTAATGGTGGTGAGCGGCATAAAGAAGCACGCCACCGCAAAGCCCTGAATAAACTGCGGCCACGCTGATGCACCAAAATCCATCCCCGGCTCAAACGTGTAGGCGCGCCAGTAGAAACAGACGGCATACATGATGAAGCTAAAGGTCACCAGCTTACGCATATCCAGCTTGTGGGCGAAGCGGCCAATGATTGGCGACAGGATCACCGGCAAAATCCCCACCGGTGCCGACGCCAATCCGGCCCAGGTGGCGGTGTAGCCATATACCTCCTGTAACAGCTGCGGCAGCAACACTATCGAGCCGAAGTAAAGCATATAGGCCAGGCTGATCGACAAACAGCCGATGGTGAAGTTGCGCATCTTGAACAACGACAAATCGACTATCGGATGGTCGTCGGTGAGCTCCCACACCAGCAACACCAGCAGCGCCACCACGGCGACCACCATCAGCACAATGATCTCGGTTGAGCTAAACCAGTCGAGCTCTTTTCCGCGATCCAGCATCACCTGCAGCGAGCCAATGCCCACCACCAGCAGTACCAACCCCACCATATCGATCCGGCGGATTTCGGTTTTGGTTTCACGTCCACGCAGCGTTTGCAGCGTCAGTAACACCACCACCAAACCAATCGGCACGTTGATGAAGAAGATCCAGCCCCAGTGATAGTTATCGCTGATCCAGCCGCCGAGAATTGGACCGCAGATCGGTGCCACAATCACCGTCATCGCCCACAGCGAAAGCGCCACGCTGCGTTTCGCTGGCGGATAGTTGTTCAGCAGCAAACTCTGCGACAGCGGAATCAGCGGACCGGCAACCACGCCCTGAATGACGCGGAAGAAGATCAGCATCTCCAGGCTTTCGGACATGCCGCAAGCCCAGGACGCCAATACAAACAGGATGGTCGACCAGGTAAACAGCTTCACTTCACCGATGCGCTTGGCCAGCCAACCTGTTATCGGAATCGAGATGGCGTTCGCCACCCCGAAAGAGGTAATCACCCAGGTGCCCTGCGAGTTCGAGGCACCGAGGTTACCGGCGATGGTCGGAATCGCCACGTTAGCGATGGTGGAGTCGAGTACCTGCATGAACGTCGCCAGCGACAGGGCGATGGTCATCAGGACTAACGGCGCACCTTCAAGCGGTTTTTGTGCCATAACAGCCTCCCGCGGCGTTAGTCAGCGTTGGCACGAACGATGTCAGTAATCAGCTGGTTAACCGGCGCGAGGTCGATTGCCAACGCATTACTTTCATACGCGGCTTGCGAACGCACGGTGCTGGCCAGCGTGGCACCCTCTTTGTTTTGGGTATCCACTTTCACCAGCGTGGAGAGGCCGATACGCAGCGGATGTTCCGCCACTTGTTTCGGATCCAGTTCGATACGCACCGGCAGACGCTGGACCACTTTAATCCAGTTACCGGTGGCGTTCTGCGCAGGCAGCAGCGAGAAGGCGCTGCCGGTACCCATATCCAGACCCACCACTTTGCCGTGATACTCGACGTCATCGCCGTAGATATCACTGATCACCGTGGCCGATTGGCCGATACGGACACCTGCAAGCTGGGTCTCTTTGAAGTTTGCATCGATCCACAGATTAGTGGACGGCACCACCGCCAACAGCGGGGTGGTGGTGGAGATTTGCGAGCCAACCTGTACGCTGCGACGTGAAATGAAGCCATCAATCGGGCTACGGATTTCAGTACGCTGCAGCGCCAGCCAGGCATCGCGCAGCTCAGCCGCACTCTGCTGTACCGCGGGCTGATTTTCCAGCGAGGTATTCAGAATCATCGCCTGGTTAGCGTTGTATTGCTGCACTGCCACATCCAGCTGCGCTTTGGCTGTCGCCACGGCATCACGCGAGTGTTGCAGCTCTTCGCGGCCAATCAGATTAGACGCGCCCAACGGCTCGCGGCGTTTCAGGTCAGCTTCGGCCTGTTCCAGCGCGGTTTGCTGCAGCTTGATGGTGGCTTGATACTGTTTGCCATTGATCATCAGCTGGTGGGTTTGACGCACGCTGGTGGCTAACGCGGTCTGCGCTTTTTCAAACGCCTGCTCGGCATCGGTTTTATCCAGCGACACCAGGACGTCGCCTTTCTTCACCACGTCGGTGTTATCAAACCACACTTTGTTTACGCTGCCAGAAACCTGCGCCATCACCTGCACCTGGTTGCCCGCCACGTACGCATCATCGGTTTCCTGGAAGTGACGCAGCACCAAATACCAGTAAGCCAGATACGAAACACCAATAATTACAAACACGATAGCCAGCAGGATCAGCACACCTTTGCGCTTCTTCTTTTTATTCGCTGGCTGTTGCGGGCTTTGAGCTTCCGCTGTCGCACTCATGTCGTTCTCCACGTTTTCCATTTAGTCGGGATGTGCCGATCCTTCAACACGGTTGCCCGAGTCAAAAAAGCCAGCACTTAAGCGCTGGCCGGACAAAAGGGGATTAAAATAGCGATTTCGGAAGGTGATTGTGTCGCACTTCTTGCTATTAGCGCGACAGGGAAGCGATAACCTGATCTTCGTCCATTTTATCGAGACGGTTAAGTAACTTACGGGTAATCGATTCCAGCTGATCCTGCTCGTTAGTAGAGAGCGAAGACCACAGGTATTGCAGGCTCTGATGCTGCGGTGGCAGCAGCTGGCGCAGGAATTCATTGCCTTTTTCGGTCAAATGCAGATGCAGGCAGCGACGGTCGTTCTCGCTTTCACGACGTTCGATCCAGCCGCGCTTCTCCAGCTCATCAGCGATACGCGTGGCATTGGTGCGTGAAGAGCCGAGGGCAGAACTCAGTTCTGAAGGCTGAATGCTCTGATTTTCCTGTGCATCAAGGGTAATCAGCGCCATGAATAAGGTCTCGTTAATTCCCTGCGCCTTCAACATTTTGTTGCGATTATCCAGCAGTTTACCCTGCATGTGCATGCACAAGCGGGTCAAAATGATCTCCTGCAGCGGAAAATCTTTATGGCGGTTAGCACGGATGTTAAGCATCTGTTCAATGGGAGTAAACGAACTTTCCATTTTAAAAAAACCTCTTAGTTGCAACTGGTATAGTAATGATGGTGACAGATTAAGCGTAGTCACAATTTCCGCAGGTGATTGTTAGCACGATCACATAGTCAACATCTGACATTCCAGGTTGTTCCTTAACCCTGGGCATTTTGCCCTGACATCCCACCTGAACATACAGGCAGCCGATGCCATCAATTCATCTCGGGAAACCTTTTTACAGATAAATAATTTCGCGAGAAAAAATAACTCTGGTGAATAACTGCGCTGCTAACCATAACAAACCCAATCATTAATGAATAGTATTGCTCAGCGGTTTAGAACCATCTTTACGATTTCTAAACACTTTTCGCGCGCCGCTTATCCACGTAAATCAAGGTGTTGATTAACATGCTCTTAACAACGCCCGCGCGAATGCGACACCAGCCTAAGTGATGGAATTTGATCGCTAAACGGGAAGCAGTCATTGCGTGCGGATAAGAGAGATAATCATTTGTAGGTAATAGTAACCGAAAAAATTATTTCAATGGTGTGTTAATTAACAGGACGTACCAGTGCGCTATAGCGCACGCTTCGCTTATTGAGGGAAAGGAAAAGGGGAAGGCAGCCATTTGCCGTAGCGGCGCAATTTATTGCGCTGAGTTCTTGAAGTGGATTTCTTGCATGAAAAACGGCGCGATAAATCGCGCCGCTACAATACCAACGCTAATGTAAATGCGTTACTTCGCTGCCGCCAGTGCGTCCTGAATCCACTTATCGAATTCCGCCTGGTGGCCTTTGATCCAGCCATCAACGTGGCCATTGATATCGGCTTCAGAAGCATGGCCCGCATGCATCGCCGCATTCTCGGCGTTGATGTCGCCAATCGGCAGCTTCATCTCAGCAAACAGCTTTGCCGCGGCCGGATTTTTCTCGGTCCAGGCTTTGTTGGCGACGATATGCATGGTGTTCACCGGGAAACCGTAGTTAGCCCCGTTCGCCAGCTTGGTATCGACTTTGCTCTGCTCGCCCGGCAGTGAAGAGAACGGCACCTGCAGCCATACCACATCTTTTCCCGGCTTCAGCACGTCGCTGACCCAATACGGCGTCCAGGTGTAATAGAACACCGGTTTGCCCTGTTTAAAGCGCGTGATGGTATCGGCGATCATCGCCGAGTAGTTGCCCTGATTGTGCTCCACGGTGTTGCTCAGCTTGTAGGCATCAATCTGGTGATTAATCACCGCTTCACAGCCCCAGCCTGGCGTACAGCCGGTCAAATCCGCTTTGCCATCGCCATTGGTATCAAACAGTTTGGCGATCTTGGGATCTTTCAGCTGTTCAATATTGGTGATGTGATACTGCTCGGCGGTTTTCTTATCGATCAGGTAACCCTGAGCCGCGCCACCGACGTAAGTGCCCTGGCGATAAAACTTCGCATCGCCGCCCGCGGCTTTATACATATCGTCGTGCAGCGGTTTCCAGTTGGTGGCAATAAAGGTGGCATCACCGGCGGCGATGGTGGTGTACGCCACGTTGTAATCAATCTCGCTTGGCTTCTCAACGGTATAGCCGAGTTTCTCCAGCGCGCGGCTTACCAACAGCGTCTGGAAGGTCTCTTCAGAGATGGTGCTCTGCGTCGGTTTAACGGTGATGCCTTTACCGGGCAGGTCGGCGGCGGACACGTGCGTCGCGGCGAACGTCGTCAGGACGGCGGCGATGAGAGCTGTCTTGCGCATAGTCATTCCTTATTTTACGTGTTACGTCGAAGACGGGCGGCCGCAGCGGACCGCCCATTGAAATCAGGCTTTTTTACTGAAAGGGCGCATCAGCAGACCGAGCGGGCCAGTGCTGTACCAGTGACGGCTGCCACGGCTGCGGCTGTCGCGGCCCATCGACTGCGTCAAGCGATCGAGGATAATGGCGAGGATCACGATGCCCACGCCGCCGACGGTGGCGAGGCCCATATCCAGGCGACCAATGCCGCGCAGCACCATCTGACCGAGACCGCCAACCGCGATCATCGAGGCGATCACCACCATCGACAGCGCCAGCATCAGCGTCTGGTTTACGCCAGCCATGATGGTCGGCATCGCCAGCGGCAGCTGCACTTTGAACAGCATCTGACGCGGGCTGGCACCGAAGGATTCACTCGCTTCAATCAGGTCGGCTGGCACCTGCTTAATCCCAAGAATGGTGAGGCGCACAATCGGCGGCAGCGCAAAGATAATGGTCACCACTACGCCCGGCACGTTGCCGATACCAAACAGCATGACGATCGGCACCAGATAGACGAAGGCCGGCGTGGTCTGCATTGCATCCAGCAGCGGACGAATAATGCGCGCGGCACGTTCACTACGCGCCAGCCAGATGCCGAGCGGCAAGCCGATGATGATGCAGAACAGCAGGGCGGTTAGCACCAGCGCCAGCGTCACCATCGCCTGCGACCAGGCACCAATCGCGCCAATGGCAATCAGCGAGACCAATGTGGCAATGCCCATCGCCGGGCTGGCAATCTGCCAGGCGATCAGTGCGAACACCACAATCGCTACCGGCGCGGGCATGCCGAGCAGTAACTGCTGGAACGCGCTGAGGATGTAATCCACCGGCACGCGAATGCCCTGAAACACCGGGCGGAAATGGCTGACCACCCAATCGATGCCTTCAGTCACCCAGCTATCAAGCGGAATCCAGGTTTTATGGAACGGGTCCATGAGGTTGAAATGTTCCGGCGCGGGAGCGGGTGCGCTGCTCAGCCAGTCGCTGCTGCTGCTGGCAGCATTGCTGGCAGCATTGCTGGCAGCATCGTGGCCACCGCTGCTGGCGGCGGAGGGATCGCCCCATGCATCGGCGCTGCCGGAGCTGCTATCTGCAGGCGCGGCACCGCCGCTCGCCCAGGGATCGCTGCTGCTGGCGGCGGCGCTGGTATCAGTGGTGGCAGGTTGCTGGGTGGTTTGGCTGGCGCTTTCCCACGGATTCGCTGTTTGTTCGCTCATGATTAGGCTCCTTCACGGTCTAAAGCACGCAACAGCATGCTTTTCGAAATGATACCGACGTACTGATTCTCCTCGCTGACTACCGGCACGGCGCAGGGCGCTTGTGCCACATGCGACAGCAGATCGTTCAGGGAGGTATCGGCAGGAACCGCTAAGGGCATGTCGAGTAGCGCGCTATCCAGCCCTTCACCGGCCGCCAGCGCGGCTTTCAATGAATCGGTGGACACCACGCCAACAAACTTCTGTTTCTCCAGCACGTAGCCATATTCGCGATCTTCATCCTGCAGCAGCTTGATGGCGGATCGCGGACCAAAACCGGCGGCTTTGCGGATCAGTGAACCCGCGCTGCGACGCGCAATATCTTTGGCGCTAAACACGTGACTAATATCGACGCCGCGGAAGAAGGTGCGCACATAATCATTGGCAGGATTATTGAGGATTTCATCCGGCGTGCCGACCTGTACCACTTCGCCGCCCTGCATAATGGCAATGCGGTCGCCAATACGCATCGCTTCATCGAGGTCGTGAGAAATAAATACAATGGTACGCTGATGTTTGGCCTGCAGTTTTACCAGTTCATCCTGCATTTCGGTACGAATCAACGGATCAAGTGCTGAGAAAGCTTCATCCATTAATAAAATATCAGGATTAATCGCCAATGCGCGGGCTAATCCAACGCGTTGACGCATACCGCCAGAAAGTTCATCGGGATAAGAGTGGGCATAATTATCCAGGCCAACCTGACGCAATGCTTCCAGCGCTTTTTCCTGACGTTCGGCTAAAGGAATGCCGGCTAATTCCATGCCAAAGGCGGCATTATTTAGCACCGTCATGTGTGGCATCAGCGCGAAGGATTGAAATACCATACTGATCTTATTTCTGCGGACTTCACGCAGTTCCGATTCCGATATTTTGGCAATATCGACACCGTCTATGATTACCTGGCCGCGAGTGGGCTCGATCAGACGATTGAGAAGGCGAACCATGGTGGACTTACCTGAACCTGAAAGCCCCATGATGACGAAGATCTCGCCTTCTTCAATGGCCAGACTGGCATTTTTGACGCCAACAGAGAGGCCGGTTTTTGCCAGAATACGCTCTTTGCTTTCGCCTTTATCGATCAGCTTAAATGCCTTTTCGGGATTATCCCCAAATACTTTATATAAATTCTTTACTTCGAGTTTAATTGCCATGCAGTAATTAATTTCCCGGTTAAATGTTTAACTATTTCTTGTTGTGGTCCTGATTAAAATTAAGCGCCCTATACCCTAACATAGTGAAATTATCTGACAACCCTGAATGGCGATATTCAGCGGCGCGCGTAGCGGTCAATCGCTAAAATCGCCAGTGCTCACAAGGGATGCGCGCGGATTAATTTTTTGCATTTGAGAAGTGAATTTATGTGCGTTTCAGACTGTTTCTGGTGCAGAGCGGCCGAAAATCAATCCAAAAAGAAGAAATATAAGTGAAATAAATGGGTGAGAAGAGCGGAAATAAGATTGGTTTAAAAATTAATTATCACTGAATCAATACGCTAAATAATTCGCGTCACAGCAAGGCGACAAGCCCACTCGACCCAGCAGCATAGTGAACTATGTGACTGGGAAGAGTGGGCGCAGTCAACGCTGCTGTGCCAAAAGTAGGTGCCTCCAGGCAACGCGAACTATGACGCGTATTAAAAATTCCAGTCTTCGTCTTCGGTTTCTACGGCTTTCCCCATTACATAAGAGGAGCCTGAACCTGAGAAGAAGTCGTGGTTTTCATCGGCGTTGGGCGACAGCGCGGACAAAATCGCCGGGTTCACGGTGGTCAGTTCGGCCGGGAACAGCGCTTCGTAGCCGAGGTTCATTAGCGCTTTATTGGCGTTGTAGTGCAGGAAGGTTTTCACCTCTTCCGCCCAACCGACTTCACCGTACAACGCTTCGGTATACACCACTTCGTTTTCGTACAGCGCCAGCAGCAAATCAATCGCGAACTGCTGCAGCTCTTCGCGGCGGCCAGCATCGACGTTTTCCAGCGCCTTTTGGTACTTATAGCCGATGTAGTAGCCGTGTACCGCTTCGTCGCGAATGATCAGGCGAATCAGATCTGCGGTGTTGGTCAGCTTGCCACGGCTTGACCAGTACATCGGCAGCCAGAAACCGGAGTAGAACAGGAACGATTCAAGGAACACGCTGGCGATTTTCTTCTTGAGCGGATCCTCGGCGCGATAGTGCTCCAGCACAATCTTCGCCTTGTTCTGCAACGCTTCATTCTCTTCACTCCAGCGATACGCCGCATCGACATCTGCGGTATTACACAGCGTGGAGAAAATCGAACTGTACGAACGCGCATGCACCGCTTCCATAAAGGAGATGTTCGACAGCACAGCTTCCTCGTGTGGCGTAATAGCATCTTCCATCAGGCCCGGCGCACCAATCACGTTCTGGATGGTGTCGAGCAGCGTCAATCCGGTAAACACCCGAATAGTCAGCTGCTGTTGCTGGTGGTCCAGCGACTGCCACGCTGGCAAATCGTTGGAGAGCGGCACTTTTTCCGGCAGCCAGAAATTACTGGTCAGTCGGTTCCACACTTCGAGGTCTTTTTCGTCCTGGATGCGGTTCCAGTTAATCGCTTGAATTTGTTTGAGTTGCATAGTTTTCATCACAGTGAGCAGGAGACGCAGCCCTGCACCTCGGTGCCTTGAAGCGCCATCTGGCGCAGACGAATGTAATAGAGCGTTTTGATGCCTTTTTTCCACGCGTAGATCTGCGCTTTATTGATATCGCGCGTGGTGACGTCGTCGCGGAAGAATAGCGTCAGCGACAGGCCTTGATCGACGTGCTGCGTGGCTTCGGCGTAGGTATCAATAATCGCTTCCGGCCCAATGGAGTACGCATCCTGATAAAGGTCGAGATTGTCGTTGGTCATAAACGGCGCCGGATAGTAAACGCGGCCGGTTTTGCCCTCTTTACGGATCTCAATGCGCGACACAATCGGGTGAATGCTGGAGGTCGCATGGTTGATGTACGAGATCGAACCGGTGGGCGGAATCGCCTGCAGGTTCTGGTTGTACAGCCCATGTTGCATCACTGCTGCACGCAGCGCTTGCCAGTCGGCCTGCGTTGGCAGAGTCAGTCCGGCATCGGCGAACAATTTTGCCACGCGCGCGGTGCGCGGCAGCCAGCGCTGTTCGACATATTTATCGAAGTAACTGCCGCTGGCGTATTTCGACTCGGCGAAACCGTCGAAACTCTTCTGATGCTCCTGCGCCAGCAGATTCGAGGTGCGCACGGCGTGATAGGTGACGCAATAGAAGTAAAGATTGGTGAAATCCAGCGCCTCTTCTGAACCGTACGCCATGCCTTCGCGCGCCAGATAACCATGCAGGTTCATCTGACCGAGGCCAATCGCGTGCGAGCGGCGATTGCCTTCCGCCACCGAAGGCACCGAATTGATCTCACTCATCTCGGAAACGGCGGTCAGTGCACGCACGGCGGTTTCCACGGTTTGCGCCAGATTGCGCGAATCCATGGCATGCGCAATGTTGAGAGAGCCGAGGTTGCAGGAGATATCTTTGCCGACGCGACGATAGCTAAGATCGTCATTGAATTCGCTGGCGCTGTTAACCTGCAAAATCTCGGAACAGAGATTACTCATGTTGATGCGCCCGGCAATCGGGTTGCTGCGGTTCACGCTGTCTTCAAACATGATGTACGGGTAGCCCGATTCAAACTGAATCTCCGCCAGCGTCTGGAAGAAATCGCGCGGCTTGATGTAGGTTTTGGTGATGCGATCGTCCGCCAGCATCTCGTCGTAGTGCTCGCTGATGCTGATATCACCAAAGGCTTTGCCGTAGATGCGCTCGACATCGTACGGCGAGAACAGCGCCATATCGCGATTCTCTTTCGCCAGCTGGAAGGTGATATCCGGGATCACCACGCCGAGTGACAGCGTTTTGATGCGGATCTTCTCGTCGGCGTTTTCACGTTTGGTATCGAGAAAGCGGAAAATATCCGGGTGATGCGCATTCAGCCACACCGCACCTGCGCCCTGACGTGCACCCAGCTGGTTAGCGTAGGAGAACGCATCTTCCAGCATCTTCATCACCGGAATTACGCCGGACGACTGGTTCTCAATGCGCTTAATCGGCGCGCCTGATTCACGCAAATTGGAGAGCAGGAACGCTACGCCGCCGCCGCGTTTCGACAGTTGCAGCGCCGAGTTCACCGCGCGACCAATCGATTCCATGTTGTCTTCGATGCGCAGCAGGAAGCAGGAGACCAGCTCGCCGCGCTGCTGCTTACCGCAGTTAAGGAAAGTTGGCGTAGCCGGCTGGAAGCGACCGCTCAGCATTTCCGCCAGCAGCTCGCGCGCTAAGGTTTCATTGCCGCGTGCCAGCGTCAGCGCCACCATGCAGGCGCGCTGTTCGAAGGTTTCCAGATAGCGTTTGCCGTCGAAGGTTTTCAATGTGTAGCTGGTGTAAAACTTCCACGCCCCGAGGAAGGTGTGAAAGGCGAAACCTGCCGCATCAGCTTCATCGTGCAGCTGACACAGGAAATCGAAAGCGTACTGATTCAGCACCTCGGCTTCGTAGTAGCCTTCGGCCACCAGATAGCGCAGGCGCTCGCCTGCCGAGGCAAACTGCACGGTATTGGGTTGTACATGCTGCAGGAAGAACTGGCGCGTCGCTTCGTGATCTTTACTGAACTGGATGCGGCCATCGGCGTCATACAGGTTCAGCATCGCGTTAAGCGCGTGGTAATCAGTCAGCGAGCTGTTTAGGGTGTCTGTCGTTGCCAAAATTGGGTCACTCCCGCTTTTACATTAGCGATATCGTCGGGGGTTCCCATCAGCTCAAAGCGGTAGAGATAGGGAACCTGACATTTCTGCGCAATGATGTCGCCCGCCAGGCAATAGCCTTCACCGAAGTTGCGGTTACCGGCAGCGATCACCCCGCGAATCCCGCGTCGGTTGGCATCATCATTGAGGAATTGAATCACTTGTCTCGGCACCGCACCGCGCGAACTGCCGCCGCCGTAGCTCGGCACCACTAAAATGTAGGGCTGTTCGATATGCAGGCGCTGCTTGCCGTCAACCGGAATGCGGCGGGCAGGCAGCCCAAGACGCGTGATGAATCGGTGCGTGTTTTCCGACTGGCTAGAGAAATAGACCAGTGGAAACATGGCTTATCCCCCGACGGCCGCGAGCTGGCTCAGGCTGGCAATTTTGTCGGGACGGAAGCCACTCCAGTGATCGTCTTGCGTCATCACCACTGGCACCTGGCGATAGCCGAGAGATTTGAGGTTGTCGATGGCTTCAGGTTGGGTATCAAGGTTGATCAGCTGATAGTCGATACCTTTGCGGTCCATGGCATTTTTTGTCGCATTGCACTGGACACAGTTGTCTTTGGTGTAAATAATAATGCGCATGATTCGTATTTCCCTTTGATTGCGGTCAGATTGCGAGATACGAAGCAAATTCCTGTTTGCATCGAACTTCGTCCTTGACGACATTTGGTAGTTAGTTGATGGGTTGAATACTAGATGTAGTGGGTAAAAGGGTCAAGCCCACCAGATATAGGGTTTTGTGATTATGATCTTCGGATATTCGCTAAGGCCAGAGATCATGCGCCTTCCAGGCCGGAAAAATTTTTTGTAAAGGGAATGGAGTGGGAAGGTTGGTTGGATTTTGTGCGATTTGGCCCTCATCCCAACCTTCTCCCGCAAGCGGGAGAAGGAGCCGATCCAGCATAGGTGTTTACAGTTGAACGCCACCTAAACATTCCCTCTCCCGCCTGCGGGAGAGGGTTAGGGTGAGGGAAAGCGCGCACTATCTCGCGCCCACAAAAAAGCCCCGCATCAGCGAGGCTCATTGCATCAACGAACACATGCTTATCGGCGTGAAGATACCAGCAGCGCGCCAAGCACTAAGCCTATCGCCGCACCGACGCCCACGCCGTGCCACGGCTTGTCATGGACATAGGCATCAACCTGCGTACCCGCATCACGTGCCGCTTGCGATACGCGACTCTGTCCGCCGCTCAGTTTGGCACGCGTCTGCTTCAACAGCGCCTGCGCCTGGCTACGGGCATTATCAACTTCGTCTTTAGCTTCACTGCCATAAGATTTAAGTAACGCCTCTAGCGAATCGGCTAGTTCGTTTACATCCTGATTGATATCAATGTCATCGTTTTTTGCGCTTCGATTAAACATTTTTTAGCTCCCTTTGATTTAAAACGTAATACTTAGTGTAGACGAAGCGTGATTAAACGCAGGGATGTGCCAGGCTTTAGGGAAAATTCCGAATGCCCATGCCATCCTGCTGCTGTAAGGTTGCGGGGCTGTGAGAAGAGAGGAGCAAGCATGTATTTACGACCAGATGAGGTAGCGCGCGTACTTGAGAAAGTGGGCTTCGAAATGGATACCCAAACGCCAAAAATTTACGGTTATCGTCGCGGCGAAAACTATGTGTACGTCAATCGCGAAGCGCGTATGGGACGGACCGCCTTAATCATTCACCCGACGCTGAAAGAGAAAAGCCAGAGCTTTGCTGAACCGGCTTCAGAGATGAAAACCTGCGATCACTACACGCAATTCCCACTCTATTTAATGGGCGATTCGCAGGAGCATTACGGCATTCCGCACGGCTTCAGCTCGCGCGTTGCGCTTGAGCGTTATCTGCAAGGCGTATTCGGCGCCTGAACTTGCGCCCCGTTTCACGCGGGGCCGCAAACCCTGACTCAATCCTCTCCTTCTGCCCCGTTGCAAATCCGCACGCTGACGCGTATAACCTTGTGTCCATATAGATGTTCAGACGTCCATACGGATAAATATCATGCAAACTCAGGATACGCCTCCACAGGAAAACTTTAAGCGCACCATGAAGGTACGGCATCTGGTGATGCTGTCGCTGGGCGGTGTGATCGGAACCGGGCTGTTCTTCAATACCGGCTACATCATCTCAACCACCGGTGCAGCCGGCACTTTGCTGGCCTATCTGATTGGTGCGCTGGTGGTGTGGCTGGTGATGGTCTGTCTTGGCGAACTGGCCGTGGCGATGCCGGAAACCGGCGCGTTCCACGTCTATGCCGCGCGCTATCTCAGCCCGGCCACCGGTTATACCGTCGCCTGGCTTTACTGGCTCACCTGGACGGTGGCGCTGGGTTCCAGCCTGACCGCCGCCGGGTTCTGTATGCAGTATTGGTTCCCGAGCGTGCCGGTGTGGACGTGGTGTCTGGTGTTCTGCATCGCTATTTATCTGCTGAATATCGTCTCAACGCGCTTCTTTGCCGAAGGTGAATTCTGGTTCTCCATCATTAAAGTGATCACCATCATCGCCTTTATCATTCTCGGTGCGGGTGCGATCTTTGGTTTTATCCCGATGAAAGACGGCAGCGCTGCGCCGGGATTACACAATCTCACCGCTTCCGGCTGGCTGCCGCACGGCACGCTGCCGATTCTTATGACCATGGTAGCGGTCAACTTCGCTTTCTCGGGCACGGAATTGATCGGCATCGCCGCCGGTGAAACCGAGCAGCCACAAAAAGCGCTGCCGCTGGCGATCCGCACCACCGTCGCACGGTTGATCATCTTCTTTATCGGCACGGTATTTGTGCTGGCGGCGCTGATCCCGATGGATCAGGCCGGGATCGTTAAAAGCCCGTTTGTGCTGGTGTTTGAAAAGATCGGCATCCCGTACGCGGCGGATATTTTCAACTTCGTGATCCTCACCGCCATTCTCTCCGCCGCCAACTCTGGCCTGTATGCTTCTGGCCGTATGTTGTGGTCGCTGGCTAATGAGAAGACGCTGCCGCGCTGTTTTGCGCGCGTCAACCGTCGTGGCATTCCGGTGCTGGCGCTGACCGTGAGCATGATTGGCGGCTTGCTGGCGCTGTTCTCCAGTGTGATTGCGCCGGACACAGTGTTTGTGGCGCTGTCGGCGATTTCCGGTTTTGCCGTGGTGGCGGTGTGGCTCAGCATCTGCGCCTCGCACTATGTGTTCCGTCGTCGCCATCTGCAGGCGGGCGGCAGCTTACAACAGCTGGCGTATCGCGCGCCGCTCTATCCGCTGACGCCGATTTTAGGCTTCCTGTTATGCCTGCTGGCGTGCGTCGGGCTGGCGTTCGATCCGTCGCAGCGTATCGCGCTGTGGTGCGGCATTCCGTTTGTGCTGTTCTGCTATGCCGCATACCATGTCACGCAACGACGCAAGTCATCCCTTAAGGCTGAGGAGGCCAACGATGTCGCGTAATCCTATCGCGCAGGCTCTAACCCAAACTGACACGTTGATTCTGGATGGCGCGCTGGCGACCGAGCTGGAGGCGCGCGGCTGCAATCTGGCCGATGCGCTGTGGTCGGCCAAAGTGCTGATGGAAAATCCTGAGCTGATTTATCAGGTGCATCACGACTACTTTGCTGCCGGCGCGCATGTGGCGATCACCGCCAGCTACCAGGCCACGCCGCAGGGTTTTGCCGCGCGCGGCTTAGATGAAGCGCAGGCGCTGGCACTGATCACCCAGAGCGTACAGCTGGCGCAGCGCGCGCGTGATGACTATCGCGCATCTTCCGCCAGCACCGCGCCCTTGCTGGTGGTCGGTTCGATCGGGCCGTATGGCGCTTTTCTGGCCAATGGTGCGGAGTATCGCGGTGATTACGCGCTGCCGGAAGAGGAGATGAAAGCGTTCCACCGTCCGCGCGTGAAGGCGTTGCTGGAAGCGGGTGTCGATCTGCTGGCCTGTGAGACGTTACCGTCCTTCGCCGAAGCGCAGGCGCTGGTGAGTTTACTGGCTGAATTCCCTGCTAGTAGCGCGTGGTTCTCCTTTACCCTGCGCGATGCCGAACACATCAGCGACGGTACGCCGTTGAGCAAAGTGGCTGAGCTGGTGCATGCGGCACCGCAGGTGGTGGCGGTTGGCATCAACTGCGTGGCGCTGGAGAGCGTAACGCCCGCTCTGCGCTGCTTCCAGGCGCTGTGTGATAAGCCGCTGCTGGTCTATCCGAACTCCGGCGAGCAGTACGATGCCAGCAGCAAAACCTGGCACTCCGCGCCGTCGGGCTGCACGCTGCATGACAAATTCGCCGAATGGCAGCAGGCGGGCGCACGTCTGATTGGCGGCTGCTGCCGAACCACGCCGCAGGATATCGCGGCGATTGCTGCCTGTTGTCAACCGCAATAAAGCGCAGAAAATCATCAGTGATAGCGCGATTAAGCACAGAAGGGCAGTTTACACTGTCCTATCTGATGCTGAAGCGGACCTGCTATGAACCTGCGACCTCTTTTTCCTGCCTGTGCGCTGCTGCTGAGCGGCTGCGCCACCATTGTCGGCACTGAAACGCAACCGGTAAAAATCGACTCCCTGCCGCAAGGCGCGCGTTTCACCGTGCAGGATGAGACCGGCCGCGCGGTGGCGCAGGGCTATACGCCGCAAACCGTCGAGCTGGCGAAATCGACCGGGAATTATTTTGGTAAGAAGCACTATCAGGTGATGCTGGAGAGTCCGGGCTACGTGCCGCTAACCTTGCCGATCGAGGCCAATGCCAATCTGTGGTATTTGCTCGGCAATATTCCGCTGTTGGGCTTCCCCGGCTGGCTGCTGGTCGATCCCTTCTACGGCGGCATGTACGATCTCAAACCAGAACATCCGCAGCCGAAGCTGAACGTCGTCGGCGCGCGGGGTTAATAAGCCCGCACCGATCGTAGCGGCGCAATTTATTGCGCAATTTTACCGCGAAAAAAAACAGCGCAATTAATTGCGCCGCTACAAATCATTCAACAGTTTGAGTTACTGCGCGGTGGGCTTCACCATCGCATTGGCGCTTTTATGCTGCGCCAGATGTTGCTGCTGGAAAATGCACATGCGGATGGTGTTGCGGTATTCGCCGTTGATGAAAAATTCGTGCTTCAGTACGCCTTCCACCTCAAATCCCAGCTTGGTGTAGATATGCACCGCCTTCTTATTCTCTTCATCGACAATCAGATAGAGTTTGTAGAGATTCAGCACCGAAAAGCCGTAATCCATCGCCAGCTTTGCCGCTTTGGTGGCTAAGCCTTTGCCCTGATGGGAAGGATCGATAATGATCTGAAACTCAGCGCGGCGATGCACGTGATTAATCTCGACCAACTCCACCAATCCGGCTTTGTGTCCATCATGCTCCACCACAAAGCGGCGCTCGGTCTGGTCATGGATATGTTTGTCATACAGATCCGAAAGCTCAACAAACGCTTCGTACGGTTCTTCAAACCAGTAACGCATCACGCTGGCGTTGTTATCTAATTGGTGCACAAAGCGTAAATCTTCCCGCTCCAGCGGACGTAACTTAACCGTCATACGGTGTTCCTTGTTGTTGAATGTTGCTCCACGATGCGGCCCTGCGCCATACGCGCCGCACGATCGCACATGTGATCGATCACATCCGGATCGTGGCTGACCAGCACCATGGTTAAACCATCTTTTTGCTTTAGATCGTTGAGTAGGTTGAGGATCTCGGCCTGCACCGACATGTCCAGCGCCGAGGTCGGCTCATCCAGCAGCAGGATCTTCGGTTCCAGCAGCAAGGCGCGCACAATCGCTACGCGCTGACGCTGACCGCCTGAAAGCTGATGCGGATAGCGATCCGCCAGCGCCGGATCGAGCCCGACATGACGGAACCCGGCATTAATGCGGTCGTCGATGTTATCACGTTTGAGCATTTTCAGCGGTTCCGCCAGCGTGCGGCGCAGGCGATGGCGCGGATGCAGCGAAGCGTAGGGATCCTGAAACACCATCTGCACATCGCGGCGCAGCTGGCCGGTAAACGCTTTGCCGGGCTGCACGGCGGTGCCCGCCAGCGACATGCTGCCGCTCCAGTGCGGATTCAATCCCGCCAGCACCCACAGCAGCGACGACTTGCCGCAGCCGGACGGGCCAACCAGACCAAAACACTCACCGGCCGCGACCTGCAGCGACACATCGTGCACCACGGTGCGCAGCTCGTAACCTTGCTTGTGCGAAACGCTGAGGTTCGCTAACTCAATCATAATTCTTCTCCAGCGCGGCACGATCCAGCACCGGCAAACGCTCGCCGTGCGTGGCTTTACTCGGACGACAGGCCCACAAGGTGCTGGTGTAAGGATGGCTGGCGTTGGAGAGTTCGGACGCCGGCAAGGTATCCAGCACGCGGCCCTGATACATCACCATCACACGTTCGCAGTGTTCGGAAACCTGTTGCAGATCGTGGCTGATCAGCAGCAAACCCATGTTGCGCTGCTCAACCAGACGACGAATTAGCGCCAGCACCTGATCGCGCATCGCGTGATCGAGTGCCGACGTAGGTTCATCGGCGATCAGCAGTTCAGGATCGGTGATCAGGGCGATCGCCAGCATCACGCGTTGCCCCATGCCGCCAGAAAGTTGATGCGGATAGCGTTTCATCAGCTGACGCGGGTCGGGCAAGCCCACCGCATCCAGCATCTCGCACACTTTCTCTTTACGTTCAGCGCGGCTCAATTTGTGGTGCAGCACCAGCGGTTCTTCCACCTGCCAGCCAATGGTGCGCGTGGGATTGAGCGCATATTTCGGATCCTGCATCACCATCGCCACTTTGCTGCCGCGCAGTTGAATCCAGTCACGCTCGCGCAGGCTCAACGCATCGGTGCCGACAATCTGCAAACGGTCGGCCTGCAAGTGCAGCGAAGGTGACAGTAAGCCCATCAGCGTGCGCGCGGTGAGTGATTTACCGGAACCGGATTCACCCACCAGCGCCACGCGCTCGCGGCCAATTTGAAAGCCGATGTTATCGACCAGCAGCGCATCATCGCTGCGAATCGTCAGGCCTTGTACATCAATTAACAGATCATTTGGCATGACGAGTATCCAGTCGGTCACGCAGGCCATCGCCTGTCAGGTTAAACGCCAGGCTGGCGAACAGAATCGCGCCGCCGGGTGCGGCGGCAACCCACCATTGGTCGAAGATCACTTTACTGCCTTCTGCCACCATCGAACCCCATTCAGCGGTAGGCGGTTGCACGCCCATGCCAAGGAAGCCGAGGCCCGCCGCTGAAAGAATGATTCCGCCGAGGCTCAGCGCGGCACGCACCACCGCCGTTGGCATACACAGCGGCAGAATGTGGCCAAACATCAGGCGTAAACCGGTGATGCCCTGCATGCGCGCGGCGGCGAGATAATCACTGCGGCGCAGCGCCAGCGTTTCCGCGCGCGCCTGACGGGCAAACGGCGGCCAGCTGGTGAGCGCCAGCGCCAGTGCGCCATTCATCAAGCCGGGGCCGAGCATGGCGACCAGCGCCAGCGCGATCACCAGATTCGGCAGCGACAGGAAGATATCGGTTATGCGCATCAACACGCGCTCGGTCCAGCCGCCCACGTAACCGGCGGTGATGCCGACCAGCAGGCCAACCGGAATGGTCAGCACCAGAATCAGTGACACCAACAGCAGCGTGGGGCGCGCGCCATAAATCACGCGTGACAGCAGATCGCGGCCAAAGCCATCGGTGCCAAACCAGTGCAGCGCCGATGGCGCCTGCAAACGCTGGGAGATGATCTGCGCATTGGGATCAAAAGGCGCCAGCAATGGCGCGAACAATGCCATCGCCACCACAATCAGCACCAGCGTCAGGCCGATGGAAAGCGAGGTCACGCGCGCGCGGCGGCGTCGCGGACGCAGCGTTTCCAGTTCAGAGAGTTGTTGAGTCATCGGGTTC
Source organism: Pantoea sp. DY-17 (assembly GCF_019795975.1). Lineage (NCBI taxonomy): Bacteria > Pseudomonadati > Pseudomonadota > Gammaproteobacteria > Enterobacterales > Erwiniaceae > Pantoea > Pantoea sp. DY-17. The sequence continues at coordinate 2,205,922 of NZ_JAIMIG010000001.1, read as the reverse complement.
TCGGATCGGTTAACCAGGTCAGGGCATCGGCCAGCGCGTTGAGCAGAATAAAGCAGCTGCCAATTAGCAAGGTCGAGCCGAGAATCGCCGGTACATCAGAGGAAAACAGCGCGTTAGTCATGTAGCGACCAACGCCCGGCCAGGCAAATACCGTTTCGGTCAGTACCGAACCTTCCAGCAGCGTGGCGTAGGAGAGGGCGATAACGGTAATCAGCGTGCCCAGCACGTTGGGGAAAATATGACGCAGTAAAATGCGGCCACGGCTGGCACCTTTCGCACGCGCCAGCACCACATACTCTTTGCTGCTCTCTTCCAGCAGCGCCGCGCGCAGCAGGCGCGTGATACCCGCCATCGCCAGCAGGCCGAGAATCACCACCGGCAGCCACAAGTGGGCAATCGCATTGCGGAACATCTCGGGATCACCGGACATCCAGCTATCAATTAGCACAAAGCCGGTTTTTGGCTCCAGCGTGTAGATCCAGATGTCGTCAAGCTGGCCCGGTCCGGCGGACCAGTGCAGCACGGCATAAAACAGCAGCAAACCCAGCAAGCCGAGCCAGAACACCGGCACCGAGTAGCCGAGCAGCGAAACAAAACGCGCCACGTTATCGATGATGCTGCCCGGCTTCCACGCCGCCAGCAGCGCTAAGGCAATGCCGAACACCGCGGCAAAAATCATCGCGCAGGTGGCCAGCTCAATGGTGGCCGGGAAGGTGCGCATCAGATCGGCGCTGACCGGTTGATTGGTCAGATGCGATAAGCCGAGATCGCCGCGCGCCAAATGGCTGATATAGCGCCAGAACTGCACCAGCACCGGCTGATCGAGGCCGAGATCGTGGCGCACCTGCGCGTAGGTGGCTTCGCTGGCGTGATCGCCTGCGATCTGTTGCACCGGATCGACAGGCGACAGGTGCGACAGCATAAAAGTGAACGCTAACAAACCGACCAACGTCACCAGCAGCGAAAGCAGGCTGGTGACGATGTGGCTAACGCGTTGCCAGAGTGGCCGGGCGAACCCGGCCTGTGAATCTGACACTGCCATTACTTAGAAACCTGCGAGTAATACACCATGTCCGGGTTGATGCCCTGCACATAGCCTTGCAGATTGTCGCGCAGCGCAATCAGGTTTTTCGCCTGCAAGCCAATCACGTACGGCGAGTTCTTCAGCACTTCACGCTGCATCGCCTGATAGAGTTCGACGCGCTTGTTGTTATCGCTCTCGGCGGTGGCGGCCAGCGTTTGCTTGTTCAGCTCCGGGATGTGCCAGTCAGAACGGTAAGCCACGGTTTTGCTGCCATCTTCCGGGTTGTAAGCGAAGGACGCGGCGTTGGTGTTGGGATCGAAATAGTCTGCGCCCCAGGCGTTCAGGGTGGCTTCGTATTTGTGCGCCTTCACGCGGGTCGAGACTTCAGAGCTCAGGCCAGGTTGCACTTCCACCTTCACGCCGCCTTTGGCAAAGCTGCCCTGCAGCGCCTGCGCGATATCGAGGTAAGGCGGCTGGTTGCTGGTGGAGAGTTTGAAGCTGACGTTGGTCAGACCGGCTTTCTTCAGAATCGCTTTGGCTTTCTCAGGATCGTAAGTGTACGGCGTGTCGTTGATTGCGCCGAGGAAGCCTTTCGGCAGGAAGGTTTGATGCACGTCGAACTGGCCTTTCAGCAGGTCGTTAGCGATACCTTTATAGTCGAACAGATAACGCGCGGCTTCCCACAGCGCCGGGTTCTTCAGCACCGGGTTTTCACCGATGTTGAACTGAATGTAGTAGAGCGACGCCATCGGAATCGCTTCGGTCTTCACGCCCGCTTTGCCTTTCAACGAGGCGATTTGATCCGCACCGAGGTTACGCGCGATATCCACATCGCCCTGTTCCAGCAGCAGACGACGCGCAGCCGGTTCCGGAACGTTTTTAATCAGGATATTTTTCAGCTTCGGAGCGCCCGCTGGCGAAGTTGGATTCGCGCTCAGCAGAATCGCTTCGTGCAGCACCACTTTACGAATCTGATACGGGCCACTACCGGCAGAGTGAGTACCGAGCCACGCGTGGCCGAAGTCACCGTTCTTCGCGTTGGCCTGCGCGGTTTTCTCATCAACAATCGAAGAGACCGGCGCGGAGAGCAGGCTGAGCACATACGCCGGGCTGACGTTGGCGCTCCAGCTGATCTGTACGTGGTTGTCATCAACCTTTTTCAGGAAGGTATCGACGTTGTCTTTATTCCAGCCAAGTTGGGTAAGAATAAAGGAGGGATCGAGGTTGAGTTTCACCACGCGACCCAGCGAGAAGATCACATCCTCCGGACGCAGCGGATTGCCGCTGGCGAACTGAGCGCCTTTGCGCAGTTCAAACGTCAGGCTGCGATTATCGCTGCCCGCTTGCCAGGACGTGGCCAGCGTTGGCTGCAAATCGGTTGGATTGGTGGGATCGGACTGAACCAGGCGCTGATAAATGTTAGTGAACGCTTGCACCGTGGTGAGCTCGAAGCCCTGCGCGGGATCGAAGCTGTCGGCATCATCGGTAGACTGGGCAATCACCAGCGTATCTTTCGGCGTCGCTGCCTGAACAGAGAAGGCGGCTACCAGCGATAACGCCAGCAGTGATGGAATAATTTTTTTCATGTTGTTTCCTTGCCTAAAAAAAGTAACGCGAGTTTACGAGAGCGCAGCAGTGAAGAATAGTCAATTTCAGGCTATGCATATGCATTAATGATCTAAGACGCGTGGTTCAGTTATAAGGGAAAACCGCACAATCCGTAGCGGCGCAATTCATTGCGCAATGTGTGGACGGGCTTTGGGTGCAGGATCGTTAACGCAAAATCGCGCGATTAATCACGCCGCTACGGAATGTGCATGTGAGGTAATATCAACTCAACTGCAACGGAATATAAATGATTGGTGACTAACCGATAATTAACTTTACTTCGTTACTTGCCAGAATATAATGGCCGCAATTTCAAAGCAGGAGAGTTCAGTTGGACAGTCACCCTTTTAGTTGGCATCACAAGGCAAGCTGACGCGCGAACTTTTTTGTCGCTGCTTGCCAACGCGGCGGGCAGCAATCCTCTCTTTTCTGATGATTGTTCCCTTTAAACGACATTGTAACGGGCCAAAGCCCGTGGGGATATCATCATGCACATGATTTTTAACACACTTTTCCCTCCGCCTCGATACGCGCGCTGAACCTCAGCGTGCTGATTTGCGCTGCACATTAGACGGCTTTTCGCTGTTCGATTGCGTGGTGTTTACCTTCGTCTTTATTTATTACTCGTTATTTTGCGAGCAACTCTTTTCGTCTTTAATTTCCGGGAGGTGATATGGAAATTCCCGACAGGTTATTTTTAATTTAACAAACGCATTGCCGTTAATTTAATTTGTGTGCCTCGCACGCAGGGATTTTTATTGCCGTAATAAAGAGGAATGTCACTATGACTGACATGAAACTCAACCAGGACAAAAAAGCCTGGAACACCACGCGCCAGCCGCGTCAAAAAACACCGCGTTACCTGATTGAAGATGAAGCCGGTTTTACTGCCGACGAAACGCTGGTGCGTCTGCGCAGCGATGCGCTTGGCCTGAGTGAACGTGAAGCCGAGGCGCGCCTGGATGTATACGGCCGCAATCAGGTCGAACACGACAAAGCGCCACCGGCGTTGTTGCAGTTGCTGCAGGCATTCAACAATCCGTTTATCTATGTCCTGATGGCGCTGGCGCTGGTGAGCTTTTTCACTGATTTCTGGCTGCCGCTGCGCAACGGCGAGGAGACCGATCTGACCGGTGTCATCATCATTGTGACGATGGTAACGCTCAGCGGTTTGCTGCGCTTCTGGCAGGAGTTCCGTACCAATAAAGCGGCGCAGGCGCTGAAATCGATGGTGCGCACCACCGCCACGGTGCTGCGTCGTGAGTCAGCGCAACAAGCGCCGCTCAAACAGGAAGTCGATATCGCCACGCTGGTGCCGGGTGACATCATCTATCTGTCGGCGGGGGATTTGGTGCCAGCCGATGTGCGGCTGCTGGATTCACGCGATCTGTTTATCAGCCAGGCGATTTTGACCGGCGAATCGTTACCGGTTGAGAAATATGACGTCACCGGCCACGTCACCAGCAAAAGCAGCGGTGCCAGCGAACAGGGCACATCGCTGCTGGAACTGGGCAGCGTCTGCCTGATGGGCACCAACGTGTCCAGCGGCAGCGCCAAAGCGGTGGTAGTGGCAACCGGCAGCGAAACTTACTTCGGTAGCCTGGCGAAATCGATTGTGGGTAATCGCTCACAAACCGCCTTTGACCGCGGCGTCAACAGCGTGAGCTGGCTGCTGATCCGCTTCATGTTGGTGATGGTACCGGTGGTGTTGCTGATTAATGGCCTAACCAAAGGCGACTGGCTGGATGCTTCACTGTTTGCGCTGGCGGTAGCGGTAGGTTTAACACCGGAAATGTTGCCGATGATCGTCAGCTCCAACCTGGCGAAAGGCGCCATCGCCATGTCGCGGCGTAAAGTGATCGTCAAACGTCTGAATGCGATTCAAAACCTCGGCGCGATGGATATTCTCTGCACCGACAAAACCGGCACGCTGACGCAGGACAACATCATTCTGGAGCATCATCTGGATTGTGCTGGCGTGGAGAACTCACGCGTGCTGATGCTGAGCTGGCTTAACAGCCACTATCAAAGCGGCACGCTGAATCTGATGGATCGCGCCATTTTGCAGTACGGCAAAAACCGCGTCAGCGAAGCGGTGAGCGATACCTATATCAAAGTGGATGAACTGCCGTTTGATTTCATTCGCCGTCGCGTCTCGGTGGTGGTGCGCGATCGTCGTCTCAATCAACAGATGCTGATCTGCAAAGGCGCGGTGGAAGAGATGCTGAGCATCGCGACTGCCGAGCGTGAAGGCAAACTGGTGCAGCCGCTGAACGAAACGCGTCGTGCAGAACTGCTGGCGCTGGCTCATCAATACAATGAGCAGGGTTTTCGCGTGCTGCTGGTGGCGAGCCGCGTGCTGGCGGATCCGGGTTTACAGCAGCCGCTGAGCGTGGCGGATGAGCAAGGCTTAACGGTAGAAGGGCTGCTGACCTTCCTTGATCCACCGAAAGAGAGCGCCGCCAAAGCCATCGGCGCGCTGCGCGACAATGGCGTTAGCGTCAAAGTGCTGACCGGCGATAATCCAGTGGTGACCGCGCGCATTTGCCAGCAGGTTGGCATCGACAGCGGCGCGATCGTCACCGGCGACCAAATTGCCCTGATGAGCGACGAGCAGTTGGCAGACGCCGCCGCACAGAGTGCGGTATTCGCTAAACTCACGCCGCTGCAGAAATCACGCATCCTGCGCGCGCTTCAGCAGCAGGGCCACACCGTTGGCTTCCTCGGCGACGGGATTAATGATGCGCCGGCGCTGCGTGATGCCGATGTGGGGATTTCCGTTGATAGCGCGGCGGACATCGCTAAAGAGTCCTCCGATATCATCCTGCTGGAAAAAGATTTGATGGTGCTGGAAGAGGGCGTAATGAAGGGACGCGAAACCTTCGGCAACATCATTAAGTACCTGAACATGACCGCCAGCTCGAACTTCGGCAACGTGTTCTCGGTGTTGGTGGCGAGCGCCTTTATTCCGTTCCTGCCGATGCTGGCGATTCATCTGCTGATTCAGAACCTGATGTACGATCTGTCCCAGCTGGCACTGCCGTGGGACAAAATGGACCGCGAGTTCCTGCGTAAGCCGCGTAAATGGGACGCGCGTAATATCAAACGCTTCATGTTGTGGATTGGGCCAACGTCGTCGATTTTCGATATCACCACTTTTGCGCTGATGTGGTTCGTGTTCGCGGCGAATACGCCAGAAATGCAGTCGCTGTTCCAGTCCGGCTGGTTTATTGAAGGCTTGCTGTCGCAAACGCTGGTGGTGCACATGCTGCGCACGCAAAAGATTCCGTTTATCCAGAGCCGTGCGGCGCTGCCGGTGCTGCTGACCACTGCGTGTGTGATGATCGCCGGCATTCTGCTGCCGTTCTCACCGCTGGGTGCGATGGTGGGATTGGTGCCGCTGCCATGGTCTTACTTCCCATGGCTGGTGGCAACGCTGCTCGGTTATTGCGTGGTTGCGCAGGGCATGAAAATGCTCTACATCAAGCGCTTTGGCCAATGGTTTTAAACACATGGAGGTGAAATGCGTAACCGCAATCTCAATAAGGTGGTGTTTCACCTGATAATGATGATGGTTGTCATGGTGGTGTTAACGCTGGTGTTTCGTTAATGAAAAAAGGGCAGGATTTCCTGCCCTTTTCTTTACTCTTCGTCGGGCTGGTAATACTGCACGCCGATCTCAATGCGCTCGCGGCCGCTAGCTACACGATGGCGATTGCTGTCGCGCAGCGAGTAGATGCAGCCGCAATACTCCTGCTGATAGAAACGTTCGCGCTTGCTGATCTCAATCATGCGTGACGAGCCGCCACCTTTCCGCCAGTTGAACTCCCAATAAAGCATATCGGGATAGTGCGCCGCCGCGCGCACGCCGCAATCGTTAATCTGCTGCATATTCTTCCAGCGCGAAATGCCGAGTGAACTGGTGATCACCGGGAAACCGTTTTCATGTGCATACAGCGCGGTGCGTTCAAAGCGCATGTCGAAACACATGGTGCAGCGCACGCCACGTTCCGGTTCCCACTCCATGCCACGCGCCCGCTCAAACCAATTGTCTTTGTCGTAATCGGCATCAACAAAGGGCACGCCAAACTGCTCGGCAAAGCGGATATTCTCCTCTTTACGCAGCTCATACTCTTTCAGCGGATGAATGTTTGGGTTGTAGAAGAAGATGGTGTAATCGATGCCGGAAGCCAGCATTGCTTCCATCACTTCGCCCGAGCAGGGCGCACAGCAGGAGTGCAACAGGACTTTGTTATGACCGTTGGGCAAGGGCAGCGGCTGGCGGGTAAAGGTGTCAGACATGAGCATTATTGGTTAATGGAGTGTTGGGTAAAGTCTAAGGGGATAGCGTTAAAGATGCAAAGTTGAGGAAAACAGACAATAAAAAAGGCCGCAAACGCGGCCTCTGGATTGAGCGACGAACCTTATTCAGTCACTTTCTTTTTCAGATCGCTGGCACCTTCTTTGGTTTTATTCCAGCCTTTCTGCGTGCCTTCTTTGGTGGCATCCCAACCTTTCTCAGAACCTTCTTTGGTTTTGTTCCAGGCTTTCTGCGTACCTTCGCTGGCTTTGCTGGTCAGGTTATCGCTTTTGCCTTCTGCAGCATGCTTCGCTTTCAGCTGCTGCTCTTTACCTTCGTTCTGCGCCTGATGCAGTTTTTCTTTGGCGGTATTCGCACCGGCCTGCGCGTTAGCGACAGTTTCATCAGTTGCATGTGTGGTCGCGGCAAAAGCCGAAGATGCCATCAGAATGGCTGACAGTGCAATAATGGTCTTTTTCATAATTCCCTCTTTCATGAAATATGTCGTCTCAGGTAATCATCCTGGCACAGGCCGGGATGGAAAGATTTAAGAATAAACCAGGAATGAAAAAGGTCTAGTTTCGCTGGCAAAATCACCAGTAGATAGCATTTTAGGTTGTTGCAGGAAGGGATAAGAGCCACCTGAGCGGTGGCGCTGCAATATTAATCTGCTATCTGTCTGGCGCAGCATAGCAGTGGCGCAACGTGCAACGGTTGCGTACCGAGGTTGGCAATCAGGGATTGAAAGTTACGCTGGTAACGTTGTGGAATCCGGGTGGCAATAAACACGCGATAGCCGAGGCGTTTATCGCCAGCCTGCCTGAGCTGTGGAGCCGCCTCTACTCTTCGTCGCGCTCTTTAGCGGCGCGCTGACGATCATAGAACTCATCTTCGGCGGCGATGATCTCATCCATCAATGAGTTCATATCCACTTCATGCACCTCTTCTACGAAGAGACCGGTGAGCGGCGTTTCTGGCGTCAGCTTTCCATCTTCATATAACTGCCAGATCTCTTTCGCATAGCGCGTTTGCAAAATCTGCGGAGCATATTGCCCGTAATAGGCGGTGATATTGTTCACATCGCGCTCAAACATCGATTCAGCGTGGTTGTTTGCCGCGGCATCAACCGCTTGTGGCAAGTCGATAATCACCGGTCCGTTGGCATCCTGCAGCACGTTGAATTCCGACAGATCACCATGAACAATGCCGGCGCACAGCATGCGCACGATATTGCGGATCATGGTATCGAAATCCTTCAGGGCGTTCTCTTCGGTCAGGAACACATCGCTCAGGCGTGGCGCAACCAGACCTTCTGCGTCTGTGACCAGCTCCATCAACAAAACGCCGTCGATGCAAATGTAGGGCTGCGGGACGCGTACGCCAGCATTCGCCAGGCGGAATAACGCATCAACTTCCGCGCTTTGCCAGGTCTCTTCTTGCTGCTTGCGCCCGAATTTCGACCCTTTTTGCATCGCACGTGAATTACGGCTGTTGCGGACTTTGCGCCCTTCCTGATAATGCACGGCCTGCTTGAAACTTCGTTGTGTGGCGTCCTTGTAAACTTTCGCACACTGGATTTTGCCGCCCGTTAACACGGTATAAACGTCAGCTTCTTTGCCGCTTCTTAGTCTTTGTAGTACTTCATCTACCAGGCCATCATCAACGAGAGGCTGGAGTCGGTTTGGGATTTTCATGCGAGTCGCCTTGAAAGAGTCCAGATACAAAAAAGCCCGTAAGGCTTGCGCCATACGGGCTCTTAGGACTTCATCGAATGACTCTGGTGATCATCGATGGAGAATTTTGGTGGAGCTGGCGGGAGTTGAACCCGCGTCCGAAATTACTACACCGTCGGCACTACATGCTTAGTCAGTCTTTACATTCGCCGGCCAGCTGCGGACAGACACGCCACTGACAAACTAGCCTGATTAGATTTAGTGCTTCAACCCCAGGCAAGGCATCCACACGATCTCTTTTGGGTTTGACCTCTCTTGATCCCCGTCTTAAGAGCGGAAGCTAGGGAGAGAGGGCTTCAAAGCAGGTTATTAAGCTGCTAAAGCGTAGTTTTCGTCGTTTGCGACTATTTTTTTGCGGCTTTTTACGAGGCAAACCGCCCCTCGGCATGCTCCTAAGGCTTCACAATCCCGTCGAGTCCAGAATCAGCCCCAAGAAATTTCAATACTACAGACAAGCGACGCCAAAATCCAGCGCTTAACGCTTTGAATTCTTCATAATACGCGCTTTGTCCATCTTCCATTCGCGCTCTTTCACGTCGTCACGCTTGTCGTGCTCTTTCTTACCGCGCGCCACACCGATTTTCAGTTTGGCCCAGGCATTTTTCCAGTACATCGACAGCGCAACCACGGTAAAACCTTCGCGGTTGACGCGACCGTACAGCGAATCGAGTTCGCGTTGTTTCAGCAGCAGCTTGCGGCTTCGCGTGGGATCACACACCACATGCGTCGAAGCAACCGCCAGCGGCTGGAAAGTAGAGCCGAACAGGTAAGCTTCACCATCGCGCAACAGAATGTAGCTATCGCTGATGTTAGCCTTACCGGCACGGAGTGATTTGACTTCCCATCCTTGCAACGACATACCCGCCTCGAACTCTTCTTCAATGAAGTATTCATGACGTGCGCGTTTATTGAGGGCAATAGTGGCTGAACCGGGTTTGTTAACTTTTTTCTTTGTCATAGTGCGGCGTAGTCTACATCACTCAGTTTATGGGCGCATCCCCTGTCCTGCAGGGCGGTAAAAAACACTCCATTTTAGCACAGCAAGCAAAGCCGTGAATTTTTGTTTGGTGACTGAAAATGGTATTATTCAATGGTTTTGTGATGAACAGGAACCATTATGGCCCAGATTAGTCGTTCAGCGCTGGTCCCTTATAGCGCTGAACAGATGTACCGTCTTGTGAATGACGTGGATGCTTATCCTCAGTTTCTGCCGGGTTGCACCGGCAGTCGCGTGCTGGATAACAGCGGAGATCAAATGACCGCGGCCGTTGATGTCTCGAAAGCGGGCATCAGTAAAACTTTCACCACGCGCAACACGCTGATCAGCAACCAAAGCATATTGATGCAGTTGGTTGATGGCCCGTTTCGTAAATTGACCGGCGGCTGGCATTTCACTTCATTAGGTGATGATGCCTGCAAGGTTGAGTTGAACCTCGATTTTGAGTTCACCAATATGCTGGTAGAAATGGCGTTCGGCCGCATCTTTAAAGAGCTGGCAAACAGCATGGTGCAGGCGTTCAGTCAGCGCGCAAAAGAGGTCTATCGTGCCTGATATCAGCGTGGAAGTGGTTTACGCACTGCCAGATAAGCAGTATATGCGTGCCGTAACGCTTGAAGAAGGCGCAACCGTTGAGCAAGCGATCAAGGCTTCGGGGTTGCTGTCACTGCGTAAAGATATTGACCTGAACTCGAATAAGGTTGGGATTTATAGCCGCCCGGTAAAATTGGGTGATGCCGTCCAGGATGGTGATCGCATTGAGATCTATCGTCCGCTGATTGCCGACCCGAAAGAGTTACGGCGTCAACGCGCAGAGCGGTCAGCTGAGAAGAAATAGTCGGAATGTAAAAACGAAAAAAGGCGCTTAAGCGCCTTTTTTATTGCCGTTTACTTAGCCTTCTTTGCCTGAGAGCTTCGGCTTATTGTCGATGTTAGTCAGTGTTCCGTTGCTGTCAAAGGTCAGCGTCAGCGTTTGCTGTTTCACACCTTCATGGCCTGGTTCCTGGCGGAACACGTAATACCAAACGTTGCTGCCAAACGGATCGCGCATCATCGGCGTACCGAGCGTGTAGGCAACCTGCTGCTGCGTCATGCCATTGTGGATCTTCGACACATCGTTGGCGACCAGGTAATTCCCCTGATTGATATCCGGACGATACACAACGCGCTCAAGGGTGGAACATCCAGCGGTCATCATCAACATTACTACTGCCGCGGCAGTCAGCGTTTTACAGCGCATCTATACATTCCTTTTCTGGGGCCAAACGCCTTTCAGCAGGCTATTTTTTTGCCATCAAATTCTGAACTCTGCCTGCGGCAGGCTTTATTACTCAGACGACATAACTGCCGATGATAATAAACCTTTTCGCTATTTGAAACCTCTACAGAGCAAGCATATGACCACCAGCCGGGAAAAAAGTGCGGTATCAGGCGGCTAAAAGTTCTTTAGCGTTGGCCAGCGTGTTGCGCGTCACCTCGCTGCCGCCCAGCAAACGCGCCAACTCTTGCAGACGCGCGCGTTTATCCAGCGGCTGCATATGCGTTTCTGTCATCGCACCATCGGTCTCTTTGCTGACGTAAAAGTGCTGATGACCGCAGCCGGCAACCTGCGGCAGGTGCGTGACACACATCACCTGCGTTGACTCGCCCAGCTGACGCAGCATTTGACCGACAACAGCGGCGGTTGGGCCGCTGATGCCAACATCTACTTCATCGAAGATCATTGCCGGTGTTTCCATTTTCTGTGCGGTAATCACCTGAATCGCCAGAGCAATACGCGACAGCTCACCGCCGGATGCCACTTTGCCCAGCGGCTGGAGCGGCTGGCCTGGGTTCGTCGTAACGCGGAAATCAATGCGCGTTGCACCATCTGCGGTGAGTTGATCGGCATTGAACTCCAGCACAATCGCAAACTGGCCGTGCGGCATTGCCAGCGTGCGCATGCTTTGCGTGATCAGCTGGCTCAATTCTTGAGCGGAATGCTCGCGCAGTTGATGCAAATTTTCAGCGCTGACTAACGCGGCTTTGTGGTGGGCGACAACTTCAGACTGCAAAGTTTCCTGATCGCTCTCTTGTTGCGAAAGCAATTCCGCTTCATCCAGTAGCTGCTGATAAAGCACCGGCAAAGTTTCAGGTGAGACATGGTGCTTACGCGCCAATGCAATCTGCCGTGACAGACGTTGCTCCAGCTCATGCAGACGATTGGGATCGAGATCCAGACGTTCGCAGTAGTGGCGCAGTTCATCGCTGGCTTCACTGAGTTGAATCGCGGCTTCCTCCAGCAGATTGAACACGCCGCTGACTTTATTATCCAGCGTCACCAGTTCGCCCAGCATGTGACGAGCGCTATAAAGAAGGCTCTGCAGGTTGGTGTCATCCCCATCGGCGAGAATTTGCAGCGCTTGCTGGCTGGTGGAGAGCAACTGGCCACTGTTCGCCAGGCGTTTGTACTCTTCATCAATCTGTTCAAATTCGCCCAGCTGCGGGGCAAATTCATTGAGTTCTTTCAACTGATACTGCAGTAGCTCGCGACGGGATTCACGCTCTTGCGAAAGCTGCTGATGTTGTGCCAGCGCGCGGCAACTCTGATGCCAGCGCTGATAGTGCTGGCGCATTTCAGACAGCAAATCATCGTGGGCTGCATACGCATCCAGCAGATGTTTTTGGTGATCGGATTTGAGCAGCAACTGGTGAGCATGCTGGCCGTGAATCTGAATCAGCAACTGGCCCAGTTCACGCAACTGCGACAGCGGCACCGATGTGCCGTTGATAAAGCCACGCGAACGACCATCCGCGCTAATCACACGCCGCAGCAGACACTCATTGCCCTCATCCAGCTGATTCTCCACCAGCCAGCGTTGTGCGGAAGGCGAAGCTTTGAGCTGGAAGCGGGCGCAGATATCAGCGCGGCTGGCACCCTGACGCACCATATCTGCTTCAGCGCGGCCGCCCAGACACAGGCCCAGCGCATCGATGGCGATAGATTTACCTGCGCCGGTTTCACCCGTGATCGCCGTCATACCACGATGAAAGTCGATCTCCAGTTCACGAACGATAGCAAAGTTACTGATGGTCAATTGTGCCAGCATAGAATCACCTGTATGTAAAAACAGATATGGTTTTACGTACAGTATATCCTGGTTTTTTATACAGTAAAGTAGTCAGCGCTGATTTTCAGAACAATTTTTTAGACCAGCCCAGCTTTGAACTTAAGGTATTAAAATAGTTGTAATTTTTAGGATGGATAAGATTGAGATGATTGGCGCTACGGCGGATCAGGACATCTTCACCTTCCTGAATTGGCAAGGCAATCTGGCTGTCGCAACTTATCTCGAGATCGCTGCGCAGGGAAGAAAAACGCAGGCGGATGGTGCTGCTGCTGTTGATTACCAGCGGACGCGCAGAAAGCGTATGCGGGAACATGGGCACCAGCGTAATCGCATCCAGCGACGGCGTCAGAATAGGGCCGCCCGCCGAAAGCGAATAGGCGGTGGAGCCGGTCGGCGTGGAGATAATCAAACCATCGGAACGCTGTGAAAAGGCAAAAACCTCATCAATATAGACTTCGAATTCAATCATATGCGCAACTTTACCGGGATGCAGCACCACTTCATTAATGGCGCTACCAATGCGCGGCGAGCACGCTTCTTTGCACACCTGCGCCTCCAGCAAGAAGCGGCTTTCGACGAAGTAATCGCCCTGCAGCACATCGTCCAGCTGCTGTTGCGCATTGTCCGGATCGAGATCGGTGAGAAAACCGAGGTTGCCACGGTTGATGCCAATCACTTTAATGTCATAGCGCGCCAGCACACGGGCAGCACCAAGCATGTTGCCATCGCCACCAACCACCACAGCTAAATCAGCGCGTTGACCAATATCCGCAAGGCTGCCGGTTTGGGCATTTTTCAAATCCAGTTCGCGCGCAATCTGCTGCTCGACAATCACCTCATAACCCTTTGCCGTTAGCCAGCGCCAGAGCATTTCATGGGTGGTTAACGCAGTAGGATGGCGCGGATGGCCGACAATCCCGATGCAGTTAAAGTGTTTGTTCATTTAGCGCGAGTTCCTTACAAGCCAAAACGGCCAGGCAATGTGATGGGTTTACTTGAAACCGTCAAACTGATCCCCATAATAAGCCAACCAGCGAGATGAATGTGCAAAACGCGGAGAAATTCATGAGTAGTAAAGAACAGAACACCCCAAACGAGCAAGTCTCAGACGAAATTCAACAGGATCAGCAGCACGTGGACGCAGAGACAACCGCTGAGGTGGATCCGCGTGATGAGCGTATCGCGCAACTGGAAGCCGAGTTAGCCGTGTCGCAAACCGGCGTGCGTGATGCACAGCTGCGTGCGCAGGCGGAGATCGAAAATATTCGTCGCCGTACTGAAATGGATGTGGAAAAAGCGCATAAATTTGCGCTGGAGAAATTTGCCAACGAGCTGCTGCCCGTGATCGATAGCCTGGAGCGCGCGCTGGAAATGGCAGACAAAGAGAACGCTGAACTGGCTTCGATGATCGAAGGTATCGAGCTGACGCTGAAGTCGCTGCTGGGCGCGGTGCGTAAGTTTGGCGTGGAAGTGGTGGGCGAAACCAATGTGCCATTCAATCCAGAGATCCATCAGGCGATGTCGATGATGGAATCAGAAGATATGGCGCCAAATCACGTGCTGATGGTGATGCAGCGCGGTTACACCCTCAATGGTCGCCTGCTGCGTCCGGCGATGGTGGCAGTGACCAAAGCCAAAGGCTAATCTGTCGCTGTAATAACAACGGCCGCTTAATGCGGCCGTTTGTTTATTAAGGCAACACCGGCATCCAGTCAATTGGTGACTGGCCCGATTGGCTCAGCAGCGCATTCGCCTGCGAGAAGTGTTTACTGCCAAAAAAGCCACGATGCGCGGAGAGCGGAGAAGGGTGCGGCGCTTTCAATACATGATGACGCTGCGTATCAATGATGCTGCCTTTCTTCTGCGCATGCGAACCCCACAGCAAGAAAATTACCCCTTCGCGATGCTGATTGATGGCGCTGATGACGTTATCGGTAAAGGTTTCCCAGCCAAAGCGCGCGTGCGAATGCGCCTTACTGGCTTCCACCGTTAACACGGTGTTCAACAGCAACACGCCTTGTGTTGCCCAGCTTTCAAGAAAACCGTGCGTAGGACGCACAAAGCCGGGCATATCCTGCTCAAGTTCTTTATACATATTCAGTAATGACGGCGGGATCGCCACGCCGGGCAGAACGGAAAAAGCCAGACCATGCGCCTGATTCGGGCCGTGATAGGGATCCTGCCCCAAAATCACCACTTTGATATCGCCCAGTTCGGTCAGCCGAAAGGCATTAAACACATCCTTCTGCGGCGGATACACCGTTACGCCGGCAGCGCGTTCATTGGCCACCGCTTTCAGCGTTTCCACGAAGTAAGGTTTCTCTTTCTCTTCAGCCAGCACGTCGTGCCAGGTCAGCTTCTCAGCCATCGTTGACTCCCTGCAAAATAGTGCGCCTAGCTTAACGTGTCGGACTCAACAGCAGAAGGGTAAAAATAATTTGAATATTTACGTAAAATTTTAATTAGCGAAGTTGTTATGAATCAATTTGTTAGGTTTTCAGCGTGTAATCGTGACTGGACGAAATTGATACAGGTCAAAACGGCGCTTTTCCTGCAGTGATATACCACAGCATTCCAAAACCTTATGAACCTCGCTGCCCAGTTGCGACAGCGTAATGCCCTGGAGACCTACTATGATTACCGGTATTCAAATTACTCAGGCAAATAATCCACAGCTATTGAACTCATTCTGGCTGCTGGACGATGATAAAGCCGAAGCGCGCTGCCTGTGCGCCAAAGGGGATTTCGCAGAAGATCAGGTTGTTGCTATCAGCGATCTCGGCGAAATCGCTTACCGTGAAATTCCACTTGAGCAGAAACCGCAGGTGCGCATCGAAGGTGGTCAGCACCTGAACGTTAACGTGCTGCGCCGCGATACGCTGGAAGATGCCGTCAATCATCCGGAAAAATATCCGCAGTTGACCATTCGCGTATCTGGCTATGCCGTGCGCTTTAACGCGCTGACGCCAGAGCAGCAGCGTGACGTGATTACACGTACATTCACCGAAAGCCTGTAATTGCAGCGCTGACGAAAAGACACACAGCAATACAAGCCGCGCCAATGTTGATTGGCGCGGCTTTTTTTATCTGGCGAGTTTAAAAGAACGGTTCTTCAGGGCGGATGATAGCGAAAGCGCGTTTTCGCTACGCTTAAAACAAAAAAATCGCCTCAAAAGAGGCGATTAATTACAACGAGTGCTGTTTTATTCCGCACCAGACTTTGGTGCATCGCTACCGCTTGGCTTGCGGCGTTTACCCACATTTTTGGTATCGCGATGACGTTGCTTGACGCGCGGTTTCTCTTGTTCTTTCTCTTTACGCTCTTGACGCTTCGCAAGTGCTTTTTTCGACGGTTTTCCCGTCACTTTAGCACTTGGCGCACGGCTTTCTGGACGCAGCTCATCAATCACGCGCGCTTTTAACGGCTCGTTGATGTAACGGGTGATTTTACCCAGCAGCACGTGATCGTGCGCTTCAACCAGCGAGATCGCGGTACCTTTACGGCCCGCACGCGCGGTACGACCGATACGGTGCAGATAGGTATCTGCGGTGCGCGGCAAATCGTAGTTAATCACGTGCGAGATATCGTCGATGTCGATACCGCGCGCAGCAACGTCGGTGGCAATCATCACCTTCACGCGGCCATCATTCATACGCTTGATGGCTTCGTTACGGTTGACCTGCACCATTTCGCCTTCGAGGTAGCTGGTGCGGATGCCCGCTTCATGAAGCCAGGTAACCAGCTCATGCAGGCGCTCACGTTTGCGCACAAACACAATGACGCGCGTGGCATCTGGCTGTTTCAACAGGTGAATCAGCAGCTTGTTCTTATGCTCTAAATTATCGGCGCGGTAATACCATTGCTGGATTTTTTTGCGTTCGCTTTTGCTTGGGTCGGCCTCAATAAACACAGGCTCGTTGAGCAAACGCTCGGCGAAGTCTTTGATGTGCTCACCTTCCAGCGTCGCCGAGAACAGCAGCGTCTGTTTGCGCCAGCGGGTTTCTGCGGCGATGGTTTCGATGTCCTGCGCAAAGCCCATATCGAGCATGCGGTCAGCTTCATCGAGAATCAGCGTTTCTACGGCGCGGCAGTCAAAGTTCTCTTCTTTGATGTACTGCAGCAAACGGCCGGTGGTCGCGACGACGATGTCCTGGTTTTCACTGAACACTTCGGCATGGTTCATATACGCCACGCCCCCGGTGATGGTGGCGATATCCAGATGCGTGTGTTTAGCCAGCTCGCGCGCGTGATCGGCAACCTGCATCGCCAGTTCGCGCGTTGGGGTGATGATCAGAATGCGTGGTGGGCCTGATTTCTTACGCGGGAAATCGAGCAAATGCTGTAAAGCGGGCAGCAAAAACGCTGCAGTTTTCCCCGTCCCGGTTGGAGCCGAACCCAGAACGTCACGGCCTTCCAGCGCGGCAGGAATGGTCTCGGCCTGAATAACAGTAGGGCGAGTGAAGCCTTTTTCCTGCAAAGCTTGTAGCAGGCTTTCATCGAGTTCGAGTTCGGAGAATGTGGTTACGGTCATGGTCTACCTCAGTTTGGGGCGCTGATTATAGACAGAACGAATATAATCTTCATCTGTTTGTGTAGGTATTACCGGCGCAGGTGAATTCCCATCGCCACCACGTTACACTTCCGGCAGTAAAAAATTCAATGGTAGTGAAGTATGTCTCAGGACCAGCCGCACGCGCGGCCGACGTTAAGAAAAGACGGTTTTACCTTTAAGCAATTTTTCGTGGCGCACGATCGCTGTGCGATGAAAGTCGGCACCGATGGCGTGTTAATCGGGGCCTGGGCGCCAGTAGCCGGCGCGCGTCGCGTCCTCGATATTGGCTGCGGCAGTGGCTTGATTGCGCTGATGCTGGCGCAACGTACGCCCAATTCGGTAAAGATTGATGCCGTCGAACTGGAAGCCAGCGCAGCGCAGCAGGCGCAGGAAAATATGCAGGCTTCGCCGTGGGCGGATCGCATCCACGTCCACCATCAGGATATTGTCAGCTGGAGCGAACAGTGTGAAAAACGCTTTTCGCTCATCGTCAGTAATCCGCCTTTTTTTGCGCCCGGTATGGCAACCGGCAGTGTCGCGCGTGATACCGCACGCAGCACCGCTACGCTCGACCATCTGACGCTGCTGCGTTGTGCCGCCCAGTTGATTGAAGAAGAAGGGCTATTTTGCGTGGTGCTGCCGGCTGAAGCTGGCGAAGCATTGATTTCACTGGCGCTGGCGGATGGCTGGCATTTGCGTTATCGCTACGATGTCGCCGCCTATGCGCAGCGCCCGCCGAATCGCGTGGTGTTAGGCTTTTCTCCCTCCGCCGGCGAAACCTTGCTGGAACGTCTCGCCATTCGTGATGAAGATAAAAGCTATTCAGCAGACTGGCTCAGCCTGGTGAAAGACTTTTACCTGTTCCGCTAGCTTCGGGCTGCAGGATGGTCGGTAACGCTTCATCCAGCAGATCGGGATTGTCGAGGGTAAAGTGCAGCCCTCGGCTCTCCTTGCGCTCCAGCGCACAGCGCACCATCAGTTCGGCGACCTGTACCAGATTGCGCAGCTCGAGCAGATTGTTAGAGAGGCGGAAGTGCGCGTAGTACTCGTCAATCTCCTGTTGCAGCAAATTAATACGCCGCAGCGCGCGCTCCAGACGTTTGGTAGTACGCACAATTCCCATGTAATCCCACATGAATAATCGCAGTTCATGCCAGTTATGCTGGATTACTACGCGCTCATCGGCATCATCAACGCGGCTTTCATCCCACGCGGGCAGATGTTCTACCGCCGCGATGTCCGGCAAGCGGGCGATCATATCTTCAGCAGCAGACCAACCGTAAACCAGGCACTCGAGCAGGGAGTTGGACGCCATGCGGTTTGCGCCATGTAAGCCGGTGTAACTCACTTCGCCAATCGCATACAGTCCGTCAACATCTGTACGGCCTTGCTGATCGACCATCACACCGCCACAAGTGTAATGCGCGGCTGGCACAATCGGAATCGGCTGTTTAGTGAGATCGAGGCCAAAGGTCAGCAATTTTTTGTAAATCATCGGGAAGTGCGCGCGCACAAAGCTTTCCGGCTGGTGGCTAATGTCGAGATACATGCAATCGACGCCCAGCCGTTTCATCTCATGGTCAATGGCACGCGCCACAATATCGCGCGGTGCCAGCTCGGCACGCTCATCAAAGTCAGGCATAAAGCGAGTGCCGTCAGGACGCAACAGCCAGGCACCTTCACCGCGCAGCGCTTCAGTCAGCAGGAAGTTTTGCGCTTGTGGATGGAATAAACATGTGGGATGGAATTGATTAAATTCGAGGTTCGCTACGCGGCAACCGGCACGCCACGCCATGGCAATGCCATCGCCGGAGGCCACGTCCGGATTGGTGGTGTACTGATAGACTTTCGCTGCGCCGCCGGTGGCTAACACCACGGCGCGCGCGCGGCAGGTTTCCACCTGTTCACGTTTACGGTTCCAGATCCACGCGCCAACCACGCGGCGCTTGCCGTGCAGGCCAAGCTTATCGGAAAGGATCAAATCCACCGCATTGGTGCGTTCAATAATTCGGATGTTAGGGTGGCTCAGCGCCTGGCTTACCAGCGTGGTTTCCACCGCGCGGCCAGTGGCATCGGCGCTATGCAAAATGCGGCGATGGCTGTGCCCGCCTTCGCGCGTGAGGTGGTAACGCGCTTCACCCTCAGCCTGCGGCTCTTTATCGAAGGCGACGCCGTTATCAATCAGCCACTGCACGCAGTGACGCGCGTTGCTGGCGATAAAGCTCACCGTATCGCGGTCGCACAAGCCGGCGCCCGCAACCAGCGTGTCTTCAACGTGTGATTCGATGCTGTCCGTTTCATCAAACACCGCCGCAATCCCGCCCTGCGCATACAGCGTTGAGCCCTCATTCACCTGCGCTTTACTCAGCACGGTAACCTGATAATGCGGCGCTAAGCGCAGCGCTAACGATAAACCTGCCGCACCGCTGCCGACGATGAGGACATCACACTGATATTCCGGGAGAGAAGTCATGATGTTTAATTTACTAAACAAAAGGTGGCTTGAGCATAAGCCGTGATGGGGGTGCTGTGAAGTATTTTGAACCAACTGCGCGGAAAAATTATTCAGCCGGTAGAGATAGTAGCGTGAATTCAGTGAGTTAACTCTGAAATTAAGCACAATGTGTTTTTTATATCAAACACTCTGAAAATTCAGGGAATAAAGGTGAAAATGACGGCGTCATAAGGTACTCTGCCAGCGATTATCGGTGCCGCAAAAGACACCACCAGCGTGGCAAGTCGCTACACTGAAAGACAATCAACAACAATGATGTCGTGGTTCCGATACGGAAAATTCTGGTCGTAGTGAACTTCGGGCCAAAGGGCCACTCTAAGCGCATGCTTGCTCAGAATAATGAGATGTGCTGGCAGTTCACTTACGCATAAAAAAGTTTTGGGGAGATATTACCTCGGATGAGCGAGCAGTTAACGGATCAGGTTCTCGTTGAGCGGGTTCAGAAGGGAGATCAAAAGTCCTTTAATTTACTGGTGATTCGATACCAGCATAAAGTGGCGAGCCTGGTTTCACGCTATGTTCCGTCAGGCGATGTGCCTGATGTGGTTCAGGAATCGTTTATTAAAGCGTATCGCGCACTGGAATCGTTCCGTGGCGACAGCGCCTTTTATACATGGCTGTACCGCATCGCGGTAAACACAGCGAAAAATTATCTGGTTGCTCAGGGGCGACGTCCGCCATCCAGTGATGTGGATGCTATCGATGCGGAAAATTTCGAAAGTGCGGGTGCACTGAAAGAAATTTCGAACCCTGAGAACTTAATGTTGTCTGAAGAACTGAAACAAATCGTCTTTCGTACCATTGAGGCGCTTCCCGAAGATCTTCGTATGGCCATTACCCTCAGGGAATTGGATGGTCTGAGTTACGAAGAGATTGCCGTCATCATGGATTGTCCGGTCGGTACCGTACGTTCGCGTATCTTCCGTGCACGAGAGGCTATTGATAATAAAGTTCAACCGCTTATCCAACGTCAGTGATAACGGCTACTGGAAGGGTACCAAGGCATGCAGAAAGAAAAACTTTCCGCTTTAATGGATGGTGAAACTTTAGATAACGAGCTGTTGGTATCGTTGTCGAAGGATGCAGATCTTCAGCACAGCTGGGAAAGCTACCATCTCATTCGCGACACCTTACGCGGTGATATCGGAGAAGTGCTGCATTTTGATATCTCCGCACGTGTGGCGGCGGCCATCGAAAACGAGCCGGCACGCAAAGTCACTTCGCTGATCCCTGAAGCGCAGCCTGAACCGTCACGCTACGAGAAGATGCCGTTCTGGCGTCGTGGTGGCAGTTGGGCGGCACAGCTGACGCAAGTTGGTGTGGCTGCGTGCGTCTCACTGGCGGTGATTGTCGGTGTTCAGCACTACAATAGCTCTCCAACCGGCAGCGCGACTGAAGCATCCGATTCACCGGCATTCAACACCTTGCCGATGATGGGTAAAGCGTCGCCGGTCAGCTTAGGCGTGCCTTCTGAAGCCTTCGACACCAACAGCTCTAATCAGCAGGTGCAGGAACAGCGTCGCCGCGTGAATGCCATGCTGCAGGATTATGAACTGCAACGTCGTCTGCATGCCGATCAGGTTCAGTTTGAGAAAAACGATCCGCAACAGGCTCAGGCTAATGTTCCCGGAAATCAGTCGTTAGGAACTCAGCAGCAGTAATGAAGCAGCTTTGGTGTGCCGTTAGCCTGCTGGCAGGCAGCCTGTTTTGCTCATCTATCGCCTCGGCGCAGAACTCTGCGTCCGGGGCGTTGTTGCAACAGATGGAGCAGGCAAGCCAGAACCTCAACTACGAATTTGCCTACATCAATGTCTCGCGTCTTGGCATTGAATCTCTGCGTTATCGTCACGCGGTTATCGACAATCGTATCTTCGCCCAACTGTTGCAGATGGACGGGCCGCGCCGTGAAGTGATTCAGCGCGGAAACGACATCAGCTATTTCGAGCCGGGATTAGATCCCTTCTCGCTGCCGGGCAATCACATTATCGATGCTTTACCTGGTTTGATGTTCGCCGACTTCTCCCGTTTGGGTGAGGCCTACGATTTCATTCCGGTGGGCCGTTCGCGCATGGCCGATCAGATGTGTGAAGTGGTGCGCATCGTGTCACGCGATGGCACGCGCTACAGCTATGTCGTGTGGCTGGATGTGGACACTAAATTGCCGCTGCGTATCGATCTGCTTGATCGGGACGGTGAAACGCTGGAACAATTCCGCGTCATCAGCTTTGCCGTCGACGAAGGCGTACGCAATCTGATGCAAGGGCTGGAGAAGGCCAACTTGCCGCCATCGCTGTCGTTACCGGCCGGTGACAAAGTGGAACTCAGCTGGCAGCCAAACTGGCTTCCGGCGGGCATGAAACTGATCTCACAAAGTCGCCGCGATATTCCGTCGATGAACAAAACTGTCGAATCGCGCCTGTACAGCGATGGCCTGTTTAGCTTTGCCATTAATGTTACGCCAGCAGATAAAAGCAGCAGCGTGCAGGCATTGCGCACTGGACGTCGCACGGTGCAGACAGAAGTGCGCAATAATAACGAAATCACGGTGGTGGGCGAGTTACCGCCAGCCACTGCCAAACGTATTGCGGACAGCATAGATTCGGGTTCACCAAAATGATGAAAGAATGGGCCACCGTGGTGGCGTGGAAAGAAGGCATTGCCACTCTGCACACGGAAGCGAAAACGTCTTGTAACAGCTGCTCGGCGCGTAAAGGCTGCGGCAGCCATGCGCTTAATCAGCTGGGGCCGAAAAATGCCCACGTGATGACTATCGCCAGCGCGGAGCCGTTGCAACCCGGCCAGCGCATTGAGTTAGGCATCCGCGAAAGCAGCCTGCTGGGCTCTGCCTTGCTGGTTTACATGACGCCGCTGTTTGGCCTGTTTTTAGTGGCTGGCATCTTCCAGATGCTGTTCGCCAGCGATCTGGCTGCGGCCTGTGGCGCGCTGTTGGGCGGCATTGGCGGCTTTATCGTGGCGAAAGGGGTATCCAAACTCTTCGGCGATCGCGAGGCTTTCCAGCCGGTGATTCTCAGCGTTGCGTTACCGCCTGATGCGTTGCGCGTGGAAAGCGAAGCTTGATCCCCGTCCAGGCCGCGTTTGATGCGGCCTTTCCCAATCAGCTTAACCGCTGAAATCTGTTGCGATTCCCCACAGTTCCATTCTTTAACGCGCGGCGTTAACAGTGTAATATGCGTCGTCATTAATGAGGCCGACAGGGTTCCGGGTTAAGCTCACTTTCCTGAATGTGTTCGTGCTCAAGTTTCCCACTGATTTTCTACGTGAAGATATTCATATAAATGAAGCACATACGAAATTTCTCCATCATCGCTCACATTGACCACGGCAAATCAACGCTCTCTGACCGTTTGATTCAAATTTGTGGTGGCCTGAGCGATCGTGAGATGGCGGCGCAGGTTCTGGATTCCATGGATCTGGAACGCGAGCGCGGCATTACCATCAAAGCGCAGAGCGTGACGCTCGATTACAAAGCGCAGGACGGTGAAACTTACCAGCTCAATTTTATCGATACTCCCGGTCACGTTGACTTCTCGTATGAAGTTTCCCGCTCGCTGGCGGCGTGTGAAGGAGCATTGCTGGTGGTCGATGCAGGGCAGGGCGTTGAAGCTCAGACGCTGGCAAACTGCTACACCGCAATGGAAATGGATCTGGAAGTGGTACCGGTACTGAACAAAATCGACCTGCCTGCCGCCGATCCAGAACGTGTAGCGGAAGAGATTGAAGATATCGTCGGCATTGACGCGACCGATGCGGTGCGTTGCTCGGCGAAAACCGGCGTCGGCGTACCCGACGTGCTGGAACGTCTGGTGCGTGACATCCCGCCGCCAGAAGGCGATCCGGAAGGCCCGCTGCAGGCGCTGATCATCGATTCCTGGTTCGATAACTACCTTGGCGTGGTATCGCTGATTCGTATTAAGAACGGCACGCTGCGTAAAGGTGACAAAGTTAAAGTCATGAGCTCCGGTCAAAGCTACAACGCTGACCGTCTCGGCATCTTCACGCCGAAGCGTGTTGATCGCAACGAGCTGAACTGCGGTGAAGTAGGCTGGCTGGTGTGTGCGATTAAAGACATCCTCGGCGCACCGGTGGGCGATACGCTAACCTTGCAGCGCAATCCGGCGGAGAAAGTGTTGCCTGGCTTCAAGAAAGTGAAGCCACAGGTTTACGCCGGTCTGTTCCCAATCAGTTCTGACGACTATGAAGCGTTCCGTGATGCGCTGGGCAAATTGAGCCTGAACGATGCGTCACTGTTCTACGAGCCAGAGAGCTCAACGGCGCTGGGCTTCGGTTTCCGCATCGGCTTCCTTGGTCTGCTGCACATGGAGATCATTCAGGAACGTCTGGAGCGTGAATACGATCTGGATCTGATCACCACTGCACCAACCGTAGTGTATGAAGTGGAAACCACCGACGGTGAAACTATCTATGTAGATAGCCCGTCGAAGCTGCCACCGCTGAATAATATTGCCGAGCTGCGTGAGCCGATTGCTGAGTGTCACATGCTGCTGCCGCAGGAGTTCCTCGGCAACGTCATTACGCTGTGTATTGAAAAACGTGGCGTGCAAACCAACATGGTTTACCACGGCAAGCAGGTTGCGCTGACGTATGAGATTCCGATGGCGGAAGTGGTTCTTGACTTCTTCGACCGTCTGAAATCAACCTCGCGCGGTTATGCTTCGCTGGATTACAACTTCAAACGTTTCCAGACCTCTGACATGGTGCGTGTCGACGTGATGATTAACTCAGAACGTGTTGATGCGCTGGCGCTGATTACTCACCGTGATAACTCACAATATCGTGGCCGCGACCTGGTGGAGAAGATGAAAGATCTGATCCCACGTCAGCAGTTCGATATTGCGATTCAGGCGGCAATCGGCAACCACATTATCGCTCGCTCAACGGTAAAACAGCTGCGTAAAAACGTCCTGGCGAAATGCTATGGCGGTGACGTGAGCCGTAAGAAGAAACTGTTGCAGAAGCAGAAAGACGGTAAGAAGCGAATGAAGCAGGTCGGCAACGTTGAGCTGCCGCAGGAAGCATTCCTTGCCATTCTGCATGTCGGTAAAGACAGCAAATAAGGATTTTTAATGGCTAACATGTTCGCCCTGGTTTTAGTGATCGCAACGCTGATCACTGGCGTTATCTGGTGTATCGATCGCTTTAAATGGGCACCGGCGCGTCGTGCGAAGCAGGCTGCCGCGCAAGCGCAGGCCGGCAACGCACTCGACAGTAAAACGCTGGCGAAAGTAGCCGCGCAGCCGGGTTGGGTTGAAACCACCGCATCGGTGTTCCCGGTGCTGGCGGTGGTGTTGATCGTGCGTTCGTTTATTTTTGAGCCGTTCCAGATTCCCTCGGGCTCAATGATGCCAACGCTGCTGATTGGCGACTTCATCCTCGTGGAGAAGTTTGCTTACGGTATTAAAGATCCGATTACCCAAACCACACTGATACCAACTGGCCATCCGCAGCGCGGTGATGTCGCGGTATTCAAATACCCGAAAGATCCCAGCGTGGACTACATCAAGCGCGTGATTGGCTTGCCGGGCGATAAAGTGGTGTTTGATCCTTACAGCAAAACCCTGACCATCAATCCGGGTTGCAGTAGCGGCAGTTGCGACACGGCGCTGCCAGTGACTTACACTAACGTTGAGCCAAGTAACTTCATTCAAACCTTCAGCGGCTTTGATGGCAATGAAACCGGCAACGGCTTCTTCCAGGCGCCGCAGGGCGAAACCATGAAGGGCGGCCTGCGTCTCGGCACCCGTAAAGAGACATTGGGCAACGTAACGCACGATATCTTGCTGGTAAACGAAGCGCAAAGTCAGGCAAGCATGTATTATCAGCAGCCGGGCCAGCCGCAATCGACCTGGATTGTGCCGCAAGGGCAATATTTCATGATGGGTGATAACCGCGATAACAGCGCCGACAGCCGCTACTGGGGCTTTGTGCCCGAGAAGAATCTGGTCGGCAAAGCGGTGGCCATCTGGATGAGCTTCGAGAAACAAGAAGGACAGTGGCCGACCGGCGTGCGCTTTAGCCGCATTGGTGGGATTCACTAATTAGCTTCAAAAAAGGTTGGCCTCTCTTTCGGGAGGCCAGTGCACACGAAACAGACCAGGTTGGAACCTCAGCCCTGTTTCGTATGCAGTGATAGGCGCACAGAACAACTGGAATAGCATGAACCCCATCGTCATTAACAAGCTGCAGCGCAAACTGGGCTACACTTTTACTCATCCGGATTTATTGCAGCAGGCACTGACGCATCGTAGCGCCAGTAGCAAACACAATGAACGTCTTGAATTTCTTGGCGATTCTATTCTCAGCTACGTGATTGCCAATGCGCTCTATCACCGCTTCCCGCGTGTGGACGAAGGCGACATGAGCCGTATGCGTGCCACGCTGGTGCGCGGCAATACGCTGGCAGAGATGGCGCGAGAGTTCGACCTTGGCGAATGTTTACGCCTCGGTCCGGGCGAGCTGAAAAGCGGCGGTTTCCGTCGTGAATCGATCCTCGCGGATACCGTTGAAGCCTTAATTGGCGGCATCTTCCTCGATAGCAGCATTCAAACCGTCGAAAAGTTAATTCTCGACTGGTATCACTCACGACTGGAACAGATCAGTCCGGGCGATAAGCAAAAAGATCCGAAAACGCGCCTGCAGGAGTATTTGCAGGGACGTCATCTGCCGCTGCCGTCGTATTTGGTGGTGCAGGTGCGTGGCGAAGCCCACGATCAGGAATTCACCATTCACTGTCAGGTGAGTGGCATGGCAGAACCGGTGGTGGGCATTGGCTCCAGCCGCCGTAAAGCCGAGCAAGCAGCCGCCGAACAGGCGTTAATTAAGCTTGGCCTCGAATAAATAGTCACATTGCAGCGTCGAAAGCGGCGCTGCCCAAGTCAGGACTCGAATGAGCGAACTCGAAACATATAGCGGCTTTGTCGCGATTGTAGGCCGACCAAACGTCGGTAAATCCACTTTGCTGAACCAGTTGCTGGGGCAGAAAGTGTCGATCACGTCGCGCAAGCCGCAAACCACGCGTCACCGTATTATGGGCATCCACACCGAAGGCGCTTATCAGGCGATCTACGTGGATACGCCAGGGCTGCACATGGAAGAGAAACGGGCGATCAACCGCCTGATGAACCGTGCCGCCAGCAGCTCCATTGGTGACGTTGAGCTGGTGATCTTTGTGGTTGAAGGCACGCGCTGGACACCAGACGACGAGATGGTGCTCAACAAGCTGCGTGATAACAAAGTTCCGGTGGTATTGGCGATCAATAAAGTCGACAACATCCAGGACAAGAGCATTCTGTTACCGCATCTGCAGTTCCTTAGCCAGCAGATGAACTTCCTTGAAATCGTCCCTATCTCAGCGGAAAGCGGCAAAAATGTCGACGCGATTGCGGCGATTGCGCGTAAATGCCTGCCAAAATCTGAGCATCATTTCCCGGAAGATTATGTCACCGACCGCTCGCAGCGCTTTATGGCGTCTGAGATCATCCGTGAAAAGTTAATGCGCTTCCTGGGTGCAGAACTGCCTTACTCCGTTACCGTCGAAATTGAGCAGTTTGTTTCGAACGATCGCGGCGGCTACGACATCAATGGCCTGATCCTTGTTGAGCGCGAAGGCCAAAAGAAAATGGTCATCGGTAATAAAGGCGCCAAGATCAAAACCATCGGCATTGAATCGCGTAAAGACATGGAAGAGATGTTTGAAGCGAAAGTGCATCTCGAACTGTGGGTTAAAGTGAAATCGGGCTGGGCGGACGATGAACGTGCGCTGCGCAGCTTAGGTTACTCTGACGAAGGTTAAGTAATGGAAGGCTGGCAACGCGCCTTTGTGCTGCATAGTCGCCCTTACAGCGAAACCAGCCTACTCCTCGATCTGTTCAGCGAAAGCGAAGGGCGCGTCCGCGTCCTTGCCAAAGGCGCCCGCTCGCGCCGCTCCCAACTAAAAGGTGCACTGCAACCCTTTACGCCACTGCTGGTGCGCTGGGGTGGACGCGGTGATGTCAAAACGCTGCGCAATGCCGAAGCCGTTTCGCTGGCATTGCCGCTCAGCGGCATTACGCTCTATTGTGGGCTCTACGTCAACGAGCTGCTGTCGCGCGTGCTGGAGCAGCAAATTCCCTTCTCTGATATGTTCTTTGATTACCTGAATTGCATCCAAACGCTGGCGGCAGGCAACGGCTCGCCTGAACCGGCGCTGCGCCGCTTTGAGCTGGCGCTGCTAGGGCATCTCGGTTACGGCGTGGATTTTCTGCACTGTGCCGGCAGCGGCGAAGAGGTGGCTGATGGCATGACCTACAGCTACCGGGAAGAGAAGGGTTTTATCGCCAGTTTGGTGGTCAATCAACGCAGCTTTACCGGCCGCCAGCTGCGTGCGTTGTGGGAGCGCGAATTCCCGGATGCTGATACGCTGCGCGCCGCTAAACGCTTTACGCGTATGGCGCTCAAACCCTATCTTGGCGGCAAGCCGCTGAAGAGTCAGGAACTGTTTCGCCAGTTTGTGCCAAAAAAGAAACCCGATGTGGCAAACGACTAGCGCTGGTCGTACCGCCTGATATATTCAGCGCGGTACACTGCAAACACACTGAACACATTTAAGGATTGTCATGGCTGAGTTGCTGTTAGGCGTCAACATTGACCACATTGCCACCGTACGTAACGCACGTGGTACAAACTATCCCGATCCGGTGCAGGCCGCGTTTGTTGCTGAGCAGGCCGGCGCTGACGGCATTACCGTGCATCTGCGTGAGGATCGCCGTCACATCACCGATCGCGATGTACGCATTTTGCGTGACACCATCCAGACGCGCATGAATCTGGAGATGGCGGTAACGGACGAGATGATCGACATTGCCTGTGAAATCAAGCCGCACTTCGTTTGTCTGGTGCCGGAAAAGCGTCAGGAAGTGACCACCGAAGGCGGGCTGGATGTGGCGGGTCAGCAGGACAAAATTAATGCTGCGGTGCGCCTGTTAAGCGACGCCGGCATTCTGGTGTCACTGTTTATCGATGCAGATCACCGCCAGATTGAAGCGGCGGTTGCCAGCGGCGCGCCTTATATCGAAATTCACACCGGTGCCTATGCCGAAGCGCCCGAAGGTCTCGCGCGCCAGGCTGAGCTGTCGCGCATCCGCAAAGCCGCGACTTTCGCCGCCAGCCTCGGCCTGAAAGTCAATGCCGGCCACGGTTTGACTTACCACAATGTGCAGCCGATTGCTGAATTGCCGGAAATGCACGAGCTGAATATTGGCCATGCGATTATTGGTCGCGCGCTGTTCAGCGGTTTGGCCGATGCGGTCAGCGAAATGAAGCTGCTGATGCGGGAAGCGCGTCGCTAATGGCGATTCTCGGGCTCGGCAGCGATATCGTAGAGATCGAGCGCATTGCTGGCGTCATTGAGCGCTCCGGCGACCGTCTGGCGCGTCGCGTATTAAGCGAAGCCGAGTGGCAGCAATATCAGGCGCACCAGCAACCGGTGCGCTTTCTGGCTAAGCGTTTTGCGGTGAAAGAGGCGGCAGCGAAAGCGTTTGGCACCGGCATCCGCGGTGGCCTGGCCTTCAATCAGTTCGAAGTGTACAACGATGCGCTGGGCAAACCGGGATTACGTTTCTTTGAGCAGGCCAGGGTGATTGCCAGCCAGCTCGGCGTGAAGCATGTGCATGTGACGTTAGCGGATGAACGCCATTACGCCTGCGCAACGGTGATTATCGAGAACTAAGGGTGCAACACCACGAACTTCTCCCACAGCGCCTCGCGGCTTTCCGGGTGCTGTGGATCGGTAATGATGGTGTTATCAATCGGACAGACGCTTTGGCAGGTCGGCACATCATAATGGCCCACGCACTCGGTGCAGCGGTCGACATCAATTTCATAGATCGCGTCGCCTAAGCTGATTGCCTGGTTTGGGCATTCAGGTTCGCACATATCGCAATTGATGCATTTGGTGGTGATGAGCAAGGCCATGGCAGAAGTCCAATAACAGCAGAAAAGGCGCGGGTATTATACGCGCCTGATCTCATCAGACCAGCTTTTTCACCAACGCTTCGCTGTGGCGAATGTGGCTGGAGGCGCGTTCAGGATCGTTTTGTACCAGCGCCATAAACAGCAGATCGGTCAACGCCAGCTGCGCGCTGGTCGACGAGATCGCCGCACTGCGCGTGCTCTGCTCTTCCGCCACGGTGTAGAGGCAAACCGTGGCGCACTGCTGCAGAGCATTCGGCGTAAAGCCGGTAAAGGCCAGCACATCGGCACCGACCTGCGCCGCCTCCTGCGCCGCCAGATTGATTTCGCGACGTTCGCCAGTATAGGAAATCGCCAGCAGTACATCGCCCGGCGCCATCGCTTGCACGCTGGCGAGCAAAGCGTGCATATCCTGCTCCGCCACCGCATTGATGCCGATCTTCATCAGCTTCCACGAAAAATCTTTCGCCACTAAACCGGACGCGCCGATGCCAACCAGCAAAATCCGATTGGCATTTTTCAGCAGCTGCAAGGTTTGCAGCAGCTTCTCTTCGCTGTTGATGTCCAGCGTGGCGCGGATCGCCGAGATCTTTTCGGTCAGCAGCTTTTCGCCGACCACTTTCAGCGGATCGTCGCTGAGAATATGGTTATGCACGGTAATCGCATCGCGATCGGCCATCGATTCGCTCAGCGCTAGCTTCAGCGCTGGAAACCCTTTGTAGCCCAGCTTCTGGGCAAACTTCACCACGCTGGACTGGCTAACGCCCGATTCCTCAGCGAGTTTTTGTGAACTGAGATGCCGTGCACGATCCGGCTGCGACAGCAAAAAATCCGCCAGCCGGCGCTCATTTAGCGCCAGTCGAGGGTAGAGCTGACGAATGCGCAGCAATGAACTCATGGTTCGATCCTTAATTCCTTTATCCGCAAACAGCGCGTAAACGCGAAGAATAAACTATTCAAATGGCATTGTAGTCACTGGAATTAAAAATAGCAGCTTTCGCCCTGAACGCCGAAGCTGGCTACACTGTAGTGCAGAAACCACGAAGGATAGAGAAGGAGTGCTGTTTGACAAAGGGTACACAACGACGCGTGGTATTTTTCGATCTCGATGGCACGCTGCATCAGCAAGACATGTTTGGCACCTTTATGCGCTATCTGCTGCGACGTCAGCCGATCAATCTGCTGCTGGTGGTGCCGCTGTTACCGGTGATTGGTCTTGGCATGCTGATCAAAGGCCGCGCCGCACGCTGGCCAATGAGTTTATTACTGTGGGCGATTACTTTTGGCCACAGCGAAAAACGTCTGCGCCAACGCGAGGCGGAATTCGCTGAGTGGTTCCGCCAGCGTGTTACTGCGTTTCCGGTGGTGCAGCAGCGACTCACCGACTATCTCAGCAGCAGCGATGCCGATGTCTGGCTAATTACCGGTTCGCCGCAGTCGCTGGTGGAGCAAGTCTATTTCGACTCGGCCTTCCTGCCGCGCGTACAGTTGATTGCCAGCCAGATGAAACCGGGCCGCGGCGGACGTTTGCTGTCGATGCGCTGCCTCGGCCATGAAAAGGTGGCACAGCTGGAGGAGAAAATCGGCACGCCGCTGCAACTGTATAGCGGCTACAGCGACAGCAAACAGGACAACCCGCTGCTGTTCTTCTGTCAGCACCGCTGGCGCGTCACGCCGCGCGGTGAGCTGCAACAACTGGAATAACGCTTCGATTCCGGCAGCAGCATCGCTATAATGCGCCGCCTTTATTGCCCGCAGGAGTTGCCCGGTGAACCCACAAACTGATGAATATTGGATGCGTTATGCGCTGGAACTGGCGAAGCGCGCGTGGGAGCAGGGCGAAGTGCCGGTTGGTGCGGTGCTGGTGCAGGGCGACAAGGTGATTGGCGAAGGCTGGAACCGGCCGATTGGCCAGCACGATCCTACCGCACATGCCGAGATCATGGCGCTGCGTCAGGGCGGCAAAGTACTGGAAAACTATCGTCTGCTGGATACCACGCTGTATGTCACGCTGGAACCCTGCGTGATGTGCGCCGGTGCGATGGTGCACGGCCGCATCACGCGGCTGGTGTACGGCGCTAAAGATGAGAAAACCGGCGCGGCCGGTTCACTGCTGGATGTGATTGGTCATCCCGGCATGAATCATCTAATTCAGATTGATTGCGGTGTGCTGGCGGAAGAGTGTGCCGGGATGCTGAGTGACTTTTTCCGCATGCGTCGCGAACAGAAGAGGGCGCTGCGTCAGGCGCAGCGCACCGGTTAATTCATCGCAATTTTCGGTTCGACCGCCGGGTAACCGGCGCCTAACTCCGCTTCCAGTGCCGACTGCTGCGCTAAACGCTTCTCCTGTTCCTGCAAATATCCCACCAAACTGATCTGATATTTACGGATATTCTCCACGTAGTTATAAGCTTCGTGGCCGCGCGCGTAGCCGTAGGTGGTTTGCATGTAATAGCGCTTCTGGCTCAACATCGGCAAACGCAGCTTCACGTCGGCCCAGCTGTCGGGATTGCCGCCCTGTTTCGCCGTCAGCTTGCGTACGTCCAGCATGTGCGCATAGCCCATGTTATATGCCGCCAGCGCGAACCAGATACGTTCATCTTCAGGAATCGTTTCCGGGACTTTCTCCATCATGCGCTTGAGATATTCGCTGCCGCCGCGAATGCTCTGTTCGGGATCGAGGCGATCGTTGACGTCAAGGCTGTCGGCGGTATTACGCGTCAACATCATCATGCCGCGCACGCCGGTTGGCGATGTGGCCTGCGGATTCCAGTGCGACTCCTGATAAGAGATCGCCGCCAGTAAACGCCAATCCATGCTGGCGGAATATTTCTCAAACAGCGGTTTGATATCCGGCAGCGTGTTATCAATGGCGCGCAGGAAGGTGCGGGTATCAACGTAATCGAAGGTGCCTACGTGGCCGAGATACTTTTCTTCCAGCCGCGCCATCGTGCCTTCCTCGCCCATCTGGCTGTAGAAGTCGAGCATCGCCGCACTCAGGCTGTCGTCTTCGTTACGCGGTAAATACCAGGTGACCGGCTCTTCGTCAGTCACATCAAACGCCACCGCCAGCTGCGGATGAATGCGCTGCAGCAGGCCGATGGTGACCGAATCACCCACCGTGTAATCGAGTTTGCCGTCAGCAACCGCTTCAAGCAGCGCTTTCTGACCCTGATCGGTGGAGATGGCCCAGTCGAGATCGGGATAGCTGTCAGCTTTGGCGGAACGTAAAGTTGACAGATATGCCGAACCGGACTGCACAATCAGGCGGCCTTTGAGATCGCCGAGATTCTTCGGACGAGGCTTATCGATGCGGTACACCAGCTGCTGCGACACCGAATAGTAGCTCGGGCCACTTTGGTAGTGCGCGAGGCGCTCGCTGTTGTAGATCAAGCCGGCCGCCAGCAAATCCGCTTTACCGTCATCGAGGTCGTCAAACAGATCGCCGAGATTAGGACGCACCTCAACTTCCAGTTTTACGCCAAGGTAATCGGCGAAGCGCTTCGCCAGCTCGTAATCCATACCGGCTGGTGCATTGTTAATGGTGTAGTAAGTCAGCGGAGAGTTAACGGTACTGATGCGCAGCACTCCGCGTGATTTGATCTGTGATAGCGCGTCTGTTCCGCCCCCGTACCACGGGATTGAAGGCCACAATGCTAGCGCAAGTAGCACGGTGATCAGACCGATAAACAGATAGTTTATTTTTAGGCGTTTCAAATAGTTGTCTCGTAATGGCTCACAGGCCTCTGTCTTTTAAAGGCAGTATTTATGTTGTTTTAACTCCCAGAGCGAGGGGCATTTTGCGCAACAAAAAGGGGCAGGGCAACTTTTATAGCAAGAATTGTGCAAAATTCAGCCAAACGCCAGGCGCCAGAATTTATGCGCAAACGGTTTCGTAACCCGAGCTGTTTCTCTATAATACCGCCCGTTTTCCCCCTGTTGCGCCCAATGAAGCGTCGCCCGGCACTTCAAAGACGAGAGATCTTTAATGATGGAAATTCTGCGTGGTTCGCCCGCTCTGTCGGCATTTCGTGTAAACAAACTGCTGACCCGCTTTCAGGACGCTCACCTTCCGGTGAGTGATATTTACGCCGAGTACGTCCATTTTGCCGATGTTAGTGCACCGCTCAGCGCGGATGAGCAAGCCCGCCTGCAACGCCTGCTGAAATACGGTCCTTCTCTCGCCGAACATGCGCCACAAGGGCGTCTGTTGCTGGTAACGCCGCGTCCCGGTACCATTTCACCGTGGTCATCGAAAGCCACCGACATCGCCCATAACTGCGATCTGCCACAGGTCTTGCGTCTTGAACGCGGTATGGCCTTCTATGTGCAGGCACCTGAGCTGACGGAAGCACAGTGGCAGCAGCTGGCGAGCCTGTTGCATGACCGCATGATGGAAACGGTGTTCGCTGATCTCAACGATGCGCAGCAGCTGTTTGCTCACCATCAGCCGCAGCCGCTGAAAAGCGTTGACGTGCTGGGCGCAGGCCGCAGCGCGCTGGAGCAGGCCAACACCACGCTGGGTCTGGCGCTGGCCGATGATGAGATCGATTACCTGCTTGATGCCTTTACTAAGCTGGGCCGCAATCCAAACGACATCGAGCTCTACATGTTTGCGCAGGCAAACTCCGAGCACTGTCGTCACAAGATCTTCAATGCCGACTGGATTATCGACGGCGAAAAGCAGCCGAAGTCGCTGTTTAAAATGATCAAGAACACCTTTGAACACAATCCTGAGCACGTGCTGTCTGCCTATAAAGACAACGCTGCGGTAATGGAAGGTTCTGAGGTTGGCCGCTTCTACGCCGATGCGCAGAGGGGCGAATATGAGTTCCATCAGGAAGCCGCACATATCCTGATGAAGGTCGAAACCCATAACCACCCAACTGCCATCTCTCCATGGCCGGGTGCCGCGACCGGTTCCGGTGGCGAAATTCGTGACGAAGGCGCAACCGGACGTGGCGCGAAGCCCAAAGCCGGTTTGGTCGGTTTTTCGGTATCGAACCTGCGTATTCCAGGCTTTGAACAGCCGTGGGAAGAGGATTTCGGTAAGCCGGATCGCATCGTCACCGCGCTGGATATCATGACCGAAGGCCCATTGGGCGGCGCGGCGTTCAACAACGAATTTGGTCGTCCAGCCCTGAACGGCTACTTCCGTACCTACGAAGAGCGCGTCAACAGCCACAATGGCGTAGAGCTGCGCGGCTATCACAAGCCCATCATGCTGGCGGGCGGCATCGGTAACATCCGTGCCGATCACGTGCAGAAAGGCGAAATCGTGGTCGGTGCCAAACTGATCGTGCTGGGTGGCCCGGCCATGAACATCGGTCTGGGCGGCGGCGCGGCATCGTCAATGGCGTCAGGCCAATCGGATGCCGATCTCGACTTTGCGTCAGTACAGCGCGACAACCCAGAGATGGAACGTCGTTGCCAGGAAGTGATTGACCGCTGCTGGCAGCTGGGCGAAGCCAACCCGATTCTGTTCATCCACGACGTCGGCGCGGGCGGCCTTTCGAACGCCATGCCAGAGCTGGTGAGCGACGGTAATCGTGGCGGTAACTTCAACCTGCGCGACATCCTCAGCGATGAGCCAGGCATGAGTCCGCTGGAAGTATGGTGTAACGAGTCGCAGGAACGTTATGTGCTGGCGGTCGCGCCGGAGAAACTGGCGCTGTTCGACGAGCTGTGCCAGCGTGAACGCGCGCCATATGCGGTCATCGGTGAAGCCACCGAAGAGCTGCATCTGAACCTCGCCGACAGCCATTTCGACAATAAGCCAATCGACATGCCGCTCGACGTGCTGCTGGGCAAAACACCGAAGATGACGCGTGATGTTGCCAGCCAGCAGGCCAACGGCGAAGCGCTGCAGCGTGACGGGATTAGCGTAGCGGATGCGGTGAATCGCGTGCTGCACCTGCCGACCGTGGCGGAAAAAACCTTCCTGATCACCATCGGTGACCGCAGCGTAACCGGCATGGTGGCGCGCGATCAGATGGTAGGACCGTGGCAGATTCCGGTCGCGAACTGCGCCGTCACCACCGCCAGCCTCGATAGCTATCACGGTGAAGCATTCTCGCTTGGTGAACGTGCACCCGTCGCATTGCTCGACTTCGCGGCTTCAGGTCGCCTCGCCGTCGGTGAAGCGCTGACCAACATCGCCGCAACCTCCATTGGTTCGCTGCAACGCGTTAAGCTCTCTGCGAACTGGATGGCCGCCGCCGGTCATCCAGGCGAAGACGCGGGCTTGTACGCGGCGGTTAAAGCGGTCGGCGAAGAGTTGTGTCCCGCGCTGGGTATCACCATTCCGGTGGGCAAAGACTCGATGTCGATGAAAACCCGCTGGCAGCAAGGTACTGAGCAGCGCGAAATGACCTCGCCGCTGTCGCTGGTGATCACCGCCTTTGCGCGCGTGGAAGATGTGCGTCGCACCGTGACGCCGCAGCTGCAGGCGGATCAAGACAACCTGCTGCTGCTGGTGGATCTCGGCAACGGCGCGAACACCCTTGGCGCGACTGCGCTTTCACAGGTTTATCGTCAGCTGGGCGACAAGCCTGCCGACGTGCGTGATGCTACGCAGCTGGCGGGCTTCTTCAACGCCATTCAGGCGCTGGTGGCCGAGCAGAAACTGCTGGCTTACCACGACCGTTCCGACGGCGGCCTGCTGGTCACGCTGGCGGAGATGGCCTTCACTGGTCATTGCGGTATCGAAGCCGATATCGCCGCGCTAGGCAGCGATGCGTTAGCCGCATTGTTCACCGAAGAGCTGGGCGCGGTGCTGCAGATCAACGCAGCGGATCGTGCAGCCGTCGAGAAGGTGTTCGCTGACCACGGTCTGAGCGCTAACCTGCACGTGATTGGTAAAGCCCTGCCAGGCGATCGCTTCGTGATCCGCTCTGGCGACAGCGCGGTGTACAGCGAAAGCCGTAGCACGCTGCGCACCTGGTGGGCAGAAACCACCTGGCAGATGCAGCGTCTGCGTGATAACCCAGCCTGTGCCGATCAGGAGCATGAAGCGAAGAAAGACGATAACGACCCAGGTCTGAACGTCCATCTGACCTTCAAGCCAGAAGAAGATGTTGCGGCACCGATGATTGCGACGGGCGCACGTCCGCGTGTGGCAGTGCTGCGTGAGCAGGGCGTTAACTCACACGTAGAGATGGCCGCCGCCTTCCATCGTGCGGGCTTTACTGCAGTTGACGTGCATATGAGCGATCTGCTGGCGGGCCGTCGCGGTCTGGAAGAGTTCCAGGCGCTGGTCGCCTGCGGTGGCTTCTCGTACGGTGACGTGCTGGGCGCGGGTGAAGGCTGGGCGAAATCCATCCTGTTCAACGGTCGCGTGCGTGATGAGTTCGAAAACTTCTTCCATCGTCCACAAACGCTGGCACTTGGCGTGTGTAACGGTTGCCAGATGATGTCGAACCTGCGCGAGCTGATTCCAGGAAGCGAGCTGTGGCCACGCTTTGTGCGCAACCAGTCCGAGCGTTTCGAAGCGCGTTTCAGCCTGGTTGAAGTGGCGGCGAGTCCATCGCTGCTGCTGGATGGCATGGTCGGATCGCATATGCCAATCGCCGTATCACACGGTGAAGGTTTTGTCGAAGTGCGTGACGGCGCGCATCTGGCACAGCTGGAGAGCAAAGGTTTGGTGGCGCTGCGCTTCGTCGATAACTTCGGCAAAGTGACAGAAAGCTATCCGGCTAACCCGAACGGATCGCCTAACGGCATCACTGCGGTAACCAACGAGAGCGGACGCGTCACCATTATGATGCCGCACCCAGAGCGTGTGTTCCGTACCGTGAGCAACTCCTGGCATCCGGCAGAGTGGGACGAAGACAGCCCGTGGATGCGTATCTTCCGCAACGCGCGTAAGCAGTTGGGATAAGCAAAACAAAGGCCGCTAAATAGCGGCCTTTTTTATTCTGCGCTTTTTGCAGGTCCACCATTCATGGCGACCTTACTGAAATCCGCATAATCTTCAAACTGTCGGAAAATAACGACAATCCCGCCAATACGTTGTCGTCAAAAGGTGACATTTAACCCATTGATTTATATAGCCAGTAAATTACCACGACAAACACGTTGCTAATCAGCGACACTTTTCACAGACCGTCCGGTCCGCTTTTCTCTGGGAGAGCGCTTCATCTCAGGCATTTCTCTGATAATAAACGCTATTTATTTATTGGCACGATACTTGCTATAATCCCTACGTGGCTCATTCACCTGTTTATGATTGCCCCGCTTCAGCGGCTGAGCTCATAAAAACCGAATGACGCACCAAACGGAGCCTGTCGTCCACCTCACCGATAATCGTTTGCTTTGCAACGTTATCAAACATCGGGCGCAACGTTGAGTTAGGCTCCACCTATTTTGCAAGCGATGCTGCGGCGTCGCTCTCACGGCAGGCCAAAAGGCCTGCCGTTTTCATATCTGGCCTTTCTTCCGTTTTGATACTTCGCTAGCATGCCTGCAGCTCACATTTAAGGAAGCGCGGTTGTGATGAAATGGCGTCTGTTTCCCCGATCCCTGCGGCAGTTAGTGTTAATGGCTTTCCTGCTGGTACTGCTACCGTTGCTGGTGCTGGCGTGGCAAGCGTGGGAAAGTCTTTCGGCGTTAAGCAACCAGGCGGCGGATACCAACCGCAATACCTTTACCGATGTGCGTCGCAGCGAAGCGATGGCGCGTACCGCGCTGGAGCTGGAGCGCAGCTACCGCCAATATTGCGTGCTCGGCGATGCGTCGCTGGCGAAGCTGTATCAAACGCAGTGGACGCGCTACGGCCAAATGCTCAGCAGTCACGCCGCCAGTTTGCCCGATCTGCCTTCCTTCAAAGTGCTGCAAACCACCTTGCCTTCACTGCAGCAACTGCAGTGCGATAACGGCAATCCCGAGGCGCAAGCCGCCAGCGCGCTGGAGCGCTTTTCCGATACCAACACGCAAATGGTGCAGGCAACGCGTGAAGTGGTGTTTTCGCGCGGCTTACAGCTGCAGCGTGAAATCGCCGATCGCGGTCAGTTTTTTGGCTGGCAGGCGCTGATTCTGTTCCTGATTAGCCTGGTGCTGGTTTTGCTGTTCACGGGGATGATCATCGGTCCGGTGAAGCGGGTTGAACGCATGATTAATCGATTGGGCGAAGGTAAGGCGCTGGGCGATAGCGGCAGTTTCCGTGGTCCGCGTGAGATTCGTTCGCTGGGGCAGCGCATTGTCTGGCTGAGTGAGCGATTAAGCTGGCTGGAAGAGCAGCGCCACGAATTTTTGCGCCACCTGTCGCATGAGCTGAAAACGCCGCTTGCCAGCCTGCGTGAAGGCACTGAACTGCTGGCCGATCAGGTCGCTGGGCCACTCAATGCCGAGCAGCAGGAAGTGGTGGCGATTCTCGATACCAGCAGCCGTCATTTACAGCGGCTGATTGAGCAGTTGCTCGATTATAACCGCAAGCTGGCCGATGGACCGATGGCGCTGAAGCCTGTGGCGCTAAATGAGATCATTGATTCGGTAGTAAAAGTGCACTCGTTGCCAGCCAATGCGCGTGAGATGACCACCCACGTTGATCTGCAAGTGCATCACTGTCTGGCGGAAGCGACGCTGCTGCAGCGGGTGATCGATAACCTCTATTCGAACGCCGTGAACTACGGCAGCGAATCCGGTAACATCTGGCTGCAGAGCCAGCAGAAGGGCAACCAGGTGTGGATTGAGGTGGCAAACACCGGCACACCGATTCCGGCTGAAGAGCAGGCGATGATTTTTGAGCCCTTTTATCAGGGCAGCCAACAGCGCAAAGGGCCGGTCAAAGGCAGCGGGCTGGGCTTAAGCATCGCCAAAGATTGTCTGCGCAGGATGCACGGCGATCTGCAGTTGGTAACGCGCAAGGATGCGGATGTCTGTTTTCGTATCATTCTGACGACCAGCGCCGGGAATGCCTGATTAATGAAATTAACCCTATTCAAACTTGTGGCCAGTGCAGTGCTGGTTTTCGGCCTCAGCGCCTGCCAGGCACCGTCACAAGATCGTATGCAGCATAATGGCGTTAGCGTGCCTGAACCGGAGGTACGCCTGCCGGATTATCTGGCGACCGATTGCCAAAACGTGTGGCAAATCGAAACGCCAGCCGCCGCAGGCAATCCGCTCTATTGGCAGCGCGCCATGGATTGCGCCGAGCGCTTATCGCCGGCCGAAGCGCGTGCAGAAGCGCGTCGTTGGCCGGTGCAAGGCTGGGCGCGCGCCTTCAAGCAGGGCATCTTGCTCGCGAACGGTAACGTCACGCCAGTTGAGCGTCGTGATTTCGTCACCACTTTAGACGGTTACAGCGCGGCTTATCCGGCATCGGTGCGTCCGCTGCTCCAGCTGTGGCGCAGCAAT
The DNA here is from genome assembly GCF_019795975.1 of Pantoea sp. DY-17. Lineage (NCBI taxonomy): Bacteria > Pseudomonadati > Pseudomonadota > Gammaproteobacteria > Enterobacterales > Erwiniaceae > Pantoea > Pantoea sp. DY-17. Next base: position 2,165,742 of record NZ_JAIMIG010000001.1, on the reverse strand, counting down.
CAGGCGGCCCAACTGGAGCTGAGCGAAGCGCGTGGACGCTACGCCGCTTTGCAGCAGAGTAATGACGCGGAGATGGATAACCTGCGCCAGCAGCAAACCAAAATGCGTCAGTCGCTGGCCGATACCCAACGCAAGTTAGAGCGTTTAACCGACATTGAACGCCAGCTGTCGTCGCGTAAAGCGCCTGATAGCAGCGACACATCGCACGGCGGCAGCGATGTGCAAAGTGAGGATCAGTAACCATGAAACAAGCCGCACGTTTATTGCTGGTGGATGATGATCCGGGCTTATTGAAACTGCTCGGCATGCGTCTGAGCAGCGAAGGCTATCAGGTGGCGACGGCCGCCAGCGGGCCGGAAGCCCTGCGCCATCTGCAGAAAGAGAAAGTCGACTTGGTGATCAGCGACCTGCGCATGGACGAAATGGATGGTCTGGCGCTGTTCGGCGAAGTGCAGAAACGTCATGCGGGCTTGCCGGTGATCATTCTCACCGCGCACGGTTCGATCCCGGAAGCGGTATCCGCCACGCAACAAGGCGTGTTTAGCTTTCTGACCAAACCGGTCGATCGTGACGCTTTGTATAAAGCGATAGATGAAGCGCTGGCCCAGCGCGCACCGATCAGCGATGACGGCTGGCGCGAAGCGATTGTGACGCGCAATCCACAGATGCTGCGGTTGCTGGAGCAGTCGCACATGGTGGCGCAATCTGACGTCAGCGTATTGATTAACGGCCAAAGTGGCACCGGTAAAGAGGTGCTGGCGCAGGCGATTCACGCCGCCAGCCCGCGCGCCACCAAGCCGTTCATCGCCATCAACTGTGGTGCGCTGCCGGAACAACTTTTAGAGTCCGAACTGTTTGGCCACGCTAAAGGCGCCTTTACCGGCGCGGTCAGCGCACGTGAAGGTCTGTTCCAGGCGGCGGAAGGCGGCACGCTGTTTCTTGATGAGATTGGCGACATGCCTCAGGCGCTGCAGGTGAAACTGCTGCGTGTGCTGCAGGAGCGCAAAGTGCGGCCGTTAGGCAGCAACCGCGATCTGGATATCAACGTGCGGATTATTTCCGCGACGCACCGCGATTTGCCCAAAGCGATGGAGAAGAAGAGTTTCCGCGAAGATCTCTACTATCGTCTTAACGTGGTGAATCTGAAAATTCCCGCGCTGCACGAGCGCGCTGAAGATATCCCGCTGCTGGCGAATCATCTGCTGCGCCAATCCGCCGATCGCCATAAACCTTTCGTGCGTAGCTTTTCGGTGGATGCGATGAAGCGGCTGGTCAGCGCCGCCTGGCCGGGCAATGTACGTCAGCTGGTCAACGTGATTGAACAGTGCGTCGCCTTGAGTACCGCGCCGGTCATCGGTGATGCCCTGGTTGAACAGGCGCTGGCGGGGGAAAATACCGCGCTGCCGACTTTCGTCGAAGCGCGTAATCAATTTGAGCTGAACTATCTGCGTAAACTGCTGCAGATGACCAAAGGAAATGTCACCAACGCTGCGCGTCTGGCTGGACGTAACCGCACTGAATTCTATAAGCTGCTGTCGCGACATGAATTGGACGCCAGCGAATTTAAAGAGTAGCTTGCTGCGGCAGCGTCAGGAACAATTATACTAACGGTATCCGTCCATCATGGAAGGAGTAAAAAAGGATCTGTCATGAAAAAGATCGATGCAATTATCAAACCATTCAAACTCGATGATGTACGTGAAGCCTTAGCTGAAGTGGGCATCACCGGGATGACCGTCAGTGAAGTGAAAGGCTTTGGTCGTCAGAAAGGTCACACTGAGCTGTATCGCGGCGCTGAGTACATGGTCGATTTTCTGCCAAAAGTGAAAATCGAAATGGTGGTAGGTGACGATATCGTCGATACCTGCGTAGAAACCATTATGAAAACCGCGCAGACCGGCAAAATCGGCGACGGCAAAATCTTTGTCTTTGACGTGGCGCGCGTAGTGCGTATCCGTACCGGTGAAGAGGACGAAGAGGCGATTTAAGCCCCTTCGCGCATTGCCTGTAAAAGCCTGCCTTGCGCAGGCTTTTTTGTTTTACAGCACCTTGTGCGGGCCAAATACTTCGTAGTGGATGCGATCGGCATTGATGCCGGCATCGACCAGTTGACGTGCGACAAACTGCATAAACGGCAGCGGACCACAGATCCAGAACTGACGATCGGACTGGTTCAGCGCGGAGGACACGCTCGCCAAATCCATCAAGCCCTGCGCGTCGTAACGCCCGGCATCGGCACTTTCTGGTTGCCGATACCAAACGTGGCTGGTGAAGTTTGGCAGGCGCGCGCCAAGGGATTTCACCTCTTCAGCAAACGCATGCTGCGAACCGGCTTCCGCAGCGTGTAGCCAGTTAACCGCCGCCGGATGTTGCTGCTGCGCCAGAGTAGCCAGCATCGCCAGCATGGGAGTTTGGCCGACGCCAGCAGAGATCAGCGTAATCGGCGTAGCGGCTTCAGCCTGCAGGATGAAATCACCGGCTGGTGCCGCGCATTGCACGATATCGCCCACCTGCGCACGATCATGCAGCCAGCCCGATACGCTGCCCAGCGCTTCGCGTTTAACCGCGATGCGATAAAATTGCCCATTTGGCTGGTGCGTCAGCGAATACTGGCGATGCTGAATATTTTCACAGCCTGCCGGTTGTAGGCTGATGGCCAGATACTGCCCTGGCAGAAAGGTTGCCACCGGCTTACCGTCGTTTGGCACCAGTTCAAAACTCTTGATCACCGAACTCTCCTGATTGATAGCGCGAATACGGAAATCACGCGCACCGCGCCAGCCGCCGGTTTTCTCTTCGGAGGCCGAATAGATGGCTTCTTCACGCTGGATAAACACATCGGCCAGCACGCCGTACGCTTTGCCCCATGCGGTCAGCACTTCTTCACCCGGATGCAGCAGCTCATCAATCGTCGCCAGCAGGTTTTCACCCACAATCGCATACTGCTCGGGCTGAATGTTCAGGCTGGCATGCTTCTGCGCGATTTTCTCCACCGCCGGCAACAGTACGGCCAAATTTTCCAGGTTGCTGCCATAAGCCACAATGGCGTTAAACAACGCTTCCCGCTGATTGCCGCTGCGCTGATTGTTCATGTTGAATACGTTTTTCAGTTCAGGATGTTGCGTCAGTAAACGTTGGTAGAAATGGCCGGTCAGCTGCGGTCCAACCTGGGCAATGGCGGGCAAAGTCGATTTGATGGTAGCGATGGTTTGCGCGTCGAGCATGGTGAAATCCTCAGAGTGAATTTAAACATGTATTTTAAATGCATCTTATGGGTAATCGAAGCGCCTGTAAATCCCTTGTTGTGATTAAGGATTAAGCAAGAAAGGTGCGGGCTGGCGCGCAAAGCTGAAATTCTTTCGCCATGAAAGTGAGCAAATTTCGTGATTTTCTGGCTTGCAAAAAAGCGTAAAAAACCCGTTCCAGCGCCATGCCAATCGTTTGCGCAAAAAGAGGGGATTGACGCTACCGTCACCTGTCAAAACCGTTTACACTGTTCGCCTTCGCCCCCTAGCCGGGGCCTAAACTGCCGTTAAAAAGTTAGCTGAGTCAGGAGAGTCCGGATGTTAAAGCGTGATATGAACATTGCCGATTATGATGCCGCGTTGTGGCAGGCTATGGAGCAAGAGAAAGTGCGTCAGGAAGAGCACATTGAACTGATTGCTTCTGAAAACTACACCAGCCCACGCGTAATGCAGGCCCAAGGTTCACAGCTCACCAACAAATATGCCGAAGGCTATCCGGGCAAACGCTATTACGGCGGATGTGAATACGTCGATATCGTTGAGCAACTGGCGATCGATCGCGCTAAAGAGCTGTTCGGCGCAGATTTCGCTAACGTACAGCCGCACTCCGGTTCTCAGGCCAACTTCGCGGTTTACACCGCGCTACTGCTGCCAGGCGACACCATTCTGGGTATGAACCTGGCGCACGGTGGTCACCTGACGCACGGTTCCCCGGTAAACCTGTCGGGTAAGCTGTACAACGTTATCCCTTACGGCATCGATGAAACCGGCAAAATCAACTACGAAGAGCTGGCTGAGCTGGCACAAACCCACAAGCCAAAAATGATCGTCGGCGGCTTCTCTGCTTACTCTGGCGTGTGCGACTGGGCCAAAATGCGTGAAATCGCAGACAGCGTTGGCGCCTACCTGTTCGTCGATATGGCACACGTTGCGGGCCTGATCGCCGCAGACGTCTATCCGAACCCAGTTCCTCATGCCCACATCGTGACTTCAACCACCCATAAAACCCTGGCGGGTCCGCGCGGCGGCCTGATCCTGGCGAAAAACGGTGACGAAGAGCTGTATAAAAAACTGAACTCCGCGGTGTTCCCGGGTGGTCAGGGCGGTCCTCTGATGCACGTGATCGCCGGTAAAGCGGTGGCGTTCAAAGAAGCGATGGAGCCAGAGTTCAAGACTTATCAGCAGCAGGTGGCTAAGAACGCGAAAGCGATGGTGGAAGTTCTGCTGGAGCGCGGTTACAACATCGTTTCCGGTGGTACACACAACCACTTGTTCCTGATCGATCTGGTCAGCAAAAACCTGACCGGTAAAGAAGCCGATGCCGCTCTGGGCCGCGCCAACATTACCGTGAACAAAAACAGCGTACCTAACGATCCGAAGAGCCCGTTCGTGACCTCTGGCGTGCGTATCGGTACCCCAGCGGTGACGCGTCGTGGCTTCAAAGAAGCTGACGTTCGCGAGCTGGCTGGCTGGATCGCTGACGTGCTGGACAACATCAACGACGAAGCGACCATCGAACGTACCAAACAGAAAGTGCTGGAAATCTGCAGCCGTCTGCCGGTGTACGCGTAAGCTTTACGCTTCTCGATGCAGTGCAAAAAAGGATGGTGCAAGCCATCCTTTTTTATTGCCGTCGCAGCAGTGCTCTGACAAAGTAGCGCCCACTCGTGCTGCTCAGCAGCATTTTTGCTGGAGGGAATATGGCAATCGGCTCCGCCAAATGGCTCGGTTTGGGCTACTTCACTTACTTCTTCTGTTACGGCATTTACCTTCCTTTCTGGAGCGTGTGGCTCAAAGGCACCGGACTCGATGCAGAAAAAATCGGTCTGCTGCTGGGGTGCGGCATGGTGGCGCGCTTTGTCGGCAGTTTGCTGATTGCCTCGCAGGTAAAAAACCCCTCACAGCTGATCACCGCGCTGCGCCTGCTGGCGCTGATGACATGCCTGTTCGCTATCGGTTATTGGCTGGGACAACAGTGGATGTGGCTGCTGTTCGTGATGATCGGCTTCAACCTGTTTTTCTCACCGCTGGTACCGCTGAGTGATGCGCTGGCCGCCACCTGGACGCAGCAAATTGGTCTGACATATGGCCCGGTTCGTTTGTGGGGCTCGCTGGCGTTTGTCATCAGCTCTGCCTTAACCGGGATGCTTGTCACGGCGTTCTCATCGCAGGCGATTCTGGTGCTGCTGTCACTGGGCGCGATCGGCATGTTAGGTGGGATGATGTTAACGCCAGCGACGAAGCCGCAGGGTAGTGAACGTCAGACGTCAACCGATGGTGGCTGGCAGGCATGGCGTGATTTGCTGCGCGAAAATGCGGTGTGGCGTTTCATGTTATGCGTGACATTGTTGCAGGGCGCGCATGCGGCTTACTACAGCTTCAGCGCGATCTGGTGGCAGGAGAGCGGTTATTCCGCGTCGATTATTGGCTACTTGTGGTCGCTGGGCGTGGTGGCTGAAATCATCATTTTTGCTCTCAGCAGCCGACTGTTCCGCCGCTGGAGTGCGCGCGATCTCCTGCTGTTATCAGGCGTGTGCGCCATTATCCGCTGGACAATGCTGGGATCCAGCACCGCGTTGCCGTTGCTGATCGTGGCGCAAATTCTGCACTGCGGCAGCTTTACCGTCTGCCATTTAGCGGCGATGCGGTTTATTGCCGCGCGCAAAGGCGCGGAAGTGATTCGTCTGCAATCGCTCTATTCGGCGCTGGCCATGGGCGGCGGTATTGCGGTGATGACTATGATTTGCGGCGTGCTGTTTACGCATCTGCAAGGACATCTGTTCTGGGTGATGGCGTTAGTGGCGTTGCCGGCGCTGTTCCTGCGTCCGCGCGCCGCTTAACTCTCCAGCAACTGGAGAATACGCTGCTGCTGATGACGACTCAGCGGCAGCTCCGCCTGTATTAGCGGCGGTGAGAACAGCGGCAATGAAATGGCATACGGCGTGATCACCAGCGCGATGTCGCGCGGCGCGCCTTCACGCTGAAAATGCACGATGTCCTGATAGCTGATGTTAATTGGTAGCAGCGTCATTTCCCGCAGCTGCTGCTCCAGCAACTGCTCAAGCGCCGCATCCGCGCCCGTCAGCAGCAGCACCTGCTTTTCCTGCAATGCACTCTCCTGCATCAACCAGGCACCAAATAACACCGCCACCAGACTTATCTCTTCAGCACTAAAGCGCGTGGCAAAGTTACGGCTGAAATGCTCAAGTGCGCGTTCCGTGGTACGCAGCAGACGCGGGTAGAGTCGTGCGACATCCAGCGCCACGCTGTTATCGATGCCGATGGCAAAATGGCTGCGATCCAGCGCCTGCGCCAGATGCGTAAAGAGTTGCTGAGTGAGTTCGGCGCGATTTCTGAAGGTGGTTTGTGCCAACTGCTCAAAGCGCGCAATCAGCGCTTCCACGGACTGCATCAGTTTTACCGCCTGCGGATGCTCCAGCTGCGTAGCGGTTGGCGCGTGAATCAGGCTAAATAGCAGCGTCCAGAAGTCGGTCTCGCTTACATCCGGCGCTAAGTGGCAGCGCTTCTGCCAGTGATGGATGACGTCGTCGGCGGCAGCTCGTTCGACTTTTTCCGCCAGCCACGCGCGCTGTCCGTCATTGAACAAGGCGTTTTGGCGCTGGCACAGCGCATACTTCATGAAGATTTGCAGAAACAGGCGGTCGCGCGCGCTGAAGTCGCGCGCCAGACGCAGGCTGCAGTGCTGAATCAGCGCCTGCAGGTTGGTTTCATCCCACAGCGCTTTCTCGATTTTCAGAACTTTCAGGCGCTGACGCAGCACCGGGGCAAAATGCTCGCAGACAAAATCCTGCGACAAACGCAGCGCGCGTCGCAGCCAATGGATCAGGCACAGCCGCCTGTCCAGTTCCGTCCCGTGAATGCGGAAGCTGCCATCGACCATCTGGTGTAGCTCCAGTTGATGGTAACGCTGTATCTCCTCTCCCACATCCGCGATATCCTGTCGGGCGACAACAGGCGCCACGCCATTCAACTGGCAGAGCTTTTCAAGCGTCAACGCGGGAGCGGGCAGAAATAGCAGCAGTAACAGATGACAACGACGCTGGGAACGGCTGAAGAGTGGTGCAGAGGAGGGTGCAGAACTCATCAATGGTTTATCCGCAGGTCACTTTTGAGCTAAGAATAGCTAACTCCACGCGGTAACCTTGCACTTTGTCGTGACTTTTGTTCAGAGCTTTAGGGCGGGTCACAATTTTTCTGGGCCACTCTACACTTCACTTTAAAATTGTTACTTTATAACACATGAAAATTGCACTCATTACGTTTACGCTGTTGTTCAGCACCGCAGCCTGGTCACATCCGCATAGCTTCATTGACATGAAAACCGAATTCATCAGTGACAACCAACATCTTAGCGGCATGAAAATGGTGTGGACCATGGATGAGATAACCTCCGCCGATCTGTTATACGACGCAGGTAAAGCCAAGCCCGGCGATGTGGTGTGGAAAAAGCTGGCGGCGCAGGTGATGGCAAATGTGCTCGGTCAGCACTATTTCACCGAAATATGGCAGGACAGAAATCGGGTCAAGTTTCTCAATCTGCCGAAAGAGTACAACTTATCGCGCAACGGCAACAAAGCGGTGCTGGAGTTTATCGTGCCGTTTGGCGAGCCGCAGTTATTGAGCGCGAAGCAGTATCGCATTCAGACTTTTGATCCCAGCTACTTTGTTGATATGTATTACGATAATCCACAGGCATTAACCATGGACGACACCGTTAAATCGCATTGCCAGATCGATCTGCATACGCCGAAACCGGATGACTCGCTGAAGCAATATGCGCTGTCGCTGGATAAAGCCGATGCGCCGCCAGAGGATATGGATCTTGGCCAGCAATTCGCCCAAACGGTGACACTGACATGTCACTGATTTCGCTTCCCTCCCGTTCACGTCGTTTATGGCCGCTGTGGCTGATGGCGGCGTTATTGCTGCTAGCGGGCGTGCTGCTGTGGCAGCACTGGTCGCAGATTTTGCTGCAAAGCGTGCTGTGGCAAAAAATCCTCAATCGCGAAATGACGCAGCTTTTGCAGCAGGTGGCTGAACAACCGCAGCATGCGGGCGTGACGCTGATGCTGTTCAGCCTCGCTTACGGCGTGCTGCATGCGCTGGGGCCGGGACACGGCAAAGTGGTGATCACTACCTTTCTTGCCACCCATCCGGCAAAGTTGAAAACCAGCATGAAGCTAACGTTGTTGGCTGCTTTGCTGCAGGGCGGCGTGGCGATTGGTTTGGTGACGCTAATGCTGGTGGTGCTGCAAACCTCGTCGCGTCAGATGCATCTCGGCAGTTACTGGCTGGAGAAGGGCAGTTATCTGTTAGTCGTCGCGCTGGGTATTTGGGTCGGTTGGCGTGCATTGCGATCGCTGCGTCAGCAATGGCGTCCTCAGCCAAAGTTGCAGATCCACGCTATTCGCCCAGCGCATCAGCACGATGAACACTGCGGCTGCGGACATGCGCATCTGCCCAGCGCTGCGCAGATGGACCAGGCGGTTAGCGCTAAAACGCAGACGCTGGTGGTGTTTTCCATGGGGTTGCGGCCCTGTTCCGGCGCCATCATGATGCTGCTGTTTGCCAAAGTGATTGGTGTGTATGCGTGGGGCGTCGCCTCTGCCGTGGCGATGGCGGTGGGCACTGCTGTGACGGTTTCGGCGCTCGGCTTGTTAGTGCAGCGCTCCCGTCTGCTGGCTCAGCGCTTAGGGCAGGCCGGCGGTGCTCATCCTGCGACCAGGCTGCTGGTGCCGCTGCTCGCCATGTTAGGTAGCGTGCTGTTAATCGTTGCGGGCGTTGCATTATGGCAAAGTGCCGCGCCGGGCATCGGCGGTGGAATTCGTCCTTTCTGACATTAAGGATATTTGGGTAGTGTAAATATTCCACTGTTGCAAGTATTCTCCCCCTCAACAGTTAATTAAATATCTCCGCTTAGCGCGCTGGTGAAAATAGATTTCTCTGTCTAAGCTCAATTACACCAGTCAATATCCTGGTGGATTAGCAATTATAAAATTTCAGCGAAATATTCTGCGAGGAGAAAACGATGCCTGAAACTCGGATTAATAATGGCAGCGTAGATACGGTGCACGACGTGCATGGCGGCCTACCATTAAAACGTATTTCATGGAGCGCAGTATTTGCCGGCGTTATCGCTGCGCTAATCATTCATATTTTATTGGGGATATTGGGTACAGCGATTGGTGCAACAACCATTGATCCACAACAGGAACAAAATCCGCTGCAGCATCTGGGAACCGGCGCGTTAATCTGGACCGGCGTGAGTATGCTGATTGCCATGGGCGTAGGTAGCTACGTTGCGGGGCGTCTGGCGCAGCGCGAAGGGGCGATGCATGGTTTGTTGATGTTTGGTGTTAGCACCATTTTGACATTATGGCTCGCGATTACCCTGGCGACTGGCGTTATTGGCGGTGCGTTTAATATTTTAGGCGCCGGCGTAAATGCTGTTGGTAATGGAATTTCCGCAGCGGCGCCATCACTGACCAATATGGCAAAAGAGAAGCTGCAGGAAAGTAATATCAATTTAGATGATTTAAAAAACGAATTACAAACTACGCTGCGTCAAACCGGCAAGACAGAATTACAACCTGAGAATCTGCAAAAGGATGTAAATAACGAAGCCAATAACGCGCAAAATCAAGCAGAGCAAACGGCACAAAATCCACAGAATGCTGATAATGATCTGGCTAATTGGTTGAAAGGCGTTATGAATCGTCACTCAGATACATTGCAAGCTGCCGATCGTGATGCGCTGAAAAATATTATCAAAGCGCGCACCGGTAAAAGCGATCAAGAGGTTGAGCAGATTGTGACTCAAACCGAGGAGAGCTATAAAAAAGCCGTGCAACAGTACCAGGAGTTGAAACAGCAGGCGGAGCAAAAAGCCCGTGAAGTGGCTGAGCAAGCGGCGGCCGCAACGGCGAAAGCGAGCTGGTTCACCTTCTTTATGCTGGTGATTGAAGCGGTATTGGCAGCATTGCTGGGGCGCGTGGGTCGCAGGACGCAACCGCGTCAGGTATTAAGCCACGAACGTCGGTAACAAAAAAAGGCGGCTGATTCAGCCGCCTTCTCGCTTCTAGCGCTTCAGCGCTTCACTCAACTCTTCACGCATCGATGCCAGCATTGCTTTCACTACGCGTGGGTTACCCGCAACGATGTTACCTGACATCACGTAGCCGTGGTTGCCGGTAAAGTCAGTCACCAGGCCGCCCGCTTCACGCACCAGCAGCTCGCCCGCCGCAAAATCCCACGGCTTCAGGCCAATCTCAAAGAAACCATCAACGCGACCTGCAGCGGTGTACGCCAGATCCAGCGCCGCCGAACCGGTGCGACGGAAATCAGCGCACTGGGTGAACAGTTTGCCAACGATGTTGATGTAAGGCGTTGCGTGCTGCTTCAACTTGAACGGGAAGCCGGTCGCCAGGATGGTGCCATCCAGATCGCGCGCCGTGCTGCCGCGCAGGCGATAGCCATTCAGCTGAGCGCCCTGACCGCGTACGGCGGTAAAGAGTTCGTTGCGCATTGGATCGTAAACCACAGCCACTTCGGTGCGGCCTTTGATGCGCACAGCGATAGAAACGGAGAAGTGTGGTAAACGTTTGATGAAGTTGGTGGTGCCATCCAGCGGATCGATTACCCATTGAATGTCTTGATCTTCGCCCGCCAGCTCACCGCTTTCTTCGGTGATGATGGTGTGTTTCGGGTACGATTTACGAATTACTTCGATAATCAAACGTTCTGCGTCACGGTCAACATTGGTAACGAAGTCGTTGCTGCCTTTCTGGCTGGCTTCGACAGCGTCCGGGGTTTCATAATTCTTGGCAATTAAATTTCCGGCCTTGCGCGCGGCGCGCACGGCTATGTTGAGCATCGGATGCATCGGTATCTCTCGCTGGATGTTAAAGAACGGGGAAAACGGCGCGGAGTATATCAGCGTGTTCAGCAAATGTCCTCTTTTTATGTTAGGATGCGCGCCATCATTTCCCTGACCGCCTCTAATTATGCTGCAGAATATCCGAATCGTACTGGTAGAAACGTCGCACACCGGCAACATGGGCTCCGTCGCACGCGCGATGAAAACCATGGGCTTAACCAACCTTTATCTGGTCAATCCGCTGGTGAAACCCGATTCACAGGCCATTTCCCTCGCCGCCGGTGCCAGCGATGTCATTGGTAATGCGCGCATTGTCGATACCATGGATGAAGCCATTGCCGGTTGTAGTTTGGTGGTTGGCACCAGCGCACGTTCACGTTCACTGCCGTGGCCCATGTTGGATTCACGCGAGTGCGGCATTAAAAGCGTGGAAGAGGGCCAGCAGGCGCCGGTGGCGTTGGTGTTTGGCCGCGAGCGCGTGGGCCTGACTAACGAAGAGTTGCAGAAATGTCACTATCACGTCGCGATTCAGGCGAACCCGGAATACAGCTCACTGAATCTGGCGATGGCGGTGCAGATCATCGCTTACGAAGTGCGCATGGCCTGGCTGGACGCGCAGGAAAAAGCCGCGCCGACGGAAGAGCCTGTCGAATCACCGTATCCGCTGGTTGACGATCTGGAGCGCTTCTATCAGCACATCGAACAGATGATGCTGAACAGCGGCTTTATCCGTGAAGGCACGCCAAGCCAGGTGATGAGCAAGCTGCGTCGTTTATATACACGTGCGCGCCCCGAACGCGACGAACTGAACATCCTGCGCGGCATGATGGCATCGTTCGAAAAGCGCAAAGGTAATGTGGATAATAGTTGAGTAAAACAGTTGGTTAAATAGTTGAGCAATTTACTTGGTTAAATAGTTGACCGTTTTACTCAGGAATGTCAGACTGGCGTCAATTCTTCAGATAACCCGCCGATAACCGGACGGACGCTTACGAGGTTGTATGCTATGAGACTGACATCCAAAGGACGTTATGCCGTAACCGCTATGCTGGACGTTGCACTGCACTCCAATGAGGGCCCGGTGCCGCTAGCTGACATTTCTGAGCGTCAGGGCATCTCTTTGTCCTATCTGGAGCAGTTATTCTCACGTCTGCGTAAGCACGGCTTAGTGGCCAGCGTTCGTGGTCCAGGCGGCGGTTATCTGTTAGGCAAAGATTCAAGCGCGATTGCTGTGGGCGCGGTTATTACCGCCGTTGACGAATCTGTCGATGCCACTAAATGCCAGGGCAAAGAGGGCTGCCAGGGCGGCGAGCGTTGCCTGACCCACGTTTTGTGGCGTGATCTGAGTGAGCGCATCAGCGACTTCCTCAACAACATCACGTTGGCGGAATTGGTGAATAATCAGGAAATCCTCGAAGTGGCCGATCGTCAGAATACCGTCGACAATCGTCGTTTCCAGCAGCATCGTGTGCAAGAAACCATCAACGTTAATCTGCGCGCTTAATCAGTTCTCCTTCGGCCTTTCCTGTTCATACGGGCGAGGCCGAATGTGCTATAAAGACGTATGATTTTTTATACGGAGTTTTAGCGCAATGAAATTACCGATTTACCTGGATTACGCAGCCACTACGCCTGCGGATCCGCGTGTTGCCACCAAAATGATGCAGTTCCTCACAATGGATGGCACTTTCGGTAACCCCGCGTCCCGTTCCCACCGTTTTGGCTGGCAGGCTGAAGAAGCTGTTGATGTGGCTCGCAATCAAGTTGCTGAGCTGGTCAATGCCGATCCCCGTGAAATCGTTTTTACCTCCGGCGCGACCGAAGCGGACAACCTTGCGATCAAAGGTGCCGCGCAATTCCATCAGGCGCGCGGCAAACACATTATTACCAGCCAAACCGAACACAAAGCGGTGCTTGACAGTTGCCAGCAACTGGCGCACGAAGGCTTTGATGTCACCTTCTTACAGCCGGGCAGCGACGGTATCGTTACGCCGCAGATGCTCGAATCTGCACTGCGTGACGACACGGTGCTGGTATCGCTGATGCACGTCAATAATGAAACCGGTGTGATTCAGGACATCGCCGCACTCGGCGCGCTGTGCCGTGCGCGTGACATCCTGTTTCACGTTGATGCCACGCAAAGCGTCGGCAAATTGCCGATTGACGTCACTGAACTGCCGGTGGATTTGATGTCGTTCTCAGCGCACAAGCTGTATGGACCGAAAGGCATCGGCGCGCTGTGGGTGCGTCGTAAACCGCGTCTGCAAATTGATGCACAGATGCACGGTGGCGGTCACGAGCGCGGCATGCGTTCGGGCACGTTGCCGGTGCATCAGATTGTCGGCATGGGCGAAGCCTACCGTATTGCGCGTGAAGAGATGGGCAGCGAAATGGCGCGTCTGGCCGAGCTGCGCCAGCGTCTGTGGCGCGGTATTAGTCAATTGGGTAACGTGAACCTCAACGGTTCGCTGGAGCAGGGCGCTCCGAACATCCTCAATATTAGTTTTGCCCACGTCGATGGCGAATCGCTGATTATGGCGCTGAAAGATTTGGCGCTGTCATCCGGTTCCGCCTGTACCTCGGCCAGTCTCGAACCTTCCTATGTGCTGCGCGCGATGGGCGTTGAGCAGGAGCTGGCACACAGCTCGCTGCGTTTTTCGCTCGGACGCTTCACCAGCGCAGAGGAAATTGAGTACGCTATCGAGCTGGTTAACAAAGCGGTAACACTCTTGCGGGCACTTTCGCCTGCGGCAAACGCCCGCTAATTCATGCACCCCTTGCGCCGGTTCTGGCGCAAGGTGACACCTAACGCAAACGGAGCCACGCGATGACAACACAACCGATGATAATTACGCTCAGCTCCCAGGCCGCCGATGCGCGCTGGGGTGACAAAGCGCTGCTGAGCAGCAACGAAAGTGGCATGACCGTACACCTGACTGGCGCAGACGCGCTGATGAGCATCCAGCGCGCGGGGCGCAAGCTGGACGGCCAGGGCATTCGTCACGTCTCGCTGCAGGGCGAAGGCTGGGATGTGGAAAAGTGCTGGGCGTTCTGGCAAGGCTATCGCAGCCCGAAAGGCAAACGTCAGGTCGAGTGGCCGGAATTCAATGAAGACGATCAGGCTGAATTTGCACGTCGTCTGAAGATTGTTGACTGGGTGCGCGACACCATCAACCTGCCGGCGGAAGATCTTAGCCCGGAACAGCTGGCGCACAACGCGGTTGATCTGATCAACGAAGTGGGCGGCAAAGCAGTCAGCTATCGCATCACCAAAGGTGACGATTTGCGTGTTCAGGGTTACGCCGGTATCCACACCGTGGGCCGCGGCTCCACGCGCGCACCGGTGTTGCTGGCGCTGGATTTCAATCCAACTGGCGATGAAGATGCGCCGGTTTACGCCTGTCTGGTCGGTAAAGGCATCACCTTTGATACCGGCGGTTACAGCCTGAAGCAGAGCGCTTTCATGGACTCAATGAAGTCTGATATGGGCGGCGCGGCAACGCTGACTGGCGCACTGGCGCTGGCGATTTCACGCGGTCTGAATAAGCGTGTGAAGCTGTATCTATGCTGCGCAGACAACATGGTCAGCGGCAACGCGTTCCGTCTGGGCGACATCATTCGCTATCGCAACGGTAAAACCGTGGAAGTGATGAACACCGATGCGGAAGGTCGTCTGGTGTTGGCCGATGGCCTGATCGATGCCAGCGAGCAAAATCCTGAACTGCTAATCGATGCGGCAACGCTGACCGGCGCGGCGAAAACCGCGCTGGGTAACGATTATCACGCGCTTTTTACCTTTGACGATGTGCTGGCGGAATCGCTGCTTGGCAGCGCAACCGGCGAAAACGAAGCCTTCTGGCGTCTGCCTCTGGCCGAGTTCCATCGCAGCCATCTGCCTTCAAACTTTGCCGATCTGAATAACATCGCTAGTCCGTCACATGCGGCAGGTGCCAGCAGTGCGGCGGCGTTTCTGTCGCATTTCGTCAGCAAATATCAGCAAGGCTGGCTGCACATTGACTGCTCCGCGACGTACCGCAAAAGCGCGGTGGATCAGTGGTCCGCGGGTGCGACCGGTTTGGGTGTGCGCACCGTCGCCAATCTGTTACTGAAATAATCCTCATCACGGCAGGCGCAAGCTTGCCGTCTTTTTTGGAATACGATAAATGAGTAACCGTCTTGAAGAGGTGCTGAAGCTGGCGGCCACTGAGCCTGCGCACCGTCCGGAATTTTTCCAGCTGCTGCTGGAAGCCGATGTGTGGGTGCCAGGCGAAAGTCCCGCCGAACAGTTTGATGCGACTTCGCCGGTCGAATTACAGCATTGGGAAAAAGAGGGTGGCGGCAGCGTGATCCCGTTCTTCACCTCGGAAGAGGCGATGGGCGAGGCCATCAAAGATGAACAGCCTTATCTGCGCATGCCGGTGCGCACGCTGTTTGAAATCACGCAAGGCGAAACGCTGTTCCTCAATCCGAAACTGCCTGCGGGTAAAGAGTTTTCGCCGGGTGAAATCGCCCATTTGATTGGCGAAGAGGGCAGTGCGCTGAGCCAGCAAACCGTGCTGGAAGGTGGTCATGCGTTGCTGTTGTCCGAAGTGGCCGAGCCGCCAGCGCAGATGATTGATTCGTTAACGCAACTGTTTGCCAAGTACAAACAGGTACGCCGTGCTTACATCGCCAGCATTCGTGAAAGCGCCAGCGAAGCACCGAACCTGCTGATTGGTATCGAAGCTGATAGCGATATCGATGAGATTATTCAGGCGGCGGGCGGTGTAGCGACGGATACGCTTGCGGATGATGCGCCCATTGATATCTGTGAAGTGGTTAATGAAGATCGCGGCGTGAGCCACTTCTTTACTGCCCACATCACGCCGTTCTATGAACGTCGCTGGGGCAGTTTCCTGCGCGATTTTAAGGGCAGTCAGCGGATTATATAATGCGTGGTCGCCATTGATGGCGACCTGCTATCACTTCTCGATCGGTAAATCGTCGCGGCTGCCCCATTCGCCCCACGAACCGTCGTACAGCGTCACATCCCGCACACCCAGCGAGGTGAGCGCCAGAATCACCACCACCGCCGTGACACCCGAACCGCAGCTGGCAATCACCGGCTGATCCAGTTTTACCCCCGCCTGAGCAAACAGATCGCGCAGTTCCGCTGCCGGTTTCAATTCACCATTTACCACTAAACTGTTCCACGGCACGTTCAGGCTGTTGGGAATATGCCCGCGCAGCAAGCCCGGACGCGGTTCATCCACTTCGGCGTTAAAACGGTTCGCCGCACGGGCATCGACAATCTGCGCACCGCCTTCGTGGCTGATCAGCAGCACATCGGTCAGACGTTTCACCTGTGCGCTATCATAAGTCGCTTCGAATTCACCCTCCGGCAAACTAACCGGTCCGGTGGCGACATCGAAACCGGCTGCCTTCCAGCCCTGTAATCCTCCGGCCAGAATCGACACGTTTTCGCAGCCAAAGGCGCGCAGCATCCACCACGCACGCGGAGCCGAAAACAGGTTGCCTTCGTCATACACCACCAGATGTTTGTCCTGGCTGACGCCCAATTCGCGCATTGCCACCGCAAAGGATTCGGCGCGGGGCATCATGTGTGGATAAGCACTGGTGTGATCGGACAAGGCTTCAATATCGAAGAACGGCGCATTCGGCAGATGACCAGCCAGATATTCAGCCTGCACATCACGTACGGCTTCCTGGCCAGGCGGTAACATGCGGGCATCAAGCACCTGCAATGTTTCCTCGGTGTAATGTTCTTTCAACCAATCAGCGGACACAAATATGGCTGTCATAGCAACCTCTTCTCAGCAAACGGGAAACGACCAGTCTCCGGGAATGTGAACGCTATCTCAAGGGTGTGATTGCTAAAGTTGGCGGGTTGATGTGAAATTGCGCGGAATGACGTTTTCTTAACTTCTGGGACTGGTGAGGGAATTACCATGGCAAAACGTTTTAACCGGCTGCTGCTCAGCGCGCTGATCGGTGCTGGATTACTGGGCGGCGGGACCTTGACGAGTCACGCGGAGGAAGCGGCAGCCGCAACAGCAACGCAGAAATCGCTGTCGGTTATCGATCTCTCCGAGCTGCAACTTGACGGCGCCGCCGCGCTGGTGTTGACCTTCAACACGCCGCTTGAAGCGAAGCAGAATTTCGCTGCGCGCGTGCAGATTATCGATGAGAAAAGCGGCAAGGTTGATGGCGGCTGGGAGCTGGCGCCAAACGGTAAAGCGTTGCGTTTTCGTCATCCTGAACCGTCGCGCAAGTTGACGGTTAATGTCGATGCCGGTCTCAAAGCAGCCGATGGCAGCACCTTATCGAAATCTTTTAGCCAATCGCTCACCACGCGCGATATCCAGCCGATGGTGGGTTTTGCCAGTCGCGGATCGCTGCTGCCGCTGCGTCTGACGCAGGGATTGCCGGTGCTGGCGCTGAATGTGAATAACGTCGACGTCGATTTCTTCCGCGTGAAAAGTGCCTCGCTGGCCGATTTTCTGGCGCAGTGGAATTACGGCAACAATATGTCGTACTGGGAATCACGCGAGCTGCTGAAAAATGCCGATCTGGTTTACGGCGCCCGCTTCGATCTTAATCCGGCACGCAACACGCGCGAGAAAATGCAGCTGCCGCTGGGCGATGTCGATGCGCTGAAGCAGCCGGGCGTTTATCTGGCGGTGATGAAACAGGCCGGAACCTACAACTACACGCAACCGGCGACACTGTTTACGTTGAGCGACATCGGTTTGTCGCTGCACCAATTCCCTGAACAGCTGGAACTGTTTGCCCAAAGCCTGACCAATGGCGCGCCACTTGATGACGTTAGCGTGCAGCTGCTGGATGAGAAAGGCAAACAACTCGCCAGTGGCACCAGCGACAGCTACGGTCATTTGCGTTTACCGGCGAATGCTAAAGGCAAGCTGCTGCTGGCGACACAAAAGGACCAAACCTCGCTGATCGATCTTAATCGTCCGGCGCTGGATCTGGCGGAGTTCCCGATTGATGGACCGCAAGGCTACGACAAACAGTTGTTCGTATTTGGTCCGCGCGATCTCTATCGTCCGGGTGAAACGGTGATCGTCAACGCGCTGCTGCGTGATGCTGATGGCAAACCGTTGCCGCCGCAGCCGGTGAAAGCCGACGTGGTGCAGCCGAATGGCGAAGTGTCGCAGACCTTTGTCTGGCAGCCGGAGAACGGCATCTATCAACATCGCTTCGCGATACCGGCTTCCGCAATGACCGGCGAATGGACGCTGCGTATCAACAGTGGCGACAACCAGCCGCGCAGCTGGCCGTTCCACGTCGAAGATTTCCTGCCGGAGCGCATGGCGCTGGATTTGACCAACAGCGCGCAGCCGGTGGCGCCGGATGAGGACGTCACCTTTGTTGTTGAAGGCCGCTATCTGTACGGCGCGCCGGCTGCGGGTAACGAGCTGCAAGGGCTGCTGTTCCTGCGTCCCGCGCGTGAAGCGGTGGCCGCGCTGCCCGGCTATCAATTTGGCGACATCACTGAAGAGCTGAAACGTTCGCTCGATGATGTGGATGAGAAGCTGGATGAGAGCGGCAAGCTGCAGCTTAACGTTGAGAGCAGCTGGAAAGAGATCCATTCACCGCTCAATCTGATTCTGCAAGCCAGCCTGCTGGAAACCGGCGGCCGTCCGGTGACGCGCCGCGCGACTCAGGCGATTTGGCCGGCAGCGGCGCTGCCCGGCATCCGTCCGCTGTTTAGCAGTGAATCGGTATATGACTATCGCAGCGATCGTTATCACGATGAGCCGACCGTGGCAGAAAACAGCCTCGCGGAATTCGACGTGGTCTACGCCAATCCGCAGGGCGAAAAACTGGCGGCGTCAGATCTTGATGTGCGCCTGATCCACGAACGCCGCGACTATTACTGGAGCTTCTCTGACAGCGAAGGCTGGCAATCGCGCTTCGATCAAAAGGATCTGCAGGAGGATCAGCAGCGCATCTCTATTGCGGCGGGCGGCAGCCAGAAAGTGAGTTTCCCGGTGGAGTGGGGCACCTATCGCCTGGAAGTGCATGCCGGCGACAACATCATTAGCAGCGTACGCTTCCAGGCCGGATATGGGTGGCAGGACAATACCAACGGCACCGGCGCGCTGCGTCCGGATCAGGTCAAACTGAAAATTGATAAAACCGCCTATCAGGCGGGCGACATCGCACACGTACAGGTGGAGTCGCCTGCTGCCGGCAAAGGCTATCTGATGGTGGAATCCAGCAGCGGCACGCTGTGGTGGCAACCGCTGGAGGTTCCGGCGGGCGGCGCAACCATTGATGTACCGATTAGCGACAGCTGGAAGCGACACGATCTTTATCTCAGCGCCATCGTGGTGCGCGACGGCGACAAGGCCAGCGGCGTCACGCCGAAGCGCGCGGTGGGGTTACTGCATCTGCCGATGGCGACCGAAGCGCGCCGCCTCAGCTTAGCGCTCGACGCGCCGGATAAGATCCGTCCTGAGCAGACGCTAAAAGTGCAGATCAAAGCCAGTCGTGAAGGTGGCGCATTGCCGAAGCAGGTTCAGGTATTACTCTCGGCGGTGGACAGCGGCGTGCTTAACATCACTGACTACAAAACCCCGAATCCGTGGGAAGCGTTCTTTGGCCGCAAGCGTTATAACGCCGATCAATACGATGTGTTTGGTCAACTGATTGAAGGCGGTGGCAAACTGGCCGCGCTGCGCTTTGGTGGTGACGGCGACGATGCGGATGCGCTGTCGCGCGGCGGCAAAAAACCGGTCACTGACGTGCATATTGTGGCGCAGCAGTTGCAGCCCGTAACGCTGGATGCCAATGGCGAAGGTACGCTGGAACTGCCGATTCCGGCGTTTAATGGCGAACTGCGTTTGATGGCGCAGGTGTGGAGCGACGACAGCTTCGGGTCGGCCGATCGTAAGCTGGTGGTTGCCGCGCCATTGATCAGTGAACTGGCGACGCCGCGCTTCCTGGCCAGCGGCGATCAATCTACGCTGGCGCTGGATCTCACTAACCTCACCGATCAACCGCAAACGCTGAAAATCAACATCAGCGCCAGCGGCCAGATCGCCCTGAACGGCAACATCCCTGCCAGCGTGCAGCTGGCGCAAGGCGCGCGCACCACCTTGCAAATTCCGGTCAGAGCGCTGGGCGGCTTCGGTGAAGGCGAGGTACAGGTCAGGGTTTCCGGCATGAGTTTGCCGGGCGAAACGCTGGCAGCGAGCGAGCGTAAATGGAAAATTGGCGTGCGTCCGGCCTATCCGGCACAAACGCTGAGTTTCGATAACGTGATGCAAACCGGTCAGAACTGGCAGGTGATGGCCAGCGCCTTCAATGGCTTGCAGCAGGATACCTTGAGCGGACAGCTGTCGCTCAGTAACCGTCCACCGCTGAATATCGCCAGCTATATCCGTTCGCTGTACGCCTATCCTTATGGCTGCCTTGAACAGACCGCCAGCGGCATTTGGCCGTCGGTGTTCACCAATCATGCGCAGCTGACGGCGATGGGCATCAAAACCAGTAACGATGAAGCGCGTCGCGCCTCAATTGATACCGGCATCGCGCGTCTTGCCGGCATGCAGCGCGGCAACGGCAGCTTTGGTTTGTGGAGCAAAGAGAGTCAGGAAGAGTTCTGGCTGACGGCTTACGTCACCGATTTCCTGCTGCGCGCCAGCGAAGCCGGTTACGGCGTACCGGATGGCGTGATTACCCGTGCCGACGAACGTCTGCTGCGCTATCTGCAGGATCCCGCGCAGATCGAAACCAGCTGGAGCAGCGATGCCGATGGCTTGCGTTTCAGCGTGCAGGCTTATGCCGGATTGGTGCTGGCGCGTCAGCAGCAGGCGCCGCTCGGTGCGTTGCGTGCGCTGTATGAAAAGCGCGATCGGGCTAAATCGGGCCTGGCGATGGTGCAGCTTGGCGTGGCATTGAAGCTGATGGGCGATCAACAGCGCGCACAACTGGCGCTGGCGCAGGGCATTGGCCTGGAACGTAAACCCAACAGCTGGCTCGGCGATTACGGCAGCCCGGTGCGCGATCGCGCGCTGATTCTGTCGCTGCTGACAGAAAACCAGCTGCTGCCGGAGATGCAAGGTCCGTTGTTGATCGAGCTGGCAAAAGCCGTGCATGGACAGCGCTGGTTCTCGACCCAGGAAAACAACGCGTTGTTCCTCGCCGCTCGCACCTTGCAGCAGCACAAAGGTGAAAGCTGGCAGGCGACCCTGCAGGGTAAAGCGGAACCGCTCAGCAGTGATCAGCCGCTCAATATTGGCATGACGGAAGATCAGCTGCGTCAGGGCGTGTCGGTGAAAAGCGACAACACGTCGCCGCTTTACGGCACGCTGAATGTGGTGGGGTATCCGCGCACCGCACCGTCGCCGATGAGCAACGTGCTGCAGATCCGTCGTGAGTACTTCACGCTGGAGGGTAAGCCGGCGGATCTCACCAACCTGAAAAGTGGCGAGCTGCTGGTGGTGCGGCTTAACGTCGCGGCCAGCGAGCGCGTCAGTGATGCGCTGGTGGTGGATCTGCTGCCTGCCGGACTGGAGCTGGAAAACCAGAACCTGAGCGACAGCAGCGCCAGTTTAGGCGACAGTGCCGACGCGCTGAAAGAGAGCATGATGGATATGCAGCAAGCCAACATCAAGCACATCGAATTCCGTGACGACCGCTTTGTCGCCGCGCTGGCGCTCGATGGCTACACGCCGGGCACGCTGCTGTATCTGGCGCGAGCGGTGACGCCGGGCAGCTATCGCCTGCCGCCGCCGCAGGTGGAATCGATGTATGTGCCGGAATGGCGCGCGATTGGCAGCACGCCGGAAAAACTCAATGTGCGTTAAGCATTGATGTCTGGAAGTAAGCGACTAAAGCGGTGGCGCTGGCTGCCGCTTTTTTTACTGCTGCTGCTGGCCGCGCTGTGGCTGCTGGATCGCCTTACACCGCTACCGCTGCATGAGTTACAGCCGGCGCGCGTGGTGGTGGCTGAGGACGGTACGCCGCTGTGGCGCTTTGCTGACCCGCAAGGCATTTGGCGCTATCCGGTGACGCTGGAGGATGTCTCGCCTTCCTATATTGAGGCGCTGCTGACCTACGAAGATCGCTGGTTCTGGCATCATCCCGGCATCAATCCGATGGCGATTATGCGTGCAGTCGGGCAGAACGTGCTGCATCACGGCGTGGTCTCCGGCGGTAGCACGCTCACCATGCAGGTGGCGCGGCTTATTGATCCGCAACCGCGCACCCTGCGCGGCAAAGTGGTGCAGGCGTGGCGCGCGCTGCAGCTTGAATATCATCTCTCAAAACGCGACATCCTCACGCTGTATCTCAATCGCGCCCCTTTTGGCGGCACGGTTGAGGGCGTTGGCGCGGCGAGCTGGATGTGGCTGGGGAAACCGCCTTCGCAACTTACCCAAGGTGAAGCGGCGCTGCTGGCGGTGTTGCCTCAGGCACCAAGCCGCCTGCGTCCGGACCGCTGGCCTCAGCGCGCCGAAGCAGCACGCAATAAAGTGCTGGATCGCCTCGCGCAATATCACGTCTGGTCAGCGCAGGATGTCGCCGATATCAAACAAGAAGCGGTGTGGCTGCCGCCGCGCCAAATGCCGCAACGTGCGCCGCTGCTGGCCCGGCGCCTATTGTCGCTGTCACCCGACAACAAAATCACCTCAACCATTGATGTGTCGCTGCAGCGCGAACTGGAGAATCTGGCGACGTCGCTGAAAAACAACTTACCGCCGCGCACCTCGCTGGCGCTGCTGGTGGTGGATCACCAAAACATGAAAGTGCGCGGCTATGTCGGATCGGTGGATTTCAATGACGACAGCCGTTTTGGTCATGTCGATATGATCTCCAGCGTGCGATCGCCGGGATCGGTGCTGAAGCCTTTTGTCTATGGCATGGCGCTGGATGATGGGCTGATTCATGGCGAATCACTGCTGCAGGATGTGCCGCGCCGCTTCGGTGACTATCGTCCCGGCAACTTTGACTCGGGCTTTCACGGGCCGGTGAGCGCCAGCGCTGCGCTGGAGCGGTCGCTCAATCTCCCGGCGGTGCAGTTGCTGGATGCGCTGGGGCCAAAAAGTGTCGCCGCGCGCTTGCGTAACGTGGAATTGAATCTGCGCTTTCCCGCTGGCGCAGAGCCCAATCTGTCGCTGGTGCTGGGCGGCACCGGCGCGCGCATGGATGAGATTGTGGCGGCCTACAGCGCCTTTGCCCGTCACGGCAATGCGGCGCAGTTGCGCTGGCTGACAACACAGCCGCTGCAGGAGAGGCCGCTGTTGTCGCCGGGCGCGGCATGGATTGTGCGGCGCATTCTGGCTGGCGCGGCGCAACCTCCGGCCAGCGGCGCGGTGGCGGAGATTGCGCCTTTGGCGTGGAAAACCGGTACCAGTTACGGCTACCGTGATGCATGGACGATTGGCATCACGCCGCGCTATCTGATTGGCGTGTGGGTTGGGCGGCCGGATGCCACGCCGGTCGCCGGGCAATTTGGTTTTGCCTCGGCGGTGCCGGTGATGAATCAGGTCAATAATGTGCTGGCGGGACATATGCCGGTGAGCGGTGCGCCGCGCGATCCGCGTCCGCTTTCGGTCAGCGCCATGAGCATTTGCTGGCCTGGCGGTCAGCCATTGCCTCCCGGCGACGAAAACTGTCGCCAGCGTCGTCAGAGTTGGGTGTTGAATCAAACTGTGCCACCGACGCTGCTGGCGCCGGGGCAGGAAGGCGTCAATGGCTTGCGTCAGCGCTACTGGCAGAACAGCCGGGGATGGCGTGTGGCGGCCGATTGCCCGGATGCACAAAGTCGGGAGCGCCTGATGTGGCCGCTGCCGCTTGAACCCTGGCTGCCGGTTGCTGAACGCCGTGCGCAGCGCTTGCCGCCGATCGATCCCGCTTGTCCGCCGCGCAATCAGGGCAATGCGCCACCGATGGTGATTACTGGTGTGATCAACGGCCAGCGCGTACAGCCGCTGCCGGGTAAAGTAGTGCTGGTGATGCCGGTTGCGGTGCAGGGCGGGCAAGGTGAGCAGCGCTGGTGGTTCTTAAACGGAGAGCCGCTGGAGCGGGACGCGAATGATAAGAGTGCGGCGCTGGTGCTGGATGAGCCGGGCAGTTATCAATTGGTGGTGATGGATGAAGCGGGGCAACTCTCATCGGTGGCCTTTACGCGCGGTTGAGTGCATGGATATGGCATACTTTTTGCCTGCGCGCCCCGACAAAAATCAATTATTTTCAATAATTCCGCCAATCGCTAATAGGCAACGCGCTGCGATATCCCTATAATCGGCGCGTTTTCTTACCGGGAGGAGCTCCCGGATTCTTCAGGATGCTAACTAGAGGTCAACATGGCAATCGAACGTACTTTCTCAATCGTGAAACCAAACGCCGTCGCTAAGAACGTGATTGGTGCAATTTATAACCGTTTTGAAAGCGCGGGCTTCAAAATCGTTGGCGCAAAAATGCTGCACCTGACCAAAGAGCAGGCTGAAGGCTTCTACGCTGAGCACAAAGGCCGTCCATTCTTTGATGGTCTGGTTGAATTCATGACTTCTGGTCCGGTTGTGGTTTCTGTACTGGAAGGCGAAAACGCCGTTCAGCGTCACCGCGATCTGATGGGTGCAACTAACCCAGACAACGCGCTGGCAGGGACTCTGCGTGCGGATTACGCGGACAGCTTCACCGAGAACGCGACCCACGGTTCTGACTCTGCTGAATCTGCAGCACGCGAAATCGCGTACTTCTTCGCAGAAAACGAAGTCTGCCCACGCACTCGCTAAGTGCGTTGATGGCCTGAGCGGACACCCGTCTTTACAGCTGTTCAACCTCTGTAAAACGGTTCCCCTGGCATCATGCAGCAGATGTAGTACAATTATGCGCCCTTGTTGAGCCAGCCTCAGCGAGGGCGCTGTTTTTTTCCTACTATTAACCAGAGCCGTAACGTGTAACAACGAGGCCAGAGAACATTATGTCCGAACAGATTGTGACGCCGTCGTCCGCTTCCCCCGTGGTTGTTTCCCCAAAAAATGAAAAAATTAACCTGCTGGATCTTAACCGTCAGCAGATGCGCGAATTCTTTCTTGAGATGGGCGAAAAGCCGTTCCGTGCCGATCAGGTCATGAAGTGGATGTACCACTACTGCTGCGATGATTTCGAGCAGATGACCGACATCAACAAAGTGCTGCGCGGTAAGCTGATGCAGCGCGCTGAAATCCGTGCGCCGGAAGTGGCGGAAGAGATGCGTTCCACCGATGGCACCATTAAATGGGCGATTCGCGTGGGCGACCAACTGGTTGAAACCGTCTATATCCCGGAAGCGGATCGCGCAACCCTGTGCGTCTCCTCGCAGGTAGGCTGCGCGCTGGAGTGCAAATTCTGTTCGACGGCGCAGCAGGGCTTTAACCGCAACCTGCGCGTATCAGAAATTATCGGCCAGGTATGGCGCGCCGCGAAAATCATCGGTGCTGCGAAAATTACCGGTCAGCGCCCGATCACCAACGTGGTGATGATGGGCATGGGCGAGCCGCTGCTGAATCTGAACAACGTGGTGCCGGCGATGGATATCATGCTGGACGACTTCGGTTTCGGCCTGTCAAAACGTCGCGTTACGCTGTCAACCTCAGGTGTGGTGCCGGCGCTGGATAAGCTGGGCGATATGATCGACGTAGCGCTGGCGATTTCACTGCACGCGCCGAACGATGCAATTCGTGATGAGATCGTGCCGATCAACAAAAAGTACAACATCGAGACTTTCCTTGCGGCGGTCAAACGCTACATCGGCAAGTCCAACGCCAATCAGGGCCGTGTGACCATCGAGTATGTGATGTTGGATCACGTCAATGACAGCACCGACAACGCGCATGAACTGGCGGCACTGCTGAAAGAGACGCCGTGCAAAATCAACCTGATTCCGTGGAACCCGTTCCCGGGCGCGCCGTATGGCCGTAGCTCCAATAGCCGTATTGACCGCTTCTCCAAAGTACTGATGGATTATGGTTTCACCACCATCGTGCGTAAAACCCGTGGTGATGATATCGACGCCGCTTGTGGTCAGCTGGCGGGCGATGTGATTGACCGTACCAAGCGCACGCTACGTAAGAAAATGGCGGGCGAAGCCATCTCTGTGAAGGCGCTCTGAAAGCCAGCGCCTGCTGATATTCAGCGGGCGTAACTCATGTCAGTCTCTCCACATATTTTTCATGGAGAGACTGAAATGCGTAAAGGATTACCCGCCGCGATTCTGGCTGGCTTTGTTGTAACCGGTTGTGTCAATCACCCTGCAAAGCAGAGTGCAGCGGATATCCGTTTGCAGCTCGGATTGCATTATCTGGCGGTGAAGGATTATGCCGCTGCACAGCGCAATTTATTGCGTGCTCAGCAGGCAGCGCCGAAAGATTATCGCGTGCCGTTGGCCCTGGCCCGTGTGGCGCAGGCGCAGCAGAACAGCGCACAAACCCGCTGGCACTATCAGCGGGCGCAGCAGTTAGCGCCGCTGAATGGTTATGTGGCTAACAATTACGGTGCGTTTCTCTGCGGTTTAAGGCAGTATGACGAAGCGCATCAACAGTTTAAGCTGGCAATTGAGGCGCAGGAAATCGATGCTCGTCAGGATGCATTCCTGTTTTCGGGCTATTGTTACCTGCAGGCTGATGAGAGTGCCGCAGCGCGCGAGCAGTTAGGTTACGCGCTGGATGCCGCACCGGAGCAGGGCAGTCAACTGCTGAGGGAAGTGGAAAGGCGGCTTGAACAGCAGGAACAGCAGTCGGTTCCGCTGCTTTTAGAAGTGTACCACCAGCGTTTGCCCGCAACGGCAGAGAGCCTGTGGTTACAGATACGTTTCGCCGCGCAACAGGGAAACGCTGCTGACGTTACACGTTATGGCGACCGGTTGGCGCGAAGTTTTCCACAATCGATACAGTACCAGCGTTATTTAGCTAATGAATACTGAAGCCACTCAAGAGAATTCTGCAGTACATTCCACAGGTGAACGCCTGCGTCTGGCCCGTGAGCAGATGGGGCTGACCCAGCAAAACGTCGCTGAACGCCTGTGCCTGAAACTTACTACCGTGCGTGATATTGAAGAGGATAAGTCACCTGCTGATTTGGCTTCGACATTCCTGCGCGGTTACATTCGCTCCTATGCCCGTCTGGTGCATGTGCCGGAAGATGACCTGCTGCCGATGATGGCAAAACAGGCTCCGGTGCGCGCTGCCAGGATCGAGCCGATGCAGAGCTTCTCATTGGGTAAGCGTCGTAAAAAGCGCGATGGCTGGCTGATGATCTTCACCTGGTTGGTGATTTTCGTTGTAGTCGGTTTGACCGGTGCGTGGTGGTGGCAGAACCATAAAGCGTCACAGGCTGATTTGGTGTCGATGGCCGATCAAAACGGCAGCGGCGACAATAGCCAGTCCATTCCGTTGGGCGACAACAGCACCGACAGCAATGCCGATGCGGATACTAATGCTGCCGGTACGCCAGTCGATAACGGTGCTGGCGCAGTGACCACGCCTGAAAGCAACGCCGCTGCACCTGCGTCGAGCATGAGCAACAATGCGCAAACCACCGGCAGCGACAACGCCGTGGTTTCGCCAAGCCAGGCTCCAATTGATACAGCGCCGCCAGCAGCGACCTCTCCGGCGCCAGCCAACAGCGTTCCTGCTGGTCAAATGCCTACCGCGAATGCGGCAGTCAGCCAACCGGCAGGCGATCCGAATGCCATCGTAATGAACTTCAAAGCCGACTGCTGGCTGGAAGTCAGCGATGCGACCGGCAAGAAGTTGTTCAGCGGTTTGCAACGTAGCGGCGGTAAGCTGAGTTTGTCCGGAACGGCTCCGTATCGTCTGAAAATTGGCGCACCGGGTGCGGTTGACGTGCAATATCAGAATCAGCCCGTTGATTTAAGTCGTTTTATCCGTAATAACCAGGTTGCCCGTCTGACGCTGGGTGCGCAATAACGCGCAGCGCGCTTTCCGGGTAATTGTGGAGAGAGAATATGCATAACGAAGCACCCATCATCCGTCGCAAATCAACACGGATTTACGTCGGCAAGGTGCCAGTTGGCGATGGTGCGCCCATCGCCGTTCAGTCAATGACCAACACCCGCACCACTGACGTGGACGCCACCGTTAACCAGATTCGCCAGCTTGAGCGCGTCGGGGTTGATATCGTGCGCGTCTCCGTTCCCACTATGGATGCGGCTGAAGCCTTCAAACTGATTAAGCAACAGGTCAACGTGCCGCTGGTCGCGGACATTCACTTTGACTATCGCATCGCACTGAAAGTCGCTGAATATGGCGTGGATTGTTTACGTATCAATCCAGGCAATATCGGTAACAATGAGCGTATTCGCCAGGTGGTGGATTGTGCGCGTCATTACAATATTCCGATCCGTATCGGCGTTAATGCCGGTTCGCTGGAAAAAGATCTGCAGGAAAAATATGGCGAGCCAACGCCGCAGGCGCTGCTCGAATCCGCGATGCGCCATGTGGATCACCTTGATCGCCTCAATTTTGATCAGTTCAAAGTGAGCGTCAAAGCCTCTGACGTCTTCCTTGCCGTTGAATCCTATCGTTTGCTGGCGAAAGCCATCGATCAGCCGCTGCATCTCGGTATCACCGAAGCGGGCGGCGCGCGTGCGGGTTCCGTGAAATCGGCGATCGGTTTAGGTTTACTGCTGGCCGAAGGCATCGGCGATACGCTGCGTATTTCGCTGGCGGCCGATCCGGTTGAAGAAGTGAAAGTCGGCTACGATATCCTCAAATCTCTGCGCATCCGCTCCCGCGGCATCAACTTTATTGCCTGCCCGACCTGTTCGCGTCAGGAGTTTGATGTCATCGGTACGGTCAATGCGCTGGAAGAGCGGCTGGAAGACATCATCACACCGATGGATATTTCCATTATCGGTTGCGTGGTGAACGGTCCGGGTGAAGCGACAGTTTCTACCCTCGGCGTGACCGGCGGAGCCAAGAAAAGCGGCTTCTACGAAGATGGTGTGCGCCAGCGCGATCGTCTCGATAACAACGACATGATCGACCAGCTGGAAGCGCGTATTCGCGCTAAAGCCAGCATGCTGGATGAAAGCCGCCGTATCAACGTGCAGCAGCTGGAAAAATAATCGTGGCGCGCGCCAGTCGCGTGCCAGTTTGTGATTGAACCTGTGCGGTTTCATCCTCATAAGGTATGATGCCGCTCAGGTTTTTTTGTCTTAAGAGATTCTAACGTGGCGAAGAATATTCAAGCGATTCGCGGGATGAACGATTACCTGCCGGCGGATACCGCGATTTGGCAGCGTATTGAAGGCACCCTTAAGCAGGTGCTGGCCAGCTATGGTTACAGTGAAATCCGTCTGCCAATCGTTGAGCACACCCCGTTGTTCAGCCGCGCGATCGGTGAAGTCACCGACGTGGTTGAGAAAGAGATGTACACCTTTGAAGACCGCAACGGCGAAAGCCTGACGCTGCGTCCGGAAGGCACAGCAGGTTGCGTGCGCGCCGGTATCGAGCACGGTCTGCTGTACAATCAGGAACAGCGTCTGTGGTACACCGGCCCGATGTTCCGCTACGAGCGCCCACAGAAAGGTCGTTATCGCCAGTTCCACCAGATGGGTGTCGAAGTCTTCGGCCTGCAAGGCCCGGACGTAGATGCTGAGCTGATCATGATGACCGCGCGTTGGTGGAAAGCGTTAGGTATTGCCGAGCACGTTGAGCTGGAGCTGAACTCTATCGGTTCGCTGGACGCGCGTGCCAACTATCGCAGCGCGCTGGTAGCATTCCTTGAGCAACATCAGGACGTACTCGACGAAGATTGCAAACGCCGCATGTACACCAATCCACTGCGCGTGCTCGACAGCAAAAATCCTGACATCCAGAAACTGTTAAACGATGCGCCAACGCTAGGCGAATTCCTTGATGAGGAGTCACGCGAGCACTTCAGCGGCCTGTGCGCCTTGCTGGACGACGCGGGCATTAACTATCGCATTAACCAGCGCCTGGTGCGCGGCCTCGATTACTATAACCGTACCGTGTTTGAATGGGTGACCAGCAGCCTCGGTTCGCAGGGCACCGTGTGCGGCGGCGGACGTTACGATGGTTTAGTTGAACAGCTGGGTGGACGTGCCACGCCAGCGGTCGGTTTTGCCATGGGTATGGAGCGTCTGGTGTTGCTGGTGCAAGCAGTTAATCCAGAATTTGAACCGACGCGCATTGTTGATGTCTATGTTATCGCTTCGGGGCAGGGCGTTCAGTCCGCCGCGATGCAACTGGCGGAAAAACTGCGTGATGCTGATCCGGCACTGAAGATGATGACCAACTTTGGTGGCGGTAACTTCAAGAAGCAGTTTGCCCGTGCAGACAAGTGGGGCGCACGCATTGCGCTGGTGCTGGGCGAAGATGAAGTGAAAGCGGGCCAGGTTGTGGTGAAAGACTTGCGTACCGGCGATCAACAGACGCTGGCTCAGAGCGACGCCGCTGCGACGTTGCGCACACTGCTGCAGTAAGCGCAGCACTGCAACAGCCATTTTAAAGAGAGGGATTGCGTGGAAGTTTACAGCAACGAAAACGAACAAGTTGACGCGCTGCGTCAGTTCTTTGCCAACAATGGCAAATTTCTGGCCGTTGGCGTAATCATCGGTATCGCTGCGCTGGGTGGCTGGCGTTTCTGGTCCAGTCATCAGGAAGGCACCGATAAAGCGGCATCAGCAGAATATCAACAGCTGACCAGCGCGATGCAAGCGGACAAGCCTGATTCGCTGGAAGCGGTCGCCACTTTCGCCAGCGAAAACAACAACACCTATGGTGCGTTGGCTTCGTTGGATCTGGCTAAGCAGTATGTTGAAACCAATCAGCTCGATAAAGCTATCACTCTGTTACAGAGTGGGCTGAAAGATACCAAAGATGCCAACCTGCAGGCGGTGATTAACCTGCGTCTGGCTCGCATTCAGTTGCAGCAAAGTCAGGCCGATGCCGCACTTTCTACCCTTAACAATGTTAAAGGTGATGGCTGGACAGCCATTGTGGCGGACATTCGTGGCGAAGCACTGCTGAGCAAAGGCGATAAGCAGGGCGCGCGTGATGCCTGGAGCAAAGGTGCTGAATCGCAGGCCTCTCCTGCGCTGAAGCAAATGCTGCAGATGAAGATGAATAACTTAAGTTAAGCCAGTCAAGAGAGCGCACATGGAATTACGTAAATACCTGCTGCCAGGGCTGATTTCAGTCACTCTGCTCAGCGGTTGCTCGCTGTTCAGCGGCGAAGAAGATGTAGTGAAAATGGCCCCGCTGCCTAAAGTGGAAAACCAGTTTACGCCGCAGACCGCGTGGAGCACCTCGGTTGGCGATGGCGTTGGTGATTTCTATTCCAATCTGCATCCAGCCTGGCTGGACGGTACCGTGTATGCTGCGGATCGTTTTGGTGTGGTTAAAGCGCTTGATGCCAGCAATGGTAAAGAGAAATGGAAAGTCGATCTCTCTGAGAAAACCGGCTTCTTCTCGAAAAACATCTCGGCACTGCTCTCTGGCGGCGTCACCGCCAGCGGCGATCGCATCTACATCGGTAGCGAACGTGGTCAGGTATTTGCGTTGAATACCAGCGATGGTGGCATTGCCTGGCAGACCAAGGTCGCCGGTGAAGCGCTGTCGCGTCCGGTGGTGAGCGACGGTTTAGTGCTGGTTCACACCAGCAACGGTATGTTGCAAGGCCTTGATCAGAGCACTGGCGTGATCAAATGGACTGTTAACCTTGATATGCCTGCGCTGTCACTGCGCGGTGAATCAGCCCCGACCGTGGCCTTTGGTGGCGCAATTGTGGGTGGCGATAATGGCCGCGTGAGCGCAGTCATCGTCAATCAAGGTCAGCTGATTTGGCAGCAGCGTATTTCGCAGCCAAGCGGCGCCACGGAAATCGATCGCCTGAGCGACGTCGATACTACGCCAGTCGTGGTAAACGGTGTAGTTTATGCGCTGGCGTATAACGGTAACCTCACCGCGCTGGAACTGCGTTCTGGTCAGGTGCTGTGGAAACGTGAGATTGGCGGCGTGAAAGACATGGTGGTGGATGCGGGTCGTATCTACCTGGTCGATCAGGATGACCGTGTGATTGCCCTGAATGCTGACGGTGGCGTAGCCATTTGGCGTCAAAGCGATCTGCTGCATCGTAATCTGACCTCGCCGGTGCTGTTCAACGGTTATCTGGTTGTCGGTGATAGCGAAGGTTATCTGCACTGGATTAACACCCTTGACGGCCGCTTCGTGGCGCAGCAGAAACTGGACAGCGATGGCTTCCAGACTGAACCGGTGGTTGCCGGTGACAAGCTGCTGATCCAGGCGAAAGGCGGAGAAGTTTACGCCATCACCCGTTAAGGATTTGGCTCTGCGGGAACCCGTTTCCCGCTCGCTTACACGGCTCCTGATTCGTCAGGGGCCGTTTCGTTTTTAGTCAGGCATGGTATTCTTTGCGCTTCAGCCTGACGCCTGGCGTCAAATGTCGTTATAATCACGCCATTCGGGCGAATTATTTTAAAAACTGAGGCAAGTGTTATGGTACCTGTGGTCGCGCTGGTTGGGCGTCCCAATGTGGGAAAATCTACGCTATTTAACCGTTTAACACGCACACGTGATGCGCTGGTGGCGGATTTTCCTGGACTGACTCGCGATCGCAAATATGGTCGCGCCGAAGTGGAAGGGCGCGAATTCATTGTTATTGATACCGGCGGTATTGATGGCACCGAAGAGGGCGTAGAAAACCGCATGGCGGAGCAGTCGCTGCTGGCGATTGAAGAAGCCGATGTGGTGCTGTTTATGGTGGATGCGCGCGCGGGCGTGATGCCGGCGGATCAGCAAATCGCTAATCATCTGCGTGCCCGTGAAAAAGCCACTTTTGTTGTCGCCAACAAAACTGACGGTATCGACCCGGAAGCGGCGGTGCTCGATTTCTATGCGCTGGGCTTAGGCGAGATTCACGCCATTGCAGCTTCGCATGGCCGCGGCGTTAACAGCCTGCTGGAAACCGCACTGTTGCCGTGGATGGAAGAAATCGTTCCAGAAGTCGAGCTCACTGAAGAAGAAGAGAACGCTGCTTATTGGGCCGATTTAGAAGAAGAGAGTGAGAAGGCGCTGGAGGAAGAGGAAGAAGAAGATTTCGACCCAACCACACTGCCAATCAAACTCGCTATCGTTGGCCGCCCGAACGTGGGCAAGTCAACGCTAACTAACCGCATTCTTGGCGAAGACCGTGTCGTGGTCTTCGACATGCCGGGCACCACGCGCGACAGCATCTATATTCCGATGGAACGTGACGGACGTGAGTATGTCCTGATTGATACCGCTGGCGTACGTAAGCGCGGTAAAATCACCGAAACCGTCGAAAAATTCTCAGTTATCAAAACGTTGCAAGCTATCGAAGATGCTAACGTGGTGATGCTGGTGATTGATGCGCGTGCCGGAATCTCCGATCAGGATCTCTCGCTGCTCGGCTTTATCCTGAACAGTGGGCGCTCACTGGTGATCGTGGTCAACAAGTGGGATGGCATGACGCAGGAAGCCAGAGATGAAGTCAAAGAGATGTTGGACTTCCGCCTGGGCTTTATCGATTTTGCGCGCATCCACTTT
This sequence comes from Pantoea sp. DY-17, assembly GCF_019795975.1. NCBI lineage: Bacteria > Pseudomonadati > Pseudomonadota > Gammaproteobacteria > Enterobacterales > Erwiniaceae > Pantoea > Pantoea sp. DY-17. The sequence goes on along the minus strand of NZ_JAIMIG010000001.1, from coordinate 2,132,014 downwards.
ATTTCCGCCCTGCACGGCAGCGGCGTCGGCAACCTGTTCGAATCGGTGACCGAAGCGTACGACTGCTCCACCAAGCGTGTGGGCACCGCAATGCTGACGCGCATCATGACTATGGCCGCCGACGATCACCAACCGCCGTTGGTACGGGGTCGCCGCGTGAAGCTGAAGTATGCGCACGCCGGTGGTTATAACCCGCCAATTGTGGTGATTCACGGCAACCAGGTGAAAGATCTGGCTGATTCCTATAAGCGTTACCTGATGAACTACTTCCGTCGTTCACTCAACGTTATGGGGACGCCGATTCGCATTCAGTTCAAAGAAGGCGATAACCCGTACGCGGGCAAACGCAACCTGTTGACGCCAACGCAGCAGCGTAAACGTCAGCGTCTGATGTCGCATCTGAAGAAGAACAAGCGTTAAGATGAGAAGGGCCCAACAGGGCCCTTTTTTTTCACCTGTAACTTGCAGTGGCGCCATTTATGGCGACCGCCATCCAAAGCGCAGAGGATAATGGATGAACTTTTCCTGCCCAACCTGTCAGCAACCACTCACTCTTAGTGAAACCGGTTTTGACTGCCCCAATTGTGAACGTCATTTCGATCGTATCGCCTTATGCCCGGATTGCCATCGGCCGTTACAAGTGCTGAAAGCCTGTGGCGCTGTCGACTACTTTTGTCAGCACGGCGACGGTCTAATCTCGAAAAAGCGCGTCGAATTTACGCCTGCCTTCATCGCAGATTAAAAACTCCGGATTCCACGCCTAGAGTTATTAACAAGTTACGCCTGGATTTGTAGCAAAAATGCTATTAACCAGTGACTGCTGCGTTATGGATATTCACTTTTTATTGTACCAGGTGGTACAATTCTGCCGCCTTGTCGCGAGAATCACTCTCACCTACGTTGTGTCCTCGCTCACAAGCGCCGAATCACGGGCATTGCACCCGTATCAATAGATATAAAATAAAGCGTAACGGAATAGTTCCTGTCTCCCGCTGCGGCTGGGGCCTTGTCATCGGCTGCCACAGATTTATCGGCGCCAGCGCTTTATTTTTTCAGGAGAGTTTTTGTTATGGCAGAAAATTCCGCTCGTCCCGGCAAAGGGCTGAGCATCTGGTCCGTACTGTTTGGCCTGGTTTTGCTGGCAATCGGCTTGTTCTTCGCAATCGGCGGCGGCAAGCTGGTCGCGCTGGGCGGCAGCTGGTACTTCCTCATCGCCGGTATCGTTATGTTGCTGTCGGCCATTCAGTTCTTCCGTCGCAAATCATCCGCCGTCACCCTGTTTATTCTGGTGTTTGCTGGCACGCTGATTTGGTCACTGTTTGATGCAGGCCTGCATTTCTGGCCGCTGGTCTCGCGCTTGATGGTGCCGGCCGGCTTGATGCTGTTTGCATTCCTCACCTGGCCAGCCCTGCGTAAAAGCGAAGGCAAAAGCTCCCTGGCAAAAGTCTCTTATGTGCTGTCTGCGGTGATCGTGGTGGGCATGGTGGCGACTTTCGTGCAGATGTTCCAGCCGCATCCTACCGTGGCATTTGACGGTAAACAGCTGCCGCTGATTCCGGTCGATAAATCAAAACCTCAGCAAGACTGGAGCAGCTACGGCCGTACGCCGGGTGGCGACCGCTTCGCTGCCATCGATCAGATTACCCGCGACAACGTGAAAGACCTGCAGGTTGCCTGGACTTTCCACACTGGCGATACGCCAATCAGCCCAACCGGTAACGGTGCGGAAGATCAGCAAACCCCGCTGCAGGTAGGCAACACGCTGTTCCTGTGCACCCCGCATAACAATGTGATTGCGGTTGCCGCAGACAGCGGTAAGGAAATCTGGAAACGCGAAATCAACGCGCAGGCAGAAGTGTGGAACCGCTGCCGTGGCTTAGCCTATTTCGATGCGACTAAACCGCTGCAGCAGCCAACCGAGCCGGGTTCAACGCCGGTTACTGCCGCTGTGCTGCCTGCTGGCGACACCTGTCAGCGTCGTATTCTGATGAACACCATTGATGCGCGTCTGATTGCTATCAACGCCGACAACGGTGAGCTGTGCGACACCTTCGGTACGCACGGTGTGGTTGACCTGAAAACCGGTCTGGGCAGTGCGCCAGATCCGCAATATCAGCTGACGTCACCGCCAGCGATGGCCGGTACCACTGTTGTTGTGGGTGGTCGTGTCGCCGATAACGTACAGACCGACATGCCTGGCGGCGTGCTGCGTGGTTTTGACGTCATCACCGGTCAGATGCGTTGGGCGTTTGATCCAGGCAATGACGACCCCAATGCGGTGCTGATGCCGGGTAAAAATTACACCCGCAGTACGCCAAACTCGTGGGCGCCAATGTCTTACGATCCGGCAATGAACACCGTGTTCCTGCCGATGGGTAGCTCGTCAGTGGATCTGTGGGGTGCGAACCGTACCAAACTGGATCACACTTACGGCGCATCAATTCTGGCGTTGGATGCCACCACCGGTAAGCAGAAGTGGGTTTATCAGACCGTGCATAACGATCTGTGGGACTTCGACCTGCCAATGCAGCCGAGCCTGGTCGACTTCCCGATGAAGGACGGCACTAACAAGCCAGCCGTCGTTATCGGCGCGAAAACCGGCATGATCTGGGTGCTGGACCGCTTGACCGGCAAGCCTTTGACCAAAGTTGAAGAGCTGCCGATGCCGCAGGGTCACATCCCGAACGAGCAGTACACCAAAACTCAGCCGCACTCTGTGGAAATGCCAAATATCGGCAACCAGAAAATGACGGAGTCGGATATGTGGGGTGCAACACCGTTTGATCAGCTGGCGTGTCGTATTGCCTTTAAAGGTATGCGTTACGATGGTCTGTTCACCGTGCCGGATACCGATAAATCCCTCAGCTTCCCAGGTTCACTGGGCGGTATGAACTGGGGCGGTATCTCGTTTGACCCGAACAACCAGTACATGTTCGTTAACGACATGCGTCTGGGCCTGTGGGTACAGATGATCCCACAAGACACCAGCAAAACGGCGGCCAGCAACGGCGGTGAAGCCATCAACACCGGTATGGGTGCGGTTCCGCTGAAAGGCACACCGTACGCGGTGAACAAAAACCGCTTCATGTCGCCGCTGGGCATTCCGTGCCAGGCTCCGCCGTTCGGTACGCTGTCAGCGATTGATATGAAAACCCGTCAGATCGTGTGGCAGGTGCCGGTGGGTACGGTAGAAGATACCGGTCCGTTTGGTATCAAAATGCGCGCGAAAATGCCAATTGGTATGCCGACCTTAGGCGGCACGCTGGCAACGCAGGGTGGCCTGGTGTTCATCGCGGGTACGCAGGATTACTATCTGCGCGCTTTCGATAGCTCAACCGGTAAAGAAGTGTGGAAAGCACGTCTGCCAGTCGGCAGCCAAGGCGGTCCAATCAGCTACGTTTCGCCGAAAACCGGCAAACAGTACATCCTGATCTCCGCAGGCGGTGCACGTCAGTCGCCAGACCGTGGTGATTACGTGATTGCTTACGCGCTGCCAGACAGCAAGTAAGTTAAAAAAGGAGAAAGGCCGACATCATGATGTCGGCCTTTTTTTTATCACCCTCCGTGGCACATCTCTTCCTTTAAGGCACCTTAATTACTGCTGCTTAGAAGGGCGACGGCTTTTTTGACCTCCTTTTCTTCCAGCTTCCCTGGCTCTTTCAGGATCGTTTCTGAAATTACCCCCACTGACTTTGCCGCCAGCGCTACCGGCTTCCCTGGCGCGCTCCGGGTCCTCTGCAAAGTTCCCGGCACCACCTCGTTGCTTTTTTTGTGTCATAGCAGAGACCTCATCTAAGGGTGTTTTCTTCGACGTGGACTAGCTAGCCACATAATGAGTATAGTCAATCAGTTACGCTCTGCCTTGAGAGATCTCCGATAACCTATTCACCGTCTCGCCACAGCGATTGCAGCTCGGGGGGCGCCAGTTGTTCGGGAATTAAAATCACGAAACTTCCCGCTTCGCGATGGGTAGCATAGGTGATTTGAATGCGGTAGTAGCGCTGATCGCCACGACCGACATTTGCCGCCTGATCTTCCGTTTCTCCCAAGGGCATTACCTGTTCCAGCACCTCGCAGACGCGCTGCTTTTGCGGTTCCGGCAGTTCCCCCAGCGCAAAGCGCCGTTCGCCGCGCAGTTTAGGGATAAAAGCGATTCCGCCTTCCCGCGCCAGCTCGATGATTGCGTCATCGGTCAGTTGGATGTCCATGTTACGCCTACCTGCTGCCAGGCGGATTGGATCTTTTCCGCCACTGAGCTGTTGAATCGTTGATTGGCGTGCTGCACGGTAAAGCGCGCAAAGGTGCTGAAATCGGCATCCTGTGGCAGCGTTTTGTCGCACAGCGTGTCGTACCAGACTTGACCGGCCTGTTCCCACGCAAAGCCGCCCAGCGCTTTGGCGGCGAGGTAAAAAGCGCGATTGGGAATGCCAGAATTGAGGTGCACGCCGCCGTTGTCGTCACGCGTTTCGATATAGTGCGCCATATCGGCCGGTTGCGGATCTTTACCCAGCACCGGCTCATCGTAGGCCGTTCCCGGTGACGACATCGAGCGCAATCCGCGCCCGTTGATGCCCTGCGCCAGTAAACCTTCGCCGATAATCCAGTCGGCCTGATCGGCGCTCTGCTTGAGGTGAAATTGCTTCACCAGCGAACCAAACACGTCAGACATCGATTCATTCAGCGCGCCTGCCTGTTGGAAATAGATCAATCCCGCTTCGGTTTCTGTCACGCCGTGCGTCAGCTCGTGCGCCACCACATCCAGCGCGATAGTAAAGCGATTGAAAATCTCGCCGTCGCCGTCACCAAACACCATCTGCTGCCCGTTCCAAAAGGCGTTCTGATACTCCTTGCCGTAATGCACGGTGCCATCGAGCTTCAGGCCTTTATTGTCCAGCGAGTTGCGTTGGTAGATTTGCCAGAAGAAATCGTAGGTAATGCCGAGATAGTTCCAGGCTTCTTCGGCTGCAACATCACCATTTCCCGGCTGGCCTTCTTCGCGCACCAACGTGCCGGGCAGATTTTGCGTTCCTTCGGCGTCATAGATAGCACGCAGCACCGTGCCTGGCTGAGCGGTGGCGGTGCTTGCTGGTTTAGCGTTATGTTCGCCCATCAGGTGCTGGACGTGGGTGAGGGTGCGGCGCGCGTAGTCTTGTTGCGCGCCGGAGCAGTTATCAATGATATTGCGCAGAATGTAGGGAGGAATAACGCTGTAAGACATAAAAAAACTCCTGGCCATTGAGGTACATGCCAGAAGTATAGTTTTCCCGCTATGAACGCGCTTTGCGGCTCCGGGATTTCTGCGGTTCGAGTGCGGTAACCTGGCTTTCCACCCAGCCATCGTCCAGCCGGGTGCGCAGCAAGTCGCCTTTGCTCAGCTGTTGGGTTTTCTTCACCACCTGACCCTGGGTGTCGGTGGTTACGCTGAAGCCACGCGCCAGCGTCGCCAGCGGGCTCACGCCTTCCAGCTGTGCCGCCAGCGTGCCAAAGCGCTGACGATTGTGATTGAGCTGCTTCTCCATGCCCTGCTGTAAGCGATAGTGCCATTGCTGGAGCTGCTGCTGAGCGCGCAGAATACGTCCCTGCGGCTGCTGGGCGTTAAGGCGTTGCAGCAGGCGATCCTGCTGACGATTGGCCACGCGCATGCGCTGGTCCATTGCTTCACCGAGACGGCGCTGCAGCTGGAAGAGCGCGGTTTGCTGGCGTGCCAGACGCAGCTGCGGATGCTGCTGCTGTAAGCGGTGCTGAATGCGCGTGAAGCGACGCTGCTGCTGAGCCAGATAGAAATCCATCGCCATCTCCATGCGCTGCTGCTGCGACTGCAAACGGCGCAACAGTTCAAGCTGATTACGGCTCACCAGTTCTGCCGCAGCAGATGGCGTTGGCGCACGTAAATCCGCTACGAAGTCAGCGATAGTGACATCGGTTTCATGCCCAACGGCGCTGACAATCGGCAGGTGGCTGGCAAAAATCGCCCGCGCCACGCGCTCGTCATTGAAGCTCCACAAATCTTCCAGCGAACCGCCGCCACGACCGACAATCAGCACGTCACACTCATCGCGCTGGTTAGCCAGCTCAATGGCACGCACAATGCCAGCCGGCGCATCCACGCCTTGCACCGCGGTGGGATAGATAATCACCGGCAGTGAAGGATCGCGTCGATGCAGCACGCGCAGCACGTCGTGCAGCGCCGCGCCGGTGGCGGAGGTAATCACGCCCACCTGACGCGCCGGATCCGGCAGCGGCTGTTTGAACTGTTGATCGAATAAGCCTTCCGCGGCTAAACGCGCTTTCAGCTGCTCGAATTGCTGCTGCAGCAAGCCTTCACCGGCCGGATGCATGCTTTCGATAATCAGCTGATAATCGCCGCGCGGCTCATACAGCGTGATGCTGGCGCGCACTAACACTTGCTGGCCATGTTGAGGACGGAAGGTGACGCGACGATTGCTGTTGCGGAACATCGCGCAGCGCACTTGTGCGCCATCATCCTTCAACGTGAAGTACCAATGACCGGAAGAGGGCTGAGTGAAATTTGAAATTTCAGCGCTGAGCCACACCAGGCCCATCTCATTTTCCAGCAGTTGGCGCACCGTGGTGTTCAGGCGGCTGACGGTAAAAATATTGGCGGTTGGCGGTAGCGACATGTGATGTAGATCAAATTTTAAATCAGAGGGTTAATCGACTGATACTACATTGCTTGCCCCGAGGATCAAGACTTTTTCTGAAAAAACACTGGAGGCAATCGGTTTCGGCCTGTATAATGCCGCGGCAATATTTTATCTGTTTTAATCGCCCCCAGGTGGAGATATTGCAATGTTAAGAATCGCTAAAGAAGCCCTCACATTTGACGACGTTCTGCTCGTTCCCGCTCACTCCACTGTCTTACCGAACACCGCTGATCTCAGCACTCAACTGACGAAAAACATCCGTCTGAACATCCCCATGCTCTCCGCTGCAATGGACACCGTGACCGAAGCCGGTCTGGCAATTGCGCTGGCGCAGGAAGGTGGTTTGGGCTTTATTCACAAAAACATGTCAATTGAGCGCCAGGCGGATGAAGTTCGTAAGGTGAAAAAACACGAAAGCGGCGTCGTTACCGATCCACAAACCGTGCTGCCAACCACCGCGCTGGCGGCGGTGAAAGAGCTGACCGAACGTAACGGCTTCGCCGGCTACCCGGTCGTGAACACCGACAACGAGCTGGTAGGCATCATCACGGGCCGTGACGTGCGTTTTGTTACCGACCTGACCTTGCCGGTTTCCGCGGTGATGACCCCGAAAGAGCGCCTGGTAACGGTGAAAGAGGGTGAAGCGCGCGAAGTTGTGCTGCACAAAATGCATGAAAAACGTGTTGAGAAAGCGCTGGTTGTTGATGACAGCTTCCACCTGCTGGGCATGATCACCGTTAAAGACTTCCAAAAAGCCGAACGTAAACCTAACGCGTGTAAAGATGCGGAAGGCCGTCTGCGCGTAGGCGCTGCGGTTGGTGCCGGTGCGGGCAATGAAGAGCGCGTTGATGCGCTGGTTGCTGCCGGTGTTGACGTGCTGCTGATTGACTCATCACACGGTCACTCTGAAGGCGTGCTGCAGCGTATTCGTGAAACCCGTGCAAAATACCCGAACCTGGAAATCATCGGCGGCAACGTTGCCACCGGCGCAGGCGCATTGGCGCTGGCGCAGGCCGGCGTGAGCGCGGTGAAAGTGGGGATCGGTCCTGGCTCAATCTGTACCACGCGTATCGTCACTGGTGTTGGCGTGCCACAGATCACCGCGGTATCTGATGCAGTTGCCGCGCTGGAAGGCACCGGCATTCCGGTTATCGCTGATGGCGGTATTCGCTTCTCTGGCGACATCGCTAAAGCGATTGCAGCAGGCGCAGCGGCCGTCATGGTCGGTTCTATGCTGGCCGGTACCGAAGAGTCTCCGGGCGAAATCGAGCTGTATCAAGGCCGTTCGTTCAAGTCTTATCGCGGTATGGGTTCACTGGGCGCGATGTCTAAAGGCTCTTCAGATCGTTACTTCCAGAGCGATAACGCCGCTGACAAACTGGTACCGGAAGGTATCGAAGGCCGCGTGGCCTATAAAGGCCGCCTGAAAGAGATCGTGCACCAGCAGATGGGCGGCTTACGCTCTTGCATGGGCCTGACGGGTTGCCAGACCATTGACGATCTGCGCACCAAAGCGGAGTTCGTGCGTATCAGCGGCGCGGGCATCAACGAAAGCCACGTGCATGACGTGACCATCACCAAAGAGTCACCAAACTACCGCATGGGTTCATAATCCCGTAAAATTTAGCGCCCGGCACCCGCCGGGCGCTTTTATTATTAAGTCCATCCCAATGGAAACGCCTCAATGACGACTGAAAATATTCATAAACATCGCATTTTGATCCTCGATTTTGGTTCTCAGTATACGCAGCTGGTTGCGCGCCGCGTGCGCGAGCTGGGTGTTTACTGCGAACTCTGGGCGTGGGATGTCACCGAAGAGCAAATTCGCCAGTTTAACCCGAACGGCATCATTCTCTCTGGCGGTCCGGAGAGCACCACCGAGCTGAACAGCCCGCGTGCGCCGGAATACGTGTTTAACGCGGGTGTGCCAGTGTTGGGCGTCTGCTACGGCATGCAGACCATGGCGATGCAGTTGGGCGGCAAGGTTGAAGGCTCTAACGAGCGCGAATTTGGTTATGCGCAGGTTGAAGTGCTGACTCAGAGCGCGCTGGTGCGTGACATCGAAGATGCGATTAGCGCAGCAGGTAAACCGCTGCTGGACGTTTGGATGAGCCACGGCGACAAAGTCACCGCCATCCCAGCCGGTTTCGAAACCGTTGCCAGCACCGAAACCTGTCCGTTTGCCATCATGGCTAACGAAGAGAAGAAATTCTACGGCGTGCAGTTCCACCCGGAAGTGACGCACACGCGTCAGGGCCTGCGCATGCTTGAGCGTTTCATTCGTGACATCTGCGGCTGTGAAGCGCTGTGGACGCCAGCCAAAATCATCGAAGATGCGGTTGAGCGTATTCGTCAGCAGGTTGGCGATGACAAAGTGATTCTCGGTCTGTCTGGCGGCGTGGACTCTTCTGTGACCGCGATGCTGCTGCATCGCGCCATCGGCGAGCGTCTGACCTGCGTGTTCGTGGATAACGGCCTGCTGCGTCTGAATGAAGCTGAGCAGGTGCTGGAAATGTTCGGTGACCACTTCGGTCTGAACATCGTGCACGTTGCGGCAGAAGCGCGCTTCCTCGATGCGCTGGCAGGCGAGAACGATCCCGAAGCCAAACGTAAAATCATCGGCCGCGTATTCGTAGAGGTGTTTGACGAGCAGGCGCTGCGTCTGGAAGACGTGAAGTGGCTGGCACAAGGCACCATCTATCCTGACGTGATCGAATCGGCGGCTTCTGCCACCGGTAAAGCGCACGTGATCAAATCGCACCACAACGTGGGCGGTTTGCCGAAAGAGATGAAGATGGGCCTGGTGGAGCCGCTGAAAGAGCTGTTCAAAGACGAAGTGCGTAAAATCGGTCTGGAACTCGGCCTGCCGTACGACATGCTGTATCGACATCCGTTCCCAGGTCCAGGTTTGGGCGTGCGCGTGCTGGGCGAAGTGAAGAAAGAGTACTGCGACCTGCTGCGCCGTGCAGACGCTATCTTCATCGAAGAGCTGCATAAAGCTGACCTGTACAACAAAGTCAGCCAGGCGTTCACCGTGTTCCTGCCAGTACGTTCTGTTGGCGTGATGGGCGATGGTCGTAAATATGATTGGGTGGTTTCACTGCGTGCGGTGGAAACCATCGACTTCATGACAGCGCACTGGGCGCACCTGCCGTACGATTTCCTCGGCCGCGTCTCTAACCGCATCATCAACGAAGTGAACGGCATTTCCCGCGTGGTTTATGATATTTCAGGTAAACCACCTGCGACGATTGAGTGGGAATAACCCCGCGTCCGGCATAGACCGGCAGCGAGTGGCAAGAAATACCCGGAAGCCCGCGTAATTGCGGGCTTTTTGCGTTTTCAACCTCGCACTATCTGGCAAGTTTTCACATCGCCAGGCCCCGTTTTAATGGCATGGTAGATGGTACAATCTGTAACCTAATACCATGTTAGGCACTCGATACCATGTCGTTCCTAACCAGTTAGACATGGTATCTATTTAAATTAATATATTGATTTATATTATTTGTATTGGTTTGGTGCAATGAGGGGGGAGTATGGTGTTTTCTAGATGAAACTCGACCGTGATCATGCTGACCGATACCAAGCTGCGTACATCAAGCCGAAAGACAAACTCTACAAAGTGAACGACCATGACGGCCTCTATGATGCCAGCACGCCTGCGGGGTCGATTTCATTCCGCTACAACTATTCGATCCACGGTAGGCTGGATACTATCAAGCGAAGGCCATTGCTTTATTTCAGCATGCTGCCATGAATACAGGAAATTCGACCATGAGTGAAGAGTGGATTCTCCAAACCAAGGAAACCCGCAGGGTATTTTCTAACGCGGCGTGGGTTCCTTTAAGAGCGTCAGTTGAGAGCAAGAAAGGGGATCTAAAAGAAGTAGGCTATGTCAGTGAATATTTCGGCTGTGGTTCTGTTGCATTCCCGTCAGAGCATCGCCAGCTAGTTGAGGAACGTCTTGGATGGAGCGACATAGGTATTGGGCACACAGTCGCGCCTTATGCATACGAAGATGGATATTATGTGTCCATTGAGCAATATCAATACAACGATAAAGAGCCAATAGGTGTCAATCTAGTTTTTGAACACCCGCAACCTGTTGTTGGTGGTAGAAAATGGATACTAAGCCCTGATTTGGTAGTCGCGCTGCACTTGATCAAAGAGGGGGGCAACTGGGTCAGGCCTGAAGAAAATTTCGTTGTGGTAGCTCGCGAGACAGTTAGTGAAGATGGCGACCATTGTCAGATAGAAATAAAACGAGAATTTTTACTCGACTATCTAGCGGCCAGAAATCTGTCGCTCCGCCTTTCATACTACCGACAACGGGTAGAAAATGTCCCCGTATTTGAGGACAGCGCATATTCAAATTTGCAGCCTCACGATGAGGAAAGAGATAACGGTAAATTCACCCTAATCGTTCGCAAGCTTGATGAAGTCTTTGGGGGAAGCTGGGCGATGTTTCGAGCCTGGCGAACGGACGTAGATGAGGGAGAAGACGCCCCTGTGATGGGCCCTGAGAATGACTCGAACACAGACTATGAAAGTTCAAAGGGGCATCGTGGAGGATATAAAGGTGTACGGGTAGAAGGGGAGTTTTGGCGTGAGGAATGGATAGACCACCAATCAAAAAGCCCACGCGTTCGTGGAGATGCAGATCCGAACCTCCCGCAATTCATCGTGGAAACCGATGGAACGCGAATGAGATCAGCAGAGCTTGATAACGAGGACATAGGCCGCTGGCTATGGTTTCGGGTCAGCGTCGTGAATGAGCTTCTCAATAGTCGAGGATTTAAGTTGGCGTGGTATACGGCTGAAACTGGAGCTATTAATTCCACATCAGGATATAAAACGCATTTCGGGATAAACAGTTCGGATCTTATCACCGTATATGCTTATGACATCGCACGACTCGCCCCATGGGAGCAGCATGTTTGGGCGGGGCATAATGTAGCTCCTGAAGGGAAGGTTTCAAGCGAGCTACTGGACGCGCATGTGAGGGCGAAACCGGCACCCACATATGCGGTTGAAGAAATGTTTTTTGGAAGCATGAGGCTTTTGGAAGATGGCTTCAGGCATAAATACGAAATATCGCCGTTCACCCATGATATTGATGACTCCGAAGTAGGGCAGCAAATATCCAGGTTTGCAAGCAAAGACAGAGCGACCCTACTCAGATTAGCCAAGGACATCATTCGCGTATTCTCGGACAGGCTCAACGTAACCGAGCTACGCAAGCTTTCTACACACCAAGATAAAGGCAAGCTCGGCTCAAACAAGTTACTCCAAAGTATTTTGGCTGAGAAAATTGGAGACGACAAAGCCAAAAGAGTATTTGCTGAGATTGCCGGTGTATATGATATGCGAGTGGGAGATGCACACCCTACAGGCTCAAAGATAACAGACGCGATCAAGCTCGCGGGCGTCGATGAAGAAGACTCGCCATTGCGGCAGGGAGAGCAACTCATTCACAACGTTGGGCGATCGATCTGGCACATAGGGAAATTCTTGTTCGGCGAGACTGATGAGTCGGACAAGTAGCAATGACTGCTTCTGGCAGTTTTCTGTCAGTCCTGACAAGCGGTACTGCCAGAAACGGAAGGATTTTAGTGGCTGAGCAAGCTATTCTCCAGGCTGAGGGCATCCGTGAACTATAGGTGATTGATGAAAGACCGTAGTCACGACGGGGCAATGGTCGAACTTTTCCAGACCGATCCATCTTATGCGGCGTAGTTGCTGGCGGGAAATGTTCAGGATGGTAGCCCGGATGAGTTGTCCACCTTGAAGGGGCAACTATCGGTTGCGTTCGCCGCGAGAGAGGTTAATTCGACTTTTTGAATTTACTGGGTATGGTATTTCTCATGGTGTTTAGATTCTTTCTTGTATTAACTCCTTGCTATATAAATGTTTTAATTTTTTAATAATGATCGAGTGAGGGTAAGGTTATTATTTAATATTCTGATTTTCATGTGTTTTTTGGATGCCATTAATGATGTTTCCTGCATTATCAATGGCATTTTTCATGGTATAAGGCCGACGCTGAATCGAAGATATAGCAAATACCATTTGACCGTACCAGCAAATGCCATGGTATCGACAACCGGGTGCATTTCAGCGCTGTGCTAATGCCATCGATGCCCGCTTTTGGTCAGAACCGCTCTCTAGACCCAAGCCTTCTGATCGTTAAATATGCGCCAGAGGAGCACCTCGTGATCGAAATTGTGAACAAGACAGCCGCCGCTTGGAATCGAAGTCTCCATATGGGTGAATAAAGTTTGCGGAAAACACGCTGAGAAAATAGAAAAGCTTCAATGACGGAACATAGCAATGGCGATTAACGGAGAGCACGGTGTTAGTGCAGTCACCGTGGATGAACTACTCAAGCAAGGCCTTCGGATACCGAACTATCAACGTCCATACAGTTGGGAAGTATCGACCGCTCTACAACTGGTGGATGATCTCAGCGAAGCTCTTCAAGATACCAAACGAAAAGAGATTCCCTATGTTTTGGGTGCAATCATTCTTCACGATGATGGTGAGTATCTCAATGTAGTCGACGGACAGCAACGTCTGCTGACTTTGCGAATGATTCTTGCGGCCTTAGATCCGATAAATCATCAGATTTCGGTGTCTGGTAACAGCGAAACCCCTGTCTCTTTGGTTTGGATGGAGCTTCAAAGGCGCCTGTCGCATTTGGAAGATAAAAAAGAATTTTTGGATTTTACCTGTCACAAATGTCAGTTGGTGCGCATTGTGACGGACGATATTGATGAGGCATTTCGTGTCTTTGATTCCCAGAACTATCGCGGCAAACCGCTTGCCCCTCACGACTTACTCAAAGCACACCACCTGCGCGAAATGCACGATGAGTCCGCTGCTATGAAAGTGGCTGTCGTTGAGGCTTGGGAAGCCGTAAAAGATGAGGACCTGGACAGGCTTTTTTCTACTTTTTTATACCGGATATCCAAGTGGTCACGAGGCGAAAGCTCGCTCGAATTTGCTATTCGGGACATCGGCATGTTCAAGGGAATTTCATCACGATCCCTCAGATCATTTTCGCCAAATCTGCGATATCACCTTGCAGCACAAGCCGCTATGCCACTTCTAAGTGCATGGGCATTGTCCTCTACACATGATGTACGAAATGCCGGGCGCAGCCGCTTTCAGCTTGATGCCCCGATAATCGCTGGGCGCTCATTTTTCGAGATGGTGACATTCATGCTTGACGAATTGAAGATACTGGAGAAAGAGGTTATCGATAGAGGTTTCAAAAACTTTGGCCCATCTCAAAGTCGCTACCGCTATGTGTACGAATTGTTCATTGCCGCATTGCTTTGCTATACAAACAAGTTTGGCGATGAAGATGTGGATGAAGTGCGAAATAGGTTATTCGCATGGGCATATGCCTTACGGGTCGAGTTACTTCGTGTGCAATTTGTATCTGCTGACAACCGAGCGCGAGGTAAAAACGATGCAAATAAATCGCCTTTTGTTTTGCTACGCAACGCGATGACTGGAAGTGTTGTCCGCAAACTTTCAATAACAAGTCAGCCATACAGCGATAACCACGAACAGGAACTCGTTGCTTTTATTAAGGGGCTGCAATGAGCAAGAATGAGTTGAAACCCGAACTGCTAACTGTCGGCAAGCTATTCACGGACAATTATCTAATTCCTGTTTATCAACGGAACTATGCTTGGCGGGCCGAACAGATTGAGCAACTTATCAGCGATATTCAAGACTCGGTGGTTGGGGGCCAGGACGACTATTTTCTTGGGAACCTTGTTGTAATCAAGCGGGGTAGAGAGGACGAGTTCGAAGTCATAGATGGACAACAACGACTTACAACCCTCTATCTGCTTCTGACCTTCCTGGAGCAAGACGGTGAGGGTGAGAAGCCGTCGGTTGGCCATGCAGGCCACTTGCAATATGAGTCGCGCGCACGGGCAACAGAAGCCTTGCGGCAAGTAGCACAGGAGGCGGCTAAGGAGCACGTCCGACCGCATGGCTCCACGAGTAATGCAGATGCTGGCATCCATGAAGGCTACAGCATCATCAATCAGTTCTTCAAACAAAATGAAGCCCTTAATCGCTCACGCGAAAAATTCTACGATTTCTTGCTAACGAAGGTGACTGTCGTTCGTGCCTCGCTGCCACCCAATACCGACCTCAATCGCTACTTCGAGATCATGAACACTCGTGGGCAGCAACTCAAGCAGGTTGATATTGTTAAGGCTCGCCTGATGAGCAAGCTGCCCAATCAATATGAACGCGAATGCTTCGCATGGATTTGGGATGCCTGTGCTGACATGGATTCTTATGTCCAGATGTCTCTGACCCGTGGTGACACCAGTTTGCGAAACAAAGTATTTGGCGATGAATGGTCCTGGCTGGAGATGACTAGCTTCGCGTCGCTAATGGAAAGTCGTCCGCAATCCGGCATCAATTCATCAAGGCAATCCTCCGAAGGGGTATCGTTGTCCTTGGATGAGGCGTTGTTAAAATACGCTAAAGAGATCGAGTCAAATTCCACTGAAGACGAGGGCAACGAGCGGTTTCGTTCGACTATTGAGTTTCCGGCCTTTCTGCTACACGTTCTAAGAATTATGAAAGGCGATGAGGTCGAAAATGAAGGCCAGCTTGACGACAAGCGCCTCATCAAGTCATTTGACGACGCCGTAAATAATGTACCCGATGCTAAAGCCGATTGGGTGCGTAGCTTTGCATTCATGCTTCTCAAGTGCCGCAACCTCTTCGATGGCTTCATCTTGAAGCGTCAATTCACGGCGAACAACGGTGACGATGGCGATTGGTCTCTCCAGCGATTGAAGAAAGGCGGCGCGGACAAGAAGCCAACCCCGACGTACATCCATGTTTTCTCGGCCAGTAATAGAAACTTAGAGGAGGACGGCGGTGCTGACCCACATACCCGAGATGTGTTGCTGCTTCAGTCCATGCTTCGGATTACCTACACTTCTCCGCGAACAATGCACTGGATTACTAAAGTTCTTCTCTGGCTATCCGTTAAAGCCCCTCAAGACGCGAAACATGCGGATCTTGCCGATTTGTTGAAGGGGTATGCCCGTAGTAAGGTCAAAGAGACATTCCCCTTCGAGGAAGATCAGCAACCAGAAGGGTTTGGTATCAGCCGTATCGTCTTTTCGTATCTTGACTATCTTCTGTTGAGCGATTCCTCAAAACGAGATTTCAAATTTCAGTTCAGAACTTCCATTGAGCACTTTTATCCACAGAATCCGGACAAAGAACAGTCTGGCGCGGTTGTTTCAGGTTCTAGCCTTAACCTGCTTGGCAACCTCGCGCTCGTAAGCGTCAGCGCTAACTCAAAATTCAGCAATAGCCTTCCCAGAGTGAAGGCCGAAAGCTTCAAGGATACGATTGAACTTCAAAGTCCCAAGCTTAAGAGAATGGCGGAAATCACTCGAAATACAAGCTGGGACGATCAGCAGATAACAGCACATCATGAAGAGATGGTGACATTGCTTCGTGATGATGTAATTCTGGTGGAGGCAAGCGGAAGATCCTACCCGGGACGTTGACTTCTATGAATAACCGCTTTTGGACGAATGTCCCTTGTGGAGTGCAAGTTGTCAGTCTAAAAGCGTTTTGCGTCGGGCGACACGATCAGTACAGCTCCAAGGTTTTCTTACCATGGTATTTTGTGTGATATCGACATGCAGTGAAAATGCTATTCTATTGATTTTATAGTGCTTTAATGTGGCATTGATCATCGAGTGGGATAAATCCTGCTTTGATTACTGCGTAAAAACGAAGCCCGCTTAATTGCGGGCTTTTTTTTCAAACCTTCTGATGGCAAATCATGCGGCTAAATGTATCGCATAGTTCGTGAATACAAACGCCCCCGTTTCGATGCAAGATAGCGAGTAATTTTTACTCATCAGGATGCCGTCGATGTTGCCTTTCAAAGCCGTACTGATCTCTTTTCTTTGCATCATCTTGCTTTCATTAGGCGCGAGCTTGGCGCAGGCAACGCGAAGCGGTGAGCTCACCTCTGAACGCGGTGGCTGGGCATCAGCAAGGCGCGATTCGGCCGGTATCGCACCGGATCCGCAGCGTTATGCGGCAGAAGCTATCGTGCAGGTTTATGCTGCGCCGACTTATGGCTGGAAGGGCGCGGTGGCGGTGCATCCGTGGATTATCTTCAAGCGCGCCGGTGAAACCCGCTATAACCGTTACGAAGTGATTAGCTGGGGCAGCGGCGATAAAGTGCGTCGTAACAGCAATCTTCCCGATGGTTATTGGTACGGTGCGAAGCCGCGTCTGCTGGTTGACCATCGCGGCAGTAGCGCAGAAGCGATGATTCCGCAGATCGAAGCGGCCATTAAATCCTATCCCTGGCCGACCACGTATCACGCCTGGCCGGGACCCAACAGCAATACTTTTATGGCGCATATAGGCCGCGAGGTTCCGGCGTTGAAGTTGGATCTACCGGCTAACGCGCTCGGCAAAGATTATCGCTCGCTGCTTAATCCGGTAGGTTTACCACCTTCAGGTCGCGGCGTGCAGCTTTCCCTGCTGGGCGTGTTGGGTGTGACGGTTGGCGCGGAAGAGGGGCTGGAAGTGAACTTGCTGGGATTAAACATGGGGCTGGATTTCACACCATTTAGGCTGCGTCTGCCGTTTATCGGCGGCATCGGTCAGAATAATGTGCAGCGAGACAATCCCTAAAAATGGCCCCGATTTGGGGCCATTTTTTTAACAGACGCCGAAATCGCCGTCTTCGTGATACAGATTCACGCTATCGGCTCTGACTTCAATTTCACGCTTGATGTGATCGTCAACGCGAGCGCACCACAGCATATCGCCTTCCACGCGCAGCACCTGCATCTTTGGGCCACCGGTCTTAGACTGCACAAAATCATCCACGTTAAACATGCTTCTTCTCCGTCAGGTCAGTGATAACAACAGAGTCTATATGCACTTCAGGCGCTGTGCGCTTGATTTTGTGCGCTGTCTTCCAGCACAAAACTGAATCAAAGCGCGTTGAGACCGTTCTAGTTATTTTCTGCAGCATTCGCCGCTGAAATAGTATCGAAACACTTCGCGGTTGTCAGTTGACAACTTATTGCGGTGAGCATAAGGTAGCCAGCGATGTCAGAGAGGAAGCGGCATCCGCATAAAGCGGTCGAAGGAGCTTTGCGATATGCAGAAGCGAGAGGTTGGAAGATTGCAGTTGGCGGTCACCATGCGTGGGGCAAGATGTACTGCCCAGATAATTCGACAGAGTGTCGATGTGGGGATTACTGCATTACCTGCATCTGGAGTACGCCAAAAAATCCCGAAACGCATGCCAAACTGTTACGGCGCGTGGTGGATAACTGCAGTGAAAGCCCTCAGCGGGTTAAGTGACGAGGAGTGAAACATGGAATTTGAGTTTACGCTGCGTTTTCAGCTCAATGATGAGAGCGACATCGATGAAGTGATCGAACGGCTCGGTTCGCAAGGCTGCACTGATGCGTTAATTGGCGCGGGTGTGGCGGGAAAATTAAGCATGACGTTCTGCCGCGAAGCCAGCACTGCACAGGACGCGGTGCGCAGCGCGTTGGAGGATGTTTTTGAG
The DNA here is from genome assembly GCF_019795975.1 of Pantoea sp. DY-17. NCBI lineage: Bacteria > Pseudomonadati > Pseudomonadota > Gammaproteobacteria > Enterobacterales > Erwiniaceae > Pantoea > Pantoea sp. DY-17. The sequence goes on along the minus strand of NZ_JAIMIG010000001.1, from coordinate 2,113,744 downwards.
GCATTGCCAGATGCGGAACTGATTGAAGCCGCGCCAGATTTAGTCGGGCTGACGGATATCGCAGAGTTGATAGGAGTTTCGCGGCAGAACATGCGTAAGCTGATGCTCAGCCATAGCCCGCAGTTTCCGCGCCCGATTCATGATGGAAAAACAGCCATATGGCATTTAATCGATGTGCTGGAGTGGTTAAATCAGCGTGGTTCAACGCGGGTCAATCCAGCAATGAGTGAACTGGCGCGCGCAACGTTGCAACTCAATTTACAGCAGATGCTGCAACGTTACGCACACTGTTTAAAGCCTTAATGATGCAGCAAAAATATCGTCGCCAGACCAAGGAAGATAAAGAATCCGCCGGTATCGGTGATCGCGGTGATCAGCACGCTAGAGCCAACGGCGGGATCGCGTTTCATTTTGGTCATGATTAACGGAATCAGCACGCCCATCAGCGCGGCCAGCAGCAGGTTCAGCACCATCGCCAGCATCATCACGCCGCCGAGTTGCAGGTTGTCGTACATCAGCCAGGTGACGCCGCCCATAATGCCGCCCCAGAACAGGCCGTTAATCAATGCCACGCCGAGTTCACGCATGATCAGAAACGAGAAGTTACCCGGTTCAACCTGATGCAGCGCCAGCGCACGCACAATCATGGTAATGGTTTGATTGCCGGTGTTGCCGCCGATGCCGGCGACGATTGGCATCAGCGCCGCCAGCGCAACCAGCTGCGATATGGTGGCTTCAAACAGGCCAATCACGCGCGAAGCGACAAATGCGGTACACAGGTTAACCGCCAGCCAGGCCCAGCGTTTGCCCACCGCTTTGCGCACCGGCGCAAACACGTCTTCGCCCTGGCTGATACCCCCCATTTTACGGATGTTGCTTTCGTTCTCTTCGTTCACCAAATCGACCACGTCTTCAATGGTGATACGGCCAATCAGTTTGCCTTGAGCATCGGTGACCGCAGCGGAGATCAGGTTATAACGTTCAAACGCGCTGGCAGCGTCTTCCGCTTTATCGTTGAGCTGAAACGTGGTGGGATGCGAATTCATCACTTCTGCGACCAGCATCTTCGGTTTGTTGAGCAGAATATCAGTGAGCGTTAACTCACCTACCAGTTGATTCTGTTCGTCGGTGATAAAGATCTTATCGGTGCCGTCAGGCATTTTTTTGCCTTTACGCAGATAGCGCTGCACCGTGGCTAAGGTCACGTCAGAGCGCACCGTCAGGATATTGAAATCCATGATCTGCCCGACGCGATCGCGATCCAGCTCGATCACGCTCATCAGTCGCGCGCGCAGGCTAGGTTCAAGGGTGGTGAGCAGACGTCCGGTTAAATCGCGCGGCAGGTAGCGCGCCAGATATACCTGATCGTCGATATCCAGCGGCTCGATGGCGTGCAGAATATCGCGATCAGACATTTCTTCCGTCAGGCTGGCCCAAACGGTTTCTGAAGCCTCAACCAGGACGTGACCTCGCTGTGCCGTCGGCACTAAACGCCACAGCGCCTGACGCTCTTCTTCCGGCAAGGCTTCGAGGATGTCGGCTAAATCCGCGGCGTGCAATTGCTGCAGCTCAAGCTCTAATTCATGACGCCAGTCGGTGATATCACGCAGTTCGGCGGCATTCAGATCGACGGATTTATCCAGCAGAACATCAACCAGATCGTGCTCGTTGAGGAGCAGGTTGAGAATGTGATGACGGGTTTCAGCTAATTTTTGTGAATGCGAAGCAGACATAACGCGTTCCTTGTGTCTGTAAAGTCAGCTCACAGTGTAGCGCGTTGCGGGTAACAGGACGTAAAAAGCAGCATTGTCTCAAAGGACAATGTTTAGCAGCGACAGCCGACCCGCAAATTATTTAGCGCGAATCACTGGTGCTCAGCGTGACCGGTTCAGGGATGGCTTTCTTTTGCTGATGATGCTCGATGGCACCGGGAATGATGAAAAGCAGGCGGCCGAACAAAATTAAGAAGCTGACCAGTAAAACAATGCGGGTCATGGTGCCAGTTTTGGGACGTCTTCGTGCAGAGATAGCGCTGTTCACGCGGGGTGGTTCCTGTAAATGCCCGATGGGCGGAGGCAATATTTAGTCACACTTAGATCGCTAAAGCAATCGCTGTGTGAAAAATGAGCGAAAAAGGTTCAGCGCACTGATCGACATCAGACAATCGAATGGCCGCACAAAGCGGCCGTTAATTCAGTAACTGGCTTTCTGCGCCAGCAGCGTGGCGAAACGGGTTTTAATGCGGTTACCGTTTTCATCACGACGATGCAGTTCACCGACCTCTTCGTTGTATTTCACAATATGCCAGTTGCGGTAATAGTGGCTGAGTTCACCGGATTTAAACGCAAATGGGAAGTTTTGCGTATTGGGATAATCATCGGTATCCATCGCCGCCACAATCAGGTTGTAGCCATATTTACGCGTGCTGGCCTGCATATCGGCAATCAGCTGCGGAATGGTTGCCGGCTGCAGGAACATCATCACCACGGTCGACAGCACAAACTGATAGCTGCCGTTGAAGCGCACGCTATTCAGATCGCACAGCTCGGTGTGAATGTTCTGTAGATTCTCTTCCGCGATGATGCTGTTCAGGCGCTCCAGACTGGCGGGATTGCTGTCCCAGGCCGTCACGTCAAAGCCATGCTGATTGAGAAACAGACTATTGCGGCCCTGGCCGCAGCCCAAATCCAGTGCTTTCCCTACTTCAAGATGAGGCAGGGCCGCCAGCACTTCAGAATGGGTCGGCGTGAGGCCGTATTTTTCAGCGTAATAATTATCGGGGCGTGTCGTCATAACCAGATTGCGGGCCAGCTGCCCGCATTACTCCTCTTCTTCCAGCATCAGTTTCCAGCCGGTGACATCATTCCAGTAAGCTTGCTCGCGCTCCAGATCCAGCTGCACCAGCGTATTCTGGCTCAGGAAGCCGGCAGGGAAGGTCAGCGTCCAGTGGCCGTCGTCGGTGCTGAGCTTGAGCGAATCCGGTTTGGTGGTCGCCTGGCGCTGATTATTCAGCAGCGTGCCAAGACGCAGCAGGAATACCATCGGCAGAAACTGTTTCTTTTTAAACAAGGTGAAACGCGGCATCTCATCCTGCTTCACCGCTTTGCGGTGATAACGTACCAGCGTGGCCAACAGCATCTGTTGATCCTGATTAAAGCCCGGCATGTTGGAGTTCTGCAGGATGTAAGCCGAATGGCGCTGCATGCCGCTGTGATTGATGGTCAATCCCACTTCATGCAGCAGCGCGGCCCATTTCAGCAGCGCCGACAGTTGTGGATTGGCTTGCTTGGGATTCTGCTCCTGCCACTGCAAATAGAGCTTCTCGGTGGTTTCCAGCACACGGCGCGCCTGATCGCTATCAATCGCATAGTGATTTGCCAGACTTTGCGCGGTGCGGCTGCGAATGTCCTGATGACGGAAACGGCCTTCCATCTCATACAGCACGCCTTCACGCAGTGCGCCGTCAGAGAGACGCAGTTCGCGAATCGCTAACGCATCAAACACGCCACACAAAATCGCTAAGCCCGGCACAAACACCGCTTTACGCTCTTCCGACAAGCCCGGCAGGCTCAGCGCATTAAACGACTTATGCTTCAGCACTTCGCTGGTCAGCAATTCCAGCGTTTCTGGCGTAATCAGCTTTTCTTTTTCGCCCATCGCTAGCAGCACTTCGCAGGCCGCTTTAATGGAGCCCGACGCGCCCAGCGCATATTGCCAGCCGTGCAAACGATATTGCCACGCCATGGTTTCCAGCTTTTGCGCAGCGGAGAGGCGCGCGCGGCGGAAGTTTTCTGGCGTAATTTCGCCTTTGGGGAAGAAGAGATTGGCGAAGCTGACGCAGCCCATGCGGCGGCTCTCTACCAGCTGCGGCTCAAAGTCTTCCCCAATCACCAGTTCGGTGGAGCCGCCGCCGATATCGATCACCAGCTTGCGGCCTTTTTCCGGCTGCGTGTGCTCCACGCCCATAAAAATCAGACGCGCTTCTTCGTTGCCGGAGATCACTTCGATCGGATAGGGAATCACCTCGGCCGCGCGCTGCAGAAACTCCTCCGCATTGCTGGCGATACGCAGCGTGTGCGTGCCGACGATCGTCACGTTGGCGGAACTGAAGCCCTGCAAACGTTCGGCGAACAACGCCAGACAGCTCAGCCCGCGCTCGATCGCTTCTTCGCTCAGGCGATTATGCGCATCCAGTCCATCGGCGAGATGCACGCGCTGTTTCAGGCGTCCCAGCACTTGCAAAGCGCCATCCACCACGCGGGCAATGACCATATGGAAGCTGTTCGAGCCGAGGTCGATTGCCGCGAATTCCTGAGGTTTCGGCGTACTTTTATGTGAGATTGGCATAGGCGTTATTCGGGTTGTTCCAGTTTCTTGATGTAGTCATAAATGGCCAGTTGCGAACGCACCTTTTTACGGTTGCCGCGCGGCACATAACGATTACTCAGCTCTTTATCGACGATGCGGGCTTTCACCGTATCACTAAACAGAATGGCGATGATGTCCAATATGCGCTGCTTCACGCGGGGATCAAGAATCGCCACGGCAACTTCAATGCGGTGATCAATGTTACGCGTCATCCAGTCCGCGGAAGAGAGGAACACCTTTTTCTCACCGCCGTTCTCAAAAATATAGACGCGGTCGTGCTCGAGATAGCGGTCAACGATGCTGGTAATGCGAATATTTTCACTGATGCCCGGTAAATCGGGGATCAGCGAACACATGCCGCGCACCAGCAGATTCACTTTCACGCCTGCCGACGAAGCAGCGTAAAGTCGATCAACTAAACCATTATCCACCAGGTTGTTGATCTTCAAAGTAATGCCAGCAGGATTGCCTTGCTGCGCGTTGGCGATCTCGGCATCAATGAACTTATACAGCACGTCGCGCGAGTTCTGCGGTGACACCAGCAAATGCTCGAAAGTGACCGGACGATACGGATTCTCAATGAAGTTGAACACGCGACGCACTTCATTGGTGATGCGCGCATCGGCGGTCAGCAATGAATAGTCAGTATAAATGCGCGCGGTTTTTTCGTTGAAGTTCCCGGTACCGATATGCGCATAACGCACCACTTCTTCGCCTTCACGGCGCGAAATCAGGAACAGCTTGGCGTGAATTTTCAGACCCGGCGCGGAGAAGATCACATGCACGCCCGCTTCGGTCAGGCGTTTCGCCCAGCGGATGTTGGCCTCTTCATCGAAGCGCGCCTGCAGTTCCACCACCACCGTGACTTTCTTACCGTTATAGGCGGCGTGAATCATCGCATCCATGATGCGCGAGTTTTTCGCTACGCGGTAAATATTGATCTTAATCGCCAGCACGTTCGGGTCGAACGAGGCCTGACGCAGCAGCTCCAGCACATGCTCAAAGGTGTGATACGGATAGTAGAGCAGCACATCACGATTGCGGATGGCGTCGAAGCCGTTGCGGAAGCCGTCAAAGCCGATGTGGCGAATTTGCGGCAGCGGACGGTTCTCCAGATTGCTTTTACCAACGTTCGGGAAGCCGATGAAATCTTTGAAGTTATGGTAGCGGCCGCCGGGCACTATCGAATCGTAGTTCGAAATCGACAACTTATGGCGCAGCATTTCCACCATCGCATCCGGCATATCGCGCTGATAAACAAAACGGACCGGCTCGGCATTGAGACGCTGCTTCAGGCTCGACGACATCAGCTCCAGCAGGCTCGATTCCATCTCTGTAACCAGATCGTATTCGGCGTCGCGCGTCATCTTCATCGAATAGGCGTTCAGCGTATCGTAATCGAAGAAGCCTTTGAAAATTTCATCGAGGCAATAGCGCAGGATGTTATCCAGCAGAATCATTGGCTTGCGCCGACGTGGCGACTCAGCCGGCAAGTTTATAAAGCGCGGCACTTTATCAGACGGGATCTCCAGCAGCGCATAACGAATATCGTCGCCGCGAATGATCTCCACCGCCAGATAGGTGTAATCGTCTTTCAGGAATTCGATCAGATCGGTGTCATGGTTAATCAGAATCGGCGTAACGTGCTGGCGTAATTGATGTTTGAAGTAGTAGCGCAGCCACTCTTGCTGATTCGGTGACAGTTGACGTTCGTTAATCAGGAAGATCTGATTACGCGCCATTTCCAGCAGCAGATCGTTGTAGAGCGCATCAAACTCCTGATCCGATTTCTGCACCCGCAGCTGAATTTTCTTTAACAGATGCCGCAAAGAGGTCGGTTTGCCTTGCTCTTCGCTGATCAGAATTCGCCGCTTGAGATCGGCAAAGCGCACTTTATAGAACTCTTCGAGGTTATTGGAGTAAATCCCGAGGAAGCGCATGCGTTCAATCAGCGGATTACTTTTATCCGAGGCTTCCTGTAACACACGTTCATTGAAGCTTAACCAGCTTAATTCTTTTTCTATATACAGCTTATCCTGACCCATTCTGACTCCGAGATGCTGATGCTGGACGGAATGTCCGGCGGAAAAGACGCAAAAATGCGTTACCGCTCAGTGTCCGTCACCATTATGGCGAGAGTATGGCAGGCTTGTCCAACGTCAAAGGTTGTCTTATCAATCAGCTACGGGCAACATAGCGACTTGTTTCCACCGGTAACCTGGCCTGCATGAGCATAAATCGTATTCCCGTCCACTTTAGCGACCGTCGTCGACGCGCCACTGATAATTTAGTGCGCCGCGTCGTCACAGCTTGCGGCGTGGGAATTTTGCTGCTGATGTTACTGCTGTTCTTCTGGTTGATCTGGGTGGTGTTGCCGCTGTTTAGCGCGCCGGGAATGCATGCCACCACCAATATTCAGCTGTGGGACAAAAACCCAATGCTGGCGATGGGCAGCGACGGCCATTTAGGCTGGCGCATCAGCCGCAACGAAGCGCGCTTTATTCCGCTTGATGGTCAACCTGCCGCACCCGCACTGGCGCTGAATGGCAAGCCCGATGCGGCGATCGCAAGCTTTGATAACCGCAGCGTGCTGCTCAATATGCAGGGCGAACTGCTGTTAATGCAACCGGTTATCCGCAACGGCAGCGGCGAATGGGGCTTCCCGCTCGGCGATCGTCCACTGCGCTTACCGCAAGGCCCGGTCAGTAACATGGCGTTGACGTCGCTCAACGACCATCAATGGTTGATCGCGGCGCAAACCGCAGCTGGCATCAGCTTGCTGACGCTGGAAAATCAGCAAAAGGTGAATCAGATCCTGTTACCGCAGCAGCAGGCCGATCATCTGCTGTTGTCACCGGATGGCTCTTTGCTTTACGCCAGCAGCGGGCGTTTGCTGCGCGTGTGGCAAATCACATCTGATGGCGCACAGTTACGTGAAACGCAAACCCTCAATCTGCCGCCGCAAAGCCTGCATATGCTGGCCGGTGGACGCACCTTGCTGATTCAGGATGCGCAAGGCGTACAGCAATGGTTCGCTATCGCCAGTGATCAAGGGCCGCGCTTACAACAGATTCACACCTTCAACGGTAGCCAGCAGGTGCGCGGCATTACGCCGGAGCCGCAGCGCCGCGTGTTTGCCACTTACGATGCGCAGGGCAAGGTTCAGCTGTTCGCCAGCAAGCAGCAGGGCGCGATTTTAACGCGTCAGCTGGCACCGGGCATTCAGGCACTGGCCTTCGCGCCGCACGGTGATGCCTTGATCATTGAACGCGCCGGGGAATGGCAACAGTTTGCGCTGGATAACCCGTGGCCGGACTTCACCTGGCGCAACCTGTGGCAAAAAATCTGGTACGAAAACTATCCGCAGGCCGATTGGGTATGGCAATCCACCGCGGCGGGCGACAGCTATCAAGCCAAGTTCAGCCTGATGCCGCTGGTACTGGGCACGCTGAAAGCCGCCTGTCTGGCGCTGCTGTTTGCCACGCCGCTGGCGCTGGCCGCCGCGATGTACACCGCGTGGTTTATGTCGCCGGGTTTACGTCGCTGGGTGAAACCGGCGATCGAAATGATGGGCGCGCTGCCCAGCGTGGTGATTGGTTTAATCGCTGGCGTGTGGCTGGCGCCGCACATCAGCACCGCGCTGGTTGGCGTGCTGCTGCTGCCGCCGGTGTTGGCCGCGACCTTATTATTGTGCGGCGTGCTGAGTCCGCGTTTGCCGGCCAGCTGGCGACGTCCTGGTTTTGAAGTGATTCTGCTGCTGCCACTACTGTTAGTGGTGACCTTGCTGACGCTGTGGCTGCCGACGCTGTTCTGGCCGGAGATTGGCGAGCGTTTAGCGCATTACGAACAGCGCAACTTATTAGTTGCTGCGCTGGCGATGGGTTTTGCACTGGTGCCGCTGATTTTCACCCTATCGGAAGATGCGCTGTTCAGCGTGCCGGGCGCGCTGGGGCAGGGCTCGCTGGCGCTGGGCGCCACGCCGTGGCAAACCCTGACGCGTGTAGTGCTGCCGGGTGCCTCGGCGGGCATCTTCGCTGCCTTGATGATTGGCTTTGGCCGCGCCGTCGGCGAGACGATGATTGTGCTGATGGCCACCGGCAACACGCCGGTTAGTGAAGGCGGCTTATTTGCTGGCCTGCGTGCACTCTCCGCCAACATTGCCATTGAGATGCCCGAAGCCGCAGCGGGCAGCGCGCATTATCGCATTCTGTTCCTCAGTGCGTTGTTGCTGTTGATCTTCACCTTGGTGATCAACACCATCGCCGAGTTGATTCGTCAGCGCTTGCGCCAACGCTATAGCCAGCATGAGGGCCACGGATGACGGCGATAAAACAAAACGATCGCTGGCGCTGGCTCACCGCCGGCGCCGTCGCGGTTTGCCTGCTGGCGTTTACCTTGCTGATTGGTTTGCTCGGCTGGCAGGGCGTGCGTGCCTTCTGGCCGCAGCCGGTCGATCAATATCAGTTCCAGCCGCCGCAAGGCAGCCCGGTGATGGTGCTGGGTGAAACCTTGCAAAAGCAGCAGCAGGGCGAACAGTGGCGCTATGTGGTGAAAACCGGCAACCGTGATTTTGCCGCGCCGGATTTCCGCGTGCTCTACAGTCAGAGCGAGGCGAAAACCCGTCGTCCTGCTGATGTGTTGGTGCTGCAGCGCCGCAACGGCGGCAACGCCTATGGTTGGCTGGTGGAGCTGCGCCAGGATAACGAAGTCATGACCGCTCAAAGCCGCGATGCCTTGCTGCATCAGCGTTTGCAGCAGGTACATGAGCAGCTGCGCCAGGCGAGTAACATCCGCCGCATTGAGATGGCGCGCCTTAATGCACAGCTGGAAAGCCTGCAGCAGCAGGCCGATGAGCAGCAGCGTAACGGCCGTTTCAGCCTGGAGGTGCAGTCTGAGTTTGATGCCAATCGCACGGCGTTACAGCGCCGCTTTAACGCGCTGGCGCAGCAGTTAACTCATCTGCAGCACGAAAGTCAGCGCGATACGCTGGTGCTGCGCGATGTGAACGGCGTGGATCACACCATCCTATTGGCGCAGGTGGTGGATGCGTGGTATCCGAATGCCATGACCTTAACCAACAAAACGCTGCACTTCTTCGGTCAGATTTGGCAATTCGTCAGCGATTCACCGACTTCCGGTGGCGGCGAGAGCGGGGCGTTTCCGGCGATTTTTGGCACTGTGCTGATGGTGCTGTTGATGTCGATCATCGTCATGCCGCTCGGCGTCATCGCGGCGGTATGGCTGCACGAATACGCCGGACGCAATGCGTTGACGCGGCTGGTGCGCATCGCGGTGGTGAATCTTGCGGGCGTGCCGTCAATTGTCTACGGCGTGTTTGGCCTCGGTTTCTTTGTCTGGCTGATTGGCGGCACCCTCGACCAGCTGTTTTTCTCCAGCGCCTTACCCAATCCGACTTTTGGTACGCCGGGATTGCTGTGGGCCGCGCTGACGCTGGCGCTGCTGACGCTGCCGGTGGTGATCGTTGCCACCGAAGAGGGATTGTCGCGCATTCCGGATAATCTGCGTCAGGGATCGCTGGCGCTGGGCGCAACGCAGGCGGAAACGCTGTGGCGCGTGGTGCTGCCGCTGGCGGTACCGGCCATGCTCACCGGCTTGATTCTGGCGGTGGCGCGTGCGGCTGGAGAAACCGCGCCGCTGATGCTGGTGGGCGTGGTGAAGATGGTGCCTGAGCTGCCGGTTGATGCGGTGTTCCCTTATCTGCACCTCGATCGCAAATTCATGCACCTCGGTTTTCAGATCTACGATTTGGCGTTCCAGAGCCCCAACATCGATGCTGATCGACCGCTGGTTTACGCCACCGCTTTGCTGCTGGTGGTGATCATCCTGTCGCTCAATCTGCTGGCGATGGCGTTGCGCCATCGGCTGCGTGAGCGTTACCGGATTATGACGCACTAAAAAGGTTTCTGATGACGCCCGATTACGACATTGCCCTTAGCGTTAATCAGCTGTCGCTGTGGTATGGCGAACGCCAGGCGCTGAATAACATTGATCTGCAGATTCCGAAGAACCGCATCACGGCGTTGATTGGTCCTTCCGGATGTGGCAAATCGACGCTGCTGCGCTGTTTCAATCGCATGAATGATGTGATCGATCGCTGCCGCATTGAAGGCGAGATTCTGCTCGGTGATTACGCGGTGATGCAGGCGAATCAGGATCTTCCCGCGCTGCGTCGCCGCATTGGCATGGTGTTCCAGCGGCCGAATCCGTTTCCTAAATCGATCTACGAAAACGTGGTTTACGGCCTGCGCTTGCAGGGCGTGCGCGATCGTCGCGTGCTGAATGAAGCCTGTGAGCGTGCGCTGCGCGCGGCGGCGTTGTGGGGCGAAGTGAAAGATCAGCTGGGGCAGAACGCGTTAACGCTCTCTAACGGCCAACAGCAGCGTTTGGTGATTGCGCGCGCCATTGCCATCGAGCCGGAAGTGTTGCTGCTGGATGAGCCCACTTCGGCACTTGATCCGATCTCAACGCTGGTGATCGAGGAGTTGATGACCACGCTGAAGCAGCATTTCACGCTGGTGCTGGTGACGCACAATATGCAGCAGGCGGCACGCGTGTCGGATTACACCGCGTTTATGCACAACGGTCAGTTGGTAGAGTTTGACGAAACCGACAGAATCTTCACCTCACCGAAAGCGCGGCGAACCGAAGATTATATTACGGGAAGATTTGGTTAAAAAAGTCTGCGATTTGTAGCGGCGCAATTTATTGCGCAATGCCCGGATGGGCACGATGTTGCCATCGAAATGCGCGATAAATCGCGCCGCTACGGAATATGCATAACATTCAATCGTGAGCATAGCCTTGCGTCGGTAATAACTGACCATCCAGCCATGCTTTACCTTCACGCATCTGCAAACGCCCATCAACAAACCAGCTGATCACCAGCGGATAGATCGCGTGTTCCTGATGCTGCACGCGCGCGCTGATCTCGTCTTCGCTGTCGCCAGCAAACACCGGCACACGCGCTTGCAAAATAATGGGTCCGCCATCCAGCTCGTCAGTGACAAAATGCACTGAGGTGCCATGCTCCTCGTCGCCGTTTTCCAGTGCCTGACGATGTGTGTGTAAGCCCGGATATTTCGGCAACAGCGACGGATGAATATTCACCAGACGATCGTGATAGTGCGCGACAAAAGCGCTGCTGAGGATGCGCATATAACCGGCCAGCACCACCAGATCCGGCGCGTAAGCATCAATCTCCTGCATCAGCTGGCGATCAAAGGCTTCGCGGTCGGCAAAATCACTGGCGGCTAACGCAAGTGACGGGACATTGGCTTCCCGCGCGCGCGTTAAACCAAACGCGCTGGCTTTATTACTGAAAACGGCAGCGACGCTGCCGTTGATACGCCCGCTTGCGCAGGCGTCGAGGATGGACTGAAGATTGCTTCCGTTGCCGGAGATCAGTACAACCAGTTTTTTCATGGATTGATAACCACACGCTCTTCGGAATCAGATGCTTTAATCACACCGATTTTCCACGCTTTTTCGCCTGCGTCGGTCATCAGCTGTACCGCTTTATCGGCTTCTGCCGGGCTCAGCGCAATCACCATGCCCACGCCGCAGTTAAAGGTGCGGTACATTTCGTGACGGCTAACGTTGCCTGCCTGCTGCAACCAGCTGAACACTGACGGCCACTGCCAGCTGCTCTCTTCCAGCACCGCCTGGGTGTTATCTGGCAACACGCGCGGGATGTTTTCCCAGAAGCCGCCGCCGGTCAGATGCGAAATCGCATGCACATCAACCTGTTCGATCAGGCTAAGGATGTTTTTCACATAGATGCGGGTTGGCGCCAGCAGGTGATCGGCCAGTGATTTGCCATCCAGCTGTTTGGTGGCCGGATCGGTCTGGCTGACTTCAAGAATCTTGCGCACCAGTGAATAACCGTTCGAGTGTGGGCCGCTGGAACCCAGCGCGATCAGCACGTCGCCGTCCTGCACTTTCGAACCGTCAATGATCTCTGATTTTTCCACCACGCCGACGCAGAAACCCGCCACGTCGTAATCTTCGCCGTGGTACATGCCCGGCATTTCAGCGGTTTCACCGCCGACCAGCGCACAACCCGACTGCAAGCAACCTTCGGCGATGCCGGTGATCACCGATGACGCGGTATCCACATCCAGCTTGCCGGTCGCGTAATAATCGAGGAAGAACAGCGGCTCAGCACCCTGAACAATCAGGTCGTTAACACACATCGCGACCAGATCAATGCCGATGCTGTCGTGGCGTTTGAGATCCATCGCCAGACGCAGCTTGGTGCCGACGCCATCGGTTCCGGAGACCAGCACCGGCTCGCGGTACTTCTGCGGCAGCGCACAGAGCGCGCCGAATCCGCCCAATCCACCCATGACTTCCGGGCGGCGGGTTTTTTTCACTACGCCTTTAATACGGTCAACCAGATCGTTACCAGCATCGATATCAACACCGGCGTCTTTGTAGCTGAGAGAGGTTTTGTCGGTCACTGCGGAATCCCCACGCGAGTTGCGGTTGGTGGCAAAAATTAAGCGCGGCAATTCTAACAGCGCAGGCAAACGTTTGCGAGTCCCATCTCATGCTGCCTTTGCATCGCCTCAGATTTTCGCCAATCCTTAGATGACGCAGGCTATTGACCGATGACAAGTGGCGCAGCAGCGAAAAGGCGGTATAATCCGGCGATTTTTTTTTAGCTCAACTCAATTCCGGGAGAACAATCATGAAGATCGTGGAAGTCAAACACCCGCTGGTCAAACATAAACTGGGCCTGATGCGTGAGCATGATATCAGCACCAAGCGTTTCCGCGAGCTGGCCTCGGAAGTGGGCAGCTTGCTGACCTATGAAGCCACCGCCGATCTGGAAACCGAGCGCGTCACCATCGAAGGCTGGAATGGTCCGGTTGAAATCGATCAGATCAAAGGTAAAAAAATCACCGTGGTTCCGATTCTGCGTGCGGGTCTTGGCATGATGGAAGGCGTGCTCGAGCACGTTCCCAGCGCGCGCATCAGCGTGGTTGGCGTGTATCGTGATGAAGAGACGCTGGAGCCGGTTCCTTATTTCCAGAAGCTGGTTTCGAACATCGAAGAGCGCCTGGCGCTGGTGGTCGACCCGATGCTGGCAACCGGCGGTTCGATGATCGCCACCATCGATCTGCTGAAAAAAGCCGGTTGTACCAGCATTAAAGTGCTGGTGCTGGTGGCCGCACCTGAAGGTATTGCCGCGCTGGAGAAAGCGCATCCGGATGTGGAGCTCTACACCGCATCTATCGATCAGGGATTGAACGAGAAAGGCTACATCATTCCTGGACTCGGTGATGCCGGGGACAAGATTTTCGGAACCAAATAAAAGAAACCAGCCGGCCAGAGAGTCGGCTTTTTTTTGGCAGAAACACAACATTGTCATCCTCGAGTTATTCGAGCCAACGCAGCCATGGCTCGAAGAACGAAGAGGATAGGGGAAAATAATGACTCGTCGTGCAATCGGCGTTAGCGAACGCCCACCGCTGTTACAAACCATTCCACTCAGCCTACAGCACCTGTTCGCCATGTTCGGCGCAACCGTGCTGGTGCCGATTCTGTTCCACATCAACCCGGCCACGGTGTTGCTGTTTAACGGCGTCGGAACGCTGCTCTATCTGTTTATCTGTAAAGGCAAAATCCCCGCTTATCTCGGATCGAGCTTTGCCTTTATTTCGCCGGTGCTGCTGCTATTGCCGCTGGGTTATGAAGTGGCGCTGGGCGGCTTTATTCTCTGCGGTTTGCTGTTCTGTATGGTGGCGCTGATCGTCAAGAAAGCCGGTACCGGCTGGCTGGACGTGATGTTCCCACCGGCAGCGATGGGCGCGATTGTCGCGGTTATCGGTCTGGAACTGGCGGGCGTGGCGGCGAATATGGCCGGCCTGCTGCCTGCTGACGGCACATCGCCAGACAGCAAAACCGTAATCATCTCAATGGTGACGCTGGCGGTCACCGTGTTTGGTTCGGTGCTGTTCCGTGGTTTCCTCGCCATCATCCCGATTTTAGTCGGCGTATTGGTCGGCTATGCGCTCTCTTACGCGATGGGCATTGTGGACTGGACCGCGGTGGAAAATGCGCCGTGGTTTGCGCTGCCAACCTTCTACACGCCGCGTTTTGAATGGGTGGCGATGCTGACTATTCTGCCAGCCGCGCTGGTGGTGATTGCCGAGCACGTGGGTCACTTGGTGGTCACCGCGAATATCGTGAAGAAAGATCTGATCCGCGATCCGGGTCTGCACCGCTCGATGTTCGCTAACGGTTTATCCACCATGATCTCCGGTTTCTTCGGCTCCACGCCGAACACCACTTACGGCGAGAACATCGGTGTAATGGCGATTACCCGCGTGTACAGCACCTGGGTAATTGGCGGCGCGGCGATCTTTGCCATTCTGCTTTCGTGCGTCGGCAAGCTGGCGGCGGCGATTCAGGCGGTTCCTGTGCCGGTGATGGGCGGCGTATCGCTGCTGCTGTACGGCGTAATTGGCGCGTCCGGTATTCGTGTGCTGATCGAGTCTAAAGTGGATTACAACAAAGCGCAGAACCTGATCCTGACCTCGGTGATCCTGATCATCGGCGTGAGCGGTGCCAAAGTGCATATCGGCGCGGCCGAGCTGAAAGGCATGGCGTTGGCGACTATTGTAGGCGTCAGCCTGGCGCTGATCTTCCGTTTAATCAGCGTATTGCGCCCGGAAGAGGTGGTGCTGGACGCTGAAGAGAAGCGCGAAAGTTAAGGCTGCAAGCCGGGCAGGGAAGCCCGGTTCATCTCCGGCAAAGATCGTGATAAACTTGCGCGGTTTTCTGCCCGCTCATCCGTTGAGGTACTTCTGAACACGCCGGCACAGCTCTCATTGCCACTCTATTTACCCGATGATGAAACCTTCGCCAGTTTCTGGCCGGGGGAAAACACGTCTCTGCTGGCGGCGCTGCAAGGCGCACTCTCTCAGCAACACGGTAGCTATCTCTATTTCTGGTCGCGCGAAGGCGGTGGCCGTAGTCATCTGCTGCATGCCGCCTGTGCGGAGCTCTCGGCGCGCGGCGAAGCGGTGGGCTATGTGCCGCTGGATAAGCGCACCTGGTTTGTGCCGGAAGTTCTGGAAGGCATGGAGAATCTGGCGCTGGTGTGCATTGATAATATCGAGTGCATCGCGGGCGATCCGGAGTGGGAAATGGCGATCTTTGATCTCTACAACCGCATTCTGGAAATCGGTAAAACGCGTTTGCTGATAACCGGCGATCGACCGCCGCGCCAGCTCAATCTTGGCTTACCGGATCTGGCTTCACGTCTCGACTGGGGACAGATTTACCGTTTGCAGCCGCTTTCTGATGACGACAAATTACAGGCGATGCAGCTGCGTGCCGGATTGCGTGGTTTTGAGTTGCCGGAAGATGTCGGGCGCTTCCTGTTGAAACGCCTCGACCGTGAGATGCGCACGCTGTTTGATACGCTGGATCGTCTCGATCGCGCCTCCATCAGCGCCCAGCGCAAACTCACCATTCCTTTTGTTAAAGAAGCGCTGGAGCTTTAGATAATCTCCAGCACCGCTTCGGGTGGACGACCAATACGCGCCTGTTCGCCCTTGATCACAATCGGGCGTTCGATCAGTTTCGGATGATCCACCATCGCTTGCAGCAGATGAGCCTCGCTTAACGCGCTATCCGCTAAAGCCAACTCTTGATACAAATCCTCTTTACGACGCATCAGTTCGCGCGCGCTGTGCATGCCGAGCTGTTTCAACAGACGTTTTAGCGTGGGGACATCGGGCGGCGTCTCAAGATAAAGCACCACATCGGGCTTGACACCTCGCTCCTGCAACAGCGCCAGCGTTTCGCGGCTCTTGCTGCAGCGCGGGTTGTGATAAATGCTGACCATCTTCTTATCCTTTTTGATAAACCTTAAAACGCTTCTGCAGTTCACGGAACTGGTCGATACGTGCGTCATAGCGCGCTTGTTTCAGGCTGCCGAGCGGCACCTGCGCGCTGGCGCTGCTCAAGGTGGAGATCGCCTGATCGAGCTGGCCGTTGAGTGCCAAACCTTCCGCGCGCGCCGAAAGTTCTTCATCGCGCAAACCCTGCGCCGCAGAGGCCTGCGCCAACAGATCAAAGGCGTTAACATCGTCTGGATGGGCAAAGGTGTAGCGATTGAGGATGCGGCTGGCGTTGGCGGGCTGCTTTGCTTCGACATAGGCATTAGCCAGATTCAACTGCAACACCGGATTGCTGTTGCTGCCTTTGGCGCTGCTGAGCATGGCGATCGCCTGCTGCGGCTGATTCAGGCCGATGTCGATGTCGGTCATGATATCAAGGAACCAGACGTTATCCGGCTGCTTCGCCAGCAGCGGGGCGATCACCCGTTTGGCGCTATCAAAGCTTTTGGCCTGCAGGAACTGTATCGCTTTGCCGTACTGTGCCGCCTGCTGCTCGCGCACGTTGCCTTTGGCGTATTCGTTCAGCAGGTCATCGGTCAGCTGATTGCGGCCAGTGGCGTACATGCCGAGCGAGCGCACTTTCGCCATGTAGAAATCCTGCGACGACTGCACCACCACCGGACGCATCTGGTTGGCGCGGTTACGCGCATCGGCAAGTCGGCTGTCGGGTAACGGGTGCGTCAGCAAAATTTCCGGCGGCTTGGAGGAGAAGCGGCTCTGATCCGCCAGCTTCTGCAGAAAAGTCGGCATCGCTTGCGGATCGAATCCAGCGCGTTGCAGAACCTGAATACCGATGCGGTCAGCTTCCTGCTCGTTGCCCTGGGTAAAGCTGATAATGCCTTGCTGCGCACCCGCCAGCGTACCGGTCAACGCCGCCATGCCGGCTTGCGGGCTGGCCATTGCCAGCAGAATCGATCCCAATGCGCCGACCCAGGTCAGCGGCGCATTGCGTCGCTGCTCTTCCATGGCGCGCGCCAGATGACGCTGCGTGACGTGCGAGATTTCGTGCGCCATCACCGACGCCAGCTGGCTTTCGTTATCGGTATAGCGGAACAGCGATGAATGCAGCACCACGTTGCCGCCAAAGAAGGCGAAGGCGTTGAGTTCGTCGTTCTGGATCAAAAAGAAGTGGAATGGCGTGCGCACCGAGTTGGCATGCGCCACCAGTCGCTGACCAAGCTCGTTAATGTATTGATTCAACAGCGGATCGTTAATCAGAGGCGCACTGGCGCGCAGCTGGCGCACGTAGAAGTCGCCCATCTGCAGTTCCTGATTAATCGAAAGCGTTGAACCTGCTGTGGTGCCCATGTCGGGCAGCGTATCACTAACGTCAGCGCGCGAACTCAGCGCAGGCGTCAGCAGCAGCGTAGGAATAAGGGCCGCCAGCACTGATTTTTTCAACCGGTTAAACATGCCTTGATCCTGTAAAAGTCACCCGAAATTGGACAGGTAAGTGGTTCAAATGTTCTGCACTATTTTTCCCTTTGCGGAACGCGCTCTATCTTAACCAGACTGCGGCGACAAGCAAACGATGAAGATTCATGCGCTTTAAATGAAAAAAGGGTTACAGCATGACGAAATTGCAGCAAAAAATTGAATAGCACGCCGCGATTTAAACAGGCTTCTTCACTCGTAAAAGTTAAAGTTACGTAAAGTTGCTCAAAATTATTGAATTTGGCATGAACTTTTCCAGGTTTACTCTGAAAAGCGGCGGCAAATGAGCGGTGTTGGCCCGCTTTATCCATCAGCGTTTTTAATCGTGAAGGCGACGCGCAGAGCATGCTACACAGTTATCATCGGACGGATTTTAAACGCACGTAAACTTATTCCCCCTGTATTAGGATAACAATTTCACGGCCACGCATTTCTCAACTCCTGCCAAAGCGACAATCGAAACCCTTTTTCAATTAACCTTGCTAATTATTTTTCACGCAATGAAAACGTCGGACAGCCCGTCACTACAGGACTTTTGCCTTGCTCACGCTGTGGTATAGATAAGGCACTTTATTCAAACGGACTGTGAATTGACGCGCAGTGTAAGCCGGAGAGTTTTTATGCGTTCTGTAGTTTCATACGCCCTTATCGCAATTGTCGGTGGCTTTGTTGGCGCCACCGTGAGTAAAGGTGATGACCTGTATCAGCGTGTTGTCAGCCATTTCTCCTCTGCACCCGCCGATCCCGACGGCTTCTGGAGCACGCCCGCCGTCGACGGCTACGGCAAAATCCATTACGAACCGGATGCGGCTTTCAAACCGGTGGTCGGTTTAAGCAACAAAGTGGTGTTTCAAATTACCCGCAGTGAAGGGGAGATGACGCGCCCAAATCTTGGATTGGAGCGCGTAGCGCGCGTGGTCAATCTCTATATCGCTTCGGGCGTGCCCGCTGACGACCTGCACTTTGTGGTATCGGTCACCGGTGATGCCACGCCAGCGATGCTGGATAACGCACATTTCCAGCAGTTCTACCAAGCGGACAACCCCAATCTGGCGCTGATCGGCGCACTGAATAAGTTGGGCGTGAAGGTTTCCGTATGCGATCAGTCGGTGGCGTTCCATCACTTCCCGAGAGAGTGGATTGACCCATCGGTGATTCATGCACTCTCCAGCCCGACGACCGTGTCGACGCTGGAAAATCAGGGTTATGCACTCTTACAGATGTAAATTTCAGGCACAGGAGAAGTGAAATGCGTCCAGCATCCTATATCGTTATTGCGGCTCTGGCAGGGTTTGTCGGCGGCAATGTATTACAGCTCCCCGATTTGGTCGACAAGGTTAGCGACAAATTTGCTGACAAGAAAAGTGAACCGGCTGATTTCTGGAGCACGCCGGCGATCGACGGTTACGGCAAAATCCACTTTGTGAATGTGCCGGACTACAATCCGGCCACCACGCCAGGGTTGAGCAATAAAATCGTCTTCCAGATCAACCGTAATGAAGGCGATGTGCGTCAGCCGAACCTTGGGCTGGAGCGCGTGGCACGCGTCACCAACCTCTATTACGCGGCGGGCGTACCGCTCGATCAGCTGAAATTTGTGGTGTCGATTAACAGCGATGCGGTTCCTGCGGCGTTGAATAATGAGCAATTCCGCAAAACCTACGGCACCGATAACCCCAATCTCAAGCTGATTGATGAGTTGAAAAAAGCTGGCGTGAAGGTGACCATTTGCGATCAGTCGGTGGCTTTCCATCAGCTGGAGCGCAACTGGATCGATACGCGCGTCACCCACACGCTGTCGAGCGGCACCACCGTGGCGTCGCTGCAGAACGAAGGTTACGCCTTCCTGATGCTCTGATTTCTGCCTGACAGCAGTTCGCGCTGCTGTCATCCCGCTGTCATTTATCCGCGATGTTGCTGTCACAGTTCGCCGCTACTTTAAGCGCCAATGAGATCGATCTCATTGGCACTTTACGAGGCGAACATGTCCGATTTAATCAGCGTGGCCAAACTGGCTGGCGTTTCTCGCGCTACCGCCGCCCGCGCATTCTCTGATCCGCATCTGCTGCGGGCTGACACGCTGGAAAAGGTGTTGAGCGCCTCTGAGCAGCTCGGCTTTCGCCCCAATCACATTGCCCGCCAACTGCGTACCCAAAGTTCAACCACCTTCGGCGTGCTGCTGCCGTCGCTGCTGAATCCGATCTTCGCCCGTCAACTGCAAGCGATGGAGCGTCAGGCGCGTGCCGCCGGTTACGGTCTGCTGGTGGCAACCAGCGATTATCAGCCCGAGCGGGAAGCGGCGATGGTGGAGCACATGCTGAACCAGCGCGTTGCCGGTTTGGTTCTTACCGTCGCCGACGCCGACAACAGCGCCATCCTGCATACGCTGCATCAAGCCAGCATGCCGTTTGTCCTGACGCATAACGTGCCGCAAGCCACGCACTGGCCCGCGATTTGCGTCGATAACCGCCAGGCGATGCAGCAAGCCACCGAACATCTGCTGCAGCTCGGACATCGCCACATCGGTATGGTGGCCGGTCCTATGCTGCAATCGGATCGCGCCCGTCTGCGCTATCAGGGCTATTGCGATGCCATGCAGCAGGCCGGATTGCGCGCGCTGCCGGTACTCGAAATGCCCAGCCATACCCAATCTGATTTCGCGCTGCTGCAGCCGCAGCTGAGTGGCGACACGCCGCTCAGCGCGGTGATCTGCACCAACGATCTGCTCGCCATCAGCCTGATTGGTGCTGCGGCGCGCGCCGGAGTGCGCATTCCGCAGCAGCTGTCGGTGATGGGTTTTGATGGCATCGATATCGGCGAGCAGATCGCGCCGTCGCTGGCGAGCGTAAGCCAGCCAGCTGACATGCTCGGCGCCGGGGCGATCGACATGCTGTTACAACAAGCCAGCCGCGGCACGCGCGTGCTGCCACATCGATTAAGGCTCGGCGCCAGTATCGCCGCGCCAGCAACCTCTTTTTCTTCCATTGCCAATATCAGGGAACCATCATGAAAAAAGTCACAATGATTGCCGGGGCGCTCGCACTGTCCGCCGGTTCGCTGTTCAGTTCGCTGGCGCAGGCCGCCGATACGGCGATTTGCTACAACTGTCCTCCCGAATGGGCGGACTGGGGAACCCAGCTTAACGCTATTGCTAAAGACACTGGCATTCAGGTGCCGCAGGACAATAAAAACTCCGGCCAGGCGCTGGCGCAGCTGGTGGCGGAGCAGGGCAATCCGGTGGCAGATGTGGTGTATTACGGCGTCAGTTTTGGCATCCAGGCGGATAGCGCCGGTGTCATCAGCGCCTATAAGCCCGCGCATTGGGACGAGATCCCAGCGGGAATGAAAGATCCCGACGGCAAATGGGTGGCGCTGCACTCCGGCACCATGGGCTTTATGGTTAACCTTGATGCGCTGGGCGGCGCGCCGGTGCCGCAATCCTGGGACGATCTGCTGAAGCCTGAATACAAAGGCATGATCGGCTACCTCGATCCGGCTAGCGCCTTTGTCGGTTACGTGGCGGCCGTGGCGGTCAACCAGGCGAAGGGCGGCAACATGCAGGACTTCACACCCGCGCTGACATGGTTCAAAAAACTCCAGGCTAACCAGCCGATCGTACCGAAGCAGACCGCCTACGCGCGCCTGATCTCCGGTGAGATTCCGATCCTGCTCGACTACGACTTCAACGCCTACCGCGCCAAATATAAAGATCACGCCAATGTCGCCTTTGTGATCCCGAAAGAGGGCACGGTTACGGTGCCGTACGTCATCAGCCTGGTGAAGAACGCGCCGCACGCAGACAACGGCAAGAAAGTGATCGACTACGTATTGTCGGATAAAGGTCAGGCGATTTGGGCTAATGCCTTCCTGCGTCCGGTACGCACCTCGGCGATGTCCGCTGACGCTAAGAAATTCTTCCTGCCAGACAGCGACTATGCGCGTGCGCAAACCGTGAACTATCAGCAGATGGCCGATGCGCAGAAGGCCTTCTCGGCGACATACCTGAGCGAGATGCGTTAATGTCGATGGCTGACACGCTGGCGGCCTCGCGCCGCCAGATACCGACGCAACCGGGCAGCCGCTGGTTGTGGCTGACGCTGCCCGCGCTGCTGTTCTTTTGCGCTTTCTGGCTGCTGCCGTTTGCCCGCCTGCTGCAAATCGGCATGCAGAACGATCGCAGCACCCAGCACAGCGGTTACTGGACGGTGATCACGCAGCCGCACTATCTGCTGAGCCTGCTGAACACCGTGCTGCTGTCGCTGGCGGTGACGCTGGTGACGTTACTCATCGCCGCTATCGTCGGCTGCTTTCTGGCACGCCAGCGCTTTGCCGGGCGCGGCACCTTGCTGGCGTTGCTGACCTTTCCGCTGGCGTTTCCCGGCGTGGTGGTGGGTTTTCTGGTGGTGATGCTGGCTGGACGTCAGGGATTGCTGGCGCAAATCAGCATGAGTTTGCTGCATGAACGCTGGACGTTGGCCTATTCGCTGGCGGGCCTGTTTATCGGTTACCTCTATTTCTCACTGCCGCGCGCCATCCTCACGCTGGTAGCAGCCAGTGAAAAACTCGATCGCTCGCTGGAAGAAGCAGCGCGTTCGCTCGGTGCCAGCCAGTGGCGCATCACCTGGGACGTGATTGTGCCCGGCCTGCAACCGGCGCTGCTCTCTACCGGCGCGCTGTGCTTCGCTACCAGCATGGGCGCTTTTGGCACCGCCTTTACGCTCGGCACCGATTTGGCGGTGCTACCACTGACCATTTACGGCGAGTTCACCAACTACGCCAACTTCGCCACCGCCGCCGCGCTGTCAGTGTTGATGGGCGGATTCGCCTGGCTGGCGCTGATGCTGGCGCGCCGTCTGGCGCAGGCTAAGGAGGCGCAATCATGAAACGTCGTGGACTGTTTAGCCTGCAACTGCTGATCACCGCCATCACCGCGCTGTTTATGATCGTGCCGGTGGTGCTGTCGATGCTGGCGGGCGTCACCAATAACTATTTCATCGGCCTGCGCAGCGGCTTCACGCTGAAGTGGGTGGAGCAAGTGTGGCAGATGTACGCCGATACTTTCTGGCTGTCGCTGCTGGTCGCGCTGTTCTGCCTGCTGGTTACCTTGGTGATTGGCGTTCCCGCTGCGTGGGGATTGCTGAAAGCGCCGGGCCGCTGGGCGGCGCGTATTGAAGAGTGCTTGATGCTGCCGGTGGCGCTGCCCGGTCTGGCAACCGCGCTCGGCATCATTCTGCTCTACGGCCAGTTTTCCGGCTTGCGTGATAGCTGGCTGTTCATCCTGATTGGTCACGTGCTGTTTACCTTGCCGTTTATGATGCGGCCAGTGCTGGCGGTGATGCAGGCGGTGGATATGCCGCGCCTGGAAGAAGCCTCGGCCAGCCTCGGTGCCAGCTTGTGGCAGCGCTTCTTTACCGTGGTGGTGCCAAACTGCCGCAACGGCATTCTTGCTGGCGCGTTTATGGTGATCACGCTGTCGGTGGGTGAATTCAACATTACATGGATGCTGCACACGCCGCTGACCAAAACCTTGCCGGTTGGCCTTGCCGACAGCTATGCCTCAATGCGGCTGGAAGTGGGCTCCGCCTACACGCTGATTTTCATTCTGATGATTCTGCCGCTGCTGCTGATGCTCAATGCCGTGAATCACTGGCTTAACCGCGCGGTTTCGCGCCAACACAAGGAGGTAGCATGAACCCTGCGGCCGTTACCGTGACGCTGCGCGGCTGCGCACGTCACTTTAATCATCATCAGGCGCTGCAACCGCTTGATCTCACGGTGCATGCCGGCGAAACGCTGGTGCTGCTGGGGCCGTCCGGCTGCGGCAAAACCACTACGCTGCGCATTATCAGCGGGCTGGAGAGCTGCGATGTCGGCGGCGAAGTGTGGTTTGACGATCGCAACGTTACCGCTTTACCGATTGAAAAACGCAACGTCGGCATGGTGTTCCAGAACTACGCGCTGTTCCCGAATCTCAATGTGGCCGGGAACGTAGCGTACGGCCTGAAAGTGCAGGGCGTGGCGCGTGCCGAACGGGAAGCGCGCGTACAGGAGATGCTGGCGCTGGTGGATCTCACCGCGCTGGCGCAGCGTAGCATCGACAAACTCTCCGGCGGCCAGAAGCAGCGTGTGGCGCTGGCGCGCGCGTTAGCCGCGCAGCCCAAAGTGCTGCTGTTTGATGAGCCGCTGGCGGCGCTGGATGCGCGCCTGCGCGATCGTCTGCGTCTGGAGATCGGCGCGCTACTGAAGAAGCTGGCGATCACCGCCGTTTACGTAACGCACGATCAGCAGGAAGCGATGGCGCTCGGCGACCGTATTGCGGTGATGGAGCAGGGACGTTTGGTGCAGATCGATACGCCGCAGAAAATTTATCAGCATCCGGCGTCAAAATTTGTCGCCGATTTTGTGGGCGCGATTAACTGCGTAGATGTGGATACACGCGGCCATCCGCAGCGCTTTTGCCGCCCGGAAGATGTACTGCTGGCCAGCGATGAGCGTTATCCGCGCCAGGGTTTTATTGTTGCCAGCACCTTTCTGGGCGCGTCGCAGCGGTTGATGATCGACATCGGGCTGGCGACGCCCATTCAGGTGGATCGCCACGCGCGTGAAGCCTGGCATGCCGGACAAGCGGTGAGCTGGACGCTGGCGCAGGACGCCGCGCTGCAGTTTTCTTAATGTCATTGACTCAGCGCTGGAATCAATTGCCGCACAATTCGTAGCGGCGCGATTCATCGCGCAATAAATTGCGCCGCTACGAACCGTAAGCGTTGTGATAGCCGTGGTTGACAAATATTACGCTGCAATTTTTGCAGCCGGAGAAACTTTATTGTGTCTGAAACATTGACGCTCATCGCGCAAATCAGCGATTTACACATTAAGGCCAACGGCCGTTTATCCTACAAAAAAGTCGACACTCAAGCCGCGCTACTGCGGGTGATTGAGACGCTAAACCGCCTTGCGTCGCGCCCCGACATGGTGGTGATTACCGGCGATCTGGTCGATTTCGGCACCGCGGCAGAGTATCAAACGTTAAAGCAGGCGCTGCGCCAACTGCAGCTGCCGTTTCTGCTGATGCCGGGCAACCACGACGATCGCCAGGCGCTGCGTGCGGCGTTTCCGGATCATTACTATCTGCAGCACGGAGCAACCCTGAACTGGCAGATGCAGGTGAAAGGCGTGCAGCTGCTGGCGCTCGATTCCAGCGTGCCACAGCAGCCGTGGGGCTATGTGGATGAAGCGCAGTTGCGCTGGCTTGATGAGCAGTTGCAGCGCCAGCCGCAGTTGCCGACGCTGGTGATGCTGCATCATCCGCCGTTTCTTTGCGGCATCGAACATATGGATAACCAGCCGCTGCGCAATCCGGCGGCGCTGGCGGCGATTATTCAGCGCCATCCACAGGTGGAACGCGTGCTGAGCGGCCATCTGCACCGCTCGGTGCAGGCGCGCTTTGCCGGTACGCTGGCGTGCGTGGCGCCGGGTGTATCGCATCAGGTGGCGTTTGATCTCGCGGAAAATGCACCGGCGAATTTTGTGCTGGAGCCGCCCGGTTTTCTGCTGCATCGCTGGCATGCGCAGCAGGGCATGAGCACGCATTTGTGTGCTATCGGCGATTATCCCGGTCCGTGGCCGTTTTACGATGCCAACGGTTTGATCGATTAGCGCCAGCGTAGAGAAAGAATTGTGTGTGGCTGACAGGATGCTTCGTGCTCAATTTGCGTTGTGGGTGTACAATCGCCCGTTAGCTCACCAGGGCAAGTGCATCCAACTATAACAAGACTGTCAGGCACACATATCGATGAATCTATTCACTAAGGTCGTTGCGCTATGCTAACGCGCCTGCGGCCAAAAACTGACCTGCGCACGCTGATCGCGCTGTTGGCGATCACCAGCATCGTCATCACACTTGCCAACACGCTGTACGCCACCTGGCGCGTACAACGTATGGTCCTGATCGAAAGCACCCTCGAAGCCAATCGCGCTTACGCCACTAAACTGGCGGCGACGACGGAGGTCTTCTTTCAGCTGGCTCAGTCGCAGCTGCACTACAGCGCGACGCAGCTGGGCAATGATTTTGATGATGCCGATTTGGCGCAGCAGGAAGTCAATCGCCTGCGTGAGCAAACTAATAGCTTTAACTCGGTGGCGGTGGTGGACAGCAACGGCATCGTGAAAGCCATTTCACCCGAATCGCTGATGCTGAAAGGCATGCAGCTCACCAGCCAGGCTTCGCGTGAAGCGCTGGCGCAGCGTCAGCCGATGGTCAGCAAACCCAGCATCTCCGCCGCCAATAATCTGATTGTGTTTGTCTCCTGGCCGATCTGGAGCAAAGACGGACGTTACCTTGGCTACGTCGGCGGCACCATCTATCTGAAGAAGAAAAGCATCCTCAACGCGCTGCTCGGCGAGCAGTTCTATCGCGATGGCACGCATGTTTACGTGCTGGATCGCAATAATCAGGTGCTGTACCACCAGAATACCCAGCTGATTGGTAAAAGCGTGCCGGGCATCGTTAGCGATCGCCAACGCGAGGAGAAAACCAACGGTGAAGTGCAACTGACGGAAGAGAACGTGCCTAAGCTGGCCGGTTACGCCATCGTACCCACCACCGGCTGGATGGTGGTGGCGTTGAAACCCACCGATGTGACGCTGGCGCCGCTCACCGGCTTGCTGCTGAAAGTGTTGAAAAACTCGGTGCCATTTGCGCTGCTGACCTTGCTGGTGGCGGTGATTCTGGCGCGTCTGATTGCGCTGCCGCTGTGGCAACTGGCGCGCAAAGCCAGCCAGATGGATTCCCAGGGCGTGTCGAACGAGATTGGCGGCATTCGCGCCTGGTATTTCGAAGCGGCGCAGGTCAAACGCGCGCTGCTCACCGGTATTGGTTTAGTGCAGGATAAGATTGGTCGCCTGAAATCGGAAGTGCAGAGCGATCCCATGACCAATCTGCTTAACCGTCGAGGCCTGAGCGCGGTGCTCGACTACTTCGCCACCATGCGCCAACCGTTCTCGGTGCTGGCGCTGGATATCGATCATTTCAAACGGGTCAACGATACCTTCGGTCATGATGTCGGCGATGAGGTGATTAAACATGTGGCGCGAACCTTACGCAGCAGCGCCCGTCAAACCGATGTGGTGTGCCGTAACGGCGGGGAAGAGTTCCTGATGTTGCTGCCTGCGACGTCGGTGGAAGACGCACGCATTCTGGCCGAGCGCGTGCGCATCAGCATTGCAGAAAACTGGATTGATCAGGTTGGCAATGTCACGCTGTCGGTGGGCATTGCCGACTGGCAGCCGGAAAGTGGTTCGCAGGAGCAGAGCCTCAAGCAGGCCGATGCCGCGCTTTATCAGGCGAAAAATGCCGGACGCAACTGCGTGATGATCTCCGGTCAGGATGCATTGGTCAGCAGCATTACGCATTAACGCTCCGGGTGCGGCCTGCGCACCCGTTTATCTCAGGCTGACTTCAGATAATCCAGCACGATGTCGTGGTGATTGGAGGTTTTGAAATCGTCGAACACTTTCTCAACTTTGCCGTTGGCATCAATCAGGAAGCTGATGCGGTGAATGCCGTCATAGGTTTTGCCCATAAAGGTTTTCTCGCCCCAGACGCCAAACTGCTCGCACACCTGATGATCTTCATCCGATAACAGCGTGAAGTTCAGCAGCTCTTTATCGGCAAAGCGTGACAGCTTCTCCGCTTTGTCGGTGCTGATACCCAGCACAACAACGCCTTCAGTTTTCAACTCATCCATGTTGTCGCGCAGACCGCAAGCCTGCACGGTGCAACCCGGCGTCATGGCTTTCGGATAGAAATAGACCAGAACGCGCTGTCCCTGGAAGTCGGCCAAATTTACTTGTTCGCCGTCCTGATCGGGCAAACTAAATTTCGGTGCGGTATCACCGGCTTTCAGTGGATTCATCACAACTCTCCATTTTTTTACATGCTGTGGGTAATACACCATCAAGAGCAAAAGTGCCAGGTGGTGTTTACCGTCAGGGTTATTTCACCACACGGTTTGCCGCAGCGGCAGAGTGTGTGGCGAAATAACCCGGAGCCTGATTAAACGGTGCTATTAGCATCGTCGGTGACACTATAAAGACGAATTGAGCCTTGTGCATGCAGTTCTTCGCACAGCTGATTGAAAGCCTGCTCGATGGGCGCACTGAATTGATTGGCCGGGCTGTGCGCCGTTATTTGAATATAGAGCGTCGGTGCCACGCCATCCTGCGCCGGTTTAATTCTGGACACCAGTTCGGCAATATTCATCTGATGTTTATCGAACAGATCGGTGAAGCGCTCAATGATATGCGGTGAATCCGGCACTTCGATTTGCACCCATACGGTGGCGGGCATCGGTGGCGTGGCGCGCGCATTGGTACGCTTCATTACAATCAGCAACTCCAGCTCGGCACCTTTCATCGGCAGCGTTGATTCAATCAGGGTGATCGCGTTCCAGCTACCGGACAGCAGCATGATAAAAGTGAACTCATCGCCCAGCATCGCTAAACGGCTGTCCTCGATATTGCAGCCGCAGCTGCTAACGTGACGGGTGATGGTATTGACGATACCCGGACGATCAACGCCCAATGCGGTGATCACCAGATGGTGAGGCTGTGACTGCGACAAAATGGCATTTCCTGTACGTTCGCTAATAACTATAAGGTAAACATAAAAAAAACTGCTGACAAGCGCGGGAATGGCGTGGCTCGCTTGCTTTTCTTTCAATGTAAAACGTAACATGAGGCACTTGTTTGTCGAGGGGATAGCCCATGTTCACCGGAAGTATTGTTGCGCTCATTACGCCAATGAATGAAAAAGGTAATGTCTGCCGCGAAAGTTTGAAAAAACTGATTGATTATCATGTTGCCAGCGGCACCGCGGCGATTGTTTCTGTTGGCACCACCGGCGAATCAGCCACGCTCAGCCATGACGAGCACGGTGATGTGGTTATGCAAACCCTGGAACTGGCGGATGGCCGTATTCCGGTTATCGCCGGCACCGGCGCAAATGCCACGGCTGAAGGCATCTCTCTGACCAAACGCTTTACCGGCAGCGGTGTGGTGGGCTGTTTAACGGTCACGCCTTATTACAACCGTCCGACGCAGGAAGGTCTGTTCCAGCACTTTAAAGCTATTGCGGAAAGTACCGATCTGCCGCAGATGCTGTATAACGTTCCTTCGCGTACCGGTTGCGACATGCTGCCGGAAACCGTCGCGCGTCTGGCCGAAATTAAAAATATTATCGGAATCAAAGAGGCCACCGGGAACTTATCGCGTGTCTCACAGATCCAAGAGCTGGTTAATGATGAGTTCATCATCGTCAGCGGCGATGACGCTACGGCGCTGGACTCCATGCAACTGGGCGGCAAAGGCGTAATTTCGGTCACGGCTAACATTGCAGCGCGTGAAATGGTTGAACTCTGTGCCTTAGCGCAACAGGGCAAATTCGCCGAAGCGCGTCGCCTGAATCAGCGTCTGATGCACCTGCACCAGACGCTTTTCTGTGAACCCAATCCAATCCCGGTGAAATGGGCAGCAAAACAGCTAGGATTAATCGCGGATGACACGCTGCGCTTGCCAATGACGCCACTGACCGAAGCCGGTCAGACGAAAACGGCGCAAGCGCTGATTAAAGCAGGTCTGCGATAATTTAGGGAGAATCAATGAGTTATTCAGTTAAGCGCTCGACGCTGGCAACGGTAGTGGGCCTTTCCACCCTGATGCTGCTCACAGCGTGTTCCAACGATCAGCGTTATAAGCGCCAGGTCAGCGGGGATGAATCTTACCTGCAGGCGCCTGAGCTGCATGATTTAAAAGCCCCAGCGGGCATGATTCTGCCGTTGCAGAATGGCGATTACGATGTTCCGCACAGCGTGGCGAAAGGCGCGGTTGGCAAAGAGCTGGATATTCGTCCGCCAGCCCAGCCGCTGGCGCTGCTGAACGGCACGCGTGCGCAGTTCACCGGTAACACGGGCGTGCTGGCCGTGGAAAGCAGCCGCGGTTCTATCTGGTCGCAGGTTGTGGGTGTGATTCAGTCTTACAAGTTCCCGATTGCCCAGCGTGATGACGCTTCGCAACAGCTGACCACCGATTGGGTGCAGTGGAACCGTGCTGACGAAGATAACCAGTATCGCGGTCGCTATCAGATCAGCGTGCAGAATCAGAGCTATCAGCAAGTGCTGACCGTACGTTTGCTGGAACTGCAGCAGTCTGGTCAAGCCGTTACTTCTCCGGCACAGATTCAACGCTATACCGGCCAGATGTTGAACGACATCAGCACCGGTCTGGATAAAGTGGATTCTGCCAGCCAGGATGCGGCGGCCAACCGTGCCACCGGACAGATTGATGTGCAGAGCGGCGCGGATGACACCGGTTTACCGCTGTTGATTCTGCGCGCACCGTTTAACGTCACCTGGCAGCGTTTGCCAGCGGCGTTGAAACGCGTGGGCATGGAAATCACAGATGACAACCGTTCGCAGGGCAGCCTGAAAGTGACCTACAAACAGCCGGGCAGCGGCGTTTGGGATCAGATTGGCGCCAAAGATCCAGAACTGCCCAACGGCGATTACAAGTTGCAGGTTGGCGATCTGGATAACCGCAGCAGTCTGCAGTTCATCGATCCGAAAGGTCACGTGCTAACCCAGGCGCAGAACGACGCGCTGGTGCAGGTGATTCAAGGCGCGCTGAAATAAATTGCCAAAGGGCCGGAGATTCTCCGGCCTTTTTGTTTTGGATTTGGCATAATAGCGCCCGGCGAAGTAAACGATTGCGTCACGCAATCGGCGCGCGGTGAAACACCGCTGAACACGGGTTCTTTCATGTTTGGAGTTAACAAGATGCAAAAGCGAGCTGAGTTGTATCGCGGTAAAGCGAAAACCGTATACAGCACCGATAATCCGGATCTGCTGGTACTTGAATTCCGCAACGATACGTCAGCAGGAGACGGTGCACGAATCGAGCAGTTTGATCGCAAAGGAATGGTAAACAACAAGTTTAACCATTTCATCATGACCAAATTGCAGGAAGCGGGCATTCCGACCCAGATGGAAGCGCTGCTGTCGGATAATGAAGCGCTGGTGAAAAAGCTGGAGATGGTGCCGGTGGAGTGCGTGGTGCGCAACCGAGCGGCAGGATCGCTGGTAAAACGTCTGGGTGTGGAAGAGGGCATTGTGCTCAATCCACCGCTGTTTGATCTCTTCCTGAAAGATGACGCCAAACACGACCCGATGGTCAACGAATCCTATTGCGAAACCTTCGGCTGGGTGAGCAAAGCGAATCTGGCACGCATGCAAGAGCTGACCTTCAAAGCCAATGATGTGCTGAGTAAACTGTTTGATGACGCAGGTTTGATCCTGGTCGACTTCAAGCTGGAGTTTGGTCTGTTCAACGGCGAAGTGGTGCTGGGTGATGAGTTCTCGCCAGATGGCGCGCGTCTGTGGGACAAAAACACCATGGATAAAATGGACAAAGACCGTTTCCGTCAGAGCCTTGGCGGCCTGGTTGAAGCTTACGAAGAAGTTGCACAGCGTTTGGGTGTGAAGCTGGATTAAGTCCTATTTGCACCGGCCCGTAGCGGCGCGATTTATCGCGCTCTTTTACGGTCGGTGCACCTTCCAGACATTGCGCGATAAATCGCGCCGCTACAAATTCCTTCCTCCTTTATCACACCATTTCTCTCATTCTTACCGTGCTGTCACTACAACACTGGTGCTTACCGCTGCCGCCAACTAAAATCATGCCAAACATGTTTAAAGGAGTTAGACCATGCGCTGGCAAGGGCGTCGTGAAAGCGACAATGTAGAAGATCGACGCAATGATTCACCTGGCCTTGGCGGCGGCGGGGGACGGCAAATCCGCATTCCACGCGGCAAAGGCGGCCTTATCTTGCTGGTGGTGGTCGCTGTTGCCGGCTATTACGGCTACGACCTCACCGCGTTATTGGAAGGCGGCGGCAGTGTCGCGCCAACGTCGCAGCAGCGTCAGGTAAACACCGCACAGAGCAACGAAGATGCCAAATTCACTTCGGTGATTTTGGCGACCACCGAAGATACCTGGAGCAAGCTGTTCCAGCAGATGAACAAACAGTATGTGCCGCCGAAGCTGGTGATGTATCGCGGGGCAACGCGCACCAACTGCGGCACTGGCCAATCGGCGATGGGGCCGTTTTACTGTCCTGCCGATCAAACTGTGTATATCGATTTGTCATTCTACGATGACATGAAAACCAAACTCGGCGCCGGTGGCGACTTTGCGCAAGGCTATGTGATTGCGCATGAAGTGGGGCATCACGTACAAAAGCTGCTGGGCATTGAGCCAAAAGTGCGTCAGATGCAGCAGGGCGCGAGCCAGGCGCAGGCGAATCAGCTGTCGGTGAAAATGGAGCTGCAGGCGGATTGCTTCGCCGGCGTTTGGGGCCATTACATGGAGCAGCAAAACGTTCTGGAAGTGGGCGATCTGCAGGAAGCACTCAACGCGGCTGAAGCGATTGGCGACGATCGTCTGCAGCAGAAAGGTCAGGGCCGCGTAGTGCCGGATAGCTTCACCCATGGCACCTCTCAGCAGCGTTACACCTGGCTGAAACGCGGTTTCGATAGCGGCGATCCTGGCCAGTGCAACACCTTCGCTAGCAAGTGATCTTCCTGGTTGAACAAACGGCGGCGATGCAGCGTGCAGGCATTCGCCGCCTTTGCGTGATAGCGGGTGATGCGGAGTGGGCGCAGCAGCAGGCCACAGGTTGGCACACCGCGCTGCCCGGCGACTGGCTGACGGTGAGCGACAGCACCGATTTCTCGCACGCCGTTGCGCCCGCGGCTTTACGCACCTTGCTGGGGCGTGAATTCCAGCATGCGATATTTGATGCCCGCCGCGGTTTTCACGCCGAAGCTTTTGCAGCACTGGCTGGAACCTTACGCGCGGGCAGCTGGTTATTGCTGTTAACGCCTGATTGGGAAAGCTGGCCCAGGCAGACCGATGCCGACAGCCTGCGCTGGGCGGATGTCGCTGAACCGATCGCCACGCCGCACTTTATCCACCATCTGCAATCGCTGATGCGGCAAGACGCGCAGGTGATGTTGCAATGTCAGCATCAAGCGGTGCGTTATCCTGTGGAAACGCATCTGCCCAACTGGCGCTGTCAGGCGCCGCAGCAGCAGATGCAAATCCTTGAACAGCTTGAAGCGATGCCGCCGGGCGTGGCAGTGATCACCGCCGCGCGCGGTCGCGGCAAATCGGCGTTGGCCGGCATGCTGGCGCAGCGCAATCAACACTGTTTAGTCACGGCGCCGGCCAAAGTCTCCACGGCGGTGCTGGCAGAATTCGCTGGTGAGCATTTCAGTTTCATGGCTCCCGATGCCGTTCTCGCGCAGGAAGCGACGCCTCAGGCGCAGTGGCTGATTGTCGATGAAGCGGCCGCCATTCCCGCGCCCATCCTGCAACAGCTGGTGCAACGTTTCCCGCGCGTGCTACTTATCACCACCGTGCAAGGTTACGAAGGCACCGGACGCGGCTTTATGCTGCGCTTCTGCGCCACCTTGCCGGATGTGCGCCTCTTCCAGCTCGACGAGCCGTTGCGCTGGTCGCCGAACGATCCGCTGGAGCAATGGCTCAGCCAGGCATTGCTGTTTGAAGAGGCGCAGGAGAGCCGCGCAAGCGGTGAGATCGCGATTTATCCGGCAACGCCGGAACACAACATAACGGCGCTGGAAGCGGGCTATCGCCTGCTTGCCAGCGCGCACTATCGCACCTCGCCACTGGATTTGCGGCGCATGCTGGATGCGCCCGGCATGCGTTTTTGGTTGGCGGGTGCAGCCGAACAGGTAACCGGCGCGTTGTGGCTGGTGGAAGAGGGCGGATTGGATCAACCATTGGCTGACGCGGTGTGGGCCGGTCATCGTCGGCCGCGTGGCAATCTGGTGGCGCAATCGCTGGCGGCCCATGCCGGTTTCGCGCAGGCGGCAACGCTGCGCTCACTGCGCATTAGCCGGATTGCGGTGCAGGCGTTACAGCGTCAGCGTGGGATCGGCAAAGCGCTGGTGGCCACCGCACGACAGCAGGCGCAGAATTGTGATTATCTCTCGGTGAGTTTTGGCTACACCGAATCTTTGTGGCGCTTCTGGCGCGCCTGCGGTTTTACGCTGGTGCGGATTGGCTCGCAGCGCGAAGCCAGCAGCGGCTGCTATGCCGCGATGGCGCTGCTGGCAATCTCTGCGGCAGGTGAAGCGCTACAACAGCAGGCAGCGCAGCGCCTGGCGCGTGATTGGCCGTGGCTGCAAGCGATTATAGATTTACCGTTAACGCTGGTAAGCGATGCCAGCCAGCAGCTAAACGAGGATGACTGGGCGCTGCTGGCCGGCTTTGCCTGGGCGCAGCGCCCGTTCGAAGCCAGCTACGCGGCGCTACAGCGGCTGGTGCGCCAGTCTCCTTCACCGTTGTTGAATGCCATCCTGCTGCAAAAACAGACGCTAACCGATGCCGCGCAACATGCCGGTCTCAGCGGGCGTAAAGCCTTGATATACCAGCTGCGATCGGAAGCTGGCGCAGCACTGATTCGCCTCAATCCCGACGCGGCGCAGCGGCTGCGTTCATTGCAATAAATCCATTATCTCGTTCAAATTTTCCCGATATCTCTGTGCCAGCAGCGGCGTATAGTGATTTGAGGAGGATCTTATGGCACTACGATATGTAATTGTTCAGCAACCCAGCAGTGCAGCACAGCTGTTTCTGCTGTATCACGGCATCAACGACAACCCGGATTCGATGGCGCAGATTGGTAGCTGGTTCGCGAAAGCGTTCCCGCAAGCGCTGGTGGTGTCGGTCGGCGCACCTTACGCGGGCAGCGTGCCGCAAGGACGTCAGTGGTTTGCCGATATTCCGCCGCACGATCGTTCGGAACAGCAGGGCGTGGATGCGATCATGCCAGAGTTCGTGGCATCGGTGCGTCACTGGCAGCAAGAGAGCGGCGTGCGTGCCGAAGCCACGGCGCTGGTGGGCTTTTCCCAGGGCGGCATCATGGTGCTGGAAGGCATGAAAGCGCAGCCGGATTTGGCGGGACGCGCGATTGTGTTTAGCGGCCGCTATGCCACGCTGCCGTTGCGGGCCAGCACGCGTAACACCATTCATCTGATTCATGGCGATTACGACGAACAGATCCCGCTGCAGCACGCCGAAGAGGCGAAGCAACGTCTGATTTCGTTGGGCGGCGATGTCACGCTGGATGTGGTGGAAGATTTACCGCACGCGATTAACGATCGCAGCATGGAGCTGGCGCTGAATCATCT
The DNA here is from genome assembly GCF_019795975.1 of Pantoea sp. DY-17. Taxonomy (NCBI): domain Bacteria; kingdom Pseudomonadati; phylum Pseudomonadota; class Gammaproteobacteria; order Enterobacterales; family Erwiniaceae; genus Pantoea; species Pantoea sp. DY-17. Next base: position 2,078,739 of record NZ_JAIMIG010000001.1, on the reverse strand, counting down.
GCGTTATACCGTGCCGCGTCGTTACTTCGATGAGGCGCTGAGCGGTGCGAAGCCGGGCGATGATGATGTGGTGATGATGATGTAGCAGGATGCATAACGGCGCGAGTTATCGCGCCGTTTGCGATATGACGATTATTTCTTTTTCGGCCAGTCGTCCTCGTCATCCCATTTATCGTTGAAATCACGATGCGGCGGTAACGTCGGTTTGTTGTCCATGAATTTTTTATGGTCGATACGTTTTAGGTCTTTGTAAACGTTCATCAAAATACCAACCATCAGCAGGATCACCAGGATCCACCAGTACTCTTTAAAGAATTCCATCCCCTTTCTCCTTCGCGCTTAGGCGATCAGCTGTTCCATGATGCGCTGATACATACGGCTCAGCATCTGCAAATCTGACGCTTTCACGCACTCATTGATCTTATGAATGGTGGCGTTCACCGGGCCCAGTTCCACCACCTGCGCACCCATGCGCGCAATGAAGCGCCCATCGGAGGTGCCGCCGGTAGTCAGCAACTGCGGCTTAATTTCATTATAGTGCGCCACAGCGTTCACCACGGCATCCACCAGCTTACCGCGTGATGTCAGGAATGGCTGGCCGGAAACATTCCACTCCAGCGTATAGCGCAGCTGATGACGATCGAGCAGCTCCGCCACGCGATCTTTAATCATCTGATCGGTCAACTGCGTGCTGAAACGGAAGTTGAACTGCACAAAGAATTCGCCAGGAATTACGTTGTTGCTGCCGGTTCCGGCCTGCACGTTGGCGATCTGCATGCTGGTCGGCGGGAAGAATTCGTTGCCTTCATCCCACACGGTTTCTACCAGCTCATTCAGCGCCGGCATGGCGCGATGCACCGGATTATCCGCCAGATGCGGATAGGCTACGTGACCCTGCACGCCGTGAAGGGTGAGATTCGCGGTCATCGAGCCGCGACGGCCATTCTTCACCACGTCACCCACAATCTCGGTGCTCGACGGTTCGCCGACCAGGCAATAATCCATGCGTTCGTTGCGCGCCATCAAGCGCTCAACCACTTTCACCGTTCCGTTAACCGCGCTGGCTTCTTCATCGGAGGTAATCAGAAACGCCAGACGACCTTTATGCTGCGGATTAGCGGCCACAAAGCGTTCCGCTGCCACCACCATCGCCGCCAGCGAACCTTTCATATCGGCGGCACCGCGGCCAAAAAGCATGCCGTCGCGGATGCTGGGTTCAAACGGCGGGCTGATCCAGCGGTTGGCGTCGCCCGGCGGCACCACATCGGTATGACCGGCAAACGCCAGCGTTTCGCCCTGGCCGCGCGTTGCCCAAAAGTTCAGCGTATCGCCAATGTGCATTGGCTCAACCGTGAAGCCAATGGCTTCCAGACGCGTAATCAGCAGCGCCTGACAACCGGCATCATCCGGGCTGAGTGACGGGCGACGGATAAGCTGCTGAGCCAGCTCAATAACCGGACAGAACATGTTATGACTTCTCCTGGATAAAGGCGGAATAAAGGGAATCTTTGAAGCCGACCAGCAGATCGCCATTCGGCGCGGCTAACACCGGACGCTTGATGATGGCAGGCTGCGCCAGCATCACCGCTTTGGCGCTGGCGGCATCGTTTACCGCGTCGCGTTCGGCTTCCGGCAGCTTGCGCCAGGTGGTACCGCGCGTATTCAGCAGCGCCTCATAACCGAGTTGATCGATAAACGATTGCAGCAGCGCGTCGTCAATGCCCTCCACGCGATAGTCGTGAAAACAGTAGTTGATACCGGAAGACGCCAAATAGTTGCGTGCTTTTTTAATCGTGTCGCAATTTTTAATTCCGTACATCACCCACTGCGCTGTCATCGCTTATTCCCGTTGAGTAAAAAATAAAGCGCGAGTTTACCACAGCGCTCTAAGGGCTGTGAGCGCTGACGGTGAAAGCCGGCCTTATTCACCCATTTTTCATGACCCTTAAGCCGTTATAAATTTTATTACTTAGGGCCAGGAAGCGCTTTCACTTACGCACTTAATAATTGCCTGCGACATCATTAAGCTACTAAGGATTATCCTAAACGCAGATTTCTGCTACCCGATTTAAGTCAGCCATTTTTCCTGCCGCATTATAGAGTTGCTGAAATGTGCGTCAGTACGCAATTTCAAAAGATTGAAGCTTTTCTACGCTTTTGCCGATAGTGATAACAGGTGGAAACGTATTCACCACCAGAAAAAAACGGCGTAGAATTGCCGCTACAATAAGAGAGGGTTTTATGGTCGACACCGAAATGGGAAACTGGAAAGAATTCATCGAAGCGATGTTACGTAAGTAACGCGTGAAGAGAAAAGCATGGCACTTCCCAACTTGCTGTAATTCTTACCACACACAACAATAAAGCCGCCATGGATGTTCATGGCGGCTTTTTTATTCATTTAACCGCGCGCGATGAATCACGCCGCGACAAGTGTGTGCACTTGATATGCGCGGAACCTGATGTCCGCACAAGCCTTAGCGGCGCAATAGCATGCTCAATCGTGTGGCTTCTCTTTTAGCGGGAAGCGGCGGCGTACCACCACAAAGAACAGCGGCACAAAGAAAATCGCCAGCACGGTGGCAGAAATCATCCCGCCCATCACGCCGGTACCCACCGCGTGCTGGCTGCCGGAACCGGCACCGCTGCTAATGGCCATCGGCAGCACGCCGAAGATAAACGCCAGCGAAGTCATCAGAATCGGGCGCAGACGCTGACGCGAGGCTTCCAGCGTCGACTCCATCAGCTCGCGGCCTTTACTGTTGATCTCATTGGCGAACTCGACAATCAAAATGGCATTCTTCGCCGACAAGCCAATCACCGTGAGCAAGCCCGCCTGGAAATAGACATCGTTCTCCAGCCCGCGCATCCAGGTTGCCACCAGCGCGCCCACCACGCCGAGCGGCACCACCAGCATCACTGAGAATGGAATTGACCAGCTCTCATACAACGCCGCCAGACACAGGAATACCACTAGCAGCGAAATCGCATACAGCGCCGGCGCCTGCGAACCGGATAAGCGCTCCTGATAGGAGGCGCCGGTCCACTGGAAGCCTACGCCCAGCGGCAGCTGCCCAACCAGTTTCTCCATCTCGTCCATCGCGGTACCGCTGCTGACGCCGTTCGCCGCTTCACCGACAATCTCCAGCGCAGAGTAACCGTTGTAGCGCTCCAGACGCGGTGAACCGGTTTGCCAATGGCTGGTGGCGAAGGCGGAGAAGGGCACCATGCTGCCGCTGTTGTTACGCACATACCACTTATTCACGTCTTCCGGCAGCATGCGGAACTCTGCCGCCGCCTGCACGTAGACTTTCTTCACGCGACCGCGATCGAGGAAGTCATTAACGTAGGTTGAGCCCCACGCGGTGGTTAAGGTGTCATTGATGGTGTCCAGCGACACACCAAGCGCCTGCGCTTTGCGCTGGTCGACATCAATCTGCAACTGCGGACTGTCGTCGAGGCCGTTGTGACGTACCCGCGACAGCGCCGGATTGCTGTCAGCCATCTCCAGTAACTTATCGCGCATTGCCATTAGTCGCGTGTGGCCGATGCCACCGTGATCCTGCAACTCCATATCGAAGCCCGACGAACTGCCCATGCCGGTAATCGCGGGCGGGCTGCTGGCGATAACGCGCGCTTCGTTGATCTTGTGGAAGGCTTTTGTCGCACGCTCGATGATGGCGAAAGAGGTGCGATCGCTGCCCGGACGCTCCTCCCAATCTTTCAAGCGAACGAACAGGCGCGCGACGTTTTGACCGTTACCGCCAGGACCCGCTCCGATGGTGGAGAACACCGAAACCACATTGTCTTTCTCCTGGGTCATATAATAATTCTCGACCTTCGCCACCACGTTCGAGGTTTGTTGCAGCGTCGAACCGGCCGGCAATTGCACCTGCGTCAGGAACACGCCGCGATCTTCCAGCGGCAGGAACGAGGTGGGCAGACGAATAAACAGGAACGCCATCACGCCGATAATCGCCAGATAGAGCAGCAGCCAGCGGCCGCCTTTACGCAGAATTTTGGCGACGCCGCGCTCGTAACGTTCCGCGCTGGCGTTGAAGGTGCGGTTAAACCAGCCGAAGAAGCCACGACGACCGTGATAATGGCCTTGCTCCAGCGGTTTCAGCAGCGTGGAACAGAGCGCGGGCGTCAGAATCATCGCCACCAATACCGACAGCACCATCGCCGAAACGATAGTGATTGAAAACTGGCGATAGATGGCGCCGACGGTGCCGCCGAAGAACGCCATCGGCACAAACACCGCCGACAGCACCAGCGCAATGCCGACCAGCGCGCCCTGAATCTGGCCCATCGATTTACGCGTAGCGGCGCGCGGCGACAGACCTTCCTCGCTCATGATGCGCTCGACGTTTTCCACCACCACGATAGCGTCATCCACCAGCAAGCCGATGGCGAGCACCATGGCGAACATCGTCAGGGTGTTGATGCTGTAGCCGAAGGCGTAGAGCACCGCAAAGGTGCCGAGCAGCACCACCGGCACGGCGATAGTTGGAATTAGCGTGGCACGAAAGTTTTGCAGGAACAGATACATCACAAGGAACACCAGCAGGATCGCTTCCAGCAGGGTCTTCACCACGTCTTTAATCGAGGCCTTAACGAACGGCGTGGTTTCGTAAGCGACTTTGGCTTCCAGCCCGTGCGGGAAGTAGTGCGACAGCTCAGCAATACGCTCACGCACCAGTTTGTCGGTGTTCATCTCATTGGCGCCGGAAGCCAGCTTAATGCCGAGCCCCGATGCCGCCTGACCATTGTAGCGGCTGAGGAAGTCATATTTTTCCGCGCCCATCGCCACATCCGCCACATCGCCGAGCGTCACCACCGAGCCGTCGCTGTTGGTTTTCAGCGTCACTGCTTTGAACTGCGCCGGGGTTTGCAGCATCGACTGCGCATTCACCGTGGCGTTGAGCGCTTGCTTGTCCACCGACGGCAATCCGCCTACCTGACCCACCGCTACCTGCGCATTTTGCGATTCAATCGCGCTCACCACGTCTTCGGTGGTCAGCGCGTAGGCAATCAGCTTGTTGGGATCGAGCCAGATACGCATCGCATATTGCGAGCCGTAAGCATCCACCTGGCCGACGCCATCAACACGGCTGAGCGGATCCTGAATGTTACTGGCGACGTAATCTGAAATATCCTGTTTGTCCATGCTTCCGTCGGTAGAGACGAAGGCAATCATCAGGATATTGCTGTCACCGGTTTTATTCACCGTCACACCTTGTGACTGTACCGCCGCAGGCAATTTACGCAGCGCACTTTGCAATTGGTTTTGCACCTGCTGGCGCGCTTCGTCGGGGTTGGTGCCAGCGGTAAAGGTGAGGGTGATCTGGGCCTGGCCGGTGTTGCTGCTGTTGGAGGACATGTACATCAAATTATCGATGCCGGTCATGTTCTGTTCGATAACTTGCGTAACGGTGTTTTCCAGCGTTTCCGCGGATGCGCCGGGATAGTTGGCGGTGATACGCACGTTAGGCGGCGCGAGGTCGGGATATTGCTCAACCGGTAGCGAGACGATCGCCAACGTACCGCACAGGCAGAGCAGAATAGACAGAACCCAGGCAAAAATGGGCCGGTCGATAAAGAAATTCGACATGAAACCGACACTCCTCAACTGCGTATTTTTTACTTTTATTATGATGAGCGCGATGCGCGGACGGCGTCACGCTGGCGGAGTGCAAACTGCTCTCTCGAAAGACTCCTGCTGCAGACACTCTACGCGGCACAAATTAGAGAATCGTGAGTAAATTATGGAGAAAGTGTAAATATAGTGACGGTTTTTTGTGCGCGACTACAGATGTCGGCTTTCGAGCCACAGTACCGTAGCGGCAACGCGCGAACGGACATCCAGCTTACGCAGCAAGTTGCGAATGTGCACTTTTACCGTCTCTTCGGAGATATGCAAGGTGGCAGCAATTTCCTTATTCGATAAGCCACGCGCCACTTCCTGCAGCACATCCAGTTCGCGTTCGGTGAGCTGTTTGAACGGATTTGTCGTCGGCTGGCGCGTCGCCAGATAATCGGCCACCACCTCGCTAAACACGTTTTCACCTTTAGCGCCGCGCATCACTTGCGCCAGCAGTAGTTCGGGTTCGCTGTCCTTGAGCAGATAGCCATCGGCACCAGCATCCACCATCGCATAAATATCACTGCGCGCATCGGAAACCGTCAGCACCAGAATCCGTGCGGCGATGCCTTCGTTACGCAGCGCTTTCAGCGTGTCCAGCCCGGACATGCCTTTCATGTTGAGATCCAGCAGAATGACATCCGGCGACAAACGGCGTGCTTCGGCCAGCGCTTCAGTGCCATTATTGGCTTCCGCTACCACGTCTAGCCGGGGCTCCAGCGCCAGCAACTGGCGAATACCACGGCGCATCAGTGGATGATCGTCAACGATCATAATAGTCAGGGAAGGGTTAGCCATAATATCTCCAGTATCAAAGGCAACTTTTTTTCATTAACGCATCTGCCGTAGCGGCGCAGTTTATTGCGCGATGAATCGCGCCGCTACAGCAGGTGCGCTCTATAATCTGTCAGCTCAACCGGTGCGTCGGGCGCGGTGGAAAACGCAGCGTGACGCGCGTGCCTTGCGCCTGCGGGGTGATCATCAGCGTGCCGGATAATCGCGCGGCGCGCTCCGCCATGATGGTGAGACCATAATGTCCTGGCGGCTCTTCGAGGCTGCTGATGCCGCAGCCATCGTCTTCGATGGTCAGTAAGTGGTCCTCATCAGCGACACGCTGATAGTGAATCTGAATATTGTGCGCCTGCGCATGGCGAATCGCGTTGAGCAGCGCTTCGCGCGCAATCTGCAGCACATGCACTTGCTGCTGCGCATCCAGCATCTGCAAGCCGGGCTGATAATCGAAGTCGATTGCCGCCTGCGATTGCTCCTGCAGCGGCGCAATCATCGCCTGCATCGCCTGCACCAAATCAGCCTGTTCGATGGTCAGACGGAAGGTGGTCAGCAGTTCGCGCAGCTGCTGATAGGCTTCGGCCAGCGCGCGATCAAAATCAGCGATAATCGCCAGCGCCTGCGGTTGCGACCCATCGACATTGCGTCGCAGCAGCGCCAGCTGGATGCGCAGGAAAGAGAGCGACTGCGCCAGCGAATCGTGCAATTCCCGCGCAATGGTGGCGCGCTCTTCTATTAATAGCATCTGCTGATACTGCTTTTGCGTCTGCCAAATCCACAGTGCGCGCGCCAGCATGTTCGCCAGGCTCTGCATCAGTTCGTCGGCGGGCGGTGCGCGGTGGGTTTGCCAGCACAGTTCGCCCAGCCGCTGCTCTTCCTGCATCAACGGCAAATGCTGCCAGCTCACCTCATCCGCCGCCACACCGGCCTGAAACTCAATCCCTTCGCTGACAATTTTCAGCACCGTCAGCGCTTCACGGCGCTGTACCAGACGCAGCAATCCCTGAAACAGTTCGGGATTGGGTGGGCTGCTGGTGAGAATTTGTGAGCTTTCATACAGTAGAGAAAGTGTGCGATTGGCCTGGGTGAGATCTTCGGTTTTATCACGCACCGCGCACTCCAGCAGGCGATAGTGCGAATGCAGCCGTTCGGCCATGGTAGTAAAAGCCTGCGCCAGCACGCCCAGTTCATTCGGCTGTTGCACCGGCAGCGGCGGAAAAGCGAAATTCGCCTGCTCAACATATTGGCTGGCGGTCACCAGCGCGTTGAGCGGTCGCACCACGTTGCGGCGGATAAAGCGAATCGTCCACAACGCCAGCGCCACAATCGCCAGAAAACCGAACAGGCTGCTGGCGGCCACCAGATGCATCTTCAGTTCAGCATAATGCTGTAATGCCAGCACGAAGCGGTCGATCTCGCTGACGTAGCCCGCGACACGCTGCTGGTAGATTTGTGCTCGCCTGGGCTGCAACGTTTCCTGCAGCATCGGCCAGCTGTGACGCAGATAGCGATAGCGGCTACTCACTTCAAGCGGTACCCACGCGCGCTCCAGATGCTGCAGCGCCGGGGATTCCAGCGTTTGCCGGTAGAGTTGGATGTGATGATCCAATTGCTGCGGATCGCGCGTGCTGTCCCACGCCAGACGATATATCTGCATGCGCAGCGATCCGGCGACATTCACCGCTTCGGCATCGCGCAGGCTGCTGGAGAGCGTCATCAGCGCCAGCCCGGTGGTCAACAGCGACAGCAGCACAATCACGCTGAGTGCGCGCGCAATGGTACGAGTAACGGGACGTTTCACAATCACAGTAATAACCCTTGTAAGAGCGGGGGATTATAGGGCAGCCGTGCGGTGACGGCGAGTGAGATCTCGTCACATCAGGTTACTTTTAACAGAGAAAACCCTTTCTCTTTACCTTTCTCTAAATAACCCGCGCTAAGCTGGCGAATTATTAAACGGCTTTACGGCTTGCTCAACCTGGTTTTCATTCCCTGCGTGATAATAAGTCCTGTAACGCTTAACCCTTAACGGAAGACAACAGGAGCATCACATGAAGAGACGTTATGCCGTTCTGACTGCTGCACTGCTTGCCACCGCAAGTTTCTCGACGCTGGCGGCCCAGCCCGTAAGCGCCACGCAAGCGCAAAACCTGCAAAGCGCGGGCACCGTTTCCATCAGCGGCGTACGCGGCTCGCTGGATGACGCAACGCGCCATCTGTCGCAAAAAGCGCAAGAGGAAGGTGCCAGCGGCTATCGTGTTATTGGTGTACAAACTCCGGGCGACTCCAGCCTGTGGAGCGGCACCGCAGAGATTTATCGTTAATTCCCTCCAGTAGTTATCCCTGTAGCCATCCCTTTACCGGTCAGCCCTCTGGCCGGTTTTTTTGTGCACCGCGACGGATTATTACAATTCATCTTGTGCAGCCTGGCGGTATTTTTTGCTTCGTTCTTGCAGAACGGGTAGGATTCATCGCCGTAAATTCCCAGCCCGCCACGCGACATCGTTCCGCCGCTGTGACACCGGGTTTTTACCCCATTTCGCACCGCCATACGCAATCGTTTGGTTACGCGGTGATTGATGGTCAGGACAAACAGGATAGCTATGAAATCAACTAAAAAAACCGCAGCCGAACAACGCGCTGCGAAAAGACGCTGGCTCAACTCGCATGACAGCGGTTACCACAAAGCAATGGGTAACCGCCAGGTACAAATGATCGCCATCGGCGGTGCTATCGGTACCGGTCTGTTCCTCGGTGCTGGCGCGCGCCTGCAAATGGCCGGTCCTGCACTGGCGCTGGTTTATCTGGTGTGCGGTATCTTCTCCTTCTTTATCCTCCGAGCGTTGGGCGAACTGGTGTTACATCGTCCTTCCAGCGGCAGCTTTGTTTCTTATGCGCGTGAATTCCTTGGGGAAAAAGCGTCTTACGTTGCGGGCTGGATGTATTTCGTTAACTGGGCGATGACCGGTATCGTCGATATCACCGCAGTCGCGCTTTATATGCACTATTGGGGCGCGTTTGGCGATGTGCCGCAGTGGGTGTTTGCGCTAGGCGCGCTGGCGATTGTCGGCACCATGAACATGATCGGCGTGAAGTGGTTCGCCGAGATGGAGTTCTGGTTCGCGCTGGTGAAAGTGCTGGCTATCGTGGTGTTCCTGATTGTCGGCGTGGTGTTCCTCGGCAGCGGTAAACCGCTGGACGGCAATACCACCGGCTTCCATCTGATCACCGATAACGGCGGTTTCTTCCCGCACGGCTTGCTGCCAGCGCTGGTGTTGGTGCAGGGCGTCGTGTTCGCCTTCGCCTCGATTGAGCTGGTAGGTACCGCAGCAGGCGAATGTAAAGATCCCAAGACCATGCTGCCAAAAGCCATCAACAGCGTGATCTGGCGTATCGGCCTGTTCTACGTCGGTTCCGTGGTGCTGCTGGTACTGCTGCTGCCGTGGAATGCCTATCAGGCGGGGCAAAGTCCGTTCGTGACCTTCTTCTCCAAACTGGGCGTGCCTTATATCGGTAGCGTAATGAACATCGTGGTGCTGAGCGCCGCGCTGTCGAGCCTCAACTCGGGTCTCTATTCCACCGGCCGTATTCTGCGCTCCATGTCGATGGGCGGTTCTGCGCCACAGTTTATGTCGAAGATGAGCAAGCAGCAGGTGCCGTATGCCGGCATTCTGGTCACCGTTGCCGTTTACATCATCGGCGTGGTGCTGAACTACTATGTGCCGTCGCAGGTGTTTGAAATCGTTCTGAACGTGGCGTCACTCGGCATCATCTCGTCGTGGGCCTTTATCGTGGTGTGCCAGATGCGTCTGCGCAAAGCGATCAAAGAGGGTAAAGCTGAAGATGTCAGCTTCAAGCTGCCGTGGGCGCCGTTCACCTCCTGGTTGACGCTGCTGTTCCTGGTGAGCGTGCTGGTGCTGATGGCGTTCGACTATCCGAACGGCACGTACACCATCGCCTCTATTCCCCTGATTGCCGTGGTGCTCGTGTTGGGTTGGTTTGGCGTGCGCAAACGCGTTAATGCCGAAGCGATGAAAGAGCACGAACATCATGCTGACGACCAGGATGATGTATCGCCGAAACTGGCGGACGATAACGCGCGTTAATCGTAGCGATTCTCATCTACGGGGGCCTTTTGGCCCCCGTTTATATTTCAATTCCCCTTCACTTGATCCCACGTCGGGATTTACCCCTTTGGGGTGATATAGCCCTCTTTAGCGTCAGGTTATTTTACGCACCATCTCTCTTTCCCCCGTTTAAGGTGAACCGATGGCGCTGTCGCGACGTGAACTCTTTACCGGGCAGCGCGTAGCGTCTGCTGACGGCATCGCTTTGCCATGGTGGCGGGGAGAGAAGGGTTGTGATGGCTGCGGCACATGCGTCTCGGCCTGCGAAACCCGCATCATCCGTCTGGCTGTCGGTGAAGTGCCGCACCTCGATTTTCTGCAGGGCGAATGCACGTTTTGCGCCGCGTGCGTGGACGCTTGCCCGCAGCCGCTGTTCCACGCGCGTGAAACCGAGCCGTTTCCACAGCGCATTCGCATCGACAACCGCTGCATCACCTTCCTTGGCGTGAACTGCCGCAGCTGTCAGGAGAGTTGTGAACAGCAAGCCATCCGTTTCCACCTGATGCCGAACGGCATCGCACAGCCTGAAACCCTTCCGCAGCATTGCACCGGTTGCGGCGCCTGCATCGCGCCTTGCCCGGTCTCAGCCACAGGATTACATCATGAACCATGAAAACAGTTGGCACGTCTGCGGCCTGGTGATTCAGGCGCGGCCGGCGTCGATTCCCGCCGTAAAAAGTGCGCTGCTGGCCTTTGCCGATTGCGACATCGCCGCGGAAGACGCCGCGCGCGGCACGCTGGCGGTGACGCTGGGTGCGACGGATAGCGCCGCGCTGCTGCGCAATATTGAAGAGAGCCGCAACATCGCTGGCGTGTTGGCGGTATCGCTGGTCTATCACCAGCAAGACGAAATTGAAGAACCTTGTAAGGAAGCATCATGAGCATAAGTCGTCGTGATTTTATGAAGGCCAATGCGGCGGCTGCTGCTGCAACGGCTGCAGGACTCACCATTCCCACCGTCGCCAAAGCCGCGACCTCATTGGCTGCGCCAATTCGCTGGGAAAAAGCGCCGTGCCGATTCTGCGGCACCGGCTGTGGCGTGCTGGTTGGCACCCAGGATGGCCGCGTAGTGGCGTCGCAGGGCGATCCGCAGGCAGAAGTGAACCGCGGTCTCAACTGTATCAAAGGCTATTTCCTGCCGAAGATCATGTACGGGAAAGATCGTCTGACCCAGCCGCTGCTGCGCATGACCGACGGTAAATATGCTAAAGAGGGCGAGTTCACCCCGGTCAGCTGGGATCAAGCCTTCGACATCATGGAAGAGAAGTTCAAAGCGGCGCTGAAAGCCAACGGCCCGGATTCGGTTGGCATGTTCGGTTCCGGTCAGTGGACGGTGTGGGAAGGTTACGCGGCCTCCAAGCTGATGAAAGCCGGTTTCCGCACCAACAATCTCGACCCTAATGCGCGTCACTGCATGGCTTCAGCGGTGGTTGGCTTTATGCGCACCTTCGGCATGGACGAACCGATGGGCTGCTACGACGACATCGAGCAGGCCGACGCCTTTGTGCTGTGGGGCTCGAACATGGCGGAGATGCATCCGATTCTCTGGTCACGTATTACCGCGCGTCGTCTCAGCAGTGAGAACGTCAAAGTGGCGGTGCTTTCCACCTATCGTCATCGCAGTTTTGAGCTGGCCGACAACGCGATGGTGTTCACACCGCAGAGCGATCTGGCGATCCTCAACTTCATCGCCAACTACATTATTCAGAACAACAAGGTCGATAAAACCTTCCTGCAGAACCACGTGACGCTGCGCAAAGGCGTGACCGACATCGGTTACGGTTTGCGCCCCACCGATCCGCGTCAGGCTTCAGCGAAGAACCCGGACAGCGGCGAATCCACGCCGATGAGCTTTGACGAGTTTGCGAAGTTTGTCTCTGAGTACACGGTGGAAAAAGCCAGCGTAATGAGCGGTGTGGAGAAAGATCAACTCATCGCCCTCGCCGAGCTGTATGCCGATCCGAAAGTCAACGTGGTGTCGTACTGGACCATGGGCTTCAACCAGCATACGCGCGGCGTGTGGGCCAATAACCTGTGCTACAACCTGCACTTATTGACCGGCAAAATTTCACGTCCGGGCACCGGTCCGTTCTCGCTCACCGGCCAGCCGTCGGCGTGCGGCACGGCGCGTGAAGTCGGCACCTTCTCACACCGTTTACCGGCGGACATGGTGGTTAATAATGACAAACACCGCGCTACCGCCGAGAAGCTGTGGAAGCTGCCGCAGGGCACGGTGCCGGCCAAAATTGGTTTGCATGCCGTGGCGCAGGATCGCGCGCTGAAAGATGGCAAGCTCAACGCCTACTGGGTGATGTGTAACAACAACATGCAGGCCGGTCCCAACCTGACGCAGGAGCGTATGCCGGGCTGGCGCGATGAGCGCAACTTCATCGTGGTTTCCGATCCCTATCCCACCGTCAGCGCCTTGTCGGCTGACCTGATTCTGCCCACTGCGATGTGGGTGGAGAAAGAGGGCGCGTATGGCAACGCCGAGCGTCGTACTCAGTTCTGGCATCAGCAGGTGAAAGCGCCGGGGGACGCGAAATCCGATTTGTGGCAGCTGGTGAACTTCTCTAAACGTTTCAAGGTAGCGGAAGTGTGGCCGGAAGCGCTGCTGGCGCAGAATCCGGAGCTGCGCGACAAAACGCTGTTTGATGTGCTGTACGCCAATGGCCAGGTCAACCAATTCCCACTGAGTGAAGTGGCAGATGACCAGTTGAATGATGAAGCGCGCGAGTTTGGCTTCTACATCCAGAAAGGCTTGTTCGAGGAGTACGCCAGCTTTGGACGCGGTCACGGCCACGATCTTGCGCCGTTCGATGCTTACCATCAGGCGCGCGGCCTGCGCTGGCCGGTGGTGGATGGCAAAGAGACGCGCTGGCGCTATCGCGAAGGTTACGACAGCTACGTCAAAGCCGGTGAAGGCGTGCGTTTCTACGGTAAGCCGGATGGTAAAGCCACCATTTTCGCGCTGCCCTACGAAGCGCCAGCCGAATCGCCGGATGAAGAGTACGACCTGTGGTTCTGTACCGGTCGCGTGCTGGAACACTGGCACACCGGCACAATGACGCGTCGCGTGCCGGAGCTGCACCGCGCAGTGCCGCAGGCGCTACTCTATATACATCCGCTGGATGCCAAAGAGCGCAATTTCCGTCGCGGCGAGAAAGTCCGCGTGGTGTCGCGTCGTGGCGAAACCCTTGCCACCGTGGAAACGCGCGGTCGCAATCAGCCGCCCAAAGGTCTGGTATTTATGCCGTTCTTTGATGCGGGCGTGCTGGCCAACAATGTCACGCTGGACGCCACCGATCCGCTGTCGAAGCAGACCGATTACAAAAAATGCGCCGTCAAGCTGGTTAAAATTTAAGGCAGGATGCAATGAAACCCTTAATCACACTTGTTACTTTGGCCGCCCTGATGCTGGGCGGCACGGTTTACGCCAACAACGGCGTCGATCTCAATCAGTCACCGGAAGTGACGGCCACGCAGCAGGGCACCATTCATCAGCCCAAAGAGCAGAGCCGCAAGCCGTTGAACTACGTGAATCAGCCGCCGGTGATCCCGCATAGCGTCGATGGCTATCAGGTGACGAAAAACGTGAACCGTTGTCTGCAGTGTCACGGCACGCAGAGCTATCTCACCACCGGCGCGCCTCGCGTTAGTCCAACGCACTTCACCGATCGCGATGGACTGGTGAGCAGCACCGTGTCGCCGCGTCGCTACTTCTGCCTGCAGTGTCACGTACCGCAAACCGATGCCAAACCGGTGGTGGAAAACACCTTCAAACCGGCTGACGGCTTCGTTAAGTGAGGACATGATGAAAGAGAAACTTCTGCGCATCTGGTGCTGGTGGCGGCGTCCGAGCCGTCTGGCGCTCGGTACGCTACTGATTCTGGGCTTTGCTGGCGGCATCATTTTCTGGGGCGGCTTCAACACCGCAATGGAGATGACCAACCGCGAGCAGTTCTGTATCGGCTGCCATGAGATGCGTAATAACGTCTATCAGGAATATATGCAGACGGTGCACTACAACAACCGCAGCGGCGTGCGCGCCACCTGTCCGGATTGTCACGTGCCGCACGAGTGGGGCCCGAAAATGCTGCGTAAGATCCAGGCGAGCAAAGAGGTGTATGCCAAGATTTTTGGCATCATCGATACGCCGCAAAAGTTCGAGGATCATCGCATCAAGCTGGCGCAAAACGAGTGGCGCAGGATGAAAAACAACAATTCGCAGGAGTGTCGTAACTGCCACAACTTCGATTATATGGATTTCACCGCGCAGAAGACCGTGGCCGCGAAGATGCACAGCAAAGCAGTTGAGGAAGGGAAAACCTGTATCGATTGCCACAAAGGTATCGCGCACCATCTGCCCGATATGAAAGACCAACCCAACGGTTTTTGAGGCCTAACAACGCGGCATGAATTGGCGTAATGCCGATCACTACCGCAGCGCATCAAACCACTGCACAATCCGTAGCGGCGCGATTTAACGCGCAACCCATTGCGCCGCTACAATCTCTGTGCACTGAGCCAGGAGCGCCCATCACGGCGACCGGCCTCACAATTCAGATAGTTTTCCCCGCCGCTTCGGCCTATCATCTCAGGCTCCCTCAATTTAGCAGTGGAGTGGTTATGTCGTTAAAGATCAACATCATCAAAGACAAGTTGCTGTCAGAAAACTGGTTTGTGCTGCGCAACTTCACCTACGAACTCACCCGCAACAACGGCGAAGTCGTGCGTCACAAGCGCGAAGTGTACGATCGCGGTAACGGCGCCACCATCCTGCTGTACAACACTAAAAAAAATAGCGTGCTGCTGGTGCGTCAGTTCCGCATTGCCACTTATGTCAATGGCAATGAAAGTGGCGAGTTGATTGAGACCTGCGCCGGGCTGCTGGATGACGACTCGCCGGAAGATTGCATCCGCAAAGAAGCGATAGAAGAGACCGGCTATCAGGTGGGTAAGGTCGATAAAGTTTTTGAAGCCTACATGTCGCCGGGCGGCGTGACTGAACTGATCCACTTCTTCGCCGCGGAATACAGCGATGCACAGCGCGCAAACAAGGGCGGTGGCGTTGAGGATGAAGAGATTACCCTGCTGGAGCTGAGTTTCCCGGAGGCGCTGGCGATGGTGAAAGATGGCCGCATTCGTGACGGTAAAGCCATTATGCTGCTGCAGCATGCGCAGATTGCCGGTTGGTTGCAGGCGTAAACATAATCTCCTAATCGCACAGTTTCGTAGCGGCGCGATTCATCGCGCAATAAATTGCGCCGCTACAGCAATGTGTGGCCATTTTGCCTTACACACACTCTCCCAACGTTTCCGGGACACATTGCGGATACGCCTGCAATCTTGCCAGCGCTTCGGCATACGAAGGCATCGAGTGCGCTGCACCGGAGCGTTCCACACACAGCGAAGCATAAGCTGAAGCAAACAGCGCCGCCTGCGGCAGTTCATCGCCGGAAGCCAGCCGCGCCGCCAGTGCGCCATTAAACGCATCGCCCGCGCCGGTGGTATCCAGCGGCTGAGCCGGGAACAGCGGAATACGCAGTGGCGGCTGGTCTGCTACTGACAGCAACGCACCGCAAACCCCCAACGTAATAATCACCTGACGCGCCCCTTTGCGATGCAGCTTCTCTGCCGCTTGCTGCGCGCTGGCGAAGTCGGTGACCTTCACGCCGGTCAGCTGCATCGCTTCGGTGCTGTTAGGCGTCAGCAAATCCACTTTTGCCAGCAGCGCATCGGTGACCTTCTGCCACGGCGCAGGATTCATAATCACAAAGGTGCCACCGGCGCGCGCGTTGTCGATCATGCGCTGAATGGCGCTGAGATTATTCTCCAGCTGCACCAGCAGAATATCGGCTGCCGCAACGGTGGGTTGGCAGCGCGTCACCTCGGCGGCAGTTACGGTGGTGTTCGCGCCGGGATAGACCGAAATCATGTTCTCGGCATCATCACCGGCGACATAAATCAGCGCATTGCCGGTCGGTTTCTCCTTGCAGGTAAACAAGGTAATGGCATCGAAACCGGTCTTTTCCAGATGGCGACGCGCAAACATGCCGAAGTCATCATTACCAATCTTACCGATGTAGTGCACGCGCGCGCCGGCGCGCAGCGCGGCAGTTGCCTGGTTGGCGCCTTTGCCGCCCGGTCCCATCATGCTGGTATGGGCGGTGAGCGATTCGCCCGGCATTGGAAAGCGGTTCATCACCGCGACTACGTCGAGATTGAACGAGCCAAACACACACACTTTTCCTTTCATCATGCACTCCTGAACAGACGTTCGGCGGCTAAACAGGCACCGCGACAACCGGTGTGATCGGTGGATTGGCTAAACACGATCTTCAAACCCTCACGCGTGGCGGGAGGACGAAGATGCTGCTGAATCTGGCTGCGCAGCTGTGCCAGCGGGAAGTCCGCCATCGCCAGCACGCCGCCGCCCAGAATCAGGTATTCCGGATCGAGGATGTTCATCTCGGTGGCAATCAGTTGCGCCAGCCGCTGTACAAAAGCCTGCAGCTCCGGATGCTCACGATGCTGGGTAAACAGCGCCGACATGTTGGTATCCGGCACATGGGCGCTCGCCCAGCGACTCAGCCAATGGCCCGACGTCACGGTTTCCGCACAGCCACGATTGCCGCACGGGCAGGGCAGATCGTTGCCGGCAACAGGCACATGACCCAACTCTCCCGCGCCACCGTGTTGACCATGATAAAACTGGCCGTTAAGCCACAGGCTGTTGCCCATGCCGGTGCCGGGATACAAACCCACCGCGCTGTCGGGCAGCTGCTCCAGCTGCAGTAAATCCCATAGCATCAGATGGTTAACATCTTTGTCCATCGCCACCGGTACGCCAAGGCGTTCGGTGAGCCGCGCGGCAACCGGTTGCTGGTCCAGCGCCTGAATAAACGGCAGCGAAATCACCTGCTGGCGGTCGCGGCTGAGAATGCCGGGTAATCCGAGCATCACGCCGCTAACTGGCTGCTGCTCCAGCGTTTCGCTGATTAACTGGCCCAACGCGTTAAGCGCATCAGGCTGCTGCGCCCAGCTGGCCGTCGGCACTTTACGGAAGCTCGACCAAACGCGCTCCTCTTCCATCAGCTGCAGACGTGTGCCGGTGCCGCCAATGTCGATACCGAGCCAGCATTTTTTCATGCGGATACCTGCGCCAATCCCTGAGCCTCATCAATGCTTTCGCGCATCATATTCCAGGCGGTTTCCAGATCGTCGTGAATATTGAACAGACCGGAGGTGCCGACAATCAGCACTTCTGCGCCCGCACCAACCAGCGTGTTGTAGGTGCGGGTATTGCAGGAACCGTCAATCTCAATCAGATATTGATAGCCGTTGGCCTGCTTCAGCGCTTTCAGCTCCTGTACCTTCTGCACCATTTCCGGAATAAACGGTTGTCCAGCGTAGCCGGGATCCACCGTCATCACGGTGATCTTATCCACCAAATGAATGTAGTGGTGGATAAAGGAGACCGGCGTGGCGGGGTTGAGCACCACACCCACTTTCTTGCCGAAGCTGCGGATCATATTGATCACCCGGAATGCATCGCGGTTGATGGTTTCAGCGTGCGGGCAGATGTAATCGGCGCCCGCTTTGGCAATCACTTCAATGAAATCGGTGGGCTGCTCGACCATCAAATGCACATCCAGCGCCACTTTGGTGAACGGGCGAATCTGCTCAATAAAGAACGGTGACAGCGTGATATTTTTCACGTAATGACCATCCATAATGTCGATATGCAGGAAGTCGGCGCGGGAGTCCAGCACGGCGAGCTGGTGCTTGATCTCCATCAGATTCATACACATCAACGACGGGGAGACTTGAATACGCATCATACTTCCTTTTTTTCGGTCAAAGGGTTAAGCGCCGCCGCCAGTTTGCTGAGCTTGACGGCACGATGTTCGTTAAAGCGAGTTTTGAATTGTTTGAAGGCCAACACCACAATCAGCACCGCGCCCCACATTGCCAGGCTAACGTGCTGGCTGATGTTCATCAGGTTGAAGCCGGTGGAGAGCACTTGCAGGGCGATCAGCGCCAGCACCACGCCGGTCACGCGACCAAAGCCGCCATTCGGGTCGGTGCCGCCAAGGATGATGGCCAGCACCGTCAGCAGCAGATACGCATCGCCGTAACCCATACGCGCCGAGTTGAAGCGCGCCATCATGATCAAACCGGCCAACACGCACAGCAGGCTGGAGATGACGTACACCAGAATCACCATGCGATGCGTATTGATGCCGCTAAACCAGGTGGCGTTGATGTTGCTGCCGCCCATGTAGATGCATTTACCGGCGCGGGTTTTGCCGAGGAACAGCGCCAGCAGCGCGGCGGCAAACAGGAACACCCACAGCGGCAGTGGAACGCCGAGCAGCGTGTTGGAACCGAGCGCCTGCACCACCGACGGCATGCCGCTGACGGCCGCGCCTTTGGTCAGCCAGATGCCGATGCCGTTCAGCGTCATCATGGTCGCCAGCGTCACCAGAATCGGGTGCGCACCGATGCGCGTTACCATCACGCCGGTAATCACGCCAATCAGCGCGGCAATCAGCATCGCGCCGATGATGGCGATGAACAGCCACAACAGTTGCATACCGGTTCCCGCATCGGCGGGCAGGGCGCGCATCAGCGTCCAGGCGATAAACAGCGCCGTCAGGTTGGCGGTGGCGATGATTGCCAGATTCAGTCCGCCGCTGAGAATGGCGATAAACATCGCCAGCGTCAGCAAGCCCAGTTCGGGCAGCTGAAATGCCATGCTCATAAAGGTCGAATCAGTGAGAAAGCGGCCCGGCAACATGACGGTAAAGATCGCCAGCGCCAGCGCGATTAACAGCATCAGGCCGATATTGGTGCCGTCCGGACGCAGAGCAGAGAGTGATTTCATGTTGATGCGGCTCCCGTTAGACGAAACTGACATCAGTTTCTTTACGTTTTTTGTAGTGAGTCACGGCAATAGCCACCATGATCACGCCGCCCACCACGATGTTCATGAAGTAGTTGGAGACGCCAATCAGGTTGAGGCCGTTCTTCAGGATGGCGATAAGAAAGACACCCATCAGCGTGCCGCTGACCGTGCCTTTGCCGCCCATCAGACTGGCACCGCCCAGCACCGTGGCGGCCAGCACATCCAGCTCGCCGCCGACCAGCGCATTTGGCACCACTTCACCCATGCGATAGACCTGCACCAAGCCGCCAATCGCCGCCATGGCACCCAGCCAGCCGTAGGCGAAGACATGAATCAGACCGACGCGAATACCGATGCGGCGCGCCGATTCCGCATCGCCGCCCACCGCATATAGTTGGCGACCGAGATTGGTTTTGTTCAGCAGCAGCGCGGTGAGTCCGGCAATCACCAGCATGGTCACCAGCGGCAAGCCAATCTGGAAGCTGTTGCCTTGCCAGGTGAACGGCAGCACGCTGCGCAGCGTGATCCACCAGTCCGGCAGCGAATAGAGGCTTTTGCCGCCGGTTACCCACATCAACAGGCCAAACAGCAGCGACTGCATGCTGATGGTGATGATGATCGAGACGACGCGCAGCGTGGTGATCAGCAGGGCGTTGATCACGCCAAACAGCGTGCCGCACACCACCGCCAGCAGGATGCTGAGCAGGGCGTTATCAAACTGGAACTGCACAAACAGCGAGGCGATCAGGTATTGCACCACCGACGCCACCGCAGCAAAGGAGATATCGATGCCGCCGGTCACCAGCACCACAAACAGGCCGAGGGCAAAGATGCCGGTCACGGCGTAGCTTTCTGCCAGATCCAGCAGGTTTTGCACCGTCAGGAACTGATCGCTGGCGGCAGAGAAAAACACAATGAACGCCAGCAAAACCCAGGCCAGCCAGCCCTGGCTGGAGCTCGGACGTAAACGAGAAAAATCAGGCATTAATCACCTCCGCCAGCTGCTGTTGCTCAACGGTATCGGGTTGGTATTCGGCATGAACGGTGCCATCACGGAAGTGCAGGATGCGGTCGCAGTTGTACCAAACCTCCGGCACTTCGTCGGAAATCAGGATGATCGACAAACCCTCTTTCGCCAGCAGATGAATTAGCTGATAGATGCTGGCTTTAGCGCCGACATCCACGCCAACGGTGGGCGAATCGAGGATCAGGATGCGCGGCTGGGTCAACACCCATTTCGCCAGCACGATTTTCTGCTGGTTGCCGCCGGAGAGCGTGGAGATGGCCAGATTGGGATCGGCAACACGCACGCCAAGCTGCTGAATCCACTGCAGGATCAGCTTGTTCTTGCGGTATTCATCAATCAGGTGGAAACGGTTTTGCAGCTTGTCGAGGATCGGCAGCACCATGTTGTCGGCCACCGATTGTTGCTGCACCAAACCCAGGGTTAAGCGATCTTCGGAGACGTAGCCGATGCCGGCTTTGATCGCATCTTCGTGCCCACGGAAGCGCACCGGTTTGCTGTCGAGCCAGATCTTGCCGCTGTCCGGTTTGGTCATGCCAAACAGCGACAGCGCCAGTTCGGTACGGCCAGAGCCGAGCAGGCCGCACAGGCCCAGCACTTCGCCCTGATAGAGTTTGAAATTAACGTCATGGTATTGTCCGGCGCGCGTCAGTTTTTCGACTTCGAGGATCAGGCGATCGTCATGGCGCGTCGGCGTTTTCAGCTGATAGTCGAGTTTCAGGCCGGTCATCAGCTCGGTCAGATGGTGCGGCGTCATCGCTTTGGCGGGCCAGCAGCCCATTTTGCGGCCGTCGCGGATCACCGTCACGCGATCTGAGATCTCCAGCACTTCATCCAGTCGATGGCTGACAAACACCACGCAGATGTTTTTGTCTTTCAGGTAACGTACGGTGCGCAGCAGCTGATTCACTTCGGTGCGCGTCAGCGACGCCGTCGGCTCATCCATGATCACCAGCCGCGCATCGGCGACCAGCGCGCGGCAGATCGCCACCTGCTGACGCTGCGCAATCGACAGCGACGCCACTTTCTCATCGAGATCGAGTTCAAACTTCAGTTCATCAATGATGCGCTGCGCGGTTTCACGCAGTTTGGCTTTGCGGTGCCAGCCGAGCAGGCTATTTAGGTTGTGCTCGAAGGCGATGTTTTCCGCCACGCTGAGGTTGGGGAACAGCGACAGATCCTGATAAATCACCTGGATACCGAAGTCACGCGCCTGGCGAGTGGTCAGACGCGGAAAGCTCGGGCCTTCGCCCAGCGTGATGCGGCTGCCGCTATCCGGGGCGTGCACCCCGGAAATGACTTTGATTAAGGTGCTCTTGCCACAGCCGTTGGTGCCAGCGAGACAGTGCACTTCGCCAGCCAGTAAGGTCAGCGAGATATCGCTCAGTGCGCGGTTGCCACCAAATGTTTTCGACAAGTTGTCGAGCGCGATCAGCGTCTGTGGGATCACCTCATTCATCATTACAGCCCCATTTTCACCAGTTTTGGCAGGTTCTCTTTGTCCAGGCTTTCGGTGTTGTTGCCGAGGATGGTGTGGGTCGCCTCGTCAACTTTCACTTTGCCCAAACCCTCGATAGTCATTCCGTCGGTGATTGGCTCTTTCTTCTGCATCATGTCGGCGATACGTACGAACACTTCGCCTGCGGTTTGTGGATTCCAGATGTAGCCGCCTTTGATCGCGCCACGCTGCACCAGCGATGCGCCCTGGCCAGGACTAAAGGCGCCAATTACGCAGACCTGATCGATCTTGTTACGGTTCATCACCGCGCGACCGGCGCCAATCGGACCTTGTGAACCAAAGGCCATAATCCCTTTCAAATCCGGATATTTGGACATCAGTTCGTTAGTGGTGCGAATCGAGTCATCCAGCGACTCGCCGACGCCAAACTTGTCGGTGACCATCTGCATCTTCGGATAGTGTTCTTTTTGATAATTCAGCGCGGCGTCGGTCCACTGCTGGTGCAGCGGCACGGTCAGGCTGCCGACGTACATGGCGTATTTGCCCTCTTCATGCATGCATTTCGCCAGCGCTTTCATATGGTTGATGCCGTGCGTCGGCGCATCCACCAGTTCGAAGTCCCAGTTAGCGCCTTTCTGATCCGGCGATTCGTGGGTGATTACTTCAATGCCGGCATCACGGGCGCGCTTCAGCACCGGTTCCAGCACTTTCGGGTCATTCGGCACCACGCCAATGATGTCGACCTTCTGGGCAATCAAATCTTCGATAGCGCGCACCTGCAGAGCCGGATCGGCCGCCGTTGGTCCCACCATCCACGCGTCAATGCCGCGTTTCGCTGCTTCACTCTTGATGCCCGCTTCCATGGCGTTGAACCACGGAATACCGCCAATTTTCACCACGATGCCCATGCGTAATTTGTCAGCAGCCTGCGCGCCGGAGGCGGCAAACAGGGCGAGCAGAGAACAGGCGATAAGATGTTTTTTCATAAAGACTCCGATTTAATTTTTTATTAGCTGCATCGAATGGCTGCGCTGGGAGCAATCAATAATATTGACGCCGTTCCACGCTAATTCTTGTTCCAGCTCTTTGTCTTTTAATTGGTCAGTAATGAGAAAGTCCACATCGCGATAATGACAAATACGCGCGAATGAGGGCCGCAGGAATTTACTTCCGTCCAGCAGCAGATGTTTTCTTTCCGCTGCTAATAACATTTGCTGTTTTAAATGTGCGTTGTTTTCGTTACCTTCACGTAAATAACCGTCATTGCCTAAACTGCTACAGGAGAAAAAGATCTTATTGATCTGAAATTCCCTGAGCGGTTGCTCGGCGACGACGCCGTGGAAATCTTCATAACGGTCAGAATATTCTCCCCCCAGACAGATGGTGCGGATGCTGCCGCGCGCCGCAAGGGTTTGCACAATCCTGATGGAATTGGTTAATACCGTTAATTCAATATCCGGCAGCTGTCGCGCTAAATACCAGCAAGTGGTGCTGCTATCGAGTAATATACAATCGCCGGGGCTAATGAAATCGAGTGCGCGTTTGGCAATAGCCATTTTTGCATCAACATGTTCATTGACTCTCTGGCGGAAAGATAATTCATACTCGTTAACACCTCGCGTATTTCCCTGAATGTTGGCGGCCTGTCGTTTTGCGGGTACCGCACCACCGTGACTGCGTTGTAACAGACCACGTTTCTCCAGCTGCGTTAAATCACGCCGAATAGTTTCTTGTGAAACCTGACATAACGTGACTAATTCAGCGACAATGACCCGACCATTTAAATTTAATTCGTCAATAATTCGCTGCTGTCTTTCAATCGGCAACATAACTAACCTCCGATGGCTATAAATTACTGGATAGCGCATTTGGAAAGTGTGGGCCGCGCACGAGTCCACAGTCACCAAAACGCCTTAACTGATTAGAGTGATCTGGATCTGTCTTATATGTAAATGAGATGTCTGGTTATCAAAATTAAGTGATATGTATCACATAAATAAGCCTAATGGCGCGAAATCCGCGTTCTACGCGCGTTGCAAATCCAAAACATGGATTTAACCTAACATGACCGCTTATGACCGTTTGTGTGTATTTGACCGTTTTGTGATGAGTTAACAAGAGTCCGACGAATCCGATTGAGCAGTAATCGGTCAAAACGGATGATGAGCGCTTGCCCCATCCAGTACCCGTTCGCCACAGGTGACGGCTTTTTCAGCGGTTAACCTCGCTTTTAGGGCCGGCTCACAATTTAGGCCTGCTGACAGCGTTCCCGTTGCGCTATTATTTTCTTTCAAGGAATTTGGGGACCGATTTTTTGATGTCGTATTGGATGAATTTACTGCTTTTATTGCCCTTTCTTTTTGTCGCGTGCGTTCAGGCTCAGCCACTGCAAAAGTCATTTTCCGACTGGCAACTGACCTGTAACAACGCGGCTTTTTGCGTGGCACGCAGTTTTCCCGGTGACAACGGCTTAGTAATGACGCTCTCACGTCATGCTGGCGTCAACGATCGTCCCTTGCTGCGTATTGATTACGGCAGCGCCTACAGCGGTGAGCTGCCGGGCGGCCCGCTCAAGGATAACCTGCTACTCGATCAACGCCGTCTCACACCAGACCTTAAACACTGGACGGTGGAACCGCATCATCTGGCGACCAGTAATGCTATCGCCATCGACGAGTTTCTGGCGCAGACGCTGGATGCGCAAAATCTGCAGCTGACCTATAAAGCCAACGCCACCATTCCGCTCAGCGGTATGAAGGCGGCATTACTGTTGATGGATGACGTGCAGGGCCGCGTCAACGGTGCCAGCGCCTGGGTGAAGCGTGGCGACCGCGTGCAGTGGGATGTACCGCCGCAGCCAGCGTTGCCGGCGTTACCTTCGCCATTACCGCCGCCGCCGCCGCTGACGCAGGAAGAGACCAGCGGTTTAATTGATTTTGGTACCTGGCGGGTGAATACCGATAACTGCTCGCTCGATCCACTGCGGCGTGAAGTGAGCGTGTCGCCGCTGACCGACAGCAAAGCGCTGCTGCTGATCAGCTGCGAAACCGGTGCGTATAACGTGATCGATCTGGCCTTTGAAGTGACGCGCACGCAGCCTTATGTGTCGCGCGGTCTGAGCTTAACGCTGCCGTTTACGCCGCCGTCACGCGGGGATAATCAGCTGGAGTTGGTGAACGCGGAATTTGATGCCAGCCATGGATTGCTCTACACCTTCAGTAAAGGACGTGGTTTGGGGGATTGCGGCGTGGCAACGCGCTGGCAGTATGACGGCAACGAGTTTGTGCTGGCGGAGTATGCGGAAGAGAAGACCTGCGATGCGTGGCACAGCAGTGAGGATTGGCCAACACTCTGGGTCACTGAATCGCAAAATCCGGCGCAGTCGCGTTAATACCACGTGCAGCATTAAATCATTGCACATTCCGTAGCGGCGCGATTTATCGCGCAATGAATTGCGCCGCTACAGCCTGCACCACAACCCAGTTAGCGGATGGCTTGCACCGTCATCGGTGAACCCGATTGATTGCCCACCAGCTCGGTCAGCATATTATTCACGCCATCGCTCATCGGGGTGAAACGCGTTAACGGCGAGCGAGTCACCACCACAAACACGCCGACGTTGTGCTGCGGCACCATCGCCATATAGGTAATGAAGCCGCCGCCGCCACCGGTTTTCTGAATAATCCCCGGACGACCTTCCTTCGGCCCCATATAGACCCAACCCATGCCCAGCGCATCGGCGCGGCCCGGCACATCCATGCCTTCCACTTTGGTTAGCTGGTCACGACGATAAATCAGCGTTTGCAGGCGATCAATTTGCGGCGTGCGGTGATTCACCGCCGAGTTAAGGAACTGCTGCATCCAGCGGCCCATATCGTCTGGCGTTGAGTAAACGCCGCCGCTGCCGATGGCCGCCAGCGTGTTGTTACACGGACTGGCACCTTTCTCGGCAATCATCAGACGCTGACACTGATCCGGTGACGGCGTAAAGGTGGTGTCTTTCATGCCCAGCGGACGCGTTATCAACTGCTGGAACAGTGCTGGATAGGGCATGCCCGCCGCTTTGGCGAGCGCATCGCTCAGCAGATCAAAGCCCAGGTTTGAATAGGCGGCATTGGTGCCTGGCGCGGCCTTTAATGCCGCTCCGCTCAGCCACTGCCAGCGATCGGACCTGGTCGGCCAGACAAACACCGGACGATGCGGTTTACCGCCGGGCTGCTCGCGCGGCAGGCCGCTGGTGTGGGTGGAGAGGTTAATCAGGCGAATCGGCTGGCCGTTATAGCTTGGCACGCGCGCGCCAGGCGGCGCGTATTTGCTCAGCGGATCGTCAAGACGCAGTTGACCGCGTTCGGCCATCTTCACCATCACTTCGCTGGTCATCAGCTTGCTGAGCGAGGCAATACGAATCACCGAATCGGGCTGCGGACGCACGTTGTTGCCGGGGCGCGTATCACCAAAGCTGGCGAAAACCCGCTGATTGCCATCAATCGCCACCAGCGCCATGCCGGTTGCGCCGCTGCCATAGAAAATGTGCTCGGCGTAGCGATCAACAATTTGCGATGCCAACAGCGGATCGGGCGACGACTGCGCCATGCTTTTTAATGGAAGCACAGTAACCATTAAGGCCAGTAAAAAAGGAGTACGTTTTTTCAACGGGAAAGCGTCCGCTATAAGAATCGGAGGAAAGCTTATAGTAATCAGTTTGCGCGAGGCGTGAAGGGGGCAGGGCGGATTTTTTTCTGTTTCAGGCTGTGATCAAAAAATGGCCCTTACGCCAAAAAGACGCAGGGCCAGATCGATTAGTGCGGCTTGAGTAAAGCTTCAGTATGGCTGACGATGTTCTCGACGGTGAAACCGAATTCCGGGAACAGTTTGCCGGCGGGGGCTGACTCACCAAAGGTGGTCATACCGACAATCGCGCCATCCAGACCAACATACTTGTACCAGTAATCAGCAATACCGGCTTCGACCGCCACGCGCGCTTTCACGCCGGATGGCAGCACCGATTCGCGATACGCGACATCCTGCTTATCAAACACGTCGGTGCTCGGCAGCGAAACCACGCGAATCTTATGGCCAGCAGCGGTGAGTTTATCCGCCGCGCCCAGCGCGATTTCAATCTCCGAACCGGTGGCGATGATGATCGCATCCGGCGTGCCGTTGCTGTCCTGCAGCACATAGCCACCGCGTGCAATATTCGCCACCTGCTCTTTGCTACGCTCTGGCTGCAGCAGGTTCTGACGCGACAGGATCAGCGCGGTTGGCCCATGATGGCGCTCAACGGCGGCTTGCCACGCCACGGCGGTTTCCACCTGATCGCACGGACGCCACACACTCATGTTTGGCGTAACGCGCAGGCTGGCAATCTGCTCAACTGGCTGGTGTGTCGGACCATCTTCGCCGAGGCCGATGGAGTCATGCGTATACACCAGCACCTGACGCGCCTTCATCAGCGCCGCCATGCGCACCGCATTACGCGCGTACTCGACGAACATCAGGAAGGTAGCGGTGTATGGCACGAAGCCGCCGTGATGCGCGATGCCGTTGCCGATCGCCGTCATACCAAATTCACGTACGCCGTAGTGAATGTAGTTACCGGCAGTATCCTCTTTGATCGATTTTGAGCCCGACCAGATGGTGAGGTTACTGGGTGCCAGATCCGCTGAGCCGCCGAGGAATTCCGGCAGCAGCTTGCCAAACACTTCCAGCGTATTTTGTGAGGCTTTACGGCTGGCGATTTTCTGTGGATTAGCCTGCAGCTCTTCAACAAACTTCTGCACTTCGCTACTCCAGTTAGCCGGCATTTCACCGCTCAGACGACGGGTAAACTCCTGCGCCAACTCGGGGTGTGCCTCTTTATAAGCTGCAAACTTATCATCCCAGGATTTCTCGCGCTGCGCGCCCGCTTCTTTGGCATCCCACTGCTGATAAATCTCTTTCGGGATCTCAAACGGCGGATAGTGCCAGCCCAGTTTCTGCCGCGTCAACGCCACTTCTTCTTCGCCCAGCGCCGCGCCGTGCGACTCCTCTTTACCGGCTTTGTTCGGCGAGCCGAAACCAATAGTGGTGCGACAGATAATCAGTGACGGCTTGTCGGTAACGCTTTGCGCCTCTTTAATCGCCGCAGCGATCGCTGCCGAATCGTGGCCGTCGATACCTTCGGCGCTACCGATGACGTGCCAGTTGTAGGCTTCGAAACGTTTGTGCGTGTCGTCGGTGAACCAGCCTTCGGTTTCACCATCGATGGAGATGCCGTTGTGATCGTAGAAGCCAATCAGTTTGCCGAGGCCGAGCGTACCGGCCAGCGAGCTCACTTCGTGCGAGATGCCTTCCATCAAACAGCCATCGCCCATAAACACGTAGGTGTGGTGATCGACGATGTCGTGGCCGGGACGGTTAAACTGCGCCGCCAGCGTGCGTTCGGCAATCGCTAAACCTACCGCGTTGGCCAGGCCCTGGCCGAGCGGTCCGGTGGTGGTTTCCACGCCTGGCGTGTAACCGAGTTCGGGATGCCCCGGCGTTTTAGAGTGCAGCTGACGGAAGTTTTTCAACTCTTCCATCGGCAGGTCGTAGCCGGTGAGATGCAGCAGGCTGTAGAGCAGCATCGAGCCGTGACCGTTGGAAAGAATAAAGCGGTCACGATCGGCCCACGCCGGATTGTTGGGATTGTGTTTCAACACATCGCGCCATAACACTTCGGCGATATCTGCCATGCCCATCGGCATACCTGGGTGCCCGGAATTTGCTTTTTGTACCGCATCCATGCTGAGTGCACGAATTGCGTTAGCCAACTCTCTGCGTGAAGACATAAGGTTCTCCCTTGTGATTTGGCGATAGCGGATGAGCCAATGCCCATCCGCCATAAGAGTGAGTGCGGATTACAGACGAGAAGAGAGCACGTCTTCCAGCTTCTGCTGGTCGACGGCGAACTGACGGATGCCGTCTGACAGTTTTTCTACCGCCATCGGATCCTGATTGTGTTCCCAGCGGAATTCTGCTTCTGAAAGTGAAGCCGGCTGATGGAAACCTTCGGTTGATGGCTCCAGCTTACGCTCCAGCGGCGCGTCGCTATTGGCCAGCTCTTCCAGCAGGTTAGGGGAAATGGTCAAACGGTCGCAGCCGGCCAGCGCCTGAATCTGTTCCACTTTGCGGAAGCTGGCGCCCATGATGACGGTGCTGTAACGGTGCTTCTTGTAGTAATCGTAGATACGGCGCACAGATTTCACGCCCGGATCTTCATCAACCACATACGGATCCATCGGTTTGCGGGTGTTGTACCAGTCGTAAATACGGCCAACAAACGGCGAAATCAGGAACACACCGGCTTCGGCACAGGCTCGCGCCTGAGCGAAGGAGAACAGCAGCGTCAGGTTGCACTGAATGCCGTTTTTCTCCAGCTCTTCAGCGGCTTTGATGCCTTCCCAGGTTGACGCCAGTTTGATCAGAATGCGTGAGCGGTCGATGCCGTGCTCTTCGTACAGACGCACCAGCTTCTCGGCTTTGGTGACACACATGCCACGATCGAAGGAGAGGCGCGCATCCACTTCGGTCGAAACACGGCCCGGTATGCTTTTCAGAATTTCCATACCGAGGTTGATCGCCACTTTGTCGCTGGCGTTGATGATTTGCGTCTCTTTGCTGCCGCCCTGTTTTTTCGCGTAGTCGATGGCGTCATCAATCAGATGTTTATAACCCTCAAGACCGGCGGCTTTCAGAATCAATGAGGGGTTGGTGGTCGCGTCTTCTGGATTGTAATGGCGAATGGATTCGATATCGCCGCTGTCCGCCACCACGGTGGTGTATTGTTTCAATGCATCTAGCTGGTTCATCACTTAACTCCTTGATTAGCAATAATGTGGGCAAAGGTGTTGCACCCATTCCTGTTAAGTATTGGTCCAACACAGTGCTACAGACGTTACACGAAGAAAATGCGTTTTCTCTGATTGTGGCGTCGTGGCGCTTAAGAGGTGCGATAGTGAAAGGAGGACTGGCCTAAACGGTTCAGCTACGCTTTTTGCCATCAATAAGGATAGCAGGCTGTGCCGATCCCGCAGGCGAAGCGGTGGCAATCCGTGCCTTTCAGTCTGTGCGTTCTTTGAGCGCCTTCACCCTCTTTTGTGCCGCACATTCCTATACTGAATGCCTATTTAGCGATGCCAAAGGATGCCCAATGGACGATCAACTCAAGCAAAGCGCGCTCGATTTTCATCAATTTCCCACGCCCGGAAAAATTCAGGTTTCACCCACCAAACCGTTAGCCACGCAGCGCGATCTGGCGCTGGCCTATTCGCCCGGCGTCGCTGCGCCATGTCTGGAAATTGCCGCCGATCCGCTGGCGGCGCGCAAATACACCGCGCGTGGCAATCTGGTGGCGGTGATCTCCAACGGCACTGCGGTGCTGGGGCTGGGTAACATTGGCGCGCTGGCGAGTAAGCCGGTGATGGAAGGCAAGGGCGTGCTGTTTAAAAAGTTCGCCGGCATTGACGTGTTTGATATCGAAATCGATGAGCGCGATCCCGATAAGTTGATAGAGGTGATTGCCGCGCTGGAACCCACTTTTGGTGGCATCAATCTGGAAGATATCAAAGCGCCCGAGTGTTTCTATATTGAGCAACAGCTGCGTGAGCGCATGCAGATTCCGGTGTTCCACGACGATCAACACGGCACGGCGATCATCTGTACCGCGGCGGTGCTCAACGGCTTAACCATCGTCAAAAAAGCCATTGGCGATGTGCGGCTGGTGGTCTCCGGCGCGGGCGCTTCGGCGATTGCCTGTCTGAATCTGCTGGTGGCGCTCGGCATGCAGCAGCACAACATCGTGGTGTGCGATTCCAAAGGCGTGATCTATCGCGATCGCGAGCCGAATATGACGCCGACCAAAGCCGCATATGCGGTGGCCGATAGCGGCGCACGCACGCTGGACGAGGTGATTGGCGGCGCGGATATCTTCCTTGGCTGTTCCGGCCCCAAAGCGCTGACGCCAGAGATGGTGCAGAAGATGGCGCAGGATCCGCTGATTCTGGCGCTGGCCAATCCCGAACCGGAAATCATGCCGCCGCTGGCAAAACAGGTGCGGCCCGACGCGATTATCTGCACCGGCCGCTCTGATTTCCCCAATCAGGTGAACAACGTGCTGTGCTTCCCATTTATCTTTCGCGGCGCGCTGGATGTGGGTGCCACGGCGATCAATGAAGAGATGAAACTGGCGGCGGTCCATGCGATTGCAGCGCTGGCACAGGCGGAACAGAGCGATGTGGTGGCATCGGCGTATGACGATCAGGATTTGAGCTTCGGCCCGGAATACCTGATCCCCAAACCTTTTGATCCGCGTTTGATTGTGCAGATTGCGCCTGCGGTGGCGAAAGCGGCGATGGAATCCGGCGTTGCCACACGACCGATTAAAGACTTTGATGCTTATCGTGAGCAGCTCACCGAGTTCGTCTACAAAACCAACCTGTTCATGAAACCGATCTTCTCGCAGGCGCGCAAAGATCCAAAACGCGTGGTGCTGGCCGAAGGCGAAGAGGTGCGCGTGCTGCACGCCACGCAGGAGTTGGTGACGTTAGGGCTGGCGAAGCCGATTCTGATTGGCCGGCCGAATGTCATCGCCATGCGCCTGCAAAAGCAGGGTTTAAAGATCGAGGCCGGTAAAGATTTTGAGATCGTCAATAACGAGTCCGATCCACGTTTCAAAGCGTACTGGAACGAGTATTACCAGATCATGAAACGGCGCGGCGTGACACCGGAAACCGCCCAGCGCGCGGTGATCGGCAACCCCACGTTGATTGGCGCGATCATGGTACATCGCGGTGAAGCCGACGCGCTGATCTGCGGCACCATCGGCGATTATCAGGAACATTATGATGTGGTGGAGAAAGTGTTTGGGCTGCGAGAGGACGTAAAGGTGGCGGGCGCGATGAATGCGCTGCTGCTGCCGAGCGGCAATACCTTTATTGCTGACACGTACGTCAATGAAGATCCCAGCGCGCAACAGCTGGCGGATATCACGCTGCTGGCGGCGGAAACGGTGCGGCGCTTTGGCATTGAACCGCGCGTGGCGCTGCTGTCGCACTCCAGCTTTGGCACCTCAAATGCGCCGGGCGCGCGCAAAATGCGTGACGTACTCGCGTTGATTCAGCAACGCGCCCCGGACCTGGAGATTGACGGCGAAATGCACGGTGATGCGGCGCTGGTCGAGAGCATTCGCCGTGAACTGATGCCGGACAGCCCGCTAAAAGGCACCGCGAATTTGCTGATTATGCCGAACGTCGAAGCGGCGCGTATCAGCTATAACCTGCTGCGCGTTTCCTGCTCCGAAGGTGTCACGGTGGGACCGGTGTTGATGGGGATCAGCAAGCCGGTACATGTTTTGACGCGTATCGCCTCGGTGCGGCGCATCGTGAATATGGTGGCGTTAGCGGTGGTGGAGGCGCAGACCGAGCCGTTGTAAATGAGGTTTTTTTGAACAGCCCGGAGCGGAAATCAATTGTGCTCCGGGCATGAAAACGTTTTAACGCCGTTTTACCGATGCAACAATCCGCTCTGCCATTTTCTCAATTTCTTTTTTATCCATCGGTGGTCGATCTTTTGCCTGTACGCTGTACTGCATCACATAAACCAGCAAGTCTGGCTGAACGTTTCTGGCATTATGATCCCCGCGTACATACGCGACATAACCATAATCAACCCGGCCATCTTCAAATTCGGCTTTAGCAAATGTTCCTAATCCTTTGCGTCCATCCATTTCAATGGTGCGCCACTTAGGGCTGATTAATTCTTTATTGATGGAACGCCATTGATACTGCCAGTTCCATAGCCAGGTCACATATTCTTTGGCATCCAGCTTAGCCTCTTCTCCCGCATCAGGTGTCATACCAAGATCTTGGATAAATATTGAAATATCTTGATGATCTTTTAGCCGATAGGTGACGGCCATATTGTGCGGTTCCTGACCAGAATCATCAGCAATAAAACCGTAGGGAATACAAAAACCTTGTTTATTTGGGACTTCATATAGCTCACGAGGGCTAAAACGGCTTAGCAGAGATTTAACCTCAGGCTCTTTTTTATGCCACTGATTTTCTGCAGTTTGTGATTTATCCTCTTTATATTTGTCTTTTAAGACCAGAATTGATACAGGCGATTTCCACTATTGGCCTGTATGGTATAACCTCTAATTTGATAAATAGCAAATGCATGATTATAGTCATTTATTAAAAAACCATATAGACGGTGAAACTCATCATCAGGCGTGAGTGGTTCATTAAGGACTCTTAAGTCCTCTTTCTCTCATTCTCTCTTTCCCTTCTTGATATGGCAAGGAATTCATAATCACTTCGGACTTTGTCTTTGTAAGCTGAAAAATCAATTGATTCATGAGACTTAGAAGAAATACCTAGCTTATATTTACCATAATAAAATTCTGAAAACTGTGCCTGAACTCTATCATTACCATTTTCATAAACAGCATCACCGAATGTGATTACAGGCTTTCGTGTTCGCTGGATTAAAATACCATAATCACTTTTAAGCTCTCTGGGAGGGTGGGTGAGATTTTTAACAGCATACAAAGCAACTTCCAATCCTTCGGGAAGCTCCACCTGATAATAGCCAACACATTCCTTCATCCACTCCTGTCCCACAGCATTATTTGAAACCAAGGAGCATAGTACCAATAACGGGTAATATATTTTTCTCACGAAAGCCTCTCTTCACTTTCAACTATTTCATTCATGGTAATTTTCTGTTCATTACTTCCTGAATCATCCCTCTGAGAAATGAGCCTCATATTGTAAGGGATAAGGTTATCTTCACCGGTAGTCCAACCTGTTGACAGGGCAGCGAAGTATCCCTTTATTTCATCAAGTCGATATCGATTCAGGAATATATTTTTTTGTATGAAAGCCAAAATATTTCTGAAAATGGCATGTTTTCTCTATTAGATAGACTGTTTTTTTGATTGGCTTTCATTACTGGCCAGATTGACGCTGGAACGTCACCGTCTTCTTGCGCAGGTCTGTTATCATCAGAATAGTTTTCTCCGGTGCCCTTTTCTGGCTTAGGCATATTACAGGGAATAAAATTGAACACAGCATTAAAAATCCTGGCATTATCTTTCGCTATCGCTTGAATCTTTTCCCATATCGCTTTCAGCGCCGGTTTATCCAGTGCTTTTTCACACTCAGCAGCCGCGCTGCCCATCCACTTACGCCACGCTTTCTGGCGCAATTCCCTGGCAAACGTGCGGCACGGCTCAGGTGTGCCGCTGCCATCGAGATCGTGAACGCTGTGATCCATATCGGCTATCGTCACCGCCAGCTCAGAATCGCCATCGCCCAGCAGGCTGCGGTCGTTGATGCTGGCGCTGCCCACCAGCACCCATCGATCGTCTACGATCATCAGCTTGCTGTGCACGTAAATTTGCTCGGTGACTGGCTGGCCGTTCAGCTCACCGTGATCGCGCATATTCAGTAGGGTGACAAATTCGTAGCAAGCCTCAATGTCGATATCCAGATAGCCGTCGCCGCACACCTCTTCCAGCTTAGGTATTTGCAGGTGCCACTGTTTTAGTGGCACCTGCATTTCTTCTAGTTGTTGTTTCACCCACAGGGTGCGGCGGATGCGGTTTATTAGGCTATGCGAGCCAAACACCAGTGACTGCCGCGTCAGGTGAATCTGCGCCACGATGGTGGGATCGTCCAGCCGGCCTTCCGGATAGACCGGTAGCATAATGTAGACGTGAAACGGCATCGGATTGAACGAGATAATGTGGCACTTTATCTTGTTGTCTAACCACTCAGCCACCTGATTTTCGGGGGCGGGCTTGTCAGGAAATCTGCGCGTAATAAAAGCTCCGGCAGAGGGTGTTATGCTTTTTGCCACCGGACTTAGCGCCTTCGGGCCCTTTATCGAAGACTCGCCAAATGCCGAAACGAAAAACTGGTTCTCGATATAAATATAATGATCAGCCTTGTCGATCAGCAGCTTCATCGCCTCCATTACGTCATGCTGCGTTTTGCTCTCCGGCGGCTGCCCGCGCAGCGGCCGTTTCTGCTCGCTCCGACACATCTCCTGCGATGCGCTGCGTAATACCT
Organism: Pantoea sp. DY-17; assembly: GCF_019795975.1. NCBI lineage: Bacteria > Pseudomonadati > Pseudomonadota > Gammaproteobacteria > Enterobacterales > Erwiniaceae > Pantoea > Pantoea sp. DY-17. The sequence goes on along the minus strand of NZ_JAIMIG010000001.1, from coordinate 2,043,691 downwards.
GAACGTGGCAGGAGCCGACTCTCTCAGGTCGCGTGGCCGGGATGTGCAGTTCTGGAGTCTGTGTCAGCAGTAACGATTTGGGATAGTTCGGTGGATAGCTGTTCCAGCGCAGAACAAAGTTGGCTATCAGGTCATACACAGCTGGGCCTTCAATCTCCACCTGATAATCCTGCCACGGCATGCGCGGCTGGATTTTTGCGTCCAGATAGGTGCTTTCTTTAGCCTTGCCTGGCGACTGGCTTTCACGCCGCGTTAGTACCGCGTCAATGATACGCGTCACGCTAACGGCCTCGCGCTTTTTCGCCTGTTCGCGTGCATTGGGATCGCGATCTAATCGCGGATCCGCATGTGGCGTCGCGTACTCTTCCATCGGGTTATAGCCCCGGCCCGCAGCCATCACGGGGACACAGGGATTGTACATGTTCATCCCCTTACGGCCTGCCGCATCAGCCTGCATGCCATAGTTGTCATCGTATCGACCGTAGGCAAGGTCGATGCCGCCGACAAACGCCAGTCGCTCATCAACAATGACGCATTTCTGATGATGAGAGAAAAACTTGCCGGATTTTGAACCGGCGCGCAGCAACATGCTGTTGACGGAAAATATCTATTAGCGCTTTTTAATCGACGCAACTATATGTTCTGCCATTTTCTCCAGTTCTTCGTGATCGAATGGGGGATGGACTGTAGCCTGAGTACCCTTACGCATGACGAAAAACATAATGGTTGGTTCATCCGGGGTTTTGCCTTTGACGTAAGCAACGTAGCCATAATCGACAGATTTATCGTAACGGGTGAATTTTGCAAAAGCGGCTACGGCTTTGCGACCATCAATTTTTGGATAGCTAAACCCTTTCCCATAAAGCTTTATATCCCGGAATTTTACCCCATAAATACGGTTCCAGAACTCAGTAACATATTCTTTCTCGTTCATATCAAATTTTGGCCGATTATTACCTGGGCCAGGATCTGATGTCAGAGTTTGAAAGAGGATCGTCACATCAGGATGATCTTTTAACCGGTAGGTAACAGCCATATTGTGTGACTCATGACCGGAATCATTAGCTATGAATCCGTAAGGGATGCAGAAGCCTTGTTTAGCTGGGACTTCGTATAAATCGCGAGTGCTGAAGCGGCTTAGCAAAGATTTAACTTCAGGCTCTTTTTTATGCCACTGGTTTTCTGCCTTTTGAGATTTATCTTCGAGATAATTATCTCTTTTTGACCAGAACTGATAAAGTCTTTTTCCACTGCTAATGTGAAGGATATAGTCTCTGAATTCATAGGCAGAGAATGCATTATTATAGTCTTTAATTAAAAAGCCATGGAGTCTGTTGAATTCATTTTCTAGTGTGAGTGGTTCATCGAGAACTCTCAACCTTCTTTTTTCAATCTGTCTTCTGGAGTTAATATTAAAATCATAATCACTTATAACCTTTTTTTTATATTCAGAGAGATTTATTAGATTTGATTCTTCAGAAAAAATAACTAGATCATAATTATCATAATTAAAATATGAAAATTGAGCCTGGACTCTATCATCACCAGACTCACGGGCTTTAACGCCAAAAGTAATTACTGGATTACGTGTGCGTTGTACTAAAATGCCAGAGCGACTTACAGGTTCTTTGGGAGGATGAGTAATATTTGTTATTACGTAAAGCGCTGTTTCAAGCCCGGCAGGAAGTTCCAGTTGATAATAGCCAACACATTCATTTTTCCATTCTTGCCCAGCTGCATTAGTAGAAACTAAAAGGCACAATGAAAATAAATAGACGTAAAGAAATTTCATGAGGCCACCTCATCACTCTCATCATTTTTATTTATGGCAACCGATCGGTTTTCGTAGTCCTGCGTGTAATGCTTGGCAATTAATCGCATATTATAAGGGATTAGATTGTCCTCTCCTGATGTCCAGGCAACTGCAAGTTCTGTGAAGTAGCCTTTTATTTTTTGTAACCGATGATTGTTTCCAAATCGTTTTTTATTGTATTCTCGCCAAAAAAAATCAGAAAATGGCATTTTTTCACTGTCAGTAATTGAAATTTTTTTATTGGCGGCTTGCGTCGGCCAAATTGGAACAGGAGTTTTATCGACTATTACTCTCGATTCCATTCTTTCTAAATAATTGTTTTTTTCGAGGTTTTTGATTCGAATTCATTGCGGGGAATAAAATTAAAAACATCTTCATAAATATCTGAATTGTCTCGAGCTATAGACTGCATTTTTTCCCAGCTTGCTTTCAGCGCTGGTTTATCCAGTGCTTCTTCACATTCAGCCGCCGCGCTTCCCATCCACTTACGCCACGCTTTCTGACGCAGATCTCTGGCAAATGTACGGCATGGCTCAGATGTGCCGCTGCCATCGAGGTCATGAACACTGTGATCCATATCGGCTATCGTCACCGCCAGCTCAGAATCGCCATCGCCCAGCAGGCTGCGGTCGTTAATGTTGGCGCTGCCCACCAGTACCCAGCGATCGTCAATGATCATCAGCTTGCTGTGCACGTAAATCTGCTCGGTGACTGGCTGGCCGTTCAGCTCACCGTGGTCGCGCATATTCAGCAGCGTAACGAACTCATAGCAAGCCTCAATATCGATATCCAGATAGCCGTCGCCGCACGCTTCTTCAAGTTTAGGTATCTGCCTATGCCACTCTTTTCGTGGCACTGCCATCTCTTCCAGTTGCTGCTTCACCCACAGGGTGCGGCGGATGCGGTTTATCAGGCTGTGTGAGCCAAACACCAGCGACTGCCGCGTCAAATGAATCTGCGCCACGATGGAGGGATCGTCCAGTCGGCCTTCCGGATAGACCGGTAGCATAATGTAGACGTGAAACGGCATCGGATTGAACGAGATAATGTGGCCTTCAATCTTATCTGCCAGCCACTCCGCTATCCGATTTTCAGGCGCGGGTTTGTCCGGAAATCTGCGTGTTACGAACGCGCTGGCTGAGGGATTTATGCTCTCAGCCACCGGGCTCAGCTTACTATCCGGAGGAATTGAAGACTTCCCAAACGCCGAAACGAAAAACTGGTTCTCGATATAAATATAATGATCAGCCTTGTCGATTAGCAGCTTCATTGCATCCATCACGTCATGTTGCGTTTTGCTCTCCGGCGGCTGCTCGCGCAGCGGCCGTTTCTGCTCGCTCCGACACATCTTCTGCGATGCGCTGCGTAATACCTGAACGTGGCAGGAGCCGACTCTCTCAGGTCGCGTCGCCGGGATGTGCAGTTCTGGAGTCTGTGTCTGCAGTAACGATTTGGGATAGTCCGGTGGATAGCTGTTCCAGCGCAGAACAAAGTTGGCTATCAGGTCATACACAGCTGGGCCTTCAATCTCCACCTGATAATCCTGCCACGGCATGCGCGGCTGGATTTTTGCGTCCAGATAGGTGCTTTCTTTAGCCTTGCCCGGCGACTGGCTTTCACGCCGCGTCAGTACCGCGTCAATAATGCGTGTCACGCTAACGGCCTCGCGCTTTTTAGCCTGTTCGCGTGCATTGGGATCGCGATCTAATCGCGGATCCGCATGTGGCGTCGCGTACTCTTCCATCGGGTTATAGCCCCGGCCCGCAGCCATCACGGGGACACAGGGATTGTACATGTTCATCCCCTTACGGCCTGCCGCATCAGCCTGCATGCCATAGTTGTCATCGTAACGACCGTAGGCAAGGTCGATGCCGCCGACAAAAGCCAGTCGCTCATCAACAATGACGCATTTCTGATGATGAGAGAAAAACTTGCCGGATTTTGAACCGGCGCGCAGCACGTGAAATGCCCGACGTCCGACATGACTGTTAAGAGCAGCAAAAACGCGTTCGGTGGCGGCCGAGTAAGTTTCCATTGGGTAGGGATCTTTCCAGGGCATGATGTACACCTTGAGCGACGGTGCGGCCATCACCGCCGCCAGTAGTGAATCGACTAGCCTCACACCGTCAGCCAACTGGGCATCCCAGTTGACTTGCCAGCCAGTGATGTAAATGGTTTTCTGCGCCTGTGTAAAAGCTTCCAGCAGCGCAGCAAAATACTCTTTGCCGCCGAGGTGCGCTTTCACACGATTGCCAGCTGTGAACTGTGCAAAACCATTGTGCACCCAGTGATTCATCGTCGCCGTGGCGATGTGGCTGGTATCCTTGTCTTCATCGAAGTAGACCGCACAGCTGTGCGGATAATCGTTAAAACTGTCGCCTGACATATTATTTCTCCTCCTTGAGGACCGACGGTGAAGCCTCTGTTTGCTGTTCTTTGCGAATGCATTGCGTGAACGCTGAGAAGGGAACCTCGCTGCCGCTAGCCCGGTTAAACGCACGGTGATAACCCAGTGCATCCAGTGCGCAGGCCTCTTTCACCGCCTCGTCTGCCGTAGATGGGATGATGCTTAGCCGTACGCGCAGCACGCGCTGTCCACTCACTAGCCATAACCGATCTGCATGTTGTTTCGCCAATTCAGCCAGATGCGTTTGTTGCTCCGCGGATAGCAAACGGCCCTGAGAGTCGGACTCTCCACGCATAACAATTTCATCGGTGCTCATCGCCTCACTTTTAGACTGCGCGATGACAATTTGCCAACTACGCTGAGCATGGGCATGACCAGCCGAACCCGGTGCATCGCCCAAATAAATTAACGGGTTAAGCGCGCGGCGACCTGCTTGTTCTGCAAACCGGTCTGCCAGCGGCATCACCGGCATTTCGACCGGCATCTTCCGCGCCACCGCCTTGTGCGTGCGCATAGTCTTGCGCGCATACTTTGCCTCGGTGCCGTACTCAATCCGCCCGGCTTCCAGCTTCAGGTAACTGCCGCCGCCTATCAGCACGATGCGTTTCTTGCTGGCGAACAGTATGTCCTGCTCCGCGCTCATGCTCAGCTTCTTCGCTGCCATGATTTTCATCGCCGCATTCTGCGCTTCAACCTTTATCGGCCCTTCACCCGCAATCAGACTCAGCTTATCTTGGTGCGCAAACAGCCCGACTTTTTCGCCCGCCATCAGGTTGACGTTGCCCATCGCCCCGGCGCTGATGTCACCGCCCGCGTTGATGTGGATGTTCTCCGCCGCCGCCATCTGCAGGTGCTCGCCACTGGTGAATGCCACGCCTTCGGGAGCCGAGAAGTGAATCAGCTCGTTCAGCGGCTGCAGGCGCTTGCTGAACATCTCACGCTGCACGTTGATATCGACAATCAGCGCGTCAACCTGCTCCTGCACCAGCTTCAGCTGCTCGATTTGTTTAATCGCAATCTCGATTTCGCGCAGCGTGGTCGCCATGTCCAGCACCTCGCCCACGCCTTTGGTCTGGCCATCGGCGGTGACGAATAAACCTTTCGCCACGCGTATCACACCGTGTTCGTCGGTGTGCAACTCAAAGCCGCTGCCACGCGGTTTGTCCTGCTTATCGGTGATGTGGCCCTGATTAAGCTGGGTTTTACCATATTCAGTAGTGAGCGCGATGTGTTCCGCGCCGCGCTTGTCTTCCATGCGCAGTTCATTTCCGGCGGGAGTGCGCAGAATGTTCTGGCTGCGGTTGTCGCGGCTGACGACGTCGGGATGTTCGGAATCGTGAAAGGCGTGCGCGATGTACGGGCGGTCCGGGTCGCCGCCGTCAAAGGCGATGCCAACTTCGGTGCCCTGAATCAGCGGCGCGTGGAAGCCATAATCTCGTCCGGCATAGGGTTTTGCCAGCCGCACCCACAGGTAGCTGTAGCCTGATTCGCTGAACAGGCGGTCAACGTCCAGCTTCACCCGGTAGCGTCCCGTCTCGTCGAGATGGGCGTAGATATCATCGGCGTTGCGGCTTTCAACACGAGCCGGATGGGTGCCGACAATTTCAGGACGCGGCACAGTCGCCGGGCGGAAGCAGAAAGCCTCGGTGTACGGCATGCCCCAGACGGAAACGTGCAGGCGCGAATCGCGCGACGCGATGAAGGTGACCAGCGTCATCACCACACCGTTTTGCAGCGCGCGGATAACCTTGCCCTGCGGCTCCAGCACCGCGCCCGGCGTCAGGTGCGAGGCGTTGCTGAACAGGTGCACGTAGTCGGCACGCTTCAGCTCGCGCTCGTGGGCGATGCGCGCGTAAAACCGTCCTGACTCGGTTTCGTCCTCTTCACCGGGATTCAGATATGGGCCGATATAGCGATAGTGCTCGCCAGTGGTAGTGGCACCGCTGCTGACAGCCGCATCAGCGTCGCCGGGCTCGCCCGCCTGACGATAGTTGTAGTCGCGCACGCGCACGCTGCCGGTGACCACGTTATGCCAGGTGCGCACGCCCCACACCGACTCACGTGCGCCGTCGTGCAGGCCCGAAAGCTCGGCGTACGGCAGCGCCACGTCAAACTGATAGCCCTGCTGCGAATCGGCGAAAATCAGCGTTTCCTGTTCGGTGACCGCGTTCATCTCCGAACGGAACCAGATGCCGACTTCAGACAAAATGCGCTGCAGGAATTGCAAATCACTCTCCTGCCACTGGGTAATCAGCTCGCGCGCCGGGTACTCGCGCGTCAGGCGGAAATCAAAGTCCGGCCCTTCAAAACCGTGCTGGCGCAGCAACTGTTCCGCCAGCTCCGGCACGCTGAGGTTCTGAAACACCCGGCTCTCGCAGGTGAGCTTCATCAGCGCAAGGCGCGATTCAAGAATGACGCGATAGTGCGTCTGGTCAGCGCTCTGGCTCAGCCACTCCATGCGGGTGATGACGCCGTGCACCACCTTGCCGCTGCGCATCCTCAGGTTGGCGAATTTGTTCAGCAGCTCGTCTTTAACCGGCAAATCGGTGGTGAACTCAATGTCCCAGCGGAAGGGCTCGCTCAGCGCCTCGCGGCCGCGAAAGCGCAGCACGTCAGGGCGCACTGACGTGTTGTTGATGGTAAGGGTGTAAAGCGAGAGTGAAGCCGTGGCAATGAAATCTTTCAACGTGGCACCTTCCTGGTTCCGTTTAGCCGTCAGATGACGGTTAATCCACAAATTGAGAAGGGTGATTCTGTGGTAAATAATCAGGATGGGCAACTACTTTATTGTGTCTTTTGTGCGCAATGAGTAGATGTAATAAGTTGATTCGATAAGAAGTATGGGATTTAACAGCGCGAGATATCGCGCTGTTAAAGGCAGGTCGATTTTATTATTTTGATGTTGGCTTCAACCACTCTTTCACCGGCAGGAAATCGCGGTACAAGGCGGCTTCGGGGGAATCGGCTTCTGGCTGATAATCGTATTCCCAGCGCACCAGCGGTGGCATCGACATCAAAATGGATTCGGTGCGACCGCCGGTTTGCAGGCCAAACAGCGTGCCGCGATCCCACACCAGATTGAACTCGACGTAGCGACCACGACGATAGAGCTGGAACTGGCGCTCGCGATCGCGCCACGGCAGCGCTTTGCGTCTGGCCACAATCGGCAGGTAGGCGTTGGCGAAACCGTTGCCGACTGCCTGCATGAAATCGAAGCAGTAATCGAAATCGGGCGTGTTCAGGTCGTCATAAAACAGGCCGCCGATGCCGCGCTGCTCGTCGCGATGCTTGAGGTAGAAGTAATCGTCGCACCACTTTTTGTAGCGCGGATAAACCTCCTCACCAAACGGCTGGCACAGATCGTGTGCGGTTTGATGCCAGTGCAGCGCATCCTGTTCGAAGCCGTAATATGGCGTGAGATCGAAACCACCGCCAAACCACCACACCGGATCGGCGCCCGGTTTTTCCGCGATAAAGAAGCGCACGTTGGCGTGGCTGGTTGGCACGTAAGGATTGGATGGATGCACCACCAGCGACACGCCCATCGCTTCAAAGCTGCGGCCAGCCAGTTCGGGACGATGCGCGGTGGCGGATGCGGGCATTTGATCGCCGTGCACGTGCGAGAAGTTTACGCCGGCCTGTTCAAATACCGCGCCATCACGCAATACGCGACTGCGTCCGCCGCCGCCGCCGGGACGTTGCCACTCATCTTCGGCAAAGCTCGCCTTGCCATCTTCCGCCGCTAATTGGGCGCAAATATCATCTTGCAGCGCCAGCAAAAAGGCTTTGACGCGGGAAATATCGGGATTGCTCATCAGTCACTCGTTCCGGAAATTTGCCGCGATTCTACCACAGGATGAAGGCTATGCTTCGCGACGATCGACCTCATCGAAGTAGCGGGCGATGCCGTCGGCAATGGCGCTGGCAATTTTCTGGCGGAACGCCTGCGTGCCAAGCAGCTGCTCTTCACGCGGATTGGTAATGAAGGAGGTTTCCACCAGCACCGAAGGAATCGACGGCGATTTCAGCACCGCAAATGCAGCCTGTTCGGTGTGCTGGCTGTGCAGATGATGCACCGGGCGAATCTGATCGAGGACGTGTTTACCCAGCGTCAGGCTGTTGCGAATGGTATCGGTCTGCACCAGATCGAACAGAATCTGGTTGAGGTAATGATCTTTATCCTGCACCTCAGCGCCGCCCACTTTGTCGGCATCGTTTTCACGCTGCGAAAGGTAACGCGCCATCGCGCTGCTGGCACCGCGATTGGAAAGGGCAAACACCGATGCGCCGTTAGCATCCGGGCTGGTGTAGCCATCGGCGTGAATCGACATAAACAGGTTAGCGCCGTGCTGGTGGGCGATTTCGACGCGCTGATAGAGCGGAATAAAGTGGTCGCTGTCGCGCGTCAGGCGCACTTCGATGCGTGGATGCGATTGCAGCAGCGTCTTTACGGTATTGGCGATCGCCAGCACAATGTGTTTCTCTTCCGAGCCCTCTTCGCCGACGGCGCCGGAATCGATGCCGCCGTGGCCGGGATCGATCATCACGATGCGTTTGCCGTTGCTGGCAGGTTTCGGTGGCGTATGACGCGGACTAACGCGCAAATCGCTGTTCTGTTCTTTGGCCTGCACCGCACGCGGTGATAACACCGCCAGCGCTAAACCGGAAAGTATCAGTTGGCGACGATTGGTAAGGCGCTTAAGCAGTGAAATCTTCTTCATTTACGGGTCCATGGCAGGTAAATCCTGCCCCGTGTTATAGCGTAACAATTGCCAGGCGGCGACCTCGCAACTATTTCAAGTGTTTACTTTCTATTGCAACGCACTAACAACGATGTCGCGCTTTTTTTGCTCCGTTGTCACGCGTGAGGGTTGCGCCTGGCAAAGAATGCGTGATAATCAGCGAATTGTGCCTAACAGCAGGGTAACGTCGATGGAAATCCGTTCTTTCCGCCAGGAAGATTTTGAAGAAGTGATCACGCTCTGGGAGCGTTGCGATTTGTTACGCCCATGGAACGATCCGGAGCTGGACATTGAACGCAAAATGAACCACGACGCGGAACTGTTTCTGGTCGCGGAAGTCGGTGGCGAAGTGGTCGGTACGGTGATGGGCGGCTACGACGGCCATCGCGGCTCCGTCTACTATCTGGCGGTGCATCCTGATTATCAGGGCCGTGGCTTTGCCAATGCGTTGATGAATCGTCTTGAGAAGAAGCTGATTGCGCGCGGTTGCCCAAAAATCAATTTGATGGTGCGCGAAGAGAACGATCAGGTGGTGGCGTTTTACGAAAAGCTCGAATACGAGCCGGTGGACTCGCTGCTGCTGGGCAAGCGTTTGATTGAAGATCGCGAGTATTGAGGGTCGGTTTGAAATACCTTCCCGAAGAGTACGATGCGAAAGGGCAGCTGCGGCTGCCGTTTCTTTTCTGGCTGATCCTGTTATTGCAGGCGCGCACCTGGCTGCTGCTGGTGATGGCGGGCGCATCACGCCAGCAGGGCAATGATTTGCTGGCGCTGTTCTATCCCGACCGCCAAAGCTTCTGGCTGGGGCTGGCGTTAGGCATTCCGGCGGCTATCGGCTTATTGCTGACCGGCTATCGCCAGCGCTGGCCGCGCCTGTGGCAAAGCTGGCGTCATGTATTGAGCGCATCGCTATTTGTCAGCCTGCTGTGGCAGGGTTCCAGCCTGCTGCAAGGCGCCTTTCCCGACTCGCCGCTGCCGCTGTTATTGACGCTGTTTGACCTGCTGGCGTTGTTCTGGCTGCAAACGCAACCTCGCCTGCGCGACTGCTTTCTGCCGGAACATCAGCAGGTCGAATAAACTTTTTGCCGGTTTGTGACTCCAACAGGCACGCCAATCGGCTTAGCAGATCAAGGAGTTTTCATGAAAGTTGTTCGTCACGCACTGCTGGTTAGCAGCATGGTTCTGGCCGGCTGCGCCAGTTCGGGTTCCTCTGGCAGCGCGAGCGATAGCGAAAGCCATTGGTACAATCCGCTTAGCTATCACTGGTCGGCGCTCAATCCACTCGGCTGGTTTGGTGGATCGCTGGAGGTCACAGAGCAAGGCGTTGCGGGCCTGACGAGCACCACTTCAATGTCGGAAGACGCCATCCATAAAGCGCTGAACGGCGATTACAAACTGCGTCAGGGCATGCGCACGCAGAATGGTCAGGTGGTGGATTTCTGGCAGGCGCTGGATGGCGACAACGTTAAATTGGTGATTAACGGCAGCAGCAGCGTGGAGCGCATCGAAGTGCAGGATGCCGATGCCAAAGCGGCGGACGGCAGCAAGATCGGCGATCTGTTCAGCGACAAGTTCAGCAAAGCCTTTAACAACTGCAAAATGGCCACCGGTCTTGATGCACGCGATGTTGAGTGCCGTGCGCCGGGCAGCCAGCACATCTCCTACATTTACAGCGGTGAATGGCATGGCCCGGAAGGCTTGATGCCGTCGGACGATACCCTGAAAAGCTGGAAAATCAGCAAGATCGTTTGGCAGCGTTAAACCAGATAAAACTTGCTTAAAAACCCGCTCAAAGAGTGTGGCTTTCCGGTATGATGCGGGCGAAAAAATATCGTCTAACCTTCATGCCGGAGAGCATAGCAATGTCTCAGTTTCAGAGCGGGATCCTGTTGGAGCACCGCCGTTTCGCCATTTGGCTCGAAGCCCGCGTCATGGGCGATCTTGACGCGCTGCGCCAGGGCAGCAAATTCTTCTTACAGCAGCTTGCAGCGCTGCAGACGCAATTCAGTGATGCCGGATTGGGCGCGGTGATCGCCTTTGGTGATGCGCTGTGGCGCGATCTGCAAGGCAACGCTTCTGCACCTGAACTCAAAGCTTTCGCCGCGCTTGGTAAAGGCATTGCGCCTGCCACGCAGCGCGATTTGCTGATCCATATTCAATCTCAACGACACGACGTGAACTTCGCGCTGGCTCAGGCGGCACTTAGCGCCTTTGCCGCTGCGGTCAATATCGAAGAAGAGACGCACGGTTTCCGCTGGATTGAAAATCGCGATCTGTCGGGCTTCGTTGATGGCACGGAAAATCCGCAGGGCGAAGCGCGCAAGGAGGTAGCGATTATCAGCGCAGGCGCGGATGCGGGCGGCAGCTATGTGTTTACCCAGCGCTGGGAGCACAACCTTAAGCTTTGGAACCGCATGGCGGTGGAGAAACAGGAAGCGATTATTGGCCGTACTAAAGAGACGGATGAAGAGTTGCCGGGCGATCAGCGTCCTGCGACATCGCATCTCAGCCGTGTCGATCTGAAAGAAGAGGGCAAAGGGCTAAAGATTCTGCGCCAGAGCCTGCCATACGGCAGCGCCAGTGGCACGCATGGGCTGTACTTCATCTCTTACTGTCATCGTCTCTACAATATTGAGCAGCAATTGCTGAGCATGTTCGGCGAGCGCGACGGCAAGATGGACGCCATGCTGCGCTTCACCAAACCGGTTAGCGGCAGCTACTTTTTTGCGCCGTCGCTGGATGCTTTGCAAGCGCTGTAACCTCTATGTATTAAGGTCAACCTGGCGCGATTCATCGCGCCGCTACGGATATCAGCCCTTATTTGTCGCGGCGCCATTTATTGCGCAATGAATCGCTTAATGCCGATTTACATTTCCATTCGCCGCATAAACTCTCCCGCCGTCTTATGCCTTTTTAGACTTTGAAATCCCTAAACGATATATAAAACCGTTACAGCTTTCCCCTGAGTTATAAATACACTGACAGCATCTAATGGCATTGGCTTAACTGTCGTCTTTCAGGGTGCAGCATGACACTTCCGATTTCGAAAAAATGGCTTGGCGGTATCGCGCTGTCGTGTGCTTTAGCCGGTGCGGCGCAAGCGACCGAGTTGCTGAATAGCTCTTACGACGTTTCGCGCGAACTGTTCGTTGCCCTGAATGCACCCTTTGAAAAACAGTGGGACGCTGCCCATCCTAATGACAAGCTGACCATCAAGCAGTCGCACGCCGGTTCTTCTAAGCAGGCGCTGGCGATTCTGCAAGGGCTGCGCGCCGATGTGGTGACCTACAATCAGGTGACCGATGTGCAGGTGCTGCACGACAAAGGCCAACTGATTCCCGCTGACTGGCAACAACGTCTGCCAAACAGCAGCTCACCGTTTTACTCCACCATGGCGTTTCTGGTGCGTAAAGGTAACCCAAAGCAGATTCACAGCTGGGCCGATCTGGCGCGCGATAACGTGAAGCTGATTTTCCCTAACCCAAAAACCTCGGGTAACGGCCGTTACACTTATCTCGCCGCGTGGGGCGCTGCCGATCAGGCGGATGGCAAAGATAAAGCCAAAACTGAAGCCTTTATGGCGAAGTTCCTCAAGAACGTGGAAGTGTTTGATACCGGCGGTCGCGGTGCGACCACCACCTTTGCCGAGCGCGGTCTGGGCGATGTGCTGATCAGCTTTGAATCGGAAGTGAATAACATCCGTAATCAGTACGGCAAAGACGACTACGAAGTGATCGTGCCAAAAACCAATATTCTGGCGGAGTTCCCGGTGGCGTGGGTCGACAAAAATGTCGAGCACAACGGCACCGCAGACGCGGCCAAAGCCTATCTGAATTATCTCTACACGCCCGAAGCACAGAAAATCATCACCACTTACTACTATCGCGTGAATAACCCGCAGCTGATGGCGGAGCAGAAAGATCGCTTCCCGCAGACAGAACTGTTCAACGTCAAAGACGCCTTTGGCGGCTGGGATAACGTGATGAAAGTCCATTTTGCCAATGATGGCGAGCTGGACAAATTACTGGCAGCGGGGCGCGGTTAATGTTCGCGCTCGCTCAAAAACGTGTTTTGCCGGGCTTTGGATTGAGCCTCGGCACCAGCTTACTCTTCACCTGTCTGATTCTGCTGCTGCCGATCAGCGCGCTGCTGATGCAGCTGTCGCAGATGACGCTGGCGCAATATTGGGCGGTGATTAGCCATCCACAGCTGATCGCCGCGTATAAAGTGACGATTCTGGCGGCGGGCGTGGCCTCGCTGTTCAACGCCGTATTCGGCATGCTGATGGCGTGGATTTTGACGCGTTATCGCTTCCCCGGCCGCACGCTGCTGGATGGTTTGATGGATCTGCCGTTTGCGCTGCCGACTGCGGTGGCAGGTTTAACGCTGGCGGGCCTGTTCTCGGTCAACGGCTGGTACGGTCAGTGGCTGGCGCATTTTGATATCAAAGTCTCTTACACCTGGCTCGGCATCGCTGTGGCGATGGCCTTTACCAGCATTCCGTTTGTGGTGCGTACCGTGCAGCCGGTGCTGGAAGAGTTAGGTCCGGAATATGAAGAAGCCGCGGAAACGCTGGGCGCAACGCGCTGGCAGAGCTTCCGTCGCGTGGTGCTGCCAGAAGTGGCGCCGGCATTGCTTGCCGGCACTGCGCTGTCGTTTACCCGCAGCATCGGTGAGTTTGGCGCGGTAATCTTTATCGCCGGCAACATCGCCTGGAAAACGGAAGTGACCTCGCTGATGATTTTCGTGCGTCTGCAGGAGTTTGATTATCCGGCGGCGAGTGCCATCGCCTCGGTGATCATGGCGGCTTCTTTGCTGCTGCTGTTCGCGATTAACACCTTGCAGAGCCGCTTTGGCCGTCGCTTAGGAGGCCACTGATGGCGGAGATTTCACACATCAATCACGCCGACCGCCAGCCAATCAACTGGGGCAAGTGGCTGCTGATTGGCATCGGTGCGCTAGTTTCCATCCTGCTGCTGGTGGTGCCGATGGTTTCCATCTTCTGGGAAGCGCTTAACCAGGGTTTGGTTGCCTCGCTGAGTAACCTGAAAGATGGCGACATGCTGCACGCCATCTGGCTGACCCTTTTAGTGGCGCTAATTACCGTACCGGTCAATATGGTGTTCGGTACGCTGCTGGCGTGGCTGGTGACGCGCTTCACCTTTCCCGGCCGCCAGCTGCTGTTGACGCTGTTTGATATCCCGTTTGCGGTGTCGCCGGTGGTTGCCGGGTTGATGTATCTGCTGTTCTGGGGCGTCAACGGTCCTGCCGGTGGCTGGCTGGATGCGCATAATATTCAGATTATGTTCTCCTGGCCGGGCATGGTGCTGGCCACCATCTTCGTTACCTGTCCTTTTGTGGTGCGTGAGTTGGTGCCGGTGATGCTGAGCCAGGGCAGTCACGAAGATGAAGCGGCGGTGTTGCTCGGCGCATCCGGCTGGCAGATGTTCCGCCGCGTGACGTTGCCGAATATCCGCTGGGCGCTGATGTACGGCGTGGTGCTAACCAACGCACGTGCGATTGGCGAATTTGGTGCGGTCTCGGTGGTTTCGGGATCAATTCGCGGCGAAACCTATACCTTGCCGCTTCAGGTTGAATTACTGCATCAGGATTACAACACCGTGGGCGCCTTTACTGCCGCCGCGCTGCTGACCCTGATGGCAATCGTAACGCTGTTTCTGAAAAGCGTGGTGCAGTGGCGATTAGAGCATCAGCAGAAGCGCCTACAGGAGGAAAATCATGAGCATTGAGATTAAACAAATCAACAAATCGTTTGACCGCACGTCGGTTCTTAACGACATCTCTCTGGATATTCCTTCCGGCAAGATGGTGGGGCTGCTGGGGCCATCCGGTTCCGGTAAAACCACGCTGCTCCGTATCATCGCTGGGCTGGAACATCAGAATAGCGGACAGATCCATTTCAATGGCAAAGACGTCAGCCGCATCCATGCGCGCGATCGTCAGGTGGGCTTTGTGTTCCAGCACTACGCGCTGTTCCGCCACATGACGGTGTTCGACAATATCGCCTTTGGCCTTACCGTTCTGCCACGTCGCGAACGTCCAGGTGCTGCTGAGATCAAACAGCGCGTTACGCGTCTGCTTGAGATGGTACAACTTTCCCATCTGGGCAACCGCTTCCCGGCGCAGTTGTCGGGTGGACAGAAGCAGCGTGTAGCGCTGGCGCGTGCACTGGCGGTAGAACCGCAAATCCTGCTGCTGGATGAGCCGTTTGGCGCGTTGGATGCGCAGGTGCGTAAAGAGTTGCGTCGCTGGCTGCGTCAGTTGCATGAAGAGTTGAAATTCACCAGCGTATTCGTGACCCACGACCAGGAAGAAGCGATGGAAGTGGCGGACACCGTGGTGGTGATGAGCCAGGGCAACATCGAACAGGTTGGCACGCCAGATGACGTATGGCGCGATCCATCGACGCGCTTTGTGCTGGAATTCCTTGGCGAAGTGAATCGCTTTACAGGCGAAGTACATGGCTCTCAGTTCCATGTGGCCGCGCATCGCTGGCCGCTGGGCTACACGCCTGCGCATCAGGGCGAAGTTGAACTGTTCCTGCGTCCGTGGGAAATCGATATTTCACGCCAGAGCAGCCTGGAAACGCCTTTGCCGGTGCAGGTGCTGGAGATCAGCCCGCGCGGCCACTTCTGGCAGTTGGTCGTTCAGCCGAGCGGCTGGCAGGGCGAGGTGTTCTCCGTGGTGTTCGACGGCGATCACCATGCGCCGATGCGTGGTGAACGCCTGTTCGTTGGCCTGCAACAGGCGCGAATTTACCATGGCACTACGCCGCTGCGCCCGGTTGCCTTTGCCGAGAGCGCCTGATATTTTTGACACTCCTTCGGGCGGGACTTTCCCGCCCGTTTTATTTGCCCCTCTTTCGTCTGGAATTAAACCGTGACCACACTGGAAAATACCATCGGCAATACGCCGTTGATAAAGTTGCAGCGGCTGACGCCTGATAACGGCAGCGAGATCTGGCTAAAGCTGGAAGGCAACAATCCAGCCGGTTCCGTCAAAGATCGTGCGGCCTGGTCGATGATTCATCAGGCGGAGTTGCGCGGTGACATCAAACCGGGCGATACCTTAATTGAAGCCACCAGCGGCAACACCGGCATTGCGCTGGCGATGATCACCGCGATGAAGGGCTACAAGCTGCGCCTGCTGATGCCCGATAACATGAGCCAGGAACGCCAGGATGCGATGCGCGCCTACGGCGCTGAATTGCTGCTGGTATCGCGCGAGCAGGGCATGGAAGGGGCACGCGATTTGGCACAGGCGATGGCCGATCGCGGCGAAGGACGCGTGCTGGATCAGTTCAACAATCCCGATAATCCGCTGGGCCACTATCTCACCACGGGCCCGGAAATCTGGCAGCAAAGCGCTGGCCGCATGACGCATTTTGTCTCCAGCATGGGCACCACCGGCACCATTACCGGCGTTGGGCGTTACCTGAAAGAGTTCGCGCCGGCGGTGCAGATAATTGGCCTGCAGCCGCAAGAGGGCAGCAGCATTCCCGGTATACGTCGCTGGCCTGAAGCCTATCTGCCCGGCATTTTCCGCCCGGAGTTAGTGGATGAGGTAATAGATATGGCGCAGCGCGAGGCGGAAGAGACCATGCGCGCGCTGGCGCAGCGTGAAGGGATCTTCTGTGGCGTCAGCTCTGGCGGTGCGGTGGCGGGCGCATTGCGTATCGCCACGGCGCAGCCAGGCAGCGTGGTGGTGGCGATTGTGTGCGATCGCGGCGACCGCTATCTCTCCACCGGCGTTTTCCACTGATCCCACTTTCCCACCGATGATTTGGCCTGCGCGTACTGTGATGGTGCGTCCAGGCCATTTTTGTCTATAGTCTTCGTAATAATCGTCTGACGTAAGCAACGTAAGGATCGCGTAAAACCGGCTGCGTTCGTTGTAGACTCAGGACAAAATAGCGGCAATTTACACGAGAGATAACGATGAAAATTCTGCTGGTTGATGATGATGTAGAACTTGGCACCATGTTGAGCCAATACCTGATTGCTGAAGGTTTTGAAACACAACTGGTTTTAACCGGTAGCGCCGGTGTGGAAGGCGCGTTATCGGGCAACTATACCGCAATGATTCTCGACATCATGCTGCCTGATATGAGCGGCATCGATGTTCTGCGCCAGGTGCGGCAGAACAGCCGGTTACCGGTGATTATGCTGACGGCGAAAGGCGACAATATTGATCGGGTGATCGGCCTGGAAATGGGTGCGGATGATTACATGCCGAAACCGTGCTATCCGCGTGAACTGGTGGCCCGTCTGCGCGCCGTGCTGCGTCGCTTTGAAGATCAGACTCCGCTGCCGGATAAGAAAGAGCTGCTACGCTGGGGCGATCTCAGCCTCAATCCCGCCACGCGTATCACCGAATGGCAGGGCAAAGCGTTCGATCTGACGGCTTCAGAGTTTAACTTGCTGGATCTGCTGCTGCGTGCGCCGGATCGCGTGGTGTCGAAAGATGAGCTGTCGGAAAAAGGCCTTGGCCGTCCGCGCGAAGCTTACGATCGTAGCGTTGATGTGCATATCAGCAACATCCGTCAAAAGCTGGCTGCCTTAACCGCCGACAGCGTCAACATTGAAACTGTGCGCAGTATTGGTTATCGCATTCGATGAAACACAGCTATCGCGGCCGCATGTTCTGGAAGATTTTGCTGGGCTTCTGGATTGTGTTTGTCATCATCAGCCAACTGTTGTGGCTAGGCTTTACGCTCTCCGGTAATCGACATGAGCCGCCAGAGCTGGTGGCGATTCGGCGTATCGTTAATCTGCAAATGGCGTCAGCGGTTTCAGTACTGGAGCGCGGTGGTCCCAGCTCGCTTGATGACATGATGGCCGACTGGGAACCGAACGATCGGCAATTCTTCTCGGTGATCCAGCACGAAAAGCCCGCTGCGACGCCCAACAATGCGCCGCCAGAAAGCATCAACGAACCCTTTCAGGGACCGTTTCCTGATGTGATTGTGCGCTGGGTAAAAGGGCAGGATGGCAAACAGTACGAGCTGCGTTACGACGTTAAAGGTCTGCGCGAAGACAGCTCAATGGGCGGCGGCCGCCCGCGCCGCATCCTGAATATCCCCGAACCGATGTTTACCTTCGCTGGCGCATTGGGGCTGCTGTTTAGCCTGTTGCTGGCGTGGAACCTGACGCGACCAATGCGGCAGCTGCGTGAGGGCTTTGCGCGCGTCTCCAGCGGTGATTTGTCGGTACGGCTCTATCCGGTGATGCGCAAACGCCATGATGAGCTCTCGAACGTTGCGCAGGATTTTGATGCGATGGTCGAGCGCCTCGATACGCTGGTGAAAGCGCGCGAGGAGCTGCTGCATGATATCTCCCACGAGCTGCGTTCACCGCTGGCGCGCTTGCAGCTGGCGACAGGCCTGGCGCGGCAGACGCCGGAATCCGTCGAATCCTCGCTCAATCGCATTGATGAGGAAGCCCGACGCCTCGACAAGATGATTGGCGAGCTGCTGACGCTTTCGCGTGCTGAGCACGAAAGCATGCCGGGGGAACAATATTTCGACCTTACCGGCCTGCTGCATGCGGTGGTGACGGATGTGCGCTACGAAGCGCAGATTCCCGGCGTGATTGTCGATTTTCAGGTGGATGAGAATGCGGATTACACCGTTCACGGCAATGCGGAACTGATTCGTCGTGGTGTGGAGAATGTGCTGCGCAATGCGCTGCGATTCTCGCACAAAGGGCAGCACATCAATGTGCGGCTGCAGGCGGAAAATCAGTGGCTGGCAATTAGCGTGCGCGATCAAGGGCCGGGCGTGGACGATGAGAAGCTTTCGAGCATCTTCGATCCTTTTGTACGGGTTAATTCTCCGCTGATGGGCAAAGGCTACGGTTTGGGGCTATCGATTGTGCGTAAGGTGATTCTGGCGCATCACGGTGAAGTTCAGGCGGTAAATCGCCCGGAAGGTGGTCTGGAGTTAACGTTAAGGTTACCGCGCTGGAAGCAGGAATAAGGCTTAGTGCAGTCGGTCAGGACAACGGGGCAGATCGTAAAGACGGCATAAACCGTCCCTGGGCCTCGGCTCGCGCCTTCCCTGGCGCGAGACGCTTTACTCCTCTGCCCCGTCGTCCCGACCTCTTCCCGCATTGTGCGCGTTGAAAGATGCAAGAGTAGGGCAGACTGAAACAAAAAACGGCACCCTTTGGGTGCCGTTTTGCAATTCTCACGAATCAGCCGAAGCTTACTTTTTAATGCGGATAACCGGAGTCTCGCCCACAGTTACCTGACCGGAGAGTTTGATCAGGTCTTTAATCTCGTCCATGTTCGAGATTACAACCGGCGTCAGCGTGGATTTCGCTTTCTCTTCCAGCAGTGCCAGATCAAACTCGATCACCACGTCGCCTTTCTTAACCTTCTGGCCTTCTTCAGCGATGCGTTTGAAACCTTCACCTTTGAGCTCAACCGTGTCGATACCGAAGTGAACAAACAGTTCGATACCGTTATCAGACTCGATTGAAAATGCGTGGTTAGTTTCGAAAATCTTGCCGATAGTACCATCAACCGGTGCAACCATTTTGTTGCCGGTTGGTTTGATTGCGATACCGTCACCCACGATTTTCTCAGCGAATACCACATCAGGTACGTCTTCGATATTTACGATTTCGCCTGACAGAGGCGCAACGATATCAATAGTGCCTGACGCGCTCTCTGATTTTTCGCCAAAAAGTTTAGAAAACAAACCCATGATCTTCTCCTAAGCAGTAATTTGAGGCTAGCGTCCGTGGATCAGCAGAGCGTTTTTTCTTTAATGAACTTGTTGACCAAATTCATCAAATCATCCGCTGTTGGTTGATCCAGAGCCTGCTCCGCCAATGCCTTCGCATCTTCGAAATTAGTATTACGAATGATTTTCTTGATGCTTGGGATTG
This sequence comes from Pantoea sp. DY-17, assembly GCF_019795975.1. Lineage (NCBI taxonomy): Bacteria > Pseudomonadati > Pseudomonadota > Gammaproteobacteria > Enterobacterales > Erwiniaceae > Pantoea > Pantoea sp. DY-17. The sequence goes on along the minus strand of NZ_JAIMIG010000001.1, from coordinate 2,023,816 downwards.
AAATGGCGCTCATGCTGAATTCGTCCAGCCCCATTCCCAGTAACAGTAGTGTAGCACGTTCATCACCAGCCAGCTCACCACACATGCCGGTCCATTTCCCTTCGGCATGTGATGCGTCGATCACTTGCTTAATGAGGCCAAGAACAGACGGCGTCATTGGGTTATAGAGGTGTGAAATCAAATCATTACCACGATCGACCGCCAGAGTATACTGCGTCAGGTCATTTGTCCCAATACTAAAGAAGTCGACTTCTTTCGCCAGATGGCGAGCAATCACTGCGGATGCTGGCGTTTCAACCATGATGCCGACTTCGATGGTCTCATCAAAGGATTTGCCTTCTTCACGCAGTTGCGCTTTCAACAGCTCCAGTTCGCCTTTCAGAATGCGAACTTCTTCTACTGAGATGATCATTGGGAACATGATGCGCAGTTTACCGAATGAGGATGCACGCAGAATCGCGCGCAGCTGCGCATGCAGAATCTCTTTACGGTCCATGGCGATACGAATCGCGCGCCAGCCGAGGAACGGGTTGTCTTCTTTCGGCAGGTTCATGTAAGGCAGATCTTTGTCGCCGCCGATGTCCATGGTACGCACGATAACCGCCTGCGAACCCACGGCTTCAGCCACGGCTTTATACGCCTGGAATTGTTCTTCTTCGGTTGGCAGTGAATCACGGTCCATAAACAGGAACTCGGTACGATACAGGCCAACACCTTCCGCACCGTTGCGTTCAGCACCGGCAACATCACGCACGGTACCGATGTTAGCGCAGACTTCAACCTGATGGCCGTCCAGCGTAATGGCTGGCAGATCTTTCAGTTTCGCCAGTTCATGCTTTTCAGACAGATATTGAGTCTGAATTGCTTTCAGTTCTTCCTGCACGTCATCAGTTGGATTGACGTAAATTTTGTTGTTCACGCCATCAATGATCAGGAAATCACCGTTTTTCACGGTGGCAGTCACGTTGCCGGTGCCGACAATCGCAGGCAGCTCAAGCGAACGCGCCATGATCGAGGTGTGAGATGTACGCCCACCCAGATCGGTAATAAAGCCCAGCACCTTTTTCAGGTTCAGCTGTGCGGTTTCTGACGGCGTTAAATCTTTCGCCACCAGAATAGATTCGTCAGCAATCGCACTCAGGTCGACAATGTGCAGACCGAGAATGTTCTGCAGCAGACGCTTACCAATATCACGTACGTCAGCCGCACGCTCTTTCAGGTATTCGTCATCCAGCTCTTCCAGTGCAACGGCCTGGCCTTCAATCACGGTGTGAGCAGCGGCGTCCGCGGTAGCATGGTCTTTCTTGATGAGGTCGATGATTTCCTGCTCAAGCTCTTCGTCTTCGAGCAGCATGATGTGACCTTCAAAGATCGCCGCTTTCTCTTCACCGAAGGTTTCACCGGCTTTAATGCGAATGGCTTCGAGCTGTGAAGCAGCTTTGCTGCGTCCATCGAGGAAGCGCTGGACTTCCTGCTCAACCTGATCGTCAGTAATTTTTTTACGGCTGATGACGATCTCATCTTCCTTCAGCAAAAGTGCGTTGCCGAAAGCGATACCCGGTGATGCTAAAATGCCTGAAATCATAACCCTACCTTTTAATCACGATGGCTCATTGACCCGATGCGTCGCCACTGTCGCGGAGCAGTACTCTAAAGATGCAATAACGCGGACAGATTGTCCGCGATCAAGATATTTGCACTCAATGGGGCAAAGGGGTCGGTTTAGTTGCGAACTGAGCCGGTTACTCCAGCTCAGCCATCAGCTTGACCAGGTGCTCAACCGCTTGCTGCTCGTCTTCACCTTCAGCAGACAGCGTAACAACCGTACCTTGAGTCAGACCCAAAGTCTGCAGTTTAAACAGGCTTTTCGCGCTGGCAGATTTGCCATTAGAGGTCACATTGATTTCTGACTTAAAAGCCTTTGCTTCTTTGACGAACTGGGCTGCAGGACGAGTATGAAGGCCGTTAGGTGCGGTAATGGTAACTTCTTGCTGGAACATTCTATTTCCCCAACTTTATCAGGTTTGGTGTTATGGATCTAAAGTCTAGCCTGGAGCCGTAACTTTAGCCTGTGTAGGTGCGCTGGTATGGCTTTAAGCTCACCATAAAATGCGCTCGAATGAGTACGTCATTAACAGTGACAGATCAAAAACTGCACGAATGCGTCACTCTTCTCATTATGCCGTGATTCGCCGTTTCGCCAAATCAGTAAATCGATTCAGCTTGATCCACTTCAAAGGCGGATTAATTTCAGGCACCGAAATAATTGGAAGCTTAAATACCAGAGCCGCATCACTGAAAGCAATCTGTCGGGTGATAAAAGTGAGATCTGCACCACAAAAAAGCACCCATTCGGGTGCTTTTTTCGTCAGTTTCAGACTTTCAGCATCACTGCTGGAGTTCTTTCTCAGTGAAGAGATCGGCAAACAGCGCGGTACTTAAATAACGTTCGCCGGAGGAGGGCAGAATCACCACGATGTTCTTATTGGCGAAGGCTTCATCTTCTTGCAGCTTCAGCGCGGCAGCAACGGCAGCACCTGAAGAGATACCTGCTAAAATACCTTCTTCTTCCATCAGCTTACGGGCGGTGCTAATGGCTTCTTCATTGGTGATCGCCACTACGCGGTCGATCAATTCCAGATCAAGGTTGCCTGGAATGAAGCCGGCACCGATGCCCTGAATTTTATGTGGGCCTGGTTTGATCTCTTCACCCGCCAGTGCCTGAGCAATAACCGGTGAATCGGTTGGCTCAACGGCAACGGTAATCAACTCGGTCTTGCCTTTGGTATTCTTGATGTAGCGGCTCACGCCTGTCAGCGTACCGCCGGTGCCCACGCCCGCAATAAACACGTCCACTTCGCCGTCGGTGTCTTCCCAAATTTCTGGACCGGTGGTTTTTTCGTGGATTTCCGGGTTGGCTGGGTTGCTGAACTGCTGCAACAGCACATATTTGTCCGGATCGCTGGCGACAATCTCTTCCGCCTTCGCGATGGCACCTTTCATGCCTTTAGGACCTTCGGTTAGCACCAGGTTAGCTCCCAGCGCTTTCAGCAGCTTGCGGCGCTCAATTGACATGGTTTCTGGCATGGTTAGCGTCAGCTTGTAACCGCGCGCTGCGGCGACGTAAGCCAGCGCAATACCGGTGTTACCGCTGGTTGGTTCAACCAGCTCAACGCCCGGCTTCAAAATACCGCGTTTTTCCGCGTCCCAAATCATATTGGCACCGATACGGCATTTGATGCTGAAGCTCGGGTTGCGCGACTCGACCTTAGTCAGAATGCGGCCGTTACCGATGCGGTTCAGTCGAACCAGCGGCGTATGACCAATTGTCAGAGAGTTGTCTTCATAGATCTTACTCATAGCTCGTCCTTAACTGTATGAAATATTGGGAACCCTCAGAGCATACCTTTTCTAATGATGTGCGGAAGGAAAGAAATCGCATATCTATATAGCGCACAACCATAAGCCTTACGCAAAAATGCATAAGACGATTTAAAGCTTTAGCGGCGCGCATGTTGTGCATGATAACGATCCACCCACATGGCCGTTGCACCGCATACCGCAACCGGCAGAATCGCCAGATTGATAATCGGGATCATGGTGAACAGGCTAACCAGCGCACCAAATTGCATATTTGCGCTTTTGTGCTGGCGCAACGCCTGGCGCATCTGCTGGAAACTCACCTTGTGGTTATCAAATGGGTAGTCGCAATACTGCACGGACAGCATCCACGCACTGAATAAAAACCATAGAACGGGCGCCACCGTTTGTCCAAAGCCGGGGATAAAGTGCAGCAACAGCAAACCAAGCGCACGCGGCAAATAGTAGCCGAGCTTCTGAAACTCTCGCTTCATGATGCGCGGTATGTCTTTTATCAGGCCCACCCAACCGCTATCTGGTAATGGCGTTCCGGTCAATCGCCCTTCAAGCTGCTCGGCGAGCAAGCCACAGAAGGGCGCGGCAATCAGATTTGCCAGAGTCGAAAAGAAGTAACTGAATACCAACACAATCGAAATCACTGAGAGCGGCCATAGCAGATAACTCAGCCACTGCAGCCAGTCGGGGATATGTGACATTAAAGCCGGGATCCACTGCCCCAAGCGCTGAAACAACCAGATAAAGGCACCGCCAAGTAGCACGATGTTGATCAGTAGCGGCATGATGACATAGCGACGAATGCCGGGCAGGCGCACCAGTTTCCATCCTTCAGCGAAGTAGTGAACACCATTAAATGTTGAGACCGAATTTCCTGCGGGCATAGCGAGGCTTTCTCCTAAATATAGCGGCGCGACCATCATAACCTGGCTTTTTATCGGCTTCAGGCAGTGTTTGCGCGAAAAAACAGCAAAAAAGCGTGGGGCAGCTATCTAATTTGTCAGAAAATACTGCACAGACTTGCACTTGTTTAGCTGGGCAAATACAGTTAGAGGATAAAGTTTGCCGTGGTGGCAAGGTATTGGAACAACAGAGAATACAATGATGCAGGATTTGCGTCTGATATTAATCGTTGTTGGCGCGATCGCCATAATAGCGCTGCTACTTCATGGACTGTGGACCAGCCGTAAAGAGCGCTCCTCCGTGTTTCGTGATCGCCCGCACAAACGTCTGAAACAGCGCGAAGAAGCCGATGAAGATCAGCTGAGCGAAGAAGATGATGGCGTCGGCGAAGTCCGTGTACGTCGTCATCGTGATGCGGATGAAGAACCTGAATTCACTGCACGTCCAGCGAGCGCGCCGCGTGCCCCTGAACCTGTACGTCAACCGGCATCACGTCAGGCTGACCCATTATTAGGCGATCCGCTGCTGGATGACGAGCCAGACGTGCGTAAGCCGGCTGCGCCGCAAGCGCCAGTGGCGAAGCCAACGGCAACGCCTGCACCACTACCGATTCAGGCCGATCCTTTGCTGGATAACGAACCGCTTTCCGCGACTCAACCTGCACCTGAATTCCTCGCCGCAGAAGAGCCAGAATTCGAACCTGAAGCGCCAGTTGCACATCAACCAGAAGCGCCACAGCCAGCGGCTGCTGCGCCTGGCAGTAAAAAAGAGGCCGTATTAGTGCTGCACGTCGCTGCACATGCGGGCGGCGAACTGAACGGTGAAGCGCTGTTGCAGGGCATCCTGCAAGCCGGATTCCAGTTTGGTGAAATGAACATTTTCCATCGCCATCTCAGCCCAGCCGGTAGCGGTCCGGTGCTGTTTAGCCTGGCGAACATGGTGAAGCCGGGTTCATTCGATCCGGATCAAATGGGGAATTTCTCTACGCCTGGCGTCTCGATCTTCATGATGGTGCCGTCGTACGGCGATGCGAATCAGAACTTCAAGCTGATGCTGCAATCCGCGCAGCGTATCGCTGATGATGTAGGCGGCGTGGTGCTGGATGATGAGCGTCGCATGATGACGCCGCAGAAGCTGGAAACCTACAAAACGCGTATTCGCGAAGTTATCGGTTAATCGCCGCTAGCTGAGTCAAAACAAATATAACCCCCGCCTGTCGGGGGTTTTTTATCGGATAAGAGACTATGAAATCGGTTCAGGAGCAGATCACCGCGCTGCGCACCACGTTACGTCACCACGAATATCTCTACCACGTGATGGATACGCCGGAAATTCCGGATGCAGAGTATGACCGATTGATGGTTCAGCTGCGCGAGCTGGAAAGCGCACATCCTGATTTGATTACCCCTGATTCACCCACCCAACGCGTGGGCGCGGCACCGCTGGCCACTTTTGAGCAAGTGCGTCATGAAGTGCCGATGTTATCGCTGGACAACACCTTTGATGAAGCGGGCTTCCTTGCCTTTAATAAACGCGTGCAGGATCGCCTTAAAAGCACTGACGAATTGACTTACTGCTGCGAGCTCAAACTGGATGGTCTAGCCGTGAGCTTGCTGTATGAAGATGGCCTGCTGGTGCGTGCGGCGACACGCGGAGATGGCACCACCGGCGAGAACATCACGGCGAATGTGCGCACAATTCACGCCATTCCGCTGCGTCTGCATGGCGATAACATTCCCGCACGCGTTGAAGTGCGTGGCGAAGTGTTTATCACCGAAAGCGGTTTTGAAAAGCTGAATGAAGAAGCGCGTCGCACCGGCGCGAAAGTCTTTGCTAACCCACGCAACGCCGCCGCCGGTTCACTGCGCCAGCTCGATCCACGCATCACCGCTAAACGTCCACTGACCTTCTTCTGCTACGGCTTTGGCCTGCTGGAAGGCGGTGAAATGCCTGCCAGCCATTGGCAACGTCTGCAACAGTTTAAAGCGTGGGGATTGCCAGTCACCGATCGTATTCGTCTGGCTCACAGCGCTGATGAGGTGCTGGCGTTTTATCGTCAGATTGAGCAGGAGCGCCCGTCGCTTGGCTTCGATATCGATGGCGTGGTTATCAAGGTCGATTCTCAGGCGCTGCAGGAGCAGCTCGGCTTTGTGGCGCGTGCGCCGCGCTGGGCTGTGGCCTTTAAATTCCCGGCGCAGGAACAGATGACGTTCGTGCGCGATGTCGAATTCCAGGTGGGCCGCACCGGCGCGATTACGCCCGTCGCGCGTCTGGAGCCGGTTCAGGTTGCGGGCGTTGTGGTAAGTAATGCAACGCTGCACAACGCCGATGAAATTGCCCGACTGGGTTTGCGCATTGGCGACAAGGTGGTGATTCGCCGCGCTGGTGACGTGATTCCGCAAGTGGTCAACGTGGTGGAATCGGAGCGCCCGACAGAGACGCGTGAAATCGTCTTCCCAGGTCATTGCCCGGTGTGCGGTTCAGACGTTGAACGCGTGGAAGGTGAAGTCGTGACGCGCTGCACCGGCGGCCTGATTTGTGGCGCGCAGCGTAAAGAAGCGCTTAAACACTTCGTTTCGCGTCGTGCGATGGATGTCGATGGCATGGGCGATAAGATCATCGATCAGTTGGTGGAGAAAGAGTACGTCTTAACGCCAGCCGATCTGTTCCGCCTTACTGCCGGTAAGCTAACCGGACTCGATCGCATGGGCCCTAAATCGGCTCAGAACGTGGTTGATGCGCTGGAAAAGGCCAAATCCACCACGCTGGCACGTTTCCTCTATGCGCTGGGTATTCGCGAAGTGGGCGAAGCCACTGCCGCCAACCTTGCCAATCACTTTGGCGAGCTGGAAAAGGTGATGAACGCCGATCTCGATGCGCTGATTGAAGTGCAGGATGTCGGCAAAGTGGTAGCGACGCATGTGCGTAACTTTATGGATGAAGAGAGCAACCGCGCCGTTATTCGCGATCTTACTGAAGAGATTGGCGTGCACTGGCCGCAGGTTGAAGTGGTCAATGTCGAAGAAATTGATAGTCCATTTGCCGGTAAAACCGTGGTACTGACCGGCTCTCTGTCGCAGATGAATCGCGATGATGCCAAAGAGCGTCTGGTAGCGTTGGGCGCTAAAGTGAGCGGTAGCGTGTCGAAGAAAACCGATTTGCTGATTGCGGGTGAAGCGGCCGGTTCCAAGCTGGCGAAAGCGCAGGAGCTCGGCATTTCGGTGATCGACGAAGCGGAAATGATTCGCCTGCTCGGAGCGTAACGTGGATAAACAGCAACTGGTTGAAATCGCCAACACCGTGATGCCGTTCGGCAAGTACAAGGGCAGAGCGCTGATTGATGTGCCGGAGGAGTATTTGCTGTGGTTCGCTCGCAAAGATGAATTCCCGGCCGGTAAGTTAGGCGAATTGATGCAGCTGACGCTGACCATCAAGATCGAAGGGCTGGAAGGTTTAATCAAACCGCTCAAGCGCAATGAATAACAAAACGGCCCGCTTTTGCGGGCCGTAATATTTAGGACTTCTGCGCTTCTACTTGCTGCTGCGCCAGCTGTTTTTCATTGCCGGCTTTATAGCGCTGGGCAATGAAAGAACACACCATTAACTGCACCTGATGGAAAATCATCAGCGGCAGCACGATTATCCCCACGGAACTGGCTGGGAACAGGATGTTGGCCATCGGGACACCGTTCGCCAGACTCTTTTTCGAGCCACAGAACAGCACCACAATCTCGTCCGCACGGCTGAAGCCAAACAGGCGCGATGCCGCCAGGTTAATCGCCAGTGCGATAAACAGCACCAGCACGCTGCCAACCAGAATCCACAGCAAGGTATCCACGCCCACGCGATGCCAAATGCCGTTCACCACCGCTTCGCTGAAGGCGGAGTAAACCACCAGCAGAATCGAGGTTTGGTCGGTTTTACCAATCAGGCTGCGATGCTTCTCGACCCACGCGCCAATCCAGCGACGCGACAGATGTCCTAAAACAAACGGCACCAGCAGTTGCAGCATAATTTTGCCAATCTGCTCCAGACCGTTGCCCGGCATTTCGCTATGCACATTCATCACCAAATTCACCAGCAGCGGCGAGACAAATACGCCGAGCAGGCTGGAGGCTGAAGCCGCACAGACCGCAGCGGCGACGTTGCCGCCCGCCATTGAGGTGAAGGCGATTGAGGATTGCACGGTCGCTGGCAGAATACACAGATAGATAAAGCCGGTGTAAATCTCCGGGCTGACGTTAACCGGATGCCACCAGACAATCAGCAAACCAATAATCGGGAAAATCACAAAGGTGCTGCACATAATCCACAAGTGCAAACGCCAGTGGCTGCTGCCGGCAATGATCTTCTCGCGCGACAGTTTGGCGCCATGCATAAAGAACAGCAGGGCGATGGCGGCGGTGGTCAGATATTCGAAGATATCGACAAAGACGCCTTTGGCAGGAATAAAGCTGGCCAGCAGCACGGTAATGATGAGTTTAATCATCATCGGATCGAGGCGTAAAAATCCCATTGTTAAAATCCGGTTAAATTTAGAAAAATGATGGTGCTGATTGTGCGCCTGCTGGGTTTAGAAATAAAATTGATTTATTGCATCAATCTATGAGCGATATCGATGAATTACACCTTACGTCAGTTGCGTACCTTTGTCGCGGTGGCGCATCACGGCAGCTTCAGTCTGGCCGGCCAAGCGATTGGTTTAAGTCAGTCGGCGGTCAGCCATAGCATTAAAGAGCTGGAAGCGGAAATGGGCGTGCGCTTACTCGATCGCACTACGCGGGAAGTAATGCTGACCGAGGCGGGGCAGCAGCTGGCCACACGGCTTAATCGTCTGCTGGACGACCTCAATACCACCGTGTTGGATGTGCGCAGCTATGGCGAACAGCGCAGCGGCACGGTGCGTGTTGCCGCCAGCCAAACGCCTTCTGCCCATCTGATGCCGCAGTGCCTGGCCAGCAGCCAGCAGCGCTATCCGGATATCCGCGTCATCCTGCATGACCGCGTACAGCAATGGGTGCTGCAAAGCGTACGCAATGCGGAGGTTGATTTTGGCATTGTAATTGGCCCGCTCAACGACACTGATTTCGACAGCGAAGAGATTCTGCAGGAGCCTTTTTTACTGCTGTGTCATGAAGATGACGAGCTGGCGCAAATTGAACAGGCGCAATGGTCGATGCTGGCCGGACGCAATATGGTGCTACAGGATTATGCTTCCGGCAGTCGCGTGTTAGTTGATGCCGCGCTGCAACAGCTGGCGTTGAGTGTGCATGTGGTGCAGGAAATCGGTCATCCCGCTACGCTTTATCCGATGGTGGAAGCGGGAATTGGCATCAGCATTCTGCCTGCGCTGGCCTTGCCGTTGCCGTCAGGACGCAAACTCACGGTGCGGCGTCTTTATCCGGAAATTAATCGCAGCCTGATGCTGATAAAGCGCAAAAACCGCTCGCTGACACCCGCCGCAGAAGCGATCTGGCAGGAAGTGCGCCAGCAGGCAGCCCTGCTGACGCAACAACGCATGCTAAAGCCGGCGTTTTAAACGTACACGTTGATTTGATTGGTATCAGTTGGGCGGTTAATACCATCAGCTTTGGTGGCCGCAGGTTGCTGTGCTTCCTGTTTCTGTTGCGCTTTCTCAGCTTGCTGCTGCTCAATTTGCGCGATTTGCGCTTCAATCATTTGAATCTGTGATTGCAGCATCTGCTCCTGTTCAGACTTTTGCTCATCGGTGAGCGTATCGTCGCTGGAAAGATCTTTCAGCTGCTTAGTGATGGATTGAATCTGTTTATAGAGGCTGGCGATTTCTGAGGTAGAACCGCCGCCGCTACTTGCGGTGCTGACACTACCTACGCTGGATATAGACATGGTTTTCTCCTTGCAATAGACCATTATCGTTATCGGTCAGAGTATAAGGTGGCTTGAGGGCAGGGAATGTTAAACTTGCGAAAAGGGTTCGTTGGGATTTAGCGCATTAACCACAGATTTAACGCATAGCAAAAAGGCGCCTTTAGGGCGCCTTTCTACATTGGTGGGTCGTGCAGGATTCGAACCTGCGACCAATTGATTAAAAGTCAACTGCTCTACCAACTGAGCTAACGACCCGAAGTGGTGGGTGATGACGGGCTCGAACCGCCGACCCCCTCCTTGTAAGGGAGATGCTCTACCAACTGAGCTAATCACCCACTTCGGTACTGCTTAACAAGAGTGTCATCTGACTAAGATATGGTGGGTGATGACGGGCTCGAACCGCCGACCCCCTCCTTGTAAGGGAGATGCTCTACCAACTGAGCTAATCACCCATATCTTATCTCTTGTTCACTGCGGGCCATCTTTAAACCTTCTAAAGAGTGGTGGGTGATGACGGGCTCGAACCGCCGACCCCCTCCTTGTAAGGGAGATGCTCTACCAACTGAGCTAATCACCCCCGCTGTGTGGAGTCGCATTATAGGGATCCTTCAAAGTGAGTCAACGGTTTTTAAAACTTAAATGTGCGTTCGCTTTAAAAATAATCATCGTGGGGCGCTTTTCGCCAATGTGCTGGTTTTATTAGCAGAAAAGCGCACAGCAAACCGGGATGCCACCGCGACAATCATTGAGGAATCAGCCTCACCTGCTAGAATGTGCGCACTGTTTTTTCGCGTTAACCCGTTTTTTTGTCATCCAGACAATGAAACCTGCGCATTTAAGGCAATGCTGAATGAAAATCAAAACTCGCTTCGCACCCAGCCCAACGGGCTATCTGCACGTAGGCGGTGCTCGTACTGCTCTTTACTCCTGGCTTTATGCTCGCCATAACAAAGGCGAATTCGTTCTGCGTATCGAAGATACCGATCTGGAGCGTTCCACACCGGAAGCCATTGAAGCCATCATGGATGGTATGAACTGGCTGAGCCTTAACTGGGATGAAGGTCCGTATTATCAGACCAAGCGTTTTGATCGCTACAACGCGGTGATCGACGACATGCTGGAAGCGGGCACGGCCTATAAATGCTACTGCAGCAAAGAACGTCTCGATGCGCTGCGTGAAGAGCAGATGGAAAAAGGCGAAAAACCGCGTTATGACGGTCGCTGCCGCGACAGCCATGAACATCACGCCGCTGATGAGCCGTGCGTGGTGCGCTTCCGCAACCCGCAGGACGGTTCTGTCATCTTTGACGATCAGATTCGTGGTCCGATTGAATTCAGTAATCAGGAACTGGATGACCTGATCATTCGTCGTACCGACGGTTCACCCACCTATAACTTCTGTGTGGTGGTGGATGACTGGGATATGGGCATCACTCACGTGATTCGTGGTGAAGACCATATCAACAACACGCCACGCCAGATCAATATCCTGAAAGCGATCGGTGCAGAAGTGCCAACTTACGCGCACGTATCAATGATCCTCGGCGATGACAGTAAGAAGTTGTCCAAACGTCATGGCGCTGTTGGCGTGATGCAGTATCGTGATGACGGTTATTTGCCGGAAGCGCTGCTCAACTATCTGGTACGTCTTGGCTGGTCACATGGCGATCAGGAGATTTTCAGCGTGCCGGAAATGGCAGAGCTGTTCACTCTGGATGCCGTGAGTAAGTCGGCCAGTGCTTTCAATACTGAAAAACTGCAGTGGCTAAATCATCACTACATTAATACGCTGCCGCCGGAGTACGTTGCTACGCAGCTGCAATGGCATATTGAGCAGCAGAAGATTGATACCCGCACCGGTCCGGAGTTGGCAAAGCTGGTTACCTTACTGGGCGAGCGTTGCAAAACCCTGGTAGAGATTGCGGCATCTTGCCGTTACTTCTATGAAGAGTTTGAAGCCTTTGATGCTGACGCGGCGAAGAAGCATCTGCGTCCGGTCGCGCGTCAGCCGCTGGAAGTGGTGCGCGACAAACTGGCTGCAATCAGCGACAGCAACTGGAACGCAGAGAATGTGCATCATGCAATTCAGTCTGCGGCAGATGAGCTGGAGCTGGGGATGGGCAAAGTCGGTATGCCACTGCGTGTAGCGGTGACCGGTTCTGGTCAGTCACCGGCGCTGGATGTGACGGTGGAAGCGATTGGTCGCAGCCGCAGCGTTGCGCGAATCGAAAAAGCGCTGGCATTCATCGCGGAGCGCGAAGCAAACGCATAATGTGAAAAAGCCGGAAGCATCTGCTTCCGGCTTATTTATTCTTCCTGAATCCCCAGACGTTCCAGTACGCCTCGAATTCCCTCCCGCAACAACAACGCCGCAAATTGCTCTTGCTCCGCTGCCGTCATTTGCTGGACAGAATTTATTAATAACGCAGGTAACGTATTTTGTTGTGCACCGTAATTAGCCGCCGGTTCGTTCGCGTGGCGGGTGGATTGAACAAAGCTCTTTACGCGCTCATCTATATGGATCAATCGCGCTTTACCGCCCTGAACACCGGGCTTTGGCGTGGTTGTCCAGTTTTCACGCTTGATCCATTTATTCACCGTTTGCCGACTGTAGCCCGTTTCCTGCGCGAGCTCCTCGGGGGTAAGCCATTCCTTTTTCACGATGCTGTCCCTGTTAAATACATTAGTTCTACATATTACAACAAAACGTAACGGGGAAAAGTAACCTGAACAGAAAATGCCTTCTGCTCTCCAACAAAAGGCAAAATTCGGTTATTGCGCCTGGCTCACTGCGGGTTGTTCCGGACGGAAAGCGATGAAATAGGTGAGGCCAACAAAAACTGCACCGCCCACGCCGTTACCGAGGAACACCGCGATCACGTTTGGCGCAAATTCCGCCCAGCTCATCTGGCCGGCAAAAATTGCCGCCGGAACAATAAACATGTTTGCGACGACGTGCTGGAAGCCAATCGCCACGAACGCCATCACCGGGAACCACATACCGAAGATTTTACCTACTACATCTTTACTGGCGAAGGCGAGCCATACCGCCAGACACACCAGCCAGTTGCAGCCCACGCCGGAAATAAAGGCATGCAGGAAATCGGCATTCACTTTTGCGTGCGCAATCGCCACGGTTTTTTTCAGGTAATCGCCTTCGGTCATGCCCAGCATGTGACCAAAGAACCATGCAACCGCAACGCTGCCAATGAAATTGGCGAGGGTAACCCAAAACCAGTTACGCAAAACGCTGAAGCCACTGATGCGACGAGCGAACCAGGCGATGGGCATCGTCATCATATTGCCGGTCAGCAGCTCACCGCCCGCCAGTACCGTCATGATCAACCCGACCGGGAACACCGCAGCGCCGAGTAGCACGCCGAATGAACCCCATTCAGCAGGCAGTTGGTTAATGACATGCAGATCGAGCAGGAAGCCAGTGGCGATAAACGCACCGGCCATAAAGCCAAGAATCAACAAGGTTGAGATAGGCAGGCGGCTTTTAGCCACGCCAGCTTGAATCGCCAGTTGGGCGATCTCTTTAGGTGTATGCAGCGACATAGTTCACTTTTCTTTTATGGATTAATGGGGACGTTGCTGGCCGGTCATTGAGAGAACACCCTGGTAGGATGACCGGTTAATTAGCGCGCTAAGTTTTACACGCACTTTTAACGAAAACAAGACTGCTTCTAACATCTTTAACCTAAAGTTAACGCTGGGTTGAGGTTGGAGTGGGGAAGCATTGCCGGAGGTTGCATATAAATAGTCGCGCAGCGGGATGGCGTGTTGAAAAAAAAACCATGCTGACGCGGGGTTGACGCCTTTTTCAGCGATCAAACACAGAACGAGAATTTGACGTTGACACTCAAGGGGCGGTTTCATATTATCCCGTCCGTCGAGTTTACTCGGCAGTTTTTCGGTTCGGGGGTATAGCTCAGCTGGGAGAGCGCTTGCATGGCATGCAAGAGGTCAGCGGTTCGATCCCGCTTATCTCCACCAAACCGCTCCCAACGGTTTGACCGAAAAATGATTTCCAGATGTGGGGGTATAGCTCAGCTGGGAGAGCGCTTGCATGGCATGCAAGAGGTCAGCGGTTCGATCCCGCTTATCTCCACCAAATCTCTGTTCTTTCTGAACACATTCAAAAAAATCACCTTCTTAAACGCAACGCAATAAATTGCGATTTTGTCGTTTGAAGGGCCGCCATTTTGGCGACCTCATCACTCACCACGCAAATTATCATCAGGCCGTAACAGCCTGCGGCTGCAATTGCAGCACCCGGAAACCGTGCGTGCCATCGCGATCCAGCTGCGCCACTAAACCGTATTCCCAGTCCAGATACGCCTGCATCACGCCCGCTTCAATATCGGTGCCTTCATATGGGCGGCGATAGCGATCAATGGCCGGGGACAACAGTTGCTGCTCTCCCTGCTCCGTTGGCAAACCCGCTTCGCGCCAGGCAGCGTTACCGCCCTCCAGCACAAACACCGGCTTGCCGGTCAGCTCAGCCACTTGTTGCACCGCAAAACCCGCTAGCAGGCTGCTGCCGCAGGTCAGAACATAGCGACGTGCCTCCGGCAACAATGCTTTGCCTTGCTGCTGCAGGGTAGAGCGCAGCAACCAGGCCGCGCCCGGAATATGGCTGTTGAGATGGTTCGCGCGCGTGGTGAAATCCAGTACCTGCGTTTGTCCTTCCTGCAACCATTCCGCTAACTGCTGCGGTGAGATGAATTCGGGTTGAGCGACGGGCGGCACCTGCGCTTTCCAGTTACCGCGTTCACTGAAATCACTGGCCTGCAGCTCCTCCAGCACCGAAACCTGCCAGCCAAGCTGCGCCAGCCAGGATGCGGTCATATTGGCACGCACGCCGTCATCATCAATTAGCACAATGCGCGCACCGCGCACGCTGGCGTAATGATCGGTCTCCTGCACCAGTTGACCTCCCGGCACATGGCGGCTACCAGGCAGATGCCCGGCGGCGTATTCGTCGGCATCACGCACATCAAACAGATAAGTGGTGCGCGTCTCCTGCTGCCAGCGTTTCAGCGTGGCGAGTGGGATACGTTCCACACCGGCGCGATCGGCGATGATGCGCGCATTGTTCGCCGCCTGATGCTGTGCGGTTTCGCTGGCCTCGCCGTAGCGGCGCGACTGGCCTTTATCCAGCGCATGCCCGGCCAGCGTCCAGCCGATGGTACCATTACGCAGTGCGAACACCGGATTGCGAATCCCGGCGTTCACCAGCGATTGCGTACCAATGATACTGCGCGTGCGGCCGGCGCAGTTCACTATCACCGTGGTCTCCGGCGATGGCGCGATGTCACGTACGCGCAGCACCAGTTCACCGCCCGGCACACTGGTGGCGCCTGGAATACTCATGGTTTGATATTCATCGAAACGACGCGCATCGAGCACCACCACGTTAGCATCGCTGTTAATCAGCTGATGCACCTCGTCCGCAGATAAAGAAGGTGTGTGATTGTGATGCTCAACCAGTTCGCCAAACGCTTTGCTGGGTGAATTCACGTCGATAAACAGTTCGCCGCCCGCCGCTTGCCAGCCGGCCAAATCATCTGCCAGCAGCGCGACATTGCTGTAACCCAGCGCGGCAATCCGTTCGGCAGCGGTTTGCGCCAGGCCTTCGTTACCGTCATACAGCGTGATCGCGGTGGTGCGCTGCGGAATGCGGTCCAGCAGCTCAAGCTCCAGTTTTGACAGTGGAATATTCACGGCAAACAACGGATGCGCGGTGGCAAACAGCGCTTCATCGCGCACATCGACAATCGCCACTTCCTGCTGCTGACGCAGGGCCTCAATAATTTCCGCCGCCTGGCGTAAAGGGAAAACCGGGTTAGTCATGTGAAAGGTCCCAAATGTTCGGTAAGTAACGGTTGCTGTAACCGGAGATAAACGTTTTTTCACTGCCGTCTTCGCGGTAGACCGCGCGTTTGACCGCGCCAATGTTGGCGCCATAAACGTGAATGCTGATGGAGACGCGGTCGTCATAGGCGTTGCTGACGCGATGAATATCGCCTACCGTCGGCGACACCGCTTCAACGCTGCCGGGATCGAGTCGGACTGGCGCGCCTTCCGGCTGCAATCCGTTTGGCCCCGGCTGCCAGGATTGTGAAATCTCTGCGCCGCGCAGCATGCCAATCAGTCCCCATACGCGATGGTCGTGAATCGGCGTTTGCTGGCCTGGCCCCCAGACGAAACTCACCACCGAAAAGCGCTGCTGCGCATCGGCATACAACAAATATTGTTGATAGTGTTCGGGATGAGGTTGGGTAAAGGCGTCGTCCAGCCAGTCGTCGTGGCGAATCAACTCGCCAAGCCACGCGCTGCCACGTTGCAACACCGTGGCCTCCTCCGGCTGCGCATCCAGCAAGTTGGCAAGATTGGCGACAAAATCACGCAGGCGCTGGTGCTGATACTGCCTCATAAGCTTCAGGCGCTCCTTTTCTCGGCGGCTGAGAGCGCATCGACTTTCTCGCGCGTCAGCGGAATCAGCTCGCGACCATATTCCACCGCATCGTTAAGCGGATCGAAGCCGCGAATCAGCACGCTATGAATGCCAAGGCGATAATATTCCAGCAGTGCATCAGAAACTTGCTCCGGCGTTCCCACCAGCGCAGTGGAGTTGTAGCCGCCCTGAACCAGCTTTGCGACGCCGGTCCACAGCACTTTATCCAGACGATCGCCTTCATTGGCGGCGGCGAGTAAACGCTGCGCGCCAACGCTCTGCGGCTTCGCCTTACCAAAGGCAAAGCCACTTTCGTTAAGCTGTTTTTCGGCCGTGGCGCGGATGTGCTCCGCACGTTCCCAGGCTTCTTTTTCAGTTGTACCAAGAATCGGCCGGAACGAGATGTTGAAGTTAATTTCGCGGCCCTGTCTGGCGGCAGCGACACGCACGTTGCGTACCGTCTCTTCCGCGCCTTTCAGCGGCTCGCCCCACAGCGCAAACACATCGGCATGGCGTGCTGCAACATCAATCGCCTCCTGCGACGATCCGCCAAAATAGATGGGCAGTTTATTCTGCAGCGGTTTGATGGCTGAGAACGCCTGCTCGGCCTGATAAAACCGGCCTTGATGATCGTACGGCTGCGCGGATTCGAGACTCTGCTTCAATACGGTGAGGAACTCATCGCTACGCGCATAGCGCTCGGCTTTATTGAGGAAGTCACCGTCGCGGCGCTGCTCGGCATCGCTGCCGCCGCTGATGATGTGCACCGCTAAGCGACCGTCGGTGAGGTGATCAAGCGAAGCCAGTTTGCGCGCCGCCAGCGTCGGCGAGACAAAGCCGGGACGATGCGCCAGCAAAAATTTCAGCGTCGAGGTGTGCGCCGCCGCGTGCGCGGTGACCAGAAAACCATCCGGCTGATCCGACCAATAGCCCACCAGAATGCGATCAAAACCGGCGTCTTCGTGCGCCCGCGCAAAACGCGCAATGTACTCTTTATCGAATAGCGGGCCGCTAGCCGGAATGATTTCGGAAGCGAGGCGGTGGCCAATCATGCCAAGGAATTGAATGCTCATGCGGTTCTCCTGAAGTGACGTCATGGAGAAAAACTACGGGCGCAGGCGGTGTGAACGGAAATTCAATATTGTGCAAAGGTTTTGCATTTAACAGTGAAGCGGGTGATAGCGGGGGAAAAGCGGAAGCGACGCGGATTAGAACCGATGGAAATAATTAAGAAGAGAAGGGCGAGCCGCAGCTCGCCCCGTATATCAGAAGGCCAATACCAGACCAGCGATAGCGGCTGACAGCACGCTCACCAGCGTTGAACCGTACAGCAGTTTCAGGCCGAAGCGTGAAACCACGTTACCTTGCTCTTCGTGCAGACCTTTAATCGCGCCCGCCACAATCCCGATAGAGGAGAAGTTAGCAAAGGAGACCAGGAACACAGAAAGAATACCTTCCGAGTGTGGCGACAGCTGACCGGCGATTTTCTGCAGATCCATCATTGCCACGAATTCGTTGGAAACCAGTTTGGTGGCCATGATGCTGCCTACTTGCAGCGCTTCGTGTGAAGGAACGCCCATCACCCACGCAAATGGATAGAACACATAACCCAGCACGCCCTGGAAGCTGATGCCGAAAATCAGATCGAACAGCGCGTTCAGACCGGTAATCAAGGCGATAAAACCAATCAGCATTGCGGCAACAATCATCGCAACTTTAAAACCGGCGAGGATGTATTCGCCCAGCATTTCGAAGAAGCTCTGGCCTTTATGCAGGTCCTGCAATTGCAGATCTTCTTCACTATCCACGCGGTACGGGTTAATAAGCGACAGCACAATAAAGGTGCTGAACATGTTCAATACCAGCGCGGCCACCACATATTTTGGCTGCAGCATGGTCATGTAGGCGCCGACAATCGACATCGAAACCGTCGACATGGCAGTCGCTGCCATAGTGTACATACGGCGCTGTGACATTTTGCCAAGGATATCTTTATAGGCGATGAAGTTTTCTGACTGTCCCAAAATCAGAGAGCTCACGGCGTTAAAGGATTCCAATTTGCCCATACCGTTTACTTTGGACAGCACGGTACCAATGCCGCGAATCACCCACGGCAAGATGCGGAAATGCTGCAAAATACCGATTAACGCAGAGATGAAAATGATGGGGCAAAGCACGTTGAGGAAGAAGAAAGCGAGACCTTTTTCGCTCATATTGCCAAACACGAAGTTGGTGCCTTCGGCGGCATATTTGAGCAGATGATCAAAGAATCCTGCGAAGCCCTGCACAAAGCCGAGACCGATGGAGGAGTTCAGGAAGAACCAGGCCAGCAGAATTTCGATTACCAGAAGTTGAACGATATAACGAAGACGGATGCTTTTACGATCGTGGCTGACCAGCAAGGCCAGCACCGCTACCACCACTAGTGCTAAAAGAAAATGCAAAACATGGGACATGTCGGCTCCAAATTTGAGGAGGGTTGTATTTTGTTGCGTATTCTATGTAACGCGTTACTTAAAAACGAGATCAAAACCACATTATAAGTATTCGCTATCGCGTTTTTTCTCGGATAAGTCTGACCGCTCACAACCCTATTACAAATTCATCACAAGAAATATCCACAAAAACATTGTCTATAAAATAACCCAAGAGTAGAGTCTTTTGCGTTGCACTTGTTTTTAGCAAGAACTGACTTTACCGCAATGTATAGCAATGGCTATACTTTATAGCACCATCTATTACTACAATAACTATAACCAAATTTCATCTGCCTTGAATGACCCTTAATCTGGACAGGTCAACAAGCATTAGGACAGGGTAAAACTATGCTAGAAAGCCGCACCGCCGAGCGCGCCGCTCGC
The DNA here is from genome assembly GCF_019795975.1 of Pantoea sp. DY-17. Lineage (NCBI taxonomy): Bacteria > Pseudomonadati > Pseudomonadota > Gammaproteobacteria > Enterobacterales > Erwiniaceae > Pantoea > Pantoea sp. DY-17. The sequence goes on along the minus strand of NZ_JAIMIG010000001.1, from coordinate 2,004,367 downwards.
GGAGCCAGAAAGATCAAACTCGCGCTGCTGGGCCCCGCCTTTATTGCGGCGATTGGCTACATCGATCCCGGCAACTTCGCGACCAACATTCAGGCCGGCGCCGCCTACGGCTACAAGCTGTTATGGGTGGTGGTGTGGGCCAACGTCATGGCGATGCTGATCCAGCTGATGTCCGCCAAACTGGGCATTGCTACTGGCAAAAATCTTGCAGAACACATCCGCGATCGCTTCCCGCGCCCGGCGGTGTGGTTCTATTGGGTGCAGGCGGAAATCATCGCCATGGCCACCGATCTCGCTGAATTTATCGGCGCGGCGCTCGGCTTCAAGCTATTACTTGGCATTTCCCTGCTGCAGGGTGCGGTGTTAACCGGTATCGCGACCTACCTGATTCTGATGCTGCAAAGTCGCGGGCAGAAGCCGCTGGAACTGGTGATTGGCGGTCTGCTGCTGTTTGTAGCGGCGGCTTATATTGTGGAGCTGTTTTTCTCCCAGCCCAAAGTGAGTGAGCTGGTGGTTGGCATGGCGCTGCCATCGCTGCCAACATCGGATGCGGTATTCCTCGCTGCTGGTGTGTTAGGCGCCACCATTATGCCGCACGTGATTTATCTGCACTCGGCGCTGACGCAGCACGGCAATAAAGGCAGCAAGGCGCAACGTTACAGTTCAACCAAGCTGGATGTGGCTATCGCCATGACCATCGCTGGCTTTGTGAATCTGGCGATGATGGCCACCGCCGCCGCGGCGTTTCACTTTAGCGGTCACTCCAGCATCGTCGATCTCGATCAGGCATACCTAACGCTGCAACCGCTGTTGGGTGAAGCGGCAGCAATTGTGTTTGGTTTGAGTCTGGTGGCTGCCGGTCTCTCCTCAACCGTGGTTGGCACGCTGGCGGGACAAGTGGTGATGCAGGGCTTTATCCGTTTCCACATTCCGCTGTGGTTCCGCCGCACCATCACCATGTTGCCTTCCTTCATAGTGATTTGGGCGGGCTGGGATCCCACGCGCATCCTGGTAATGAGTCAGGTGCTGTTGAGTTTCGGTATCGCGCTGGCGCTGATTCCGCTGCTCTCCTTTACCGGCAACCGCGAATTGATGGGCGATGAGATGGTGAACTCGCGCCTGATGCAAAATGCCGGGCGGCTGATTGTGGTGCTGGTGATCGCCCTCAATCTCTATTTGCTGGTCGGCGAAGCGCTCGGTTGGTAACTGCCAAAGAAAAGAAAAATCCCGCCATTGTGCGGGATTTTATGTTTAGTGATGATGGTGATCGTGGTGACCTCGACGATCATCATGGCGATGATCGTGGCGGTGATGTTCACGACGTTCACGCTCATGCCAGCGGCGTTCGCGCTCACGTTCATAGGCGCGATGACGTTTCCACTCTTCGTGACGCCACCAGCGATGATCATTGTACTGATAACGATCGTTCCACCAGCGCGGCTCGCGCCAGCGCCCCCCGTCCCAGTAATTACCGTGACGATCGCGATCGCCGAGATGCAGCGTAACGCCCGGACCCAAATTGATGGTGGCGCTGTCGGCTTGTGCTGTGCTGATAGCCAATGGGGATAAGGTTGCCAGCAAGGCGGCAAACAAAATGGCACGTTTCATAACTTCTCCTTTTCAGTAGCTTATAACTGCCACCGTTGCGCTAGTTTGCCACATCGGACCAGGGAAGCCTTGAGAATCCGTCTGAAAACGCTGAGGGAAATCTGAAATGAGAATTTTCTGCTGCGGAAAACGCCCGACCAATGCCGGGCGGTAAACGTTTACACTAGGATATTGTGGATAGCGTCGATCTCATCCTGGCTTAGTTCCGGCTGGCTCAACATCTCAACCGCATCATCAATTTGCGCGGTTTTACTGGCGCCAATCAGCACCGAGGTAACACGCGCATCGCGCAACACCCAGCTCAGCGCCATCTGCGCCAGCTTCTGGCCGCGCTGTTGGGCAATCGCCTGCAGCTGACGCACTTTTTCCATCTTCTCTTGCGTCAGCTGGTTTTCATTCAGGAACTTGCTGCCGCTGGCGATGCGCGAGTCTTGTGGAATACCCTGCAAATAGCGGTCGGTTAACACGCCACCCGCCAGCGGCGAGAAGGCGATGCAACCAACGCCGTTGTCGCCCAGCACATCCAGTAAACCCTGCTCAGGCATACGTTCAAACATCGAATAACGCGGCTGGTGGATCAGGCAAGGCGTGCCGAGGTCGCGCAGAATCGCAATCGCTTCGGCAGCTTTGTCTGCCGGATAGTTGGAGATGGCGGCATACAGCGCTTTGCCCTGACGCACCACCTGATCCAGCGCACGCATGGTCTCTTCCAGCGGCGTTTCGGGATCGGGGCGGTGATGATAGAAGATATCAACGTACTCCAATCCCATGCGCTTCAGGCTTTGATCGAGACTGGAAATCAGATACTTGCGCGAACCCCAATCGCCGTATGGGCCGTCCCACATGGTGTAACCGGCTTTAGTTGAAATCACCAGCTCGTCACGCAGTCCCTGAAAATCCTCGCGCAGAATGCGACCAAAGTTGGATTCCGCCGATCCCGGCGGCGGGCCGTAATTATTGGCGAGATCGAAATGGGTAATGCCGCGCTCAAAGGCATGGCGCAGCAGTTCACGGCTGTTATCGACGCGCGTACTGTCGCCAAAGTTATGCCACAAACCCAGTGAAATCGCCGGTAACTTCAGGCCGCTACGGCCACTGCGGCGGTATTGCATTTGTTGATAACGTTCGGGATGGGGAAAAGCACTCATGCAGCGTTCCTGTCTCATAGGGGAGAAAGTGACATCAGCATATCAGTGTATGCGTTTACACTAAGGCGAAACGCGCCGAAGATCGCAACTTACAGAATTATCTGTCGTCGTAACGAATGCTTGCCACAAATCACCACGCCACGATGATGAATATCTCGCCAATTCAGCCACATCGCTAATACTCCTGATTATCCCCTTAACAAGGAGCTGTCGATGAAAAACCCGAACGTTGGCGATTATTTACTGCACCGATTACAGCAAGCTGGCATCCGTCATCTGTTCGGCGTGCCCGGCGATTACAACCTGCAATTTCTCGACAGCGTGATTGCGCATCCCGACATTGCCTGGGTTGGCTGTGCCAATGAACTGAATGCGGCGTATGCGGCGGATGGTTACGGGCGCTGCAACGGTGCGGCGGCACTGCTGACCACCTTTGGCGTCGGCGAGCTAAGCGCGATTAACGGCATCGCCGGCAGCTATGCCGAATATGTGCCGGTGATTCATATCGTTGGCGCGCCCGCCAGTCAGGCGCAACAGCAGGGCGATTGTGTGCACCATTCGCTGGGCGACGGCGATTTTGGTCACTTCCTGCGTATGGCGCAGGAAGTAAGTGTGGCATCGGCGGTGCTGACGGCGGAAAACGCAGTGACTGAGATTGATCGCGTTATCAGCGAGGCGCTAACGCAACATCGTCCCGGCTATTTATTGCTGGCGGTGGATGTGGCGGCGGCTGAGATTTCGCTACCAGAGGAAAAAGCCACAGCCGCAGATAACCATCAGCAGGTTGCCGTGGCCTTTGCCGATGCGGCAGAACGCTTGCTGGCACCAGCACAGCGCGTGGCGCTGTTGGCCGATTTCCTGGCCTCACGCTGGCAGTTGCAGCCACAGCTTGAGGTGTTGCGCCAGCTGCGTGCGATTCCTGCCGCCACCTTGTTGATGGGCAAGGGCGTGCTGAACGAGCAGCAGCCGGGCTTCGTCGGTACGTACGCCGCGCAAGGCGGCAGCGATGCGGTGCGTCAGGCCATCGAAGATACCGACGTTACGCTGTGCATCGGCGTGCGGTTTACCGACACCTTAACCGCCGGCTTCACACAAAATCTGCCCGCCGAGCGCGCGATCGATCTGCAGCCGTTTCAGGCCACGGTCGCTGGCGAGGTGTTTGCGCCGTTGAGCATGCAGCAGGCGCTGGCGGCGCTGACGCCGATTTATCAGCGTCACTGCGCGCACTGGCGGCTGGCAGATGCGCCTGAGTGCGAGGAAAGTGAGCAAATTGCTGCGGCGGTAATCAGTCAGCAGGCATTCTGGCAGGCGATGCAGCGCTTCCTGCAACCCGGTGATATTATCCTTGCCGATCAAGGTACTGCGGCCTTTGGTGCGGCGGCGCTGCGTTTACCGCAGGATGCGCAACTGCTGGTGCAACCGCTGTGGGGATCGATTGGCTATACTTTACCCGCCACTTTTGGTGCGCAAACCGCGCAGCCAGATCGGCGGGTCATCCTGATCATTGGCGATGGCTCTGCGCAGCTGACGATTCAGGAGTTAAGTTCGATGCTACGCGACGGCCAGCAGCCGATTATCTTCTTGATTAATAACGATGGTTATACCGTTGAGCGCGCGATTCACGGTGCTGAGCAACGTTACAATGATATCGCGCAATGGAACTGGACCGTGCTACCGCAGGCGCTGAGCCAGCACTGTGCGGCGCAAAGCTGGCGCGTCAGCGAAACGGTGCAACTCGACGCGGTGATGGAACAATTAATGCGGAATCGACGTCTGTCGCTGGTGGAAGTGGTGATGGACAAACAGGACTTGCCGCCGCTGCTGCGTAAGGTCACCGCCGCACTGCATCAGCGTAATAGTGGCTAAATTTCGGAAAGTTGCCGCTGGGAAGTCGGGCAGGTGATCGGTAGGCTGTGCAGCATCTTTGAATGGATTACGCCCATCGTGCAGGTGGGCGTTGTTGTTTTATTGGCAGGCTTTTATAGTGTCCTGCAATTGTTTATGACCCAAGCGGAGCAGCAGAAGAATGACAACATACGCCCTGGTCGGCGATGTGGGCGGTACCAATGCCCGTCTCGCATTGTGTGAGGTAGAAAACGGCGCTATCTCGCAAGCCCAAACTTTCTCAACATCAGACTACGACAATCTCGAAGCGGTGATTCGCCACTATCTGGACGAGCAAAAACAGGACATTAAGCACGCCTGTATCGCCATTGCCTGTCCGATTACCGGCGATTGGGTGGAGATGACCAACCACGATTGGGCGTTCTCGACCAAAGTGATGAAAGAGCATCTGGCGCTGGAAAGCCTGGAAATCATCAATGATTTCACCGCCGTTTCGATGGCGATTCCGATGCTGAGCGAACAGGAAGTGATTCAGTTCGGCGGTAGAGCGCCGGTTGAAGGCAAGCCTATCGCGATTTATGGTGCGGGTACCGGCCTCGGCGTCAGCCATTTAGTGCACGTGGATAAGCGCTGGATCAGCTTGCCGGGCGAGGGCGGTCACGTTGACTTCGCGCCAAATAGCGAAGAAGAGGGTGAAATTCTCGAAGTGCTGCGCGCGGAGATTGGCCACGTTTCGGCGGAACGCGTGCTGTCCGGTGCCGGTTTGGTCAATCTGTATCGCGCCATCGTGAAGTCTGATGAGCGTGAGCCAGAAAACCTCAAGCCTAAAGATGTTACCGAACGCGCATTAAAAGATACCTGCATTGATTGCCGTCGCGCGCTGTCGCTGTTCTGCGTGATTATGGGCCGTTTTGGCGGCAACCTGGCGCTGAATCTGGGCACCTTCGGCGGCGTTTATATCGCGGGCGGTATTGTGCCGCGCTTCCTCGATTTCTTTAAAGCCTCCGGTTTCCGCGCGGCATTTGAAGATAAAGGTCGCTTCCGCGATTACCTGGTCGATATTCCGGTATATATGATTACTCACGATCAGCCGGGCTTACTCGGCGCCGGTGCGCACTTGCGTCAGGTGTTGGGCCGCGAGCTGTAAGCATGCAGGCGAGCGGCATCCGCCGTTCGCCTTATAATCTCATTAACTGCCTAAAGGCTTTCACCTTGCTGCGACTCACCGGCACCTGCGCATCCAAATCACGCAACTTCACCAAATAGGTATTGTTAAACCACGGCTCGATTTCACGAATCTTGCTCAGATTGACGCAGTAAGAGCGATGGCAGCGGAAGAACTGCTGTTCCGGCAAACGGCTGCAAAACTCACTAATCACCATCGACATCACATAGGCTTCGCGCCGCGTATACACAAACGTCAACTTCTCATGCGCCTCAACGTAATAGATCTCGTTGATATCGGTGACGATAATGCGTTCATCTTTCACCAGATTGACGGTTTGTGGCGAGCTAGTGGCTGCGTTTTGTGGTTGCAACTGCTGTTGCGCGCTGGCTTCCAGTTTCTGCAGCATCGTCATGATGCGCGACTCATGATACGGCTTGAGAATGTAGTCAAACGCGTCCAGCTCAAACGCTTCAACCGCATGCTCTTTCCACGCGGTGATAAACACAATCAGCGGTTTGTGGGCAAACTGATTGATGTTTTGCGCCAGCAGCATGCCATCGAGCGAAGGAATGTTGATATCGAGGAAAATCACATCCACCCGATGGTTCTGCAGATATTTCAGCACTTCCAGCCCATCATCAAAGCAGGCCTCAACGCTGATTTGGCTGTGTTGCTGAATCATCCAGCCTAACTCTTGCTGGGCGAGAAATTCGTCTTCAACGATGATGGCTTTCACGTGGCGGTTTCCGTGGTGGGGCGCAGCGGGGCAGGCAGCCGCTGGCCATTCTTGCTAAGCGTAAAGGCGATTTCCGTGCCGGGATGATGGCGGGTGATGACCAAACCCTGGCCGGAGAGCAGCTTAACGCGATGATGCACATTCAGCAGACCAATTTTGTTGCCGGGCATCTCGTTTCGCGCCACGCGGCTCATCACATCATCGCTGATGCCATCACCGGTATCGCGCACCGCAACGCGCACCCGATCGCCTAAATCCTTCACGCTCAGCGTCACTACGCCTTTGCCGCGGCAAGGCTGAATGCCGTGCACAATCGCGTTCTCTACCAGCGGCTGAATCAGCAGGCTGGGCAGCGTGAAGTGCAGATCTTCATCCACGTCATAAATCATCGACAGCTTATCGCCGAAACGCGCCTGCTCAATCGCGATGTAATCCTTCACCTGCCACAACTCTTTCTTGATATCGATAAGCTCGTCATCGTTGAGTTCGAGGTTGTAACGCAGATAACGTGACAAATTGATCACCAACTGGCGCGCGGTGTCCGGATTAAGGCGAATCGAAGAGGAAATAGCATTCAGGGCGTTAAACAGGAAATGCGGGTTAATTTTGCTCTGCAGTGCGCGCAATTCTGCCTTGTTCGCCATCTCACGCAGCTGTTCAGCCCGCGAGACTTCCAGCTGGGTGGAGATGATTTGCGACAGCCCAATCGCCATCTCTTTCAGCGACCCGGTGATGCGATGCGCTCGGCGATAATAGATTTTTAGCGTGCCTGTCACTTCCCCTTTTTCCCAAAGGGGAATAACCAGTATCGAGTGAATATCTTTGGTGCGATGCGCCTCGTCGTTGTTCTTAATAATGATTTTACCGCTGGCGATCGCCTGCGCGGTGGTCGGGCTGATGGCATCATCGCCGTTGTGATAGTTCTGCTCGCCGTAACCGACATAGGCGAGAATCTGTTTGTTATTGGTGATGGCGACCGCATCGGCGTGAATGTCGGTGCGGATGATATCGCACACTTTATGCAGCGACTGGCTATCAACCTGGCGAAACAGCGGCAATGTTTTGTTGGCGATCTCCAGTGCGAGCTTGGCCTGACGCGCCGCAATCGCCTCTTTTTCACCTTCGACGCTCTGCACCAGCAGCACGATTAAACCGATGCTTGAGGCACCCAGAATCATCGGCAGCGCAATCTCGGACACAATCGCCAAGCCCAGCGTCATTGGCTTGGCCCACAGCACAATCAGCAGCATGGTCAGGCTTTCGCACAACATACCGCCGAGAATACCGGCGCGCCAGCGCTGCTCTTTATTCACCCGGCGGTTGATCACGCCCGAAGCGATGCCAGCAATGATGCTGGTGATCAGGCAAGGCACCGCCGTGACGCCATCCATATCAATCAGATAGCGATGTAAACCGGCAATCACGCCGGTGGCGATGCCCACCCACGGACCAAACAGAATGCCGCCGGACATCACCGCAATCACGCGCACATTGAGCAGAGATCCGTCGACGTTAATGCCTGACCAGGTGCTGAACAGCGCAAACAGCGAGAATATTGCCGTCACCACCAGTTTTTCTCGCACCGAATGCTCATCTTTTTGCAACAGCTGACGAAACACCCGCGTGCGCGTGAGGAAGAACAGACAGATCAGCATCAGCGCCGCGCGGTCAAAAACCGCCAGCAGCATGTCGAAGTGGGAAGGCAAGGGCATCTCTCAGGCAAGAAACGGGAGGCTATGATAAAAAATGTGGTCACGATCCGCCAGCCTCACGGCAATCTGCAGACCTTTCTCGTAGCCGGGATCAATTTTGAGCATGCCTGATCGCCATAAATAGCGACATCCGCCAAAAGAGGAAAACTTGAGTAACAAAAAGAGGATTAGCGAAAGCGTGCGCCGATCGCTGGTTGTCAATACGCCGGTTTGCTATGTTGCCGGATAAAAAGGGGAGCTTAGCCATGCAATTACTCACGCCACGTTTGTCCCTCAGTCGACTTCAACCTGAAGACTGGCGGATTTTCAAAGCGGTACATCAGGACCGCGCGACCATGACGTGGGTCAGTGAAATCCCGGATGAAAACGATATTCGTCAACGCTTTACTGAGCGTCTGGCGCCGTGGCAGGCGAGCAGTTTTCATATGCTGTGTCTGGTGGCGCGCATCCGGGAAACCGGCGAGCCGATTGGCCTGTTTGGCTGCAGCGCCGAGTGGCATCCTTATCGTCAGGCCGAAGTGGGTTACATGCTGCGCGCGGCGTTTACCGGAATGGGTTATGGCAGTGAAGCGCTCGACGCGCTGTGCCAGTTTTTGCTGCAGGCAGAATTTCATAAGCTGAAAGCGATGGTGATTGAGGGGAATTGGCCGTCACGCCGCATTCTGGAGAAGAATGGTTTCGTCCTTGAGGGTACGCTGCGGGATAATTATCTGCTAAACGGCCAATGGGTAAGCGATTGGGTGTTTGGCCGCCTGAATCCGCAACATTAAAAAAATTTCCGTCTGCTCTCGACAATCTTGTTATCAGCGCGTTATGTTCTTGGTGCGGTCACCACAGTGACCCACGTCGCTCGGACGGTCCGGGCGCTTACGTAAACCAGAGGACATCATGGCTGATAACAGCACACCCCGTCGTTTCTCGCGTATTGAACGCCTTCCCCCGTATGTTTTTAACATTACCGCTGAATTGAAGATGGCTGCGCGTCGGCGCGGCGAAGACATCATCGATTTTTCGATGGGCAATCCGGATGGCCCCACGCCGCCGCACATCGTCGAAAAGCTCTGCCAGGTAGCGCAGCGCGAAGACACGCACGGTTACTCAACCTCGAAAGGTATTCCCCGTTTGCGTCGCGCGATTTCGCGCTGGTACGCAGACCGTTATCAGGTAGAGATCGATCCGGAATCGGAAGCGATTGTCACCATCGGCTCCAAAGAGGGTTTGGCGCATTTGATGCTGGCCACGCTCGACCACGGCGACACCGTGCTGGTGCCGAATCCCAGCTATCCAATTCACATTTACGGCGCGGTCATTGCGGGTGCGCAGGTGCGTTCTGTTCCGCTGGTAGCGGGCGTTGATTTCTTCAACGAGCTGGAGCGGGCGATTCGCGAAAGCTATCCCAAACCGAAAATGATGATTCTCGGCTTCCCGTCGAACCCTACAGCGCAATGCGTTGAGCTCGACTTCTTCGAGCGCGTCATCGCGCTGGCGAAGCAGTACAACGTGCTGGTCATCCACGATCTCGCCTACGCTGATATCACCTACGATGGCTGGAAAGCGCCGTCGATTATGCAGGTGCCAGGCGCGCGTGATGTGGCGGTAGAATTCTTTACCCTGTCGAAAAGCTACAACATGGCGGGCTGGCGCATCGGCTTTATGGTCGGTAACAAAGAGCTGGTCTCCGCGCTGGCGCGCATCAAAAGTTATCACGATTACGGCACCTTCACGCCACTGCAGGTCGCAGCGATTGCGGCGCTGGAAGGCGATCAACAGTGCGTGCGCGATATTGCTGAACAGTACAAACGCCGTCGTGATGTGCTGGTGAAAGGCCTGCACGAAGCGGGCTGGATGGTCGATCTGCCGAAGGCGTCGATGTACGTCTGGGCGAAAATTCCCGATCACTACGCGCATCTTGGCTCACTGGAGTTTGCCAAATTACTGATGCAGGAGGCCAAAGTGTGCGTCTCGCCGGGCATCGGTTTCGGTGATTACGGGGATACCCACGTGCGTTTCGCGCTGATTGAAAACAGCGATCGTATTCGTCAGGCGGTGCGGGGGATTAAATCGATGTTCCGTGCCGATGGCATTTTGCCGGGAACGGTGAAAGCGCTGGAAGAAGAAGAGGAATAACCATTAAGTGGGGCGACTCAGCGTCGCCCCGCCTGGCGGCTCTACAGCATCAGTACAAAAGTACCGACCCAAAGCAACAGGAAGAAAGAAATTCCCATCAAAGCGTATCTCACAAAACAACTCCTCTGAGCGGCTACCCGGCGGGCGATCCCAAACCCGCGTAACCCGAACAGAATAAGAGAAAGGTGGAGTTCATCATCGCTACACGCTTTCTTCTCAGGTCGCTCCAGGCAAGCCCGAAACAGGATCGAGGGCTAATTTACGCGGATTTGTCCCAAAAATAAATAGGCCACTTCTGAGATATTGCTCACATTTTCAGCGGGTCTCAATCTCCGGTATCGCCGACATTCCCACGCGCAGTTTTGCCAGATCCGGCTGGTTCTCATCGAGCACAATTTTCACCGGTAAACGCTGTACCACTTTGGTGTAATTGCCGGTGGCGTTGTCCGGCGAAATGGCGGAAAAGGTCGCGCCCGTCGCCGGAGCAATGCTGTCGACGCGGCCGCTAAATACCTTGCCTGGCAAGGCATCCACCTTCACGCTCACTTTCTGCCCTTGCTGCACATCCGCCAGCTGGGTTTCCAGATAATTAGCGGTGATATAGGTTTGCTGCAGCGGCACCACCGCCAGCAAACGCGTGCCTGCGCTAACGTAGGCGCCGAGGCGCACCGAACGCTGACCGACCATGCCATCCACCGGCGCCACAATCCGCGTGTAGGAAAGATTGAGCTGCGCCTGATCGACGCTGGCCTGCGCGGCAGCGACATCGGCAGCGGCCTGACGCACCGCAGCTTGTAGCACGCCAACTTGCTTGACGGCGGAAGCTAGCGCCGCTTCGCTCTGGCGGACGGTAGCCGAAGCGGATCGCTGCGTTGAGTTGGCTTTTTGCTGATCGTCTGCGGCGATGGTGCCACTTTTATACAGCTGGTTGTAACGCGCGGCGCTCTGTCCGGCGTACTGCGCGGAAGCCTGGCTCGCCGCTAACGTGGCCTTCGCCTGGTCGATAGTGGATTGCTGCTGTTCCAGCTGCGCCTGGCTACTCAAACGCTTCGCCTCGCTGACCTGCAAATTGGCCTGCGCGGTCTCTAACGCCACACGGAAATCGCGATCGTCGAGTGTCGCCAGCAGTTCGCCGGCCTTCACGCGCTGGTTGTCTTGCACGTTGACGCTGGCGATGTAGCCGGAAACTTTCGGTGCAACCAGCGTGTAATCGGCATTCACGTAGGCATCGGTGGTGCGGTGATCGTTGCCGGTCATTGATGACCAGACAAAAAAAGCCATCGCTAATAACACCAGTAATAAGGTGCTCAACAGCACCGTTCTCTTCAAAGCAAAAGCTTGCATATCAATTATCTCGACGTCGTCGTAACAGGTTGAATCAGTGTTTGTGGTGGCCACACGCGTTTTGGCAACCAGGCGGTTAACAGTAAAAGCAGGGCGGCGAAGGCAATCAGCATCTGGTAGCAATCACTCAGGCTCAGCACCATCGCCTGCTGTTTCAGCAAGGTGGCGAAGCCGCTGAGGTTTTCCGCGCTGCTGACGCTGCCGTCCGGCAGCAACGGCACGCTGCTGCTGGATTGTGCGCTGTTCGGCGCCGTCATCAGCCATGAACGGCTGGCGGCGCTATCGACCAGCACGTTGGAGTGGAATTTTTCACGGTGGCTGATAAACCATTCCACCAGCGTGCTGGCGGCGATGCTGGAGAAACCGCGCACCGTGTTGAACATCGCCGAGGCAAAGGGGCCTTCTGGTGGTGCAACCACGCTGGTGGCACTCATCAGCACCGGCAAAATCACCATGGGCTGGCCGAACGCCTGCAAAATCTGAATCAGCCAGAAATTCTGCCGCGCCCAATCGGTGGTGATGTGCATGCCCATCAGGCAGGACGTCACCAACAGCGCTACGCCCGCCGTCAACATCCAGCGGCAATCCACCCAGCGAATATTCAGCAGCGCGGCAACAAAAGGCGCGATCAGCAATTGCGGCAATCCGATGGTCAACGCCAGCGGGGCGAACTGCAGCGTGCGGAAGCCTTGCACCTGCGCCAGATAGGCCGACGGCAGCGCCGAACCTGACAGCGACAGAATCAGCACGCCCGCCAGCACCAGCAAGCCGTGCGCGAGATTGCGCCGCCCCAGCATCTGCAATTTGAACAGCGGCAGCGGGTGAAACCATTCATTAATAAAGAACACAGTCAGCAACGCCAGTGCGCTGAATAATAGGCCGCAAAATAACGGCGATTCGAGCCAGTCGAGTCGTTCGCCCTGCGTCAGCGCCAGAATCAACAGCGCCATACCGGAGCAGCCGGTCAGCATGCCGAACAGATCGATCTGTTTAAAACGCTCAAGGCGCAGCGGATCCTGCGGCAAACCCCAGCTAATCAGCAGCATGGCAATCAGCATGGCGGGCACCACTTGCCAGAAGACAAACAGCCAGCTGACGTCATCGGTCCAGAACGCCGCCAGCGAAGCGGCCATATTCGGACCGAAGGTGGCGGTCAGCGCATATCCGGCTAAACCGTATAATTTGATCGGCGGCGGCAGAAAGCGCAGCGCAACGGTCATCAGCATTGGCGGCAGCGCGCCGCCAAATAACCCCTGCACCACGCGCAAGGCGATAAACAGCGTGGCGTTAGGCATCAGCGGCAGCAGCAGACCGCTCAGCATAAAACCAGCGGAGACGGTGAGCGCAAAGCGGCGCAGCGAAAAGGTGACGGCGAACCAGGGCGCAATCATCATTGCCGCCACTTCAGCGGCCTGATACGCGGAGATGATCCAGCTGCCTTGATCGAAACTGATGCCGATGGCAGCGCGGATATCGGCTAACGCGATATCGGTGACGCGATCGTTTAATCCTGATGTGAGCGCGGCAATCAGCACGCCAACCAATCCCAGCGCCAGGCGCAGAGTAAACGGATGGGGGGCCGGAGCCGCAATGGGCTGGGCGTTCATAGCAGGCTTCTCGTTATATTGTTGATGCAGTGTATTGCAATGTGATACAGATGGCATCTTACATATCGATATGCTGTATTGCAATGTGATACAGGGTGTAAAAGTGCGATCATTCGCGTTAAAGTAGGGCAGGCCAAAAAGGAACGCATCATGGTTGAACTTCCCTCAAGCCGTGAGGATGAAAAAGCGGGTGGCATTCAGGTCATCGCGCGTGCGGCAAAAATTCTGAACGCGCTGGGTGAGCATCCCGGCGGCATGAGTTTGGGTGAAATTGCGCAGGTGGTTGATCTGCCGCGCTCGACGGTGCAGCGCATTATTGGTGCGCTGGACAGCGCACAGCTGGTGCGCAGCAGCGGTGCCGGCGGGTTACGTCTTGGTCCGGCGCTGCTCAAGCTGATCTCCAGCGTGCACAGCGACGTGGTGGAAATCGTGCGTCCATTCCTCGAACAACTCTCTGCAGAGATTAATGAAACGGTATCGCTGGCGCGGGCCAGCGGCACGCAGCTGGCTATCGTGCATTATGTGGTGGCCTCGCGCGAACTGCGCGTGGTGCCGCGCATCGGGCTGAATTTGCCGCTTTACAGCACATCGGGCGGCCGCGCGTTGCTGGCGCTGGAGAGCGATGAAGATGTGCGCGTGATGGTGGGCGAAGCCTATAAAGAGTTAACCGAGATGACGGTGAAAACGCTGCCGCAATTGCTGGAGCTGATTGCCGAGGTACGCGCTAGCGGATTGGCGATCGATCGCGGTGAGACGCTGGAGGGCATTTCGACCATGGCGGTCGCCATTGATACGCTGTTTGGCCGCTTCTCCATCTCATTATTGGTGCCGACCGCGCGTTTTCATAAGCAGGAAGCGCATTATCGTGACCAAATCATCAAGTGCAAAGACGCCTTGATTCGTGAAATTGGCAAAATGACCGCTGTGGAAGGATAACCAACTGATGAAAACCTTGCTGATGGCCATCGATAACTCTCCGGTGGCGGAAAAAGTGATTGCGTTGACTATTGAACAAGCGCTGGCGCATCAGGCACAGGTCACGGTGCTGTGCTGCGTTGATCCCGCATACTCCTCCTGCAATCAACCGATTGAGATTGATGCCGGTGAAGATCCGGATGATTTTGTGGCGGCGAAAGATGAGCAGAACACCGCCGAAATGGTGGTGCGTCACGCGCTGGCGCCGCTTTTACGCGCGGGCGTGGCGGCAAAGGGTTTGATTCTGGCGGGGGAAGCAGCGGAAACCATTGTGGCGCAATCCACATTTTTGCATGCCAGCATGATCATCATGGGACGCCGTCATCTGTCGCCGTTTAATCGTCTGCTGAAAGGTTCGGTCAGCGCTGCGGTGATTGAACGCGCCAATTGCCCCGTTTTAATTGATGTGCGTAAGGATTAACCCCGCTCGATGCTCTCGCTTTTTCCGATTACGCTAGCGGCGTTCGCGCTGCTGGCGATCATTATTATTCTGCTGGTGCGCACCACCTCGCTGCGACAGTGGCAAGGCGTGCTGTTATTTATCTTGCCGCTAATACTGGCGAATTTACTGTGGTTCAGCTGGCTTCATCCACGTCAGGAGCGGCAGGCGCTGATGGAAGAGGTCGCAACCCAACTCAGCCTTGCGCCCGGTTATCGCCTGCTAAAAATTCAGGAACCCGCATTGTGGCAGTTGCTTAATCGCGAGCTGCTGCATAAACGGCTGGAAGGTGTTCCCGCCAATCAGGCGCTGGGGGATATGCGCGGCTGGTTGATGGATCTGGTTAATCAGCGTCTGACGCGCGCCAGCGATGCGGCGATCATTGATTACATCCGCGTCTCGGTCGAGGAGATGCAGGCGTTGCAGCAGCAGGAACCGCAGCGCTGCTTCCGTTTCCTCTATCCGCAGGTTAATGGCGGCGTCAATTTGCAACAGGTGCTGTCACCGGAACTGAATCAGCGCGATGCGCAAGCACTCGAAACGCTGCTGCAGCAAAGTACCGGCAATGAACAGCCGCTGGATCAGGCTGCGGCGCAGCGCGATTTACAAAGTGTGGTGGAAAAGCTGTATGGCAAGTGGGGCGATCGGCTGCAACAGCTGAATATGCCGGCGGACACCGCGGTTGATCGCGGCGCCATGTGCGCGATGTCGATTGATCTATACAGCGGCATTCTCGCATTGCCTGACAAACAAGCGGCCAATCTTTTACGTAAGATGGTCAGCCTTACCGGTTAGCAGGCAAAAAAAAGCCCGCTCAGCGCGGGCATGAAGGTCATTATCAGTATGTTTATTATTAATTCACCTGGTGTGGTGCAGACTTCGTTTTGTCTGAACAGATAATCGCACCCTTACCTTGATAAGTGAAACCGTTTGGTTTTATCGATTTGATTGGCGAAAGCTTCACTAATCCCGGACATTTCGCGCTTTATTCCTATAGATAAGCGCGGCGTTGCCTTTTAGACTGCAACGCTCAAGAGGAAACCCTAATGAAAAAAATGCTTATTAGCGCATTGGCGCTTTTTATGTTGGCGGGTTGTAGCGTCAGCAAACCAGGAGGATTTGAGCGTGTCGATGAAGATACCAGCTCAAATACCGTGCAGTATCGTTACGATCCGCACACGCTGAATAAAGACGCAATGGAGATCGACCTTGCGAATTATTGCAGTCAGCGTGGATTTGATAAGGTGGAATCACTGCCGTCGCAAAATAGCCATTTGCCCGGACTAAAGAAAGCCTGGTATCAATGTAATTACACGGTAAAAAGCTAAAAAAATAGGGCGGGATAATTTCCCGCCCTTTTTATTTTCTTATTATTTGCTGTGTGTGCTTTGCCCAACTATCTGCGGTGTCCATAACCGCCGTGCCCATGATGCCAGCCGCCGCCACCACCATGATGGCCCCAGCCTGGGCCGCCGCCTCCACGATGATGATCGATAATACAGCCACTCAACATCGTCATAATGGCTACAACCGATGCAAGCTTAATCACTTTCTTCATGGAGAGTCCTCCTCTGTTCCAATGACGCCAGATTACAGGGGAATAGTGGAGTGAAGATGCAGGAAATGTAGAGTTATTACGGAATGTATTACGGAGTGTGTCAATTAAATGCTAAAAAAGTCGCGGGGTAAAATAAACCAATCGGAATAAGCTGAATGCCTGATAATAATAACGAGATTACTCCGAAAGGCAAGGCTTAATAATAGTGGTTCTCAATTAACGTTTTATTGTGGAATAATTGTGGAGAAATGGGATGCCGCGTATTAATGCGGCATCCCAGCGAACTTAATTATGCAGTAAAGGTTCTGCCACGTTTTGGCGATTTGGCAGACGGATGCTCAGCGACAACACCAGCGAAATCACCAGCAAGGTCATAATCAGGCTGAAGGTGACGGTGAAGCCGCCAAAGGCGGAAGCAACCAGCGAACCCAGCACGCTGCCGATACCGAAGCCCAGGTAAATCAGACCATAGTTTTTGGTCAGGTTGTTCAGGCCAAAGAAATCGCTGACCAGCGATGGGAACACGGTAATGGTGCCGCCGAAGCTGAAGGCCACGCAGGCTAAGGAGAGGAAGAAGGTCGATTCACTCATATGGGTGAATAGCAAAATGCTCATGCCCACCAGCGAGACGATTTGCGCCAGCGTAATCACGCGGATGCGCGCCATTTTATCCGAGAGCACGCCAAGAATCAGACGGCCGCTGAGGTTGGCAATCGCAATCACCGTGACCGCATTGGCGGCGGTTTGCGCGCTCAGATGCACCATGCCTTCACCGATATCTTTCGCCACGCCAATCACGTACAGGCCGCTCATGCAGGCAGTGAGGAACATCAGCGCCAGCATCCAGTACTGCGGTAAACGCACCGATTGCGCCAGCGTGTAATCTTTGGCTTCCAGCTGCGTATTACCTCTGTTCTTCTGCATCGGTGCGTCACGCATCAGCAACGCGCCGACAATGATCATGCTCATCGCCAGCACGCCCCAGATCATGAAGGTATTCTCCAGACCTTGTGCGCTCAGCAGTGCGCCGCAGATGAATTTAAAGCCGAGGCTACCCAAACCGTACGCACCAATCGAGCAGGCGGAAATGAGCCCTTTGCGCTCCGGGAACCACTTCACGCAGTTAGAGAGCGTCATCAGATAACCGGCGCCATCGGCCAATCCCACCAGAATCCCTGCGCTGAGGTAGAGCATCATCAGATTATCGGCATGCGCGGTCAGCCAGAAACCTACCGCCATCAGCATGCCCGCACCGATGGTGACGTTGCGCACGCCAAAGCGCTCCTGCAATTTCCCGGCAAGCGATGACGCAATCGCCAGGCCAAGACTGAGTAAACCGAACGAGAAAGCCACTTCACTGATCGGCGCATTCAGCTTATTTGCCAGCGGGCCGTTAAACAGGCTCCAGGTATAAACCGAGCCCAAAGCGAACTGGGTGATAATAGTGCCGATAAGGGTGAGCATGCGGGTACGTTGGTCATTCGCGGGGGTTGCTGTTGTCATTTTTATCTCTCACTCGAGAAAGCGGAATCTGTGGAGATAATAAATTGCTCTCGCGCGTGCGGGGGATGCAGAGGCGTGAATGAACCGGATGGTGGAACGAAATGCAGTAAAGCGGGTATGAATGGCATTGTGATGACAGTAAGTGATGTCATTTAAGCCGTAGCGGTTGCTACGGGTAACCATCTGTAAGTGTTTGTATCGATCGCGCCATATCGCCTGCAAAGTTGTGGATGTTTGCCAGGCTTAGAATTCATTCAAAAGGAGGAAATATGAAAGACCGAACATATGAATCCGCGTCAAATGAGGATGAGGTTTGCTGCATTATCGGTCAGGCGGTGATCGAGTTAAGCGATGAGCATCAACCAGTGAATAAATCCACGTTGTCGTTGAAATTACTGGCAATGGCCGACCGCGACAAAGATGATGAACGCGTCCTGCTTTACTGGATTGCCAGAAAAGCCATAACTAAACCTCACCAGCTCAATATCGGCGTTCAGGGCTGGCGCTAGAGGAACAAAAGAGCGGGCGCAATGCCCGCTCTCGTTATTTATGCAGTCCGTAATCGGCCCATCGTTGGCCAGCGTACAAACATCACCATGTTCCCCGCCAGAATCATCACCAATCCGACAATCGCATTACTGTGCCAGTGATAACCTTCGTAAAGCGTGGAGAGCGTTAGCGCCACCAGCGGGAACAGCAAAGTACTGTAAGCGGCCTGACTGGCACCAATACGGCCCACCAGCGTGAAGTAGGCCCCAAATCCCACGACCGAACCAAATATCACCAGGTAGCTCATCGCGCCTAACCATTGCATATTCAGCGCTGGCGCCAGCGAATCGCCGTTAATTAATGCCAGTGCGGCCATCACCAAAGCGCCATACAGCATCGCGTAGCTGTTGGTGGTCAGCACATCACGCTGACGGCGTTGATGGCGCAGCGAAATCATATTGCCGAAAGAGAAGCCCAGCGTGCCAAGCGCGCTGAGGCCCACGCCCCACAGCAACTGTGGAGCCGGATGCGCCGCCTGAATATCATTCCAGAACAGTGCGACAATACCGCCCAGGCCAAGCACCGCCGCTGGCACCAGGCGAAACGATGGGCGCTGACGGAAGAAGATCCAGCCGTTAAGCGCGTTATACAGCACGGCCATCGAGAATATCACCGACTCGAGTCCGCTGCTGATCCACGCGGCAGCATGATAGAAGCAGACAAAGTTGAAGCCAAACACGCAGCAGCCCTGCAGCAGACAAAACAGATGATCGCGCTTATCCAGCATTCGCAGGCGACGCAGCAGTTTTAGGATCACCAGCATCACCAGCGACGCCAGTAAGAAACGCCAAAATACCGCCACCAAAACGGGCGTATCGGCCGCTTCCTGCTGCAGGAAAATGGCAATCCATGTGGTTCCCCAAATCATCACCACGGCAAGGTATAACATCACATTCATAGCGCACTCTCCGACATAATCTGGCCCGCAGTGTGGCGTGAAAAGCAACCTGCGGCTTGCACGTTTTTGCGCGGCAATTGCAAAATCTTGCGCTTTTTACTTCTGTGTCCGGCTGTGACCTGTTTTCTGTCTGCGGAGATCCGTAAACTGGGCGCTCATGAACTTCGAGTGATATGAACCATGGCCGATTACCAGACCTTCAACATGCTGCAGCGCCACAAAGCGCAGCTGCGCGACAGTGTGCAGTTGTCGAGCGGCATTAAGCTGGCGGCCTGGTTTAACAGCGGCGATCGCGTCACCAATCTTAGCGATCATCATACGCTGAGCCTGTATACCGCAGACGGCTATGAAACCTGGCATAAAACCCAAAACGGCTGGCGCAACGGCGGCGGCCCGGATCGCTTTTGCCTGATGCCCAGCGGGGTAGAATCGGTGTGGGATATTCGCGCCGATTTGTCGTTTGTGCATCTCTATTGCACCGACGAACATCTGCGGCATTTGGGCGAGCAGATTTGGGATCGCAGTCCGTCGCAGCTCAATCTGCATGAAAAGATCTTCGCGGCGGACGATCGCATCACCCAACTTTATCGCCACTTCTTGCTGAGCACCGACTGGCAACAGCCGGCGAACCAATTGGTGCTCAGCAGCGCATCAACGTTGCTGATGACGCATCTGCTGCAACGCTACAGCGATGTGCAATGGCAAGCGCCGCAGGTGCGTGGCGGACTGGCGCCCGCCGTGTTGCGGCGAGTCATGGCGTATATTGATGCGCAGCTCGATCAGCCATTAACGCTGGCGCAACTTGCAGCTGAAGCGGCGCTGAGCGAATACCATTTTGCCCGCATGTTCCGCAGCAGCGTTGGCGAGGCCCCGCATCAATATGTGATGCGCCGCCGCATGGATGCTGCGCTGCGGCTGCTGAAATTCAGCCGTTTACCGCTAACAGAAATCGCATTGCGCTGCGGTTTTCACTCCTCAAGTCACTTCAGTAACCGCTTCCGTCAGCTGCATGGCGTGACGCCATCGGCATGGCGCCACGATCACGTCTGATTACGATCTCACTTTTAAAACGTTGTAATCGGCTGCAAGAACCCCTTTTTTTTTCTGAACACATCTCTCAATTAGGCATTCTCAAACTCAGTGAGGCATTTTTTCCATGGATTTTGGAGTAGGATGCTTTGCAGGAATATTAATCTATCACATTGATTACTATGACAAGTTACAAGAGGCCGTAATTATGGAAAAGCGTGTTTCAAAGCTGGAAGCGGATATTGACGATATCAAAACCGATATGGCAGTAATGAAAACGGATATCGCGGTGATCAAATCGAATTACGTCACCAAAAGCGATCTTTATCAGGAGATCGGCAAAGTGCATCAGGATATTGGGAGAATTCATCAGGAGTTAAGTAAGCAGACAAAATGGATAATCGCTGGGATGCTGAGTACTGCGGGCATGACGTTGGCACTGGCTCGCTGGTTGTTTTAAGTGAATAACTAATCAAGGAGTGAACATGGAAAAGCGCGTATCAAAGCTGGAAGCGGATATTCATGAAATGAAAACGGATATCGCGGTGATCAAATCGAACTACGCCACTAAAAGCGATCTTCATCAGGCGATAAATCAACAAACGAAATGGATTGTGGCGGGAATAATGAGCACCGCTGGACTGACACTTGCTCTGGCAAGATGGCTGTTTTAAGCGGGAGAACGATGAAAATCTGGTGTCCCCTGCAGGAATCGAACCTGCAACTAGCCCTTAGGAGGGGCTCGTTATATCCATTTAACTAAGGAGACGCCGGGCGCGCAGTATAGCGCACCGCGAACCTGATTTTAACTATGCAGCGGTTGTTTGCTCAATCTATCAGCAATTTAAGACCAGGCTTACGCCTGTTTTTGCTTCTCTTTCCGCTTCTGTTCCGCACGCGCTTTGGCTTTCGCCGCTTCACTCATATCGTTACGAATCTGCGCATGGCTGATCAACGCAAATATCAGCGTACCGCCCGTGATGTTGCCAAGCAGCGTAGGCAGGGCAAATGGCCAAAAGAATTCGTACCACGGCAGCGTGCCCGCAAACACCAGATATAGCACCTCGACCGAACCGACCACGATATGCGCTAAATCACCTAACGCCACCAGCCAGGTCATCATCACAATCACTACAATCTTTGCGCCACCCGCATACGGGAACATCCACACCATGGTGGCGATAATCCAGCCTGATATCACCGCATTAGCGAACATTTCGCTTGGTGAGTTCACCATCACTTTTTCACTGATGGCGGTAAAGGCCTGACGCGTCGCATCGTCGAATATTGGCATATGATTAAAGGCCAGCGCCCCCAATGCGGTGCCAATCAGATTGCCGAGTAGCACCACGCACCAGAGCCGTAACAGCAGCGCAAAGTTGCTGCCGGTCGGTTTGTGCATCACTGGCAAAACGGCGGTAACGGTATTCTCGGTAAACAGTTGCTGGCGCGCCATAATCACAATCACAAAGCCAAAGGTATAACCCAAATTTTCCAGTAAAAATGCGCCCGGCACGCCTTTAAGATGGACCTGAAAAATGCCTTTCGCCATCAGCGAAGCGCTCATTGACAGTCCCGCCGCAACCGCGGACCAGAGCAGCGCCATGCCGTCACGTTCGAGTTCTTTTTCCCCATCCTGGCGTATCTCTTCATGAATCGCCGCAGCCTGCGAGGGCAGGGCATCTTCATCGACTTCTATCTCCTTGCCTTGCTCCTTCTCATCACTCTCTACATCGTTGTCACTGTTTGAAATCGATGGTGATTGTTTCATGTTTTCCTCAGGTGATAATGCCATTGCGTCATAAGCGTAGCTGGTTTTTGCAAGTTCGATTTGTTACGAAGATTCAAATTAAGAGTAACGAAATTTTAACCGAGTTGGATTTTTGAGCAATTTGTTGATCTGGGGCGCACGAATACCCCATTTGGGGTAAGTGGGAGCCAGCTCACAGACTTCGGCCCACAGATTCAATGTGGTATTATCCCCGCCTCATTCATTGCCGCGATTCTCCCTTCTATGCTCGAAGTCATTAATCTCTCATGCGTTCGTGATGAGCGAACCTTGTTTCATGGGTTGAGCTTCCGCGTGCAACCGGGTGACATTGTGCAAATCGAAGGGCCAAACGGAGCCGGGAAAACTTCGCTGTTGCGCCTGCTGGCCGGATTAAGCCGGGCGGAAGAGGGCGACGTGATGTGGCAGTCACAGCCCCTTCGTCAACAGCGCGAAGTATGGCAACAAAATCTGCTCTATCTTGGCCATCACCCCGGCGTGAAATCGGTACTCTCACCGCTAGAGAACCTGCATTTCTGGCACGGTAGCAGCAAAGAAGACGCGATTTTTGCTGCGCTTGAGCAGGTCGATCTGCTGGGCTTTGAAGAGGTGCCGGTGGCACAACTCTCCGCCGGACAGCAGCGGCGCGTGGCATTAGCACGCTTATGGCTTAGCCCAGCGTCGATATGGATCCTTGATGAACCCTTAACCGCCATTGATAAAGGCGGTGTGGAAAAATTAATGACGCGATTCGTCAGCCATGCCGATAACGGCGGAGCGGTGATTCTGACCACGCATCAGGATCTGCCCGATCACAGCGCGCGCGTGCGTAAAATTCGTCTTACTTCGGAGTGGGCTTGATGTTAGGCAGGGTCATTCAGCGTGAATTAAAAATCGCCTTTCGTAGCGGCGGGGAAGTGATCAATCCGCTGTGGTTTTTCCTGATTGTTATCACGCTGTTTCCGTTAGGTATCGGACCGGAGCCACAGCAGCTGGCGCGGATTGCGCCGGGCGTGGCGTGGGTTGCCGCGTTACTGGCCTCATTGCTGGCGCTGGAACGGCTGTTTCGTGACGATTTTCTTGATGGTTCGCTTGAGCAACTACTTCTGTTGCCGACGCCGCTACCGATCACGGTGCTGGGCAAAGTGATTGCGCACTGGCTGATTACCGGGCTACCGCTGATTTTATTGTCGCCGCTGGCGGCATTGTTGCTGTCGCTGGATTTTGCCGGCTGGCGCGCGATGGCATTGACGTTATTACTTGGCACGCCAACGCTGAGTTTTCTCGGCGCGATTGGGACCGGATTAACCGTTGGGTTGCGGCGCGGCGGCGTATTACTGAGTTTGCTGGTATTGCCGTTGTCGATACCGGTTTTGATATTTGCCAGCGCGGCGATTGATGCCGCCGGAATGGGATTGCCGATCGGGGGTTATCTGGCGATTCTTGGCGCGATGCTGGCGGTAAGCGCAACGCTGTCGCCGTTCGCGACGGCAGCGGCCTTGCGTATCAGTCTGCATTAATTCGTGCCGCCCCAGAGCGGTCGAAACCTGAATTCTCTTTATTGTGAGCTATGCAAAATGTGGAAATGGTTACACCAGTGGGCAAAGCCTGAGCGGCTTTACCAGCTATGCGGTCGCTTGATTCCGTGGTTCGCGGTGCTGGGTGTTGGCACGCTGTTACTCGGCTGGGTCTGGGGCTTCGGCTTTGCACCGGCGGATTATCAGCAGGGCAACAGCTTCCGGATTATGTACATTCACGTGCCTGCAGCGATGTGGTCGATGGGCGTGTACGCGTCAATGGCAATCGCGGCGTTTATCGGCCTGGTGTGGCAGATGAAGATGGCCGATCTGGTCTCGGCGGCGATGGCGCCGATTGGCGCGGTGTTCACCTTTATCGCGCTGATTACCGGCTCCGCCTGGGGTAAACCGATGTGGGGAACCTGGTGGATCTGGGATGCACGCCTGACATCTGAGCTGGTGCTGCTGTTCCTCTATATGGGCGTTATCGCGCTGTATCACTCCTTTGAAGACCGCCGCACCGCCGGGCGCGCCGCCGGCATTTTGATTCTGGTTGGCGTAGTTAATCTGCCGATCATTCACTTCTCGGTGCAATGGTGGAACACGCTGCATCAGGGCTCATCAGGCATTCTGCAGCAGGCTATCGATCCAAGCATGCGCACACCGCTGCGCTGGTCCATTCTCGGTTACCTGCTGGTGTTTGGTGCGCTGACCTTAATGCGCCTGCGCAATTTGATTCTATTCACCGAGCGTCATCGTCCGTGGGCGATTGATGTGGCGCAGGGAGGAAGCAAATCATGACGCCAGCCTTTGCATCGTGGAGCGATTTCTTCGCCATGGGCGGCTATGCCTTTTACGTCTGGCTCGCCGTTATCCTCACGTTGATCCCGTTATTCGGTCTGGTGCTGCACACCGTGCTGTTCCGCCGCCGTTTGCTGGCGGAAATTCGCCAGAGTCAGTCCAGGGAGCGCCGCATTCGCGCGGCTAAATCGAAAAAAGCTGCCAGTGGAGCAGCGGGAGAATCCGTGTGAATATCCGTCGTCGTAATCGCCTCTATGTGGCGATCGCGGTGTTGATCGGGCTTGGCCTGGCGACTGCGCTGGTGATGTACGCGCTGCGTTCCAACATCGACCTGTTTTATACCCCGAGTGAAATTATCAACGGCAAAGGTGAAGATCATCAGAAGCCTGAGCCAGGCCAGCGCTTGCGCATTGGCGGCATGGTGATGCCGGGCAGCGTAAAGCGCGATCCGAAAACCCTCGCCGTCTCTTTCAAACTGTATGACGCCAACGGCGTGGTCAGTGTTACCTATGAAGGCATTCTGCCGGACCTGTTCCGTGAAGGGCAGGGCGTGGTAGCGCAAGGCGTGCTGGAAGAGGGCAATCTGGTGAACGCCAAAGAAGTGCTGGCGAAACACGATGAAAAATATACGCCTCCCGAAATTGAAGATGCCATGAAGAAGAATCACACAGGACCTGCGGCAGCGTATCAGCAGTCGGGTGCGCAATCATGATGCCGGAAATTGGTAGCTTTCTGCTGTGTCTGGCGCTGGCTTTAGCGCTCCTGTTGAGCGTCTATCCGTTGTGGGGCGCTGCGCGGCAGGATGCGCGTTTGATGGCCATGGCGCGCCCGTTGACCTGGGGCATGTTTATCTGTGTCGCCGCCTCTTTTGTGGTGTTGGTGCACGCCTTTGTGGTGAATGACTTTACGGTTGGCTATGTCGCCACCAACTCCAACACCTTGCTGCCGGTCTATTATCGCATCGCGGCAACCTGGGGTGCGCACGAAGGTTCACTGCTGTTGTGGGTGCTGTTGCTCAGCACCTGGACGCTGGCGGTGGCGATCTTCAGTCGCGGGATGCCGCAGGATGCGCTAGCACGCGTGCTGGCGGTGATGGGCATGATTAACCTTGGTTTCCTGCTGTTTATCATTCTCACCTCGAATCCATTTACCCGCACCTTACCAAACTTCCCGATTGACGGGCGCGATCTCAACCCGATGCTGCAGGATATCGGGCTGATCTTCCATCCGCCGCTGCTGTACATGGGTTATGTCGGCTTCTCGGTGGCCTTTGCGTTTGCCATTGCCTCGCTGATGGCCGGACGTCTGGATACCGCATGGGCGCGCTGGTCACGTCCGTGGACCACCGCCGCGTGGGTGTTCCTGACTATCGGTATCGTGCTCGGTTCGGCGTGGGCTTATTACGAACTCGGCTGGGGCGGCTGGTGGTTCTGGGACCCGGTCGAAAACGCCTCCTTTATGCCGTGGCTGGCCGGAACAGCGCTGATGCACTCGCTGGCGGTGACGGAAAAGCGCGGCAGCTTCAAGTCGTGGACGGTGTTACTGGCGATCACCGCGTTCTCGTTAAGCCTGCTTGGCACTTTCCTCGTGCGCTCCGGCGTGCTGGTTTCCGTGCACTCGTTCGCCTCCGATCCGGCGCGCGGCATGTTTATTCTCGCCTTCCTGGTGATTGTGATTGGCAGTTCGCTGCTGCTGTACGCGCTGAAAGGTGGTCAGGTGCGCAGCCGCGTACAGAGCGAAGCCTGGTCACGCGAATCCTTCCTGCTGGGTAATAACGTGCTGCTGATCGCCGCGATGCTGGTGGTATTACTCGGTACGCTGCTGCCGCTGGTGCATAAACAGCTCGGTCTCGGCAGCATCTCGGTGGGCGAGCCGTTCTTCAACACCATGTTTACCTGGCTGATGGCACCGTTCGCGCTGATGCTCGGTATCGGTCCGCTGGTGCGCTGGCGTCGTGACCAACCACAGAAACTGTGGAAACGCCTTGGCGTGGGCCTGTTAGTGACGCTGATTCTGTCGATCGCCCTGCCGTGGCTGCTGCAGGATCGCATTGAGGCGATGACGGTTATCGGCCTGCTGATGTCGATCTGGGTGATTATGTTGACGTTGATGGAACTGCACGAGCGCGCCACCCATCGCCACTCTTTCTTCAAAGGTTTACGACATCTATCGCGCAGCCATTGGGGCATGGTGCTGGGGCATTTAGGCGTGGCGGTGACCGTGGTCGGTATCGCCTTTAGCACCCAATACAGCGTTGAGCGTGATGTGCGCATGAAGGCGGGCGATACCGTAGATATTCACAATTATCACTTTACCTTCCACGGCGTGCGCAACCTGCAAGGGCCGAACTACAGCGGCGGCGTGGCGGTGATTGAAGTGACGCGCAACGGCAAGCTGGAGGCGGTGATGCAGGCGGAAAAACGCTTCTATGCAGCCGCGCGCACCATGATGACCGAAGCGGCGATCAGCGGCGGTTTCACCCGCGATCTGTATGCGGCGCTGGGCGAAGAGCTGGATGACGGTTCGTGGGCGGTGCGGATTTACTACAAACCGTTTGTGCGCTGGATCTGGTACGGCGGCGTGTTTATGGCGGTGGGCGGCTTGTTCTGCCTGTTCGATCCGCGCTATCGCTCACGCAAAAAAGAGCAGCGCGAGGAGCTGGCATGAACAAAAAAATCCTGTTTATCCCGTTAGTTCTGTTTTTGCTGCTGGCCGCGGCGCTGCTGTGGCAGCTGTCGCGCAACGCCAACGGCGATGATCCAACGCGTCTCGAATCAGCGTTGATCGGCAAACCGGTACCCGTATTCAAACTGGAAGCGCTGGATCAGCCCGGCAAAATCTACGATCAGCAGGTGCTGACCGACGGCAAACCGATTCTGCTCAACGTCTGGGCAACCTGGTGCCCAACCTGCCGCGCGGAGCATCAATACCTCAACACGCTGGCGGAAAAAGGCATTCGCGTGGTTGGCCTCAACTATAAAGACGATCGCACCAAAGCGGTGACCTGGCTGAACACGCTGGGCAATCCTTATGCGCTCAGCCTGTATGACGGCAACGGGATGCTCGGTCTCGATCTCGGCGTTTACGGCGCACCGGAAACCTTCCTGATCGACGGCAAAGGGATCATTCGTTATCGCCACGCAGGCGACATGAACGATCGCGTCTGGCTCGAAGAAGTGAAACCGCTGTGGGACAAATACAACAAGGAGGCGGGCGTATGAAACGGCTGCTTCTATTGTTAGCGGGCATTCTGCTCAGCACCAGCCTATGGGCGGCGATTGATACTTATCAGTTCGATTCGGTGCAGCAGGAAGAACAATACCGCGATCTCACCGCATCGCTGCGTTGCCCGAAATGCCAGAACAACAGCATTGCCGATTCCAATGCGATGATCGCGTCGGATATGCGTCTTAAAGTCTACGAGTTGATGAAGCAGGGCGAAAGCCGCCAGCAGATCATTGATTACATGGTGGCGCGTTACGGTAATTTCGTGACGTATGAGCCGCCGGTAACGCCTTCTACGCTGATTTTGTGGGTGGGGCCAGCGCTGTTTGTGGTGCTGGGCGCGCTGATCATTATTCTGCGTAATCGTCGTGGCAAAGCGCGTAGCGAACTCGACGACAGTGAACAACAGCGCCTTGCGGCGTTACTCAAGCGTGACGGGAAGCCGTAATGACTGGATTCTGGATTACCCTGATTATCTTACTGCTGGCGGCTATCGCGCTGTTTCTGCGTGCCGGCTGGCGTCAGCGCGAGGCTAGCAGTGGCGATCGCGATCGTCTCAACACCGATTTCTATCAGCAACGCCTACGCGAGCTGGAGCGTGATGAAGAAGAGGGCGTGGTGGCTGAGCGCCCGGAAATGGTGCGCGAACTGCAACAAACGCTGTTAACCGATGTGCCGCAGCAGGATGCCGCGACCATTCATCGCAGCAGCCGCTGGGTGTTGCTGCCGGGCGTGATTGTGCTGCTGGTGGTATCGGTTGGCATGTATCTGAAAACCGGCGGACTTACGCAGCAAACCGCGTTTGTCAGCGTACAGCAGGAGTATCCTGCGTTACGCGCGCGCGTGATGGATCCTAAAGCTCAGCCGCTAACCATGGAAGAGCTGGCGCGTCTGCAGCTGGGTCTGCGCAGCTCGCTGCAGCACGACGCAACGAACCTCAACGATTGGGCGATGTTGGGCCGCTTAGGCATGGTGCTGAATAACGCCACCGATGCCAGCCAGGCATTTGAACATGCGCTACAGCTGGCGCCAGACAACATCGAACTGCAGCAGGATTATGCCGAAGTGCTGACGCGCTCCAGCGATCCGCAGGATAACCGTCAGGCCAACGTGTTGCTGAAAGCGCTGCTTAAACGCGATCACAGCGATGTGCGCACGCTGAGTCTGCTGGCGTTTAATGCCTTTGAGCAGCAGCAGTACAATGAGGCGATTGGTGCATGGCAGGTGATGTTGAAACTGTTACCGGCAGGCGATCGTCGCATCACCATGATCGAGCGCAGCATTGAACAAGCGAAAACCGACGCGGGACAGCAAAATAGCAGCCTGGCATTGACGGTGAGTTTGACGCCGCAGGCAGAAAAAATGTTACCGCAAGGCGGAGTGTTGTATATTTCTGTGTCTGACGGTGTTTCACCGGTGCCTGTGGCTGTGAAGCGTTTACCGCTGAGCCACTTCCCGTTATCGCTCACGCTCGATGACAGCAATGCCATGATGCCCGATCGCCTGCTTTCGGCACAGCATCAGGTGCAAGTCAGGGTGCGCATTTCGCGCGATGGCAGTGCCAATCCACAGTCTGGCGACTGGTTGGGTTTAAGCGCGGTCACACCTTGGGATGGTCATCAGCAACTGGCTGTGGAAATTAATCAACAGCAGCCCTGAAGCGATACCTTACTGATCCGCACAGGGAGAGAAGAATGAATAACCGCCTGACCGGTTTGGCGCTAGCCAGCTTACTGCTGGTGGGTTGTGCCAGCTCAAAACCGGCTGAAAATACGGAACCTGCGCAGCGCAGCGATCCGCTGGAAGGCTTTAACCGCACGATGTTTAACTTCAACTACAACGTGCTGGATCCGTATGTTCTGCGTCCGGTGGCAGTCGCCTGGCGCGATTATGTGCCGGTGCCGGCACGTAGCGGCATCAGTAATGTGTTATCCAACGTTGAAGAGCCCGCCAGCATGGTCAACGCCATTCTGGTGGGTGAACCGCGCCAGGCAGGCATCCACTTCACCCGCTTCTTCCTGAACACCGTGTTAGGGCTGGGTGGCTTTATCGACGTGGCGGGCAAAGCCAATCCGGCACTGGCGCGTGAAGTGCCGCATCGCTTTGGTAGCACGCTGGGACGTTATGGCGTCGGTTACGGCCCGTATGTTGAATTGCCGGCCTACGGTAGCTTCACCATCCGTGAAGATGGCGGTGACTTCGTTGATACGCTCTATCCGGTCTTAAGCTGGTTGAGCTGGCCGATCTCGGTAGGTAAATGGACGCTGGAAGGGATTGAAACCCGTGCGCAGTTGCTGGATTCGGACGCCATTTTGCGTCAGCAGCAAGATCCGTACGCCTTTATTCGTAATGCCTACTTCCAGCGACATGACTTTATTGCCAACGGCGGTAAGCTGAAGCCGGAAGATAATCCGAACGCCAGTGCGATTCAGGACGATCTGAAAGATATTGATTCTGAATAAAACAAAAAGGCGACTCAATGAGTCGCCTTTTTTTATCAAGCTACGTATCAGAACTTGTAGTTAAAGTTCGCGCCGTACAGCCAGGCTTTACCTTCAGAGTTAAAGGTATACGGGCCTTCTTTCACGGTGACTTTCTGACCGTGCATGTAAGAAATACCCAAGTCGACAGAAGCATCCTCATTGAAGGCGTAAGACGCACCGGCACTCAGCCACAGACGATCCTGATCCGGGATAGAGATAGAACGCTTGTCGGCTGGAACCGGGCTGTCATCAAAGGCGATACCGGTACGGAAGGTCCAGTTATCGTCGTAGAAGTAAGTGGTACCCAACGCGATACGGTAGGCATCGTGGAAACTTTCATCCTTATAGAACAGCGTCTGGCCATTGCTGCCGGTGGCTTTCAACTCCTGGAATTGACTCCAGCTGGTATAAGTCAGGCTATAGTGAACTGCCCATTGCGGCGCCACTTTATGCCAGCCTGACACTTCCCACATCTCTGGCAGATTCAAAGTCAGAGAACCCGGAATTGTGGTGCCGCTGGTGCCGTAAGGCAGGCCTAAAGCCAGTGCCTGCGGTGTACCGTTAAAGGCGGTGGGGATGTTGCTCTTGTAGTCGCCGTCAAAGTCGACTTTTACTTCTGAGCGGTAGGTAAAGCCAAAGCGGTTATTTTTATCCACTTCGTACAGGATGCCGGCGTTCCAGCCGTAGCCCCATTCATCACCTTTTAAATGCGCAATCTGGGTATCGGCTGGCAATCCTGCCACGGCACCTGCTTCACCGGCATAGCGCTCAATTTTCGCTTTTGCGTAGACCGCATCAAAGCCGATACCGAAGCTGAAATTCTCATTCAGTCGATAAGCGGTGCTGATATTAAAATTACCGGTCATCAGGTCGGTTTTGCCGCCATAACCACCTGCGGTATAGCCGTCATTAAATTCGGTTGCTAAACCATAGTTTGAGGTCGCAGATGCACCAATCCACCACTGATCGTTAATTGGGTGCACATAGTGAAGATTAGGGATCCACTGATTTGGGGCGATATTTTTGGCATCGAGGCTGCGACCTGTCGGGCTCTGACCGCTAATATCCACTTCGGGATCAATATAAACCGCGCCGATAGAGAAAGAAGGGCGATCCATTAATGCCATGGTTGCCGGGTTACGGCTGGCAGAGGCGGCGGTATCACCCATCGCACCTTCGCCGGAATATGCACGACCTAAACCAATTGCTGAGAATTCATTCAGTTGAAAGCCCGCGGCGTAAACATGAGAACAGACGAGCGTTACTGCAGCTGCCACAGCTGACTTTGCAAACAGGTTTTTATGGTTCATGACCACAACCTCATCCAGATTTATTATTTAACGTTGTTACGTCGCGTAACAAAGAGCGGCGAATTGTAGGGACTGATGGCAAAACCACATATCAGACCAGTGCGACGAGTATAGGTCCGACCTGTGTATTTGTTGCAATATTGTTTTTTAAATATTTCTGATTTGATCGATAAAATCAGATCTGCTTAACAAAATCTTAGCGGTTCGACTTAAACATAACGTTCAATTTTGCTGTGGATCAATTTTTAGTGTGATATTCGTCACTTAGCGGCTTGAGCGTGGATGTGAAAACGCAGCAGGCGTACACTTTGCGGCAGAAAATAATCCGATTATGTTGAAATTATCGTCAGGAGAGAATCATGACTGATGCCATTAAAAAGTGTAATGCCAACGAAACGGCGGCCTGCTGCTGTGTCGATGTGGGAACCGTGATGGATAACACCGATTGCACCGCAAGCTGGTCTGGCGTATTTGCCGACCGTCATGCGGCGGAAGCGATGCTGGCGCATTTGACTGAGCGCGCGCGTCAGGTGGAATCCGATCCTTGCGATATTCGCGCGGATTTTGCCAATGAAGGCGACGCGGTGCGCCTGTCTATCGACTTCACCTTTGCCTGCCAGGCCGAAACCCTGATTTTCCAGCTCGGCCTACGCTAATCATGCCGCTGCCGAAACCCCTTCGGCAGCCTTAACTCATTTTCGTGTATTCCCTCGCACTTTTTTCCTCTGCTTATTGGCTACTTAGCAACACTTAGTTAACACTGATGATCAGGTCAGACCTGTTTGGCAATGATGCCCCGGTCGAAAATTACAGGTGATTGCAATGAGCAAAGCGCAGCCGCTGCTGACGCGTCAGGGCGAACGTATCGCCATAACCCACGGATTACGCACCCCTTTTACCCGTCAGGCGACCGATTTCCACGGCATTCCCGCGCTGGAGCTGGGACGCATGGTGATCAGCGAACTGATGGCGCGCAGCGAATTACCGGTCGACGTTATCGATCAGCTGGTGTTTGGTCAGGTGGTGCAGATGCCGGAAGCGCCCAACATTGCACGTGAAATTGTTCTGAGCAGCGGATTAGGCGTGCATACCGATGCGTATAGCGTTAGTCGCGCCTGCGCCACCAGTTTTCAGGCGGTGGCAAACGTGGCGGAAAGTTTAATGGCGGGCACCATCGATGCCGGCATTGCCGGTGGCGCGGATTCATCCTCGGTGCTGCCGATTGGCGTCAGTAAAACTCTGGCGCGTGCGCTGGTGGATCTCAACAAAGCGCGCAGCTTTAGTCAAAAACTCAGCATCCTGCGTCGTTTGCGTCCGCGCGATCTGTTGCCGGTGCCACCGGCGGTAGCGGAGTATTCCACCGGATTACGCATGGGCGATACCGCCGAGCAGATGGCGAAAAGTCACGGCATCACGCGTGAACAGCAGGACGCGTTAGCGCTGCGTTCGCACCAGCATGCGGCGCACGCCTGGCAATCGGGCGTGTTAAGCCAGGAAGTGATGCCCGCATTTGTGCCGCCGTGGAAAGCGCCCATCGAGCAGGACAACAATATTCGCTTCAACGCCAGCGCCGCCGATTACGCCAAACTGCGCCCGGCGTTCGATCGTCGCCACGGTTCGGTGACCGCCGCCAACAGCACGCCGCTGACCGATGGTGCCGCAGCGGTGATCCTGATGCGTGAAGGGCGCGCGCGCGAACTCGGCATTCAGCCGCTCGGCTATCTGCGCAGCTATGCTTTTACGGCGATTGATGTCTGGCAGGATATGCTGCTTGGACCGGCCTACGCCTCGCCGCTGGCGCTGGAGCGCGCCGGCATAATGCTCAACGATCTGACGCTGATTGATATGCACGAAGCCTTTGCCGCACAAACCTTAGCCAACCTGAAAATGTTCCGTGACGAACGCTTTGCGCGCGAGGTGCTGAATCGTCCGCATGCGTTAGGTGAAGTCAATGAAGAGCGCTTTAACGTGCTTGGCGGATCGATTGCTTATGGTCATCCGTTTGCCGCCACTGGCGCACGCATGATCACGCAAACGCTGCAGGAACTGCGGCGGCGCGGTGGCGGATTGGGATTGGTCACCGCCTGCGCGGCGGGCGGCCTGGGCACGGCAATGGTTTTGGAGGCCGAATAATGAGCGAATCCGCCTTTCATTTACACATGCGCCTCGACCACGTCGGTGTGATCACCATCGATGTGCCGGGCGAGAAGATGAACACGCTGAAGGCCGAGTTTGTGCCGCAGATCAAAGCGGTGCTGGACGAAGCGCGCAGCCATCAGCAGTTGGCTGGATTAGTGTTGATCTCCGGCAAGCCAGACAACTTTGTTGCTGGTGCGGATATCAGCATGATCGCCAACTGCAAAACGGCGCAGGAAGCTGAGGCGCTGGCAAAGCAGGGACAAGATGTGATGGCGATGATTGCCGCGCTGCCGTTTCCGGTAGTGGCGGCGATTCACGGTGCCTGCCTCGGCGGCGGTCTGGAACTGGCGCTGGCCTGCGATGCGCGCATCTGTTCGCTGGATGACAAAACGCGCCTCGGTTTGCCGGAAGTACAGCTCGGTCTGCTGCCGGGTTCTGGCGGTACGCAACGTTTGCCGCGCCTGATTGGCGCGCAGCAGGCACTGCCGCTGATCCTCACCGGCAAACAGCTGCGCGCTAAACAGGCGCTCAAGCTGGGGATTGTCGATGACGCGGTGCCGCAATCAATTCTGCTGGAAACGGCGATTGCGCGCGTACACAAAGGAAAAGGCGCACGGCGGGAGCTTTCGCGCCGCGATCGTTTTCTGCAGGGACCAATCGCGCGTCAGGTGCTGTTCTCGCTGGCGCAGCGGCAAACCCACAGCAAAACCCAGGGCAACTATCCAGCGGCCCAGCGCATTCTTGACGTGGTGCGCATCGGTCTGGAGCAGGGCAGTAGCGCCGGACACGAAGCGGAGGCGCGCGCCTTTGGCCAACTGGCGATGACGCCAGAATCGGCCGCGCTGCGCAGTTTGTTCTTCGCCTCAACTGCCTTAAAGAAAGAGTCGATGGCCAGTGTCGAGCCGCAAGTGCTGAAGCAGATTGGCGTGCTCGGCGGCGGTTTGATGGGCGGCGGCATCGCCAGCGTTACGGCGCTGAAAGCCGGTTTGCCAGTGCGCATTAAAGACATCAATCTGGTCGGCGTGAATCATGCGCTGCAATACAGCTGGGATCTGCTGAGCAACAAGGTGAAGCGGCGTCAGCTAAAAGCCGCCGAACGCCAGCAGCAGATGGCGCGCATCAGCGGTGGCACCGATTACCAGGGATTTAGCCAGCGCGATCTGGTGATTGAAGCGGTATTTGAGGATCTGGCGCTCAAGCAACAGATGGTCAGCGAAATAGAAAGTCATTGCCAGCCGCACACCATTTTCGCCTCCAATACTTCGTCGCTGCCAATTGCTGATATCGCAGCCAAAGCCCAGCGGCCTGAAAACGTGATCGGTCTGCATTTCTTCAGTCCTGTGGACAAAATGCCGCTGGTGGAGGTGATTCCTCACGCCAATACCTCGGCGCAAACGCTGGCAAATACGGTGCAGCTGGCGCGTCAGCAGGGCAAAACGGCGGTGGTGGTGGCGGATCGTCCCGGCTTTTACGTTAACCGCATTCTCGCGCCCTATATAAATGAAGCGATGCACTGCTTGCAGGAAGGTGAGCCGATTGAGCATATCGATCGCGCTCTGGTGAAGTTTGGTTTCCCGGTTGGGCCGCTGCAGCTGCTGGATGAAGTGGGCATTGATGTCGGCAGCAAGATCAGCCCGATTCTCGAGCAGGCTTACGGTTTACGTTTCAGCGCCCCCAACGCCGCGAACGCCATTCTGGCCGACGGCAGAAAAGGGCGCAAAAATCACAAAGGGTTTTACCTCTATCAACGTTCGCGCTGGCCGGGAAAACGCAAAGTCGATGCTTCCCTTTATTCACTGCTGAATATCAAACCGCAGGCGAGGCAGAGCGCAGCGCAGATCGCTGAGCGCTGCGTATTGATGATGCTGAACGAAGCGGCACGCTGTCTGGATGAAGCGGTGATCCGCAACGCGCGGGATGGCGATATTGCGGCGGTATTTGGCATCGGTTTTCCGCCGTTCCTTGGCGGTCCGTTCCGCTATATGGATCAGCGCGGCATTGGCGATATCGTCAAAGCATTAAGGTCATTAATGCAGCAACATGGCGAGCGTTTTGCGCCGAGTGAGGCGCTGATCGCAATGTCAGAACAGCAAACGAATTTTTACACTTCTGCACAATCGTGAATAGGCGCACAGATTCAGCGGGTTAGTCAGCGGGCCGTGCAGCGGTAAGCGCGGCACCATTCTGAGATATGCTTATTTAATAAACAACCGGTTGACTATACTGAAGCCATTGGGGTAAAACACACCGTTCATTCGCAGAATGAAGCGTCTGGTGCTGTGGTACCGGCCGATATCGACAAACAACAGCGGTGCTTTATGCAAGTTTTTATCATGCGTCATGGCGATGCAGCTCTGGAAGCAGCGAGTGATTCCGTTCGACCTCTCACACTCTGTGGCTGTGATGAATCGAGAGCGATGGCGAGCTGGCTCAACGGCAAAACGCCAGAAATTGATCGGGTATTAGTCAGTCCTTACCTGCGTGCCGAGCAAACGCTCGCCACGGTGCGCGAAACCCTGAAATTGCCAGAAGGGCAGGATGTTTTGCCGGAACTGACGCCGGGCGGCGATCCAGGCATGGTGGCTTGCTATCTGCAGGCGCTGGCACAAAAAGGGGTTAAATCGGCGCTGGTGATTTCGCATCTGCCGCTGGTGGGTTATCTGGTGTCTGAACTCTGCCCGCAGGAAGCGCCGCCGATGTTCGCGACCTCGGCAATAGCCTGCGTAAACTTTGATGCAGAGGCCTGCGAAGGCAATCTGGAGTGGCAGGTCAGCCCGTCAAAATTGGCTAAAGCGATTTAATTCCCTAAAGTTATACATTTCTCTGTGGGCCGCAAACGCGGCCCTATCCTTTTGTAGCGCGGCATGTCACGGCAATTCAGGCGGCTGCCACTCCTCTACCTCTATCAGCACCAGCAGTGCGGCATCGCCGCCAAACATTTTCGGTGCCTGATGAAACGCCATCACATGCGGATGTTGTGCCAGCCACAGCGGTGTTTGCTGCTTGAGGATGTGTTTGCCGTGCCCGGTCATCACGCTGGCGCAGAACAGATGTTCACGACGACAGGCGGCAATCAACGCGCCGAGTTCCTGCTTGGCCTGCATCTGCGTTAAGCCATGCAGATCGAGAAAAATTTCCGGCGTGTAATCGCCACGACGCAATTTCTTCTGCTCGTAATGGCTGACATCTGCCCGCACGTAGCGCACCGGACCTTCGCTCGACAGCAACGGCTGAAACTCGTCTGAAAAATAATGGCTGTTATCGACCTGTTCTGAAAGCAGGCGTTTAAGCGGTACTTCGCGCGTTTTCACTACCGGTTTATGCACGATAGTGTCCTGTTTCAGCTTGCGGGTTCCACTCATTAACTGGCGGAACATCTCCTGATCGTCCTGGCTTAGCGGCGTTTTCTTACTCATGGCTCTGTGATTGGGTCAGAAAAGGCTGGTTAAACAGCCGGTGGCATACCTTAACCGTTACTGTTAACAAATGTCAGCTTTTTCGCCTCGCTGCGCTGAATTCTGCCCGGCTTCGTGGCACACTATCGGCCGATTGATTTTATGGCCTGCGGAGGGCTACGTGGACAAGATATTCGTCGATGAGGCAGTGAATGAACTGCACACCATTCAGGACATGCTGCGCTGGGCTGTCAGCCGTTTTTCGGCGGCAGGCATTTGGTACGGCCACGGCACGGATAATCCCTGGGACGAAGCAGTCCAACTGGTTCTGCCAACGCTATGGCTGCCGCTGGATATTCCAGAAGATATGCGCAATGCGCGCCTGACTGCCAGCGAGCGTCATCGCATTGTTGAGCGCGTGATTCGCCGCGTCAACGAGCGCATTCCGGTGGCGTATCTCACCAACAAAGCCTGGTTCTGTGGCCACGAATTTTACGTTGATGAGCGCGTATTAGTGCCGCGTTCACCGATTGGTGAACTGATTGAGAACCGCTTTGCTGGTTTGATCAGCGATTCGCCTCATCACATTCTGGATATGTGTACCGGCAGCGGCTGCATCGCCATTGCCTGCGCTTACGCCTTCCCGGAAGCGGAAGTGGATGCAGTCGATATCTCCACCGATGCACTGGCTGTCGCCGAGCAGAACATTGAAGAGCACGGCCTGCTGAACCACGTCACGCCAATCCGCGCCGATCTGTTCCGCAACTTGCCGCCGGTGAAATACGATCTGATCGTCACCAATCCACCGTACGTGGATGCGGAAGATATGGACGATCTGCCGAACGAATATCGCCACGAGCCGGAACTCGGTCTGGCGGCGGGCAGCGACGGCCTGAAACTGGTGCGTCGCATTCTGGCCTGTGCGCCGGATTACCTCACTGAGCAAGGCGTGCTGATTTGCGAAGTGGGTAACAGCATGGTGCACATGATCGATCAGTATCCAGACGTGCCGTTTACCTGGCTGGAATTTGATAACGGCGGTGACGGCGTGTTTATGCTGACGCGCGAGCAAATCGTGGCGGCACAGCATCACTTCTCATTTTACAAAGACTAAATAAGAGGGCGAGCGCTCGCCCGCAACATCGCAACAAGGAACCAGCATGGCCGGAAACAGCATCGGACAAGTTTTTCGCGTAACCACTTTTGGCGAGTCGCATGGTATTGCGCTGGGCTGCATCGTTGACGGTGTGCCACCCGGCATTCCGCTGACGGAAGCCGACATCCAGCACGATCTCGATCGTCGTCGTCCTGGCACTTCGCGCTATACCACGCAGCGCCGCGAGCCGGATCAGGTGAAAATTTTGTCTGGCGTGTTTGAGGGCGTGACGACGGGAACCTCAATCGGTTTGCTGATTGAGAACACCGACCAGCGTTCACAGGATTACGGCACCATCAAAGATCTGTTCCGTCCTGGCCATGCCGATTATACCTACGAGCAGAAATACGGCCTGCGCGACTACCGTGGCGGCGGCCGCTCTTCGGCGCGTGAAACCGCGATGCGCGTGGCGGCAGGGGCGATTGCCAAGAAGTATCTGCAGATGAAGCACGGCATCGTGGTGCGCGGCTATCTGGCGCAGATTGGCGATGTGGCCTGCGAGCTGAAAGACTGGAGCATCGTGGAAGAGAACCCGTTCTTCTGCCCGGATGCCTCCAAACTGGAAGCGCTGGATGAGCTGATGCGCGGCCTGAAAAAAGAGGGCGATTCCATCGGCGCCAAGGTTACCGTGCTGGCAGAGAACGTGCCGCCGGGCCTGGGCGAGCCGGTATTTGATCGTCTGGATGCGGATTTAGCGCATGCGCTGATGAGCATCAACGCGGTGAAAGGCGTGGAGATCGGTGACGGTTTTGCGGTGATCAATCAGCGCGGCAGTCAACATCGCGATGAGATCCGTGCCAACGGTTTCCAGAGCAATCACGCGGGCGGCATTCTGGGCGGCATCAGCAGCGGCCAAACCATTAGCGCCAATCTGGCGATGAAACCGACCTCCAGCATCACCGTGCCAGGCAACACCATCACCCGCGAGGGTGAAGAAGTCGAGATGATCACCAAAGGTCGTCACGATCCCTGCGTCGGCATTCGCGCCGTGCCGATTGCCGAAGCGATGATGGCGATTGTGTTGATGGATCACCTGCTGCGCCAGCGTGCGCAAAACGGTGACGTCAACAGCAGCGTTCCGCGCTGGTAAACCCGATGATGCGCCGTCTGCTCATTATCTGTGCCGCGCTGCTATGCAGTGCGGCCGCCGTTGCTGCCACGCCGTGGCAGCAAATTCATCAGCCGATTGCCGGCAGCCCGCAGTCGATTGGCGGTTTCGCCAACGGCTGTATTATGGGTGCGCAGCAGTTGCCGCTTAACTCACCCAATTATCAGGTGATGCGCCAGGATCAGCGCCGCTATTTCGGCCATCCCGATCTGATCGCCTTTATTCAGCGTCTCAGCACCCAGGTTCATCAGCTTCAGCTGGGACAAGTGCTGATTGGCGATATGGGCATGGCGGCGGGTGGACGCTTTAGCAGCGGCCACGCCAGCCATCAAACTGGTTTAGACGTCGATATCTGGCTGCAGCTGCCGAAAACCCGCTGGACGGCGCAGCAATT
Organism: Pantoea sp. DY-17; assembly: GCF_019795975.1. NCBI lineage: Bacteria > Pseudomonadati > Pseudomonadota > Gammaproteobacteria > Enterobacterales > Erwiniaceae > Pantoea > Pantoea sp. DY-17. The sequence continues at coordinate 1,964,825 of NZ_JAIMIG010000001.1, read as the reverse complement.
GCTCAAGCCGCAGCCGCTCGATCTGGTTTCTGCCGATGACAAACAGGTGATTGCGCGTCACTGGCAGCCGCAAATCGATAGCCTGATTAAACTGGCGGCGAAAGATGATGAAGTGACGCGTATCTTCGTCAATCCGGCAATCAAAAGGCAGCTTTGCGCCGATGCTGGCAGCGATCGCGCGTGGTTGAATAAAGTGCGTCCGTGGTTCGCCCATCGCGCGCACATGCACGTGCGTCTGCGGTGCCCGGCGGGCAGTCTGGAGTGTGAAGACCAGGCACCTCAACCGGCGGGTGATGGCTGTGGCGCTGAGCTGGACAGCTGGTTCCTGCCGAAAAAACCAGGCAGCACGCCGCCGATGAAGAAAACGCCGCCATTGCCGCCGTCTTGCCAGGCTTTACTTGATAAGCATCTTCTGTAGGTATTTCAATGGATTGGTTCGTTGTCAGCCCACTCATCCTTTGTGTGCTGTTTTTTGTGGCGGTGCTGGCGGCGTTTATCGACTCCATTGCCGGTGGCGGTGGTTTACTCACCGTGCCTTCCTTATTGGCTGCCGGGCTGTCGCCTGCACAGGCGTTAGCCACCAATAAGCTGCAATCGGTCGGCGGATCGTTCTCCGCCAGCCTCTATTTCATCCGACGTGGTGCGGTGAATCTGAGCGAGCAGTGGCTGAATATCGCCATGACTTTCCTTGGCGCGATTGCTGGCACCATTCTGATTCAGCACTTACAAGCGGATGTGCTGCGCCAAATCTTACCGCTGCTGCTGATCTGCATCGGTTTGTGGTTCCTGCTGATGCCGCGTTTGGGTGAAGCCGATCGCGAACGTCGTCTGCACGGTTTGCCCTATGCGCTGGTGGGCGGCGGCTGCGTCGGCTTCTACGATGGCTTCTTTGGTCCCGGCGCCGGCTCGTTCTATGCGCTGGCCTTTGTTACGCTGTGCGGCTTCAATCTGGCGAAAGCCACCGCCCACGCCAAAATCCTAAATTTCACCTCGAATTTTGGCAGTTTGCTGTTCTTTATGTTCGGCGGAAAAGTGGTGTGGGGCACCGGCGCGATTATGTTGCTCGGCGCCTTTATCGGCGCGCGCCTCGGCGCCAGGCTGGTATTGAGCCGTGGTCAGAAACTGATTCGCCCCATGGTAGTGATCGTTTCTGCGGTAATGAGCGCTAAATTGTTATGGGACAGTCATGGCGCAGAACTGATGGCCTGGCTGGCCACGCTGTAATCCAACACTCGTCAAGACCGGCTGCCAATGCGACAATGGCGCCGGTTTTTTTAAAGATTAAAAATTATGAGTACAACACACCATTACGATCAGCTGATTGCCATCTTTGATGGCTGCTTCGTTGACGATTTTCAGACCCGTCTAATTAAAGGCGACGACGAACCTATTTATCTTCCAGCGGATGAAACCTCACCGTGGAATCGCGTGGTGTTCGCGCACGGCTACTACGCCAGCGGACTGCATGAAATTTCCCACTGGTGCATTGCCGGTGAAGCGCGCCGCAAGCTGGTGGATTTTGGTTATTGGTATTGTCCGGACGGACGCGATGCGCAAACGCAGAGCCAGTTCGAATCGGTTGAGGTAAAACCGCAGGCGCTGGAGTGGTTATTCTGCGTGGCGGCGGGCTTTCCCTTCAACGTAAGTTGTGACAATCTCGAAGGCGATTGTGAGCCAGATCGCATAGCGTTTCAGCGCAAAGTGCATGCACAGGTGATGACGTATCTGCAGCAGGGCATTCCGGCACGACCAGCTCGCTTCATCGATGCACTGACGAATTATTACGGCACGCCGCCACTGACGGCGGCACAATTCCCCTGGCCGGAAGATCTGTAATCCGCGAAGGTTATAAGAAGAGAGGAAGAGATGATCGTAGAATTTGAAACCCGCATTCTGGCCCTGATTGATGACATGGTCGATCACGCCAGCGATGACGAGCTGTTTGCAGGCGGCTATCTGCGTGGTCATCTGACCCTGGCAGTGGCGGAGATAGAGCTGAGCGGTGAACACACGCCGGAAGCGCTGCAAACTCACGTCACCAACAGCCTGCAAAAAGCCATTGCTGCTGGCGAACTGTCACCACGCGATCAGGCGCTGGTCACCGGCATGTGGGACAATCTGTTCCTGCAGGCCCGTCAAACCGCTTAACGTCTCGGGGCGATCGCTCGCCCCGCAGATTATCGACCCGCTTTTTTACCCTTCAGCAGTTTTCGCACCCAATAGCGATTTGGACTCATCGCCGCCAGCGTGGCTGCATCCAGCGGCTGCGGTTCGCCGCTCATCTGCGCCGCCAGCACTTCGGCCGCCAGCGGTGCGCTGCACAAACCACGCGAACCTAATGCGCCCAACACAAACAAACCGTTATGCACCGGCGCATCGGCTACGCTTGCACCGCGCGCACGCTGTTCTGGCAGATCGGCGTATTGCGTGAGTGTCGCTTCATAATCTGGCGCGCTGCCGCTCATCGGCAGATGATCGCGCGTGGCACAGCGCACGCCGTTGCGCGCCTGGTTATCGGACACATCAACCTGTTGCGGCCATTGGCTCTGCGGCAGACAGTTAATCAGCCGTTGGCGATTCTCCTGCTGATCGTCGGCGCGGAAATCTGTGGCGGTATCGCCACGATGATAGCTGGCGCCGATGCAATGGGTGGCGAAGTTCGGGCTGACCGGCGTGAGATAGCCGTCGTAACACAGCACGGTGCGCAGCGCGCCCAACGACGGATTAGTCGGCGCGTGGCTCACTTGTCCCGCCACCGCGTACACCGGCAGCGTTTTACTGTGCTCAAGTTCCAGCAACGCGTGACCATTCGCCAGCACCACTTGGGAATGCTGCACCAGCGGCTGCTCGCTAAAGTGCAGCGTCCAGCGATCTTCATCGCGCGTTAATTGCGTGACGCGATGCAGCCAGTGCAGGTGTAATCCCCGCGATTGCGCGTACTCCAGCAGATTGCTGGTCAGCTGTGCAGGCGACAGCCAGCCGCCTTGCGGATAAAAAATCCCGCCGACATCAAGTTCAACGCCCGCCAGCTGTTGCGCTTCTTCTTTATTAACACCGTACGCGATGTCATGCGGCAGTGCCATGTTGAGCATCTGCGCAATTTTCTCCGCGCTTTTATCATCCCAGCCCAGCTGCAACACGCCGCTCCAGTCATGCTCAAACTCCACTGGCAGCCGATCGTACAGACGTCGGGCAAAACCAAAAGCCGCCGGGAAGAAGGTGGCCAGCGCGGGATCGTGCTGATTCAGCAGCGGATAGAGCGCGCCCTGACGATTGCCGGATGCGCCCAGCGCGGGCGCGTCATCGGCGCAGTAGAGCGTTACGCGCCAACCGCGTCGCAGCAGCGCCAGCGCCAATACTGCGCTGGCGATGCCGCCGCCAATCAGCGCCACTTCATTGCTGCCTGCCGGCGGGCGCGCATACCACGGCTGGCTGTGCGGCAATGCAGCGGCTTGCTCCAGCACGCCGACCAGCATTTCACGTTTGTGACCAAAGCCTTTGCGCTTCTGCATATTGAAACCGGCGTCCTGCAACCCGCGTCGCACAAACCCCGACGCGGTAAAAGTCGCCAGCGTGCCGCCCGGCCGGGCGAGGCGCGTCATCGCGGCGAACAGATCTGGCGTCCACATCTCAGGGTTTTTTGCCGGCGCGAAGCCATCAAGGAACCACGCATCCACCTGACGATTGAGGCTGTCATCAAAGGTGTGAATTAGCGCGTTAATATCACCAAGCCAGAGGTCCAGCGTGACTTCGCCGCCGTTAAACAGCAGGCGCTGACAACCCGGCAACGCCTGCGGCCACTGCTGTTGCAGCTGTTCGGCCCACGGCTTAAGCTCCGGCCAATGGGCATGTGCAGCCACCAGATCGGCGTGCGTCAGCGGGAATTTCTCGCAGCTGATAAAGTGCAGACGCTGCAAAGTGGCGTTGGGTTGCTCATTGCGGAAGCGATCGAAGGCTTGCCACAGGGTAAGAAAGTTCAGACCAGTCCCAAAACCGCTTTCGGCGACAATAAATAAATCGCGTGAATGTACAGCAAAACGGTGCGGAATATGGTTGCCATCAAGGAACACATAGCGCGTTTCCTCCAGTCCATTATCGTTGGAGAAATAGACGTCGCCGAACGCTCGGGACACAGGTGTACCCTGTTCATTCCAGTTTATTTGGGCGTGTTCAACCGGGGTTAATTTCACGGGAAAGGCTCATATTTCAGGCAGTGGCGCGAGTTTAGCGATAGACGTCACATGACGCAAATTTACAAAGGGAAATGGCTGATCGGACTTGTTCGGCTTACAACTGTACGCTAGAGTGCACCACATCCAAATATGTGGAACGAGGATTATTGAATGAAACGTGCAGTGATTACTGGCCTGGGTATTGTTTCCAGCATTGGTAATAACCAGCAAGAAGTGCTGGCTTCTCTGCGTGAAGGCCGTTCCGGTATTACTTTCTCTGAAGAGATGAGAGATGCCGGTATGCGCAGCCACGTATGGGGCAACGTCAAACTGGATACCAACGGGCTCATCGATCGCAAAATCGTGCGTTTTATGAGTGATGCCTCTATTTATGCCTACCTTTCAATGGCCGAAGCGATCAAAGACTCAGGCCTGACTGACGAACAGTATCAGCAAAACCCACGTGTGGGTTTGATTGCCGGTTCTGGCGGCGGTTCTCCGCGTTATCAGGTATTTGGTGCTGACGCCATGCGTAGCCCACGCGGCCTGAAAGCGGTCGGTCCTTATGTGGTGACCAAGGCGATGGGTTCAGGCGTTTCTGCTTGCCTGGCAACCCCGTTCAAAATTCACGGCGTGAACTACTCCATCAGTTCAGCCTGTGCTACTTCTGCACACTGCATCGGTAATGCGGTTGAGCAGATTCAGCTGGGTAAACAGGACATTGTATTTGCTGGCGGCGGTGAAGAGCTGAGCTGGGAAATGGCCTGTGAGTTCGATGCGATGGGCGCACTGTCGACCAAATACAACGAAACGCCAGAAAAAGCCTCACGTACTTACGATGCCAACCGTGACGGCTTCGTTATCGCTGGCGGCGGCGGTATGGTGGTGGTTGAAGAGCTGGAGCACGCTCTGGCACGTGGTGCACACATTTATGCTGAGATCGTGGGCTACGGCGCAACCTCAGATGGCGCAGACATGGTAGCTCCTTCAGGCGAAGGCGCAGTGCGCTGCATGAAGATGGCGATGCAAGGTCTGGATACCCCAATCGATTACCTCAATACCCACGGCACTTCTACGCCGGTTGGTGATGTGAAAGAGCTGGGTGCGATTCGCGAAGTGTTCGGCGATAACTGCCCATCACTGTCTGCTACCAAAGCCATGACCGGTCATTCACTGGGTGCGGCGGGCGTGCAGGAAGCGATCTACACTTTGCTGATGCTGGAGCACGGTTTCATCGCGCCAAGCATCAACGTGGAAGAGCTGGATGAAGCGGGCAAAGGTCTGAACATCGTGACCAAACCGACTGATAAAGCGCTGACCACCGTGATGTCGAACAGCTTTGGCTTCGGCGGGACTAACGCCACTCTGACCATGCGTAAGTTGCCAGCATAATCCCGTAGGATCGCCATTCATGGCGACCTAATTATGCTAGCAATATCACAAGGGCCGGTTATCCGGCCCTTGTTGTTTTGACATTCCACCTTCAGCTTGCCTACACTCCCACTCCATCCGAAACAAAATTATCACTTTTAGCTTAGTGTGAACCAAATATCCCGTTTCTGTTTTGGCAGCAAGCGCGTGTCTGGTTATTACAAGGAGTTCGACCCACCATGACCACGACTGCTGACGCGCAGACGCAATCCGTTATGCCGCTGGCCTGCACCTCCTTTGCGGTATTCCTCACCTATCTGACCGCTGGCCTCGCGCTGCCGGTCATCCCGCTGTATGTCCATCATGAACTCGGTATGAGTAACCTGATGGTTGGCGTGGCGGTGGGGATTCAGTTCTTCGCCACGCTGTTGACGCGCAGCTTTGCCGGGCGTCGAGCCGATCAACACGGTGCGAAACTCACCACTCAGCACGGCATGCTGGCCATCGCGCTGGTGGGCGTGGCGTATCTGGCGGCCGCGTTGTTACCGGTTTCTCCGTGGATGAAGTTTGGTTTGTTGGCAGTGGGGCGCTTGCTGTTAGGATTCGGCGAAAGCCTGCTGCTGACCGGCAATCTGACCTGGGGCATGGGATTGGTGGGCAGCAAACGTTCTGGATTAGTGATGTCATGGAACGGCATGGCGATTTATGGATCGCTGGCGGCTGGCGCACCGCTCGGCTTGCTGATCAATCAGCACGGCGGCTTTGCTGCTCTCGGTGCGGTTGCGCTGCTGTTGCCGCTGCTGTCGCTGGCGATAAATGGCTGGATCCGCAAAGTGCAGGTGGTGGGCGGCGAGCGGCCATCGCTGCTTAGCGTAGTGAAAACCATCTTTCAGCCGGGACTGGCGCTGGCGCTGCAGGGCACCGGTTTTGCGGTGATCGGCACCTTTACATCACTCTATTTTGCTGCGGAAAACTGGGGCAACGCCGGTTTTGCGCTGACCGCCTTCGGCTGTGCGTTTGTGCTGGTGCGCGTGTTCTTTGGCGGCTTGCCGGATCGTCACGGCGGCGTAAAAGTAGCGATGATCTCTTTGCTGGTGGAAACCGCCGGTCTGCTGCTACTGGCGTTCGCCACTTCTGGCTGGATGGCGCTGATTGGCGCGGCTTTGACCGGCTGCGGCTGCTCGCTGATCTTCCCGGCGCTGGGCGTTGAAGTGATTAAACGCGTATCGCCACAGATTCGCGGCACCGCGCTTGGCGGTTTCTCTGCATTTCAGGATATCGCGTACGGTGCCAGCGGCCCGTTGACCGGCTTACTGGCGACGGCGCTGGGTTACGGCTCGGTCTATGTCGCGGGAGCCTGTTGTGCGGCGCTGGGCATTCTGGTTACCTGGAGGTTTGCGCGGGCTGCGACAACAGCGTAACCAGCTTATCGCAGGCGCTGACAATCTCCCCCGGGTGTCAGCGCCGCAAAGCCCAGTCGCTGGCTGACTGGCAGCTGGACCGCAATTCTCGCCACGCCCGCTGCCAACTGCGGCTGCTAGATAAACAGCCACAGTAGGAAGATAAACAGGAAGATACCGGCAATCAGCGTGAGTGCCGGGCGCTGCGCCAGCGGTTGCGGCAACATCTGAATAAACGGCGACCAGATTGGCTGCGGCCGAATTTCGCTATCGGCCAGCGGCTGTTCGTGCAGTTTCTCGGCGCGGCGGCTAAACAGCAGATTCAGCAGATCCTGCGTCTGCGCTGGCGTCAGCACGGTGGTCGGCAGCGCCTGGAAACGTTGCTGGCTGTAATCTTCCAGCAGTCGCTGCTCATCATGGGTTAACGGCTGGCGCAGTGAGGTTTCCAGCATCTGCAAGGTTGGCGCACTGTGCTGAGCCAGCGTCTGGCGCACCTGCAAATATTGCGTCAGCAGCGGGAAGTGGCGTGAGGGAATCGGATCGCCGCTTTTCAGATTCACCAGCTTCAGCGTATCGGCCAGCAGTTTCACCGGCGATTCACCGGTTTTCGCCGCAAGGCGCGTCACCTGCTGATTCAGCGACTGCTGTTCTGCCGGCAACAAGCTGCGATCGGAGACGCGCGTTTGCTGCGGCTGCGGGATCGCCATCTGACCGTTTTGCAACATCGTCAGCACCTGACGCAGCTGGTCCTGCGACAACGCGCTCAACACCGTTTGGTTAAACTGCTGACGAATAAAATCGCTCACCGCCTGGCGATTATTGCCCTGCGGCAATTTTTCCAGCAGCTGTTGCAGCAGCTGGCGCGTAGCAAGACTGTTTTGCACCTGGGTTAAGCGACCGTTGAGATGCTGCTCCGCCGCCGGGAAGTGGCGCGATTGCAGCTCCGCCTCACTCTTCACCCCGACTTCATGCCGCACGCCAGCCCAGAGTTCCGGCGCTTTCAGCGTACTCAAAGACATAATGCGAACAATCAGACGTTCCAGCGTGGTGCGCTGGGCAGGAGAAAGCGGCTGCTCACCGGCTGGACCGCCAGGTCGCGTTGGGCCAGTGGCCTGAGATAAAGGGGAACGATCGCCCGCGGGCACACCGGGACCGCTGAGAGGTTGCATGGCGGAATCCTTGAAAACGGGTCAGATCCGGGTGCGCCGGAAAAAAGAGGCCACATCATAGCAAAAGCCCCCAGGAAATCCACGGGGGCTGCGGCCTTTCCGGATAATAAAATCAGGCGGCGGGATCGGGAAGGGTCGCGCTGCGCGGCTTACGCAGCGGGGTTTTCAGCCGTTGCGCCAGAATAACACCGACTAACGTCATGCCGCCGCCAATCCAGTGATAGCCATGCAGCTGCTCATGCAGGAACATCACGGCAATAATGGCCGTAAACGCCGGCACGAAGTTCATGAATATGCTGGTGGTGCTGGCGCCCAAACGCTGCACGCCAAGGATCCACAGGAACGGCGCGATGATCGACGCAAACAGCCCGGCATACAGCACCAGCGGCAGATTGTGCATGTTGAGCGTGACATCCGGCGCGCGCAGGAAGCCAGGCAGCAATAGCAGCACGCCAAAGAAAATCTGCACATACAGGCTTTGCCAGGTCGGCAGCGGAATCGCCCAGCGCTTGGTCAGCACGCCGTACAAGGCGTACGAGGTCGATGCTGCCAGCATCATCAATTCGCCATTGCCGAGCCGTTGATTCAGCAGCTGCGCCGGATTGCCTTCGCTCACCAGCCATACCAAACCGGCGAACGACAACACGCCGCCAATTAGAATGCCGCGCGTCGGCGCGAGGCGCAGCACAACCAGACTGAGCAGGATGGTCAGCAGCGGAATGGTCGCGCCGAGAATTCCCATCATCACCGCAGAAACGCTGTGCGCCGCGTAATAGGCGAGACTTTGATACAGCACCATGCCAAGCAGACCCAGGAACAGTAATCGCCAGCCGTTGGCTTTAATGGTGTGACGATGGCGCCACACGCCCGGCAGGCAAAACGGTGTCAGCACTATCAGCGCCAGCAGCCAGCGATAGAAGGAGATCGCCGCAGGATCGATACTTCCCGCCGAGAGTTTGCTGACGATAGTGTTGATCGACCAGATCAGCACCGCGATCAGCGGAAACAGTAAATTCATGATACAGCTCCTCAGATAATCGCGAATAGTTTACGTTTGACCGGTTTAAAGCAGATAGTTAAAATCGGACAATATTTGTTAGTGACCGGACAGAATGAATCTACAAGTCGAATACCAGCCGCCGATTGATGCGCCTTTGCTGCGCTTCTTCATGCGTTATGACGAGGTCAACGCCAAAACCGAATACCTCACCCATGCGCATGATTGGGGTCAGGTGATTTTCGTCACCAGCCACGTGCTGGAGATGGAAGTGGAGGGCGAACGTCTGCTGACGCCCGCAGATATCCCGATCTGGATTCCGGCCGGCCATCGTCACAGCAGCTACAACCACAACGAAGCGCGTTTTCGCACCTTTAATCTCGCCGCCGATCTCTGCGCGGGCCTGCCGGATAAAGCCTGTTTATTGCATGTCGATGCCATTGGGCATGCCATCATGAATGATTTTGCCCGCCGTGAACTGGAGCAGCCGCAAACGCAAGCCGACTGGCGCATGTGTGAAGTGTTGATCGATCGCCTGCGTCTGGCGCCGGTGCATAACAGCTATTTGCCGATGTCAGATGACAAATTCCTCGCGCCGATTCTGCGCGCGCTTGAAGCGCATCCCGGCGATAACACCACGCTGGCACAATGGGCGAAGCGCGTGTTCACCACCGAGCGTACGCTAGCGCGACGCTGTCAGCAGCAGTTGAATATGTCATTCAGCGAGTGGCGGCAGCGTTTACGCTTTCTGCGTGCTATCGCGCTGCTGGAGCAGGGTTGCAGCGTGCAGGGCATCGCTCACGAGCTGGGTTACAGCTCGGCGTCGGCGCTCATTGTGATGTTCCAGCAGCAGGCCGGTACCACGCCCGATCGCTATCGCAGTCGGTTAGGTTAATCCCCGGCTTTATGGCAAAATACGCGCCTTAAATTTTTGCAGACAGGACCGCCGCAGTGAAAATTCTCGTCGATGAAAATATGCCTTATGCCCGTGAACTCTTCAGCCGCACCGGCGATGTGCTCGCGGTGCCCGGCCGTCCGTTGCCGGAAGCTGAGCTGCAGGACGCCAGCGGATTGATGGTGCGTTCCGTCACCAAAGTGAATGCGGCACTGCTGGCCGGTACGCCGGTGAAGTTTGTCGGCACCGCGACCGCCGGCACCGATCATATTGATGAAGCATCACTGGCGGCGGCAGGCATCAGCTTCTCTGCGGCGCCTGGCTGTAATGCCATTGCGGTGGTGGAGTATGTGTTCTCCTCGCTGCTGCTGCTGGCGGAGCGCGATGGTTTTGAATTGCGCGATCGCACCGTGGGCATTGTTGGCGTGGGGAATGTTGGCGGCCGCCTGCAGAAGCGTCTGCAAGCCTGGGGCGTGAAAACGCTGCTGTGCGATCCACCGCGCGCCGATCGTGGCGATCAGGAAACCTTCCATTCGCTGGATGATCTGGTGGCGCAGGCCGACATCCTGACCTTCCACACGCCGCTGTTTAAAGATGGCCCGTATAAAAGCTGGCATTTGGCCGATGCGGCGCTGCTGATGGCGCTCAAACCCAACACTATTCTGATCAACGCCTGCCGCGGTGCGGTGGTAGATAACGCGGCGCTGCTGGCAGTGCTGAAGATGCGCCACGATCTTAGCGTGGTATTGGATGTGTGGGAGCCGGAGCCGGATCTGTCGCTCGATCTGCTGGATAAAGTGGATATCGCCACCGCCCATATCGCTGGCTACACGCTGGAAGGTAAAGCGCGCGGCACCACGCAAGTGTTTGAAGCCTGGTGCGACTTTATCGGCCAGCCGCAGCAGGTGGCGGTGGAAAGCCTGCTGCCGGCACCTGAATTCGGTTCTGTCACTTTACGCGGCAAGCTCGATCAGCCAACGCTAAAACGCTTAGTGCATCTGGTGTATGATGTGCGCCGCGACGATGCGCCACTGCGTAAAGTGGCGGCAAAGCCAGGCGAGTTTGATCGCCTGCGCAAGCAATATCAAGAGCGTCGTGAATGGTCATCGCTGCAGGTGCATTGCGATGATGCGGAGACGGCTGCGATGCTCAATCAGCTTGGCTTCCGCGCCAGTTTGTAAAGAAATTTCAATCACCTGCACTATTGCGGGGGATAATTCCTAAATCTCGGGCGATGTTTTCATCGCCTTCTGTTTTTGTGTCAATCTCTGGAGTAACCAACATGTCTGACGGCTGGAATATCGCGCTTTTGGGCGCAACAGGCGCAGTAGGGAACGCTGTACTGGAACTGCTGGCTGAACGCCAGTTCCCGGTTGGTGAGTTGTATTTGCTGGCGAGTGAAAACGGTGCCGGTGAGAACAAACGTTTTGAGGGACGTACCGTGCTGGTGCAGGACGTGGCCGAATTTGACTGGACGCAAGTGCAGCTGGCGTTCTTCACTGCGGGTCGTGAAGCCTCGGCGCGCTATGCCGAAGAAGCCGCCAGCCAGGGTTGTCTGGTGATCGATAGCAGCGATCTGTTTGCGCTCGAACCGGATGTGCCGCTGGTGGTGCCGGATGTGAATCCACAGGTGCTGGCGGATTACCGCAATCGCAACATCATTACCGTTGCCGACAGCCTGGTAAGCCAGCTGCTGTGCTCAATCAAACCGCTGGTGGATCTGGCCGGTCTGAGCCGTTTGCAGGTTACCAACCTGATTGCGGCCTCAAGCCATGGTAAAGCGGCGGTTGATGGTTTGGCCGGTGAAAGTGCGCGTTTGCTGAACGGCGTGCCGGCGGAAACGCACTATTTTGGCCGCCAGCTGGCGTTCAACATTTTGCCGCTGCTGGCGGACAGCAATGGCAGCGTCGAGAGCGAACGTCGCGTGGTTGAGCAGGTACGTAAAGTGCTGCAGGACGAAGGTTTGCCGATCGCGGTAAGCAGCGTGCAGGCGCCGGTGTTCTACGGCAATGCGCAGATCGTACACGTGGAGAATCTGCGTCCGCTCTCTGCAGAAGAAGCGCGCGATGAACTGGGCCGCTCCGGTGATATCAACCTGACTGAAGAGAGCGATTACCCCACGCAGGTGGGCGATGCGTCCGGCAGCGACGTGCTGAGCATTGGCTGCGTGCGCAATGATTACGGCATCCCAGAGCTGCTGCAGTTCTGGTCTGTGGCAGACAACATCCGTTTCGGCGGTGCACTGATGGCGGTGAAAACCGCTGAGAAACTGGTGCAGGAGTATTTCTATTAATGTTGCCTGAAGGGAAAACGCTTAAGCTGGCGTTGGGTATTGAATACGATGGCAGCCGTTATTACGGCTGGCAGCGGCAAAATGAAGTGCGCAGCGTGCAGGAAAAGCTGGAAAAGGCGTTGTCGAAAGTGGCCGATCATCCGGTGGTGGTGTTCTGCGCGGGCCGTACCGATGCTGGTGTGCATGGCACCGGACAAGTGGTGCATTTCGAAACCACCTCACCGCGTGCTGACGCGGCCTGGACGTTGGGTGTGAATGCCAATCTGCCTGATGACATCGCGGTGCGCTGGGTGAAAGCGGTGCCGGACGAGTTCCATGCGCGTTTTAGCGCCACGGCACGCCGCTATCGCTACGTGATTTACAACCATCGGCTGCGTCCGGCGATTCTGGGCAATGGCATTACCCATTATTACCATCCGCTGGATGCAGAGAAGATGCAGCGCGCTGGTCAGGCGCTGATTGGCGAGAATGACTTCACTTCGTTCCGCGCGGTGCAGTGTCAGTCACGCACGCCGTGGCGCAACGTGATGCATCTCAACGTCACGCGTCATGGGCCGTATGTGGTGGTGGATATCAAAGCCAATGCATTTGTACATCACATGGTGCGTAATATTGTCGGCAGCCTGATGGAAATCGGCACCGGCAACCAGCCGGAAGAGTGGATGGCGACGCTGCTCGCGGCCAAAGATCGTAAGCTGGCGGCGGCGACCGCCAAAGCCGAGGGGCTTTATTTGGTAGCGGTGGATTATCCATCCCACTTTGCATTACCTCAGCCTGCGTTGGGACCGTTGTTCCTCGCAGATTAACCGTTAATTGTTGGGTGTTAGGGGAGTTGTGGTTATATGGATTTCATCCACTTTTTAGTCGATTTTATTCTGCATATTGATGTGCATTTGGCCGAGCTGGTGGCGCAGTACGGCATCTGGATTTACGCCATTCTGTTCCTGATTCTGTTCTGTGAAACCGGTTTGGTGGTCACGCCGTTCCTGCCAGGTGATTCCCTGCTGTTTGTTGCCGGTGCGCTGGCGGCCTTGCCGGGGAACGATCTCAACGTACACCTGATGGTAACGCTGTTGGTGATCGCCGCCATCCTCGGTGATGCGGTGAACTACACGATTGGGCGTCTGTTCGGTGAGAAGCTGTTCAGCAACCCGAACTCGAAAATTTTCCGTCGCAGTTACCTGGATAAAACCCACGCGTTCTACGATCGCCACGGCGGCAAGACCATTATACTTGCGCGCTTTGTACCAATCGTGCGAACCTTTGCCCCCTTTGTGGCGGGGATGGGACACATGTCTTATCGCCACTTCGCGCTCTACAATGTGACGGGCGCACTGCTGTGGGTGCTGCTGTTCTCTTACGCCGGTTATCTGTTTGGCGACCTGCCGGTTGTGCAGGAGAACCTGAAGCTGCTGATCGTCGGCATCATCGTGGTTTCTATACTGCCAGGCGTAATTGAAGTGTGGCGTCATCGCCGCCAGCAGAAGTCGCAGTAAGCTCGTTACCAGATTTTTATCCACAGCGTGAACGGGTTGTGGTTTAATGAGCGACATTTACGGCCTGCTGAAGGTGATTTCAGCAGCAATGAGAAGACTGGACCAGGTCAGCATTAAATAGAAAGGTCATCAATGAGCTGGATTGAACGCATACTGAATAAAAGCACTGCCACGCCAACGCGCAAAGCCAGCATCCCGGAAGGGGTGTGGACCAAGTGCGATAGTTGTGGGCAGGTGCTGTACCGCGCCGAGCTGGAGCGTAACCTCGAGGTCTGCCCGAAGTGCGACCATCACATGCGCATGCACGCCCGTGAGCGTCTGCATAGCATGCTGGATGAAGGTTCGCTGGTTGAGCTGGGCAGCGAGCTGGAACCGAAAGATCTACTGAAGTTCCGCGACTCGAAGAAGTATAAAGACCGTTTGGTCGCCGCACAGAAAGACACCGGTGAGAAAGATGCGCTGGTGGCGATGAAAGGCACGCTGCACGGCATGCCAATTGTTGCTGTGGCCTTTGAGTTCTCCTTTATGGGCGGCTCAATGGGTTCAGTGGTTGGCGCGCGCTTTGTGCGTGGCGTTGAGCAGGCGTTGGAAGACAACTGCCCACTGATCTGCTTCTCCGCGTCAGGCGGTGCACGTATGCAGGAAGCGCTGCAGTCGCTGATGCAGATGGCGAAAACCAGTGCGGCACTGGCGAAAATGCAGGAGCGCGGCTTGCCGTACATCTCCGTGCTGACTGACCCAACCATGGGCGGCGTTTCAGCCAGCTTCGCGATGCTGGGCGATCTCAACGTGGCGGAACCGAAAGCGCTGATTGGCTTTGCCGGTCCACGTGTTATCGAGCAGACCGTGCGTGAAAAACTGCCGCCGGGTTTCCAGCGCAGTGAGTTCCTGATCGAGAAAGGCGCGATCGACATGATCATCCGTCGTCCGGAAATGCGCTTTAAGCTGGCAAGCCTGCTGGCGAAAATGATGAACCTGCCAGCGCCGCAGCTGGATGGTGATCAGCCAAATGTGGCTGAGCCGGAGAGCAACGAAGCCTGACAGGCAACGGAATGAGGCAGTAATGTTTCCTTCCTCCAATGCACCGTCTACATTGAATACTTAAGGTTGCATCCAACGTGGTCCGCGACCTTAAGTTACTCGATGTATTGATTTTGAACGGGACACATGGACAAATCTCTTCCTCAAGCCACGTCGCCTTTGGCCACGTGGCTTCATTATCTTGAGCATCTGCATTCGCAGGCCATTGAACTGGGTCTGGATCGTATTCAACGCGTCGCCGCACGCCTCGACCTGCTCAAACCCGCTCCTTTTGTCTTCACCGTCGCCGGTACCAACGGCAAAGGCACCACCTGCCGCACGCTGGAAACGCTATTGATGGCCGCGGGCTATCGCGTGGGCGTTTACAGCTCGCCACATCTGGTGCGTTACACCGAACGTGTACGTGTGCAGGGCGCTGAACTGGATGAAGCGCAGCACAGCGCCAGTTTTGCCGCGATTGAAGCCGGGCGCGGTGACACTTCACTGACCTATTTTGAGTTCGGCACCTTGTCGGCCTTCAATCTGTTCCGCGCGGCGAATCTCGACGTGGTGATCCTTGAAGTCGGCCTGGGCGGACGTCTTGATGCCACCAATATTGTCGATGCCGACGTGGCAGTGATCACCAGCATCGCGCTCGACCACACCGATTGGCTGGGTCCGGATCGTGAAAGTATCGGTCGGGAAAAAGCCGGCGTGTTCCGCGCAGGTAAACCAGCAATTGTCGGTGAAGCCGATATGCCGGGCACCATCGCCGACGTCGCAGCGGAGAAGGGTGCGGTGTTGCTGCAGCGCAATCGCGACTGGCAGTGGCAGCAAACGGGTACCAGCTGGACGTTGCAGGATGCGCACGGCGAGCTGCGCGATTTACCGCTGCCGCAGGTGCCGTTACCCAATGCCGCCACCGCGCTGACCGCGCTGCGTGCGTCGGGTTTAACGGTAAGCGAAGCGATTATTCGTCAGCATCTGCCGCTGGCGATTTTGCCGGGACGCTTCCAGACCGTCAGCGAAGCGCCGCGCGTCATTCTTGATGTGGCGCACAATCCGCATGCCGCTTATTATCTGGCTTCGCGTCTGGCTGAAGAGCCGCACAGCGGTGAAGTGCATGCGGTGGTCGGCATGCTGCACGACAAAGATATCGCGGGCACGCTGGCGGCGCTGGCACCACAGGTTGATCGCTGGTACTGCGCGCCGCTCGACGGTCCGCGCGGTGCCTCCGCCGATGAGCTGCTGGCTCATCTGGATGGCGGTGTGGCTTACAGCAACGTTGATGCAGCCTGGCAAGCGGCGCGTCAGCAGGCGCGTCCCGAAGATGTGATTCTGGTGTGTGGCTCTTTCCACACCGTAGCGCAGGTTATGGAATCGATGGCAGCGGAGAACGGCAGTGGCAAGTAAGTTCCAAAATCGCTTAGTCGGTACGGTCATTCTGGTGGCGATTGGTGTCATCGTCTTGCCCGGCCTACTGGACGGTAAGAAGAAACATTATAAAGAAGAGTTCGCCGCCATTCCGCTGGTGCCAAAACCGGACGATCAGCAGGATAGCGAAATGGTGCCGCCGGTGACGCAACCTTTACCAGCGCAGCCGCCGGAAGGGGCGGGCGCGGCCCAGAATCAGAACGGTGGTAAAACCGCCACTAACGGCAGCGCGCAGCCCACGCAGAATAGCGAGCCCAGCGTGGTCACGCCGCCGCCGGTGCATCAGCAAGTGCAGCCGAAACCGGTGGAACAGTCGAAGCCAAAAGCGGTCGAGCAGCCGAAACCGAAGCCGGCTGAACAGCCGAAGCCAAAACCGGTGGAGCAACCGAAGCCGAAGCCCGTCGAGCAGCCGAAGCCGGTAGAGCAGCCGAAACCGGTGGAAACGCCGAAGCAGAGCGAACCCGCAGCGCCAGCTGGTCAGGCATTTGTGGTGCAGCTCGGAGCGCTGAAGAATGCGGCGAAAGTGAGCGAGATTGTGGCGCAGCTGCGTCTTTCCGGTTATCGCGCCTTTACCGTGCCGTCTACGCCGGTGCAGGGACAAATCACCCGCATTTACGTCGGTCCGGATGCCAATAAAGCGAAGCTGCAAGGCTCGCTGAGTGAGTTGCAAAGCATCTCCGGCCTCGGTGGCGTGGTGAAACCGTATAGCGCGCGATAACGCGCTGATAAGCCGCGCCAATAGCAGAAAAAGGCGCGGCTTTACAAAATTTTTGTAGCGAAGCGCGACAGGAAAATCATTGAATATCAGTGGATTAAATCACTGATAATACACAGGGCGAGGAAAGTTTTTTTCATCGCCCTTTTTGCGGAAACAGAACCGGAAAACCCTACGCAAACGTTTTCTTTTTCTGTTAGAATGCGCCCCGAACTGGATGCAGGGGTGCGATAGCACTGGGCTGGAAGAGTTCATGATCTGGATTGATTACGTCATTATTGCGGTAGTTGGTTTTTCGGCTCTGGTCAGCCTGATTCGCGGGTTTGTCCGGGAAGCCTTATCTCTCGTTACCTGGGGATGCGCGTTTTTTGTCGCCAGTCATTATTACGCCTACCTTGCAGTCTGGTTTACAGGTTTTGACGACGAACTGGTTCGCAACGGCATCGCTATCGCGGTGTTGTTTGTTGCCACCCTGATTGTGGGTGCCATCGTGAACTATGTGATCGGCTCGCTGGTTGAAAAAACCGGCTTGTCGGGAACCGACAGGGTGTTGGGTGTCTGTTTCGGGGCGTTGCGCGGTGTGCTGATCGTGTCTGCTATGCTGTTCTTTCTCGATACATTCACCGGCTTTTCTAAAAGCCCGGACTGGCAACAGTCGCAACTCATTCCCCAGTTCAGTTACATCATCAGGTGGTTTTTCGATTACCTGAAAAGCACGTCGAGTTTTTTACCCCGGTGACACCATCGGGAGTGCGGCTAATGAGGAAATGACAATATGTGCGGTATTGTTGGTATCACCGGTTTCATGCCAGTAAACCAGTCAATCTATGACGCGTTAACGGTGCTTCAGCACCGCGGGCAGGATGCCGCCGGCATTTGTACCATCGATGCTATTAACTGCTTCCGTTTGCGTAAAGCCAACGGCCTGGTCAGCGATGTGTTCGAAGCGCGCCATATGCAGCGTTTGCAGGGCAACATCGGGATTGGTCATGTGCGCTACCCAACGGCAGGCAGCTCCAGCGCCTCTGAAGCGCAACCTTTCTACGTGAACTCCCCTTATGGCATCACGTTGGCGCATAACGGCAACCTGACCAACGCCCACGAACTGCGTAAACAGCTGTTCGAAACGGGTCGCCGTCACGTTAATACCACCTCAGATTCCGAAATCCTGCTGAACATCTTCGCGCAGGAGCTGGACCGTTTTCAGCACTATCCGCTGGAAGCTGACAACATTTTTGCTGCGGTGGCGGCTGTGCATCAGCAGGTGCGCGGCGCTTACGCAGTGGTTTCAATGATTATCGGACACGGGATGGTCGCCTTCCGCGATCCTAACGGTATTCGTCCGCTGGTGCTGGGCAAGCGCGTTATCGCCGATGGCCGCACCGAATACATGGTGGCGTCAGAGAGCGTCGCGCTGGATACGCTGGGCTTCGAGTTCATTCGTGACGTAGCGCCTGGCGAAGCCGTATACATCACCGAGCAGGGCCAGCTCTCTACGCGTCAATGCGCTGAGAACCCGAAAACCAATCCGTGCCTGTTTGAATACGTCTACTTTGCGCGCCCGGACTCGTTCCTCGACAAAATCTCGGTGTACAGCGCACGCGTGCGTATGGGCACCAAGTTGGGTAACAAAATTGCCCGCGAGTGGGAAGATCTGGATATCGATGTGGTGATTCCGATTCCGGAAACCTCAACCGATATCGCGCTGGAAATCGCACGTATCCTCGACAAGCCATATCGTCAGGGCTTCGTGAAGAACCGCTACGTTGGCCGTACCTTTATCATGCCCGGCCAGCAGCAGCGCCGCAGCGCCGTTCGCCGCAAGCTGAACGCCAACCGTGCTGAGTTCCGTGATAAGAATGTGTTGCTGGTGGATGACTCCATCGTACGCGGCACCACATCCGAGCAGATCATTGAAATGGCACGTGAAGCGGGCGCGAAAAAAGTCTATCTCGCCTCGGCGGCACCAGAAATCCGTTTCCCGAACGTCTATGGCATTGATATGCCAAGCGCTACCGAACTGATTGCGCATGGCCGTGAAGTGAATGAGATCTGCCAGCTGATTAAAGCGGATGCGTTAATTTTCCAGGATCTCAACGACCTGATTGAAGCGGTGCGTGAAGAGAACCCGGATATCGCCAACTTTGAGTGCTCGGTATTCAACGGCATCTACGTCACCAAAGATGTCGATCAACAGTACCTTGAGTATCTGCAGTCGCTGCGTAATGACGATTCCAAAGCCATCGCGCGTCAGACAGAAGTGGAAGGTCTGGAGCTGCACAACGAAGGCTAAGCCAGAGGTTATGGCAGAGTAAAAGCAGGGCGGGCGCAATCCCGCCCTGTTTGTTTTTGTATTTTTGTTCAGTGAGCCGCTATCATTGCCGCAATCTGAACCTGCAAGGCTGAATTATGAAACGACTGATCATTGGTATTTCCGGCGCCAGCGGCGCGATCTACGGCGTGCGCATGTTGCAAGTGCTGCAACCGCTGGCGGAGGTGGAAACCCATTTGGTGATCAGCCCCGCCGCGCGGCAAACGCTGGCGCTGGAGACCGATTTCAGCCTGCGCGAGGTGCAAGCGATGGCCGATGTGGTGCATGACGTGCGCGACATCGCCGCCAGCATCTCATCCGGATCCTACAAAACGCTCGGCATGGCGATCGCGCCGTGCTCGATGAAAACCCTGTCGGGGATCGTGCACAGCTACAGCGATAGCCTGCTAACCCGCGCGGCGGATGTAGTGCTGAAAGAGCAGCGTAAGCTGGTGCTGTGCGTACGCGAAACGCCGCTGCATTTGGGACATCTGCGGATGATGACTACCGCGGCAGAGTTGGGCGCGCTGATCATGCCGCCGGTGCCAGCGTTCTATCATCGTCCGCAATCGATCAGCGATTTAGTCGATCAAACGGTGAATCGTGTGCTCGATCAGTTCGATATTGAGCTGCCAGAAGATCTTTTCACTCGCTGGAGTGGCGCATAATGGTGCATTAATGCACTGCTCGTGTGCAAATTCGCGTGTGCGATCACTCTTCGTGCATCTTGTGCACCAAAAGTTAACAATGTCGCTTTTTCTTCCTGACACCGCTGTTATATTTCCCTCACAAACTAAGTGCTTGCGCCGCTAACCGGCGCAGTATTTAGCGCGCTTGCGCAGCGTTTAGCCAATTCGCACAACTGGCATGAAACGTGCACAGCTTACAGCGCAAACCAACACATCACGCACCACATAACAATAAGCACTTCACTTGAGGGTTACCTATGAAAAAGCGAGTTCTGGCTCTTTCTCTGATGCTGACAATGGTAAGTAGCGCGAGCGTCTTCGCCGCTGTACCGCAGTCGCTGCGCATCGGAACTGACCCGACTTATCCGCCATTCGAATCCAAGAACGCGCAAGGTCAGCTGGTGGGCTTTGATATCGATCTGGCGAACGAAATTTGTAAACGTATCAAGACTAAATGTACTTATGTGGAAAGTGATTTCGATGCGCTGATCCCGTCGCTGAAAGCGAAAAAGATCGACGCCATCATCTCTTCTCTGTCAATTACCGAAAAGCGTCAGGAAGAGATCAACTTCTCTGAAAAACTGTATGCGGCGAACGCGCGCTTAGTGGCACCGAAAGGTTCTACGCTGCAACCGACCATTGAATCCCTGAAAGGGAAAAACATCGGTCTGCTGCAGGGCACCACTCAGGAAACCTATGCAAAAGAGTACTGGCAGCCAAAAGGTGTCACCGTTACGCCTTACGCTAACCAGGATCTGGTGTATCAGGATCTGAATGCCGGTCGTATTGATGCCGCGTTCCAGGACGAAGTGCAGGCGAGCGAAGGTTTCCTGAAGCAGCCTGTTGGCGCTAAATATGCGTTTGCCGGCCCGGCAGTGAAAGACGACAAGATCTTTGGCGTCGGTACCGGTATGGGCTTGCGTAAAGATGATGCCGATCTGAAGGCCGCTATCGATAAAGCTTTTGTTGAGATGCGTAAAGACGGCACTTACGACAAGATTGCTAAGAAGTACTTTGATTTCAACGTGTACGGCGATTAATTATCCTGTTTCCTAATCCTGGTCTGTGAAAGGCAGGAAGGTTGCACATAAGTATTCACTCCGGGCGCTTACCTATGTAAACTGCCCGGCTTCATACGCTTGCCGCCATCCATCCTGCGATTCAAATTCCCTGGTTAGGACTGTCCGTCAGTTGGGCAGCGTTTGTAACTTACCCTCACGACAGGATTGAACCCATGTTGTATGGCTATTCCGAAGTAATCCTCAAGGGCACCCTTGTGACGCTGGAGCTGGCGCTCAGTTCCGTGTTGCTGGCGGTGGTGCTCGGCTTGATTGGCGCTGGCGCCAAACTTTCCCGCAGTCGCCCGCTGGCGATGTTGTTTGAAGGCTACACCACCTTAATCCGCGGTGTGCCCGATTTGGTGTTGATGCTGCTGATCTTCTACGGTCTGCAGATCGCCTTGAATACCCTCACTGATGCGCTGGGACTGGCGCAATTTGATATCGACCCGATGGTCGCCGGTATCATCACGCTCGGCTTTATCTACGGCGCCTACTTCACTGAAACCTTCCGTGGTGCGTTCCTCGCGGTGCCAAAAGGGCAGATCGAAGCGGCAACCGCCTTCGGTTTCACCGGCTCGCAAACCTTCCGTCGCATTCTGTTCCCGGCCATGATGCGCTTTGCGCTGCCGGGCATCGGCAACAACTGGCAGGTTATTCTCAAGGCCACGGCGCTGGTTTCGCTGCTGGGGCTGGAAGATGTGGTGAAAGCCACGCAGCTGGCAGGTAAAAGTACCTGGCAGCCGTTCTACTTCGCCATTGTGGCAGGTGTGATTTATCTGGTGTTTACCACGCTGTCGAATGGCGTGCTGTGGTGGCTTGAACGTCGCTACACGGTGGGTGTGAAAAGGGCAGAGCTATGATTGAGATTATTCAGGAGTATTGGAAACAGCTGCTCTGGACCGATGGTTACCGTTTTACCGGCATCGCGATTACGCTGTGGTTATTGATCATCTCGGTGGTGATCGGCGGTTCGCTCGCGGTGCTGCTGGCGATTGCGCGCGTCTCCGCTAACCGCTTTATCTCCACGCCGGTTTGGCTGTTCACCTATGTGTTTCGCGGCACGCCACTGTATGTGCAGCTGCTGGTGTTCTACTCCGGCATGTACACGCTGGAAGTGGTGAAGGGCACCGAGCTGCTGAACGCCTTCTTCCGCAGTGGATTGAACTGTACGCTGCTGGCGTTCACGCTGAACACCTGCGCCTATACCACCGAAATCTTTGCCGGTGCGATTCGTTCGGTGCCGCACGGTGAAATCGAAGCGGCGCGCGCCTATGGCTTCTCGCCGTTTAAATTGTATCGCTGCATCATTCTGCCTTCGGCACTGCGCACCGCGCTGCCGGCGTACAGCAATGAAGTGATCCTGATGCTGCACTCCACCGCGCTGGCGTTTACCGCGACGGTGCCGGATCTGTTAAAAATCGCGCGCGATATCAACTCGGCCACCTATCAGCCGTTTACCGCGTTTGGCATCGCTGCGGTGCTGTATCTGATTATCTCTTACGGGCTGATTAGCTTGTTCCGCAAAGCTGAACAACGCTTCCTGGCGCACGTAAAACCTTCTTCATCGCATTGAGTATCACTATGGCTGACAATAAATTAAGCGTTACCGAACTGCACAAACGTTACGGTGAACATGAAGTTCTGAAAGGCGTATCGCTGCAGGCAAATGCCGGCGATGTGATCAGCATTATTGGCTCGTCCGGTTCCGGGAAAAGTACCTTTTTACGCTGCATTAACTTCCTCGAGAAACCGAGCGAAGGCACCATTGCGGTCAACAACCAGCAGATCAATCTGGTGCGCGACACCGATGGTCAACTGAAAGTCGCGAACAAAGAGCAGCTGCGTATGCTGCGCACGCGCCTGACCATGGTGTTTCAGCACTTCAACCTGTGGAGCCACATGACGGTGCTGGACAACGTTACCGAAGCGCCGATTCAGGTGCTGGGGCTGAGCAAGGCGGAAGCGCGTGAGCGAGCGATCAAGTATCTGGATAAAGTCGGCATTGATGCGCGTGCGCGTGCCAAATATCCGGTGCACCTTTCCGGTGGTCAGCAGCAGCGCGTGTCAATTGCGCGGGCATTGGCGATGGAGCCCGAAGTGTTACTGTTTGACGAACCCACTTCTGCGCTCGATCCGGAACTGGTCGGCGAAGTGCTGCGCATCATGCAGAAACTGGCGGAAGAGGGCAAAACTATGGTGGTAGTGACGCATGAGATGGAGTTTGCTCGTCACGTCTCTAATCATGTGATCTTCCTGCATCAGGGCAAAATTGAAGAGCAGGGCACGCCGGATGAGCTGTTCGGCAATCCAAAAAGCCCACGTTTGCAGCAGTTTTTGAAGGGATCGTTGAAGTAGTTTTGTGCCCGCTGTCCCCCTCCTCGGTCCTCCCCCATAAATGGGGGAGGAAGATGCTGCTATCTGTGGGTGTTGAAGTGGCATTTGGCAGCATCTCCTTCCCCCGCGGGCGGGGGAAGGCCAGCAAGCACCCTCTACCCCCGCAACAACTTCAGCGCGGTATCCTCATCGGTCACCAGACCTGACACCCAGCCGCCCTGCAACGCCGCGCGAATCGCCGGATATTTACGCTCGCTGCCGGCAAAGCCAATAATCTGGCGTTGCGTCTGGCTCTCCAGCAACACGCTGGTGAGCAGTTCATCGGTTTCACCCCACACGCGTTCACCTTGCTGATTGAAAAAGTGCCCGAGCATTTCGCCCACTACGCCGCGCGCGTTGAGCGCAGCCACTTGCGCATCGGTGATAAAGCCTTCGGCATGCAGCGGGCAGCCGGGCTGCACTTCGCCGATGCCAACGAAGGCCACATTCGCCTGTAAGGCGCGTAACGTCACGCGCTGATAAACCTGATGCTGAATCCACATCTCTTTATCTTCGGGCGTATCCGCATACAGCGGCGCAGGAATGAAGAAATACTTGCCCTGCATCTTCTCCGCCATCTTCAGCGGCACGTCGTAGCGCGTACCCGAGTCGTCCCGCGCAATCGCGCCAATCATCGAAACGCACTGATGCTGCGGTCGCTCAACCCAGGGCAGCGCATCAATCATCGAGCGCAGCGTCTTACCGGAACCAATGCCAAATACCTGCGGCTGCTCCTCGCTGATGTATTGCGCCATCACCGCCGCGCCTTCCACTGCCAGCATCTGCTGAATGGCGTCATCATCCAGATTGGCGGATGGCACCACACGGCACAGTTGCAGGCCAAATTTCTCCTGAACGTCGCGCGCCAGATGCAAGCAATGGGTAACCGGATGATCAATCTTTACGCTTACCATGCCCATTTCACGCGCGCTGGAGACCAATCGCTGCGCCACCTGACGTGACAATCCTAACGCGCGCGCAATCTCTTGCTGCGTCACGCCCGCCACGTAATACATCCAGGCCGCACGTGCTGCCAGTTCTTGTTTTTTCTCTTCTCTGCTCATCGCGCTGTTCCGTCAAAACCGGTGCGCCATGTTAACGCGAGATGCCGATGAAGTGTTAACTGAGCAAAAGCCCTAAAAAAGAGCAAACGTATTAATTGTGATTGAGCTCGCAGAACAAGGCTGCTCGCTCGCACTATGCTACGCCTCATCGGGCAAATGCCCTTAATCGTGGCAAATGTTTATTTTGAGGCGACTATGACCAATCAATCAGTGTGGATGCATATCGGCGCAGGCTCTTTTCACCGCGCTCATCAGGCGTGGTATCTGCATAAACTACGCGAGCAGGGCGATGACAGCTGGAGCATTGCCCTCGGCAATATCCGCAATGATGCCGCGCCGTTGCTAAAGCAACTCGCTGCGCAAGAGGGCGAATATGTGCTGGAAACCGTTACACCCGATGGCGAACGCGCCTACGAAACCATCACGTCACTGCGCAAAATCCTGCCGTGGGATAGCGACATCAGCGCGCTGGTGGAGCAGGGAGCGAAAAGTGAAACCCGCGTGATAGGTTTTACCGTCACCGAAGCCGGTTACTATTTGACACCGGAATTCGAACTGGACCTGACGCAGCCGGATGTGCAGGCCGATGTGAAAGGCGACATCCGCACGATTTATGGCGCGCTGGCACGCATCCTCACGCAGCGCGTGGCCAACGGTGGCGCGCCCGTTACGCTGCTCAACTGCGATAACCTGCGCCACAACGGCGAACGTTTCCGTCACGGCTTCCTCGCGTTTCTTACCGCCAAAGGTGACAACGCCTTAGCGAATTGGGTGCGCGAAAATACCACCTCGCCTAACACCATGGTGGATCGCATTACGCCGCGTCCAACGTCAGATGTGGCTGAGCGCGTTAAAGCCGCTACGGGTAAAGAGGATGGTGCATCGGTGATGGCCGAATCCTTTATTCAATGGGTGATTGAAGATGACTTCATTGCCGGTCGGCCGGCGCTGGAGAAGGTTGGCGTTGAGCTGGTGGAATCGGTATTGCCGTGGGAAGAGGCGAAAATCCGCATCCTTAACGCCACGCATGCGGCGATTGCCTGGGCAGGCACGCTGATTGGCCTCAATTACATTGATGACAGCACGCGTCAGCCGGCGATTTACCAACTGGCCTATGACTACGTGACCCAGGATGTGATGCCATCGCTGTCGCCGAGCCCGCTGGATTTAGCCGATTATCGCGATGTGGTTCTGGCGCGTTTTAGCAATCCCTACATTAAAGACACCAATCAACGTGTTGGCGCGGACGGTTTGTCGAAAATCCCCGGCATGGTGACGCCAACACTGCGCGAATGCTATCAGCGTGGCGCAGAACCGGCGGCCACCGCCGTGCTGCCTGCACTGTTCTTCCTGTTCCTGCAGCGCTGGGCCAGTGATGATTTGCCTTACACCTATCAGGATGGCGTGCTGCAAGCCGATGCGCTGCGCCAGCAGTTTAGCCGCTCCGATGCACTGAACGCTTTCCTCAGCGATAGCGCGCTATTTGGCGAACTGGCACAGGACAAGACGTTTCATGCGCTGGTGACGCGCAGCGTGGCGGATCTGCAACTGTGGCTGAAACAGCCAGAACGCATGCTGGCTGCGGTGTAAGGAGCGCGTTATGTATCTTGGGATTGATATTGGCACCTCCGAGCTCAAAGCGCTGATCATCAATGCGCAGGGTGAGATCATTGCCTCGAATCACGCCACGCTCAACGTGCAGCGCCCGCATGCGCACTGGGCAGAACAGGATCCCGAGCGCTGGTGGCAAGCGTGCGGTGATGTCCTTGCTGGATTGCGCCAGCAGGACGCGCTGGCCTGGAGCGAGATTCGCGCGATGGGTTTGTCCGGGCAGATGCACGGCGCGGTGCTGCTGGATGCGCAGGGTAAGGTGCTGCGCCCGTGCATTCTGTGGAATGACACACGCAGCGCGCCGCAATGTGCCGCGCTCAGTGCCCAACATCCGGAAATGATGCAGCTCAGCGGCAATATGATTATGCCGGGCTTCACTGCACCTAAACTGCGTTGGGTGGCAGAACATGAGCCTGAGATTTTCCGTCGCATCGATAAAGTGCTGCTGCCGAAAGATTACCTACGCTGGCGTTTAACCGGACAATTTATCAGTGAACCTTCAGACGCGGCAGGCACGTTGTGGCTCGATGTGGCTCAGCGCGACTGGTCCGACGAACTGTTAGCCATCACCGGTCTCACGCGCGCCAATATGCCGGCGCTGGTGGAAGGCAGCGCAGTGAGCGCCCCATTGAAAGCCGAACTGGCAAGTGAATGGGGCTTGTCGGCCGCGGTCTGCGTGGCGGGCGGCGGTGGCGACAATGCCGCATCGGCGGTTGGTGTCGGCGCGGTTAATCCGGGTGATGCTTTTATCTCGCTGGGTACCTCCGGCGTAATTTTTGTCGTCAACGATCGTTTGCTGGCCGATCCGCAATCGGGCGTACACGCCTTTTGTCACGCCTTGCCCGGACGCTGGCACCAGATGAGTGTGATGCTCAGCGCCGCCAGCTGCCTGCGCTGGCTGTGTAATCTGCTTTCCGTTACCGAAAGCCAACTGATGGAAGAGATGGCACAGCTCAGTGAAGAGCAGCGGCGTCATGCCCCGGTTTTCCTGCCCTATCTTTCCGGTGAACGCACGCCACACAACGATCCTGACGCCTCCGGTTCTTTCTTCAATCTGCGCCACGAAACACCGCGTGCGCTGCTCGGCTATGCAGTAATTGAAGGCGTAGCGTTTGGTCTGGCCGACGGGTTCGCGGTGCTTGGTGATGCGCAGCGCCAGATTCAGCAGTGCAGCCTGACCGGCGGTGGGGCGCGCAGCACGTTGTGGGCGCAGTTGATCGCCGATGTGCTGCAACTGCCGATCGTCACGCATCCCGCCAGCGCGTCCGGTGCATTGGGGGCTGCGCGTCTGGCATGGCTGGCCGCGGGGGGTGTGGAGAGCGAAGTTTGCCTAAAACCGCCGGTGCAGGCGCGATATCAACCAGATGCTGCGCGCGGCAAGGTGCTGCAGCAGCGATTGCAGCTGTTCCGCACGCTCTATGCACAACAGCAGCAGGCGCGAGTGTTGTTGCCTGAATAATTCCAGACAGAGGATGAATGAGATGCAATCGAATGATTACTGGTTTGGCTTACCGAAAAAGATGTTCTGGGGCTTCCTCGCCATCGCTATTTTTATGGCGGGTGACGGCTTTGAAATGGCATTTCTGTCGCGTCACATCACCGATATGGGCTTCACGCCAGCGCAGTCGGCGGTAGTATTTACTTTTTACGGACTGGCGGCAGCGCTAGCGGCGTGGGCATCGGGCGTGGTAGCGGAACTGATTACGCCCCAGCGTGCCATGATGATTGGCTTCGTGCTGTGGATTGTCATGCACACGCTGTTTATGTCGCTGGGACTTGGCATGCGCAACTATCCGCTGATGGTGCTATTTTACGGCATTCGCGGTCTGGCGTATCCGCTATTCATTTACTCATTCATGATGATGCTGGTGCAGGTGCTGCCGCGTGAAAAACTGGCGGCAGCCACCGGTTGGTTCTGGGCAATGTATTCCGTCGGTATCGGTGTGGTCGGCAGCTATTTACCGAGTCTGACCATCCCGATGCTCGGCGAAACCGGTACGCTGTGGCTGGCGATTATTTGGGTTGCCTGTGGTGGCGTGCTGGCCTATTTCAGCTTGCGCCATGTGCCGGTTGATCGTTCGCGCGTCAATTTGCCGATGCGCGATAAAATGACCGAAATGTCGCGGGCGGTAACTATTCTGTTTACCAACCAGCACGTGTTTTATGCCTGCCTGATTCGCATCATTAACACGCTGTCGCTGTTTGGTTTCGCCATTATCATGCCGCTGCTGTTCGTTGATCGCCTTGGTTTTACCATTTCAGAATGGCTGCAAATCTGGGCGGTGTTCTTCTTCGTTACCATTTTTACCAACATCTTCTGGGGCATTACCGGTGAGAAACTGGGTTGGATCCGTCAGGTGCGCTGGTTTGGCTGTCTCGGTATGGCCATCTCCAGTCTGACGTTTTACTACCTGCCGCTGTATGCCGGACATAACTTCTGGGTGGCGCTGATTCCGGCGGTGATGTTAGGAATTTTTGTCGCCGCCTTCGTGCCGATGACCGCTGTGTTTCCGACACTGGAGCCGCATCACAAAGGCGCCGCCGTGTCGATTTATAACCTGTCGGCCGGACTGAGTAATTTTGTCGCGCCCGCGATTGCGTCGGTGTTGCTGCCATTTTTCGATATCGTCGGCGTGGTGTGGGCGTATACCGCGCTGTACGTGTTTGCTGGCGTGCTGACCTTTATCATCCGCGTGCCGCAGCCGGGTCATACGCATGAACCGGCGGCAGTGAAATCACGCGTGGCGCAGCAAAGGAGTTAATCTGTGATAGGCGGGCGCCATTAATGGCGCCCCTACACGACATCCCGCAACGCTTCCTCCAAATCGTACCAGCGAAAACCAAAGCCTGACTCTTCCAGGCGCTTCGGCAACACATGTTGGCCGCCGAGCACCAGTACCGCTGATTCGCCCATCATCAGCTTGATGGCGCTGGCGGGCGTGCGCATAAAGGCTGGGCGATGCATCACATGGCCGAGCGTGGCGGCGAACTGCTCATTGCGCACCGCATAGGGCGCAACCATGTTGAACGGGCCGCGCAGTGCAGAGTGATCGATTAACCACAGCAGCGCGTTAACCAAATCGTCGATGTGAATCCACGGTAAATACTGTTTGCCGCTACCAATCGGACCGCCTACGCCAAGCTTAAACGGCAGTTTCATCTTCGATAACGCGCCGCCTTCTTTCGCCAGCACCACGCCGGTGCGCAGCAAACAGACGCGCGTGCGATCGCTCTGTGCAGTTAGCGCCAATTGCTCCCAACGTGCGCACAGCGCATGGGTAAACTCGTCGTGCCCCGGATCCTCTTCGGTCAGCACCAGATCGCCGGTATCGCCATAAAAGCCGGTAGCCGAGCCGGAAATCAAAAATTGCGGGGGATTGCTGCTGGCGTGAATCAGCGACACCAGCTGCTCGGTAATCTGCCAGCGGCTTTCGCACAGCCGCTGCTTCTGCTGTTCGGTCCAGCGTTTATCGGCGATCGGTTCGCCCGCGAGATTAATGACGCCATCAATGCCGTTTAAATCGGTTTGCTGATTGATGCCGGACCACAGCGCCACGCTGGCGTCGAGTTTCTCGCGTGCGGCGGCGACATCGCGCGTCACGACGCTCACCTGATGGCCAAGCTGCAACAGACGCGGAATCAGATGGCGGCCAATCAGGCCGGTGCCGCCGGTGATCAGTAAATGCATGTTGAGCCTCCTTGTCATTTTTTATCTGCTCAGATTGAGCATAGAAGAGAAGCGTGCGCGCGGCGTGACTCGGCTTACGCTTATGAAGAAAAAGGAAAAGTCAGCGCTGGTCTTAGCCGCTAAAGATCCGACCAGCGCACCATTGCCTTAATAAATAAAAATCGGTAAACATGATGCACACCTGACGCTTTTCTGAGGCAGCCAATGAATTATCCAACCATTACTTTGTGGTCAGATTCTTGCTTTTTCAGCCCTTACGCCATGTCGGTTTATGTTGCGCTCACCGAGAAGGGCATTCCCTTCACCCTTAAGCGCGTCGATTTATCGCAGAATGCGCAGTGGGATGAGGAATACCGCGCGCTGTCGCTGACCTGCCGCGTGCCGACGCTGCAAATCGATGATGTGCTGCTGACGGAATCTTCCGCCATTGCTGAGTACCTGGAAGAGCGTTTTCCGGCGCCAGAGTTCGAGCGGCTCTATCCGCGCGATCGTGAGAAACGGGCGCATGCGCGCGAAGTGCAGGCATGGCTGCGCAGCGACTTAATGGCGCTGCGCTCTGAGCGTCCAACCGAAGTGCTGTTCGCCGGCGAACGCTTTGCGCCGCTTACGCCGGCGGGTGAGCAAGCCGCCAGTAAACTCATTGCTGCGGTGCAGCGCCTTTTGCCTGATGGACAGCAAAATCTGTTTGGCGAATGGTCGATTGCGGATATCGATTTAGCCGTGATGATTAATCGCCTGGCGCTGCACGGCGATGCGCTGCCGGTGAAGCTGCAACACTATGCGGAGTTCCAGTGGCAGCGTGCTTCGGTGCAACTCTGGTTAGCGGAATCGGGTAAAACACGCTGAGCACGATGCGCCTTGCGATGGCGAAAAGAACGCTTTACCTTACCGCTCATTCTAATAAAGCATGGCAAACAGGCGCGTGCTGGGCACGCCGAAAACAGAAAAGGGTTACGGATGGTGGATCAAACGGCAGGTGACGGTATCGAGTGGGTTGATATCGTTAACGAAGAGAACGAAGTCATTGCGCAGGCCAGCCGTGCGCAGATGCGTGCGCAGTGTCTGCGTCATCGCGCTACCTATATTGTGGTGCACGATGGTATGGGCAAAATTCTGGTGCAGCGTCGTACTGAAATCAAAGACTTCATGCCGGGTATGCTGGACGCCACTGCCGGTGGCGTGGTGCAGAGTGGGGAAGACCTGCTGGAATCGGCGCGTCGTGAAGCGGAAGAGGAATTGGGTATCGCGGCCGTTCCATTCGCCGAACACGGCCAGTTCTATTTTGAAGATCAGCATTGCCGCGTATGGGGCGGGCTGTTCAGCTGCGTTTCCCATGGCCCGTTTGCCATGCAGGAAGAGGAAGTGGATGAGATCTTCTGGATGACGCCGGAAGAGATCACCGCGCGCTGTGACGAGTTCACCGATGATTCGCTTAAGGCGCTGTCGCTGTGGCTGAGCCGAAACAGTGATGCTGCACGTCGTAAACAGAGCAGCGAAGCGTAATCTTGCCGTAAGGTCGCCATTTTTGGCGACCTTATACACATCATTGTTAATGTTCCCGCAGAATCCCCGCCAACAGTGCCAACGCATCCTCGAACTGCGCATCGGGAATAGTCAGCGGATAGAGGAAGCGGATCACGTTGCCGTACACTCCACAGGTTAGCAGAATCAAACCTTTTTCCAGCGCCTGCTGCTGAATAGCTTTGGCAATCTCCGCCGACGGCTTGCCCGCCGCATCATTGAATTCCGCCGCCATCATTGAGCCATAACCACGAATTTCCGCCAGCGCTTTACAATCTGCTTGTTGCAACGTCTGTTTTAATCGGCTGCCAAGCTGGTTGGCGCGGCTGCACAGCGCCTCTTCTTCGATAATGTCTAACACCGCCAGCGCCGCTGCAATCGCCGGTGGACTGCCAGCATAGGTTCCGCCCAGGCCACCGGGTTCTGGCGCATCCATGACTTCCGCGCGTCCCGATACCGCCGAGAGCGGGAAACCACCGGCCAGACTTTTCGCCATGGTGATGATATCGGGCTGCACGGCGTAATAGTCGCTGGCGAACAGCTTGCCGGTGCGCGCAAAACCGCTCTGGATCTCATCGGCGATCAGCAGTATGCCGTGGCGATCGCACAACTCCCGCAGCGCAACGACAAACTCTGGCGGCGCATCGTAGAAACCGCCTTCGCCCTGAACCGGTTCAAAGATAATGGCTGCCACCTGCTGCGGGCTGATATCGCTGCGGAAAATCGCTTCCAGGCTGTCGAGCGCATCGCTCACGCTGACCTTGTGCAGCGCGTTGGGATAGCGCGCGTGAAACACCGGGCTGGCGAAGGGGCCGAAGCCGGTTTTATACGGCACCACTTTCCCGGTCAGCGACATTGTCATATTGGTGCGGCCATGAAACGCGCCGGTGAAGGCGATGATGCCGGGCCGACCGGTGGCCGCACGCGCGATTTTGACCGCGTTTTCGACCGCTTCTGCACCGGTTGAGAAAAAGGTGGTTTTCACCGCCCCGCTAATCGGCACCAGCGCATTTAGTCGCTCAGCGAGATGAATGTAGTTCTCATAAGGGATGATTTGAAATGCGGTATGGGTAAAGCATTCAAGCTGCTGTTGCACCGCAGCCATCACTTTTGGGTGACGATGCCCGGTGTTAAGCACCGCGATGCCTGCGGCAAAATCGGTGTATTCGCGGCCATGCTGATCCCAAACCGTGGCATTCTCGGCTCTAACCGCATAGAAATCACACATCACACCCACGCCGCGCGGCGTGGCTTGTAAACGACGGCGGTGCACATCACTGTTGCTCATTATTCACCTCGCAATTAGCGGCAGACTTCAATCAGTGTTAGCGCAGCGCAGAGTTTATGCCAGTGAAGTGCGGAGCAAAAAAAAGCACGCACCGAAGTGCATGCTTTTTTGGCGGGCGGGGAAGGGGATTAGCCTTCGGCCTGCTGCGATTGAATCGCCGTCAATGCGATGGTGTAGACGATATCATCCACCAGTGCGCCGCGCGACAGGTCGTTCACCGGCTTACGCATGCCTTGCAGCATCGGTCCGATGGAGATCAGATCGGCAGAACGCTGTACCGCTTTGTAGGTGGTGTTACCGGTGTTCAGATCCGGGAAGATGAACACGGTAGCGCGGCCGGCAACCGCAGAGTTTGGCGCTTTGGATTTGGCGACGTCTTCCATAATCGCGGCGTCGTACTGCAGCGGACCATCGATCACCAGATCCGGGCGTTTTTCCTGCGCGATGCGCGTGGCTTCACGCACTTTCTCTACGTCGCTACCGGCACCGGAGTTACCGGTTGAGTAGGAGATCATCGCGACGCGTGGATCGATACCGAAGGCTTTAGCTGAGTCGGCAGACTGAATCGCGATCTCTGCCAGCTGTTCTGGATTGGGATCCGGGTTGATGGCGCAGTCGCCATACACCAGAACCTGCTCCGGCAGCAGCATGAAGAACACCGACGACACCAGCGAGCTGTTTGGCGCGGTTTTGATCAGCTGCAGCGGTGGACGAATGGTATTCGCAGTGGTGTGAACCGCGCCGGAGACCAGACCGTCAACTTCGCCGCTCTCCAGCATCATGGTGCCGAGCACCACATTGTCTTCCAGCTGCTCCTGCGCCACCACTTCGGTCATGCCTTTGCTCTTACGCAGCTCAACCAAACGTGGCACGTAGTTTTCACGTACCACTTCTGGATCCACGATCACGATGCCTGTGCCAAGTTCAACACCCTGCGCCGCCGCAACACGCTGAATCTCTTCCGGATTGCCGAGCAGCACACAGGTAGCGATGCCGCGTTCGGCGCAAATTGCTGCCGCTTTGACGGTACGCGGCTCGTCGCCTTCTGGCAGCACGATGCGTTTGCCGGCTTTGCGCGCCAGCTCGGTGAGCTGGTAGCGGAATGCCGGTGGAGACAGGCGACGGCTGCGCTCGGACGTGGCGGTCAGCGATTCCACCCAATCTTCATTAATGAAGCTAGCTACGTACTCCTGCACTTTCTCGATGCGCTGCGTATCGTCAGTCGGGACTTCAAGGTTGAAGCTTTGCAGGCTAAGCGACGTCTGCCAGGTGTTGGTTTTCACCATAAACACCGGCAGGCCGGTCTGAAACGCGCGTTCGCACAGGCGTGCGATGGGCGCTTCAATCTGATAGCCACCGGTCAACAGCACTGCACCGATTTCTACGCCGTTCATCGCGGCCAAACAGGCGGCAACCAGTACATCAGGACGATCGGCGGAGGTTACCAGCAGTGAACCCGGACGGAAGTGCTCCAGCATGTGTGGAATGCTACGCGCACAGAAAGTGACAGATTTCACACGGCGCGTCTGGATTTCACCTTCGTTGATGATATCGGCGTTCAGGTGACGGCACATATCGATGGCGCGAGTGGCGATCAGATCAAAGCTCCACGGTACACAACCCAGCACCGGCAGCGGACTGTTGGCAAACAGCTGCTTAGGATCGATGTTGGCGATGCTGGCTTTAGAGGAGTCATCAAAAATTTCTGACAGATCCGGGCGCGTACGACCTTGCTCATCCACCGGCGCATTCAGTTTGTTAATGATCACGCCAGTGATGTTTTTGTTTTTGCTGCCGCCAAAGCTGCTTTGCGTCAGTTCGATACGCTCTTTGAGCTGCGCCGGAGAATCGTTGCCCAGCGCCATGACGAAGACGATTTCGGCGTTCAGGGTTTTAGCGATCTCATAGTTCAGAGCAGATGCGAACTGATGTTTACGCGTGGGGACCAAACCTTCAACCAGCACCACTTCCGCGTCTTTAGCGTTTGCGTGATAGTTGGCAATGATCTCTTCCATCAACACGTCTTGCTGGTTAGATCCAAGCAGCGACTCAACGCGTGACATCTGCAGCGGTTCTGCGGCAGGAATCGCGGAGCTTTTACGGATAATGCTGGTGGTTTGGTCTGGCGCATCGCCACCCGCACGTGGCTGGGCAATTGGCTTGAATACGCTCAGGCGCACGCCTTTGCGCTCCATGGCACGGATCACGCCGAGGCTGACGCTGGTCAGACCGACGCTGGTGCCGGTAGGAATGAGCATAATTGTACGTGACACGATAGAAACCTCTCAGGTGTTGCAGACTGTCTAAAACAACTCCGTCAGCCTAAGCTGACGGAGAGAAGTGTTTTTAAGCGGTGAGACGCGCGGCGTCTTGAGCAATCACCAACTCTTCGTTGGTTGGGATCACCACGGCTGGGCGCGTGCCTTCTTTGTTGATGAAACCCGATTTGCCGAAGCGTGCTGCCAGGTTGCGCTCGTGATCGACTTCGAAGCCGAGCAGACCCAGTTTCTGCAGCGCCAGCTCGCGCACCATCGCCGCGTTTTCACCGATACCACCGGTGAAGACCACGGCGTCCAGACGGCCTTCCATCAGCGCAGTGTAGCTGCCGATGTATTTCGCCAGACGGTGGCAGAACACATCCATCGCACGCTTAGCATCTTCTTTGGTGCTGTAGTTGTCTTCCACATAGCGGCAGTCGCTGGTGACTTCGGTCAGACCTAACAGGCCAGACTCTTTGGTCAGCAGCTTGTTGATGGCATCAACGCTCATGCCCAGGGCATCAT
The DNA here is from genome assembly GCF_019795975.1 of Pantoea sp. DY-17. Lineage (NCBI taxonomy): Bacteria > Pseudomonadati > Pseudomonadota > Gammaproteobacteria > Enterobacterales > Erwiniaceae > Pantoea > Pantoea sp. DY-17. Next base: position 1,929,474 of record NZ_JAIMIG010000001.1, on the reverse strand, counting down.
GCAGGAAGAAGATAATCGCAGGATCGATGTCGCCACTGCGCGTGCCCATCACCAACCCTTCCAATGGCGTCAGGCCCATTGATGTATCAACACATTGACCATTGCGAATAGCAGAAACGGAACCGCCATTACCCAAGTGGCAGGTGATGACGTTCAGTTCGCTAACGGGCTTGTTCAGCATTTTCGCGGCTTCCTGCGTCACATAGTAGTGGCTGGTGCCGTGTGCGCCGTAGCGACGAACGCCGTGCTCTTTATACAATTTGTACGGCAGAGCATAGAGATAGGACTCTTCCGGCATTGTCTGATGGAATGCGGTGTCAAAAACCGCGACATTTTTATCAGAAAGATGTGGGAAGTTTTTCAGCGCTTCATCTATACCGATCAGATGCGCAGGATTGTGTAGCGGCGCAAAAGAAGAGGCGTCTTTGATGCCCTGAATAACAGATTCGTCGATGATGACTGATTTGGTCAGCTGCTCGCCGCCGTGAACAATACGATGGCCGATTGCAGCGATTTGTGCCGAAAGCTCTGGTTTTTGTGCCAGAATAGTTTTGACCATGAAATTCAGTGCTTCGCTGTGTGCCGCACCCGCGCCAAGCTGAGCTTCTTGTTTGCTGCCGTCCAGTTTCCACTTAATACGTGCTTCCGGTAAATGGAAACATTCAGCCAAACCGGAGAGGTATTCGTCGCCGGTAACAGGGTTAAGGATGGCAAACTTAAGTGAAGAACTGCCGCAGTTCAGAACCAGAACTAACTTCGTCGACATGGAAGTACCTATTTTTGTTAAATAGTGGCTAAAAAAAACGCAATCAGACTAACAGCGTAGCCCATGAAAGCTGGTAGGTTAATGATAAACATCATGTGCTAGTCAAAAATTCAGTGACATGCAAAAAATTTTGGTGATTTTACGCTTATTTTTGATAAGTACTTAGCGAAACATGGCTCTGGCCGCTCTTTTATTGAGCTAAAGCTTCCGGTAATGTTACTCAAACGGCGTCAGAATACTCACTGTCACCCGCAAAGACAAAAACTTTTGAAGGATGTCACGTAAAGTTGTGTAGTTATCGGTTTATTTTAAATATTGCAGATTTAGTTGAGGTCTATCATGGCGAATGAGACAGACAAACCCGGCTGGTTCGGCTTGTTCCAGCGCGGACAGCGATACATGAAGACCTGGCCTGCAGACAAGCGCCTGGCGCCGGTATTTCCTGAAAATCGCGTGGTGAATGCAACGCGTTTTGCCATTCGCTTTATGCCGCCGCTGGCGATTTTCACCCTGACGTGGCAAATCGCGATGGGGGGACAACTTGGTCCAGCAATTGCCACCGCGCTGTTTGCCTGCAGCCTGCCGATGCAAGGATTATGGTGGTTGGGTAAACGTTCGGTGACGCCGTTGCCGCCGACGCTGCTGCAGTGGTTCCATGAAGTGCGTACCAAACTGCAAGAAGCGGGGCAGGCGATTGCACCCGTTGACGGTAAGCCGACATATCAGTCGCTCGCAGATGTGTTGAAGCGCGCGTTTAAACAGCTTGATCGCACTTTCCTCGACGATCTTTGATCCGCGGACGCTTTTACCTGCCAGAGAATTTGAGCCAAATCCCGGTTCAAATCAAAGAAAAGTGGTGCGGACATACACGCATCACTCTCCTTGTGTAATCATTTCTTCATTGTTTAAATCTTAAGCGGCCGCCTGGCCCGGGAGCAAACCATGGAAATGACCCACGCACAACGATTGATCCTCTCCAATCAATACAAAATGATGGCCATGCTGGAACCCGATAACGCCGAGCGCTATCGTCGTTATCAAACCATTATTGAACGCGGCTATGGCTTGCAGTTACGCGAGCTCGATAAGGAATTCGGCGAGCTAACCGAAGCGACCTGTCGCTCACTGATCGATATTATGGAAATGCATCATGCGCTGCATGTTTCGTGGTCGAACCTCAAAGATGGCAGCGCGATTGATGAGCGTCGCCTGGCGTTTCTCGGTTTTGATGCGGCCACCGAAGCGCGTTATCTCGGCTACGTGCGTTTTATGGTGAACGTAGAAGGGCGCTATACCCATTTTGATTCCGGCACACACGGCTTCAATGCCCAAACGCCGATGTGGGAAAAATACCAACGCATGCTTACGGTGTGGCACACTTGTCCGCGTCAATATCATCTCAGCGCGAATGAGATCGCGCAGATTATCAATGCCTGAATAAGGAGCGACGCGTGAAGTACAGGGGTTTTCTGTTTGATTTAGACGGTACGCTGGTGGATTCACTGCCTGCTGTGATTCGCGCATGGTCATTGTGGGGTGAGCGCCATGGTTTGTCTGCGGAAGAGGTCCTGAGCTATATCCATGGGAAGCCTGCCATCAATTCGCTGCGCCATTTCATGGCGGGACAATCTGAAGAGGCGATTCAGGCGGAGTTCCTCTGGCTTGAACGCCTCGAAGCGGAAGACACGCAAGGCGTACAGGCAATTCCGGGCGCATTAGCGTTACTGTCAACGTTGAACGAGTTGCAGATCCCATGGGCGATTGTCACATCGGGTTCGATTCCTGTTGCCCACGCGCGCCATAAAGCCGCCAATCTACCCATGCCAGAGGTTTTCATCACCGCGGAGAACATCAAGCACGGTAAGCCGAATCCCGAGCCTTATTTGCTGGGCGCCGAGCGTTTGGGGCTTTCAGCGACGCAATGCGTGGTGGTTGAGGATGCGCCAGCGGGCATCATTTCAGGATTGGATGCGGGCAGTGCGGTGATCGCTATAAATGCGCCAGCCGATGCGCCGCGCATTGATGAAGTCACCTTCCGCGTCGCTTCGCTTGAACCGTTAAATGTCACTAAAGAAGATAGCGGTGAATTTACCCTTTCTATCACCGCATAAAAAAACGGGCCGCTGCGGCCCGTTTTTTTACAGCGGCGTATCCTGTGAGATTTCATCCAGCGACAGGCTAAAGCTGGGAATAAACACCTCAACAAAATAATCCATTTCCGGCGAGCGCCGCTGCGTCAGGGTTTTCTCCAGGCGCGCTTTGGCCAGCAAAAACTCGTTATTACCCGCCGACAACTCTTCCAGACACTTCACATAGGCGCAAAGTGCATCCGCTTGCTTTACCACGGATTGTTCACTTTCGCTATGCAAGTGTTCATCTATCAGCGGCCGATAAGCGTCCTGCAGTTCGGGCGGCAGCATATCGATGAGTTTCTGTTGGGCAATTTTCTCGATCTTTTTATATTCGTGCGCAATTTGCGCGTTGTAGTACTTCACCGGCGTCGGTAAATCCCCGGTCAGCACTTCGCTGGCATCGTGATACAGCGCTAGCATGGCAATGCGCTCGGCGTTGAGGTTGCCGTTAAACTTTTTGTTTTTGATGATGGCGAGCGCGTGAGCAACCATCGCCACCTGCAGACTATGCTCGGAAACGTTTTCAGTGCGCACATTGCGCATTAATGGCCAGCGGTTAATCAGTTTGAGACGGGAGAGGTGGGCGAAAAAATGGCTACGAGTCATGGAAGGTTCCTGTTCGCACGGCGGGGAAGATATCTTTTCCCCGAAATGCGAACAGTATACGCGTCACAATTTACTGGCGATACCCTTGTAAGAAACGACCAAACTTGCTGACGGCCATTTCCAAATCGTCCACGCGCGGCAGCGTAACGATGCGTACGTGATCCGGCCACGGCCAGTTGAACGCGGTGCCCTGAACCAGCAGCACTTTTTCCTGCAACAGGAAATCCAGCACCATCTTCTGATCGTCGAAGATGTTGAATTTCTTCGCGTCAATACGCGGGAACATATAGAGCGCACCTTGCGGCTTCACACAGCTGACGCCAGGAATATCGTTAATCAATTCCCATGCACGCTGGCGCTGTTCATACAAACGTCCGCCGGGCGCGATAAATTCACTAATGCTTTGATAACCACCCAATGCGGTCTGAATCGCGTGTTGTGCAGGAACGTTGGCACACAGGCGCATCGACGCCAGCATCTCCAGCCCTTCAATGTAACCTTTGGCGTGTTTCTTCGGACCATTCAAAACCATCCAGCCCTGACGGAAACCCGCCACGCGATAGGTTTTGGACAAGCCGTTGAAGGTCACCGTCAGCAGATCGGGTGCCAGCGCAGCAATCGAATGATGTTGTGCTTCGTCGTAGAGAATCTTGTCGTAGATTTCATCGGCGAAAATAATCAGATTGTGCTGGCGCGCAATTTCAACAATCTCAAGCAACAACTCTTTGCTGTAAACCGCGCCGGTCGGGTTATTCGGGTTAATGATGACAATGCCACGCGTGCGTGGGGTGATCTTGCTGCGAATATCATCCAGGTCAGGGAACCAACCTGCTGATTCATCACACAAATAATGCACCGCTTTACCGCTCGACAGCGAAACGGCAGCGGTCCACAGCGGATAATCCGGCGCAGGCACCAGCATTTCATCACCGCTGTTGAGCAATGCCTGCATCGCTTGCACAATCAGTTCGGATACGCCGTTACCAATATAGATGTCTTCGACAGTGACATCGCGCATGTCACGCGCCTGGTAATGCTGCATGATCGCTTTACGCGCCGAATACAGCCCCTTTGAATCGCAATAACCCTGTGAGCTCGGCAGATTGCGAATGACATCGACCAGAATTTCATCAGGCGCTTCGAAACCAAACGGGGCAGGGTTGCCGATGTTCAGCTTGAGAACCTTGTTGCCTTCTTCTTCGAGACGTTTAGCTTCTTTCAGTACCGGGCCACGGATGTCATAGCAGACATTTTCCAGCTTGCCGGATTTATCAATTTGAAAATTCATTGTTACCGCCTTTATGGGCAGAGTCCTTTAACCTGCCACCAAAAATCAAACTTGCCCAATTTACTCTTCTCACCTTAACAAAAGAAGGGCAGCGCTTGGTTTTGGCGTGTTTGCCATTTTTTCCCCTTTCACGTGGCGTAAAAGTCATTGGAAATCGATTAATCTGGTTCATTAGTCCACAAATGTGAAGAATGTTAATATTAAACGCTGGTAAGGTGTGCCTGACGTGTAAATGCCTTCTTCCATCGACATCCGAGACTATTCAGAAATTTTTTAGTCAAAACTGGCTTAAAAAAACATTAGCGACCAAACGAAATAGTTAAATGAATCTTGTTGGATGGCGGAAAATTGTCTGGTAATGATTAAGCACTGTTTGGCGTCACAAAATAGAGTTCATTCTCATACACTTTCTATTGGCAGGATTAAGCACCATCATCAGCTGCAACTCAGTGTAAAACACGCGTAAAATAGCATTTGCGCTGTATCTTTAACGTAAGTGTTTGAGATTCAGAACCTGGAGGGGTTAAAAAAAGAGCAGCATTATGGCAGGATGTGTGCGAAAAGACTTTTGGTCAAAAATTGCGATGTTTTGAACAAAAACATTTCCATTTATAGCGTAAAAATGATTAAGTATAATTTATTATTTGATGCACTTTATCGCTTCGCATCTACATAACATGATGTTATTTCTTTTTAACCCGCAGGGACTTTGTGCGGGAGACATAGACAACTACGCAGCTTCCAGCACCTGTACGACTTACGTTTTCGGCCCAGAAGTTCTGCTGTCTATAATGACGACGCTGCTCTGATCTCAGAGTGGTGCGATCGTCGGCATCCGCCTGACAAATTTTTTTTCATGGCAGCTCCACACAGGGCTGTCATTAAGCACCATTGCCTCTTATCTCTTTGATAAGTCGGGTAATACACCAGGGTAGTAGTTTTAAAAAATCTTATAAGTGAAGAAAAACATGACTAATGCAAATCGTCCGATACTGAATCTCGACCTCGATCTGCTGCGTACATTTGTTGCCGTTGCCGATCTGAACACTTTTGCAGCAGCCGCTGCCGCCGTGTGCAGAACGCAGTCCGCAGTGAGCCAGCAGATGCAACGTCTGGAACAATTGGTAGGTAAAGAGCTGTTTGCCAGACATGGACGTAATAAATTGCTGACGGAGCATGGCATTCAACTGCTGGGTTACGCCAGGAAAATCCTTCGTTTTAATGACGAAGCTTGCACCTCTTTAATGTACAGCAACATCCAGGGCGTTCTGACCATCGGCGCTTCAGATGATACCTCAGATACCATTCTGCCGTTCCTGCTTAACCGCGTAACGTCGGTCTATCCGAAGCTGGCCATTGATGTGCGTGTTAAGCGCAACCCGTTCATGATGGAAATGCTTAATCAAGGTGAAGTCGATCTGGTTGTGACCACGTCCAGCCCAGGAAACTTTACTTATCAGGTACTGCGTACTTCACCAACGTTGTGGTACTGCGCGGCAGATTATATCTTCCAGCGTGGAGAGGCCATTCCTTTGGTTCTGTTGGATGAGCCAAGCCCGTATCGTGATATGGCCATTGATCACCTCAACGAGGCTGGCATTCCGTGGCGCATCTCCTATGTTGCTTCAACGCTGGCTGCCGTCCGTGCAGCGGTTAAAGCCGGTTTGGGTGTGACAGCGCGTCCAGTTGAGATGATGAGTCCAGAACTGCGTGTGATGGGGGCGGCAGAAGGTTTGCCTGTATTGCCTGATACCCAGTATCTGCTGTGCCGTAATCCAGACAGCGATAACGAACTGGCGCTGGCGATCTTCAATGCCATGCAGTCCACCAACGATCCTTATAATCTGAGTGCTAATCCAGACGGTACCTTGTTACTGGATGATGAAGAGTAAGGGTTGCAGTTGCTGGTAATTCCTCTCAATTGGAATACCGGTTAATTGTTAAAACCGATAAAAATGAGCCTTAGCTGGGTAATTATCCGCTAAGGCTTTTTTTATGCCTTTTAATACGTCGTTTTTAGAGCGATTTCCTGAAAAAGATTTCACTCGACAACTTAAAAATGAAATGTGTTCCATTTTTGCTCCACATGGAATGATTTTATCAATTCGTGCCAACTTTCCCAGGGCAATTGCCTGTCCACTCCGCTGTTTTTTGCAGCATAAAACCCAGTTATGTGCTTTAGATCAAAAAAATACCCCTGATAAGGGGGGGGAATCTCGGGCGAGACCTGTCAAAATATGATTGTTAAATGCACGATCCACGCATGTGAATACCCGCTACACTAAAATTAACCTCACAAACTGAAGCGATTTAGCTGGCGCTCAGAGGGTTGAATGTTAATAATATGATGCAGCTGTAAAATAATGTTTGGATACTTTTGTCAAAGTTGACAAAAGGTTATAGAAAGGAGTAAAAACCCCTATAAAATTGCTGCTTTATTGCTAATGACAGCAAAATTTATAAGGTTTTTTATCCTTCCCTTGAATCGATGTGGTGTGTTTGCTGCAACAGCGCAGGATGCCATCACCACTTTTGATGAGTAAGCAAAGAGTATGTCGACAACTACAGAAGTGATCGCTCATCACTGGGCATTTATTGTTTTTATCGTTATCGCATTCGGCCTGTGTGCCTTTATGTTGACCGGTGGCTGGTTGTTAGGTGGTCGTGCGCGTGCGCGACACAAGGACACCCCGTTCGAATCGGGTATTGAGTCGGTCGGTGACACTCATATTCGCCTCTCTGCAAAATTCTATCTGGTTGCGATGTTTTTCGTCATATTCGACGTCGAAGCCCTCTATTTATACGCATGGTCGACTTCCATTCGCGAAAGCGGTTGGGTCGGCTTTGTCGAAGCCGCAATTTTCATTTTGGTGCTCTTGGCAGGCCTGGTTTATCTGGTGCGCATCGGTGCGCTGGATTGGGCTCCTGCGCGTCGTCGCGTAGTGGTCAAATCTGTCCCGGTCAGTCACAGCCACACCAACCCTCATAAGCAGTAAAAGCGAGGCAATAAGATGGACTACACGCTGACACGCGTAGACCCGAACGGGGGCGGCGATAACGATCGTTATCCTCTACAGAAACAGGAAACGGTTACCGATCCGCTGGAGCAACACGTTCACCGTAGCGTCTACATGGGCAAGCTCGAGCACGCCCTGCATGACATGGTGAACTGGGGTCGTAAAAACTCACTCTGGCCGTATAACTTCGGCCTTTCCTGTTGCTACGTGGAAATGACCACATCCTTCACCGCAGTGCATGACGTGGCACGTTTTGGCGCCGAAGTTATGCGCGCCTCGCCACGTCAGGCTGACTTCATGGTGATCGCCGGTACGCCATTTACCAAAATGGCGCCGGTTATTCAGCGTTTATATGACCAAATGCTTGAGCCCAAATGGGTGATTTCCATGGGCGCATGCGCTAACTCGGGTGGCATGTATGACATCTACTCGGTGGTGCAGGGTGTGGATAAATTCCTGCCGGTTGACGTGTACATTCCTGGCTGCCCGCCACGTCCAGAAGCGTATATGCAGGCATTGCTGCTGCTGCGCGAGTCGATTGGCAAAGAGCGTCGTCCACTGTCTTGGGTGGTCGGTGATCAGGGTGTTTATCGCGCCAATATGCAGCCAGAGCGTGAAAGAAAGCGTGGCGAGCGTATTGCCGTCACCAACCTGAGATCGCCAGACGAAGTTTAAGCTTCCCGTACACGGATGGAGCCACGGCCACAGCAAAACATCACAATTTAATGTGCGCCGCCATCCTGACGCCTTCTTTTGAGCGCCTGATTACAGGCCGGAATGGTGAGTAACGTATGACTGATTTAACCACGCAAGATCTCGCTCAGCCTTCATGGCAAACCCGCGATCACCTGGATGACCCAGTGGTCGGCGAGCTGCGTAACCGTTTTGGGCCGGATGCCTTTACCGTTCAGGCTACCCGCACCGGGATTCCGGTAGTCTGGGTAAAGCGTGAACAGCTATTAGAAATCGTTGAATTCCTGCGCAAGCTGCCAAAGCCCTATGTCATGCTGTATGACTTACACGGTTTTGATGAGCGTTTACGCACTAACCGCGCCGGTTTGCCCGCCGCGGATTTTTCCGTTTTCTATCACCTGCTTTCAATTGAACGCAACCGCGACATCATGCTCAAGGTCGCTTTATCTGAAAACGATCTGAATGTGCCAACCATCACCAAAATTTTCGCTAACGCCAACTGGTATGAGCGCGAAACCTGGGAGATGTTTGGCATCACTTTCAATGGTCACCCGCACCTGACGCGCATCATGATGCCGCAGACGTGGGAAGGCCATCCACTGCGTAAAGATTATCCGGCGCGCGCTACCGAGTTCGATCCCTTCGAGCTGACCAAGCAGAAAGAAGATCTGGAGATGGAGGCGCTGACCTTCAAGCCTGAAGATTGGGGCATGAAGCGCAGCACCACCAATGAGGACTTCATGTTCCTCAACCTCGGTCCGAACCACCCCTCTGCGCACGGTGCTTTCCGCATCATTCTGCAGTTAGATGGTGAAGAAATCGTCGATTGCGTTCCCGATGTCGGCTACCACCATCGTGGCGCGGAGAAGATGGGCGAGCGCCAATCCTGGCACAGCTACATTCCGTACACCGACCGTATCGAGTACCTCGGCGGCTGCGTGAACGAAATGCCTTACGTGCTGGCGGTGGAAAAACTGGCGGGCATTACCGTGCCGGATCGCGTCAATGTGATCCGCGTGATGCTGTCTGAGCTGTTCCGCATCAACAGCCATCTGCTCTATATCTCCACCTTTATTCAGGACGTCGGCGCGATGACGCCGGTGTTCTTCGCCTTTACCGATCGTCAGAAAATCTATGATGTGGTGGAAGCGATTACCGGTTTCCGTATGCACCCGGCGTGGTTCCGCATCGGCGGCGTCGCGCATGACCTGCCGAAAGGCTGGGAACGTCTGCTGCGCGACTTCCTCGACTGGATGCCGAAGCGTCTGAAAGAGTACGACAAAGCCGCACTGCGCAATACCGTGTTGATGGGCCGTTCGCAAGGTGTTGCGGCGTACAACATGGACGAAGCACTGGCGTGGGGCACCACCGGCGCAGGTCTGCGCGCAACTGGTTTAGATTTTGACGTGCGCAAATGGCGTCCATATTCAGGTTACGAAAACTTCGATTTCGAAATTCCGGTTGGCGCTGGCATCAGTGATGCGTACACCCGCGTGCAGCTGAAAATGGAAGAGATGTGGCAGTCACTGCGCATTTTGGAACAGTGCCTGAACAACATGCCTGAAGGCCCGTTCAAAGCGGACCATCCGCTGACAACGCCGCCGCCGAAAGAGCGCACGCTGCAGCACATTGAAACCCTGATCACTCACTTCCTGCAGGTTTCGTGGGGCCCAATCATGCCGGCCAACGAATCCTTCCAGATGATTGAGGCGACCAAAGGGATCAACAGTTACTACCTGACCAGCGATGGCAGCACCATGAGCTATCGCACCCGCGTGCGTACGCCGAGCTTCCCGCATCTGCAGCAGATCCCATCAGTGATCCGCGGCAGCCTGGTATCCGACTTGATCGTTTACCTCGGTAGTATCGATTTTGTTATGTCAGACGTGGACCGCTAATTATGCACGATCAAAAAATTGCTATTCACACCATCGACCCTACTGAGGTCTTCGTGCTGAGCGAGGCCGAGCACCACGCTATCGAGCACGAGAAACACCATTACGAAGATGCACGCGCCGCTTCGATCGAAGCGTTGAAGATCGTGCAGAAACAGCGTGGCTGGGTGCCGGACGGCGCGATTAACGCCATCGCAGACGTGCTGGGGATTCCAGCCAGTGATGTTGAAGGCGTAGCGACTTTCTATAGCCAAATCTACCGTACGCCGGTTGGCCGTCACGTTATTCGCTACTGTGACAGCGTGGTGTGCCACATCACGGGTTATCAGGGGATTCAGGATGCGCTGGAGCAAAATCTGAACATCAAGCCGGGCCAGACTACGGCGGATGGACGCTTTACGCTGCTGCCAACTTGCTGCCTGGGTAACTGCGATAAAGGTCCAACCATGATGGTGGATGAAGATACCCACGTTCATCTGACGCCTGAAGGCATCGCCAACTTGCTGGAGCAGTATCAATGACCATTAAACAGATCATTCGTACTGCCGAAACGCATCCGCTGACCTGGCGTCTCCGTGACGACAAGCAGCCGATCTGGATCGATGAATATCGCAGTAAAAACGGTTATGTCGGTGCAGAAAAAGCGTTGAAAGATTTCAGCCAGGACGAAATCGTCGCGGCGGTAAAAGACTCGGGTCTGAAAGGCCGCGGTGGCGCAGGCTTTAACACCGGCCTGAAGTGGAGCCTGATGCCGAAAGACGAATCCATGAACATCCGTTACCTGCTGTGTAATGCCGATGAAATGGAGCCGGGCACTTATAAAGATCGCTTGCTGATGGAGCAACTGCCGCACCAGCTGGTGGAAGGCATGCTGATCAGTGCGTTCGCGCTGAAAGCCTATCGTGGCTATATCTTCTTACGTGGTGAGTACATCGAAGCGGCCGTTAATCTGCGTCGCGCGATTGCTGAAGCCACCGAAGCGGGCTATCTCGGCAAAAATATTCTTGGTACCGGTTTTGATTTCGAGCTGATCGTCCACACCGGCGCAGGTCGTTATATCTGCGGTGAAGAAACAGCACTGATTAACTCGCTGGAAGGACGTCGTGCGAACCCGCGTTCTAAGCCGCCATTCCCGGCCAGTGCCGGCGTGTGGGGCAAGCCGACCTGCGTGAACAACGTGGAAACGCTGTCGAACGTGCCTGCCATCTTCCTTAACGGCGTTGACTGGTACAAAAACATCTCTACCAGCGAAGACACCGGCACCAAAATGATGGGCTTTTCCGGCCGCGTGAAAAATCCTGGCGTCTGGGAATTGCCGTTCGGCACCACCGCACGTGAAATCCTTGAGGATTACGCCGGTGGCATGCGCGATGGCCTGAAATTCAAAGCCTGGCAGCCAGGCGGCGCAGGAACTGACTTCCTTACCGACCAGCACCTCGATCTGCCGATGGAATTTGCCAGTATTGGTAAAGCTGGCAGCCGTTTAGGTACTGCGCTGGCGATGGCGGTCGATCACGAAATCAACATGGTTTCACTGGTGCGTAACCTGGAAGAGTTCTTTGCGCGCGAATCCTGTGGCTGGTGTACGCCGTGCCGTGATGGATTGCCATGGAGCGTGAAGATCCTGCGTGCGCTGGAGCAGAAGAAAGGTCAGCCGGGTGATATTGAAACCCTGCAGCAACTCTGCCGCCAGCTTGGCCCAGGTAAAACCTTCTGTGCCCACGCACCGGGCGCCGTCGAGCCATTGCAGAGCGCGATTAAATATTTCCGTGAAGAGTTTGAAGCTGGCATTGCGCCGCAGGTGTTTGGCAATACCCGAGCCATTGGCGGTATTCAGCCCAACCTGCTGAAAGCGCGCTGGTAATCAGCCGCCGTACACGGAATTCACCTCATGCCGACATGGCGTGGGGAAAGAATTAGATGTTTAACGCTCGTCTTAGGGCGAGCCTTACGGAAGCATGTTCACTATGGCTACAATCCATGTAGACGGTAAAGAATATGATGTGAACGGAGCGGACAACCTGCTACAGGCGTGTCTCTCTCTGGGCCTTGATATTCCTTATTTTTGCTGGCATCCGGCGCTGGGAAGCGTAGGGGCCTGCCGCCAGTGCGCGGTGAAGCAATTCCAGAATGCCGAAGATACCCGCGGTCGCCTTGTCATGTCCTGCATGACACCAGCGTCGGACGGCACCTTTATCTCCATCGACGATGGCGAAGCGAAAGAGTTTCGTGAAAGCGTGGTGGAATGGCTGATGACCAACCATCCGCACGACTGCCCGGTGTGCGAAGAGGGCGGTAACTGCCATCTGCAGGATATGACGGTAATGACCGGACACAGTTTCCGTCGTTATCGCTTCACTAAACGTACCCACCAGAATCAGGATCTCGGCCCGTTCATTTCGCATGAAATGAACCGCTGTATCGCCTGCTATCGCTGCGTGCGTTACTACAAAGATTATGCCGACGGCAAAGATCTTGGCGTTTATGGCGCTCACGACAACGTCTACTTTGGTCGTCCGGAAGATGGCACGCTGGAAAGCGAATTCTCCGGTAACCTGGTTGAAATCTGTCCGACCGGCGTATTCACTGATAAAACGCACTCCGAACGCTATAACCGTAAATGGGATATGCAGTTCGCACCAAGCATCTGTCAGCAGTGCAGCGTGGGTTGTAACACCAGCCCGGGCGAACGCTATGGCGAATTGCGTCGTATCGAAAACCGCTATAACGGCACCGTAAACCACTATTTCCTGTGCGATCGCGGTCGTTTCGGTTACGGCTACGTCAACCGCAAAGATCGCCCACGTCATCCGATACAGCAACGCGGCAACGATTGGGTCAGCCTGAATGCTGAACAAGCGGTAAATGCGGCGGCGGATGTGTTACGTCGGGCGAAAAAAGTCATTGGTATCGGTTCTCCGCGCGCCAGCATTGAAAGCAACTTCGCGTTGCGTGAGCTGGTTGGCGCAGAAAACTTCTCAACCGGTATGCCAGCCGGTGAGCAGGCTCGCGTTGAGCTGATGCTGAAAGTCCTGCAGGACGGCGGCATCTACACGCCATCACTGCGCGAAATTGAGAGCTACGATGCGGTGCTGGTGCTGGGTGAAGATTTGACTCAGGTTGGCGCGCGCGTGGCGTTGTCTGTACGTCAGGCAGTAAAAGGTAAAGCGCGTGAGATGGCTGCGGCACAGAAAGTGGCTGACTGGCAGATCGCGGCAATCCTTAACATCGGTCAGCATGCCAAACATCCGCTGTTCGTAACCAATGTCGACGAAACCCGCCTGGATGATATCGCTGCGTGGAGCTATCGCGCACCGGTGGAAGATCAGGCGCGTCTCGGCTTCGCCATTGCCAATGCGCTGGATGAAAGCGCGCCGGCAGTCAGCGGCTTTGACAGCAAACTCAACGGCAAAGTTGATGTGGTGGTTCAGGCGCTGGCAGGTGCGAAAAAACCGCTGATTATCTCCGGTACCCATTCCGGTAGCATCGCGATGATTGAAGCTGCTGCTAACGTGGCAAAAGCCCTGAAAGCGCGCGGTGCCGATGTCGGTATTACCTTCCTCGCGGGTGCGGCGAACAGCTTTGGCCTCGGCCTGATGGGCGGTCAATCGCTGGATAGCGCACTGGAACAGCTGAGTAAAGGCGAAGCCGATGCGCTGGTGGTGCTGGAAAACGATCTCTATCGTCATGCGCCGAAAGCCAACGTGGATGCGGCGCTCGATACCACCGCTAACGTGATTGTGGTCGATCATCAACGTACCGCAACGCTGGAAAAAGCCGGTTTGGTACTTTCAACCGCCAGCTTTGCGGAGAGCGATGGCACATCAATCAACCACGAAGGCCGCGCGCAGCGCTTTTTCCAGGTTTACGATCCCGCTTATTACGATGACAGCGTAGTGATGCTGGAGAGCTGGCGCTGGTTGCGTTCGCTGCACAGCGCGGTTGAGAGCCGTCACATTGACTGGACTCAGCTGGATCACGTGATTGATGCCACCGTTGCGGCGCTGCCACAGCTGAAAGGCATCAAGGATGCTGCGCCAGACGCCAGCTTCCGTATCCGCGGTCAAAAACTGGCACGTTCACCGCACCGCAACAGTGGCCGTACTGCGATGCGCGCCAACATCAGCGTGCATGAACCGCGTCAGCCGCAAGATAAAGACACCATGTTTGCCTTCTCGATGGAAGGTAACAACCAGCCCAGCGCACCGCGTTCGCAGATTCCATTTGCCTGGGCGCCGGGCTGGAACTCACCGCAGGCATGGAACAAGTTCCAGGCTGAAGTGGGCGGCAAACTGCGTCATGGCGATCCGGGCGTGCGTCTGTTTGAAGCCAGCGATCGTTCATTGCCGTGGTTTACCGCCATTCCGGAAAGCTTTGTTGAAGGCAGCCAGTGGCGCGTCGCACCTTACTACCAGCTGTTTGGTAGCGAGGAGATGACCCAGCGTTCAACCACCTTCCAGAAACGCATGTCCCCGGCCACGCTGGTGATTAACCCGGCTGATGCTGAGAAACTGGGCGTTAATAGCGGTTCTTCCGTGGAGCTGGTGTGTGCAGGCGAAACACTACGCTTGCCGGTACGTTTCTCTGCGTCGCTGCAAGCAGGGCAGGTTGGTTTACCGCTCGGTATGCCGGGCGTGCCGCCGTTCCTCTCAGGTGCGCAAATTGACAAACTGCAGGAGGCCGCGCAATGAGTTGGCTGACACCGGACGTTATTGAAATCCTGATCAACATCGGCAAAGCGCTGGTCATCTTGTTGGTGGTTGTCGGTTGTGGTGCCTTCATGAGTTTCGCCGAGCGTCGTCTGCTCGGCCTGTGGCAGAACCGTTATGGACCAAACCGTGTTGGCTGGGGCGGTTCGCTGCAGCTGGCTGCTGACATGATCAAAATGTTCTTTAAAGAGGACTGGGTTCCGCCGTTTACCGACCGCTTCATCTTTACGCTGGCACCGGTTATCGCCTTCGTATCGCTGCTGCTAGCCTTTGCCATTGTGCCGGTTTCGCCGACCTGGATGGTCACCGATCTGAACATCGGTCTGCTGTTCTTCCTGATGATGGCGGGCCTGGCGGTCTATGCGGTGCTGTTCGCTGGCTGGTCGAGTAACAACAAATACTCACTGTTGGGTGCGATGCGTGCATCGGCGCAGACGCTGAGCTACGAAGTGTTCCTTGGTCTGTCACTGATGGGCGTGGTGGCGCAAGCCGGCTCGTTCAATATGAATGCCATTGTCGAAAGCCAGGCGCATCTGTGGAACATCATTCCTCAGTTCTTCGGCTTCCTTACCTTCTGCATCGCGGGCGTAGCGGTATGTCACCGTCATCCGTTTGACCAACCAGAAGCGGAGCAGGAACTGGCGGACGGTTACCACATCGAATACGCCGGTATGAAGTTCGGCCTGTTCTTCGTCGGTGAATACGTGGCGATCACCACCGTTTCAGCGCTGATCGTGACGCTGTTCTTCGGTGGCTGGCACGGCCCGTTCCTGCCGCCATTCATCTGGTTCGCTCTGAAAACAGCGTTCTTTATGGTGATGTTTATCCTGATTCGTGCTGCGCTGCCGCGTCCACGCTATGACCAGGTGCTGTCGTTCGGCTGGAAAGTGTGTCTGCCGTTGACGCTGTTGAACCTGCTGGCGACCGCCGCAGTGATTCTGTACACCGCGCAGTAAGGGACATTGAGATGACTTTAAAAGATATTGTCGTTGGCTTCGGCACGACAGTGCGCAGTATCTGGATGATAGGCATGCATGCCTTCGCCAAGCGCGAAACCCAAATGTATCCGGAAGAGCCGGTTTATTTGCCGCCGCGTTACCGTGGCCGTATCGTGCTGACGCGCGATCCGGACGGCGCAGAGCGTTGCGTTGCCTGTAACTTATGTGCGGTAGCTTGTCCTGTCGGCTGTATCTCACTGCAGAAAGCCGAGACGCAGGATGGACGTTGGTATCCGGAATTCTTCCGCATCAACTTCTCACGCTGCATCTTCTGCGGCCTGTGTGAAGAGGCTTGCCCAACCACCGCGATTCAGCTGACACCCGATTTCGAACTGGGTGAGTTTAAGCGTCAGGATCTGGTGTATGAGAAAGAAGACTTGCTGATTTCCGGTCCGGGTAAATATCCGGAGTACAACTTCTATCGTATGGCTGGTATGGCGATCGACGGAAAAGAGAAGGGCGAAGCGGAAAACGAAGCCAAGCCGATCGACGTCAAAGGGTTGTTACCTTAAGGAGCCAGGTATGGAATTTGCGTTTTATCTTTGCGGACTGGTGGCGGTGCTGACGACGCTGCGCGTCATCACCCACACCAATCCGGTACATGCGCTGCTGTACCTGATTGTTTCGCTGCTGTCGATTGCCGGCGTGTTCTTCTCAATGGGCGCCTACTTTGCCGGTGCACTGGAAATCATCGTCTACGCGGGTGCCATCATGGTGCTGTTCGTCTTTGTGGTGATGATGCTGAACCTCGGCAAAACGCAGCAGGATCAAGAGCGCGAGTGGCTCAAACCTTCGCTGTGGATTGGTCCGGGCATCGTCTCTTTACTGCTGCTGGCAGTGATGATTTACGCGATTAGCACGGCAACCGATCAGGGCATTGATGGCACCGTTATCGACGCGAAAGCAGTCGGTATCAGCTTATTTGGTCCCTATGTTCTGGCGGTTGAATTGGCATCGATGCTGCTGCTCGCGGGTCTGGTCGTGGCCTTCCATATTGGACGTGAAGAGCGTCACGGCGAAGTGTTGAGCAATCGTCAAGCTGATGCGCAAGCAAATAAGGAGGATCACGCATGATCCCGTTACAACACGGCCTGATGCTGGCCGCTGTGCTGTTTGTTCTCGGCCTGACCTCCGTGGTGCTGCGTCGTAACATCCTGTTTATGCTGATTGGTCTGGAAATCATGATCAATGCCTCCGCGTTAGCGCTGGTGGTAGCAGGCAGCTATTGGGGACAAGCTGATGGTCAGGTGATGTACATCCTGGCGATCAGCCTTGCGGCGGCGGAAGCGAGTATTGGTCTGGCGCTGTTGCTCCAGCTCTATCGTCGTCGTCAGACGCTGAACATTGACACAGTGAGCGAGATGCGCGGATGAATCTTCTCTATTTAACCGTATTATTTCCGCTGATTGGCTTCCTGCTATTGGCGTTTTCACGCGGTCGCTGGTCGGAGAACCTGTCGGCAGCAATCGGTATGGGTTCTGTTGGTCTTGCCGCATTAACCACTATTTATGCCGGTTTCGACTTCTTCAATCAGGGGCAGCAGCCGTTCACTCAGGCGCTGTGGACCTGGATTCACGTCGGCAACTTTGACATTAAAGTGAATCTGGTGCTGGATGGTCTTTCTCTGACCATGCTGTCCGTCGTCACCGGCGTTGGTTTCTTCATCCACATGTTCGCTTCATGGTACATGCGTGGTGAAGAGGGTTATTCGCGCTTCTTCGCTTACACTAACCTGTTCATCGCGAGCATGGTGGTGTTGGTGCTGGCCGATAACCTGATGCTGATGTATCTCGGCTGGGAAGGCGTGGGCCTGTGCTCCTATCTGCTGATTGGCTTCTATTACAGCAATCCAGAGAACGGCAAAGCGGCGATGAAAGCCTTTATCATCACCCGTGTCGGTGATGTGTTCCTCGCTTTCGCCTTGTTCATCCTCTACAACGAACTGGGCACGCTGAACTTCCGCGAACTGGTGGAACTGGCACCCGCGCACTTCGCTGCAGACAATCACATGCTGCAGTGGGCAACGTTGATGCTGTTGGGTGGCGCGGTCGGTAAATCGGCACAGCTGCCATTACAAACCTGGCTGGCGGATGCGATGGCCGGTCCAACTCCGGTTTCGGCACTGATTCACGCCGCGACCATGGTAACTGCCGGTGTTTATCTGATTGCACGTACCCACGGTCTGTTCCTGTTGACGCCGGAAGTGCTGCATCTGGTGGGTATCATTGGTGCGATTACCCTGGTGCTGGCAGGTTTTGCTGCGCTGGTGCAAACCGACATCAAACGCGTGCTGGCTTACTCCACCATGAGTCAGATCGGCTACATGTTCCTCGCGCTTGGCGTGCAGGCATGGGACGCGGCGATTTTCCACCTGATGACGCATGCATTCTTCAAAGCCTTGCTGTTCCTCTCTTCAGGCTCGGTCATTCTGGCCTGCCATCACGAGCAGAATATTTTCAAAATGGGTGGCCTGCGTAAGAGCATCCCGCTGGTGTATATCTGCTTCCTGGTGGGCGGTGCCGCGTTGGCTGCGCTGCCGCTGATCACCGCAGGTTTCTACAGTAAAGATGAAATCCTGTTTGGTGCGATGGCGAATGGTCACATCAATCTGATGGTGGCGGGTCTGGTGGGTGCATTCCTCACTTCGATCTACACCTTCCGCATGATCTTTATCGTGTTCCACGGTGAAGAGAAAATTCATGCTCACGCCGGTAAAGGCATTACGCATCACCTGCCGCTGATTGTTCTGATGGTGCTCTCCACCTTTATTGGTGCGCTGATCACGCCTCCTCTGGCGGGTGTTCTGCCGCAGAACGAGTTTGGTGAAGGCGGCAAAGTGATGCTGGAAATCACCTCAGGCGTGGTGGCCATTGTCGGTATCCTGATCGCAGCAGCTCTGTGGCTGGGTAAACGTCAACTGGTGACCAGTATTGCTAACAGCGCGCCGGGTCGTTTCTTCGGCACCTGGTGGTTCGCGGCCTGGGGCTTCGATTGGCTGTATGACAAGGTGTTTGTAAAACCTTATCTCGGCATTGCCTGGTTGCTGAAGCGCGATCCGCTTAACTCACTGATGAACCTGCCTGCGCTGCTGTCGCGTGTTGGTAACAAAGGTTTGGTGGTGAGCGAAAACGGTTATCTGCGCTGGTACGTGGCCTCGATGAGTGTGGGTGCCGTTGTGGTGCTGGCGCTGCTGCTGGTGATTTAAAGATTGATGAGCGGGGCGGGTTCGCTCGCCCAATTAGAATGTCAAAAATTGCCTGAAGTAAGGCAATAAAAAGGGAAGTTTGCCGTGTTATTACCTTGGCTAATTATCATACCTTTTGTCGGTGGCTTGCTCTGCTGGCTTGCGGAGCGTCTTGGCGCAAAAGTTCCGCGCTGGATTGCCATGATCACCATGGGCCTGACGCTAGCGCTTGGTCTGCAGCTGTGGTTGCAGGGAGGCTATTCACTGACGCAGGCTGCGGGCATTCCGCAATGGCAATCGACTTTCTCCGTACCGTGGATTCCGCGCTTTGGCATTAACTTCCATCTGGCAATTGATGGTCTGTCGCTGCTGATGGTGGTGCTGACCGGACTGCTCGGTTTGATGGCGGTGCTGTGTTCCTGGAACGAAATTGAGAAATATCAGGGCTTTTTCCACCTCAACCTGATGTGGATTCTCGGTGGTGTGATTGGCGTGTTCCTCTCCATCGATATGTTCCTGTTCTTCTTCTTCTGGGAAATGATGCTGGTGCCGATGTATTTCCTCATCGCACTGTGGGGCCATAAAGCATCCGACGGTAAAACGCGTATCAGCGCGGCGACCAAGTTCTTCATCTACACCCAGGCATCGGGTCTGATCATGTTGGTGGCGATTCTGGCGCTGGTCTTTGTCCATTACAACGCCACCGGCGTATGGACTTTCAGCTACGAAGAGCTGCTGAAAACTCCGATGTCGCACACCGTTGAATATCTGCTGATGCTTGGCTTCTTTATTGCCTTTGCGGTGAAAATGCCGGTGGTGCCATTACACGGTTGGTTACCCGATGCGCATAGCCAGGCACCAACCGCTGGTTCAGTTGACCTCGCAGGTATCTTGCTAAAAACTGCGGCTTACGGTTTGCTGCGCTTTAGCCTGCCGCTGTTCCCGAATGCGTCAGCAGAGTTCGCACCGATTGCCATGTGGCTGGGTATCATCGGCATCTTCTACGGTGCGTGGATGGCATTCTCACAAACTGATATCAAGCGACTGATCGCTTACACCTCTATTTCGCATATGGGCTTCGTGCTCATCGCCATCTACACTGGCAGCCAGCTGGCCTTCCAGGGCGCGGTGATTCAGATGATTGCGCACGGTCTCTCTGCTGCGGCACTGTTCATCTTGTGTGGTCAGCTGTATGAGCGTCTGCATACCCGCGACCTGCGTCAGATGGGCGGTTTGTGGTCACGTATCAAATGGATTCCGGGTCTGTCACTGTTCTTCGCGGTTGCAAACCTTGGTATGCCGGGCACTGGTAACTTTGTTGGCGAATTTATGATTCTGACCGGCAGCTTCCAGGTGGTACCGGTGATTATCGTCATTGCAACCTTTGGTCTGGTGTTTGCTTCGGTTTACTCCCTGATCATGATGCAGCGCGCTTACTTCGGCGAAGCAAAGTCGAAAGATCCGCTGCCAGGCATGTCACCGCGTGAGTTCATGACTATCGGCGTATTGGTGGTGTTGCTGGTGCTGCTGGGGATTTATCCTCAGCCGATCCTCGACACATCCCATGCTGCGATGAGCAATATTCAGCAGTGGTTTACCGCTTCAATTTCAACTACAAGGCCGTAATTCGCCATGACAATAACTCCTCAACATCTGATCGCGTTACTGCCGCTGTTAATCGTCGGATTGACGGTGGTGGTGGTGATGCTGTCCATTGCGTGGCGACGCAATCACTTTGTTAATGCCACGCTGACGGTGATCGGACTTAACATTGCGCTGTTTTCTCTGTGGTTTGTAGGCCAGGCGGGAGCGATGGACGTCACGCCGCTGCTGCGCGTTGATGGCTATTCGATGTTCTACACCGCGCTGGTGGTGCTGGCGAGTTTAGCCACCTGCACCTTCGCTTATCCGTGGCTGGCCGGTTTCCCGGACAACAAAGATGAGTTCTATCTGCTGGTGCTGATTGCAGCACTCGGCGGGATCGTGCTGGCGAGCGCCAATCATCTGGCAGCGCTGTTCATCGGTATCGAACTGCTGTCACTGCCGCTGTTTGGTTTGATTGGTTATGCTTTCCGCCAGAAACGTTCGCTGGAAGCGTCGCTGAAATATACCATTCTGTCGGCGGCGGCCTCATCGTTCCTGCTGTTCGGTATCGCGCTGATTTATGCTGATTCCGGCAGCCTGAGCTTTGTGCAGCTGGGCAAAAGTCTGAGCGATAGCATGATTCAGGAGCCGCTGTTGCTGCTCGGTCTGGGCATGATGATTATCGGACTGGGCTTTAAACTGTCGCTGGTTCCTTTCCACCTGTGGACGCCAGATGTTTATCAGGGTGCGCCAGCGCCGGTTTCAACCTTCCTCGCTACCGCCAGCAAGATCGCCATCTTTGGTGTGATTATGCGCCTGTTCATGTACGCGCCCGTCACTGACAGTGAAGCGGTGCGTACCGTGCTGGGCATCATTGCCTTTGCGTCGATTCTGTTCGGCAACCTGATGGCGATTTCCCAGAGCAACATCAAGCGTCTGCTCGGTTACTCCTCGATCGCGCACCTTGGTTATCTGTTGGTGGCACTGATTGCGGTGAAAACCCATCAGCTGTCGCTGGAAACCGCAGGCGTTTATCTGGCCGGTTACCTGTTCAGCAGCCTTGGCGCGTTCGGCGTAGTGAGCCTGATGTCGAGCCCATATCGCGGTCCGGATGCCGATACTCTGTATTCCTATCGTGGTCTGTTCTGGCATCGTCCAATTCTGTCTGCGGTAATGACGGTGATGATGTTGTCACTGGCGGGTATTCCAATGACGCTCGGCTTCATCGGTAAGTTCTACGTTATCGCCTCGAGTGTGAACGCACATCTGTGGTGGTTGAGTGGTGCGGTAGTAGCGGGTAGTGCGATTGGGCTTTACTACTATCTGCGTGTGACGGTGAGTCTGTATCTCAGCCCGCCGGAACTGCACAACCGCGATACGCAAGCCAATTGGGCATTTACTGCCGGCGGCGTTGTGGTACTGATCTCTGCGATTCTGGTGCTGCTGCTCGGTGTTTATCCGCAGCCGCTGATTACACTGGTGCAGATGGCTCAGCCGCTCATGTAATTCAGATTCACGAAACCACTGAATCAGGCCTGCGGGCCTGATTTTTTTTGCCTGCAGTTCACGGCGTAGTGAGAGGTTGGGCACAGAGTCACCACGAGGTTTTCAGCTGCCGCTGCTGCTCACTGCGTTTGGCGTAGCCGGTGTGATATTCTCATCGGATCCCTTTTTTCGCTCAGACAAGGAAGCACCATGGAAATGCTTTGGCTTGATTGCCACCACAGTGAAC
This sequence comes from Pantoea sp. DY-17, assembly GCF_019795975.1. Lineage (NCBI taxonomy): Bacteria > Pseudomonadati > Pseudomonadota > Gammaproteobacteria > Enterobacterales > Erwiniaceae > Pantoea > Pantoea sp. DY-17. The sequence goes on along the minus strand of NZ_JAIMIG010000001.1, from coordinate 1,906,870 downwards.
TGACAGCGCAACAACTCTACACTTTGCTGGCACTGCGCAATCATGTCTTCATCGTGGAACAAAACTGTCCTTATCAGGATATTGATGGCCAGGATCTAGCTGCCGAAAATCGCCACATTCTCGGATTTCTCGACGGTAAGCTGCTGGCCTATGCGCGCGTGTTAACGCCAGCGCTAGACTCTGCGCCGGTAATGATTGGTCGTGTGATTGTTTCTGAAGAAGCACGCGGTTTGAAGCTGGGCTATCGCTTGATGGAGAAGGCGCTGGAGAGCTGTGAAAAGTATTGGTCGCAGCGCGCTATTTATCTCTCTGCGCAGGCACATCTGGAAGGGTTCTACGGTCGTCTGGGCTTTAAAGCGGTGACTGAAGTGTATATGGAAGATGAGATTCCCCACATCGGCATGCAGAAAGCATAACGGCGAGGATTGCTCCTCGCCGTTAATCATCAGCCTGGCGTCATCTGCCGGTCATCAACGTATTTACGTTGATCTGGCGGCGGCGGGAAGTACTGATAGAGCCAGGTTTCACTCAGCGTTTCATCTTTGGTACGCAGGAACAGGCGCATATCAACCGGTTTGGTCGAGTCGCTGTTTGGATACCAGTCAAACAGAATGCGGTAACCGTTGAGTGGCTCGACGTAGAGAATCTCAACCTGCTTGAATGTGCCTTCTGAAACGGTAATCACCGGCTCAATACCTTTCGGCGCTGCGGCTTTCAGATCGCCACCAACAAAATCAATGGCAAAGCGACGTGACCAGGTATCCGGGAAGTGTTCGCCTGGCGCCCAACCTTCCGGGAAGCCGCCGATACCGGTGCGCGTGGCATCGACACGCGCCAAACCACTGCGCACTGGTGGCAACTGGCTCCAGTAGAGTTTGTACTGGAAGCTGAACTCGCTACCGGCTTTTACCGGTTCTGACGGCTGCCAGAAGCACACCACGTTATCCAGCGTTTCCCCGGTGGTAGGAATCTCCATCACGTTAATGGCGCCTTTGCCCCATTTACCAATCGGTTCTACCCACAGGCTTGGACGTTTGTCGTACCAGCCAATCACATCCTGATAATTTTTGAAGTCATGATCGAGCTGCAACAGGCCAAAACCACGCGGGTTTTCGTCCTGATAGGCGTTGAACTGCAAACGCTGAGGGTTGTTCAGCGGACGTGCAATCCATTCGCCTTCACCGGTCCACATCGCCAGACGATCGGAGTCGTGGATTTGTGGATGGTAAGTGTTACACATGCGGCGCTCGTTGGTGCCACAACTGAACATGCTGGTCATTGGCGCAATGCCAAGCTGGCGAATGTCGTTACGCGCAAACAGGTGGTTTTCCACCTCCATCACGACGCGTTTCTCCTCGCAGTGAATGGTGAACTTGTAGGCACCGGTGACGCTCGCGCCATCCAGCAGGGCGTAGACCACGAAAGTAGTGTCATCCGCTTTTGGTGTTTCGAACCAGAACGCGGTGAAGTCCGGGAACTCTTCTTTGCCGTTGCTGAAGGTGTTGACCGCCACGCCGCGCGCGGAGAGGCCGTACTGGAAGGTTTCATCAACCGCACGGAAATAGCTGGCGCCAAGGAAAGAGACGATATCGCGGCGCGCCAGTTCAGGCTTCTTAAACGCACGGAAACCGGCAAAGCCGAGATCGGTTTTACCAACCAGCTGCCTGGTATCAACGTTGGCGTTGTGATAATTGAACAGCTCCGGACGGAAGTGGATCTCGCGCGCTTCACGGCTCTGCGCATCGACTGAGAACATGCGGATGCGGCGCTTGAAGCCCATACCGACGTGGAAGAATTGCACGTCCAGCTGACGATCGGGGATGTTATTCCACAGCGAGTGGTTAGCGTCGTACTGAATTTCGTTATAGGCCTGCGGAGTGAGATTGGCCAGGGTGTCGGGCAAGGGGCCGGGGGCGCCGCCCCAGGGCTGTTTTGCCAGCGCGGAGGCTTTCTTTTTCAGTGAGTCGAAATCGAAGCGAACCGCGGTACCGTCGGCGATACCATCATCGGCCCAGGCGGATTGTGCAAACAGCGTGGAGAGACCCGTCATGCCGCTAACAGCGGAGAGGGCCATGGACGCTTTCATAAATTTTCTACGATTCATGCCGGAAATCTAATCCTTAGCTGCTCGGGTGTATTTTGACTCTCGTAAGACGAGAAGCGTCTGACTACAGGGGGTTACGACAGTCGTGAAAATAAATAATTCAGTCTGCGGAAAATTTATCAGATTAATCAAATAAGCGAAGCAGAATTCGCGTAGCGGCAGCGTACATGACACAACTTTGCACTGTGGTGGATGAAACTTGGTGAAAACCTTGCAGTCGCCATCCAGCAAATCTGCAATTTATGACTATAGTTAAACCACAATGAGCAAGGAACATGGAGGAACTACATAGTGTCATCTTCAGATCAATTTGAAACGCACCTTGACGACGACCTGGCGCTGCTAACGGAAACGCTGGAAGAAGTGTTACGCGCATCAGGCGATCCGGCCGATCAAAAATATATCGAGCTGAAACTCAAAGCTGAACAAGCGCTGGAAGACGTGAAATCGCGCGTTAGCCAGGCGTCAGACAGCTATTACTATCGTGCCAAGAATGCGGCCTACCGCGCCGATGATTATGTGCATGAAAAACCGTGGCAGGGGATTGGCATCGGTGCCGCCGCTGGCCTGTTTGTCGGTTTACTGCTGGCTCGACGTTAAGTTCCAACGGGCGCGACACGCTTCGCGCCCGCTTCCTGATTTCCTCGCCGCTTTTCCCGCTAAATCCCTGTTTCGCATCATCCGCGATTGTGTTTCGCCTGCGCGCTTCCTACAGTAAAGCGACAGGGAAAAGGAGAACGCAACGTGATACGTGTAGAAATGCTCTCAACGGGCGATGAAGTGTTACATGGGCAGATTGTCGATACCAACGCCGCGTGGCTGGCCAATGTGCTGTTCCAGCACGGTTTGCCGATGACCAGCCGTAGCACCGTCGGTGATGCAATGACCTCGCTGGTGGAGGCGCTGCAGAGCCGCAGCCAGATTGCTGACGTGCTAATCGTGAATGGCGGTTTAGGACCGACCAGTGACGATCTCAGCGCGCAGGCCGCAGCCATTGCCAGCGGCAGCGAGTTAGTTATCCAGCAAACCTGGCTGGAAAAAATGGAAGCCTGGTTCACCAGCCGCGGACGTGTGATGGCGCCGAGCAACCGCAAGCAGGCAGAAATCCCTGCCATTGCTGAGATGCTGGATAATCCGGTCGGCACCGCATGCGGCTTCGCGCTGCAGCTCAATCGCTGCTGGATTTTCTTCACCCCTGGCGTGCCGTCGGAATTTAAAGTGATGGTTGAGCAGGAGATTATTCCGCGCCTCAAAGCACGCTTTGAACTGCCTGAGCCACCATTGTGTTTGCGCCTCACCACCTTTGGACGTGGGGAAAGTGACATTGCCGCCGAGCTGGAGCCGCTCCCGCTGCCGGAAGGCGTGGTGATGGGCTATCGCTCATCGATGCCGATTATTGAAATCAAACTCACCGGGCCCGCCAGCCAGCGCGTGGCAATGGAGCAAGTGTGGCAGCAGGTAAAACTGTTGCTGGCTGAATGCACCATCTTTGAGGGCACCGAAGGTTTACCGGCGCTGCTGGCGCGCGAGTTGCAGCAGCGTGGCTTCCATTTGGCGCTGAGCGAGCAGTTCACCGCCGGCTTACTTAACTGGCAGCTGGCCGCAGCGGACGTGGCGCTCAGCAAAGCAGAGATTCTGCCGCCGCAGGATGAAGATCTGGAAGCGCAGGTTGCGCGCACGCGTGACTGGGCGAAACAGCAGGGCGTGGCGCTGGCGTTGTCGGTGGGAAATTTAGTAGAAGGCGAAGTATCGATTGCATTGCATACGCCGGAAGCCAGCTGGGGCCAACGCGTAAACTTCACTCATGGACGTCATAACGTGGAAACGCGGCAGAAAGTGGTGGCGATGATGGCGATGAACATGTTGCGTCGCTGGCTACACGGCAGTGAAGTCAGCACCGGTCACGGTTGGATTGATGTGCTGGAAACGGTGAAACGTTGATTGATCACCAGGTCGCCATAAATGGCGGCCTGGTCAATCACAGCTCGATCTCAATCTCCCCTTTAGCGCGACAGCAGCACGGCAAAATCTCGCCTTGCTGCACAAACGCCAACGGGGTTTCGGCATAATCCACTTCGCCTTTTAGCAAACGCATGCGGCAAGAGCCGCAGTAGCCTTCGCGACACTGAAACTCAACGCACAGATTATTGGCTTCCAGCGTCGCCAGCAGATTAGGGTGATCTTCTGCGCACTCCAGCCGGGAGCCGGAGCTACGCAGAATAACAACAGAGCGGCTCATGCTTACAGCTGGAAGCCGTCGAAATCGTCTTCGCCCACTTCAGAATCAATCTGACCGACCAAATACGAGCTCACTTCAACTTCCTGCGGTGCAACCTGTACGTTGTCCGACACCAGCCACGAGTTGATCCATGGAATGGGGTTGGAACGCGTCTGGAACGGCAGATCGAGACCCACCGCCTGCATACGGATGTTGGTGATGTACTCGATATACTGGCACAGAATGTCTTTGTTCAGGCCAATCATCGAGCCGCCGCTGAACAGGTATTCTGCCCACTCTTTTTCCTGCTCGGCTGCCTTCTTGAACAGATCGAAGCATTCATCACGACACTCCGCGGCGATAGCTTTCATCTCTGGATCGTCTTCACCGGTGCGCAGCAGGTTCAGCATATGCTGGGTGCCGGTCAGATGCAGCGCTTCATCGCGTGCAATCAGCTTGATGATTTTGGCGTTGCCTTCCATCAGCTCGCGCTCGGCGAAAGCAAATGAACAGGCGAAGCTGACGTAGAAGCGAATCGCTTCCAGCGCGTTGACGCTCATCAGGCAGATATAGAGCTGCTTTTTCAGATCGCGCAGGTTAACGGTAACGGTTTTACCGTTGACCTGATGCGTACCTTCACCCAGCAGATGCCAGTAACTCGTCATCTCGATCAGGTCGTCGTAGTATTTCGAGATATCTTCGGCGCGCGCCAGAATCTGCTCGTTGGTGACGATATCGTCAAACACCACCGCCGGATCGTTAACGATGTTACGGATGATGTGCGTGTAGGAGCGCGAGTGAATGGTCTCGGAGAATGCCCAGGTTTCAATCCAGGTTTCCAGCTCAGGGATGGAAATCAGCGGCAGCAGCGCCACGTTCGGGCTACGACCCTGAATCGAGTCCAGCAGCGTTTGATACTTCAGGTTGCTGATGAAGATGTGCTTTTCATGCTCCGGCAGCGCCTGGTAATCGATGCGATCGCGCGAGACGTCCACTTCTTCCGGACGCCAGAAGAAGGAGAGCTGCTTCTCAATCAGCTTTTCAAAGATGTCATATTTCTGCTGATCGAAACGGGCAACGTTGACGGACTGGCCAAAGAACATCGGCTCTTTCAGCTGGTCATTTTTGTTCTGCGAGAATGTGGTGTAAGCCATTTTGAGTCCAAATGTGAAGAGGGCCGACCAATGTCGGCCCTGACAAGATGAGATTAGATCTTACATGCGCCGCTTTCGCAGCCATCATCCTGAATGGAAGGTGCCAGATCGTCCTGTGCATCTTCCGCACCGTCGCGGGTGTTTTGATAGTACAGGGTTTTCACGCCGAACTTGTACGCGGTCAGCAGGTCTTTCAGCAGCTGTTTCATCGGCACTTTGCCATTCGCAAAGCGGCTCGGATCGTAGTTGGTGTTCGACGAAATCGCCTGATCGATGAACTTCTGCATCACGCCAACCAGCTGCAGATAACCGTCGTTAGACGGCATTTCCCACAGCAGTTCGTACTGGTCTTTCAGACGCTCATACTCTGGCACCACCTGACGCAGAATGCCGTCTTTCGATGCTTTGATGCTGATGTGTCCGCGCGGCGGCTCAATGCCGTTGGTGGCGTTCGAAATCTGCGAAGAGGTTTCAGACGGCATCAGCGCAGAGAGCGTTGAGTTGCGCAGACCGTGCGTGGTGATGGACTCACGCAGGCCTTCCCAATCCAAATGCAGCGGCTCGTTGCACACCGCGTCGAGATCCTTTTTATAGGTATCGATCGGCAGAATGCCCTGCGAGTAAGTGGTCTCTTTAAACCACGGGCACGCACCTTGCTCTTTCGCCAATTCGTTCGAGGCTTTCAGCAGGTAGTACTGAATGGCTTCGAAGGTTTTGTGCGTCAGATTGTTGGCGCTGCCATCAGAGTAACGCACGCCGTTTTTCGCCAGGTAGTATGCGTAGTTGATCACGCCGATACCCAGCGTACGACGGCCCATGGCGCCGCGTTGTGCTGCCGGAATAGGGTAATCCTGATAATCCAGCAGTGCATCAAGCGCACGCACCGCGAGGGTGGCCAGCTCTTCCAAATCGTCAAGGCTGTTAATCGCGCCCAGGTTAAAGGCAGACAGCGTACACAGGGCGATTTCGCCGCTTTCGTCATTGACGTCGTTCAGCGGTTTGGTCGGCAGTGCGATCTCGAGGCACAGATTCGACTGACGAACTGGCGCGATGCTTGGATCGAACGGGCTGTGCGTGTTGCAGTGATCGACGTTCTGAATGTAGATACGGCCAGTTGACGCACGCTCCTGCATCATCAGTGAGAACAGCTCAACGGCTTTCACGCGCTGTTTGCGGATGCTGTCGTCTTTCTCGTATTTGGTGTACAGACGCTCGAACTCGTCCTGATCGGCGAAGAACGCATCGTACAGGCCAGGCACGTCAGACGGGCTGAACAGCGTGATGTCTTCACCTTTCAGCAGGCGGGTGTACATCAGTTTGTTGATCTGTACGCCGTAATCCATGTGACGCACGCGGTTGCCTTCAACACCGCGGTTGTTTTTCAGCACCAGCAGGCTTTCAACTTCCAGATGCCACATTGGGTAGAACAGCGTCGCTGCGCCGCCACGTACGCCGCCTTGTGAGCAGGACTTCACGGCAGTCTGGAAATGTTTGTAGAACGGAATACAACCGGTGTGGAACGCTTCGCCACCGCGAATCGGGCTACCCAGCGCACGAATGCGGCCGGCGTTGATGCCGATACCGGCGCGCTGAGAAACGTATTTCACGATGGCGCTAGAGGTGGCGTTGATAGAGTCGAGGCTGTCGCCGCACTCGATCAGTACGCAAGAGCTGAACTGACGCGTTGGGGTGCGCACGCCGGACATGATTGGTGTTGGCAGTGAGATCTTAAAGGTTGAGATCGCATCGTAGAAGCGCTTCACGTAGTCCATACGGGTTTCGCGCGGATAGCCAGAGAACAGGCATGCCGCCACCAGAATGTAGAGGAACTGGGCGCTTTCGTAGATTTCGCCGCTGACGCGGTTCTGCACCAGATATTTCCCTTCCAGCTGCTTAACCGCTGCGTAGGAGAAATTCATGTCGCGCCAATGGTCGATAAACGCGTCCATCTGCTCGAACTCTTCGGTGCTGTAATCTTCCAGCAGATGGCGGTCGTATTTGCCCATCTCAACCATTTTCACCACCTGATCGTACAGCTTCGGCGGCTCAAACTGGCCGTAGGCTTTTTTACGCAGGTGGAAGATAGCCAGACGCGCAGCCAGGTATTGGTAATCCGGCGCATCACGAGAGATCAGGTCTGCGGCAGCCTTGATGATGGTCTCATGAATATCAGAGGTTCTGATGCCATCGTAGAACTGAATGTGTGAGCGCAGTTCAACCTGTGAAACTGAAACATTGTTCAGCCCTTCGGCTGCCCAATCCAGTACACGATGAATTTTGTCGAGATCAATGCGCTCCTGGCGGCCATCGCGTTTAGTAACGAGCAGACTTTGGTTCATGTCGCGTTTTTACCTGTCCATGCATGAATGACGTATTTATCCCCCATGTATGCACAAGGTTTATGCACAAGCCGCTCGTTGTGAGTAAGCCTGTGGATAAACACTATATATAGGGGGTGCGGGAAGTTTGAACAACAATATGGTGAGTATTCTAGTCAGCAATCTCTTCTTAACAAGAGTTGATTTTCACTAAAAAATCGTCATTACCGGCTGGCTAAAATCCTGGATCCGCATGCCGCAAGGCCTGCACTTAGTGTCAACCGCTCAGCACTTTTTTTTCACTTTATGATCGGACGCGTGTTTCTTGCTCAACCACCGCGCTTCAGGAATTTTCTTAGACAAAAAAAGCCCCGACAAGGCCGCCAGCAGCGAACTTATCTAAAAGTGCTTATGAATTTTTTGTGACTTGCTTAGCCTATAAAAAAGGCTGGTACGCGTCTAAAAGGAAATTGATCTGGATAAGAGGTCGCCATTAATGGCGTAATGCTTGCCAGTTAAGAAAGCATGTTGCTTTGAATAGGTAGCGGGCTCTGACACATCTGCTGCGTCACGGGCCGTCCTCGCGCCGCTGGCGCGGTGCCTTCGGCTTCCACGTTGTGCCAACGGACCGTTCGCGGATCGGCCGTCCTGGCCGGCCCCGAACTGCCTCGCGCATCCATGCGCGAGGCTCCTGGCCCAACGTAAAAGCCTCAGCGCTGCGAATAGCCCTTTCGCCGCAGCAGACGCGCCAGCGCCTCTGGCAAATGCGCCCTTTTCAACAACACGCACTGAAGCTTATGAGCAGGCCGGGGACGCTTTTGGGCCGGCAATCCGCAGCGCTGAACGAAGCGAGGAGGCCAGGAGAGCCCGCAGGACGCGGGCGAAAGGCGGAGCCGGGACATGGAAGTCCCGTCTCCGCCGGTCCGTCAGGCAGACGAGAGAAGTGAAGGCACCGCGTAAGCGGCGCGAGGACCGCCGGACTAAAAGTGGCTTCGGCGTGCGCACTCGCCGTTGGCTGAACTTACAAGCATTTCGCCATGAATGGCGGCCCTACTTGGACAGCGATTTTTAGTGATGCGCACCGCGATGACATCACTCCTGACGATGCGTATGAATCATGTAGTTCACATCGACACCGCGACCCAGACGGAACTGGTTGGTCAGCGGATTGTAGTGCAGGCCAATCATATTTCTTTCACGCAGCGGGGTTTCATCCACCCAGTTCAGCAACTCGGCGGGACGGATGAATTTCTTCACGTCGTGCGTCCCGCGCGGCACCATGCGCAGCACATACTCGGCACCAAATACCGCCAGCAGCCAGGCTTTTGGATTGCGGTTGATGGTGGAGAAAAACACTTCGCCGCCGGGCTTCACCAGCTGCGCGCAGGCTAAGACTACCGAGCGCGGATCCGGCACATGCTCCAGCATCTCCATGCAGGTCACCACATCATAATGCCCGGGGTGACTTGCGGCGTGATCTTCCACGGTTTGCTGCACGTAGTTAACGCTAACGCCGCTCTCAAGCGCATGCAGACGCGCCACTTCCAGCGGCTCAGCGCCCATATCCAGGCCGGTAACCTCAGCGCCTTCACGCGCCATGCTCTCCGCCAGAATGCCGCCGCCGCAGCCGACATCGAGCACTTTCTTGCCGAACAGGCCATTACTGTGCTGCGCTATCCAGCCAAGTCGCAGGGGGTTAATACGGTGCAACGGCTTAAATTCACCCTCTAAATCCCACCAGCGGGATGCCACGGCCTCAAACTTGGCGATCTCGGCGTGGTCAACGTTCTGGCGGCTTTCCTGCGGTTGTTCACTCATTGAATCATCACTCCAGACAAAATATTCCCTCAGTATAAACGCTTAACTCACGCGAACGCATCTCTCACGCTCAAGGAAAAGCGGGATTAAGGCCTGGTTAACGTTCACCGAAGGGAAGCAATGTGATATACTTTCGCACCTTTAAATCCGGGATTATGTAGAGGGATAGCGGCTCCATGAGCGACCTTGCGAGAGAAATTACACCGGTCAATATCGAAGAAGAGTTGAAAAACTCCTACCTCGATTACGCCATGTCGGTCATTGTTGGCCGAGCCTTACCCGATGTGCGTGATGGTCTGAAGCCGGTACACCGCCGTGTGCTTTTTGCCATGAGCGAACTGGGCAACGACTGGAATAAACCCTATAAAAAATCCGCCCGTGTGGTCGGTGACGTCATCGGTAAATATCACCCGCACGGCGATTCCGCGGTATACGAAAGTATCGTGCGTATGGCCCAGCCATTCTCCCTGCGCTACATGCTGGTTGACGGTCAGGGTAACTTTGGTTCGGTCGACGGCGACTCCGCCGCAGCGATGCGTTATACCGAAGTCCGCATGGCAAAGATCTCTTCGGAGCTGCTGGCTGACCTGGAAAAGGAAACCGTCGATTTCGTGCCGAACTATGACGGCACCGAGCAGATCCCTGAAGTCCTGCCAACTAAAATTCCTAACCTGCTGGTAAACGGTTCTTCCGGTATCGCCGTTGGTATGGCAACCAACATTCCACCGCACAACCTGACGGAAGTGATCAACGGCTGTCTGGCGTTTATCGAAGATGAAGACATCACCGTTGAAGGCCTAATGGAGCACATCACCGGGCCAGACTTCCCGACGGCGGCCTTCATCAATGGTCGTCGTGGTATTGAAGAAGCCTATCGCACCGGGCGCGGTAAGATTTACATTCGCGCACGTGGCGAAGTGGAAACCGATGCCAAGACCGGCCGTGAAACCATCATCGTGCACGAACTGCCGTATCAGGTGAACAAAGCGCGTCTGATCGAGAAGATCGCCGAGCTGGTGAAAGAGAAGCGCGTGGAAGGCATCAGCGCACTACGTGACGAATCTGATAAAGACGGCATGCGTGTTGTCATTGAGATCAAACGCGATGCGGTAGGTGAAGTGGTTCTCAACAACCTCTACTCGCTGACACAGCTGCAGGTCTCTTTCGGCATCAACATGGTGGCGCTGCATCAGGGCCAGCCGAAGATCATGACGCTGAAAGGCATCATCGAAGCCTTCGTGCGTCACCGTCGTGAAGTGGTTACGCGTCGTACCATTTTCGAACTGCGTAAAGCGCGCGATCGTGCTCACATCCTTGAAGGCCTGGCGATTGCGCTGGCTAACATCGATCCGATCATCGAACTGATTCGTCGTGCACCAACGCCAGCCGAAGCGAAACTGGGCCTGCTGGCGCAGTCGTGGGATCTGGGTAACGTTGCCGCGATGCTGGAACGTGCCGGTAATGACGCTGCACGTCCGGAATGGCTGGAAGCCGAGTTCGGTATTCGCGATGGTCAATATTATCTGACTGAACAGCAAGCGCAGGCGATTCTGGATCTGCGTCTGCAGAAACTGACCGGCCTCGAGCACGAAAAGCTGCTCGACGAATACAAAGAGCTGCTGGATCAGATCGCTGAACTGCTGCACATCCTGCAAAGCGCTGAGCGCCTGATGGAAGTGATCCGTGAAGAGCTGGAGCTGATGCGCGATCAGTTCGGCGACGCACGTCGTACTGAAATTACCGCGAACAGTGCAGACATCAACATCGAAGACCTGATCAATCAGGAAGACGTTGTGGTGACGCTGTCGCATCAGGGTTATGTCAAATACCAACCGCTGACCGACTATGAAGCCCAGCGCCGCGGTGGTAAAGGCAAATCCGCCGCACGTATTAAAGAAGAAGACTTTATCGATCGTCTGCTGGTGGCCAACACCCACGACACCATTCTGTGCTTCTCCAGCCGCGGCCGTCTCTACTGGATGAAGGTCTATCAGCTGCCGGAAGCCAGCCGTGGTGCGCGCGGTCGTCCCATCGTCAACCTGTTGCCGCTGGAAGCCAACGAACGTATCACCGCCATTCTGCCGGTGCGTGAATACACCGAAGGCTTCAACATCTTCATGGCTACCGCGAGCGGTACCGTGAAGAAAACCGCGCTGCAGGAGTTCAGCCGTCCGCGTAGTGCGGGCATCATCGCCATCAACCTGCGTGAGGATGACGAGCTGATTGGCGTGGCGCTGACCAACGGTAGCGACGAAGCAATGCTGTTCTCTGCCGCCGGTAAAGTGGTGCGCTTTGCTGAAACGGCGGTACGTGCGATGGGCCGTTCGGCTTCAGGCGTTCGCGGTATCAAGCTGGCTGAAAGCGACAAAGTGGTGTCGCTGATTGTGCCACGCGAAGAGGGCGCGATCCTCACCGTGACGCAGAACGGTTACGGTAAACGTACCGCCAACAGCGAGTATCCAACCAAGTCGCGTGCGACGCAGGGCGTGATCTCGATTAAAGTCACCGAACGTAACGGACCGGTTATCGGCGCGGTACAGGTGGTGGATGGCGATCAGATCATGATGATCACCGATGCCGGTACGCTGGTGCGTACTCGCGTGTCGGAAGTCAGCGTGGTAGGCCGTAACACTCAGGGCGTGATTCTGATTCGTACTGCGGAAGATGAAAACGTGGTGGGTCTGCAACGCGTCGCGGAGCCGGTGGAAGAGGAAGAACTCGACGCCATCGACGGTAGCGTAGCGGAAGGCGAGGAGGATATCGCGCCGGAAGTGGACAGCGACGACGAAGCACCAGAAGCTGACGACGAAGAGTAATTCGTAACGGCTTTAATAAGCGGCAGGTCAGGAAACTGGCCTGCCGTTTTTTTATCTGAGTTTTCCCCTAAAGGCGCGGGCTAGCTGGCTTTTTAGGGCCGATAAAGCTAGTGTATGGAAGCTTTTCAACATCCTGATAACCTCTTACCGCCAGTGAGCCTCTTTTGAAATATCTCGTCTCCTTTCGCACTACGCTTCGAATTTCGCGCTATCTGTTTCGTGCGCTGGCGTTGCTGCTCTGGGCGCTGGGTGCGCTGCTGACCACTTTCTACATCATCAACGTGCTGCATGAGAAAGAGAACGCGGTGCGTCAGGAGTTTGCCGCCAATTATGGTCAGGCTGAGTGGTACGTGCGCCATTCGGCGGACGTGATGCGCGAGCTGAAATACATCACCGAAAATCGCCTGAGCAGCAGCGCTAATGGTCTGGATGTGCTCAACGGTTTGCCGCCGGGCAAAGGTGCGCTGCCGCAGTTCACGCCGCTATTTTCCGATGGCGACTGCACGTCAATGAGCAATACCTGGCGTAACTCGCTGGACTCGCTCAGCTACTACATCAATTACTGGAAAAGCAATTTTGCCTCGGCGTATGAATTGAACCGCGTGTTCTTCATCGGCGGAGAGAATCAGTGTCTGGCTGATTTCACCATCGGCAGCAACAATTCGGTAGATCGTGAACGTAGCCTGAAAGCGCTGCGCGAACGCGTGCTGCATTATCGCAACGGCAATGAAGAAGAGCGCCGCCAGCCGATGTATTGGATCACCAGCAGCGCGCAGCCGGGCGTCGGCAACTTCTATATGGTGATGCCGGTATATGTGGCGAACAAGCTGCAGGCGTTGCTGGGCGTGGAGCAGAATATTCGCCTTGATGAGTTCATTCAGCCGGGCGGTTTGCCGCTGGTGGCCACCATCACCGATGAAAACTACCGTCCGCTGATCAGTTCGCGTCGTGGCGGGCCGGGCTACTCGCTCGACGATCTGCCGGATAACAGCACCTGGTTCGGCTATCTCGACAGCTATCGCCAGCTGGTGCTGAAAAAGCCGCTGCCGCCGTCGAATCTCAATGTGGTGTGGTCGCTTTCCACCGACGTGTTAACCGATCAGCTCAAGCTGATGCTGATCAACGCGCTGCTACTCAATATCTTAACCGCGGTGATTTTGTTCACGCTGGCGTGGATTTTTGAGCGCCGCATGTTCCTGCCGGCTGAGGAGAATGCGCATCGGCTGGAGGAGCACGAGCAGTTCAACCGCAAGATTGTCGCCTCGGCGCCGGTCGGCATCTGTATCCTGCGCACCAGCGACGGCACCAACATTCTGAGTAACGAACTGGCGCATAACTATCTGACGCTGCTGACGCAGGAAGATCGCCAGCGTCTGAATGAAATCATTGGCGGTCAGCAGGTCAACTTTGTCGATGTGCTGACCGGCAGCAACACCAACCTGCAAATCAGCTTTGTACATTCGCGTTATCGTAATGAAAACGTGGCGATTTGCGTGCTGGTGGATGTTTCGGCGCGCGTGCGTATGGAGCAGTCGCTGCAGGAGATGGCGCACTCGGCCGAGCAAGCCAGCCAGTCGAAATCAATGTTCCTCGCCACCGTCAGCCATGAACTGCGCACGCCGCTGTACGGCATTATCGGTAACCTCGATCTGCTGCAAACCAAAGTGCTGCCGAAAGGCGTCGATTCACTGGTGACGGCGATGAACAACTCGTCGAGCCTGCTGCTGAAGATCATCAGCGACATCCTCGACTTCTCGAAGATTGAATCCGAACAGCTGAAAATTGAACCGCATCCGTTCTCGCCGCGTGAAGTGGTCAATCACATTGCCAGCAACTATCTCTCGCTGGTGGTGCGTAAGCGCCTGGCGCTGTATGTGTTTATCGAAAACGATGTGCCGCTGATTATGGATGGCGACGCCATGCGTCTGCAGCAGGTGATATCCAACCTGCTTAACAACGCCATTAAATTCACGCATACCGGCTGCATCATTCTGCATGCTTACGTCAAAGAGGGTTATCTGGCGTTCCGCGTACGCGATACCGGCGTCGGTATTCCGGCCAAAGAGGTAACGCGCCTGTTCGATCCGTTCTTCCAGGTGGGTTCTGGCGTGCAGCGTAACTTCCAGGGCACCGGCTTAGGGCTGGCGATCTGCGAAAAGCTGATCAACATGATGGACGGCGACATCGAAGTCGACTCCGAACCGGGCATGGGCAGCCAGTTTATCGTGCGTATTCCGATCTATTCCGGTCAGCTGGCGGCGCCACCGCTGCTCGACGGCTTGCAGGAAAAGGCCATCTGGCTGGATATGCGTAATGAGTATCTCGCCAGCTTCCTGCTGCGTCTGCTGCAACAGCAGGGCATTCAGGCAGCGTATTACCACGGCCAGGCGGCGGCTGATGATGTGATCATCAGCGATCACGATGAACCTGCCGCGCAAACTGGACGCGCACATATTCGTATCTGTGGTGAGCACATCGATATGCCGCACGAAACCGCGCCGGGGCAATGGATTCAGAGCAGCGCGATGCTCCACGATCTGCCGCAGCTGCTGGGCCGCATCTACCGCATCAACATTAATAGCCAAACCGCCACGCCGCTGCCGTTAACCGCGCCAAAAGCCGCCGCGACTTTCGAAGATATTATCGTGCTGATTGTTGATGACCATCCGATCAACCGCATGCTGCTATCGGAGCAGCTCGGCACCGTCGGCTATCAAACCAAAACCGCGCAGGATGGCGTTGATGCGCTGAACGTGCTGAGTCGCAACCATATCGATATTGTGCTGAGCGACGTGAACATGCCGAACATGGATGGTTATCGCCTGACGCAACGTCTGCGTCAGCTGGGACATACTTTCCCGGTGATTGGCGTCACGGCAAATGCGTTAGCGGAAGAGAAGCAGCGCTGTATGGATGCGGGCATGGATAACTGTTTGTCGAAGCCGGTCACGCTGGATGTGTTGAAAAGCACGCTGGCGGTGTATGCGGAACGCGTCAGAAAGGGCAGGGTAGAGGCGTAAAGCGGATACTAAAAAAAATGGGCGGTGTCAGAAGACGCCGCCCATTTGTATTACTCTTTGTCGACCTGAGTGGCGCTGACAGAAGAGAGATAGTTCAGCAGCGCGATATCGTTTTCCACGCCCAGTTTCATCATGGCTGATTTCTTCTGGCTACTGATGGTTTTGATACTGCGGTTAAGTTTCTTAGCGATCTCAGTCACCAGGAAACCTTCTGCGAACAGACGCAGTACTTCACTCTCTTTCGGCGACAGACGTTTGTCACCGTAACCACCGGCGCTGATGCGCTCCAGCAGTTTTGCCACGCTTTCCGGCGTATATTTTTTGCCTTTCTGCAGAGCCGCGAGTGCTTTTGGCAGATCGGTTGGTGCGCCTTGCTTCAGTACGATCCCTTCGATATCCAGATCCAACACCGCGCTCAGGATCGCTGGGTTATTGTTCATGGTCAGAACGATAATCGAGAGGTCCGGATAGTGACGTTTGATGTATTTAATCAGGGTGATACCGTCACCGTACTTCTCGCCTGGCATGGAGAGGTCGGTAATCAGGACATTAGCGTCCAGTTTGGGCAAGCTGTTTACCAGTGCTGTTGAGTCTTCAAACTCACCTACAACGTTAACCCATTCAATCTGTTCCAGTGACTTACGGATACCGAACAGAACGATCGGATGGTCATCGGCAATAATTACGTTCAAGTTATTCATCTTATTGGTTACCTTGCTGCAGCAGTTGGCTGACGTAAGCGTCAATTTCACTGGTGGTATTTTTAATGGTTAAATCGTCACATACTTTAATGTGTTGTTCTAACGCTTCACAAAGCTGTTTACCTGAACCCAGATTGAGCATGGCAAACACGCCTTTCAGGCGATGTGCTGTCTGAGCAAGCGAGGGATAATCCTTTTCCGCCGCTTCAGTATACAGTCTCTTCACATCTGGCGGTACTGTCTCGGTAAACAGCTGGAAATAGCCTCCGCTCATTAGCGGCGTGGCTTCTTCATCTTCGCGACTATCCTCTAACAAATCATGAGAAAGTTGCTTTTCAATCAGGGCCAGCAGCGCATCAAGCAGTGCATTACTGAGATTGAAGTTGACCCGGAATTGCTGATCGTTCAACGCGTGATGACCCATTTCGTCACCGGCCAGCAACAGCGCCCAGCCGTTCAGGCGCGCCGGATCGTCGGTCACCAGCACATCATGATCCTGACCAGTTAAACGCTCATCCGAGGTCAGGCATTTCGCTCCCCAGTTTTCGAGGTGGCGACAAACGATCTTGTGTACGTCTTCTACGGCGATATCCACCAACGCGGTCACGCCTTCCAGCAGTTTCTCTTCCTGCTCGCCTTGCTGCTCTAACGCCAGCGGCAGCTGAATATTGTAGCGTGTGCCGATATCGGGTTTAGCGATGATCTCCAGCTGGCCGCCCATCTGTTTGCACAGCTGCTTACAGAGGAAAAATGCCATGCCGGACGCCTGGCCAAAACGATCTTGCGTGGTGTCGCCAAGATAGGGGAAATCGACATTCGCCAGTTCATCGACGCTCAAGCCGGAGCCGGTATCCACCAGCTGCAGCAAGACCTGGTTGGGCTTGTCTTCACTGGTTTTGATCTCCAGCGAAATCTTGCCCCAGCGCGTGGTGGTCAGCGAATAGTGCATCAGCGTGGTCAGCACTTTACGCAGCGCACGACGATCGCCAAAACGCATCTCGTCATTGGCTAAATGGTTATTCACCACCAGCGCTAAACCTTTACGACGCAGCAGCGGCAGGCTTTCCAGCGCGATTTCGTCCAGCATATCCTGCAGGTTGAACACGCTGGCATCAGGCGACCAGTCATGCGCTTCCAGGCGATTAAGCAGCACAATGTCATCCACCAGGCGCGCCAAACCCTGGCTCTCGTCGAGCAGATCGAGCACGCTTTCGTCATCGTCACGCTGGCTAAGTTGTACTAGTTGCTTGACCATGCTTTGCAGTGGACCATTGAGGGCGTGACCGAGGTTATGCATTAACTGCTGACGCATCTGGTGATTACGATCCAGCACCTGTTGCGCCTTCTGCAACTTCTTATTCACCAGTAATTCGCGGTCCTGATCGCGCATCATAAATAGCTGAGTATGCGGCGACAGCACGCTGCGCGCGTGGCGAATTTCATACACTTCGTTATTGATGGTCGCCTGCAATACGCCCTGATGTTGATCGGACATATTGATGATTTTCTGCAGATTCAGGTGCGGTAACAGATGTTCAGCGATTTTATTGCTGAGCAGCGTGCGGTTAGTGGCGAAGTCGTACACCAGCAAGCCGACCGGCAAACTGGCGACGATCTCTTCGTTAAGCATGCGCAGCGAATCCAGCTCGGCGCTCTGATTCTCGTTCGGGCGCAGCGATTGCTGACGCAGCAGCGTAATGCCCGCAATCGACAGTAAAAACAGCACAAGGTTGATCAGCAGCGGCCACATCAGATTATGCAGCGTATCCAGCGCCAGGCTGGTGAGCGGCACGCGATACACCAGCTGCAGCGAAGTGCTAGGCAGCGAGGCGGCGATCTCCAGATTCGGGTTTACCAGCGCCACGTGCGTGCTTTCGCTGCTGGTGTCGTCGCTGGTGGTGGTGGTGGTGGTCGACGTTTGCGTCGCGTCCTGACGCAGTTGGAAGTTCTCCAGCGGCATATTACGCGGAATCAGATCGTTAACCGGCAAATCAAATGCCACCACGGTGGCTAAATGGCCCGGCTGATTGAAAGTGGTGCGCAGGGTAAAGTAGTGATCGTTCTGCCAGGCGAAGTGACGCAGCGGCGAGAAGCTTTCGCGCTCATCCAGCGCATTGGCCTGCTGCAGCATCTCGGCGCGGCGGCTATCAACCAGCGAATTGATCGCACTCTCTTTATAACGTGTCGCCATGTCTTTCAGCGGCAGCGTGGAGATCATAATCAGGCTGTTATCCTGACCATTGAGGAAATACATCGACCAGGTCGGATTTTCCGCGCCCCATAGCGTATCGAGATAGTTGGACATGCGCATGGTCATATCCAGCGTGCTGCTATCGTGCGAACCGAAAATCAGTGCTTCGGTTTTGCGGCGGGTTTTTTCCAGATAATAGACATCCGGGCGCAGGCGGGTTTCCTGAAGATTACTGTTCGGCGACGAACCGGCGGCGCTGGTGGCCAGGTTCTCATAGATCTGCCACGTAGCGAAGCGCGACGCATCGATGCGTTTCTGCATCGCACGCGCCAAATCGGTCATCGCATAGCGCTTCTCTGTCATCCAGGCATTCACGCTGTTGTGCACCATCGCGCCCAGCGCCAGAAAAAGCACCAGGTTAAACACCACGAAAAAGCGCGTTACATTGCCGGATGTCAGAGGAAATTTATAAGGCAGCATAGTGTCTCAGGATCATGGAATTAGCGCGCAACCCGTCGGGCACTGGCAGCGACGGCCAGCAGCAGCAGAGCGATAAGCAAAAATGCACCACTCAGGCTGATCCACTGGGAAATTAATCCGATTAAAGCCGGACCTGAAAGAATACCTGCATAGCCTAACGTTGTCATGGCCGAAATCGCCAGATTCGACGGCATATCGTGTTGATTCCCGGCAGCATTGAACAACATCGGCACCGTATTGGCGAGGCCAAAACCCACCAGCAGGAAAGCCAGCAGCGCAATTTGCGGCCACGGCAGCAACACCGCCAGCGTCATGCCTGCGGCAGCGGCTAACGCACCGGTCAACATCACCGGATAACGGCCGAAGCGCTGAATCACTTTATCGCCGGTCAGACGACCAATGGTCATTGCCACCGAGAACACCGCATAACCTAAACCGGCGTGCGCCGGGCTCATCTCCGGGCTTTGCAGCAGCAATAGCGCGCCCCAATCCAGCACCGCACCTTCGGCAAGAAACAGAATAAAGCAGAGTAAACCGAGGAATGCCACCCAACCGCGCGGAATAACCAGCCACGGCTGATCGGGCTGATGCAGGCGTTCGGTCATCAGCGTCGGCAGGCTCCACACCAGCAGCAGCACAATCAGCACCATCACCGCGCCAACGGCTTGTAACGGCGTCAGGCCGCTGCCGAGTAACAGGCTGACGGAGCCGGCGCCGATAATCCCGCCGAGGCTAAAGAAACCGTGGAAACCGGACATCATCGGCTTGCGTGCGGCTTTTTCCACTTCGACCGCCTGCACGTTCATCGCGACATCCAGCATGCCGAGTCCGGCACCAAACACCATTAAAGTGGCGGCCATCAGCCACATCACATCAAGCGTCGCCAGCAGCGGTAACATCGCCAGCACCACCAGCGTGGAGCACAACATCACCCGACGACCACCGAAGCGCGCAATCAAACCGCCGGTAATCGGCATCGCCGCCAGCGAGCCAATTCCCAGACACAGCAGCAAACCACCCAATGATGCGCCGCTCAATGCCAGACGCTGGCTGGCGAACGGCACCAGCGGTGCCCATGCGGACATGCCCAATCCAGCAATGAGGAAAACGATACGTGTCCCAAGATTGACACGGTGATGCAATTTATTTTGCGGCGCGGCGTCCAGTGCTGTCATAAAGAGTAGTTTTCATTAGCGGGTGAAGCGACGAAGTTTAGCATCAAAGCGCATGTCACACCGCGCATCAGACCCTATCAGATGGCAGCGATTAAACGCCAGAAACAGGCATATTACCGATTTTTTACGCATCGCTGCGCTTTTCCAGAACTTTCCTGGCATGTGCCAATCATTACTGGAGTGACTTAAGTAAAATTTTTTCTGCCGAATGATGCAGTATACTGATGAAAGATTCCGCGCCACATGCGGCCTGGACGTCAATTTTTTGGCGCTGTCGCAAAGCATGCATTTCCGGATTTTCGCCAATAGGCAGCGACCACGTAAAACCGATATGTTAGTCATCCCATCAGCTCCCGATGCGGAATATAGCGAGATCGAGATTATTTCTCCCCCTTTGGGAGAATTTTGCTGTGCCTTATTTTAGTCCTTGTTACCTGCGGGTAACCCGTTTTCATCAGGCGAAGCGGGCCATTGATTAATGGCCTGTATGGCGCACCGGTACGCTTAAAACATTAATAAGCTTAATGACCGTTGCAATACCTTCCCTGTAACGAGGTTACCTATGTCTTCACGTCAATCCGAACAACAATTAGCGGCGATTCTGCACTCTGCGGTCACTCTTTATCCGCTGGCAGACGACACATCATCTTTGCAAACGCGCAGCGTGGATACTACGCCGCCCGCGCCGTTACGTCCTTATGAACCTATTGCACAAGATGGCGTGATTGCCGCATGGGAATCCGGCAGGAATATTCACCTGCGCGGTCGCGCCGAATCTGAGCCAGGCGCCACCGTAACGCTGACCTTTAACGGCGAAGTCTGGCACAGCACGGTAAATAAATGGGGTTACTGGAATGCTTCGATGCCGCCGTCGGTGCTCAACGGATTGTCCGACGGTGCTTATTCGCTGACGCTAACCCTCACCGACAAAGCCGGTAATAGCACCGATACGCAGGTGGGCTTTGGGGTTTACGTGGATAAAACCATCAAGCCTACGCTGACGGTGGATCCGATCAGCGGTGATAACGCGGTCAGCGTGGCAGAAGGCATTTACGGCGTGGAGGTGCACGGCAGCGTTACGCACATGCCGGCGAACAGCCATATCACGGTGATTTTAGCCGGGAAAAAATACTCTGGCGGCGTTAACGATAAAGGCGAATGGACCGCCGCTATTCCTTCACAGGATCTTCAGGCGTTACAGGATGGCGTCTACAGCCTGAAAGTCAGCGCTACCGATCCCAACGGCAAAACCACCGCTTATCTACAGGATGTCACCTTAATTACCCACGTTAGCAGCCTGCCGCACATCAGTTTCGATAAGGTCACGGCAGACAACGTGATCAATAAAGAAGAGAGCCAAAACGATCTCACCTTTAGCGGCGATCTCTCGGTGGTGGTACCGGGCCAGCAGCTGTTGCTGTGCAGTGGAGATGCGGTCTATCACGCGCAGATTGGCAGCGACGGTCACTGGCAGGTAACGATTCCGGCCAGTGAAGTGGCGAGCTTTATTGCACTGGGCGAAATCCGCGTTTATGCGCAGGATGGCGCTGGCAACAGCACTGACGCAATGCTGGAACTGAACGTGGTCACCCAACTGCCAGACATCTATTACGAAATCAATATTGGCGGCGATACCACGCTGAATCAGCAGGAAGCGCAGCACGATCTCAGTTTCTATCTTGAAGGCGTGAAGGAGCTGACGCTCAACGGCAAAAACTACACGCCGGTCAACGGCATGGTCACCATCAGCGCCGAAGATCTGCAGGCGCTGCCGGATGGCGAAGTGTCGGCGCTGGCCACGCGCTGGGATGAGTACGGCAACCACGACACGCAGATTATTGAGAACCTGTTCAACGTTGCCACGCATCAGGTGCCGACCATTACGCTGAATCAACCGTTTGGCGACGGGGTGCTGGATGCGGCGGAGCTGAATAGCTGGCATCTGATTCAGGGCAGCAGTAGCCATCTCGATCAGGGCAGCCTTGTGACGTTGACGCTGGGCGATCAGAGTTACACCGCCACGGTTAAAGCCGACGGCAACTGGGCGCTGACCATTTTGGCGGGTCAGCTGGCACCGCTGGATGATGGCAGCTACCAAATGAAGGTCAGCGCGCAGGACAAAGCAGGCAATGTGGCGACGGCGACGCAGCCGGTGACCATCGATAGCCATGAGGCGGCCGCCAGCGTCAGCAGCGAGCCACTGAATACGCAGCTGGTCGACGCAGGCGACAGCGCCGCCGCTCAACCCAGCGATGCGCGCGCCACGGAGAGTCACTACAACGCCAGCGATAGCAGTTACACCCTCGGCGACCATCTGCAGCAACATCAGGTTCAGAACCTGGCGTAATCCGCCCATCAACCGCTAGCAACATCGGCTAGCGGTTGCCAGCCCACTCTCATTGCTCACGGGACAACAGGGATGACAGCACAACCCTTCAACAGCGACAACGGCATCGCGGCAATGCTGCGCGTGGCGGCACGCTTCGGTAAACCGGCGGACGGCAGCACGCTGCGCCAGCAGATGCGCTGGTTTCAACATCTGGCCCCAACGCAACAGTTAGAACGTTTAGCCGGGCTGCTCGGCCTGCATTTAGTGCTGGTGCCGCACAGCAAACTGCGCTGGCGGCAGGAAATTGTGCCGGTATTGCTGCTGCTGGAAAACGGCAGCGTGGCGTTGATAGAAGAGGTGGATAGTAACGGTGGCGTACGTTACTGGCTGAGTGAAAGTGGCGATGTGGTGCGCGCAGGTCAGCTGCAGGATTTGCTCATGCAGGCGGACATACAGGTTGGCGTCGTTGGTGTGGCGGCGCGGGCGCGTGATGCGCGCATCGATGAGTTTGTGCAGCCGTATCAGCCGCACTGGTTCTGGCATCACTTTCGTGGCATGAAGCGGCGCATTGCGGAAATCAGCCTGGCCTCGCTGGTCGGCAACGTGCTGGCGCTGGCGGGCATTCTGTTTTCCATGCAGGTGTACGATCGGGTGATTCCGGCGCAGTCGCAGCCAACGTTGTGGGTGCTGTTCGCCGGCGTGGTGCTGGCGGCCGCCATTGAGTATCTGATTCGTCTGATGCGCACCCAGGTTTCTGACCTGATGGGCAAACGCATCGATCTGAAAATATCCGCCATGCTGTTTGCGCGGGCGATGAACATCCGCAACGAAGCGCGCCCACGTTCCACCGGCTCCTTTATTGCCCAACTGCGTGAAATTGATCAGGTCCGCGAGCTGCTGACCTCCACCACGGTGAATGCCGCCGCTGACTTGCCGTTTGTGCTGCTGTTTCTGCTGATCATGGCGTCGATTGGCGGTTGGCTGGTGCTGATTCCGTTACTGGCGATCCCGCTGATTGTCATTCCTGGCTTGCTGGTGCAGATCCCGATGGCGCGTCTTGCGCAGGAAGGGTTGCGGGAAAGCGCGCTGCGTCAGGCGGTGCTGGTGGAAACCTTAGAAGGTGTAGAGGATATCAAAGCGCTGCAAGCGGAACCCTATTTTCAACGCCAGTGGGAGCAAACGCACGAAGTTAGCGCGGCCATCAGTAATCAGCAACGTTTATGGGGTGCGCGCCTCACCGGTTGGTCGGCCAGCGTGCAGCAGCTCACCTATGCCGGCATGTTGGTGTTCGGCGTCTATCTGGTGCTCGACAATCAGATCACCACCGGCACGCTGGTGGCGTGCAGCTTGCTCTCATCACGCACCATCGCGCCGCTGATGCAGCTCACCATGGTGTTTTCGCGCTGGCAGCATGCGAAATTGGCGATGAAAGGGCTGGATGAACTGTTAAAGAAGCCGCTCGACCAACCCGATCACGCCACGCTGGCGCACTGTCCGGTGCTCAGCGGCCACTATCTGCTGCAAAACGTGCATTACCGCTACGAAGAGGAGAGCGGTAATAGCGTGCTCAACATACCGCAGTTGCAGATCGCGCCCGGCGAACGCGTGGCGATTCTCGGTAAAGTCGGCGCGGGCAAATCGACGCTGCTGAAGATGCTGGCCGGTCAGGCGCGCGCCAGCCAGGGCAAAGTGCTGGTGGACGGCGTCGATCTCACCTGCATCGATCCGGTCGATCTGCGGCGTCAGCTTGGCTGGCTGTCGCAGGATGCGCGGCTGTTTTTCGGCACGCTGCGCCAGAACCTGATGCTCGGGAATCCGCATGCCAGCGAGCAGGAGATGCTGCAGGCGCTGCGCATCAGCGGCGCGTTAGCTTTGGTGCAGCAGGACGCCGCCAGCCTCGATCGCATTATTCATGAAGGCGGACGCGGCTTGTCCGGCGGTCAGCGGCAAATGGTGCTGCTCAGCCGGTTGATTCTGCGCCAGCCGCAGGTGGTTTTGCTGGACGAACCGACCGCGGCGATGGATGAACAGCTGGAAGCGCAGGTGATTCGTCAGCTGGCGCAATGGGTCACCGGGCGCACGCTGGTACTGGTCACGCATCGTCCCGCGCTGCTGCGCATGGTTGATCGCATCATTGTG
Organism: Pantoea sp. DY-17; assembly: GCF_019795975.1. NCBI lineage: Bacteria > Pseudomonadati > Pseudomonadota > Gammaproteobacteria > Enterobacterales > Erwiniaceae > Pantoea > Pantoea sp. DY-17. The sequence continues at coordinate 1,882,407 of NZ_JAIMIG010000001.1, read as the reverse complement.
ATGGATAATGGCCGCATCGTGGCCGATGGCGCGCGCGACGAGATTCTGCGCCACGCCGCCAGTAAAAAAGGAGATGCGGCATGAGCGTGGTGCTGTTGGATAAAGATCTGACGCGGCGTGAGCGTCGCACCTCGGCGATCATCTGGCTGTGCGTGGTGGCGCTGCTGCTATTTCTGCTGTGGGCGTACTTTGCGGTGCTGGACGAAGTCACGGTCGGCATCGGCAAAGTCACGCCTTCCAGCCGCGCGCAGATCATTGATAGCCTTGATGGCGGCATCGTCAAACAGCTCAATGTGCACGAAGGCAATATTGTGCAGCGCGGCGAGGTGCTGGCAACACTCGATCCCACGCGCTTTCAAACCAACTTTGGTGAGGCGATTGCGCGGGTGCGCACGCTGCGTGCCTCCTCTGAACGTTTACAGGCCGAGCTCAGCGACACGCCGCTGAAGTTCAGCGCCGATATCCTGCAACATCCCGAACTGGTGGCGCGCGAAACGCAGCTCTATCAGGCGCGGCGGCAGAATTTTGTCGAGACCATCGGCAATTTGCAGCAATCCCTTGCGCTGGTGCAGGCAGAACTCAACGTGACGGAGCCGCTGATGCTGCGCGGCGCGGCGGGTAAGGTGGATGTGATTCGCCTGCGTCGCCAGGTTAGCGATCTGCGCGGCAAAATCGACGAAGCCCGCAACGATTATTACGTGCGCGCCCATGAAGAGCAGGTGAAGAACAACGGTGAGCTGGATGCGCAGCTGCAGGTGGCGGCAGGGAAACAGGATCTGCTGACGCGCACTACGCTGAGTTCGCCGGTGCGCGGCATTGTGAAGGATGTGCGCGTCACCACCGTGGGCGGCGTGCTGGAGCCGGGTGGCAAGCTGATGGAGATTGTACCGCTGGAGGATCAATTGCTGATTGAGACGCGCATCAATCCACGCGATATCGGCTATATCCGGCCGGGTTTACCCGCGGTGGTGAAGATCACCGCCTACGACGCGTCGATTTATGGCGATCTGCACGGGGAAGTCGAAACCGTCTCGCCTGATACGCTGCAGGACGAAGTACGGCACGACGAGTTTTACTATCGCGTCTATGTACGCACGCAAAAAGCCGAGCTGACCAATAAAAGCGGCCGCAGGTTCGCCATCATGCCCGGCATGGTGGCGAATGTTGAGATTAAAACCGGTCAGAAAACCGTGATGGATTATTTGCTTAAGCCGCTGAATAAAGCCAGGGAATCACTGCGTGAGCGTTAACAATATGCACCGGCTATTATTGCAGCGATCTTTGTTACGTGCCGAAATTAACATTGCCGATTTAAGGCTATGAATTGAACAAAATGTGCGAAAAGAGACAAATAATGCGCGGCAGTTATTGTGGTTAATTTAACCCGCGTAATTAACTTTACGCAATATAAGGCGATGTCTGAATTGCGGGCAAAAAAATGCCGGACCATCTGGTCCGGCGGGAAATTAGGGTAAATCAAAACATTCGGGGTGAATGAAGGTAATAATGAAATAAATGATGATAGCGGGGATAATTGTATGATCTGGATGGGTTTGAGTTTTGTCATTCAGTGCGGAAATGTAACTCATGTAATTTGATGTTTTTAAACAATTAAAATATATGTTGTCAAAAAGTGCTATATTTTTTACCTATCTGTGCTGGTTATTAGTTCCCCTGAATTTACATCCTGAAATAACTATTTAATACACTGAAACAGTTTTGGAAATTTAGTAGCATTTTCGTGATAGATTATTGCCCAACATAAAATAACAATGGCTTGCCGGCTGAATTTTTAATCATTCAGTTCGCAGTGGCAAAAATAAAGGCACATTAAAGAGGGTAATAAAAATGAAACGTCGCGTTCTCTCCCTGATGATTCCTGCATTGCTGGTGGCAGGATCAGCAAGCGCAGCTGAAATTTACAATAAAGATGGCAACAAATTAGACCTCTACGGAAAAGTGGACGGTCTGCATTATTTCTCTGACAACTCTGGCTCAGACGGTGACCAGTCTTACCTGCGTTTTGGCTTCAAAGGTGAAACTCAGGTGACCGATCAGCTGACCGGTTACGGCCAGTGGGAATACCAGGCTGCACTGAACACCGCAGAAAGCGAAGGCACCGCGAACAGCTATACGCGTGTTGGTTTTGCCGGTCTGAAATTTGGTGATGCAGGTTCATTCGATTACGGCCGTAACTACGGCGTGATGTACGATCTCGGCGCATGGACTGACGTTCTGCCAGAGTTCGGTGGCGATACCTACGGCGCGGACAACTTCCTGTTCCAGCGCAGCAACGGCCTCGCTACCTATCGTAATACCAACTTCTTCGGTTTAGTGGATGGCTGGAACTTCGCGGTTCAGTATCAAGGCAAAAACGATAACCCAACCGAATCTACTGGCTCTGGTCGTGATGTGTTGGGCGAGAACGGTGACGGCTACGGTCTGAGCACCACTTACGATCTGGGTTCAGGTTTCGGTATTGGTGCAGCGATGTTCCAGTCTGACCGTACCAATAACCAGAACGGTAACAATCCACGTACCGCCAACATCCTGGGTCGCGGTGATAAAGCCGAAGCTTACAGCGGCGCGCTGAAGTATGACGCTAACAACGTTTACCTGGCCGCAATGTACAGCCGTTCATACAACGCAACGCGTTTCGGCGCCAGCGATAGCGGCACCGTTTACGGTTACGCCAACAAAGCGGATAACTGGGAATTGGTGGCGCAGTACCAGTTCGACTTCGGCCTGCGTCCATCTCTGGCGTTTGTCTCTTCTCGCGGCTCTGACATCGAAGGTTACGGCAGCCAGAACCTGAAGAAATACATTGATGTAGGCGCAACCTACTACTTCAACAAAAACATGTCGACCTACGTTGATTACCAGATCAACCTGCTGGACGACAACAACTTCACCGACGCAGCCGGTATCAATACCGATGACGTCGTAGCACTGGGCTTGGTTTACCAGTTCTAAGGGTGATGGAGCGTGACTTGCCGGTCACGCTCCCGTTTTCAGCAGCGCATCCAGCGCGGCACGCAGCACGTCGACCACCCGTTCCGCCTCCTCGCCAATCTGTACCTGCACAATCGCGCCCTCAACCAGCAACACAATCTGCGCCGTTTTGACCTGCTGATCGGGCATCAACTTGTCGCTGATCGCCTGCGCCATCTCACGCTTATGTTGACAAATCAGTTCGCTGGCTTCCGCTAACGTGTCGCCCAGCTCCGCAGCGGTATTGATAAACGCGCAGCCGCGATAATCGTCATCCCTGAACCAGCTCAGTAACGCCGCGGGCAGCGCATCGATCAATGCCGCATGTTGATTCAGCGCATGGCGAAACGCCAGCATCCAGCGCTGATGGCGCTGCTGTAAAAACGCCAGCACCAGCGCATTCTTCGCTGGAAAGTGACGATAGAAAGTCACTTTGGTCACGCCCGCTTGCGCAATCACCTTATCCACACCGGTGGCGCGAATGCCTTGTTGGTAAAACAGCTGCTGCGCGCATAGCAAGATACGATCGCGCGCGGAGGCGGTGGCATCAAAGATCAGAGGCTCAAGCATAAAAATTCCTGTGTTTGCATGTAGACAGAATTGTCTACATACGGCAGGATGAATCAAGTAGACAGACCTGTCTACATCATAGGGAGAAATAACATGCTGGTGCCACCGTTCAATCAACAAACCGCATTACAGAAAGTCCGCATGGCGGAAGATGCCTGGAACAGCTGCGATGCGCAGCGTGTTTCGCGGGTGTACAGCGAAGATACGCGCTGGCGTAATCGCAGTGAATTCGTCAATGGACGCGCAGAAGTCGTTACCTTCCTGCAACGTAAGTGGATCAAAGAGTTGGATTATCGACTGATCAAGGAGTTATGGGCGTGGCATGAAGATAAGCTGGCGGTGCGCTTTGCCTATGAATGGCATGATGACAGCGGTAACTGGTTTCGCAGCTATGGCAATGAGAACTGGCACTTTGGTGCCGATGGTTTGATGATTCAGCGATTCGCATGCATCAACGATCTGCCGATCAGCGCAGATCAGCGTCTTTTCCACTGGCCAGCCGGCACGCGCCCGGACGATCATCCGGGCCTGAGTGAGTTGGGACTGTAGCGGTTACTGCATACCACGCCATTTTTTGGCTTTGGGTGCCGGTTGCGGCGGCGGGTTGGTGATGGCGCTCAGGCTGCCTTCCATCGCGACACCCGCCAGCGTAAAGGCCGAGAAGCTCAGCCAGTGCTGCCATTTACTGTTTTGTGTTTTGCTATTTTCCATTCTGCACCTCGCTGAAGTTCAACTCATCTTCAACAATGCAGCATTCATGCCAGCGCACCGCTCTCAGCGCCACGCGGCTTGTAGCGACTTTGCTACACTGCGCCAGCGCTGAAGCGGTGCAGAAGGGTGATTTTCTGGTGCAATAATTTAACGTCGGCGTGCAGGATAGTGCTGAATCAGGCGATGGCGGTAAGTCTGCCAACATTTGAAACTGCCATAAATGAACAGCCCGGCGGTTACGGCAATAATCATATAAATCATCTGATGCTCCTGTAGGCATAACGTTGCAGGAACCGGTTATCCTGTGTCAGCGTTTATCGAACATCAAGCAGCTTTAGACTGCTTTACAAGCGAGTTATGCTTTGTAATTGGCTGTAGTAATGGGTTACAGATGAGGAATTGATGCGTTTTCAGAACATTCTGCTAATTAGCCTGCTGGCATTAGGTTTCAGCGGTTGCGAAAAAAACAGCAGCCAACCTGCGATGGTACTGGAAGGCAAAACCATGGGCACCGTGTGGCGCGTCAGCGTCGCCGACGTTGATCCGCAGCGTAAAGCGGCGTTGCAACAGCTGATCCAGCAACAGCTGGATCGCGATGACGGCGAACTCTCGACGTGGAAAAGCGATTCGGTGCTGTCGCACTTTAATCAGTATCAAGGCAACGCACCGCAGCCGGTAAGCGCTGACATGGCGGACATCGTCACTGAAGCGCTGCGAATCGGGCATAAAACGTCGGGTGCGATGGATATCACCGTGGGCCCGCTGGTCAATCTGTGGGGTTTTGGCCCGACGAAGCAACCGGCGCATACCCCCAGCGAGGCTGAAATCGCCGCTGCTAAAGCGCGGACCGGTTTGCAGCATCTGCGCGTGATTCAGGGCGTTAACGGTCAATGGCTGCAGAAAGATCTGCCCGGCCTGTATGTCGATCTCTCCACCATGGGCGAAGGCTATGCCACCGATCATCTGGCGCGTCTGATGGAGCAGCAAGGCATCACTGATTATCTGGTTTCAGTGGGCGGCGCAGTATTGAGCCGTGGCGTCAATGCTAATCAGCAGCCGTGGCGCGTGGCGATCCAGAAACCCACCGATCGCGAAAACGCGGTGGAAGCGCGCGTCGATCTGCAAGGGCATGGCATCAGCACCTCCGGCAGCTATCGCAACTATTATGAACTGGATGGCAAACGCATTTCGCACGTCATTGATCCGACTACCGGAAGACCGATTGAGCACAAGCTGGTGTCGGCAACGGTGATAGCCACCACCGCGCTGGAAGCGGATGGCTGGGATACCGGTTTGATGGTGCTCGGCAGCGAACGCGCTAAAGCGTTAGCGGTGAAAGAGCATCTGGCGGTCTATTTGATCAGCAAGCAGGGCGACGGCTTTACTCACTGGATGTCGCCGCAGTTTAAAACCTTCCTCATCGATCAGGCATCTCAATAAAGGAGGCGCACATGCTGGATTTATTTAGTGACGAAGCGCCGTGGCAGGAACCGCTAGCGGATGGCGCGGTGATTCTGCGACGTCGTGCCCGCGAACAGGCCGACGCGCTGCTGGCGGCGATTCACGATATCGCCGCGAAAAATCCCTTTGCCCATCGCATCACGCCCGGTGGCCATCGCATGTCGGTGGCGATGACCAACTGTGGTGATTTTGGCTGGTCCACCGATTCGCGCGGCTATCAATATACCGAGCAAGACAGCAACAGCGGACACCATTGGCCGCCGATGCCCGCGCTGTTCCGCGAGCTGGCGCAGCAAACTGCGCGCGAAGCGGGCTTTGCCAGTTTCAACCCGGATGCCTGCCTGATTAACCGCTATGAACCCGGCGCAAAACTGACGCTGCATCAGGATAAAGATGAGAAGGATCTGCGCCAGCCGATTGTGTCGGTTTCACTGGGATTGCCTGCGGTATTCCAGTTCGGCGGTTTCGAACGCGGCGACGCCACCCAGCGCGTGCTGCTGGAACATGGCGATATCGTGGTGTGGGGCGGGCCATCGCGCCTGCGTTATCACGGCATTCTGCCGCTCAAACCTGGTATTCATCCGCAGGCAGGCGCGTTCCGCTACAACCTGACCTTCCGCCGTGCTTTTTAGCGCATTTTCGTCTCGGCGCAATTAATTTGGAATGCATGTTGTTAAGCCATTGATGAAGGCGCTGGCCGGTGCCACTTTTGGTCCGGCGGTCCTCGCGCCGCTTACGCGGTACCTTCACTTCGCTCGTCTGCCTGACGGACCGGCGGAGACGGGACTTCCATGTCCCGGCTCCGCCTTTCGCCCGCGTCCTGCGGGCTCTCCTGGCTTCCTCGCTTCGTTCAGCGCTGCGGATTGCCGGCCCAAAAGCGGCCCCGGCCTGCTCATCAACTTCAGTGCTTATTATTGAAAAGGGCTCATTTGCCAGAGGCGCAGACGTGTCAGAGCCCGCACAGATAATGCATTTTCAAAACAAAATACCTTCTTATCTGACAAGCATTTCGCAATAAATCGCGCCGCTACCAAACGAGCGGCGAGAAACATTTTACTCAGGCAAATTTGAGATGAGAATTATTCTTGCTATCAGCCAAGCCGACATTAAACTGCAGGCTGCTTTATTGACCGCTGGAACCCTTTGATGGCATTGCTGCAAGTCGTTTTTCGCCAGTACCGCTGGCCTTTTATTGGCGTCATTCTTCTTACATTGTTAAGCGCCGTGCTTGGTATTGGTTTGATTGCCTATATCAATAATGAGCTGATCGTCGCGGTGAATACTTCGATTTCGGTGCTGCCGAGTTTCCTTGGCCAGCTGTTCCTGCTAATGGCGGTGACGCTCGGCTCCCAGCTGGCGCTGACTATGCTCGGCCATCACTTTGTCTGGCGGCTGCGCGGCGAATTCATCAAACGGATTCTTGATACGCGCGTGGAGCGCATCGAACAGATTGGCAATGCCCAGCTGCTGGCCGGACTCACCAGCGATGTGCGCGCCATCACCATCGCCTTCGTGCGTTTACCCGAGCTGATTCAGGGCATCATTATTACGCTCGGTTCGGCGCTTTATCTCGCCTGGCTCTCGCCAAAAATGCTGTTGATCACCTGTCTGTGGCTGGTGGTGACGCTGGTTGGCGGCTGGCTGCTGGTATCACGCGTTTATCAGCACATGGCTAAGCTGCGTGAAATCGAAGATGACCTGTATCGCGATTTCCAGACCATTATCGAAGGGCGTAAAGAGCTGCAGCTTAACCGCGAACGTGCGCAGCTTATTTACGACAGCGTTTATCAGGAGAATGCCAAAAGCTATCGCCACCACATCGTGCGCGCCGATACCTTCCACCTCAGCGCGGTGAACTGGTCGAATATCATGATGCTCGGCGCGATTGGCATCGTGTTCTTTATGGCGAACGGGCTGGGCTGGGCAAATACGGCGGTGGCGGCAACTTATTCGCTGACGCTGCTGTTCCTGCGCACACCGCTGCTGGCGGCGGTCGGCGCCTTGCCAACGCTGCTCAGCGCGCAGGTGGCGTTTCGCAAGCTCAACAGGTTTGAACTGGCGCCCTATGAAGAAACGTTCAAGGCGCTGCCAAAAGTCAGCGACTGGCAAACGCTGGAGCTGCGCGACGTCTGCTTCCACTACGGTGAGCACGGATTCCAGGTTGGGCCGATCAATTTGACGCTGCGCCGCGGCGAGCTGGTGTTCCTGATTGGCGGCAACGGCAGCGGAAAATCGACGCTGGCGATGCTGCTCACCGGCCTCTATCAGCCGCAATCGGGCAGTTTGCTGCTGGATGGCAAGGTGGTGGATTGGCAAAACCTCGATGCTTATCGCAAACATTTCTCGGCGGTGTTTACTGACGTGCATCTGTTTGATCGCCTCATCGGCGATCAAGGGCAGCCAGCCAATCCTGCGCTGGTGCAGCAGTGGCTGGAGCGTCTGAAGATGCAGGACAAGCTCAAGCTGGAAGGCAATAGAGTGCTTAATCTGCAACTGTCGAAAGGGCAGAGCAAACGTCTGGCGCTGCTGCTGGCAGCCGCCGAAGAGCGCGATATTCTGTTGCTCGACGAATGGGCGGCGGATCAGGATCCGCATTTCCGTCGCATCTTCTATCGTGAGCTGCTGCCATGGTTACAGGAATCGGGTAAAACGGTGTTCGCTATTAGTCATGACGATCACTACTTTATTCACGCCGATCGCTTGCTGGAGATGCGCGAAGGTCAACTAAGTGAGTTAACCGGTAACGAACGCGAGATGGCAACGCTGGATGCGGTGCAACGTACCGATACCGGCCATTAACGCCAGCCGGGAAAGCTTAGCAAAAACCCTTATTGGGCAAGAAGTTGCGGAGTGAGTAAAGTCACTCCCAGCAGAAATCCTCGTTTCTGCGTCCCTGGAACACTTTTCTGTCGTCTTATGTTGTCACCGGCTCAGGTTTATTTCTGAGCCGGTTTTTTATTTTGTCGGGAGCGGATGCGTCAGCAGCGTAATCACGCGATCTCCAGCCAGCCAAAAACGCGCCTGCAGCAGCGCTTTGGTGGTGAAATACTCATCAAAATCTTGACACAACCGCAGCGTTGCACGGCCTTGCTGCACGTCCAGTTCCAGCACTTCCGCCTGAAGAAAATCCATTGGCTGATGCAATTGCGGCCACAGCGCTTTGTACACACTCTCTTTCAATGAAAACAGCAGTGTAGCGGCCTGGGCAAAGGGCATAGGCCGCGCCAGCAGGCGCTGTTTTTCCGCCGGGCTCATCAACATCCCAGCGGTTTCATCGGCGGTTTCCTCCGCCATAATCTGCTCAACATCCACACCCACGCACAGTGGCTCGCGCGTCGCAGCCATCACCGCAACGCTGTGCGTATGCGACAGCGACGCCTGAATGCCGGCGGGCCACAACGGTGAGCGATCGGGCGCATTACACAAAACAAAGTGCGGTAAACCGAAGTGCGCAAAGTTTTGCTGCACCAGCCAGCGACTCGCCAGATGCTCGGCTTTGCGTTTCGTCACCGCGCTCTGAAGCGACGCGGGCAGCGGCAGTTGCCACGCCTGGTGCAATTCAGCATGCCAGTGATGTTGATCGAATTCGCACCAGGCGATCGGCAATGTATCCAGCGACATGCCAGCAGCGCGGATAAACGGGGAAGAGGGCAGGGCAAGCGGCGTTTCAGAGGCGAACATAAAAAATCACGGCTGACGGAAAACGTAGTTTTACCAGCCAGCCGGATGGAGAGCAAGCCAAAGGGGCTCGCCTACTTTTAGTTATTTGGCGGAATAGCCATGCCTTTAATCTGCACCACGAAGTGCTGATGGCCTTTGGTGATGCGCGCACCGCGATCGCACCAGCGCGAGGCGAGACGGAAGAAATCGTCGCTGCCGATATCGTAAGCCAGTTCAACTTTATTGATACCCGAGTGCAGGAGTTCTTCCGCATCCTGCAGGTTTTTTGCTTTGATGACCATAATGGTTTCCATCGAAAAAACAAGAGCTGTAAGAGTAAGAGAAGTCTGTGACAGTTTTGTTTCAATTTGATGAAGCGCTGTAACATTTATCCAGAAATGTGATCTGGCTCGGGTTGAGTTGCTTTCGGTAAGTTACTGATTAAAAGCCAATAATCAGCATTTCTTTGGCGATAATCTGAGAATGCTTTATTGCATGGAAAACATATGAAATCGCCAGACTTTATATTCTGCCTTTACTTCCAACACATATGAATTACCATATGTAATAGATTTTTACTGGAACCTGGCCCAATGCTCCCTGTTCAACTTTTCAAACTGCTTGCCGACGAAACGCGTACGACGATCGTTTTATTATTACGAGAAGCCGGAGAGCTGTGTGTCTGCGATCTCTGCACCGTTACCCAACAATCACAGCCAAAGATTTCACGCCACATTGCTTTGCTGCGCGATGCTGAGCTGATTCTGGATCGACGTGAAGGCAAGTGGATACACTATCGCCTTTCTCCGCATATGCCGGCCTGGGCTGCATCGATTATCGATACGGCCTGGAATAGCCAGCGTGAGGAAGTGCGTGAGTCGCTGAAGAACGCCGCTGCTACGGGTTGTGAATAATCATTAAACACATTCGATTATTCGAATGCATTGGAGGCGTGATGTTTCTGGCAGGCGCAATATTTGTTTTGACCATCGTGTTTGTCATCTGGCAGCCGCGCGGCCTGAGCATTGGCTGGACAGCAACGATAGGGGCTTTACTGGCGCTGGTGACCGGCGTTATCCAGTTAAACGATATTCCCGCTGTGTGGCATATCGTCTGGAATGCGACAGCGGCTTTTATCGCCGTCATTATCATCAGCCTGTTGCTGGACGAATCCGGTTTTTTTGAGTGGTGCGCTTTGCACGTAGCGCGCTGGGGAAGTGGGCGAGGGCGGCTGCTTTTCACCTATATCGTGTTGCTCGGTGCATGCGTTGCCGCGCTTTTCGCCAATGATGGTGCGGCTCTGATATTGACGCCGATCGTCATCGCAATGCTGCTGGCACTGGGCTTTAGTAAAGGTGCAACGCTGGCTTTCGTCATGGCAGCAGGATTTATCGCCGATACCGCGAGTTTGCCGCTGATCGTATCCAATCTGGTTAACATCGTTTCCGCAGATTTCTTCAAATTGGGATTCAACGCTTACGCGGCGGTGATGGTTCCGGTTGATATTGCCGCTATTATCACCACGCTGATAGTGCTGCACCTTTTCTTTCGCAAAGACATTCCCGCCAGCTATGAGGTTTCACGCCTCAAACTACCAGCTGAAGCCATAAAAGATCCCGCTACCTTTAAAGCCGGTTGGCTGGTGCTGTTGTTGCTATTGGTGGGATTTTTCCTGCTGGAACCGCTGGGCATTCCAGTCAGTGCTATCGCCGCACTGGGCGCGTTAATTCTGTTTATCGTTGCCAAAAGAGGTCAGGCGATTAACACCGGTAAAGTGTTACGCGGCGCGCCCTGGCAGATCGTGATTTTTTCGCTCGGCATGTACCTGGTAGTTTATGGCCTTAAAAATGCCGGGCTGACGCAACATCTCTCTGACTTACTCAACCTCATTGCCAGCCACGGCTTATGGGCCGCCACCTTGGGTACCGGTTTGGTGACGGCGCTGCTTTCTTCAGTAATGAATAATATGCCAACGGTGCTGATTGGTGCGCTGTCGATTGATGCCAGCAGCGCGCAGGGCGTGATAAAGGAAGCGATGATTTATGCCAATGTTATTGGTTGCGACCTGGGGCCAAAAATTACGCCGATTGGCAGTCTTGCCACATTGCTATGGCTGCACGTACTCGACCAGAAGAACATCAACATTAGCTGGGGTTATTACTTCCGCGTGGGTGTCGTGATGACATTGCCCGTGCTGCTCGTCACCCTTAGCGCGTTGGCCCTGCGCCTAACGTTGTCCCATTAGGAAGAGAGCACCATGACTGACATCACCATTTATCACAATCCCGCTTGCGGCACTTCGCGCAACACGCTGGCGTTAATACGCAATAGCGGCGTTGAACCTACCGTTATTCTTTATCTTGAGACGCCGCCAAATCGTGAGCAACTTAAGGCGTTGATTAGCGCGCTGGGGATCGATGCGCGCGCTTTATTACGCAAAAATGTCGAACCCTACGAAAAATTGGGTTTGGCTGAAGAGCGTTTTAGTGACGAGCAACTCATCGAGGCGATGTTGAATTATCCCATCCTGATTAACCGTCCGATTGTTGTCTCCCCGCTGGGAACGCGTTTGTGCCGGCCTTCAGAAGCCGTGCTCGATATTCTTCCCGATGCGCAGCAGGGCGCATTCAGCAAGGAGGATGGTGAGAAGGTGATAGATCAGCAGGGTAATCGAATCGTTTAGACCGAATTAGAAACAATAAAAAAGCAGCCATAAGGCTGCTTTTTTGGATTTTGGTCGGCACGAGAGGATTTGAACCTCCGACCCCGGACACCCCATGACCGTGCGCTACCAGGCTGCGCTACGTGCCGAACGTGGAAGAATATTACTGTTTCTACGCACGATTGCAATATGAGCAGCATTTAACTGCCTCATAATTAATCAGTTTGCGACGAAACGCTTCTCTTCCGTCAGCACCTGCAGCAACAACGCCAGCTGCGGTTTATGATCTTTCAGTTTGTTACCCTGTGCATCGTAAGCGCTGTAGCTGCCATTGTTATTCAGCACCAGCGTCACGGTTGGCGTGGTCACTACCAGCTTGCCATCTTCGCTGCTCGCCACCCAATCGTGGCTGCGTTGTGCGGCAAACAGATCTTCACCCTGCGAGAAGTTAGCGGGATTAGTGCGCACGTGCAGCAGGCGCTGCATCAGCGTGGTCATCACATCCTGCTGATCGGTCAGACGATCGATGGTTTGCGCTGGCGTATTCGGCCAATGCACCACCAGCGGCACCTGCAACGTCGCACGGTTACCTGGATTGTCATCGTTGCTATCCAGATTGACCGCACGCTGCGCCGTGATCACCACCACGGTATTTTTCAGCAAATCGCGATCCTGCAAAGTTTGCAGCACAGCCTTGATCTGCTCGTCGACACCGCTTGCCTGACGCATATAGCTTCGCTGGCGCGCTTTCAGGTTGTCGCCATTGACCGTCACACCGTTAAGGGCAATCCACGAGAACCACGGCGCATTGTTTGATTTGTGGCCATTGAGCCAGTTCTGCCACTGCGTCACCGTGGTGCTATTCGGTTGGGTATCGGCCTGCGGCAGCGAGTAATCGGCTAACAAAGCCTGACGATACAGCGGTTGGCTGAAGCCGTCCGATGAGAACAAGCCAAACTGATAGCCTTGCGCGTTCAGCGCATTCAGCAGCACGGAAGGCGTACGCGACGCTAACACGCCATCCATATAGCTGGAAGAGATGCCGTAGAACAGGCCAAATAACCCTTTTTCCGGCTGTAGCCCCGCGCTGAAGTGCTGGGTGAAGCGCACGTTCTCACTGGCGAATTGATGAAGCGACGGCAGCGCTTTTTCCACCGTGGCGTTGTTCAGACCATCAACAGTTAGCACCAGCAGATTGTGGCGCGTACCGCCATCGCGGAAGGTAATGTCACTCAGTGGATACTGCACTGACAACGCTTCCGGATCACCCTGTTGCACCAGACGGCGCTGATACTCTTGCGCATCCAGCAAACCGTGACGCTCAAGGAAGCGACGCGCGGTCATTGGATAGGAGAGCGGCAGGTTGGCGCGCTGCATGGTAATTGGGCGATAGAAATTGGCATCGGCCCAGATATAGAGCAGATGACTGGCGAAGAAGGCGCTGATAAACAGCGCAGCCAGCGGCTTACCGAACGAGCGCCGATTAAGGCTGCGCAGCTTTTGCCAGCTCCAGGTCGCGAACAGCATTTCAACGAGGAAAATCAGCGGCACGCTGATAAACATCAGTTGCCAGTCGCGCGCCATCTCGCTTTGATCAGGGTTTATCACCAGCTCCCACACCACCGGATTGAGGTGCAAGTGGAAGCGGCTGAACACCGCGCTGTCGACCATAATCAACGTCAGCCCGGCGGTGGCGACAATCGCCGACAACACCCTAAGCAATCGCTGTGACATCACCACGAAAGTGAGCGGGAAGATGATGAGCAGATAACCGGCGAAGACGATGAAACTGAAATGACCGATCCAGCTGGTATAGGCATAGATTCGTCCCGCGAGTGACGCGGGCCAGTCGGCAACCAACAGGTAACGGCTGCCTAAAATTAACGCGAAGATAATATTAAACAGGGCAAACCAATGCCCCCAGCTGATCATCTGGGAGACTTTTTCACGGTAGCGCTGCCGGTTGGTTACCATATTATGAGGTCAAATCTGCATATTAATGAGCGTTATCATCGCGTACGGATGACTGCAACGCATCCGCGAAAGATCGAGCCAGTGTGCGGCGTTGAGCCGGTGAAACGCTGGTATTGATCAAGTTAGTTACCATGTTACCCAATACCATCAGGGAAAGGTCGGTTGGCGCTTTGTCTTTTTCAAGAATCTGCGCCATCTCTGCGAGGAGCTTTTCCACGCGTTCGTCACTGTAACGGGATGATTGTGGCATATCGTCGTCTAATCAAGGGTGAAAAGGCGGTATATTACCGTAACAACGCATTTTTTTCCGCAATTTTATCGCAAGCAGAGCGATCAGTTTGTGCTGGCAGTTGAAAGCGGCTGCGGGCGGTGTTTGAATACGCGCCTGAGCTAAAAGGAGAGTCTACCATGAGTCTGGATATCGACCAGATTGCCCTGCATCAGTTAGTTAAACGTGATGAAAACCAGCTTGAACTGGTACTGCGCGACACCTTGCTGCCTGCTACCCGCGCGGTTGAAGAGATGGCAGAAGAGCTGCACCGGGTATATAGCGCCAAAAGCAAAGCTTACGGACTGTTTAACGAAGATAGCGAACTGGCCGATGCGTTGCGTAACTGCCGCAAAGGGGAAGATGACTTTCTGGCGTTTAGCCGTGCGGCAACCGGACGTTTGCGTGATGAACTGAGCAAATATCCGTTTGCGGAAGGCGGCGTGGTGCTGTTTTTGCACTATCGCTATCTGGCCGTGGAATATTTGCTGATTGCGGTTCTCAACAGCCAGTCGAGCATGCGCGTCAACGAGCAACTGGATATCAGCAGCACCCATTATCTCGATATCAATCATGCGGATATTGTGGCGCGTATCGATCTCACCGAGTGGGAAACTAACCCGGAATCCACCCGTTATCTGACCTTCCTGCGCGGTCGCGTGGGGCGTAAAGTGGCGGATTTCTTCATGGATTTCCTTGGTGCTAGCGTCGGTCTGGACACCAAAGCGCAAAACCGTGGGCTGCTGCAAGCGGTTGATGATTACTGCGCCGAATCGGATCTCGATAAAAACGAGCGTCAGAACTATCGTCAGCAGGTTTACAGCTACTGTAACGATCAGCTGCAGGCCGGCGAAGAGATTGCGCTACACGATCTCTCCAGTGAATTACCGCCGCTGGGAGAAAAAACGTTTCAGGCCTTCACCCAGGAGCAAGGTTACGAGCTGGAAGAGACCTTCCCAGCGGATCGTAGCACCTTGCGCCAGTTGACCAAGTTTGCGGGTAGCGGCGGCGGATTAACCCTGAACTTTGATGCCATGCTGCTCGGCGAGCGTATCTTCTGGGATCCCACCACCGACACGCTGACCATTAAAGGCACGCCACCGAATTTGCGCGATCAGCTGCAACGCCGCACCAGCAGTAAATGAAAAAAGCCGGGTCACCAAAGTGCCCGGCTTTTCTATCAGAACGAATAGTTTATGCCACTGCTGATGAGGGAATCGGTGCGGAACTTGCCACCAAAGCTATGCTTCGCGCCAATATTCGCTGACCAGTTGTCGCTGATTTTCCCTTCTAAACCCAGATGAACCCGATAACGATCGTCGTCCAGCGCGCCATAAACGCGTCGGCTGTGGCGATCCTCAAGGGTTAATGAAGAGCCAGAACGGCCCGGTGAAAATTGTTTTTCAACGGTGGCGCTGAATCGCACGCGTGGCAGCAGCGTACCGAGCCCCTGCTTGCTGACTTCAATACCCGGCGCGAGTCCCCACGGCATGGCTGAACTCAGGGCAATGCTGGCCTCTCTGCTTTCCAGCGTGTAACCCGGTAAATAGCCTGCGCTGGCTTTCAGGTAAGGCGATAGCGTGAAAGACGCATCCAGCAGAGGGTAGGATTTACCCCATTTTGCACTGCCTGCCAGCATATGGCTGGTTTTTGAGGTGCTTTTTACTCCCAATACCGGGTCAAGGTGAATGTCCTGACGCAGATGCAGGTAGCTGGCAGCAAGATCCATAAACCATCCTTCATCGCTCATTCCGCTTGCATACAGGCCCAGAGTGCTCAGTTTATGGCTAATGCTGGCTTCGTCCCCGGCATTTCCCTGGCTGTAACTGGCGGTCACGCCATAAAGCCAGGCATCCGCTTGCGCATCGGCACCGATCTCTAGCCTGCTGTCTTTTAACGTTACGCTATCCATTCTGCCGCGATTTTGGCTGAGGCTGGCCCATGCGCCGCTATTTTCATGGTTACCGCGCAGGAGCTGAGCGCGATCGGTCAGCATATTGCTGATTTCACTGAACAGGTAGTGGCGCGAAGCGAGCAGGGCGCGAGTACTCTGCACCAGCGGCTGATTATCAATGACCTCAAACCAGTCTTCTGCAGTACCCGGATTTGGCGTGATCTCGGGCTCAGGTTTCACTTCTGGTTCAGGCTTAACTTCCGGTTCGCGCGTAATGTCGGGTTCGGGATGAGTCTCCGGATCGGGGTCGATTACCGGATCGGGTGGTAACACCGGATCCGGCGTTTTGGCAATGATCCATTTCACGCGACCATTCTCTTCCACAACCTGATAATCAGCGGTATAGAGCGAGAACCCGCGTTCGACCGGAGGTAGCGTGAAATAGTCGTGCGCGGTTCCGGCGGGCGCGTTCACCAGCACGATCTCTTTCGCGATGCGGTTGGGGAAGGTTTCACCCAGCATAAAACCAAGATCGAGGGTGTTGCTGCCGCCCTGCACGCTGGACCCAATGTATAAACTGTCGCTAATGGCGGACTGCGGCGCGATGCCGAAACCAAGCTGCAGATGATTTGCCGTCAGATGTTCCACAGAGAGCAGCTTCGGCGTCCAGGCCATTTCATCTGCAGCAAGAAGCGAGATGATACCGCCTTTACCTGCATCCATCCGATGCAAGCGGCTGTTACCATTCATGTTCCAGAATGTTTCACTGCTCAGGGTGACTCTCGCTGAGTGACTGTCGTTGATGTGGCCGTGGTAATCGACTTTGCCAAGATGAAGCAATGCGTTATCGCCCAGCGTGATATTGCCCTCAACCGAGCTGGCGGGAAGGAAACGTAACTCTTCCGCGTTTCGCTGTGCAACTTTGCAGCTGCCCTTAGTGCTTTGCACCGGCGAGGTGCAGCGTAAAATTTGCTGCTCATCAGCAGCGTCGGGATGGTAGCCAAGGATCACCTGGCTGTTGTCGCCCGCCTGGATATCGGCTTTAACCTGCGCGTATTCACCGACCTGTAAACGTGCATTGTCATTGACTACAATGTTATTGGCGGTGAAAGAGGAAGTGTACCAATCGTTGTCAATGATCAGGCCGCCGGCATGAGGAACGGGTTGCCCGGACAGCAGAAGAGTCCCCTTATTGACGTTGATATTTCCATTTAAATGGATATTACCGCTCAGTGCGAAATGTGTATTTCCACTCTCCGGAGATAAATTCACATCTAATGCACCATTATTTTTATCCGACGAGCGCGTGCCAATGTCTCCGCGGAAAACTAAATCATTTAACTGCGATAGTCGATAATCGACGGCCTGAACCAAATCATACCCCAAATACTTCCAGTCTTCATTGTCCTGCTGATTTGTGGGGAAGTACCAATACTTCTCTTTTTTTAATTGAAAATACTCTTTACGTTGCGTTCTCGAATTATAATATTCATAAATATCACCAATATTACCAATGTCGACACTGCTCCAGGTGTTAATGTTGATATCGCTACGTGAGTACCCTGTAAGCGTTAGACTGGCCGAGGTTAACTCACTCTGATTGATCACTGCCGCACCGCTATCCGTGTGATTAATCTTTCGCATTATGAGATTATTACCATTAAGATCCAATGTCCCCCCACGATAACCAAAATAAATGTTATCAGGATTAACCTGGTCTTCGCTCGCTAAAATAACGGTAGGCCGACCGCTCGCTAAATACAGTCGAGAAAATGCCTGACGATTTCCTTGCGCATCTTTTTGTTGATCCAGAATAACGGTGCCATCGCCGATATTCAGTCCGCCTTCATTGACACCTGTAGCATTAATATGTAAGACGCCACCGCCAATTTTGTGTAAATCATCATCTTTTAGTCCATTCACTTGCCAGATGACTTTTTTCCCTTCATCGATTTCAACGCCGCCGCCCACCCAGGTTGCGCCCACATTCTCTGCAGATTTCAGGGTGTAGTTATTAGAAAACTGTAGTTTGCCTGCTCCCAGATTAACGGCCTCATTAAGAATAATGTCTCCGCCCGCGCCGTTAAAGCGAATATCTTTGGTTGCATCAAGTTCAATAAGGCTGGCTTTGCCTGGCGCCAAATTACGATATGTGTTGTCTAAACCTTGCCAACCCCAGTTTTTACTACCCTGGACCAGCTTATCTGCATTCCAGTAAATTGGGCCATTATTCGCAAAATCAGTGACATCGGGAGAGATATTGTTGGCAATAATCCCATTAAAATACTCTTCATTAAAACGTGTTGAGATAACTTTGCGACCATAAGGCGTTGCGCTACCATAACCACCATAATGTACACCAGCAAGTTTCCATTTTTTATCAACATTGTCGTAGACATAAATAGGGCTGCCACTGTCACCGCCGCCGGTTGATATTGATAAAGCGGATGAATATTGATGGCCAGGTTCATATTGAATCCAATAGAAATCGTCATTTTTTTCTTTGTTGAAGGTAATGGTGTCAATATTAATTGTTCCACCCGCTAACCATTTATAGGCACTGGCCAGGAACTCTTTCTCAGTGAGGTCATTTGTGACCTGTGTCATTTCACCAGCACCCGCGCGCACATAAGCAATATACCGAGAGCCATGTCCTTTCTGAAGCTCATTACGTTCCACATAATCTATTGGCGCTACTTCGGTTACAACTTTGTTTAACCGTGGCAGAATATTATCCTGAACGGCGGATTGATTGCGGTTAATAAAAAGATAACGGGTGGAATAAGCAGAAGGACCGCCAAAATAAACGCTACTCAAAGCGGTTACGTGCCGTGTGGTGGTTACATAGGATGGATTAATTAATGTGGCAAACCCGCGACGAGAGACACTGCTAAGGTCGGGCATGGCAAAATCAAGATAACCACTCAGCTCGCCATCTTTCTTAAAAATGGGAATATTGCTTAAGCCGACACGATATTTACCCATATTTTCGGCAAAATCGCGATATTCTTGCACGTTAATGTCATGACGCATTACGCCCGCATAGCCAGAAAATGAGATGAGTATGATGCCATAGCCCAAGGCAGTTATTTTTTTCACTTGAAGTCCTTGCAGACAAATTCTGGAGAAATGTTAAAACGGCATTCTCCATGGTTTGTGCAAGCTTCATGGTAAAGAACAGTCTCAAATAAACGAAGGCAGAGAGAAATGAAAAACAGGGGTTTTTAGGAAGGGAAGATGTCGGGTTATTTTTTTATGCCTAAAATAGAAGGGCCGGTTTCGCAACCGGCCCTTCTACCTTCAACTCATTCAGCGATTAAGCGCGAACGAAGTCGATGTGGAAAAGTTTTGGCTTGAACGGATGACGCTGTACCGCCTGAGCTTTAACTTTAACTTCTTTGCCATCAACCGCGATGGTCAGCACTTCGCTGTAGAACTCAGGTTTAACCTGTACGTTCATCACTGCATCGTGGTCGAGTTCGATAGCAATTGGTGCTTCATTTCCGCCATAGATGATGGCTGGGAATTTGTTTGCTACACGCAGGCGGCGGCTCGCACCCTTACCCTGGTCTTTACGTACTTCAGCGTTAATAGTGAACATTTGATGTCTCTTCAATAGTTCCTGCTACAGGCGACCCAGCAACAGGACGGTTATTCAAACTGCTTTTACGGATGCAAAAGCGGGCGGCATTATAGCCCCAATGATGCTGCAGGGGCAAATGATTCCGCCGCTTAACGCAGCTCATTGGCACGGCGATAACGGCCCTGATAATCAAACATTTTTTCGCGAATCTGCCAGAAATGGCCTTTTGCGCGTGCCACCACAAAGTCCGGATGACGCAATAAAGGCTGTAAGGCGATGACATCCGCTGCGGTTTGCCAGCCAAGTTCCACGCCCGGCGCGCGCTGATGCGGGCGCATAAACAGCTGCTCAAAGGCTTTACGTTGTGCTGGCGTTTGCAGGCGAAAACGCTCGCTGACGCTGGTGCCGTCTTCATCGAAATAGGTGGCTTTCAGCCATTCGCCTTTATCATCGCGTCCTTGCTCCAGCGTCATGCCGGCGCAGCGCAACACGCGCGCATCTTTCAGTTTCAGCGCCGCTTTCAGCATGTCATCCGGGTCGACCAGAATTTTGTCGCATTGATGGCAGCGCCGCGCGGCGATGTCATTCTCGGCGCCGCAATCCGGGCAGCTTTTGAAGCGAAAGCGATAATCACACTGTTCGCGCTCGCCTTCATCATCTTCCAGTACGCCCTGACAGCGGCGGCCAAAATGCTCGATGATGTGTCCATCTTCGGTGGTTTTGCCCCAAAAGGTATTGGCGAAACCGCAGGCGGGACAAAACACCTGCACCGGCTGATTGTCGCTGGCCCCTTTCGGCGCGCCGACTTCGGGGGTGAAAAGATCGTGTGGATTACCGGCGTAATCCAGCACCAGACAATCGGTTTTGCCGGGTGACAAGCGTAAACCGCGACCGACGATCTGCTGGTAGAGGCTAACGGATTCGGTAGGGCGCAAAATGGCGATCAAATCCACGTGGGGCGCGTCAAAGCCAGTGGTCAGAACGGCAACGTTGACCAGAAACTTCAGCTGCTGCGCTTTAAATGCACCAATCAAGCGGTCACGATCCTTTACTGCCGTTTCCGCCGAGACCAGCGCGCTGTTTTCAGGCAGCAGCGTGAGGATTTCACGGGCATGTTCCACGGTGGAGGCAAACACCATCACGCCACGGCGATCTTCAGCAAACTCAATAATCTGGCGAATAATATGCGGCGTTACGCGATGCTGTTGTTTCAGCTCGCGGTTGAGATCGACTTCGCTAAACAGGCCATTATTTTGCGGGATCAGGCGGCTGAAATCGTACTGCACCACCGGCATATCTAAGCGCTCCGGCGGCACCAGAAAGCCGTGTTTGATCATATAGCGCAGCGGCAGCTCATAAATGCAATCGCGGAACAGTGCTTTCTCATCGCCGCGCACCATGCCGTGATAGTGGAATTGGTAGATCCAGCCTTTGCCGAGTCGGAAGGGCGTGGCGGTCAAACCCAACAGGCGCAACTGCGGATTGTGCTGCCGCAGGTGGGCGAACAGCAGCTGATACTGGCTCTCTTCGTTATCGCTGATGCGGTGACACTCATCAACGATCACCAGTGAAAAGGCGCTATCGAAGCGGTTGAGATTGCGTGCTACCGACTGCACGCTGCCAAACACCACTTTGCTTTCGCTCTGTTTGCGCTGCAAACCCGCGGCGAAGATGTCTGCTTCAAGTCCATAAGCCTGATATTTGCTGTGATTCTGCTCCACCAGCTCTTTGACGTGGGCCAGCACCAATACCCGTCCACGCGCTAGCCGCGCCAGTTCAGCAATCACCAGACTCTTACCCGCACCGGTCGGCAGCACAATCACCGCAGGCGTGGTATGGCGACGAAAGTGGTTGAGGGTGGCGTCAACCGCCTCTTGTTGGTATGGGCGCAGAGTGAATGACATCGGGGCAAACTTTTTTCTGGAACGGACGCGCATTATGCCATGAAAGCCAGTTAAACGCAGGTTCACTACTGTTAGCACTCTAAGGATCAAGCTATACTGCCCACACTTTCTTAACGGACAAAAACACCGTTTCAGTTTCCCCCGCAGTAACAGGCAAAACGAATTCATGCGACTCGAAAAATTCATATCTCAGCAACTGGAAGTTAGCCGTGCTATCGCCGGACGCGAAATCCGCGCCAAAAAAGTCACCATCAACGGCGAAGTTGTGCGCGATGCGGCATACAAAGTACAGCCAGACGATGAAGTCGAATACGACGGCAATCCGCTGGTGGTGCAGCAAGGACCGCGCTATTTCATGCTGAACAAGCCGCAGGGTTACGTCTGCTCAACCGACGATCCCGATCATCCCACCGTGCTGTTCTTTATCGAAGAACCCGCAGCGTTCAAGCTGCATGCGGCGGGCCGTCTGGATATCGACACCACTGGTTTGGTGCTGCTGACCGACGATGGCCAATGGTCCCACCGCATTACCTCACCGAAGCATCACCTGGAAAAAACCTATCTGGTGGAAGTGGAGGAGCCAATCGATCCTGTCCTGGTTGAGAAGTTCGCTGCGGGTGTACAGCTGCACAATGAAAAAGAGCTCACCAAGCCGGCCGTGCTGGAGATTCTCGATGAGAAAGCCGCCCGTTTGACCATCAGCGAAGGGCGTTACCATCAGGTCAAACGCATGTTTGCGGCGATGGGTAACCATGTCTCAGCGCTGCATCGCGAACGTATTGGTGACATTGAGCTGGATGAAGATCTCGGCGAAGGTGAATATCGTGAACTGACCCAGCAAGAGGTCGACAGCATCGGCCTGCCAGAAGAACTCAAACAACGTAAATAGCGGGAGAACGCGGTGCGCAAGGAAAAGAATTCACCGGTCGGTTTAGTGGTCATCCTCGGATTGCTGGCAATGCTGATGCCGCTCTCTATCGATATGTATCTGCCGGCCATGCCGCAAATCGCCCATGAGTTTGCGGTTTCGGCGGGCAGCGTGCAGATGACGCTCAACCTTTACATCCTCGGTTTCGCCATTGGCCAGTTGGTTTACGGTCCACTGGCAGACAGCTACGGACGTAAACCGGTGATTGTGCTGGGAACGCTAATTTTTGCCTGCGCCGCCGCGGCTTGCGCGCTGTCACAAACCATCGATCAGCTGATCTTTATGCGCTTCCTGCACGGCTTATCGGCCGCCGCTGCCAGCGTGGTGATCAACGCCTTGATGCGCGACACCTACTCGAAAGAGGACTTCTCGCGCATGATGTCATTCGTGATGCTGGTGACCACCATCGCGCCGCTGCTGGCACCGATTATCGGTGGCTGGCTGCTGTTGCTGTGGAACTGGCACGCCATTTTCTGGACGCTGGCGGGAGCTGCGCTGATCACCACGGTTCTGGTGGTGACGCAAATTCGTGAAACGCTTAAGCCCGAACAGCGCCAGCGCTTTCATCTGCGGACCACGTTGGGCAACTTCGTGGCGCTGGTGCGCCACAAGCGCGCCTTCAGTTACATGCTGGCGAGCGGTTTCTCCTTTGCCGGATTATTCACCTTCCTCAACGCCGGTCCGTTTGTCTACATCGAAGTGAACCACGTTTCCCCGCAGAACTTTGGCTATTACTTTGGCCTGAACGTGGTGTTCCTGTTCGTGATGACGTTGATCAACAGCCGCGCCGTGCGCCGTTTTGGTCCGGTGAAAATGTTCCGCATGGGATTGTTGATTCAGTTCGCGATGGGCGTTTGGCTGTTGATTTCCAGCGCGCTGGATTTAGGCTTCTTGTCGCTGGTGTTTGGCGTGGCGATGTTTATTGGCTGCGTCTCGACGGTGTCGTCGAACGCGATGGCGGTGATTCTGGATGAGTTTCCGCATATGGCGGGCACCGCTTCTTCGCTGGCGGGAACGCTGCGTTTTGGCGTCGGTGCTTTAGTCGGCGCGCTGCTCTCATTAGTCAGCATTAACAGCGCCTGGCCGATGGTTGCCACCATTGCGCTGTGCGCCACAATTTCGATTGTGCTGTTCACCTATGCTTCGCGGCCTCAACAGCCGGCGTGACATCCCCAGGGTCGTCACAAATGGCGACCTGGCCTCTCTTAATTCTTCTCCCTCACTCGCTAATCCCCATTCATTCGTTATGCTTAATGTTTCCATTATGTGAAAATTTAGAGATAAAAAAGTAACGATAATGCGTCTAAAATGATTGTTAACCGCAGCCGAACACGGTAAACATAGGCATAAATGTGAGAAGCCTCGCAAATTATAAATTGGCTACACGCTTTGTGTTTAAAACGAGAAGGCAGACTGAATTGGTATTCAGAGCTAATCAGGTTGGGATTCACCACGTTGTGCCGTCGTCGTGAATAAAGTTAACGTCTCTGGGGGCCGTATAACTATGCTGCAACTTTCCGTTGTGCATCGCTTGCCACAACATTATCGCTGGTCGCTGGAACATGCGGGTGAAATTGTGCGTCAGGAAGCAGCGAATGGCGTGCATGCCGAAGATTTGGTGGTGCTGCGCCTGCTGAGTCATGATGGTCATCCGGCGCTGGAAATTCTGCACCAGCTGAAGGAGACGCTGGCGCAGATTCAGGTCGAGTGCAAAATCGCCGAGTG
This sequence comes from Pantoea sp. DY-17, assembly GCF_019795975.1. Classification (NCBI taxonomy): domain Bacteria; kingdom Pseudomonadati; phylum Pseudomonadota; class Gammaproteobacteria; order Enterobacterales; family Erwiniaceae; genus Pantoea; species Pantoea sp. DY-17. Next base: position 1,858,076 of record NZ_JAIMIG010000001.1, on the reverse strand, counting down.
TGAAGGGCAGCCTTGCCTGCTGATTCAACGTGATGACGAAAGCGCGACCAACTGCTGCCTGAAAAATCAGGGTGTAGCTATCGCCGAAACCTTTGATGGTCACTGACTTAGATCTTTTCCCTGCGCAGACGCCAGTAGCTGCCGCGTGTAATCGGCTGCTGGTGCGTTAAACAGCGTTTCGCAATCACCTTGCTCCACCACTTCACCCTGACGCAGCACAATCAGCTGATGACAGAGCGCGCGCACCACCTGCAAATCATGGCTGATAAACAGATAGGCGAGCTGATGCTGCTGCTGCAAACGGCGCAGTAGGGTGAGAATTTGCTTCTGCACCGAGCGGTCCAGCGACGAGGTGGGTTCATCCAGCACAATCAGCTGCGGCTCCAGGATCAACGCGCGGGCGATCGCGATGCGCTGGCGCTGACCGCCTGAAAACTCCGCCGGATAGCGCGAGCGGCTGTCGGCATCGAGCCCCACTTCCTGCATCACCGCAATCACTTTGGCTTCCTGCTCCGCACTGCTCAGTTCTGGGCGATGCACCGCTAAACCTTCTGCAATCACCTGTTGCACCGTCATGCGCGGATTGAGCGACGAATTGGGATCCTGAAACACCACCTGAATGCGCTGGCGCAGCGGCAATAACTGCTTTGGCGACAGCTGATGCAGCGGCTGATCGTCAAACCAGATCTCACCGCGCGCGCTAATTAAACGCAGCAGCGCCAGGCCTGTTGTGCTCTTGCCCGAACCCGATTCGCCCACCAGTCCGAGGCTTTCGCCACGCCGCAGGGTAAAGCTAAGATCCTTCAGCGCCATCTTCTCTGCCACGGTGCGACGCAGCAATCCCCGCCGGATCGGGAAACCAACCTGTAAATTCTTCACCTGCAACAGCGATTGCGCATCCAGCAGCGGCACCGGTTCGCCATCCGGCTCGGCGGCGATCAGTTCGCGCGTATAGGGCTGCTGCGGCTGGCTGAACAGCATATCGCAGCGATTGTGTTCCACAGCGCGGCCATTGCGCATCACCGTGACGCTATGCGCCAGCTGACGCACAATATTCAGGTTATGGGTGATGAACAACATGCCCATGTTGAGTTCACGCTGCAGTTCGCGCAGCAGTTGTAGAATCTGCGCCTGAACCGTCACATCCAGCGCGGTGGTCGGTTCATCGGCGATCAGCAGCTTCGGCTGGGTTAGCAGCGCCATGGCGATCATCACGCGCTGTCGCTCACCACCAGAAAGCTGGTGCGGAAAATCCTGCAAACGCGATGCCGCATGGCGAATGCCGACGCGATCCAGGCAGCTCAGCATTTCGCCACGCGCGGCTTCGCGCCGCATGCCGCGATGCACCGACAGCACTTCATACAGCTGCTTCTCCACGTTATGCAGTGGATTGAGCGACACCATCGGTTCCTGAAAAATCATCGCCATCTGGTTGCCACGCAGCCCGCGCAAGGTGCGTTCGCTGGCCTGCAAAATATCCTGGCCGTTAAACAATATTTCGCCTTGCGGATAGTTGACCGGCGGTTGCGGCAATAAGCGCATGATCGACAGCGCAGTCACGCTTTTACCTGAACCGGATTCGCCCACCAGCGCCAGCGTTTCGCCGGCGTCAATCTGCAGCGAAATGTCTTCTACCACGCGGCGATCCTGAAAGGCCACCGCCAGATGATTCACCGTTAACAGGCTCATTTAGCGTCCTCGGCTCGGGTCAAAGGCATCGCGTACCGCTTCGCCGATAAATATCAGTAACGACAGCAGCAGGGCGAGGGCAAAGAAGCCCGCCAATCCCAGCCACGGCGCCTGTAAATTGTTTTTGCCCTGTAACAGCAGCTCGCCAAGCGATGGCGATCCCACCGGCAAACCAAAACCCAGGAAGTCCAGCGAAGTTAGCGTGGTGATTGAGCCGCACAGGATAAACGGCAAAAACGTCAGCGTGGCGACCATGGCGTTGGGCAGCATGTGGCGCAGCATAATGCGGCTATCGCTGACGCCGAGCGCGCGCGCCGCACGGATATAATCGTAGTTACGTGCGCGCAGGAATTCGGCGCGCACCACGCTCACCAGGCTCATCCAGCCAAACACCACTGTCACCAGCAGCAGCCACCAGAAGCCGGGCTGAATCACGCTGGAGAGCAGAATCAGCAGGAACAGCGAAGGCATGCCGGACCACACCTCAATCAGGCGTTGAACCACCAAATCGATGCGGCCGCCAAAGTAGCCTTGCACCGCGCCAACCACGATGCCAATCACGCTGGAGAACAGCGTCAGCATGATGCCGAACAGCAATGAGATGCGCGTGCCATACAGCAAGCGTGCCAGCACATCACCACCGTTAGCATCGGTACCGAGCCAGTTTTGCGCCGAAGGTGGCGAAGGGAAGGGCACATCGGTGGCGAAGTTGATGGTGCTGTCGCTGAAGCGAATCGGTGCCCAGATCGCCCAACCTTGTTGATTGATGCGCTGCTTCAGCCAGGGATCCTGATAATCGGCAGGCGTAGAGAAATCACCGCCGTAATCACTTTCGCTGTAGTTGAACAGCAGCGGCACATACCAGCGCTGCTGATAATGCACCAGCAGCGGTTTGTCGTTAGCCAGCAGCTCAACGCCCAGTGACAGAACAAAAATGATCAGGAAAATCCACAGCGACCAGTAACCGCGACGGTTATGGCGAAAACGCTGCCAGCGCTGCTGGTTAACTGGAGATAAGCGCATCAGCGTCCCTCAAAATCAATGCGCGGATCGACCAGCGTGTAGGTCAGATCGCTAAGAATGTTCATCAGCAGGCCAATCAGCGTGAAGATATAGAGCGTGCCGAACATCACCGGATAGTCGCGCTGAATAGTGGCGTCATAGCCGAGCAGGCCCAAACCATTGAGTGAGAACATCACCTCTATCAACACCGAGCTGGTGAAAAACATGCTGATAAAGGTGGCGGGGAAACCGGCGATCACCAGCAGCATGGCGTTGCGGAACACGTGGCCGTACAGCACGCGCTTCTCATCCAGCCCTTTGGCGCGCGCGGTGACCACATATTGTTTGCGGATCTCATCAAGGAACGAGTTTTTAGTCAGCATGGTCAGCGTGGCGAAACCGCCAATCACCGTAGCCAGCACCGGCAGCGTGATGTGCCACAGGTAATCGCTGATTTTGCTGTACCACGGCAGCGCATCAAACTGCGGTGACGTCAGGCCGCGCAGCGGGAACCAGTCGAAATAGCTGCCGCCAGCGAACAGCACAATCAGCATGATGCCGAACAGGAAGGCCGGGATCGAATAGCCAATGATGATAAAAGTGCTGCTCCAGATGTCGAAAGCGCTGCCGTTACGCACCGCTTTTTTGATGCCCAGCGGAATCGACACCAGATAAATGATCAAGGTGCTCCACAATCCCAAACTGATGGAGACCGGCAAACTCTCTTTGATCAGCTGCAGCACCGATGCGCTGCGGAACAGGCTGTCGCCGAAATCAAAACGGATATAGTTCCACAGCATTTCACCGTAACGCTGCAGCAGCGGTTTATCGAAGCCATAGCGATGCTTAATTTCCGCGATCACTTCCGGATCGAGTCCGCGAGCGCCGCGATATTGGCTGTCGCCGGGATTGTCACGCATCAGCGCACCGCGCGCGCCGCTGTCGCCGCCGCCTGAGCCAGGAATGCCGGTGCTGTGACCAAACTGCACATTGGCTAACGCCTGATCCACCGGGCCGCCCGGCGCAATCTGCACAATAAAGAAGTTCAGGGTGATGATCGCCCAAAGTGTCGGGATGATCAGCAGTAACCTGCGAAGAAAATAGGCTGCCAAACCGTGCTCCTCAGCGTCGATTGGCCGGCAATCGCCCGGCTTTGTTCACATCGTACCACCAGTTTTCCAGACCGGTAGCAAACGCGGGTTTAATCTCGGGATGGGAAAACTTGTCCCAATACGCCATGCGATCTTCCGCGCTGTACCACATCGGAATCATGTAGGCATTCCACAGCAGGATGCGATCCAGCGCTTGGCCGAGCGGCAGCAGCGCTTTCTCATCGCCCTGATGCTCAACGATCTGCTGCACAAAATGGTCGACTATGGGATCTTTCACGCGCGGCCTGTTCCAGGAAGAGTCAATAAATTGAGATTGCCAAATCGTTTGCAAGCTGGTCGAGGGCCATGGCATGGCGTAATAGAGCGATGGGATCATGTCGTAGTCGCCTTCGCGCATACGGCGGAGATATTGCGAGCTGTCAATCTGGCGCAGCGAGACCTGGATGCCAAGCCGTTGCAAGCTGTGCTGGAACGGCAACGCCCAGTCGTTTTGCGTACCGCTGCGCATCAGTAATTCGAAACGGAACGGCTGGCCGGATTTCACATTCACCAATTGCTGATTTCTGATTTCCCAACCCGCCGCTTTCAGCAAGTTCATGGCTTGCAACAGGTTGCCGCGATCGAAACCGCTGCCGTCAGAACGTGGCGGGGCATACTCATTGTTGAACACTTCGGACGGCAGCTGCGCTTTGTAAGGCGCCAGCAGGATCAACTGCTCGGCTTTGGGATAGCCAAGCGCGGCATATTCAGTGTTCTGGAAATAGCTGCGCGTGCGTTTATAAGCGCCATAGAACAAGGCTTTGTTCATCCACTCGAAATCGAACGCCAGCGTGATGGCTTCACGCACGCGACGATCGGCGAACAGCGGTTTTTCGTTGTTAAATGCCAGCCATTGCGTGTCGGTGGAAACGGTGTTGGGAATGGTCGATTTGACGATGGCGTGACTGTCAAAGTTGCGGCCGCGATATTGTGTCGCCCATTTCTTCGCTGAACCCTCTTCGCGCAAATCGTAAGCGCCGGCTTTAAAGGCCTCAAACGCCACGTTGTCATCAAGATAATAGTCATAACGCAAAGTATCGAAGTTAAAACGCCCGCGATTCACCGGCAGATTGGCGGCCCAGTAATCTTTCACCCGGCTGTACTGGATAAACTGACCCGATTTATAGGAGGTGACGCGATAAGGCCCGCTGGCCAGCGGCGGATAACCAATCGGCTCGTTAAACTTTTTGTTTTGCCAGAATTTTTCCGGGATGACCGGCAGCGTTAGCCAGCTGAGAATCCGATCTTTGTCCGGTTTCGGCATGTCGATACGCACGGTGAGACGGTTTAGCGCTTTCACTTGCACGTCACGAAACGCCACGCGGAACTGCGGCACACCTTCCGTCATGAATTTCTGGAAGGTGAAAGCCACATCCTGCGCGGTAATCGGTGTTCCGTCCTGAAACTGTGCATGAGGATTGATCGACACTTCCATCCAGCGATAGTCGTCGGGATAGCGCGCTGATTCCGCGATCAGCGGATAGTAGCTGCCAGGTTCATCATCGGAGGTGGTGAACAAGCCGTCATACAGCGTATCGGTACCAATGCCGGGATTGCCGCGCGAGGCGAAACGATTGAAGTTGTCGTAGGTGCCCACCACCGCCAGCGTGATTTTGCCGCCTTTGGGCGCGGCGGGATTGGCGTAATCGTAGTGAGTGAAATTCACCGCATATTTCGGCTCGCCCAGCTTAGCGAAGGCATAGCTTTCATTGATGGTGGCGGCATGCAGCGGCGCAATGGCGCTACAAATGAACAACGCTGTGACAAGACGCAGCAGCATAAGTGGGGCGATCTCCTGTGGTGTTCCGCACTTTATGGTAGCAGTTTCATGGGGTTCGCGTGATGTTAACTCAGTGCGCGCTGGCGTTGATAATAGCTGACGAGGTTTTCGGGGCGTAACGGACGACTAAACAGATAGCCTTGTAAATGCGTCACGCCGCGATTCACCAGCCACGCCGCCTGATCGCCCGTTTCGACCCCTTCAGCCACGGTTTTGAGATTGAGTTTTTTCGCCAGTAGCAGAACTGCATCGAGCACCGGTGAGGTGACAGTTTCTGTACCAATGCTTTGCACAAAGCCGCGATCGATTTTCAGGTAATCGAACGGATATTTTTCCAGATAGATCAGCGCGCTATGCCCGGTACCGAAATCATCAATCGCTATTTTAAAATTGTTCTCATGTAGCCAGGCGAAGATTTCTCCCGCGCTTTTTTCACCGACCATGCTGCGTTCGGTAATTTCAAACACATAGTTGAAGTGATCGGTAGGCATGATGTTAATCCATGCCTGGACATCGCGCCGGAAGCTCTCTGAGGCGAGATGCAGCGGCGAGAGATTGAGGCTCAGGCGCGTGCCGCGCGGCAGCTGTTTACAGAGAAACTGGGCATCGCGCGCCACCAGCGTGAACAGATGCTGAGTGAGCGGAATAATCAGGTTTTGCGCTTCGGCGTAGCTGATAAAGGCATCCGGCGGAATCATGCCTTCAGTGGGATGCGTCCAGCGCAGCAGCGCTTCCACGCCGTAGGGTTGTCCATCGTGCGCAGTGACCAGCGGCTGGTATTCAACATGAAACTGGCCACGTTTAATGCCCTGCATGATCTCTTTGCCCGGCCGCTGATGTCGCGTCAGCAATAACCCGCTTAGCGCGGAAATCAGCAGTGAGAAGAGTATGCCGGTCAGCAACGTCAGTGAGTAATCGCGTGGCGCTAAGGTGGTGCCAAACAGCACGAATCGTAGATCGCTGTTATTAAAGGCTATTTCATGTAGCGATGCCGGTAAATCACTCGCGCGTACCACGTTGTTGCTGCCGCTCAACAGCGCTTTGTTGCCGACCACCAGCGCCATGCCAGTGATTTCGGGATGATAAGAGGCCAGCAGCTGATAAGGCGTCAGGCTGATGTTCATGGTGGCGAAAAGGCCGGTCTCGGCTGAACCTGGATTTTTCACCCATAGCACCAGCGCCGGTTTCTTCGGTAGCAATGGCGTGCCTTCCAGCAAGCGCATATCGCGATCGCGTTCCAGTTCAGACTCAGGAGAAATATCGTTGGCTGGCATCAGAAAAGCGCCGGTGGCAGAAGAGCAGTAAGCGTTGCCATCACGCACCAGCAGGATGGCGCGGATATTACCGGCAAAGGCGGCGCGAGAAGTGAGCTCACGACTGACGTTGTTGCAGGCTAACTGGGTGTATTGCTGTAAGGGATAAAGTGTATCGACCAGGCTTGCTATCACCTGTTGTAAATCGTCGCGGCTGTGTGCCAGAAGCTGTTCGTGTTGTTGTACGCGTTTTTGCCAGGTGAGTGTTAATAGCACGGTGACAAAAAGCAGAAAGAATGCCGCGCCGATAATCGCGCTATGCCAGGCGATACGGCGTGAATAACTGCTGTGGTGTTTTAATGTCCCTGACAGTGGCATGGAGTGCATTCCCCTTGTCTTGCCATTTTTTATTATGTTTATCGTTTGGTCACTACCCACTTCAGACCGCAGCCACGGTGATAACGGTGTCTGCAGCGCAATATCTGGGTATCAGGAAGTCAACGAGAATATAACGAGAGCGCGAAGAATGTCTCGTTATATTTTTGATTCTCAATTACTTTTTATCGGTTGGATTTGAGTTAAAAACTACGGGCGAAAAAAAACGCTGCCGGGGCAGCGTTTCTGATTCTCTGGCTGAGAGGATCATCAAAGAAATACGTTAGCTTGGGTTTTTAGCAAGAACCCGACGCGCTTCGCGGTAACGATTTTTCCAATAACTGTCATTCAGGTTGGAAATCATTACGCCACTGCTGGTGGACGCGTGAACAAAGTTATCGTTGCCAAGATAGATGCCCACGTGGCGACCGGTAGAACCGGCGCGGAACAGCACTAAGTCACCTGCGCGCAATTTATTGCGTGAAATCTCTTTGCCGGTGCCTTGCTGTTCAGACGTTGAGCGTGGCAAATCTAAACCGAACTGCTCGCGAAAGGTGCGCTGAACAAAAGCAGAACAATCAATGCCGCGTTTGGTGTCGCCGCCTAAGCGATAACGTACACCTTTCCAGTCACTGTACTGTTCCATGATGCGGGACTTAACGTCCACGTTCTGCACCATCTGTTCAAATTCGTCCTGAGACGCTTGAAGTAAAAAACCATTCTGGTTGTTAACTTCATGATTCTCGTTATTCGCGTTCTGACCGTTATGGGTACTGCTGCATGCTGATAAAAGTGTTGCGAGTGCTACCGCGGGAATGATCCGCCTGAGGTATCTCAGAATTGGTTGAGACTTGACCATTGTACGTGTTTTCCTTCGATTTCCTTACGACAGAATGTCGTCAGCCAGATGACAAAACGGGTTGAGATTAATAAGTACGACCGTCTAAGACAAATCCTTAATTACTAAAATGTGTTAATGCACACATTTTTGTCGCTTTCAGCACCGCATTTTATGCTGTTGCTTACTAATCGGATTTGAGGTTAACCGATTACAGACCGCGTGGCGAGTGCTTTTATATAAATATTCAAAGGTTTTTTCGATGTGAAATCAATCTGTAACACAATGGCGAGTTTATCAACAATTGGCAGCGATTTAATAGCCAAACAGCGGTGCAATAAGGGGGTAATTCTGGCGCTAAGGCCGATTTTAAGAGGGTTCGGGCTGGACAACTTAGGATTAAGGCTATTGTTCCGCGTTTTTCATCATAATCTTTTCTTTTACCTGAATAATGTTAGTTTGCTAATAGTTTATTCAGGTTTTAAATAAGCGCGAGCGACTGACTTTTTGTTCTATGATCACTCGCGCTTAACAATTACGTGCGCGGCTTATATTTGCCCGGCAACGAACGGTTCAGCCAATTCACCAGCTTGTCGCTGAAGGGCGTTAACAGGCACCAGCTCATGCCAACCAGCATCACTGACAACGAACCCACAGCGATATCAGTAAACCAGTGCGCACCCGCCATCACACGTGGCAGAGCAAACACCACGGTAATCATCAACCCCACCAGAAACGCGCGGAAGCCGAAATAGCGCCACATAAAGCAGGTGAAGATCATCAGCATCATGCCGTGGTCGCCAGGGAAGCTATCTTTCGAGGCATCTTTGGCCGGGATGCCGGTCAGTTCGCTTACGCGATGCACATTCTCAAAGAACAGTGTTGGGCTGGAGTGCTGTACCGGCAGCAGATGACCGAGTTGGTTCAGTACTACCGCGCTCAGCAGCATCGTGATGCCAATGGCCAGCAAACGGCGGCGACCTTGCGGCGTCTCGCGACGCCAGTAGCTTAAATAGAGCAAACCCATAGCCAGCAGCGAAACCACATCGAAACCGCGGAAGTTAGTGATGGCCACTAACAGTGCGAAACCGTGATGATCAACCATCTGGTCATTGAAGCCATAAAAGATGGCTTTATCGATACCAAACCAGAACCCGTGATCCGGCGGCAGGTACCATGAAAGGAAAAGCATCACACCCAGTGCATTCAGCAGCAGGATGGTGACTAATCGAGAAGCGCGCATAGAAAATAGACTCAAAGTGAAAACAACGGGGCAACCTAACGCATCTAATATAAACGAATCTTCAACAAAGCGGTCTGCAAAAGGTTCCAGTCAGCAGGCTGATGATGAATCAATTCGATGCGGCTATCAGGCGGTGTAGTAGGGCGGGTTTCTATAAACAAATCGTCGCCCTGGCGATTGATATTCACTAAACCATCGGCAGTGCGCAACACACCTTTAACGCGATCAACCGGCGCATGCCTTGCCCACTCTAGCGCTTTGATCGTATCAAACACGGTTTCACCATCGAAAATCCAGCCACAGGAAGCATAGCCCTGACCTTCATTTAGCGCACGACGCCAGCGCGCCTGGCCATCCAGTTTCAGTGCGGCCAAGCCTTGTGGACGTGAATTATGGTGGTGATGTGCTGCATCGGGAACCGCACGATCCGCCAAGGCGAGTTGAGTCAACAACGCGGGATCGATGTGTCCCCACGCTGCTTCCACCAGCTGACGCTCGCCCAAAAATTGCTGTTGCCAGGTCTGTAACCGCTGACGATCATCATCGTTCCAGCGGTCGCTTTTGTTCGCCACGATGATATCGGCCGCCACCAGCTGATCGCGGAAGTTCTCATTCTCCACCACGCGTGCGTCGGCAAGCTGGCGCGGATCGAGCAGCGTTAAGGTGGCATCCACCTGAATCCAGGGTTGATAAACGGCAGCACGCAGCATATTCAGCAGCTGTTTGGGATGGCCAAGGCCGGTGGGTTCGATAATCAGACGATCGGGTTTAGCCTGTTTTAGCAGCATGTTCAGCCCCACCTGCAGCGGCAAGCCGTTAACGCAGCACATGCAGCCGCCGGGAATCTCTTTCAGCGTGGCACCGCGATCGGCGAGCAGTGCGCCGTCGATGCCAATTTCGCCAAATTCGTTGACCAGAATCGCCCAGTTTTCATCCGCGGGTTTATTGGCTAACAGATGCAGCAGAGTGGTGGTTTTTCCGCTGCCGAGAAATCCGGTGATGAGGTTTACGCGCGTCACAAAAGGGCTCCCAAAAAAAGAGAATAAATCGCGCGTGGATGAGAGGCATCCGGCGCGCACGGCCTTGTTATACTATAACAATCACCGGCCGCCGGACGGAAGCACGTTATGAATCAGCGCGTCCCATATAACGACGTTCCGCAATATGAATGCGGATGCGATCGCCATTGCTCAGGTATTCCGGCACCTGAATGGATAAGCCGGTGCTCATGCCTGCGGGTTTGGAGCGAGCGCTGGCGGAGGCGCCTTTAATGCCCGGCGAGGTATCAACAATTTCCATATCGACGGTTTGTGGCAGTTCAAGCGCCAATACCTGGCCATCCATCGTCAGCACCTGAATGCCGGGAATGCCACCTTCAGGAATAAACAGCAGCTCTTCTTCAATTTGCTCTTTTTTGAAGTTGTACGGCGTGTAGTCTTCGTCATCCATAAACACATACTCATCGCCATCTATATAAGAGAAGGTGACGGCGCGGCGACTGAGCGAAATGGCGTCAATAATATCGTCGCCTTTGAAGCGCTCTTCCACTTTCAGGCCGGTGCGGACATCGGTAAAACGCATTTTATAGAGCGTCGCGGCACCGCGAGCACTTGGGCTCTGTACATCAATGTCTTTCACCAGCAACAGTTTGCCGTTCCAGGTGACAGCCATCCCTTTTTTGATTTCATTTGCCTTTGGCATGGTGGTTTTCTCGCTGACAGGAGGTTAATGCGCGTCACGTTACTCGCGCGGCGAAAAACTGGCAAGTCAGCCAATGTAAAATTGTTGCCGGTGCATGGCATTCGCGGTCTGGGACTGTTATTGTCGCGGCGAATTGTCTGCAGGAGCGCATGATGTTTTGTCGTGACCAGTGCGGTGCCTGTTGCACAGCCCCCTCAATCTCGTCCCCGATTCCTGGCATGCCGCACGGCAAGCCGGCCAACACGCGTTGCGTGCAGCTTGATGAGCAACAGCGTTGCAAAATCTTTGGTTCACCGCTGCGTCCGGCGGTCTGTGCCGGCTTACAGCCCAGCGCCGAAATGTGCGGCAGCAGCCGTGATAGCGCCATGACATTTCTGCTTAAACTGGAAGCCGATACGGCGCCCTGAAGCACTGCTGACGCATAGCTGAAGAATTGGGCTTAGTGCCGTTGGTCTGTACAGCAAAAGCATCAGCCTGCCTGCCGGTAAAAATCTTAAATCCAACATGAAGTGTGCGGAACGTCAAAAATCTGCTACTCAGATCGCGCATTTTCTTGCCTGCTGTACGTGGCTGTACCATATTCCCTGAAACGTTTCAGCGTTGTCACTCCGGCTAAGTCCGCGATGCACAGCAGCTTTTTTCACCATCTAGCTGAAACGATTCAATACAGCAAGCGAGGAGAGATATGTTCCAGCTCGAAGTTCAGGCCATTCATACCGGTGCTAGCGCACAGAATAAAGAAGAGGCCATTCGTCAGGTTGCCGCTGCGTTAACCGCTGCAGGCAATGTGGCCGAAGGCTACGTTAACGGCATGCTGGCGCGCGAACAGCAAACCACCACTTTCCTGGGTAACGGCATCGCCATTCCGCACGGCACCACCGACACCCGCGACCTGGTGCTGAAAACCGGTGTCCAGGTTTATCAGTTCCCGCAGGGCGTGGATTGGGGCGAAGGGCAAACGGCGTATGTGGCGATCGGTATTGCCGCTAAATCGGATGAACACCTCGCGTTGCTGCGCCAGCTCACTCACGTATTAAGTGATGACAGCATTGCTGAACAGCTAAAAACCGCCTCGGCGGAAGATCTGCGTGCGCTGCTGATGGGTGAAAACCAGGCGGCAGAATTCAAATTCGATACCTCGCTGATTGCCGTTGATGTGGCGGCCAGCGATTTAATCACGTTACAGGCACTGAACGCCGGACGTCTGCAGGCTGCAGGCGCGGTGGACGCGTCATTTATTGCTGACGTGATTTCCCGCGCCCCGCTGAGCCTCGGTCAGGGCATCTGGCTGAGCGACAGCGCCAACGGCAATCTCGGCAGCGCAGTGGCCGTAAGCCGCGCGGCAGCGCCATTCCAGCATCAGGGCGAAAACGTCGCGCTGCTGCTGACCGTGGCGGCTAACGATCAGCGTCCGCTGGAAGTGCTGGGCTATCTCAGCAACCTGCTGCTGAGCAACAAAGCTGAACGTCTGCTGAAGGCCGATGCCGCCGGTATTCTGGCGCTGCTGACCAGCGAAGTCGATGAAGCTGCCGAGCTGCTGACCGCTGAATTCACCATCCGCAACGAACACGGTCTGCACGCGCGTCCGGGCACGGCGCTGGTGACCGTTATCAAACAGTTCAACAGCGACATCACCGTAACTAATCTCGATGGCAGCGGTAAGCCTGCTAACGGCCGCAGCCTGATGAAAGTCGTTGCGCTCGGTGTGAAAAAAGGCCATCGCCTGCGCTTTACCGCCAGCGGCGAAGATGCACAGCAGGCGCTGAACGCAATTGAAGAAGCGATCAATTCTGGTTTAGGCGAGGGGGTTGCATGAGCCGTCGTGTCGCAACAATTACCTTAAACCCGGCTTACGATCTGGTCGGATACACGCCAGAAATTGAGCGCGGCGAAGTTAACCTGGTGAAAACCACCGGCCTGCACGCGGCGGGTAAAGGCATCAACGTTGCCAAAGTGCTGAAGGATCTCGGTATCGATGTCACCGTCGGCGGTTTCCTCGGCAAAGAGAATCAGGACGGCTTTCAGCAGCTGTTCAGCGAACTCGGCATCGCCAACCGTTTTCAGGTGGTGCAGGGCCGTACGCGTATTAACGTTAAGCTGACCGAAAAAGACGGCGATGTGACCGACCTGAATTTCTCTGGCTTTGAGGTCACCGCGCAGGATTGGGAGCGCTTCACCGCCGATTCTCTCACCTGGCTCGGACAGTTCGATATGGTGTGCGTCAGCGGCAGCTTGCCAGCCGGCGTGGCACCAGAAGCGTTCACTAAATGGATGAGCGATCTGCGCACGCTTTGCCCGTGCATCATCTTCGACAGCAGCCGCGAAGCGCTGGTCGCCGGTCTGAAAGCCGCGCCGTGGCTGGTGAAACCGAACCGCCGCGAGCTGGAGATTTGGGCTGGTCGCAAACTGCCTGCGCTGCAGGACGTGATCGGTGCTGCACATGAACTGCGTGAGCAAGGTATTGCGCACGTAGTGATTTCTCTCGGTGCGGAAGGTGCGCTGTGGGTGAATGCCTCCGGCGAATGGATCGCCAAACCGCCTGCCTGCGAAGTGGTCAGCACCGTCGGTGCCGGCGATTCGATGGTCGGCGGCCTGATTTACGGCTTGCTGATGCGTGAATCCAGCGAGCACACGCTGCGTCTGGCGACGGCAGTGGCGGCGATGGCCGTCAGCCAAAGCAACGTTGGCGTGAAAGATCGTACCCAGTTGGCCGCGATGATGGCGCGCGTCGACTTACAACCCGTTAACTAACAGCAGGAGAGCGATAATGAAAACGCTGCTGATAAAAGATTCTTTACTGGGACTGGCGTCAGGACATCTGGCGCTGGAACGTTTACGCGCGACGGCGGCACAAGCTGGCCTGACGCTGACCGACAATGCCGCCGAAGCTGAACTGGTGCTGGTTGCTGGCCACAATGTGCCGCAGGACGCAGAGCTGGCCGGTAAATCGCTGGCGCTGGTTGATGTGCAGCAAGCGCTGCGCGATCCGCTGGCGGCAATCAATCAAGCCAAAGCGAGTGCCAAAACCTGGCAGCCTGCTGCTGCAACCGCTGCCGCGCCAGTAGCTGCGCAGAGCGCTGCTCAGAAACGCATCGTGGCGGTGACCGCCTGCCCAACCGGCGTGGCGCATACCTTTATGGCTGCTGAAGCTATTCAGGCCGAAGCGACCAAGCGTGGCTGGTGGGTGAAAGTTGAAACCCGTGGTTCTGTGGGCGCAGGCAACGCGATTACCCCAGAAGAAGTGGCGGCGGCCGATCTGGTGATCGTCGCGGCTGATATCGATGTGGATCTGGCGAAATTTGCCGGTAAGCCGATGTACCGCACCTCAACCAGTCTGGCGCTGAAGAAAACTGCGCAGGAGCTGGATAAAGCCCAGGCCGAAGCGAAAACCTATCAGCCGAGCGGCAATCAGGCTGCCAGCGCACAGGGCGACAGCAAAGAGAAAGCCGGTGCCTATCGTCACCTGCTGACTGGCGTTTCGTACATGCTGCCGATGGTGGTTGCCGGTGGTTTGAGCATCGCGCTGTCATTTGCCTTTGGTATCACCGCATTTAAAGAGCCGGGCACCTTAGCGGCGGCACTGATGCAGATCGGTGGTGGCAGCGCCTTCGCGCTGATGGTGCCGGTGTTAGCCGGTTTCATTGCCTTCTCGATTGCGGATCGTCCGGGTCTGACGCCTGGTTTGATTGGCGGTATGATCGCCACCAGCATTAACGCCGGTTTCCTGGGCGGTATCATCGCCGGTTTCATTGCCGGTTACGCCGCGAAAATGCTCAGCAGCAAAGTGAAACTGCCGCAGAGTATGGAAGCGCTGAAGCCGATTCTGATTATTCCGCTGGTGGCGAGTTTAATTACCGGTTTGCTGATGATTTACGTGGTAGGTAAGCCGGTGGCGGGCATCATGACTGGCCTGACAACCTGGCTGGCCAATATGGGTACCGCGAACGCAGTGCTGTTGGGCGCAATTCTCGGTGGCATGATGTGTACCGACATGGGCGGTCCGGTGAACAAAGTGGCCTATGCGTTTGGTGTTGGTCTGCTGAGTTCACAAACCTACGCACCGATGGCGGCCATTATGGCAGCCGGTATGGTGCCACCGCTGGCGATGGGCCTGGCGACGCTGGTTGCGCGTCGTAAGTTCAACAAAGGTCAGCAGGAAGGTGGTAAAGCGGCGTTGGTGCTTGGGCTGTGCTTCATCTCTGAAGGTGCGATTCCGTTTGCGGCGCGTGATCCAATGCGTGTGCTGCCGTGCTGTATCATTGGCGGCGCGGTAACCGGTGCGATTTCCATGGCGATTGGCGCGAAACTGATGGCACCGCACGGTGGTCTGTTCGTCCTCCTGATTCCAGGCGCGATTACCCCAGTATTGGGTTATCTGCTGGCGATTGTGATTGGTACTGCGGTAGCGGGACTTGGCTACGCCATCCTGAAACGTCCGGAAGAAGAGCTGGTTAAAGCCGCGTAATCTTCGTCAGACATAAAAAAGGGAGCTGCGGCTCCCTTTTGTTTAATCAGATAATTAACCCTGCTGCTCCGACTTCAACCACGCAATCTCATCCTTCCAGATATCCGGATTAATGGTTTCCAGAATCATGGGAATGCCGTCAAAACGTTTATCTTTCATCAGCCAGCTAAACGCGGTTTTACCGATATTGCCTTCACCCAGACTGTGATGGCGGTCGACGCGACTGCCCAGCGTGCTCTTGGCATCATTCAGGTGCATACCGCGCAAATACTGGAAACCAACGATGCGCTCAAAGTCGCTGAAGGTCTCGGCGCAGGCTTCTTCGGTACGCAGATCGTAACCGCCCGCAAAGGCGTGGCAGGTATCAATGCACACGCCAACGCGCGACTTATCTTCCACGTGCTCAATAATGGTGGCGAGGTGCTCGAAGCGAAAACCGAGATTGCTGCCCTGACCGGCGGTGTTTTCGATCACCGCCACTACGCTGCTGGTTTTATCCAGCGCGATGTTGATCGATTCGGCGATACGCTTCAGGCAGGCTTCTTCTTCAATCTGCTTCAGATGGCTGC
Source organism: Pantoea sp. DY-17 (assembly GCF_019795975.1). Classification (NCBI taxonomy): domain Bacteria; kingdom Pseudomonadati; phylum Pseudomonadota; class Gammaproteobacteria; order Enterobacterales; family Erwiniaceae; genus Pantoea; species Pantoea sp. DY-17. Next base: position 1,842,010 of record NZ_JAIMIG010000001.1, on the reverse strand, counting down.
CCGGGTGGAAGTTCAGCAAGGTCAAACCCAACTGCTCGGCACGCTGCATCTCATCGAGGAAAGCCTCGCGCGATTTCTCCAGCGCTTCCATCACCGGATGGCCGAGGTTAATCAGATAGCTATCGTGCGGCAGAATCTGCGCGGACGTGAAGTTGTAACGATCGCAGGCGGTTTTGAACGCATCGATCACTTCTCCTGACAGCGGTGCGGCTTTCCACTGGCGCTGATTTTTGGTGAACAGCGCAAAGGCTGTGGCTTCGAGTTCGTGGGCACGGATAACTGCCTGGTCCACGCCGCCTGATGCACTGACGTGTGCGCCGATATATTTCATGCCGCTCTCCTGATTGGGCGATTGCTGCTGCAAAGCTGCCCATCATAGCGGATGCGGTTACGCCATGAAATGTTGCACCAGCACATTGAGTGCTCCGCCGCCGAGAATTAACCAGCCAAACATCACCAATCCCAGCAGCAACGGTTTACAACCGGCCTGTTTCAGGGCGCTGAAGCGCGTAGTCAAACCCAGCGCGGCCATCGCCATCGCCAGCAGCAGATTGGCCAGCTGATTCAACGTGCCAACAATATTGGCAGGCAGCAGATGCAGCGAGTTAAACAGCGCCACCACAATAAACAGCAGCGCGAACCAGGGAAAACTAATCGCTTGTTGCTGTGCGTTGTGGCTAGGCTGACGTTTCAGCCAGCTTCCCAGCATCAGCAAGAAGGGCGCTAACATCATCACGCGCAGCATTTTGGCAATCACGGCGGTGTTTTCGGCCTCGGTACCCATCGCGTGTCCTGCCGCGACAACCTGCGCCACTTCATGCAACGTCGAACCCGTGAAGATTCCGAAATGTTCCGCGCTGACCGTTGGCAGCAGCGACCACAACATCGGATACAGCACGATGCCAACGGTACCAAACAGCACCACAGTCGCAACAGCTACCGCCACTTTTGACGGCGCAGCCTTAACGATAGGTTCACTCGCCAGCACCGCCGCCGCGCCACAAATGCTGCTGCCCGCCCCAATCAGCCACACGGTTTCGCGATCCATCTTCAGCAGACGAATGCCGATAAAACAGGTCAGCAGGAAAGTGGAGCTGAGAACCATCACATCAATCAATACGCCGCTAAGACCGACATCAGCAATCTGCTGCACGGTAATACGAAAGCCATACAGGATGATGCCGAGGCGCAGCAAGCGCTGTTTCGCCAGCATTACGCCGCTGTCACAGGCGCCGGCCATCTGCGGATAAAGGGTGTTACCGAGCACGATGCCCAAAATAATCGCTAACGTCAGCGCACCGAATCCGGCCCCGGCCAACCAAGACTGATTGCTTAACCACGCCGCGGTACCGGCAATCGCCACGGTCAACAGCAAACCCGGCAGCCAGTGATGTAGATGAAACGGGGTTTTATTCACGCTTAACTCAGCCATACTTTTCTCCTGTAGGGGCACCATTTCTGGCGACCTTCTAACATTCAATCTCTGCCTCAAGCCTGCGCTGCGCTGGTATAAAAGTAAAATTGATAATATATTTATAATTAACCAGAATAAGTAATATAAAGAGAACCGCATGCACATCACGTTGCGCCAGATTGAAGTGTTTACCGAAGTGCTGAAGAGCGGCTCGACGACGCAGGCCTCGCAGGTGCTGGCGCTGTCGCAGTCGGCGGTGAGCGCCGCGTTAGCAGATTTGGAAAACCAACTCGGTGTGCAGCTGTTTGACCGCGTCGGTAAGCGGCTGGTGGTGAATGAGCATGGCCGTTTACTCTATCCGCGTGCCGTGGGTTTGATGGAGCAGGCGGGCGAAATCGAACAGCTGTTTAAGGAAGATAACGGGGCGATTCGCCTGTTCGCCAGCAGCACCATTGGTAATTACCTGCTGCCGGGCATGATCGCCGCCTATCGCCGCGATTTCCCGGCGTTGCCGCTGGAGCTGAGCGTCGGTAACAGTCAGGATGCGATTAATGCGGTGGCGGATTTCCGCGTCGATATCGGTTTGATCGAAGGTCCGTGCCACGAGCTGGATATTATCAGCGAGCCGTGGCTGGAAGATGAGCTGGTGGTGTTTGCCGCGCCGGATGCCGCCATCCTGCAGCAGCCGATTACGCTGGAAGCGCTCGCCGCCGCGCCGTGGATTCTACGCGAGCGCGGTTCAGGCACGCGCGAGATCGTTGATTATCTGCTGCTGTCGCATCTGCCACAGTTTCAGCTCGGCATGGAGTTAGGCAATTCAGAGGCGATTAAACACGCGGTGCGTCACGGCATGGGCATCAGCTGTTTGTCGCGGCGGGTGATTGAGGATCTGCTGGAAGCCGGCACGCTGGTGGAAGTCGCGATCCCATTGCCGCGCCTGACGCGCACGCTGTATCGCATCCATCATCGACAGAAGCATGTGTCCAAAGCGTTGAGCCGTTTCCTGTCGTATTGCCGTGAATAATCACAGCGCTGATCACGCTGCGGCTAATAATTCCCGGCCGATCATGAAGGTAACTAATAACCCGACGTGAATGCTATACAGCTTGGGGCTAGCTGCTACAATCTCGCCTCATTTTTATCCAGCATAGCGTTTACACATGCATAATGACTCAAAAACAACACAACAACCTGGATTGCGCCGTGAATTAAAAGCGCGTCATCTCACCATGATCGCCATTGGTGGTTCCATCGGTACCGGCCTGTTTGTCGCCTCGGGTGCCACCATTTCTCAGGCCGGACCCGGCGGCGCGCTGCTCTCCTATGCGCTCATCGGCCTGATGGTTTACTTCCTGATGACCAGCCTCGGCGAACTCGCGGCCTTTATGCCGGTTTCTGGCTCCTTCTCCACCTACGGTTCAAAATATGTTGAAGAAGGCTTCGGCTTCGCGCTGGGCTGGAACTATTGGTACAACTGGGCGGTGACCATCGCCGTTGACCTCGTCGCCTCGCAGCTCGTCATGAACTACTGGTTCCCGGACACGCCCGGCTGGATCTGGAGCGCACTGTTCCTTGGCCTGATGTTCCTGCTCAACTACATCTCAGTCAAAGGCTTCGGCGAAGCGGAATATTGGTTCTCGCTGATCAAAGTGACCACCGTCATCATCTTTATTGTGGTTGGCGTGTTGATGATCACCGGCATCATGCGCGGCGCAGAAAACGCCGGCTGGCATAACTGGACCGTGGGCGAAGCGCCGTTCGCCGGTGGTTTTGCTGCGATGATAGGCGTGGCGATGATCGTTGGCTTCTCCTTCCAGGGCACCGAGCTGATCGGTATCGCGGCCGGTGAATCTGAGGATCCGGCGAAGAACATTCCGCGCGCGGTGCGTCAGGTATTCTGGCGAATTCTGCTGTTCTATATCTTCGCTATTCTGATCATTAGCCTGATTCTGCCGTACACCGATCCGAAGCTGCTGCATAACGATGTCACCGATATCGCCATCAGCCCGTTCACGCTGGTGTTCCAGAATGCCGGTCTGCTTTCGGCGGCAGCGGTAATGAACGCAGTGATTCTGACGGCGGTACTGTCGGCGGGTAACTCCGGCATGTACGCCTCAACGCGTATGCTGTTCAACCTGGCACGCGAAGGTAAAGCGCCACGCATTTTCGGCAAGCTGTCGAAAGGTGGCGTGCCGCGTAACGCGCTGATTGCTACCACCGTGGTGGCGGGATTGTGCTTCCTGAGCTCGAAATTTGGTAACCAGGAAGTTTACCTGTGGCTACTGAACACCTCAGGCATGACCGGTTTTATTGCCTGGTTGGGTATCGCCATTAGCCATTACCGTTTCCGTCGCGGTTATATCGCTCAGGGTCACAACCTGGCCGATTTGCCGTACCGTTCGGGCTTCTTCCCGCTGGGACCGATTTTCGCCTTTATTCTGTGTTTGATCATCACACTGGGTCAGAACTATCAGGCGTTCCTTGCTGACCGCATTGATTGGTATGGCGTGGCCGCAACCTATATTGGTCTGCCGCTGTTCCTGATTATTTGGTTGGGCTACAAGCTGACACGCGGTTCGCGCTTCGTGAAATACAGCGAGATGGAATTCCCGACGTTTAAAGAGTAGTCATACCCTTGCGCGATAAATCGCGCCGCTACGAATAAGGTGCACGTGTAGTAGCGGCGCAATTTATTGCGCATTGTTTTGGATTTTGTTACTCAGATTGAATTGATAATTATTATCACCTGCACTATTGTGGCTGCCGTTATGATTTCGACAAGAAACGGGTAGAATAATGCGCACCACCGACGCCACGCTGCTGGCGGAAAACGGCCTCGAAACCGACACCATGACGCGTTATCGTCAGGTACTGCGCCAGCGACTGATGTTAATTGGCGTGCTGGCGCTGGCGATATTAGCGTCAGTGATTCTTGATTTCACCCTCGGCCCGGCAGGGCTCTCCCTCGACACCTTATGGCAAACGCTGACGCATCCCGATGCGGTCGATGCGGGCACCCGCGTGATTGTCTGGGATATTCGTTTACCGTACGCCTTGATGGCGGTGGTGGTGGGCTTCTCGCTCGGCCTCGCCGGTGCAGAGATGCAAACCATCCTGAATAACCCGCTTGCCAGCCCGTTTACGCTCGGCGTTTCGTCGGCGGCGGCCTTTGGTGCGGCGCTGGCCATCGTTCTTGGTATCGGCATTCCTGGCGTGCCGGATCAGTGGTTTATCTCCGCCAACGCGTTTGTGTTTGCGCTATTTGCCGCCTTGATGCTGGATGGCGTGACGCGCTGGACCAAAGTTTCGACCTCTGGCGTGGTGCTGTTTGGTATCGCGCTGGTGTTCACCTTCAACGCATTAGTCTCAATGATGCAGTTCATCGCCAGCGAAGATACTTTGCAGGGCCTGGTGTTCTGGACCATGGGCAGCCTCGCGCGCGCCTCGTGGGAAAAGCTCGGCGTATTAACCGCCGCCTTTGCCATCCTGATTCCGTTCTCGATGCTCAGCAGCTGGAAGCTGACCGCGCTGCGCCTCGGTGAAGATCGCGCGGTGAGTTTTGGTATCGACGTGCGCCGTCTGCGCCTGGCAACGCTGCTGCGCATCAGTATTCTCTCTGCGCTGGCGGTGGCGTTTGTCGGCCCAATTGGTTTCATCGGTCTGGTCGCGCCGCACATTGCGCGCATGATGTTTGGTGAAGATCACCGCTATTACCTGCCAGCCAGCGCGCTGGTCGGTGCGCTGGTGCTGTCGCTGGCTTCGGTGGCGTCGAAAAACCTGATTCCCGGCGTGATCATTCCGGTGGGAATTGTGACGTCGCTGGTCGGCGTGCCGTTCTTCCTCAGCATTATTCTGCGTCATCGGGGGACGGTGTAATGGAGCAGGGATTACGTCTCAAGCATTTCTCCGCCGGTTATCCGAAGCGCAAGGTGATTGACGATCTCAACGTGCCGGAGCTGCCGCAGGGCAAAATCACCGTGTTGCTTGGCCCCAACGGCTGCGGCAAATCGACGCTGTTGCGCGCGCTGGCTGGTTTGGGCAAAGGGCAGGGCGAGCTGTGGCTGAACGGTGAAGAGCTGATGAGCCAGCCGTTTGCGCGCCGGGCGCAGCGTGTGGTTTATCTGCCGCAAAGTTTGCCGGCGGGCGTGCATCTGCACGTGCTGGAGTCGATTATCGTGGCGCAGCGTGCGTCGGGTGGCTTGCACAGCGCCTCGAGCGAAGCGGAGATCATGCATCTACTCGAGCAGCTCGGCATCGCGCATTTAGCCATGCGCTATCTCGATCAGCTATCGGGCGGGCAGAAACAGTTGGTGGGTCTGGCGCAATCGCTGATTCGCCGTCCGGAACTGTTGCTGCTGGATGAACCGCTCAGCGCGCTGGATCTTAACTACCAGTTCCACGTGATGGATCTGGTGCGTCGTGAAACCCGGTTGCGCAATATTGTGACGGTGGTGGTGGTGCACGATATCAACATCGCGCTGCGTCATGCGGATCACGCGCTGATGCTGAAGGATGGCAATCTGCTGGCGGACGGCGAGCCGTCGCAGGTGATTACGCCTGAGACGCTGGCGCAGGTGTATGGCGTGCGCGGCCGTATCGAGCACTGCTCACACGGCATGCCGCAGGTGATGATCGACGGGCTGGCGGAGACGTTGGTGTAGTTAGGTGCACGCTGTCCCCCATCCCGGCCTTCCCCCGCTAGCGGGGGAAGGAGACGCTGCCACATGCAGCTTCATCGCTGACATGTGGCAGCATCTTCCTCCCCCATTTATGGGGGAGGACCGAGGAGGGGGACAGCCAGCACATACCCAGAGGCCAGCCAGCACCATCACACCAACAAATGCTTCGCGTGGAAACGCAGATGATCTTCCACGAAGCTGGCGATAAAGAAGTAGCTATGGTCATAACCTGGCTGAATGCGTAGCTCCAGCGGGAAACCTTGCTCACGCGCCACCGCTTCCAGTCGCTCTGGACGCAGCTGATCGGCGAGGAACTGATCGCTATCCCCTTGATCAATCAGAATCGGCAAGCGCTGTTCGACGTCACGCATCAACAGGCAACTATCCCATTCACGCCACGTCTGACGATCTTCACCCAGGTATGCGGCAAAGGCCTTCTGGCCCCACGGCACTTCGGTAGGATTGACGATTGGCGCGAAGGCAGAAGCAGACGCAAAACGTCCGCCGAGACGCAATGCCAACACCAGCGCACCGTGACCGCCCATTGAATGACCCATCACCGACTGACGATCGCTCAGCTTAAAGTTATCCGCCACCAACTCCGGCAGCTCCGCGCTGAGGTAATCGAACATGCGGAAGTTCGCCGCCCACGGCTGCTGGGTGGCGTTGAGGTAGAAACCTGCGCCCTGGCCGAGATCGTAACCGCTGTCGTTTGCCACATCGTCACCGCGCGGGCTGGTGTCTGGCATAATCAGCACCAAACCCAGCTGCGCAGCCACGCGCTGGGCGCCGGCTTTGGTGGTGAAGTTCTCATCGCTGCAGGTCAATCCGGCGAGAAACCACACCACCGGCGGCGGTGCGTCACTCTGCGGCGGCGGCAGAAAAATGCTGAAGGTCATCGGACAGTTCAGTACGGCCGACTGATGACGCCAGCGCTGCTGCCAGCCACCAAAAATGCGATGCTCTTCTAACAGCTCCAAAGTGGAAGCCATAACGTCTCCTGATTACTTAGTAAAATGCACCACCGTACGGATGGATTTCCCTTCATGCATCAGATCAAAGGCGTCGTTAATCTCTTCCAGCGGCAGGTTGTGGGTGATGAAATCGTTCAGAGCGAATTTACCGTCGAGGTAATCCTGCACAATGCCTGGCAACTGTGAACGGCCTTTGACGCCACCAAAAGCGGAACCACGCCATACGCGACCGGTCACCAGCTGGAATGGACGGGTAGAAATCTCCTGGCCCGCGCCAGCCACGCCGATAATCACTGATTCGCCCCAACCTTTGTGGCAGCACTCCAGCGCCGAACGCATCACGTTAACGTTACCGATGCACTCGAAGGAGAAATCGACGCCGCCGTCGGTCAGTTCAACGATCACATCCTGAATCGGCTTATCGTGATCTTTTGGGTTGATCAGATCGGTGGCACCCAGTTTGCGCGCCAGATCGAATTTACTGGTGTTGAGATCGATACCGATGATGCGACCGGCTTTCGCCATCTTCGCGCCGATAATCGCCGACAAACCAATGCCGCCGAGGCCGAAGATCGCCACGGTGTCGCCTTCTTTTACTTTGGCCGTGTTCATCACCGCGCCCATGCCGGTGGTGACGCCGCAGCCCAGCAGGCACACTTCTTCCAGTGGCGCTTCTTTGCTGATCACCGCCAGCGAGATTTCCGGTACCACGGTGTATTCAGAGAAGGTTGAGGTGCCCATGTAGTGGAAAATCGGCTTGCCGTCTTTGAAGAAGCGGGTGGTGCCGTCTGGCATCAAACCTTTGCCCTGGGTGGCGCGAATCGCCTGACACAGGTTGGTTTTGCCCGAAAGACAGAACTTACACTTGCCGCACTCTGGGGTATAAAGCGGGATCACGTGGTCGCCGACGGCCACGCTGGTCACGCCTTCACCCACCGCTTCCACCACGCCGCCGCCTTCGTGGCCGAGGATCGCCGGGAATACGCCTTCCGGATCTTGTCCCGACAAGGTGTAAGCATCGGTGTGGCACACGCCAGTAGCCACGATGCGCACCAGCACTTCACCTTTTTGCGGTGGCATCAGATCCACTTCTTCGATTTTCAGCGGTTCGCCAGCTGCCCAGGCAACGGCGGCGCGGGTTTTAATCATGTTCATGCAATCCCTCTTCCTGTAGATGCGGGGTAAGTGGCCCCGATGGTCGTGATGTCGATAAAACAGAAACTCACTCGGCAACGTGCAGCGGATGCCGCAACTCGTCGTTAACCGGGCGATCGTCAAACAGTTCAATAATCAAGTATTTCAGCGCTTCCACATTGGGTGTAAACGCATCGCGCCGCCACATCAGCCAGGTGGCGGTATCGCGGTAAGCAGGCGGTAACGCATGCTCCTGCACGCGGGCGCGGGCTGGCATTTGCGCCAGCACCGAGGCGGGAATCATCGCCACGCCCGCGCCGCCGGCCACACACGCCACCATCGCGTGGTAAGACTGTATCTCCATCACGCTGCTCGGCGCGGTCTGGCTTTCGCGATACCAGGCTTCCAGCTTGGTGCGGTAGGAACAGCTGTTGCGAAAAGCAAACAGCGTGTCGCCTTGCACATCGCGCGCGCTGGCAATCGGCGCATGTTCCGGGCTGGTGATCAGCACCATCTGCTCATTAAAGGCAATGCAGCCATTGAGATCGTCGTGCGCCACCGGACCATCCACCAGCGCGGCGGCCAGCGTGCCTTCCCGCACTTTGTCGATGATTTCACCGGAAGTATTGGTGATCAGCGACAGTTCCACGGCGGGAAAACGCTGGTGATAGGCCGCCAGGAGGGCAGGGAGGCGCGTCGCGGCGGTGCTCTCCATCGAACCGAGCGCGAAATTACCGCCCGGCTCACCGGCGCGCGCCATGTTCAGCGCTTCATCGCTCAATGCCAGGATGCGCTGCGCATAGTTAAGAAAATTGTGGCCCATCGGCGACAGGCGAATGCGTTGCTTCTCACGAATAAACAGATCAACGCCAATTTCATCTTCCAGCTGGCGCAGACGCGTGGTGAGATTAGAAGGTACGCGATGGAGTTGCTCGGCGGCACGCGCCAGCGAACCGGATTCGGCGACGGAGCAAAACATGCGGAGCTGTACTAAATCCATATTCTCTTCTCGTAAGCAACTTGGTTAGTATTATTCACTTTCCGTGAGTTTAAACGTCATGCATGCTAGTGACAAGTGATAAAACATTCTGAGGTCGGTATGGCGTTTCGTGTCGCGCTTAGCGCGTTCTTAAGTTTAGTGGTTGCGATGGGGATTGGGCGATTTGCTTTCACGCCGCAGGTTCCGCTGATGATTCAGGACCATCAACTGACGCTCACCAGCGCCAGTCTGGTGGCGGCACTCAACTATCTCGGCTATCTGTTTGGCTCGTTTGATGCGATGCGTGCGCGCAACCGCGTCGAGTGGCGTTTACAGGCGGGCGTGTGGGGCGCAGTGATTTTAACGCTGCTCTCGGCCTGCGTCAGCGGTCCGTGGTTACATGGCCTGATTCGTTTCCTGATTGGCTGGGCCAGCGGCTGGGCGATGGTGTTGCTGGCGGCATGGGCCAGCGACCAGCTACATCATCACGGACGTCCCGGCTTGCTGGCGGCGGTGTTTGCCGGACCCGGCACCGGCATCTTTATCAGCGGCATGCTGGCGGTGGCGCTGCACGCCAGCGGTGTCAGCGCGGCCTTTGCGTGGGCGGCTTACGGTTTGCTGGCGCTGTTGTTGATTGCCGCGATTGCGCGATTCCTGCCGCGCACCGGCCAGTTACATCGCCCCGATCACGCTGCATCGCCGCTGGTGCTGAATGGCAATCTCAAGCGCCTGGTGCTGAGTTACAGCCTCGCCGGCTTTGGCTACATTCTGCCCGCCACTTTTCTGTCGCAAATGGCGGCGGCGCGTTTTCCTGACAGCGCGTTTGCCCAGTTTGTCTGGCCGGTGTTCGGTGGCGCGGCGGTGATCGGCATCGTGTTAGGCATCCTGACGCGTCACTGGGGCAGCAGCCATCTGCGGCTGGCCATAGTGTTGTGGGCGCAGGCGCTGGGCGTTATCGCCGCGATTGTGCTGCCCGGCTTGAATGGCCTGATGCTGGGCGCAGCGCTGATCGGCGGCGGCTTCCTGTGTGTGGTGCAGCTGACGCTGCAATATGGGCGCGAGCTGGCACCGCAGCATGCGCGCTATCTTGCCGGTTTGCTCACCACCGGTTATGCGGTCGGGCAATTGGGCGGTCCGCTGCTGTCGTGGATTTCCAGCATGCTATGGCATCAGCTGGAACCCGCGCTATGGGTAGCGGGCGCCAGCTTAATCCTTGCGGGAATGCTGGTTTTACGTCGCCGTACGTGATGAAAAGCTTATCAGAATGATTACTGGATTAAGGGCGCGGAGTATTTCACAATACGCGCTCAGAATTTCCCCCGTGGGCGAAAACCCGCGGGCGCATCACCTGTCGGAGAAGAGTAAATGAGCACCTTAAGTCAGGAAGCCGCCCTGGTTCACGAAGCGCTGTTGGCGCGTGGTCTGGAAACACCGTTACGTGCCCCGGTGCGTGAAATGGATGACGCCGCGCGCAAACGCGAAATTGCCGGTCACATGACGCAAATCATGCAGCTGCTGAACCTGGATCTGGAAGATGACAGCCTGATGGAAACGCCGCACCGCATCGCCAAGATGTATGTGGATGAGATTTTCTCAGGTCTGGATTACGCCAACTTCCCGAAAATCACCGTCATCGAAAACAAGATGAAAGTGGATGAGATGGTAACGGTGCGTGATATCACGCTGACCAGCACTTGCGAACACCACTTTGTGATTATCGATGGCAAAGCCACCGTGGCCTATATCCCGAAAGAGAAAGTGATTGGCCTGTCGAAAATCAACCGTATTGTGCAGTTCTTTGCTCAGCGTCCGCAGGTGCAAGAGCGCCTGACGCAGCAAGTGCTGGTAGCGCTACAAACGCTGCTCGGCACCAATAACGTTGCGGTGTCGATTGATGCAGTGCATTACTGCGTGAAAGCGCGTGGCGTAAAAGATGCTACCAGCGCCACCACCACCACCTCGCTGGGTGGCTTGTTCAAATCCAGCCAGAACACGCGTCAGGAGTTTTTGCGCGCGGTTCGTCACAGCTAATCTGTTTGGGCAACAGCCTGTTGCCCGATTTCCTCTCTCCGTCAGGGCACTCGATGCAACGCTATCTCGCGCTGGATTTCATTCGTGGTTGCGCCATTCTCGGCATCTTGCTGCTGAACATTGTCGGCTTTGCGTTGCCATCGGCCGCCTATCTCAATCCGGCGTGGCGCGGCGAGGCTGCTACGTCTGATGCCTGGACGTGGGCGATCATGGATGGCCTGGCGCAGCTGAAATTCCTCACGCTGTTTGCCTTGCTGTTTGGTGCCGGTCTTTATATGCAGGCGCCGCGCGGCAGCCGCTGGATGTCGGCGCGTCTGACGCTGCTAGTGCTGCTCGGATTTATCCACGGCATCTTTTTCTGGGAAGGCGACATCCTGCTGGATTATGGCCTGATTGGGCTGATTATCTGGCGCATGCTGCGTGATGTGCCTTCCGACCGCGCGTTGTTACAAACCGGCGCATTACTCTATCTGGTCGGCTGCGGCGTGCTGCTGATTTTCGGCGCGGTCTCCAGCCCCAATCCCACGCGATCCTGGCTGCCGGGTGCGGCGGACCTGCAGTATGAAAGCTACTGGAAACTGCTCGGCGGTTGGGAAGCGGTGCAGAACCGGCTGGATCATCTGTCATCAGGCCTGATGGCACTGGCGTCACAATATGGCTGGCAACTGGCGGGTTTGATGCTGATTGGTGCGGCATTGATGCGCAGCGGCTGGCTCAGCGGGCAATTTAGCGTGCAGCACTATCGCCGTTCGGCGGCGCTGCTGCTGACTATCGGCTGGCTGATCGCCATTCCCGGCATCGCCGCGCAGTGGATGATTGGCTGGGAATTCCGCTGGACCGGCTTTTTCCTGCAGGTGCCGCGCGATCTCGCCAGTCCGTTCATCAGCCTCGGTTATGCCGCACTTTGCCTGGGATTCTGGCCGCAAATTGCGTCAACGCGCGTCAGCTACGCCATTCAATGCGTTGGCCGCATGGCCTTGAGCAATTACCTGTTACAGACGCTGATTTGCACCACGCTGTTCTACCGCTTTGATCTGTTCCTCAGGTTCGATCGCCTGCAGCTGCTGGCCTTTGTACCGGCTATCTGGCTGGTTAATATCCTGTTTTCCGTGCTGTGGCTGCGCGTCTTCCCGCAAGGCCCAATGGAGTGGATCTGGCGCAAACTGACACGTCTTGCCGCAGGAAAGGCTGATCCTTCCTCCTCGCTCAGATAATGATATTCATCACAAAGGTTGCAGAATTGTATGTAACCGTTTTCATTGCTGTGACGTGATTCACGTAGTCGTTTCACATGCCCTGACAGAATAGCGCCGTTACGCGCTTGTCGCGCATTTTCAGCCTCTGTGGAACAGCTGCATGATAACGATTCGTGATGTCGCCCGTCAGGCCGGTGTGTCAGTAGCCACCGTGTCGCGTGTGCTCAACAACAGCAGTGCAGTCACCGCCGATACCCGGGAAGCCGTGCTGGCTGCCGTTGATGCGTTAGGCTATCGCCCGAACGCCAACGCGCAGGCGCTGGCTACGCAAATCAGTGACACCATCGGCGTGGTGGTGATGGATGTTTCCGATCCCTTCTTTGGCGCGCTGGTGAAAGCGGTGGATACCGTGGCGCAGCGCGTGCATAAACACGTGTTAATCAGCAACTCCTGGCATCAGGAAGAGAAGGAACGTCACGCAATTGAGGTGCTGATACGTCAACGATGTAACGCATTGGTGGTGCACGCGAAAACGCTTTCAGACGCCGAACTGATGCAGTTTATGGATCAGGTTCCCGGTATGGTATTGATTAACCGTACAATTCCCGGTTACGAACACCGCTGCGTCTGCCTGGATAACGTTACCGGCGCTCAGGTAGCCACGCGCATGTTGTTACAACAGGGACATCAACGCATCGGCTTTCTTAGCTCCAGCCACCCGATTGAGGATGTAACGCAACGACGTGAAGGCTGGCTGCAGGCCTTGTCAGAACAGGGAATCCGCCCGCAGGAGTCATGGATTGCGCATGCTGAACCTGATATGCAAGGCGGCGAAGCAGCGATGGTGGAGTTACTGGGTCGTAACTTACATTTAACCGCGGTGTTTTCCTACAATGACGGCATGGCGGCGGGTGCATTGACCGCTTTAAAGGACAACGGCATCCAGGTTCCGCAGCATTTCTCTGTCATTGGCTTTGATGATATTCCCATCTCCCGCTATACCGATCCGCAGTTAACCACGGTCCGTTATCCTATTGTTTCTATGGCGAAACTCGCCACGGAGTTAGCGCTTAAAGGTGCCGCAGGCGAGCTGGATCAGCTGGCTATACACTGCTTTATGCCAACGCTGGTGCGTCGCCATTCTGTCGCCCAGCGGCAAATTGTGGAGTCGGTCACTAATTCAGGCGATAGCGCAGTGTAACCGTTTCCAATCTGTGATTGCATTCACAGTTAATTAACATGCCGCTCACTATGATGGCAGCGTCTTACCGGACTGAAACATCATGTAACGCTGGGAAATCCTCTTCCCAGCCGGTTTCAGTAGCCGATTGAAATAGTTCACAACACTCTTCAGGAAGCGTTTACCTACAGGGAAGTCAGGATTGCGATGGTGGCCCGGCTTTGCGTTACGCGTCCGCCCATTATCAGGTTTACAACCGACGGCGCTGTTTGCCCGCAGGCAAATAGCGCAATGAAATGCCCTACATAAAAACCGGAGATACCATGAATAAGAAGGTTTTCACGCTCACAGCACTGGTTGCCAGCATGATGTTTGGTGCAACTGCGCACGCCGCCGATACCCGCATTGGCGTGACCATCTACAAATACGACGACAACTTCATGTCGATGGTGCGTAAGGACATTGAGAAAGAAGCAAAATCATTGGGCGGCATTCAGCTGTTGATGAATGACTCCCAGAACGACCAGTCTAAACAGAACGACCAGATTGACGTGCTGATGGCGAAAGGCGTGAAAGCGCTGGCCATCAACCTGGTGGATCCGGCTGCTGCGGCAGTGGTGATTGATAAAGCGCGTGGCAACGATGTGCCGGTGGTGTTCTTCAACAAAGAACCTAACGCCAAAGTGCTGGCCAGCTACCCGAAAGCGTATTACGTCGGTACCGACTCTAAAGAGTCAGGCATCATCCAGGGTCAGCTGATTGAGAAGCACTGGAAAGCCACGCCAGCCTGGGATCTGAACAAAGACGGTACCATCCAGTTCGTGCTGCTGAAAGGCGAGCCGGGCCATCCGGATGCCGAAGCGCGTACCAAATACGTGATCGATACCCTGAACAAAGACGGCCTGAAAACGCAGCAGCTGGCGATGGATACCGCGATGTGGGATACCGCACAGGCAAAAGACAAAGTTGACGCCTGGCTCTCTGGCCCGAACGCCAACAAAATTGAAGTGATCATCGCTAATAACGATGCGATGGCGATGGGTGCGGTTGAAGCGCTGAAAGCGCACAACAAAACCAGCATTCCGGTGTTTGGTGTCGATGCACTGCCAGAAGCGCTGGCGCTGGTGAAATCAGGCGCGCTGGCCGGCACCGTGTTGAACGATGCGGAAAACCAGGCGAAAGCGACGCTGGATATTGCTAACAATCTGGCCAATGGCAAAGAGCCAACTGCAGGCACTAACTTCAAGATGGACAACAAAATCGTACGTGTTCCTTACGTACCAGTAGATAAAGAAAATCTGTCGCAGTTTGTGAAGTAATTCATCCTGGGCGCGGCATTTCGCCGCGCCTTATTGCATCTGACCAACGCTTTATTTAGCCAGGTAAATTATGGCCAGTGAGAATCCGACCACACAGCGTGAATATCTGCTGGAGATGACGAATGTCTCGAAATCATTTCCAGGGGTTAAAGCCTTAGATAATGTGAATTTAAAAGTGCGGCCGCACTCTGTTCATGCATTAATGGGCGAAAACGGCGCCGGGAAATCTACATTATTAAAATGTCTGTTTGGGATTTATAAAAAGGATACGGGGAGCATCCTGTTTCAGGGTGAGGAAATTGATTATAAGAGCTCCAAAGAAGCGCTGGAAAATGGCGTTTCCATGGTGCATCAGGAATTAAACCTGGTTCTGCAACGCAACGTCATGGATAACATGTGGCTTGGCCGTTATCCACGTAAGGGCGTGTTTGTCGATCAGGATAAAATGTATCGCGATACTAAAGCGATCTTTGATGAATTAGATATTGATATCGATCCGCGCGATAAAGTTGCCACCTTATCGGTGTCGCAGATGCAGATGATCGAAATCGCCAAAGCCTTCTCCTATGACGCCAAAATCGTCATTATGGATGAGCCGACATCATCGCTGACCGAAAAAGAAGTGAACCACTTGTTCACGATTATTCGTAAGCTGAAAGATCGTGGCTGCGGCATTGTGTATATCTCGCACAAGATGGAAGAGATATTCCAGCTGTGTGATGAGATCACCATTTTGCGTGACGGACAGTGGATCGCCACCCAGCCGCTGGAAGGTCTGGACATGGACAAAATCATCTCGATGATGGTTGGCCGTTCATTGAACCAGCGCTTCCCGGATAAAACCAACGTGCCGGGGGAAACCATTCTTGAGGTGCGTCATTTAACCTCACTGCGTCAGCCGTCGATTCGTGATATCTCGTTCGATCTGCGTAAAGGTGAAATTCTTGGTATTGCCGGTTTGGTGGGCGCCAAGCGTACCGACATCGTCGAAACCCTGTTTGGCATTCGCGAGAAGTCAGGCGGTACGATTAAGCTGCACGGCAAGAGTATTAATAACCACAGCGCCAACGAAGCCATTAACCACGGCTTTGCGCTGGTGACGGAAGAGCGTCGCTCCACCGGTATTTATGCGTATCTGGATATAGGCTTTAACTCGCTTATCTCCAATATTAAAAAGTATAAATCCAGCATGGGGCTGCTCGATAATAAACGCATGAAAAGCGATACCCAATGGGTCATTGATTCGATGCGCGTGAAAACGCCGGGTCATCATACGCAAATTGGTTCGCTTTCCGGTGGTAACCAACAGAAAGTGATTATTGGTCGCTGGTTATTAACGCAGCCGGAAATATTGATGCTTGATGAACCGACGCGCGGGATTGATGTGGGCGCGAAATTCGAAATCTACCAACTTATTGCCGAGTTGGCGAAGAAAGAGAAGGGCATCATTATTATCTCTTCTGAAATGCCAGAGCTGTTGGGTATTACCGATCGTATTTTAGTGATGAGTAATGGCCAGGTAGCAGGCATTGTTGATACCAAAACGACCTCGCAGAATGAAATCCTGCGTTTAGCGTCATTACACCTTTAATGAAGCAAGGGCTTTAACATGAAAGCGACTACTAAAAAGAATGCGCTAACCTGGTTAAAAGAGGGCGGCATTTACGTTGTCCTGTTTGTACTGCTGGCAATTATTATTTTCCAGGATCCAACGTTCTTAAGTTTAATGAACCTGAGTAACATTCTGACCCAATCTTCGGTGCGTATTATTATCGCACTCGGCGTGGCCGGTTTGATTGTCACCCAGGGTACGGACCTTTCAGCGGGTCGCCAGGTTGGCTTAGCGGCGGTGGTGGCAGCCACGCTGCTGCAGGCAATGGATAACGCGAATAAGGTGTTCCCGCATCTGGATACCGTGCCAATTCCGGTGGTTATCCTGATCGTGTGCATCATCGGCGGTGTGATTGGTCTGGTGAACGGGGTGATCATCGCTTACCTCAAGGTAACGCCATTTATCACCACGTTGGGCACCATGATTATCGTTTACGGTATCAACTCACTCTATTACGACTTTGTGGGTGCATCGCCAATTGCCGGTTTCGATCCTGGCTTCTCCAAATTTGCCCAAGGCTTCCTGCGTTTCGGTGATTTTAAGCTGTCATTTATCACCTTCTACGCTGTGATTGCCATCGTCTTTGTTTGGGTGCTGTGGAATAAAACTCGCTTTGGTCGCAATATCTTCGCTATCGGTGGTAACCCGGAAGCGGCGAAAGTGTCTGGCGTGAACGTGCCGTTCAACCTGATTCTGGTGTATGCCTTGTCTGGCGTGTTCTACGCGTTCGGCGGGATGCTGGAAGCAGGCCGTATCGGCAGCGCCACCAATAACCTCGGCTTTATGTATGAGCTGGATGCGATTGCGGCGTGTGTGGTCGGCGGCGTGTCGTTTGCCGGGGGCGTGGGTTCGGTGGCGGGCGTGGTGACCGGTGTCATCATCTTCACCGTGATCAACTACGGTTTGACCTACATCGGCGTTAACCCTTACTGGCAGTACATCATCAAGGGCGGCATCATCATCTTCGCCGTGGCGCTGGATTCATTGAAGTACGCACGTAAGAAATAGTGGGTTTCCCCTCACCCCAACCCTCTCCCGCAGGCGGGAGAGGGAGCAGACCGAATTCTGGCTTAAACCTGCACTACACGGTTCCCTCTCCCGCTCGCGGGAGAGGGCCAGGGTGAGGGACAAACATCACTTCTGCAGTTTCTCTTCCAACTCCAAAAGCTGCTCCGGCGTCACCGCCGGATAACTCTGCGCATCCTCCGGCACTTCATGCACCGCAGGAATCGGCACTAACGGGCCGAGGAAGCGCGGCTCGCGCTTCATCAAATACAAATCCGCCAGCGCACCCAAACGCGCACCCACTTCGCGGAAACGCACCGACAACATGTTCTTCGGCGACGGCACCGCATAGCACTGCGCCTGAATGCCCAAATGCTGCGCGATATACAGCGCTCGCTCGCAGTGGAAGCGCTGAGTAATGATGATGAAATCGTTGGTATCAAACACTTTGCGCGTGCGCACAATCGAATCCAGCGTGCGGAAGCCAGCGTAATCCAGCACGATGTCCGACGGCGCGACGCCCGCTTTGATCAAATCGCGGCGCATGGTCATCGGTTCGTTATAGCTTTGCTGCGCATTATCACCGCTCAGCAGCAGGTAATTGACCTTGCCGCTGTTATAGGCGTTCAACGCGCCCTGAATGCGATAGAGGTAATACTGATTGATCACGCCCGTGCGGTAGTACTTCGCCGTGCCCAAGACCACGCCGACCTGACGATGTGGCAACGAGGTGACATCTTCGTATATAAAGGGCGCGGTTTTCCAGCTGATCCAGCGATCCAGGCCGAGCGCGGTCGCCACCATCAGTAAGATGATGAAAAACAGACCAAAGAAAACGCGTTTAATCATGCGCGCGGGCACTCGGTTGGCAGAATTCAGAATGGATAAAGGCTACTTGAGGCGGGCGGGGGAAGCAAGTAAACGCCCGTTGGCTGACGTTTTTTTAAACGTTGCCGGATCTAAATGATCCGGCAACAAATTTATCAGATCGAAGTACGGCGATAATTACGATACTGCGGCAGCCAGAAATTGTTGCTGACGGCTTTCGACAACACATCTTCCGAGGTCACCACCGCCACGCCCGCCAGCTGCGCGGCTTTACCCACCTCGATGGCAATCAGCTTGGAAACGCCCTGAATGTCTTTGATCTCCGGCAGAACCGGACCTTCGCCATCGTTAACCAGCGGCGAGCAGTCGGCCAATGCACGGCTGGCGGTCATCAGCATCGAATCCGTCACGCGACTGGCCCCCGCGGCGATAACACCCAAACCGATGCCAGGGAAGATATAGGAGTTATTGCACTGGGCGATGGGATAGGTTTTCCCTTTCCAGGTGACTGGCGAGAACGGGCTGCCGGTGGCAACCAGCGCGGCGCCGTCAGTCCAGGCGATGATGTCGGCTGGCGTCGCTTCAACGCGTGAAGTCGGGTTCGACAGCGGCATAACAATCGGACGCTTAGTGTGCTTGTGCATCTCGCGAATGATCTCTTCAGTGAACAGGCCTGGTTGGCCAGACACGCCGATCAAAATATCCGGCTTGGCGTTGCGTACCACGTCGAGCAGAGAAATTGAGTCGCTGCTGGTGTCCCAATCTTTCAGGCTGTCACTCTTCTGCACCAGCTTGCTCTGGAAATTGAGCAGGTTCGGCAGCTTGTCGGTGAGCAAACCGAAGCGATCAACCATCATCACGCGGCCACGCGCTTCATCATCGCTCAATCCTTCCGACTTCATCTGCGCGATGATCTGCTCGGCGATACCGCAACCGGCAGAACCGGCACCGAGGAACACCACTTTCTGCTCACACAGGCGGCTGCCCGCAGCGCGGCTGGCGGCGATCAGGGTGCCGACGGTCACTGCGGCGGTGCCCTGAATATCGTCGTTGAAGCAGCAGATCTCATCGCGATAGCGCTCCAGCAGCGGCATGGCGTTTTTCTGCGCGAAGTCTTCGAACTGCAACAGCACGTTCGGCCAGCGACGATTCACCGCCTGAATGAATTCATTGACGAACTCTTCGTACTCTTCGCCAGTGATACGCGGATGACGCCAGCCCATATAGAGCGGATCGTTCAGCAGCTGCTGGTTGTTGGTACCAACATCCAGCACCACCGGCAAGGTGTAAGCCGGGCTGATGCCGCCACACGCGGTATACAGCGACAGCTTACCGATTGGGATGCCCATGCCGCCGATACCCAAATCGCCGAGGCCGAGAATACGTTCGCCATCAGTCACCACGATCACTTTTACATTCTGCTTGGTGGCGTTCTGCAGCATGTCTTCAATGCGGTCGCGATTGTTATAAGAGATGAACACGCCACGCGCGCGACGGTAGATTTCAGAGAAGTGTTCACAGGCGGCGCCGACCGTTGGGGTGTAGATGATCGGCATCATCTCTTCCAGATGATTGTCGAGCAGGCGGTAGAACAGGGTTTCGTTGGTGTCCTGGATATTGCGCAGATAGACATGCTTGTCGTTGTTGTTTTTAAAATCCAGGAACTGGCGCCAGGCACGTTCCGCCTGCTCTTCGATGGTTTCTACCGCTTCGGGTAGCAGGCCGTTGAGGTTAAATTCGTTACGTTCTTCGAGGGTGAAGGCGCTGCCTTTATTCAACAGCGGAAATTCCAGCAGGATCGGACCCGCATAAGGAATATACAGCGGGCGTTTACTTTCGTAGTCGAGTTCCATGCAGTGCTTGCTCCGGTTGCAGTGTTTTCTGACGTATCGCCGGGAAAAGGTAACGCCAGTCCATCTTGAAGTGAAGAGGTTCTGGCGCCCGATCCTATGAAAATTCCTGCAGATGTACAGCTTTTGTTAACAGGAGGTCACAAAAGCGGTAAAAGGATCACTAAACTGATGTTTTCGAAACTAAAGTAAGTGAGAAATCCTCACATCCTAACGCCTTCAGCGTCGCGCGGGTCGCGTCAAGCTGACTCAGCGTGCTGTCCTGACATTCCGCCAAAACCGCTTGCTGAATTGTCTCCAGCGCTTCGTTGCTCATGTTCATCAAAATCAGTGCAGCCTGCAGCGGCGGCAAGCTGGGGTTGAAGGCGGCGTTTTCCGCATAGCGACCGGTAAAGACCTTGCCGCTCTGGCTGCGCAGCGCCACGCCGCTGTAGCTCTGACTGTAAGGCGCGTGACTGTGATTGGCGGCGGCAATGGCGGCCTGTTGCAATTCATCACCTTGAACCGCAAAACCATGATCGACCGGCGTCAGCAGACGTTCAGTGATGTTTAGATCGGCTGGACCAAACGCATCCGGCAAATAGTCGCCCAGCGTGCTAACCGCGCGTCCCGGCAGGCTGATGCGAATCGCCGTGCCGCTGTTCAGCTCGTTCATAAACTGACGGCAATGCCCGCACGGCGTGTAGTTGACGGTAATCGCTGCCAGCTTCTCTTCACCGCGCAGCCAGGCATGCGTAATGGCACTTTGCTCGGCGTGCACCGTCTGCTGCAGCGGGGTATGCAGGAACTCCATGTTGGCGCCGAAGTACCAATGGCCGCTGACGCCGCGGGAAATCGCGCCGACATTAAAATGAGACACGGTTGCCACGGCGCAGCTAGCCGCCAGCGGTAGCAGTTCCAGCGCCAGCGCATCATCATCCAGACCGGTAAGCTGTTTCAGTTGCGCGACATCCTGCGGACGCAATACGCCATGGAAATCCGGCGCATCCAGCAGCGGCTGAATCGCAGCTTGCAGCGCAGCGGGCAGGGCAGAAAAAGCAGTTAGGAATCGTGAATGCATGATGGGATGACCTCAGTTACGCGTTAGCGGCGATGCGCCGCCTGACGTTTTATATGTGATCCAAGTCGCTCTGACAATGCAAGCTGATTGGGTTGTTTCAACTTTGCGAGATCTCTCGCAAGTTTTAGCCCCACCAATGCATTAATAGCGGAAAAAGCAGCGGCGCCAGTAACGAGGTGATGATGCCGCAAATCACCAGCGCAAGGGAGCTGAACGCGCCTTCCTGATAATCGATCTCGGCTGCGCGCGCGGTACCTAACGCGTGCGATGCGTTACCAATTGCTAACCCGCGCGAGGATTTGTTTTTCACCTTAAACAGATTGAGCAGCATATGGCCAAACACCGCACCCAGCACGCCGGCGATAAGCACGCAGATGGCGCTGATGGCAGGAATACCGTGCAGCGATGCGGAGACCGCCATCGCAATTGGCGTGGTGACAGATTTCGGCATGATGGTGGCGGCGATTTCCGGCGTTGCGCCCATCCACAGCGCAATCGCGGTGCCCGATACCATTGCCGTGATGCTGCCGATGAAGCAGACGCTGATGATGGTTTTCCAGCGCGCGCGAATCTGATGCATCTGCTCATACAGCGGCAACGCCAGCGCTACGACTGCCGGTTGCAGCAACTGATTGAGCAGGCTGCTGCCGGCAAAATAGCGCGTGTATGGCAGGTGAGTCAGCAGCAGAATCGGGATGACAATCGCCATCGCCACTAACAATGGATTAACGATGGAGATATTGATTTTCGCCGCCAGTTTACGCGCCAGAAAATAGGCGATCATCGTCAGCGGCAGCGACCACCATGCATCACTCATTCGGCTTCTCCTGCGGGCGCTGCAGGCGCTCTGCGCTGAGCCCGACAATCAGCAGCACCATAAAAGTACTGACAATGCATGACACCACAATCGGCCCAAACTGCGCGGTGAGGATATCGGTATAGCCCATTACACCAACGCTAATCGGCACAAACAGCAGTGCCATATAGCGAATCAGTAAATGGCATCCGGGTTTCACCCACTCAACCGGCATGATTTGCAGACCCAGCAGCAGGAATAGCAGCAGCATGCCGATGATGCTGCCGGGAATGGTTATTGGGAGCAGGGCAGAAATCCCCATTCCAGCGTAAAGCGCCGCATAGATGATGACGAAGGCGCGCACATAGCGCCAACAAGCAGTGAGAACGGCAGGCATGTCAGGCTCCTGTTTTCGTAGCGCTTTATCATACGCATTAAGCGATTAGCGTGCTAGCGATCACATTGGAATGCAGATTCCAGCTTTTCCATCGCGTTATTTTCCTCCTGCAAACATGGCGTAGGGTAAGCCGATATCGCGAAAGGAAGGGCGATGATGAAAGCGATTACGCGGCGGCGACAACTGCGTCAGGCTATGCCTAAAGCGGAGCATCTTTTGTGGCGTTTTTTACGTAATCGGAATTTATGCGGAGTGAAGTTTCGGCGTCAGCATCCGATTGGCGGTTATATCGTGGATTTCGCTTGTAATGAAAGGAGGGTGATAGTTGAGCTAGACGGCGGGCAGCATAACGAAGATGAAGCGAAGATTTATGATCAACAACGAACGGCTTTTTAGAGCGAGGTGGCTGGAGAGTGATTAGATTCTGGAATCATCAGGTTTTCGAAGAGTTTGATGCGGTGATGGAGGAGATATATCGGCAGTTGATGTTGCCTGGGCCCTCACCCTAGCCCTCTCCCGCCAGCGGGCGAGGGAATGGTTAGGTGGAGCAGGCTAGCATAAAGTGGAGTGAAAAATTAAATGGCTGCTTTGAACGGTTCCCTCTCCCGCGCGCGGGAGAGGGTTAGGGTGAGGGCAACGAAATCCGTTACTTAACTGGCATGCCCGGTACTGCGCCGCTATCGACCGACAGCACAAACAGGTCTTTGCCGCCTGGACCCGCTGACAGCACCATACCTTCGGAAATACCGAAGCGCATTTTACGCGGCGCGAGGTTGGCGACGATGATGGTCATCTTGCCGACCAGCACCGACGGATCCGGATACGCAGCGCGAATGCCAGAGAAAATCTGACGCTTCTCGCCCCCCAAATCCAGCTCCAGACGCAGCAGCTTGTCAGAACCCTCAACCAGCTCCGCTTTCTCGATCAGCGCCACGCGCATATCGACCTTGGCAAAATCATCAATGGTGATGGTGTCGCCAATCGGCGCATCAGCCAGCGGACCGGTTGCTGCAGGCTTATTCGCCGCCGCCGCATCTTCTTTCGAGGCCTCAATCAGCGCGTCGACTTTGGTCATTTCGATACGGCCATACAGCGCTTTGAACGGCGCCACTTCATGATCCAGCAAAGGTTGGGCAATTGCATCCCAGCTCAGTTCGCTCTGCAGGAAGGCTTCGGCACGCTCGCTCAAAGATGGCAGCACTGGCTTCAGCCAGGTCATCAAGACGCGGAACAGGTTAATGCCCATGGAGCAAATTGCCTGCAGGTCGGCATCGCGGCCTTCTTGCTTCGCCACCACCCAAGGTGCCTGCTCATCGACATAGCGGTTGGCCAGATCGGCCAACGCCATGATTTCACGGATCGCGCGGTTATATTCGCGGCTGGCCCAGGCTTCGCCAATCTTCTCTGAGGCCTCCACAAAGGTCTGATACAGCGCGGGATCGGCCAGTTCACTCGCCAGCTTGCCGCCAAAGCGTTTGGTCAGGAAGCCGGCATTACGTGACGCCAGGTTCACCACTTTGTTCACCACGTCTGCATTCACGCGCTGCACGAAATCTTCCAGATTCAAGTCGATGTCGTCGATGCGTGAAGAGAGCTTGGCTGCGTAGTAATAGCGCAGGCTATCGGCATCCAGATGCTGCAACCAGGTGCTGGCTTTAATAAAGGTGCCGCGCGATTTAGACATCTTCGCGCCGTTCACCGTCACATAACCGTGTACGAACAGATTGGTTGGCTTGCGGAAGTTGCTGCCTTCCAGCATCGCTGGCCAGAACAGGCTGTGGAAATAGACGATGTCTTTACCGATGAAGTGATACAGCTCGGTAGTGGAATCTTTCTTCCAGAACTCGTCGAAATCGATATCGCCGCGTTTGTCGCACAGGTTTTTGAATGAACCCATGTAACCAATTGGCGCATCCAGCCAGACGTAGAAGTATTTGCCCGGCGCGCCAGGGATTTCGAAGCCGAAGTAAGGCGCATCGCGGGAGATATCCCACTGCTGCAAGCCAGACTCGAACCACTCTTGCATCTTGTTAGCCACCTGCTCTTGCAGTGCGCCTGAACGCGTCCACGCCTGCAGCATCGCGCTGAAAGAGGGCAGATCAAAGAAGAAGTGCTCGGAATCGCGCAGCACCGGCGTCGCGCCAGAGACCACCGATTTCGGGTCGATCAGCTCGGTTGGGCTGTAGGTTGCGCTACACACTTCGCAGTTATCGCCATATTGATCCGGTGACTTACATTTCGGGCAGGTGCCTTTCACGAAACGGTCCGGCAGGAACATGCCTTTCTCAGGATCGTACAGCTGCGAAATGGTGCGGTTCTTAATGAAGCCGTTCTCTTTCAGGCGACCATAAATCAGCTCGGACAGTTGACGGTTTTCGTCACCGTGCGTCGAGTGATAGTTGTCGTAGCTGATATTGAAGCCAGCAAAATCCGTTTCGTGCTCCTGCTTCATCTCCGCGATCATCTGCTCCGGCGCGATGCCAAGCTGCTGAGCTTTCAGCATGATCGGCGTGCCGTGAGCGTCGTCTGCACAGATGAAGTGAACCTGGTTGCCACGCATTCGCTGGTAACGGACCCAAATGTCAGCCTGAATGTGTTCAAGCATGTGACCGAGATGGATTGAACCGTTTGCGTACGGCAGTGCGCACGTTACCAGAATTTTTTTAGCGACTTGAGTCATGTTTGCGTAGCGTTCCGTTGAAGAAAAATCGGTGTTAGATGTTAACCGAAGCACCCTCTGGCGTAAACACAGCTGGACATCCACGTCACTTTTAGCGCCTATCTGATATTATTGAACAGACACCGCCGCAATCTGGCGTGATGAATAAACAAGGAGAGGGGATGACTTCACAATCCCAGCAACATCATTCACCTGAGGCGCTGCGAGCATTGGTTATCGGCGTGTTGAGTGACTTTGAACATCCGACGCTGCAACATAACCTGACCACGCTGAAAGCCCTGCGCCATGTCGCGCTGCTGGATGACAAGCTGCATATCGAGCTGGTGATGCCGTTCGCGTGGGCCAGCGCTTTTGAAGAGCTGAAAGCGCAAACCAGCGCCGAACTGTTGCGCCTGACGGATGCCAGCGCCATTGACTGGCGACTGCGCCACGACATCGCCACGCTGAAGCGGGTGAAAAACCATCCGGGCGCGACCGGTGTGAAGAACATCATCGCCGTGAGTTCTGGCAAAGGTGGCGTGGGCAAATCCAGCACCGCTGTGAACATGGCGCTGGCGCTGATCGCTGAAGGCGCGCGCGTGGGGATTCTCGATGCGGATATTTACGGTCCGTCGATCCCTAATATGCTCGGCACCGAAAATCAGCGTCCTACCTCGCCGGATGGCACGCACATGGCACCGATAATGGCGCACGGCCTGGCAACCAATTCGATTGGTTATCTGGTCACCGACGACAACGCCATGGTGTGGCGTGGTCCAATGGCCAGCAAAGCCCTGATGCAGCTGCTCAACGAAACCCTGTGGCCGGATCTCGATTATCTGATCCTCGATATGCCGCCAGGTACCGGCGATATTCAGCTGACGCTGGCGCAAAACGTGCCGGTGACCGGCGCGCTGGTGGTCACCACGCCGCAGGACATCGCCTTGATTGACGCGCGTAAAGGGATGGTGATGTTCGAGAAAGTGAGCGTGCCGGTGCTGGGCGTGATCGAGAATATGAGCATGCACATTTGTAGCCAATGCGGACATCACGAGCCGATTTTCGGCACCGGCGGTGCGCAGAAGCTGGTGGAAGATTACAGCACCCGTTTGCTGGCCCAGTTGCCGCTGCACATTACGCTGCGTGAAGATCTGGATGATGGCGAACCGACCGTGGTGCGCCGTCCGGACAGTGATTTCACCGCGCTCTACCGCCAACTGGCGGGTCGCGTTGCAGCGCAGCTCTATTGGCAGGGAGAGATTATCCCTGGCGATATCGCGTTCCGCGCCGTTTAACGCCTTCCAGTTCCGCTGGTGCGCGTCGCCAGCGGAAAATGCATCAGCACATATTTTCCCTGCTCGCTCTCGCCAACCGCTTCGCGCCGCCAGCCGTGTTTGAGATAAAAATCCATCGCCGCCTGATTCTGTTGCAGGCATTTTAAGGCGCCCGTCGAGCTAAATCGCGATTGCACTTTTTCTAACAGCGCGCTGCCCACGCCTTGTCCCTGCGCATCGGGGGCGACATACAGACTATGCAGGAAGTTGTCATTATCCAGCACCGCCGCAAACCCCACGCGATGCCCATTCAGTTCAGCGACCAGCACGGTTTCGCCCAAAATCACCGCATCGAAATCTTCTAACTGCCAATCATCGCCATCCAGCCACGTCCAGTTATGGCGTCGCGCGGCAAGATAGAGCGTGCGCAGAAAAGGCCGATCGGCTTCGTCAAAAAAACGTATATGCACCTGAGAGCTCCATTATGTGAGATGCGCAGAGGCCGTAGCGGCGCAATTTATTGCGCACAATTGACGATTGTTCCGACTGAATGACGCGCGATAAATCGCGCCGCTACAAATCCGTGCGATAACGCAGCTTAAACTAGCAGTTTCATCGCAAAAAGATAAAGCCTGACAGAACCGCGCCCTTTTTGTGTAGAATGCCTCCGCGAGCCGCATGAAATCAGGTGTCGGCGCTTTGATAGCTTTTGGTTATCTGATTGATAACGTCTGCATATTAGAAGTTGGCCCGAAAATTCTGTAGCCTGCATCACATCTTTTAACGGAGGTCACCATGTCCATCATTAATACCAAGATCAAACCATTTAAAAACGCAGCGTTCAAAAACGGCGAATTCATCGAAGTCACCGAGAAAGACGTTGAAGGTAAATGGAGTGTTTTCTTCTTCTACCCGGCTGACTTCACCTTCGTATGCCCAACCGAACTGGGTGACGTTGCAGACCATCACGAAGAGTTCCAGAAACTGGGTGTAGATATCTACTCTGTTTCTACTGACACGCACTTTACCCACAAAGCCTGGCACGGTTCTTCAGACACCATCGCGAAAATCAAATACGCGATGATCGGTGACCCAACTGGCGCGCTGACCCGTAACTTCGAAATCATGCGCGAAGACGAAGGTCTGGCAGACCGCGGTACCTTCATCGTTGACCCGCAAGGTATCATCCAGGCGATCGAAATCACTGCAGAAGGCATTGGCCGTGACGCATCTGACCTGATCCGTAAAGTGAAAGCCGCTCAGTACGTTGCTTCTCACCCAGGTGAAGTTTGCCCGGCAAAATGGAAAGAAGGCGAAGCAACGCTGGCTCCATCACTGGACCTGGTTGGCAAAATCTAAGTTAGCTGCCATTCGATCTTTCTCTATCGGGTGCTACGGCACCCGATTTTCATGACAGGAACTCACTATGCTCGACACCAATTTAAAAACCCAACTCAAGGCTTACCTTGAGAAACTAACGAAACCGGTTGAGTTGATTGCCACATTGGATGATGGCGCCAAATCGGCAGAGATTCGCTCTCTGTTGGCCGATATCGCGGGCTTGTCAGACAAAGTCAGCTTCCGCGAAGAGAACGATCGTCCGGTGCGTAAACCCTCTTTCCTGATCACTAACCCAGGCAGCCAGAGCGGTCCGCGTTTTGCCGGTTCGCCAATGGGTCACGAATTTACTTCACTGGTTTTAGCCCTGCTGCAAGCCGGTGGACACCCGTCGAAAGAAGCGCAGAGCCTGCTGGATCAGGTTGTGGCTTTGGAAGGCGACTTCCACTTCGAAACTTATTATTCCCTGTCGTGCCACAACTGTCCTGACGTGGTACAGGCGCTGAACCTGATGGCGGTGCTGAACCCGCGTATCAGCCATACCGCGATTGACGGCGGTATGTTCCAGAACGAAATCACCGAGCGCAACGTGATGGGCGTGCCGGCGGTGTTCCTCAACGGCAAAGAGTTCGGTCAGGGCCGTCTGAGCCTGGCGGAAATCGTCGGTAAAGTGGACACCAACGCCGACAAGCGCGCGGCGGAAGAGCTGAACAAACGTGAAGCCTACGAAGTATTGATCGTCGGCAGCGGCCCGGCGGGCGCAGCAGCGGCCATCTACTCGGCACGTAAAGGCATCCGTACTGGCCTGATGGGCGAGCGTTTCGGTGGTCAGGTGCTGGACACCGTAGACATTGAAAACTACATCTCCGTACCGAAAACCGAAGGCGCGAAGCTGGCCGGTTCTCTGCGTGCCCACGTTGATGATTACGATGTTGATGTGATTGATACCCAGAGCGCCATCAAGCTGATTCCTGCGGCGAAAGAGGGCGGTCTGCACGCAATTGAAACCGCATCTGGCGCAGTACTAAAATCCCGCAGCATCATCATTGCTACCGGCGCACGCTGGCGCAACATGGGCGTACCTGGCGAAGAGCAGTATCGCACCAAGGGCGTAACCTATTGCCCGCACTGCGACGGCCCGCTGTTTAAAGGCAAACGCACCGCGGTGATCGGCGGCGGTAACTCAGGCGTGGAAGCGGCAATCGATTTGGCCGGTATTGTTGAGCACGTGACGCTGCTGGAATTTGCCAGCGAAATGCGCGCCGACAAAGTGCTGCAGGACAAACTGCGCAGCCTGAAAAACGTCGATGTGATTCTGAACGCACAGACCACCGAAGTGAAAGGCGACGGCAGCAAAGTTACCAGCCTGACCTACATTGACCGTAACAATCAGAGCAGCCACGAAATCGCGCTGAGCGGTATCTTCGTGCAGATTGGTTTGCTGCCGAACACCACCTTCCTGGAAGGTGCGGTAGAGCGCAACAAGATGGGCGAAATTATCATTGATGCCAAGTGCGAAACCAGCCTGAAAGGCGTGTTTGCCGCAGGCGACTGCACCACGGTGCCGTACAAGCAGATCATCATCGCCAGCGGTGAAGGCGCGAAAGCCTCACTCAGCGCCTTTGATTATCTGATCCGCACCAAACCGGCTGAATAAGTTTTGCGATAGCCACGCAATAGCCCTGCAACGCATGTTGCGGGGCTTTTTTTATTTGAAAAAACAATGATTAGCCTAACCAGCGTATGGCTTGCGCATCGCTAATATCGCGGTAATAGATTTTATGCAGCCGTTCGCCACAGCCTTTACATTGTGCTTCAACATGAGTTGAGAAGTAGGCTCGCCCGGTGGGAGAAATAGCGCCTTTGCGGGAAATACGGATGTTATGCCATTTGTGTGCATGCGGAATAAAGCTGAAGAATTTTAATTTCATTATCGCTACCGGAATGGAGTGGGCGGTGTTTATCTTCAAATCCGGAGCGCAATTAGGCCCGTTTTCTGGCCTAATAAATTTGATAAGTATCAAGGTGATTAAAACTTTGCTTATTTCACCGCGCTTCTGTTGCTTCCGGTGCGAATAAAAATAGATTCGCACCGGATTATTTGATCGCGGAAGGATTACAGCGTTAGCGCCATAAACACGATTTCATCACTAAACCGTGCAACCTCCTGTTTCATACTGCTCACCACCTTAAAACCTTTCTTGCGATAGATCATAGCTGCCGGGTTCGATTGCCAGACGCATAAGGTGATGCGGCGCATTTTTTGCTGTTTGGCTTGATCCTTAAGCTTTGACAAAATTTGATTGAAATAGCCTTTTCCCTGTTCCTCTGGCTGCAGCGCCACGCTGCAAATGAAGAAATCGTCCGGCTGGCGATGCTGATTCACGAAACTGTCGTAAGCCACATCCAGTGGAAAAACCTCCTGACGATAGCCATATTGCACCTTGATGCGATCGTAATCCTGAATCGGCGCAGCGTTAACGAAACCCACCATTTTTCCCCGCGGATTATAAATCACGGCAATCTGTTGCAGGAAAGGCTGGATATTTTGCCGCAGCTGTAGGGTGGTTATATCAGTGGCATAAATATTATCGACCGAGCAGTATTCCAGATAGCTGGTGGTGAAAATTAATTTCGCCATCGCGAGCTGTTCTTGCTTGTCTGTAATACTTCCCGGTTTGAAGATCAGTGGCGACGCTTTCTGACCATCAATCGGCTGCCAGAAATCACCTGCTTTAATATTCTTTGCGGTAAGCGCAATTAAAAAATCGCTGAATAATGCATTCACTTTATCCAGTTGCGGATCCTGAGAGAGCACGCCGTAATAGTGATAATAGGGAATTTCAGCACGCAGCTGCGGCGCATAAGCAATTTGCAGGATATCGCATTCAGAAAGCAAAGGTACCAGTTCACCCAACTGCAGAGGATCGCTTAATTGCCAGTCGCGTTGTGCTAGCTGAGTAATCGTATGCTGATAATGCTGCTGCTCTTCACCACTCAGCGGGCGACGTTCACCGCTGAGAATATCCTCAGTCAGGCGCATGCCTTTAATCCCGCTCACGCGATGCTGCTGAACATCAAAACCCCATACGGCAAACCGGCTGAAATCCTGATGGCTGAGCTGCGTGACCTGCAATTGCTCGCACCATAACTGGTAAAAAGGTTCGAAGATGGCGCGTTCGCTTTCCGGTGTTTTAGCTGTGATTGGCTGAGGCCAGCCGCGATACACCGCACTGAGTCGCTGCTGCAAATCCTGCAGCACCGGATTGTTTTGATGGCTGATGATCATGCCGGTTTCATCGGTGAAGAGATTCAGCCAGTTTATTTGCTGCTGTTCTGCCGTAAAATCAGGCAGTTCAGGATGACAGAGAAACAGCGTCGCAGGCTGAGCGGGAAGTGTATCGGCATCCATATAAACGCCGCCGCACCGATTGAGAATCGCCAGGCGGAAGAAGTCAGAGAGCGTAGCGTAATAGCGCTTATCATGCAGTTGCTGCAGCACATCGATCAGGGCGCCATCAAATGACTGCATCAGTGCGCTCAGGCTGTTGACCTGCACCAGCGCATCAGGCAGAAACAGCGTGCCAGCATGAAAGGGGCTATTTCCCTGCTGAGCGACGAAGCGATCCTCTGCCGCCAGCTGCTGTGCATTCCACACCCATAGCGTTTGCCGGAAATCACTGCGACTGGCTTCTATCGCGCGTTGCCATTGGGCGATTGTGCGGTTGACGTTGAGTGGTGATGGTCCGCCGAGCCAGACGCGATGGAGCGTGCATTCATTACCTGTCAGTCGGCTGGTGGGCACCGCGAACATCGAAGAGAGTTCCGCAACGCACACCTCGTGCGGCTGATGTTCCACTTGCCACTGTTTAAACTGCCGTAATGCTTGTTGCCAGTCTGCTGTCGCGGGATAGGTAAAGCGCTTTTTAAGCGCGGCGAGTTGGCGTTCGTAGTGAGGTAAAAACGTTTCGCGCGTCATCATCAGATTTCGCTCCCGGCTGGTTGAGCAACATAGCCTTGCGGATTCTGCGTATGCCAGCGCCATGCGTCGCGCAGCATGTCTTCGAGGCCGCGAGTTGCTTGCCAGCCCAGTTCTTTTTTCGCCTGACCGGGATCGGATAAGCAGATGGCGACATCGCCGGGACGACGCGGGCGCATATCGAGCGGCACGCGTCGGCCGCTCACCTGTTCAAACATCTGCACGATTTCCAGCACCGAGTAGCCTTGTCCGGTACCCAGGTTGTAATGGCGATAGCCCGGTTTGAGATGATTTAGCGCCTGAATATGACCTTCGGCTAAATCCATCACGTGGATGTAGTCGCGCACGCCGGTGCCGTCGGGCGTTGCATAGTCATCACCAAATACCGGCAGATGGCTTCTCAGTCCATTGGCAACCTGAAACAGATAGGGCAGCAAATTGTTGGGAATACCTTCAGGATGCTCACCAAGCTGGCCGGAGGGATGCGCGCCGGCGGGATTGAAATAGCGCAGTGCGGTAATGGCTAACTCAGGTTGTGCATCAACCACTTCACCCATGATCTTCTCCACCATATATTTGGAGGCGCCATAAGGATTGGTGGTATTGCCGGTATCACAGTTCTCACACAGCGGAATCTTTACCGGAATGCCATAAACCGTGGCGGATGAGCTGAAAATGAGTTTTTTCACCTGATGCTGCTTCATGGTTTCCAGCAGCATTAGCGTTCCGGCAATATTGTTTTGATAATACTTCACCGGTTTCTGCAGCGATTCATTTACCGATTTCAGCCCAGCCATATGAATAACCGCATCAATCGGCTGATGGCTAAATACCAGATTTAGATCGGCGCGGCGGCGAATATCGCCCTGATGAAACGTCATTTTCTTTCCGCTTAACGCTTCGACACGCGTTAAGGCCAGCGGTGAGCTATTACACAAATTATCCAGCACGATCACACGATGGTTTTTCTGCAGCAGGCTAAGGGCAATGTGTGAGCCAATATAGCCCGCACCGCCAGTAATTAAGACATTCATTTACGTACACTCCATGTGTTTTGTTGCGCGCAGCGGTGCGCGACGAATGAGGGTGTTTAAACATTGTCGACCTTTGTTATCAGTAGTAATGACATCACCAACAGCACACAGGCTGCCGGCCAGATGGCCAGCGGTGAGACGGTGGTGATAATTCCCTGTAAAACGCCAGCCAGCAGCACGCCGATGGACATCGAATTGGTATACAGCGTGGCCGCCATTCCCTGACGATGTTGCAGTAAATCCTGAAACCAGAACATGCCAACGGTAGCGATGATAGCGATGAAAATGGCATTGAAAATTTGCAGTAACATCAGCGGGATAAAACTTTGACTGAAGTAAATTCCTACATAAAACATCATGCCGCACAGCATGGCTGCCTGCATTTGCGTTTTCTTACCCCAGCGTTTGAGCATGCTGGCGCTGAGCAGCATGATCGGTATTTCCAGCGCCGCGGCGAGGCCAAAAAGCACGCCACTCCAGTCGGCAGACAAGGTTGGCTGCTCTGCCAGATGCAAAGGAAACGCAATCAGATAGAGTGCGCTGCAGCTCCATACCAGCAAGGTGGCAAACATCAGGAAGCAAAGGTTTTGCCCCAGCGGCTGCCGGTCCGGTTGCTTTGCAGGAGTAGCGCTTGCCAGCCGCTCGCCAGGCGGCAAGGTGACAGCCAGCAGCGTCACGCTCAGTAACAGCACGAATATGACGGCATACAGCCAGGTGAAGCCGGCCAACTGAACAATCCAGAATGCCAGCGGTGGGCCGAATACCCACGCCAGCGAAAATTGCGCGCGTAAAATGGCGCTGAAAGCATTGTCACTGCGGGTTTGCCGTGCCAGCGCGAACAGTTGCGGTATCGCCGCACTGCCGCAAGCATTGAGCAGCGAACCGAGCGAAATTAACAGCAGATAATCGCGGCAGAAGATAAACAGCAGCGCATTGAGCGCCTGTGCGAATAAGCACAAGAGCAGGAGCGGGCGACGCTGCGTGACACGATCTGAATAACGGGCAATCAGTAAGCTCATCGCAATACTGCTGAGCGCATTAACGCTGAAGAAGGCGCCGATTTTCCAGGCTGCCACGTTAAGTTCACTGGCTAGAAATAAGCTGAGCGTCGGAATGAACAGGGCGCCGCTTAAACCGGCACCCAGCGCAACAACATAAAAAGAGAAGGTTGAGTGTTTCATCGACATCCTTGTCAGTGTTCGCCCCAGGCACTCCAGCGAGGGGCAGAAAGTTTTTAAAGTGCTTCAGCGCGGCTGAAGCGTTTGCCATCCGGACTCACGCTACGCACCCAGACTTTATCGCTAGCAGTAATTGCCGGTTTAGCATGTGGTTGATAACGCTGCCAGCGCTTACCCTTATCCAGGCTGTACTCCAGCGGCAGACCCGGCAGCGCAATGTTCATGGTCAGTATGCCATTCTCGACGCGCGCCCCCGGCACCGGTAAACGGTAGTGAATACCGGCTTTATCCATCTTGCCCAACTCACGCTGGCCTAACAGGTTGGCGAAACGCTGCCAGTCCTGATTGCGCTGCTGCTGGTTAACGAAGTGGGTTTCACCGCCTTTAAAGGTGCGGCCTTGCTGATAATCCAGCTCCCACTCCGCGCGATGCCAACCGCGTTCGGCCACCGACAGCAGGCGCGGGAATACCATGTAATCCATCTGCTGATCGGTACGCGTGGTTTCACTCCACAGCTGTACGGAAATGCCGTATGCGCCTGACCACGGCTTATTCGAGGTGGCATCAAAGGTCTTCCCGTCGCGATCCACCGAGGTTTCAGCGTTCTGCGGCAGGTTGTCCGGCGCGAAGCCAAACATCTTGCGCTCATCGCTGAAGCGTGTGCCCCAGTAATAGCCGCGCTCGTTAGGATTCACCTCATACGGGAAGTCCATGTAGACGTAATCCGGATTGGAGATCACCACTTCATAATCTTTCAGCGTCCAGTCGTTGGCGGTGTCAAAGCCGCCCCAATAGAGCGTGTCCCAGAAGTTAACGCGTACGCGCGAAGTGGCGAAGGCGTGCGCGTCAGTGGCATCTTTCAATCCATCCTGCCAGGCCTGCATCACCGGAATGCCGTGCGCTTTCACCATCTTGCTCACTTCCAGCGCGAAGTGACTTGGCAAGTGCTCCAGATCTTCCACCTTGCCGGATTTCACCACCGCCTGGCAGACCTGAGATTTTGCCCAGGGTTTGTCCTCTTTGCTTTGGTCTAAAATGCCCGTTCCCGCTTTCGGGTTCTTAACATCGCTGTAGCCGCTACCGAGGCGAATGTTTTTCGCTTCATCACCGCCAAAGTGCCAGGTGGTCAACGGTTGGCCGGCTTCGCGGTGCATCGCCTGCACTTCACCCATCACTTTATCGACAAATCGCTTCGAGGAATCGAGGCAAGGATTGAGATAGCTGGTGCGGTCGTACAGCTGCACGGAACGGGTATTCGAGGTATCCGTGGGATCCACCAATCGATATTCACTGGCCTGCTGCGGTTTACCCGCTTTCATCAGTTGCTGATATCGCGCCTCCATCGAGATCACCGCCGCGCGTGCATGCGCGGGCATATCGATTTCCGGGATCACTTCGATGTTGCGCGCCTGGGCGTATTTAACGATCTCGATATAATCGGCGCGGCTGAAATGTCCGGTTCCGTTGTTATTCGTGAGCGGGCCGGAGCCCAATTGCGGCAGAAGACATTGCTGCTCAGTCAGATCGTGACAACGCTTACTGCCGACGTCGGTCAACTCTGGCAGACCGGGGATTTCGATACGCCAGGCTTCGTCATCGGTCAGGTGGAAGTGGAATTTATTCATCTTCCACGCCGCCATTTGATCGAGCATGCGCAGCACCGCTTGCTTGCTGTGGAAATTACGCGCCACATCGAGGAAGGCACCGCGATAGGCAAAGCGCGGTGCATCTTTCGCTTCAAGCGTGGCGATAATCGGTTTACCTTCAGCCGGCACCAGCGACAGTAACGACATTAAGCCGTAGTAAACGCCAGCTTGATCGTAACCAATGATATCGGTGCCGCGCGGTGTGATGCGCAGTTCATAAGCACCGGAAACCGCCTCTGCGCCGTGGAAATGATTGACGGCGATACGGGTATGAATGTCATAACCCGCTGACTGCGGTTTGAGCCCCATCAAATCGAAACGCTGTTTAACCGCATCGGCCTGGTTGTCCGCCAATACCTCAAGATGCAAGGCAACGCCACGGCTCAGGTCGACATCCGCCGCATGAACTTTCACCGAACGCGGCGTTGGGGTGATTTGTCCGCGCAGCGCGCTGGCAGGCAGTTGCGCCACATCGGCATTCTTTGAGAAGCGACTTTGCGGCAGCATTAGCACGTTTTTATCGTCGGCAATGCGCTTCCATTGGCCGCCAAACGGCTTAACAAAGTCGCTGAGGTTTTCGGTATCGGTGCTGGTGATAATTTTTGGCGTGGCATTGGCGGCGGTGACATACCAGCGCGGCATCACGTCGGTGATAAACAGCTGCCAGTATTCATTGACGATAGGGATCTCAATCGACTCACCCGCCGCGATACCTTTGAATTTCTCCGTCGGTTCCAGACGGGTTAAATCGCCGACGATATGGGTCATTTTGAACTGATCGTTATCCACCCGCAGCGTTTCGTGCACGTTGCTCATGTAGATTGCCCAGTTTTTACTGGTGAGCGCCGGACCGTTGTTGGTCAGCGTGATGGTAGCGGTGTTGCAGGATGCCCAATCGGCACCGAGTTTCGCGCAGTTCACGCCGTGATCGGCCGCCTGGTTGTCAGTGACCTGATACTGCACGCCGAACTGACTGATTTGATCGACGACCTGCTGATTACTGCGCGGGGATGAACTGCAGGCGGCAAGGCTCATCACGCTCAGCGCCAGTAAACTGATTTTTAACTTTTTCATGTTGTTATCCTTCTCCACGGAGGTAAGTCTCTGGCTCCTGCCAGATCGGGGTCAAAACAGGGTGAATGGCGCGACGACCATAAATTTGATGTCTTTCTCGTCCTGGAAGATGTTGCCGTAGCCGCCGCTATAGCTGGGAAGATCGCTGTGATTGTCGTAGCGGGTGTAGTGCAGTTTGAATTGGGTGTCTTTGGCGCGGCCTTGCTGGATGGTGTAAACCAGGTCGAGGCTCCACGCTGATTCTTTCAGGCGCTGATTTTGGTCGTAGAGGGGATTGGTGGAAGGCTTCGCGTCCCAACCGTAGGCGTACGATGTACCGACTTGCCAGCCAGGTAATTGCCAGTGTCCCAGATCCACCATCACACCGGCGAAGAGCGCTTTCTCACCGTTGGCGTTCCAGTCTGAGCGAGAATCCCACCACACGTCCATGCGGCCATTCGAGCTGGCGTAAGACGGCGTCATACGTTGCAGGAAGAAGCCCTGATTACCCTCGGCTTTTACCCATGTGCCTTCGAGGCGGAAATCGAACGCGCCGAGCGTGTAGCCGAACGTCAGCGCCTGCAGCCACGCGAGGCCATCGTAAACATCGTTCACCTGGCCAACGCCGCTGTTGTCACGATCCTTCGCGCCATAAAATTGATAACTGGTGCGCAGCGGTGCATCGGCCAGCGGCAGCTGATAAGAGGCTTTGGCAAAATACTGATCCATGTAATTTGCCGCCTGGCCGTAGGCGCCTTCCAGCACCAGCGCGTTTTTAAAATCGTATTTGGCACCAAAGGATTGCAGCCACGGAATCTCCGTCACGCCATCGGCTTTACGGAAGTTGTACATGTCGCGATACCACGGCGCTTTGTATTCGTCAGTCCACATCCAGGAGACGGAAAGGACGCCGGCGTCGCTAAAATCAAAGGTGGTGCCGGCCTCAACGCCGCGATAGGTGCCGGGCAGGAAGCTCCAGTGCGGTGCCAGCAGCGTCTGCCCGGTGGGCTGCAGATAGCCTGCGCGCAGCCAGTTATCCTGCCATTTTGCCTTGATGGCGGCTTTATAGAGACTTAAGCCGCTCTTATCTCCGCTCCAGTCCTCATCCCAGCGCGTACGGGCATTGCTGAAACCAATTTCATTCGGTGCCGCCGGGCCGCCGTTGCTTAACTCCAGCGCGCCAAACGCTGCCAGATCGAGGCCGATCACCTCACCGGCGTAACCGGATGAGAAGTCGAGATTGGCATTCGCAGAGGCGTGATGCAGATTGGCATCATACTGACCGTACGAGCCTTTTTGCGGATCCATCTCTTTGCGATCGCGCTGGCGTTGCCAGTAAAACAGATTGCCAGAGAGAGTGGCGTCTTCGACAAAACCCACGGCGTGGGCGGAGGGAACCGGCACAAAAGTGCCGGCAAACAGGGCAGAGACAATGGCCGCAGAGAGCGGCGCGCGTGGAATCCGACGCATAGCAAATCCTCCGTGATGCTTCCATAAACAATTAACAAATCCGTATTGTTTCGTCATGAAACAAGTTGCCGGGAATGCTATTTTTCGCGACGCGAATTATCAATGGGATTTATTACAAAGTATGACGCAGCACGCAAAAAAGCGTCGTTTTAAGGCGTTTTATCAATAAGTTACATGAATGTGTAATTTGTTGCTTTGTGAGCCAGATTCCAGGAAAGCGGCGTTTACTTGCTTTACCCCAACTTGTTCCCTATGCTCGCCAACGTAGTTTTGACTCGGGGTGCCCCTTTAATACAGGGCTGAGATACACCCGCCGACCTGATCTGGATAATGCCAGCGTAGCCATGGCAATTATTCAGATTACTATCAATTACTGTCCCGTTTTGTTCAGCCGTATCTCAAAGAGGCTCACCAAATGGGCACAAGACTATTCGTCACACCATCACACGCAACGGGATTTACTACGTCCGTTTTCGCCTGCCGGGCAATACATATTTTCGTAAGTCACTGGAAATAGACAGTCACGCCCAAGCTCATTTGATAATGTCATTTGCTTCCCCTGTGATTCACATGGTGCAGAGCGGTGCAATCCAGCCAGATCATTTTGCTGCTCGTCTTTCAAACTTATCCAAACGTTTGAAACAGCAAACTGATCAATGGATAGCTCATCAATTTTTCGATGATGATCACCGTCTTGCTCAAACTCAGCCAATTGAACTGCATGAATACCGAGATAATGTCACTCCTTTGGAAGTTGCGGAACAAAATCAAGTTACCGAACCAGCAGACGCTTTAACTTTGGCTGGAGCATGGAACATGTACAGAAGTGAGAAGGAAAGTAACTGGACTAAAGCAATCGCCCAAGCCAATGAGCGTTTTATGGAAGTGTTGCTTGTCGTCTTAGGAGGGGAAACTGATGTTACAGAAATCACCAAGCAGGACATAAAGCAAGTGATGGAAGTCGTGGAAAATCTGCCGAAGAGAGTTGTTCAGTCATATCGTTCAATGACCATCCAACAGTTGATCGAATGTGATGATGTTCCACCGGAAGATTTAGTGGGGACTGGGCCATTCATAAGCATCTCAAAATCTATAAATCCTTGTTCAAAACCTTCCTCACTGACAGTAAAAACATCCTACAAAAATCGCCTACACATGGAATTGTTTCAGCACCAACTAAGGCAAGATTCGGTGCGTAGAGTGCGGCTGAAATGCGTAAATTTGT
The DNA here is from genome assembly GCF_019795975.1 of Pantoea sp. DY-17. NCBI lineage: Bacteria > Pseudomonadati > Pseudomonadota > Gammaproteobacteria > Enterobacterales > Erwiniaceae > Pantoea > Pantoea sp. DY-17. The sequence continues at coordinate 1,802,700 of NZ_JAIMIG010000001.1, read as the reverse complement.
AAGTTGGGCGCTCAAACAGCCCGATGGATGGGAGAAGTGGATCACTTTGCTGCTTGCTTATACCGGAGCCAGAAGGAGTGAGATAGCCAAACTGGTAAAGTCACAGGTCAAATTCGACGAGGACAGCCAACGGTACTATCTGTTAATAGCAGAGGGTGGACAAGGTAAGACCGAAAACGCTACGCGGCAGGTTGTGATCCATCCCAAGTTAATTGAGTGGGGCTTCCTCGATTTTGTTAATCGTCAGTGGAAGGAAAAAATCTTTTCACCAGTAGCGGGTAAGAATATGCCAAAGATTGGCAAGGTCTTAGCTGATGTCCGAGATAAACTTGGGATTTCCTACCTTGATGAATATGGACAGCGGCGGTTGGTACATAGTTTTCGACACACAATGATCTCAACCTGTTTAGCTGGATGGGTTGGGAATTTGCTGCATTTACAGCAAGTGGTAGGTCACGAGAAGAGTGGTTAAGGAATAACTCAGCGATATTTACACACGTTTCCTCTTTCGACGGTGTGTTATGTTATTGATGGATTAATCTGGTATTGAAAGATTGAAAAATAGCACTGATAATCATGATTATCAGTGCTGAGAAATTACTGCTTTTCGAGTTCTTCTTTTTTTTCTTTAGCTTTTTTCAACTCATTTTTTTCGATATAAGCAAGAAGTCTGGTTCCGGTTTCAGTTATTACATATCTACGATACTTGGCACCCGTTACTTTTTCGTTTTCCATAAGTCCGTGAACTTTAAGCATTGGGCTTATTGTGAAATAAAGATATTGTTCAACGTCTTCCATGCCGATATTGTTAGTTATTCCATTAATTAATATGCGCTGGAAGGCAACAAAAACACGGAGAAGATTTGCATCAATTTCATTTCCCGTGTAACTTTGATTTGCAGGGATAGTGATTTTCTTTTCGGCTAAAACATCACGGATTTCTTTGAGTTCACTATCTTTATTGTTAGTTAATGAATTTATTTTCTTGTCTTTGCTATCAACTTCTGATTTTAATTTTCTATTTTCTTCATTTAATTTTTTTATTTCCTCAGCTAAGTCATGAGTATCGATGATTTCATCAGCTGAAACCCAACCCTTAAGTTTCCTGTTAGCACTGAAATCTGACAGGCTTTCATGAACACATAAGCGGATATCTTTAACGTCTTCAAAGAAAGATGACATGTTTGACAATACTTTGTTTTGAAATTCTGCTAAAGACTTGGGTTCCTTTAGTTCAATAAAATCAGTACCATGTTCTTTGACTTTCTTCTCCAACGCATCCTTTGTAATCACAACTGCAAAGAGAGCTTTTCCTTTTTCTACAGCATAGTCATATTCTAATTCAGTATAACTTTTCCCTGTGGTTGGTTCGATCGAACCATAGCGACCACCGAGTATTAGCATATATATATCAGATTCATCGATCCAATTTTTTATGATATCCATTTGCGACCGATCCGCTGCAGTAAACAATTCCATACCTGCGGGAATGTGACCGGCTTTTAGAATTGCACTCACTGCTGCTTGTCTTTCTTCAATTAAATCAGTGAATGTACTGGATACAAAAATCTGTAATTTCCTTTTCATTGTTAACCTTAATTCAATTCTAATACATCGTGATAGGATGGTCGCTTTGAAAATCTGTTTCAACAGTAAACCATGAGGAGATTATTCTCCCCATGATTCGAGTTATTCTTTATCCAGCTTGGCGATAGGACTCGCGTATACCGTCACGATAGCCCTCAGCAAAGGCTGCTTGAGAACTCTTGTGGCGAACTGTTCCTGCCTGGCTATCTGGGAGAGCGGCCAAATCAACCCAAAGTTGATCTGAGCGTATTAGGCCTGCACGATAACCCTGTTCATAGGCGCAACCACAGCATTTATGGCGTCCTTCGCCACCTTGGTCAATAGGCAAGTTAACAAAAACATTGTTGTATCGGTGTGACTGTTTACAGATTGGCATATGCAAATACCTTTGTTTGTTCAAACTGGATGTTTACATGACCAACTAAGCTAGGCACAATCGGGCGTTCAAAACTGATGCACAAGCCAACAATCGTTATGAGTCTGCAAACTCATAGTGGTCATGCGTACTAAGGCCGGATTCTACAAAAGTGAGTCCGGTTTTTTTTGTCTGTATTTCATGAAAATCACTACATGTTGTGGTTTTTTTTCTATTGACCACAACATGTTCACTATTTTAGTGAGCTTTCTTTTGAGCACAAGAGTTGATTTTCACTACATGTTGGGATCGTGGTTGTCTTAAAATCATCCAAGCCGCACCGTGCAAGGCTCGGAGATGTTGTCAATAACGCTGAAAATTTAACGGGGTATATCTTTTTTGGTGTTTTAATAACCACTTGATCACTTGTAGCCGGGCATCTCAACCCATGACTTGCGCATAATCTCTGATCGATTTGAGGAAAAATTATCTCGCCTCAAATCTGATTGCTCTCTTCAAGCCATTGAATTAGGTAGAATACCATCCTGACATTCGCCAGAGCATTCAATACGGCTTGTTGGATCGTGACGTTCTGTTCAATAAGGAAATTTTGCCGGGCTTCTCTACCTTCCTGCTGGACAATGTCCGTGTGGTTGAAGTGACCGATCCACTCTACGGCATTAGTGCTGACCAAGCGTTTTTAGTGCCAAAATTTGGCAAGCCGCTGTCCTCAGACATCGCTCTGCCGTTCGGTTACGTTGCTACCGCAACCAGCCGCAATCTGGATCTGGCGTTCGCTGAACCCGTAGATTTTCGCATTTACAGCCATCAGGACAAGCTCCGCAACGTGGAACTGTTCGCGGAATCGAGCATCCTGCCAGTGATTTACCGTCCAGACTTCGTTACTAAGCTGACGAACCAGGCCGCGTAAGACAGACGCGATATGGACACCGCTTGCAGTAATTGGGGGCATGACTTGCCCCCGCTGCTGATGCAGTGCGTAAGCTCCGCCATTGAGGTGGCGAGGCAAGGGAAAGGAGATTAATAAATGAGATTAAAACTGATTGGGGTTGGCTCCGTGCCAGTTCTGACCCTGCCACTCAAAGGCGACGATGATTCAATCATCAACCTTTCGGCACTTGCACGTTGGCTTGGTATGAAACGAACAACGCTGTTTGACCACATCCAGGCTAAAGGGCTTGAGACAGCAATCAGAGAAGCCGCGACAGCAAAGCGAATGAAGAAGTTAGTGACATAACCGGACGGGAAACTGCCCGGTTTTTTTATGGTTTCTTCGCAGCATTCTTATTCAGATAACGATCGAAGCGCTTCATTTCTTTGTCGAACCATTCAGGCTGGTCGCGCAAATCATCCTTACTTCTGTTTTCAGGAATATTCAGCCAAAACTCTATGATGGCGTCAGCAATATCGGTGAATTGTGCTTCACTCACCTTGAGTTGTTCAGGTCGTGGAAGACTGTTTCTTCTGCCTGCTCTCGGTGTGAAGCTGGGATAATATTGCGGATATTTGCCAGCAAGCTCTGTGTGAGACCGCCCTTTACCATGCTTGTAAACGTTCACAAGTAGCTGACATGCTTCTATTTTTTCATAGAATGGCTTCGATTTTATATCAATGCCTGTCCATTCCAGTAACTCGACCAACTCAGGAAAATCTATATTCCAGATCAGTGGGTCAATCGCTGCTGGCTGCCAGTGGCTAAACTCACGAGCCATCTTCTCACGAAGCGTTTTATCAAACTGATGGAACATACCCGCAGTCATAGCCAAAGTGACAGTGTTCCGCATTTCATCGAGCGCAATGTAATGTGAAATGCCCTCTTGATAAGCTGCTTCGTATGAATCTGCTGGGTCATCTCTATCGGGGTCGAAGAATTGACCAAGTTTCTCGTAATGCTGCTGTTCTACTTCGTCAGCTTCTCGTGAGATGTCATTGAACTGAGACAACAGACGTTTCTTTGCCTGTGAGACATAAAAATCATGTGGTTCAAGAATGACTCGCTGATCAAGTTTATCCAACCAGAATGTATGCATCATGCAACCTCACGAAGATATAAATGGTGACGCCAAAAGGCACACGCGCCACAGCGGATCGCTGGTTCTTGGGAAGGTCTCGCCCTTTTTAACATTCGACACTGAATGAAGGTAACAATCAGTGCGATCTTGCACTAACCAACACGGCAGAAATTAATCTCAAAATTCATGGCTGGGTCACCCGGCCTTTTTTACGTCAGGATTATATCCAATTGGGCCACAATGTGGGTCACAATGTGGGACACATTGTATGTTTTAAGGGGTTGTGTCTTTGACTTCCCGCTGGCATTATCCGGATCAGGGATTAACGGGACGTTAATCGCAAGTAGTTGATTTTGATTTTAAATGACTCGGGGTGCCCCTTTAATACAGGGCTGAGATACACCCGCCGACCTGATCTGGATAATGCCAGCGTAGGGAAGTCAGATGCCTGACCGCATTCGCCTTCTTGATCGCCGGTTGGGAGCCTTATGAAACAGCCTGACCTTCTTTCCCCCGCGCAACTCGCGCACTCTCTGCAACTGCTGCGTCAGCAAGCGCCGCTGGTGCACTGCATGACCAATGACGTGGTGCAAACCTTTACTGCCAACGTGCTGCTGGCACTGCAAGCTTCGCCCGCGATGGTGATCGATCCTGAAGAAGCGGCGCAGTTTGCCGGTTTTGCCGATGCGTTGTTGATAAACGTAGGTACGCTGACGCGCGACCGTCGTGATGCGATGTGGGCGGCGGTGCAAGCGGCGCAAACCGCAGGCACGCCGTGGACGCTGGATCCGGTGGCGGTCGGCGCACTAACGCTGCGCACCGCATTCTGCCAACAGTTACTGAGCCTGCAACCGGCGGCGATTCGCGGTAACGCTTCAGAAATTCTCGCCTTGGCGCAACAGGCTAGCGGCGGACGCGGTGTCGACAGTCTGCATCAGGCCGATGCCGCGTTAAGCGCTGCCCAGCAGCTGGCGCGTGATTACCACACCGTTGTGGCGGTGACCGGTGAAGTGGATTATGTCACTGACGGCGTGCAGACATTCGCCATCCCCGGCGGCAGCCCGCTGATGACGCGCGTGGTTGGCACCGGCTGCGCGTTGACGGCGGTGGTTGCCGCCTGCACCAGCTTGCCGGGCGATCGCCTGCAGCATGTCGCTGCGGCCTGCCGCGTGATGTCGCTGGCGGGTGAGCAGACAGCGCGCCAGGTCGCCGGGCCAGGCAGCTTTGCCGCTGCTTTCCTCGATACGCTGTGGACGCTGGAGGTCGAGGCATGAAACGCATCAATGCATTGACCATTGCTGGCACCGATCCGAGCGGCGGCGCAGGTATTCAGGCCGACCTCAAAGCTTTCTCCGCGCTGGGCGCGTATGGCACCAGCGTCATCACCGCGCTGGTGGCGCAGAACACCTGCGGCGTGCAGTCGGTGTATCGCATCGAACCTGATTTTGTTGGCGCACAGCTCGATTCGGTGCTGAATGATGTGCGCATTGATGCTGCGAAGATAGGCATGCTGTCCGAAACCGCTATTGTCGAGGTGGTCGCCGAGCGGCTGAAACGGGCCAGCCTGCCGTTTGTGGTGCTGGATACGGTGATGATTGCCAAAAGCGGCGATGCGCTGCTGTCGCCGGATGCGGTGGCGAGCGTGCGCGAATTGCTGCTGCCGCAGGTATCGCTGATCACACCAAACCTGCCGGAAGCCGCCGCGCTGCTGGGACGCGCGATGGCGCAGGATGAGAAAACCATGTTGCAGCAGGGCGATGCGCTGCTCGATCTTGGCTGCGAAGCGGTGCTGATGAAGGGCGGACACCTTAGCGATGCCGAAAGCCCGGACTGGCTGATTACCCGCGACGGACGTCAGCGCTTTACCGCGCCGCGCGTCAATACGCGCCACACGCACGGCACCGGATGCTCGCTTTCAGCCGCGCTGGCGGCGTTGCGTCCGCGCCATGATAGCTGGGCGGTAACGGTCGCTGAAGCCAAGGCGTGGCTGCAACAGGCGCTGCTGCACGCCGATTCGCTGGAGGTCGGTAAAGGCATTGGGCCGGTGCACCATTTCCATCAATGGTGGTAGGGCGTAACGCCAGATTGCCGCTTTTTCACTGCGCATCCGTCTGAAAAATGGAGTCAGCAATTTGCCAGCCTGGCGCTTTCCGGTCCAGGCTGTTGGGGGCGAATCGGCAACGGCCGGTTCCAATCCAGCCATTTATCAGGAGCGAACATGACGGACATCGTACAGTTATTGGGCAAAGAGGCGGATAGCCTTCTTCAACATCGCTGCATGACCATTCCAGCGGATAGCCTCTATTTACCCGGCGCGGATTATGTTGATCGCGTGATGATCGACAACAATCGTTCTCCTGCCGTACTGCGCAACATGCAAACGCTGTACAACACCGGACGTTTAGCCGGCACCGGCTATTTGTCGATTCTGCCGGTCGATCAGGGCGTTGAGCACTCGGCGGGCGCATCCTTTGCGGCCAATCCAGCTTATTTTGATCCAAAAAACATTGTTGAGCTGGCGATTGAAGCCGGCTGTAACTGCGTCGCCTCTACCTACGGCGTGCTGGCTTCGGTTTCTCGTCGCTACGCGCACCGCATTCCGTTTATGGTGAAGCTGAACCACAACGAAACGCTGAGCTATCCGACGCAATACGATCAGACGTTGTACGCCAGCGTGGAACAGGCCTTTAATCTGGGCGCGGTGGCGGTTGGCGCCACCATCTACTTCGGTTCTGAACAATCACGTCGCCAGATTGAAGAGATCTCGGCGGCCTTTGAACGTGCGCACGAGCTGGGCATGGTGACGGTGCTGTGGGCCTATCTGCGTAATGATGCGTTCAAGAAAGAGGGCATCGATTACCACGCCAGCGCCGATTTAACCGGCCAGGCCAACCATCTGGCGGCGACCATCGGTGCGGATATCGTCAAGCAGAAGATGGCGGAGAATAACGGCGGCTATAACGCGGTGAAGTTTGGTCACACCGATGAGCGCGTCTACAGCAAGTTGACTTCGGAAAACCCGATAGATTTGGTGCGTTACCAGTTGGCGAACTGCTATATGGGACGCGCAGGTTTGATCAATTCCGGCGGCGCTTCTGCGGGCGAAACGGATATCGCGGAGTCAGTGCGTACGGCGGTGATCAATAAGCGTGCCGGCGGCATGGGGCTGATTCTGGGGCGCAAGGCGTTTAAGAAGACGTTGAAAGAGGGCGTGCAGCTGATTAATGCGGTGCAGGATGTGTATTTGTCGAAGGATGTGACGATTGCTTGATTGAGTGGGGTTGTGCTGATTTTCCCCCTCCTCGGTCCTCCTTAATAAGTGCGTGCTGTCCCCCTCCTCGGTCCTCCCCCATGGATGGGGGAGGAAGATGCTGCCATATGTCAGTGTTAAAGCTGCATGTGGCAGCATCTCCTTCCCCCGCTCGCGGGGGAAGGCCGGGATGGGGGACAGCGAGCACTAAATCAAGGCGCCTCAAACCACTCACTATTACGCTCGGCAATCGGCGTAATGGTCAAAATCATCTCCTGCAGATGACGCCGCATTGCGCTTTCAGCTGCGTCAACATCATGCGCTTTCAACGCGTTATAGATATCTTCATGCTGCTGAATCAAACGCTCCGGCGGTGACACTTCGCTCAGGGTCAGAAAGCGCACGCGGTCCATGGTAGCTTTGATGTTCTCCACCGTTTCCCACGCCAGCAGGCAATTAATCCCTTCAGCAATTAAGCGGTGAAACTCATCGTCCAGCCCCAGGAAAGCCTGGCTGTCATGACGTTCAGCGGCGAGACGCTGCAGCTGCAGGTTATGCTCCAGCGCCATCAATCCGGTCGCACCCATCTCCTGCGCGGCGCGGCGAACCACGGCGATCTCTACCGCTTCACGGATAAAGCGACCGTCGGCCACGCGCTGAGCGGAGATTTTGCGCACGAAGGTGCCGCGCTGCGGTAGCACCTGCACCAGTCCGGCTTCCGCCAGCTTGATAAAGGCTTCACGTACCGGCTGACGTGACACATTAAAACGCGCCGACACTTCCTTCTCCGACAGCAGCGAGCCCGGATGAATAACGCAGGTCACAATATCTTTGCGCAGATAACGATAGATCTGCTGATTTACCGGTTCGCTGGTGGTTATGGTATAGGCAGTCGACATGCAGCAATATCCGTATTACGGCTGGCATCTGCCAGCCCGTTAAGAAAGGTTCAGTCTAATCAGCACGCTGCGTCTGCGCTACACATTTGTGCAGGCGCTTAGCCTTGTGTGACGAGGCTTTGAACGGTGGCGCGCGCGCCCTGTTTAACCAGTTGCTGATAGAGTTCAGTCACGCGTGAGACAAAGGCGGGCTGCTGCTGCAGATCGTCACCGAACACGGCGTTGAGGCTGAGCAACGCCTTAACGCGTGGCGCACCGTCCTCACTGTTTGCCACAATGTCCGCCAGCTGATCTTTCAGTGGATCGCGAATCTCAATGGCCTGACCTTGCTCATTCACACCGCTGACATAGCGCATCCAGCCCGCCACACCCAGCAACACGAAATCGCACGAGGTGCCATTGCGCAGATGCCAGCGCGCGCTATCCAGCAGGCGCTGCGGCAGTTTTTGCGTGCCATCGGTGGCGATTTGATAGGTACGATGTTTGATGGCGCGATTCTCGTAACGCGCAATCAGGGAATCAGCGTAGGCTTCGAGATCGACGCCTTGCGTGCGCAGCGTCGGCGCCTGATCCTGCAACATCAACGCGCGCGCCGCCGCACGATAGCTGGCATCGGCCATGCAATCGCTGATGTGTTCATAACCGGCGAGAAAACCGAGATACGCGAGGAACGAGTGGCTGCCGTTGAGCATCCGCAGCTTCATCTCTTCGAACGGCAGCACATCGCTGACCAGCTCAGCGCCCGCGTTTTCCCACGCCGGACGTCCGTTAACGAAGTTGTCTTCGATGACCCACTGGAAAAACGGTTCGGCTTCAACCGCCACCGGATCGCGGCTGCCCAAACGTTCCGTCAGCGTGTCGAACGCTGCATCGGTCATGGCCGGGACGATGCGATCAACCATGGTCGAAGGGAAAGTAATGTGCGCCTGGATATATTCAGCCAGCGCAGGGTTGTGGCGCTCGGCCAACTGGGTGATCACGTTGCGCGTGACATGACCGTTCTCTGGCATATTGTCGCAGGACATCACGCTAAACGGCGGCAAATTGCGTTCGCGGCGGCGGATAATGGCCGCCAGAATCAAGCCGGGCAGCGAACGTGGCTCACCAGGATGAGCGAGGTCGTGCACAATATCGGGATGATCGGGATTGAGCTTGCCGCTCGACGGCATGTAGCAATAACCTTTCTCGGTTACGGTCATCGAGACAATCGCCACGTCTGGCTGGCTCATCGCCTCAATCACCGCCTCAATGCCGTCGCCTTTGCCATGCAGCGCTTGCGTCACCACGCCAATCACCCGCGTGTGTAAACTCTCATCCGCCATTTCGGTTAGCGTGTAGAGCAGATCCTGCTGACGCAGCGCCTGAATCAGCGTGCCGCTGTTGAGATTCACTTCGCAATAGCCCCAGTCGCTGCCCTGAGCGGCCAGCTTATCGGTCGCCAGCGCCTGATGCGCGCGGTGGAAGGCGCCAAAGCCGATGTGCACCATGCGGGTCTTGAGTTGGCTACGATCGTAAGCGGGGCGTTGGACATCAGCGGGGAGGCGTTCAAGCTCTAACATAGTCATTCCTTTTAGCAAATGGGGCGCTCAGCGCCCCATGAGAATTACACTGAAACCGGTTTATTGGTGGCTTTAGGTTCACGAATCACCAGCAGTACCAGCAGCGCGCCGACGCCAGCCACCGCACCTGCGAGGATAAAGGCGCTGTCAAACTTACCGGAGTGCTGCACGATGAAGCCAGTCACCACCGGGCCGATCACACCGGACAAGCTACCAATCAGATGGATAAAGCCACTGATGCTGCCGACACGGCTTTTGTGCACCACGTCCTGCACAATCGCCCAGTAAATTGCGCCGGTGATGTAGAGGAAGAAGATCGAGATCGACATCATGATCACCGCCGAGTTGACCTCTTTTATCGTACCAGCCAGCGCCACGCAAATCGCCGCGGCGGTAAGTGAAACCACCAGCACAATTTTTCGTGAAAGCAGCAGCTTGCCGGTGATGTTGAAAATCTTATCGGAGATCCAGCCACCCAGCGCCAGGCCCACGAAGCCAACAATCCACGGGATCATGGTGGTGATGCTCATCGCTTTGATATCGAGGCCGTGCGCCTGCACCAGATATGCCGGGAACCAGCTCAGGAAGAAGAACAGAATGTAGTTGTAGCAGAAGAAGGCAAAGGCGGTGACCAGAATGATCGGCTGGCGCAGATAAAAGCCCAAACCATGCGCGGCGCCGCTTGAGTCGATCACGTCGGCCGGTTCTTCGGCTTTCAGTTTTTCTACTAAGGCACGCTCTTCTGCCGAGACGCGCTTACTTTTCGCCGGATTGTCGGACGCGAAGAAGAACCACAGCGCCAGCCAGACGAAGCCAATCGCGGCGATTACCACAAACGCCGGACGCCAGCCGAACGACAGCGCCAGATAACCCACAATCGGGCCGGCAACTGCGCCACCCAGCGGTGAACCCGAGCTGAGTAAGCCCATTGCGGTGGCGGCCTGTTTTTTCGGGAACCAGCCGTTGATGGCTTTGTTCGCTGAGGCAGAGATGGGGCCTTCCGCCATGCCAAACAGCACGCGCAGAATCATCATCGACCAGAAGCCAGTCGCCATCGCGGTCAGGCCGCAGAACAGCGACCACATGCCAACGGCGGTGCCGAGCACGATGGTCGGGCCAAATTTATCCGTCGCCAGGCCACCGATGAAGTTAAACAGGGCATAACCGAAGAAGAAGCTGCCGAAAATCATGCCGAACTGCTCGGCGTTGATCATCAGGTCTTTTTCCACCAGCGGTACCGTCAGAGAGAGGGCGATACGATCAAGGTAGTTGATCATAAACACCAGGAACAACAGCAGTACGAGGGTCCAGCGCAGGTTCTTAAACATAGAAACTCCGTCATCGTCATTTTTTATAGTAATAATGCCGGCGGGTAAGGGACCGGCATGGGGACACCTGGTGTGCGGGTTAACTTAACCCATTTGTAGGATCACTTTGCAGCAGGTGCGGGGATCTTTTTCGAACAGCGTCATGGCTTGCTCAACGTCTGCCAGCGGGAAATAGTGCGTCACCAGTTTCTCCGGCTGGATCTGGCCTTGCTCAATCCACTCAATCACCTGCGGGAAGCGATTGCTGTTGAGACGCGAGGTGAACAGCGACAGCTCTTTGCTGGTGAGACTTTGCTGCGTGATGCTGCACGGCTCGCCAGAAAAACCCAGCAGGCCGATACGCGCCGCCGGTGAGGCGAGGGCGGCGGCTTCTGCCAGGATCGAAGGGTGACAGGCGGCGTCGATAATTAGCGTTGGCTGCACGCCTTCCAGCTGCGCGACGAGTGGAATTTCGCTGTTGTTGAACACCTGATCGGCACCGTTTTCCTGCGCCAGCGCCAGCCGTTCTGGCAGACGATCAACCACCAATACCTGTTCAACGCCATACACGCCTTTCAGCACCTGAATGGCGGTGAGGCCCATTGGCCCGGCACCGTAAATCAGTGCCACATCGTTTGGTTGTGGTTTGAGGAAGGCGGTGATATTGGCCGCGATGGTGAAAGGTTCGACCATGCTGGCGAGTTTGTCGGGAACGCTATCCGGCAGGCGAAAGGCGTTTTTTGCTGGCGCCACGGCATATTCGCTAAAGCCACCGTCGCGGTGCACGCCAATCACCTGCAACGCTGTGCAGACGTTCGGGCGACCAATCGAGCAGGGATAGCAGTGACCGCAGCTGACCACCGGATCGACCGCCACACGTTCGCCAATGCGGCTGGCGGCAACGTCATCGCCGACCGCATCAATCAGGCCGAAGAATTCGTGACCAATCACGCGCGGATATTTAGCGAATGGATTGTGGCCGTGCCAGATATGCACGTCGGAACCGCAGATGCTGGCAAATTGCACCTTCACGCGTACTTCACCGGCAGCGGGTTGCGGCAGCGGACGCTCTGCTACTACCAGTTCACCCGGTTGCTCAATCACTACACTTTTCATCATCTACTCCAACGGGAATGCAATGATGAAAAAATACGCGCACTAATACTACCATACAAGTCGGCGTTAAAGAGTTGTGAAGAGAATCACAGAGGAACAGTTACGTAGGGGCGCCATCATGGCCACCAGGGAATCACGGCCACCCTAAATGGCGATGCTGAAATGACAAAAACCCGCTCAGGTTTCCCTGAGCGGGTTTTTTAAATTTGGCTCCTCTGACTGGACTCGAACCAGTGACATACGGATTAACAGTCCGCCGTTCTACCGACTGAACTACAGAGGAATCGTTTGAACGGGGCGCATATTATCGAGCGGCCCTCGCCTTGTCAAAACTCTTTTTCACAATTCGTTCTGACTGCTGAATAAAGCGTCAATTGCGCGCTATGAGCGGACTCAGCGCGGCAAAATCACGACTGATACAACCTCTTTTGTGACGATGATCACCCTCTCTATGCAAAATTACATTCTGATTTGTCGATTTTGTCAGATACCTCGCATGCATGATCACAGATATTTCATTTCGCCGTTGTCGGGGCCAAAAGCGAAACATATATTCCAGATCAACTCTTAAGCGAATGCGGGAATAGTCATGAACAAAGTCAGAATTGGAATGATTGGCAGTGGTTACATCGGTCGTTGTCACGCGATTGCTTACGCTCAGGCACCTACGGTTTTTGCCCTGAAAGGCGAGATCGTGCGTGAGATGCTGGCGGAAGTGAACTCAGAGCTGGCAGCAAAACAGGCGGCAACTTTTGGCTTTGCCCGTTCTACTGGCGACTGGCACGAGCTGGTGCGCGATCCGAACATCGATGTGGTTGATATCTGCGCGCCAAACTTCCTGCATAAAGAGATGGCGCTGGAAGCGATTCGCAACGGCAAGCACGTTTACTCTGAGAAACCGCTATCGCTATCAGTGGCCGATGCGGAAGAGATGGTACAAGCGGCGCAGCAGGCGGGCGTTAAAACGCTGGTCGGCTTTAACTACATGAAAAACCCCACCAGCCAACTGGCGCGCGAGATTATCGCGCGTGGTGAAATCGGCGATGTGGTGCACTTCTACGGCACGCACAATGAAGATTATCTGGCACGGCCGGAAACGCCGCTCGATTGGCACTGCCAGAAAGCGTTGGCCGGATTAGGCGCGCTTGGCGACCTCGCTGCGCATATTGTGAATATGGCGCACTATCTGGTCGGTGATATTGAAGAAGTCAGCGGCGATATGATGACGGTGATTAAAGAGCGTCCGGATCCGAAGGATGCTTCACGCCTGCTGCCGGTGGAAAACGAAGATCAGGCCAGCGCCTTGCTGCGCTTTAAAAACGGTGCGCACGGCGTGTTTGAAACCTCGCGAATCGCCTGCGGCAGCAAAATGGGCCTGACCTATGTGGTCACCGGTACCAAAGGCACGCTGCGTTATACTCAGGAACGTATGGCCGAGCTGGAGCTGTATATTCACGATGAACCGGCAGGCCGCCAGGGTTTCAAAACCATTTTGACCGGTCCAGCGCATCCGGATTACGCCAACTTCTGCGTCTCTGCCGGGCACGGCATCGGTTTCAACGATCAGAAAACCGTCGAGATTCGCGATTTAATCAATGGCATTGCCGCTGGCGATTGCATGTGGCCAGATTTCGCGGAAGGATTGCAGGTGCAAAAGGTGCTGGAAGCGGTTGCGGTTTCCGCACTGGAACGCCGCTGGATGAAAGTGTAATCACAGTTAACTGAACAACATCGTAGCGGCGCAATGTATTGCGCGCCATTGAAAGCGCGCCGCTACGGTAATGTACGTTAAGCAAGTAACGGGCATTGCGGCGGTAAACGGCAGCTCAGTGCGCCCGCCATCACTTCAATCTCAAACTCACTTCCCGTCAGCGGCTCGCCATCCAGATTAAATGTCATCTCATGCGGTGAACGGATGGTGAGCGACTGCAGCTGCGCCGTGACGATATTCGGATTTTCATCATCACGCGTTAGCGAATGCAGCAATGTTGGCAGCAGCTCTTGCGCGGTGACGATGCTGAGATTGAGCTGTCCGTCATTGATTAAGGCATCCGGGCAGAGCTTTTGTCCGCCGCCAGCCTGACGTCCATTGCCGATGCCAATCACCAGCGCATCGCCTTGCCAGTTAAAGCCGGGGCCGCTGATTTCGCAGCGATCCGGTTTCAGCGCATCGACGCGCATCAAACCATGAATAAAGTACGACACGCCGCCGAGCGCCGATTTCAGCTTTTCAGGCGTTTCGGTGGTGATGCGCGTACCAAATCCGCCGGTCGCCATATTGATAAAGTAGCGATCGCCGTTCACGCGCGCCAAATCGATAGCCGTGGCTTTTCCCACCAGCGCGAGACGTAAAGCCGGTTCCATCCCTTCAGGAATACCGACGCTGGTGGCGAAATCATTGGCGGTGCCGAGCGGTAAAATGCCCAGCGCCGGACGCTGCTGCTCGGGTAATCCCGCCAGCGCGGTGGCGATCTCATTGATGGTGCCATCACCGCCGCCAGCCACCACGGTTTCTGCCTGCAAAGCGACCGCTTCTTGTACATAACGATCGCCATCACCTTTTTCCCAGGTGACGCGCACCGCCAGATTAAAGCCTTCATCACGCAGCGTATTCACCGCAGCGCGCAAATCTTCATTACCTGCGCCTTTCCCGTTGAGGATCAGCAGCGTCAGCGGTTTGTTTTGCATTATCAGTTCCTTGATGCGAGAGACAGAACACTGGTTATAGCATAGCTGGGGAGAGAACTTTATCGGCGGGCGACGAAAAAATCGGTGGGCGATTAAAAAAGAAAACCCGCACGGGGGAGCCGGGCGGGTGAATGAGGTGGTTCCTGGTACTACCTGCTTTTATTCTTACTCGTTAGCAGCAGGCGAGATTCTAAAGCGAGGCGAAGAAAGGGTCTGTGATCCTACTCTAACTTCGCCATTTTCTTTTCTTTATGTGCGATTTTTCCCGTGAGGATCGTAGGTGCTGTGGCCATCGGTGAAGTTACGCAGCAGCAGGGCAAAGGCGAGGTTGACCGATTCCGGGACCGGGATCCACACGCGGTGTCCATCGCCTGGCGCCACGTCCACCGCCGATCCTTTATCGTTCTGCATGGTTTCCAGCGTGCAATTAAGGTTGCCTTCGGGCGTCATGATCTCGACAGAATCCCCGAGCATAAACTTATTCTTTACCGCAATCTGCGCCCAGTCACCGCGACGTTCGCCGGTGAATTCGCCGACAAACTGCTGGCGCTCGGAGATGGAGAAACCTTGCTGGTAGTTCTGATAGCTGTCATGGGTATGACGACGCAGAAAGCCTTCGGTGTAACCGCGATGCGCCAAACCTTCCAGCGTCTCCAGCAGCGCTGGATCGAAGGGTTTACCCGCAGCGGCATCGTCAATGGCACGGCGATAAACCTGCGCGGTGCGCGCGCAGTAGTAGAAGGATTTGGTGCGGCCTTCGATTTTCAGCGAGTGCACACCCATTTGGCTTAGGCGTTCAACGTGCGCCACCGCGCGCAGATCTTTAGAGTTCATGATGTAGGTGCCGTGTTCATCCTCGAAGGCGCTCATCACCTCACCCGGCTTCATCTTCTCTTCCAGCAGGAACACCCGGTCGGTGGTGGCGCCGACGCCCAAAGTCGGCTCCTGCACCTTAACCGGCTCATGGAAACCGACGATATTGCCCATCTCATCCTGCTTGCCTTCTTCCACTTTGTATTCCCAGCGGCAGGCATTGGTGCAGGTCCCTTGATTAGGATCGCGTTTGTTGAGGTAGCCCGAGAGCAGGCAGCGGCCGGAGTAAGCCATGCACAGCGCGCCGTGCACGAAGATCTCAATCTCCATTTCCGGCACCTGCTGACGGATTTCTGCAATCTCATCCAGCGATAGCTCGCGTGAAAGAATCACGCGCGTCAGCCCCATCTGCTGCCAGAATTTCACCGTGGCCCAGTTGACCGCGTTGGCCTGCACCGACAGATGAATCGGCATCTGCGGAAAGGCTTCACGCACCAGCATAATCAGGCCGGGATCGGACATGATCAGCGCGTCCGGCTGCATGGCAATGACCGGCGTTAGATCGCGGATAAAGGTTTTCAGTTTGGCGTTGTGCGGGGCGATGTTGACCACCACGTAGAATTTCTTACCGAGCGCATGGGCTTCATTGATGCCCTGCGCCAGAATCTCGTGGGTGAATTCGTTGTTGCGCACGCGCAGGCTGTAGCGCGGTTGGCCAGCGTAGACGGCATCAGCGCCGTAGGCAAAGGCATAGCGCATATTCTTCAGCGATCCCGCTGGAGAAAGCAGTTCAGGTTTTAACATGGATTTTCTCACTGATGTCAGGTCAGCATGCCATCGTGGATGGCAGGTGCAGCGGCCGCATTATACGGCCCTGCAAAAGGTGGGGAATTGTAGGCAGGCCCGCACCCGATGTAAATTGACCTGGATCAATGTAAGCCGTTGCAGGCTACAGCAAGCGGCAGACGTCGGCTTCCCAGCGATAACCCATGCCGTACACCGCGCGGATAAACGGCTGTTCCGCATCGAGGCTTTCCAGCTTGCGGCGCAGGTTTTTGATGTGACTGTCGATGGTGCGATCGGTGACTACGCGGTAATCGTCGTAGAGATGATTGAGCAACTGCTCGCGCGAGAACACTTTTCCCGGCTCCAGCGCCAGCGTTTTCAGCAGACGAAATTCGGCGGGCGTCAGCTCCAGCTGCTGTTCACGCCAGCTGGCCTGAAAGCGGCTCTCATCAATATGCAAAGGCGATTCCTGCTGCGCCTCTTCCGGCGAACGTTTGACGCGGCGCAAAATGGTTTTGACGCGCGCCACCACTTCACGCGGGCTGAACGGCTTGCAGATATAGTCATCCGCGCCGATTTCCAGCCCCAGCAGGCGATCAATCTCCTCGGTGCGCGCGGTCACCATGATGATCGGCAGTTCCGAGAAACGGCGAATTTCGCGGCACAGCGTTAAGCCGTCGCGGCCGGGCAGCATCAAATCCAGCAGCATCAGGTCCGGCGGCGTGTGCTGAACATAGCTCAACACCGCGTTACCGTCGGCAATGTGGTGCGTGCGATAGTTGGACGCCTGCAGATAATCAATCATCAGTTGCGCCAGTTTGGGTTCATCTTCTACAACAAGGATCAGAGGATCGCTATTTTCCGGGCTCATAAGTGGCGTCTAGTGAGGAACATACGGCAAGTTTAGCGTGATTTGCAGTCCACCTAAATCAGAGTGATCCGCACTGATGCTGCCGTCATGCGCTTCCACGATGTTTTTACAGATCGCCAGGCCAAGCCCAGAGCCGCCGCTGGCGCGATTGCGTGAACTTTCCGCGCGGAAAAATCGTTCAAACAATTGTGCCTGATGGGCCGGATCAACGCCCGGCGCGCTATCCGCAAACCGCAGCTGCCAGTTTTCGCCCGCCAGCTGCATCGAGAGCTGCACCGCGCCACCGCTGTCGGTGTAACGCAGGCTGTTTTCCAGCAAATTGGTGAACAGCTGCATCAGGCGATCGGGATCGCCAAAGCTCTCCGCCTGCGCGGGTAACGTCAGATTGAGTGCCAATCCGCGGCTGCGATAGCGTTCGCCGAAGCTGCCGGCCACCACTTCCAGCAGAGTGACCAGATCAACCGGCTGCTTGCGATAGGCGAGGGCACCCGCGTCGGACAATGACAGCTGATGCAGATCCTCCACCAGTTTGGTCAGCACCACCACTTCGCTTTGTAGCGAGCTGATGGCTTCCGGCGTCAGCTTGCGCACGCCATCCTGCATCGCTTCCAGCTCACCACGCAGAATCGCCAGCGGCGTGCGCAGTTCATGGGAGATGTCGGCCATAAAGGCGCGGCGGTTGCTTTCGTTCTTTTCCAGCGAACTGGCAAGCTGGTTGAAGTCGCGGCCCAGTTGGCCGAGTTCATCGCTGCTGCCGACTTCCACGCGGGTAGCGAAATTGCCCGCCGCCAAATGGTGCGTGCCATCCACCAGCCGTTTTACCGGTGCCAGTAAACCGCGCGCCAGCAGCCAGGTGACCAGCGCGGCGAGTAACCCGGTCAGCGCCACAATCATCCAACTGGTGCGCCGCTGTTGCTGATCAAAGTTGATGTCGGTGCTGCGCGTCAGACGTTCAGCCGGTGAGGCAATCACCCAGCCAACAATTTTGCCGTTGCTGGTGGTGATATTGCGCCGGGTACCTTCCGGCGGCACCGGCTGGCGCGGCCCTGACAGCACTTTGTATTGCTGATCGATAATCCAGAACTGCGTGCGCCAGCCGTGCGGCGGTAACTGATTCACGCTGCCCGGATTCTGCTCCAGCGAGCGCAAAATAGAAAAAATCAGCTTGTCATTGCTGCGCAGAAAATCCCAGCTACCGTGTTGTTCATACTGATCGGCCAGCGCATCGCTCAGCAGGGTTAAGCGCTGCTCGTTGCCTTTTTTGATGTAATCCACAAAGCCGTGCTCAAAGCTGAGCCGCACGCCCCAATGCATGGTGATGATCACCAGCATGCAGGTGGAAAAAATCGCCGCAAACAGCTTGGCGCCAATGCCCCATTTTACCGGCCGCTTCATCCTTTGCTCCTGCCTCTAAGGTCAACGTTTTTACTGACATCCTTCGGTACGCGCCAGAACACCAGCGCCGGCAGCGCAATCACCAGCGCCATGCACAGATAGGTGTAAATGAAGGTTTGATGCGCCGCCGCGCTGTCGGTTACCACGCCGTGGCCAAATGCGCCCAGCAGCAAACCGGCCACGGTGACGCCAATACTCATCGACAGCTGCATGATCATCGATAACAACGAGTTGCCGCTGGAAGCCAGATCGTCCGGCAGCTCTTTCAGCGTCAGCGTGTTCATCGAAGAGAAGCGGATGGCGTTGACCATGCCCTGCAGTAATAACACCATCGGCAGTAGCCAAATCCATCCCAGCAGCGCCACCAGCGGGAACAGCAGCACCACCAGCGCCAGCGCCAGGGTCGCGCCGACCAGCGCATTGCGATAGCCGAACAGGTTGACGATGCGCACCACCACGCGCTTAGTCCCCATATTGCCGAGCACCATTGGAATCATCATCAATCCGGCGTGGAATGGGCTGTAGCCGAGGCCGACCTGCAGGAAAATGGGCGTCATAAACGGCAGCATGCCGCTACCGATGCGGCCGGTAAAACTGCCGATCAGGCCAATTGAATAGATGCGGTTATCAAACAGTTTCAGGCTGAACAGCGCGTTATCGTTGTTGCGGCCGTGCATCAGGTAGAACAGCAGCGAAAACACCCCAACCAGAATCAGTAAGCCGAGCAACAGCGGCGATCCGCCGGCGCTGCGCTGACCATCCAGCGCCAGCGTTAAGGTCGCCATGCCGACGGCCAGCAGCACAAAACCGAGGAAATCGAAGCGCCGCGTCTGCATGGTGTAATTCGGCATCAGCGTCAGCGTGGCAATCGCACCAATGATGCCAACCGGAATGTTGATCAGGAAAATCCAGTGCCAGCTGGCGTACTGCACCAGAATCCCGCCCAGCGCCGGGCCGAGCAGCGGACCAATTTGTCCCGGCGTGGTGACGAAGGTCATCGCCGACATATATTGCTCGCGCGGCACAATTTTCATCACCGTTAAGCGGCCAACCGGCACCATCATCGCGCCACCAATGCCTTGCACCACGCGCGCCATAATCAGCTCATCGAGCGTGGCGGAGAAGGCGCACAGCAGCGAGCCGATGCTGAACAGCACAATCGCGCAGAAGAAGATATTGCGCACGCCAAAACGGTCCGCCAGCCAGCCGCTGATCGGCAACGTAATCGCCACGGTCAGCACATAAGAAACGATCACCGAGTGCATATTCAGCGGGCTGACGTTGAGATCGCGCGCCATCGACGGGATCGCGGTATTGACGATGGTGGTATCCAGCGCCTGCATAAAGAAGCCAAACGCGACGATCCACAGCTGCCAGCGCACGGTGGCGTTTTGAGGTGACATGCAGGTACCCGTTATGTCAGATCCAGTTTTCGCAGATCAGCCCATTCACGCGTGAAAATTCACGCAAATTGTTCGATACCAACGTCAGGGCGGCACTGCGTGCATGAGCGGCGATGTGAAGATCGTTCAGGCCGATCGGCGTGCCATTTTTCTCAAGCTCTGCGCGGATAGCGCCATAGTGGAAAGCGGCTTTGGCATCGTAATTCAGCACATCAAGGCGTGAGACAAAATCTTCAACGGTACGTAGGTTCCGCTCAGGAAAGGCGCTCTTTTCTGAGCCGTGAAACAGCTCCGCCAGGGTGATCGTCGAGATAACCATCCGGCCGACATTGGCGTTAAAACGTTCGAGCACTTCAATCGGCCGCCGCTTGATGACGTAGATAACAATATTGGTATCCAGCATGTAGCGATGCATTAAAACGCTTCCCGCTCAGATTGTTCCTGCGAAGCACGCTCATCCATAAAATCATCGCTCACCGTCGGACCGTCGAGGAAAAAACTGTCCCAGGCGTTATCTATGGGCGTGAGGATGCGCTCCTTGCCGATTGCTCTGACAGTGACGTTTTTCACATCATCAGGAAAACGAACGTCTGCTGGAATGCGAACGTTTTGTGTCCTGTTGCTGGTGAACACGGTACCTTGTGACATATAAACCTCCTCAGTATTGAACGGGTTAAAGTTTACGCTCTTGGTGCTACATAGCAAGCGTATGTAGCAAGTCATTCAGCTTTCAGTTGAACCTTTTTCTTACGCCGCCGCAGCTTATCCATCATCAAATAGACCACCGGCGTGGTGTAGAGCGTCAGCAGCTGGCTCATCACTAAACCCCCGGCGATGGTGATGCCGAGCGGCTGACGCAGCTCCGCGCCGTCACCGCTGGTCAGCACCAGCGGCAGTGCGCCAAACAGCGCGGCGAGCGTGGTCATCAGAATCGGGCGGAAACGCAGCTGGCACGCCTGGAAAATCGCGTCGCGCGGCGACAGATTGCCGTTTCGCTCGGCATCCAGCGCAAAGTCGACCATCATGATGGCGTTCTTCTTCACGATACCGATCAGCAGCAAAATGCCGATCAGCGCAATCAGGCTGAACGGCGTGTTGAACAGCTCCAGCGCCAGCAGCGCGCCGACGCCCGCCGACGGCAGCGTGGAGAGAATGGTCAGCGGATGCACGTAGCTCTCATACAGAATGCCCAGCACGATATACACCGCCGCAATCGCCGCCAGCATCAGGTATAGCTGATTGGATTGCGACTGCTGGAACACCTGCGCGGTGCCGGCAAAGCTGCCGCGCACGCTGGAAGGCACGCCAAGCGCGGTGATGGTGCGGTCAATAGCTTCAGACGCCTGCGACAGCGATACGCCTTCCGGCAGGTTGAAGGAAACGGTGGACGCCGCCGACAAGCCTTCGTGGTTCACCGATAGCGGCGCGTTGGCCGGTTGCCATTTGGCAAACCAGCTCAGCGGAATCGCTTTGCCGTCGCTGTTGATCACAAACATCTGATCGAGTGAACTGATGTCCTGGGTGTAGCGCGGATCAACTTCCATCACCACTTTGTACTGGTTGAGCGGTTGATAAATGGTGGAGATCTGGCGCTGACCAAAGGCGTTATTCAGCAGGGCATTAGCGGCCGAGACATCAATGCCGAGCCGCGCCATGCTTTCACGGTCGTAAGTCAGATTCATTTCGCTGCCGTTGTCCTGCTGATCCGAGTTGACGTCCGTCAGTTCGGGCAGGGCGGCGAACGCCTGACGGATTTTCGGCTCCCATTCGCGCAAATCATTCAGGTTATCTGACAGCAAACTGTACTGATAGCTGGCGTTGGACTCACGTCCGCCAATGCGAATGTCCTGCACCGCGTTGAGATAGAGATTGGCACCGGGCTCTTTCGCCAGCTTGATACGCAGCCGGGCAATCACTTCCTGCGCGCTTTCGCTGCGCTCGGAGAGCGGCTTGAGCGAGACGAACATTGAGCCACTGTTGGTGCGCGAACCGCCGGTAAAGCCGGTGACGTTATCCACTGCCGGATCGGCTTTGATGATGTTCATGAAATCCTGCAGCTTGCCGCGCATCGCCTGGAACGAAATGCTCTGATCCGCCGAGATAAAACCTTGTAAGCGGCCGGTATCCTGCTCCGGCATAAAGGTTTTCGGGATCGAGATGAACAGCCACACGGTGAGCGCCACGGTGCTGAGCAGCAACATCAGCACCCAAATGGCGTGATTCAGCACCCAGCCCAATGAGCGCGCGTAACCGTTTTGCACCTTCATTAGCAGCTTGCCGAAACCGCGGATGCGCGGCTGGCTGCGCTTGACCTGCGGCTTGAGCAGATAAGCGCACATCATTGGCGTCAGCGTGACCGAGATAAACAGCGAGATCAGAATCGCCACCGACAGCGTAACGGCGAACTCCGAGAAGAAGCGACCAATAATGCCGCCAATCATCAGCAGCGGCAGGAACACGGCAATCAGCGACAGGCTCATCGACAGCACGGTAAAACCAACCTCGCGCACGCCGGTTAGCGCCGCCTGCAGCGGTTTCATACCCGCTTCGACGTGGCGCGCAATGTTCTCCAGCACCACAATGGCGTCATCGACGACAAATCCGGTGGCGATGGTCAACGCCATCAGCGACAGGTTATTCAGGCTGAAGCCACACAGATACATGGCGGCGAAGGTGCCAATCAATGAAACCGGCACCGCAGCGGCGGGGATCAGCGTGGCGCGCCAGTCACGCAGGAAGGCAAACACCACCAGAATCACCAGCGCGACGGCGATGATCAGCGACTGCTCCACTTCATGCAGCGAGGCGCGAATCGTTGGCGAGCGGTCCTGCGCAATTTGCAGATCGATGGCGGCGGGGATCACGTCATGCAGTTCCGGCAATTCGCCACGAATGCGATCGACGGTATCGATGATGTTGGCTTCCGGCGATTTACGCACCACCAGCAGCACCGCCGCTTTACCGTTGGTCATCCCGGCGTTGCGCACGTCCTGCACCGAATCCTGCACATTGGCGACATCGCTGAGGCGCACCGCCGCACCGTTGTTGTAATGCACCACCAGCGGCTGATATTCGCTGGCGGTTTGCAATTCTCCGTTAGTACGTAACTGCCAGCGCTGCTGCACGTCATCAATCGCGCCCTGCGGACGGCGCTGGTTGGCGTTGCTGATGGCGGTGCGCACCGCATCCAGTGATACGCCCTGGTTGAACAGCGCCTGCGGATTGAGTTCAACGCGCACAGCCGGCAGCGAACTGCCGCCGACCGTCACATCGCCCACGCCCTCAATCTGCGACAGTTTCTGCGCCAGTTGCGTTGAGGCGTAATCATACAGCTGACCGGGATTATAAATGTCTGAGGTCAGCGTCAGGATCATGATTGGCGCATCGGAAGGGTTGGCTTTGCGATAGCTGGGACGGCTCGGCATGCCGGTTGGCAGCAGGCTTTGTGCGGCGTTGATCGCCGCCTGCACATCGCGCGCCGCACCGTTGATGTCGCGATCAAAATCGAACACCAGAATGATGCGCGTGCTGCCTAGCGAGCTGGTGGAGGTCATTTCGCTGACGCCCGCGATGCGCCCCAGCGAGCGCTCCAGCGGCGTTGCCACCGATGCCGCCATGGTTTCCGGCGACGCACCGGGCAGCGAAGCCGAAATCAAAATCACCGGGAAATCCAGCTGTGGCAGCGGCGCCACCGGCAGCAGACGGAAGCTTAGAATACCGGCCAGCGCAATCGCCAGCGTCAGCAAAGTGGTGGCGACCGGACGATGGATAAACAGCGCGAAAAACTTCACGACTGCGCCTCCGGGCGCTTAAAGCGACGGCGCGTAGCGTGCGACAGGCGATCAAACAGCAGATAGATCACCGGCGTGGTGAACAGCGTCAGCACCTGGCTCACCACCAAACCGCCCACCATGGCGATGCCCAGCGGACGACGCAACTCCGCGCCAACGCCGGTGCTCAGCATCAGCGGCAGTGCACCGAGCAGCGCCGCCAATGTGGTCATCAGAATCGGGCGGAAACGCAGCAAGCACGCCTGATAAATCGCCTCGCGCGGCGGCATGCCTTGCTCACGTTCCGCTGCCAGCGCGAAGTCGATCATCATGATGGCGTTTTTCTTCACGATACCGATCAGCAAAATAATGCCGATAATGGCGATGATATCCAGCTCATTACCGCTCAGCATCAGCGCCAGCAGCGCGCCGACACCGGCGGTGGGCAGCGTCGAGAGAATGGTGATGGGATGGATAAAGCTCTCATACAACACGCCGAGCACGATATACATCGCCACCACCGCCGCCACGATCAGCCACACGGTGCTGGACAGCGCCGCTTCAAAGGCCAGCGTGCTGCCCTGGAACTGCGTCATCATTTCGGCGGGCATGCCCACCTGATCTTCCGCTGCGCTCACCGCTTTCACCGCATCGCCCAACGAATACCCTTCTGCGACATCAAACGAGAAGGTCGCCGACGGGAACTGGTCGAGATGGTTGATGCTGAGCGCGGCGTGGCGCTGCTCAATCTGAGCGATGGCGTTGAGCGGCACGCTGCCGCCGTCGCTGCTGGTCAGGCGAATGCCGTCGAGGCTCGCCAGTCCTGGCGTGGCGTCGCTGTTCTGCTCCAGCACCACGCGATACTGATTAGCCTGGGTGTAAATGGTGGAGATCAGGCGCTGGCCAAAGGCGTTATACAGCGCGTTATCCACGTCGGCCATGCTGATGCCGAGGCGGCTGGCGCTGTCACGATCGACTCTTACAAAAGCTTCCAGACCTTGATCCTGCCAGTCGCTGCTGACGTCGCGCAGTTGTGGCAGCGTGTTAAGTTGCTCCAGCAGTTTCGGCACCCACAAACTCAGCGACTCCAGCGAACCCGATTGCAGCGTGAACTGGTACGGCGTGCGGCTCGCCTGGGTATCAATGGTCAAATCCTGCACCGGCTGCAGCCACAGCGAAATGCCCGGCACTTTGGCTAACGCCTGTTGCAGACGCTGCTGCACAGCCGGAATGCGATCGTCACGCTCATCCAACGGCTTCAGGTTGATTTGCAGGCGCGCGCTGTTGAGCGCGGCGTTGGTGCCATCGACGCCGACAAACGAGGTCATGCTCTGCACCGCCGGATCTTTCATGATGATCGAGGCGACATCGCGCGTGCGCTCAGCCATGTTGGCGTAAGAGACCGACTGCGGCGCCTGCAAGGTGCCCTGAATAATGCTGTTATCCTGCTGCGGGAAGAAGCCTTTGGGGATCATGATCCACAGCAACACGGTGATCAGCAAGGTGCCGAGCGCTACCGACAAGGTGATCCACGGATGCAGCAGCACGCGCGTTAAGCCGCGTCCGTAACGGGCAATAATGTGGTCAAACATCGCTTCGCTGGCCCGCGAGAAGCGGTTCTGCTTGCGCAGCGATTCAGCGCTTAACATGCGGGCGCACATCATCGGCGTCAGCGTCAGCGACACCACGGCGGAGATCAAAATCGCCACCGCCAGCGTCACGGCGAATTCGCGGAACAGGCGGCCAATCACATCGCCCATAAACAGCAGCGGAATGAGCACCGCAATCAGCGAGAAGGTGAGGGAGATAATGGTGAAGCCAATCTCGCCCGCGCCTTTCAGCGCCGCCGTCAGCGGCTTTTCGCCTTTTTCGATATAGCGCGAGATGTTCTCGATCACCACGATGGCGTCATCAACCACAAAACCGGTGGCAATGGTCAGCGCCATCAGCGTCAGGTTGTTGATCGAGAAGCCCAGGAAATACATCGCGGCAAAGGTGCCGACCAGCGACAGCGGCACGGCGACGGCGGGAATGAGGGTCGCCGGAACGTTACGCAGGAACAGGTAGATGATCATCACCACCAAACCCATCGCCAGCATCAGTTCGTGCTGGGTATCGCTGACCGAAGCGCGGATGTTGGTGGTGCGGTCGGTAAGCAGTTTCACCTCCACCGATTTCGGCAGCGTGGCGGTTAATCCGGGCAGCATGGCGCGAATATTATCGGCGGTGGCGATGATGTTAGCGCCGGGCTGGCGCTGCACGTTGAGCACAATCGCCTGTTGACGGTTCGCCCAGGCGCCCAGCCAGCTGTTTTCGGCACCTTGTTCGATGGTGGTCACATCGCCCAGCCGCACCGGCGCGCCGTTGTTATAGCTGATGATCAGCTTGCGATAATCTTCCGCCGAGGTCATCTGGTCGTTGGCCGACAGCGTAATTGAGCGCGTTGGGCCGTCGAGGCTGCCTTTCGCCGAGTTGACGTTAGCGTTGGTAATGGCGGTGCGCACCGATTCGCTGGTCAGGCCGAGCGCGGCCAGCGCCTGGGTGTTCATCTTCACGCGCACCGCAGGACGTTGTCCGCCCGACAGCGTGACTAAACCCACGCCCGAAACCTGAGAAATCTTCTGCGCCACGCGCGTTTCCACCATGTCCTGCACCTGCGTGAGCGGCATGCTGGTGGTGGTGACGGCGAGCGTCATGATCGGCGGGTCGGCCGGATTTACTTTGCTGTAGACCGGTGGATTTGGCAGATCGCTCGGCAGCAGATTGGTGGCGGAGTTGATCGCTGCCTGCACTTCCTGCTCGGCAACATCCAGTGGCAGCGTCAGCTGAAACTGCAATGTGACTACCGACGCGCCGCCCGAACTCTGCGACGCCATCTGCTTCAGGCCGGACATCTGGCCAAACTGGCGTTCCAGCGGCGCGGTAATGGAAGAGGTCACCACATCGGGAGAAGCGCCGGGATAGAGCGTAACCACCTGAATGGTCGGATAATCGACTTCAGGTAACGCGGAAACCGGCAGAAAACGGTAGCCGAGCACGCCGGCTAACAGAATGGCGATCATCAGTAGCGTGGTGGCGACCGGGCGCAGAATAAACAGGCGCGAAGGTCCACCGCTGCTGTCAGGAGGCATCACCTGCATTATTGACGCTCTCCGCGTGCGGGCTGCGCAGCGCGCGTGCTGTGGGTCGCGGCGCTTTGCGGTGCCACCACTTCAACGGTGGCACCTTCCGTCAGGCGATCGAGCCCGTCGGTCACCACGCGTTCGCCTGCTTCGAGGCCCGCGCTGATCACCACTTTCTGGCTGTCCTGTAACCCAGCGGTGACGCGTTTTTTGCTCACTTTGTTATCACTGTTGACCACCCAGACAAAGTGACCGTCGTTGCTCATCTGCAACGCGGCGGTGGGGATCACCACCGCATCCTGCAAGGTGTCCACTTTCAGACGCGCATTGACAAACTGATTAGGGAACAGCGTGTCATCTTCGTTGCTGAAGCGTGCTTTGAGTTTGATGGTGCCGGTGGTGGCATCAATCTGGTTATCGAGGCTTAACAGCGTGCCGCTGGTCAGCAGCGTTTTGTTGCTGCGATCCCAGGCTTCGACGATCAGCGGCTGTCCGCTTTTCTGCGCCTTGAGGATTTGGCTGATGTTGTTCTCGGCGACGCTGAACACCACGTCAATGGGGTGCGTTTCGGTGATCACCACCAATCCGGTGGTATCGCCGGAGGTGATGTAGTTGCCGACATCCACCTGCTTCAAGCCGACGCGTCCACCAATCGGCGCAGTAATGCGACTGTAGGTGAGATTAAGCTGGGCGCTGGCGACGTTGCCTTCATCAGCTTTAAGGGTGCCGAGCGTTTCGCTCACCAGCGAACGTTGCGTATCGAGTTCCTGCTGCGATACCAGCGAGGTTTTCGCCAGTTTTTCATAGCGACTGAGATCGCGGCGCGCGTTGGCAAGCGTAGCCTGGTCTTTTGCCAGTTGGCCCTGCGCCTGAGTTAATGCCACCTGATAAGGGCGTGGGTCGATTTCCGCCAGCAGCGCGCCAGCGGCCACTTGCTCTCCTTCCTGGAAGTGCAGCGCCATCAATTGGCCGTCAACGCGGCTGCGCACCGTAACGGTGTTGGCGGCGGTCACGGTGCCAAGGCCACTGAGGAAATACGGCACGCTTTGGGTGGCGGCAGCGGCAGCTTGCACTGGCGCTAAGGGGCGTTTGCCACCTGCGCCGCGACCACGCTGCTGCTGACCTTCGGCCTGCGGCTGTTTATTCGGTTCCGCTGGATGCTGCCACCAATAATAGCCGCCCGCCAGCACGGCAATCACGGCTACGGCCAGTAAGCTTGTTTTAATTCGACGGTTCATCAAGGCGTGTGCTCTCCAGCATTTTTCGTTTTCCCCAATGCGAAATATAAAAATAGCCATTTCGCAAACGAATGATTGTAGTCGCCCGGACCGGGCAAAAATTGAAGGAAATAAGAATATCGCCCCATTGAAGGTAAGTATTCATATTCTGTAAATATTCTGCCAGCAATAGGCATAAGCGCGGCAATTTCCTTTGCTAAGCTCAATACAGACCTGTCTCGTTTGAATAAGGAGAACAAAATGAGTCAACAGAAACTCCGCCAGCTCGGCGACAGCGGTATTGAAGTTCCCCGTCTCACCTTTGGCGGCAATGTGTTTGGCTGGACGGTGGATGAGAAAACCTCATTTTCCCTGCTTGATGCGCTGGTGGAGAAGGGCTTGTTCTTCATCGATACCGCCGACGTTTATTCGCGCTGGGCGCCGGGTAACGAAGGTGGCGAATCGGAAACCATCATCGGCAAATGGCTGAAGAAAAGTGGCAAGCGCGACAGCATCGTGCTGGCCACCAAAGTTGGCATGGAGCTGTCGCCGGAGAAAACCGGCCTCAAACCGGCTTACATTCGTCAGGCGGTAGAAGATTCGCTGCGCCGCCTGCAAACCGACGTCATCGATCTTTATCAGGCGCACCGCGATGATGACGCGACGCCGCTGCTGGAGACGCTGAAAGCCTTCGATTCGCTGATCAAGGAGGGCAAAGTGCGTGCCATTGGCGCGTCTAACTACAACGCTAAACGTCTGCAGGAAGCGCTGGACGTGAGCAAGCAACATGGCCTGGCGCGCTATGAAACCCTGCAGCCGGAATACAATCTCTACGATCGCCAGGAGTATGAAAGCGGTCTGGAGCAGGTTGCGGTGAAAAATGGCCTCGGCGTGATTAACTACTATTCGCTGGCCAGCGGCTTCCTCAGCGGTAAGTACAAAAAGCCAGAGGATGCCAGCAAAAGTCAGCGCGGGCAGGGCATCGTCGACAAGTACCTGAATGAACGCGGTAAGCGCATTGTTGAAGCGCTGGAAGATGTCGCCGCCTCGCACGATGTGTCGGCAACGCAGGTGGCGCTGGCGTGGCAGATTGCCCGTCCGAGCATTACCGCCCCGATTGTCAGCGCCACGTCGCTGGAGCAGTTGGATGAGTTAGTGAAAGCTACCCAACTCGAGCTCAGCAAGCAAGAGATCGAAGAGCTGGCGAGCGCCAGCAAACTGTAAGGTTTTCAGGGACGCTGCGGCGTCCCGCTATTTTCCAGCTCTGCCTCACAAAAAATGCCATTTCCCACAAAAGATTTTCAATCATCGACAGACGTCACAATTGCGCTAACGCACTATCATCCTGCAGTAAACTGCGCACATATTTGCAAAAACTGACAAATCCTCAGCACTATCCTCTGTTCGATCCATTCCAGTAACTTCATATAAGAATAACCATCATGAACAGAAAAGAAGCAGTGCAGCATTTACCCCGCCTGGCAGCGGGAACTCTGATGTTTGCGATGCTGAGTGCATCTGCGCTGGCCGCTGATGCTTTCAGTTACGACTCTCCCTATATGTTTGGTGATTGGGGCGGTTACCGAACGCAGCTGGAAAATGACGGCATAAAATTCGACGTTAACTACACCATGGAAAGCGGCTCCAATCTGGCGGGCGGCGCCGATACCAACACCTCAATGCGCTACAGCGATCAGTGGGCGTTTGGCGCTAATTTCGACCTGGAAAAACTGCTCAACTGGCAGGATGCGCAATTCCAGATGACGATTACCGATCGTAATGGTCAGAACATTTCCGACCAGGTCGCCGATCGTCGTACCGGCATGTTGTCCTCCACTCAGGAAGTGTACGGACGCGGCCAAACCTGGCGTTTAACCCAGTTCTGGTTAAGCAAAGGTCTGTTCGATAACACCGTGAACCTGAAAGCCGGTCGCGTCACCGTTGGTGAAGATTTCGATAACTTTGACAGTAAGTTCCAGAACCTGGCGTTCGGTAGCGGCCAGGCCGGTAACTGGCGTGGCGATCGCTGGTTCAACTGGCCGGTGTCCCAATGGGGCGGCCGCGTGAAGGTGAATATCACACCTGAAGTGTTCTTCCAGGTGGGCTTCTATAACCAGAACCGCGCCAACTACGATCGCGGCGACGGCTTCCGTCTTGATACCAGCAACTCCGAAGGCAATCTGGTGCCGGTAGAGTTGGGTTGGAAACCGACGTTAGGCGCCGACAAGCTGCCGGGTAATTACCGTATCGGCTATTACTACTCTTCAGCTAACGGCGACAACTACGGCAGCTGGCGCGATGGGGCTTATCAGAGCCAGGATCACGCTTACGGCGGCTACGTGCTGCTGCAACAGCAGCTGACCGCGCAGGGCGGCGATGCCAGCCGTGGTTTGGGCGTCACCGTTCAAGCGGTGATGAACGACCATAAAACCTCGAAAACGGATAACTATCAGTCGGTGAGCTTCACCTGGAAAGGGCCGTTTGATGCGCGTCCGCAGGATGAGATTGGTGTGGGTGCGGCACGTATTCACGTTAACAGCGCTTACACGCGTTCCCAACGTGAGCAGAATAACGCGAACGGTGAGACTGACTTCAATAGCCCAACCTATCTGCCGATTCAGGATGGATCAGAGTATAACTATGAGATCTACTACAACGCGCAGCTGACCAAATGGCTGCAATTGCGTCCGAACCTGCAATATGTGGTGGCGCCGGGGGCGGTAAGTGAAGTGAAAGATGCGTTTGTGGGTGGGATCAGTGCGAACGTGAATTTCTAATCTGGCAGAATCTGTGGCTTTGCCCTCTCCCTTTGGGAGAGGGCAGGGTGAAGGGGATAATCGTACGGAGCGGTCTGACCCTCACCCTAACCCTCTTCCGCAAGCGGGAGAGGGGATTATCTGAACATCACTTCAGCCCAGCGGGCGAGGCCGGCGGTCACCGAGGCGAAGTCATCGCCGCTGGCGATAGGCGTATCGGGCAGCGCCTGCTGTAACGCCGCGCGCAACACCGGAGAACGTGCGCTACCGCCGGTGAGATAAATCACTTCCGGCTTGGTTTCGCAGGTGGCGAGCGCCAGATGCACTTGCTCCAGAATGCGTTCCAGCGGTTGATTAATCGCTTCTTCCAGCTGCGCAGCACTAATTTGCGCCTGCAATTGCGCGGCGATAAACGCCAGCGAGGCATCGGTCTCTTTCACCTCCGACAGCGCAATCTTGCTCTCTTCCGCCGCACGCACCAGACGATAGCTCAGCTTCTGCTGCCACACTTTCAGCAAGTGCGCCACTTTGTCGCTGTGTTCAGCATCGCGGATCAAATCGCGCAGCAGTTTGCCGCTGGCCGCGGAATAGAAGTCGCTCTGTGCCGGGACGTCGTTGATCGCCACCGCATTCCACCACGGCAGCGCGGGCAGCGCGGTGCCTTTCTGCGTATTGCCACCGAGGCCCAGCAGCGGCATCAGGGTTTTGAACGCCAGCATAATGTCGAGATCGTTCCCGCCCACGCGGCATCCGCTGTGGCCAAGTAAACTTTCACGCCGATCGGTTTTATGACGCCATTCCGGGCCCATCAGCAGCATCGAGCAGTCGGTGGTGCCGCCGCCGATATCGACGACTAATACGCGCGTCTCTTTCTGCAGCGTGGCTTCGAAATCCAGGCCCGCCGCCACCGGCTCAAACTGGAACTCGACATCACGGAAACCGGCGCGCTGTGCCGCACGCAGCAGAATGCCTTGCGCCTGCTGGTTAGCTTCTTCGCCGCCTAAACCCTGGAAGTTAATCGGGCGGCCAATCACCGCTTGCTCAATCGGGCGATCGAGCTGGGTTTCGCCTTGCTGACGAATGTGCAGCATCATCGCGCACACCAAATCTTCAAAGAAGGCGATCTGCTGTGGCTTCAGGCCGTTAGCGCCGAGGAAGGATTTCGGTGACTTCACGAACCATACTTCTTCGGGATCGACCATATATTGCTGCAGCGCGGTCAAACCGAACTGCACGCTGCCTGGCGTGACGTCGATATCTTCTTCGCGGTTATAGCGCAGCGCACGCTGCAATAAGGCGATGCCTTCGCTGTCCGGCGTTGGCACCTGATGATGGCGATGCAGCCATTCGCTGATCGCTTCACGCGTTGGCGCGCAAATCATGGAGGGAAGCAGGCGCTGACCATTCTCCAGTGTCAGCAGGCGCGGCGTGCCATTATCGCTGACCGCAATTGAGCAGTTTGCTGTGCCGTAATCGAATCCGATAAACATATTTATCCCCCATGCCGGAAAAAAGGGGGCGACTTTAGCGCAGCCAGCGCGGGCTGGCAATGGGCAGACGTGGCAGATTACATCTGCACTTCCTGATAAACGTGATACTGACCACGGCCCGCGTGTTTTGCGCTGTAACAGGCGACATCGGCCTGTGACATCACCACATTGCTGATGCAGTTACGTTGATCAATTTGCGTGATGCCGGCACTCGCGCCGACGTGATAAGTCTGCTCCTGCCACATAAAGCGATATTCGCTCACGGCGGTGACGATACGCTGCACCACGTCGCGCACCTGATCCACTTCGCAATTCGGCATTAGCACGCCAAATTCGTCGCCGCCCAAACGCGCCAGCATATCGCTGCTGCGCAGATGATGCGGCATCAGCTCTGCCAGTTCGCGCAGCAGCGCATCCCCGGCGGCATGCCCGGCGGTATCGTTCACCGCCTTGAATTTATCCAGATCGATAAATACCAAGCCGTGATGGGTGTGGTTGGCCGCCGCATCGTTCACCAACTGCTTCAAACGCTGCTCGAAGCTGTGGCGATTTGGCAGGCGCGTCAGCATATCGTGTGAAGCGCTGTAGCTCAGGCGCTTCATCACCTTGCGCGATTCACTGACGTCCTGAATAACCATCACCGCGCCGATGCTAGCGCCGGTCAGGGTTTTCAGCGGCGTGATGCTGTAGTGGATCTCCACGCGCGTGCCGTCTGGTGTATGCAGCACCAGCTCTTCATCGAGTTCGGGAGAGATTTTTTCGTCCGGCAGCTGGCACAACAGCAAATTATCGACGCGCGGGCCGCTCGCGCCGCGCGTGATGTTAAGCAGTTCGGTAATGGGTACGCCTGCGGCTTTTTCCTGTGGCCAGCCGCTCAGCGTTTCGGCAACCGGATTCATAAAGGTGACGCGCATTTCATCATCGGTACTGATCACCGCTTCACCGATGGAATCGAGGGTGATCGCCATGCGCTCTTTTTCCTGGAACAGCGCTTCATTCAGCGCGCGCAGCGGCGTGATGTCCTGACAGATGCCGAGCATACGTTCAATCTGACCATCCTGACTCAGAATGCGGTTGGCCTCAGAGCGCACGTAGCGCGGGCCTTCCGGTAAATTAATCCGGTATTCCAGCTGGAAAGCGCTGCGGCGTTCGATGGCCTGCTGCACCACAAGCGTGGCGGTTTCCCGCTCGGCCGGATCAAGCAGATGCACCCACAGATCGTAGGTGGGCGTCTGGTGCGGACTTAAGCCAAACAGCTCATACATGCGCTTGTCCCACAACATCTCGCCGGTCAGCAGATTCCACTCCCACACGCCAATGCCGCCAGCTTCATTGGCCAGCGTGATGCGCTCCATCAAGCGTCGATTAATCTGCTCACTCTGCTTCAATTCGGAGATATCGATAATCTGCGCGATGAAGTAGTGCGGCTGTTGCGCGGCGTCGCGCACCATCGATACCGTCAGGCGCGCCCAGACGATTTCGCCATCCTTGCGGAAATAGCGCTTCTCCATGGTGTAGGTCATGATTTCACCCGCCACCAATCGCTCCAGCTGCTGTAAATCGCTGTTGAGATCGTCGGGATGGGTGATTTGCTGGAAGGTGAGCTTTTTCAGCTCATCGGCCGGGAAACCCAGCGTCTGGCACAGTGAATGATTGACCTGCTGCCAACCGCCATTCGGCGAAACCAGCGCCATGCCAATCGCGGAGTATTCCATAGCGTTACGGAAGCGGGTTTCACTCTCGCTGATATGATGCTTCTCGCGCTGGAAGGCATCCATCACCAGCGCCATCACGTGGCTCGGCAGCAGCACCAACAGAAATGGCAGCCAGGTGCTGACCTGGCCGAGCAGCATGCCGTTTTGCGCCAGGTTGACCCAGTTAAAGGCCAGCAGAATCGAGATGAAACTGGCGTTGAGGAAGAACAGCAGAAACGCTTCGAACTTGGGTAGCCGCACCGAGCACCAAAAAAGAATCACCACAATAAAAGTGAAGGGCCACGGCAGAAAACGCAGCGACAAATAGCTGGCGAGCAGCGTGACAAGCAGCGTCAGGCCGGTTTCCAACTGACGGCCTGGCGTCAAAATCTGGCGCAGCGGTTTATTTGGCCACAGCAATAACACCGGGCCAAACGCCAGCACGCCGATCACCTCAGAAATCACCCACGTCGAGAAGAAGGGCAGTGACGCATTGCTGCCCACATGCAGCATCCACAATGCCACGACGCCACCTAACAGCGGCGCAATCAGGCCGGCGCACAGGGCAAAGCGCACCCAGTCGAGTAACGAATTGAGCGGGGCGCGGCGATCGAGCAGCGCGCGCAGCATCACGCCGCCCAGAATCGCCTGTACCATATTTAAGATGGCGAACTTAATGTTACTGAGTGCGGGACCAATAATGATCAGATTGGCCAACGCGGTACCCAGTACGCAGGCAAGCAGCAGCAAGGGAACGTGTTTGGAGTGGGCGCGAAACACGATCACCGTCATCAGCGCGGTGGAGTACCAAAGCGGCGAAATACGGCCACTGACAACAATCAGTTCCAGGCAAAATAGCGTCAGTAGAAAAGTGAGCCCGCCAATGAGCAAGGCATTGAGCCAGGTTCGCTGTGGCCTTTCCTGTGAAGTTAGTATCTCGAGGGTCATGCAAGAATCCAGCAGCGCGCACCTGATTCACGATGGAAAATGCGCCAATCAATCACTATTTTGCATGCTAGCACATCTGTTTGAGATGTCTGCGGGGAATTCGACTTTAGTCGTTATTCACTGAATTGATTGGCCCTTTGCGCGCAAAGGGCCAAACGGGATTAGCGAAAAAGATCGGCGCGGGTAAACGGCTTTTCTAAGCCGGCAAGATTGGCAGAGAAGCGTTCGAGGAACTGTTGCGTGGTGGCGACGCGGCCGTGGCTCAGCAGCAACAGCGGCACCAGCAGCGCGACGCCAATCTGCGGCAGGCTAAAGCCCTTTAGTGAAGTGCGGCGCTGCGTCAGCAGGAATGCGGTGCTAAGCGTAAAGCCAAGCATCAGGCCCGCCAGCACTTCGCTTTTGGAGTGCGCGTGGATGACCAGGCGCGACAGGCCAACCATCAACGGAATCAGATAGCCGATGCCAATGGTAAACAGGCGCCAGCGCGGCGACCAGCGGCCGGAGATCAGCCACATCATCACCGGCCAGAGCGTGGCCGACATTGCGCTGTGGCCGCTGAAGCCGGTAAAGTTGAATCGGGCACTACCAATGCCAAAGCCGAGAAACAGGATTTTCGAGACGCTCACCACCAGGCCAGCCAAACCAAACGCCAGCACCCAATACCAGACGGTTTGGCGGTTGTCGCTTTTCCATGGCAAGACCAGCGCGATGATCACCGCGGTCGGGATCAGCAACATGCTGTCGCCAAAATAGGTCAGGGTTTTCCAGCTCATACTTTTCCTTGCGGCTATATTAGGAGTGCCAACGCCGGCTGCAGTGTTGGCAGATGAACAGTGTATCGATTAAGCGTCTGGCTGCAAAAGGGGATATTCTGAAAAGCCGTTGGCCCATTTCTCTGGCATCAACCCGGTGAAATACCTATAATTGCCGCCAACTAACCCTCTCATTCGGCCCGTTGCAGCTTCGGCTTAGGCAGGCTCCAGTTATCAGGTCTTAAAAAAGTATGACTGACAAGTCTCATCAGTGCGTGATCGTTGGCATCGCAGGTGCATCCGCATCCGGAAAAAGTCTTATCGCCAGCACGCTCTATCGTGAAATCCGTGACCAGGTCGGTGACGAGCATATCGGTGTGATCCCCGAAGATGCCTACTATAAAGATCAGAGCCACCTCACCATGGAAGAGAGGGTGAAAACCAACTATGACCATCCGAGTGCGATGGATCATGATCTGTTGTTGCAGCACCTGCGCGCGCTTAAAGCTGGTCAGGAAATTGAGTTGCCGGTTTACAGCTATGTTGAGCACACCCGCACCAGCGACTGTATTCATCTCAAATCGAAGAAAGTTATCATTCTCGAAGGCATCTTGCTGTTAACCGATGCCCGCCTGCGTCAGGAGATGAATTTCTCTATCTTCGTCGATACGCCGCTGGATATCTGTTTGATGCGCCGCATGAAGCGCGATGTGAATGAGCGCGGTCGCTCCATGGATTCGGTGATGAGCCAGTATCAGAAGACCGTGCGTCCGATGTTCCTGCAATTTATTGAACCTTCCAAGCAGTACGCTGACATCATTGTGCCGCGCGGCGGAAAAAACCGTATCGCCATTGATATCCTCAAGGCCAAGATTAATCAGTATCTTTGACGACATGGCGTCCGCCCCGGCGTGACGCGCTGTCGTAGCCATTCGCTACACTTAATTCATGGAGTACCTGCGATGAGATTATGCGATCGCGATATTGAAGCCTGGCTGGACAACGGAAAGTTGGCGATTGAGCCGCGCCCGCCAGTGGAACGCATCAACGGCGCCACGGTGGATGTGCGCCTCGGCAATCAGTTCCGCACTTTTAGCGGTCATACGGCGGCGTTTATTGATTTGAGTGGTCCAAAGCATGAAGTCAGTGCCGCGCTGGACCGTGTGATGAGCGACGAGATTGTGCTGCCGGAAGGCGAAGCCTTTTTCCTGCATCCTGGCGAGCTGGCGCTGGCGGTGACGCTGGAATCGGTCACCATTCCTGACGATCTGGTCGGCTGGCTGGATGGCCGCTCTTCGCTGGCACGCCTGGGTTTAATGGTGCACGTCACGGCGCACCGTATCGATCCGGGCTGGCAAGGCCGCATCGTGCTGGAGTTCTATAATTCAGGCAAACTGCCGCTGGCGCTGCGTCCAGGCATGTTAATTGGTGCACTGAGCTTTGAGCCTCTGTCGGGCCCGGCTGCGCGACCGTATAACCGTCGCGAAGATGCCAAATATCGTGGTCAGCAGGGCGCGGATGCCAGCCGCATCGACAAAGACTGACTACAAAATGCTTGCCAAAATACGTCGAGGTGCAGCAAGGCGGCAAGCGAGTAAATCCCCGGGAGCTTACATCAGTAAGTGCCGGGGTGAGCGAGCGCAGTCAACGAAGCTGCACCTTGAATTATGACGGCAATGAGGATGTGATGAGAAGAGTGATAACTACGCTGGCCATCCTGTTAGTGGTGGTCGTAGCGGGCATGACGGCATTGGTGTTGCTGGTCAATCCCAACGACTTTCGTACCTACATGGTAAAGCAGGTTGAACAGCGCAGTGGTTATCAGCTTCAGATAAGCGGCGATCTGCGCTGGCACGTCTGGCCACAGCTCAGCATTCTCGCCGGGCGCATGAGTCTGACCGCGCCTGGCGCCACGCAGCCGATGGTCACTGCCGATAATATGCGCCTGGATGTCCATCTCTGGCCGCTGTTGTCGCATCAGCTGAGCGTCAGTCAGGTGATGCTGAAAAACGCTATCATCCGCGTCACGCCAGACAGCGCCGCGCAAAAGCCCACCGGCGCGCCGGTGGGGCCGGGTGATGCCGAGCCGATGAGCAGCAGCAATAACGGCTGGTCATTCAACATTGGTAAACTGCGTCTCGCCGACAGCCTGCTGATTTGGCAGCAGCCCGGCGGCGACGAATATAATTTCCGCGACCTCAATCTCAACCTCGATCAGGATGCCAGCAAACAGGCCAGCATCAATTTGGCTACCCGGATTTCGCGTAATCAGCGCAACGTCAGCGTCAATCTCAAAGGGCAGATGAATGTGGCGCAGTATCCACATCGTCTGGTCGGACAGCTGGATGAGTTGAATTACGCCATCGACGGCGCCAATCTGCCGACGCAGGGGATCAAAGGCACCTTGAGCGGTCAGGGCGAATGGAACGGCGACAATCAGCGTTTCTCCCTACAGAAGATGCAGCTCACCGCCAATGACAGCGCACTGGATGGCAGCGCCGAGGGGCGTCTGGCGCTGCCGCAGCAGCTTAATCTGGCGCTACACGCCACCCGTTTAGACATCGACGCGTTGATGGCGAATGCACCGGTGACGGATAGCAGCGCGCCGCAGCGAGCCAATGTGGTGAGCACGCCAGTGATTGCTGAACCGCGAATGCGTGATAACAGCAACTCGCCGCTGAATCAGCTGGATTTGACGCTCAATCTCACCGCCGATAGCAGCGTGTGGCGCGGCCTAACGCTGACCAACTTGCAGATCGATGCCAGCAATCAGCAAGGTTTGATGACGCTGAGTAAGCTGCAAGGCAAATTTGGCGAAGGCCATTTCTCCGTTCCCGGTTCGGTGGATATCCGCAAACCGGTGACGCAAGTGGCATTCCAGCCTGAGCTGGATAACATCGCCATTGCGCCGCTGCTGAAAGCATTAGAACTGCCAGAAACGCTGCAAGGCACGGTTTCACTGCAAGGCGATGTGAGCGGTGCTGGATTGAGCATTGAAGAGGCAAAACGTAACTGGCAGGGCAGAGCGGATCTGGAAGCCACTAATTTGCAGCTTTCGCAGCTGAATCTGCAGCAGATGGTGCGCCGTGCGGTGGCGCGCGTCAGTAATCGTGTCACCAACGATCAACCCGACGATCAGGGCATTCAGCAGTTGAGTGGGCGCGTGAGTCTCAAGCAAGGCATCTTCAGCTTGCCGGATCTGCAGGGCGGCAACAGTCGTCTGGCGGTGCAGACCAAAGGCAATGTCGATATGGTCAAACAGCAGCTCGACGTCACCATTAATATGATGCTGCGCGGCTGGCAGGGCGACGATAAATTAGCTGCGCTGCTGAACCAGCAAACTATTCCGCTGCGCATGTACGGCGGCTGGAATAATCTGCAGTACTCGTTGCCGGTGGATGATGTGGTGCGTCAGCAACTGCAAAGCGAAGCGAAGTCGCGTCTGAATCAGTGGCTGGATCGCCAGCAACCGGCAAAGCAGCCGTAACTTGGGTCGCCATTCAGGGCGGAATGCTGAACACTTAAGCGCAGAGCGACTTTCGTTCGCCTTGCGCTGAGGCAGTTGCAGCACGTTCGCGCGGCGACCGAGCAGAGGACGCCTGGCCGCGCCCTCTGCACTCCCGGGCCTTGCGCCAGCCCAACTCGCCGCTACGCGGTACCTTCACTCACTCACGATTCCTTACGGACCGGTGGCGATTCGCTCCTGCTCAGCGCCACCTCTCGCCGCATCCCTGCGGCTCGCCCTGGAATCCCTCACTCGTTCAGCGAGATGGGATGTCGCCTCAACACCCGCGCTGCAGCTGCAATGCATTATCCTGCCTCACCATCGCTGTAAATCCCGTAGGGTCGCCATTTATGGCGACCTGGCTAATTACGGTGCTATCGGCACTATCTCCACTTTCTGTACACGGTGGTTTTCTACCTGCAACGTACGCAGCAGATAATCGCCGATCTGCAACTCTTCACCTTCCTGCGGCACATGTTGCAGGCTATCCATCAGTAATCCCGCCAGCGTGTGGTAATTGCGCTTTTCATCGTACGGCAGCTGCACGTAGACGGCTAAATCCTCTAACGGCATATGACCATTCGCCACCCAACCGCCGTCGGGCAGCACTTGAATATCGTAGCGCGCATCGATTTTTTCCCCTTCATTCGGCAGATTGCCGGCGATGGTTTCCATCAGGTCGCTCAGCGTGACCACGCCTTCCACCGAACCAAACTCATCCACTACAAAGGCGAAGTGGGTGCGCGCGTTGCGGAACTGTTCCAGCGCCTGTAATAAGGTGACGCGCTCAGGAAAGATTAACGGCTGGCGAATCAGCGAGCGTAAATCCAGTGATTTGCTGTGCAACGATTGATGCAGGAGGTCAATCACGTGCACCACACCGAGCGGGTCGCGGCCCTGTTCGGTCACCAGAATACGCGTGTGTTGATTGCGATCGAGCTTCGCCATGATCTCCGCCGGATCTTCGGTGAGGTCGATATGCTCGACGTCGTGGCGCGACGTCATGATGCTATTAATCTGGCGCTGACCCAGCCCCAGCACGCGCGCAATCATGCGCCGTTCCTGACGGTTAAATAGCGCGCCTTCTTCGCTGTCGCTGACCAGTGAAGCAGTATCGGCGTCCAGTTCCGCACGCTGCGCCTCGCCGCGCAGAATGCGCAAAACGGCTTCTGACGTGCGCTGACGCAGTGGACGGCCGGCAGTGAGAAAGCGGCGGCGATTGAACATCGCCAACTGATTGAGTATCTCGATGACGATAGAGAAACCAATCGCCGCGTAGAGATACCCTTTTGGAATAATGAAGCCTAACCCCTCGGCCACCAGGCTGAAGCCGATCATGAGCAGGAAGCTCAGACAGAGAATCACGATGGTCGGATGGCCGTTAACGAAACGCGTTAGCGGCTTACTCGCCAGCAGCATCAGCAGAATCGCCACCGTTACTGCCGCCATCATCACCGGCAGCTCGTTGACCATGCCAACGGCGGTAATCACCGAGTCCAGCGAGAAGATGGCGTCCAGCACCACTATTTGCGCCACCACCGGCCAGAATTTAGCACCGTTCTTATTTTGACCGGTTTCCTCGTCAGCGCCTTCCAGACGACTGTTTAACTCGGTGGTGGCTTTATAAAGAAGAAAGAAGCCTCCGCACAGCAGCAGCAGATCGCGGGCGCTGAAGTCGTGGTGCAACAGAGTAAACAGCGGTTGTGTCAGGGTTACCAGCCAGGATAGTGAGGCGAGCAGCGCTAAACGCGACACCAGCGCGAGAAGCAGGCCGATAATACGCGCACGGTCGCGTTCCTTCGGCGGCAGCTTTTCGACGAGGATGGCAATGAAAACCAGGTTATCAATGCCCAACACCAGCTCCAGAACGATTAGCGTTACTAATCCTGCCCAGAGCGTCGGATCAATGATCCACTCCAACATGTGTTAATCACCTTAATGTCTGTGTTATGCGCTTAATCTGATGATAGTGAAACGGCGTTAAGCCTGTAAATAGCCGCTGACTCGGTCAATTGGCGGGTCAGCCATGAGAGAAGAATATCCCTGATTGCCGATTTGCACCGATAAGATGAAAGTATGGATAAAGATTGCACCTGAATGAAAGAGACAATTATTTTTTTTCAGCAGATAACCACGTGCATTTTTAATGCAGTCTATTGCGTGGTTGAGTATCGAATTAATCTGAATTTTGCAGGGGAATGGCCTGAAAGGGCTGGCATCAATACTTATCGCTGGTAGTCTTTTTCCTAAAATAGTGCAGGGAACACGGGGCCTACTTGTAAACAAGCCAGTAATAACTAGTATAGCAACGTGTTAGTAAATGTCTGCGCCAAAGTTGTTTATAGCGTGCTCCTTAGCCTCTTAATGTTGCGAACTGTGATCGCACGCGGACCACGGCCAGTAATTAGCGCAAAAATGCCGCATAAAACAAGTTGTAATTAGGATGAAAGCGGTATTGGCAGCGACAGCCAAGGGCGGTAGCGTGCCTAAAGCGCCTTTCTCTTGGTTTAATGGTCTGCCACTGTGGTAAGGGAAGTCGGACTAATCTGTTGGTATTAATCACAATTCTCTTGCTTACTATTGTGAGAATTGATTTGGCCTCAGAGAATTTACCGCAGATTGCCTCAACAAATGCAGTGAATATTTCGCTCATTTATCAAACAGCGTTGAGGCATTAGGGATTAAAGAAATAATATAAAAGAGTTAACTATGCGCGATAACGAAATTACATATAAAAGTCTTCTGACAAAAATTTTACTGGCGTGCTCGGATTTAATTTGTTTCAACGCAGCATTATTTATTGCGATGGCATTGATTAATTCGTTTACCCATTCTCCACTGGCAGATATATCTGAAAAATACCTGCATTTAAAAATTGCTACGCACATTGCGCTTTCCGTTATTTGCGTGGGCTGGTTCTGGGTTCGCCTGCGTCATTATACCTATCGCAAGCCATTCTGGTTCGAGCTCAAAGAGATCTTTCGTACCATTCTTATTTTCTCTGTCATCGACTTGTCAATTTCAGCCCTTTCACAGTGGCAAATGTCGCGCTTTGTCTGGGTAGCGACCTGGGTTCTGGCGTTGATTATGATTCCTTTAGCGCGCGCCATCTCTAAGCGTGTGCTGAATCATTATGGCATGTGGAAGAAGCAAACCATCATCATCGGCAGCAGCCGCAATGCCCAGGAAGCCTGGCAGGCGCTGCAGAGCGAAGAGGTGATGGGCTTCGATGTTATCGCCTTCTTCGATGTCGATAAGAGCAGCCCACAGGCCAGCATCTCAGGCGTGCCTGTGCTGCACAATGAACAAGAGTTGTGGCAGCTGACCAACAGCGAAACCCAATTCATCGTGGCGGTGGAGTTCGAACAGAGCCAGCACCGCGACCACTGGCTGAAAACCCTGGCGATGCACAATTGCCGCTCGGTTTCTGTTATTCCAACACTGCGCGGTGTACCGCTGTACGGCACCGACATGGCTTACATCTTTAGCCATGAAGTGATGATTCTGCGTGTGAATAACAATCTGGCGAAGCGCACGTCACGTTTCCTTAAGC
Organism: Pantoea sp. DY-17; assembly: GCF_019795975.1. NCBI lineage: Bacteria > Pseudomonadati > Pseudomonadota > Gammaproteobacteria > Enterobacterales > Erwiniaceae > Pantoea > Pantoea sp. DY-17. Next base: position 1,759,831 of record NZ_JAIMIG010000001.1, on the reverse strand, counting down.
GTGCATTCGATATCGTCGGCGCGCTGAGCATTATCCTCGCGCTGTCCCCGGCGTTGCTGGTCCTTGGATTTATGGTTGGCCGCGATGGCGGACCACCGATTTACGGTCATGAACGTGTGGGCTTAGGCGGCCGTAAGTTCAAATGCCTGAAATTCCGCTCAATGGTGATTAACTCGAAAGAGGTGCTGGAAGAGGTACTGCGTACCGATCCTGTTGCCCGCGCCGAGTGGGATAAAGATTTCAAACTGAAGAACGATCCGCGCATTACCAAAGTCGGCCATTTCATCCGTAAAACCAGTCTGGATGAGCTGCCGCAGCTGTGGAACGTGGTACGTGGCGATATGAGCCTGGTGGGGCCGCGCCCGGTGATTGAAGATGAGCTCTGCCGTTATGCCGGTGATGTCGATTATTACCTGATGGCGAAACCAGGCATGACGGGATTGTGGCAGGTTAGCGGTCGTAACGACGTTGACTATGAAACACGCGTCTATTTCGACTCGTGGTATGTCAAGAACTGGTCGCTGTGGAATGACATCGCGATTCTGTTTAAGACGGTTGGCGTAGTGCTGAAACGCGATGGCGCCTATTGATAGACAGCGAAGCCTGGGAGGGCAGCAAGCTCCCCGGTTGAAAACTGCGGGTGCTGGGTGTGTCGTTATTAGACAGCTGCACTGATTGAGTCTGTATAACCATTTTAATTGATGTCGTCTTTAGACTCGGTGACAACATAAAACCAAGGGAGCGCATAATAATGACCCACAGTTTCAGTGTTTAACCCGTCACATTCCATTTTTGTAAGACGCTACACAGCGGGCGATTTCGCCTCTATCAATCAATAACTGATAGCGAAGAATCAGATGATAATGAAAATTAAATTGATACCTTTACTGGTATCCGCGACTTTTCTCTCCGGATGCACCATTGAGCCGGGTTCTCACCTTTCCACCAGTGGAAAAGATGTCATAGAGCAACAGGATAGCAACTATGACATCGACAAATATGTCAACGTCTTCCCGCTGACGCCGCGTCTGGTTGAACAGATGCGTCCGAAGCCGTTAGTCGCGCAGGCTAACCCGATGCTGCAAAATGAAATTCAGAGCTACGAATACCGTATCGGTGTCGGCGACGTGCTGAACGTCACCGTCTGGGATCACCCAGAGTTGACCACACCTGCCGGTCAGTACCGTAGCGCCAGCGACACCGGTAACTGGGTACAGGCAGATGGCACCATTTTCTACCCGTACATCGGTAAAGTGCGCGTAGCAGGCCGAACGGTTACCGAGATCCGCAGCGAAGTGGCGCGTCGTCTGGCGCAATACATCGAAAGTCCGCAGGTTGACGTTAACGTCGCCTCGTTCCGTTCGCAGAAAGCGTACGTCACCGGTTCGGTCACCACCTCCGGACAGCAGGCGATCACTAACGTGCCGCTGACCGTGCTGGATGCCGTCAACGCCGCCGGCGGTTTAGCGGCTGACGCTGACTGGCGCAACGTGGTGCTGACGCACAACGGCAAAGAACAACGTCTTTCGTTGCAGGCGCTGATGCAAAACGGCGACCTGAGCCAAAACCATCTGCTCTATCCGGGCGACATCCTTTACGTGCCACGTAACGACGATCTCAAAGTCTTCGTGATGGGTGAAGTGAAGCAGCAGTCAACGCTGAAGATGGACCGCAGCGGCATGACGCTGGCTGAAGCACTGGGCAATTCGCAGGGTATGGATCAGACCACCTCTGATGCCACCGGCGTGTTCGTGATTCGTCCGATTCGCGGCGCCAACCGCACCAAGATCGCCAACATCTATCAATTGAATACCAAAGATGCGGCATCGATGGTGATGGGCACCGAATTCCAACTGGAGCCGTACGACATCGTCTATGTCACCGCGACACCAATCACCCGTTGGAACCGTGTGATTTCGGGCCTGCTGCCGACCATCGTAGGTATTGACGATGCCAGCTCCTCGGCCCTTCGTTTCCGCAACTGGTCGAACTAAGGGTTCGCCATGATTAAGTCCGTGTTAGTCGTCTGCGTCGGCAATATCTGCCGCTCCCCCACCGGGGAGCGTCTGTTCAAACGCGCGCTACCAAACATCCGGATTGCCTCCGCAGGGCTCAGCGCGCTGCAAGGCTATCCGGCGGACCAGAAAGCCCTGGCTGTGGCCGCCGAACACGGCGTGTCGCTGGAAGGGCATCAGGCTCAGCAGTTAACGGCCAGCATGTGCCGTGACTATGACCTGATTCTGGTAATGGAAAAGCGCCACATTGAACAGGTGAATCGCATCGATCCAGCCGCACGCGGAAAGACCATGCTGCTTGGCCACTGGCTCAATCAGCAGGAAATTGCGGATCCGTACAAAAAAAGTCGCGAGGCCTTTGAAGAGGTCTACGGGTTACTGGAAAACGCTACCCAGAAATGGGTCAACGTATTAAGCCGATAGTTGGGAATATCCATGAATATCAAAAACAAGGTTATGACCGCGCCAAAGGAAGATTCGAATGGATGGGATCTGGCGCATCTTGTGGGACAGCTGATTGATCATCGCTGGATCATTGTTGCCGTTACCGCCTTCTTCATGCTGGTAGCCACGCTCTACACACTGTTTGCTACACCAATCTACAGCGCGGATGCGTTAGTCCAGGTTGAACAGAAGAACGCCAGCTCAGTACTGAATGAGTTAGACAGCATTCTGCCGCCAACGCCGGCGTCCGATACCGAGATTCAGATTCTGGAATCGCGCATGGTTATCGGTAAAACCGTTGACGATCTGGGTCTGGACACCGTTGTCACCCAGAACTATTTCCCGGTAATTGGTAAAGGTCTGTCGCGTTTGATGGGTAACAAGCCATCAACTGTCGCCATCTCCCGCCTGGAAATTCCACGCACCATCGATAAACGTACCGTTGAACTGGAAGTGACCGGTCCTGACTCGTATACCGTGTCAGCGGACGGTGATGAGCTGTTCAAAGGTAAAGTCGGTCAGCTGGAAACGCACGGTGAAGTGACCATGCTGGTAAGCGGCATCAATGCCGATGAAGGCACCAGCTTCAGCGTTACCAAACTGAACGAGCTGCAGGCGATTAACTCGGTGCTGGCCAACCTGACCGTTGCGGATAAAGGCAAAGATACGGGCGTGCTGGGTCTGGAGTATCTGGGTGAAGATCCAGAGCAGATCAGCAAAGTGCTGAACCAAATCGTCAATAACTACCTGCTGCAGAACGTTGAGCGTAAATCTGAGCAAGCGGAAAAGAGCCTGGAATTCCTGCGCAACCAGCTGCCGCAAGTGCGTGGCAAACTGGATGATGCCGAAGACAAGCTGAATACCTTCCGTCGCCAGAACGAGTCGGTTGACCTGTCGCTGGAAGCCAAATCGGCGCTGGATTCTTCTGTCAGCGTGCAGAGCCAGTTGAACGAACTGACCTTCCGTGAAGCCGAAGTGTCTCAGCTGTTTACTAAAGATCACCCAACCTACCGCGCGTTGCTGGAAAAACGCAAAACGCTGGAAGGTGAGCAGGCGCAGCTGAATAAAAAGATTTCTCAGATGCCACAAACGCAGCAAGAGATCTTGCGTCTGACGCGTGATGTGCAGTCTGGTCAGGAAATCTACATGCAGTTGCTGAACCGTCAGCAAGAGCTGGGTATCAGTAAAGCCAGCACCGTGGGTGATGTACGCATCATCGATGGCGCAGCAACCGGCAACAGCCCGGTGGCACCGAAGAAACTGCTGATCATCGCGGCGAGCGTGATTCTGGGTCTGATGGTTTCTGTTGGTCTGGTGCTGCTGAAAGCGCTGCTGCATCACGGCATCGAAAATCCAGAGCAACTGGAAGAGCTGGGCATGAACGTCTATGCCAGCGTACCGCTGTCAGAATGGCAACGTAAGAAAGATACCGAAGCACTGGCGCGTCGTGGCAACAAGGTGAAAACCGATCCCCACGAAACGCTGCTGGCGCTGGGCAATCCAACTGATCTGTCAATCGAAGCGATTCGTAGCCTGCGTACCAGCCTGCACTTCGCGATGATGGAAGCGAAAAACAACATCCTGATGATCACCGGCGCCAGCCCAGGTATTGGTAAAACCTTTATCTGTGCCAACCTGGCAACGCTGGTCGCCAAAGCGGGCCAACGTGTGCTGTTCATCGATGGTGATATGCGTCGCGGTTACACCCACGAACTGCTGTCAGCCGATAACAAATCCGGTCTGTCTAACGTGTTGTCAGGCAAAACCGAGTTCAGCCCGGCGCTGATTCAGAAAGGCCCGTACGGTTTTGACTTCCTGCCACGCGGTCAGGTGCCACCAAACCCATCTGAGCTGCTGATGCATCGTCGCATGGGTGAGCTGCTGGATTGGGCGAGCAAGAACTACGACCTGGTGTTGATTGATACGCCTCCGATTCTGGCGGTCACCGATGCGTCTATCATCGGTAAGCTGGCCGGTACGTCGCTGATGGTGGCGCGTTTCGAAACCAACACGCCGAAAGAACTGGATGTCAGCTTCAAGCGCTTTGCCCAGAACGGTATTGAGATTAAAGGTGTGATCCTCAACGCCGTGGTGCGTAAAGCCGCCAACTCTTATGGTTACGGTTACGACTATTACGACTACGAGTATGGCAAACCGACCAAAAGTTAATTTGCCCGTCATTCACAGTTAATGATGAGGGTAATCCGGTGAAGAAAGGGGCGGGTTGACCGCCCCTTTTGATCGCACCGTTTGAATGACGACACGCAACGATTTACACAGGTGATTCTCTCTATAACGCCATTAAAAGCCACCGCTGGCACGAGAACTTGTGGAATTAAGGAATCACACCATGGCTCCATATTGGTATTTATCAGGGTTTTTGCTGTTGCTTGCGCTGGTCGAAATCCTGTTGAAGAAAGACGAACGCACCACCCATATTCTGACTTACCTGCTGTGCATCGCCACGGTCACGCTGATTATTTTCGCCGGTATTCGCGGTCTCGGTACCGGGATGGACGACTATCAATATCGCAGCTTCTTTGCCGACTTCGTCCGCCGTATTGAGGTCAACGGTTTTGCCAACACCGTCGCCTTCTTCCGTTATGAACCGCTGATTTTTGCTATCGCGTGGATCACCAGCCTGTTTTCACACAATGCCAGCGTGTTCCTGTTTGTGTTCAGTATTTTGGCAGTTTCAACCAATGCCATCTTCTTCAAAAAGATGTCACCGTATCCGGTGTTGGCATTGGCGCTTTACTCGGCGCATATCTTTATCAACAAAGACGTAAACCAGATTCGTTTTGGCCTCAGCTCGGCGCTGTTCCTTGGCGTGATCTGGACTATTTACCTCAAGCAATACTGGTGGGCGTTTGCCTTCTTTATTCTGTCCTTCCTCAGCCACAACACCGCAGTAATGGTGGTGACCATCATTCCGTTCCTGTTTATTCGGGAATCGCGCTGGTGGCCGGTGGCCATCATCCTGTTCAGTGTGCCACTTTCGGTGGTGGGCGGGACCGGCTTTATTGCCTTGATCGCCGGACATCTGGGATCGATGGGCGAGAGGGCCGCAGGCTACAGTAACGAAGCCTCGAATGCCGGTGACGGCAGCGTGGTGTCAGTGTCCAACCTGAAAAACATCATGCTGGTGTTTATCTTTGTCTACTTCATGCTGAGCAACCAGCTCAAGCGCGAACAGTACGACGTTTGGAAGCTGAACTACCTGTTGATTCTCACTTTTGCCATCGGCGGTGGCATCAGGATCTTCTTCTACAACTACTCATCGGGTGCGCGCCTGTCGAACTACCTGCTGCAGGTCGAACCGATTATTTTGACGTCGCTAATCTTCCAGTCAAAACGCGTACTGAAACCCGCGATGTTTGCGATGTTCGCTTTCTTCCTTGTTTATTACCTCTACTACAACACGATCTCACTGAAGCAGGCCGTTGTGGGCTATGAAGTTGCTCGTGAATTCAAATTGTTTCATTAACCGATGAGAGGAAATATGCGGAAGACTTTACTGGCAGTTCTGATCACCTCTGCGCCGTTTCTGGCGCAGGCAGAGGATCATCCCGGCATCTTTATCATCGCCGCCTACGGTGACTCCACCACCGCCGGCGTTACCGCGTCGGGCAATCGCAATATCCTCAGTAAAAATAATGAAGTGAGTTTTTTGCAGCAGATGTTGCGTGAGAGATACGGCAACAACATTGAGGTGAAGAACCACGGCATGCCGGGCGCACAGGTTTCGGTGCTGGTGTACAACAAAGACAATACGCCGATGGATTGGTCAGAACGCATGGCGAAATCCGATGCCAATATGATTTTGATTAACTATGCCATCAACGATGCGCGCATCAACTTCTTCAAAGACAAAGGCGAGCGCATTGAAACGCCGCAAGAGTATAAGCGCATTATCACCGAGCTCGTAAAAGGCGCCAAAGCGAATAACAAGCTGGTGGTTCTACAGGAACCGAATCCCATTTGTGGCAAAGCCGAGCGCTGGAACGTCTGGCCGTATGTTTATCAGTTAAATGAAGTGGCTAAAGAGCAGCAGGTGCCGATTGTGAAGCAGTACAGCGTCATCAAGCAGAACCGTGACTGGCAATCTGAGATGTCGCCTGATTGCATTCACCCGAACGAGATGCTTTATAAGCAGAAAGCAGAAAGAACCTTCAACGTCTTAAGCAGCACTTTCGATAGCGTTTTGTCGCGGCACAGCAGCTAACCCAACTCAGATTCAGGAGCTGACATGTATGTATTAATCATGGTGCTGTCATTTTGTCTGGCGCTAATCATTCTGCGAGTATTCTCCTTCCACAAAGGCGTGTACAACAGTAGCGGTATTAAAAGTATCTCTGGTATGCGCGCGCTGCTGGCCAGCATCGTGGCGTTCTCACACTTCGCGCACTACATCTATTCGCTGGATGGTCAGTGGGTGTTCGATAAAGACTATTTTGCCTGGTTCTCCGAAGGCAACTTCTTCGTTAACTCCGGTAAATTCGGTGTACTGCTGTTCTTCATGATCTCCGCCTTCCTGTTCTATCGCTGGCTGGATAATGAAACCCTGACGCCAGGGCAGCTGACGCACAAGCTGCTGAAGTCGCGTATCCGCCGTATCGTCCCGATGTTCTGGTTCTCCGGTTTTGTCATCATCGCGGTAGGCGTTGTGCAGGGCGACCTCACTTACAGCCTCACGGCGGTGAAAGATGCCGTGCTGTGGTTGCTGTTTATTGGCAGCTACCGCATGGGTGATTTCCTGACGGCGGATGTCAACGCCGGTGTGGAATGGACGCTGCGCCTCGAATGGTTGCTGTACCTGTCGATTCCGCTGATTTACGTGCTCAACCGCGCCACCAAAGGTAAATACAAAACGCTGCTGATTCTCGGCTCGATCGGCGTGATTTTCTGCGTGGCGGTTGGCCTGCGTCTGTGGGGCAAAACCTATACCGATCCGCGTCCGGTGCTGGGCTTCGCCATGGGTTATCTGGCGTATAAGTATCGCGACATGTTTGCGCACTACAGAACCTCCAGCCTGGCCGGCTTTGCGGTGATTGTGCTGTCGCTGTTCTCGCTGTCGTTCACCAGCAACACCTTCTGGTATCTGATTTTCCTCTGCTGCCTGACGGTAATCTTCTTTATTGTCAGCAGCGGCAACGCGGTGTTTGGCATTCTGGAAAACAAAACCCTGATGTCGATTGGTGAGGTGAGTTACAGCCTGTATCTGATTCACGGTGTGGTGCTCTATTTCATCAAGCAGATCCCGGAAACGCTCTATCCGCATTCGTTCCTGTTCTACACCTTGCTTTCAACGTTGTTCTTTGTCGCCTCCTTCTATGTGGCGAAATTGACTTACCTGTTTGTCGAGAAACCGTTTATCGGCAGTAGCAACAAGAAGAAAGTGGCGATGAAGACCTCGCCGACAAATTAGGACATCACCCATTATTCTTTTGAGCCCACAAGTTATATCATTGATTTTGTAACTTTTTTAATGAGGTGCTGGCAATGCAGGAGATTCGCTTCTCAATTGTTATTCCCGCGTATAACGCGTCGAAATCGATTGTCACGACGCTAGATTGCGTCAAAGCGCAAACCTATCGCAATTTTGAAGTCATTATTGTTGATGACAAATCGGCCGATGCGGCTGAACTGGCGCAGGTGGTACGCAGCGAACGTTATCAGGATTTGGCTATCAAACTGGAGCTGTCTGAGGTCAAACTCAACGGCGCTGGCGCCCGTAACAAAGGTATTGAGCTGGCAACCGGCGACTTTATCAGCTTCCTCGATGCCGACGATGAGTGGCATCCGGACAAGTTATTGGTGGCGAGTGAAACCATCGCCAAACTGGAAGCGCAGGGCAAATCGCGCTACGTCATCTTTAGTCAGGTGAACATCCATCAGGATGGCAGCTTCCTCAAGGTGATGCCGATGCAACCGCCCGGCAAAAACGAAACCGTGGCCGAGTATCTGTTTGGCTGTTACGGCTTTATTCAAACCAGCACCATTGTGCTGAAGCGCGAAGATGCGGCGCAAATCCAGTTTGACGCGCGCTATATTCGCCATCAGGATTATGACTTCTGCATCCGCGCTGACCGCATGGGTTATGCCTTCGTGATGATCGATAAGCCGCTGGCAACCTACCATCTGGTGACCAAATTTGGTTCCAAGCACAAAGGCGAATCGGTCAAATACTCGTTCTTCTGGCTCGATACCATGAAGCCGCATCTGACCACGCGTGACATCCATACTTATAAGGCGTTCAAGCTGCCGCTGCGCTACAAGATGGATGGTAAATCGCTGCAGGCCAGCCTTAGCTTTGCACGCTACTTCTTCCTCACCAACCGTGACAATCGCGCCTACTTCATGAATCGCCTGCTCGATAAGGTGAAGTCGCGCTTCTCGGGCAGAAGAGCCGTCTCCTGATCCACTTTTAAACACTTTCACTTGCTCCCTACACGGGGGCAATTTTTTGGTTCCTGAAACTCCGGGTAGACAAATGACAAATCATGTTGGCACCGTCGGTATTGTGATGCCGATGTATAACGCGCGAAATACCGTTCTGCGCGCGGTTGAGTCGATCATCAACCAGACCTACAGCGACTGGCATCTTTACCTGATCAACGACAAATCCACCGATGATTCACTGGCTTTAGTGCGTGAACATTGTCAGGACGCGCGTATCACCATTCTCGACAACGAGGTCAATCAGGGCGCAGCCGAAACCCGTAACGTGGGGCTGCGCGCGGCGAAAGAAGCGATCATCGCGTTTCTCGACAGCGATGATGAATGGCACCGCGAAAAACTGGCCGAACAGACGGCCGCGATCGCCGCCGGCGACGATTTCGTGATCACGCATTATCACTACAAAACCAAAACCGCTGACCACGATATCAACTACAGCAAACCCTACCTGCAGCAGGAAAACTTCGTGAAGAAGCAATATCGTGTTTGCTTCTCCTCGGTGTGTTTCCGCCGTCCTCCACAGGGCATCTTCTTCCAGCGTAAAGGCCACGAAGACTTCCTGTTCCTCTATGAGTTGTTCCTCCGCTACAAACAAGCCCGCGTGATCCAGAAAACCCTGGTCAACTATTACGAGTTGGGCGATTCACTGTCGCGCAACAAAAATAAAGCGGCGAAGTGGCACCTCGAATTATTAAGAATTATCTATAAAAACAATCCGTTAAAAGTATATTACTATTATACATGGTACATGGTGAACGGGGTTCTTTTTGCCTTAAAACACCGCTAAGCGCAACGGTGATTTAGCTGCTTATATATTTTTGAGGTGGAAAGGATTGTATGAAAAAGATCGTTTTGGTGATTAAAGATGCCTACTCGTATGCGGGCACGGAAAACATCTGCAACTTTATGTCTGAGTGCCTCGGCGAGCAGCATGAAGTCACCATTTACTCGCTGGAAGGCCATGGCAAAACCTTTTATCCGTTCGAACGGGTGAAAAAAATTGTCAGCTTTGAAGGCCACAGCAACCCAATTAAAAGCGCCGTTAGCAGCATTCATCAGGAAGGCTTCGACAGCGTATTCCTGATCAGCATGGGCCGCCTGAGCGTGATGTTCGCCTTCTGGAATCTGATGGCGCTGAAGAAGAAGCGCTTCAAGGCGTATGCCTGCGAACACATCGCGATTAACTCGTTCAGCAAGCCGATTAAACTGCTGAAGTGGCTGATGCTGCGCTATTACGACCAGGTGATCGTCCTGACCGACAAAGATCATCAGGTGTTTAACCGCTGGAATATTGCCAGCCAGCAAATCCCCAATCCGGTGGTGTACAAAGCGTTTCAACGTCAAACGCGCAGCCGTCAGGCGCTGGCGGTGGGACGTCTTGATAACCAGAAAGGCTTCGACCTGCTGCTGGATATCTGGGCCGACTTCAGCAAGAAACATCCCGAGTGGAAACTGGTGATTGCCGGTGACGGCGAACTGCGCCAGCAGCTGCACGATCAGGCTGCGGCGTTAGGTATCACTAATAGCGTTAACTTCGTCGGCAAAGTCAGCAACATCAACGATTACTACCGCGAAAGCGACATGGCGCTGATGACTTCGCGCTATGAAGGCTTGCCGCTGGTGCTGCTGGAAGCCAAATCCTGGTCGCTGCCGGTGGTGGCGTACGATTGCCCAACCGGGCCGCAGGAGATCATCAACCACGGTGAAGATGGCTTCCTGGTGCCGATGAATGACAAAACCACCTTTATCAAGCGGATGGAGCAGCTCGCCAGTGATGATGGCCTGTTCTACGCCATGAGTGAAAAAACCAAAGAAACCGCGCTCAAGTTTGACGGTAATCAGATCAAGCAGAGCTGGCTCGCCCTTGTTTAGCGACAATTATCGTGCCTCGGGAATCCTTTTTGGCCGCACAACCACGGGAATTGAAGCATGAAAAGAAGAGAAGTCTTGCAGGCCGCAGCCTCCTCGATTGTTACTGCGCTCTCAGTGAGTGCGTTTTCCAGCTACGCCGCAAAAAGTGGTCAGCCAACGTTAAAATCCGTCGATCCCGCCAGCGTTCCGGCGGGCGACGTGCCGATTCTGACGCCAGAAAACGTCTATACCATGCCGCCGCAGTTCTGGCAGAACTTCGAGGGCAAACTGTGGATCGGTAAAGCGGGCAGCGATGCCAGCCAGGCCGGCAATCAGATCCCGGTGTTTCTGCGCGATGCCAATGGCAAAGTGTCACAAATCAGCCAGCCGATTGCGCTGAACAAAGGCAACTTCGCCCAGTTCATTCACGACAATGCGGCGTTGATCGCCAATCCCGCGCACTCAATGGTGGTGGAGGACGATCAGGGCCATACGCTGTTTTCTATCAGCGATGTCTCGCGCCCTAATCAAAGCAACTTCAGCCAGCGTCTGGCGCAGCCGAACGGCTACCAGCTGATTGGTGAAATCCCATCGGTTGAAGAGCTGCGCAAAACCCGTCCGCTGTTTGCCGGTGCCAAAATCAAGCTGAAAAGCTGGCACGAAGGGCTGGAAGTGGGCGGCGGCGAGTTCGTCGGCACCTTCGGCGATGGCAAAGATGATGGCGGCGTGAACTTCAGCGGCAACGGTTTTACCTGGCGTCGCGTGGTGGAAGATTTTAATCGCCTGACGCTGTTTGATTTCGGTGCTATTGCCGACGGCAAAACCGACACGGCACCGGCGATCAAAGCCATGTATCAATGGTCGATTGATGCCAGCCAGCAGATTTGCGTGCAATTCCCGGCCGGCACCTTCTTTGTCTCTGAATGTGATTTCGGTGACGAAGGACGTCGCTTCTTCCGCATTTCCGGCGCGATGGTCAACTTCGGTTACTTCCCGGCGACCACGCTGGTTTCCGACGGTCGCTCCGAATTCCTGTTCCAGGTAAATGCGCGCTGGACGGAAATCTCCAACCTGAATTTCAACGGCAATACCGACAAGCGTCCGAACAAACAGGGTTTGTTCCGCAATACCTGTCCGGGCGGCCAGTTCTTCCGTGGTGCCTGCTTGCGCTTCAATCAGGTGGGCGGCGTTTCGCTTAGCCTGCTGGATACGCTGGATTGCAAAATCGACCAGTGGTACGCCAACGCCTGTACCGGCGATGTGATTAAAGCCAGCTGGTCGGGGCAAAAGGCCGGTGCCTGGGATCACAGCACCGCGATTGAGCTCTCCAACTTCAACGCCCAGCACTGTAAAGGCGGCATGGTGTTGAATCTGCCGCGCTGCAGCCAATCCATCATCCACAACGGCTGGATTGAGCACAGCGATTTCCCTGGCGACATCTCGAACGGCCAGTGGATTGTCGATGCGCTAAGCATTGAGGATTGTAAGAACCCGCTTAACGCGCGTAACTCGCGCCTTAATATGCGCCAGACCAATCTGCAGTCGGGCAGCTGGATTGATAACTCGCTGGAAGGCGAGCGCTGGCTGAACATCTGGGAAATGGGCTCAACGCGCGTTGAATCTTACGGCGTCGCCATTGATGGCAGTCTGAAATACAACTACATCACCTCGCGCTTCCGCCTGACCAACAACAGCGATCAGCAAACCTGGTTTGAACTCGGCAACTTCTACTCGCCTACGGTGGGCGATAGCTGGGAGATCGAGGTATTTGGTCAGTCACAGTTTAATAACGGTACTGCCAATCAGCCGCTGATGGATGTCATCGACGGTAAAGGCACCGGCGGTCGCGCGGTGATTCATCTGCAGCGCAAGAAAAACAAAGCGGAAGCCTGCTGGTCAGCGGAAGGTAGCTCGCCGGTGGTGGAGGTACGTTTCGAACCGCGCACCGATACCGACACCAAAGTGTTCGTGAAGTTAGCGGGCTGGACGCCGACCACCGCTGTGCTGATCAAAAGCACCGCCAAGGATCGCTTCCTGACCGGTCGCTGCGCGCGCGTTGACGCCGTGATGGACAAAGGCGCGCCGGGCAGCGCAGCGCAACAGGCCCCGCAGCGTTTTAGCCTGCACAACGGCAAAGCCGGCATCGGCGGTAACGAGCAGGGCGATCTGCTGCTGGCCTCGCGCGCGCTGAAGCCGGAACAGGTGGATACGCGCGAACCTAAAGGTTTCATCTCGGTGGTGATCAATGGCGAGCAGGTGGCTATGCCTTATTTCGCCGTTAAATCGTAACGCACACTAATCGTAGCGGCGCAATTCATTGCGCAATGCCAATTTCAGGTACGCGCGATGAATCGCGCCGCTACGGAATGTGCATAGTTTGTAAGCAGTACTGAATAGAAATGCAATTAGCACCACTTTTTTGGGGTTTACTCCCATTGCAGTCCTTTGAATCAGAGTTCACTTTGCCAGTGCAGCTATTGGCGGCTTGTAAAAATTACAAAAATTTTTCCGGAGTTTTTTTATGAAGATTTTATTGGTAGGAAACCATACCTGTGGAAATCGTGGGGATGGCGCGATTTTACGTGGGCTGATTGATTCACTCAAATCCGCGCGTGCGGATTTGGATATCGATGTGATCAGCCGTTATCCAACAAGCTCTGGCTATTTACTGCAGCAGGATATCCAGCAGGATTCCCTGTTCCTGCACAACAGCAAGTCGGGCAAAGGGTTAGTGGGCAGCCTGAAACGCAAGGTGGCAAACCGCTTGATGCCGGACATCATGATGGCGCACCTTGGCAAAGGCGGCGTATACAAATCCTTCTCGGTGCCACCGCATCTGGCGGCGTTCACCCAAAGCCTTGCGCAGTACGACGCGATTATTCAGGTTGGCGGCTCGTTCTTCGTCGATCTCTACGGCGTGACCCAGTTCGACCACGCGCTTTGTGCGCTGATGGCGAAAAAGCCGCTGCATATGGTCGGTCACTCGGTCGGTCCGTTCGAGAACCCGCGCGTTAATGCGCTGGCGAACTTTGTCTTCGACCGCGTTGACAGCCTGGTGCTGCGCGAAGAGGTGAGCTACGACCGCCTGAAGCAGGATGGCGTGACCACAAGCAAAGTGAAGAAGGGTGTTGATACCGCGTTCCTGGTTGAAGCGCGTGAAGTGGCCAATCCAAGCCATAACCTGCTGCACTGGCAGGCGATTATCAGCGCACGCAAAACCATTGCGATTACCGTGCGTGAACTGGCGCCGTTCGACAAACGTCTTGGCGTAACACAGAAAGAGTATGAAGCTGCCTTTGGCCGCGTGATTAACGCGATGATTGCCGAAGGTTATCAGGTGGTTGCCTTCTCTACCTGTACCGGTATTGATAGCTACGCCAAAGACGATCGCATGGTGGCGCTGACGTTGCGCGATCATGTCGAGCATCCCGAGCATTACCATGTCATCATGGACGAGTTCAACGACCTCGAACTCGGCATCCTCCTCAGCCATTGTCATCTGACCATTGGTACCCGCCTGCACTCCGCCATCATCTCCATGAACTTTGGTACGCCAGCCGTGGCCATCAACTACGAGCACAAGTCGCTCGGCGTGATGAAACAGCTTGGCCTGCCGCAGATGGCCACCGATGTGCAGAGCCTGATGGACGGTTCGCTCATTGATAAAGTGCAGACGGTGCTGGCCGACTACGACAACGTGAAACACAAAGTTGATACCGCGGTGGCGCAGGAGCGTGAGATTGGTAACCGCATTACAGCAGAAATTCTCAACGTCCTGGGGTGAAGTGATGAAGCTGACCTTTTTCACCATGCGTTTTCCTGTTGCCTCTGAGACCTTTGTGCTCAATCAGGTGACGCATTTCATCGATGCAGGCTACGACGTGGAGATTATCTCCGTGTTTCCGGGCGATATGATTAATCGCCACGCCGCGTTCGATGACTACAATTTGGCAGCGAAAACCCACTATTTACTGCCGGAAGAGAAAGTATCTAACCTTGATAAGCTGACGCAGCGTATCGGGTTGATACTGCCGAAAATCACCAAAGGTGCGCTGCTCAAGTCGCTGAATGTGCGTCGCTACGGCGCACAGGCCAGCAAACTGCTGCTGCCGGCGATTGTCGCCAACACTAAACAGCCTTACACCGCCGATGTGTTTCTGGTGCACTTTGGCTATGCCGGCGCGCTGGCTAACAAGCTGCGCGAACTCGGCGTGCTAAAAGGCAAGCAGGCGACGGTGTTCCACGGCGCGGATATCTCGCGTCGTCACATCCTGGAAGAGCACAAGCTCGACTACGTCAACCTGTTTAAACAGAGTGAATTGATGCTGCCTATCAGCCACTTGTGGGAGAACAAGCTGATTGAGATGGGTTGTCCGCGCGCCAAGGTGCATGTCACGCGTATGGGCATCGAGCCGGAGAAGTTTAACTTCCGTCCGCGCGAGGCGTTCCATCAACCGCTGCGCATCGTCTCAGTGGCGCGTCTGACCGAGAAGAAAGGGTTGGATGTGGCGGTGAAAGCCAGCGAAATCCTGCGTAATAATGGCGGCCAGTTCCAGTTCACCATCATCGGTAACGGCGAACAGGATGGCATGATGCGCGAGCACATCGCGCGCGCTGGATTGCAGGATTACGTCACCATGCCGGGCTTCAAGCCGCAGGATGAAATTCGTCAGGCGCTGAACGAGGCGGACATCTTCCTGCTGCCGTCTAAAACCGCCGCAGATGGCGATATGGAAGGCATTCCGGTGGCCCTGATGGAAGCGATGGCGGTTGGCTTGCCGGTGGTGTCGACCTATCACAGCGGCATTCCTGAGCTGATTGAGAATGACGTCAGCGGATGGCTGGTGGCCGAAAACGATCCTGACGAGCTGGCAGCGACGTTGCTGCGCCTGTCGCGTGGCGACGTGGATGTGGCACCGGTGGTCGCCGCTGCGCGGCAGAAAGTCGAAACTGAGTTCAATCAGCACATCGCTTACGGTGAGCTGGCGAAAATTCTGGAGCGCATGGTGTGAGCGGATTAAAAAAACAGGCCGTTTGGCTGTTTGGTAGTACCTGTTTTGCCGCATTGCTTCAGGTGTTACAGCTCGCCGTGCTGGCGCGCAAACTGGAAACGCACGAGCTGGGTTTACTGGCGATCATCAATGCGATTCTGGCGGTGGCGACCGTGCTGCAGGATATGGGCATGAGCAGCTATATCGTGCATCGCCAGGATATTAATCGCCGCGAGCAGAGCACTATTTACTGGGTGAACGTGTCGCTCAGTTTCTGCACCGGCTTGATTATGCTGGCGATTGCCTATCCGGTGGCGTGGTTCTATCACTTGCCGGAGTTGGTGGGCCTGATCATGCTCACCAGCCTCAACTTCCTGGTGCTGGGACATCTGTCGCAGTATCAGGCGCACTATGTGAAAACCAAACGCATGGTAACGCTGGCGAAGATTGAGATGGCCACCAAGCTGTTTGCGTTCCTGTGTACCGTGGCGATGCTGTATTACACCTCGCTTACCGTGGCGGCGGCGATTCTTGGTCTGTTCATCAACGCCTTCACGCGCATTCTTTGCATGATCTACTTCGGCGAGAAATCCTGGCGTCCGACCTGGGAGTTCGACGGCAAAACCTTCGTCAGCGCCGTGCGTTATGGCGTGTATCAGCTCGGTTCGCAGACCATCAATCAGCTGCGTACCCAGGCCGATGCGCTGATCGTCGGTAAAGTGATGGGTGCGGAGATGCTGGGGATTTACTCGCTGGCAAAAGAGCTGATTCTGCAACCGCTGAAGCTGGTTTCGCCGGTGATTAACCGCCTGGCATTGCCGCGCTTCGCTGAGAAGCAGCACGATCCAGAGCAGCTGAAAAAGCTGTTCCTGAAAGGCACCTTCGTCATCATGCTGTTCAGTAGCGCGATGTATCTGGCGATTGGCATCCTTTCCCCGGTCATTGTGCGCGTGCTTTACGGCGCTTCGCATGAGCAGGTTTACCATCTGATTCCGCTGATGCTGCTGTTTGGCATGCTGCGTCCGATGGGCGGCTTAACCGGCGCGATTTCCCAAGCCAACGGCCGCACCAATGTTGAGTTCTACTGGAACATTGTGGCGAGCTTAGTGGTGGTTGCGGTGCTGGCGACAACCTACATCTGGCCGAACGTGCTGTATGTGGCGCTGACTCTGTCGATCTCGCAGGTGCTGATCTCAGCCTTTGCCCATCCGTTCTTCATCAAGCCGGTGATTGGCATCCGCTTTATGCCGTATGCGCGTCAGTGGGTTTCGGTGTCGGTGGTGTTTGTTGCGCTGATGATGCTGGTAAACCACTTCAACCTGTTCGTGATGCCGGAATGGTTTGAGGGCTGGCTGTAGCCATCAACATCCAACCCGCGTGATGAATCGCGCCGCTACAGATGACTCAATGTTTACACGGTCCGTAGCGGCGCCATTTATGGCGCATTATCGACACAGCTTTCAGTCAATCTCTGGTCTCGTCATCTCAAATCCTTTCACGATTTTTCAGCGGTTTAGCGCATCGGTTCCTCATTGGTATTTCGGCGTTTTTACCGGCCAAATTGGCGATTTTTGATGGTGTGACAGAGAGTTAGTGCCGGTTTTTCAGATAAAGATTATACTTGCTCGACCGGCCGATCCTGCATAATCGACCCCACGTATTCACTTCATGAAATGGAATAAATATGACCAAGCTTAAAGCAGTAATCCCCGTTGCGGGTCTCGGTATGCATATGCTTCCTGCGACGAAAGCCATTCCGAAAGAGATGCTGCCAATTGTCGACAAACCAATGATTCAATACATTGTTGACGAATGCGTCGCGGCTGGCATCAAGGAGATTGTGCTGGTCACCCATGCTTCCAAAAATGCAGTGGAAAACCACTTCGATACCACTTACGAGCTGGAAGCGCTGCTTGAAGCGCGCGTTAAACGTCAGCTGCTGAGCGAAGTGCAGTCAATCTGTCCGCCGGGCGTGACCATCATGAACGTGCGTCAGGCCAACCCGTTAGGCCTGGGCCACTCTGTGCTGTGCGCGCGTCCAATGATTGGCGACAACCCATTTGTGGTGGTGCTGCCAGACGTGCTGCTGGATGACTCCACCGCTGACCACCTGCGTTATAACCTTGCCTCAATGGTTGCGCGTTTCGAAGACACCGGCCACAGCCAGGTGCTGGCGA
The DNA here is from genome assembly GCF_019795975.1 of Pantoea sp. DY-17. Lineage (NCBI taxonomy): Bacteria > Pseudomonadati > Pseudomonadota > Gammaproteobacteria > Enterobacterales > Erwiniaceae > Pantoea > Pantoea sp. DY-17. The sequence goes on along the minus strand of NZ_JAIMIG010000001.1, from coordinate 1,741,894 downwards.
AACACATGCCGGGCGAAGATCTTACTGAATATGGCGTGCTGACTACCGAAGAGCCGATTGATAACCCAGGCGATATCAGCACCATCACCAGCTTTATTGAGAAGCCAGAAGCGGGTTCTACCGACTCTGACCTGACAGCAGTTGGCCGTTATGTGCTCTCTGCGGATATCTGGGAAGAGCTGGAGCGCACTGAGCCGGGCGCATGGGGCCGTATTCAGCTGACCGATGCTATCGCCTCTCTGAGCAAGAAGAAGCCAGTTGATGTGCAGCTGCTGACCGGTACCAGCTACGACTGCGGTCGTAAACTCGGTTATATGCAGGCATTCGTCTCTTACGGCTTGCGTAACAACGATCAGGGCCGCGATTTCCGCGAATCTATTCAGAAAATCCTGGCGAAATAAGCTTTCTCATTCTCTACCGCGCCTTTAGCGCGGTTTAAAGGAGTACACATGGCTATTTTGGTAACGGGCGGAGCGGGTTACATCGGCTCCCATACGGTGCTGGCGCTGTTAGAGCGCGGCGACGACGTTGTGGTCCTGGATAACCTTTGCAATGCTTCCCGCGAAGCCATCAACCGCGTGGAAAAGCTCTCAGGCAAAAAAGCGGTGTTCGTTGAAGGCGATATCCGCGATCGCGCCTGCCTGCGTGACCTGTTTGCCACTAACGATATCAGCGCTGTGATTCACTTCGCCGCACTGAAGGCCGTTGGTGAATCCACGCGCATGCCGCTGGAATACTACGAAAACAACGTGGCTGGCACCGTGGTGCTGCTGGAAGAGATGCGCGCTGCTGGCGTGTGGAACTTCATCTTCAGCTCATCTGCGACCGTTTATGGCGCCGATGCACCGGTTCCTTACGTGGAAACCACGCCAATTGGCGGCACTACCAGCCCGTATGGTACTTCGAAACTGATGATCGAATTCGTGATGCGCGATTTCGCTAAAGCCGATCCGAATTTCAAAGCCATCGCACTGCGCTACTTCAACCCGGTTGGCGCGCATGAGTCTGGTGAAATCGGTGAAGATCCATCCGGCATTCCTAACAACCTGCTGCCGTACATCGCGCAGGTGGCGATTGGCCGTCTGGAGAAGCTGGGCGTGTTTGGCGATGACTACGACACGCCGGATGGCACCGCACAGCGCGACTACATTCACGTTGTCGACCTGGCAGAAGGGCACCTGAAAGCGCTGGACCACTTAGCCAAAGTCGAAGGCTACAAGGCTTACAACCTCGGTGGCGGCGTGGGCTTCTCCGTGCTGGAGATGATCAAGGCGTTTGAGAAAGCGTCTGGTAAGCCAATTCCGTTTGAGTTTAAGCCTCGCCGTGATGGCGATCTGCCGGCGTTCTGGGCAGATGCCACGCTGGCGAACAACGAACTGGACTGGCGCGTGACGCGCGGGATCGATGCCATGATGCGTGATACGTGGAACTGGCAGTCGAAGAATCCGAATGGATTTGAGTAACATTACAGCGGGCCCAGCGCCCGCATTTTTAACACCTCGTCTGAAAATCACTTCTAAGCTTTCATCAAAATCTGATTGAGTTGAATTATTGACTCAGCAAACATCACCTCCGACCCAAAGCGGTCAATACTTAAACTAACACCCCGGTAAAATCTGTAATTTGTTCGTCATTGAACTTTACGAGTGGTAGAATTCTTAGCTGCTTACCGTTAAACCCTATTTATCGGTTTCGGTAATAAAGAATAGAGTTAACAGCAAGATAGCAGCATTAAAGCCGGTGCGCTTTTAATTAAATTTTGCCTTAAACATCAGCTATGTGGGAGCTGCAACCCAAGGGCGGTAGCGTGGCTGAATGACACAGTAGAATAATTCCAATTGGTATAAGCCTCACTGAGCGAGTCAGGAAAAACGGGACGTTATGAAAATCTTAATTACAGGTGGTGCAGGATTTATCGGTTCGGCAGTAGTTCGTCATATTATCAACCATACCAATGATGAAGTGATTAACGTCGATAAATTGACCTATGCTGGCAACCTTGAATCACTGAAAGCTGAAAGCCAAAACGCGCGTTATAACTTCAGAAAAGTTGATATTTGCGATGGTGTATCTTTACTGAACGTATTCAACGAATTTCAGCCTGATGCGGTAATGCATCTGGCAGCAGAGAGCCATGTTGATCGCTCTATTACTGGACCTTCAGAATTCGTTCAGACTAATGTCGTCGGAACCTATGCGTTACTGGAAGCAAGCCGCCAATATTGGGCTGCATTGGACGCTGATAAAAAACAGGCTTTTCGTTTCCACCATATCTCTACAGATGAAGTGTATGGCGACTTACCTCATCCTGATGAAACATCAGGTGAGCTTCCATTGTTCACTGAAGAAACCCCGTACGCACCAAGCAGCCCGTACTCTTCTACCAAAGCCGCAAGCGACCATCTGGTTCGCGCATGGGGCCGCACCTACGGCTTGCCGATCGTTGTGACCAACTGTTCCAACAACTACGGCCCTTATCATTTCCCGGAAAAACTCATCCCGCTTATCATCAGCAATGCGCTGGAAGGAAAACCGCTGCCAATTTATGGTAAAGGTGACCAAATTCGCGATTGGCTGTATGTAGAAGATCATGCTCGTGCGCTTTATACCGTAGTGACGCAGGCGAAAACTGGCACCACTTACAACATCGGCGGCCATAACGAGAAGCAAAATCTCGAGGTGGTGCACAAGGTATGTGAACTGCTGGATGAGCTGCGTCCGAAAGAGACTTCATACGCTCAGCAAATTACCTATGTTGCAGATCGTCCGGGCCACGATCGTCGCTACGCGATTGACGCTTCGAAAATTGAACGCGATCTCGGATGGAAACCGCAGGAAAGCTTTGAAACCGGCTTACGTAAAACCGTGCAGTGGTATCTCGACAACCAGCAGTGGGTTGAGCATGTGAAAAGCGGGGCGTATCAAAACTGGATTGAGCAAAACTACGAGAAGCGTAGCTAATGAAAATTTTGCTATTAGGTAAAAATGGGCAGGTTGGTTGGGAACTGCAGCGTGCTTTGGCACCGTTGGGTGAGATCATTGCTTTAGATCGTCATTCAACAGATTACTGCGGCGATTTAACTGATCCTACTGGCATTGAAAAAACTGTACGGGATATTAAGCCTGACGTGATTGTGAATGCCGCGGCTTATACGGCTGTCGATAAAGCTGAAAGCGATTTGCACAATGCTGAGTTAATCAACACAACCAGCGTAAAAGCATTGGCTTGCGCGGCGCGTGATGTTGGGGCGTTACTGGTTCACTACTCAACGGATTATGTGTTTGATGGCAGCGGCGAGCGTCCGTGGAACGAGGACGATGCGACTGCACCACTAAATGCTTATGGCAAGACTAAGCGTCAGGGTGAAGAAGCGATCATCGCCGATGCACCTCACTATTTAATTTTGCGCACCAGTTGGGTCTATGCCGCCAAAGGCAATAACTTCGCTAAAACGATGATTCGTTTGGCGCAGGAACGAGAAGCCCTATCTGTCATCAACGATCAATTTGGTGCGCCAACCGGCGCAGAATTGATTGCGGACAGTACTGCGCATGCAATCAAAGCGACTCTGGCTAATCCTGAAAAATCGGGCATTTATAATCTTATCGCTTCAGGCGTGACAACCTGGCACGCCTATGCTGAGTTCGTGATTAATTGTGTCCGTGAAAAAGGTCTAGAGCTGAAAGTAAAAGCGGTGAATACTGTTGAAACTGCAGCTTTCCCAACGCCAGCTAAACGCCCATCTAATTCAAGGCTCAATACCAGCAAATTCACCAGCGCTTTTGAATTAACGCTTCCGGAATGGAAGGTTGGTGTAAAACGTATGCTGGATGAACTTTATAATTAAGCAGTATTGAATCAGATTAATAAATTAAAGGATAACGTTGTGAATAGTAAAAAAGGAATCATCCTTGCTGGCGGTTCAGGAACACGCCTTTATCCAGTGACGATGGCCGTCAGTAAGCAGCTATTGCCAATCTACGATAAGCCAATGATTTACTATCCGCTCAGCACTCTGATATTAGCGGGTATTCGTGACATTTTAATTATCAGCACGCCGCAGGATACGCCGCGTTTTGAAAGCCTGCTTGGCGACGGTTCCCAATGGGGCTTAAACATTCAGTACAAAGTGCAGGAAAGCCCAGACGGTTTGGCGCAAGCTTTCATTTTGGGTGAAGAGTTCATCGGCAACGATAACTGCGCGTTGATTCTGGGCGATAACATTTTTTATGGTCACGATTTACACAAGCAGCTCGAAGAAGCCTCAAGTAAAAAAAGTGGTGCGACAGTATTCGCTTATCATGTTCACGATCCAGAACGTTATGGTGTTGTTGAGTTTGATGAAACTGGGAAAGCTGTTTCATTAGTAGAAAAGCCTACTGAACCTAAAAGTAGCTATGCGGTAACGGGCTTATATTTCTATGACAATAGCGTTGTTGAATTGGCTAAAAATCTTAAGCCTTCACCACGTGGTGAGTTAGAAATTACTGATATTAATAACTTGTATTTAGAAAAGGGTGAATTGTCAGTGTCCATTATGGGGCGCGGTCACGCCTGGTTAGATACAGGGACTCACCAAAGCCTGATTGAAGCGAATAACTTTATACAAACTATCGAAACCCGCCAGGGCCTTAAAGTTGCATGCCCGGAAGAAATTGCGTTCCGTATGGGCTTTATTGATGCTGAAAAATTGAAAGAGCTGGCACAGCCACTGCTCAAAAATGATTATGGGAAATACCTGATGGCGCTCTATAACGGAAAGCTCTAATGAAGATTATTGATACTGATATTCCTGATGTGAAAATCATTGAGCCAGCAGTTTTTGGTGATGAAAGAGGTTTCTTTATGGAAACCTGGCAACAGAAGAAATTTGAAGAGCTGGTGTGTCCACGTAGCTTCGTACAGGATAACCATTCGAAATCTTCTAAAGGTATTTTACGTGGCTTACATTATCAAACCACAAATACACAAGGTAAACTCGTCAGGGTTGTCTCTGGTGAAGTGTATGATGTGGCAGTTGATATGAGAAAGTCCTCACCAACTTTTGGAAAATGGGTTGGTGTATACCTGTCAGCTGATAATAAGCGTCAGCTGTGGGTTCCAGAAGGCTTTGCGCATGGTTTTTATGTTACATCTGAAAGTGCTGAATTTGTTTATAAATGTACTGATTATTATAATCCTAAAAATGAACATTCATTACTTTGGAACGATTCAGATCTCAATATCACCTGGCCAATCGATGCAAATGAAACCCCCGCGCTTTCTGCTAAAGATAAAGACGGAACGCCATTTGCACAAGCAGTGACATTTGATTGATTCCCGAAACTAAGGATGAGGATTAACTCATCCTTTTTTTATATAGCTGATGATGATGAGCGATAAAGGAAAAATAAGTATCCTGATGGGTACTTATAATGGTGAAAAATATTTAGAAAAGCAACTGCGTTCCATTGCTTCTCAAAATTATACTAATTGGACGCTCATTGTTTCTGATGATGGTTCAACAGATAGCACCTGTGAAATCATTACCCGTTTTGCCAAAGAATTTTCTGAAGGCAGAGTTATCCTGTTTCAGGGGCCAGGTAAAGGATTTGCTGCCAATTTCTACAACCTGCTTAATAGAAAAGATATTGATTCGCCGTTCTATGCCTTTTGTGATCAGGATGACATTTGGTGTGACAATAAGCTGGAAGAGGCTATTAATCAGTTAACAACAAATGATTTCTCTCCTGACAACTATGCTTTATATGGCTCCCGCACAAAGCTAGTTGATTCTGACGAAGTTAATATTGGTTATTCACCCTGTTTTCTCAAAGAATTTACTTTTAGTAATGCACTTTTGCAAAGTTATGCGGGCGGCAACACGATGGTTTTTAGTCGTGGACTAAAAACGGTGTTTGAGACATTCCCTGCCAACCTTCCGATTGTTTCTCATGACTGGATTTTGTATATCATATGCAGTGCAATGAATGGAACAGTAATCTACGATCGTGAACCAAAAATTCTCTACCGCCAGCATGGGCAGAATTTAGTGGGCAGCAACACGGGTATTTTGTCTAAGCTCACAAGATTTAATCGTTTGTTTGCAGGTGAATTTAAATGCTGGAGCGAGAAAAATTGTATGGCGCTTGAGTGTTTGAAAGACAGAATGCCGGCTGACAACAGACGTGATTATGAAAGATTTAGTGCTTTGAATGGAAGTCTTTTGAAACGAATTACTAACTTTATTAAAGGTGGATTTTATAGACAAAGCTTCATTGAAACATGTGCTTTCTTTATCATGAATCTCTTTAGGAAATTAGTTTAACCATCGACGGTGTTAAAATGAAAAGAATTATTTATATGATTACTAGGTTGTTCCTGAAAATCGTAATTTATCTATATTATGGCGTGCTATCAATTCGTGATGATATAAAGACAAAGAAATATACAAATGTCAAAATTAAGAATGAGTTCACGGGTGGGAAAGTTATGCTCCTTGCGCTCTATGAGAAATCATTACTTAGAAATGATACACTTGAGCTTTTAAAAGAAGCGAAGCGCAATGGTGTATTTGTTATTGCTGTGAATACCTTAAGATTGGAAGAGCAAAATTACCCTTCTGAATTAGCCGATGTCTATATAGAGCGTGATAATTATGGGCGTGATTTCGGCAGTTATAAAGCAGGAATGAAATATTTCTTCGATAAAAATTTCGATGAAAAATGTGAGCGATTGCTCATTATCAACGACAGTATATTTTTCTCAAAAATTGGCTTATCAGAGTTTGTAAGGAGTCTCTTCGAAACAAACGTTGAAGTGCTTGGTGCAACAGAAAATAGTCAACATTCTCATCATCTTGGTTCTTTCTGCATATCAGTTGCTGGTAAAATTACACGTAATGCTAAGTTTAAAAGTTTTTGGTCAAAATACAAGCTATCGAATGTTAGACCACTTGTTATTAAAAGAGGCGAATTTGGGCTTAGTAAACTTCTTAAGTCTTTAGTAAGTTCGGAACATCATTTTAAGTCAATCTTCAATGTCTCGTTTATGGAGAAAAAACTTAATAATGATAAAAAGTTCTATGAAAACTATTATTACTATCGTCGTGAGGGTGAAAGTTCATGGAGAAACCGCTCAATCACTGGATTGATTGCTAATGATGAAGTTTTGTCTTCATATTATAATAAATATATATTAGCTAATCAACGTGCTGAAAAACTAGCATTTGCCAGTAAAGACATTAATGAGTTTAACGTTATTGCCAAAGAATATGAAAACTATGAGTCGAGTAAAGTCGATTATTTGGAAGCGGTGGTTTTCTTTAAAAATACTGTCCATAAAGAATCCATATTAAGCGAACAGTTTAAGAAAAGATTGATTTCTTTATACTTAGATGAATTCACACTAGGCTCTCAGATACATATCAACTGTCTTGCTTTACATCATTGCGGATTGCCGATAATAAAACTCGACCTTATGTTCCGTTGTGTTTGCAATATGAATGATATTATTAAGCTAAGAGATCAGCTTGAAGAGTCCCAAAGGGAAGAGTTTATGACACTAATATTAGCTCGTCTGTGCGGTGATAAGTTCCTTGTCGGATTAAATCGTCTGGCATACCAATTTGGAATTTTGTAATGTCGATTAAGCAAAAATCAGTGGGGTGGGAAGACTTTACCTCGGCGCTTAAAAACTTTCACGTTGTGAAAGTGATGGGTGGTCAGGACATTAAGATGCGATACAAACGGTCTAAGATGGGGCCGTTTTGGATCACAATCAGTATGGCTGTTATGATCACGACCATGGGTTTAGTCTTTGGTAATCTCTTTAAAACTAACGTCAAAGAGTTTTTGCCCTATCTAACTCTTGGTTTGATTACATGGAGCTTTATTCAAAGCTCCATCTCAGAAGGTTGTGATGCCCTGATATCTTCAGAAGGGATTATTAAGCAGTTACCTGTTCCATTACATGTTCACGTGATGCGTGTAATTTGGAAAAACTTCATCATCTTCCTGCACAATATTGTTATATTTCCTCTGGTCTTGATTGCAGTGCAGAAAAGCATAGACTGGAGTGTTCTCTTGGTGATACCTGGTTTTATCCTTCTTATTTTGAATTTGACTTGGGCGTTAATGATTCTTTCGATGATATGTGCGCGCTTCCGTGATATGACACAAATAGTGTTAAGTATTATGCAGGTTATCTTCTATTTGACTCCAGTAATTTGGATGCCGAAACTTCTTTCGCACAGTGCTGCCGCAGCATTACTCACCTTTAACCCTCTTTACCATTTGATTGATTTGGTTCGAGGTCCATTATTAGGTGAAATTCCAATGATGAGCAGTTACATCATTGCAGCCGTTATGGCTGTAGTCGGTTTGGCTCTATCGATTGCGATGACGAGCAAATATAAATATCGCGTTCCTTATTGGGTGTAATGTAATGGCTAACATAAAATTTGAAAATGTGGGCATTGACTTTCCAATATTTGACGCCCAGGCAAGATCGATTAAAAAGAACTTTATCAATTTTGCTACCGGTGGAAAGGTTGGTCAGCATGATGGTAAAGTTGTGGTTTCGGCCCTCAATAACCTTAACTTCGAAATTAAAGATGGTGAGCGAGTTGGATTAATTGGCCATAATGGTGCGGGTAAAACAACGCTGCTGAGGATGTTTAGTAAGGTCTATCATCCAACCAGTGGCAGCGCTAAGATTGAAGGGGATATTGGTTCTTTAATTTCTATATCATTAGGGATCAATCAGGAATTTACAGGCAGAGAAAACATCTACATTCGTGGTGCCCTATTAGGACTGCGCAAAAAAGAAATTGATGCCCGAATTCAAGAGATCATTGAATTCACCGATCTGGGTGACTTTATTGACATGCCTGTTCGAACATACTCCTCTGGCATGCAAATGCGTTTAGGGTTTAGTGTTAGTACTATTTTTACTCCCGAAATTCTCCTTATGGATGAATGGTTGTCTGTAGGCGACGAAGGCTTTAAAGAAAAAGCCGAAACACGATTAACCAATATTATTAATGCAACGAAGATATTGATTCTTGCAAGCCATAGTAACGAATTGTTGAGAAAAACCTGTACAAGGATTCTTTGGTTAGAGCATGGCACGGTAAAAATGGACGGTACTCCAGAGGAAGTACTGCCGTTATATTTCAAGTCAGATATCAAAAAAGGTGATTTGTTAACCAATACATAATCATCCACAATTCTTGTGTGTTTTATCATCGCACCATTCACTACCTTTATTGGTGATAGATGAGTTAACATATTTGCCACTTCAATCACAAACTTGTGTTTGTGACGGTAACTTCAGACAGGAGTAGATAATGTCCAAGCAACAAATCGGTGTTGTAGGTATGGCAGTGATGGGCCGTAACTTGGCTCTTAACATTGAGAGCCGCGGTTACACTGTTTCTATCTTCAACCGTTCGCGCGAAAAGACTGACGAAGTCATCGCGGAGAACCAGGGCAAGAAACTGGCACCTTTTTATACTGTTGAAGAGTTCGTTGAATCTCTGGAAAAACCACGTCGTATTCTTTTGATGGTACAGGCTGGTGAAGCTACAGATAAAACGATTGCTTCATTGACCCCGCATTTGGACAAGGGCGACATCCTGATTGATGGTGGTAACACCTTTTATAAAGACACCATCCGCCGTAACAAAGAACTGTCTGACCAGGGCTTCAACTTCATCGGTACCGGCGTCTCCGGTGGTGAAGAGGGCGCATTGAAAGGCCCATCCATCATGCCTGGTGGCCAGAAAGAAGCGTACGAGCTGGTTGCACCGATCCTGGATAAGATTGCAGCACGTGCGGAAGATGGCGAAGCCTGTGTGGCTTACATCGGTCCGAATGGTGCGGGCCACTATGTGAAGATGGTGCATAACGGCATCGAATACGGCGACATGCAGTTGATTGCGGAAGCCTACGCATTGCTCAAAGGTGCATTGGGCCTGAATAATGAAGAGCTCGCTGAAAACTTTACTGAGTGGAACAACGGTGAGCTGAGCAGCTATCTGATCGACATCACTAAAGATATCTTCACTAAGAAAGATGAAGACGGTAAATATCTGGTTGATGTAATTCTGGATGAAGCCGCTAACAAAGGCACCGGTAAATGGACTAGCCAGAGCTCATTGGATCTGGGCGAGCCACTTTCCTTGATCACCGAATCAGTGTTTGCACGCTATTTGTCTTCTCTGAAAACTCAGCGTGTTGCAGCTTCCAAGGTACTCAGCGGCCCGCAGGCGAAAGCCTTTGCCGGAGATAAAGCTGAGTTCGTAGAAAAAGTGCGCCGTGCATTGTACCTGGGTAAAATCGTCTCATATGCTCAGGGCTTCTCTCAACTGCGTGCTGCTTCCGAAGAAAACAACTGGGATCTGCATTACGGCGAGATTGCGAAGATCTTCCGTGCTGGTTGCATCATCCGTGCTCAGTTCCTGCAGAAAATTACTGATGCTTATGCTAATGATGCAGACATCGCAAACCTGCTGCTGGATCCATACTTCAAGAATATCGCTGATGAGTACCAGCAGGCGCTGCGTGATGTAGTGTCTTACGCTATACAGAACGGTATTCCGACGCCGACCTTCTCTGCTGCTATTGCATACTACGATAGCTATCGTTCAGAAGTTTTGCCGGCGAATCTGATTCAGGCTCAGCGTGATTATTTCGGTGCGCATACTTATAAGCGTATTGATAAGGATGGCGTATTCCACACCGAGTGGTTGGATTAAGTAATAGTAAAAAAAAGCCTCAATAAGAGGCTTTTTTTTAAACTGACATTGGCAGTGCCAAAAATGATGACAAATAATTATGTTTTAAATTGTCTGAAATAATAATTTCTTCTGAGAGAAGATGATCATAGGTTTCAGGATCAAAGTCCTTGAGGTAGCCTGTTCTGAAAAAACATGCGTCAGGTGATATTTCTGATGATTTTGAGAATGTATGCTTTTCAGCAATGACTTTAATTAGGTCATCTACGCCATCACATCTAAATAGATTAACCCTTTTGTTGTATAATTCGTAATCTAATAAACACGTTGTGACTGTAGAAATACCATACTCACAGTACGGTATTAGATCATCAGAACCGCCAATCCCACTGAAATAAATATCCTTATCTATTCCATATAAATATATGTTTCTTGGTCTGTAATCTAACGCATTTGAGCTGAATGCTTGTTCAGATAATTCTGCAGGATGAACACACCAAATAAAAATTTCTGCAGGATTACTGTTAGCGTAATCAAATATTTCAGCGTAAAAGGTTCTTTTATCTTTAGGTGAGTATAGATACCAATTAGTATTAGAAGTAATTAAAGTAAATTTTGGTAACTGCCTTGTTTTATAAGATCCTTTTTTTATCGTCCTTGGGTATCCAAATCCTTTATCGCCAAACCACTGTAGCTTTTTATCAGAAATTGATGGCAACATACCACCAAAACCAAAATAATGTGAATGTGTGCTAATTAGTTTTGAGTCATCAGCTAAGTTTATTCCTGTCTGGAACATGCCATGTGGGATTTCATATATAGGCAATTTAACCTTCAGACAAGCAGAGACAATTTCATTAATTGTAATAGGAATGAATGGAAGTACATACCCCAAAAAAACTACTGCTTTATCCATATTTGGTAAAAGTCCAGCAGCCGAGTTTTTGTCGAGTATGAATTTTATTTTACTTTTAGGGTTTAAAGTCAAATACTCTTTTGCAATTAATTCAAAGTTTTCGGAATATATATAGCTTTCATAAAGACTTTGCTCTGCAACTATTAAAGCAAGTTCAAAGTGAGACTTATTAAATGGCAAGTAGATAATATGACTATCAGACCTGTTATTTCCAGTGGAAGTAAAAGTGCCTTTGACAATAAAATTATTCATAAACTGTAACCTGCAATAGCTGAGTCATACGCTTTAAGCGAAGCGTTAGTAATTGCTTCTGGATTATCGAATAAATATGAAAGAGTTGCAAACCATTCATCTTCAGTGGAGCATATCCAACCGTTTTCGTTATTAGTTATGCAATCATCGTATTCTGTAACGGAAGATGCGATAACAGCAACGCCCTGTGATGCAGCTTCTATAAACTTGATATTAGATTTAGCATCATTAAAAACAGTTTTTTCTAACGGAACTAAAACGATATCATGTTTATTAATTTCGGCGAGCATTTCATCAAAATTAACTAATGGCATAAGATTACACTCTACACCCATATGTGAGAATATAGACGTTTGGTCGCTAACCATACCTAATAAACTTAAACTAAATTTATTAGGATAGTTTTGTGCCAGTTTAATTAGGGGGCCACTAATTGTACTATAATCTTTTAAGTGAGTTTTTGATCCTGATAAGTATAATACGCGCACTTTACTATTAATAATTTTATTGGCTACTTTCTCTCTGGGAATAAAGTACTCGCGAGGTAATTTATTCTTAGAAATCGAAATATCCTTAATTAAATCAGAGTGTAATCCTGCAATAGTTTTAGTTGAGCATATCATCTTATCTACGCCTAATAAAATAGATGAATCTTGAGTCCTCTCTTTGAGTGTTTGATGGTAGTCCGAAATACCTGATCGCACAGCCCCTTCGTATTCCGAGTAATCCGGAAGTAAAAGGTCATCCATATCAATCGTGATTGTTACATTCAAAGTACGACAAAGTTGTACAAAGTATTTTGTTTTACGGCTACCACTACTGGGACGGATGAATACCACTTCTTTTGCAATAAATATCTCTTTGACTGAGTCCAGAAAACTCATGTCTCGATCGATGATTACGGAAGACTTTTTCCGCACTTCAGGGAAGTACCCGCGATAGAGATTAGAAGCATTTGTCTTGTCAGAATCGAAAAAAATTATTGACTGGCCAGATTCAAAATGTTTTGTTTTTTTTATGGCTCGAAAATTGGGTTCAAAAAACTCGCGACCTTCCTTAAATCCATATGTATAGTAATGATGAATCCCCGACAATCCTGAGTTTCTTATATCTTCATAGAATGAGAGATATTTTTTTTCATCTAATAAAAGACTTTTAATATATGCATCTGATAAGTCCGGACGCAACCTTACAAGATTAGATAAAAAATCTTCGAAGTGGTTATGTGAGGGCACATGCGCAATATTCTGTGATTGTGAGTCCAAAACTGGGTCACTTCTAAGTAATTTAAAAAAAGATGAATATTTCATAGGGGTTCAATCTATTATCAGGTTGAAAAAAAGGATAAATTGCCATCCTTTATCCTCACGCTTTAGGGTTTTCAAATTCGAATGTTATGCTGATATCTTTATAAGTGCATAATTATATTTCCTTGAAGCTTTCATATCAAGGTTTATTATGTGTGGAACACATAATATTAAAATGTTTATATGCTAGAATAGCAAAGTAATTAATGTTAATAACAGTCATTTTTATGTTACTTTTCCAGTTGATAAAAAAAGATGTTTATTCCGATATTTATAATGAACTTTCCCCTTTAATTGCACTACTTTGCGTCAATTTACTTAGAAATTGGCATGAAAAATGATGGTTCGCTTGAATATTGGAATGATCATTTTTGAACGTCTCAGTATCTATTTGGCTGTAATATAAATCCTGATTGCGTAAAATTAAACTGAAACAATGCTTCAAATGAAGTGGGAATGTGAAAGCCCTCAAAATTTTATATAAAGAAACAGTTGTATCAATTTTCTCTGCTTTCAACCGAATGTCGATAATGCCTTGAATTTTTCTTTGGATATAACAATCATTGCTTTGCTTTCCATTAATTTCTGATGATTGAATTTGTATCATTGAAGATTTTCAAGCGAGTTGTTAGTTGAAAATTAGAGGAGTGCTTATACTACATTAACTCTTTAACGTCATTTGTAACGGATCTCGCAGATGTTCCAAATCAGGAGCATTGGGGGTGTTAAGCGTAATGGGAAAGATTATTTATCTCCATTTTTATCGTTTTTATGATTGTGAATCCATTGATACTGTCGACTACTTAACTATTTACTCAGTTAATTTTGTGAATTCATTATGTATTTTAAAAAAGAAAAAATCAGAAAGTAACATATTTGGCTCTCTTCATATCACAATAACTGACTACGATGTTTTTTCAAGAAATAAAAGTTCGCAGGGTCTAAAAAATGTATACCACAAGAGAAAAACATCTAGAGCTAACTTGAGACATTCCCTGAAATGGAATGGGCAAAGTTAGTTACGAATGGAGTTGATAACGAAAATATTAATATTTCTTTGCAACAACAAATTGAACTTTCTCAACATGAATTAAATGTAAAGATTAAAAATTTGCTCAATGAGATTAGTCAAAAAGAGTTATCTTACGAAAACTTATTAGAAGAAAATGCTCGTATTTCTATGCAGCTAAAAAATATTACTACAGAAAACCATGCAACATTAACCTCTAATAGCTGGAGGATTACCCAGCCTCTAAGAGCTTTAATGAGAAAGTTTAAACGTAACTGAGTACTGGTTTTTATTGAAATTGAACAAAATTTGTTGGCCCACTTATCTTGTTGGGCCAAATATTCAACCCTCTTTAGTTCTAGAATTACCCCACCAACAACTCCCCCCGTCTCCCCGCATTCTCACCAGCCAACCGCACCACCAACATCCCCGCCGTCACAAACTTGGTCAAATTCCTCGCATACAACACGCCACCAAACTCTGCCACCAGCGGCATCACCTGGTCATTAATCGGATCAACAACCTCCGCCACTACTTCTCCAGCCTTAATCCACTCGCCCAAATTACGTCGGTAAAACACCAATCCAGATTGTGCCGCATGGATATACTCACATCCCGCCAGCGCCGTCGCCGGATGAATCAGGGCAGGGGATTCACCCACCTCACCGGTAATATATCCGCCCTCAATCAGTGCATTGATAATCGCGTCAGCATCTTTCTCCGCCATCTCAGGCGATACATCCGCCACACCGCGCAGTTCCAGCGTCACCGGCAGCAAGCCGCGCGGCATTGGATACTCATCACCAAAACGCTCTGCCAATGTTAGCCACGGCTCACAGCAAGCCTCATCAAACGGTTCACCGCCAGATATCTGCGCCAGCAACTGCACTTCACTGCCTAACCAACGCGCCAACGGTTCAATGTCCGGCCATGCGTGCGGCGTGGTGTAGAGGTGTGGCAGCGCATCCCAGTCACAATGCAGATCAATCATCAAATCGGCTTGGCTCGCCATACGCATCAGCGTAAAGCGCTGGGCATCCAGTTCGGTGCGGGCAATGCGGTCACGATAATGGCGATCAATCGCTTCCCTGATCAGGCGTTTATTTTCGTATTCACTTTGTGTCAGTGAGCCAGCGAGTTCTTCAACTAAGGCTTCACCCAATGCCGGGAAGCGGCGGTTAAAGTCTTGTCCTGATAACGTATGGAAACGCCCCAAATGGCTACCATGCCAATGCTGTCCCATGGCTAAAGGATTGGCCACCGGCACCAATGTGATTTTGGCTTTGAGTTGTCCAGCAGATTCCAGCGCCAGCAGTTTCTGTTTCAAGTACCACGCCACCGCCATACCCGGCAGTTCATCACCGTGCAGCGCAGCCTGAATATAGACGCGTTGCTGCGAATCGGTGCCGAAGTGGAAGCTGACAATTTCGCGTTGCGTGCCCAGCGAGGCGCTTAATAGAGGATGATGTTGTTGTTGCATAACGCTATCGATGTCCTTTATTCGTGGCACGCTTTCAGCGACGCCAGATGCATTTTCTGATGGAATTATAGTGCTGAGTGCAAAAAGGGCGGCAAAAAAGCCGCCCAAAAGATTACTGCTGAATGGAGATGTCCGTCGCGAAGTACTGTTTCTGAATTTTATCGAAAGTGCCGTTCTTCTTCAGTTCGGCAAACGCGTTATCCAGTGCGGTTTTCAGTTCGGTGTCGCCTTTACGCAGGCCAATCGCGGTGCCCGGACCGATAATTGGGTCCTGCACAATCGGGCCGGCCAATTCGAAATCTTTGCCCTGCGGATGTTTCAGGAAACCATTGGCGGCTTGAGCAGCATCGGTAAACACCACATCAAGACGACCCGAAATCAAATCGCTCTCAACTTGTGCCTGATCGCCATAAGGTACAACCTGCACGCCATGCGGCTGCCATTTTGCCAACGCATAACGCTCCTGCACGGTGCCTTGCTCAACGCCCACGGTTTTGCCTTTTAGCGATTCAGCAGTTGGCAGCAAGCCAGAACCTTTACGCGCAATCAGCTGGGTATGGGTGTCGTACAGCGGCACGGTGAAATCAATCTGCTTCAGACGTTCTTCGGTGATACCCATATCAGACAAGATGGCGTCGAACTTACGCGCTTTCAGCGCCGGGATCATGCCATCGAACTGGCTCTCCACCCACACGCATTTGGCCTGCATCTGCTGGCACAGCGCATTACCGAGGTCGATATCGAAACCAACCAGTTTGCCCTGTGGCGTTTTGGATTCAAAAGGAGGGTAGGTGGGATCCACTGCGAAACGCACCTGATCAATTTTTGCCTGCGCGCCAAACGCGCAACTTGCCAGCACAGCCAGCGCCAGCGTGTGACGCAGGCGGGCGGTTAAATGAGAACTTGCCATAATATCGGTCTTCTTTTGATGTGATGTTGAGTCAGAAAGAGTACCGCTCAGGGCCTGGCAAGGCAATTAGAGGATTATTTTCATCACGTTACCATTATGCAGTGCCTGGTAATCTGCAATGTTGAGCACTACCGATTGCTCCAGCAATCCGGCATTGAAGGCGATTTCGTCATAGCGTTCAAGCAGCAGCGGATCGACCACCAGCTGTAAATCAGGATGGAAGCTAAACGGCGGAATAGCCCCAAATACGCAGCCTGTCAGCGTATCCACTTCCGCAGGCGAGGCCAGCGAAGCGCGTCGACCGCCAACCGCTGCAGCAACCTTGCTGAGATCCGCTTGCTGATCGGCAGGCAGCACCGCCAGCACATGTTGCTTGATGCCGTTGCCTTTCACATGACACACCAGCGCCTTCGCGCCTTGCCCAACTTCCGTGCCGCGAATCGCCGCCACCGCTTCGCACTTGCCGGTCGCTTCATGCTCCATCACGCGATAGCGCGCCTGATGTTGGTCAAGCAGGGCGATCAGTTTTTCATGGGTGGTCATGGTGTTTTCCATGCTGATGAATAGCGTAGGGTGCGCATTTATGCGCGCCTGGGACATTGGTCGCCATGAATGGCGACCCTACGAAACGTTATTTATGACGTGCGCGCAGATTATTGATGATGGTGCTCAAATCCAGCTCCTGATCTTGCAACAGCACCATCAGGTGATAAAGCAGATCCGAAGCTTCATTGGTCAGCTCGTGACGATCGTTAACCGTTGCCGCCAACGCCGTTTCCACGCCTTCTTCACCCACTTTCTGCGCGATACGCTTGGTGCCACTGGCATAAAGCTTCGCGGTATACGAACTCTCGGGATCGGCGCTTTTGCGCGAAGCCAGCAGCTGCTCGAGCTGATAGAGGAACGTCCAGTCTGGCGCAGCCGGTGAGAAGCAGCTGGAAGTGCCGAGATGGCAGGTTGGGCCAATCGGATTGGCCAGCACCAGCAAGGTATCGTTGTCGCAGTCCGGCGTAATGCTCGCCACTTGCAGGAAGTGGCCCGAGGTTTCGCCTTTGGTCCATAAACGGTTTTTGGTGCGAGAGAAGAAGGTGACGTTGCCCTCGCTGAGGGTTTTTTGCAGCGCTTCTTCGTTCATATAACCGTGCATCAGCACTTCGCCGGAAACGTTGTGCTGGACGATAACGGGCATCATGCCCGCGGTTTTGACCCAATCCAGCCTGGCCAGTTGTTCTGCAGTTAACACGCGCGAATCTCCACACCGTTGTCGATCAGGAAGTTTTTCAACTCGCCGATATTGATAATTTGTTTGTGAAACACCGAAGCTGCCAGCGCACCATCGACGTTCGCCTGCTCAAAGGCGTCGAGGAAGTGCGGCATAGTGCCTGCGCCGCCGGAGGCGATCAGCGGCACTTTGCAGACATCGCGCACTTTCTTCAGCTGCACCAGATCGTAGCCGTTACGCACGCCATCCTGATTCATCATGTTGAGGACGATTTCACCCGCGCCCAGCTTCTGCACTTCCTGCACCCAATCCAGAGTTTCCCACGTGGTCACTTTGGTACGTGCTTCGTCACCGGTGTATTGATTGACGTGATATTTGCCGCTCGCTTCGTCAAACCAGGTATCGATGCCCACCACGATGCACTGCACGCCAAAGCGATCGGCCAGGCGCGTAATCAGCGTCGGGTCGGCTAAGGCCGGCGAGTTGATGGAAATCTTGTCGGCACCAAACTGCAGAATGCGCGCCGCGTCTTCTTCGCTCTTAATGCCGCCCGCCACGCAGAAAGGAATATCGATCACTTCCGCCACGCGCGACACCCAGCTTTTGTCCACGACGCGGCCATCCGATGAGGCGGTGATATCGTAGAACACCAGCTCGTCCGCACCTTCCTGCGCATAACGCTGCGCCAGCGGCACAATGTCACCAATGATTTCGTGGTTGCGGAACTGAACGCCTTTCACCACTTGCCCGTCACGCACATCGAGACAAGGAATTATCCGTTTTGCCAGCATGCGATTGCCTCCGCCACCGTGAATTTATCTTCCAGTAACGCGCGACCAACGATCACGCCCTGTGCGCCGCTGCCGCGTAACGCCGCGATGTCATCCAGCGAACCGATGCCGCCTGAAGACTGAAAAGCGATGTCCGGGAAGGCCGCAGACACTTCTTTATACAGCGCGACGTTGGATCCGCTCAGCGTACCGTCGCGCGAAATGTCAGTGCACAACACATGCCTGAGGCCAACCGGCTGATACCAGCCAATCACCTCTTCCAGCGTCACGCCCGCCGCTTCCTGCCAGCCGCTGATCGCCACCTCTTTGCGGTTGTTGGCATCAATGCGCACATCTAATGCCAGCACAATGGCGTCGGCGCCAAACTCGTTAAACCAGCTTTTGACTTCTTCCGGTTGCTTCACCGCGGTGGAACCGACCACCACGCGCGTGGCACCCGCTGCCAACAGCGCCGCCACGTCATCGCGATTGCGGATGCCGCCGCCAACCTGCACCGGCACGGTCACGCCGCGCAGTAAGGTGGTGAGCAGGGGAATCTGACGTTTGGCCGGATCTTTCGCGCCGGTCAAATCCACCAGATGCAGCACTTCAGCACCCTGGCGTTGGTAATCCTGTAAACGCGGCAGCGGATCGCTGCCGTAATCGCGCTGCTGGCCGTAATCGCCCTGATGCAGGCGCACCACTTTGCCGTCGATTAAATCTAATGCGGGGATAATCATCACATCTCCAGGAAATTTTTCAGCAGCTGCGCGCCGGCTTTGCCCGAACGCTCCGGGTGGAACTGCACGCCGAAGAAGTTATCTTTCTGCAGGGCAGCAGTGAACGGATAACCGTAATCGCACTGGGCGATGGTTGCGGCATTCACCGGCATGGCGTAGCTGTGCACGAAGTAGAAGTAGCTGCCATCGGGAATGTCGCGGAACAGATGGTGGCCCGCTTTAGCGGTGATCTGGTTCCAGCCCATGTGCGGCAGCGGTAAATCCTGCGTGTCCATTAGCGTCACCGGCTCATCAACCAGGCCGAGCGTGGTGACGCCGCCGTTCTCATCACTACCGCGACCGAGCAGCTGCATGCCGAGGCAAATACCGAGCACCGGCTGAGTACAGGCTTTGATTAAGTCGATGAGATCGCGCTCCTGCAGCTGATTCATCGCCGCCTGCGCGGTGCCCACGCCGGGCAGCAGCAGCTTGTCGGCATGCAGCACCACATCCGGGTCGCGGCTCACCTGCGGCGTATAACCGAGGCGCTCAATCGCCCACTTCACTGAAGACAGGTTGGCGCAGCCGGTATCGAGGATCACCACGTTCATCACAGCACTCCTTTCGAGCTCGGCAAGGTGTTGCCTTCCACGCGGATCGCCTGGCGCAGCGTGCGGCCAAAGGCTTTAAACAGGCTTTCCACACGATGGTGATCGTTGCGGCCTTTGGTTTTCAGGTGCAGCGTGCTCATCATGGCGTAGGAGAGAGAGCTGAAGAAGTGCTCGACCATCTCGGTGCTGAGATCGCCCACGCGCTGGTAGCTGAACTCGGCTTTGAATTCGATGTGCGGACGGCCGGAGATATCCAGCGCGCAGCGCGCCAGGCACTCATCCATGGGCAACACAAAGCCGAAACGGCCGATGCCACGTTTGTCGCCGAGCGCTTTCAGCAGCGCTTCGCCGAGCGCCAGACCGGTATCTTCCACGGTGTGGTGATCGTCGATGTAGAGATCGCCTTTCACATCAATGTTCATGCGAAAGCCGCCGTGCACCGCAATCTGGTCCAGCATGTGATCAAAGAAGCCGACGCCGGTGTTAATTTTGCTGCCGCCTTCACGATCCAGCCACACTTCGACTTTGATCTGCGTCTCTTTGGTGTTGCGTTGCACCAGCGCGTAACGATCGCGCTTGGTCAGGCGCGCCTGAATCGCATCCCAATCTTCGCCTTCCGCGCCGTAACGCAGGCCCTGAATGCCCATGTTCTGCGCCAGCTGAATATCAGTGAGACGATCACCAATTACGTAGCTGTTGGCGGTATCGAGCGCACCGGCGGCCAGCCAGGCTTCCACCATTTTGGTCTTCGGCTTGCGGCAATCGCAGTTATCTTCCGGCATATGCGGGCAGATCAGGATGTCGCTGAAATTCACGCCTTGTGAGCGGAGAATCTGCATCATCAGGTTGTGCGGGCCGTCAAAATCGGCCTGCGGGAAGCTGTCGGTGCCGAGGCCATCCTGATTGGTGATCATCACCAGCTGATAGCCCGCTGCCTGCAACGCCAGCAGAGCCGGAATGGCGTTCTTCTCAAACGCCAGCTTCTCCATGCGATCCACCTGATAATCAGTGGGTGGCTCAGAAATGATGGTGCCGTCGCGGTCGATAAAAAGGATCTTCTGACTCATGCTTGCTCCACTGATAAGGCTTGCAGCGCGGCGATCAGGCGCTCGCACTCTTCACGGGTGCCGATGGAGATGCGCAGGCATCCCGCAAGGCCGGGGTTTTTGTTTTGGTCGCGCAGAATAATGCCTTGATCCCACAGCGTTTTAAACACTTTTGGCGAATCAGTGAAGCGCGCCAGAATGTAGTTGGTTTCACTCGGGAACACCTGCTGCACCACGCTTATCTGCGGCAACTGCTCAAACAGCCAGGCACGATTGGCGTTCAACTCGGCAACGTGTTGACGCATCAGCGCAATGCCTTGCTCGCTCAGCGCTTGTCCCGCCACATCCGCTACCGGCGTCGCCAGCGGATAGGGCGCAATCACCTTCATCAGCAAATCGATTACCGGCGGGTTCGCCAGGGTAAAGCCGCAGCGTAAACCGGCCAGCGCGAAGGCTTTGGACAGCGTGCGCAGAATCACTAAGTGCGGATATTCCTGCAGCCAGCCCGCCAGCGTCGCGTCCGGGCAGAACTCGATATAGGCTTCATCGGCCACCACCAGCGCTTTACCGGCGGTCATCGCCAGCAGCGCGCGGATGTCATCCTGATTGATCAGGTTGCCGGTCGGATTGTTCGGGCTGCACATATAGACGACTTTCACGCCGTCGAGCTGGTCAGCAATTGCCGGCAGATTCAGCTGCCAGTCATCGAGTGCCGCCACGGTGCGGTATTCAATGCCGATGGTTTCGGCGCTGACGCTGTACATGCCGTAGGTTGGCGGGCAGAACAGAATCGCATCTTTGCCCGGCTCACAAAACGCGCGCATCAGCAGTTCGATACCTTCATCCGCACCGCGGCTGACCAGAACCTGCTCCGGCGTCAAACCGGCGTAAGCGGCATAGCGCTCAATGACAATCTTTGGCTGGCATTCCGGATAGCGGTTCAGCGTCTGTTGCGACAGCTCAAACGGTACCGGCAGCGGGAATTCGTTGGCATTCAGCCACACATCACCGTTACCACCCAGACGACGCGCCGATTGATACGGCGTCAGCGCTCGCACATTGGCGCGCGCTAACTCTTCAATATTCAGGCTCATGCTTGCTCCTTCAGCGCGGCAACACGCAGGGTAACGGCATTTTTATGGGCTTCCAGCTGCTCGGCGGCGGCCAGCGTTTCAATCGTCGCGGCAAGATTGAGGAAGCCTTGCGGCGTCAGCTCTTGCACCGTCATACGTTTCTGGAAATCGGCCAGGCCAAGGCTGGAACAGGTCGCGGTGTAGCCGTAGGTCGGCAGCACGTGGTTAGTGCCGGACGCATAATCGCCCGCGGATTCCGGGGACCAGTCGCCAAGGAATACCGAACCGGCGCTGGTGATGCTTTCGACCAGATCGCGCGGCTGACGCGTCTGAATGATCAGGTGCTCCGGGCCGTACAGGTTGGAGATCTCGATGCACTGCTCTAAATCGCGCAGCACAATCAGGCGGCTGCTCGCTAACGCCTGACGCGCGGTAGCCGCACGCGGCAGCTGCGCCAGTTGCTCTTCAACCGCTTGCGCCACGTCTTCGGCCAGTTGCAGCGACGGCGTCAGCAAAACCACCTGCGAATCCGGGCCGTGTTCCGCCTGCGACAGCAAATCAGATGCCACGAACGCGGGCGTGGCGCCTTCATCGGCAATCACCAGCACTTCCGATGGACCGGCTGGCATATCAATTGCCGCGCCATCTAAACGCTGGCTGACCTGACGTTTGGCTTCGGTGACATAGGCGTTGCCAGGGCCAAAAATCTTGTCCACTTTCGGCACGGTTTCGGTGCCGAAGGCGAGGGCGGCGATGGCTTGCGAACCGCCCACCTGAAACACCTCTTTCACGCCGCACAGCTGGGCGGCGTAAAGAATTTCATCGGCAATCGGCGGCGGCGAGCACAGCACCACGCGACCGCAACCGGCGATGCGCGCCGGTGTCGCCAGCATCAATACGGTTGAGAACAGCGGGGCGGAACCGCCAGGAATGTACAAACCCACCGATTTCACCGGACGGGTAATCTGCTGGCAGCGCACGCCAGGCTGAGTTTCCACATCCACTTCCGCCAGAATCTGCGCGTTGTGGAAGGTCTCGATATTACTCACGGCCACGGCCATCGCCTGCTTCAGCGTGTCGCTCAGACGATCGCTGGCCGCTTGCATCTCTTCGGCGCTGACGCGCAGGTTATCCACCTGCGCTTTATCGAAGCGTGCGCTAAATTCACGCAGCGCCGCATCGCCACTCTCTTTCACTTGCACTAATACGTCGCGCACGATCTGGCTGATAGTTTCTGAAGCCGAAATCGCCGGACGCATCAGCAGCGCTTGCTGCTGCTCTGCGCTGCATTGCTGCCAATCAATGGGTGTCATCAGCGTGCTCATCGTATTACTCCAACATTTTTTCAATTGGCAGCACGAGGATCGAGCTGGCACCCAGCGACTTCAGCTTTTCCATGGTTTCCCAGAACAGCGTTTCGCTGCTCACCATGTGCATCGCCACGCGGCTCACATCGCCGGCCAGCGGCAGCACGGTTGGACGCTCAGCGCCCGGCAGCAGCGCAATCACTTCATCCAGACGCTCGCTTGGCGCGTGCAGCATGATGTACTTGGATTCACGCGCTTTAATTACGCCCTGAATACGCGTCATCATTTTGTCGACCAGCTCTTGCTTGGCGGCCGGCAGTTCGCCATCGCGCTGGATCAGCACTGCTTTAGAGCGGTAGATCACTTCCACTTCGCGCAGGCCGTTGGCTTCCAGCGTGGCGCCGGTTGAAACCAGGTCACAAATCGCATCGGCCAGGCCAGCGCGAGGAGCAACTTCGACAGAACCGTTCAGCAGGCAGGATTTAAAGGCGACGCCTTGTTTATCGAGGTATTTCTTCAGCAGGTGTGGATAAGAGGTGGCGATGCGGGCGTTATTCAGGCATTGCGGGCCGGTGTACTCTTCATCAACCGGCATCGCCAGCGACAGGCGACAACCGCCGAAATCCAGACGACGCAGCGTGAAGTAACGCGGATCTTCGCCCTGAGCACGGCGATTCAGCAGCTCCTCTTCCAGCACGTTTTCACCGACGATACCGAGATCGACCACGCCATCCATTACCAGGCCAGGGATATCGTCATCGCGCACACGCAGGATGTCGATCGGCATGTTCTCCGCAAACGCAATCAGACGCTGCTGCTGAAGGTTAATTTTGATACCGCAGCGTGCCAGCAGTTCGCGTGATTCATCACTTAAACGGCCAGATTTCTGCATAGCTATGCGAATACGGGTGTTATCTAACATGGTTCCTGTCCTCTTATTCAATCCTGTCTGAACGTGTTGGTTGGCGTTCGCCCATAAAAAAACCCCCGGAAGATGATCTTCCGGGGGCTCTCTTTGCGTTCGCACCACTGGAAGATCCTAATCGTCTCCCAGCACACATCGCCTGAAAGACTAGTCAGGGTGATGGTGATGATGGTGGTTGAACTGAACGCGTGTCATAGTAAATTCCGTTGCTGAATGAGTATTCATTTGCGTGCTGAATAACCTAACGAAGATGGTGACAATTGGCAACCCTTTTTTAACCGTCAATTTCCGGAATCTCCCGAAACAGTTTGCGCTGGTTTGGCACATCTACCCGCACTAAGATGAAGTGTGAGCCCATAGCAGGAGTCGATATGAAAAAGGTCGCGATTGTAGGTCTGGGATGGCTGGGTATGCCTCTGGCGATGGCGCTAACGGCACGCGGCTGGCAGGTCACCGGCAGTAAAACCTCGCCAGATGGCGTGGACGCCGCACGCCGCTGTGGCATCGAAGCCTTCCAGCTGGTGCTAACCCCCGAACTGGAGTGTGAAGCCGAAGAGTTAGATACGCTGATGGCAGTCGATGCGCTAGTGGTGACCTTGCCCGCCAGTCGCACGGTGAAAGGCGGTGAAGATTACATGCAGGCGGTGCAGAACGTGGTGGATACCGCGCTGGCGAAGAAAGTGCCGCGCATTATTTTCACCAGTTCAACGTCAGTGTACGGCAGCGGTGAGGAGGTAATGAAAGAGAGCAGTCCGCTGCAGCCGGAAACCGTCGCCGGCAAAACGCTGGTGGAGCTGGAAAACTGGCTGCACGATTTGCCCGGCACCAGCGTGGACATTGTGCGTCTGGCGGGATTAGTGGGGCCGAATCGTCATCCGGGGCGTTTCCTTGCCGGCAAAACCGGGCTGGAAAACGGTGGTCATGCGGTCAATCTGGTGCATCTTGATGATGTGGTTGATGCGATTGTGCTGTTGCTGCAAACCCCGAAAGGCGGGCATGTTTACAATTTATGTGCCTCGAAACACCCGTCGCGGGATAGCTTTTATCCTAGCGTTTCGAAGCAGCTAGGGCTTGAGCCACCGACGTTTGTCGCTGAGCCGGAGCGTTCTAACGGGAAAGTGATTGATGGCTCGAAGATCGCGAGTGAGCTGGGGTTTGAGTATACGTATGACGACCCGATGAAAATGCCGCTGGAATAGCAATATTAAAAAGAGCTGTTCAAGTTGTGTTTCAATTTGAGTTGATTAAGCAAAGTACGTTACATCAGCGACATTAAAAAAATTTTTTTCCATTTATTAATCACAAAAGGAAAGGCTGTAGATATTCTCAGCCTTTCCTAAATAGTTTCAGCATGCGCTATCTATTGTAAGGGCTAAGTTTATCACTGAGCTTCACAACCACCACTCCATCAAATATCTTTATTGAGTTCCTGTTAGGCCAGGATGGCATATCTTTAGCTGCCACAATGGAATTTTTGACTTGTATTTCATTTGGCTCTTTTAACTTAATTAAGTTGGCCGTAGACAAGTACATATACATTCTTCGATTATTCCCACCATCCCAGTCAAAAAATGAAGAGCCGAATACATCCGCTGATGGTATTTTCCAGGAGTTTAATGGTGAGTAACTTCCATAAAAGAATACTGGTGTAACCTTTTCATCGAAGTTAGGGATATTATTATATATAGTAGTGATAATTTGATTTGAAAGATTTTGGTCAGCTTCTCTTGCCATAAAATCACTATAAAATAGCTTATTGGATGCGGCGGAACCAATGCATAAGAATATGATTGATATTATTAATCCAATATATCTTACTCTTGAAATAACTAATGCTGCAGCAAATAAACCTGCAAATACAAGAGGGATTTGGGTCATAGCTCTTGGCGGCATACCTGAACCTATAGCGAAGTTTAATAAAAAACCTGACAGTAGAGTTGCAAAACCCATTAAAATTATTAGAGGGGCACCTCTTTTTCTTTTAATTGATAAGATAATAATGGTAATAAGAGAAAGTAAAACAAATGGGAAAGCGTTTATACCGTACGCTGATTTAAAGGTGAGATAATCTCTCATGAAAATTAAAACACTTTTTAAGACCTCATATACATCCCTTTTCCCCCATCCTATCATTGAGGTAAGGTAGTTAGATATTGTTACGTCAAAATATAAAGCAGTCCATTTAGCTAAAAAAGAGTTTATTATCAATGAAAGAGTTATTAATAAGCTAAATACAAATATTTTCTTTAGAGCTTGTCTAAATATTATCTGACCTTTAATAGCGTCAGTTGTTATTCTAATGCATGTTAGTGTGGCAGCGTAGAGGAAAATTGATTGGTAAACGGAAAGGGATACCACGGTGAGCATTATAAATGCACTCGCCCGGATAACACTCATCTTTTCAATCATGAAAAGTGCAACAACTGAGAGTAAAAAAGATAAAGAAACAGTATCTGCTTGATTTGAAAATTCCAACTGATAAGCAAGTTGAGGTAATGCCGCTAACATAATTACGAATGAAATTGATTGAAGCTTGTTCAGTCCTATATAGATAGATGAGGTTGCAGCCGATAAAGATAGAATGATTATACTTAATGCTGTTGTGAAAAAAGGAGCATAGGGCTCAGGAAGAACATAATGTCTTAGTAAGGCATGTCCCCATCTACCGGCTGAAAGCGTTTGTAGAAAATTATCTAATGGTTCTTCGTCTATAGATAACGTAAAATGTGTTAGCTCAAATCCATAAACGAAAATATAAGCTAATAAAGCAGCGATGAATGCTGATTTAAACGTGTCTAAGTTTTTTGTCGTAATATTAAATGTCATGTTTTTTTTCATCTTTACATTTTGTCAAAATATATCTTGGACGACCCTTGCTCTCTATATAAATCCTACCAATATATTCCCCAAGCACACCAATCCCAATGAGCTGAACGCCACCTAAAAACAGCATTGAAACCATGATTGAAGGATAACCTTTAACAGGGTTGCCCCAGAATATAGTATCAATCAGCATCCATGCGCCATAGATGAATGAAAGGGCAGCAACGACAAGTCCGAGATAAGTCCAGATCCGAAGTGGGAAGGTTGAAAACGAAGTAATCCCTTCAAGCGCAAGATTCCACAGTTTCCAGCCATTAAATTTTGTTGTACCAGCAACACGTTCAGCGCGAATATATTCAACGACCGCAGTTTTGCCGCCGACCCAGCTGAGAACACCTTTCATAAAAAGGTTACGTTCCTGCAGCAATTTGATGTTTTCCACTACGTCGCGTGACATTAAGCGGAAATCACCCACGTTTTCTTCTATCTTCGGCGAACTGATCTTGTTGTGCAGTTTGTAAAACCACTCAGCAGTCTTACGCTTTAAATGAGAGTCAGTGCTACGATCAACACGTTTAGCCAGAACAATATCCGCGCCCAGATGCCACTTTTCGACCATTAAAGGAATGACATCAATAGGATCTTGTAAATCCACATCGATTGGAATGATGGCATCGCCAGTTGCCGCTTCAAGGCCAGCGAAAAGGGCCGGTTCTTTACCAAAATTGCGTGTGAACGAAATATGTTTGACTAAATCATCATTAGCCTCAATTTCATTTAGAACCGCTTCAGTGCTGTCTGTGCTGCCATCGTTTATAAAAACGATTTCAACATTATATTTTTTGAAAGGTTCAAATTCGCGTACTGCTTTATAGAAGAGAGGAATGGCCTCCTCTTCATTCAATACAGGAACAATCAGAGAAAATTTCATTTACTCGTCCTAAACACGAAAAACTTAGAGTAGGCGAAGCCGCAAACCAAGCTGAGTGCAGAGAAGAAAACCAATGTAATAATTGGATTAATGTGCAGATAGTCAGCTGTCCAGCCCACGGCTGTTGCCATTGCGCCCATAAAGCAGATATAGAGAAGATATCGGGTGGTGGTCGCTTCTGCGTTAAACGTCCATTTTGCGTTGGCAAAGAAGGAAAAGGTTACCGCAACACAAAACGCCACGAGGTTAGACAGGGATTGGCTACCAACGATGGCATAAAGTGCGGCAAATACGCCCCAATGAATGAGCGTATTAATTACACCTACAGAAGTGTATCTGGCGAACAACCTCAACATTTTGCAGCCCAAAAATTAAAGAGCCCGATCCTGACATTACTGCTGTTTTATAGCAAGTTTTGGTAAAGGAATGTCGAGAAATTGTAATCAGTGGTTCACACCCCAAACCGATCCCTTAACGCATACCACGCCGCTCCCATCGCGGTAAGCGGCACCTTAAACCGTCTCCCACCTGGAAACGGCAGATGCGGCAATTTCGCAAACGCTTCAAATCTCTCGGCGTGCCCACGTAGCACTTCAGCAATTAACTTTCCCGAAAGATGGGTACAGGTCACGCCGTGTCCGCTGTCGCCCTGCATAAAGAACGCATTCTTCTCCACCTGCCCAAACTGCGGCATGCGCGATAGCGTGAGCAGGAAGTTGCCACTCCAGCGGTGACTGATTTTGATATCCCGTAACTGCGGAAAGGTGCGCTGCAACTTGGGGCGAATCAGCGCTTCGATGTCATCCGGCTCGCGTGCGCCATACACTACGCCGCCGCCGTAGAGCAGGCGGTTATCGGCGGTGAGGCGGAAATAGTCGAGCAGATAGTTACAATCTTCAACGCAGTAATTGTTCGGCAGCAAACCCAAAGCCTGATCGCGCGTTAAAGGTTCGGTGGTGACGATCTGCGAGCCGCACGGCATGCTTTTGCCCGTCAGGCGCGGTTCAAGCTGTGACGGCAAGTAAGCGTTACCGGCAAAAATCACGAAGGTGGCGCTGACTGCGCCCTTAGCGGTTTTTATGCGATGCGGTGCGCCGTATTTCACTTCAATCGCCGCCGACTGCTCATAAATGCGCCCGCCGTGACGGCGAATCGCTTCGGCTTCGCCCAATGCGAGATTGAGCGGATGCAGATGCCCGCCGCGCTTATCGAGTAAGCCGCCGACGTAGCGATCGGTCGCCACTTCGCGCCGAATACCGCGTTCGTCGAGCAGCTCTAAATCGTGATTGCCATAGCGCGCCCAAAGGGCTTTTTGGCTGCGTAGATGGCCCATTTGCCGCTGATTCAGTGCGGCGAAAATGCCGCCGGGACGATAGTCGCAGGCGATAGCGTAACGGTCAATGCGGTCGCGAATGATCTCCGCGCCTTCAAACATCATGCTGCCAAGCATTTGTGCGGTCTGTTTGCCGTAGCGCTGCTCAATCACATCCACGTCGCGGCTGTAGGAGTTGACGACCTGGCCGCCATTGCGGCCGCTGGCGCCAAAGCCGATTTTCGCCGCTTCAAGCAGCACCACGTCGTAACCGGCTTCGGTGAGAAACAGCGCGGACGAGAGCCCGGTAAAGCCGCCGCCAATGATGCAGACATCGCACTGCACCGACTCTTGCAGCGCCGGCCACGGCTCATGGGCGTTGGCGGTAGCGGCGTAATAACTTCCCACATGTTGCATGACATCCTCCTTAAGCGCGAAATCTTAGAAATTGGCGGGCGTATGCGCGCTAACAATGCGACACGGCTGATCTGAGGTATTGGTAAAACTGTGCGGCAAGCCGGTATCAATCACATAGCTTTCACCGCGATAGAGATGGTAACTCTGGCCGTTGACCACCAGCGTGATTTCCCCTTCCAGCACGGTGCCGGTTTCCTCGCCGGGATGGCGTAACTTCTCTCCGGTGCTGGCACCGGGTTCATAGCGCTCCAGCAGCATCGCCAGCGCGCGCCGTGCGGCACCGTTATCGATCAGCATCAGCGATACGCCAAGGCTGCCGATCTCCACGCACTCTTCCGGGCGCACAATCACCCGCGGCGTGGCATTGATTTTGGGTTCGGAGAAAAACTCTGAGAGCGAAAGCCCATAAACTTTCAGCAGCTTCTGTAAGGTGCTGACGGCCGGGCTCACTTTGTCCTGTTCGATAGTGCTAATGGCGCTGTGCGTTAAACCTGATAACTCAGCGACGCGACGCTGAGACAATCCCAACTCCTGCCGGATCTGCGATAAGCGACGTCCGGGTGCCAGAGTGGCATCATTCATGGCTGTTTTTCCTTGTGATAACAGACCGCGGCGTGGATAAAAGCCTCAAACAAACGGCGCGAGACCGGATCGCGTTCGGAGTGCCATTCCGGATGCCATTGCACCGCAAGGGCGAAAGGGTGCTTTGGCAGGCTTACGGCTTCAACCAGCCCGTCGGGCGCGCGCGCTTCGATATGCAGCTGCGGACCGGTTTCGCGAATGCCTTGCCCGTGCAGCGAATTCACCGCAAAGGGTTCGGCGCTGCCCAGCAGCTGGCTCAGCATGCCATCCACTTCTGGCTGCACGGTATGCACTGGCGCATATTGCTCATCCAGCGGCAGCGCGTCGTTTTCGCGGTGCTCCTGAAACAGATGTGTCATATGCAGCTGGCGATACAATGCGCCGCCATTAGCGACCACCAGCTCCTGCAAACCGCGACAGATGCCGAACATCGGCATCTTTTTACCGATCGCATGGGTGATGAGACCAAAAGCAAGGCGATCGCGCGCCGGATCGGCATGCGTCTCTTTACCGTCTTCGCCATAATGCCAGGGCTCGATGTTGCTGGGGCTGCCAGTCAGCAAAATGCCATCCAGCACGGTCATACTGTTTTCTAATAGATGAGGTGCCTTCATCAGTTGATGCGGCAAGGGCAGCGGCACGCCACCGGCAAGCACGATAGCGTCGAGATATTTGTTGTGAACCGTTTGCCCTGCGTGGCTGCCGATAAAGTTCTGGCACATCACTACGCCAATCAAGGGCTTGTCAAAAATAATGCCCATAACGTCTCCGCGTTGCTGTTCAATATTTTCGCCGGAAATGCGCGGCTGGCCTTAAAAGTGTGCAATATTTTGTCAATCTAGCAACCGATCGTTCATTCCTCAAACAGAATTGTTACATTTGCACACTTTTTGCGTTAGCGCTATGTTAGTGGAGTGGCTGTTATTTTGAGCATTGCGCGCACCAATATTAAACGGTAAAGGGCGGGTGGGATCATGACGAACCTCGTAGAAGTAGAAGACTTCACGCGACACAGTGAAGAGAAACGAACAAGCGCGTTCCAGCTGGAGGTCAAAACCTGGCTGGAACGCCATCCTGAAACGCAGTATGTCGATATTCTTCTTAATGATTTAAATGGGGTATTTCGCGGTAAACGCATTCCCATCTCCGCATTGGCAAAACTGGAAAAAGGGTGTTACTTCCCGGCCTCGGTTTTCGCTATGGATATTCTCGGTAACACCGTCGAAGACGCCGGACTGGGTCAGTCACTGGGCGAACCCGACCACCTCTGCATGCCGGTGCCCGGCACCTTGATTCCTTCTGCCGCCGATCCCACGCACATCGCTCAGTTGTTGCTGACCATGTGTAACCAAGATGGCACTCCCTTTGACGTTGAACCCCGTAATGTCCTTAATCGACTGTGGCAACAGCTGCGTAATCGAGGATTGTTCCCGGTGGTAGCGGTAGAGCTGGAGTTCTATCTGGTGGATAAAAAGCGTGATGCGGAGGGCTTCATTCAGCCGCCGTGTTCGCCGGGCAGTGACGAACGCAATATGCAGAGCCAGGTGTATTCGGTGGATAATCTCGATCACTTCGCCGACGTACTGCGGGACATCGACCATCTGGCCAAGCTGCAAGGCATTCCCGCCGATGGCGCGTTGGCGGAAGCCTCGCCCGGCCAGTTCGAAATCAACCTGCATCACACACGTGACGTGTTGAAAGCCTGCGATCACGCTATCCAGCTGAAACGGCTGGTGCGTCAGGTGGCGGAAAATCACGGCATGACCGCCACTTTCATGGCCAAGCCTTACGAAGAGTACGCGGGCAGCGGCATGCATGTGCACATCAGCATGCTGGATGCCGCCGATCACAACGCCTTTGCGCTTGATGACGGCAGCGATTCACCGCTGATGAAACGCGCGCTGGCGGGCATGATCGATTTAATGCCGGCTTCGATGGCGCTGCTGGCGCCGAACGTGAACGCCTATCGCCGCTTCCTGCCGGAAGCCTATGTACCGCTGCAGGCGTCATGGGGACACAACAACCGTACGGTTGCGCTGCGTGTGCCTTGTGGCGATGCGGATAACCATCGCATCGAGTATCGCGTGGCCGGTGCAGATGCAAATCCCTATCTGGTGGTGTCAACAATTCTTGCCGGTATTTTGCACGGTCTGGATAATCAGCTACCTTTACCGCATGCGGTGCAGGGCAATGGACATGAAGCCGAAGGGCTGGCATTACCGATTCGGCAGAGTGATGCGCTGTATGAATTTGAGAATAGCTATCCGCTGCAAAAGCTGCTGGGCGAGCGTTTCAGCGGGGTGTGGCACAGCTGCAAACAGTATGAACTGATGCAGTTTGAGCGCTTAATCACCTCGACGGAAATCGACTGGATGCTCAAGAATGCCTGAGTGCCGGAAGAATTGATCTAACGTCTTGTGCCGATGGCATAAGTTGGGGCAAAATACGCGCCCTGCAAAATGAGAACTAACCGACGTTAACCGCGTCGGTTATTTTTTTGCATGATGTACTCACTGACATTCACACGAGGCCGGACACGCATCCGGATAGATAGATACTGACAAACACGCTTGTGCGTGAGATTTGAGGAAAACAAAGATGGGACTGTTTAACATTGCACCAGCGCAGGCTGGTTCTCGCTTCCGTGATGACTACGGCGCCGCGACAATCGTAAACACTAATATCACTTCTCACTGCAGCAAATTGCGCAGTAGCCCTGTAGCCCAACCGATCGCGGTTGTCGTCTGCGGGGGCCTGAACAATGTCGCTTAACACCTCTGCCGCACCTCAGCGTGCACACCTGAAAAAATCTCTGACCCTGATCCCGGTTGTCATGATGGGCCTGGCGTATATGCAGCCAATGACCCTGTTTGATACTTTCGGTATTGTGTCTGGATTAACCGACGGCCACGTCGCCACCGCTTATGCTTTCGCCCTGATCGCGATTCTGTTTACTGCCGTGAGCTACGGCAAGCTGGTACGCCGCTTCCCATCTGCGGGCTCCGCTTACACCTATGCTCAGAAGGCAATCAGTCCGCACGTCGGCTTTATGGTTGGCTGGTCATCACTGCTGGACTACTTGTTCATGCCGATGATCAACATCCTGCTGGCGAAAAGCTACTTTGAGACGCTGGTGCCGGGCATTCCGTCATGGATTTTCGTGGTGCTGCTGGTGGCCTTTATGACCATCTCCAACCTGCGTGGAATCAAAACCGTTGCTAACTTTAACAGCGTGATCGTGGTGCTGCAGGTGGTGGTGATGGTAGTGATTACCGGCATGGTGGTTTACGGTGTGGCGCACGGTGTTGGCGAGGGAACATTGACCAGCAGCAAACCGTTCTGGTCTGAGAATGCGCACGTAGTCCCGATGATTACCGGTGCGACCATTCTCTGCTTCTCGTTCCTCGGCTTCGACGGTATCAGTTCGCTGTCGGAAGAGACCAAAGATGCTGAACGCACTATCCCGCGCGCGATTTTCCTCACCGCGCTGATTGGTGGTGTGATCTTTATCGGTGTCTCTTACTTCCTGCAGCTGTACTTCCCGGACATCTCGCGTTTCCAGAATCCGGACTCTTCACAGCCAGAAATCATGCTGTTCGTGGCGGGTAAAGCGCTGCAGATTGGCATCCTGATCTTCTCGGTGGTGACGGTGCTGGCATCCGGTATGGCCGCGCACGCAGGCGTTTCACGTCTGATGTACGTGATGGGCCGCGATGGCGTGTTCCCACAGCGTTTCTTTGGCTTCGTGCACCCGAAATACCGCACGCCGTCTCTGAACGTACTGCTGGTGGGTGCGGTCGCGCTGATGGCGATCAACTTCGACCTGGTAACCGCAACTGCGCTGATTAACTTCGGTGCGCTGGTGGCGTTTACCTTTGTGAACCTGTCGGTGATTGCGCAGTTCTGGATCCGTGAGAAGCGTAACAAGACGCTGAAAGATCACATCAACTATCTGGTGCTGCCGGTAATGGGTGCCCTGACGGTGGGTGCGTTGTGGATTAACCTGGAAGAGACCTCCATGGTGCTCGGCCTGGTGTGGGCAGCGATTGGTATTATTTACCTCGCCTTTGTGACCCGCACCTTCCGCAACCCGGTTCCGCAGTTCAGCGAAGAAGTGTGATTTGATCGACGTCGCTGTCCCCCATCCCGGCCTTCCCCCGCAAGCGGGGGAAGGAGACGCTGCCACATGCACCTCCTCACTCGCATAGAGCACCATCTTCCTCCCCCATTTATGGGGGAGGACCGAGGAGGGGGACAGCAAGCACGGACCAGGGATAGGGGACAGCGAACACGGATCGAGTAGGGGACAGCACGCACTATCCCGCCAACACCAACTCCCAACGCCCCGCACCTAACGCCTCGCGTCCCGCTTTACTCAACCCCGCATCGGTAATCAAGGTATCAAACCGCTCCAGCGGCAACGCCAGATGCGTCGCAATCTTGTTGTACTTCGAACTGTCGCTTAACAACACGCGCTTACTACTCACATCGCTCGCCGCCAGCTTCACCGGCACCTTATCCTCATCCGGCGTAAACAGCCCGCGCGGGCCCCAGCAGGACGCGGAGATAAACGCGATATCAATCGCCAGCTGGCGCAAACTTCTGGCGGCCGCTTCACCGACGCTGGAACGGTTCTCACGACATACCGTGCCGCCGGTGTGAATCAACTTGCAGCCGCTGCTCTCCATCAGCAGGCGCGCAATCACGAAATCGTTGGTCACCACCAGCAAGTCATCACGCTCAAGCAACTCGCGCGCCAGCGCCAGTGTGGTGGTGCCGGCATCGAGATAGATGCAGCTATTACGCGGAATATGACGCGCGGCATACTGCCCAATCGCCATCTTCTCGCCGCTGTACATATTGGTTTTCGCCAGATGCGATGGCTCCGCCGCCAGGCGATCTGCTGAGCGCACGCCGCCCGAAACAGACAATACCGCACCTTGCTCTTCCAGCTTCTGCACATCGCGACGTATCGTCATATGCGACACACCCAAGCGCTCAGTGAGCTCGGCAATGCTAACCACGCCGCGTTCGCCCACCAGCGCTAAAATTTGTTGATGACGTTCAACCGGAATCACCTTGCTCTCCCTGAATTATCATTTTTTCACATTGTAGATCATCGATTCACAGCCCGCAGCACAATTTATCTTGGCGGAATCTAAGCAGAAATCCCATCTGGACTGACTTCGAAGCGCTGACCTCCGGCTGTGAATCCATGTTAATCATTGAGCGGCTAAGTTAATTTTTGTGATATCACGCACGTTTATTCGCCACTGACTGCGGCAGACTTAACACCAATGAACAAATTATCACTTAAATTAACAATGGAGGTTTGCTATGTCAGCAACCGTGAATAACATCGGCGTGATTGGTTTAGGTTCCATGGGCATGGGTGCAGCGCAGTCTTGCATCCGTGCAGGATTAAATACCTGGGGTGTTGATCTCAATCCGCAGGCGCTGGAAACCCTGCGTCAGGCCGGTGCACGTGATGCGCAAACCTCCGCTGACCGCTTTGCCGCTGAACTCGATGCGGTGCTGCTGCTGGTGGTGAACGCCGCGCAGGTTAAAGCAATCCTGTTCGGTGAAAACGGCGTGGCGGCGCAGCTCAAGCCCGGCACCGTGGTCATGGTCTCTTCTACCATCTCTTCACAGGATGCGCAGGCGATAGAACAACAGCTGGCGCAGCATCAGTTGCTGATGCTGGATGCACCGGTTTCCGGCGGCGCAGCCAAAGCCGCAGTCGGCGAGATGACGGTAATGGCGTCCGGTAGCGATGAAGCTTTTGCCCTGCTCAAGCCTGTGCTGGATGCGGTGGCGGGGAAAGTCTATCGCGTGGGCAGCGAAATCGGTCTCGGCTCAACCGTCAAAATCATTCACCAGTTGCTGGCGGGCGTGCACATTGCTGTGGGCGCTGAAGCGATGGCGCTGGCCGCGCGCGCGGGAATCCCGCTCGACACCATGTATGACGTGGTGACCAACGCCGCCGGTAACTCATGGATGTTCGAGAACCGCATGCGTCACGTGGTGGATGGCGATTACTCGCCGAAATCAGCGGTCGATATCTTCGTTAAAGATCTCAATCTGGTGGCGGATACCGCCAAGTCGCTGCACTTCCCGCTGCCGCTGGCTTCTACTGCGCTCAATATGTTTACCGAAGCCAGCAACGCCGGCCACGGTCGTGAAGATGACAGCGCAGTGATCAAGATCTTCAGCGGCATCACGCTGCCGCAGGCGAAGGAGCAATAATCATGCGTTTAGGCGTTATTGCAGACGATTTTACCGGCGCAACCGACATCGCCAGTTTTCTGGTGCAGAACGGTTTGCCGACCATCCAGTTCAACGGCGTGCCGGAAAGTCATGACGCGCTGAGCGCGCAGGCGATTGTTATCAGCCTGAAGTCACGCTCATGCCCGGCACAGCAGGCGATCGATCAGTCGCTGGCGGCGCTGCAGTGGCTGCAACAGCAGGGCTGCGATCGTTTCTACTTCAAATATTGTTCCACCTTCGACAGCACCGAGCAGGGCAACATCGGTCCGGTGACCGATGCGCTGCTGGCAGCGTTGGGCGAAACGCAAACGGTGATCTCGCCATCGCTGCCGGTTAACGGTCGTACGGTGTATCAGGGTTATCTTTTTGTGGGCGATCAGCTGCTGTCCGAATCGGGCATGCGCCATCATCCGGTGACGCCAATGACCGATAGCAATCTGGTGCGTTTGATGACGCGCCAGGCCAAAGGCCAGGCCGCAGTGATCAACGCCGCGCAGCTCGATCAAGGTGCTGATGCGGTGCGTGCGCAGCTGGATACCCTGAAAGCGCAGGGCATCAACTATGTGGTGCTGGACGCGCTGCACGAGCAGCATCTGCTGACGCAGGGCGAAGCGCTGAAAGAGACGCGCCTGGTGACCGGCGGTTCAGGCCTGGCGATCGGTATCGCCCGCGCCTGGGCAACGCAGCAGCAGAACAGTGATGCTGAACACGCCGGGCGCCCACAAGGCGATCGCGCGGTGGTGATCTCAGGCTCCTGCTCGCAAATGACCAACCGTCAGGTGCAGGCGTATCGTCAGCAAGCGCCCTCGCATGAAGTGCTGGTGGAGCGCTGCCTCGATAACACCGAAAGCTATGCGCAGGAACTCTGTGATTGGGTGGCAGCGCATCATCAGTCCGATCTGGCACCTTTGCTGTTTGCTACCGCCGATGCCCAGCAGCTGCAGGCCATTCAGCAGCAATACGGCGCGGCGCGCAGCAGTGAAGCGGTTGAGCAGCTGTTTGCCGCAGTAACCCGTGAACTGAAAACCCGTGGCTGGCAGCGCTTCATCGTTGCTGGCGGTGAAACCTCGGGCGTGGTGGCACAAAGCCTTGGCGTCACCGCATTCCACATTGGCCCAATGATTTCGCCGGGCGTGCCGTGGGTACGCGATATCCATCAGCCGCTGTCGCTGGCGCTGAAATCAGGCAACTTTGGCGACGAACAGTTCTTTGCCCGCGCACAACAGGAGTTTTCAGCATGACGGAACAACAAGCACGCGAAGAAATGGTACAGCTCGGTGCGTCCTTCTTTCAGCGCGGTTACGCCACCGGTTCAGCGGGCAATTTGTCGCTGCTGCTGGAGGATGGCAACTTGCTGGCGACGCCAACCGGCTCCTGCCTCGGCGAACTGCAGGCCGATCGCCTGTCGAAAGTGACGATTCAGGGCGAATGGATCTCCGGCGACAAGCCGTCGAAGGAGGTGGCTTTTCACCGCGCTCTCTACCTGAATAATCCCGCGTGCAAAGCGGTAGTGCATCTGCACAGCCACTATTTGACGGCGCTCTCCTGCCTCAACGATCTCGACAGCGAAAACTGTATTCGTCCGTTCACGCCGTATGTGGTGATGCGCGTCGGCGATGTGCCGGTGGTGCCCTATTACAAGCCGGGCGATCAGCGCCTGGCAGACGATCTGGCCAATCTGGCCTCGCGCTATAACGCCTTCCTGCTGGCCAATCACGGTCCGGTGGTGGTGGGCAAATCCCTGCGCGAAGCTGCCAATAACACTGAAGAACTGGAAGAGACCGCGCGCCTGATGTTTACGCTCGGTGACCGCTCGATTCGTTATCTGACCGATAGCGAAGTCGCGGAATTGAGGAATGTTTAATGCCTAAGTTTGCAGCCAATCTATCTACGCAGTTCGGTGAGTTGCCGTTTATCGAACGCTTTGCCGCCGCGGCCAATGCCGGTTTTCGCGCCGTTGAATTCCTGTTCCCGTATGACTTTCCGGCCGAGGTGATCAAAGCCGAGCTGGAAAAACATCAGCTGGAACTGGTGCTGTTAAACACCGCTGCGGGCAACGTGCAGGCGGGCGAGTGGGGCGTATCCGCCATTCCGGGCCGTGAACAGGAAGCGCGTGCCGATATCGATCGGGCGCTGGAGTATGCGCTGGCGCTCAACTGCCAACAGGTGCATGTAATGGCGGCAACGGTGCCAAACGGTGCCGATCGTGCAGCCTATGAAGAGACTTTCGTGCGTAACATGCATTATGCCGCCGAGCGTTTTGCGCCGCACGGCATTCGCCTGCTGCTGGAAGCGCTTAATCCAGTCACTAAGCCGAATTATCTCTACGCCAGCCAGTATCAGACGCTGGCGATGATGGCGCGTATCGATCGGCCCAACGTCTTTACCCAGCTCGATCTGTTCCATGCACAGCTGGTGGACGGCAATCTGACGCATCTGATTCGTGAATACGCCGGGCGTTATCGCCATATCCAGATCGCCTCGGCGCCGCATCGTCACGAGCCGGATGAAGGCGAGATCAACTATTCCTATCTGTTCGACCTGCTGGATGAAGTGGGTTACGACGGTTGGGTGGGATGTGAATACATCCCGCGCGGCCGCACTGAAGCCGGCCTCGGCTGGTTCGCGCCTTACGCTAAATAATTTTTGTTTAACCACCCAGCACAGGGATTTTCAGCACTGTGCTGGGTAAGTCATACCTTAATCCGTCAATACCAGATAGAGCTGTACCCAAACTATACTAATTAAATCAGAGGATTATCATGTCTACCGCGTTGTTGTTAGCCATTGCTACCGCCAGCATTGTGATCTTGCTGCTGCTGGTGATTAAAACCAAAGTTCACCCCTTTGTGGCGCTGCTGATTGTCAGCTTGCTGGTGGCGATTGCGACCGGCATTCCAGCCGACAAAATTATGGAAACCATCTTTAGCGGGATGGGTAACTTGCTGGGGCATATCACCATTATCATCGTGCTGGGGGCGATGCTCGGCGCAGTGATTGAAGCCTCGGGCGGTGCCGAGTCGCTGGCACAACGCTTCAGTAAATCGCTGGGTATCAAGCGTACCGTGGCGGCGCTGACCATGGCGGCGTTTATCCTCGGCATTCCGGTGTTCTTCGAAGTCGGCTTCATCATCGTGATTCCGCTGATTTATGGCTTCACCAAAGTGGCGCGCGTGTCACCGCTGAAGTTTGGCTTGCCGATGGCGGGCGTGATGCTGACGGTGCATGTGGCGCTGCCAACCCATCCCGGCGCGGCGGCGGCGGCGGGCATTCTGCACACTGATATGGGCTGGCTGATGATGCTCGGTATCCTGATCTCGATTCCGGTCGGTATCGTCGGTTATTACGTCGCGAAAGCGATGAACCTGCGCCAATATCATCTTTCCGTTGATGTATTAGAACAGCTGCAGCTGGCGAAGCCGGAAGGTAAGCCGAAGAACGACGCGCCAGCGCCGGGTGCACTGACCATTACCGGTCTGATTGTTGTGCCGATTCTGTTGATCGTCATGGGTACCGTCGCGCATACCACACTGGCTGAAGGCAGCACGCTGCGTGCGGTGATGACGGTGATCGGTACGCCAGCCATTGCGTTGCTGATTGCGCTGGGACTGGCGGCATGGCTGCTCGGCGTGCGTCGTGGCTGGAGCAAAGAGAAGTTGGAAGATCTCACCGGACGTGCGATTCCCAGCTCCGCCAGCGTGATTCTGGTGGCGGGCGCGGGCGGCGCGTTTGGTAAGGTGCTGGTGGAATCGGGCGTGGGCAAAGCGCTGGCGTTGACGCTGGAAACCTTGCATCTGCCATTAGTTCCGGCTGCGTTCATTCTGTCGCTGGCGCTGCGTGCTTCGCAGGGATCGGCAACGGTGGCAATTCTGACCACCAGCGGCTTGTTAAGCCAGGCGGTGGGCGATGTGACGGATATGCAGCGCGTGTTGGTGACGTTGGCGGCCTGTTTCGGTGGGTTAGGCTTGTCGCACGTCAATGATGCGGGTTTTTGGGTGGTGACGCGTTATCTGGGCTTGTCAGTGGCCGATGGCCTTAAGACCTGGACGGTATTGACGACGGTGATGGGGCTGAGCGGTTTTGCACTGACGTGGCTGGTGTGGGGGATGATTTAAGGGTTTTCCCTCACCCTAACCCTCTCCCACAGGGAGAGGGAACCGATCGAGCGCTCACGCCAGCATCTGGCAGCGTCTCCCTCTCCTGTGGGAGAGGGAACCGATCGAGCGCACACGCCAGCATTTGGCAGCGTCTCCCTCTCCCTGTGGGAGAGGGCCGGGGTGAGGGCATCAAATCGCAGAGGACTAAGACACCAGCTCCTGCGCATACAAATAGAGCGCCTTCAGTTGCGCCATCTTCTCCGTATTCCCCTCATGCAAACTCGCCAGCGACTCCAGCTCCAACAGGAACGCCTGCACGCGCTCGGCATTCAGCGCTTCGCGGCGATGCTGCAACCAGCGCTGCTGTTCGGCGTCATCCAGGGTACCGGGGAAGTTGCGCGCACGGTAGCGGAACAACAATTTAGCAATGCGCTTATCGTCGAAGGTCAAATCCAGCGCCGGTAAGTTCTGCGGCGGCGTCTGGCGGATGATATTCATGCCAGCGCGATCGGCATCGCTAAAGAAACCGTCATACAACTGCGCGTCAACATCATCTGACGGGGTAAACGGCTCGGCGTCGGCAAACAGCGCCACCACTTTCTCACGCACTTCCGCGTGGTCACGCAGCAGCTTGAGGTTTGCAAGGCACTGCTGACGGTCGATGTTGAGGCGCGCGGCATCTTCCGGACGCAGCGTGCTGGCAGGCGCCAGCACGGGACACTTATTAATGTGCACCAGCTTGATCGGCACCGCAGGCAGATCGCCCAAATCGCTGTGGCGGGTATACAAACGTTCGCGCAGTTCGTCAGATTCCAGCGTCAGCAGCGGCGACATATCACCGGCCAAATCGGCGACAATCAGCGCGTTACGGTTATCCGGATGCCACGCCAGCGGCACAATCCAGCTGGTGTTACCGCGCGCCGCACCGAACATGCCGGAGACGTGCACCAGCGGTTTCATCTGCGGGATATCAATCAGCGTCATCAGTTTCTGTTTGTTGCGATGGGTAAACAGAAACTCAAACAGCTTCGGCTGCTTCTCTTGCACCAGTTTTGCCATCGCCAGCGTGGCATAAACGTCGGACATCGCATCGTGCGCCTGTTCGTGCGCCACGCCGTTGGCCTTAGTCAGATGCTCCAGCTTGAAGCTGGGGAAGCCATCGTCATTCTCCGGCCACTCAATGCCTTCCGGACGCAGCGCATAGCAGGCGCGCATCACATCCAGCAGATCCCAGCGTGAATTGCCGTTCTGCCAGCTCCAGCCATAGGGATCAAAGAAGTTGCGATAGAAGATATTGCGCGTCACTTCATCATCAAAACGCACATTGTTGTAACCAATCACACAGGTTTGCGGCTCGCTAAACAGGCCGTGAATGCGTTCGGCAAACGCTGCCTCGGTCACGCCACGCGCTTTGGCGGTTTGCGGCGTAATGCCGGTGATCATCACCGCTTCCGGCTGCGGCAGATAATCGTCGGCTGGCTGGCAATAAAACACCTGCGGTTCACCTACTGCATTGAATTCTTTGTCGGTACGCAGGCCCGCGAACTGCGCCGGACGGTCCAGCGACGGGCTTTTACCGAAGGTTTCATAATCGTGGAATAAGAAGGTGAACTCAGAGGCGGGCACGGCGTTATCCTGGCAATGGAGAATCAACGCACAGGATAGTCGTCCATGGGTAGCAGTACAACCTCGATCATCCTCGCTGCGAGCGGGCGCGCAGCATTTATGCGCAGTTCATACTTTTTTTCAATTTATTCAGATCTGTAAGCGCTATTTGCCGTAAAACGTGCGGCGGTAAATTCATTTTTTTGATTTTGAGGAAGAAGTGTTGAAAAGGCGTCTGCTGGTAACTGTATCTGGAATAATTATTTGGGCATCGTGGGCGCAGGCTGACGACAGCATGCCGTTTCCCCTGACACCACCGCCGATTGATGCGGCTTCATGGGTGTTGATGGACGCCACCACCGGACAAATTCTCACCGCTGGCAATCCGGATGAAGAGCGTAACCCGGCCAGCCTGACCAAACTGATGACCGGCTATGTCGTGGATCGCGCTATCGATCAGAATAAAATCAGCCGCGATGACAAAGTCACTATCGGCAAAGATGCGTGGGGCGCAGGCAATCCGGTGTTCAAAGGCTCCTCGCTGATGTTCCTCAAGCCTGGCGATCAGGTCACGGTGCGCGACCTGATGCGCGGCGTGATCATCGATTCCGGTAACGATGCCTGCGTAGCGCTGGCGGATCACGTGGCCGGCAGCGAAAGCAGCTTCGTCACCATGATGAACAGCTACGTGCAGAAACTCGGCCTGTCGCACACCCATTTCGAAACCGTGCACGGCCTCGATGCGCCGGGCCAGCACACCACCGCACGCGATCTGGCGGTGCTGTCGCGCGCCATCATCAGCGGCGAGCCCGATTTCTACGCCATGTACGGGGAGAAAACCCTGACGTGGAACGGCATCACCCAAAACAACCGCAACGGCTTGCTGTGGGATCAAAATCTGCACGTCGATGGTCTGAAAACCGGCCACACCGAAAGCGCCGGTTTTAACATCATCGCCTCCAACGTCGTCGGCCGTCATCGCCTGATTGCGGTGATCATGGGCGGCAAGAGCCCGAAAGGGCGCGAAGATCAGGCGCGCAAGCTGCTGGTGTGGGGCCAAAACAGCTTTGATACCGTGCAACTGTTCCACGCAGGCAAAAAAATCGGCAGCGAAAACGTCTGGTACGGCAATCCGCATAAGGTCGATGTCGGCACCACGCAGGATATCTACCTGTCGCTGCCGCGCACCGAAGTGGCCAACGTGATGGCGAAATACGTTATCGATCGTAAAGATCTGGAAGCGCCGCTGAAAGCGGGCGAGCAGATTGGCGAAATTCAGGTGATGGACAAAGATAAGCAGCTGGCCAGCTATCCGCTCTACGCGCTGCAAGCGGTGGAAGAGGCAGGCATCATTACGCGTATCAGCGATTACGTGAAACAGAAACTGTAATCTGTCGCGTATTTCCGCGTCATCATCGTCGCCGTGATGCGGCGATGATGACACAATCGTTGTTGGCGTTGCAGACCAGAAAGGTGTGCTGGTGCGCGATGACGTGATTTTCTGATCGCCATTCATGGCAACCGTTTTAATGCGCGCACCAAACCCACTGCGTTACATCAATGTTTCTATTGAGAAAACTTGATGTAACGTCCATGTTGTATTTCAGCAAAACCTGAAAAATAATTGCGTTCGACCCTGATGATGCAGCCGTCGCCAGGGTAACATAGCGCGCAAATTTTTAGCGTTCCCGGACAACCATGTTACGCGCTGACAAGCCCATCTCGCAGATTGAGTTCTGGTTCTACCGCCACTATCGCACCGTACACGGCGTGCGTATCGCTATCGCCTTTGTGCTGTGTTTCCTGTTTGTGCGGCTCACCGACATTCCCGAAGGCACCTGGCCGCTGATTACGCTGGTGGTCGTGATGGGGCCGATTTCCACCTGGGGCAACGTGCTGCCGCGCGTGGTGCAGCGCATTAGCGGCACTTTTGCCGGTCTGATTTCTGGCCTGATCGCGCTCAAGCTTGAGCTGTTTTCACTGCCGGTGATGCTGGTGTGGTGCGCCGTTGTGATGGTGGTCTGTGGCTATCTGACGCTGGGAAAACATCCTTACATGGCGCTGCTGATCGGCATCACGCTCGGCGTGGTGGTTGGCGCACCGGCCGGGGATTTCACCATCGCCATGTGGCGCGGAGGCGATGTGATTCTCGGTTCACTGATGGCGCTGCTGTTCAGCGCCATCTGGGCGCAGCGCGCCTACACCCATTGGCGCATCCAGT
Source organism: Pantoea sp. DY-17 (assembly GCF_019795975.1). NCBI lineage: Bacteria > Pseudomonadati > Pseudomonadota > Gammaproteobacteria > Enterobacterales > Erwiniaceae > Pantoea > Pantoea sp. DY-17. The sequence goes on along the minus strand of NZ_JAIMIG010000001.1, from coordinate 1,697,374 downwards.
TGTCGGATGCGTTTATCGCCATGGCCAAACTGCATCACACCGGCTTCTCCGCCAATCTGCTGGAGAAGCCGCGGCTGAATAAACCTTTTCAGAAATTGCTGAGCAGCGTGATCAAAATGCGCGCGCTGCTGGAGCCGGCGAGTAAAGAGACGCGCATTCCGAAATCGGTGTTTGAGGCGATCCAGACCATCAATCGCAATCTGGTCAACACCATGCAGATGCAGATTGATGCATGGTGGTCGTCGCGTGAAAGCCACTTGATTATGCTCAACGCGCCTACGCTGCGCCGCACCCAGCAGATGACCGAAGACACGCTAAATGCGCTGGCCACGCTGATGGTGAAAGGCGAAACCGAGCAGATCACCGCCAACAGCCACGCGCTCGAGGAGATCACCCAAGAGCTGGAGCAGCTGATTGCTAATCGCAGCGGACGTTCCGAAACCACGGCGATTTACGGCTACGTTTGGCTGAGCCTCGAACAGGCGCGTCAGCTGGAGCGTATGACCGATTTAGTGCGTCTGGCGCTGCGTAAATAGTTTTCTCAGGCAAGGACTTAATGTGAATCACCCTTTCTTTGCGCTAAGATAAGCGCCAGTCCGAATTTAGCGGTGAGAATTGCAACCCTGGCGGCCAAGCCGCTAAGCTAAACGTTATGACTATTCCGCCTGCCGACGCAGGCCTCAAGAAAGGTGCCAACATGGAAAATGCCAAGCAATCATTTCAGGACGTACTGGAGTTTGTGCGTATGTTCCGTCGTAAAAACAAACTGCAGCGCGAAATCGTGGATAACGAGAAGAAAGTCCGTGATAACCAGAAACGTGTGCTGCTGCTGGACAACCTGAGTGAATACATCAAACCCGGCATGAGCATCGAGGCGGTGCAGGAAATTATCGCCAGCATGCGTGTGGACTATGAAGACCGCGTTGATGAATACATCATCAAAAACGCTGACCTCTCCAAAGAGCGTCGCGAGCTGTCGAAGAAGTTGAAAGCGATGGGCGAGCCAAAAGCGCAATAAATTTCCATCCACCACTCATCTTGAGGTCGTCATTTATGACGACCTTTTTATTTGGGAATAGATAACCCCAATAACTCTTCTTGCGATTTAGAGTTATTGGGGTTATCTTTTATGCTTTCAGGACGCGGAAAGGCAATGGCTTGGATAGCAGATCATTAATGGCCGAGATCAAGGCCGATGGCTGGGAACTGATACGTGTGAACGGCAGCCATCACCATTTTGTCCATCCGGTAAAAAAAGGGCTGGTGACGATACCGCACCCCAAAAAGGATTTGCCGATCAAAACGGTGAAAAGTATCAGGAAACAAGCCGGACTGACTGTCCATTAATTCGAAAGAGGTGACGTATGTTTTATCCCATCGCGATTGAGGCGGGTGACCAAAGCACGGCATTTGGCGTCACGGTGCCGGATTTACCGGGCTGTTTTTCTGCTGGAGATACGCTGGAAGCGGCGGTAACAAATGCCAAAGAGGCGATTATCGGGCATCTGGAGCTGCTGGTAGAATTAGAGCAGGACATCCCGGCGGTTTCTGAATTGAAATCGTTGATGAAAGATCCGCAATATGCAGGTTATGTTTGGGTGCTTATTGATGTGGATATCACTCGCATTTTGGGCGGGTCCGAGAAAATCAACGTAACCTTGCCAAAACTGCTGATTGATCGCATTGACCGCTGCGTAGCAACGCATCCCGAATTCAAAACCCGTTCAGGTTTTTTGGCGCAGGTCGCGCTCGAGCGCATTGCGAAGACCCGTTCATAAGCTGCGTCGGGCACCCATTTATGGCGACCTGGCCCGCAGTAATGGGCAATTCATATGAAACAGCGCGACGAATCGCGCTGTTTTTTTTATTCCGCCGCTAACTCCCACCATAGCTTATCCAGCGCGTAGTAGCGGTCGCGTTCCGATTCAGGCTGATTCAAGTCGCGTTTCCACGGCTTCGCCAGAATAAAGTGCAGGTTCTTCACTTCATCTTCACGCCACATCTTACTGTGCTGGAACGGCAAGGTTTTCAGCGCATTGTATTTGTACGAAAGCGGCAGCCAGCGATCCTCGAACACTTCATTAAGCAAATCCTGCTCCGAGAACGGGTAGCGACGCAGATCGGTAATGCCCGCCACTTTTTCCTGCAGCCACTCAAACACCGCCAAATCCGGCTTCAACACCAGGAAGCCGCCGTTCAGGTAGCGATCGAGCGTAGACGGTGCCGATTCGCCGCGATCCTGCCAGGTATAGTGACAATTCTCTGGCTGCCAGCTGGCTGGATAACTGGCGATCTTATTGGGGTTGCAGCGACAGGCGTGGCACGCTGCCAGCGCATGCTTGCCCAGATCGAGCGTAAACAGCTCATCCATATTGTGCAGCACCAGCATGTCGGCATCGAGAAATACTACGCGCTCACAATCAACCAGCTCCCACGCGCGCAGCTTGCTCCACACTTCACCGAACTGCGCCGAGGCGTAATGCTGCTCCAGTTCGGCGTTTGGCGTCAGCGGATCCACCGGATGTATCACACAGCCCAGCGCCTGCAACGCCTCACGCGTCTCCAGATCGATGGCGTCGGTGACCATGACAATTAGCGGCCAGCGGGTTTCGCTGCGCTTCAGCGAGCGGTGCAGCGCCTTCACGCCAATGAAATAGTCCGGCTGCGTTAACAGCGTTACCCATGCAAACATGGTTTCTCCCCTTCAAACTTAATCAAACAAAGCAGTGACATAGTCATTGCTAAAACGGCGTTGTGGATCGAGCTGGTCGCGCACCGCGCGGAAAGCGTCCCACTGCGGATAGATATCGCGCCACTGATAGCGCTGCGGATCGTAATATTTGCCCCAGTGCGGACGTCCGCCTTCGGCCGCCAGCAGCTTCTCGACTTCAGTGAGAAAATGCAGGCCATCCTGCGACAGCGAACCGTCATCAGCGTAATAAACCACAAAGCCAAAGAAGCAGGTGGCGTGCTGATACGCCGGGTTGAGCCAGCCTTCAGACGCGCCGGTACAGCGCAGAATGATCGGATAGTGCATATGCGGGTGATTCTCGGCATACCACGCTTTGATCTTGCTGATAATCTGCGGCGTTTTCTCCAGCGGCACGCCGATCTCGACGTTGATCTGCGGTACGGCAATGCCGCGACAAAATAGCTGATAGATATCGCCGCTGATGTCGGTGAAATCGCGGAAGCGCGTCACGGTGCGGAACTGTTTGCCGCCTTTGCCGTGAATCTGCGTATCGCGATGCATCTGCGCCAGCGTCTGATCGATGGTGTCATTCAGGCTGCTGTCGGTGTCATCGCCATGCTCAATCACCTCGCGCTGATTGGCGTGCCATGCCTGCGAATCTTCAGCGCTGGCTTCGTGCGCGTTCCACACGTGCATCAGGTTGTCATCGACAAACCACCAGGCTTTGCTCATCTCATATTGCTGGTTCCATTCGATTAGATCGTTCTCCAGCGTATCGGCGGAGACGGCGAATTTGTGGCAGGTAAACAGGCGGAAAGGGCGGGTGCGCAGCGTCACGGCCGTCACAATGCCCAAGGTGCCGAGCGAAACCTGTGCGGCAGCGAAATCGGGCTCACCGCGCACAAATTCACGCACGCTACCGTCAGCCAACACCATGCGGATGCGCAGCGCTTCATCGGCGATGGAGCTTTGTGCTAAACCCTGGCCGTGCGTGCCGGTGGCCATTGCGCCCGCCAGCGTCTGCACCGCAATCACGCCCGGCGACGAGGCCAGCATGCGATCCATCTCGGTTAAGGTGCTGTAAACCTGCTCCAGCGGCGTACCGGCGGCAAAGGTGACGCTCTCTTCGTCCTGGGCGATCACGCCGTTGAACGCGCTGAGATCCAGCAGCAAATCCTGCTCATCAACGCCCAGCATGCGGCCCGGCGACAAGCGGTTGCCCAGCACGCGCACTTTGCCGCTGGCGGTGCGCAGCAGTTGTTGCAACTCCGCTTCAGTTTGCGGCTGATGTAACTGACTACGCTGACCAACCACCGAGTTTTGCGCCCAGTTCCACAGTGCGCTGTCCTGATCGGTATTCTGCGTATGGCGTAAGGGATAAAGGTGGGGATCTTTGTTCACTACGGCGTTCCTTAGTCTGTGGTCTGTGACGGTCCCAAATTTAAAAGCGTAGACCATCAGCGCGCAGCCGCAGCCTACGGGGCTTTGCGCACATAACGCAGCGTGGCGGTGACGGCTAACTGGCGGTTGCGACGGATGCTGTCTTCCTCGCTATCGTTCGGCGTGAACAGCGTGTGAAAGGTGTAGCGATTGGAGACGTGATGCACACAAATGCTGCTCAGCAAGCGGTGCACATCCACGGTATCCAGCCCAGCAATAAACAGCCCTTGCTGCTGGCCGCGCGTCAGAATGTCATCCAGCACATCGAGTGCACTTTTGTTCAGCGCCTTGATGCGTTCGGATTGCATGATGTAGCGCCCGCGCAGCAGGTTTTCGGTACACACCAGCCGCATAAAATCCGGGTGCGAAACGTGGTAATCAAAGCTGGCTTCCACCAGTTTGGTCATCGCCAGTTCCGGTGCCATCTCGGCGAGATTAAGGCCGGTTTCATGCTGGCGAATCGCCTGATACACCTGCTCCAGCACCTCAATATAGAGCTGCTCTTTATTGCCGAAGTGATACACCACCATGCGTTTAGTGGTTTGCGCGTGCTCAGCGATCTGCTCCAGCCGCGCGCCCTGCATACCGAACTCGGCGAACATTTTCAGCGCACCAGCAAGGATGCGTTTCTTCAGCCCTTCAGGGTCATTTTTTCGTTTAGGTGTGGTGTCCGACATAGCGCTCAGTAACAAGTCCATCAAAAGGGGGAGGATAGCACAGCCATTTCTCGCGTGTGGCGATGCGAGCGGCGCTGCGGCTTTATGCTTTTCAGGAATAGCATTTCTGAATAAATCATAATGCAGGAATAAGCAACTGCGTATACTGCGGTCATCTGTCGTTACGACAGCTTATTTTGACTCGCGCAATTATAACGATTAGGAAGCATTTTATGCACACACGTCTGTCATCAGTAAAAAATAAATTCCTGTTAACGGCTGGCGCCTTGCTGCTGGCCAGTGCGGCGCTGTCGCCGCTGTCCATCGCCCACGCGGCGGACAAAACCTCGGTTAAAGTCGGCATTATGAGCGGCGAAGATGAAGACGTCTGGCGCGAAGTGATCAAACAGGCGGCGGCAAAAGGCTTAACGGTGAAAACCGTGATCTTCAACGATTACAACCAGCCGAACGAAGCTCTGCAAAACGGCGAAGTGGATGCTAACGCCTTCCAGCATCAGCCGTTCCTCAATAATCAAATCAAGGTCAATCACTACGACATCGTGCGCGTCGGCGATACCGCCGTGTGGCCGATTGGTCTCTACTCGAAGAAAGTGAAAAGCGCGAAAGAGCTGAAAGAGGGCGCGGTGATTGGCGTGCCAAACGATCCCTCTAACGAAGCGCGCGGTCTGGTGCTGCTTGAGCAACAAGGTCTGATCAAACTGAAGCCGGGCGTCGGCATCGCGGCCACCACCGCCGATATCACCTCGAATCCGCATCATCTGAAAATCAAAGAGCTGGATTCCGGCATCATCGGCCGCTCCGTTCCTGATCTGGATGCCGCCGTCGTCAACACCGATTGGGCGCTGAAAAGTGGCCTGACCGCAGAAGACCGCATTGCGCAGGAGCCGGTAAAAGATAACCCGTACAACAACTTTATTGCGGTGAAGAAAGAGAACGTCAGCGCGCCGTGGGTGAAAACGCTGGTGGCTTCTTATCAGAACGATGCCGTGAAGACCGTGTTTGACAAGGTCTACAAAGGCACGGGCGAAACGGCCTGGTAAGGAACAAACAAGATGACGTTATTCTCAGCAGCCGAAACGCCATTTACCGCCGTCAAACGCGGCGTGGCGGAAAGTGCCCATGACGAGGCGCAGGTGAAGTTTCGCGACAGCGGCAGCGTGGTGCGCCTGCAAGGCGTGTCACGTCGCTTTGGACAAACCCAGGCGCTGCGCGATATCTCGTTGACGGTGCAGAAAGGCGAAATTCTTGGCCTGATTGGACGCAGCGGCGCGGGGAAATCCACGCTGATCCGCTGTCTCAACGGGCTGGAACAACCTGATGAAGGCGTCATTGAAATCGAAGGCCGGAACATCACCGGCCTGTCGGAAAAACAGCTGCAAACGGTGCGCAGTCGTGTTGGCATGGTGTTCCAGCACTTCAATCTGTTATCGGCAAAAACGGTGGCGCAGAACGTTGCGCTGCCGCTGAAAATTGCCGGCATGGATAAAGCGCAACGCCAGCAGCGCGTGGCGGAACTGCTGGAGCTGGTAGGACTGGCGGATAAAGCGCAAAGCTATCCGGCGGCGTTATCCGGTGGACAAAAACAGCGCGTTGGCATTGCCCGCGCGCTGGCGGCCAGTCCGGCGCTGCTGCTGTGCGATGAAGCCACCTCGGCGCTCGATCCGGAAACCACGCGCTCGATTCTGGCGCTGCTCAAATCCCTGAATCAAAAACTCGGCATCACCATTTTGCTGATTACCCATGAGATGGAAGTGATCAAATCCGTGGCGCATCGCGTGGCGGTGATTGATGCCGGTGAAATCATTGAACAAGGTCCGGTTTGGCAGGTGTTTGCGCATCCCAACTCGCAATTGACGCGCACGCTGCTGCGCGGTTTGCTGCCGCAGCTGCCGGAAAATATTGCTGCGCGCCTCAGCGATGACAAGCAAGGCGACGCCATCTACAGCGTGCACTTTGCCGGTGACGATGCGCAGGGCGATCTGCTCACCCGCTTTGCCGGCGCGCTGCCGGGCAAGTTCCGCCTGCTGCAGGGCGGCATCGATCACATCCAGCACTACGCGGTGGTGCGTTTCTTTATTGCGCTCCCGGCAGCCAACGTGGCCGACGAGCAACAGATTCTCAGCTGGCTGCACGCGCAGCAGGCTCAAGTGGAGTTGGTGGGTTATGTCGCCAGTCATGATTGATCTTTTACTCAATGCGTTAGGCGAAACGGTTTTAATGACGGTGATCTCCGGTCTGTTTTCGCTGGTGGCCGGCTTGCCGCTCGGCCTGATTCTGGTGATGACCAGCCCCGGCGGCATTGCTGAGCATCGTGGCGTGAATCGCGTGCTGGGCCTGATCATCAACAGCTTCCGCTCGCTGCCGTTCATCATTCTGCTGGTAGCGCTGATTCCCTTTACCCGTTTTCTGGTCGGCACCTCGCTCGGCACCTGGGCCGCGATTGTGCCGCTGTCGATCACCGCAACGCCGTACTTCGCGCGCGTGGCCGAAGTGTCTCTGCGTGATGTCGATCGCGGCCTGATTGATGCGGTGCGCGCCATGGGCGCCAGCAAGCTGCGTATCGTCTGGGACGTGCTGATCCCGGAAGCGCTGCCCGGCATCTTGTCGGGGTTTGTGGTTACGCTGGTGGCGCTAATTGGTGCTTCGGCCATGGCCGGCGCGATTGGCGCAGGCGGACTGGGCGATCTGGCGATCCGTTATGGCTATCAGCGCTTTGAAACCTCAGTGATGATCGCGGTGATCGCGGTGCTGATTGTGCTGGTGTGCGGCATTCAGTGGCTCGGCGACCGGTTAGTGCAGCGTATTGATAAGCGCCATTGATTATCACTGATGCGCGATAAATCGCGCCGCTACGAATACGTGCATCTACGGTAGCGGCGCAATCTATTGCGCATTGTTTTGCCAAAGGAGAATGCTCATGTCGCTGAATCCACTTCAGCTCACGCTCGAAAACAGCCTCGAACAACACAGCGCCGCTTATCTCAAGGTATCGCAGGCGATATTCCAAAATCCCGAAACCGGCAACAACGAATATTTTGCCAGTGAGCAACTCACGCAACTACTCAGCGCTGAGGGCTTTGCGGTCACGCGCAACGTCGCCGGACATGAAACGGCGTTCTACGCGGTGAAGGCCAGCGACAAACCGGGCCCCACCATCGCTTTTCTCGCGGAATATGACGCGCTGATCGGCATCGGTCACGCCTGCGGTCATAACCTGATTGGCACCACCAGCGTGGCGGCGGCCATCACGCTATCGCAGGTACTGGATCAAACCGGTGGACGCGTGGTGGTGTTAGGCACGCCAGCGGAAGAGGGCGGATTAGCCGGACCGGGCGGACCCAAAGGCAACGTGAAAAAGCGCTTTGTCGAAGCCGGCTACCTCAAAGATGTCGACGTGGCGCTGATGGTGCATCCTTCGGGCAAAACCCGCCTGACTGAATCCACGCTCGCCAATAATCATCTCTATTTCCACTTCTACGGCAAGCCGTCGCACGCCGCCAGCGCGCCCCATGAAGGGATCAACGCGCTGGATGCGCTGGTGCTGCTCTACAACGGCATCAGCGTGTTGCGTCAGCAACTGCCGGATGGCGTGCGCGTGCACGGCATTATCACCAACGGCGGCCAGGCCCCGAACGTGATCCCGGAATACGCCTCCGCGCATTACTACATCCGCGCGGACAGCCGCGAAGTGGTGGAATCCCTTGAGCCGCGTCTGCGTGCCATTGCTGAAGGCGTGGCGCTGGCGACCGGCGCGCGCGTCGAGATTGACCATCAGATTGGCCCGCGCGATTTCAAACTCAACTCAGCGCTGGATGCCTTGCTGCTGGAAGAGTTCACCGCGGCAGGCGAACAGGTTGATCTCTCGCCGCAGAAAAACAAAGTCTCCACCGATGCTGGCGACATCAGCCACGCGGTGCCGACGGCGCATCCGTGGCTGAAAATCGGCCATGACGATCTGATTTTCCACACCGTGCCCTTCCGTGAAGCGGCCAACTCAGCGCGCGGCTATCAGGCGTTGCTGATTGGCGCGCGCGTGCTGGCTCGCACCGGCTTACGTCTGCTGACCGATGCGGACGCCTTAAACCATGTCAAAGCGGATTTCGCGCGACAACCATAAAGGAGAGTGTTGTGTCGCAAACGTATCGCAGAAAACTGAAAACGCTGGTCGGCGCCAGCAGTGTGATTTCCGCCGCCAATGACAGCCAGCCCGGCGTGGGCATCACGCGCGCCATCGAACTGGCGAAAATTGCCGAGCGCGAAAAAATCACCGGGCTGTTCACCGCCGATTTGCTGCAGGCCGATGCGGCCGGATTAGCGGGCACCACCGGCACGCAAGATCCGCTGATTGCGCTGGCGGCATTGAGCCAGGTCACTTCGCACATCGGTTTAATCGCTACCGTCAGCACCAGCTGGCTGCATCCGTATAATCTGGCGCGTCAGGTCGGCACGCTCGATCACATCAGCGGCGGTCGCGCGGGCTGGAACGCGGTAACTTCCTCGGTTGGCGAGGAGAACTTCGGTGAAAGCCAGCTGCCGCCACCGCAGGAGCGCTACGCGCGCGCCACTGAATTTATTGAAGTGATGAACGCGCTATATGACGCCAACGAACGCGCGGCAGTGCAGCGCACCGCCAGCGGCGGTATTCGTCTCGACCACAGCAAACTGCATCCGATTCACTATCGCGGCGACTATTTTCAGGTGGCGGGGCCGCTTAACGTACCGCCGCCGCCACAGCGCCGTCCGGTGCAGTTTCAGGCGGGACAATCCGACGCGGGCGTCACGCTCGGCGCACGTTATGCCGAGGTGATTTACACCTCGCAGCCTACTTTTGAGGCGGCGCAAACTTTCGTGGCTGATGTGCAGCAGCGGGCGCGACGTTTTGGCCGCGAACATAATCCGCCGCTGATCATGAACTCGTTTCACGCCATCATTGGCGACAGCGACGCCGATGTGGCGCGCCGTCTGCGCGATAAGCATGAACGCATCAACTATGAACAGGGCAGATTACGCGTGGCCGATATGCTGGGCGGCGAGGTGGATTTGCGCGATGTGCCGCTCGACCAACCGCTGCCCGCCGCGTTAATTCCCGAACTGGCGCAGGTGCATCGTCGTCAGGGGCGCGCCGCCATTTTCCGTGGCTATGCGTTGGAAGGATTAACCTTGCGCGAGCTGATCATCAAAGCCGAAGAGACCGGCCACTGGTTTGTAGCCGGTACGCCAGAAACCCTGGCCGATGCCATCGAACAGCGCTACCGCGCCGGCGTGCTGGATGTGATTTCGTTGCATGGACTCGGCCAGCCCGATCAGCAGGATTTGCTGCTCAACGGCCTGCTGCCAGAACTGCGCCGCCGCCAGCTGATAGATAACGATTATGTCGGCAACGATTTCCGCAGCAGTCTGGAGCTGGCTCCGCTGACGTAGTTGCTCGTGGCGACCTGGCAAATCCTCAAAAACACAAAACCCCGCTCAGGTTTCCCTGAGCGGGGTTTTTGAATTTGGCTCCTCTGACTGGACTCGAACCAGTGACATACGGATTAACAGTCCGCCGTTCTACCGACTGAACTACAGAGGAATCGTGTGAACGAGGCGCATATTAGCGATGCCGATCCCCATTGTCAAAGCCCGACTGCACACTTTTGGTTTAAGTGCGCGTAAAAGCAGCGGAATGCTGCTTTTCTGCCTTGAATGATCAGATTCTAAACTGCCAGCAAGATCTCACTTTAAACGCAATTCCTTTGAGATGTTAGATGCATGTCAAAGTTTTGTTATTTGCCGATTTTAAAACAATCATTTCAGTGCTTTTATGATGAAAGTTTCAAATGCATGTTAGATGAAATAAATGAACTGCTAATCATCACCGGCGAAATGAGTTGTGTCATCTGAAACGGCATTTCGAAAATAACTGGCTGATTAGTAGAAGGTTACACAGAAAAGATGCAGTAAACCGATAGCGTCAGACCAGAAGCCTTGCCTCTACAACCACAAAAAAAACGCCAGCGACGTTGGGTGAATGTAAAAGATATTTTTCATTCGCGGTCTCAGCCAACCTGAGCATGTTAACGAATAAGAAGGGTTACCTATGAAATTCAAAAAAGCGTTATTAACTTCCCTGTTAGTTTGCATGTTACCTGCCGCTGTCATGGCAAAAGACCTTCAGGTTGGCGTTTCTATGGCGCTGTTTGATGACAACTTCCTCACCATTCTGCGCACCGCAATGCAGAAAGAGATGACCAAAGATGGCGTTAAAGGCCAGGTCGAAGATGCCAAAGGTGACGTTTCACAGCAGCTGCAGCAGGTACAGAACTTCATTGGTCAGGGCGTTGACGCCATCATCGTTAACCCGGTGGATACCAACGCGGTGAAACCGTTGATGGATGCCGCAGCGAAAGCGGGCGTGCCGCTGGTGTTCGTCAACCGTAAACCGGCGGGCGAGTTGAAAGACAAAATGGCTTACGTCGGTTCGGATTCCGAACTGGCTGGTCGTCTGCAGATGGAAGCACTGGCGAAAGCGCTGAACGGTAAAGGCAACGTAGCCATTCTGATGGGCGACCTCGCTAACGAATCGACCCGTGACCGCACCAAAGGCGTAGAAGCAGTGGTAGCGAAATATCCGGGCATCAAAGTGGTACAGAAACAGACCGCTAAATTCATGCGTAACGATGCGGTAGACGTGGTGAGTAACTGGCTGACCGCCGGTGACGATATCCAGGCGATTGCCTCCAACAACGATGAAATGGCGATTGGTGCGCTGCAGGCGCTGGGTAAAAACCCGAACTACATCCTGATTGCCGGTGTTGATGGAACGCCAGATGCGTTGCAGATGCTGAAGAACGGCAAAATGGTTGCCACCGTATTCCAGGACGCAAAAGGTCAGGGCGAAGGTGCGGTTCAGGCGGCAGTGAAACTGGCAAACGGCGAGAAAGTTGAAAAGGTCATCAACATTCCTTACCAGCTGATCACCAAAGACAACATGGCGCAGTTCGAATCACGTAATCAGAAATAAAACCGTAACCGACTCAGCCGTACGGAGGTGATGTATGACCGCTTTTGCGCTTGAAGCCGAAGGCATCAGCAAGTTCTTCCCCGGAGTGAAGGCACTCGACAATGTCTCACTGCGTATTAAACCGGGGTCGGTACATGCCCTGATGGGTGAAAATGGCGCGGGCAAATCCACTTTAATGAAATGCCTTATCGGGATGTATCGTCCCGATAAGGGCACCATTCGCATTAAAGGGGAGCCGGTGCAGTTTCAGGACACCATGGATGCGCTGCGTTCCGGCATCTCCATGATTCACCAGGAACTCAATCTGGTGCCTTACATGACCGTGGCCGAGAATATCTGGCTCGGCCGCGAACCGATGAAGTACGGCTTTGTTGATCACGGCAAGCTGAACAAACAGACGCAGGAACTGCTGAACAAACTCAATATCCGTTTGAAAGCCGATCGTCTGGTTGGCGAGTTGAGTATTGCGTCGCAGCAGATGGTGGAAATCGTGAAAGCGGTGTCATGGAATTCAGACATCGTGATCATGGATGAACCGACCTCGGCACTGACGGAAACCGAAGTGGCACACCTGTTCACCATCATCCGCGACCTGCGTGAGCAGGGCAAAGCCATCATCTACATCAGCCATAAGATGGATGAGATTTTCACCATTACCGATGAGATCAGTATTTTCCGTGACGGATCGTGGGTTGGCAGCAACAGCACCAGCGAATACACGCGTCAGTCACTGATTACGCAGATGGTGGGCCGTGAATTAACCCAGCTGTTCCCGAAATTCAACGGTGAAATCGGTGGGGATGTGCTGACGGTGCGCAATCTCACCTGCAAAGATCGCTTCACCGACATCAACTTCACGGTGCGCAAGGGCGAAATCCTCGGCGTCGCGGGATTGGTGGGTGCCGGACGCAGCGAAGTGATGGAAAGCCTGTTCGGCATGGAGAGTTTCGACAGCGGTGAAATCCTGATTGATGGCGTGCCGGTCAAGATCGATTCGCCGTCAACGGCGATTGAGAAGGGTATGGCGTTCCTGACCGAAGACCGTAAAAAGTCGGGGCTGTTTCTGGTGTTGTCGGTGATGGAGAACATGAGCATCGTCAACATGCCCGATTACACCCATAAAAGCGGTTTTGTCAGCCACATCAAAATGGCGCAGGACTGCATGGATCAGATTCGCAAGCTGAACATTAAAACCCCCACCATGGATCAGATCATCAATAACCTCAGCGGCGGTAACCAGCAGAAGGTGCTGATTGCCCGCTGGCTGCTGGCGCAACCGAAGATCCTGATTCTCGACGAACCCACGCGCGGTATCGACGTGGGGGCAAAAGCAGAGATTTATCGCTTAATCAGTGAACTGGCGAATCGCGGCGTGGCCATCATCATGGTGTCGTCCGAACTGCCAGAAATTCTCGGCATGAGCGACCGCGTGATGGTTATGCACGGCGGACGTATAACCGGCATCCTCGATAAAGAAGAGGCCAATCAGGAATCCATTTTGTCGTTGGCATCCGAGTGAGGCGTGAGACACCTATGAGTAACGTAAAAATTACGGCCCCGCAGGCCGCAGAACAGAGTTCTTTCTTTGGCAACCTGCGTCACAAGCTGCCAAAAGATACCGGGATTTTTGTCGTGATGGTGGGCATTGCCCTGATTTTTGAAATTGCCGGTTGGTACGTACGTGACCAATCTTTCCTGATGAACACCAACCGCCTGGTGCTGATTATTTTACAGGTGGCAATCATCGGCATCATCGCGGTGGGCGTGACCCAGGTCATCATCACCACCGGTATTGACCTGTCATCCGGTTCGGTTATTGCCCTCACCGCGGTGGTGGCGGCCAGTCTGGCGCAAACTTCAGACAGCCTGTCGCCGATGTATCCCTCGCTGGTGAACCTGCCTGCGGTGATTCCCATCGTCGCCGGCATCGGGGTCGGGCTGCTGTGCGGCGTAATGAACGGCGTGCTGATCACCAAAACCGGTATTCCGCCGTTCATCGCCACGCTTGGCATGATGGTGTCGGCACGCGGTCTGGCGCAGTACTACACGCAGGGTAACCCGATTAGCTTCCTGTCAGATGGCTTCACCTCCATCGGCCAGGGCGCGATGCCGGTCATTATCTTCCTGGTGGTGGCGTTCCTGTTCCATATCGCACTGAAACACACCCGCTACGGCAAATATGTCTACGCGATTGGCGGCAACATGACCTCCGCCAAAGTGTCCGGTATCAACGTTAATAAGTACCTGATCATCGTCTATACCATCGCCGGTGCGCTCTCTGGCCTGGCGGGTGTGGTGCTGGCGGCGCGTGTCAGTAGCGGCCAGTCCAGCATGGGGATGGCGTACGAACTGGATGCCATTGCCGCTGCGGTTATCGGCGGCAGCAGCCTGATGGGCGGCGTGGGCCGCATCACCGGTACGCTGATTGGTGCAGTGATCCTTGGCCTGATCAAGAGCGGCTTCACCTTTGTCGGTGTCGATGCTTACGTGCAGGACATCATCAAAGGCATCATCATCGTCGCAGCGGTTTCAATAGATATGCATCGCAACCGTAAAAAACGCTAATACGCTTCATACTTCACGCTGTAGCGGCGTTGGCTGCGAAAATTCCCCCCGGTCACATAGTTAACTATGCTCCCGGGGCTGAATTTTCTTGCCGCCTTGCTACAGCGCGAATTATTTTGCGTAGTGACATTGTGCTCGATCGGTTCCCTCTCCCGCGCGCGGGAGAGGGTTAGGGTGAGGGACAACGCGCACCGCCCGCCACATAAGTTTTCCAACTGGCTAAACCCCTTCTTTCCCGCTCGTTTTGTTCCATTCCCGCCGTTTCTGTTCACTTTCTGTGTTTTCTGCACCAAACCAGCTCATCAGGTCATCACTTTTTTGCACGCCTGACTCGCATTTTCTGCCCCACGGCGGTGCATGTTGTTCAACGCTTACGCAAATCACGTCATCGCCCACGCTTATTAACTCCTTCGAGGTAATCGCAAACGCTTATTTTCCGTGCCGTTAGGAAAAATCTGCCAACGCAATTTTGCATCGCGAACAAACCTGGCCTGCATATTGCAACTTCATTCCCACAAGCCAGCAGGCTGAAACACCCAACTGGGTATTCGGGGATTGACGGAGGCAACATGAATTTAAGACGACTCAAGTATTTTGTAAAAATCGTCGATATCGGCAGCCTGACTCAGGCAGCAGAAGTGCTGCACATCGCGCAGCCTGCGCTTAGCCAGCAGGTGGCGACGCTGGAAAATGAACTCGATCAGCAATTGCTGATCCGCACCAAGCGCGGCGTGACGCCCACTGAAGCCGGAAAAATTCTGTATGCCCACGCTCGCACCATTCTGCGCCAGTGTGAACAGGCGCAAACGGCGGTGATCAACGCCGGCCAGGCACTGAACGGCCAGGTTTCGATTGGTTTAGCGCCGGGCACCGCTGCATCTTCGCTCACCATGCCGCTGCTGCACACGGTGCGTGAGCAGTTCCCGGATGTGCTGGTGTATCTGCATGAAAACAGCGGCACCTCGCTCAATGAAAAAGTGATGAACGGCCAGCTGGATATGGCGGTGCTGTACGACCGTGCGCCAACGGCGGGCATCAACAGCATTCCCTTAATGAAAGAAGAGCTCTATCTGGTGGGCGCAACAGCGTGCCCGGGTGCCACGGTCGATCTGGCCGATGTGGCGCAGATGAGCCTGTTCCTGCCACGCGATTACAGCGCGGTGCGTAAACGTGTCGATGAAGCGTTCTCGCTGCGCCGTCTGAGCGCGCGCATCATCGGCGAAATCGAATCCATTTCGACGCTGACGGCGGCGGTGTCCAGCGGCATGGGCGTGACTGTGCTGCCAGAATCTGCAGCGCGGGCGCTGGTGAGTTCAACCCATGCATGGATGGCGCGCATTAACAGTCCGTCACTCAATCTGCCGCTGTCGCTGAACATCTCGGCGCGTCTGCCGCTGTCGCCATCGGCGCAGGCCGTGAAGAATATTTTGCTGTCGCTGCTGAATAAGCCAGCGGTAGAGGACCGTGAATTGATGCTGGTGGGATGAGTTAAGCGCACTTTTCCCCTCACCCTAACCCTCTCCCATCAATGGGAGAGGGGACCGATCCCGCCCCATATTTAGCCTAACGCTCGTCAGTTAAGACATGAAAACCCGTCATTACCGAGCACACACATTGTAGCGGCGCAATTCATTGCGCGATAAATCGCGCCGCTACGGAAGGTGCGGTGATTTGATACGGCGCTTAACTGATCGGCATTAGCCCATATTCAGCCTCATGCTCGTCAGTTAAGACATGAAAACCCCTCCTTACCGAGAGCACACATTGTAGCGGCGCAATTCATTGCGCGATAAATCGCGCCGCTACGGAAGGTGCGGTGATTTGGTACGGCGCTTAACTGATCGGCATTAGCCCATATTTAGCCTCATGCTCGTCAGTTAAGACATGAAAACCCCTCCTTACCGAGAGCACACATTGTAGCGGCGCAATTCATTGCGCGATAAATCGCGCCGCTACGGAAGGTGCGGTGATTTGATATGGCGCTTAACTGATCGGCATTAGCCCAGATTTAGCCTCATGCTCGTCAGTTAAGACATGAAAACCCGTCATTACCGAGCGCACACATTGTAGCGGCGCAATTCATTGCGCGATAAACCGCGCCACTACGGAAGGTGCGGTGATTTGATACGGCGCTTAACTGATCGGCATTAGCCCATATTTGGCCTAACGCTCGTCAGTTAAGACATGAAAACCCGTAATTACCGAGCGCACACATTGTAGCGGCGCAATTCATTGCGCGATAAATCGCGCCGCTACGGAAGGTGCGGTGATTTGGTACGGCGCTTAACTGATCGGCATTAGCCCATATTTAGCCTAACGCTCGTCAGTTAAGACATGAAAACCCGTAATTACCGAGCGCACACATTGTAGCGGCGCAATTCATTGCGCGATAAATCGCGCCGCTACGGAAGGTGCGGTGATTTGATACGGCGCTTAACTGATAGGCATTAGCCCATTTTTAGCCACAAAGATCACCTCACCAACCAACCGCTCGATCAGCTCCCTCGCCCGCTTGCGGGAGAGGGCGGGGGTGAGGGCGTCCTTCAAACGACTCCTTATTACTATTCCGCATAACACACCGTTTTTTATTATTTGTTGCGATGACACCAACTTCATAACATGGACGAAACAGGGGCAGGAATCAGGAGAAAAGGGTGTGAATTTCCAGCAACTTAAAATTATACGTGAAGCGGCCCGTTGCGAGTTCAACCTGACCGAAGTGGCGAATACGCTGTTTACCTCCCAATCCGGAGTCAGCCGCCATATTCGCGATCTGGAAGATGAACTGGGCGTGGAAATCTTTATTCGTCGTGGCAAGCGACTGTTAGGCATGACCGAACCGGGCAAGGCGCTGTTGACCATTGCTGAGCGCATCCTTGATGAAGCGGGCAAAGTACGCCGCTTAGCGGATGTGTTTACCAATGAAACCAGCGGCGTGCTGACCATCGCCACCACGCACACCCAGGCGCGTTACAGCCTGCCGCGCGTGATCAAAGCGTTTCGCCAGCTCTATCCCAACGTGCGCCTTGAGCTCAATCAGGGATCGCCGCAGGAGATCGTCGCCATGCTGCTGGCCGGTGAAGCCGATATCGGTATCGCCTCCGAGCAGCTAGTGAATAACAGCAGCCTTGCGGCGTTCCCGTGGTTCAGCTGGCATCACTCGCTGCTGGTACCGCACGATCATGAACTGTTACAGCAGCAGCCCATTACGCTCGCCAGCCTGAGCCGTTATCCGTTAATCACTTATCGTCAGGGCATCACCGGCCGTTCGCGGGTGGATCGGGCATTCCAGGCCGCCGGTCTGCGCCCGGATATCGTGCTCAGCGCGCAGGATTCTGATGTGGTGAAAACCTACGTGGAACTCGGTCTTGGTGTGGGGATTCTCGCCGATCAGGCGTGCGATATTTACGAAGGCGAAGATCTGGTAAAAATCGACACCCATCATCTGTTCGATGCCAATACCGTGTGGCTCGGCCTGAAGCGCGGCCAGCTGCAGCGCAATTACGTTTGGCAGTTCCTCGAACTCTGTAATGCCAATCTGTCGCTGGAGGAGATCAAGCGTCAGGCGCTCTCCTACGAAACCGAAAACGAACCGGCCATCGACTTCCAGATTTGATCCAGCACGGTGCGGCGCAACCCGGCCGCACCGCCTCGCAACCGCGTTCCCGCTTTCATCCCCGCCCTGAAATGTGCTAAAGACAAGAGCATTTCCCGCACATCAGGAGCAAACATGATCAGGCTACGCGCTATGACGTCACGCGACATCGATTCCGGTGTTGCCCTCACGCAGCAACTGCACTGGCCGCATCGCCGCGAAGACTGGCAACAGGCGCTGACGTTCGGCGCAGGCACGGTGGCTGAGCATCAGGGCGACTACGCCGGCAGCGCGCTGGGGTTTCGCTGGGGCGAGCAGGCGGCCACCATCGGACTCGTCATCGTCAGCCCACGCTGGCAAGGGCAGGGCATCGGCAAACAGTTGATGCTGGCGCTGCTGGAACAATTCCCTGATTACCGGCTGCGGCTGCACGCCACCGAGAGCGGCAAACCGCTGTATCAGAAACTCGGTTTTGCGGTAACGGGCCAGATCCTGCAATATCAAACGCGCGCGCTGGCGGCGGTGCCGGCGTTAACGGTGCCAGCCGGTTTCACGCTGCGTCCCGTGTTGCCCGCAGAGGCACAACCGTTGACCACCTTCGATCACCAGGCGCACGGCCTGTGGCGTCCCGCGTTAATCACCCACCTGATTGCCGCTGCACAAACCCGCATATTGCTGGATGCGCAGCAGCGCGTGCAGGGCTTTGCCAGCCTGCGCCGGTTTGGTCACGGCTGGTCGATTGGCCCGGTGATTGCGCTGAATCTGGCGAGCGCGCAAACCTTGATTGCCGCCCTGATGCAGACGCTGCGCGGCGAGTTTGTGCGCATCGATACCGACGCCGCGTTACCGCTGGCGCATTGGCTGAAAACCCTGGGTCTGCAGCAGGTGGATGCGCCCACCATCATGGTGCGCGGCACGCCATGGGCGCCACAACCCGGCGCGATGCAGGCTTATGGTTTGATGACGCAGGCGATGGGATGATGCCGGATGAAGAGAGGATCGCTGCCGCGGCCGTCGCGGCGGATGCGGTGTACCGTGATCACCGCACTACGTAGCGGCGCGATTTATCGCGCAATGCCAGCCGGGGCGCAATGCCAGCCGGGGCGCAATGCCAGCCGGTGCGCAATGCCAGCCGGTGCGCAATGCCAGCCGGTGCGAGATGCCCGAAGGTTCTGAGTGGGTAAACAACAAAAAAAGCCACCGAATTTCGGTGGCTTTCCAGACAGATAATAGAGGATCTAACCGTTAAATCAGCTCGGTTTTCACCCCCTGCTGCACCAGCAGTTCCGCGTCGTCGCCGTGGCTGTACACTTCATACTCCACGCCCGCAACCGTCACCGTGCCCTGCTGATGCTGCCATTCGCTGATATCGCTGCCTTCCGGCAGAATATCTTTCAGCTGCACCACGTCGCCGGCATCGCCATTCACCATCAACTGGGTTTTGCCGTCTTCGATAAACAGATCTTTTTCGCCGTAATGCAGCAGCGCATCCAGATCGATTATCAGCGTATTATCCCCGCTGCCGCGAATATCAAAGATCTCCACCGACTGAATCTCCGCTTTATGCTGAGATAAATCGAGCAGCTGATCTTTACCGGTTAATTGCAGAGTATCAACCTGCGTTTCACTGCCGGTAATGGCGTTATCGGTTAATTCGTCGACGCCGTCGAGGAAGTGGATGAGGCTTTCGCTTTCACTAGACAACATTGAAGGATTGTACATATCTTTTTCAACAGTATAAATATTGTCAACGTAAGTTTGGGTACCATTTTTTATGAATGCAAAATCTATCATTTGATAATAAGGTGCATCGGTTGCAATATAATCTGCACTATCAAATGAAAATACTTTTCCAGCTTCGACTGTAAAGGTTAAAGTGTATTTTTTATTTAAGAATGAGTAACGAAATTGAAAAACAGTTTCTTCAGTACTGTTGTTCCAAAGAGTAAGTCCAACCTGTGAAAAAGAATTTGATTTTCCTAATTCATACTTATTTGCATCAAAAGTGAAACTTACATTTCCTCTTAACTTGAGACTGTGACTCCCCCAATCATCAGGAGCACCGTCAGGAGTTGTGACTACATCGACTGCAATACTGTTCGGAGTAGAACCAAACATAATGCGAGAATTTTCATTAAAGTTTATAGAAGCTGAATTATAAATCCCTCCCAGCTTTATATTTTCGAAGTCAAGTATTCCTGCATCACCTGGATATCCTTGAGTAATATTAAGCTCAAATGACTGGCTCCAGCTTTCCGAACCTACTTTTTTAACTTGGAATGCCCAGTCGCCTTTCGCCAGCGCCGTATCCGGCGTCCAGCTCCACTTACCATCCGCACCCGCCTTCACGCTGTAGGTTTTCTCACCCGACGCATGCTGCGCACGGATCATCACCACGCTGTTCGCCGGCGCGTTGCCGCGCAGGGTTGGCGTGCTGTCATCAGTGATGTCACCGCTGGCGAGGCTGCCGGTCTTAGCACCATAATTATCAAACGCATCGGTAATGGTCGGCGTCGGATCGGTGTAGTTCAGAATAAAGCTCTCTGACCAAGCGCTTGTGCCGCTGCTGTTCTCTGCACAGGCGCGGAAGTGCCAGTTGTCGCTGTGATCCAGCGCCGGCGACGTCCACTCCCAGCTGCCGTCCGCGTTTACCACCGTGCTGCCCACGTTCACCCACGCCTGATTCCACGGGCCGTTCTGGAAGTGAATGATGCTGCCCGCCACGCCACGCCCGCGCAGGGTTGGCGTGCTGTCATCGGTGTAGCCCTCGCTCTTGACGCTGCCCGTAACCGGACCGACGTCGTCAAACGCATCGACGATGACTGGCTTGTCAGGCGCCGCCGCAACGTATTTCACCACGAACTTGTTGCTCCACGCGCTATAGTGATCGCCGTTCTGCGCCTGGGCCTGGAAGTCCCAGGTGTTGCTGCTGCTCAGCGCCGGTGAAGTCCACTCCCAGGTGCCGTCGGCTCTCACCACGGTGCTGCCCACGGCCTCCCACGGCACGCCCGGCGGGCTGCTCTGAATGTGGATGATAGTGCCGGCCACGCCTTTGCCGCGCAGGGTCGGCGTGCTGTCGTCGGTGGTATCACCGTTCTGCAGGCTACCGGTCTGGGCACCAAAATCATCAAACGCGTCAACAATGATCGGCGTCGGATCGGTGTAGTTCAGAATAAAGCTGTCTGACCAGTCGCTTTGGCCGTTGCTGTTCTCTACGTACGCGCGGAAGTGCCAGTTGTCGCTGTGGTCCAGCGCCGGCGACGTCCACTCCCAGGTGCCGTCCGCTTTCACCACCGTGCTGCCCACGTTCACCCACGGCTTATCCCACGGGCCGTTCTGGAAGTGAATGATGCTGCCCGCCACGCCTTTGCCGCGCAGGGTTGGCGTACTGTCATCGGTGTAGCCCTCGCTCTTCACGCTGCCGGTCACCGGACCGACGTCGTCAAACGCATCGGTGATGGTCGGCTTGTCAGGCGCTGCCGCAACGTATTTCACCACGAACTTGTTGCTCCACTCGCTGAAGTGATCGCCGGTCTGCGCCTGGGCCCGGAAGTCCCAGGTGTTGCTGCCACTCAGCGCCGGTGAGGTCCACTCCCAGGTGCCGTCGGCTCTCACCACGGTGCTGCCCACGGTCTCCCACGGCACGCCCGGCGGGCTGCTCTGAATGTGGATGATGGTGCCGGCCACGCCTTTGCCGCGCAGGGTCGGCGTGCTGTCGTCGGTGGTGTCACCGTTCTTCAGGCTGCCGGTCACCGCGCCAAAATTGTCCCAGGCATCGTCGATGGTGGGCTGCATATCCAGCGCCGGATCGATGGTCAGCTGGAAGCTGCTCCAGCCGTTCTGGCCGGCCTTCTGCACCTCAAAGGTCCAGCTGCCTTTCGCCAGCCCGGACGGCGTCCACGACCAGTTGCCTGCGTTGTCCACGCTCACCGTGGTGGAGGCGTAGCTGCCGCCGTCCATTTTGTAGCGCAGCGTAATGGTGCTGTTGGCCGGGCCGCTGCCGCGCAGGGTCGGCGTGGTGTCGTCGGTGGACGCGCCGCTGCTCAGGCTGCCGGTCACCGGACCCGCGTTGTCGAACGCGCTGTCGATGCTGGCGTTGCGATCCGCGTTGGAATCGATGGTCAGCTCGTAGCGGCTCCAGTTTTCCTGGCCGTCCTTCTTCACCTCAAAGGTCCAGTGTCCGTCCTCCAGATCTGGCGCGGTCCACGTCCAGTCCCCGCTGGCGTCCACTTTAACCATGATGCCGCCGCTGCGGTCGCCATTGCTGTACTTCAGCGAGATGCTGCTGTTGGCCGGGCCGGTGCCGCGCAGCGTCGGGGTGCTGTCGTCGGTGGTCCCGCCGTTGGCAATGGTGCCGGTCACGGCGCCGAAGTCATCCCAGGCGCTGGTGATCACGGCATCGCGGTCCACGGTCGGATCGATGGTCAGCGTAAAGCTGCTCCAGCCGCTCTGGCCGGCCTTCTGCACCTCAAAGGTCCAGCTGCCGTTGGCCAGCGCGGACGGCGTCCACGTCCACTTGCCATTGCCGTCCACGCTTACCGTGGTGCTGGCGTAGCTGCCGCCGTCCATTTTATAGCGCAGGGTGATAACGCTGTTGGCCGGACCGCTGCCGCGCAGGGTTGGCGTGCTGTCGTCGGTGCTGCTGCCGCTGCTCAGGCTGCCGGTCACCGGGCCGACGTTATCGAGCGCGCTGTCGATGGTCGGGTAGCGATCGAGGTCCGGATCTATGGTCAGCTGGAAGCTGCTCCAGCCGTTCTGGCCGGCCTTCTGCACCTCAAAGGTCCAGCTGCCTTTTGCCAGCGCGGACGGCGTCCACGACCAGTTGCCCGCGTTGTCCACGCTCACCGTGGTGGAGGCGTAGCTGCCGCTGCCGAGCTTGTAGCGCAGCGTGATGGTGCTGTTGGCCGGGCCGGTGCCGCGCAGCGTCGGGGTGCTGTCGTCGGTGATCCCGCCGTTGGCAATGGTGCCGGTCACGGCGCCGAAGTCATCCCAGGCGCTGTTAATCACGGCATCGCGGTCCACGGTGGGATCGATGGTCAGCTGGAAGCTGCTCCAGCCGCTCTGGCCGCTCTTCTGCACCTCAAAGGTCCAGCTGCCTTTTGCCAGCGTATTTGGCGTCCATGACCAGGTGCCGTTTACGTCCACGCTCACCGTGGTAGAGGCATAGCTGCCGCCGTCCATTTTATAGCGCAGCGTAATGGTGCCGCTGGCCGGGCCGCTGCCGCGCAGGGTCGGCGTGGTGTCATCGGTGCTGCTGCCGCTGCTCAGGCTGCCGGTCACCGGGCCGACGTTGTCGAACGCGCTGTCGATGGTGGCATTGCGATCCAGGTTTGGATCGATGGTCAGCTTAAAGCTGCTCCAGCCGCTCTGGCCGTCCTTCTGCACCTCAAAGGTCCAGCTGCCTTTCGCCAGCGTATTTGGCGTCCATGACCAGTTGCCGCTGGCATCCACGCTCGCGCTGTCGATGGTGTAGCCACCGTTGCCGAGCTTGTAGCGCAGGGTGATAACGCTGTTGGCCGGGCCGGTACCGCGCAGGGTCGGCGTGGTGTCGTCGGTGGTCGCGCCGCTGCTCAGGCTGCCGGTCACCGGGCCCACGTTGTCGAGCGCGCTGTCGATGGTCGGGTAGCGATCGAGGTCCGGATCGATGGTCAGCTGGAAGCTGCTCCAGCCGTTCTGGCCGGCCTTCTGCACCTCAAAGGTCCAGCTGCCTTTCGCCAGCCCGGACGGCGTCCACGACCAGTTACCTGCGTTGTCCACGCTCACCGTGGTGGAGGCGTAGCTGCCGGTGCCGAGCTTGTAGCGCAGCGTGATGGTGCCGTTGGACGGGCCGCTGCCGCGCAGGGTCGGCGTGCTGTCGTCGGTGGACGCGCCGCTGCTCAGGCTGCCGGTCACCGGACCCGCGTTGTCGAACGCGCTGTCGATGCTGGCGTTGCGATCCGCGTTGGAATCAATGGTCAGCTCGTAGCGGCTCCAGTTTTCCTGGCCGTCCTTCTTCACCTCAAAGGTCCAGTGTC
Source organism: Pantoea sp. DY-17 (assembly GCF_019795975.1). Lineage (NCBI taxonomy): Bacteria > Pseudomonadati > Pseudomonadota > Gammaproteobacteria > Enterobacterales > Erwiniaceae > Pantoea > Pantoea sp. DY-17. The sequence continues at coordinate 1,673,388 of NZ_JAIMIG010000001.1, read as the reverse complement.
CGTCCTCCAGATCTGGCGCGGTCCACGTCCAGTTCCCGCTGGCATCCACTTTAACCATGATGCCGCCGCTGCGGTCGCCGTTGCTGTACTTCAGCGTGATGCTGCTGTTGGCCGGGCCGGTGCCGCGCAGCGTCGGGGTGCTGTCGTCGGTGGTCCCGCCGTTGGCAATGGTGCCGGTCACGGCGCCGAAGTCATCCCAGGCGCTGTTGATCACGGCATCGCGGTCCACGGTGGGATCGATGGTCAGCTGGAAGCTGCTCCAGCCGCTCTGGCCGGCCTTCTGCACCTCAAAGGTCCAGCTGCCGTTGGCCAGCGCGGACGGCGTCCACGTCCACTTGCCGTTGCCGTCCACGCTTACCGTGGTGCTGGCGTAATTGCCGCTGCCAAGCTTGTAGCGCAGGGTGATAACGCTGTTGGCCGGGCCGCTGCCGCGCAGGGTTGGCGTGCTGTCGTCGGTGCTGCTGCCGCTGCTCAGGCTGCCGGTCACCGGGCCGACGTTATCCAGCGCGCTGTCGATGGTCGGGTAACGATCGAGGTCCGGATCGATGGTCAGCTGGAAGCTGTTCCAGCCGCTCTGGCCGGCGTTCTGCACCTCAAAGGTCCAGCTGCCTTTTGCCAGCCCGGACGGCGTCCACGACCAGTTGCCTGCGTTATCCACGCTCACCGTGGTGGAGGCGTAGCTGCCGCTGCCGAGCTTGTAGCGCAGCGTGATGGTGCTGTTGGCCGGGCCGGTGCCGCGCAGCGTCGGGGTGCTGTCATCGGTGGACGCGCCGCTGCTCAGGCTGCCGGTTACCGGGCCGACGTTGTCCAGCGCATCGGTAATCACCGGTCCGGCGGCAGCAACGTACTTCAGAATAAATTTCCCGGTCCAGCCGCTGATAACGTCGCCGTTTTGCGCCTTCGCGTGAAACTCCCAGGTGCCGTTTTTGCTCAGCACCGGTGAGGTCCACTCCCAGGTGCCGTCCGCTTTAACGACGGTGCTGCCCACATTAACCCAGGAACCGCCCGCCAGGCCGTTCTGGAAGTGGATGATGGTGCCGGCCACGCCGGTACCGCGCAGGGTTGGCGTGTTGTCATCGGTGGTGTCACCGCTTGTCAGGCTGCCGGTTACCGCGCCAAAGTCGTCCCAGGCGCTGTCAATGGTTGGCTTCAGGTCCAGCGCCGGATCGATGGTCAGCTTAAAGCTGCTCCAGCCGCTCTGGCCGTCCTTCTGTACCTCAAAGGTCCAGCTGCCTTTTGCCAGCGTATTTGGCGTCCACGACCAGTTGCCGTCTGCATCCACGCTCGCGCTGTCGAGGGTGTAGCCACCGTTACCGAGCTTGTAGCGCAGGGTGATAACGCTGTTGGCCGGGCCGGTACCGCGCAGGGTCGGCGTGGTGTCGTCGGTGGACGCGCCGCTGCTCAGGCTGCCGGTCACCGGTCCGACGTTGTCGAGCGCGCTGTCGATGGTCGGGTAGCGATCGAGGTCCGGATCGATGGTCAGCTTAAAGCTGCTCCAGCCGTTCTGGCCGGCCTTCTGCACCTCAAAGGTCCAGCTGCCCTTCGCCAGCGTATCCGGCGTCCACGACCAGTTGCCGTCTGCATCCACGCTCACGCTGTCGAGGGTATAGCTACCGTTGCCGAGCTTGTAGCGCAGGGTGATAACGCTGTTGGTCGGGCCGGTGCCGCGCAGGGTTGGCGTGGTGTCATCGGTGGACGCGCCGCTGCTCAGGCTGCCGGTCACCGGGCCCGCGTTGTCCAGCGCGCTGTCGATGCTGGCGTTGCGATCGGCATTGGGATCGATGGTGAGCGTAAAGCTGCTCCAGTCCATCTGACCGCTCTTCTTCACCTCGAAGGTCCAGCTGCCGCTGGCCAGCTCCGGCGGCGTCCACGACCAGTTGCCGCCTGCGTCTGCTTTTATGCTGGCGCTGGCATAGTGGCCGTCGCCCAGGGTGTAGCGCAGGATCACCAGGCTGTTGGCTTCGGCGCGACCGTGCAGCGCTGGCGTGCTGTCGTCGGTCCTGCCGCCGCTGCCGAGGTTGCCGGTCACGGGACCGAAGTCATCCACCGCGTAATCGATGACGGGCGCAAAGCCGCCGTCGCTTTCGGAAACAATGATCAGATCGAAACTGTCGTTCCAGTGCGTCTGCCCCAGAGATTTGACGTCGAACGACCACTGGCCGGCGGCCAGCTCAGTGTCCGGCGTCCAGCTCCAGCGGCCGGTGCTGTCGGCGTCAACGGTGACGGAGGCAGCAGCGCCGCCCGCCAGCGTATAGCGGATCACCACCTGGCTGTTGGCTTCCGCCCGGCCCTGGAAGGTGGGCGTGGCGTCGTCGGTGATGGCGCCGCTTTCCAGCAGGCCGGTGGCATCGCCGAAGTCGTCGATAACCGTTTCAAAGCGGGGGCGCAGGACGATATCGGACGGGCTGACGATCTCCAGCTCAAACAGCGCCGAGGCGACGTCGCCGGTGCTGGCCTGGAATTCATAGCGGCCGTACGGCAGGTTGCTGCCCGGCGTCCAGCTCCAGGTCTCGCCGCTGACGGTGGCGGTGGCGCTGCCGGCCCAGGTCGGGCTGCCGGCGAGGCGGTAATAGACGATAACGGTGTCAGCGGCGGAGACCTCGCCGCGCAGGGTCGGCGTGGCGTCGTCGGTGAGCGCGCCGTTGCCGAGCGCGCCGGTGAAGCTGCCCGCGTCGTCAAGCGCATCGGTAATGGTAACCGTGACGTTGTCGCCGGCAATCACGATGTCAAACGCCGCCGAAGGCGCGCCGGCGCGCAGCTGCTTACCAAAGGTCTCTTCGGCCATCAGGCGCAGGCTGTTAATGCCGTCTTTTAAGTCCTGCGATGGCTCCATCACCCACTTGCCGGTGACCTTGTCCGCCACCGCGCTGCCGATTTTTTCATTTTTGTCGTTGAGCAGGTAAACGGTGCTGCCTTTCTGCGCGATGCCGGTCAGCGTCGGGCGTTTGTCGTCGGTAGCCTTGCCGGCGTCAAAGCTGCCGGTCACGGCGCCCTGGTCGTCGTAGAGGTTAATCAGCTCCGGCGCGTCCGGCGCGGTGGTATCCACAATCATGGTGCCGAGCGTCGGCGGGTTGCGGTTGCCGGCGTTGTCAAAGTGGCGGAGGGAGAAGCTGTACTCGCCGTCGGCGTAGGGCGTCGGCGCTTCCCAGCGGTAAAAGCCTTCATCGTTTACCGGGACGCGGAAGGTGTCGGTGCCGATGACCAGCTCAATAAAGCCGCCGGGCTCCAGCTTCTCTTTGTTACCAAACACCAGTTTGCCGTCGGCGCTTTCAAAGTAGAGGGTCTTGCTGCGGGCCAGCGGTTCGGTGGCGGCCGGTGCGGCTTCGCTGACCGGCGCGGCGGCCGCGTCACCGGTGTGTTCAACCTGCGCGCTGCCGTTGCCGGTAATGATGTTGAACGGCGCAGACGGCGTGCCGGCGCGCAGCTGTTTACCAAAGGTCTCTTCGGCCACCAGGCGCAGGCTGTTGCTGCCGTCTTTCAAGTCCTGCGCTGGCTCCATCACCCACTTGCCGGTGACCTTGTCCGCCACCGCGCTGCCGATTTTTTCATTTTTGTCGTTGAGCAGGTAAACGGTGCTGCCTTTCTGCGCGATGCCGGTCAGCGTCGGGCGTTTGTCGTCGGTGGCCTTGCCGGCGTCGAAGCTGCCGGTTTTGTCGCCCTGGTCGTCGTAGAGGTTAAGCAGTTCAGGGGCGGCGGGGGCGCTGGTGTCAACAATCACGGTGCCGAGCGTCGGCGGGTTGCGGTTGCCGGCGTTATCAAAGTGGCGGATGGAGAAGCTGTAGTGGCCGTCGGCGTAGGCGGAAGGCGCTTCCCAGCGGTAAAAGCCTTTGTCGTCTACGGGGACGCGGAAGGTGTCGGTGCCGATGACCAGCTCAATAAAGCCACCGGGCTCCAGCTTCTCATTGTTACCAAACACTAGCTTGCCGTCGGCGCTTTCAAAGTAAAGGGTCTGGCTGCGGGCAAATAAATCAATCATAAGAATCGTCCATAATGTGTTGTCAATGTAAGTGCGACGCGGTTTACACGACATCGCACAGCGGCGGGAATGTTAGAGCAGCGCGTTACGGACTCGTATCAAGAACCGTCTGCAAAGAAGGAAAATTCCTGGTGGAGCGTAGCGGCGCAATTTATTGCGCAATGCCGGATGAGGGCACGGTGCCGCTGTCAGCATGCGCGATAAATCGCGCCGCAACGGAGATGTGCGGATTGTTTGCGTTGTGATGATGGCTGCCGGGCAATGTAGCGGCGCAATTTATTGCGCAATGCCGGATGGGGGCACGGTGCCGCTGTCAGCACGCGCGATAAATCGCGCCGCAACGGAGATGTGCGGATTGTTTGCGTTGTGATGATGGCTGCCGGGCAATGTAGCGGCGCAATTTATTGCGCAATGCCGGATGAGGGCACGGTGCCACCGTCGGCACGCGCGATAAATCGCGCCGCAACGGAGATGTGCGGGTTGTTTGCGTTGTGATAATGGCTGCTGCCCCTGTAGCGGCGCAATTTATTGCGCAATGCCGGATGGGGGCACGGTGCCGCTGTCAGCATGCGCGATAAATCGCGCCGCAACGGAGATGTGCGGATTGTATGCGTTGTGATGATGACTGCTGCCCCTGTAGCGGCGCAATTTATTGCGCAATGCCGGGCGGGGCACGGTGCCGCCGTCAGCATGCGCGATAAATCGCGCCGCAACGGAGATGTGCGGATTGTTTGCGTTGTGATGAAGGCTGCTGGGCAAGGTAGCGGCGCAATTTATTGCGCAATGCCGGGCGGGGGCACGGTGCCGCTGTCAGCATGCGCGATAAATCGCGCCGCTACGGAGATGTGCGGATTGTTTGCGTGGCGATGAAGGCTGCCGGGCAATGTAGCGGCGCAATTTATTGCGCAATGCCGGATGGGGGCACGGTGCCGCTGTCAGCATGCGCGATAAATCGCGCCGCAACGGTGACGTGCGGATGGTGTGTGTGATGATAACGTTCTGCTGCGTAATGTAGCGGCGCAATTTATTGCGCAATGCCGGATGAGGGCACGGTGCCACCGTCGGCACGCGCGATAAATCGCGCCGCAACGGTGACGTGCGGATTGTTTGCATCGCGATGATGGCTGCCGGGCAATGTAGCGGCGCAATTTATTGCGCAATGCCGGATGAGGGCACGGTGCCGCCGTCGGCACGCGCGATAAATCGCGCCGCAACGGTGACGTGCGGATGGTGTGTATGGTGATAATGTTCAGCCGCATAACGGCGGGCGTGGTTTGTTGGTTCAGTAATAACGGTCCAACGTCCAACGCAAAGGGTTTTGCTCAATATATTGTCGGGCGAAAAACAGTTCCCGCTCATCCCGAATAACCCGTTCATAAAAGTTACGTTGCCAAAGTGATTGCTGCCACATCCGGCTCATGCCCGCTTTATAGAGGGCAATAATGGTTGACAATGAAACGGTGTTATCCCCGGTTAACCAGATGATGCCATGCAGGTGATTGGGCATGACGACAAAACTATCCAGTTTTATACCGGCTATACGTGTGGGCAGCGCCAGCCAGGCTTGTTTGGCGGTGTGGCCCATCGGGGAGGGAAAAAAGAGATGATGATCGATATGGCCAAAGAGTGGCGCACGCAAACGCGTAACCAGCGTAATAAAATACGCGCCCGAAGCGGTGTAATCATAATTCAATAACCGAATGTTCTTGCGTCCTTTCATTGCGCCTCCCTGTTTTACCCCAAGCATCTTTTATTCAGCGCGCAATGTCAGATTCGAGGTTCGTTATGCCGAGCCCTATTCCAATCTTTTTAAAATGAACCTATTGTTAAGACGCTTTTCTCCAGCGTATGTCAGGTAACCCTATTTATGCTAATGCTCGTCAGTTAAGACATGAAAACCCTAATTTCCGAGCGCACACATTGTAGCGGCGCAATTCATTGCGCGATAAATCGCGCCGTTACGGAAGGTGCGGTGATTTGCTATGGCGCTTAATTGAGCGGCATTAAACCTACTCATGCGCACTTAATTAAACGCCGCCCAAAAACAAAAAAGCCATGCAGCAAAGGCGGCATGGCTTGGTTAATACGGCTCTCAATTAATGCTGATTAAACGGCGTGTTGCACCAGTAATTCTGTCTCATCTGTGTAGTGGTAAACATCATATTGAACACCCGCCACGGTGAGGGTGCCTTGCTGCTGTTGCCAGCCGTCAATATCGTTGCCGGATAAAATATCCTCCAGCTTCACCACGTTACTGGCGTCGTTGTCCAGCATGTACTGCGTTTTACCGTTATCAATCAAAACGTCACTATCAACAACGGAAAGCAGATCGCCAACACTCAGTGACGTTAACGCGTTGTCAAACGCGTCATCCCCGCTTGCTGTATCTGCTGAGGTATCAATGGTGATCGCGAAGCTCTGGCTCCAGCTTGGTGCGCCCTCAACCTGCACCTGGAATGTCCAGTAGCCGTCATTCAGATTCTGCCAGGGCGTCCAGCTCCAGTTGCCCTCGTTGTCGGTAAAGGTACTGTTGGTGCGCACCCTGCCGCCATCGGTATACAGGATATCAATCAGCTTATTGGCCGGACCGGTGCCGTGCAGGGTCGGCATCGCATCATCGGTAATGCTGCCAGAGAAGCGGTCACCCTGATCGCTGCCGACATTATCCGTAATATGGGAGATTTCGGCGTCGCGCAAGGCGATACGGCCTTCCGGCGTATCAATGGTGATCGCGAAGCTCTGGCTCCAGCTCGGTGCGCCCTCAACCTGCACCTGGAATGTCCAGTAGCCGTCATTCAGATTCTGCCAGGGCGTCCAGCTCCAGTTGCCCTCGTTGTCGGTGAAGGTGCTGTTGCTGCGCACTCTGCCGCCATCGGTATACAGGATATCGATCAGCGTATTGGCCGGTCCGGTGCCGTGCAGGGTCGGCATCGCATCATCGGTAATGCTGCCGCTGAAACGCTCGCCTTGCTCGCTGCCCACGTTATCGTAGATGTGGGTAATCAGCGCTGGCGGTGCCGCTGGGGTGTCGATGACCAGCGTGAACGCATTGCTCCATGTGTCCTGGCCGTCGGCCTGCACTTTAAATGTCCAGGTACCGTCGGCCAAATCGGCGCGTGGCGTCCAGCTCCAGTTACCGTCAGCGTCGGTGGTGATGCCGTTGTAGCGGGTTACGCTGCCGTTGGTGAACATAATGTCCATGTAAGTGTTCGCCGGGCCGGTGCCGCGCAGGGTCGGGGCGGCATCGTCGGTGCGGTTGCCGCTGGCGCGCACGCCTTGCTCCTGTCCAACGTCATCCCAGGCATAGCGAATAACTGGGGTGATCGCTTTTACGCCATAAGCGTAAGACGAAGGCTGGTGTGCGTAGCTTACCGGTGTGTCGCTGACGAGGCTTTCAGGGAAACTGCTCAGGGTTTTGGTGGTGGTTTGCTCAATCACATAAGTTGAATTATCGAGCGCGATATAGGCGGTTGAACCGTTTTCACGCGACGCGCGGTCGGTGTCGAGGGTGTAATCCGGATAGCGTGTGTTCATCTGTGGTTCCTTAACAGAGTAAAAGAAGGGATTGAGGCCGGCTTGCCGAAACGGGCTGGCAAGCGCACAGACGAGAGGATGGGTTAAACGCGTTAATCAGGGTACGAGAATGGTCCCGATGCGCACGCAGCTTTTCAATGCGTGAGCGAGAAAAGCGCGGCAGTCGGCGGCCGCCGCGCGGGAGCGTTAAGGGCGGGAAGCGGGCGGCAACATGGTCAAAATGTCATCCAGCGGCACCGCGTGGCTAAACAAATAGCCTTGCAGCTGATTACAGCCTGCATCGGCCAGCGCGTTTTTCTGGCCTTCGGTTTCTACGCCTTCAGCGGTCACCGTTAAGCCCATCGCGTGACCTAACCGCACCACCGATTCCACAATCGCGGTAGAGTTCTGCGCCACGCCCAGCGACTGAGTAAACGAACGGTCAATCTTGATTTTGTCCACCGGGAAGCTGCTGAGGTAATTAAGGCTTGAATAGCCGGTACCGAAATCATCCAGCGCAATCCGGAAGCCGGCTTCGCGCAGCGCAATGATGCTGTTGCGCGCCTCGTGTTCATCCTCAATCAGCACGCCTTCGGTGATCTCCAGCTCCATACGCTGCGGATCGGCACCTTCTTCCTGCACGATATGGATGATGCGCTCAACAAAATTCACCGCGCGGAACTGCACCGGCGAGACGTTCACCGCCACCACAATATCCGGCAGCTTGAGCGACGTTTTACAGGCTTCGCGCAGCACCCATTCGCCGAGCGGGATGATCATGCCGGTCTCTTCGGCGATGGCGATGAAATCACCCGGTGCAACGTCGCCGCGCATGGCGTGATGCCAGCGCAGCAGCGCCTCCAGGCCCACCACCTGCTGGCCGCTGATATCCATTAACGGCTGATACCACACCGCTAATCCACTAAACTTCACCAGCGCCTGACGCAAATCCGCCGCCATCTGCTGACGGGTGCGCAGCGATTCATCCATCACTTTTTCGAACTGGCGATACTGGCCGCGCCCGTGGTTTTTGGCATCATAAAGCGCGATATCCGCTTTGCGCATCAGCTCCAGCCGATCAATGCCGTCTTTTGGCGCCAGCGCCAGACCGATGCTGACGCCCACCCACAGCTCGCTGCCCACCAGCTGATACGGCTCGCTCAGGCGGCTGATAATGCGTTGCGCCAGCGATTGCACCTGACCAATATTCTCCACCTCCGGCATCACGATGATGAACTCGTCGCCGCCGATGCGGCCCACGGTGTCGCTGGTGCGCACAATCTCATTGAGGCGGCGCGCCACCTCAATGATCAACTCATCGCCGGCGTGATGGCCGTAGGTATCATTGATATTTTTGAAGCGATCAAGATCCAGCAGCAGCAGCGCCACGCGCTGATCGTGGCGTCCGGCCAGCGCCAGCGCCTGGGTTAAGCGATCTTCCACCAGGGAACGATTGGGCAAACCGGTTAACACATCATGAAAGGCCAGATGCTGCGCCTGCGCTTCACTGGCACCGAGTTTCAGCAGCGACTGCGACAGCTTGAGTGAAGAGGTCCAGATGCGGCGCACCATCACCCAACACAGCACGGTAATCAGGATCACCGACAGCAAGGTAGACGGGCCGAGGGTGCGTAACATCTGCGCGCCGGGCTTATCGGGATTCCAGCTGAGGTAACCGACCGGTTCGCCCTGTTGTGAGTTCAGCAGATAGCGCGCTTTGGTTTTCCCCGCTGGCTCACTGTCGCTGAAATGCAACTGACGTAGCTGGCTGCGATCGGCGAGGTTGCGCAGATAGCCATCGTCGAGAAACTTAATGCTTACCAGACGATAGCGCCCGGCCTGTTTAGTACTGCTGATATCGCCCACCGCCAGCGCGGCAGCGCGTTGACCGATGCGCACGAAATCGGCGTGATCGGTGGGGCCCGCCACCACATCGCTGTTTTGCACCAGCGGACTGTTCAGCATGTCCTGCAGATAAGGGCCGATGCGCTTGTCCGGCACCGGCTGGCCGTTGCGCCACACGTTAATCAGCTGGTTGTCGCGGTCCAGCAGCACCACCAGCTGGTGATCAAACATGTCATAGAGCCAGCCGCCGACATTTTGCGTCAGCCAGCGTTGATCGGGATGCGACGACGCCAGCTGATCGGCCAGCGGTGACCAGCGCGTCAGGCTGCGCAGCTGGCGCAGATGTTCCGTCAGGCTCTGGGTAAACGAAGCCTGGATCATGCGCTGTTGCTGATCGCGCGCTTCGTTATTGCTTAACGCTGTGCCCCAGAACAGACCCACGCCCGCGCCGACAAAGGTCAGAAGCAAAATTGCCAGCAGCGGCAAAATAACTTCACGCACAAAGTTGCGGCGAAAACCATCCGATAGTTTTATTGCGTTAATCATTTTAAAAGTTGGCCTGACAAGAAGGGTTCATCCTTTAACCTAGCAGAACATCCGCAGGCTGTATTCTGTAAGGGAGCTGAAAGCGTGATGTAAATTAGCGTTAATTTTTTGAATGCTGTCACAAACAGAACAGTTAAAAATAATTTATTAAAAAAGCCGTCCGTTTCGCTGCAATTCTGCTGCCCTAAAACAAATTCATCCGCCCGTCATTGAGCCGTCACGGCGCTGTCATCTGACATGCGCAATGTAATCGCCATCCCGCAGCAAGCCCGCTGCGTTCCTCAACCAATGCGAATGAGGTATTGAGCGTGATGGAGATATCCAGACATCCGACCACTGTTTATCAGGCCGTTGCTGCCCAGCTGGAGCTGGCGCTGCAGGAGCGCTACCGCTGCGGCGACTATCTGCCTTCTGAACAGCAGCTGGCCGATCACTACGCAGTGAATCGTCACACCTTGCGGCGCGCGGTGGATGAGCTGGTCAATAAAGGCCTGCTGCAACGGCGTCACGGCGTGGGCATTTTGGTACTGATGCGGCCGTACGATTATCCGCTGCATGCGCAGGCGCGTTTCAGCCAGAACCTGATGGAGCAGGGCAGCCATCCCACCAGCGAGCGTCTGCTGGCGGTGCTGCGTCCGGCGAGCAGCGATGTGGCGAGCGCGCTGGGCGTCAACGAAGGCGACAATGTTATCCACTTGCGCACGCTGCGCCGCGTCAATGGCGTGGCGGTGTGCGTCATTAACCACTTCCTGGCGCAACTCAGTTGGTGGCCGGCGCTGCAACAGTTCCACAGCGGTTCACTGCACGACTATATGCAGCAACAGCTTGGCCTGAGCCTGACGCGCAGCCAAACCCGCATCAGTACGCGTCGCGCGCAGGCCAAAGAGTGCAAGCAGCTGGAGATTGCGCTGCAGTCGCCGCTGCTGTGTGTGCGCACCCTCAATAAACACAGCGACGGTCAGGTAGCGGAATACTCCGTCAGCCTGACGCGTGGCGACATGATTGAACTGACTCTGGAGCACGAATGACACAGCAAACCGCCCGCCAGCATTGGCTCTCGGTGCTGGCGCACAGTGAAGCCCGCCAGCTTGAGGCGCACTGGCAGCCGTTACGTATCACTACTGATTTTGAACGCATCCGTCCGGCAGAAACCGGCTTAACCCGCCTGCAGGCGCGCATGGGCGGCAGCGGTAAGCGCTTTGTGATGGGCGATGCCACGGTGACGCGCGCGGTGGTGAAGCTGCACAACGGCACGCTCGGCTTTAGCTACGTGCTGGGGCGCGACAAAGCGCACGCCGAACGCTGCGCGCTGATTGATGCGCTGCTGCAACAGCCGGAAACCCAGGCGCTGTTGCAGGAAAAATTGATTGCCCCGCTGGCGGCTCTGCGTGAAGAGCAGCGACAGCTGCGCGCGCGTGAGATCGCCAGCTCCAAAGTGGATTTCTTTACGCTGGTTCGCGGAGATAACTGATGACTTTACTGGCAAGTTTTACCCATCCGGTGGCCGATGCCCAACGTGCTTTTCGCCGCATCCTGAAAGCGATGAGCGAGCCGGGCGTGATGGTATCGCTGCCGCTGCAACAGGGCTGGGGCGATCTCTCGCCGGCGGCCACGGCGGTGCTGCTGACGCTGGTCGATCAGGAGAGTGCGCTGTGGCTGGATGGCCGCATCGATAGTGACGTGGTACGCAGCAACCTGCGTTTCCACACCGGCGTGCCGATTGTCGATGAACGCGATGCCCCCTTTGCGCTGACGCATGCGGCGGCCAATCCCGATCCGGCGCTGTTTGCCTCTGGCGACAATATGTCCCCGGAAAAAAGCACCACGCTGATTGTGGAAGTGCCGTCACTGAGCGGCGGTTTAACGCTGCGCCTGTCCGGTCCCGGCTTACGTGAGCCGCGCGCCGTTGCGCCGCAGCTGCCAAAAGCGATTCTGCACTATCTGCGTGAGCGCCCACATCCGTTCCCACAAGGTGTGGATCTGATTTTCACCTGCGGTGAAGCGATGATGGCGCTGCCACGCACCACCGACGTGGAGGTGTGCTGATGTACGTTGCGGTCAAAGGGGGCGAAAAGGCGATAGCCAGCGCCCATCAGCTGCAGGCCGATCTGCGTCGTGGCGATCGCGAGGTTGCCGAATTGGGTTGCGATCAGGTGGCGCAACAGTTGGGTTTAGCGGTCGATCGCGTGATGACCGAAGGCGGCATCTACGATCCGCAGCTGGCGGCTTTGGCAATTAAACAGGCGAGTGGCGATCTGGTGGAAGCGATCTTCCTGCTACGCGCCTATCGCACCACGCTGCCGCGCCTCGCCGATAGCCTGGCGCTGGCAACCGCTGAGATGCGCCTCGAACGCCGTATCTCAGCAGTTTACAAAGATTTGCCGGGCGGCCAGGTGCTCGGCCCAACCTACGATTACAGCCATCGTCTGCTCGATTTCACCCTGCTGGCGAATGGCGAAACGCCTGCCGCGCCGCGTGACGATCAGGCGCTGCCACAACACTGTCCCCACGTGTTCAGCATGATGACGGCGGAAGGATTGGCGGCACGCGAAGAGGATGACGGCAGCGAGCCGTGCGACATCACGCGCGAACCGCCAGGCTATCCGGCTACGCGCGCCGCACGGCTGCAACAACTGGTGCGCGGCGACGAAGGATTTCTGCTGGCGCTCGGCTACTCGACGCAGCGCGGCTACGGCCGTAATCATCCGTTCGCCGGTGAAATTCGTACCGGTTATCTCAGCGTGTCAATCTGCCCGGAAGAGTTGGGCTTTGAGATTGAGATTGGCGAAATCCTGCTGACCGAATGCGAGATGGTGAATGGCTTCACCACCGAAACTGACAGCGCGCCGCACTTTACGCGCGGTTACGGTCTGGTGTTTGGCCGTTCCGAGCGCAAAGCGATGGCGATGGCGCTGGTGGATCGCGCGCTGCAGGCGCCGGAGTACCACGAACGCATTGCCGGCCCGGCGCAGGATGAGGAGTTTGTGCTGTCGCATGCCGACAACGTCGAAGCGGCGGGCTTTGTCTCGCATCTGAAACTGCCGCACTACGTCGATTTCCAGGCGGAGCTTGAGCTGCTGAAACAACTGCGCCAACCGCATCAGGAGCAGAACCATGAGTGAGTTAACCGGCTACAACAACGGTTATCTGGATGAGCAGACCAAACGCACCATCCGCCGCGCCATTCTGAAGGCGGTGGCGATTCCCGGTTATCAGGTGCCGTTCGCCGGACGCGAAATGCCGATGCCCTACGGTTGGGGCACCGGCGGGATTCAGATCACCGCCAGTATTATTGGCGATGCCGATGTGCTGAAGGTGATCGATCAGGGCGCGGATGACACCACCAACGCGGTATCCATTCGTCGCTTCTTCCAGCGCGTCAGCGGCGCGGCCACCACCGAAGCAACCCGTGATGCCACGCTGATCCAGACGCGTCACCGCATTCCGGAAACGCCGCTGGAAGAAGATCAAATCCTGATTTTCCAGGTGCCGATCCCTGAGCCGCTGCGCTTTATCGAGCCGCGTGAGACCGAAACCCGCACCATGCACGCGCTGGAGGAGTACGGCATCATGCAGGTGAAGCTGTATGAAGATATCGCCCGCTACGGCCATATCGCCACCACCTATGCCTATCCGGTGAAGGTCAACGATCGCTACGTGATGGATCCATCGCCGATCCCCAAATTCGACAACCCCAAAATGCACATGATGCCAGCGCTGCAGCTGTTTGGTGCCGGACGTGAGAAACGCATCTATGCGCTGCCGCCGTACACCAAAGTGGAAAGCCTCGACTTCGACGATCACCCGTTCAGCGTGCAGCAGTGGGAAGAACCCTGCGCGCTGTGCGGTTCGCGCCACAGCTACCTCGACGAGGTGGTGATGGATGACGCCGGTACGCGCATGTTTGTCTGCTCCGATACCGATTTTTGCCACCAGCAGCAGGAACAACAGCATGCACAGTGAACAGCCGCTGCTTGCGGTCAACCATCTCACCCACCTTTACGCGCCCGGCAAAGGGTTTGAAGAGGTGAGTTTTGAACTCTATCCCGGCGAAGTGTTAGGCATTGTTGGGGAATCCGGATCGGGCAAAACCACCTTGCTGCGCAGCCTGTCAGCACGCTTAGCGCCGCAGCAGGGCAACATTCTTTATCGCGCGCAGGATCTCTATCAGCTGAGCGAGAGCGATCGCCGCCGCTTGCTGCGCACCGAATGGGGCGTGGTGCATCAGCATCCGCTGGATGGTTTGCGTCCGCAGGTCACGGCGGGCGGCAACATCGGCGAGCGGCTGATGGCGGTGGGCCAGCGGCATTACGGTGATATCCGTAAAGAGGCGATGCGCTGGCTGCAGGATGTGGAGATCCCCGCTAACCGCATCGACGATCTGCCCACCACCTTTTCCGGCGGCATGCAGCAGCGTTTACAGATTGCCCGCAACCTGGTGACGCAGCCGACGCTGGTGTTTATGGATGAGCCAACCGGCGGGCTGGATGTGTCGGTGCAGGCGCGCCTGCTGGATCTGCTGCGCACGCTGGTACGTGAGCTGAATCTGGCGGTGGTGATTGTGACGCACGATCTCGGCGTGGCGCGGTTGCTGGCGCATCGCCTGCTGGTGATGAAGCAGGGGCGCGTGGTGGAGAGCGGGTTGACTGACCGGGTGCTGGACGATCCACATCATCCGTATACGCAGCTGCTGGTTTCATCTGTTTTGGCGTAGGGCAACGTCAAAACAACGCGATAAATCGCGCCGCTACGAATCGTGCGGTTCGTGGGCACGTAATCTGGTGCCCGCACAGACCGTAGCGGCGCAATTTATTGCGCAATGTCGAGAGCTGTACAAGGGGTGAATGTGGTGGAAAACAGCAAATATCAGGAAATTAACATGCAACCTTTATTGCGCGTAGAGCATCTGAGCAAAACCTTTGTGCTGCACAACCAAAGCGGCGCCGCGCTGCCAGTATTGCAGGACGCCAATCTTGACGTCAGCGGCGGCGAATGCGTGGTGCTGCATGGCCGCTCCGGCAGCGGCAAATCCACGCTGCTGCGTGCGCTGTACGGCAACTATCAGGCCAACAGCGGTCACATCTGGCTGCAACATCAGGGCGAATGGATCGACATGGCCAACGCGCCCGCCCGCCAGATTCTGGCGATTCGCCGCCACACCGTCGGCTGGGTCAGCCAGTTTTTGCGTGTCATCCCGCGCGTGCCCACGCTGGAGATTGTGATGCAGCCGCTGCTTGAGCGCGGCACCGAGCGCGCTTTCTGCGAAAAGCGCGCCAAAGAGCTGCTGACGCGCCTCAATGTGCCGGAGCGTTTATGGTCACTGGCGCCGTCCACCTTCTCCGGCGGCGAACAGCAGCGCGTCAACATCGCACGCGGCTTTATCGCCGACTATCCGGTGCTGCTGCTGGATGAGCCAACCGCCTCGCTCGACAGCGCCAACAGCGCTGCGGTGGTGGAACTGATTGAACAGGCGCGCGCCCGCGGTGCCGCCATTGTCGGAATTTTCCATGACGAAGCGGTGCGCGCACGCGTGGCCGATCGCCTGCACGTCATGCAGCCAATGCAAGCAGGAGCAGAAGCATGATCGTCAACAACGTCCAGCTGGTGCTGGAAAACGAAGTGGTAACGGGATCGCTGGAAATCCGTGACGGGCGCATCGCCAGCTTTAGCGACAGCGTCAGCCAACAGCCGGGCGCGCTGGATGGCGAAAACGCCTTCCTGCTGCCGGGTTTGGTGGAGCTGCACACCGATAACCTCGACAAGTTCTTTGCGCCACGTCCGAAGGTGGATTGGCCAGCCTATTCGGCGATGAGCAGCCACGATGCGCTGATGGCCGCCAGCGGCATCACCACGGTGCTGGATGCGATTGGCGTCGGCGACGTACGCGATGGCGGCCATCGCCTGGATAATCTCACCAAAATGATCGACGCGATTCAGGACAGCAATCGCAAAGGTATTAACCGCGCCGATCACCATTTGCATCTGCGCTGCGAGCTGCCGCACAACACCACGCTGCCGCTGTTTGAAGCGCTGATCAACACGCCGGAGCTGTCGCTGGTGTCGCTGATGGATCACTCGCCGGGCCAGCGCCAGTACGCCTCGCTGGAGATGTATCGCACCTATTATCAGGGCAAATATCAGCTCAACGACGAGCAGATGGATCAGTTTGAGCGTGAGCAGCTGGCGCTGGCCGCCGAGTTCTCCACGCCTAACCGCAACGCCATCGCCAGCTTGTGCCGTTCACGCGGCATTCCGCTGGCCAGCCACGATGATGCCACGGCGGCGCACGTTGCCGAATCGCATGAGGTCGGCAGTGCCATCGCCGAATTTCCAACCACGCTGGAGGCGGCACGCGCATCACGCAACTGCGGCATGCAGGTGCTGATGGGCGCGCCCAACATCGTGCGCGGCGGTTCGCACTCCGGCAACGTGGCGGCGGCAGAACTCGCCAGCCACGGCCTGCTGGATATTCTCTCCTCCGACTACTATCCCGCCAGCTTGCTCGACGCGGTGTTTCGGCTGGTGGCCGATGAGCGCAACACGCTGACGCTGCCGCAGGCGGCCGCGCTGGTGACCCACAATCCGGCGCGGGCAATTGGCCTGCAGGATCGCGGCCGCATCGCCGAAGGACTGCGTGCCGATTTGGTGCTGGTGCATACCGATCATGGTCATTCGCACATCCGTCACGTCTGGTCGCAAGGCAAGCGGGTGTTCTGATGGCGCGCCTGATCTGGCTTACCGGGCCTTCGGGCGCGGGCAAAGACAGCCTGCTGAACGCGCTGCGTGAAGCGCCGCCGGAGAATTTGCTGATCGCCCATCGCTACATTACGCGCGCCGCCGATGCGGGCGGCGAGAACCACGTGGCGCTAAGCGAAGCCGAGTTTCGACGGCGCGAGGCGCTGGGGTTGTTCGCCGTCAGCTGGCAGGCGCACGGCATGTATTACGGGCTGGGCGAGGAGATCGATCTGTGGCTGGCGCGCGGAATGAACGTGCTGGTGAACGGCTCGCGCCTGCATCTGCCGATGGTGCAGCAGCATTACGGCACGCAGCTGCTGCCGCTGGTGTTACAGGTTTCGCCAGCGGTGCTGGAAGCGCGTTTGCGGCAGCGTGGGCGCGAGTCAGAAGCGGAGATCGCGCAACGGCTGGCGCGTGCCGCCGAACCGCTGCCCGCGCACTGTTATGCGTTGAATAATGATGGTGCGTTGAGCAGTACGCTTGAACAGCTGCGACGTTTGCTGGGTGCGCGATAAATCGCGCCGCTACGGACACGTGCAAAAATTCGTAGCGGCGCAATTTATTGCGCAATGTCCGGATGGGCAGGGTGTGGACATGCGAGTCGTGACAGCAAACCGCGCTGTCACCGTTTAATCATTTTACTGTCATCAAGCTTTCATCCGTTTTGCCCGTAATAGCGTGCAATCAACAGCTCAGAAGAGATGGAGTGCAACATGGCACAGGCATTACTGAAAACCGTCGTCGACAATCCCTTCCCACACGTTACCGGGCAGGGCAACAAGGTGCTGTCGGTGCAGGGATTGTGCAAAGCGTACGGCGCCAATCAGGTGCTGGATAACGTCAGCTTCGATCTGCATGCGGGCGAGCTGGTGGCGGTGATTGGCCGCTCGGGCGCAGGCAAATCGACACTGTTACACATGCTCAACGGCACCATCACCGCTTCACAGGGCGCGATCCTCAGCAATCGCCACGGCGAAGTGGATCGCGATGTGGTGACGCTGAACAGCCGCCAGATGCGTGAATGGCGCAGCGAATGCGGCATGATCTTCCAGGACTTCTGTCTGGTGCCGCGCCTCGACGTGCTGACCAACGTGCTGCTCGGTCGTTTAAGCCAGACCTCGACGCTGAAATCGTTCTTCAAAGTCTTCTCCGAAACCGACCGCGCCCGCGCAATCGAACTGCTGCAGTGGATGAACATGCTGCCGCAGGCGCTGCAGCGTGCGGAAAATCTCTCTGGCGGCCAGATGCAGCGCGTAGCGATTTGCCGGGCGCTGATGCAGAACCCGCGCATTTTACTGGCGGACGAACCGGTGGCGTCACTCGATCCGAAAAACACCAAGCGCATCATGGACGTGCTGCGTCAGGTGAGCGAGCAGGGCATCAGCGTAATGGTGAACCTGCACTCAATTGAATTGGTAAAAAGCTACTGCACCCGCGTCATCGGTATTCAGCGCGGCAAAGTGCTGTTTGATGGACATCCTTCCCGGTTGACCGACGGCCTGATGCATGAGCTGTACGGCGACGAAATTAACCAGCTCCACTAACTCCCACAGCAAGAGAAAACCTAAGAATGAAACTGACTTCTTTAGCTTTACTGACTATTGCGATGGCATTTGGCGCAAACGCAGCGGATGCACCAAAAGAGTTGAACCTCGGGATTCTTGGCGGCCAGAACGCCACGCAGCAGATTGGTGATAACCAATGCGTGAAAGATTTCTTCGATAAAGAGCTGCAGGTGGATACCAAACTGCGCAACTCGTCTGACTATTCAGGCGTGATTCAGGGCTTGCTGGGTAACAAAATCGACCTGGTGCTGAGCATGTCGCCCGCCTCGTTTGCCTCGGTTTATCTGCAGAACCCGAAAGCGGTGGATGTGGTGGGCATCGTGGTGGACGACAAAGACGGTTCGCAGGGTTATCACTCAGTGGTGATCGTGAAAGCCGACAGCCCGTACCAAAAGCTGGAAGACCTGAAAGGCAAATCGTTCGGCATGGCCGATCCGGATTCCACTTCCGGCTTCCTGATGCCGAACCAGGCGTTCAAGAAAGAGTTTGGCGGCACGGTGGACGACAAGTACAACAACACCTTCTCCAGCGTCACCTTTTCCGGCGGTCACGAGCAGGACATCCTCGGCGTGCTGAACGGCCAGTTCGAAGGCGCAGTAACCTGGACGTCGCTCATTGGTGACCGCGAAACCGGTTATACCTCCGGTGCCTTTGGTCGTTTGATTCGTATGGATCATCCAGACCTGATGAAGCAGATCCGCATTATCTGGCAGTCGCCGCTGATCCCGAACGGTCCGATTCTGGTGAGCAACAATCTGCCCGCTGACTTCAAAGCGAAAGTGGTGGCCACCATCAAGAAACTGGATAAAGAAGATCACGGCTGCTTTGTTAAAGCGGTTGGCGGTGCCCAGCACATCGGCCCAGCTACCGTGGCGGATTACCAGAATATCATCGATATGAAGCGTGATTTGATGAAGGGTACGCGCGGTTAATTTAGTTGGTGCTGGCTGTCCCCCTCCTCGGTCCGTGCTCGCTGTCCCCCATCCCGGCCTTCCCCCACAAGTGGGGGAAGGAGATGCTGCCACATGCGACTTCGGAGCTGCATTTTGCACCATCTTCCTCCCCCACTTGTGGGGGAGGACCGAGGAGGGGGACAGCGAGCACCATCCCGCGAGCACCATCCAGAACGAACCCTCCCAACCAACAGGAATCCCCCCTTGACCGATTTCGAACACTACTACCAACGCATCCGCCGCCAGCAAAAGCGCGACTCGCTGCTGTGGTCGCTGCTGTTACTGGCGCTCTATCTGGCCGCGGGCAAGATGGCGGAATTTAACCTGCTCACCGTCTGGCAGTCGCTGCCACACTTTTTCGATTACATTGGCGAAACGCTGCCTGTGCTGCATCTCCCGCTGCTGTTCGCTGACGGCAAAACCGAGGGTTCGCTGGCCTATTGGGGCTATCGCCTGCATTTCCAGCTGCCGCTAATCTGGGAAACCTTACAACTGGCGCTGTCGTCCACCATCATAGCGGTGGCGGTGGCTGGCGTGCTGGCGTTCTTCGCCGCCGACAACACCCAAACGCCACGCAGCCTGCGCATGGCGATCCGCGCGTTTGTCGCCTTCCTGCGCACCATGCCCGAACTGGCGTGGGCGGTGATGTTCGTGATGGCGTTTGGCATTGGGGCCATTCCTGGCTTCCTCGCGCTGGCGCTGCACACCGTCGGCAGCCTGACCAAACTGTTCTACGAAGCGATTGAGAGCGCCTCGGATAAACCGGTGCGCGGCCTCGCGGCGTGCGGTGCCAGCAAACTGCAGCGCATGCGCTTTGCCTTTTGGCCGCAGGTCAAACCAACGTTTCTCTCCTACAGCTTTATGCGTCTGGAGATCAACTTCCGTTCCTCCACCATCCTCGGGTTGGTCGGTGCGGGCGGTATCGGGCAAGAGCTGATGACCAATATCAAACTCGATCGATACGATCAGGTCAGCATTACGCTATTGCTGATCATTGTGGTGGTGTCGCTGCTGGATACGCTGTCCGGCTGGCTGCGTCGCCGCGTAGTGGAAGGAGACGTATCATGATCGCCTTAGCGCCGGATGTCGCCAAACTTAAACAGGAGCATGCCGCCCTGTTTGCCGCGCAAAACCGCTATCTGCGCCGCGTTGCGCTGGTGGCGCTGGCCATCGCGCTCTATTACCTGTTCTTTTTCGAATTCTTTGGCATTGAGTGGAGCCGTTTTCTCATCGGCTGCCAGCAGCTCAGCCGTTATTTCCTGCGTATGTTTGTCTGGCAGGATTTCCTCAACTGGCCGTTTGCTTACTACTTCACGCAGGTCGGGATTACGCTGGCGATTGTGTTTTCCGGCACGTTGACCGCGTCACTGGTCGCCTTGCCGGTCTCGTTCCTGGCGGCGCGTAACGTGATGCACGATCCGCTGACGCGTCCGATTGCGCTGGTGGTGCGTCGCGTACTGGATGTGCTGCGCGGCATCGACATGGCGATTTGGGGGCTGATCTTCGTGCGTGCCGTCGGCATGGGACCGCTGGCTGGCGTGCTGGCGATCTTGATGCAGGATGTCGGTCTGCTCGGCAAACTCTACGCCGAAGGGCACGAAGCGGTGGAGCGTTCGCCGAGTCGCGGTCTCAGCGCGGTGGGCGCGAACAGCCTGCAAAAACATCGCTACGGCATTTTCACCCAATCGTTCCCGACCTTCCTCGCGCTCAGCCTGTATCAGATTGAGTCCAACACCCGCTCCGCAGCGGTGCTGGGCTTTGTTGGCGCGGGCGGCGTCGGCCTGGTGTATGCCGAGAACATGCGTTTATGGAACTGGGATGTAGTGATGTTCCTGACCCTGATTCTGGTGGCGGTGGTGATGATCATGGATGTGGTCTCCAGCAAGCTGCGGAAGCGTTACATCACGGGGAAAGGGGTGCCGTTGTGGCAGCCTGCCGCGCGCGACTAAGCCGTTCACTGCGCTGCCAGGCGCGCTCCAGCGCCTGCACCAGCTGCGCCTGATGCCAGGGTTTTGCCAGCCGCTCACACAGCGGCAGCGTGACCTGCGTCTGGCGCAGATCCTGACCGCTGATCAACACCGTTGCCAGATGCGGCCACTGCGCCTGCGCCTGGCGAATCACATCCGCGCCGTTAATGCCGCCCGGCAGCATCAAATCACTGATTAACAGATCGATATCCGGCGTCTGGCGCAGCAGCCTCAGCGCGCTTTCGCCGTCGCCACACTCCAGCGTCAGATAACCCAGCTGATGCAGATGTTCGCACAGCGTTTGCCGCACCGTCGGTTCATCATCCAGCACCAACACCAGCCGATCGTTGCTGGCCTGCGGCACCAGCGGCGGCGGCACGCTGAGCGGTTGCGCCGCTTCGGGCGCGCGCGGCAATAATAGCCGCACGGTGGTGCCTTGTCCCGGCGCGGTTTCCAGCTCAATCTGGCCGCCGGATTGCCGCACAAAGCCATACACCATCGATAAGCCCAAACCGCTACCGCTGCCGATGGCTTTGGTGGTGAAGAACGGCTCGAACACCTGTTCACGCACCTCGGCCGACATGCCGCAGCCGTGATCGATCACTTCAATGGTGACGCGATCGCGCTTGCCGTCGGCTTCCTGTTTACGCTGATTCCAGATACGCAGGCGGATTTCGCCGCTCTGCTGCGCCATCGCATCGCGCGCGTTGACCACCAGATTGATTAGCGCGTTCTCCAGCTGTCCGGCATCGATCCACGCTGGCCAGCCGGGTCGCTGCGCATCAATTACCAGCTGCTGGCCGGGCAGCAGCGCGTGCTGCAGCAGCGAATGCAGATTATCCACCAGCTCCACCACCGACACCGCGCGCGGATAGAGCGCCTGCTTACGTGAGAAGGCCAGCAAGCGCTGCGTCAGCTGCGCCGCACGGTCGGCGGCCTGACGCGCGCGTTCGATGCGGCTGGCGAGCGTGCCGGGCGGCAGCTGATCGACGGTTAACGCCAGGCTGCCAATGATCACCGCCAGCAGATTATTGAAGTCGTGCGCCAGTCCGCCGGTCAGCTGTCCCACTGCTTTCATCTTCTGGCTGTGCAGCAGCGCTTCCTCCAGCGCCTTGCGCGTGGTGCGCTCCAGCACGGTATTTACCATGCCGCGCCGTGGCACCGGGCTGAAGCGCAGCTCCAGCGTGCGACCATCCGCCAGCCGCACTTCCTGCGCATCGGCTAATCCGTTGAGCTCGACATCAACGCGTTTTAATAGCTGCTGATAGTGCAAACCGCGATGCAGTTCACGCGGCGCGATGCCGAGCAGCTCGGCATATTGCGCATTCCATACCACCAGCTGACCGCTGTTATCGAACAGCGCAAAGCCGTCGCGCATGGCGAGAAAGGTCGATTCCAGCTGGTTGCTTTTCTCTTTTAGCAGGCGCGACGTGTGCGCCAGCGACGCGGTATTGCGCGCAAACACGTTGAAGGCGCGCGCCAGATCGCCCAACTCATCGCGCCGCGCCAGGCCCGGCACGTTGACGCTCTTTTCACCCTGCGCCAGCCGCGTCATGGCGTGGGCGATGGCGGTCAGACTCGAACCGAGATTGCGGTAAATGTAGTAACCGGCGTAACCAGTGATCAGCAGCGCCAGCAGCATAAACAGGCCGATAAAGCCGATGATCGAATCCAGCTCTTCATGCGTCACCGCGCTGCGGGCGTCACTCTGTTGCGCCACCAGCTGCACGTAATGGGTGATGTCGTCGTTGAGCATCGCCACCAGCGCTTTGATGCGATAGGTAGCGTAGGCAATGGCGATATCGCTTTGCTCCAGCTGCTGCGCCACCGGCTGCAAATCCGTGCTGGTGGCGATCAGCCGCTGCACCTGGGTATTCAGCGCGCCGTTAAGCCTTAACGCTTGCCACTGGCGCAGCACCGAAGGCAATTGCTGCACTGCGGCCTGCGGCGCGCTGGATTGAATCGCCACGCTGAATAAGCTGTGGGTTTGCTGGCGCAGCGCGGCAGAAGGGGAATC
The DNA here is from genome assembly GCF_019795975.1 of Pantoea sp. DY-17. Lineage (NCBI taxonomy): Bacteria > Pseudomonadati > Pseudomonadota > Gammaproteobacteria > Enterobacterales > Erwiniaceae > Pantoea > Pantoea sp. DY-17. The sequence continues at coordinate 1,650,271 of NZ_JAIMIG010000001.1, read as the reverse complement.
GGTGCGCGTTAGCAGGTCAATGCGATTGAGTAACAGCTGCGATTGCCACAAGCCGCTCAGCATCACGTTGCGCTGCAGATGGCGCTGATGCCCGGCGCGCAGCAACTGATTGATGGTTTGTTCCAGCGTCTGGCTGCGCTCACGAATACGCGCTAGCAGCTGCGGCTGCTGTGCCGCCAGCGGCGCACTTGCCAGCAAGCTCAGCGACTGCTGCAGTTCCCGCTGCGTTTGCTGCAGGCGCGCCGATTCGCTCTGATACTCCAGCGCGCCGACCACCTGCGATAACCGCACCGCCGCAATGGCCACATTGGCGGTGTCGCGCGCCAGCGCCAGGCTGCCGTTCATATCGGCCAGCGTTTGTGCCTGCGCCTGTTCCTGAATGTGACCTGCGTGGCGAAATCCAAAAATCGCGACCAGGCTCACCGCCAGCGTCACCGACATCACCAGCAGATTAAACAGCAGCAGACGACTGCGCGCGCCCGCGTGCCAGTGCAGACTGTGACTCATGGCTGCCACTCCTTACCGCTCAACTGCTGGCGAGTATAGAAGCGCGATCGGGGCGAAATATGACAAATATGAATGGCCGCTGACATTTTCCATTTATCTAAGCAGGTTTTACTCGCTGCAACCTTTGCCAGCAGGAGTCTGTAAATGGATGCCACACCGATACTCTCCATGCGGGGAATCACCCGACGCTTCGGCAACTTCTATGCGCTCAAGGGCGTGGATCTCACGGTCTGGCCCGGTGAAGTGCATGCGCTGATGGGCGAAAACGGCGCGGGCAAAAGTACTTTGATGAAAATTCTGGCCGGCGCCTATACCGCCAGCAGCGGGGAAATTCTTATCGACGGCCAGCCGTATGTCATAAAAGGCCCAAAAGAGGCGTTGGCGGCGGGCATCACCCTGATTTATCAGGAGATCAATCTGGCACCCAATTTGACGGTGGCGGAGAACATCTTTCTCGGCAGTGAAATCACGCGTGGAGGCCTGGTGAAGCGTCGCCAGATGGCGGAAGAGGCGCAGCGGGTGATTGATCGCCTGGGTGCGCAGTTCAGCGCCACCGATCTCGTGAGCCGCCTGAGTATTGCCGAGCAGCAGCAGGTGGAAATTGCCCGCGCGCTGCACCGCAACAGCCGCATTCTGGTGATGGATGAGCCGACTGCCGCGCTCTCCAATCGTGAAACCGAGCAGCTGTTTGCGCTGATTAAACGGCTGCGCAGCGAAGGCATGGCGATTATCTACATCAGCCATCGCATGGCGGAAGTGTATGAGCTGTCGGATCGCGTGAGCGTGCTGCGCGACGGGCAGTACGTCGGCAGCCTGACGCGCGAGCAGCTTAACGCCAGCGAGCTGGTGCGCATGATGGTCGGGCGGCCGCTCAGCGATCTGTTCAACAAAGACCGCAATATTCCGCTCGGCGACATCCGTCTCGCCGTCAATCACTTGTGCGACAAACACAAAGTGCGTCCCAGCAGCCTGTCGGTGCGTGCCGGCGAGATTGTCGGGCTGGCGGGGCTGGTCGGCGCCGGGCGCAGTGAACTGGCGCAGCTGATTTTTGGCGTGCATCAACCGAGCGGCGGTGAGATCTGGATCGACGGCGTGAAAGTGCAGATTCACTCGCCGCGCGACGCCATCGCACGCGGCATCGGTTTCCTCACCGAGAACCGCAAAGAGCAGGGCTTGTTCCTTGAACTGGCGGCGCAGGACAACATTGTGATGGCGACGCTGGAGCGCGATGCCAGCTACGGCCTGCTCAATCGGCGCAAAGGGCAGAAGATCGCCAGCGAGGCGATTGATGCGCTGAACATCCGCGTGCCGCATGCGCAGGTGCGCGCGGGCGGCTTGTCCGGCGGTAATCAGCAGAAGCTGCTGATTTCACGCTGGGTGGCGATTGCGCCGCGCATCCTGATTCTTGATGAGCCGACGCGCGGCGTTGATGTCGGCGCCAAGAGCGAAATCTACCGCATGATGCAGCAGATGGCGCAGCAGGGCGTGGCGATTTTAATGATCTCCAGCGAGTTACCGGAAGTGGTGGGCATGAGCGACCGCGTTTATGTGATGCGTGAAGGCGCCATCGCCGGTGAGTTGAGTGGGGCAGAGATTAGCCAGGAAAACATTATGACACTGGCCACCGGCGCGCAGCCGGTTCAGGCCTGAGGAGAGCGCAATGACCAGTGAATCCGCACGCGTAAAAAGTCCCACCCTCAAGCGCGCGTTAATGAGTGACCTGCTGCAAACCGTCGGCATCCTGCCGATTCTGATCCTGATCGTGGCGGTGTTCGGCTTTGTCACGCCGAACTTCTTCACCGAGGGCAATCTGCTCAACATTACGCGTCAGGCCTCGATCAACATCGTGCTGGCGGCGGGCATGACCTTTGTCATTCTCACCGGCGGCATCGATTTGTCGGTGGGATCGATGCTCGGCACCACGGCGGTGGTGGCGATGGCGGTTTCGCTCGATCCGGCATTTGCGTCACTGACGATCCCGGCGGCGTTAGGTGCCGGGCTGATTATGGGGTTGTTCAACGGCATTCTGGTGGCGTGGGCGGGGCTGCCGCCCTTTATTGTCACGCTTGGCACCTACACCGCGATGCGCGGCGCGGCTTATCTGCTGGCGAACGGCACCACGGTGATCAACTCCGACATCAACTTTGAGTGGATAGGCAACGGCTATCTCGGGCCGGTGCCGTGGCTGATCATCATCGCCTTTGCGGTGATCGCGCTGTGCTGGTTCATTCTGCGCCGCACTACCTTAGGCGTACACATTTATGCCGTTGGCGGCAACGTGCAGGCGGCGCGCCTGACCGGCATCAAAGTCAGCGTGGTGCTGCTGTTTGTCTACGCCATGAGCGGCTTGCTGTCGGGGCTGGCTGGATTGATGAGCGCCTCGCGGCTCTACAGCGCCAATGGCAACCTTGGCGTCGGTTACGAGCTGGATGCGATAGCGGCGGTGATCCTCGGTGGCACCAGCTTTGTCGGCGGCATCGGCACCATCACCGGCACGCTGATTGGTGCGCTGATTATCGCCACGCTGAATAACGGGATGACGCTGATGGGCGTCTCCTATTTCTGGCAGTTAGTGATTAAGGGCGCGGTGATCATTATCGCGGTGTTGATCGATAAGTACCGGACGCGGCATCACGTGGGTTGAGTTACAAGGTGCTGGCTGTTTTAGAACGTGCTGGCTGTCCCCCTCCTCGGTCCTCCCCCACAAGTGGGGGAGGAAGATGCTGCCATATGCTCGTACTGAAGCTGCATGTGGCAACGTCTCCTTCCCCCGCTTGCGGGGGAAGGCCGGGATGGGGGACAGCGAGCACTAATCATAAAAACCAAAAAGCAGGAGAACATCGACTATGCGTTTTAATCCGATTCTAACCGGACTGCTGGCGGCTACGCTTCTGAGCGCGCCATTGGTGCAGGCCAAAGAGCTGAAATCCATTGGTGTGACCGTCGGCGATCTCGCCAACCCGTTCTTCGTGCAGATCACCAAAGGTGCCGAGCTGAAAGCGCGTGAACTGGCGGGCGACAAAGTCAACGTAACGCTGGTCTCCAGCGGCTACGATCTCGGCCAGCAGGTGGGGCAGATTGACAACTTCATCGCCGCTAAAGTGGACATGATCATCCTTAACGCCGCCGATTCCAAAGGTATCGCGCCCGCGGTAAAACGTGCGCGTGATGCCGGGATTGTGGTGGTGGCGGTCGACGTGGCAGCAGACGGCGCTAACGCCACTATCACCTCCGATAACACCGCCGCCGGCGCGATGGCGTGTAAATACATCTCCGACCGCCTGAAGGCCAAAGGCAACGTGGTGATCATCAATGGACCGCCGGTTTCTGCGGTGCAGAACCGTGTCGAAGGCTGCATGACCGAGCTGAAAACCCATCCGGACATCAAGCTGCTCTCCTACAACCAGAACGCCAAAGGCAGCCGCGAAGGTGGCCTCGAAGTGATGACCGGCCTGCTGTCGGCCAATCCAAAGATTGATGCAGTGTTCGCGATTAACGACCCAACGGCGATTGGTGCCGATCTGGCGGCGAAACAGGCGCAACGCAATGAGTTCTTTATTGTCGGCGTCGATGGATCGCCAGACGGTGAAGAGGCGCTGAAACGCAAAGGCTCGCTGTTCGTGGCCACGCCAGCGCAGGACCCGCAGGTGATGGCGGCGAAAGCGGTGGAGATCGGCTATGACATCCTGCAGGGCAAGCCCGCGCCGGATAAGCCGGTGCTGATTCCGGTGACGATGATCGATCGTAACAGCGTCAGCAGCTACAAGGGCTGGACGGTGAAGTAAGCAGCCGCTGTCCCTCACCCTAACCCTCTCCCATAAATGGGAGAGGGGACAAATAGCGCCCTCTCCTGCTTGCGGGAGAAGGCTGGGGTGAGGGCCAGCGTGGAAAGGAGGTGAAGATGCAACGCTCAGAAGTGAATGCGATCCTACAACGCACCCGCGAATTCTTTATGCGTCAGGATGTGCATCTGCCGCCGTGGGCCGATTACGGCCTCAGCCAGTGGCGCGCGCTCGATAAACATGACGCCGATGAACTGCTGGCGCTGCATCTTGGCTGGGATGTCACCAGCTTCGGCGCTGACGATTTCAATCAAACCGGTTTAACCCTGTTCACACTGCGCAACGGTTCGCGGGGTGGCCAGCCGTGGGCCAAACCTTATGCCGAAAAAATCATGCATGTGCGCGAAGGGCAGGTCACGCCGCTGCATTATCACCCGCAAAAGATGGAAGACATTATCAATCGCGGCGGCGGCAATCTGATCGTCACGCTGCATAACCGTGCGGGCAATCAGCTGGCTGATACGGCGGTTAACGTCACACTCGATGGCATCCGCCAAACCCACGCCGCCGGTTCGCAGCTGCGTTTATCGCCGGGCGAAAGCGTTACCTTGTTGCCGGGCATCTGGCACAGCTTTTGGGGCGAAGAGGGCTACGGCGATGTGCTGGTGGGTGAAGTCTCGATGCCCAATGACGACGAACATGACAATGTGTTTCTCACGCCGCTGGCGCGCTTCAATCCGCTGGATGAAGATGAAGCACCGCGCTGGCTGCTGTGTAACGAATATCACCGCTGGCTGGCCTAAAGGAGCCTGATATGGCACTGATTTCACTGGCGCAGGGTTTGGCCCATGCGCAACAGAACGGCTACGCGCTTGGCGCGTTTAACGTCCTCGACACCCATTTCCTGCGCGCGCTCTATCAGGCCGCTGAGCGGCAGCGCTCGCCGTTTATTATCAGCATCGCTGAAGTGCATTTTAAGTATGTCAGCCTCGAGCATTTGGTCGCCGCGGTGCGTACCGAAGCGGCGCTGCACGCTATTCCGGTAGTGCTGCATCTCGATCATGGCCTGCATTTTGAGGCGGTGATGCAGGCGATTCGCCTTGGCTTCACCTCGGTCATGTTCGATGGCTCGACGCTCAGCTATGAGGAGAACGTGCGCCAGACCCGCGAGGTGGTGAAGATGTGTCACGCGCTCGGCGTGTCGGTGGAGGCCGAACTCGGTGCGGTGGGCGGCGATGAAGGCGGTGCGCTGTTTGGCGAGGCCGACAGCGATAAATTTACCGATCCGGCGCAGGCCGCTGATTTTGTACACTCCACCGGCATTGATTGCCTGGCGGTGGCGATTGGCAATGCGCACGGCAAATACAAAGGCGAACCCAAACTCGACTTCGACCGGCTGGCAGCGATTCGCGCGACGGCCGGCATTCCGCTGGTGCTGCATGGCGGTTCCGGCATTAGCGACGCGGATTTCCGCCGCGCCGTCAGCCTTGGCATCAATAAAATCAATTTCTATACCGGCATGTCGCAGGCGGCGCTCGGGGCGATTGAAGCGCAGATCGCCCAACGCGATGCGCGCTACGACGCCTTTGCTGAGTTGTTGATGGCGGTAGAGCGCGACATCGCCAACGTGGTGGCGCAGCAGATGCAGGTATTCGGCAGCGCCGGGAGGGCATAACCGCATGGTGCGTAACGGAATCATCGGTGCCGGCAGCATGCTGGTGGATCACGTGCAGCGCATCAGCCATTGGCCGGAACAAGGCTGGCTAACCGAGATTCAGCACAGCGAGAAGTGCAGCGGCGGCGCGGCGCTCAATGTGCTGTTTACGCTGGCGCGCATGCAGCTGAATCTGCCGCTGGCGGGCGTCGGCATAGTAGGCGAGGACAGCGACGGCGACTACATCCTGCAACTGCTGGACGATCATCACATCGACCGCCAGTTTGTGCAGCGCATCGCAAGCATCAATACGGCGATGACGCAGGTGATGACCACGCCGGATGGCCAGCGCACCTTCTTCCATGCGCGCGGCGCCAATGGCAAGCTCGATCTGGCGCACTTCGCCGACGTCTTCACGTCCCATCGCATCTTCCATCTCGGGTATTTGCTGCTGCTGGATAGCCTTGATGTGCCGGACGATGAATACGGCACGCGCAGCGCACGGCTGCTGGCGCAGATGCAGCAGCGCGGCTATCTCACCTCCCTCGATTTGGTGTCGCGCGTGGGCGAATATCGACCGCTGGTGGTGCCTGCGCTGCGCTGGCTCGATTATCTGGTGATTAACGAACTGGAGGCGCAATCACTCACCGGCATCAGTTTGCGCACGCCGCACGGGCTTGCCGCACCGACTGCGTTTGCCGAAGCGGCGACCTGGCTAATGCAGCAAGGCGTACGTCAGCGCGTGGTGATCCACGCACCCGAAGGCGCGTGGGGCCAGCAAGCGGACGGCGAAGGGCGCTGGCAACCGGCGTGGTGCTTAGCGCCAGAAGAGATCGTCGGCAGCGTGGGGGCGGGCGATGCGTTTTGCGCCGGTGTGCTCTATGCCAGCCATGAAGACTGGTCGCTGACGGAAACGCTGAAGCTGGCGCACACCTGCGCCTGCTTTAATCTGCATGCCGCCAACGCGCTGGACGGCACGCGGCCATTAGCCGAGATGCAGCGCTGGATGGATCAGGCGATTTGCGTTTCACGTGCCGAAGAGGCCGGACGCATCACGTCGGCGGAGAAAACATAGCCGAGACCGCGAATGGTGCGGATCAGGCTCGGTTGATGCGGATTGATTTCTATCTTGCGTCGCAGCCGCATAATCAGTACATCAATAGTGCGATCAAACACCTCAAGGCTTTCGCTGTGCGTCAGTTCGAGCAGTTGATCGCGGGTTAATACTTTGCGCGCATGCGCCACCAGCGCGCGCAGCAGCGTGTATTCACCTTGCGTTAGCGGCACGCTTTCACGCTGCGGATTGAACAGTTGGCAGCGCGCATCGTCGAGGCGCCAGCCGTTAAATTGCCAACCTTCATCTGCTAACGCTTCCGGCTGCGCCAGCCGTCCGCAGCGTCGCAGCGCCGCGCGTGCCCGAGCCACTACCACGCGCGGATTGAACGGTTTAGCGATGTAATCATCCGCGCCCATCTCCAGCCCCACCACCATATCCGCTTCCGAACCCATGCCGGTCAACATGATCACTAGCAGATCGGGACGCTGCCGCTGCATCTGTTGCAGCACCAGCAAGCCGTTGGTGTCTGGCAGCATCATATCCAGCATCACCAGTGAAATTTCCGGGTGTAGCGTGAGCAGGGCTAGCGCATCTTTACCCTGATGGCAGCAATAAACGGTAAATACATGTTCATTCAACACATCGTGCAGCAATTCGCACACTGCACGATCATCATCGACCACCAGAATCGCGGGCTTCATGGATGCGCCTCTTTTGTTACGAAAGGGTTAAAAGCAGTGTAACCCGATGTTTTTTACCTGCTGATTAAGGCAACAGAAACGTGAGCGCCATCGCCTGGCAGAGTGCGGAAGCGTGCAGTGCCGCACTCTTTTTGCCAAAACATCGTCAGCAAGGAAAACGATTGCGCGGCGCTGGTGCAATGCACCATAATCGCGCCTCATTCTGGTTCAGAATAATCTTAGCCGCAGCCGCAAATGAAAACGTAATCGATTGCGTAGGGGAGTGGCATAGCTATTGCTATATGGACAGGGGAAAGCGCAAGGTTTCACAACCTGTTGTCCAGTTTGCTTCGCTTTCAAAACAACAATAAGCATGTAAACCACATTGGCAAGGAGCGCGCGCATTCGTGCCGACTCCGCTCATGAGAGATGATGATGTTAGAAAAACTCTTCAAACTAAAAGCGCACAACACCACGGTTCGCACCGAAATCATTGCGGGTATCACCACCTTCCTGGCAATGGCTTACATCCTGTTTGTTAACCCGAGCATTCTCGGCGCAACCGGCATGGATAAAGGTGCGGTCTTCGTGGCGACCTGTCTGGCGGCGGCGATTGGCTGTGTGTTAATGGGCCTGATCGCTAACTATCCGATTGCACTTGCACCGGGCATGGGCCTCAACGCCTTCTTCACCTATACCGTGGTGCTGCATATGGGTTACACCTGGCAAGTCGCGCTGGGCGCGGTGTTCTTGTCGGCGGTGATCTTCTTTGCCATGTCGCTTTTCAAAATTCGTGAGTGGATTATTAACAGCATTCCGCTGCCGCTGCGTGCCGGTATTGGTGCCGGTATCGGTCTGTTCCTGGCGATTATCGCGCTGGAAGGCGCGGGTATCGTAGTGGATAACCCAGCAACGCTGGTTGGCCTGGGCGATCTGACCAAACCGGGTCCGCTGCTGGCGCTGCTCGGCTTCTTCATCATTGTGGTGCTGGAAGCGCGTCGCGTTACCGGTGCGGTGCTCATCGGCATTCTGGTGGTGACCTTCATTTCTATGGGCATTGGCCTGACACCGTTTGGCGGCGTGTTCTCCGCTCCGCCCTCTATCGCGCCAACCTTTATGCAGCTGGATATCGCCGGTGCCTTTAACGTCGGTTTGGTGAGCGTAATCTTCGCCTTCCTGTTCGTGGACGTGTTCGATAACACGGGCACCTTGCTGGGTGTGACCAAGCGCGCTGGTCTGGCGGATGAGCAGGGCAACGTGCCGAAAATGGGCCGTGCGTTGATCGCAGATAGCGCCGCCGCGCTGTTCGGCTCGCTGCTTGGTACTTCAACCACCACCAGCTATGTGGAATCTGCTGCCGGCGTCAGCGCCGGTGGCCGCACCGGCCTGACGGCGATTGTGGTGGCGATTCTGTTTCTGCTCAGCCTGTTCTTCTCGCCGCTGGCGGGCAGCGTACCGGTTTATGCCACCGCGCCAGCGCTGCTGTTTGTGGCGGTGCTGATGGCGTCTGGCCTGGCAGATATTGACTGGAAAGATATCACCACCGCCGCGCCGGTAACCGTGACCGCGCTGACCATGCCGCTGACCTACTCGATCGCCAACGGTATTGCGTTCGGCTTCATCACCTGGACGGTGGTGAAACTGCTGAGCGGTCGCACCAAAGAGGTCAACCCGGCGCTGATCATTTTGTCGATTCTGTTTGTTATCAAACTGGGCTGGCTGAGCGCGTAAATGTTACTTAACGGAAGCCCGATCGGGCTTCCGTGTCTGCTGTTGCATCCCTTCGTTTATTTTCTGCGTGACACTTCGCAGTCCTTTTTGATGCTCACTTTCCTTCCCTCTCAAAACAGCCCAGGCTGTGCGTGTTATTTAAACCTGCCCGCAAAAAATGTGCTGTGAATGGCGGGATCGTGGAATGTTAACGCTGCGCAAATCTGTTTCACTAACAGTGAGGTGGAAAGATTGAGCTGCGCGATGGAAGAGGATTCGGTGATGGATTACCCCATTAGCAATACAACTCGAGTGTTCCCACCGCTTATTTTTGACGTTGGTAACAAAGGAGATCATCAAATGGAACAACTCACCAAACGGGTTGAAGAGCTGGAAAAAACCACGCAACAGATTCAGATGGATGTTGCTGTGCTAACCGCGCGTTCAGAACATTTTGCGACTAAAGCGGATATCGAAAAGGTCAGAGCCGAGCAGGGCGTGATGCGTGTGGAGATTATGGGCGAGCTGGGGGCGCTTGAACAACGTCTCGATAAAAAGTTTGAGCGGATGGAAGACAAATTCGATAAAAAGTTCGAAAAGATAGATGAGAAGTTTGGAAAGATAGATGAGAAGTTCGAAAGGATTGATGAGAAGTTTGAAAGGATTGATGAGAAGTTCGACAGAGTTGATCAGAGATTCAATCAGCTGGAGGATAAAATATCTGCCTTCAACAACAGCATCACCTGGAAAATCATGATACCGACCGGCCTTCTGGTGCTGGCGTGGTTTGTGCAGAATATCGTTTTGAAAATGTCATGACGCGCTTTACTGCACGGTTCCGGCCCTTCATGGGCCGGAACTCATCATGATTACCTAAACGGCGGCTCGTTAAAGGTTCTCAGCTTCCTCGAATGCAGCTTGTCGCCTTCAGCTCGTAGCAGTTCTACCGCGCAGATGCCAATCTGCAGGTGCTCGGAGATTGCGCCTTCATAGAAGCGGTTTGCCTGGCCCGGTAGCTTGATCTCGCCATGCAGCGGTTTATCGGATACGCACAGCAAGGTGCCGTAAGGCACGCGGAAGCGGTAACCCTGCGCGGCGATGGTGGCGCTCTCCATATCAACCGCAACGGCGCGGCTCAGGTTGAAGCGCAGCGCCGAAGCGGAGTAGCGCAGCTCCCAGTTACGGTCATCGGTGGTGACCACGGTGCCGGTGCGCAGGCGCTGTTTAACTTCTTCGCCGGGCATGCCGCTGACCGCTTTGGTGGCGTCATACAGTGCGCGCTGCACTTCGGCGATGCTGGGGATTGGGATATCTGGCGGCAGTACGCTATCCAGTACGTGGTCGTCGCGCAGGTAGGCATGCGCCAGCACATAGTCGCCGATGGTCTGGCTTTCGCGCAGTCCACCGCAGTGGCCAATCATCAGCCAGGCGTGCGGACGAATCACCGCCAGGTGGTCACAGATGGTTTTGGCATTGGATGGCCCCACGCCGATGTTCACCAGCGTAATGCCGCGACGATTCGGTGATGTCAGGTGCCATGCCGGCATTTGGTGCTTCTTCCACGCCAGATCGGACATCATCGCCGTCGGGTCTTGCGTATCGGCGGTGATCACCACTTCACCGGCGCAGGCCAGGCTGTCGTAAGGCGTGGTGGGATCCTGCACCTGCTCAATCGCCCAGCGCACGAACTCATCGACGTAGCGCGTGTAATTGGTGAACAGCACGAACGGCTGAAAGTGCTCTACGCTCGTGCCGGTGTAGTGGCGCAGGCGTGCCAGTGAGAAATCGGTGCGCAGGGCGTCAAAGTGCGACAGCGGGAAAATCGCATTGGCGTGGAACAGGCCGTCGGCGGTTTCATCACCGATTTGCGACAGTTCGGTGGTGGGGAAATGGCGTGCGATGCTGGCGCTCATTGAGCGGTCCAGTGACAAGCCGTCAATCACATAAGGATAAGGAATTTCCTGCTGTGAAGGCGCGACCTCAATCAGCACGTCGTACTCCTTCTCCAGCATCTGCAGCTGCTCGCTGAGATAGTGGCGCAGCAGCGCCGGGCGCGTGATGGTGGTGCTGTAGCTGCCGGTATGGGTAAAACGTCCCCACGCGCGGGTGCGATTTTGCTGCGGACCTTCACCCAGCCAGGTGATGCGCAGCTGCGGATAAACAAACAGCCCTTGCTGACGCGCGGCCTCATCCGGCAACTGTCCGGTGGCAGTGAAATCGCGAATGGCGTTGCGCAGCGCGTCAACGGCTGCGTCGTACAGGCGTTCTAGTTCGTCCAGCGCTTGCTGGCTGCTCAATCCGTTCCGTTGTGTATTCATGGGTTCTCCTTCAGAAACATGGACCGTTTTCACCAGAGCATAGCGGATAAACCCTTCGCTACGATGAAGAATCTGTGATCGACCGCATTCTGCACCATCACGGTGCTGGTGCGTGGCGTAACCGCGGCTATGTTTATGATCAGCAGGGATGTTACATCGCGTGTCTCCTGTTCTGGAGCGATGCCCGAGTAATAAATCGTCCACCTTCGCGGTATTGGCGAGCTTATTGCTTAGTTTTCAACCGTGGCCTTAATGAATCTATCCCGTTCTTAAAGCAGGTTGCCATAAATGGCGACTCTTCGGGTGTTGGAGGCCGCACTCTGTTCTGCCGAAGTTTCAGAAATTGATTTCTCCCAGGCCGTGGTATGGCTCCGTTCCTGACCCGTTGAGGATTGAAAGCATGTCTTTGAAATTCATAAAACACCCAATGAAGGTGGCGATTGCAGGTTGTTTAAGCGTGGCCTTTTACGCTCAGGCAGATATTAAAATTGGTGTGGCGGGTCCGTTCTCTGGGCCTAATGCGACGTACGGCGCGCAATACTGGAAAGGCGCAAGCCAGGCCGCGGAGGATATCAATGCGGCAGGCGGCATCAACGGCGAGAAAATCGTGCTGGTGCAGGGCGACGACGCGTGTGAACCGAAGCAGGCGGTATCCGTCGCTAACCGATTGGTCGATCAGGATAAAGTGATGGCGGTGGTCGGCCACTTCTGCTCCTCATCCACCATGCCCGCTTCGGAAGTCTATGATGAGGCTGGCGTTTTAGCGATCACGCCCGGATCCACCAACCCAAAAATTACCGAACGCGGCATGAAAACTCTATTTCGCATGTGTGGGCGTGATGACCAGCAAGGCGCTATCGCCGCGGATTACATCATCGACAAGCTGAAAGCGAAGAAAGTGGTCATCATTCATGACAAAGACACTTACGGCCAGGGTTTGGCGGATGCCACCAAAGCCTCACTTGAGAAGCGCGGCGTAAAAGAAGTGCTGTATGAAGGGTTGTCGCGCGGTGAGAAAGATTTCAATGCGCTGGTAACCAAGATCGGCGCGCTGAAACCGGACGTGGTCTATTTCGGCGGCTGTCATCCCGAAGCCGGTCCGCTGGTGCGTCAGATGCGTGAGCAGGGCGTTAATGCGGCTTTCTTCTCCGGTGACTGCATTGTGACGGAAGAGATGGTGACGGCAGCAGGCGGCCCGCAATACACCAAAGGCGTCTACATGACCTTCGGCAACGATCCGCGCACCATCGCCGATGGCAAAGCGGTCATCGACAAATTCCGCGCCAGCGGATTTGAGCCAGAAGGTTACACCCTGTATGCCTACGCCTCCGTGCAGACGCTGGCCGCCGCTTACAAAGCAGCCGGTAAAGACAACGCCAAGGCCAGCGACTGGCTGAAAGCCAACAGCGTCGATACCGTCATGGGCAAAAAAGGCTGGGACAGTAAAGGCGATCTCAAGGTGTCGGATTACGTCGTGTATCAATGGGACGACAAAGGCAAGTATCACCAGCTGTAATGTGCCACGCGGCCCCGCGCAGTGCGGGGCCATTCGCGATTGCGCGCGAGGTGTGCGCTCCCATTGAGTACGAGACGACATTATGGACGCCTTTTTCTTACAGCAGCTGATCAACGGTTTAACGCTCGGTGCCGTGTATGGCCTGATCGCCATCGGCTACACCATGGTTTACGGCATTATCGGCATGATCAACTTCGCCCACGGCGAGGTGTATATGATCTCCGCCTATCTGTGTGCCATTGGCTTATCGCTACTCAGCTTTTTTGGCATTCACTCCTTCCCGCTACTGATATTCGGCACCTTAATCTTCACCATTATCGTCACCTCGGCTTACGGCTGGGCGATTGAGCGCATCGCCTATCGACCGCTGCGCAATTCGACGCGCCTTGCGCCGCTGATTTCAGCGATCGGCATGTCACTGATTTTGCAAAACTATGTGCAACTCAGTCAGGGGCCAAATCAGCAGGGCATTCCGACGTTGCTGACCGGCGTGTTGCGCATGGAATTTGATGGCGGCGTGGTGCAAATCACCTGGACCAAAATCTTCATCCTGATCGCGGCGTTTTGCGGCATGGCGCTGCTGACCTGGATTATCCAGTACACCAAACTCGGGCGTATCTGCCGCGCAGTGCAGCAGGATCGGCGCATGGCTTCCATTCTCGGCATCAATACCGATCGCGTTATCTCGCTGGTGTTTGTGATTGGTGCGGCGATGGCGGGATTGGCCGGCGTGCTGGTGACGATGAATTACGGCACCTTTGATTTTTACGCCGGATTTATCATTGGCATCAAAGCGTTCACCGCCGCAGTGCTCGGCGGCATCGGTTCACTGCCGGGCGCGATGCTTGGCGGATTATTGCTGGGCGTCGCGGAAGCGCAGTTCGCCGGGATGGTGAATTCTGACTACAAAGATGTGTTCTCGTTTTCGCTGCTGGTGGTGATTTTGATCTTCCGCCCGCAAGGACTGCTGGGACGTCCGCTAGTCGCTAAAGTGTGAGGAAGCCCCGATGAATGCAATGACGCAAAATCCTGTGCGCCAGGCGCTGCTCGATACGCTGCTGGCGGGGTTAGTGGCGCTGGTGGTATTTGGTCCGATTGTTGGCGTGGTGCTCGACGGTTACAGCTTCAAACTGTCGCCACAGCGCGTGGCGCTGCTGGTGGCGGTGGTGATGGCGGGGCGTTTGCTGTTCAGTTTGTTTCTGCACGCGCCTTTTGGTCAGCGCATCATGCGCAAGTTTGCCAGCAGCGATGACGGGGTTTACGTGCGCGAGCCCGGCTATCGTTCGCGTTTGCGCTGGATATTGCCGCTGCTGCTGATCGTGGCGCTGGCCTTTCCGTTTCTCTCCAGTAAATATCTGCTGACGGTGGCGATTCTCGGCCTGATTTATGTGCTGCTCGGGTTGGGCTTGAATATTGTGGTTGGGCTCGCCGGATTACTTGATCTCGGCTACGTGGCTTTTTATGCCATCGGAGCGTACGGCCTGGCGCTTGGCTATCAATATCTCGGATTGGGTTTCTGGAGCATGCTGCCGCTGGCGGCGCTGCTGGCAGCTTTTGCTGGCGCGCTGCTTGGGTTCCCGGTGCTGCGCATGCACGGCGATTATCTGGCGATCGTTACGCTCGGCTTTGGTGAAATCATTCGTCTGGTGCTGACCAATTGGGTCGCCTTTACCGGCGGCCCGAACGGGGTTTCCGTGCCGTCGCCGACCTTCTTTGGCCTCGAGTTTGCCCGCCGCGCGCGCGATGGCGGCGTGCCGTATCACGAGTTTCTGCACGTCACTTACAACCCGAATATGAAATTTATCTTCATCTATGTTGTGCTGGTTCTGGTGGTGTTGCTGGTGCTGTGGATTAAGCATCGCCTGACGCGTATGCCGATTGGCCGCGCCTGGGAAGCGCTGCGTGAAGATGAGATTGCCTGCCGCGCGATGGGGCTTAACCATGTGTTGGTTAAGCTTTCAGCCTTTATGTTGGGCGCGTCAACGGCGGGCATCGCCGGGGTGTTTTTCGCCAGCTATCAGGGCTTCGTTAATCCCACCTCGTTTACCTTTTTTGAGTCGGCGCTGATTCTCGCCATTGTAGTGCTCGGTGGGATGGGATCGACGCTCGGCGTGGTGCTGGCAGCGTTTGTGCTGACGGTGGCACCGGAACTGCTGCGCAGCTTTGCCGAATACCGCGTGCTGCTGTTCGGCATGCTAATGGTGCTGATGATGATCTGGCGGCCACGTGGGCTGGTGCGCACCGCACGCGTTGGCGTGCCACTGCGAAAAGGAGTGCGCCATGAGTGATGCCATCCTGCAAGTGGACAACCTGATGATGCGCTTTGGCGGCATCAAGGCACTGAATGACGTTAGCCTGGCGGTGGAGCGCGGTTCGGTGACCTCATTAATCGGCCCCAACGGCGCGGGTAAAACCACGGTGTTTAACTGCCTGACCGGCTTTTATCGCGCCACCGGCGGACGCATTGTGCTCAACGCCAATCAGCGCAGCACCGATGTGATTCAGGTGCTGGGGCAAAAAATTCATGCGGGCGACTGGATCAATCCCACCCGGCTCGGCTCGCGGCTCTGGTACAAGATGTTTGGCGGCGCGCACCTGGTGAACCGCGCCGGGCTGGCGCGTACTTTCCAAAATATTCGGCTGTTCCGCGAGATGTCGGTGATTGAGAATCTGCTGGTGGCGCAGCATATGCAGGTCAATCGTCAGCTGCTGGCGGGCGTGCTGAACACACGCGGCTACCGTGAAGCAGAAAATCGCGCGCTGGATCGCGCTTTTTACTGGCTGGAAAACGTCGATTTGGTCGCCAGCGCCAACCGTCTGGCCGGCACGCTCTCATACGGTCAGCAACGGCGGCTGGAGATCGCGCGCGCCATGTGTACGCGACCTGAGCTGATTTGTCTGGATGAGCCGGCGGCTGGGCTGAATCCGGTGGAAACCGAGGCGTTGAGCGAAATTTTGCATCGCCTGCGCGCCAATCATCGCATCAGCGTGTTGCTGATTGAACACGACATGCCGATGGTGATGCGCATTTCCGATCACATTGTGGTGCTCGATCATGGCGATGTGATTGCTCAGGGCACGCCGCAGCAAATTCGTCACGATCCCAAAGTGATTGCCGCCTATCTCGGCGCAGAAGAGGAGAGCGACCATGGCTGAACCGATGCTGGCATTTGAGCAGGTCGATGTGTTTTACGGCCCTTTGCAAGCGCTGAAACAGGTGTCGCTGACGGTGAATCAGGGCGAAACCGTGGCGCTGATTGGCGCTAATGGCGCGGGGAAATCCACGCTGCTGATGTCGATCTTTGGCCAGCCGCGTATTGCCAGCGGCGAGATACGTTTGCGCGGCGAAGCGATCAGCCAGCGTTCGACGCACTTCATCGCCGCCAGCGGCATTGCGCAGGCCCCGGAAGGACGGCGCATCTTTCCTGATATGACGGTGGAAGAGAACCTGCTGATGGGCACCATCGCCATCGGCGAACGTTTTGTTAAAGAGGACAAAGAGCGCATGTATCAGCTGTTTCCGCGCCTGCGCGAGCGGCGCAAGCAGCGCGCCATGACGCTCTCCGGCGGCGAGCAGCAGATGCTGGCGATTGCCCGCGCGCTGATGAGTCGGCCTAAACTGTTGCTGCTCGACGAACCCAGCCTTGGCCTCGCGCCGATTGTGGTGAAGCAGATTTTTGCCATTCTGCGCGAGTTGACCCAACAAGGCATGACGCTGTTTCTGGTGGAGCAGAATGCCCGCCATGCATTGCAGCTAGCCGATCGCGGCTATGTGATGGTGAACGGTGAGATTCGCCTGAGCGGCAGCGGCGCAGAGCTGCTCAATAATGACGACGTGCGCAGCGCCTATTTGGGCGGCGCAGCCGATCCTGCGGTGGTGGCGACAAAAAGTTTGTAATAATGATTAAATGGTGAGGGGAAACACTTTGCATAATTCTCAGTGGCCTATCATCATTATTACTCTTCTTCCTCTCCAAAGTGATTTGGTAATCCCTTGCAAAATCCTGGCGTAGCAGTGATGCGGGCGGTCAGAAACACGGCGTGGTATCCCAAGCGCCGCGCTTACCGTACGTTGTTCTGGCGAGAAATCACCCCATTAGCCGTGCCCATCTTTATCGAAAACCTCTGCGTGATGCTGATGGGCGTCCTCAGTACCTTTTTGGTGAGCTGGCTGGGTAAAGAAGCGATGGCGGGCGTCGGTTTGGCCGACAGCTTCAACATGGTGATCATCTCCTTCTTTGCTGCCATCGATCTCGGCACCACGGTGGTGGTGGCGTTCAGCCTGGCGAAACGCAACGGCAAACGGGCGCGAGCCGCCACCAGACAGTCGCTGGGATTGATGACCGCGCTGGCGTTTGTGCTGGTGATCGCCATCGAGTTTTGGGGGCATCTAATCATTGATGTGATTGCCGGCAGCGCCGATCCCAAAGTGAAAGAGCTGGCGCTGAGCTATCTGCAAACCTCGGCGTGGAGCTATCCCGCAGCGGCGATTGCGCTGATTGGCAGCGGCGCGCTGCGTGGTGCGGGCAATACCAAAATCCCGATGCTGATCAACGGCGGCATGAACATTCTCAACATCGTGATCAGTAGCGTGCTGATTTACGGCTGTCTGGGTTGGGAAGGTATGGGTTTTGTTGGTGCAGGATTGGGCTTAACCATTTCGCGCTATATTGGTGCGGCGGCGGCGATTTACGTGCTGTATCGCGGCATTACGCCGGCCCTGAAAATCTCCATCGCCAGCTATTTCCGCCGCTGGGACCGCAATATTCTGATGGAAGTGTTGGGCATTGGCGTGCCCGCCAGTATTGAATCGGTGCTGTTTAACGGCGGTAAGTTGCTGACGCAGATTTTTGTTGCTGGCATGGGTACCAATGAGATCGCCGGTAACTTTATCGCCTTCTCGATTGCTTCGCTGATTAACCTGCCGGGTAACGCGCTGGGATCGGCCTCGACCATTATTACCGGCCGCAGGCTGGGGCTGAATCAGGTGATGCAGGCTGAACGGCAAATCAAACACGTTTTCTGGCTGGCGATGATTGGATTGTGTTCGCTGGCGTTGATCACCGTGCCGCTCGCCGGAACACTCGCGCAATTTTACAGCCGCGATCCGGAAGTGATTTCGGTTACTAAGCATTTAATTTGGCTGAATGCCGCCTTTATGCCGATTTGGACCGCTTCATGGGTGCTGCCCGCCAGCCTGAAAGGCGCGCGCGATGCGCGTTACACCATGTATGTGTCCATGTTTAGTATGTGGGGCGCACGCGTGGTAGCCGGTTATTTCCTTGGGATTGTGCTGGGAATGGGCGTGATTGGCGTTTGGCTCGGCATGTTCCTCGACTGGACGGTGCGCGGCGTATTTTTCTGGTGGCGACTCAATAGCGGCAAATGGCTGAACAATTATCGCAAGATGATGGCGAAGAGCAGGGGATAGGGCATTGGCTGGCCCCATTGTGGGCTCTACATATATGCATTATTTGGCAAAGAAGCGCACAACTAATCGTTTTGGTTATATGGGATAATGCGGTTTACTGTCAGCCTCAATCATTTGTGGAGAAGCTGACAATGAAACACCTCTTGCAGCAGTGGTTTAACCAACTGATCAATGGCGATACTGGACCCGCAGAAGAGCGCGAATTCGATCTCAGTAATCATATCGACCTGCTGATCCCCATCAGCCAGCTGTACGGTGTTGAGTTCCATCCTTCGGTGTATCGCTACTATGAGAGATGAGCGCCTGCACCATGTCATCCGCTACAGCTACTGGAATGAGCTGTGCGCTGTTGAATAAAGAACCCGCTCTAGCCAGCGGGTTTTTTTATGCCTGAAATTTGACCCTTCGTTCAAAAAAATTCATCAGATTTTCACACTCTCTATCAATTGTCTTGATTCCGTAATTTTCTCGTAAAGAAATGTATTCCTAACTCGCGGCGTGCGTGTAAGATAGAAAAGTAAATGATAACCATTGGCGTTATCATTTAGGTGTCACGCCAGCTCAACCCCTTGCCGCCGGAATGCTTCTGCGCCAGGCCATCCGCTGATGTGATGTGCGCGTCAATCATTACAAGAAACTCACTCCCTTAAAAATGGATAAAAATCGCACCCTGCCGTTTGGCAGCTTCAATTCGTTGACCCTGTTCACCGGGCTTTGCATTGGTATTTCTCCTGCTGCCGCATTAGCGGCAGAAAATGCCAACAAAAAATCTGACGATACCTTAGTGGTTGAAGCGCATACGCCATCGCTGTATGCCCCCAACGCATCTGCCGATCCGAAATTCAATCGTCCGCTGGTGGATACCACCCGCACCATGACGGTGATTCCGGATCAGGTGATTAAAGATCAGGGCGTAACCAATCTTACCGACGCGCTGAAAAACGTGCCGGGCGTGGGCGCGTTCTATGCGGGTGAAAACGGCAGTTCTACTACCGGTGATGCGGTGTATATGCGCGGCATTGATACCTCCAACAGCATTTACGTCGATGGCATTCGCGATATTGGTAGCGTGACGCGCGATACCTTCAACACTCAGCAGGTTGAAGTGATTAAAGGGCCATCGGGCACCGATTACGGACGCAGCGCGCCGTCAGGTTCGATCAATATGATCAGCAAACAGCCGCGCCTCGATACCGGGCTCGACGCCTCAGTCAGCGTTGGCAGCGCATGGATGCGTCGCGGCACGCTGGATTACAACCAGGCGATCAACGACAACGCCGCGTTCCGCCTCAATCTGATGGGTGAGAAAACTCACGATGCGGCGCGTGATAACGTGCAGAACGAGCGTTATGGCGTGGCGCCATCGCTGGCGTTGGGTCTGGATACTTCAACGCGCTTGTACCTTAACTATCTGCATGTGCATCAAAACAATACGCCCGATGGCGGCATTCCAACCATTGGTCTGCCGGGCTATTCGGCGCCGAATGCGGCGACGGCGGCACTGAATAATTCTGGCAAAGTCGCGACCAGTAATTATTACGGCACCGATTCTGACTTTGATAAATCGACCACCGACAGCGCCACCATACGCTTCGAGCACGATATCAACGACAGCACCACCATCCGCAACACCACGCGTTGGTCGCGCGTGAAGCAGGAATATCTGCTGACGGCGGTGATGGGCGGCGCCACCAATATCACTGCCCCGAACCGGAACGATGTGAATAGCTGGAGCTGGTCGCGCCTGGCGAACACCAAAGACACCAGCAACCGCATTCTCTCCAACCAAACCAACATCACCTCGAAGTTTTACACCGGTTCGGTTGGGCACGATGTCAGCGCGGGCGTGGAGTTTACGCGTGAAAATCAAACCAACTACGGCGTCAATGCGATTACGCCGCCATCGGTTAATATCTACCATCCTATCAGCAGCATTTCGGTGGGTGGATTGGACAGGAATGGTGCCAATGCTAACGGGCAAACCGATACCGCAGGCATTTACGCCTTTGATACGCTCGCGATAACCAAAAGTTTTGAACTGAACGGCGGCATTCGTCTCGATAACTATCACACTGAGTATGACAGCGCGACCGCCTGTGGCGGCACCGGACGCGGTGCGTTGACGTGCCCAGCTGGCGTGCCGCGCAATACGCCGGTTACCACCGTGGATACCGCGAAATCGGGCAATCTGGTGAACTGGAAAGCCGGTGCGCTTTATCGTCTGACCGAGCAGGGCAACGTCTATGTTAACTATGCCATTTCTCAGCAACCGCCAGGTGGCAGCAGCTTTGCACTGGCCGCAGGTGGCACCGGCAACAGCGCCAACCGCACCGACTTCAAACCGCAGAAAGCCAAGTCCAGCGAACTGGGCACCAAATGGCAGGTGCTGGATAAACGTCTGTTGCTGAATGCAGCGCTGTTCCGTACCGATATTGAAAATGAAGTCACCGCTAATGACGACGGCACCTATTCGCAAGCCGGTAAAAAACGTGTGGAAGGTTATGAGCTCTCAGCCACCGGCAACATCACGCCAGATTGGGAAGTGATCGCCGGCTATACCCTGCAGCATGCGTCCGTGACCGAAGGGGATAGCGTATCGCAGGATGGATCTTCTGCGCTGGCTTACACGCCGAAGCACGCCTTTACGCTGTGGACCAACTATCAGGCAACCGATGCGATTTCAGTCGGTGCCGGTGCGCGTTATGTGGGCAGTCTGCGTCGCGGCAGCGATGGTGCAGTCGGTACGCCGGATCACACCGAAGGTTATTGGGTCGCCGATGCCAAATTGGGCTACAAGGTGAACAACAACCTCGATCTGCAGCTCAACGTGTACAACCTGTTCGATACCAACTATGTTGCCTCAATCAATAAGAGCGGTTATCGCTACCATCCAGGCGAGCCACGGACTTTCCTGCTGACGGCAAACGTGCATTTCTAAGTTAACGTCGTGGGGCGTGCGCGCCCCACAATTTTTGAGAGAACAACGCGATGATGTATCACATTCCTGCTGTACTGACGCCGGAAGAGGTAGCGAGTTTTAGCACGCTGCTGCAACAGGCCGAATGGATCGACGGAAGGGCGACGGTCGGCAGCCAGGGCGCGACGGTGAAAAACAATCAGCAGATCGATACCCGCACGCCGCTGTACGATCAGCTGCAAACCGCGGTGATGCAGGCACTGAACAACAACCCGCTGTTCTTTTCCGCTGCATTACCACGATCGATTTCCACGCCGCTGTTTAACCGTTATGAGCAGGGCGAAACCTACGGTTTTCATGTCGATGGCGCGGTACGCCATAACGGCGCGGCGGGCTGGATGCGAACCGATCTCTCCGCCACGCTGTTCCTCAGCGAACCTGAAAGCTACCAAGGTGGCGAATTGGTGATTGAAGACACGTATGGTCAGCACAAGGTGAAACTGCCAGCAGGCCATCTGGTGCTGTATCCGTCGAGCAGCCTGCATTGCGTCACGCCGGTTACCCAGGGTGCGCGCGTCGCTTCATTCCTGTGGATTCAGTCGATGGTGCGCGACGATAAACAGCGTGCCATGCTGTTCGAGCTGGATCGCAATATTCAAAGCCTCAAAGCGCGTCACGGTGATAGCCCAGAGCTGTTGTCGCTGCTGAACATGTATCACAACCTGCTGCGCGGCTGGACGGAAGTGTAAAAGCAAAAAGCCCGCTTAGTTTCCTAAGCGGGCTTCTCTAAATATGGCTCCTCTGACTGGACTCGAACCAGTGACATACGGATTAACAGTCCGCCGTTCTACCGACTGAACTACAGAGGAATCGTGTGAACGAGGCGAATATTAATGGCGACCCTTGCAGGTGTCAACAGCTTAAAACACATTTGTATTCAACTGGCTAGCATTAGTACAAAGCGATCGCGATTTAAGCAGGTTCTGCTGTCAGCATCGCCAGTCGCGCCAGGGGATCCTGACGATAGAACTCCTGCAGATGGCGATACATCGCCGGGAAACGGTTAGCCAGTAAATCCGGTGCGCTGAAGAAATACTCCGACAGCACCGCAAAACATTCAGCCGCATCGCTGGCGGCGTAAGGATCGATGGTCGCCGCCTGTTCACCGACTAACTCAACTTCCGCTTCAATCTCCGCCATTGCCTGCAGCAGGTCTTTCTCCCAACTGGCGACATCGCGCAGCGCCATCACCGGAATGCCGCTGGTATAGCCGCTGCCGCGCGCATCGAGTTTATGCGCCACTTCGTGGATCACCAGGTTAAAACCGGAGAGATCGAGCGAATCCTGAATATCCAGCGCATTCAGCACCACCGGACCTTGCGTCCAGCTTTGTCCAGCGTGCACCGCCGGCGCGTGATGCACCAGGCCGTTATCATCTTCCCAGCGATCGTCGACATTGAAAGGTTCAGGATAGATCAGCACTTCATGAAAGCCATCGAGCCATTCGAGACCGAGCTTCAACACTGGCAAACAGAACAGCAGCGCCAGACGCGTCAGTAACAGTTCATCGAGTTGCAGGCCTTGCAGCGGCGAGATTTTTTTCTGCTGCAGGAAGCGTTGCGCCAGCGTAACCAGCGCGGTTTTTTCATCAGGATCGAGCAGTGAAAAGATCGGCTGTGCCAGCGCCTGTTGCCAGGGCAGCGCCAGTACTGAAGTCTCTATTTGCGCATGCCACGGCCATTTGAACATTGCGTCACTCACTCTTCAGACGAAAACAGTATCCTGGCGCGGCAAAGGGGAAATTACCAGCGCGGAATCAAAGCCGGAGATTCAACCAGTTAATGGGGGATTTGTCTGTGATTGGCGTGGCAAAGCGGGAAAGTAAGTTTGCCCTCACCCCAACCCTCTCCCGCAGGCGGGAGAGGGAGCTTACTGTGCAAATCTTCACGTGCTCCCCAAACTTCTACGTCGCTAAGAACGGTTCCCTCGCCCGCTTGCGGGAGAGGGTTAGGGGGAGGAGACGTTTTATCGTTCAACCCGCTGGAACGCGATCACCCAAACCCACGGGTTCACTTCCCAGCTGGTGGCGCCGTACTGTTTCTGCCACGCTTTGCGGTACGCTTCTTTTGGCGATTCGGAATTCATATTCATGGTGAAGAAGTTATTCAGGAAGTGCGAATCGGTCTGCACGCCTTCCGCCATGATGTCATCTTCACTAATGTCCTGAATCTTCTCGGCTCGCACCGAGGTGATTTGCAGGTCGATGCGGCTGGCCCAGCGCGGCATGTGAATCGCGGTTTGCCAGCCAAACTGCTCGGCATTCTGCATATTCTCATCCAGCTGTCCTAATTCATTGCTGTCAGCGCGATATTGGCAGTAAGCCGCATTGCGGAACGGCAGAGGATCGCGTTCGTAATCCGCCAGCATCGCCTCCGGCACAATCGGGCCGCGCCAGGTTTCACGTACCCACAAACCATCGCCCGCCTGACCAAATGGGCAGTGCGAACTGACATCGGTCATCGACATCAATTTATAGCCGTGCAGATGATTGGCGCTGACATCAAATGCGTGTACCCCTTCATGATGATCCTGACCCGGACCAAAGGCTTGAGTTTTCATAATGCGCCGGGTCTGCGTTTGCTGGCCAACCAGCAGGGCGCGTACCCGCTGTTCGGAAAAAAGAATCGGCCGTTCTTTCATTGCATACCTCTTAATGTGTCACAAACCCGGAAACTGCGAAGAATCCCCTAACATCCGTAGATGTGAGAGCTAGCATAATGGGTTTGAATCAGTTTGCTTAATAATTTGTCGACTTAGTATCAGGCTATTCTGGCAATTTTAGATGTAAAAAATGGTTCATAAGCAAAATGTGTGCTGAAAAGGACTTTGCAAGGGATCAGAAGCCATAAATTTTCCAGATACAGTACGTTATAAAGGCCATTATGGGAACCTTTTCAGATTATGCCGTGTTGATCTGCCTCTAAGAAGCCCCATTTATCAGCATAGATAACTGGAATTTATCCCTAAAGCGAAATTTGTTGATGACGCGAATATATTAAACCTATTGAACAGAGTTATTTAACTAAAACGCACTAAGGAAATACCGAAATCGCAATGGCTGCTGTGCAAGCGGCGTTAACAGCGTTATAACAAGATCGGGATCTCATTTTTACGCCTGGCACCGCCTGGACGGATGTAAAAAAAGTGTCATGACCAGGCCGCTATGATGTCCGCAGGAACGTAGATAACAGCAATAACAGGAGAAGCACGATGTCACTTACTCACTGGCAACAACGCTACGAGAATTGGCTGCAGCTCAACTGGCTGCACGACGACAAAGCCCACGATATCGCGCACCTGCGCCGCGTCTGGATGAGTGCTAAGCGCATCATGCAGCACAGTGACGCCGATCCTATGGTCGTGATGACCGCCTGCTATTTTCACGATGTGGTCAACCTGCCGAAAAACCATCCCGAACGTCATTTAGCGTCAACTTATGCCGCGGAAGAGACGCGCCGCATACTGCAGCAAGATTTCCCCGACTTCCCGTTCGAACGGCTGGATGCCGTTGCGCACGCGGTGCAGGCTCATAGCTTTAGTGCGCGTATCGCGCCGCAAACGCTGGAAGCGAAAATCGTGCAGGATGCCGATCGTCTCGAATCATTAGGTGCTATCGGCCTGGCGCGCGTTTTCTATACGGCGGGCGCGTTAGGTCGTCCGCTGTTTGATAGCGAAGATCCGTTAGGAAAAGATCGGGAACTGGATGATGTGAAGTGGACCTTGGATCACTTCCAGAAAAAGCTATTGGGTTTACCGCAAACCATGCAAACCGAAGCTGGACGCCTGTTGGCGGAACATAACGCCGATTTTCTCGTCCACTACATGGGCAAACTTTGCGCCGAGCTGCAGGGCAATCTGACCTCCATCGATGAATCGGTGTTAAGAGATTTCAGCCCCATACACTCGTAATATTAAATTTTTATGACAGTCTGTTAAGTTTCATCTGCTTCCGCTACGTTGTTGTAAATCAAAAGGGAGTATGAAAATGACCGAGACCGTTAACTTAACCATCAAAATTGACCCGGCACTGAAAGAGCACATCAAACAGTTAGCCGCCGATAACCAAATCTCCATGAGTCAGGAGATCGTTAATCGCCTGCAGGCCAGTTTAGATGCGGGTGCGCAACCGGCCATTGATAGTCTGGATACTCAGGAAGCGGTGGAAGATCAGCTCTCCGCTGCGGAACTGAAGCAGATTCGTGCACTGCTGAAGAAAAGTAAGAAGAAGAAATAAGCAGAAAACCCGTCACTGACGGGTTTTTTTATGCCTGCAGATTAAATACGGAACTGCTGCGCGCGCTGAGTCAGGCGGTCCGATAAGGCGCGCAATTGCACTGCCGATTGCACCTGATGGGCGTTAAGCGCTTCGTTCTGCTGCAGCTGTCCGCTCATCTCCACCACTTCCAGCGCAATCTTTTTTACCCGATGACTCTGCGCGGCACTGTTTTGCTGCAGCTCGTTCAGCTGCGTCACCACGCCAGACACCGCGCTGCTGATCTGCGCGAACAGCACCTCCAGCGCTTTCACCTTATCGAAGCCAGCATGCACATGTTGCTGCGTATGCTGAATCAATCCGTCAATCTGGCGCGTCGAGGCACCGCTTTGCTGCGAGAGCAAACCCATCTCTTTGGCGACCACCGAGAAGCTGCGGCCGTAAGCGCCGGCATGTGCCGACTCAATTGCGGCATTCAGCGATAACAAACGCGTCTGCATCGACAAGTCATCCAGCATGCCAACAATCCCGGCGATATCATCCGACGCGGTGACAATTTGCTGCATCTGGGTTTCCATCTTATCGACTTCCAGTGCGCAGTTACGCATCAACGCATCGGCAGATTGCGCTTCCTGCGTCGCCTGCTGCGAGAACTGGGCACCAATCTCCACCTCTTCAGAGACGCGATCTAAGCGCTGCGACAGATGATGGAAGCTGGCATTTTGCTGCTGGTGTTGCTGCATCACTTTCTCATTGTGCTGCTGCATATCTTCTGCGCCGGCGGCCACGCTGACCGCCACCGTGTTGATGTCGCGCACAATCTGCTGCAAGCCGCGTCGCATGGTCTCAATTGACTGGAACAGCTGGCGCGTTTCCAGCGACTGACGACGCGGAAGGTTTTGCGCATCGACCAGATCACCGGTGGCGATCTGTTCCAGCTGCGCATTGGCGCGACGCAGCGGCAACAATACGCCGCGCATCAGCAGGCTGGACGCCAGCACTAACAGCGCCATCAGTATCGCGCTGACCATCAGCGACAGATTGCGGCTCTGCTTCAAGGTGCTGAGGGTGTTTTGATTCACGCTGCTGAGCTGCTGATTGGCCTGCTCGATTTCACTGAACCAGGCATCATTAAACTGCTGCTGAAATGCCTGCATCGGCACCATAAAAAAGGCGTTGATGTCGTTGGCCGCTAATCCTTTCAGCTGCTCCTGCAATCCTGCTGCCAGCATGGTAAAACCTTGCGCCAGCGGGCTATCCGCATGGGCGTGGTAGGCGGCGAACTGTTGTTGCGCCTGCTTCAACGAGTCATCGGCTGCCGCCGCCAGGCTTTTCCAGCTATCCACCGAGCCACTTTGTTGATCCTGCATCAGATAAATACCGGCGCGATGGCTGTTATCACTGGCGGTAAGCAGTTCGATGCGCGCTTTATCCAGCAGGGCCAGACGTTCGCGCAGTTGATTCGCCTGCTGCAACGAGGTTTGCGTCTGGTTAACGTGAGTATTCAGTAGCAGCACGCCGGCAAACTGCAGCAAGCAGAACAGCGCAATGAACAGCAAAAACTGGCTACGTAAACTGGTGAGCCACAGCGGAATACGCGGGGAGAACCGCGCGCGTAACCGCAGCGGCAGAGTGATAACAGACAGGAGTGACATCACACGCCTCCAAAAAATAAAACAGGAGTATTGGCAGCACGCGTGACAGTTTGGTGACAGCGGGCGCGATTAGGCGGAAAACAGCATAAAGCGCGGCCCTAAATAAAATTGTGGTCCTGAATCGCTACGCCTTTTGCGCGGCGTACTGTTCAATCAGCGGCAATAACAGTTGCGCCACCGCAGCAAATACCGGCACCACCACCGAGTTACCGAACTGCTTGTAGGCCTGCGTATCGGAAACCGGAATGCGCAGTTTGGCCTCGCCCGGCGCTTCAAAACCCATCAGGCGGGCACATTCGCGCGGGGTTAAACGACGCGGACGGCGCGCCATATTCTCCGCCTGCTGGAAATCTGCTTCGCCTTGCGCGTGATCCCAGCCGCGATCGATGAGGATTTCCGAACCATCTTTGTAATAGCGCGCCGATAAAGTACGCACGCAAATGTTCAGATTACGCGGATCGTTAAGGCCAAAGCCGAAGCCGTTGCCTTTGGCTTTGTGCTTTTTTGCGTATTGATACAGATAGTTCCACAGCGTGGGCGACAGCGTATATTTTGCTTCTGGCTCGGGTTCCAGCAGGCTATGTAACGACGGCACCTTTTGCGGATAGAGCGCGGGCAGGGCGCGCAACGAAAAGCCGTTGCTGAGCCCGCTATCACGGCGAATGCCCACCAGCACGATGCGCTCACGATGCTGCGGCAGGAAATGGCGCGCATCGATAATTTTCGCATCCGGCAAACCGCCGTCATTGGCATCGGCCACGTCATAACCGAGTTCATCCAGCGTGGCCATAATGATGGCGAAGGTGCGGCCTTTATCGTGGCTCTTAAGGTTTTTCACGTTCTCCAGCACGAAGAACGGCGGCTTCTTGGCGGCCAAAATGCGCGCCACATCGAAGAACAGCGTGCCTTGCGCTTCGCACTCAAAACCGTGCGCGCGACCTAACGCATTCTTCTTGCTCACGCCCGCCAGCGAGAAGGGCTGGCAAGGAAAACCGGCCAGCAGCACCTGATGATCGGGAATGGTGCGATCGATATGCTGATAAATTGCCTGCTCATCGCTGATGCCCGCAGGCTGCGTTACCAGACGAATATCACTGTTGAAGTGATGCAACTGTGGATCGCTATACAGATTGGCTTTATAGGTGCGCACCGCTTCTTTATTCCATTCGCTGGTGAACACGCACTGACCGCCAATCTGCTCGAAGCCACGGCGAATGCCGCCGATACCGGCAAACAGATCGACAAACTGGAATTTGGCGTCGTCATAATGCGCCGGACGCTGCGGCAGCAAAGCCTGCAGGCTGGCCACTTCGCGGCTGGAGAGCGCCGGCGCGGCACTTTTACCGGCGCGGATGCGATTCAAACGCGGCACGCTCCAGTCGCGGCCACCGGCTTCAGTTAAGGTGATAACCACATCGCGTGCGGCATAGATATCGAGCACCTGCAGTAACAGCGACGTCGCGTCATCCTGATCGGCGGTTAACGGGGAGGGCGAGACGGGGTCGATAGCGAGCATGCGTTTTTCCTTAACAGTGAGGCGGCTATGCTAACACTCATCACGCAACGAGGAAATTGGCGTGCGGTGTGCTTTCGCTTTTGGCTTAAACCGCTAAAGTTGTAGAAGCGCTAATACAAGGAGACGCCATGGCAGACGTTCACTCGCAAGCCATTCGCAGCAAAAACATGCGCGCGATTCGCAATCAGGATACCGCGATTGAACAGCGTATTGCGTTGATTCTCAAAGATCGCGGCTTCACCTATCGCGTACAGGATAAAGCGCTACCGGGCCGCCCGGATTTTGTCCTGCCCGCCGAGAAAGCGATCATCTTTGTTCATGGCTGCTTCTGGCATCGTCATCACTGCTACTTATTCAAAATGCCGGCCACGCGTACCGAATTCTGGAGTGGCAAAATTAACAGTAACGTTGAGCGCGACCGGCGTTACGTCGAAAAACTGCGCGAAGGAGGTTGGAAAGTACTGATTGTTTGGGAGTGCGCGCTGCGCGGCAAACTGCAGCTGCAGGACAGCGCGCTGATTGAACGTTTAGAAGAGTGGCTGCTGGCCGCAACCGACAGCAGCGAAATCGACCATCAGGGCTTGCATCACTATCGCGTTGAATAGTGCGAGATTGTTGCTTTTAGCCGCTATAACAGTTTAGATCTCCCTTTTCTCTGGGACGCTGAATTGAGCCATGAGCAGCATCAAACTTACCGTTAAGCGCCTGTATCAACTCCGCGATGAGCGGATGGTGACAACCCAAGCCACGGCGCGCATTTATCTTGGCGACCGGCTGGTAGCCACCGAAGAGATCAGCGGCATGACGGAAAGTCCGGTGAGCAAGTATTTGCACGCCGGGGATCTGACGGGGCCGTTACGCGTCGAATGGGACTGTGCGGGCATCGCCGATATGTCAGTGACGGCGATTGAGCGTTGCCCCTGTTGTCAGGATCACGAACCGGAATAATAAGGAATACCACTTTGGCAGGAACCAGTTTACTCACCCTTCTGGATGATATTGCAACACTGCTCGACGATATCTCGGTCATGGGCAAAGTTGCGGCAAAGAAGACCGCAGGCGTATTGGGTGACGATCTGTCGCTGAATGCGCAGCAGGTTAGCGGTGTCAAAGCCAACCGTGAATTGCCCGTTGTATGGAGCGTTGCAAAAGGCTCCTTTCTTAATAAATTCATTCTGGTGCCGCTGGCGTTATTGATCTCGGCGTTTGCGCCCTGGTTGATTACGCCGCTGCTGATGATTGGCGGTGCCTATCTCTGCTACGAAGGCGTGGAGAAAGTGCTGCATAGCCTCAATCACGATAAGGCTGAGCAGAGTCCGGAGGCGCGTCAGCAGCGTCTCGACAAACTGGCGCAGCAGGATCCGCGGGCGTTTGAAAAGGACAAAGTGAAAGGCGCAGTGCGCACTGACTTTATCCTCTCGGCGGAGATTGTCGCCATCACGTTGGGCATCGTCTCAGAGGCGCCGCTGCTGAATCAGGTGCTGATTCTCGCCGGTGTCGCCATTCTGGTGACCATTGGCGTGTACGGCATCGTGGCGATGATTGTTAAAATTGACGATTTGGGCTTTTGGTTAAAAGAGAAATCTTCCACGGTCGCGCAGGCCATTGGCGGCGTATTGCTGGCCTTTGCCCCCTGGTTGATGAAAGCCTTAACGTTAGTCGGCACGCTGGCGATGTTTTTGGTTGGTGGCGGCATTGTGGTGCACGGCATCACGCCGCTACATCACGCTATTACGGAATACAGCGCCGGATTCAACGGTTTGGTCTCGGCACTGCTGAGCAACGGCGCCAATTTGGTGATCGGCTTTATCATTGGGTCGATCGTGCTGTTGGGCGTAAATCTGATTGCTAAGCTGCGCGGCTAGCAGTTATAAAGCGCTGTAAATTTTTAATCACGGTCAGGAGAACGATGATGAACGACGATATGTTTGAATTTGATATCGATGCACAGCTGGAACAGGCTGAAGCCAAAGCGGCAGAAAAAGCCAACGAAGTGCCTGCGGATATCAGCGACGAAGCGGATTGCGAAGGCTGCAAAATCTAATTTTCCTGTCCAGGACGTGCTATCAAAGCCGACAATAAATTTTGTCGGCTTTTTTTATTTACAGAGTTTTTAACTGCTTATTCTGATTTAGTAGCAGTAATAGATTAATCGTATAGGAAAAAATCGGTCACAGCTGCTATACCTAAATTCGGTCATTTAACGATGAAAGAGGGAGGTGCGGTATGATCTTTGCAATCAGTGACGAAGTTCAGCACAAACAGGGCGGACCCACCATGGTGGTCACCGGCTATGCCAGCGGAATGGTAGAGTGTCGTTGGTATGATGGTTACAGCGTGCGACGTGAGGCGTTTCGCAGTGATGAACTCAGTCACGTATCGAGCGCGCAACAGCTGGCCAGTTAAACACATTCGGGACGATGCCCGTCGTCCCGAATGTGGTTCAACCCTGAATTACACCTTGCCGTCGTTATCCTCTTCCACCGCCTGATAAATCCGCTGCAGAATATCCGGGAAAGCCGATTGCACGCGACTCCAGCTGGGAATAAAGGGTTTCTCATTCGGACGCTCAATAAAGGCTTGTCCGGCGTCAAGAATCGCCTGGGTGAACATTTCTACCGCCGCTTCCTCAATGTGCTGATCAAACTTGAGGCCGTTCATGGTGGCTTCGTGGTTGTAGATCTCCATCATGTCCAGCGCATTACGGTAGTAAGTGGCTTTCAACACCCGGAACGAATCGCTGGTGAGCGGCACGCCCATGGTGGCCAGCTTACGCAGCAGCGACTGCACGATGTCATTGCTCATGCGTTTCAATCCGCCGGTACCATCATCTTCGGCCAGCGGCTGATGCTTGTGGTCGTAGTTATCGGCGATCTCAACCTGGCAGGTCTGACGCGTGGTGTAGTTACGATAAATCTCCGACAGCACGCCAATCTCTAATCCCCAATCGCCGGGAATCTTGATGCCGTTGAGCACATGCGTGCGCATGGCAAACTCGCCAGAGAGCGGATAGCGGAAGCTGGTGAGGTAATCGAGATATTCCGAGTGACCGTAGACCTTCTGCAAGGAGCGCAGCAGCGGACCGACCAGCAAACGCCCGACGCGGCCATTCAGCTTGCCGTCGGCGACGCGCGCGTAAAAACCTTTGCAAAACTCATACTGAAAAGACGGATTGGCCAGCGGATAGAGCAAACGCGCCAGCATGCCGCGTTCATAGGTGACGATATCGCAGTCGTGCAGCGCCACGCACTGAGTGCGGTCGGAAGCCAGCGTGTAGCCAGTACAGAACCACACATTGCGCCCTTTGCCGGGTTGGCTCGGCGATAAACCCTCTTTATCCAGTTCGGCATCCAGCGCTTTCAAGCGCGGCCCGTCATTCCACAAAATGCGATGGCGCTGCGGCAGGCGGGAGAAGAACTCACGCGCAAACAGAAACTGGTCGCGATCGGCGCGGTCGAGGCCAATCACAATCTCCTCCAGGTAAGGTACCTTCGCCAGTTCGTTAACGATATTATCCAGCGCCGGGCCTTCCAGTTCCGAGAACAGCGACGGCAAAATCAGCCCCATTTTGCGTTTGCGTGAGAAGCGCACCATCTCTTTTTCCAGCGATTCGACGCTGCGGTGGGTGAGATTATGGAAATTAGTAATGACACCATTCTGGTAAAAATCACTCATCGTCTCATCCTTTTGGTTAAAGGCCGTTACTCATTCGGCGCAAGAAAATAGTCCAGACCTTCACGCCAGCCCTGCGGACCGACGTGCGCGGTGTGGTAAACGTTCTCAGTATCGGTGCGTTGCAACTCCACCGGCGTTTTACTGAAGCCTTTTATCACCACGGCATAATCAACGCGCTCCAGCATCGGCACATCGTTGGGACCATCGCCCAAGCCGATTGTGGTGCGCGCTTCTCCTTCCTGCGCGGCGAGATGCTGCTGAATGTCCGCCAGCGCGATACCTTTGCCGGTGCCGGCGGGCATCACATGCCAGAAACGCCCGCCCTGGGTTAACGCCAGATTGTGTTCGGCCAGCGCCGCGCGGAATTCCGGTAAACGCTGTTCGTCATCGCGCCACAACACCACTTCCGACGCTTCGCGCAGGCGGCTTTGGCTGGCTTCGGCAAGGGTTAAACCGGTAAAGCGTGCGACTTCGGCATCACTAAATTCATGAAAGCCGTTGAAGCGAAATCGTGCCTGCAACGCTTGCAGCGTCTGGCACAGCGCATGATAGCTGGCGCTGGTTTCGATCGGCGGCGTGTGTTCACCGCCCAACACCACGCGCGCACCGTTTTCAGCAATAAAGGGTGCACCGACAATGCCTAACTTCTTTTGTAGCGGAATAATCTCGGCCGCCGTTTTGCTGGAACAAATCACCAGCGGGATCTGATGTTGTTTCAGACGCGCCAGCCATTCACTGGCCGCATCCCAGTTATAGTCATGATGATCCAGCAATGAGCCATCAAGATCGGTAATGATCATTAGGGAAGAGTTAAGACTCAGCATCATCACACTCCTTACGCCAGTGGCATCCGTAAAGCGAAGAGTAATCAGTATAATAGCGGAATCGCGATCACACTTTTTCCCGCGACCCGGCCAGCGACATCCAGGATAATTCTTAAATGGCAAAAGTGGCGGGAGGCGCGATGCACATTTCGTGCACATCTGAAACCAGCAGTGACGCGGCGCGTGGGACGATTCACATGAATGTTTATACAAAATTGTTCGATTTACATGCAGGGATGAGTCTTGTCTTAATCAGACTAAGGCGTAATCTGACAGGGTGTTAAGAATTCCCTGGTGTAACGAACTTACTGATTTACTTTACCCGGCCATCCCGCCGGGTATTTTTTTGAAATCGATTTCAGCGGTTAACTTCGCTGCTGGCGAAGTCGCGAATGTCGAGTTCGAAAGCTTCCGCTAGCTCGGAGTAAGAGTCATAGGCTGCGCCATTTACCGTAACGCAATGCGCGTCTTCGGCTCCCATAAACTCTTTTACCTCGCCCGACGTTCTCTTCTGAATGGCTTCCAGCAACGCATCAACATCGACATTCACTTCGCGCTGAACTCTCTCGCTGTACTCTTTTGCAGTGGTCATGGCGGCCTCCCGGAGGCAATCGGATCTACACCAGTATAGTCGTTGGTGAAAAGAGGGCGCGGAGGGCAAATGGCAGGCAAAAAAAAGCCCGCGCTGCGCGGGCAAAAATCCTTGTTACTTTTAGGTTGACTGCGCCTTTGGGGTTGGTGCAGTACTGAGAAGTGTACGAGCAGCCTGCGTCAAAAGTCTCTCTGCGAAACGTTAAGAAAGCGAAAAAGCGCATCTTGACAGAGTTTTACCTGCCTTTAAGTGCACAGTGCGTAACAGCGACTATGCTTAGCGATTGATTGTTAAGTGATATCAGGGAGTGAATATGGACTTTTTACGTATTGTCATCGCCATTTTGGTTCCACCACTGGGCGTATTCTTGCAAGTCGGTTTTGGTGGGGCTTTCTGGCTCAACATTCTGCTGACGCTGTGCGGCTACATTCCGGGCATCATACATGCGGTGTGGGTTATCGCCCGACGCTGATCGCGATCAGGCAGTGTTGATTATCTTCCGTTAAACTGTGTCGCAGGACAATTTGCGGAGAGTAATCAATGAAGGTGAACGATCGCGTTACGGTTAAAACCGACGGCGGCCCGCGCCGTGTGGGTACGGTGCTGGCAGTGGAAGCATTCAATGAAGGCATCATGTATCTGGTGGCGTTAGAAGATTACCCGCTGGGGATTTGGTTCTTTAATGAAAGCGATCATGCTGAAGGGGTTTTTGTGGAGCCGTATGAAGAGGCTTGATTAATTTTCCCCTCACCTTAACCCTCTCCCGCAAGCGGGAGAGGGGAAAGATTGGCGCACCATCCACTCCTTCGCCCACGTGTGGGAGAGGGCCGGGGTGAGGGATACCGCACACTACCTCAAATCAAAACGTCTCCCAGTTATCATTCCCTGACGTCGCCAATGCAGGACGTGGCGCCAGATTTGGCGTACGCAACGCAGACTGCGCCGCTTTAGCCACGTGCGCCACCGGCGCGTCATTCAAACGGAACACCGCCACCGCCTGCGTCAATCTGCCGGCCTGATCTTCCAGCGAAGCCGCTGCCGAAGAGGCTTCCTCAACCAGCGAGGCGTTCTGCTGCGTCACGTTATCCATCTCGGTCACCGCCAGGCTCACCTGCTGGATGCCACGGCTCTGCTCATCCGACGCGGCGGCAATCTCAGCCATAATGTCCGTCACGCGCCGCACCGCTTCAACAATCTCGCCCATGGTATTACCGGCTTCACCGACCTGGCGTGAACCGTTGGTGATCAACCCCACCGATTCAGCAATCAGCGTTTCAATCTCTTTCGCCGCCTGCGCACTGCGTTGCGCCAGGTTACGTACTTCGCTGGCCACCACGGCAAAACCACGGCCTTGCTCACCGGCACGCGCCGCTTCCACCGCAGCATTCAGCGCCAGAATATTGGTCTGGAAGGCGATGCTGTTGATGACGTTGGTGATCTCGGCAATCTTCTTCGAGCTGCCAGAAATGTTATTCATGGTTTGCACCACGCCGCTCACCAGATCGCCACCGCTGCGCGCTTTGCCTGAGGCATCGGCGGCCAGCTGGCTGGCGTGATGGGCGTTCTCGGCGTTCTGTTTCACCGTGGCGGTGAGCTGCTCCATGCTGGCGGCGGTTTGCTCCAGCGCGGAGGCCTGCTCTTCAGTACGCGATGAGAGATCGGTGTTACCGGCGGAAATCTCGCTGGAACCCTGATAAATCGCTACCGCGCCTTCTCGCACCGTACCGACGGTGCGCACCAGCGAGGCCTGCATTAGCTGCAGGTTATGCAGCAAGCTACCAATCTCGCTGCGGCCATAGGCTTGTTCCGGCGCGGTGAGATCGCCTTGCGCGATACGCTCGATGCGATCAACGGACTGACGTAGCGGGGTGATCACCACGCGACGCAGGAACACGAAGGTCAGCAGCACCAGCAGCAAGGCGGCAGCAAACGCCACCGCCATAGCAATAAAGCCAATGCGTGATTGATGCGCGGCTTCGGCATTAATCGCTTCGGCGCGGTCGGTACGGATTTTAATCGCCTTCAGCAGCACGGCATTATAGGCATCATCCAGTTTGCGCGTGACGTCAGTTTCCTGCGCCACAATGCCTTCGAAGCTGCCCTGTTTAGCCGATTCAATCATCGGCTTGAGACCTTTATCAATATAAGCATTGAAGCTGGCGGTCAGCGGTTCATCGAGGGCAATATCCGCCGGCGTTTTCGCCTTGCGATCCATATAGAGTTTAAAACCTTCGCGCGCTTGTTTAATACGCGTCTCGGTGCGCGCTAAATCGGCACGATAACCATCCATTTCACCAATACGCGCGGCGGCACCGGATTGCAGCACATTGAGTCGCGCAGTACGCAGATGGTTAGAACTGTTAGAGATGCCCATACGAATTTGAATTTCTTCGGTGGCATCGTTTAGGGAATTATTACTCTGAATCAAAAAGTAGCTGGCGAGTCCAATGCACAGGGCAAAAAGCAGCAGAATGCCACCAAAGATCATACTGAACAAAGGCATCAGGCGCAGGTTCTGCCAGATGCTGAGCTTATATTGCTCATCAATCGATGCTGTTTTCATATCCTTGCTCTCATGTAGGTAGGTGTTATGAGAATAAGCATCGGCAGGCAGGGGGAAAGGATTAGGCAGGAAAGTGGGATCAAACTCTCAAAACGTGAAAAGGGCCAATCAGATGATCAGCCCTTTTATTCACTGTAGGTAATTATCGCACGTTAACATAAATCCCTGAGGTGACATTATCAGTCAAACGGACGACATGATAAATAACCTGCTTATTATGGGTTTTAATTTTACGTTTAATATTACCTTTATGTGACGATACGGTTTTGGCTTTAATTTGCATGTTCTCAGATATCTGAATGGTGTCATGACCTGACATCCACATTTTCAGCATATTTGATTCAGTCTGACTTAATGTCAATGGATGCACGTCGAGCCCGGCAGAAATACGCGGCGAAGCGTTGAGTTTCTTTTGCAAATAGGTGCCTAATAAGGAATCCAACGTCGAAGTTTTTATCGATTTTGATGTAATAATCAGGTTCTTACGAACGTAGAGGTATTCCTCAAAATGGATATTCGAGATCGCCATGAAAATAAAGAATAAGGTATCAGGATGCTGCATGATAATAGCACGAATACGATCGCTGGAATCAGATTCGTGAATAAAGCACTCTTCGTTGATAAACACAACGCCCGGCTTAATTTGCTCACATCTTTGTTGCAATTGGTCGATATCCGAGACAGGAGTAATATTTTTCTTTTTAACTCCTTTCGCAGACATATAGTCAGACAAACCCAGGCGTGTGTAATTACATGAATCCATAATAATCGTTGGCATTATAGCGACCCTCACCAATTTGTTATCCGTTTAAATCAACGATGAATACGCGTTTGCGGTACGAGAGAAATTTCCAAAGACACTTTTTTATTCTGCTCAGCAGATTGGCGATAGTTATCCATGCGCCATCATGACTCTTCCCTGAACCGTGCTGCGAAGTTTTTTTTATAGTACATCCACGTCACTCTCATCTCAGCCATAGTGGGAATAGCTAAGGATTTGCATTAAGTGTTTTATTCGCTCTGTTTTGAGAGCCCTGTCACTATCGCGCAGATCACAGACAAATCTGATAGGACAAATCTTAAAAACATTTGTGTGGCGAAAGTATGACGCTTCAGCGAGCGTTGACAATGCCGGAAAAAAGGGATTTAGACAAGAAAAATCGCTGTGAAATTTTTTTTGTTTAAAAACAGCCCTTTGAGCATTTAATCAACCGATTCAGCAGGTTTAACCCCTTAGGAATCGTCTGACTAAAATACGCGAAGCGCGGTTTAATAAGAATAATTTTCACCAAAAATGCGCACTTATCAGAATTTCCTCAGTTGATTTCTGAGAAATATGGTTCAGAAAATGCACTAACAGATTTTGAATGCTTAACTATTACTTAAGGGCGTCTACAGAATAGTTAATCAACGGGCGCGGGAAAGTTCTGACACAAACTGGGCGAGTAAATCAAAGACTTCGCTAAACAGATGTTCGCAGAAGGGAGCAAGCAGCGGCATCATCAACCCTACGCTGAGGATGCCCACCGTTAAGGTAATCGGGAAGCCAACCGCGAAAATAGAGAGTTGTGGTGAAACACGGTTTAACAAACCTAGTGCCATGTTTAGCGTGAGGAGCAGAACTATTAAGGGCAGCGCTAACATCATGCCATTAAGGAAAATTAATCCCGCGGATTTCACCAACGCCATAAAAGCATTGGCGTTAAGCGGCTGATCGCTGATTGGCAACGTATGAAAACTGTCCACCAGCAGTGAAATCAGCCACAGATGTCCGTTGAAGGTAAGAAACAGCAGCATGGCCAGCATATCGAGAAAACGAGCCAGCACCGGCATGTTCAGGCGGCTGCCCGGATCGAAGAAGGTGGCGAAGGACAATCCCATCTGCAAACCAATCACTTCCCCCGCCATGCGCACCGCCGCAAAGGCGAACTGCATGGTCAGGCCGATGCTCACGCCAATCAGCAATTGTTGCAGTAGCAACCAAAATCCCGCGGGTGTAAACAGGGTCGCCTCCACCGGCGGTAGCACCGGCAGGATGATCCAGGTGGTCAATACCGCGAGGCCAATCTTGACGCGTTTGGGAATCGATTTTTCGCTCAGCACCGGCGCGCTGGCAAACAGCGCCAGCAAACGCACCATCGGCCAGAAGAATTGTGCGACCCAATGGATCAGCTGGCTGCTGTCGAGGTTAATCATTAGCCAATAATGTACGGCAGATTGCTAAACAGCGTGCGAATGTAATCCAGCATCAGATTAAGCATCCACGGACCAGCGATTACCGCCGTAGCGGCGACGGCCAGAATCTTGGGGATAAAGGAGAGCGTTTGTTCGTTAATCTGGGTCGCGGCTTGCAGCACGCTGATGATCAACCCGCTGATCAACGCCACCAGCAACATCGGCGCGGCCATCAGCAGGGCGACACGCATTGCTTCCTGGCCCATAACCATCACTGATTCAGGTGTCATGCTGCACTCCTCGAGAAAGAAAGGTGAGGGCGAACGCCACTCAAGAGTAGAAACTTTGCGCCAGTGAACCCACCAGCAGCTGCCAGCCATCCACCAGCACGAACAGCATCAGCTTGAACGGCAGGGAAATGGTCGCCGGCGGCACCATCATCATCCCCAGCGCCATCAGTACGCTGGCGACCACCAGATCGATGATCAGGAACGGAATGAACACGGTGAAACCAATCTGGAAGGCGGTTTTCAGTTCACTGGTGACATACGCCGGCAGCAGAATACGCATCGGAACCGCTTCCGGACCCTGAATCGGTGCGGTGTTAGCCAGACGGGCAAACAGCGCTAAATCGGCTTCGCGCGTTTGACGCAGCATAAATTCACGCAGCGGCTGAGCACCTTTGTCAATCGCGTCCGCCATACTGATTTTGTCCTGGCTGAACGGCACATAGGCGTCGGAGTAAATCTTGTCGAAGGTCGGCGCCATGATAAAGAAGGTCAGAAACAGCGCCAGGCCGAGCAGCACCTGGTTTGGCGGCGCCGACGGCGTGCCGAGGGCGTTACGCAGCAAACCAAACACAATAATGATGCGCGTGAAGCTGGTCATCATCAGCAGCACCGCCGGAATAAAGGTCAGCGAGGTGATGAACACCAGCGTCTGCACCGGCAGCGACCAGCTCTGGCCACCGTTCGCCAGCGGCTGGCTGATTAAACCTGGCAGCTGCGCATGGGCAACCGGTGCCAGCAACAGCAGCGGCAAGAGAGGAAGTAATCGATGCATCATTGTGGTTTTCCGGGGCGTTTAACCAGGTTCTGGAACAGCTGACGAAAATCCTGTGGCGCAGCGCTGTGATTTGCCCGTTCTTCCGGCGGCAGCGGCGGTAACGAGTGCAGATGGGTGATCTGCTGGGCGGTCACGCCCAACACCAGACGCGCATCGGCGGTATCGACAATGACCACACGCTCACGCTGGCCAACCTGCACCGTCGCGCTGACTTTCAGCGCCTGGCCGG
Organism: Pantoea sp. DY-17; assembly: GCF_019795975.1. Taxonomy (NCBI): domain Bacteria; kingdom Pseudomonadati; phylum Pseudomonadota; class Gammaproteobacteria; order Enterobacterales; family Erwiniaceae; genus Pantoea; species Pantoea sp. DY-17. Next base: position 1,610,132 of record NZ_JAIMIG010000001.1, on the reverse strand, counting down.
TCACCGTTTTCGGTGCAAAGCCAAGGCGTTTGGCCAGCCAGCCGCAGCCGAGAATCAGCAGAACAATCACTGCCAGCACGCTGCTGACCTGGCCAATCACCGAACCGGTTGAGACCACCGGCTGGCTGGGTACCGGTTGTTCGGCTTGCGTGTGTTTTAACATGCTTAACGGCTCAGACGACGCATACGTTCAGACGGGGTAATGATGTCGGTGATGCGCACGCCATATTTGTCGTTCACCACCACCACTTCACCCTGCGCGATCAGATAACCGTTGATCAGAATATCCAGCGGTTCCCCGGCCAGGCCATCCAGCGCCACCACCGAACCCTGCGTCAAGCGCAGCAGCTCTTTGATGGTCATCTTGGTGCGACCCAGTTCCACGGTCAGTTTGACCGGGATATCCATGATCAGATCGATATCCTGCAGCGAGCCGCTGATGCCAGGATTTTCCAGCGACTTGAACACATTTTCAGTTGGATCTGGCGCGCTGGTGGTGGTTTGTTCGTTCATAGCTGCAGCCCACAGATCGTCCGCGGAGATGTCGTCGTCGGACGGTTTCTTGCTGTCACTCATCGGGCTGTTCCTCGTTCAGCGAATTCAAAATCGGGTTAATCAAATGTTCTACACGCAGCGCGTACTGGCCATTGATGGTGCCGTATTGGCTGGTCAGCACCGGCACGCTATCGACGTGAGCGATGATGCGGTCCGGCTTCTCAATGGGCAGGACGTCACCGGGTTTCAGCTGCAAAATACGTGACAGGCGCAGCGATGTTTCGGCGAAATGGGCAATCAGCTCCAGCTCCGAGTGCTGCACCTGTTTCACCAGATTGTCGCGCCAGTGATTATCTTCCCGGCGTGAGTTTTCCAGTGGGGGATTGACCAGCAGCTCGCGCAGCGGCTCAATCATCGAAAACGGAATACAGATATTGAATTCACCGACCAGGTTTCCAATCTCCACCTGGAACGGCGTGTTCACCACGATGTCATTCGGTGAAGTGGTGATGTTGGTGAACTTCACCTGCATCTCGGAACGCACATACTCCACTTCCAGCGGATAAATCGCTTTCCACGCGTCGCTGTAGCCATCCAGCGCCAGCTTCAGCATGCGGCGAATCACGCGCTGTTCGGTATGGGTAAATTCACGTCCTTCAACTTTGGTCGGGAAACGACCGTCGCCGCCAAACAGGTTATCGACAGCAATAAAAACCAGGCTCGGTGAAAACACCACCAGCGCCGTGCCGCGCAGCGGCTTGAGGTGGATCAGGTTCAGGTTGGTTGGCACCGGCAGGTTGCGGGCGAACTCGTGGTACGGCTGAATCTTGATCGCACCCACACTAATATCGGGGCTACGGCGCAGCAGGTTAAACAGCGCCATACGGAAATGACGGGCAAAGCGCTCGTTAATGATCTCCAGCGCCTGCAGACGCTCACGTACGACGCGGCGCTGAGTATTGGGATCATAGGGACGGATATCGCCATCGGTCCCTTTGGAACTGTTCTCTACTTCCGCACTGTCACTGTCGCCATTAAGCAGCGCGTCAATCTCAGCCTGGGAGAGAATGCTATCGCCCATTAAATCACCTCAAAATGAAGGCGGTAAACAGCACGTCATTGACAACCTGAGCCGGTTGATCTTTTACCAGCGGCGGCGCCAGCACCTGTTTGATCTGCTCAACCAGGGCCTGTTTGCCTTGCTCTGTTGCCAGAGCCGTCGCGCTTTGACGCGAAAGCAGTAACAGCAGACGGCTGCGCACTTCCGGCAGGTAATCGTTCAACCGACGACGGGTATCCTCATCGGGTAGACGCAGGGTGAAACCCACGTACAGCACACGGTCGGGATCGTTGTCAGGATTGACCAGGTTTACTGTAAACGTATCCATTGCAAAAAATACGGGAGCAGCCGGTGGCTCGACTTTCGCCGCGTCCGGTTGGCTGCCTTCGTGTTTATTCATCATTCGCCAGACTGCATAGCCTGCCACGCTGCAAGCGGCCAGCGTTACAATCAGTAACACCGGTAGTAGTAGTGAACGTTTGCGGCCTTTAGCTTTCGCGTTATCAGACATCTTGCAGTTACTTCCTGTGAATTATGGGTAAGCCTCTCGGCTGACCTGGACAGATTATCCCGCGTCTTAAGTCAAACAATGGGAAGAAAAGACGCGGGTTTTACGCTTACCTTCAGCGTTTAGCGGCTATCAGGCAAAGATATCGACAGCGCCGTTACCGGCCGCGCGCGCTTGAAGGGCTGCCGGGACGGCAATAGGCGTTATCTCGTTGTCACTGTCCTGGGAGAGGCTAAAGCTGCCGTGCTGTCCATCACGACGTCCTTCCTGCTGGCCCTGATAACTCTGGCCCTGTGCGAAGGCGTCGCTGCTGACGTTACTCTGTCCCAGGTTTATTCCGCTCTCCGCCAGCGCGCTACGCAGCTGAGGAAGAGCCGCTTCCAGCGCGGCCCTCACTTGGCTGTGGCTGGAAACCATATTTAACTGTGCCTGATCCTTATCAAGGGTCAGGCTGATCTGGATAGCGCCCAGATCCTGCGGATGTAGACGCAACTCGGCGTTCTGCTGCCCGTTGCGGCTAAACATCACAATCTGCTGACTCAGCGCCTGCTGCCACTCGCTGCTGCCGAGCTGCGCATTCAGCATGGGCGTCGACGGCGTGGTGCTGGTCGAAGCGGTGCTGCTTACCAGCGAGCTGGTGGCGCTGAGCGGTGCGCTGGTTAATGGCGTCACCGGGTCATCACTGCTCTGCGCGGCGGCGCGCGCTTCCGGCTTACTCAGCGCATTCAGCACCTGCTTAAAACTCTCATCCAGCGTCAACCCGCTGCTGTTACTGGCGGTGGTGCTGACGCTGCTGCTCTGCGTGCTGCTGGCCGTTTGCGTTAAGAGCGTTACAGCATCGCTGGATTTCTTCTGTGCGCCATCCGGCTGCGCGTGCTCTTCTTTTACTGCACCGTCCAGCGAACCCCTTAACAGTGCGGTGTTAAGCGAAGCGCGAGTGTCGGTTTTCCCTTCGCCTGCGCTGCTACTTACGCTGGTTGGGCTAGTGCGGTTCTCTACCGCCACCGGCAACATGGCGAATAACGCCTGCACATTCTGTAAGTCGCTGGCAGTTAACGAACTTGCCTCACTCTTGTCTTTATCATCGGCTGATTTCAGCGTGGCTTTAGTGTTTTCCGGCTGTAAAAGTGCGTTTAACGCATCGGGTTTCTCCAGCGCCTGTAATAAAGCGCTTAGCGAAGCCTTACTGACGTCTTTTTCATCAACTTCTGCTGTCAGATCAGTCGATTGCGTGTTAACAGCTTGTTGCTTTACCAGCGTCAGCAAGCGGTTGCCGAGTTCAGTAATAAATCCCTGCGGCAGCGACTCCGCGCCCTGCAAAACATCTGATGAAACTGAAGTGTCAGCGTCTCCCAAAACCGAGGTTTGCGTAGCAACTGTTGGCAGCGTAATCATTCGCCTTTCCTCAATGCGGCCCGTTGGGCAAATTCATCCATCCGTTTCTGATCGAGACGGTTTTCTTGTCGTAATGCGTTTTCCTCAGCGCGCGTAATCAGCGTCTGATAAGCATTGAGCCGCTTATGCTTTTCACGCCAGTTGCTCAGCGCGCTGTCGAGGCGCTGATTCCACTGGGAAAGCTGTTGGCGATGCTGTTCGATGGCTTTTTCCAGCGTCTGAATAAACTGGTGATAATTGGTCCAGCGCGTGCTGGCGATGCCGCCGGACATATCCTGATTGAGCTTGTTGCGATACTCATCCTGATAATCCAGCAGCATGCTGAGTTGTTCGTCGGCCTGCTGCACACCCCGGCGCATATCGCCAAGGTGAATCACCGCACTCTCCAGTTCCTGCTCCGCCATATCGCGCAGCTTGTTGATCGCACTGGCCGTTTTCATCACTTAACCTCGTTTGGCGTTAACCGAACATCGCCTGCAGATGCAAACAGGCATCGTCGTAATCGCTGCGTTCGAAAATGCCCTGATGCAGGAAGGCTTCCATCTCGGGATAGAGCTTGATGGCGCGGTCCAGCATCGGATCGCTGCCTGCGGCATACGCACCCACACTCACCAGATCGCGGTTACGCTGGAAGCTGGAGAGCAACTGTTTGAACTGACGCACGCGCGCGTAGTGTGTCTCATCAATTAATGAGGTCATGGCGCGGCTGATTGACGCTTCAATATCAATCGCCGGATAGTGACCGGCTTCCGCCAGACGGCGCGACAGCACGATGTGGCCATCGAGAATGGCACGCGCCGAGTCGGCAATCGGGTCTTGCTGATCGTCGCCTTCGGTCAACACGGTATAAAAGGCGGTGATTGAACCGCCGCCGTGCGTACCGTTACCGGCGCGTTCCACCAGCGCGGGCAATTTGGCGAACACCGAAGGCGGATAACCTTTGGTCGCCGGCGGCTCACCGATGGCCAGTGCGATTTCACGTTGCGCCATGGCGTAGCGGGTGAGGGAATCCATAATCAGCAGCACATGCTGGCCGCGATCGCGGAAATCCTCTGCGATACGCGTGGCATAAGCGGCACCCTGCATACGCAGCAGTGGCGAGACGTCCGCCGGCGCGGCGATCACCACCGAACGCGCACGGCCCTCGGCACCGAGAATATTTTCAATGAACTCTTTAACTTCACGACCACGTTCACCAATCAACCCCACCACGATCACGTCGGCTTTGGTGTAACGCGCCATCATACCGAGCAGCACGCTTTTACCGACGCCGGAACCGGCGAACAGGCCCATACGTTGACCGCGACCCACGGTGAGCAGGGCATTGATGGCGCGCACGCCGGTATCCAGCACATCCTCAATCGGCGTACGTTGCAGCGGATTGAACGGCGCGGTGATCAGCGGGGCGCGATAGCCGGTTTCCGGCGCGGGTAAACCGTCGAGGGGTTTGCCGCTGCCGTCCAGCACGCGACCCAACAGTTCCGGGCCCAGCAGCATCTGTTTGCCGCTGTGCCCGCTGTCGCCACTGACGCGCGCATAAACGCGTGCGCCCGGTAAAATACCGTCGACTTCTTCCAGCGGCATCATCAGCAGTTTCTGCCCGTTGAAGCCGACCACTTCACTTTCAACTTCAGTGATCTTGCTGCCATCGGTACGTTCAATAATGCAGGTAGCACCGAGCGGCAGTTGCAGGCCGGTGGCTTCCAGCACTAAGCCGGTGGCGCGCGTCAGGCGCCCGTAACGACGCACGGTTTGTACCTGCGAAATGCGTTCTTCGAAGGCGTCGAGCGCGCCGAGCCAGCGTGAAAGGCGTGAGGAGGTCATTACAGTGTCCCCGGAGCGGCCAGGCGGCACAGCTCCTGCCAGCGCGTTGCCACGCTCGCATCAAGGTCGCCATCTTCGGCGCTAAGCTTACAGCCGCCAGGATGCAGCGTGCTGTCGGCCAGCAAGCGCCAGCCATGCAGATCGAGCGTTGGACCCAGCGTCTGCTCGATGCGCTGCAGATCGTCCGGATGGACGCGCAGCTGCGGTTTGCCGCTGAACATCGGTTCCTGCTGAATCAGCTGCTGGATTTGACGCAGCAGGGCGGTGCCGTCCACCTGCGTGGCCTGGCCAATCACCGTGCGCGCGGCTTCCAGCGCCAGCTGCATCAGACGTGAAGCGATCACGCTGTCGAGTGCTTCGAGCGTGTGATGGAACTCGGTCACCAGCTGCTGCATACGTGCCTGCAGCGGCGCTTGCTGCTGCTGCGCATCGGCTAAGCCTTGCTGGAAACCGGCGTCATAACCGTTCTGTTGCGCTTCGGCGAAACCTTTCTGATAGCCTTCGCTGTAGCCTTGCGTCTGCGCATCTTTGCGCATCTGCTGCTGCATGCGTTCCAGCTGTTGCTGCTGTTCCGCTTCGGCGCTCAGTTCGACATCGATCTCCGGCTCCTCTAACTGAGGTTCCGGTTCGGCACCGAACGGGCTGCCTAAATCATCAGGCTGCCAGCGCTGCCACGCGCGGGCGGAAAAGGCATCAGACATAGGTTTCCTCGCCACCACCAATCACCATCTCGCCGGATTCTGCTAAGCGGCGCACCACCAGAAGAATGGCCTTCTGCTCGTTCTCCACCGCCGACATACGTACCGGACCACGGTTGGCCAGATCGTCGCGCAGGATATCGGCCGCACGGGCGGACATGTTCTTGAGGAACTTCTCGCGCAGCGGCTGTTCGGCACCTTTCAATGCCACCAGCAACTGTTCGGATTCCACTTCCTGCAACAGACGCTGGATGCTGCGGTCGTCCACTTCCACCAGGTTTTCGAACAGGAACATCTCGTCGATGATCTTCTGTGCCAGCTCGCCATCGAAGTCGCGTACTGCTTCGATAACCGCTTCTTCCTGCTGGGTTTTCATCAGGTTGATAATTTCTGCTGCGGTTCTCACGCCGCCCATCTTCGCGCGCTTGAGGTTGGTGCCGTCGAGCAGGCCATTCAGTACTTCGGTCAACTCCGCCAGCGCCGCCGGCTGGACACCGCCGAAGGTGGCGATACGCAGCATCACATCGTGACGCAGACGCTCGTCGAACAGCGCCAGAATATCCGCCGCCTGACCACGTTTGAGGTGGACAAGGATGGTGGCGATAATCTGCGGATGCTCGTCGCGAATAAGGTCGGCCGCCGCCTGTGGCTCCATGAAGTTGAGCGTTTCCATACCGCTGGTGGTCTCGTTTTTCTCGAGAATATCTTCCAGCAGGCTTGAAGCTCGCTCCTCGCCCAACGCTTTGATCAGCACCGAACGCAGATAATCGTTGGAGTTGAGGCTCAGCGCCGCAAACTGTTCGGCATCGGCTTCGAACTCGCGCAGCACTTCGGTCAGCTGTTTGTGTGAAACCTGGCGCATGTTGGCCATAGCACCACTCAGATGCTGAACCTCACGCTGGTTAAGGTGTTTGAACACCTCCGCCGCGCGCTCTTCGCCGATGGTCATCATCAGAATGGCGCTTTTTTCTGTACCGGTCAGACTCATAGTTCTTTACTCATCCATTCGCGGATAACCAGCGCGACGACGCGCGGATCGTTTTCAGACATGTCGCGGATACGCTGGCTCATCACCTCGGCGCTCATGCGGTTAGTAGATTTACGCTCCTGATCCAGCTCGTCTTTGCTGAGCTGAACGTTAAAGGCTTCTTCTTCTTCCATGGCCGCAGAGCGTGCCGCCAGCGCTTCAGCCGCTACCTTCTCCTGCTCTTTCTTACGCACCAGCTGTGGACGTACCAGCTTGCGATAGAGGATGAAGCCAACCAACGCCACCAGCAGCCAGCGACCGGCAGTCATCAGCTGATCGAAGAACGATTGCTGCTGCCAGAATGGCAGGTCGCCACCGCTTGGTTCGGTCATGTTGAACTGAGAGTTCACCACGTTGACGCTGTCGCCACGGGTTTGTGAATAGCCCATCGCTTCACGGGTTAAATCTTCAATCTGCTTGATCTGCTGCTCGTTAAGCGCCACCGCTTTGCCTTTTCCGTCGTCGCGGTAGTTCACCACCACGGCAACCGACAGGCGCTGCACATCGCCGACGTTCAGCTTGGTATGACGAATGGTGCGGTCCAGCTCGTAGTTCACCGTGTCGTTGCGCGTTGAGCTGCTCGGGCCAGAAGGCTGTGCGGTGCTGGTGGTGCTGCCGTTATTCTGCGCATTGGCGGTTTGCGCGTTGGCGTTTTGGCCGTTGGCATTATTGTTGTTATTCGTTGGCGGATTGGTCACCGGCGCGGTATTGGCTGGCGCAGGCTGATTCGACAATGCACCCGGCACGCCGCCTGGATACGGGCTGCCATTCTGTTCGGAGTTGCTGGTCTGGCGTGAACGCACCGCGCTGTTGTTAGGATTGGCGTTCGGCTGGTATTTCTCGTCGGTTTGCTCGCTGCGGTCGAAGTTGATTTGCGCCGTCACCTGCGCATGCACATTGCCCTGACCGACAATCGGATTGAGGATCGCTTCGATACGCTGCTGGAAGCGCGCTTCCACTTCAGACGCATATTTCAGTTGCGCGTCATTCAGGTCGCGACCTTCGCTGTCAGAGCGGGTTAACAGACGACCGGCCTGATCGACAACGGTCACGTTGCCCGGCGGTAAACCGGCCACGCTGCTGGAAACCATATGCTGAATGGCCTGAATCTGGCCTTCATCTAATGCGCGGCCTGGCTGCAGGTTAAGCGTCACCGAGGCGGAAGGGGCTTTCTGCTCACGCACGAACAAGGTCGGTTTCGGCATTGCCAGATGCACGCGTACGCTCTTCACCGGACCGAGCGTTTCGATGGTGCGCGACAGTTCACCTTCCAGCGCACGCTGATAGTTGATCTGCTCGCTGAACTGGCTGATCCCGAACTTCTCTTTGTCCATCAGTTCGAAGCCAACGTTGCCGCCTTTCGGCAAGCCTTGTTGTGCCAGACGCAGACGCAGCTCATGCACTTTATCGGCGGGCACCATCAGTGCTCCACCGTTATCGGCGAACTGGTAAGGGATGTTCATTTGCGTCAGCTGCGTGACGATCGCGCCACCATCCTCATCGGAGAGGTTGTTATAAAGCACGCGGTAGTCTGGCGCTTTTGCCCACAGCACCAACGCAAACACCACCGCGATAACCGCAGCAGCAGCGATAATTAAGGGAATACGCGGATTGGCGCGCAGGCGGGCGAGAAGGTCATTGAAGCCTTTCTTAGCTGTATCCTGTGTAGCGGCTGCACTCGCATTCATGACCGATTCCTGCCTGACATTATTGATCGGGTGTGGTGTTGTGGTGACAAAACGTACTCCCTGAAGACTTCTCCCCTAAAATCGGGAGAGGAGAAAAATTAAATTCCACTTAATGGCAGGCATTATTTGTTGAAACCCGCGACATCGATGGGTGGATAAGCCGGGTTTTTTGCGGTCATTTAGCGCCTTTGTCCTATTGACAGTGTGTTAACTTTCTCATCGTGAAAATTTAATCACTTCTTCAATAGGGGTCAGGCAATGTCAATTCAGGCGATTGAGGGTGTGCTGCAGCAGCTGCAGATGACGTCTCTGCAGGCCAGCGGTAAGCAAGCGGAGTCCACTAATCAGGTCGATTTCAGTGCCACCATGAAAGCAGCTCTCGACAAGATCAGCGAAACCCAGACAACGGCCCGCGCTCAGGCGCAGGATTTCGAAATGGGTAAACCGGGCATCCAGTTAAATGATGTGATGGTCGATCTGCAAAAATCCTCTATTTCCATGCAGATGGGCGTGCAGGTGCGTAACAAACTGGTGTCGGCGTATACCGATATCATGAGCATGCAGGTTTAGTTTCTTTCGGGTATTTCTTTCGGGTATAGTCCAGCGCGGTAATGGTGTTATATCAGGCGGGAAGGTTGCTGCATCACAGTGAGTACACCGCCAAACGCGCTGCCTTATTTTGAGAAGAGGATTCTCACGTGAAGAAAACCCTGCTGTTTTTAATCGCTATTGTCCTGCTCACGGGATGTGACAAGGATGACGCGACTTACTACCCGCAAATGAAAAACTTTGCCTATCTGTATCAATTCGAAGCGCTGCCCGGCAAAGTCAAAACGACCCATCAAACGCTGTTTACCGCCGACGGCCAGCAGATCTTCGAAGTGAATGTCGATTTCGACCGCAACGGCTGTCCGACGCACGTGAAATCGGTGCGCAAACAGGGCGAAGTGATTGATGTCACGCGCGATGGCGACCAATTAAAAGGCAGTGAAAACGGTCAGGACGTGGTGGTGACGCTGGATAAAAACTGCGCCATGGTGAAGAAAGTCACGCCGACCATGACCGTGGATATTGCCTATAACAAACAGGGTTTGGTTGAGCAGATCTCATCGCCCGCCTCCGATGCCGCGTTTCACCTCGCTTATAACAGCGCCGGTGAAATGGCGGTATTGAGTATTACCCAGGCCGGAACGGAAGTGTCGCGAGCTACCGCGGTGCGAGCAGAAGATAAGAAAAAGATCTCTGACGTGGTCACCACGGTGAAGCGAAATGACCAAATTAAAACCGTCAGCAATGTCTGCAAATACAAACACGACGTTCCCTATTATTGCGACATTATTAGCGTTGACGCGGCAGGCAACGTGATTGATAAGCAGTATGGCAATATTGAGGTAACGTATTACTGATTGGTGGGGTCGCCATGCATGGCGACCAACACTATTTAATCTCCGGCCACGCCACCGCCGGGAATCCATTCAGCAGCGGATAAGCAAACAGGAAACCCTGGAACTGGCTAATGCCTGCGGCTTCCAGCCACATCCACTCTTCAGCTTGCTCGACACCTTCGGCAATCACCGCAATCTCCAGCGATGCGCAGCACTTAATGATGGCGTGCATGATCGCCTGCTTCGGGCCGCTTTTGTGCACATCGCGGATCAGCTCGCGATCGATTTTGATTTTGTCCGGCTGGAATTTTGATAACAGCGACAAGCCAGCAAAACCGGCACCAAAATCGTCCAGCGCGAGGCTGATACCTGCCGCTTTCAACTTTCTCACTTCGGCAGCAAACTCATCCGAGCGCGAAATGATCTCATTTTCGGTCACTTCGACGATCACCTGTTGCGGCACCAGCCCGCTGGCGTTGATCTCGGTAAGCAGGAATTCCACCGCGTTTGGCACCGTCACCAGTGACATCGGCAGCAGATTGATCGACAGACGATGCTCGCCAATCCCCAGTTTGCTCGCCACGCGAAAGGCCAGACGTTTCGATTTGATATCCGCGTGATAAATCGCTTCGCCGCCAAACGCGGAGAAATACTCATCGGGTGAGCCACCGTTTGGCGTGCGGATCAGCGCTTCAAACGAAGTGACGCGGCGCGCGAAGGGATCGATGATAGGTTGAAAAGCAAAGCGGCAATCCTGCAGGCTCTGATCGATACCCTCCAGATCGTTCTGCCATTCAATATCCGGAACAAATTCCCAGGTATTAGCTGGCGGGATCTCGAAGTAGTTCTCTTTGTCGCGCGCCACCACGAAGGTACGCAAAAACTGCAGCGCGCGATCTTTGTAGGTAAGCTGATAACGCGAGGTGCCTTTATCCAGCACTGCTTGCAGCACTGTGTCTTTGTCATGCTCGCGCAGATCGAACAGCTCCATGCCGACTTTGCCAAAACGGCGTTCAGGCGCGAAGTCGTGCATTAACTCCACCAGATTATGGTGGCGTGCGTCCTGACAAATACGCTTGTATATGCCCTGAACGGACTCGCGCGGTCCTTCCAGCAGCTGGAAGAAGTGCAGGCCGTCGAACAGCAGGATGCCAGTAACGTCGAAGTTTTTGTTTTTGCTATTGGCTTTAGCAACCATATCTTCGAGCGTTTTGATTGGCACGTGATCGTGCAGATGGCTGCGGTAAATAATTGTGGTGAGCATCGAGATTGTCCGGATAATTTATTATTTTGCGGCTAGATTAGCAGCCTTACCGCGGGGTCTGTCCATAGCTTCCCGCGATCAGGCTAAACTTTTTTTATTATAACAGCTTAAGCGAAGCGGCTAGCCGCTTCGGTAACGTCGCAACTCCATCAGCGTGCCGATAATTTCTAGCGCCGATTCCGCCGAATGCAGCTGCGGAAAATCATCATTCAACGCGCGCAATGTGAAGATCTGCTCATCCTGCTGTTGCGTTTGCAGGCGATAAATCCGCACTCGTGCCACGCCATCCACCAGCGCCAGCACCACATCGCCCGGCTGCGGCTGAACGTCAGGATCAAAGATCACTTTGTCACCGGGCCGGTAATCGGGCTGCATCGCCTGATCGTCTATCGTGACCGCCAGCGCGCCATCGCCCAACTGACTCTCGCTATAGAGAAAGTGCGCAGCCTGCTGTTTGAGCAACAACCGTTCCTCGCTCAACCACGCTGACGCTTGCGCCAGGCTAATCAATGGCACCGCCGCAACCGGTGCGGCTTTGGCGTGGGTGGCAAACACTTCGCCATCCCCGTCGATAATCCATGCCGCCGTGCATTGCAGCCACTGCGCGAGCCGCAGCAAATTTTCGCCACGCGGTACGGTTTCCTCTTTTTCCCACTGCGATACAGCCACATGCGACACCCCAATGCTTTGGGCCAGCGCCTGCTGCGTCAACTGTAGTGCTTTACGTCGTGCCCGGATGCGCTCACCGGAAGATTCTTTTTTCATCATCTTGACATCTCCTGAAGGAACGACTTAAGTATACTTAAATTCATAAGTTAAAGTAAACTTAAATTCAGGCGTTGACCGCGAAGCTGGCAAGGGTGGTCAGCGTGCTTATGGGGCACATCCCTTGCCAGGGGTGAGAGGTGAAGCATGGAAAGTAGTTTAGTCACCAGCGTAGGTGCGTTGCTTCTCGGCGGCGGCGCAGCAGCTGTGTTCTGGAAACCGTTAATGGCGGGTATCGCCGCGATCGTCACCAGCAATCGTGCCGGTGGGGAGATCATCACCAGTTACAAAGAACAGGTGATGCTGCTCAAAGAGGGCCACGCCTTGATGCGCCAGGAAAACGATGAATTGCGCATCCGACATGACAAAAACCTGCGGCGTATCTCTTCGCTGGAAACCGATCTGCGGCTGATAAAAAACGCCCTGAGCATTTTGCTGGCCACCACGGAAGCCGAGCACAGCGATAAGTTTCGCAGCCAGGTTAACCAACTGATTACCACTCTGGAGGAGAGTCGTGATGATGCAGATAAACAGTGAGTACGTAGTAAAAAACCATCGGCGCCAACTGTTCTTCGGCGGCTTTTTGCTGATGTTGTCGTTGATGTGCGTGGCGATGACGGTGCTATTCCTGTTCGTCAGTAACAACGCCAATCAGCGTGTTGAAGAGATTCGACAGCAATATCGAACCATATCGGAACGACGTGAAGCACGCGTGGCGGAGCTTACCAGCCAGCTGGTGGCGCTGCAGAACAAGCTTGATGGAACCGTGAAACACCCGGTCAGCAATTCGGCTGACAAAGGGAAACCGGCAGAAGGAGATAAGTCGCCACCTCAACCCAAGCGTTAAGGAGGGCATCATGCGAATTACCCCGTGGATTGCAGCCAGTCTTGCCCGACTGCGATCTTTATTCCGTAAGAAGGAGAGCATTATGAGCGATCAAACTGTCATCAATCCCACCAGCACCATCGCATCGTCACCAGCGGAAGATTTCGCCAACGAAGTCGCCACGCCCGTTGCTGCACCGACGGCGACCGCAGCTCCTGAAGCGACGCCCGCTGTAGTCGCAGAAGCAGCACCTGAAGTTGCGCCCGCAGTGGTAGCGGCAGCGGCACCGGCTGAAGTTCCACCGGCTACGGCACCCGAGGCGATAACCGCTGCACCCGTGCAGGTGGCGGCCACTGCCGCGCCTGAGGCGGTAACGCCTGCGCCAGCCGAGGTTGCGCCGCCCAGCGAACCGGACATCGCTGCTCCCGCTGCAGCCGATGCGCCGCCAGCCGCCGCAACGGCGCAGAGCCACGACGGGACTCAGGCGTTCTCAGAAGGGGTGAAGGATTTCGTCAGAGCGTTTAGCTTTGTCGAGCAGGGCGTAATCAAACTTGGCGATGCCGCGAAGGGTGAGCTGATTGATCTGGCGAGGAAGTATCTGTAATGCCTGACGACTCAGCATCGGGGACCGGGATGTCCCCTGTTTACTAACAGGTTTTAGTCACTTCCGATTATTCCTAAGGCAGCTTCGATATTTTGCACTACCTTTAATCATTCAAGCGTTATTTAAATCGTCTTATTAAGCGAAAAGGAAGATAGCATGAGTGATACAGAAACTGTAAAAACCAAAACTGAATACTTGCGTGATGTCACCTCCCAGCTTAAAGAGATGCGCCACTACGCGCAGACCAACACTGAGACGCTATCTGGCCACTGGCTGGCGTTTGATGCGGGTGAGTATAAAGACACCGAATACGCGGGACGCTTCGACACCTTGCTGAACAAGCAGGGCAAGCTGCTGGATGACATTGATGCGGCGATTCAGGATCTGGAAATCGCCATCAACCATGCTGAGCAGGAAAGCTAAGCGTCTAGCGTACTGGTGGCCTAATCGGCCACCAGCCACATTTCTGCCTCATCGAACATCTCTTCAACAATCCGCGCAACTGTCGCTTTATCGTTCTTACTCATATCAGTATCTATTGCGTTACGCTCCATCGGTTTGACGCGCACCTCAATATCGGGAAAGACGCGCTGTACACGCTTTTCCAACTCCTGCAAAATCATCTCGCGTGCACCCGGTAATCCGGCCACGTTACGCTTATCGTAAATCAACTCCACAAACATCAGGGTCGTTCCATTCATTGGATCGGGTGCGATATAGTACTGTAAATAAAAACAGGGGTAAATATGCGCCAACTGGTTATCGATATCTTATTGAAAATGGCAAAAATGGATGTGGAAGCAAAAGAGCTGGTGGCGCAGGTAGAGGCGCAGTCGTTATTGATTGCCGCGCTGCTGATTCAGGCGAAAGAGAATAACTCGTTGACTATTTCCGATACGGTGCAGGAGGCGATTGTTACCGCTTCGCGCGCATCGCAGGAATTTTTACAGTCCGATGTTGATCTGCTGCTGACCCACGTCAATCGTCTGCTGGCGGTGGCAAGTTATATCGAAGTAAAAGGGATTGAGCGGGAAGGATAAGAAAAAATATTACCTCTGGAAGTGGAAATCCAGCAACACTTCCAGAGGCGGTGCAACAGCACCATTCGTTCAAGGACAATCTACGACTGACGTCGTGATGAGTAAGTTATACAAGTTTTCTCAACTTGTACAACTTTTTCCTGAACATTTTGTGTGGTTGGCGATGTATCTTTGATGCCGTTACAGTGCGTGGCCGATTACAACTCGTTTTTGATGCAGAACTCTTCCCACGTCATGCCTAAGGCTTCTGCGTGAGATTTCAGATACTTTTCAATGGCATCCGCGGCAACGGCTTTATCGGGCTCCGCCAGCTGTATAGAAAACAGCATGCCATCCAGCTTCTTCTGACGCAAAAATGCGGCATAAATACGTTCTGCATGCCAGTCGCGTAACTGCGCTAATGACAGGTTCGCCTGGCGGGCATCGCTTTCGGTGAGTTCATCCAGTGCAGACTGGAAATCGGGGTGGGCGGCGAAAAACATCGTACGCGCCTGAGCGTAATACTCTTCTGGGGTTTTCATTCGGTGTTCCTGCGTATCAACTTGCGCGCTAGTGTAACGCGCGCATGTGGCCTTGTCAGTTCCCGATCTTACAGAACATGGGCATCGTAGCGGCGCAATTTATTGCGCGATAAAGCGCGCCGCTACGGTATGTGCAACTTGTGATCACCGCCTATCAATGCATCTGCTGATAAATCCGCGTCACATCTTGTTGGTTCTTCGTCAGCGTTTCATCCAGCGTCAGTTTACCGCTCAGCATATCCGCCAGATTCTGCCCGACGGCGTTACCCATCTGATCAAATCCGGGAATACTCACGTACTGCACGCCCTGATAAGGCACCGGATTGAGCGTCGGCTGCTCGACGGTGGCCGAATCAATCGCCGCACGCACCTGCGCGGCATACGGCGCCAGGCGCTGATAGCTCGCCTGCTGATACGTCGAATTGCGGCTGCCCGGCGGTACCGCCCCCCAGCCGACGGTATCGGCCACTTGCTGGATATACTGTTTTGACGTCGCCCAGCTAATAAAGGCAATCGCCGCCTCGCGATTCGGCGTATTCGCCGGTACCGCCAGCGCCCACGACCACAACCAATTGGAGCCGTTACGCGTTATGCCGCCCGGTGCAGGCGCAAAGGCCAGCTTATCGGCGACTAATGAGATCTGCGGATTCACCAGCAAACCGGCTGCCACCGTGCTGTCGATCCACATGGCGCATTTGCCTTGTGCAGTCAGGCGCAGAATCTGGCCGAAACTGTTTTTCACCGTATCCGCGGGTCCATCCTGCTTCACTACCTGCAAATAATCACCCAGCGCCTCGCGCCACTCCGGCGAGTTGAGCGTCGGCTGCCAGTTTTCATCGAACCACTGCGCGCCATAGGCATTCGCCATGGTGGTCATGAACGCCACATTATCGCCCCAGCCAGGCTGGCCGCGCAGGCACAAACCGTAAATGCCTTTTTGCGGGTCAGTGAGTTTGGCGGCGAAGTTTTTGATATCGGTCCAGTCGGGATTATCGGGCATGGTTAACCCTTTCTGCGCAAACAGATCTTTGCGGTAGTAGGTCATGCTGCTTTCACCGTAGAACGGCAGGGCGTAGAGCGTTTGCTGGAACGACAGCGCTTTGCGCACTGGCGCGATGAGATCCTCGCTGTCGTAATCGGCGGGCAGCTTATTGAGCGGCGCCAGCCAGCCTTTTTCACCCCACAGCGGCGCTTCATAGGTGCCAACGGTGATGACATCGAACTGCGCCTGGCCGCTGTTCATCGCCGACAGCACCGCCTGACGCAGCGCGCCATCGTCCATCACATGCCATTGCAGTTTGACGTCAGGATGCTCCTGTTCGTAGCGCGTGGCGAGCTGCTGCATGATGGTCATATCGCCGTTAGCGATGGTGGCAATATTCAGCGTGGTCGCGGCGTGGCTCAGCAGCGGCGTGGCCAGCAACATAGCGAGAAGTTTACGCATCACTCGCTCCTTAGCGCTGCTGCAGGCGGAAGAAGGCCATCTTCTCCACCAGCAATCCGGCATGTTCGCTAACGGTCTGGCTGGCGGCGCTGGCTTCCTGCACCAGCGAGGCGTTCTGCTGCGTCGCGCCATCCATCTGAATCACTGCGGTGTTAACCTGCTCAATGCCGCTGGATTGCTGGCGGCTGGCCACGGCAATTTCACCGACAATGTCCACCACGCGCGCCACGCCCTGATTGATGTCATTGAGCATTGCGCCGGAACGCTGCACCAGCGCACTGCCGGCTTCCACTTTACCCACGCTGGCATCGATTAACGCTTTGATCTCGTGGGCGGCCCCGGCGGACCGCTGCGCCAGCTGACGCACTTCGGACGCCACCACGGCAAAGCCGCGCCCCTGTTCACCGGCGCGTGCTGCTTCAACCGCTGCGTTGAGCGCCAGCAGGTTGGTCTGGAAGGCGATCTCATCGATCACCCGGTTGATATCCGCGATGCGCTTGCTGGAAGATTCGATCTCCTCCATCGCGCTGACCGCATCACGCAGCACGCTGCTGCCACGTTCGGCCTGATGACGCACGTCGGTGGCCAGTTCGTTGGCCTGCGCAGCGTTATCGGCATTGTGTTTCACCGTGGCGGTCATCTGCTCCATGCTGGCGGCGGTCTGCTCCAGCGAGCTGGCCTGCGAATGGGTGCGCTCAGAGAGATCGTCATTGCCGTCGGCCATCTGACGCGCCGCATCACTCAGCGCAGTGGCGCTTTCGCCCACGTCGCGCACGATCTCCGCCAGACGCACATCCATGCGCAGCAGCGACTGCATCAGTTCGCCCATCTCATCGCGTGAAACGCTGCCGATATCGTGGTTCAGTTCACCGGCTGCAATCGATTCGGCCAGCTCGCGCGCCTGAGCAATCGAGCGGTTGATCGAGCGGATCAGCAGCCAGCCGAACACCAGCGCCACGCTCAGCCCGACCAGCAATATGATAATCAGGCTGTTACGCGCCAGCTGGTAATCGCTGTTGCTCTGCTGATAGGTGAGTTCCGCATGCTGGCGCATTAACGCATCAAGCTGATCGATGTCCTGTTGCAGCAGCTGACTGCCGCTGCGCAGGCGGGTTTCAATCACCACCAGCGCGCCGGACGGGTTGCCGCCCTTTAGCAGTTCACCGGCATCTTTCAGCGCGGTTTGCCAGCCATCGAGATGGGTGATGAATTGCTGGCTAAGCGGTTTGGTTTGCGCATCAAACGACAGCTGCTGCCAGGTTTGGCGGTCTTTGGCTATCTGCTCGCCGTACTGCGCGATGCGCGCCAGACGTTTCTCCACTTCACTGCTGTCGGTCCAGTAGCGCAGGGCATCGAACAGGGTCGCGGATTGTTCCTGCACCATGCGGTACAGGCGGGATGAATATTGCAGCGGTAACAGCTCATTCTGGTAGGCGTTTTGCGCCCGTTGGTCGGCGGCGCGCAGGCCGATGATTCCCCAGATGGCGGCAACAATCAGTAAAATGCACAGCAGGCCAACAATCGATGTCAGACGCGCGCGAAGGGTCAATCGCATAACGGGATTCTCCGTAACGAAGGTGAGTGTGTAATCGGTCATTATTGTTTTTACAGGCACTTTTAACTCCAGAAGAGTTATCGGCGCAGAAGTGAGCAGCTTGAGGAAAATCATGTGGCGCGCAGCAGATACCTTGCGCAACCTGCGGGAAAAATTATAACGTAGCCGCCATTGATGCGAGTGTAGGGACCGGGAATGAAAAAGTGGATGATAGTGGCCGCGCTGGCGCTGAGTGGCTGTGCGCAGATCAGCAATTATGACCAGGCGGTGAAAACCCCTGCGCCGCTGGAGCTGCAGGGCAACTGGCAAACCGTAGGGCCGCAAAGCAAGCTGATCAGCAAGCAAGCGATGGGCAGCCTGATTATTGGTGCCGAAGGCGACACGCTGGATTGCCGTCAGTGGCAGCGCGTGATTGCCAAACCGGGCAAATTAACGCGTCTGGGCGATGACTGGGTTAACGTGACGCGTCAGGTGCGCGTGATGCCGCTGGTGCTGGAGAACGGTGAGCTGCGTTACGATGGATTGAGACTGCGTAAAGTGGATCGCCCAACCGTTGAGTGCCAGCAGGCGCTGGAAGAAGTGGCGAAGCGTCCGAGTGAGGCGGTGATTCAGAATATCGAGCCAGAGATTATGCGCCCGGTTTCGACGGCGACGCAGAAGTAGTTTTCCCTCACCCTAACCCTCTCCCAGTGGGAGAGGGAACCGATCGAGCCCATCTGGCATATTGCAGCATCTCCCTCTCCCTGTGGGAGAGGGCCGGGGTGAGGGCATCAGCGCGCAGAGTCGTAAATTTAACCCTGCGGCAAATACACACTACCTTGCTTGCCATACGCGCTGATCACCGATTTCTGCATCGATGACTGGCCCACCAGCTGCGTCAATTCGTCCATACGCAACTGCAGCAGACGTTTCACTTCGCTCTCATTATCGAGAATATGGCGTAACACCGGACGCAGCTGCTCTTGCAGCTGGCGCGACGGTGCGGCGGCTTCGGTTGTTTGCGCCAGTCTTTGCACCGCACTGACATAGTCCACTTCCTTGGTAATCAAATCATCCCATTCGCCGTCTGCTGCCAAACGCAGCATTCCGTGGCTGAGGTCGAGTAACTGTTGGTAAACGGTAATCAGTGGCGGTGCAATATTCATTAAACGGCGTCCTGAAGGTGTTGAGGTTGTACGACTTCTTTCCAGGCATCAGCGATATTGCGCAGAAGACCTTCAACTTCTTCGAGGGCTTCGACATCATTTCGCAGATTAGCCTGAACCAGACGGCGAACCATGTAGGAGTAGAGTCCTAACAGGTTGTCGGTCAGGTCATCGCCTGATTGCTCATCGAGGCCCTGCTTGAGTCCGCCCTCGATGATGTTAATGGCCTTGGAAATCGAGTTACCTTTTCCCTGGATATTATTGTCCTGCATAAACAGGCGGGCGCGGACCAGTGCGCTGATCGCACCGTCAAACAGCAAGGTAATCAGCTGCTGTTGATTGGCGCTCATCACTGAGCTCTCCACCCCGATTTTTGCGTAGGCTTGTGTGCCTGTAGCGCTGTACATGGTCACTCCTTACTATTTAGAACTGCTGCTCGAAGTCATGCTATCGAACTGCTGTGTCAGGTAATCGCTGGTGCTGTTCAGCGAGCTCATGGTGACGTCGAGTTGCGTGAACTGCGTCTTATAACGCGCAATAAGGGCGTTGATACGCGTGTTCATGTTGTTGTACTGCTCAGTCAGGTTATTCAGCGTCTTGCTGACGCCATCTTTCGCGGACTGAATGCTGCCGGTAGATGACAGCCAACTGGTCAGGTTAGTCGCCAGTTTGGTGGTGATACCGGTGGTTTTACCGTCACCCACAATCATCTCTTTCACGCCCGCCGGATCTTTGGTCAGCTCGGTTTTCAGCTTGTCGGAATCCAGCGACAACTCACCGGTGGTCGGGTCGGTGGTGATACCGATTTGCGCCAGCGTTTTGTAGGTTGAAGAGCTAGCCGTGTTGGTCAGCAAACTTTTAATCTGGGTTTGAATACCGCGCAGCGTGCTATCGCCAACTAGCGCACCGTTGCTGGAATCTTGTGTATCTGAGCCGACATCCACAGCGGTGTATTTAGTCAGGCTGGTGAACTGATCCAGCAGATTGTTGTAGGCATCCACAAAGTTGGAAATTGCGGTGGAGGCTTTAGAGGTATCTTGCGTGATGGTCAACGTCTGATTACCGCTGGTGACATCATTCAGATTCAGCGTAATTCCTTCCAGCGCATCGCTAATGGTGTTGGTGCTGCTGGTGATGGCGACATTATTTACCGTTAACTCGGCATCTTGTGCGGCAACGCTGACGTCCAGCGGGTTATCGGCATCGGTTTTGGTTGAATCAAAGCCGACAATGCCTTGCAGTGTGTCATCGCCAGTCACGGTCACGGAAGAAACCGCATTAGCCTCACCGGTTTTCGACGCGGTCAGCGACAGACGATAAGCGCCATCACCGGTTTTGATAATACTGGCGCTGACACCGGCATTGGCACCGTTAATCGCGTCACGCATGCCGGTTAATGAGGTTTGTGCACTGGTCAGCGTAATGTCTTTACTGGTGCCGTCGGCCAGTTTGATCGACAGCGTGCGGCTGGCATCGGAGCTGCCCAGCGCAGTGGTGTTGCTGGTTTGTACGCCCGAAGTTAGCGTCTGTGCCTGCGCCAGCTGCGTCACACTAATGCTGTATTTCCCGGCGATGGTGCTGCCAGACGTGGTGGCGCTGAACGCAGTGGTGCTGCTGGCTGCGCTGGTTGCGGTGAACAAATCCGCGCTGTTTAATGCCGTGTTGGCGGTTTGGAAGGTGGTTAACGCGCTCGATAAGGTGCCGTAAGCGCTCAGCTTCGCGGTATAAGCCGTCTGCTGATTAGAGATAGGCGTTAAAGACGCTTTCTCAGCCGTACTCAAGTTATCCAGGATGGTACTTAAATCGAGGCCTGAACCGATACCGAGGGTAGAAATGGTGGTCATGTTGTTTCCTTTCTATGTCGACACGGAGAATCAATACCGCGGGTTATCGGCTCATTATGGGCAAAGTTTAGAATTATTTACCGGCGGGTAATAAAGCGAATAGCGTATATAGAGAAGGGTATTTCGGACGCTAGAAAAATGATCAGGTTGGCCTAAAGAACGCTGCGGGCAGGGCGATAAAGATAAACGTGACAGGTTGAAGGGAAAAATTTTCACCTGGTCCTAAAAAAAATCTAAAGGTTGTTTAAGGGCAGACGATAACAACATTGACGGCGCTGAAGCCGGCGGGTTGAAGCCCACACCTTAACCGAAAGACTTGATTAACAGGAAAATTATCATGGCCCAAGTCATTAATACCAACAGCCTCTCGCTGATCACTCAGAACAACATCAACAAGAACCAGTCTGCTCTGTCTACTTCTATCGAGCGTCTGTCTTCTGGTCTTCGTATTAACAGCGCTAAAGATGACGCAGCGGGCCAGGCAATTGCTAACCGCTTCACTTCTAACATTAACGGCCTGACTCAGGCGGCGCGTAACGCCAACGACGGTATCTCTGCTGCGCAGACCACTGAAGGCGCACTGTCAGAAATAAACAACAACTTACAGCGTGTTCGTGAACTGACCGTACAGTCTCAGAACGGCACCAACAGCCAGTCTGACCTGGACTCAATTCAGGACGAAATTAAATCACGTCTGGACGAAATTGACCGCGTATCCGGTCAGACTCAGTTCAACGGCGTGAACGTGCTGGCGAAAGACGGTTCTATGAAAATCCAGGTTGGCGCGAACGATGGCCAGACCATCACCATCGACCTGAAGAAAATCGACTCTTCAACTCTGGGTCTGAACGGCTTCAATGTAAATGGTTCAGGTTCAATTACGAACAAAGCAGCTACTGTAAGTGATGTAACAAGTGCTGGTGGCACTTTACAGGCTGATGGTTATTATGATGTTACTACTAAAAACACAGCATTAACTACCAAAGCTGCGTTCGCAAAATTAAGTGATGGCGACACAGTATCAACCACTACTGGTGGTGTAACTACTGATTATACTTTTGATGCTGCGTCAGGTAATTTCACAACTGGTAAAACGTTGACAGCAGCAGATACTGCGGATCGTACTACACTGAAAGATAGTCTGAAAGCAGCTACAGGTCAGTCTGAAAGTGGTACTTGGACTACAAACAACGGTACTGTTAAATTTGATACTGATTCAGATGGTAAAATTACTATTGGTGGCGCGGCAGCTTATCTTGATTCCGCTGGCAACCTTACTACCAACGCAGCAGGCGCTGATACAGTACCCGCTACAACGTCAGATTTAGTTGATATTGCATCCTCTGCTGCTGGAGCCGGTGGTACTTTATCTTTCAAAGGTACTGACTACACAATTTCCTCAGGTTCAGATGCCGGTACTCCTGGCGACACATCTGATGACGTAGCAGGTAACATTACTTACAAGGCAACTGTTAGCAAAGATGTTGTTCTTGCAGAAACTACTGCTACTGGCACAACTACGAGCATGGCGATGAAATCTGGAGTAATGTCTAGTACTCTTGCCTTCACCGATGGTGCTTCAACTGATACTTATACTGATGCAAGTGGTGCAATCACTAAAACTGCACAATACACTACTTCCTACGCAGTTAATAAAGATACAGGTGCAGTAACTGTTGCTGATTACGCTGCACAAGATTCTGCTGCAAACCCTGTGGACGATAAAAAATACGCACCAACTATCGGTGCAACTGTAAATCTCAATAGCGCAGGTAAATTGACCACTGACGCAACCAGCGCGGGTACTGCAACTTCTGACCCACTGGCAGCTCTGGACTCAGCTATCAGCAGCATCGATAAGTTCCGTTCAAGCCTGGGTGCGATTCAGAACCGTCTGGATTCAGCGGTAACTAACCTGAACAACACCACCACTAACCTGTCTGAAGCACAGTCTCGTATTCAGGATGCTGACTACGCCACTGAAGTTTCAAACATGTCTAAAGCACAGATCATCCAGCAGGCAGGTAACTCAGTGTTGGCGAAAGCTAACCAGGTTCCACAGCAGGTTCTGTCTCTGCTGCAGGGCTAATCGCTCTAAGCTTCTTGCTTATCAAACCCCGCTTCGGCGGGGTTTTTTTATACCTGCATATTCATAATATGCATATTTGCAGGCGCAACGCATTACGTGACCCAAACCCACCCATTCCCCTTGAAGCTTCCCCCGCTTATCGCTAAGGTAAGCGCGTTTTTTCGCCGCCAGGAAACCTCATGACCACCATCGCGCTCATCGACGACCATGTGATCGTCCGTTCGGGTTTTGCCCAATTGTTGGGGCTGGAACCGGATTTCCAGGTTGTTGCCGAATGCGGTTCCGGGCGGGAAGCGCTCAATATGCTGCCGGGGCGCGGCGTGCAGGTGTGCATCTGCGATATCTCGATGCCGGATATTTCCGGGCTCGAGTTATTGAGCCAATTGCCGAAAGGCATGGCGACCATCATGCTGTCGGTGCACGACAGTCCGGCGCTGGTGGAGCAGGCGCTCAATGCGGGCGCGCGCGGATTCCTCTCCAAACGTTGCAGCCCCGATGAACTGATCGCCGCGGTGCATACCGTGGCCAAAGGCGGCTGCTATCTGACGCCCGATATCGCCCTGAAGCTCGCCTCCGGACGTCAGGACCCGCTCACCAAACGCGAACGCCAGGTGGCGGAAAAACTGGCGCAAGGTTTAGCGGTAAAAGAGATCGCGGCCGAACTTGGCCTTTCGCCGAAAACCGTTCACGTTCATCGCGCCAATTTGCTGGAAAAGCTCAACGTCAGTAATGACGTTGAACTGGCGCGCCGCATGTTTGATGGCTGGTAATGCAGCCACTCTTTTCACGGCTGATCGCCGTTATCGCCAGTTTTTGCATCTTCTCTGCCGCGTGGTTTTGCCTGTGGAGCATCAGCCTGCATCTGGCGGAACGTCCTGAGCTGGCGGTATTGCTGTTTCCCTTTGGCCTGCGCCTTGGCCTGATGTTGCAATGCCCGCGCGCCTACTGGCCGGTGCTGCTCGGTGCTGAGTGGTTGCTGCTTTATTGGCTCTCACGTGAAGTGGCGCTGGCGCATCTGCCGCTGCTGATGCTGGGTAGCTTATTGACGCTGCTGCCGGTGGCGCTGATCTCCCGTTATCGTCATCAACGAGACTGGCACACCTTGTTGTGGCAGGGCGGTGCGATGGTGTGCGCGGCGCTGCTGCAGGCATTGCCGTGGATCGCTGAACCCGTCGCGCTGAATGCGGTGCTGCTCACGCTCACCGGCGCACTGACCGTGGCACCAACCTGTTTGGTAATCTGGCATTATCTCACCAGCACGCGCTGGCAGCCGCTCGGCCCGTCGCTGGTCGGTCAGCCGGTTAACTGGCGCGTGCGCCATCTGTTTGGTTATGTGCTGCTGTTTATGGTCAGTTTGTGGTTGCAGCTGGGTCTGCCTGCAGAGCTGTCGCGCTTCACACCGTTTTGTCTGGCGCTGCCGATTATTGCGCTGGCATGGCATTACGGCTGGCAGGGCGCGCTGATTGCCACACTGATGAACGCCATCGCGCTGATCGCCAGCCAGACCTGGCACGATCACGCGGTCGATCTGCTGCTCTCCCTGCTGGCGCAAAGCCTGACCGGGCTGCTTCTCGGCGCGGGTATTCAGCGTTTACGTGAACTCAATCAGTCGCTGCAAACCGAATTGGTGCGCAATCGCCGTCTGACGGAGCGCCTGCTGGAGACCGAAGAGAGCGTCAGACGCGAAGTGGCGCGCGAGCTGCACGATGATATCGGCCAGACCATCACAGCTATTCGCACCCAGGCCGGGATCATGCAGCGCATCAGCCCGGAAAGTGGCGTCAAGCAGAGCGGCATGTTGATAGAGCAGCTGTCGCTGGGCATTTACGATTCGGTGCGCCGCTTGCTGGGGCGCTTGCGTCCGCGCCAGTTGGACGATCTTTCGCTCGAGCAGGCAATCCGTTCGCTGATGCGGGAAATGGAGCTGGAAGGGCACGGCATCATCAGCCATCTCGACTGGCAGATTGATGAAGCGCGACTGAGTGAAGCGCAGCGCGTCACGCTGTTTCGCGTTTGTCAGGAAGGACTCAATAACGTAGTGAAACACGCCAGCGCCCGTGCGGTGACGCTGCAAGGCACATTGCAGGACGAGCGGTTGCAGCTGGTGATCGAAGACGACGGCTGCGGCTTACCCGTGGGTTCCCCGCAGCACGGTTTTGGCCTTGCCGGCATGCGCGAACGCGTGACGGCACTCGGCGGCTCGCTGGGGATCTCCTGCACCCACGGCACGCGCGTTAGCGTCACGTTACCGCTGCGCAAGGGATAACCAATATGTTGTTTAGATTTCTCAAAGCACCCGCCAGCGCGCAGCCGATCAGCGATAAAGCGACCATTGATGCGCGCTATCGCTACTGGCGGCGCCATATCATGATCACCATCTGGCTCGGCTATGCGCTGTTCTATTTCACCCGTAAAAGCTTCAACGCCGCATCGCCGGAAATTCTTGCGGCGGGAGTGATGACGCGCACGGATATCGGCCTGCTGGCGACGCTGTTTTACATCACTTACGGCCTGTCGAAGTTTTTCTCTGGCATCGTCAGCGACCGCTCTAACGCGCGCTACTTCATGGGCATCGGGCTGATAGCGACAGGCGTGGTGAATATTCTGTTTGGTTTCTCCACATCGCTGTGGGCTTTCGCCGTGTTGTGGGTGTTAAATGCCTTTTTCCAGGGATGGGGATCGCCGGTCTGTGCGCGTCTGCTGACCAGCTGGTTTTCTCGCACCGAACGCGGCGGCTGGTGGGCGCTGTGGAACACGGCACAGAACGTTGGCGGTGCGCTGATCCCGATGATCGTCGGTGCCGCCGCGCTGCACTATGGCTGGCGCGCCGGCATGATGATTGCAGGCGGACTGGCGATCGTCGCTGGTATTTTTCTCTGCTGGCGCCTGCGCGATCGTCCGCAAACCGTGGGTTTACCGCCGGTCGGTGACTGGCGCCACGATGCGCTGGAGATTGCTCAGCAGCAAGAGGGCGCAGGGCTGAGTCACAAACAGATCCTTGCCAAATATGTGCTGCTCAACCCTTACATCTGGCTGCTGTCGCTGTGTTACGTGCTGGTTTACGTGGTGCGTGCCGCGATTAACGACTGGGGCAATCTCTATATGTCCGAGACGCTGGGCGTCAATCTGGTGACGGCCAACTCGGCGGTGACCATGTTTGAACTCGGTGGCTTCGGTGGCGCGTTAGTGGCGGGATGGGGATCGGATAAATTGTTCAACGGCAATCGCGGGCCGATGAACCTGATCTTTGCCGCCGGCATTTTGCTGTCAGTGGGATCGCTGTGGCTGATGCCGTTTGCCAGCTACGTGATGCAGGCTGCGTGTTTCTTTACCATCGGCTTTTTTGTCTTCGGCCCGCAGATGTTGATTGGCATGGCGGCGGCGGAATGTTCGCATAAAGACGCGGCGGGCGCGGCGACCGGATTTGTTGGCCTGTTTGCCTATCTGGGCGCATCGCTCTCCGGCTGGCCGCTGGCGCGGGTGATCGATGTCTGGCACTGGAACGGTTTCTTTGCGGTCATCGCCTGCGCGGCGGGCATATCGGCCTTGCTGCTGTTGCCATTCCTGCATGCTCAAACGCCGCGCCAGCGCGAGGAAGTGTGATGCATCCCCGCTTTTTACCCTTACATCGACAAAACTAAGAAATTTTCCCGGTTGCGCCGGGCAGTTGTCTCAGGCCGAAACCGCTGCTGATTTTTACAATGCCTGCCATCACGCAGGTCATTAATCAGGAGCACTCCATGCTGGCTTTCTTAAATCAGGTGCGCAAGCCGACCCTGAATCTGTCGCTCGAAGAGCGGCGCAAGATGTGGTTCAAACCCTTTATGCAGTCCTATCTGGTGGTCTTTATCGGCTACCTGACCATGTACCTGATCCGCAAAAACTTCAACATTGCGCAGAACGACATGATCACCACCTACGGACTCAGCATGACCCAGTTGGGTATGATTGGGCTCGGCTTCTCCATCACCTACGGCGTCGGTAAAACGCTGGTCTCCTATTACGCCGATGGGAAAAATACCAAGCAGTTCCTGCCGTTTATGCTGATCCTCTCGGCCATCTGCATGCTGGGCTTCAGCGCCAGCATGGGCGCTGGCTCGGTGAGTTTGTTCCTGATGATCGCGTTTTATGCGCTGAGCGGCTTCTTCCAAAGTACCGGCGGCTCCTGTAGTTATTCCACCATCACCAAATGGACGCCGCGCCGGAAACGCGGTAGCTATCTGGGGATGTGGAATATTTCGCACAACCTGGGCGGCGCAGGTGCAGCGGGTGTGGCGCTGTTTGGTGCCAATTACCTGTTCGATGGGCATGTGGTCGGCATGTTTGTGTTCCCGTCACTGATAGCGCTGGTGGTCGGCTTTATCGGTCTGCGCTACGGCAGCGATTCACCTGAATCTTACGGTCTGGGCAAAGCCGAGGAACTGTTTGGTGAAGAGATCAGCGAAGAGGACAAAGAGACCGAAGATCAGGCGATGACCAAATGGCAGATCTTTGTCGAGTACGTGCTGAAAAACAAAGTGATTTGGCTGCTGTGCTTCGCCAACATCTTCCTGTACGTGGTGCGCATTGGTATCGATCAGTGGTCGACGGTGTATGCCTTCCAGGAATTAAAACTGTCAAAAGAGGTGGCGATTCAAGGCTTCACGCTGTTTGAAGTCGGTGCGTTAGTCGGCACGCTGCTGTGGGGTTGGTTGTCGGATCTGGCGAATGGTCGTCGTGCGCTGGTGGCATGCGTGGCGCTGGCGTTGATTATCGCCACGCTTGGTATCTATCAACATGCCAGCAATCAGTATGTTTATCTGGCGTCGCTGTTTGCTCTGGGCTTCCTGGTGTTTGGTCCGCAGCTGTTAATTGGCGTTGCCGCTGTCGGCTTTGTGCCGAAAAAAGCCATTGGTGCCGCCGATGGCATCAAAGGCACCTTTGCTTACCTGATTGGTGACAGCTTCGCCAAGTTAGGCTTGGGAATGATCGCCGATGGCACGCCCATCTTTGGCTTAACCGGTTGGGCCGGGACCTTTGCGGCGCTGGATGCCGCCGCGATTGGCTGTATAGCCTTAATGGCGATGGTGGCGGTATTTGAAGAGCGTAAGATTCGCCGTGAAAAGCGTCTGCAACGGTTGAAAGCAGCATGATGTCTAGCCCCGGTTTTAACCGGGGCTTTTTCGGGCGATAAATCCTGCTGACCTAAAACAAATTCATACGCAGGGGAATGGACGATTTTAGCTGCTGCACTACTTCCTCAGAAAAGTAACCACCTTGTTACAGTCCTTGCGCAGATTGCCGATAACTCCCCTCAGAATCATTCCAATTTTTGAACCACATTTTTCCGTTTCTGGGGTGTCTATGCGCTTCAATTATGACTTGTTACCGGGTGAGCTACTGACCTTCGAAGAGATTGCCCTGCGCTACACGCAGCAGCATCCCGACGAGAAAGAGCTTACCGCACGCGGGTTGCTGAGCCCGTCGACCAGCTTTCGCAATTTGGTGATCCGCGCGCTGTTCGCGCAGGAGGAGATCAACAGCCCGATCGAGGATCTGCTGTTTGTCTCGGACGACAACGAGCGCAAAAACTATCTGCGTCGCTTTGAGCATTACCTGAAAAACCAGCAGGCGTTTCTCTACTTCCGGCGCAACGACGAAGCGCGCAAAGAAGGGCGCTGGAAAGTGGTCGGCGAAACCCAGGTGTTTGCCATGCTCGATCCCAATTCGGCAGCGGCACAGAATCTGCTCAACAGCCGGGGCTTTAAGCTGGTGCTGATGCGGCAGACCGAAGAGGATGAGTATTGGCAGCTGTTCGATGCGCAGGCGCATCCGTGCTTCCCGCTGTCGCGCAAAATCCAGTTTCTGGTGGTGTTGAGCACGCCGCAATACAAAGTGCCGAGCGGCGTGATGCCCGGCACCGAAGTCGGACGCCGCGTGAAAGCCAAAGTGCTGCAGCGCTCCAGCCAGGCGGAGTTCACCTCGGCGGTAAAAGCGCGCTACGGCGCCTGCATTATCACCGGCACGCAGCTGACCGAACGTCACAGCTGGCCGTGGGTGGAAGCATGCTACATCGACACGCAAGAGAACGAAGAGGGCTTTCTGGCGGATAACAGCGCCGATAACGGCTTATTTCTGCGCAGCGACCTGCAGCGGCTGTTTATCAACAAAATGATAAGCATCAACGCGGAAACCGGTCAGGTGCTGTTTAATCCTGCGCTGGAAACTGAAGCGTTGATTACCCCTTTTTATCAGGCACTTGAGGGCAAAGTTTGCGCATTATGGGACGCGGTGCCGCCTGGCACGCGGGAAAGACTGCGTAATTTGCGCTAACGCCCGCGCGGATGGCGGTGCGATCCACCGCCATCCATAACAAATTTGAAATAACCTCGCTTTTGCCCGCCTATTCTGCCAATCAAAACCCCTACAGAATTGGATAATCATGCCGATAACTTTACTAACGCAGGGTAGTCAACGTGAACGATCTCTATACCGCCGATGGCGTGATGGATAAACATTCGCTCTGGCAGCGCTACGTTCCTCTGGTGCGGCATGAAGCGCTGCGCCTGCAGGTTCGTTTGCCAGCCAGCGTTGAGCTTGACGATCTGCTGCAGGCCGGTGGCATTGGCTTATTAAATGCCGTGGAGCGCTACGATGCGCTACAGGGCACCGCCTTTACCACTTACGCCGTGCAGCGTATCCGGGGAGCAATGCTGGATGAGCTGCGCAGTCGCGACTGGGCACCACGCAGCGTACGCAGAAATGCGCGCGAAGTAGCAGGTGCCATGCATCAGGTAGAACAAGCGTTGGGGCGCTCGGCTACTGAGCAGGAAGTGGCTGAGCGACTGAATGTTTCGCTGGAGGAGTATCGGCAGATTCTGCTCGATACCAACAACAGCCAACTCTTCTCCTACGACGAGTATCGGGAAGAACACGGCGACAGTGCGGAGCTGGTGACGGAGGGGCATGAGGAAGCCAACCCGCTTCATCAGTTGTTGGAAGGAAACCTACGTGACCGCGTGATTGAAGCGATTGAGGCCTTGCCTGAACGTGAAAAACTCGTGCTCACACTGTACTACCAGGAAGAACTGAACCTGAAGGAGATTGGCGCGGTGCTGGAAGTGGGGGAATCCCGCGTCAGTCAACTGCACAGTCAGGCGATCAAACGCCTGCGTGCCCGATTATCGGGGGCGCGCTAACAGTCTCAGTTCCTGGCGATCGAAAAAAACAATAAAACCGGGGACTCAGCAATGGGAGCCAAAGTTAAAGCCAGACCGTTAAGTCGCTATCTTAAAGACTATAAGCACAGCCAAAGCAATTGTTCACACTGTGGCAAAGTTTTAGATCGTATGGCGTTAGTCTTTCGCGGCCAGATCATCAATAAAGAGGCCATCGCACGCATGGACCAAATGATTGACGATCAGGTGTGGATGAAACTCCAGCCAGAATTGACCGCCTTGTGTCGTTTCTGCAGCGATATATTTTGTAATACCCATCCGAATTACTTCGACATTATGGCGTTTAAGCAATACCTGTTTGAGCAGACCGAGATGAGCCACAGTACCATACGTGAGTATGTGGTACGTTTGCGTCGGCTTGATGACATGCTGAAGGCGAAAAATTTCCCGGCCGATCGTTTACGGGGCAATAGCTGGCATGAATGTCTGGAGAACGATCTGCCTGATGCGGGCAATAACAATTACCGCATCGCACTGCGCAAATATGACCAGTTTTTAGGCTGGCAGCAGGGCTGAGGGAGATCACACCCTTGTTGTTGTCGAGCATGACAGCAACAAGGGCAGCACGCGGTGAATTCCGGGTGCGACTTTTCTCATCTTCTGCAACACTGTATGGATAACTGCACATTGCCCGAATGGAGGCTGCATTGTCCTTACATCTTCTGCACCAGTTCCCCCGTCTTGAATTACTCGGTGCGCCTACGCCGCTTGAGCATTTGCCCCGGCTTTCTGACTATCTTGGTCGCGATATCTTTATTAAGCGCGATGACTTCACGCCGGTGGCCCTCGGCGGTAACAAACTGCGTAAACTTGAATTCCTGGCTGCGGATGCGCTGCGCGAAGGCGCGGATGTGCTGCTGACGGCGGGCGCTATTCAATCTAACCATGTGCGTCAAACCGCAGCGGTAGCGGCGAAGCTCGGCCTGAAGTGCGTGGCGCTGCTGGAAAACCCGATTGGCACCACGTCAGAAAACTACCTCAGCAACGGCAATCGCCTGATGCTCGATTTGATGGATGTGGAAATCGTCATGGTTGATGCGCTGCACAATCCCACTGAACAGCTGGCCGCTCAGGCCGAACACCTCGAAGCGCAGGGATTCCGCCCGTATATTGTACCGGTCGGCGGTTCCAACGCGCTCGGTGCGCTCGGCTACGTTGAGTGCGCGCAGGAGATTGCGCATCAAAGCGAAGGCGTGGTGGATTTTGCCGCGGTGGTGGTCGCTTCCGGCAGCGCCGGCACGCACGCGGGCCTGGCGGTGGGTCTGGAACAGCTGCTGCCCGAAACCGAATTGGTCGGCGTTACCGTGTCGCGCAAAGTTGAGGCGCAGTTGCCGGTGGTGGAGCGCATTCGCAGCGCGCTGGCAGAGCAGCTCGAAGTGCAGGCCAAAGCGCCGATCACCTTGTGGGATGATTACTTCGCGCCGCGTTACGGCGAGCCGAACGAAGAGGGCATGGCGGCGGTGAAACTGCTGGCGCGGCTGGAAGGCATCATGCTCGATCCGGTGTATACCGGTAAAGCGATGGCGGGATTAATCGATGGTATTGCGCAAAATCGCTTCCGTCGTGAAGGTCCATTGCTGTTCGTGCATACCGGGGGATCGCCGGCGTTATTTGCTTATCACCCTTCGGTCTGAGACAGAACGTAAAAACGGTTTATAATCCAGCGGTTATTCAAACGGTCGCCGTCGATGGCGGCCTGACAAAGCACACAACAACACATCACAATAAATGGGGTAAACATGACTTTCTCTCCAATTCGTCGCCAAATGGTGATGGGCATGATGGCGGTCGCGCTGGTCGCGGGCGTTAACGTTAAATCCTTCGCCGCAGAAGATTTGCTGGCAAAAGTAAAGAGTAAAGGCGAGCTACGCGTCGGTCTGGAAGGCACTTATCCGCCGTTCAGTTTCCAGGATGAAAAAGGCCAGTTGACCGGCTTCGAAGTGGAGTTCGCGCAGGCGCTGGCTCAACACCTTGGCGTGAAAGCCGATCTGCGTCCGACCAAATGGGACGGCATGCTGGCGTCGCTGGATTCCAAACGCATCGACGTGGTGATCAATCAGGTCACCATCTCGCCAGAGCGTAAGAAAAAGTATGACTTCTCTACGCCGTACACCATTTCTGGCGTGCAGGCGCTGACGCTGAAGAAAAACGCAGCAACCGTCACCAAGCCAGACGATCTGGCCGGCAAGAAAGTCGGCGTCGGTCTCGGTTCCAACTACGAACAGTGGCTGAAGGATAATGTGCCGAAAGCCGATGTGCGTACCTATGATGATGACCCAACCAAGTATCAGGATCTGCGTTCAGGCCGTTTAGACGCCATTCTGGTTGACCGCCTGGCGGCGCTGGATCTGGTGAAGAAAACCGGCGACACCATGGCGGTAGCGGGCCCGGCCTTCTCCCGCCTGGAATCGGGCGTGGCGCTGCGTAAAGGCAACGACGATCTGCTGAAAGCGATCGACTCCGCCATCGCGGACATGCAGAAAGATGGCTCGCTGAGCAAACTGTCTGAAAAATGGTTCGGCGCGGACGTCACTAAATAATGCAGGAAAGCTTACAACTGGTGCTGGATTCAGCACCATTTTTACTAAAAGGCGCGCTGTTCACGCTGCAGCTGAGTATCGGCGGGATGTTCTTCGGCCTGATACTCGGCTTCGTGCTGGCGCTGATGCGCCTGTCACACTTCTGGCCGATCAACTGGCTGGCACGCATCTACGTGTCGATTTTCCGTGGCACGCCGCTCATCGCCCAACTGTTTATGATCTATTACGGTCTGCCGCAGTTTGGTATTGAGCTGGATCCGATTCCGTCGGCGATGATTGGTCTGTCGCTGAACACCGCCGCTTACGCCTCTGAATCGCTGCGTGGTGCGATTGCCGCGATTGAGCGCGGGCAGTGGGAAGCCGCTGCCAGCATCGGCATGACGCCGTGGCAAACGCTGCGTCGCGTGATCCTGCCGCAGGCCGCGCGCACCGCGTTGCCGCCACTGGGCAACAGCTTTATCAGCCTGGTGAAAGATACCTCGCTGGCCGCCACCATTCAGGTGCCGGAGCTGTTCCGTCAGGCGCAGCTGATCACCTCACGGACGCTGGAAGTGTTCACCATGTATCTGGCGGCCTCGCTGATTTACTGGGTGATGGCGACCGTGCTGTCGGCGTTGCAAAACCGCCTCGAAGCGCATGTGAATCGACAGGATCGGGAGGGCAAATGAGTGCAATTGAAGTCCGTCAGCTGGTGAAGCAGTTTCACGGCCAGACGGTGCTGCACGGCATCGATCTCGACGTGGCACCAGGCGAAGTGGTGGCCATTATCGGGCCAAGCGGCTCCGGTAAAACCACGCTGTTGCGCAGTATCAATTTGCTGGAAGTGCCGGAAAGCGGACGTATCAAAGTTGGCGATATTGCCATTGATGCGGCGCTCGGCCTTAACAAGCAAAAGCAGCTGGTGCGCCAGTTGCGTCAGCAGGTTGGCTTTGTGTTCCAGAACTTCAATCTGTTCCCGCATCGCTCGGTGCTGGAGAACATCATTGAAGGGCCGGTAATTGTGAAGGGCGAGCCGAAGGCGGAAGCCATCGCGCGTGCGCGCAGTCTGCTGGAAAAAGTGGGATTGCACGGCAAGGAAGAGAGTTTT
Source organism: Pantoea sp. DY-17 (assembly GCF_019795975.1). NCBI lineage: Bacteria > Pseudomonadati > Pseudomonadota > Gammaproteobacteria > Enterobacterales > Erwiniaceae > Pantoea > Pantoea sp. DY-17. The sequence continues at coordinate 1,576,111 of NZ_JAIMIG010000001.1, read as the reverse complement.
CCACGTCGTCTCTCCGGCGGACAGCAGCAGCGTGTGGCGATTGCCCGCGCGCTGGCGATGCGTCCGGAAGTGATTCTGTTTGATGAGCCGACCTCGGCGCTTGATCCTGAGCTGGTGGGCGAGGTGCTCAACACCATTCGCGCGCTGGCGCAGGAGAAACGCACCATGGTGATCGTCACCCATGAGATGAGCTTTGCGCGCGACGTCGCGGATCGCGCCATCTTTATGGATCAGGGACGCATCGTGGAGCAGGGCGCTGCAAAAGCGCTGTTCAGCAATCCGCAGCAGGCGCGTACCCGGCAATTTCTCGACAAGTTTCTTAACCAATAATCTCCAGCGTCGCCTGATAAGGGCGACGCTTTTCTTATCTCTCCCGGTATTTTTCTTCTCAGTATTTTCCTAAAGTCAATTCGCCTGACTTTAATAACCTTCTGAATTTTAACGTTTAAATTTCACCATTATCCTGCGCGAACTAGGGTGATTTCTTATTAGGAAAGTCCCGATTGAGACATCTTTGTAAATATAAATAATTCTTTACAAATTCATGGCGCAATTAGGACATAGCAATGACAACTGCCAGGAAAGAGGTCCTCTGGATCAACACGCTCAAAGGGGGCTGCATTTTGATGGTGGTATTACACCATTCCATCATCACCACGTTCGCGCCTTCGCTGCATCATCTCACTGCTGGGCTACTGCCAGCGCACTGGTGGGTGGCGTTTAACACCTATCTGTCGCCGCTGCGCATGCCGGCCTTCTTTTTTGTCTCCGGTTTGCTGGCTGCCAGTTCTATCACCAAAAAGAGCTGGAAAGAGGTGTTCACCAAGAAGTTCAGCAACATCGTCTATCTCTACCTGCTGTGGGGCGTCATTCAGTGGCTGAGCATTCACTATATATCTACGCATCTCGGGGAGCGGCTTTCCAGTACTAAAAATGCCGCCTATGCCGACACGCCGTTTGAGTTCGTTAAGCTGCTGATGACCTCAATGACCAGCCTGTGGTATCTCTACGCGCTGGCCGGATTCTTCCTGTTCACTAAGCTGTTCCACAAACAGAAGATGGCCTTGATGGCGCTGGCGATTGTCGCGACGTACGCCGCGCAGTTTAGCCTGATTCCCGGCTGGGGACCCGCCAGCGTGGCGCAGAACTATCTCTATTTCCTGCTCGGCGTGTTCTTCAGCCAGGCGTTGATCGAGTTGAGCGAACTGAAGCGTCAGCACTGGTTGATGCTGGGCGGCATTGCGCTAATTGGCCTGCTGCACCATGTCGGCGGCATCTATAAGAATCCGTTCTACAGCTTGCTGACCATTGTGTTTGGCATTGTGCTGTGCCGCTTGCTCAATGAACATTTCAATATGGCGTGGCTGAACTGGATTGGCCGTAACACGCTGCAAATCTACGTGCTGCACCGTATCTTTATTGAGCTGCTGGGGCTGAGTGCGATTGTGCTGGCGGTGCATTATGGCTGGTTTGACCATACCGTCTTTAGCTGGGCATGGGCGCTACTGATGCCAATTATCGGCGTTGCGTTGTGTACCAGTATTTCGTTGTTGGTGTGGACGCTGCTCAACCGTGGTCCGGGCCGCATGCTGTTTCTCTATCCGCGCCTGCTGCGCAAACCTGCGCTCGAAAGCAAAAGCGCACCGCTGCAATAACTTTGTTGATCACGCGCCGCACATTCCGTAGCGGCGCAATTCATTGCGCGATAAATCGCGCCGCTACGGAATGTGCGGTAATAAATCGCTTAGCACAACGCTAATATTCCTGCTTATCCATTTGGCACATTAAATAAATCCACATTTAGAATTTGAATTTAATCTGGCATAAGAAAGGGTGGATTGTTCTTAATTTCCCTGCGCGACAACGATCACACTTATTTTACTTAATCCTCTTTTAGTGACTCAAATTAAGACAAATTTCCTTAGCCTGCTCAGGGTTCTATTTTTGTCTGGATGTGTAAAGTATTGTTATATCAGGACCACAAAAAAACATTTAGGACTTTCGCTACATCATGCCCGCCCTGCCTGTTGAATAATCGTTTAATAATCATAAATGCTACAACGCTTATTTCCTCATCCTTCTTCTTTAAGACCTACACAGCAACAGCAGCGGGAGTCATCATATGAATAACGCCAGGAAAGAAGATATCGCATGGATAAATACCCTCAAGGGAGCCTGCATATTACTGGTGGTGTTGTATCACACCGTATTACCTGGATTCGAAGGCACGGTGAAATTATTGACGGCAGGTTGGCTCCCGGCAGAAATATGGGTGCAGTTTAATACCGTATTATCGCCGCTGCGTATGCCGGCGTTTTTCTTTGTTTCGGGCTTATTAGCTACTAACGGTATTTTAAATCGGCCGTGGAAACAGGTGTTTACCAGTCGCATCACCAACCTGTTTTATCTCTATATTTTGTGGGGCTTTATTCAGTGGTGGTCGATTGTTGGCATCTCCACCGAGATCACCGGGCAGCGTATTTCACAGAACCTCAACGCGGCGTATGCCGGTTCGCTGCTGGAGTTCTTAAAGCTGACATTCCTCGCCATGAGCACCTCGTGGTATCTCTACGGCCTGGCGCTCTATTTCCTGTGCGCCAAGATCTTTAAACAGCAGAAAGTGGCGTTGCTGGTGGTGGCGATTGCGCTCAACTATCTGGCGGTGGAGAAGATCATTCCGTATTGGGGGCCACAAAGTGTGGCGCAGTATTTCCTGTTCTTCCTGCTGGGGGCATTCTGGAGCCCGATGATGCTGCGTCTCAGTGAATGGCGTCGTGACAACATTGTGCCGTGGGCGATATTGGCGGCGGTCTCGGGTCTGCATATCATCTTTGGTCTGGATAAGAGCCTGTTCCTGTGCATCCTTGCGGTGCTGGGAAGCGTGGCGGCGTGTCGCTGGCTGAACGCGCGTTTCAAGATGAGTTATTTGAATTGGGTTGGGCGCAACACGCTGCAAATTTACGTGATTCACCGCATCTTCATTGAGTTCTTCGGTATGTCTGCGATTCTGTTCGCCCAGCGCCATCACCTGTTTGAGCAAGCATGGTTCTCCATTCTGTGGGCCTGTTTCTATCCGCTGGCGATTGTTGGCATCTGTTCGCTGTGTTCGGTGGCGGTGTGGCAGGTGACGAATCGTGGATTGGGGCAGTCGCTGTTTGTGTTTCCAACGCTGATCGGGTTGAAGCGGAATAAGTCTGCGGCCTGAAAATTCACGCGATGAATCGCGCCGCTACCAAATCATGCACTGACTGTAGCGGCGCACTTTATTGCGCGTCTTAACCGATGGTCATCAAACTCGCATTACCGCCCGCAGCGGCGGTATTGACGCTCAGTGAACGCTCAATGAGCAAACGCTCCAGCAGCAGATTGGTTTCGCCGCGGGCGAAGCCCTGCACCGAGACAATCGCGCCATCGCGTGCCGCGACCTGCTCACACAGGCTGCGCAGCTGATCGGCATCACCGTGATAAATCACCGCATCAAACTCCGCCGCCAGCGCATCCTTCACCAGCTTGACGTGCGCTTGCACTGCAGCAGGCAAAGACGTACGCAGCGCACGATGCAGCTCATCATCCTGCCAGATGGCCTGACTGCCGACGCTGGTCACCGCCGCCAGTTGCGTCAGCGCGTCTTCTGCGTTATCGGCGATGCACAGCACATGTTCGCGCGGCAGCAGGGTGAAGGTATTGCGCTCGCCGGTTGGGCCCGGCAGCAGACGCACCGTACCGGCCTGCGCCAGCTCGTCGTAACGCTGACACAGCGCCAGCAGCTCAGGCTTATCCTGCGCCCACTGCTGCAATGCCTGATGCGCAAGCATCAGCTCGGCACGCACCGTGCTATCCACCGGGCGCTCGGCATCCTGACGATCAAAGGTGATACGCAGCGCGCCATCTGGACGGTTGGCCAGCAGGCGATAGAGATAGAGCGGACCACCGGCTTTTGGACCGGTGCCCGACAAGCCTTCGCCGCCGAACGGCTGCACGCCAACGACCGCACCAACCATATTGCGGTTTACATACAGGTTGCCGACTTTAGCGCTCGCCGTAACCTGCGCGATGGTTTCATCGATGCGGGTATGCACGCCGAGCGTCAGGCCGTAACCCGACGCGTTAATCTGCTCAACCAGCTGCGGCAAGTTATTGCGCGAGAAACGCACCACGTGCAGCACTGGTCCAAACACCTCTTTATCCAGATCGCTTACCTGATCCAGCTCGATCAGCGTCGGCTTGATAAAGGTGCCGCTGTTCCACTCTTTGCTGTCCTGCGGATTCTCCTGCGCCGCCTGATAGACGTTGAAGCCCTTATTGCGCAGCGCCTGAATGTGACGTTCGATGTTGGCTTTCGCTTCGGCATCGATTACCGGACCAATGTCGGTCGAGAGACGTTCCGGGTTGCCCATGCGGCACTCGGCCATCGCACCGCGTAGCATTTTCAGCGTGTGATCGGCCACATCGTCCTGCACGCACAGCAGACGCAGCGCCGAGCAGCGTTGACCGGCACTATCAAAGGCCGAAGCCACGATATCCACCACCACCTGTTCGGTCAGCGCTGAGGAATCCACGATCATCGCGTTCATGCCGCCGGTTTCGGCAATCAGCGGCGTCGGACGGCCCTGAGGATCGAGACGACCGGCCAGATTACGCTGCAGCAATGTCGCCACCGCGGTTGAACCGGTGAACATCACACCGCGCACGCGCTCGTCGCCGGTCAGTTGCGCACCCACGGTTTCGCCCTGGCCCGGCAGCAGTTGCAGCACGCCAGCCGGTACGCCGGCATCCAGCAGGATGTGCACCGCCTGCGCGGCAATCAGCGGCGTTTGCTCCGCCGGTTTTGCCAGCACGCTGTTACCCGCCGCCAGCGCTGCGGCAACTTGTCCGGTAAAGATCGCCAGCGGGAAATTCCACGGGCTAATGCACACCACCGGACCAAGCGGACGATGGGTTTCGTTATCGAAATCGTCGCGCACCATGCCCGCGTAGTAGTAGAGGAAATCAACCGCTTCACGCACTTCGGCGATGGCGTTGTTGTAGGTTTTACCGGCTTCACGCACCAGCAGGCCAATCAGCTGCTGCATCTGGCCTTCCATTGCTTCGGCGGCACGCTCCAGAATCGCGGCACGCTCCTGCGGTGGCGTCGCGAACCAGATTGGACCGGCATTGACTGCCGCATCCAGTGCAGCCGAGACTTCGGCTTCGGTAGCTTCACGCACGCTGCCCACCACATCTGTTGGTGCAGAAGGGTTAAGCACCGGGCGGCTGACGCCTTCGCCCAATTCACCTTCTACCAGCGGCTGGGCAATCCACGGCTGGCTGGCGCTGTTGAGCAGGGCACTGGAGAGCGACGCCAGACGATGTTCGTTGGCCATATCCAGACCGGCAGAGTTAGCGCGCTTGGCGCCATACAGATCGCGCGGCAGCGGGATTTTAGGATGCGGTAAACCAATCGCGCCTTCCGCGACGCCCATCTTCTCCACGGCGGCCACCGGATCGGCGACCAGCTCATCCAGCGGCAAGGTGTTATCAGCGATGCGGTTAACGAAGGAGGTATTGGCACCGTTCTCCAGCAGACGACGCACCAGATACGCCAGCAGCGTTTCATGGGTACCAACCGGCGCATAAATACGACACGGTCGGTTCAGTTTGCCATCGGCCACTTTACCGACAACCTGCTCATACAGCGGTTCACCCATGCCGTGCAGGCACTGGAATTCGTACTGGCCTGGATAATAGTTATTGCCCGCCAGCTGGTAGATCGCCGCCAGCGTGTGCGCGTTGTGGGTAGCAAACTGCGGATAGATCAGGTTCGGCACCGCGAGCAGTTTGCGCGCGCATGCCAGATAAGAGATGTCGGTGTACACCTTGCGGGTATAGACCGGATAGCCTTCCAGACCTTCAATCTGCGCGCGTTTGATTTCGCTGTCCCAATACGCGCCTTTTACCAGGCGAATCATCAGACGGCGACGGCTGCGCTGCGCCAAATCAATCAGCGAATCAATCACGAACGGACAGCGCTTCTGATACGCCTGAATCACAAAGCCGATGCCGTTCCAGCCTTCCAGCTCCGGTTCAAAGCAAAGTTTTTCTAGCAGATCGAGCGACAGCTCAAGGCGATCGGCTTCTTCCGCATCGATGTTAATACCAATGTCATACGAGCGCGCCAGCAGCGTCAGGGATTTGAGGATCGGGTAGAGTTCGTCCATCACGCGCTCATACTGCGCGCGGCTGTAGCGCGGATGCAGCGCTGACAGTTTGATGGAGATGCCCGGACCTTCATAAATACCGCGACCGTTCGACGCTTTGCCGATGGCGTGAATCGCCTGCTGGTAAGAAACCAAATAGGCTTTGGCATCGCTGGCGGTCAGCGCCGCTTCGCCCAGCATGTCGTATGAGTAACGGAACCCTTTATCTTCCAGCTTGCGCGCATTGGCCAGCGCTTCGGCGATGGTTTCACCCGTAACAAACTGCTCGCCCATCAGGCGCATCGCCATGTCCACGCCTTTACGGATCAGCGGTTCGCCGCTTTTACCGATGATGCGATTAAGCGAGCGCGACAGATTAGCCTCGTTATGGGTAGAGACCAGACGGCCGGTAAACAGCAAGCCCCAGGTGGCGGCGTTAACAAACATCGACGGGCTGCGGCCAAGATGCGATTGCCAGTTGCCATTGCTGATTTTGTCACGGATTAACGCATCACGCGTCGGCTTATCCGGAATACGCAGCAGCGCTTCCGCCAGACACATCAGCGCCACGCCTTCCTGCGAGGAGAGCGAGAACTCCTGCAGCAAGCTTTGCACCATGCCGGCGCGGCCGGTTGCACCTTTCTGGTGCCGCAATTTATCGGCAAGGCTGTAAGCCAGCTGATGGGTTTTCTCGGCCAGCGGGGCAGGGAGACGCGCTTGTTCCAGCAGCATTGGCACCGCATCCGTTTCCGGACGACGCCATGCGGCGGTGATCGCTGAGCGGCTGACTGACTGCGGTAAAATATGTTCGGCGAAGTCGAGGAAAGGCTGCAGCGCCTCGTCGGGCACGCTTTCATCACCGGCGGCATCAATCAGCAACTGCGGAATTTCCGGCACGTATTCACCGGCTTCCAACTGCTCCAGATAATTAAAAATGGCCTGCTTGATCAGCCAGTGTGATGTGCGGTCAAGCTTCTGCGCCGCCAGTTTAATGCGATCGCGGGTGGCTTCATCCAGCTTCACCCCCATGGTAGTCGTTCCCATGATGTCCTCGTCCTCAAAAGTAGTGATTCAACGCTTGCGTGGCAGCAATATCACCTATGTTGCAACTTTGTGCAACCAGGTTAAATGTGACCTCGGTTGCACGCTTTGAACCGCCGAAAGTGTTAAATCGTTAAATGCGGCATGAAAATTGCTGCAAGAAACTCGCCAATGTTGCAACCGCCAGCAACAAGACGGTTCCTGAACCCGATGAGGTGCAACTCAAACTGTGAGCAGGCGCAACCTGCTGGCATTAAAAAAGCGAAGGAAGGTGAAACCGGTGTAACAGCTGTGTTAAATGCATTGTGCGCGCCGACCCTTTGCGGCAGGATACCGCGCCTTAAGAGAAATCGCTTTCTCTGGATGCGGTGAAACCAGGCTGCTGTCCCGTTCCGACAGCGCTGATCAAAAAGATTTCTCTTGATGGATCAAATAATAAGTGGAGAGACTCATGAGTGTAAGTACACCGATGTTGGTGACCTTTGTAGTGTATATCCTTGGGATGGTGCTAATTGGTTTTATCGCCTGGCGATCAACCAAAAGCTTCGACGACTATATTCTCGGCGGGCGCAGTTTAGGGAGCGTCGTGACCGCGCTCTCTGCGGGCGCTTCCGATATGAGCGGCTGGTTATTGATGGGCCTGCCGGGCGCCATCTTCCTGTCCGGGATCTCCGAAAGTTGGATCGCCATCGGCCTGATCATCGGTGCCTGGCTGAACTGGCGCATCGTGGCGGGCCGTCTGCGTGTACAGACCGAGCATCACGATAATGCGTTAACCCTGCCAGACTTCTTCTCCAGCCGTTTCGAAGATAACAGCAAACTGCTGCGCGTTATCTCGGCGGTGGTGATTCTGATCTTCTTCACTATCTATTGTGCGTCTGGCGTGGTTGCCGGTGCGCGTCTGTTTGAAAGTACCTTTGGTATGGATTACCAGACCGCGCTGTGGGCAGGTGCCGCTGCCACCATTCTCTACACGCTGGTGGGCGGTTTCCTTGCGGTGAGCTGGACCGATACCGTGCAGGCCAGCCTGATGATATTTGCGCTGATTCTGACGCCAGTTATCGTGATTGTCGCCGTCGGCGGCCTGGATGATTCACTGGCGGTGATCAGGGCGAAGAGCCTCGAAAACCTCGATATGCTGAAAGGGCTGAACTTTGTCGCGGTGATTTCGCTGCTCGGTTGGGGACTTGGCTACTTTGGGCAGCCGCATATTCTGGCGCGCTTTATGGCGGCCGATTCGCATCACACCATCCGCAGCGCGCGTCGTATCGGTATGATTTGGATGATCCTGTGCCTGGGTGGCGCTGTGGCGGTAGGCTTCTTTGGTATCGCCTACTTCGAGAACCATCCCGATCAGGCGGCGGGCGTAAGCCAGAACGGCGAGCGTATCTTTATCGAACTGGCGCGTATTCTGTTCAATCCGTGGATTGCCGGTATCTTGCTCTCAGCGATTCTCGCCGCGGTGATGTCGACCTTAAGCTGCCAGCTGCTGGTGTGCTCCAGCGCCCTGACCGAAGATCTCTATAAAGGCTTCCTGCGTAAAAACGCCAGCCAGAAAGAGCTGGTGTGGGTAGGGCGCTTGATGGTGCTGCTGATTGCCTTGATTGCTATCGCGTTGGCTGCCAACCCGGAAAACCGCGTGTTAGGTCTGGTGAGCTATGCGTGGGCTGGCTTCGGTGCCGCCTTTGGTCCGGTGGTGCTGTTCGGCGTGTGCTGGAAACGCATGACGCGCAACGGCGCGTTGGCCGGTATGGTGATTGGCGCGCTGACCGTATTGCTGTGGAAAGATTATGGCTACGCCGAGCTGTATGAAATCATCCCAGGCTTCGCGTTCGCCAGTATCGCGATTGTGGTATTTAGCTTGCTGGGTCGCGGCCCATCAGAAGCGGCACAGCAGCGCTTTGCCGCCGCCGAAGCCCAATACCACAGCAAGTAACCTCTATCGCCATTGATGGCGACGTGTTTGATGAACCCCCAGGTGCGCGGAAATGCGCACCCTCTAAAACCCGCTCCCCTATCCGCAAAACAAAATTAATTTCCTGCAGTGACTTGTATTTCTCTCTTCAGTAATGATAATCACTATCGTTCGCACTTTACGTTTTTTTACCTAAGGTTTACCCTTCTTAAAATTCAAGAGGTTGGTGATGTTCGTTCCCTTTCTCATTATGCTGCGCGAAGGTCTGGAAGCAGCGCTCATCGTCAGCCTGATTGCCAGCTATCTCAAACGCACTCAGCGTACCCAATGGTTTCCCGCCATGTGGGCCGGCGTATTTATCGCTGCCGCGCTCTGCTTAGCGTTGGGCATCTTTATTAATGAAACTACCGGTGAGTTTCCTCAGAAACAGCAGGAGCTGTTCGAAGGCATTGTCGCGGTGATTGCCGTGGTGATCCTGACGTCGATGGTGTTCTGGATGCGCAAAGTTTCGCGCAATATCAAAGCCACGCTGGAAAAATCGGTCGATCAGGCGTTGCAGAAGCAGGGCAGCAGCGGCTTCCCGCTGGTGCTGATGGTGTTTCTGGCGGTAGCGCGTGAAGGGCTGGAATCGGTGTTCTTCCTGCTGGCCGCGTTCACGCAAGATGTGGGTTATGCGCCGCCGCTCGGCGCGGTGCTCGGCCTCGCAACCGCCGTGGCGCTGGGCTTTTTGCTCTATTACGGCGGCATTCGCCTGAACCTGGCGCACTTTTTCCGCTGGACCAGTTTGTTCATTCTGTTTGTCGCAGCGGGTTTGTCCGCCGGCGCCATTCGCGCCTTCCATGAGGCCGGTTTGTGGAATCACTTCCAGGATGTGGCGTTTGATATGAGCAACACGCTCTCAACGCACTCGGTGTTCGGCACGCTTTTGGAAGGGATTTTAGGTTACCAGGAAACGCCAAGCGTCAGCGAAGTGGCGGTGTGGCTTGCCTATCTCACCCCGGCGCTGCTGCTGTTTTTCTTCCCGGCCCGGCCTGCAGTCAACGCGGCACGTACCACACGCTGAAATTTAATCAGGCGCGATTGCGCGCCTGTTCTTCCATGTAACAGGGATATCACTATGACGATTCGCTTCCGCCGCAAGGCGCTGTTGGTTGCTATGCTGGCGCTTTCCGGTGCGGCTACTGCTGCCGTCCCGCAAGTCACGCTCACCGTGACGGACAAACAATGTGAGCCGATGTCGCTCAACGTGCAGGCCGGTAAAACCCAGTTCATCATCAAAAACAACAGCCAGAAAGCGCTGGAGTGGGAGATCCTGAAAGGGGTGATGGTGGTGGAAGAGCGTGAGAACATCGCGCCGGGCTTCAGCCAGAAACTCACCGCCAATCTGGAAGCGGGCGAATATGACATGACCTGCGGCCTGCTCAGCAACCCGAAAGGCAAGCTGGTGGTGAGCGGCGATGCGAAGAAAGCGGCAAACGGTAAACCGGATGTGCTGGAGCTGGTTGGCCCGATCGCCGACTACAAAGTCTACGTGATGAATGAAGTGAAAGAGCTGGTAGCGGGCACCAAAGCGTTTACCGATGCGGTGAAAGCCGGCGACATTGAGAAAGCCAAAGCGCTATTCGCACCTACGCGCGTGCATTACGAGCGTATTGAACCTATTGCTGAGCTGTTCTCCGATCTGGATGGCAGCATTGATGCGCGTGAAGATGACTTCGAGAAGAAAAATGAAGATCCGAAATTCACCGGTTTCCACCGTCTGGAAAAAATCCTGTTCGCCGATAACACCACCAAAGGTGCCGAAGCGTTCGCCACCAGGCTAAATCAGGACGTGCTGGATCTGCAAACCCGCATCAGCGAACTGGCGTTCCCACCGGCGAAAGTGGTTGGCGGCGCGGCCGGTCTGATTGAAGAAGTGGCCTCCAGCAAGATCTCTGGTGAAGAGGATCGTTACAGCCGTACCGATCTCTCCGACTTCCAGGCCAACATCGATGGCGCGCAGAAAATCGTTGATCTGCTGCGTCCGCTGCTGCAGAAAAACAACCCGCAGCTGCTGGCGAAAGTGGATGCTAACTTCAGGAAAGTCGACGGCATTCTCAGCAAATATCGCACCAAAGATGGCTTTGAATCGTACGAAAAACTGACCACCTCTGACCGTAACGCGCTGAAAGGCCCGATTACCACGCTGGCGGAAGATCTCTCACTGCTGCGTGGAACCTTGGGTCTCGACTGATCATGAGTGATAAAAATGACGCGGCGCAGCCGTCGCGTCGTCGATTATTGCAGGGATTAGGCATGTTGGGTGGCGCAGCCGCCCTCGGCGGCGGTTGTCCGTTCCATACCGCAGCCGCCGATAGCTTCTCTCCCGGCACGGTTGCACCCAACTCGCGCCAACAGGCGCAACCTTTTTACGGCGCCCATCAGGCCGGTATCGTCACGCCGCAGCAGGCATCCATGATGCTGGTGGCGTTTGAGGTGCTGGCGAGCGACAAAGCCGAGCTTGAACGTCTGTTCCGCTTGCTAACCGATCGCTTCGCTTTTCTCACGCAAGGTGGACCGGCGCCGGCGGTCACCAATCCGCAGCTGCCGCCAATGGATTCGGGGATTCTCGGTGCCGATATCGCGCCCGACAATCTCACCATGACGTTATCGGTTGGCACCTCGCTGTTTGATGAGCGCTTCGGCTTAAGCAAACACAAGCCTGCGCAGCTGCAAACCATGACGCGTTTTCCCAACGATTCGCTGGATGCGGAACAGTGCCATGGCGACCTGCTGCTCCAGATTTGCGCCAACACCCAGGATACGGTGATTCACGCGCTGCGCGACATCATTAAATGCACACCCGATCTGCTGGCGGTGCGCTGGCGTCGCGACGGTTTTATTGCCGACCACGCGGCGCGCAGCAACGGCAAAGAAACGCCGATCAACCTGCTGGGTTTCAAAGATGGTACCGCTAATCCCGATACGCATAATCCGGCATTGATGGATCAACTCTTGTGGGTCACGCACGAACAGCAGGAACCGGCGTGGACGCACGGCGGCAGCTATCAGGCGGTGCGTATCATCCGTTTTCACGTAGAAATGTGGGACCGTACGCCGCTCGGCGAGCAGCAAACCATCTTCGGTCGTGAGAAGTTATCAGGCGCGCCGCTGGGTATGAAAAACGAGCATGACGTACCGGATTACAGCCAAGATCCGGATGGTGATTTTATCGCGCTGGATGCGCATATTCGTCTCGCCAATCCACGCACGCCGGAAACCGACAGCAGCTTGATGCTGCGGCGCGGTTACAGCTATTCCAGCGGTATTACCGGATCGGGCCAGCTGGATATGGGGTTATTGTTTGTTTGCTACCAGCATGATTTAACCAAGGGCTTTATTACCGTACAGCAGCGTCTCAATGGCGAAGCGCTGGAAGAATATATTCGCCCGATTGGCGGCGGATACTTTTTCGCGCTGCCGGGCGTGGCGGATAAAAACCATTATCTCGGGCAACCTTTATTGCAGGCCTGATTAATAAATGTGCAGCGCCTGCGATGGTCACCTCTTCGCAGGCGCATTTGTTAAGTATTCCTTAAACTTTCCGCTGGAAGTAATCACTTCCGAATGTTCTTAAAAAGTTATGTTACCCGTTAATAAATCATCTATATGATAAATATGAGAAATTTAATTTAAGGTAAAAGACCTTAGGCTTCGCTTATCTTTTTTTCTTTACTGCTACGTAAAAATAATGTTGCAAACCACCGCAAATATGATGCACTTTATTCATAAGCGTTGTCAGTTGTGTGGCTAAGCCACTGGAGTTCGCGCATGATTCGTCTCTCTTTGGGACAGTTAAATAGTTTCACCACACGCAGTCCACTGCGGGGGATTTCTTCCCTCCAACGCAACCTCGCTATTTTTCAAACATCGTTCTTGTTCAATCTCATTTTCTTTACCGGTGCGCGCCTGCGTCTCGGCGCTGATGCACACCATTCTCACTGGCTCGACACGGCTTACAAGGAAGCCAACTAAACCTCTAAAGCGTTCAAGTCATCGCCGCGGGTGATCCGCCGCGATAAATGAAACCAACTGTAAGGTGCCACTATGGGAAGACAGAAAGCAGTGATCAAAGCACGTCGTGAAGCAAGACGCGTTATTCGTAGCGACTCTCGCAGTCACCGTCAGCGTGAAGAAGAATCGGTCACTTCGCTGGTGCAAATGGGTGGGTTGGATTCGATTGGTATGGCACGTGATGCACGTGACCGCGGGCCGATTGAAGCCAGAAATGAAGCTCAGGCACACTATCTCCATGCCATAGAAACGAAACAGCTTATTTTCGCCACCGGTGAAGCCGGCTGCGGAAAAACCTGGATTAGCGCAGCCAAAGCGGCTGAGGCCCTGATCAATAAGGATATCGAAAGGATTATCGTAACGCGCCCGGTGCTGCAGGCGGATGAAGATCTCGGTTTCCTCCCCGGAGATATTTCCGAGAAATTCGCGCCTTATTTCCGACCGGTCTATGACGTTCTGGTTAAACGTCTCGGCGCTTCCTTTATGCAATACTGCCTGCGGCCCGAAATTGCCAAGGTAGAGATCGCGCCCTTCGCCTACATGCGTGGACGTACCTTTGAAAATGCGGTGGTGATCCTTGATGAGGCACAAAACGTCACCGCCGCACAGATGAAGATGTTCCTGACTCGCCTGGGGGAAAACGTGACGGTTATCGTCAACGGCGATATTACCCAGTGCGACCTGCCATCCCACGCCAGGTCTGGCCTTGCCGATGCGTTAGCGCGCTTCGAAGAGGATGAGATGATCGGCGTGGTGCGTTTCGGCAAAGAGGATTGCGTCCGTTCAGCGCTGTGCCAACGCACGCTGCACGCTTACAGTTAACCGTTTGATTGAGAATGTAGCTTAAGTAAAACCCGGCGCGCGCCGGGTTTTTTTATTGTGTCCCCCCTCGGCTCGACACCATCCCCCTGCGGTAACAATTAGCGCCATTGTATTATTGATACCTGTAAAAGTATTTTTGGTGATAAATGGCACTTCCGGTCAAAAATAATTTTAAGAACAATCCTAGTCACTTTATCAGGGTTCATCAGGGGCTTAACTCAAATCATAAGAAATTTCCTATATAAATCAGACCGCAAAGATCATCTCGCTTTATTGCCTTCCTAAAATTCCAGCTATATATTCGCGCGGTAACACACAGGGAAGGTGTGCCTACGCGTGCTTTCCGCGCCATTTTTACAAGGAGTAAACATGAGCAACTCTTACCAGAATGAAATCCCTAAAGCCCGTATCAACCTCAAGCTAGACCTGCACACCGGTGGAGCGGCGAAGAAAACCGAGCTCCCTCTCAAATTGCTGGTGACCGGCGATTTCAGTAACGGCGCGGAAGACCGCCCGCTGTCTGAACGCGAAAAAATCAACGTCAACAAAAATAACTTCAACAGCGTGCTGGCCGATATCGCGCCAGCGGTGTCATTTGCCGTGCCAAACACCCTGGCCGGCGACGGCAGCGAAGAGAACGTGGCGCTTAACTTCCGCGACATGAAGGACTTCGAACCGGAGCAGGTTGCCCGCCAAATCCCTCAGCTGCGCGCCATGCTGGCGATGCGCAATCTGCTGCGCGACCTCAAATCCAACCTGCTGGATAACGTCACCTTCCGCAAAGAGCTGGAAGCCATCCTGAAAGATCCGGCACTCAGCGATGAACTGCGCAGCGAGCTGTCTGCGTTAGCCACCGATCAAGCCTGATCATCCCCGTAACGGACTATAGAGAGAGAATGCTGATGTCAGTTCAGAATGAAACTCATGCCAATGGTGCAACCACCGTGCTGGATCGCCCGGCTGCGGGCGGCGTCTACGCTTCGCTGTTTGAAAAAATCAACCTCAACCCGGTGTCAGAGCTGAGTGATCTCAACGTCTGGCAGGACAATCAGGCGATGTCTGATGCCACCGCCGACGAGCGCGTCACCGCCGCGATGCAGGTGTTCCTGACGCGTCTGAAAATCAGCGGTGCGAAAGTAGAGAAGCTGGATAAAAATCTGCTGGATCACCACATCGCCGAGCTGGACCGCCAGATCAGCCGCCAGCTCGATGCGGTGATGCACCACGACGAATTCCAGAAGGTGGAGTCGGCGTGGCGCGGCCTGAAGTCGCTGGTGGATAAAACCGACTTCCGCCAGAACGTGAAAATCGAAGTGCTGGACGTGTCGAAAGACGACCTACGTCAGGACTTTGAAGACGCGCCGGAAATCATTCAAAGCGGTCTCTATCTGCAAACCTACGTCGCCGAATACGACACGCCGGGCGGCGAGCCGATTGGCGCGGTGATTTCTGCCTATGAGTTTGATGCCTCGGCGCAGGACGTGGCGCTGCTGCGCAACCTGTCGAAAGTGGCGGCCTCTGCGCACATGCCGTTTATCGGCTCGGTCGGCCCGCAGTTTTTCCTCAAAGAGTCGATGGAAGAAGTGGCGGCGATCAAAGACATCGGTAACTACTTTGACCGCGCCGAATACATCAAGTGGAAGTCGTTCCGCGACACCGACGACTCGCGCTACATCGGCCTGACCATGCCGCGCGTACTCGGTCGTCTGCCGTACGGCCCGGACACCGTGCCGGTGCGCAGCTTCAACTACATCGAAGAAGTGAAAGGTCCGGATCACGACAAATACCTGTGGACCAATGCCTCGTTCGCCTTCGCCGCCAACATGGTGCAGAGCTTTATAAGCAACGGCTGGTGTGTGCAAATTCGCGGCCCGCAGGCCGGTGGTGCGGTGCAGGATTTGCCGATCCATCTGTACGATTTGGGCACCGGCAACCAGGTGAAAATCCCGTCCGAAGTGATGATCCCGGAAACCCGCGAATTCGAGTTCGCCAACCTCGGCTTCATCCCGCTTTCGTACTACAAGAACCGCGATTACGCCTGCTTCTTCTCGGCCAACTCGACGCAGAAACCGGCGATCTACGACACCGCTGATGCCACCGCCAACAGCCGCATCAACGCGCGTCTGCCGTACATCTTCCTGCTGTCGCGCATCGCGCACTACCTGAAGCTTATTCAGCGCGAAAACATCGGTACCACCAAAGACCGCCGCCTGCTGGAGCTGGAGCTGAATACCTGGGTGCGCACGCTGGTGACCGAGATGACCGATCCGGGCGACGAGCTGCAGTCTTCACATCCGCTGCGCGATGCGAAAGTGCTGGTGGAAGATATCGAGGACAACCCGGGCTTCTTCCACGTTAAGCTGTTCGCCATCCCGCACTTCCAGGTGGAAGGCATGGACGTGAACCTGTCGCTGGTGTCGCAGATGCCGAAAGCTAAAGCGTAAGGCGGAACTCAGGGATGAAAATTTATCGTCCACTGTGGAACGAGGGGGCATTGCTGTCCCCTCAGCAGTTCCAGCAGCAGTCTGCATGGGAAGCGTTTACCAATGCTGGCCTTGCTGCGCTGACATCGCCATTTCCATGGGGCGTTGAGCAGGTTGAATTCGATGAAACGCAGCTGGCATCAGGTCGCGCAGTGGTACAAATGCTGCGCCTCTGGCTGCCGGACGGCACGTTAATCGATACCCGTCAAAGTGATGTTGCACCCGCGCCGCGTGACCTGCGTTCAGATGCGATTTCAGGCAAAGACAGCATCACGCTGTTGCTGGCGCTACCGCTGATGCAGGCGGGCGGCGGCAACGTCTGCGAAACCGAGGCGACGCCGGAGCGTCCGCAGCGTTATCGCCAGGAATGGGTCAACGTTCAGGATGCTTTCGGGCCGGAAGAAGAGTCAATTGCCGTGGCGCGCTTTAATCTTGCGCTGCGCTATCAGCATGAGAACAACGATGCCTGGGAAACCTGCCCGCTGTGCCGTCTAATCAGCGACGGGCAGGGCGGCTGGCGCATTGATCCGGCGTTTATTCCGCCGCTGGCACTGTTCTCTTCCAGTCATGCGCTACGTGAACGTCTGGTGCTACTGAATCGCCAGTTACGTTCACGTCGCCAGCGTTTGATGGCGATGCGTCGTGAGAGCAACGAACGTCTGGCCGATTTTGCCGTGGCCGACGTTTCGCTGTTCTGGCTGCTTAACGCGCTGAATTCTCACGCACGTGTGCTTTCCGAGTTTGAACGGTTCCCGGCGCGCCACCCAGAACAAGTGTGGGCTGAGCTGGCACGTCTTGCTGGCAGCATCATGACGTTCTCACTGGATCACGATGTTGACGCTATTCCAGGTTATCAGCATGAAGATCCGGCACAGAGCTTCCCGCCGCTGTTTGACCTGATTGCCGGTCTGCTGGAAGCCAGCCTGCCGTCGCGCGTGATTGCGCTGGATATGTCGCGCCCGGATGGACAGACGTGGAAAGCCTTGCTGCATGACATGCGCCTGCGTGAGGACGCCGATTTCTATCTGTCGGTGCGTTCAGATGTGCCAGCCTGGCAGATTGCCGAACGCTTCCCGACGCTGTGCAAAGCCGGGTCGCCAGATAACGTCAACGCCATTTCCAGTATTGCGCTGGACGGCATTCCACTCATCGCCGTCAACCGCGTTCCTGCGGCGCTGCCGGTGCGTCTGGAAAACCAGTACTTCGCGTTGGATATGGAGTGCGCCGCCTCACGTGAAATGCTCGATCAGGGTGTCTGCCTGTTCTACATCCCGGCGCTGCTGGGTGAACTGGAACTTGAACTCTTCGCGGTGCTGCGCTCATGAAAAATGACATTGATATCGACGAACTGATGGCAGAAACCTGGCTGACGGTAGCGATGCTGAAGCATGCGGCTGTCATTCCGGATGGCAAAGCGCTGTATCGCAATTGTCTGACGCAGGTGGAAAAAGTGCGTGAAACACTGAAAGCCGCCAACGTCGACGAGGAAAGCATCGGCCATATCAGTTACGCGCAGTGTGCATTGCTGGATGAGGTGGTGCTGAGCCGCAAACCGGGTGA
The DNA here is from genome assembly GCF_019795975.1 of Pantoea sp. DY-17. Lineage (NCBI taxonomy): Bacteria > Pseudomonadati > Pseudomonadota > Gammaproteobacteria > Enterobacterales > Erwiniaceae > Pantoea > Pantoea sp. DY-17. The sequence continues at coordinate 1,558,061 of NZ_JAIMIG010000001.1, read as the reverse complement.
AACCGGCAACAATGATGACACCGCCGGTGCACAGCGTGAATGGCGCGCGGTTCCGCTACAGGCGCACTTCTTTGGCTCGCTGCGTGCCGGTGAAGCCTTGTGGGATCGCATTGCGGAAGTATTGCGTCAGCCCACGCCGTTGATGGCCGTGCTCACCTGCTATCACCGCGTGCTGTCGCTGGGCTTCCAGGGCATGTTCGGCGCGGCAAACGTCAATCCGAAACAGCGTGAAGAAGCGCTGGTTGCACTGAACGAACGCGTACAGCCGCTGGATCCCGCTGTTTCACTGGTGGTGCACAAGCGCAGGTTGCGTCATTACAGCCTGTTCCGTTCAGCCTGGTTTTGGGCAGGGATCGCTCTGGCTGCCACGCTGCTGGCGTGGTGGGGTGGACATCTGTGGTTACAGGCGCTGCTGGCGTCACAGCTGCCGGAGCTGCGTTCCTGATGCGCCGCTCTTTCACCTTATCCGTGCTGGCACCGACGGCGCTGTGCGTCATCGCGCTGCTATGGCTGCTGTGGTGTTTTATCGCGCTGACGCTGCCGGTGAAATGGCTGATTTCCCTGGTAATGGTGCTGGCAACCGCTGCCGTGCTGTGGCCGCTGCACAAACGCTACGCCAGCGCCTCCGCATCCAGTTCAACGCTTTTGGCTGCTGCTGCTGAAGGGCCGATTGTGCTGGTGTATGGCAACGGGCGGGACGATTTTTTTGCCGATGAAAAGGTTAAAGTCACCGCGCAGGGCAGTTTGCATCGGGCTGAAAAGATTGAGGACTTGCGCAGTACCGTTGAGCAAATCTGGGATCACTCGCCGTCGCAGGCGGGCCGCATGTCGGTGACGTTCAGCTGTATTGCCGACGAGGAGCTGGATGAAGGTGAGTTGCGCGCCCAGCTGAAAGCACTGCGCCAGCAACTGCGCGCCGTGACCGAATTGACCGGGCTGGTTCTGCCGGTAACGCTGCAATGCCAGTTTTCCGGGCCCGCTACGCCATGGATTCTGGTGCGTGACGATGAAGCCACGCTGACGGATGCTGATGGCAATCAGCTGGCGTTAGACGACTGGCAGCGTCAGGGCAACAATATCCTCTGCATCCCGATTATCCGTCACGCTTGGCGTTTTCTGGGTGAAACACTGCTCGACGAACTGCAAAAAACCGATCGGCTCAGTCCGGCGGTATCGCCTGTGGCGGTTTCCCTGCGCTGCGGCAGTGCCGTAGGTGCTGGAAGTTCGCTCTGGCAAGAGTACCTGCAACGCCATGCGGTAATGATGTTTACGCCTGAAACGCCTGCATCACAACCCGCTACAACCTTTGCCGATCCTCTGTTCGCCGTACTGACGCCTCTGATCGTGCAGGTTCAGGGCGGCAGAACCGCGCGTCGCGTGATGCTGGTACTGCTGTTTTGTGCGCTGGTGGCGCTGGCCTGTTCAACTAATAACAATCGCAAGCTGATTGAGCAGACTGGCTATGCATTGCAACGCTGGCACGCTATTCCGATGGACAGCTATGCCGCTAAAGCTTCTTCACTTGCCTCATTGCAGCAGCAGGCGCTGTTATTGGAGCGCTGGCATCGTCAGGGCGAGCCACTGCGCTATGGCCTCGGTCTTTATCCCGGCGCGCGACTGTGGCTGGCACTGCAACAGGCCATCGACAGTTATGTTCCGCAACCGGCACCCAAGCCCAAGCCTGTACCGAAAATCATACGTCTCGACAGCATGTCGCTGTTCGACTCCGGCAAATTTGCACTGAAAGAGGGTTCAACCCGTTTCCTGGTGAATTCGCTGGTGGGCATTAAAGCGCGTCCGGGTTGGTTGATCGTGGTCAGTGGGCATACCGATAACACCGGCAATCCACCGCTGAACCAGACGCTGTCGCTAAAGCGTGCGGAAGCGGTGCGTGACTGGATGCGTGATACCGGTGACGTGCCGGAAAGTTGTTTTGCAGTACAGGGTTATGGCGAGAGCCGCCCGATTGAGAGTAACGACACGGCGGAAGGGCGTGCGCTCAATCGTCGCGTCGAAATCAGTCTGGTACCGCAGGCTGATGCCTGCAACGTGCCGGACACAACCTTGCCGTCATCACAGGATGATGACGGTTCTGAAAACTGAAAGGAGAAATCCCAATGGCAATTCCTGTTTATCTCTGGCTGAAGGACGACGGCGGCGCGGACATCAAGGGTTCTGTTGATGTGAAGGATCGCGAAGGCAGCATCGAAGTGGTGGCGCAGCAACACAACCTCTACATCCCGACCGACAACAACACGGGCAAACTGACCGGCACGCGCATTCACACGCCGTTCCTGTTCACTAAAGAGATCGATTCTTCCAGCCCGTACCTCTACAAAGCGGTCACTACGGGTCAGACGCTGAAATCTGCCGAATTCAAATGGTATCGCATCAATGACGCCGGTCAGGAAGTCGAGTACTTCAACACCAAACTGGAGAACGTGAAGGTGGTGAAGGTCAATCCAATCATGCACGACGTTAAAGATCCGTCCAAAGAGAAGCACAACCATCTGGAGCAGATTGAGCTGCGCTACGAAAAAATCACCTGGACCTACAAAGACGGCAACATCATTCACTCGGATTCGTGGAACGAACGCGCCACAGCCTGATTACGCGTCATATTTCGCGCCGCAGGTGCGTTGGCTGCGCTCGCGCACCCCGGTCACTTACTTATGTAAGCTCCCGGGGCTGCACTCGCTTGCCGCCTTCCTGCGACACGAACTATTTAGCGTAATCCCTCCGCCGGGCTGTTTTTTGCAGCCTGGCAGATGATTTATGAATTCATCTCTTCAGGGTGAAACCACAAGTCATTTCCACCTCAGACCTGCTGACCTTATGCGCTTCGGTACACGGCGACGGGCGGTAGCGTGCCCCCAATCAGGAGAATTTTCTATGGACAGTCAGTCAGCCGCGCTTCTGCGTCGCCTCAATCCGTTCTGTGCGCAGGCGCTGGAAGCCGCTGCGTCGCTGTGCCAGACCCGTGCGCACGCTGAAATCCAGCCGGAACACTGGCTCCTCAAGTTGCTGGAGCAGGGCGAGGGCGACATCACGGTAATTGCGCGTCGCTACGAGTGGGATATGGATGCCATCTGGCAGGACCTGCTGGTGTTTCTTGACCGCCAGCCGCGCGCGGTGCGTGGGCGGCCGCAGCTTTCAGCTTCTCTTGAAGCGCTGCTGAAGCAGGCGTGGCTGATGGCCTCCGCATCTGACAACAATCCGCAAATCCGTAGTATCCATCTGCTGATGGCGCTGGCCGAACAGCCGTCGCTGGTGCGCTGCGAAGGTCTCTGGCCGCTGCTGAGCCTTCGCATGAGCCAGCTTGAGCGTTTACAGCCGATGCTGGAAGCGCAGTCCGACGAGCGTGCGGAAGCGGAGCAGCCGGAGATGCCGGTCAGTACTATCGAGCAACCAACCGCCGCAGGTGAGACCAAAGTCCCATCAACCGAAGCCCTTACGCGTTTTACCCGCGACGTCACCGCTGACGCGCGCAGCGGCAAAATCGACCCGGTATTTGGCCGCGACAACGAAATCCGTCAGATGGTGGATATCCTGTCGCGCCGCCGTAAGAACAACCCGATTCTGGTTGGCGAGCCGGGCGTCGGTAAAACCGCGCTGGTCGAAGGGCTGGCGCTGCGCATTGCCGAGGGCAACGTGCCGGACAGCATGAAGCCGGTGAGCGTGCACACGCTTGACCTCGGCATGCTGCAGGCGGGCGCGGGCGTAAAAGGCGAGTTCGAGCAGCGCCTGAAGAACATCATCACCGAGGTACAAAACGCGCCGAACCCGGTGCTGCTGTTTATCGACGAGGCGCACACCATTATCGGCGCGGGCAACGCAGCGGGCGGCGCGGACGCGGCCAACCTGCTGAAACCGGCGCTGGCGCGCGGCGAACTGCGCACCATCGCGGCCACCACGTGGAGCGAGTACAAACAGTATTTTGAGAAGGACGCCGCGCTGGAGCGCCGCTTCCAGATGGTGAAAGTGGACGAGCCGGACGACGACACCGCGTGCCTGATGCTGCGCGGACTCAAGTCGTGCTACGCCGACCATCACGGCGTACACATCACCGACGCGGCGGTGCGCGCCGCCGTCACGCTATCGCGCCGCTACCTTACAGGCCGCCAGCTGCCTGACAAGGCGGTTGACCTGCTCGACACCGCCGCCGCGCGCGTGCGTATGAGCCAGGACACCACGCCGGAGGCGATAACCCGCTTAAGAGCGAAGCTTGATGCGCTGAACATTGAGCAGCGCGCCATCCTTGACGATGAAGCGCTCGGCGGCGCCATCCCGCAGGAGCGGCTGGCAGAAATCGTCAGCCTGATTGCGGTAACCGATGAAGAGCTGGAGGCGCTGGAGCAGCGCTACGGCATCGTGCAGTCGCTGATGCAAGAGTTGCTGGAAGGCCGCAAAGACGCCAGCCAGCGCAGCGCCATCGCACAGCTCCAGACCGACCTTGACGCGCTGCAGCCCGGCGAGCCGTTGCTTACCGCCGACGTTGACGCGCGCATCGTAGCGGGCGTGATTGCCGACTGGACCGGCGTGCCGCTCTCCTCATTAATGAAGGACGAGCAGGCCGAACTGCTGGCGCTGGAAAACCAGCTTGCCACCCGCGTGGTCGGGCAGGATGCGGCGCTCAGCGCCATCGCCCAGCGCCTGCGCGCCTCGAAAACCGGACTGACTTCCGAAAACGGCCCGCAGGGCGTGTTCCTGCTGGTCGGCACCAGCGGCACCGGCAAAACCGAAACCTCGCTGGCGCTGGCGGATTTGCTGTACGGCGGCGAGAAATCATTAATCACCATCAACCTCAGCGAATATCAGGAAGCGCACACGGTTTCCCAGCTCAAAGGCTCGCCGCCGGGCTACGTCGGCTACGGCCAGGGCGGCATCCTAACCGAAGCGGTGCGCAAGCGTCCGTACAGCGTGGTGCTGCTCGACGAGGTGGAAAAGGCGCACCGCGACGTCATCAATTTGTTCTACCAGGTGTTTGACCGTGGCTTTATGCGCGACGGAGAAGGGCGCGAAATCGACTTCCGCAACACGGTAATTCTGATGACATCGAACCTTGGCAGCGACCAATTAATGCAACTGCTGGAGGAAATGCCAGATGCCGCCGAATCCGACCTTCAGGAGTGCCTGCGCCCGATCCTGCGCGATCACTTCCAGCCCGCGCTGCTGGCGCGCTTCCAGACGGTGATTTACCGCCCGCTGGCGCGCGACGCGATGCGCATCATCGTGGAGATGAAGCTCAGCCAGGTCAGCAAACGTCTGCAGCGTCATTACGACATCCGCACCACTATCGGCGATGGTTTGTATGAAATGCTCACCGACGCCTGTCTGCTTCCCGACACCGGCGCGCGCAACGTCGACAGCCTGCTGAATCAGCAAATTCTGCCGGTGCTGAGCCAGCAAATCCTCAGTCATCGTGCGGCGGGCAATCATCCACAGCACCTGACCATGGACTGCACGGAAGAAGAGGGCATCGTGCTGGCGTTTGATGAGGTGAACCATGAGTGATGAGGTCATTTCCCTGGTTAAAAAGGCGGCGCAGACGCTGGGCCATTCGCGCTACCTGATGCAGGTGCACGGCTGCGACGAGACGCTGGACGTGCTGAGATTTCAGGCCGAAGAGGCGCTGAGCGAAACGTGGCGCTATGACGTCATCGTGACCTGCGAAAACGCGGATATTGCCTGCGAGTCGCTGCTGATGAAGCCGGCTTCGTTCACTTTCCAGGTGCCGATGTTCACTTGCGTGCCCGCCACGCCGGTACGCACAGTGTTTGGCGTGGTGCAGACGTTTCGCCGCATCTCCTCGTCGAAGGATGAATCCCGCTACGCGCTGACGCTGGTGCCGCGCCTGGCGATGCTCGGTCACACTCATCGCAGCGAAATCTACCTCAATCAGTCGGTACCGGAAGTGGTGGAGCAGGTGTTGCGCTCGCACGGCTTCGAAGGCCCGGACTTTGAATTCGGCCTGTCGCGTGAGTATCCGCAGCGCGAACTTATCACTCAGTGGCGCGAAACCGACCTGGCGTTCATCCAGCGGTTGCTGGCCGAAGTGGGGATTTTCTGGCGCTTCGACATGGACGCGCGCCTTGAGCAGGACGTGGTGATATTCCACGACTCCCAGCAGCACTATCAGTTCGGCACCTCGCTGCCGCTGCGCCCGGCTTCGGGCCTGAGCAACACCGGCCAGGAGTGCATTCTTGATATTCACACCGGTCACAACGTGGTGACCGGCAGCGTCAGCACCCGCGACTACAACTACCGCGAGGCGCTGGTGCCGCAGGATAGTACACAAAGCATCAGCAGCGCCGAAGGCATCACCACCGGCGAAGCGTACCGCTACGCCGAGCCGTTTCTGTCGGAAGGTGACGCCGGCAGCTTGGAGTCAGGCGCGTTCTTCGCCCGCCTGCATCATGAGCGACTGCTTTGCGACCAGCTGCAGGCCAGCGGCACCACCAACCGCGCGCAGCTGACGCCGGGTCAGGTGCTGGAGAGCCACAGCGCGCTGCCGGACGGACTGCAGGACGGCGTGCTGATTACCCGCGTGCGCAGCCACGGCTCGCGCAGCAGCAGCTTCATGCTGGCGTTTGACGGTATGGCGTACAGCGAAACCGTCTGCTGGCGTCCGGCGCCGCTGCGCCGTCCGGTGATTGCCGGCACGCTGCCCGCGCGCGTGGAAAGCATCGAAAAGAACGACACCTACGCGTGGCTGGACAGCAGCGGGCGCTACCGCGTGAGGCTGGACTTTGACCGCAGCGACCGCGAGGCGGGCTACGGCTACCTGCTGGTGCGCATGGCAAAACCTTACGCGGGCGCGGACTACGGCTGGCACGCGCCGCTGCTGGACGGTACCGAAGTGTCGATAGCCTTCGACGGCGGCGACCCGGACCGTCCTTACATCGCCCACGCGCAGCACGACTCCGAACATCCCGACCACGTTACGCGCAACAACCACAGCCGCAACGTGCTGCGCACGCCCGCGAACAACAAGCTGCGCATGGAAGACCTGCGCCAGCAGGAGCACATCAAGCTGGCGACCGAGTACGGCAAAAGCCAGCTTAACATGGGGCATCTGGTGGACGCGCAGCGCAAACAGCGCGGCACCGGCTTTGAGCTGCGCACCGATGAATTTGGCGCAGTGCGCGCCGCGCGCGGCCTGTTCCTGAGCTCACACGGCCAGCAGCAGGCGCAGGGCGAGGTGCTGGAGATGTCGGCGGCGGTCGGTCAGATATCGAATGCCAACAACCAGATGGCGGCGCTGAGCAACGCTGCCGAAACCGCCGGGGCGCTGACCGGCGACATTAACGCGCAGGCGAACCTGCTGTCGGACCGGCTGAAGAATCTGCAGTCCGCCGCGCTGCTGGCGAGCGCGCCGCTCGGCGTGGCGCTGACCTCGGGCGAGCATCTGCAGCTGACCAGCAGCCAGAACACCCTGCTGAATGCCGGTCACAACCTTGACGCCGGCGCGATGAAAAACCTTTCGCTGGCCGCCGAAAAGGCGCTCGGCCTGTTCGCCCACACCGGCGCGATGACGATGATTGCCAATCAGGGCGAGGTGCTGATGCAGGCACAGCACAATGCGATGACGTTCAACGCCGCACAGCAAATCACGGTAACCAGCACGGAAGATGAAATCGTCATCAGCACGCCAAAAACGCTGACGCTGAACGGCGGCGGCTCGTATCTGAAGCTGAGCGGCGAAGGCGTCGAGCACGGCTCGCAGGGGCCGATGATTATGAACGTGGCGCAGTATCTGATACCGGCGAGCGGGGCGGATTTGCCTTATGATGCACCGGGTTTTCGTTTAAGTGAGATTGAAATATTAAACGAAATTACCAGCAAACCTTTCAATGAGTAATTGCCAGGCACTATAAAATTATCATCAACAATTTTTATCTGAAGTTAGGGGTGAATAAAGCTAACATGGAGCTTCGAGCATGAAGGGAATAACAAAGAGCTTGGTCGTTATTTTTGTATTGATGGGTTTTACTGTTAATGCAGCAGATAATGATTATATTAACGGCCAAACAAAAATAGAACCAATAATTTCATGTGATTTTTACTCGGAAAAAGTAAAATGTTTTTATGAAAAATACTTGGTTAGTGAAGGTGTTGATGCATTACTTAAAAAGTATATATCTAAAGATTTGCTACGAAGCATAAATTATTCTTCCAGTTGTAATTATGATTCTGATGATGTTAGTCCTTTGAATAATAAAGAAAAGATGTGCTCAGAAAAACGAGAGTGCAAAACGAAGGGGGGTGATGTCTCTTGTAATTGGAATGGAATATGGATTGAAACAGATGTTGATTACTTTACTAAGAGCCAAGATTTTTATCCTTCATGGTCAAAGCATGTTTCAGTTTCCCTTGTTGAAAAGTATGAAGATAGTGAGAGTTACAAAGTTTCATTAGGGATGAAGCCAGATCCGATAATGCAATTAAGAGTAATCGTTAGTTTAGTTGATGGCAACTGGAAAATAAGAAAAGTGACGGAATACTAGAGGCTAAACTATGTGGAATACTCAATCATCTGTTAATTTTATCAATGAAAAAGCTGAATCAAAAAGTCTTGGTAAATGTGCGGCATATGTAAGAAGGGCAATTGAGGCAGGTGGGGTAACTATTCGCATCCCTGCGCCAAGGTTCGGAAGTTCTGCTTCAGCCTGTGATTATGGCCCATCTCTTGAGGCCGTCGGCTTTAAGCCTATATTTGTTTATTCGGGTATAGGACCGATTGACACTGGAACCGTGGTAGGGCAGGTGGCCGGTGATGTTGTCGTTATTCAACCAATACAGGGGCATCCACATGGTCATATTGCATTGTTTAATGGAGTGAATTGGGTATCGGACTTTATTCAACTCAGGGGATTTTATCCTGGTCAGCAGTATAGGAATATAAAGCCAGCATTTAAATTGTATAGGTTCGAACGAAAAAATGAACAACTCCAGAACGTTGAGGAAAATAATAACAAACTCATAAAAATATGCTTTCCGGTATCTCAAAAAAGCGGAAGTGAATTCAGAAGTATCGAAGATATAACATCACATCTGGACAATGAATCAACAGGGAAGTACATGATCGGCCGCAATGGCATGTGGCATGGGGGCATCCATATTACAAATGCTACAACACCTTGGTGTGCACTAACTGGAAAAGCAGCCTCAGAGAAAATTGATTTTCCAATACCATATACAGGAGAGCAATTTGTTCGATGTATGGCAGATGGTGAAATTGTTGCTTATAGGATGTGCCATGATTATTTAGGCATTCCGTGGCAAGGAATGCCGCTAAGTTTCTCAGGATCATTTGTACTGGTGCGGCATTACATACAACTCGGAGAAACAAAAAAAAGTGGGTTGAAATTTTACACTCTATATATGCATTTGGCTCCTTATAGTGCTTATCAGAGTTCGGGAAAAAAGAATTTATGGAAGTCTACAGACCGACTATCGCTATATCGACCTGAATGGGTATTAACGGCTAGTACCAATAATCAACAGTATAGCCAAAGTTTTAGAGACGGAACATTGCCAAAAGGTTCATTAGTCGAATGGGATTCCTTGGATTCCAATTTACATACAATGGCCTATAAAAACAGGGAGTATGGCCTTGTTACTATTAAATCTGTAGCTGGGGATGCGAGTAAAGAAAGCAAATTAAAATTAGTTGGATGCCAGTATTGGATGCTAGTTGATAACAATAACATTGTTCCTTCTGATACAGAGGTTCCACGTCCTGTATGGTGGCGAAAACTATCTGCTCCCTCTAAACAGATGATGAAATTCGATGAGGTTATAACTCTGAACGAACCTCTTAGCATTAAAGCTGGGGATCCGATTGGTCATTTAGGTTACTTCCAAGCAGCAAAAGAAGGAGGCTATGACTCTCGTTATCAAGTGCATATTGAATGCATTAGCACGGATGGCAACTTGGAAAGCTTTCTAACGAATCCGGAGAAAGTAGGTATAGATTCACCGCATTATCTGAAATATTATAAGGGTGTTGAATTATTTAATCTGAATGATTCAGATGGAACTTTTACGAGTAATGGAAGAGTAACAACGTCAACAGCTATATCCAGTCTGATTAAATTTAAATCTAAAGTTGATAAAGTAACTAAAAAGAAGTTCTGGTTTGATAATTCAACTGGTGGATATATTTATGAAGATTCAAAAGGGGTTAAATTATTATCCCAGTATGATCTTAGTGAACTTGGATTCAAAACTTATGTTGAGAATCCATCAAGTTTTGATCATCTTGATGGTAAAAATCAGCCTAGGGGATTTGTTCGAGGTGTATTTGAGTCCCTATTCGAAATATCTAAAAATGATAATCGAAAAAATCATGAACTTGTATCGCATAATTATAATAGACTGTTGATTAAAATTGATAGTGGCAATGGTAGGTATTCTCCACAGGAATACTTGAATGCTATTCATAATCCATTTTATAAAGATGTCATTGAAAAAACCATAGTCAAGCACCCAAGTGACTGGTATCACAAAAAAGATGATACTATTTGGCAATCTTTTATTACTCCTTTGAAAAAAAATGCTCCTGATTGGGCTAAGTATAGCGAAAATTTTTTGGATAAGATGTCATGGATGCAGGATTTGACTGATGTTAAACTAGGGCCTTCTTTATGGCATATGCATCCAGTAATGTTTTTACACGCATTACAACAAAGGGAGAAGCTTATATGGGTCAGGAGAGTTGAAGAGCTATTCGGAAGAGATGTAGCTAACGAATTTAAGTCAAAAGTAATTGAAGTTGGCAAAGATTTATCAATAGATCCTAACTACATTATGGCTTGTATGGCATTAGAAACAGGAGAGAAGTTCAATACTTCTACCAAAAATCCTAATTCAACAGCTACAGGATTAATTCAGTTCATGTCTGCAACTGCGAAAGACTTAGGAACCACTACAACTAGGTTAGCTGCCATGACTCATGTTGAACAAATGGATTATGTAAAAAAATATTTTGAAACTCAGGCTAGTAATTTTAATTACCCCACTAATAAATGGTCTCTTGGTGATGTGTATTTATCAATTTTCACACCTTCAGCTATGTTGCTTAAAGATTCGGATGTGGTTTACGCGGAAGGTCAAAGTGCATATAAAGTAAATCTCTTTCATGACCGAAATAAAGATGGGGAAATAACAAAGAAAGAGATTGTGAAAAATATTGAGGTTTTTTATAAGAAAGGTTTTATGTATGAGGGGTAATGTTATGTTTTTAAATTTATTTATGATTATGTCATTCTCAACTATTCTGTTTTGTTTAAATAGTAATGTTGCATTTGCTGATGATTTTCCGCAAATTGCGAGTTTTGCAGATAATAACACTTGTAGTATTAAGGTTGGAAGTGATGTCATTGATAATTTTGACTGCTACGGTTCGCGCAAACCATTGCTCATATCTTATTCTTATTTATATGATTCTGATGTTGAATTTTTTGTTTACATAGAACAACCGTTAGGTAATGCATGTGACGGCGGACCACTGCACGTAATTATAAATGATAATGAAGCTGGTTATAAACCAATCGGCAAAATAGATTTTTGTGGTGGTAAATATCCAACCATAAGCAGTGGGCCTTCCAGCTTTACTATAAGAATTCCACAAGTTGATTCGGCTAAAGATAATAAAATGGGGGATGTGGATATTTGGTCTTATAGAGATAAACACCTGCTGAAAATCAATTGATATGAAGGCTTTTTATTTTTTTTATCTGTCTTTGATTTCTATTGTTTAGACTTCAGTATGATTCATGCAGGGATGTGCTAAATAGGAAAATTTTTAACATTCACAAAAAACCCAGCATGGTGGAATTAATTTTCTTTTACACGATGATAATGGATGTTAATTGATGTGAAGTGGCTTGCGTACTTCTGGGATGTCATCTTTCTATTTTAGTCTGATTTTTTTCATCCTTATAAAAATAAAGATTTGAATGTCATTTATAATTTTTCGAACGCTCACCAAGTTGAAGATATAGTGAACGCTTGATGTTTTATTTCCAAAAAATATCCCCGTGAATTTAGCGTAAGTCCTACTCTTTTATGTGATTTAGGCTCTTTAGTTGGAATGATCTTTCTCTGTAATAAAAGAAACTAGTCTGTTGTTGATTTTAAATATGACAAGAATAGGGGGTATTGACCATGGGGAACGAAAAGCTCGAAATTAATAGTTGCCATGGTTATGAATGTGACCATGTTTACTCTTCTAATTCGAATGAGCATAGTTATTATTCGTATGGTTATAAAGTTACCGATACTTGTTCTAATGAGGTATATGAATAATGTTAAGGTCGTTATTATTGCTGTTGATGTTGTTTACTGCTTCATTCCAATCTTTAGCTGAGAATAAACAGTCATCTTCTTATGAAAATATTATAGGTAAATATACTTATACCCAACAAGGAGATGAGCTAATCGATGGTAAAAATGCTTCAATAACATGGGTTCTAAACTTCTTGCCAGAGGGGGAAGTAAAAGTTTCTATTACGTCATGGCATGCTCCATTTACTTGCGATGGTTTGTACCAAACTGAGAAAGATAATAATGAGATTAAATTAACTTGGCTCTCTGGGGAAGGCTCTGAAATGGAGTGTGATACACAGCCACCACAATTCATCGCAAAGCAAAATACAGGCACCATCCTTTTAATAAAAAGCTCATTATTCCCTTGGGATGATGAAAAATGGTTCGCATTAAATAAAATTAATTGATCGATTTAGTTGGTTATAACTCTGAATTATTAATCGTAAGGCTTTTCTATTCAAGTAATATCACACATAAGGAAATATATATGAAAATGCAGCATGCATGTAGCGCACTAGTTTTAACCGTTGTATCATTAAATGCCCATGCCGGATTCTTTAGTTCATCTGATGATTTTAAATGCGGCAGGGAAGATGCTCTTCAAGCTGTACAAAAAAGCATTAAAGAAAGCGCGAGTGAAATTTTGCAGTCAAAGTATATCTCATCAGGACGTACAAGTTTCTACAATAAACCTGTAGAAGAATATCAGAAAGAGATTGATGGCCTTCAAATCAGTTTCAGCAACACCAGCACATCAGATCAAAAATCCAGTTCATTCGTAAACTGCACATCCACTATCTCAGTTAAAGTCCCTGCTGCCTCTCTAAATCTTTCGCAAGAATTGCCTCAGCAATTTTCTTTGCTTAAAGTTGGCGGCGCTTCTTTACTAAATGGTGCATTGGTCTGGAAAAACTATTCATATCAAGTAAAGTTGGCAGATAATAAAAAAGATGTCATTGTGGGTGATATGAATAGAATGCCTGAGGCTGTTTATAATACGGCATGGCTATCAGTAAATCATGATAATATCTTATCTGATGATCTAAAGAATAAACTTAATAATATGCGGTACTCATATGCTGATATCGATCGTGAACTAAATGATCTATGGAAATCCCTACCTGTATCTCTGCGTACATCTATGAAGGCTTCTCAACAGGAGTGGGTTAAGCTCAAAGCGCAAAAATGTGGAAGTTTGAGTGAAGCTCAATCCGAACAAGGCGATTTGAAAGCGAAAATTGCTACTTATTCATGCCAAATTGGTATGACGGAAGAGCGCATTAATTTCCTCGGTGGCGATCGCGGGTAATTAATATCAACTGGATAGCATATTTTAAAAGGCTATCCAGTTTTAATTTGTAGCTTAATTAAAAGATAAATTAATATGCTCCCATTTATCCGCAAAGGCGATAAAACCACGCACGGCGGTCAGGTTCTGACCGGCTCTGAAACCATGCTGGTTGGCGGTATCGGCGTTGCCCGCAAAGGTGACCAGGTTTCCTGCCCAAAAGAGGGGCACGGCCCGACCACCATCATTGAAGGCCATCCTGATTATCTTGATCACGATATTCCTGTCGCTTTCCACGGCCACAAATGCGCTTGCGGCTGCACGCTGATCAGTTCGTTTGCAGCGGCTAAGGTAGGCTAAGTATGCCCGTCTGGCTGGATACCATTCCTGAAAAAGCGGCAAAAGTAAAACGTCCTGACACGCGCCGCTGGCTGATATTTCTGGCTGTCGTGCTGCTCATCGGTGCGGCAATAGTTGCCTGGTTCTGGCATGGAGACCGGGCGGGTCTCATCTTTTGGTGTTCGGCTATCGGTTTGCCGCTTTGTCTGTGGGGACTGATATTCAGCCTACGCCGCGTGGCCTATAAAGCGCATCAGGTTGGTGCGCAATCGTGGGATATTGAGCGCGAACAATTAATAAAACAAGAAACCCAGCGCGGCCAGCTTCCAGCCTGGATTCTGGATGCCGGCATTGAAATTCGCGCCGGGCAGCATGCAACCAACATTGTCGATGCCATCAAAACCGCATTTCCGGTGGTCGAGCGTTTCGTGCCAACCGGCAAACTGGCGGCCATTCAATATGCTGCGCTGCCAAATCGTGAGTTCGCTGCACAGCAAGCGATTGAACGTCTGACCAGACGCATCGCCGATGTGATCGCGCCGCTGCGTGAAGATCTCTCCTGCTGGTTATTAATTGATTGTGACAGCGCTGAAGCGGCTCAGACTGAAACACTGATTCTTCAGCAACTCAGTGAGCAGTCGGATCGCCCGTTCAACCGCATCACGCAAAACGGTATGGCCGGGTTAGATAACTGGCTGGATCGTACGTTGGATACGCCAGCCATATTGGTGGCGATATCCGTGCATCTGCCCGAATCACCGCAGAATGGCGGCGCCGATGCTTTTACCGCCCTGGTATTAGCGAATCGGCCTTCGCACCATTATCCGGATGCTGCGCGCCTGCACCGTCCCGAAAAGGGTTCATTTGCTGGGCTGGATAAAACACTGCAGCGCGCAGTGCTGTGGGCAGACCTGAAAGCGTTGAACCTCAACGGTGCATGGATCACCGGTGAGGCCGTAACGCAGGGCGCGGCGTGGAGCAATGCCTGCGATATCTGCAAAGTCACATTCAGCATGACGGATGATCTCACAGTGCCTGACTCCGTTATTGGTTACACCCATATCTCTGCGTCCTGGCTGATGATCGCGCTGGCGCAATCGGCTCTTGAAGCTGGAGAAGCGCAGGCTATTGCCTGTCAGTCAGCGCCAGAGAGCGAAGAGATCTGGGTCATGGTGGTAAGAAAAGAGCAGGAAGAGAAAGGATTAACAGGGAATGTCTGAAGCAAAAAATAAAACCATTATTGGCCCGTGCGTCGCCGGAGCCATCTTACTGATTATCATCATCTCGTTTCTGCTCTGGGCTTTTCCTGAAGCGGTAGAAGCGGCGACTTCTATTTCACCCGTTACCGGTCTGCGCATCCTCACCTGGGCGGCGGTTGCCATGGTGTTGGTGCTGCTGATTGGCTGGACGGTAGAAAGTCTGTTTCGCCGTTCAGGTAAAACCGGCGTGCAGGCGGGAATGGAGAAGAATAAGCAGCGTGCTGCTGGTGCAAATGACTCCGTCGATGCGCCTGATGCACTTACGCAAAAAGCCTTCAGCGCGTCCACGCTGGCAGAGCATCTGCGTTTTCGCTTTGGCCGCCGCTGGCAGCTCAAGGTCAATATCATTCTGGTGCAGGGCGGTAAAGCTGATGTTGAGGCTTCTGTTCCCGCGCTCACCAGTGATATCTGGCAGGAAGGCGAAGGCTTTGTGCTGGTCTACGGCGGCGATGCGCAGTCAGAACCTGATACGGCACTGCTCGCCGAGCTGAAACAGCTGCGCTCTCGTCGTCCGCTCGATGGCATCCTGGCAATAGTCAACGGCGATGCGCTACCGGGGCAAAACGAGTGTGATGTGATGGCCCGCAATCGGCACAAAGCCGACAGTTTGCTCGGCTGGCAGGCACCTGTTTGGTTGTGGCTGCATCAGCCAACGCATTGGCCGCAGTATGTCGATGCTGAAAACCCGGTTGCCGCAATGTTCGGGCCGGATGCGGATGCTAACAGTGCCGCTTCGCTGTTTGATGAACTGATCCCGCGCCTGCGTAATAAAGGAACCCTGTTATCGCTGGAAAACACTCGCAATGACTGGCATCTCGATCTCGCTGAGCGCTTGCAGCACAAGCAGGGTAAAGATCTCAACAACGCCATCAGCACACTGAAAAAAAGCCCGGCAAATTATCGCCTGAGCGGTGTGGTGTTCACGCCACAGCGCGTTATGAAGGATCATCATCCGCATATTCTCAGTGCTGCCGCTCTCTGGGATATATTAGCCGAAAGCTGCGCTGCCGTGCGGCCACGCAAACTTTCCACCGACTGGATGCGCATTGCCCGCTTTGCCCTGTTTACCGTACTGGGCTTGTGGTTCGCCGGAACGCTATTGTCGCTGGCAGTGAACCGCACACAGATTTATCAGGCGCAGGAAACCGCACGCGCGTCGGCCGATACGCGAGCATCGCTAACCGATCGCTTGCAGCACCAGATGGCATTGCAGCAGGCGATTGCGCGGCTACAACATCGCCAGAAAACCGGCGCGCCGTGGTATACCCGCTTTGGTCTCAACCAGGATGCTGACACGCTGAAATCGTTGTGGCCGCTGTATGCCCACGTTAACAATGTGTTGATGCGTGATGTGGCGGCACAAACATTGAAAACGCAGCTCGACGATTTTGTCCGTCTTCCTCCTGCCAGCAGCGAACGACTCAATGGTACTCAGCACACCTACGATCTGTTGAAAGGTTATCTGATGCTGGCGCGGCCAGATAAAGCTGATGCCTACTGGCTGGCGAAAAATACCGCACAACTGTGGCCGCAGCGCGAAGGCGTGCAGAAAGCCACATGGCAGACGCTGGCACCCAAACTGCTGGGATTCTGGGCGCAGAACGTTCCGCTGCATCCTGAATGGAAAATCAAACCCGACAGTCAACTGACCAGCACCGTGCGCCAGATCCTGCTGAAGCAAATTGGTCAGCGCAATGCAGAATCCGGGCTGTATCAGGCGATGCTCAAGCGCGTATCGCGCAACTGGCCGGATTTATCGCTGGCGGACATGACCGGCGACACCGACGCCTCTACGCTGTTCTTTACCGATGAAATCGTACCGGGCATGTTTACGCGCCAGGCATGGGAAGAGCAGGTTAAGCAGGCAATTGAGGATGTGGTTAGCGCTCGTCGCGATGAAATTGACTGGGTGCTGACCGATAAAGTGCATCAGCCAGGCAGCGAAACCTCGCCGGAAGCGCTGAAAGAGCGCCTTACCGAACGTTACTTCACCGACTTCGGCAATGTCTGGCTGAACATGGTGAACAGCATTCAGTGGCAGGATGCCACTTCACTCTCCGAAGCAATTGGTCAGCTAAATCAGCTGGCAGATGTGCGTCAGTCGCCGCTGGTGGCGCTGATGAACACGCTGGCCTGGCAGGGGAAAACCGGTCAGAAGTCGGAAGCCTTGGCCGATACGCTGGTGGATTCAGCCAAACAGCTTATCAGCCGCGAGAAGAAGCCTAAACAGTTGATCTCTCAAGCGCAAGGTCCAAAAGGCCCGCTGGATGGCGTGTTCGGCCCGCTTGCCAGCCTGATGGAAGGCAAAGAAGGCACTGGCAGCAACGGCAATCTCAGCTTTCAGTCGTGGCTGGCGCGTGTGACGCAGGTTCGACTTAAGCTGCAACAGGTCACCAGCGCGCCAGATCCACAAGCGATGGCGCAGGTGCTCGCGCAAACCGTGTTTCAGGGCAAATCCATCGATCTTACCGATACGCGCGACTATGGCAGTTTAGTCGCTGCCAGTCTGGGTCAGGAGTGGAGCGGCTTTGGTCAGGCCCTGTTTGTGCAGCCGCTGGATCTGGCGTGGCGGCAGGTGCTGGCTCCGGCAGCGGGCAGTCTGAATGCGCGCTGGCAGTCGACCATTGTGCAGCAGTGGAACACCGCCTTTGCCGGACGCTATCCGTTTAAAGCCACTGGCAGCGATGCGGCGATCCCGTTGCTGGCGAACTTTGTACGTGCCGATTCCGGGCGTATCGCGACTTTCCTGAAAACCAATCTCGGCGGCATTCTGCATCAGGAAGGCAATCGCTGGGTGGTTGATCCCTCTGCCAGCCAAGGCATGCAAGTTGATCCGGCCTTTATTGCGGCGATCAATCAGCTCTCATCGATTGCCGATATTGCCTTTTCACAGGGCGATGCCGGTTTACGTTTCGAGTTAATGGCGCGGCCTTCGCAGGACGTCGCCCGCATGCAGATGACAATTGATGAGCAGAAGCTGGATTACTTCAATCAGATGGAAGGCTGGCAGAGCTTCCGCTGGCCGGGAGAAACCTACTACCCCGGCGCGAATTTAACGTGGCAGACGGTGACCAGCAGCGGCATGCAGCTGTATCAAAACAATCAGGGCAATTGGGGCTGGATCCGTTTGCTGGAGAAAGCACAGAAAACGCCGCTGGATAGCAGCCGCAGCCAGCTAACGTGGAACACGTCAGACGGCAAAGCGCTGAAGTTCATTCTGCGCAGTGAGCTGGGCGAAGGGCCGCTGGCGTTACTGAAGCTGCGGGGTTTTAGCCTGCCAGAAAATATTTTCGACGTGGACGCTAACGCCATTAATGACGCGGTAGTGCCGGACGCCGCCGCACCGCTCGATGAATAACAGTCGACATGACAGGGAAAAACAATGACACCAGAACAACGATTGCAGGCCAGCGCCGGAGCCACTTCTGCCAGCAATATCAGCGCGGGAATGGCACTGTGGCAGAACTGGTTAGCACCGCTCAGTGAAAGCAATCCAACCGGTGACGATCCGGCTTATGAAGATGATTTCCAGGCGATGCGCGACGAAATCAATAAGCTCTCCGGGATGGATGCCGATCTTTTGTGCCAGCTAGCGGAAACGCTGCTGTGCGAAAACGTCAAAGATATCCGCGTCATCACCTGGTACATCCTCGCCCGCTTAGTCAACGACGGTGAAAAAGGGCTGGCTGAAGGCTTGCTGCTGCTGTGCGCGATGGTGGAACGATTTGGCGATAAGTTGCATCCCCAGCGCGCCAACGCGCGCAAGGCAGCATTTGAATGGCTGAACAGCGAGAAGGTATTGAATGTGCTGGCGCGCTGGCCGGAAGTGGTGCCGGAAGATGCCAGCCTGATTGCCGGATCGCTGGTGAAACTGTCTGAACTGACGCAACGATTGCCGGAAAATGAGCGTCCTGTGCTGGCTGGCCTGTGCACGGCACTGCAACAGCGACTGGACGGTTCCGGCGGCAGCGTCGCAATGCTGCCGCAAAACAGCAGTAGCGTCAGTACAACTGCGCAACCATCAAGTTTGACGCTGTCAGCGGTGAAATCCGGACGCGATTTGCTGGATCAGGGCAAATTGCTTTCCGCGTGGCTCAGCGAACAACCGGCGGGCTGGCTCGCCTCGCACCGTCTGATGAAAACCCTGCGCTGGGACACCGTCGATGTCATCCCGCCAATGAATGCCAACAGCTGCACGCGTTTGCCACCGCCGAAAGCGGAATACCGTGCGCAGCTTAAACGGCTTTATCTGCAACAAAACTGGATTGAGCTGGTGGAATACGCATCACAGATGTTCTGCGAGGGCGTGAACCACTTCAGCCTCGATGTGCAGTGGTATCTGTGGCAGGGATTATCCCGTGCCGGTGCGCCGTGGGAACAGTATGCGGATTATGTGGTGTCGGATCTGGCGCTGCTGCTGGAAAGGCTCAAAGGACTGGAAACGCTGGCCTGGGATGATGGCACACCGTATGCCGACGAAGTCACGCTGAATTGGATCAATGAGAAGGTGAAGGGCAGTAACAGCGGCTTTGGAGAAGAGGCGGCTGTGATGGTTAACAGCGATGCGGATGACGTGCTGGCACTGGAAGCCGAAGCGATGGCCAAAGGTGACAGCGAAGGCCCGGAAGTCGCGCTGGCATGGCTGCAAACCCGACCAGGAACAACTTCCGCGCGCAGTCGCTGGTTGATGCGGCTGGTAATGGCGCGTATCGCCGAGCAGTTTGGCCGCAATGAAATGGCGCTGCATCTGCTGGGTGAACTCAGCGACAGCGCACCGCAAATGACGGTGATTGAGTGGGAGCCTGCGTTGATGTTTGAAGTTTATTCCCGTCGCCTGCGCTTGCTGCGCATGAAGTCATCGCGCAGCGAAACCGACAAAACGCGCCTCACGCCAGAAATGGACAAGCTGATTGCCGCGATGATTCAAATCGATCCCTCCAGAGCCTTTGTGCTTTGTAACTAATCACCGCACGTTCCCGTAGCGGCGCAATTTATTGCGTTGTGTTGGCCTTTTAAAATCAACTGAACGCGATAAATCGCGCCGCTACGATTGTGCGTGCTGCAATTCACTGCAAATGAATATGACTTTCCAGGAATCCCTACATGGATGATTTAACCCTGCGCTATTACGAAGCGGAGATGCGCTATTTGCGCGAAGCCGGCAAAGAGTTTGCCCGCGCCCATCCCGACCGCGCAGCAATGCTCAACCTCGACAAACACGGCGCGCGCGATCCTTACGTTGAACGCCTGTTTGAAGGCTTTGCGTTACTGATGGGGCGCATGCGTGAAAAGCTCGATGACGATCTGCCGGAACTGACCGAAGGCTTAGTCAGCCTGCTCTGGCCGCACTATATGCGCACCATTCCGTCGCTCTCGGTGGTGGCGTTTAATCCGCAGTGGCAAACGCTGCGCCAGGCGGAAGTTTTGCCTGCGGAATTCGCCGTGTTATCCCGACCGGTTGGGCAGCATAAAACCGCCTGTCAGTATCGCACCACGCGAGATTTGACCTTGCAGCCGCTAAACCTGGCCGATGCGCGACTGCACACCGAAACTAACGGACGCTCAACCATTCGCCTGCGTTTTGACTGCCCGGCAAAAGTCGATTGGAGCAAAGTAGGCATGGATAAAGTCTCTGTTTATCTGAATGCCGACAGCCCGGTTGCCTCGGAGCTGCATCTGGCGCTTACGCGCAAGGTGCACGCGATGTATGCCCGCCACGCGGGTACGCATACGGAGCGCAATGCGTTTGATGGCTGGTGCAAGCCGATGGGTTTCGACGATGCTGATCGTCTATGGCCGAAAGGCGAAAGTGCCTTCAGTGGTTATCAGTTGCTGCTGGAATACTTCAGCTTTCGTCAGAAGTTTATGTTCCTGGAACTGCGCGGGCTCGAAGGCATTGGTTTGGACGCCGACAGCACCTGGTTTGAAATCGACATTGTGCTGAGTGAAATCTGGTCGGCGGATTTGCCGTTCGAGACCGAGAGTTTCCAGCTGCACTGCGCGCCGGTGATTAACCTGTTCAGCCTGGAAGCCGATCCGCTGACGCTAAATCCGCTAGAAACCGAATATCTGCTGCGCCCGCTGCGTTTGCAGGATGGTCATACCGAAATTTACAGCGTGGATGATATTCACGGCGCGATGAAAAATGGCAAAAGCCAATACGTGCCGTTCACCAGTTTCCGCCATCGCGGCGGCATGATGCGCCACGATGCGCCAGAACGTTATTTCCACACGCGCGTGAAGCGCGGCGCATCCGGCATGCACGATACCTGGATTATCCTCGGCGGTCGCTCATTTGAAATCGACAAGCTGGCCGAAAAGCCTGAATCACTGTCGATTCGCATCACCGGCACCAACGGCCAACTGCCGCGCAAGGCGCTGGAAAGTACGCTGCTGGACAGGGTGGTGAAAGCGGGCAAAGTGCCGGTTTCAGTGATGAATCTGACTGCGCCAACGCTGCCACTTTATCCACCTGCGGCAGATCGCTTCCACTGGCGGGTGATGAGCCATCTCGGCTCCAACTTCCTCAGCATGATGGATAACCCGGAAGTGTTGCGCGGTACGCTGGCGCTTTACGACTGGACCGACAACGAAATGAACCGTCGTCGCCTCGAAGCGATTGTGGCGGTGAAACACATGCTGATTCGCCGCTTCGAACGCGGCTTTATGCTGCGCGGCGTGGACATCGAAATCACGCTGAATGCGGATAACTTCAGCGGCGAAGGCGATGTGAACCTGTTTGGTGAAATGCTGCACCGTTTCTTCTCGCTCTACGCGGATATCCATCTTTTCAATCAGCTGACGCTTGTGCTGCAACCAACAGGGAAACGACTGCAATGGCGAGAGAATCACAGCCAGCACATACCGGGCTGACGGCACAACTGAAAGACGACATCTGGCGGGTGAATTTCTATCGCTACTGCCAGTTGCTGGAGCAGGATAATCCCGATCTGCCGCTGCTGGGTACCACCTGCCATCCGGCCAACGATCCGGTACGTTTCCGACCGTGGCCGGGCATGGGATTCCCGGTCAGCGAGCTGCGCGCGGTTGAGTTTGATGATAATCCGGCGCTGCCGCCTTCGGTCCGAACCACCTTTCTTGGCATGTACGGCGTCGATTCGCCGCTGCCGGGATCGTACCTTGATGACATCGCGCAGCGCCGCGAAGGGCATGAATCGCTGACCGCGTTTCTCGATATCTTCAGCCACCGTATCACCACGCAGTATTACCGCATCTGGCGTAAACATGCCTATCCGGCAACGTTTGAAGCCGGTGGTGCGGATAAGACTTCGCAGTGTCTGCTGGGGCTGGTGGGGTTGGGAATTCCGGGCACTGCGCAGCATGTGGCAACGCCAGTTTCACGCTTTCTGGCGCTGCTTGGCACCATGCGCTTGCCAACACGCAATGCCGAGGGCATCCGCGCATTGGTGAATCTGCTGGCACCGGGAACGCAGGCCACCATCAGCGAACATGATCCAGTCAAAGTACAGATCGCGGAACGTAGCGGCCTGGGCCGGAACAACCGCGTTAGCCTGGCGCAGCGTGCCACGCTGGGAAAATCCGGTCAGGAGGCAAGCAGCCGCGTGCTGGTTTCCCTCGTTACGCACAGTGAGCAGGAAGCGCGCGGCTGGCTGCCCGGCGGTTATCTGCATACCGATTTGCTGGTGCTGATGCGTGTTTATCTCGGTTACCGCAGTGACGCGCGATTGCGCCTCACTATCCCGTTAACCCTTTTGCCGGAGCCACGCCTGGCGAAGTCACAACGCATCAGTCTGGGACGCACCGGCGTATTGGGGCTGAAAGAGGGCACGCTGAGCAATCAGCAACAAACGCTCACTGTCAGTCTGGGATGTTATGAAGGGTTGCAATCATCAGGCCGGGAAGCGGCCACTAGCGGACATTACCGTTTCGAATAATCTGCATACAAAGGAATTATCATGCCAGTTTTACGTGGATGGCGAGTACTACTGATCCCGGCCTTTTTCCTATTGGCTGGATGTGGCTTGACCCAAACGGTGACCGACGGTGCCGTCGATGTCACCAAGTCGATCTTCTACAAAAAAATTAAGGTGCTGCACCTCGATTTCACGCCGCGCAAAGCGTCCAACGCTGATGGTGACCAAATCCCGCTGGCGACCATGGTGCGCGTCTATCAGTTGAAAGACAGCAAGACGCTGGAAAGCGCGGACTATCCTTCGCTACTTCGCGATGGCGATAAGGTGCTGAAAGAAGATTTGCTTGAGTCCAAATCGCTGCTGGTGATGCCGCAGGGCAGCGTCAGCCTCAATATGCCGATGCATGCCGAGGCGAAATTTGTTGCGGTGGTAGCGCTGTTTAATCGTCCAGACCTCACCGATAACCGCTGGCGTTTGCTGCTGACACGCAACGATCTGGATCCGGATTATCCGCGTGTAGTCGAGTTAGGCGAAGGCACGCTGAGTCTGCTGCCTGTTAAGGAGTAAGCACATGGAAAAGTGGCTATCCCGCTTCAGCGGACAGAATCAGTATCAGCTTGATATTCACAACGCTGCTGTGCGTCCCGACGTGCTGCGCTTTCGCGGTCGCGAGGCACTGAGTGAGCCGTTCCGCTGGGATATCGAGTTCACCACCGATTCGCCGGTCAAAGACGAACTGCTGAATAAATTCGCCAGCCTGACGATGCGCAGCGGCAAGGTGGTGCACGGCGTGATCACCCGCATGGAGTGGCTGAGCCAGAGCGCTGACCAGACGCACTACCGCGTCATTCTAGAATCCCGCCTTGCGCTGATGAAGCTAACCTGCGAGAGCCGGATATTCCAGAACCTCAGCGCGCCGGAGCTGGCGGAACAGCTGCTGCGCCAGCACGGTTTTGAAGGGCCGGATTTTGATTTCCGCCTGACGCGTGAATACCCGGCGCGCGAGCTGATTACCCAGTGGCAGGAGAGCGATTTGCAGTTCCTGCAGCGTATTCTGGCGGAAGTGGGCATCTGGTTCCGCTCGGAGATGAACGCGGTAACGGAACAGGAAACGCTGATTTTTGCCGATTCGCAGCAGGGCTATCAGTTTGACGTGGCGCTGCCGTACGCCGAGCTTTCGGGCCTGCACGACGGCGCACGTGAGTCGGTGTGGGGCGTGCGCACCTGGCACAACGTGGTCACCGGCAGCGTGCGCGTGCGCGACTACAACTATCGTCAGGCGGGCGAGCCCGGCGACGCTGATGCGGCTGTCAGCAGCGGTGCCACTACCACCGGCGGGCACTATCGCTATATCGGCCCATATCTGAATGCCGGTGAAGAGGACGAAACTGAGTCCGGGCGGTTTTACGCGCGCATCGCCCACGAGCGCGAGCTGAAGCGTGCCGACTACGTGCACCTGTTCAGCAACGCCTCGCACCTGACGCCGGGCGCGGTGCTGGAGCCGCAGGGCAACGTCATCCGCGCGCTGCAAAACGGCGTGGTGATGACGCTGGTGACCTTCATCGCCGCGCGCGATTCGCGCCTGCACGTATCCGTCTGGGGCATGCCGTACAGCGAACACTTCTGCTTCCGCCCCGCTACGGTGCCGCGCCCGGAGATTGTCGGCACGCATCCGGCGCGCATTGAAAGCCGCAACGCCGATGATATCTACGCCCATCTCGACGAGCATGGCCGCTATCGGGTGAAGCTGGACGTGGACCGCCTGTTCAGCGAATCCGGCTACAGCTATCTGTGGGTGCGGCAGGCGAAACCCTACGCCGGCAGGGATCACGGCTTCCACGCGCCGCTGATTCAGGGCACCGAAGTGGGTATTGCCTTTGACGGCGGCGACCCGGACCGCCCGTACATCGCCCACGCCTTCCACGACTCTGAACATCCCGACGTAGTCAGCCGCGACAACCGCAGCCAGAACATCCTGCGCACGCCAGCCGGTAATGAACTGCGCATGGAAGACAAGCGCGGCAAAGAACATATCGCGCTCTCCACCGAATACGGCAAAACCCAGCTCAATCAGGGCCACATCACCGACAAGCAGGACAAACCGCGCGGCAGCGGCTTTGAGCTGCACACCGACGAGCACGGCGTGATACGCGTGGCGAAAGGTTTATTTATCACCGCTGACGGACAGACCAAAGGCGTGGGCGAGGTGCTGGATATGGCAACCACGCTGCGTGAAATCGACATTGCCATCAAACAAATCGAGCAGCTCAAGCTGGTGCAGGCGCAGGTGGATGCGCTGATTATCGATATCAACGTGCAGCGCGAGATGTTCAGCAAGCGCCTGCAGCCGCTGAACGAGCTGATTCAGTTCTCCGCGCCCGAAGGCGTGGCGTTCACCAGCGGCGAGCATCTGCAGATGACGGCGGCGGAGAATATCCACATTAATGCGGGCGGCGACGTCAGCGCCAGTGCGATGGGCAACGTTAACCTGATGGCCGGAGAAAAGGTCGGACTGTTTGCGCACAAAGAGAAGCTGAGCCTGATTGCGGGGCAAGGCCCGATAAAGGTCGAGGCGCAGAACGCGGCGATGAAAATCACGGCGGCGAAGAAGCTGAGCATGAGCGCGGAGCAGGACATTCTGTTCGCGGGTAAAAAACGCATCGTGCTGATTGGCGGCGGCAGTTACCTGAAGCTGGAGGCCGGGCGGATTGAGTACGGCACCGAGGCGAAGTATTTAAGGAAAATCAAACGTACGCACAAGGCCAAAGCATCATCAGCAGACATTTCAATAGAGGAATTACCACCTAAACAACCTGAGCTATCATGCGGCGATTATTCCGCTTGTTTTAAAGTTAATGATAAGGCCTGTGAAATTAATGCCATAAAGACTGCTTGGAAAATCAGTTCAAATACAGGAAGCATAACTGGAGTTACCTCTGATTCGACTACATGTTCAATCAGAACAAATAAGGAAGAAGAACTCGTCTTGGATTATCTATTTCAACTAGAGGCAGGAATACGCTAATGAATAGGGTGTTAACAACCACATCATTACAGAAAAGTGAAACGCATAAAGAAGTAGAGTTCGACTACTTTCATATTGATATGATCCCCGATGCCATGAGAAACATGGGCTGGGTCATGGCACCTAAATTGATGTGCCACTGGTTTAGCATAGATCCTGCTTTCGAATTTGATAAAAACACTAAAGATAAGATGTTGAAAGGTAATCCTATTGAATTGAATGCAAGTGAAATAAATTCCTCAATTGTAACAATGGATTGGGCGAAGAATTATTCTCAAGTAAAAGAGGGCATTAAGAAATTGAAACTTGGTTGGAACACACCTAATGGGAGGAATGTACTTAAACGTAGACTAATGGCTAAAGGTGATTTCTCTCAGGAATGCATTTTTTTAGGTATGGAGAATGATGTCAAAGAATTAGATGCCTACGCTCAAGTAAATTTTACACTAATTGGCGAAAAAACTGACACAATCAACGATTGGTTTGGGGCAATGGGTAACAGTAACCTGAAAGTGTGTGTTAAGGGAAGTTCAGGTGTATTGCATTCCAAATCAGCTTTCTTTGTTGATAAAATTGGTTTTTATTTAAAAGATACCTATGATTTTTTGGATGAGAATAAATTTGGCTACAGAATTCCAGAGTTTTTAGGTGTTTGGAGTAAAAAAGGTATACTTTCAAAAAGTGATACGCTGTTATTTATGTCATCTTACTCAGCTGGTTTAATTGGCGATCTTGTCCGTAATTTCTCAGGTTATTGCCCAGTGTTTAATCATGATTTTAGACGTTGGCAGAAAAAACATAGGACAGGCGGTGACTACATTATACTTTCAGATGTATTCTGGACTGAACCTGAAGATAAGGATAGGGTCATACTTTTATGAAAATTAGAGCTGTAGTGTCATACATTTCTTGCGTCATGGTTTTTTTATGGTGGTTGCTTCTTTCTCCAGTGTTTTTTTTTGGTGGTTTTAACCAAGTTAAGGAAGTAGTAAGTCTGGATGGTAAATTCAAAGTGGTAGCATACAATGTTATTCCATCAACGCCTATTTCAATTTATCAATCACTAATTGAAAATGATGTTTTTATTGTCATGTATGGGGTCAAAGGTGAATATCTGGGGCAGAGTTCTCCTTTTGAATTTTCTGACGTGGATGGTGTTTTAGGTGATGTCGTTTTCTTTCCTGGTGAATCTGGAAATGCCGATTTCTTTTCGATTAATGGCGTAGGTGATTATACATCTGGATACGAAATTCCCGTTGGCAATATGAGGTGGTGGAGTCGTATTTCTTCATTTTTTAGGTGATGTAATATCCATTAATTAATCGGAAGTAACTCTTTTTAAACGATTGAAATCCGATTTGTTCAAGTTGGCAGCAAAAGCAAGTTTTCTAGTGAGTTGAATTGTGTTAATAGCAAGCCAAAAATAGGTTTATTTAGTTGTGAGAAAAAGTAAAGTAAGGCTGTTAGTGATTTTTGCTTTAGTCGTTGGATTGTGTCTCGTTATATTTTTTCCATCCTCAATTTTTTATGGCAAACATAATGAGCAGTATGAAATTCATAGTGAAAACAAAAATTATAAGTTAGTTATCTACAAGTACATTCCCGTTTCTCTCCTTTCTATCTACAAGGTTTTTGATGAACTGGGGTACTTTTTTGTGGTATACGACCAGTGTGGAAGAGAAATTTATAAGCCTGCATTGAATTATGGGGTGAGTGCAAATTTGATCTATGACGAAACGGAGTTTTCAACATTAAATGGAAACGAGCTTTTCTTTCCTACTAATGAAGATATCGATTCAATAAAGTTACCATCTGTTCCTTCTACTTGTGTTTATAAATAATCTACATTATTTATAATGTAAGTAAAATATAACTTTAAAAACCATTGTGACAAAAATGAATGAATCCCAAACATCATTGTATGAAGTTCTATTAGGCAATTTCTCAGGAGAATTAGAAGCGGAGTGTCTGGCTGAAGATGATCAGGTAATCTTGTCGGTACTTGATAACATGCAGCGCATTCTTAATACCCGAGCTGGATCGTTATCACACATTCCCGATTACGGTCTGCCAGATATGTCACGTATTTTGCATGGCATGCCAGGTACCGCGCATCAGTTGCTTTATACACTCTCAGAAGTGCTGCTGAAATATGAGCCAAGATTGAAACGTATTGATGTCATTTTACTGGAGCAAAATATACCCGGTGAACTGCGATACGCGATTGATGCTGAGCTAAAAGAGATCGGATTAGTGCGCTTCGGCACCGAATTTATGCCGGAGGGACGTGTGATGATCCGTCATATGAAACAGCAGCAGTATGTAGAAGCCCGAGCTTTTGTTTGAGAAAAGCTAATGGAGTCGTAAGTGAAGAAATTACTGTTATCCGTAATGCTGGTTTTACTCAGTACCGGTGCCGTTAATGATGCCAACGCGCATCCAGGCAGAACTAATTCCGAAGGCTGTCATAACGATCGTAAAAATGGCGGCTATCACTGTCATGGCGCAAAAAGAAAATCTGCTGACTACTTCTCAAGCGAACCAGCTGCACCAGCGAGAGGCCCTGAAAAGAAATCCGTTAACAAAAAAACTCGCACACAACTCCTTGCCCTTCGATTACTACACAAAAACCTGAAAATGAAGTGCAGCAGCGCGCTGTGGATAATCCACAGGAGCGGATGCAACGTTGCGTCAACAGACAAAATATTTACGCCTACTGGGAGCCGACAACCAAACGTTGTCTTGATAGCAAAACTGGGCGCGAACTTACCATCTGAATAACTTTCTTTTTCGCCTGATTAGGGCTTTTCGGAACACAGCAATGACTTCATCTCAACCTCGCTTCGTCAAAACCGGCGGCGATCCACGCGCGTTCGCTGAATATGCCGCGCTGCGCCAGGAAATGCAGAAACTCACGCATCCGGCGCGTCCGGATGTCGATTGGCCGCACGTCTCCACGCTCTGTTTAACGCTGTTCGAAAAAAACGGTGTCGAGCTGCAAAGCGCGGTCTGGTACACGCTATCGCGCGCGAACACGGCAGGAACGGCAGGTATGACGGAAGGCCTGGCGGTGCTAGTAGCATTGATTACCCGCGATTGGCCGACGTTATGGCCGCAGCCAGCGCACGCGCGCATCGAACTGCTGGCGGGATTAAGCCGTCGGTTGCAGCAATTTCTGCGTACTCAAACGATAACCGAAGCTGACTTAACGGCGCTGAGCCAGGCGGCGCGCTTGCTCAGCGAGGTTGGCGATCATCTGCAACGTCTTGAACTGCGTCAGCTTAGTCAGATTGATCCGCTGCTGGACCGCATTCGCAGTGCGGTGGTGATGCTGGAACACTGCGATGTTTCAACATCTGATGCTGTGGCCAAGCTGCCTGAAGTCGTTCCGATTGAGAAGCCCGCGCTGGCGTTAGCAAGTGCAGAAGTCAGCGGCTGGGTGTATGTTCCGTCTCCGGATGCGCCGGCACCCGATTTGCGGCGGCTGCGGCGTCGGGCATTTATCAGTGGCGTGGGCGCGACGCTGCTGAGCGTGTCACTTATCGCCGCTATAGGCTATTTGGTTGTGCAAAAAACTGAGCAGGAATCTCCGTTACAGCAAGCATTACTGGCTTCAATATCACCACTTCCTGCGCCTCTCTCACCGGAAATGATGGCTGAACTGCAGGCGAATCCCGCCGAATGGCTAAACGAAGCGGCATGGCTGGAGCAAACGCAGCAGCAATTGAACCGGCTACAAAACTTATCGCCGGACTGGAATCTGCAGCTCGGTAATGCGCTGGTAATGCAGGCCAGCCTGGTGTGGCCTGATTCGGATGCGGTTAAAACGATGAGCGCACGCTGGAACAAGCAGCTTAACGCGGCAGCAATGCCAGCAGATAAAATGCAGGGATGGCAACAGGGCATGGAGCAGCTCAACGCGTTGTCGCAGCGCCTGAATGGACTTGACGAGAAGCGCGGCAAATATCTGACGGTGAGCGAACTGAAAACAGCGGTCTACAATATGACGCAGGCGTTCAACGGAACGGTGCCACTGGAAGAGGAACTGCGCGTGTTGCAGCAATCGGACGATGACGCTACACAGAATCAGCTATCACAAGCGGAAATGCACCTGAAGCAGCTTATCGCCAGTTACCAAACGATAGCTACATCGTCAAAAGAGCAGGACTAGCAAAATCCGCAGCCAACCGGTATTCGCAGCTATCAAACTCCGCGGGGGTTTGAATCCCCCTTGCAGAAAACAGGCAAAAAAAAGCCTGAACTTTCGTTCAGGCTCTTCTTTAGAATGTGGCGGTGAGAGGGGGATTCGAACCCCCGATACGTTGCCGTATACACACTTTCCAGGCGTGCTCCTTCAGCCACTCGGACACCTCACCACATTTTTTTGTCAACCGCGCTGGGTCAACGGGGCGCTACTATAGGGAGATCGCTGAAAAGGGTCAAGCGCTATTTTCTCCTTTTGTTCTATTCGCTTAAGCTCTGAGCGTATTGCCGTTAGCCTGCTCATCATGGCGATTCTGTCATCAAATCATTCCCTCTCTGTCACAAAAATGTCACCGCACTGTCGCAGACTTGTCCGCGGAAACATTTGGTTATATCTATGGAAAAGGATGCTTATAAATGAAACAGATACCTCTCTTTACGGTTACGCTGCTGGCTTCTCTGATCGCGACATCAGCAGTGGCAGACGATGCACACTATTCCCGCGCTGCTACCGGCGATGTCACCGAGCACGGCGGCGCGCGTCGTCTCACCGGCGACCAGACCGAAGCGCTAAGAGCGTCATTAAGTAATAGCACCGCAAAAAACGTGATTCTACTGATTGGTGACGGCATGGGAGATTCGGAAATCACCGCCGCGCGTAATCAGGCGCGGGGTGCAGGCGGTTTCTTCCCCGGTCTTGATGCGCTGCCGCTCACCGGTCAATACACGCACTATTCATTGGATAAGAAAACCCACAAGCCGAATTACGTGACGGATTCCGCCGCATCGGCCACCGCGTGGGCCACTGGCACCAAATCCTATAACGGTGCGATTGGCGTCGACGTGAACGGCAAAGATCAGGTAACGATTCTTGAGCTGGCGAAAGCCGCCGGTAAAGCCACCGGCAACGTTTCCACTGCTGAACTGCAGGATGCCACGCCAGCAGCGTTGATCGCGCACGTCACCTCGCGCAAATGCTACGGCCCGGAGAAAACCAGCGAATTGTGCCCGACTAACGCGCTGGAGCAGGGCGGTAAAGGATCGATTACCGAGCAGATGCTAAAAACCCGTGCGGACGTCACGCTGGGCGGCGGCGCGAAATCCTTCGGCGAAACCGCCAAAGCTGGCGAGTATCAGGGTAAAACCCTGCGCGAACAGGCACAGGCGCTGGGTTATCAGTGGGTTGATAATCTCGATGGCATGAACGCCATTCAGCAGGCCGACCAGAGTAAACCGGTGCTTGGCCTGTTTGCCGACGGCAATATGCCGGTGCGCTGGCAGGGACCGAAAGCCAGCTATCACGGCAACATTGATAAGCCGGTGGTGACCTGTGAAGTGAATAAAGAGCGTCCGGCTTCGGTACCGACGCTGGCGCAGATGACCAAAAAAGCCATCGATCTGCTAAGCACTAATGAGAAAGGCTTCTTCCTGCAGGTGGAAGGCGCGTCAATTGATAAGCAGGATCATGCGGCCAATCCATGCGGTCAGATTGGTGAAACCGTCGATCTGGATGAAGCGGTGCAGCAGGCGCTGGCCTTTGCGCGCGAACATGGCGACACGCTGGTGGTGGTGACCGCCGACCACGCGCACAGCAGCCAGATCGTGGAGAATGGCACCAAAGCGCCGGGTCTGACGCAAGCGGTGAATACCAAAGATGGCGCGGTGATGACCATCAGCTACGGCAATTCAGAAGAGGATTCGCAGGAGCACACTGGTACGCAGGTGCGCATTGCGGCGTACGGCCCGCATGCGGCTAACGTGGTGGGCTTGACCGATCAGACCGATCTGTTCTTTACCCTGAAGGATGCGATGGGGTTGAAGTAGCAAGGATAACGGTTGCCATTAATGAACTGCACCCCAAATGTTGGACCATAATCTAACATGGTTGGAGTGACCCCGGGACCATAGACAAATCTGCCCTATATTTTGAGCATAGGAGGAGTCTATGGGCACACCACGATTTACCCCTGAGTTTAAAGAAGAAGCTGTCCGCCAGCCGGGTGATGTAGGCTGGGGCCAGCATCTCGCGCTTCATCGACCAGGGTTTCTGAATCCCTTGTCCGGCAAAACATAACGCGCCGCGCTGGCGGGCGTTCATCTTGTCGATCAGGGCCATCAGCTGGCCACTATTGTGACGCGGCTGATATTCCGCAAACAGATCAAACTGCGCCACGCCATCGCTAAAGAAATCGCCCAGCATTACGCCGCCTTTCATATAACGCTTCCCGGGAACCCAGATACGATCTAAACAATTAAGCGTGACCTGAATAGTATCGCGACTGTCAGCGATCGGCGTAATAAGGATGATGCGACATAAGGTGTATTTTTCCGCTTAGCTTTAATTTTTACAGGAAAAATGGATTTTTTAGATGTTTTTTAATACATGATTTGCTGCATCTAAATTATCAAATGTGTTTTTGAGTAGTTGATGATACAATTTAAATTGCATCTGTGAATACTCTAATCTATGTATCTCATTGATATAAAAATATTGATCAAAGTTATGCTTGTAAAGTATAAGTCTATCTATGGCATTATCTCTTTCAGATGTTGCTAGTTGAATTAATTCAACCTTTGACAAAGGAATTTCCAAAAGTTTCTTTCCATCATATCTCCAAGGATTTTCTTCAATATCATACTTCCACATTGTCAGATAACCGGATCTTTTGTATACATCAGATATCTCTCTATCATCTTTTGGGTTGTTAATTAAATGATGAGTTACTTGTTCCAATGTCTGAATGTCTTCTTTAGTTATAGTTCTAACTTTTCTAAGTATTCCATTTATTATAGATGATTGCTTGTTGAGAGGGTTTTTACTTTGGGAAATAGCGACTTCTTCAATTGTTGCTTTCCTGATTTTAACAGATGTTTTTTGGACAAGCTTGGATTCAAGTATTTCTTGTGGGGTGCAGAAAGAAGTGTTTTCAACTAATTTAATACCAGCACTTTCATATGATTGCACGACAAGCCTTGAGCAAAACTGCCTGTTTTTTCTTTCTTTTGTAGTTGTTTTTAATTTTGAATTGATTGCATCCCTTATCGAATACTTTGTTCCTATCTTTAATCTTGCGAACATACAAGCTTTCCTAAGCTGATCAGGACTACCGGCGACTCTTAAAATAGTTACATTCTCAGGTGTGTCAAAAAGCAGTCGTTGCATATTTCCTGAATGAACTCCATTTGCATCAGAATGAATGTAAGTTCCGGAGCCAATATAAAGAATAGCATGTGAAAAGGAGCTTCCAGTCGATTTCCTCACAACTTTACTTGTTGCAGAGTTCTCTGCAGTGAGAAGAATGTCACCTTTTTCCAACTCGTTAATAGAAATTACATACATAAATTTATTCCATATTAAATTGGCGCCAAACCGAAAAGTTAAATCATTTAACAATTGGCAGGTCTGAGTAGCGCGTCGTGTAACCAGGTGATAGCATTTCTCGCTTCATTGACCAACTTTTCTGAATCCCTTGTCCGGCAAACCATACCGTACCTCGGCCTGAACGGTTAAGGTCATCGATAACTTGCATCAGCTCACGACTATTATGCCAAGGTTTATGTTCATCGAATAAATTGAGTTGCGCTACTCCCTGACTGAAAAAGTCGCTCAACATAACGCCTGCCTTCATATAACGGAAACCTTCTTTCCAGATACGATCAAGGGAATTGGTGGCTACGCGTATAATGTCACGGGTATCGTTGGAAGGAATCGCCAGACGACCACTTGCCTGTGGACTATAAAATATCTCATTATTAGCGTGTGGACTGGTTTGCATAAATACGCTTATAACACAGCAAAACTGCTTTTCAGTTCGCAGTTTTTCAGCTGCTCGTTCGGCATAAGTACAAATCGCCTGATGCATGTCTTCATATTCGGTAATGCGATGACCAAACGAACGGCTACACATAATTTGTTGTTTAGTTGGTGAGAACTCATCAAATGCAAGACAGGATTCACCGCGTAGCTCTCGGACCGTGCGTTCAAGAACAACATTAAAGTTTTTACGGATAATCCAGCTAGAACTATCAGCCAACTGCAAAGCTGTTTCAATGCCCATAGACTGCAGTTTTTTACTGATGCGGCGACCAACACCCCATACTTCTTCTACTGGCACTTTGGACATTAATTTGCGCTGACGCTGATGGTCTGATAATTCGGCAACACCACCAATCTTAGGCCAGTTTTTGGCTGCGAAATTAGCAAGTTTAGCGAGCGTCTTTGTGGGGGCTATCCCTACACCTACAGTTAAACCTGTATTTTTTAAAACCTGTTTACGTAACTGATGCCCAAATGTTGTCAGTGGTATGCAGTTGGATAGGCCTGATATGTCTATGAAAGCTTCATCGATAGAATAGACCTCTACCGCTGGAGCTATTTCTGTGAGTGTTAGCATTGCTCGGTGACTAAGATCCGCGTAGAGAGCATAATTGGAACTAAAAACCGTCACATTTTGCCGACGCAATTCCTCTTTTATTTTAAAGTAAGGTGCACCCATCTTAATTCCCAGCAATTTCGCTTCTGCTGAGCGTGAAATAATACAACCATCATTGTTGGATACCACAACAACCGGTTTTCCATAAAGGTCGGGACGGAAAACGGTCTCACAGGAAGTGTAAAAATTATTTACATCAACAAGCGCGTACATTTCTATTTGACTTCAAAGTGAATGTGACTACACCAAATATTTGCAATTCCTCTTCATCCCGAAAATTAATCGGGGAGTAGTGAATGTTATGCGGAATGAGTTGCACAAAGGGCCTGGTACGAAGTTCCTTTACGGTGAATTCGCCGGCGAAGGAAGCCACTACAATATCGCCGTGCGTGGCCGTTAGCGAGCGGTCCACCACCAGCAGATCGCCATCGCTGATGCCTGCACCAACCATCGAGTCACCACTCACTCTGACAAAGTAGGTTGCACTTGGGTGCTTCACGACCAGCTTGTTCAGGTCTAGAGTATCTTCGACATAGTCTTGAGCCGGGCTAGGAAAGCCGCATGGAACCCTCTCCAGATAAAGTGGTAGTTTCAAGGTTTCATGAATAAAAGGACGACTTATAGTTTTCATAGTTAACAACTTAATTACTGTTTTTATATACAGTAGTGATCGCGATGTAATTGATCAAGTAACTTCTCTCTACATAGCCTGAACGCATTGAACAGAGTAGAAATTTAGTTATGCAACTACAGATTGATGGTGGGAGATGTTGTTGGGGGCTTCATCTGAACATGGAATTTTGCGGGAGCAACATTGGGATGAGAGCATTTGTCCGCTGCTGAATTAAGGTACGTCTCGCTGAGGAAGTCGGTACTAAAAATAAAGGGGTTTTATTGGGTGGTTTTCAATCACCCAAGTGATAATTGTTTATTTTTAATAATTTTATAAAGCTAGACTATGCCAACAATTCGGCTTACAAAACACTTGTGCCGCTGCGCTTAAATCATCATCCCCATGATCTGCAGGGTGCTCTGCTGTGAAGCGGTGATAAACGGAATGTCTTTGATGTGCTGCATACCAAAGGCTTCGTAGAACTTACGTGCACGCACGTTATCGCCTAACACTTCCAGCCACAGGTAGCCTTCACGTTTGTCGCGCGCCTCATTGATGATGCTCTCGAACATCCAGCGACCGTAGTTTTTGCCGGTTTCTTCTGGATTGAGGTAGAGCTTGTTGAGCAACGCGCCGCTCATGCCGGAATCCGGCACTGGCGTGTTCCAGGTGACTTTGGCGAAGCCAATCGGCTTGTCGGTCTCGGCGATCAGCCAGCTCTCATTGGGCGCGGCGAGGCTGCTATTCAGCTCTGCCAGACCGTATTCCTTGTCGATAAAGGCATCCAGTTCGTCTGCGGAAACCCACATATGTTTGAAATGCGCACTGTAGGTCATGCGGCCCAGCAGGTGCAGCAGCTCTGCATCCTCTGCCGTGGCTTTGCGTATGGTGAACTCCATGCCAGATTTCCTTGCTTAATGCTTGTTATTAATCACGTCGTCGGTGCGAGCAGAGGCCACCGAAGGGCAGTTACCATAACGTGTTAGTAACAAAAACCCAAGATAACCAGAGCTGTCTGTTAACAAGGTGCCAGGCCGATGATCTATAATGAAGAGTGAGAAGCAAGCGTAAGCCCATATTCTCAGGAGGTAGAAGATGTCAGATTCGCAACCTAAAATTATCGGCGAAGCGGCCTATGCATTACTGGTGCGCCGTGAGGAAGTCAGCGTTTCCTCACTGCTGGCAGAGCTCGCGCGCATGGCGAGAAAAGAGCAAAACAGTCAACAGCAGCAGCGTATTGCCCAGGCGCAGCAATGGCTGCTCACGCACCGTCAACCGGCGGGCAGCGATAATCGCGTCCATTCAGCATTGCGCGGATTGAGTCGCCAGGAAGGCAGTGTCAGAATGCCTTCGGCCGATGCCGACGACAATTGACCATCCCAACCGGCTCACGCGTCGATGACTTTCGGCGCGGAGCGCACAGATTTGGAAATAAAAGCTTTCTAATTGTCCTAATTCACACTTCTTAGCACTTTTTGCAACAAAACCTGCCTGATATCTTGAGTAAGCTCCTTGTACAGCTTTTTGCTATCTGTACAACTTTACTTAGGTCAAATGATCTAACTTTTTCATTTATTGGGGTCAATTATGCGTCAGAACGGATACACGCCGAGTTCAGTCGAGGCCATTGCCAACTATTTCAGCAAAGCGTCGCTGCCATCGCAGCAGGAAACCTTGGGTCAGATCGTGGTTGAAATCTTACGCGAAGGCCGTAACCTCAACCGCAAATCGCTATGCACCAAGCTGCTGCGCAGACTGGAACTGGCCGCCAATGCTGAAGAAGAGCATCACTATCATCAGCTGATTGGCTTGTTATTTGAACGTGAAAGCTGAGAGCCAGTCAGACGTCAAACTTGTACAAGTATTAAAATTTTACTCTGAATACGCTCCCACACTGGTTTCGCCCCGCACCGGGGCGAAGCGGCGGTCAGAGATTCGTTATGAAAATTCGTTATGAATAGAAGTGAACACCAGAAAATAATCGATGAAATTATTGGCGAAGCGGCGCTGGCGCTGTTGCAACGTACGGGCCCGGTCAATACGCAAGCGCTGTTGAATCAGCTGATGCTGATGAAGCAGCAGAGCAATGACGAAGAGCAGCGTGCAGCGATTACTGCCGCCATCACCGATGTACGCAACAGTATTTCGGCGGGAAAAAAGCTGCGCGAAGAGCAGCCGCAAAGCGACAACGTTCTTCAGCTGTTTGGTAACAACCAACAGTCTGGTAACAATCGTAAACATTGACCGATTGGCTCGCATTTAGGCACTGTAAATTCGAGCGTAGATACAATCACGGGACTGGAATCATGTCGGAAAATCACAACCTCTACGCTGCACTGCCTGACACCGAACTGGCAGAGCATTTTCGCAATGCAGACAGTACGTTAAGAAACGAAGCTGCCGTATTGGATAGGGTTATCCGCCACGTGCTGGCCACGGAAGGGCGCGTCAGTAATAAATCGATTATTCTCTGTTTGATTATGGCGCTGGAAACCGCAGAAGGTGATGCTGAAGCTGATGTGCTGCGCAAAACACTGGAAATTGTGGTGGGTTACACGCCTGACGACGCCTGATATTCCTCTCTGTCCCCCGCGCGGGGACAATGAATTAATCCTTTCTGGCGAGAGCTAATCGGCGCTTCGCTTTGCCAATATTAATTCTGTGCAACCAGGTGCGAAACTGTTTTAACTGGACGTGTGAAGCGACATCAGTTGAAAGCGTGCAAATATACAGCTGGCTTTGGGTATGATTATTAGTGCCTGTCGCGTAAATTTCGCTTTTATTATCACGCTGTTGCAGTTCAATTCCCGTGAAGTGTAAATTCCCCCACAGCTGTAAAGTGTCCTCGAACTTTTTAAAGTCCATCATGATGCCCTTATTATTTTGACTTATTATGGAATGTTGCTGGCTCCGTGCAACATAAAGCAATTGCGCAATTAAGCCAGCATCTTTGAAAATTAAATTTAGGGATAGTCGCGCTTGGGCGTGGATTTTCGCATCCATTTGCGTTTATTACCGCTTTGCTTATCCATCGCTAATGCGCTGGCGCTGGCCGGATCAAACAGCGACAAACTTTCTATTTGATGCACCATAATCACTTTACGAAACTCCAGGGCACTTTTAGGTGCGGACGAGAAGTCAATATTGTGATTGTGGTACCACAAACTGTAATTATGCTCGATCGCCAGATTAAGCGTGCGTGAATCACGGTAGCCGCTCAGCATCGGGATCAACACAATGTTGGCGGTGTTTGGATACTCAAAGGTCGCCGCGTGAATCATGCCGATATAGATACGGCGCGATTTCAGCGTAACCCACGCCAGTTCGCCTTCTTCCATACACTGCAAAAGCAACTGTTCAATGCCATTAGAGCGGGAAAGACGTTGATACAGCTCTTTGCGTCCACCGGCGTTGAGCCGGGCGCTGACCGCCCAGTTGGAGCGATACATGCAAAACAGGATGGCAAAGGCCAGCATCAGCACCACCGGCGCCTGAATGCCTAAAAAGCTCCACGTCATAAAATCGACGTTCCAGTGCACATTCTCCGCCGAGGTCAGCGCAAACGCATTATTCACGCCCGATGCGGCCAGCAGAATCAGCCAGATAATCGCGGTGGCCAGCACGCCTTGCAGCACAAATATGCAGCCATACAGCGCAATGAGAAAATAGACATCCCAGCCAAAGGAACGCTTAATTTTTAAACGGCTCGACATGTCGCGGCTGGTATACCAATAGCCGCAAACCATCATCACCATAAATATCGCCGTGCCCATTTAAATATCCTTTAATGTGCTGACATGATGGGCAAAATCGCGCTGCACTTCAGGACTCAACGCATTAACCGAAGCGTTACCATCTTCATCAATAATAATTCTGTCGCCTTCCTCAATCGATTCCTGAATGTCCTGGCGCGTCATGACTTGCACTAATGACTCCGGGCTACCGAACAGGGAAGTTAAAAAACCAAACATCATCAAGCCATCCTTATTATTTATGCCAGCGTCAACTATGGCACATCCCTCAACAACCTAGCCGGGTAACTGAAATGAAAGGGCGTTTTCCGGATTAATCTGCCAGGTCGCCGTTTAGGGCGACCTGTGATAATTACTGATTGGTAAGCGGCGGTTTACTGCCGGGTTCCGCGCCGGTAATCGGATTGGTATCGGGCTGTGAAGCGGTGCGTGTTGCCAGCGTATCCAGATCGCTCAGCTGTTTTGACGGCAGCGTCACGCTGGCGGAGCCATCACCGCCATCCACTGCGGGCTGCGGGTCGGCGACATAGTCGAAGTTCTCATCCGAATTCCAGCTACCGCGAATATCGTCACCCTGAGACATGTTGTAGTAGGTGTGCGCATACTTCTCGATCGGCGGCAGTTTGCCCGGTGGGAAGTTGTTGTGGATGGAGTAGAGCGCTTTTTCAAACGACAGCTGATGCGCCACTTCGCGCGTCATCAGGAAGCCTAACGCATCTTTTACGCCCACGTCATCGGTGAGGTTGATCAGGCGTTCGTAGAGGATTTTGGCGCGCGCTTCGGCCGCGATGTTGGAGCGCAGATCCGCTGTCACTTCGCCAATGGTATCAATGTAAGCCGCTGTCCAGGGCACGCCCGCGGAGTTGGTTAATGCCGGGCCGCCGCCGTACAGAATCGATGTCAGATGGCTGTCATTGCCCGCGCCGGTAATGGAGCGATAGAGCGCGCCTTGCTCTTCACTGCCTTCCGCCAGTTCGCCTTTGGCGCCTTTATTCAGCATGCCAACCAGCGAACCGATAATTTCCAGATGGCTCAACTCTTCAGTCGCGATATCCATCAGCATCTCGCGACGGCCCGCATCTTCATCACTTAAGCCCTGCATAAAATAGCGCATCGCAGCGGCTAATTCGCCCTGCGGACCACCAAACTGCTCGAGTAATAAATTGGCCAGACCGGGATTGGGCGCATTAACGCGCACGGTATATTGCAACTGCTTTACATGTCGAAACATAGCTCACCTCAAAAAATAAAATAAACGGAGAAAGAGAATTAATTCTGATGTTTAAAAATAAATAACGATAAGAAATGGAGGAGGGAAGGAGTGAATTTAGCCTTGTACTCATCAACTGCATGCCGCCTCATTAATACTAAGCGGGCATCCCATTGCTGCAAGCGCACCGGGTTAAATTAATTTTATTTTAAGCCGCGAGATAAATATTATTTTAAAGGGTGAATGTTGGCATGAATTAAATAAGCGCGTCGTTCTGGTGCGCATAAATGCGCACCTACAAAACACGTCGGTCGCCATTAATGGCGACCTGGTTAACGCCTAATCAGAACAACTCACGATACAGCGTAGCGATCATCGCGACGCTGCACTCCCGCGGATTGCCCGGCGTACATACATCGGCGAAAGCTGCGGCGGCAAGCGCATCCACATCCTGCTCCTGCATGCCGATATCACGCAGTCTGAGCGGAATACCGATATCGTGGTTCAGGGTGATCACCGCATCAATCGCCAGCGCACGGGCATCGGCTAATGAACAGCTATAGGCACCTTCCATGCCCAGCGCATGGGCGATATCGCGGTACTTCTCGCCGGTATGCTCGGCATTGAACGCCATGATATGCGGCAGCAGAACCGCATTGGCGATGCCGTGCGGCGTGCCATAAAACGCGCCCAGCGGATGCGCCATACCGTGCACCAGACCCAAGCCAACATTCGAGAAGCCCATTCCGGCGATGTACTGACCGAGCGCCATATCCGCTACGCCCGCAGGCACGCCTTTAACCGAATCACGCAGCGAGCGGCCAATAATTTCAATCGCTTTGAGATGGAACATGTCGGTAAGTTCCCACGCGCCGCGCGTGATGTAGCCTTCAATGGCGTGCGTCAGCGCATCGACGCCGGTCGCCGCTTTCAGGCTGGCGGGCATGCTGGCCATCATGTCGGGATCGATAATGGCAATCGCCGGGATATCGTGCGGGTCGTAGCAGACGAACTTGCGCTTCTTCTCTTCATCGGTGATGACGTAATTGATGGTCACTTCCGCTGCGGTGCCGGAAGTGGTCGGCACCGCAATGATCGGTACGGAAGGATTGCGCGTGGCGGCGCCGCCTTCCAGCATGCGCACGTCACTGAACTCGGGATTGGCAATCATCATGCCGATGGCTTTACAGGTATCCTGCGGCGAGCCGCCGC
Organism: Pantoea sp. DY-17; assembly: GCF_019795975.1. Classification (NCBI taxonomy): domain Bacteria; kingdom Pseudomonadati; phylum Pseudomonadota; class Gammaproteobacteria; order Enterobacterales; family Erwiniaceae; genus Pantoea; species Pantoea sp. DY-17. Next base: position 1,516,499 of record NZ_JAIMIG010000001.1, on the reverse strand, counting down.
CCACCGCGATCAGATAATCGGCACCCGAACGACGAAAAGCCTCGACGCCCGCATGCACCACCTCAACGGTAGGATTGGGGATCACCTCATCATAGATGGCGAAACTGAGGTCGTGCTGCGCCAGCAGATCGGTGATGCGGGTGGCGACAGAAAACTTGATCAAATCCTTGTCGGTCACCACCAACGCTTTGTTAAAACCGCGTTTGTGAATCTCATCGACAATAGAATTAATCGCGCCCGCACCGAAATAGGCGGTCTCATTGAGGATCATTCTGTTAATCATATTAATTACCTTCACGTAGATGCCAGATATAAGATTTTTCGATTAAATTCATCAAGATAAGAAGATTTAACCGTATCCAGATTTACGTGGTAATGACGATACAGATATTGCGTTGCCTCAATAAAATCGCGGTTTCCATTGAGTCGAATAAATGGAAGGAATCATGATCCTAAACGCATCGTCTCGGCACGCTTCGCCGTGTCGTAAACATATTGCAGCATCGGTTCCAGGTCGGTGTCGGGCCCGGAGCTGATGATCTTGGCGCGCAGCCACTCAATCTCGCTGGTGATATCCGGCGGGAAAATGGTGTTGTTCTGTGCATTACGCAGCCATTTCAGCAGGAAGTTATTCTTGCCGCGCACGCCGCCAGACTTCTTCGTTTTGGCGTTGATTTTCAGGGCGACCAGAATGCAGTAATAGAAGTGAACGCGTTGGCTGTAGCTTTGCGGGATCATCTTCGCTCACCTGCCGCGACAAGTGAAAAATGTGATGTCGATCGGTTTTCCATTATCCGGATTCCTGCCTGAATGGGTCTAACAGCCGTGATCAATGCCGATCAGGGCGCTATTTCCGCGCTGTAGCCGCACGGTAAACGCACCATATGATAATCCTCGCGGCGGATGCAAGTCGGCATAATCCGGGAATTGAGGCGAGAGAAGGGCGTCATCAACGCTAAAAAAATAAGCGAAGCGGCTGAAAAAGCGCTGAGGCAATTCTTTTGCGGCATAAGGCCTAAAACGGCCACTTATCCTATAGCCAGGCCGCGCGAATCTGGCAATATCGTGATCTGCGTCTACACTTAATTCTGACGATGTTCGCAGTCAGCCTGGCGAGTGAGTTTAAATGATGTTTGTTTGTGGAGAGTTATCTATCGAAATTCCGTGTTATCTGCAAAACCTCCTCGCACACACTTCTGCGGTAGCAACCGCCTCGATCACCCAGCCAGCCTCCGAACATCCTGTAATGACAAATTCCACAAGACAGGAGAAGAGTCGTGACCTCCGCGGTTAATCACAACAGCACCTTGCCGTCATTAAGTGGCGGACTCTACGCCTTCTTTTTTGATGTCGACGGCACGCTGGCAGCGATTCAGTCGCAGCCCGAGTCGGTCTCCATTCCCGCTCCGGTACGCCAGCTGCTGCAACACATTTCCAATCTTAGCCACGGCGCCTTAGCGCTGGTTTCCGGCCGTCCGATTGCGCAACTCGACGCCTTAGTCGCGCCACTTGAAGCTCCCGCTGCGGGCGTGCACGGTGCAGAACGCCGCGATGCGGCAGGCCGCGTGCATCGCCACAGCTTGCCGGGGGATATTGCGCAAACACTGCAAACTGAACTGCAGCAGACGCTGGATCAGTGGCCCGATACGCTATTAGAAGTGAAAGGCATGGCATTTGCGCTGCACTATCGCAATGCGCCACAGTACGAAAACGCCATTATGCAGCTGGCCGAAGACGCCGTTGCACGCTTTCCCGAGCTGGCGCTTCAGCCAGGTAAATGCGTGGTGGAACTGAAGCCGCAAGGCATCGATAAGGGCGCTGCCGTACGTGAGTTTATGCAGGAAGCACCCTTTGCCGGACGCATTCCGGTATTTGTGGGAGACGACCTGACAGATGAAAAAGGATTCCTCGTGGTAAATGCCATGCAGGGGATCTCTGTCAAAGTCGGTGAAGGGGCCAGCCATGCACGCTATCGCCTCAACAGCGTTGAGGCCGTATGGCACTGGCTTGAACAACTATTATTACAACTAGAACATGACAATGTTGGTAAGGAGTTTAGGTTATGAGTCGTTTAGTCGTCGTATCTAACCGTATCGCGATCCCCGATGGTAGCAAGGCCAGCGCAGGCGGGCTTGCTGTCGGTATTTTAGATGCACTGCGAGATACCGGTGGATTATGGTTTGGCTGGAACGGAGAGATCAGCGAATTCTCGGGTGAAGAAGAGGATGAAGAACTTACGCAGATCGAAAAAGACGGCATCACCTATGCGTCACTGCCGCTTAATCAAAACGATTATGATCAATATTATCTCCAGTTCTCCAATACCGTGATTTGGCCGGCGTTCCACTATCGCCTCGATCTGGTGCAGTATCAGCGCGAAGCCTGGGATGGCTACTGCCGCGTCAATACTTTGCTGGCGCAGCGCCTTAAACCGCTGCTGAAGCCCGACGATATTCTGTGGATCCACGATTATCATCTGTTGCCGTTTGCCGCCGAGCTGCGCAAACAGGGCATTAATAACCGCATCGGATTCTTCCTGCATATCCCGTTCCCGACGCCAGAGATCTTCAATGCTCTGCCGCCGCATCAGGAGCTGCTGGAGATGCTGTGCGACTACGATCTGCTGGGCTTCCAGACAGAATCTGACCGCGTAGCTTTCCTTGATAGCCTGAGCCAGCTGACGCAGCTGCAGAATAAAGGAGAGAAGAAGCATCGTGCCTTCGGTAACACCTTTATGACCGAGGTCTATCCGATTGGTATTGAGCCAGACACCATTAAAGAGATGGCGGAAGGACCGCTGCCACCGAAAATGGCGGCGATGAAACGCGATTTGGGCGATCTGCAGAATATCATTGCCTGTGAGCGACTGGATTACTCTAAAGGATTGCCGGAGCGTTTCCTGGCCTTCGAAGCCCTGCTGGAGAATTTCCCGCAGCACCGCGGCAAAATTCGCTACTCGCAAATTGCGCCCACCTCGCGCGGCGATGTGCAGGCTTATCAGGACATCCGTCACCAGCTGGAAACGGAAGCGGGGCGCATCAACGGTAAATACGGCACGCTGGGCTGGACGCCGCTCTATTACCTCAATCAGCACTTTGATCGTCGTCTGTTAATGAAGATCTTCCGTCTCACCAACGTCGGCTTGATTACGCCGCTGCGTGACGGCATGAATCTGGTGGCGAAAGAGTATGTAGCAGCGCAGGACCCGGATAACCCTGGCGTGTTGGTGTTGTCCCGCTTTGCTGGTGCGGCCAATGAGCTGACTTCCGCGCTGATCGTCAATCCGTACGATCGTGATGACGTGGCGGCGGCGCTCGATCGCGCGTTGACCATGCCGCGTACCGAACGTATCTCGCGTTATAACGACATGATGGCGGTGTTGCGCAAACAGGATATTTCACACTGGCGTGAAAGCTTCCTGAAAGATTTAAATACTTTGCCGGTACGCAGTGATGATCACGGTACGGTAAATAAAGTCGCTACCTTTCCGAAATTAGCGTAACGCTTAATTGCACAATACATTGCGCCGCTACGGTAAATGCTAACATTGGGTGCTTTGCTCACTTATTGCACACTTCCGTAGCGGCGCGATTTATCGCGCCTCTTTGAATTTACGCTCCGCTACACAGTGTTTTCACGCGCCACTGTAACTTCACGAAATCGATTTCATTTCTTTAAGCGCTAATGCGCTGACTCATCAGCAAAAAGCGCACGATTTGGTTAAAAAGCACACAAACGAAAGGCAAAAAGAGCTTTTTTTCCTCGCAACCCTAAAGATCTCAGGTGGTGCGCCGATAGTCATCGTGGAGCAAACCGAAAAATGCCTATTCATTCATTTCTCTAATGTAACGCCCTGTTACATCCCCTGCCGTGCGCTAAACACTCCCTACAATCCACTAACAGTTCCCTGGCGCTCTGCGCCCAGACTTCACGCTTCGCTAGCGTCTCGCTTTACGGCACATGGGCAATATTCCCTGTAAGTGATTAATTTAGAAGCGAATAGTTTCATGCTAATTTAGAGTATTATGCTGCATATAATCCTTTATATGGCGTGTTATAGCACCCTAATTGCCATAGAACAGATAACTGATCGCGTTGTAATGACAATCTTCCGCACAGCCTAAAATCCGCCTTACTTCAGCAAAATATTAAGGAAATAATCAGAAATCGCGCAAAAAATGGACAACAGAAAAGCGCTGCTGAAGGTTTAGAGAAAAAATTTGCCTTAAAAGTGTGACGTAGATCACACTTTATCTAAAATTTCGCGCCACTCACGTTGTATGTGGAAATCAGACGATATAGATTTGCCTTGTTTTCAGATTAGTCTTAAAAAACTGTAAGCAGACGTCACGGAAGATGGTTACAACTCAAGCAAAGAATGGCCTGGAGTTTTGATTACTACAGATCAGTGTCCTGACGAAAAGAGCAACAGTCAGGAGCACGTTGGCTCAAGCCTGATTATTTTTTGCCATCTTTAGATTTACCAACCAGCAGCCCGAACCATAGAACAATTTAATTCTGTGGCCGTATATGTGTCGCGTCTATCAGGATGGAAAAAATGGGTACATCAGAATTACTAAAACATATATATGACATCAATCTGTCATATTTGCTTCTTGCTCAGCGTTTAATTAACCAGGAAAAAGCTTCAGCAATGTTTCGTTTAGGCATCGATGAATCGATGGCCGATGCATTGTCGCAATTAACCTTACCTGAGATGGTAAAATTAGCGGAAACCAACCAACTGGTTTGCCAGTTCCGATTTACCGATCACAACCATATTAATCGTCTGACTCAAGAGTCACGCGTGGATGACTTGCAGCAAATCCACACCGGTATTTTATTATCCAGCCGTCTCCTGCGGAATGCGTCTAAAGATGACGTCTCTGCGAAGAAGAGGGCCGTTTAATGAGCGAAAAAAGTATTGTTCAGGAAGCGCGTGATATTCAGCTGGCAATGGAGCTGATTACATTGGGCGCACGATTGCAAATGCTGGAGAGTGAAACGCAGCTGAGCCGTGGTCGCCTGATTAAACTCTATAAAGAGTTGCGTGGTGCGCCACCACCGAAAGGCATGCTGCCATTCTCCACCGATTGGTTCATGACCTGGGAACAAAATATCCACTCTTCTATGTTCTGTAACGCCTGGCAGTTCCTGCTGAAAACCGGCTTGAACAGTGGCGTTGAAGCGGTAATTAAAGCTTATCGCTTGTATCTTGAGCAGTGTCCGCAATCGGACGAGGGCCCGCTGTTGGCGCTAACGCGTGCATGGACCCTGGTGCGATTCGTTGAAAGTGGCATGCTGGAACTGTCTGACTGTAAGTGCTGTGGTGGAAGCTTTATTAACCACGCTCACCAGCCCGTCGGCAGCTTTGTCTGCAGCCTGTGCCAGCCGCCATCACGTGCCGTAAAAAGACGTAAACTTTCTGCAGATTCTGCCGATACCTTTCCACAACTGCTGGATGAACAGGTTAAACGCGCCGTTTAAGTTTGTTCGCATCGTGGAAAACATCCAGCAGCGGTTAATACCGCTGCTTTTTTTTTGCCTGCGATAAACGAATAACACCTGCGGCTCTCTGGCTTAACTTCCATCAACACGTTACGGACGTAAGGATTTTTTGTGCTGATAATTCTGGGTTATATCGTGGTCGTCGGCTCCGTGTTGGGCGGCTACGCGATGGTCGGCGGACATTTAGGCGCACTATATCAACCGGCGGAGCTGATCATTATCGGCGGTGCCGGTATTGGTGCCTTTTTAGTCGGCAATAATGGCAAATCGATTAAGAAGACATTAAAAGCGCTGCCATTGTTAATGCGCGGCTCGAAATATAACAAAGCCGTATACATGGATTTAATGGCGCTGCTTTATCGCCTGATGGCGAAATCCCGTCAGCAGGGCATGTTGTCATTAGAACGTGACATTGAAGATCCCAGCCAGAGTGAAATTTTTGCTAACTATCCGCGTATTTTGTCCGATAAACAGTTAGTCGATTTTATTACCGATTATTTGCGTTTAATGGTCAGCGGAAATATGAACGCCTTCGAAATTGAAGCGTTGATGGATGAAGAGATTGAAACCTACGAGCACGAGTGCGAAGTACCCGCGCAAAGTATCTCGGCGGTGGGTGATGGCTTACCGGCTTTCGGCATTGTCGCGGCGGTAATGGGCGTGGTGCACGCACTGGCGTCAGCCGACCGTCCGGCGGCCGAACTGGGTGCGTTAGTGGCGCACGCGATGGTTGGTACCTTCCTCGGAATTTTGCTGGCCTATGGCTTTATCTCTCCGCTGGCGTCGGTGCTGCGTCAGAAATGTGCTGAGACCACCAAGATGATGCAGTGCGTGAAGGTGACGTTGCTCTCCAGCCTCAACGGTTACGCGCCGCAAATCGCGGTGGAATTTGGTCGTAAAACGCTTTACTCCGCAGAACGTCCGTCGTTCTCGGAGCTGGAAGAGCACGTGCGTAACGCCAAGAACCCGGCGAAACAAACTTCGGATGAGAATTCATGAAAGCAGGCAATCGCCCCATTGTGCTGGTTAAAAAGCGCAAACATAAAGGTCACCATGGGAGCCACGGTTCGTGGAAGATTGCCTATGCCGACTTTATGACGGCGATGATGGCGTTCTTTATGGTGATGTGGTTGCTCTCCATCTCCAGCCCCAAAGAGTTGGTGCAGATTGCGGAATACTTTAAAACGCCGCTGAAAGTGGCGTTGACCGGCGGTCAGCGCAGCAGCGACAGCGAAAGTCCGATCCCTGGCGGCGGCGACGATCCGACGCAGCAGAAGGGTGAAGTGAAGAAGATTGTCGATATGGATGCGCAGAAGAAGAAGCTGGAGGAGATCCGCCTGAATCGCCTGCGTGAAAAGCTCGACCAGCTGATTGAAGCCGATCCGCGGCTGAAAGCGCTGCGTCCGCACCTGATCATCAACATGGTCGAAGAGGGACTGCGCATTCAGATTATCGATAGCCAGAACCGCCCGATGTTTAAAACCGGCAGCGCGGACGTGGAGCCTTACATGCGCGACATCCTGCGCACTATCGCGCCGGTGCTGAATGATATTCCGAACAAAATCAGCCTCGCGGGTCACACCGATGATTTCCAGTATGCCAACGGCGATCGTGGCTACAGCAACTGGGAACTGTCGGCGGATCGTGCCAATGCCTCACGGCGCGAGCTGGTGATTGGTGGCCTCGACGGCGCCAAAATGCTGCGTGTGGTCGGTATGGCCGACACCATGAAGCTGAAAAACCGTGGTGCTAATGATGCAGTCAACCGCCGCATTAGCCTGCTGGTGTTGAATCACGACACCGAAGCGGCGATTGAAAAAGAGAATGCCGAGAGCGATGCCGTTCAGGTGAGCGACCCGGCGCAAATGATTCCCAACATTACCGCACCCGCTGTGCCGGCTGCGTCGACTGCCCCAACAGGTTCCACTGCAACACCGGCTGCGCCGACTGCTGCAACGGCCCCTGCGGTAGCGGCGACGCCCACGGCGAGCGCGGTGACACCAGACTAACCCTCACAGCCGAGGTGATCCCGTGAGCATGGACATCAGCGATTTTTACCAGACGTTTTTCGATGAAGCCGATGAGCTGTTAGCGGATATGGAGCAACACCTGTTGGGACTTGATCCCCAGGAGCCCGATTCCGAGCAGTTGAATGCCATCTTCCGCGCCGCCCACTCCATCAAGGGCGGAGCCGGTACGTTTGGCTTTACGGTTTTACAGGAAACCACCCACATCCTGGAAAACATTCTGGATGGTGCGCGCCGCGGCGAGATGCAGCTCAGCACCGATATCATCAATCTGTTTTTGGAAACCAAAGATATTATGCAAGAACAGCTCGATGCCTATAAAACGGCGCAGGAGCCGAATGCAGAAAGCTTTAAATACATCTGCGAAGCGCTGCGTCAGCTGGCACTGGAAGCGAAAGGCATTGCGCCTGAAGCGCCCAAAGTCGCCGAAGTGGTTGAGATCGCAGCACCAGTTGCGGCCGCAGGTCTGCGCCTGCAACTGGTTGACCTGAAAGAGAAAGAGCCGGAGCTGATGCTGGAAGAGCTCGGCAATCTCGGTACCGTCAGCAACGTGGTGAAAGGCGCTAATTCGCTGGACGTTACCATTGATGGCGTCGGCAAAGATGACATCGTCGCGGTGCTCTGTTTTGTGCTGGATGAAGCACAGATTCACTTCCCGACAGGCGCGGCGGCCGTTGCCGACGCCCCGGTTGCTGAAGTGGCTGCTGAACCGGTGCAAACCGCCACCGTCACCGATATTACGCCAGCGGTGAAGCGCGAACCTAAACGTGCCGCCGCACCGGCTAAAGGCAGCGAATCCAGCAGCATCCGTGTTGCCGTCGAGAAAGTGGACCAGCTGATTAACCTGGTTGGCGAACTGGTGATCACCCAATCGATGCTGGCACAGCGCTCCGGTGCGCTGGATCCGGTGGCGCACGGCGACCTGCTCAACAGCATGGGTCAGCTGGAGCGTAACGCCCGCGATCTGCAGGAATCGGTGATGTCGATTCGTATGATGCCGATGGAGTACGTCTTCAGCCGCTTCCCGCGTCTGGTCCGCGATTTGGCCAGCAAGCTGGGCAAAGAAGTGGAGCTGACGCTGCTCGGCAGCTCGACCGAACTGGATAAGAGCCTGATTGAACGCATCATCGATCCGTTAACGCACCTGGTGCGTAACAGCCTCGATCACGGTATCGAAACCCCGGAAAAACGTCTGTCCGCGAATAAAACCGCCGTCGGCAACCTGACGCTGTCGGCGGAACATCAGGGCGGCAACATCTGCATCGAAGTGATCGATGACGGTGCCGGTCTGAACCGCGAACGTATTCTGGCTAAAGCGCTGTCGTCAGGCCTGCCGGTCAGCGACAGCATGAGCGATGAAGAAGTCGGCATGCTGATCTTCGCGCCGGGCTTCTCCACCGCTGAGCAGGTCACCGATGTGTCGGGCCGTGGCGTGGGCATGGACGTGGTGAAACGGAATATTCAGGAGATGGGCGGTCACGTCGAAATCTCCTCGAAGCAGGGCAAGGGCACCACCATTCGCATCCTGCTGCCGCTGACGCTGGCGATCCTCGACGGCATGTCAGTACGCGTCGCTAACGAAGTGTTCATTCTGCCGCTCAACGCGGTAATGGAATCGCTGCAGCCAACCGCAGAAGAGCTGAAACCGCTGGCCGGTGGCGAGCGCGTGCTGGAAGTGCGTGGCGAATATCTGCCGCTGGTGGAACTGTGGAATGTGTTTGAGGTGCAGAATGCCAAAACCGACGCCACGCAAGGCATCGTGGTGATTCTGCAAAGCGCAGGCCGTCGCTATGCGCTGCTGGTCGATCAGCTGATTGGTCAGCATCAGGTGGTAGTGAAAAACCTTGAAAGCAACTATCGCAAAGTGCCGGGCATCTCTGCCGCCACCATTTTAGGCGATGGTAGCGTGGCGCTGATTGTGGATGTCTCAGCACTGCAATCGTTGAACCGTGAAAAGCGTGTGGCCGGTGCCGCAGCGTAATAGATAACGAAAGGGTAAAAAAATGACTGACATGGCAACCGTGACCAAAATCGCTGGCGAAACCGTGGGCCAGGAATTCTTAGTTTTCACACTGGGTGACGAAGAGTACGGCATCGACATTCTGAAAGTGCAGGAGATTCGCGGTTACGATCAGGTAACCCGCATCGCCAACACGCCGGAATTCATCAAAGGCGTCACCAACCTGCGCGGCGTGATCGTGCCGATCATCGACCTGCGCGTGAAGTTCTCGCAGCCGGATGTGGTGTACAACGAGAACACCGTGGTGATCGTGCTGAATCTTGAGCATCGCGTGGTGGGCATTGTGGTGGATGGCGTTTCTGATGTGCTGTCGCTGACGCAAGAGCAGATTCGTCCTTCACCGGAGTTCGCGGTCACCATGTCCACCGAGTACCTGACCGGTCTGGGCGCGCTGGGTGAACGTATGCTGATTCTGGTCGACATCGAAAAGCTGCTGAGCAGCGAAGAGATGGCGCTGGTGGATAACCTGCGTACTGCATAGTCCCCGCAACGGGCCGCGCTGCTGCGGCCCGTTATCATTACATACATTAATTAATTCCTTACAAATCAACAATAAATCCGCAAAAAATCGCTGTAATATCCCTCAATCTTCTCCGCCCCTGGTCGATAACCGATCGGTACGATTTTTTCCTTCATTTTCCAGGGCAAACTATGTTTACGAGAATCCGCGTTGTCACCAGCTTATTGCTGGTGTTGCTAGTGTTTGGCTTTTTACAGCTGGCATCCGGCTCACTGTTTTTTAAAGCGCTAAGCGATGACAAAAACAGTTTTAACGTTTCACAACTGGCGAGCAAAAACACCGCCGCCATCAACGACGCCTACATGAGCCTCAATCAGAGCCGTGTGGTGTTAACCCGCATTCAGCTGCGCATGGCAACCAGCAAACTGACCGGTACCGAAGCGGATATCGCCGGTTTGTACGGCGACAGCAAAGCCTTCCAGAAAGAGGCCGCCGATAACTACCAGCTGTTTAAAGCGACGCCGGACACGCCGGGACAGGATGCCGCGCTCAACAAACGTCTCGATCAAACCTATACCGCCTATGCCAGCGCGCTAGGCCAGTTGCAGGACGCGTTGGTCGCAAAAGATCTCGATCAGGCAGCCAAAGCGCCGGTTGCGCCAAGCCAAAACGCCTTCCTGAAAGAGTACCGCCAATGGCGTGCCGATCAGGATCGCCTGACTGCGGCGGGCGTCGAAGCCAACAGCTCAGCCTACGATCACATGATCTGGCTGTTAGGCGCGGTGTTGGCGATTGTGGTGGCGGTGATTGTGCTGTGCTGGTTTGGCATGCGCAAAATCCTCATCAAGCCGCTTAATGACAACATCCAGCATATTCAGCACATTGCGCAGGGCGATTTGACGCAGCGCATCGCGGTCGAAGGACGCAACGAAATGAGCCAGCTGGCGGAAAGCCTGCATGAGATGCAGCAGTCGCTGGTGCGCACGGTGAGTGATGTGCGTGACGGTTCGGATGCCATCTTTACCGGAGCGAGCGAAATCTCTGCGGGCAACAACGATCTCTCGGCACGTACCGAAGAGCAGGCGGCTTCACTGGAGCAGACCGCCGCCAGCATGGAACAGCTGACCGCCACCGTGAAGCAGAACGCCGAAAACGCGCGTCAGGCGTCGCAGCTGGCGTTGAGTGCTTCCGAAACCGCGCAGAAGGGCGGTGATGTGGTGCAAGGCGTGGTGCGCACCATGAGCGACATCGCCGGCAGTTCGAAGAAGATCGCCGACATCACCAGCGTTATCGATGGCATTGCCTTCCAGACCAATATTCTGGCGTTGAACGCGGCGGTAGAAGCGGCGCGCGCCGGTGAGCAAGGCCGTGGCTTTGCGGTGGTCGCGGGTGAAGTCCGTAATCTGGCCCAGCGCAGCGCGCAGGCGGCGAAAGAGATTAAAGGGTTGATTGAAGACTCCGTCAGCCGCGTGAACAGCGGATCTGAACTGGTGGGCACCGCCGGTGAGACCATGAGCGATATCGTTAATGCGGTAACGCGCGTCACCGACATCATGGGCGAAATTGCCTCGGCATCGGATGAGCAGAGCCGTGGTATCGATCAGGTCGGCCAGGCGGTGACGGAGATGGATCGCGTGACGCAGCAGAACGCCTCGCTGGTGGAAGAGTCTGCCGCGGCGGCGGCCTCGCTGGAAGAGCAGGCGAGTCGCCTGAGCCAGTCGGTGGCGGTGTTCCGCGTACCGCGAGCGGCACACGCGCAGCCGCAGGCCAGAAGCGGCGTGCGTCATCCGCAGATCGCACCACCCACGCTCGGCACACCGCGTAAAGCGCTGACCGCGGCAGCGGGGGACAGCAACTGGGAAACGTTTTAAGTTTCGGAGTGGTCGGTCCCTCACCCTAACCCTCTCCCACACGTGGGAGAGTGAACTGTCCGAGCCAGCATGTGGCAGCGTCTCCCTCTCCCGCCTGCGGGAGAGGGCCGGGGTGAGGGACAACCCGCACCACCCAATGCGCCTTTATCGCTCAGCCGATAAAGGCGCATTTTTTTTACTGTTAATTTCTTTAGTTATAAAACACTGCAATCATGCGTAAACGCAGAGTTTTAATTCGTAAAGTAGCTTAAGCACCCTGAAAAATTCAGATTGCCGGTCGATAACTGGGGGAGCCGAAACGCATCCCTGGAGATCCCATGTTAAAACGAATCAATGTAGTGACCAGTTTAATCGCCGTATTACTGGTGTTTGGCGCTTTACAATTACTGTCGGGTGGCCTGTTCTGGTCCGCCTTACAAAAAGATAAAGAGGCGTTTGCGGTAGCGCAGATCTCCTCCAACAACGTTGGCGCGATGTCAGACGCCTGGATTGAACTGAACCAAACCCGCACCGTGCTCAACCGCGCCATGTTGCGTATGCAGGGCACCATGGCCGCGCAGTCGAATGGCGGCCAACTGAGTGCCTTAATCGCCCAGACCGAAAAACAGCTCAACGTGGCTGCCGGCCACTATCAACGCTACTACGACTTGCCAGCCACGCCGGGCTTGCCAGACGCGCTGCGCGATAAGCTGGAAGCGAACTACGCCGCTTTCAACGATGGGTTGAAAGCGATGCTGGATCGCCTGAAAGCCAACGATCTGCAAGGCATGTTTGCGCAGAACATCGAAGCTAAACAGGTGGCGATGAAAGCCACTTACGAAGAGTGGCGGACGGAGCAAAGCACATTGGCGGCAGAAGGCGTGGCGCAGAATCAGCGCGCCTTCCACACCATGATGTGGCTGCTGGCGTCGGTGGCGCTGGTGGTGATTGCGGTGATCGTTGGCTGCTGGTTCGGCCTGCGTAGCGTGCTGATTCAGCCGCTGCATCAGCTGCTGGCGCATATTCGCCATATTGCTGCGGGCGATCTCACGCAAAATATCGTGGTGGAAGGGCGCAATGAAATGAGCCAGCTGGCGGGAAGCCTGCATGAGATGCAGCAGTCGCTGGTCAGCACCGTGGGCAATGTACGTGACGGTTCCGATGCGATTTTCACCGGCGCCAGCGAAATCGCCGCCGGGAATAACGATCTGTCGGCGCGCACTGAAGAGCAGGCCGCCTCGCTGGAGCAGACGGCGGCCAGCATGGAGCAGCTCACCGCGACGGTGAAACAGAATGCCGAGAATGCGCGTCAGGCGTCGCAGCTGGCGCTGAGCGCGTCGGATACCGCGCGCAAAGGCGGCGAGGTGGTCGATGGCGTGGTGCGTACCATGCAGGATATCGCCGGCAGCTCGAAGAAGATCGCCGACATTATTAGCGTGATCGATGGCATCGCCTTCCAGACCAATATCCTGGCGCTGAACGCGGCGGTAGAAGCAGCACGCGCCGGTGAACAGGGCCGTGGTTTTGCTGTAGTGGCTGGTGAAGTGCGCAACCTGGCGCAGCGCAGTGCGCAGGCGGCGAAAGAGATCAAAGGCTTGATCGAAGATTCGGTGAACCGCGTCAACAACGGCTCGCAGCTGGTCGGCACCGCCGGAGAAACCATGAACGATATCGTCGGCGCCGTCACGCGCGTCACCGATATTATGGGCGAAATCGCCTCGGCATCGGATGAGCAGAGCCGTGGTATCGATCAGGTGGGACAAGCGGTGACCGAGATGGACCGCGTCACCCAGCAGAACGCCTCGCTGGTGGAAGAGTCCGCCGCCGCCGCCGCATCACTGGAAGAGCAGGCGAGCCGCCTGAGCCAGTCGGTATCGGTGTTCCGCATTCCGCGCGCCGCACAGGCGCAACCGAAGGCGAGCACGGTGCGCCAGATCGCCAGCGCACCGCGTAAAGCGGCTGCCGCGCCGGTGAGTGAGGGTAACTGGGAGACGTTTTAAGTTTTGAGTCGTTTGTCCCTCACCCCGGCCCTCTCCCGTAAACGGGAGAGGGAGACGCAGCCATATGTTAGCTTGATCAATTCCCTCTCCCGCCTGCGGGAGAGGGTTAGGGTGAGGGACAGCGAGCACCCATCAACCCCCCGCTGGTCCAACCCCTGCGAACACACATAAAGATCCCCTCAGAAAAGCCGATAACAGAGGCGATCCGCCAACCAATGAGGTGTTTATGTTTAGTCGTATTCGTGTTGTATCCGGTCTGCTGTGCGTGCTGGCGCTGTTTGCCTTACTGCAGCTGTTCTCCGGTGGAGTGTTCTACTCCACGGTCAAAGCCGATAAAGAAAATTTTGCCTATAACCAGCGTCTTAGCACGCTGCAGCGGGCAATGGGCACCTCATGGGTATCGCTGGTTAAGGCGCGTAACACGCTGAACCGTGCGGGGATCCGTTACCTGCTGGACAGTCAGCAGGCTGGCTCAGGCGCAACCGTGAAAGATCTGGTGGCGCTGGCGAGTGAGGAGTTGAAGCACGCTGATGAGGGTTTTGCCGAATTTAACGCCAACCTGTCTGAAAAGGGCAAAAAGGCCGAGAACGTGCTGACGCTACAGGCCAACTACAACGCCTATCGCGGAGCATTGGGTGAGTTGATCGATTTCCTCAGTAGTGGAAATTTCAAAGGATTTGTCGATCAGCCGACGCAGGGATTCCAGGACAAGTTTGCTAAGGATTACAACGAATGGTTGAGCTACAACATTGTGCTCGCCAATCAGGGCATTGCAGCCAATGAGGCGGCGTATAACCAATCCATCATGCTGGTGGTCGGCACGCTGCTGGTGACCTTGCTGGTGATTGCGCTGGTGTGGAGCGGCATGCGTACGGTGCTGATCCGTCCGCTAAAGCACAGCATCGAGCACATTCGTCACATCGCGCGTGGCGATTTGACGCAGCAGGTAGAGATCACGGTACGCAACGAGATGGGCGAGCTGCTCACCTCGGTGCAAGAGATGCAGCAAGAGCTGGCGCGGACGGTGCGTACCGTGCGTGACGGTTCCGATGCGATCTACACCGGTGCGAGTGAAATCGCCATGGGCAACAACGATCTCTCCTCGCGTACCGAGCAGCAAGCGGCTTCGCTGGAAGAGACCGCTGCCAGCATGGAGCAGTTAACCGCCACGGTGAAGCAGAACGCCGAAAATGCCCGTCAGGCGTCACAGCTGGCGCTCACCGCCTCGGAGACCGCGCAGCAGGGCGGCAAAGTGGTGGATGGCGTGGTGACTACCATGAAAGAGATCACCGGCAGTTCGAAGAAAATCGCTGACATTATCAGCGTGATCGATGGCATTGCCTTCCAGACCAATATCCTCGCACTGAACGCTGCGGTAGAAGCGGCACGCGCCGGTGAGCAGGGACGTGGATTTGCCGTGGTAGCGGGCGAGGTGCGCAGTCTGGCACAGCGCAGCGCGCAGGCGGCGAAAGAGATTAAAGGATTGATCGAGGATTCGGTCAGCCGCGTCAACACCGGTTCCGTGCTGGTGGAGAGTGCCGGGGAAACCATGACCAACATCGTGAATGCGGTCACGCGCGTCACCGACATCATGGGCGAAATTGCCTCGGCGTCGGACGAGCAGAGCCGTGGTATCGATCAGGTCGGTCTGGCGGTGAACGAGATGGATCGCGTGACGCAGCAGAACGCCGCGCTGGTCGAAGAGTCGGCGACGGCGGCGGCCGCGCTGGAAGATCAGGCCAGCCGACTGAAACAGTCGGTTGCGGTGTTCAATATCGGTAAAGAATTTGTCGTTCAGGCCGTTAACGTATCTACAGCGGCAAAAAATTTGCGTTCCGGCACGCCAAAAGCACTGGCACCGGCAGGCGCACGTAGCACTGACGATAACTGGGAAACCTTTTAATCCTTGTGGCCGCCGCAAGGCGGCCCATGAGAATGGCGCGACTGGCAGCACAGTAGCAACCGCAGTATCACAATTTAAACAGTTTGTTGCCGGGTGACCTGAAATGAAGAAATCGACGTTATTGGATCAAAGTGAAGCGACCACGCTGCTCTCGCAAATGGTACAGCGGTTACCGCTCTCAGATACGCATTTTCGTCGCATTAGCCAGCTGATCTATCAGCGCGCGGGCATTGTGCTGGCCGATCACAAACGCGAGATGGTTTACAACCGTTTAGTGCGTCGTCTGCGCATGCTGAATATTGATGACTTTGGCCGCTATCTGGCGCTGCTGGAGCAAGACCAAAACAGTGCGGAGTGGCAGGCGTTTATCAACGCACTCACGACCAACCTGACCTCTTTCTTCCGCGAGGCGCATCACTTCCCGATCCTCGCGGATCATGCGCGTAAGCGCACGGGTAACTACAGCGTGTGGAGCACCGCCGCCTCAACCGGCGAAGAGCCGTACTCCATCGCCATGACGCTGGCGGAAACGCTGGGCACCGGCCCGGGTAAATTCCAGGTCCACGCCAGCGATATCGATACCCAGGTGCTAGAGAAAGCCGTGGCCGGCGTGTATCGCCAGGAAGAGCTACGCACGCTATCGCAGTCGCAGCTGCAGCGCTTTTTCCTGCGCGGCACCGGTCCGCATGAAGGCATGGTGCGCGTGCGTTCCGACCTCGCCAACATGGTGAACTATACGCAACTGAATTTACTGGCACACGACTGGGCGTTGCCGGGTCCGTTCGACGCAATTTTCTGTCGCAACGTGATGATCTATTTCGATAAAGAGACGCAGGAACAGATTCTGCGCCGTTTCGTGCCTCTGCTGAAACCCGGCGGTCTGCTGTTTGCCGGGCATTCAGAGAACTTTAGTCAGATCAGCAAAGAGTTCTGGCTGCGTGGACAGACAGTCTATGGACTGAGCAAGGAAAGACGATGAGCAAAATCACCGTGATGTGCGTGGATGACTCTGCGCTGATGCGACAGTTGATGACAGAAATCATCAACAGCCATCCCGATATGGAGATGGTCGCGAGTGCGCCCGATCCGCTGGTGGCGCGGGATTTAATCAAACAGTACAACCCGCAGGTATTGACGCTGGATGTGGAGATGCCGCGCATGGATGGCCTCGATTTCCTCGAGAAGCTGATGCGCCTGCGTCCGATGCCGGTGGTGATGGTCTCCTCGCTGACCGGTAAAGGTTCAGAAGTGACGCTGCGCGCGCTGGAGTTGGGTGCGGTGGATTTTGTCACCAAGCCACAGCTCGGCATCCGCGAAGGCATGCTGGCGTATAGCCAGATGATTGCTGACAAGATCCGCGCCGCCGCGCGCGCCAAGCTGCATGTGCGTGCCTCCACGCCGATGCCGGTCACGTTGAAAGCCGGCCCGTTGCTGAGCAGTGAAAAGCTGATTGCCATCGGCTCTTCCACCGGCGGCACCGAGGCGATTCGCCATGTGCTGCAGCCGCTGCCGGCGACCAGCCCGGCGCTGCTGATTACCCAGCATATGCCGCCAGGCTTTACGCGTTCCTTTGCCGAGCGTCTGAACAAGCTGTGCCAGATCACCGTGAAAGAAGCGGAAGACGGCGAGCGTATTCTGCCCGGCCACGCCTATATCGCGCCGGGCGCCATGCACATGGAGCTGGGCCGAAGCGGGGCCAACTATGTGGTGAAACTGAATGACGGTCCGCCAGTGAACCGACACAAGCCATCGGTGGATGTGTTGTTCCGTTCGGTGGCGGTGCACGCAGGACGAAATGCGGTGGGTGTGATTCTGACCGGGATGGGTAACGACGGCGCGGCCGGGATGCTGGAAATGCATCGCGCGGGCGCCTGGACCATCGCGCAGGATGAAGCCAGCTGCGTGGTATTTGGTATGCCGCGCGAAGCGATTGCGATGGGCGGCACCAGTGAAGTGGTCGATTTAGGCCACATCAGTCAGCACATGCTGGCGAAAATTAGCGCCGGACAGGCATTGCGAATTTAACGAGCCCGTCCTGCTGGACGAGACAACACGGGAGTAGATATGGCTGATAAAAATATGCGCTTTTTGGTGGTGGATGACTTCAATACGATGCGTCGTATTGTCCGTAACCTGCTGAAAGAGCTTGGATTCAATAACGTTGAAGAAGCAGAAGATGGCGTCGATGCGCTGACCAAACTGCGTGCCGGTGGCTTTGATTTCGTGGTTTCCGACTGGAACATGCCGAACATGGACGGTCTGGAGCTGCTGCAAACCATCCGTGCTGACGCCACGCTGAACAAACTGCCGGTGCTGATGGTGACCGCGGAAGCGAAGAAAGAGAATATCATCGCGGCCGCGCAGGCGGGCGCCAGCGGCTACGTGGTGAAGCCGTTCACGGCGGCCACGCTGGAAGAGAAGTTAGGCAAAATATTCGAAAAACTGGGTATGTAAGGAGATGTGATGAGCGACCTTCCGAAATCAACCGAAGAAGCCTCGGCACACGACATTATTACCCGCATCGGCTCACTGACGCGCATGTTGCGTGACAGTTTGCGTGAGCTGGGGTTAGACCAGGCAATTGCTGAAGCGGCGGAAGCGATTCCTGATGCGCGCGATCGTCTGGATTATGTTGTGCAAATGACGGCGCAAGCGGCAGAACGTGCGTTGAACTGCGTTGAAGCAGCGCAGCCACACCAGGACCAAATGGAAGCCGGCGCCAACCAGCTGAAAGGCCGTTGGGATGCGTGGTTTGAAAATCCGATTGAACTGACAGATGCGCGCGAGTTGGTTTCGGATACGCGCCAGTTCCTGACTGACGTTCCGGGACACACGTCGTATACCAATAAGCAGTTGCTCGAAATCATGATGGCGCAGGATTTCCAGGACCTGACCGGTCAGGTGATCAAGCGCATGATGGATGTGATCCAGGAGATCGAGCGTCAGCTGTTGATGGTGCTGCTGGAGAATATGCCAGAAGCCAACGCTGCGGCGCGTAAAGAGGGCAACAGCCTGCTGAACGGTCCGCAGATCCACGCCAATGCACCCGGCGTGGTGGCGAACCAGGATCAGGTTGATGACCTGCTGGATAGCTTAGGGTTTTAAACACGTTTGCCCTCACCCTAACCCTCTCCCACAGGTGGGAGAGGGAACCGTTCGGGCCTGCATATGGCAGCGTCTCCCTCGCCCGCTTGCGGGAGAGGTCCGGGGTGAGGGACAGCGCGCACCGCACCTTACACCGCGCGCTTCTGCGTCAACGCCGACTGCGCCACCAGCACCTGCACACCTAACGCCTCAAACGCCGCGACCTGCGCCGGCGAAATGCCGCTATCGGTAATCAGATAGTGAATATGGCTCCAGTCGCACGGCAGCGCGAACATCGACACCTTATCGATCTTGCTGGAATCCGCCACCACATACACGCTGTTGGCTGAATTGATCATCGCCATTTTCACCTTGATATCGGTCTCGCTGGGAAAGCTCAAACCGAGACGCGGTGAGATACAGGCCGTGGCAAGAAACAGCTTCTCCGCCAGCACGTTTTCGAAAAACGAGGCGGCTTTCTCACCCGAAGTCGAAAGCGTCGGGAACTTAAAAGTGCCGCCGGTCAGCAAAATATTGATACCCGGCTCGCCGCCCAGCTTCAGCGCGATATTCACCGCCGTGGTAATTACCGATAAACGACGGATATGGCTGATCGCCTCGGCAATGGCCGTGGTGGTGGTACCGGAATCGAAAATCACCGTGTCGCCATTTTCCACATGCTGCGCGGCAAGGCGGCCAATCGCCTGTTTTTCTTCCAGATGTGTTTGACGCTCCAGCAACATCGCGCCGGTATTCTGCTTGCCGGTCATCAGCGTGGCGCCGCCGTGATAACGCTGTACGTGCCCCTCTTGCTGCAACATGCGCAAGTCGGTGCGAATGGTGGCTTCGGTCAGGCCGAAGGTATCGGTTAGCGCTTTAACCGTGACGGTACCGTCTTCGCGGATCATCTCCAGAATCTTCTCACGGCGCTGCTGCATATCTGCCAGCTGCTCAGTTTTGCTTTTCAATCGAAATGCTCCCTCTTTCCAATCACGGTCGGGTTTCGCCAATAAGGAAACCCGAGCTGATTTTACTCTGCGATTTGGCCATTTGCGAGGTAGCTTCCAGAAACATTCATTTTCGAATGAAAATCATCATTTGCTATGCGATTGATTTCGCAGAAAGCCGTCAGCAGCTCGCTCCATGTCCTGAACGCGGCGAATTTTGCAAATTCAACAAAATCATGAAGATAATTTTTATTGCTGCAATTTGTATGAAATTTGATCTCCTCCACAAACCATTATTAATCGATAGCTTATATTTTTGTTCGAAAATGATATTTGTAAAAACGATAACCCGGCCAGCAATAACCAGCGCCGCCGTACACCATTATGGAGAGAGACGATGAGTGGGGAATATGATGTTAACCTGCGCTACGGCGTGAACATTGAGCAGGATTTAACCGGCAAAGTGGCGGTAGTCACCGGCGGGCTGGGCGGGATTGCGATGGCCAGTAACGCCATGCTGCTGGAGAAGGGCGCACGGCTGGCGCTGCTCTATCCGCCCTTCGAAAGCAACAAAGTGGCGGGCGTGCAGGATCAATTTGCTGCCGATCGCGTGCTGCTGGTGTGCTGCGACGTGACCGAACCGGCCTCGGTTGAAGCGGCATTTGATCGCGTCGAACAGCATTACGGTCAGATTGATATCCTGGTGAACTGCGCGGGCTACGTGATGTTGCAACCGGTGTTAGAAACCGATTTTGCCGAGTGGCAGAAGCAGATCGACGTCAATCTCACCGGTCCTTTCCTCTGCTCGCAGGCGGCCGGTAAACGCATGGTGCGCGCCGGTAACGGCGGCAAAATCATCAACATTGCGTCGCAGGCCGCCTCCATCGCTATCGATAACCACGTTGCTTACACCTCCGCCAAAGCCGGTCTGCTCGGCATGACCAAAGTGATGGCCAAAGAGTTCGCTCCCTATCGCATTAACGTCAATACCTTATCGCCCACCGTGGTGCTGACGCCGATGGGTGAAAAAGCCTGGCGCGGTGAGAAGGGCGAGCAAATGAAAAAGCTGATCCCGCTGGGACGCTTTGCCTATACCGACGAAATCGCCGCCGCGGTGCTGTTCTTCGCCAGCAACGGCAGCGACATGATCACCGGCGCAGATTTAATGATCGACGGTGGCTTTACCATCTGGTAAGCCGCGCCAACACCAGAACGGCTGACCCTGCGTGACCCACTATAACAATGAGAGAACCTCACCATGAAAAAACGTACCCTGCTGTTAACTGCTATTGCCAGTTGCCTGATCTCCCAAGCCAGTTTCGCTGCCGATAAAGGCACCATCATGATCCTGGTGAACTCGCTGGATAACCCGTATTACGCCTCCGAAGCCAAAGGTGCCAACCTCAAAGCGCAGGAGCTGGGCTATAAAACCAGCGTGCTGTCGCATGGCGAAGATGTGAAAAAGCAAAGTGAACTGATTGATGCCGCCATCGGCAAAAAGGTGCAGGGCATCGTGCTGGATAACGCCGACTCCACCGCCAGCGTCGCCGCGATTAAAAAAGCCAAAGATGCCGGCATTCCGGTGGTGCTGATCAACCGCGAAATCCCGGTGGATGACGTGGCGCTGGCGCAGATCACCCACAACAACTTCCAGGCCGGCTCCGACGTGGCAAACGTGTTTGTGGAGAAGATGGGGGAAAAGGGCAGCTACGCGGAACTCACCTGTAACCTTGCTGACAACAACTGCGTCACACGCTCCAAATCCTTCCATCAGGTGCTCGACCAATATCCCGATATGAAAAGCGTGGCGCGTCAGGATGCCAAAGGCACGCTGATTGACGGCAAACGCATCATGGACAGCATTCTGCAGGCGCATCCGGATGTGAAAGGCGTGATCTGCGGTAACGGCCCCGTGGCGCTGGGCGCGATTGCAGCTCTGAAAGCGGCAGGCCGTAACGACGTCATCGTGGTCGGCATTGACGGCAGCAATGATGAACGTGACGCGGTGGAAAAAGGGGATCTGAAAGCCACGGTGATGCTGCAGGCACAAGCCATCGCCGCACAGGGCGTGACCGACCTCGACAACTTTATTCAGAAAGGCACCAAGCCTGAGAAGCAGCGCGTGATGTTCCGCGGCATTCTCATTACGCCAGAAAACGCCAAAGGCGTGCAGGACTTTAACTTCAAGTCGTAATCAATGCGGTGCGCCCGTAGATCGGGCGCCCAGGAGAATGTGATGCACAGACGACTCTGGTTACTGCTTCCTGTCGTGATCCTTAGCGGTTGCCGCATTGTGTCGCAGCAGGAGCTGGCCGACCTGAAAAATCCTCCCAATCCCAAAATGGGCAATATTGCCCAAACGTGGCAACAGAAACTGGTACCGCAAGTTCAACATGATGCGAAGCCGGTGGCCGAGTTATTGAATGCGCTGAAATCCGCCAAAGATTTTGATAGCGCTTGTAAAACCTACGGCTATCGCAGTCAGGATGAGAACCCGTGCGTGTTCAGTGTCAAAGTGAGCGGTGAAATCACGGCGGTTAACACCACGTCGCGTAACGGTCGGATGACAGTGAAAGATGTGTCCGGTGACACTGTCACGGTGCAGGTTGGCCCGATTTTTCCCGGCACGGTGTTGCGCGATGCCTACAAAGGTGCCAGCTATCAGGACTTTAACGATCAGGTGCTGTTCGGCGATTACAGTCGCGCGATCAATCAGCAAGCGGCGAACATGATGAGTGCTTTCAAGCCCAAAGTGGGTGACAAGGTGCAGTTGGCTGGCGTGTTTAGCAGCTTTGATACGCCGGAGCAGGTGCCGAATGTGACACCAGCGGCGATTACACGTCAGTAAGGAGCGGATATGCAACAGCCTCAACATGACGTGATTATTGAAACCCGCAACGTGTCGCGCATCTATCCCGGCGTCACCGCGCTGGATCAGGTCAATTATCGCGTTTATCGCAACAAAGTTAACGTGCTGATTGGCGAAAACGGCGCGGGCAAATCCACCATGATGAAAATGCTGGCGGGCGTGGAGATCCCGTCATCCGGCGAGATTCTGCTGGACGGCGCAGCAGTGTCGCTGAGCTCCACGCATCAGGCGGAAAAACAGGGCATCAGCATTATTTTTCAGGAGCTGAACCTGTTTCCCAATATGAACGTGATGGACAACATCTTCATGGCCAATGAGTTTTTCCAGCGCGGCGTGATCAACGAGAAGTATCAGTATTCGCTCGCCAAAGCATTGCTGGAACGGCTGGAGCTGGATGTCGATCCCTACGCGCCGCTGGCTGAACTCGGTATCGGCCATCAGCAGCTGGTGGAGATCGCCCGCGCGCTGTCCAAGGACACGCGCGTGCTGATCATGGATGAACCGACCAGCGCGCTCAGCCAGTCAGAAGTGAAAGTGCTGTTCAACGTCATCGACCAGCTTAAACGGCGCGGCGTCACCATTATCTATATCTCACATCGGCTGGAAGAGCTGATGGAGATTGGCGATCACATCACCATCTTCCGCGACGGACGCTTCATCAGCGAACGCGAAGTCCGCGACGCCTCGATTCCGTGGATCATCGAGCAGATGGTGGGCGACAAGAAGAAACACTTCGATTATCAACCGGCGACGCAGGGTGAAACGGTACTCAGCGTCAACGGGCTGACCGCGCTGCATCAAAACGGCGGTTACAAGCTCAATGATGTCTCTTTCTCGCTGCGAAAAGGCGAAGTGATTGGCATCTACGGTTTGCTGGGCGCCGGGCGCACCGAGTTGTTCAAAGGGTTGATTGGCATGATGCACTGTCAGTCGGGCAGCGTCAGTCTGAACGGCGAAGCGCTGGAGAAGCGCAGTTTCCAGCAGCGACTGAAAAAAGGCATCGCGCTGGTGCCGGAAGATCGTCAAACCGAAGGCGTGGTACAGCTGATGTCGATCACCGCCAACATGACGCTCAGCGATCTCAGCCTGCGGGGTTTCCGCCGTTGCTGGCGCAAGCTCAATCCGCACAACGAGCAGCGCCGTGTCGATGAAATGATTGGCCATCTCGCCATCAAGGTCAGCGATCCCGAGCTGCCGATCACCTCCTTAAGCGGCGGCAATCAGCAAAAAGTGGTGCTGGGTAAAGCCCTGATGACCGGGCCGCAGGTGGTGCTGCTGGATGAGCCCACGCGCGGCATTGATGTGGGGGCAAAAACCGATGTTTATCACCTGATTGGCAACCTGGCGCAGCAGGGATTGGCGGTGATGTTCTCCTCCTCCGAACTGGATGAAGTGATGGCGCTGGCTGACCGCATTCTGGTGATGGCGGATGGCCGCATCACCGCCGATTTACCGCGCGCGGCGGCCACGCGCGAAGCCCTGATTAGCGCCTCAACGCCACATGATTGAGCCCGCTGGAGAGTAAAACGATGAATCAAAAATACCTGATCTATATGTACCTGCTTAAGGCGCGTACCTTTATTGCCTTGCTGATCGTGGTGAGTTTCTTCAGCTTTATGGTGCCTAACTTTCTCACCACCTCCAACCTGCTGATCATGACGCAGCATGTGGCGATTACCGGCTTGCTGGCGATTGGCATGACGCTGGTGATTTTGACTGGCGGCATCGATCTTTCGGTCGGGGCGGTGGCAGGCATATGCGGCATGGTGGCGGGTGCGTTGCTCACCAACGGCGTACCGCTGTGGGGCGGCAACGTACTGTTTTTCAATGTACCCGAAGTGATTCTGGTGGTGGCGCTGTTCGGCGTGGCGCTGGGATTGATTAATGGCGCGGTGGTGACGCGACTCGGCGTAGCGCCGTTTATCTGTACGCTCGGCATGATGTACGTGGCACGCGGCGCCGCGCTGCTGTTCAACGATGGCAGCACCTACGCCAACCTTGTCGGCACGCCAGCACTGGGTAATACCGGCTTCGCCTTGCTCGGTTCGGGTTCGATATTGGGCGTGTATATCCCGATATGGATGATGCTCGGCTTCCTGCTGCTGGGGTTGTATCTGACGCGTAAAACGCCGCTGGGTCGTTACATCTATGCCACCGGTGGCAACGAATCGGCGGCGCGCCTGGCGGGTGTGCCGATCATCAAGGTCAAAGTGTTTGTCTACGCCTTTTCCGGCTTGTGCGCCGCGCTGGTCGGTTTGATTGTGGCGTCGCAGCTGCAAACCGCGCACCCGATGACCGGCAACATGTTCGAGATGGACGCCATCGGTGCCACGGTGCTGGGCGGCACGGCGCTGGCGGGCGGACGCGGTCGCGTATCAGGCTCGATTATCGGTGCTTTTGTCATCGTGTTTCTCGCCGATGGCATGGTGATGATGGGCGTCAGCGATTTCTGGCAAATGGTGATTAAAGGCTTAGTGATTGTCACTGCGGTGGTGATCGACCAGTTCCAGCAAAAATTACAAAGTAAGGTGGTGCTGCTGCGCAGACATGAAAAAAAGCAGCAATCGGCCGCCCTGCCTGAAGCGACACATGGATAACAGGAGGCAATATGACACGCGATTTTAGTGGAAAGACGGTGGTGATTACCGGCGCCTGCCGCGGCATTGGCGCGGGCATTGCAGCGCGCTTTGCCCGCGACGGGGCGCGTTTGGTGATGGTGTCGAATTCGGAACGCGTTTTCAGTACCGCGCAGGCCATCGAACAGCAGTTTGGCAGTGAGGTTCTGGCGCTGCAGGTCGATGTTACCGATGAAACGGAGGTGCAGCAGCTTTATCAGCAGGCGGCTGAGCGCTTTGGCAGCATTGATGTGTCGATTCAGAATGCGGGGATGATCACCATCGATCGTTTCGATGCGATGCCCAAAAGTGACTTCGAGAAGATCCTCGCGGTGAACACCACGGGCGTGTGGCTGTGCTGCCGGGAAGCGGCGAAATATATGGTGAAGCAGGGCAGCGGCAGCCTGATCAACACCTCGTCCGGTCAGGGACGGCAGGGTTTCATTTATACGCCGCACTATGCCGCCAGCAAGATGGGCGTGATCGGTATTACCCAGAGCCTGGCGCTGGAGCTGGCGCCGTGGCATATCACAGTGAATGCTTTCTGTCCGGGCATCATTGAGAGTGAAATGTGGGACTACAATGATCGCGTGTGGGGCGAGATCCTCAGCAGCGATAAAAAGCAGTATGGCAAAGGCGAACTGATGGCCGAATGGGTGGAAAACATCCCGCTTAAACGCGCAGGGCAGCCGGAAGATGTCGCTGGCTTAGTGGCTTTCCTCGCCTCTGACGATGCGCGCTATATCACCGGGCAGACCATCAATGTGGATGGCGGTTTAATCTTTTCCTGATAGTTCGCTGTTGGGTCGCCATTGATGGCGTAATGCTAAACACTAAGCCTCATGACCGCACCTTCCGTAGCGGCGTGATTTATCGCGCAATGCATTGCGTAATGCCGATCACTAAAGCGCTGTATCAAATCTCCGCACCTTCCGTAGCGGCGCGATTTATAGCGCAATGCATTGCGCCGCTACAATGTGCGCGCTCAATGATTTGAGAGGTCATCTCTTGATGGGCAACCAGGGCACAACACATTGCGTCGCCTGCTTACCTACATTCTGATTTTTTCGTTTTCTGCCTTAATCGAAACCAGACATGTCCGGCACTTGCATCAGAATATGCTAGGGTAGACTTATGCAGTTTTGTGAGCCACCTCTAATTCTGAACCGGGTCGAACCCTATTTTTAGCTATGTTATTTACTTTGTTATCACCCAAAAGCGTGCGTTATCTCTCTGGTTTTTCACTACTTGCCGCATCCGCGCCTGCGCTGGCGTTGATCTCTGACACTAAACTTGCCGATGCGCCGTTTAGCGATCCCACACGTTTTCAGAAAATGGCCGATCAGTTGCCTGCATTGGGTTACCAGGATGAAACGGAAGCGTTCAACAAAAAACTGGCGACCATTGCCAAAAGCATTGGTGAAGCCAGCCAGAACAGTACGGACGACAATGCCCTTGGCCAGCAGGCTGGGCTGTGGGCCTTTAACCATTTCCGCGATGAAGTGGGCAATCGACTGGTTGATGAAGGCCAGTCGCTGTTGTCACCGTATGGCAATGCTCAAATCGATTTCAATGTGGATATGGAGGGCAATTTTGCCGGAAGCGGTGCTTCGCTGCTGACACCCTGGGCGGATAACTATCGCTATCTGACCTTCAGTCAGGTCGGCTTTCATCAAACTGATGATGGGCTGGTCGGCAATGCTGGCCTCGGGCAACGTTGGGTGGCAGGAAAATGGCTGCTGGGCTATAACGGTTTTGTCGATCGCATGTTCAGCAGTGGCCTACAGCGCGCTTCGCTGGGGACCGAAGCATGGGGCGATTATCTGCGCTTCTCCGCCAACTACTATACGCCGCTCTCAGGTTGGCAGGATCGCAATCCCTTCCAGCAGCAGCGCATGGCGCGCGGCTATGATTTCACCACCCAAGGCTATTTGCCGCACTATCGCCAACTCGGTGCGTCAGTAAGCTGGCAGCAATATCTGGGCGATAACGTCGATTTGTTTAGTTCCGGCAACCGCTACCATAACCCATCGGCGTTGACCTTTGGCGTCACCTACACGCCGGTGCCGCTGGTGACCTTATCCGCCAGCCATAAAACCAGCGACAGCGGTGAGAGCCAGGATCAGCTCGGCTTGCGTCTCAACTATCGCTTTGGCGTGGCGCTCAGCCAGCAGCTGAGTCCAGATAACGTAGCGGCGGCGCACTCACTGCGCGGCAGTCGCTACGATAACGTGACGCGCAGCTATACGCCGGTGCTGGAATATCGCCAGCGTAAAACGCTGTCGGTGTTTCTCGCTACGCCGCCGTGGCAGCTGAATGGCGGAGAAAGTTTGCCGCTGAAACTGCAAATCCGCAGCACCAATCCGATCGCTAAAGTGATGTGGCAGGGCGATACCCAGGCGCTGAGCCTGACGCCGGGTGCCAATCCCAACGATCCACAGGGCTGGAGTGTGATCCTGCCCGCGTGGGATAACTCGCCGGGTGCGCATAACAGCTATCGACTGTCGGTGGTGTTAGAAGACAGCAAACAGAACCGGGTCACCTCGAACGAAATCGTCCTGCAATTGCAACCGCCGTTCTCACTGGAACAGGGCGATGATGAGCGCTTTGATTTGATGGCGCCGTAATCGCCTCGCACCAATAAAAAAGGGCAGCTTTCGCTGCCCTTTGCGCATATTCAGCCGACACTAGCCGAACAGCCATGAGGGTATTGCCACTTAGAACTGGTAAATCAGACCCACAGCGGTGACATCATCAGAAGCGATGCCCAACGCATTATCATCTTTCAACAGGTTGATCTTGTATTCAGCATACACAGACATGTTTTTGTTGAAGTAGTAGGTTCCACCTACAGCGACGTATTTGGTGAGATCGACATCACCAATATTTTCAATCTCTTTGCCTTTCGATGAAACATAGCCGATTGAAGGACGCAGTCCGTTAATGAACTGATACTGCGCAACGGCTTCAAAGTTAACGGCTTTGTTAGCGAAGCCACCAGTGATTGGGGTTGCGTTGAGCGTTTCGCCGTACATGGTTGCCAGGTAAATCTGGTTAGCATCGTATTTCAGGCCCGTGGTCCAGTGCTGTGCTTTCTCGCCTTCGCCACGTAAGGCCTGGTTCTGCGTATTGGTACGATCCAGGCTCGCGTAAGCGCCAACCAGGCTCAGACCGAAATCGAAATCATAAGAAGTGGAGAGCGCGAAGCCATCACCATTCGAACGGCGTACGGCAACGTTTGCATCGTTACGATCGTTTTTACCTTCGTACTGTGCAGCAACGTTCCAGCCTTTCACCAGACCGAAGAAATCTTTGTTGCGCCAGGTCAACACGCCACCTGAGCGGCTAGACAGGAACCCATCAGAGTAACCTTGATCGCCACCAAAGAAGGGCAGCATATCGGTGTAACCCAGCACGTCATAAATCAAACCGTAGTTACGACCGTAATCGATCGAGCCGAACTGACCAAACTTCAGGCCAGCAAAGCCCAGGCGGGTTCTGTTACCGCTGTTGGCATCGCTGCCTTCAGAGTTGCTCAGGCTGTACTGGTACTGCCATTGACCGTAGCCGGTCAGTTGATCGTTGATCTTGGTTTCGCCTTTAAAACCAATACGGGTATAAGACGAGGTATCACCATTTGACCCTTCGTTATCGGAGAACAGATGCGAGACGTTAATTTTGCCGGTCAGGTCCAGCTTGTTGCCATCTTTGTTATAGATTTCGGCGGCCTGAGCCGAAGAAAGTCCCAGCAGTAAAGGCATCACTGCTGCCAGTAAGGAGCGCTTCATCATTTAATTTTTACCCTGTGATATTTTTTAATTTTGTCCCCATCTGCGGGGTGAAAAGAAAATGACACAAAAGGTTCAAGATCGACAGTGCAATATATGTAACTAAATATTTCTCGTTAACTTTTTGTGTGATTTTTAATCTTAAATTCCATTATGTGGAATTTTGTATTGGTTAAACTTATCCATAAGACAACGTGTGTAATGATGATCTTAATATTTATAACTATGATTTTATTGAATAATTTTAAATTTAAAGATGCGTAAATAAAATCAGTAGCTTGTTCGTGAAATAGCACAAGCCTATGCATTATTGTTCAATAGCAAATATCTGAACCCAACTAATCATTAGCAGAGTAATTATCGGCTTCATGCCTTTGTGTCCTTTTATTTCTGTTCTGATAATAACCCTGGTCACAAAATGTTATTTAGGTTTTCGCTTAACAATGAACTGGCGAAATAATATTCAATCCCGCGAGGCAAATGTTAAAACCTGATTAATTCCCCGGTCGCTAAATTTGCACCGCGCTATCACTTTCCTGCACCAATCAGGCACATTGCGCCCCAAAAAAGTGCGTTTATCGCATTAATTTGGCGAAATATTTCCTGCCCGATCACAAAAGCAATATTTCATTTTGCCGATGCATAAATCCGCTAAATAAATTGCTGCTATTCAGCCTGCATCAGACTGGTATTCACTTTTTATGCAATTAAAGTGAATATCAGTACATGTTAAGTTATTGATATTACGTAGTGATAAGACGATTATGCATTTTTGCGGCTGGCTGGCACGCTATCTGCAATATACAGTAGAGCTGCCACTTAACATTTTTAACAATTTCAAAACAAAAGGCTTCACCGGGTGTGGAGCAGGAGAAAGGGCTATGTCACTGCAGGTTTCACGTCAGAATTTCGATCAATGGATGATGCCAGTTTATGCACCCGCGGCTTTTGTTCCGGTCCGCGCGGAAGGTTCAACGCTGTGGGATCAGCAAGGCAAAGAGTATATCGATTTTGCCGGTGGCATTGCGGTTAACGCATTGGGACATGCGCATCCGGCGTTGCAGCAGGCGCTGATCGAACAGGCCGGCAAACTGTGGCATACCGGTAACGGCTACACCAATGAACCGATCCTGCGTCTCGCCAAGCAGTTGATTGATGCCACTTTTGCCGATCGCGTGTTCTTCTGTAACTCCGGCGCTGAAGCGAATGAAGCGGCGCTGAAACTGGCACGTAAAACCGCACACGACCGTTTCGGTGCTGAGAAAAATGGCATCGTTGCCTTTAATAATGCTTTCCACGGTCGCACGCTGTTTACCGTGACAGCGGGCGGACAACCGGCCTATTCCCGGGATTTTGCGCCGCTGCCACCGGCGGTCGAACACGCTAATTTCAACGATCTGGCCTCGGCGGCCGCGCTGATCAATGACCAAACCTGCGCGGTGATCGTCGAGCCGATTCAGGGTGAAGGCGGCGTCCTGCCAGCCGATCCCGCTTTCCTGCGCGGACTGCGTGAACTCTGCGACAAACATCATGCGCTGCTGATTTTTGATGAAGTGCAGAGCGGCGTGGGTCGTACCGGTT
This sequence comes from Pantoea sp. DY-17, assembly GCF_019795975.1. Classification (NCBI taxonomy): domain Bacteria; kingdom Pseudomonadati; phylum Pseudomonadota; class Gammaproteobacteria; order Enterobacterales; family Erwiniaceae; genus Pantoea; species Pantoea sp. DY-17. The sequence continues at coordinate 1,485,847 of NZ_JAIMIG010000001.1, read as the reverse complement.
CGCTGTATGCCTATATGCATTACGGCGTGACCCCGGATGTATTAACCACCGCCAAAGCGCTGGGTGGCGGCTTCCCGATTGGCGCAATGCTGACGCGTGAAGATCTGGCGCAGGTGATGGGCGTGGGCACGCACGGCACCACCTACGGCGGCAACCCGCTGGCGGGCGCAGTCGCGGGCAAAGTGATGGAGCTAATTAATCAGCCGGAATTTATGGCCGGCGTGACCCAGCGTCATCAATGGTTTGTTACGGCGTTGCAGGAACTGAACAGGCGTCTGCCGGTATTTAAAGAAGTGCGTGGATTGGGGCTGCTGATTGGCGCCGTGCTGAACGACGATTTCGCCGGTAAAGCCAAACAGTTCAACCTCACGGCGGCCGAAGAGGGCGTGATGGTGCTGATAGCAGGCGCCAACGTGGTACGTTTCGCGCCAGCGCTGAACATCAGCGAGCGCGAAGTAAAAGAAGGTTTGGCGCGCTTCGAACGTGCCTGTGAACGCGTGCTCAAAGGAGCCACATCATGATGGTGATTCGCCCCGTTGAACGTGACGATCTCTCGCAGTTGTTGTCGCTGGCGGGCAAAACCGGGGGCGGCTTAACCTCGCTGCCCGCGGATAGCGAAACGCTTAAAGCCCGTATTGAGCGTTCGCTGCTCACCTGGCAAGGTGCCTTGCCGCCTGCTGAGCAAGGCTATGTGTTTGTGCTGGCCGACAGCGAGGATAATCGCGCCGTCGGCATTTGCGCCATCGAAGCGGCGGTGGGTTTGCAGGATCCCTGGTACAACTTCCGCGTTGGCACACAGGTGCACGCCTCGAAAGAGCTGAACGTTTACGCCAGTTTGCCGACGCTGTCGCTCAGCAACGATCATACCGGCAGCAGCGAACTCTGCACATTGTTCCTCGATCCCGATTACCGCGATGGAAAAAATGGCCATCTGCTGTCGAAATCGCGCTTTCTGTTTATGGCCAACTTCCGCGACCGCTTTATGCAACATGTGGTGGCGGAGATGCGTGGCGTCAGTGATGACAATGGCCACTCGCCATTCTGGGACAGCGTCGGCAGCCGCTTCTTCTCGATGGAGTTCAGCAAAGCCGACTTTCTGAGCGGCACCGGGCAAAAAGCCTTTATCGCCGAGCTGATGCCCAAACATCCGCTCTACATTCATTACCTGTCTGAAGCGGCGCAAAAAGTGATTGGCGAAGTCCATCCGAAAACCGCGCCCGCGCGTGCGGTGCTGGAGGCGGAAGGTTTCCGCTATCTCAACTATGTCGACATCTTCGATGGCGGCCCGACGCTGGAGTGCGAAATTGATCGCATTCGTGCCATTCGCAAGAGTCGCCAGTTAACTGCGGAGAGCGGTGCAGCCGATGAAAGCTGGCCGCTGTGTCTGGTGGCCAACGCGGATTATCAGCATTTCCGCGTGGCGCTGCTGCCGGTGGATATGGCATCCGGCACGGTAAAACTGACTGAAAGCCAGCGCGCGGCGCTGCATTGCAACATTGGCGATCAACTGCGTGTGGTCACGCTGTGTCGCGAGGAGAAAAAAGCATGACGCATTTTATTCAAGGTCAATGGGTGACCGGCGGCGCTGACGCCCTGAGCAAACACAATCCGGTAACCGGCGAAACGCTGTGGCAGGGCAAAGCGGCATCGGCAGCGCAAGTGGCTGCGGCCTGCGAAGCGGCGCGCGCGGCGTTCCCGCAGTGGGCGAGAAAACCGTTTGCGGAGCGTCAAGCGCTGGTGGAAGGGTTTGCCCGTTTGCTTGAAAGCCACAAAAACGCGCTGGCGGAAACCATCGCCCAGGAAACCGGCAAGCCGCGCTGGGAAACGCTGACCGAAGTGCAGGCGATGATCAACAAAATCGCCATCTCGATTAAGGCCTATCACAGCCGCACCGGCGAACAGGCCGATGGCGAGAGCTCGCTGCGCCATCGTCCGCACGGCGTGCTGGCGGTGTTTGGTCCGTATAATTTTCCTGGCCATCTGCCGAACGGCCATATTGTGCCAGCTTTGCTGGCGGGTAACTGCGTGGTGTTTAAGCCGAGCGAGCTGACGCCGTTGACGGCGGAGAAAACCGTGCAGCTGTGGCAGCAAGCCGGTTTACCCGCGGGCGTAATGGCGCTGCTGCAAGGCGGTCGTGAAACCGGCCAGGCGCTGGCCAATGCGGCACAAATTGATGGTCTGCTGTTTACCGGCAGCGCCGCCACCGGCTATCACCTGCATCGTCAGTTCGCCGGACAGCCAGAAAAAATGCTGGCGCTGGAGATGGGCGGCAACAATGCGTTGATTGTTGAAGATCCTGCGGATCTTGATGGTGCGGTACACATCGCCATTCAGTCGGCCTTTATTACCGCCGGACAGCGCTGCACCTGTGCGCGTCGTCTGCTGGTGAAGCGCGGTGCGGCGGGCGATGCCTTCCTGCAGCGTTTGGTTGAGGTCAGTGCGCGCTTGCAGCCTGGCGCGTGGAATGCCGAGCCGCAGCCGTTTATGGGCAGCGTGATTTCACCCACCGCCGCCGGACATATTTTTGCCGCCTGGCAGCAGCAGGTGGAAAAGGGCGGGAAAGTGATGCTCGGCATGCACTGGCCGGACCGCGACAGTGCCATCATCACGCCGGGCATCATTGATGTGACCGAAGTGAAAGATTTAGCGGATGAAGAAGTCTTTGGTCCGTTGCTGCAGGTGATTCGTTACGACAGCTTCGAGCAGGCGATTGCTATCGCCAATAATACCCGCTATGGCTTGTCGTGCGGTCTGATTTCGCCGCAGCGCGCGCAGTTTGATCAGCTATTGCTGGAGGCGCGCGCCGGTATCGTTAACTGGAACAAACCGCTGACCGGCGCGGCCAGCACCGCCCCCTTTGGTGGCATTGGCGCATCCGGGAATCATCGTGCCAGCGCGTGGTACGCCGCCGATTACTGTGCATGGCCAATGGCGTCGCTGGAGAGCCCAAGCCTGGCGCTGCCGGGCAGCTTAGCGCCGGGCCTCGATTTCTCCGCGCAGGGAGCGAAATAATGCAAGCATTTGAAGCGAACTTTGATGGGCTGGTCGGCCTGACACATCACTACGCGGGATTGTCGTTTGGTAACGAAGCCTCGACGCGCAATCAGCTGCAGCCCTCGAATCCGCGTCTGGCGGCGAAGCAGGGTTTGCTGAAGATGAAAGCGCTGGCGGATATGGGCTACGTGCAGGGTGTAATCCCGCCGCACGAACGTCCTAATCTGCCGCTGCTGCGCCAGCTCGGCTTTGGCGGCAGCGATGAGCAGGTGCTGGCGCAGGCGGCTAAGCACGCGCCGCAGCTGCTGTCGGCGGCCAGCTCAGCCTCAGCGATGTGGGTGGCGAATGCCGCCACGGTGTCGCCGTCGGCGGATAGCGCCGATGGTCGCGTGCATTTCACCGTCGCCAATCTGAATAACAAATTCCATCGCGCCATTGAGGCACCGGAAACTGCCGATCTGCTGCGCGCGATTTTCCGTCATCCGCAGCACTTCTGCGTGCACGATGCGCTGCCGCAGGTGGCGCAGTTCGGTGATGAGGGCGCGGCCAATCACAATCGTTTCGGCAGTGATTACGGTGATGCGGGCGTGCAGCTGTTTATTTATGGCCGTGATGGGCAACAGCAGGGCACAACGCCAGCACGTTATCCGGCGCGTCAAACGCGGGAAGCCAGCGAAGCGGTGGCACGTTTGCATCAGCTTGATGCGCAGCGCACGCTGTTTGCCCAGCAAAATCCAGCTGTGATTGATCAGGGCGTGTTCCATAACGATGTGATTGCGGTGAGCAATCAGCAGGTGCTGTTCTGCCATCAGGATGCCTTTGTGAACCAGCCGCAGTTGCTGAGTGACATCGCCGCCCGCGTTAGCGGTTTCCAGCCGATTGAAGTGCCGCGCGATAAAGTATCGGTAACCGATGCGGTCAACACCTATCTGTTTAATAGCCAGCTGTTGCAGCGCGCCGACGGCGGTATGCTGCTGGTGCTGCCAGAAGAGTCACGCCAGCATACAGGCGTGTGGCGTTATCTCACTGAGCTGGTGGAGAGCGGCGGGCCAATCCGTGAACTGAAAGTTTTCGATCTGCGTGAAAGCATGTTTAACGGTGGCGGTCCGGCCTGTTTGCGTCTGCGCGTGGTGTTAACCGAAACCGAGCGTCAGGCGCTGAATCCGGCGGTACTGATGAACGATCGCCTGTTTGCCACGCTCAACGATTGGGTGGAACGCCACTACCGCGATCGCTTAACTCAGGCCGATTTAGCCGACCCGCAACTGCTGCGTGAAGGGCGCACCGCGCTGGATGAGCTGACGAAGCTGCTAGACTTAGGCAGTGTCTACGCGTTTCAGCGTTAACGCCGGGGTGAGAGGTTCGCCCCACGTCGTTAAAAAGGAGTGAACATGCAGGATTTTTTACAGCAGACCTTGTCTGGTGAGCCGCCACAGCAAAGAGAGGGCAGCAACGATCATCTCAGTTGGCAATGGCACAACGAGGGACTGATGTCCCTCACGCCGCATACGCCCACACAGCAGGCGCTGGTGCTCTCTGCGGGCATCCACGGCAATGAAACCGCGCCGGTTGAGATTCTCAATCTGTTGCTGACGCCACTCTTAAAAGGCGAGAAGCCGCTGGCAGTGCGCTTACTGGTGATTTTGGGTAATCCCGCCGCGTTGCGCAGCGGCAAGCGCTACCAGCAACATGATATCAACCGCCTGTTTGGTGGGCGCTGGCAGCAGGTGGCCGATGTACCCGAAGCGCAGCGCGTGCTGCAGCTGGAGCAGGAGCTGGAGAGTTTCTGGCGCGCCTGTCTCGATCATGAAGTGCGCTGGCACCTCGATCTGCATACCGCGATTCGCGGCTCGTATCATGCGCGTTTTGGCGTGATGCCGCTGAATTCCAATCCGTGGCCCGAGGCGTTTATGCACTGGCTGGCCGCGGCAGAAATGGAGGCGCTGGTGTTCCATCGTTCACCGGGCGGCACCTTCACCCATTACAGCTGCGAGCACCATAATGCGGCGAGCTGCACGCTGGAGCTGGGCAAGGCTTTGCCGTTTGGTGAGAACGATTTAAGCCAGTTTGCTGGCGTACAGCGGGCGCTGGCGGCGTTGCTGTATGGCGATGCCTTGCCGGAGGTGCGTGAGCAGCCGCGCCATTATCGCGTGGCGCAACAGCTGACCCGGCACGGCGATAAGTTTGTGTTGCACATGGGGCCGGAGACGCTGAACTTTACCGCTTTCCCGCAGGGCACGCTGCTGGCGGAGGAGGGTGACCGGCGTTACTACGTGCAGCAGGCGCGCGAGTATGTGCTGTTTCCCAATCCGAATGTCGCGCCAGGATTGCGCGCGGGGCTGATGCTGGTGGAGGAGAATGAACAGACGCAGGCGCTGGCGTTGTGATTTTCCCTCACCCTAACCCTCTCCCGCAGGCGGGAGAGGGAACCGAACGAGCGAATATTTGTATTGAGTAACATGTGGCAGCGTTTCCCTCTTCCGGTGGGAGAGGGCCAGGGTGAGGGCATCAACGCGCCGACATTTCCCTTCCTGAAAACCGACAATACCGTTACACTCCTCCTTAATTCCTGCGTTTTTCCCTTGATTGTCATAAACTTTTTCAATTCCTCACGCATTTCTTCTCTTTCTCTCCATGATTGCCTGATCTCTGTCTTTTATGCTTTCAGGGCTTTACTCAGCCTCTGAGTAGTTGACGTTCAGCGTCGTATGCTTGTTTCCGAAGACGCGACACAGGCTGTCGTCATTAAACTGATAAGTAAGGACAATATTATGCGTAAATTAACTTCTGTGTTCCTGGCTACCGCAATGGCTTTTGGTGCTGCAAATATCGTCCATGCAGCGGCAGACAACCTGACTCCGCCGCCAGCAGGCAGCGAAAAACCGATGCACAAGCCGCCGATGCGCCATCACGGTATGGAGATGATGTTTAAAGGTCTGAACCTGACCGATGCGCAGAAAGCGCAGATCAAAACGATTCTGCGTGATGGACATAAAGAGATGAAACGCCCGTCGCTGGAAGAGCGTCGTGCTGACCATGCCATCATCGCTTCCGATACCTTTGACCGTGCGAAAGCCGAAGCGCAGGCTGAGAAGATGACGGCGAATGCCAAAGATCGCGCGCTGCAGATGATGGAAACTCAGAACAAGATCTACAACGTGCTGACACCAGAGCAGAAAAAACAGTACAACGCGAACTTTGAGAAGCGCTTAACTGAGAAAGGCCCGCACGATGGCAAAACGCCACCACCGCCGGCTGATGCTGAATAAGTTCTTTCGCTAACTGAATAGAGACCGCCGGGGTTGTCCATCGCATCTGATGCTTTGGGCAACCTCGGCGGTTTTGTTTTACAGCTCGATCAGCGGGAACACACCAGAAAGCAGCGGACGGCAGAGAATTTTGTAGCCGTCATGATCAAAGCCGTGCGAGGCGCGCTGCAGCTGGCGCGCTTCGGCCTCGCTGCTGACCGATCCCAGCCAGAACCAGTGATCGATCACATGGATTTGCGTAATGTTTGTCCCCGTTTCCACCATGCCAACCGGGCCTTGCCACGGCCAGCATTGAATGCGCATCTGCTCTAATGCCGCATGCAGGCGCTGCTGATGCTCAGCAACCGACTCGTTACCACAGCAGGCACCGGCGCAGCGTTTTAGTGCAGCACGAAAACAGCCGCGTCCTAGACGCAACGACTCCAGCCCCAGCAAGCCGTGGCACAAGCGCTGCTCATCGGCGATGGCTTTTAGCTTCTCCAGCGCGGCAAAGCGACTGCGAAACAGGCCATAAAGATTGGGCGAGCGGGAGAAGTCGAGATCCTTTGCATACACCACCTGCGGCGCACCGTCGCCCAGCTGCAGCGAACAGAGCTGGCGGTTCTTACGCAGGCGCTTATTAAACAGCGGCTGTTGCGTTTTGATCATCTGCGCTTCCAGCAGCTGAGCGCCGACGTCGCCAGCGGTCGGGATCCAGGTGACGCGCCGCGCCTGACGCAGCATTTTGGCTTCATCCGGCGCCCGGAAATGCGCCATCACCCGACTGCGCAGGTTGACGCTTTTGCCGATATACAGCGGCAGATTTTCGCTTTCACCGTGAAAGGTATAGACGCCCGGCTGGTTGGGTAAACCTTCCAGCCACTGACGTAGATGTTCGGGATATTGATAGATGGCTGCCGCATCGAAATCGAGGCGGTGGCTGGCTGCACGTCTGACCAAAGCACACTCCAATTACTGGTTGTCCATCCAGTGTATCAAACTGTGCTTTTTCTCGCCAGTCAGCGGCGATGAGAAAGTTTCCCGCCCGGACGGCGGGAAACGCCATGCACTTACTTCTTCCAGAAGTCGTCGAACACGGTGATCGGCGGACGACGTTTGTGCTCGGTTTTCAGATACCAGCCTTCGATGGTTTTTGCTGCGGCGGCATCGATGGTCTTGCCTTCCAGGTAGGCATCGATTTGCTGATAAGTCACGCCGAGCGCCACTTCATCCTGCAAGCCAGGACGATCATCTTCCAAATCGGCAGTAGGATGCTTGAGATAGAGGTGTTCCGGGCAGCCCAGCGTTTTCAGCAGTTGTTTGCCCTGGCCTTTATGCAGGCGGAAGATCGGGTTGATGTCGCTGCCGCCGTCACCGTACTTGGTGAAGAATCCGGTGATCGCCTCTGCCGCATGGTCAGTACCGACCACCACGCCTTTGGTCATGCCGGCGATGCTGTACTGCGCTTTCATGCGCTCACGCGCTTTTTCATTGCCGCGCACGAAATCCGATACCGTAATACCCGCATCTTTCAACGCACGTTCGCTGGCCAGGATCGCTTCTTTGATGTTCACCACCAGCGTGCGATCGGGTTGGATAAATGCCAGCGCATCCTGACAATCCTGCTCATCGGCCTGCACGCCATACGGCAAACGCACGGCAATAAAGGTGTAATCGTTATCGCCGCTCTCTTCACGCAGTTCGCGAATCGCGGTTTGCGACAAAATGCCGGTCAGTGTCGAATCCTGGCCGCCGCTGATGCCGAGTACCAGCGTTTTCAAAAAGGGATGGGCTTTCAGGTAAGACTTCAGAAAATCAACGCTGACGCGGATCTCCTGCTGCGGGTCGATAACCGGTTTTACACCAAGGGCTTCAATGATTTCCTGTTGCAGTGACATGAACCTCTCCTCAAGTCAGTAGCCTGACGGCACAATGCGAATCATCTGCTAAAGCTAACGCCTCTCCCCACAAACAACAAGCCGCATGGCTGGTTGTTCAGGTTATTTGCTGGCAAATCAGACGTTTTTTGCCTTCTGCACCAGCAGATTGAACGACACGATCGCCAGCATAAAGCAGCCAAAGATGGTGCCGGTCATGCTCGCAACCGAGGTGCCGCCCAGCCCGGTAATGGGTACGCTGATGGCACCAAAGGTGAACATGCCGACGCCAATCACCGCCGAGGCGCTGCCCGCGCGCTGGCCCTGGCTTTGCATCGCCAGCGAAGAGGCGGTGGTGGCGATCACGCCGTTACTGGCAATGGTAAAGAACAGCGCAACCAGCAGAACTGGCAGCGCTGCGTCGGTAAGTCCCGCCAGCAGCAAGCAACTCGACGCAACAAACGCCAGCGTCAGGCCACCTTTCAGTACGCGATATTCTCCCCACAGCGGACAGAGGCGCGCACTGGTTTGTGATGCAATAATCAGGCCGAAGCCGTTGGCAGCGAAGCAGAAGCTAAAGGCTTGCGGCGTCAGGCCATACAGCTGTTGCAGTACAAACGGCGAGGCGCCGATATAGGCAAACATGCCGGACATCATAAAACCTTGCGTCAGGCAGAAGCCCATAAACTGCCGATGCGTGACGACCTGGCCGAGCGCCGCCCAGGCGGAAAAGATCGAGCCCTGACTGCGGCGCGCTGGTGGTAAAGTTTCGTGCAATTTCCAGCGGGCAAGGAAGATCAGCAGGACGGCAATGCAGCCGAGCACCACGAAAATGCCGCGCCAGTTAAGCACCGTCATCAAGGCGCCGCCCAGCACCGGCGCACCAATCGGCGCTAAACCGTTGACCAGCATCAGCAGTGCAAAGAAACGCGTCAGCTCATGGCCGCTGTACATATCTCGGGCAATGGCACGCGACAGCACCGCGCCGCCGGCGCCTGCCAAACCTTCAAACAGACGCGCCACCAGCAGCGAGTGGATGTCTTTTGCCAGCGCACAGCCAATCGAGGCAATAAACAGCAGCACCAGCGATAACAGCAGCGGACGGAGGCGACCAAACTTGTCGCTCATTGGCCCAAACAGCAATTGACCCGCACCCAAACCCAGTAAGCCAGCGGTGAGGCTCAGCTGCGCCGTGGCGGTTTCGGTGTGCAGATCGCGCGCCAGCTCCGGCAGCGCCGGCAGGTAAAGGTCGATACAAAGTGGCCCGAGGGCAGCGAGCAGGCCCAGCGTGATGGCATAAACCAGCCGATGAGAAGGTGCAGGTGTCATTAATCCTCTGTCTTTATTCATTGCTATAGGTATTTTTTCGCGGGTGATTATACGAACCGTAGCGCATCAACACAGCATTTTTACCAAATCCTAACGCTTCGGAATTTAGCTAAATTTATCCCATAAAGTTGATAAATCTGGATTTATGTTCCAGGCTAATTTCACACGGACAAAAAAACGAGGAACAACAACATGAATAAAGTGATGGGATGTATCGCTGCCGCTATGACGCTGGCAGCCCTGTCTGGTTGTACGACTTATGACAAAGCCGAAAGCTACGTAACCAAGCCGGTAGTGAAGGATGTTAAGAAAGGCATGACGCGCGATCAGGTTCGCCAGATTGCCGGCCCAGCGTCTACTGAAATTACCATGGTTCACGCTCGCGGCACTTGCCAGACTTACGTAATTGGCGAGCGCGACGGCAAACCGCAGACCTACTTCGTGAGCTATAACGATACCGGTCGCGTCATGAACTACGGTTTCCAGAGCTGTAAAGACTACGATACCGATCCGCAAGCGGCTCAGTAATCGCAGCAGAATAAGAAACGGCCCGTCATTGACGGGCCGTTTTTCGTTGTGGCGCTTATAAACCGTAAGGACGCGGCACTTCGATATACTCGCCGCCGATCTCGCGCTGGTAGTAATGACCTTCCTGCACGTAATAACGCTTGCCGTTGAAATCCAGCACGCGCATACCGCCGCCCGGCGGGGCTTCAGGCGGCTGCACCACCACATAGGTGTCGCCCTGACGCTGATAGTAGTTACCGTTCAGCATGTAATAGGTCAGACCGCCCAGCAACACGGCGGTTGCCGCTTCGGGTAGGAAACGCAGCGGGCCGGGACCGCCCCAACGTGGACCTCCGCCCCAATGCGGGCCTGGGCCGGGGCCCCAACCGCCGGGATGGGCAAAACTGATGGCTGGTGTTAATAAGGTTAACGCCAGCACCGAGGCGATAACTGTTTTCATCGGTGATTCTCCTGCTGTGATTAACAGCAGAATTGGCCTTCCTGAGCGAAAACTCAAGCGAAAAGCGGCTGATTTTTCCTCTGTTTACCATGCTTAACGCTTTCCTGACGCTAGCGCCATGATTGGGTCGAATTGGGGAGGAAAGCGGGGAAGGACGTCATAAACGGCGACCTTATGGAGCATATCGCAGGCATAAAAAAACGGCAGACCTTGCGATCTGCCGTTGTTGCAACTCATCAATTTAGCGGTGTGCCAGTTCGGCGTGCTCGTCGCTCTCCAGCACTTTCTTGTCGGTCAATCCGAGCCAGCGGCTGGTGAGTGAACCGGCGGTCATTGAACCATTAACGTTGAGCGCGGTACGCCCCATATCGATCAGCGGTTCGATGGAGATCAGCAGCGCGACCAGCGTGACCGGCAGGCCCATCGCCGGCAGCACGATCAGCGCGGCGAAGGTGGCGCCGCCGCCGACGCCAGCCACACCGGCAGAACTCAGCGTCACGATACCTACCAGCGTTGCAATCCACATCGGATCAAAAGGGTTGATGCCCACGGTTGGCGCAACCATCACCGCCAGCATGGTGGGATAGAGACCGGCACAGCCGTTCTGACCGATTGTGGCACCAAATGACGCCGAGAAGCTGGCGATCGATTCTGGCACGCCCAGGCGACGCGTTTGAGTCTCCACGTTCAGTGGAATACTGGCGGCGCTGGAACGGCTGGTGAAGGCGAAGGTGATCACCGGCCATACTTTACGGAAGAAGCGCATTGGATTGATGCCGTTAACCGACAGCAGCAGCGCGTGTACGGCAAACATGATCGCCAGACCGAGATAAGAGGCCACCACAAAGCCACCCAGCTTAATGATGTCCTGCAGGTTGGAACCGGCTACTACTTTGGTCATCAGCGCCAGCACACCGTACGGCGTCAGCTTCATGATCAAACGCACCAGCTTCATGACCCATGATTGCAGGGTATCGATCGCTACCAGCACGCGCTCGCCTTTTACCTTGTCATCTTTCAGCAGTTGCAGCGCCGCCACACCGAGGAAGGCGGCGAAAATCACTACGCTGATGATCGAGGTGGGATTGGCGCCCGCCAGATCGGCAAACGGGTTTTTCGGAATGAAGGAGAGCAGCAGCTGTGGCGTGCTGAGATCAGCCACTTTGCCCACGTAGTTGCTCTGAATCGCGCTCAGACGCGCGGTTTCCTGCGCACCTTGCACCAGACCTTCAGCGCTAAGGCCAAACAGGCCGGTCACCAGCACGCCGACCAGCGCGGAGATTGCGGTGGTAAACAGCAGCACGCCAATGGTCAGCACGCTGATTTTACCCAGCGATGAGGCATTGTGCAGACGTGCGACCGCGCTCAGAATCGAGGCGAACACCAGCGGCATCACGATCATCTGCAACAATTGCACGTAGCCGTTACCGACGATATTGAACCAGCCAATCGACGCTTTCACGGTTGGGCTGTTTTCGCCATAGATGGTTTGCAGAGCCAGACCAAAGGCCACACCGAAAACCAAACCGGTCAGCACGCGTTTGGACAGGCTCCAGCTTTGGTTGCCAATCCGATTCAGCAGAATCAGTAGTGCGATAAACGCCACGATATTAATAATGAGGGGAAAATCCATGCTCAACTCCAGAGTGTGACGCGCCATCCTGGGATGGCACGAAAAACAGTAAGTCCCCGTTAGGGAATATTTGGAATGTTATCAGTTCAGCGTGGGGCGGGCTTATACCCAAAAAGAATGCTTTATAACTTTATCGCTTGATTCGACTGCTTATTGACCTTTTTGACCATTAACCAACCGACCGACGCCATTTTGTAGCGTATTGAACAGTTGCTCCGGCCAGCCGTTGGCACCAAAAGAGGGCATGCCGGGCGGGAACCACAACGCATAACCGACCAGCGCCAGGCAAAGTGCTCGCTCCAGCTGGTTACCTTTTTGACTGTTCAGGATGGGCAAACGGAAGCGCCAGCGGCAGGGCCACAGCAGCGGCACGCCGGCGGGCGTGAGCATATCGGCGACAATATGGCTGAGATAGCCGAGCGTCATGCCTTGCAGCACGTCGGCGGGAAGAAACCAGTCGGCGGGCACATTGATCTGGAATAGCCACAAACTCACCGCCACCGCCAGCAAACTGTGGGTAAAACCGCGATGACCAAAGATGCGGGCGATGGGATGCGATAGCCACTTTAAGCGCTGGCCTAACACGGATTTAGGGTGATCGATATCGGGCAGCAGGCAGGTTAACAGCGCAGCAGGCACTAAATGCCACCAGTCGGCGCTGGCCAATACTGGCGTCAGCTCCGCGCGCTTGGCAAAAATGGCGCTGGCAATGGCAAAAATGATATGGCCTTCGGCCGTCATGATGAAACCTGGCTGCATAAAACTGTCGATGCATCCAGTATAGGGATTTATCCAGTGAATGAGAATGGTGACGCTGTAACGAAGCGTTAATATTTTTCACTTTCCCGCGTCACAATGACGCGGGAAAAGAACAGGTTAGCCTAGCGCGCTAACCATCCGCCATCGACGGCCAACGTATAACCTTGCACATAGTCGGAGGCGCTGGAGGCGAGGAACACAATCGGGCCCATCATGTCGTCCGGGATGCCCCAGCGACCTGATGGAATGCGGCCTAAAATCTCCTCGTTGCGTGACTCATCGCTGCGCAGCTGCTCCGTGTTATTGGTGGCCATGTAGCCCGGCGCAATGGCGTTAACGTTGATGCCGTGCTTCGCCCATTCGTTGGCCATCAAACGGGTTAACCCCATCACTGCGCTTTTTGATGCGGTATAAGAAGGCACACGAATGCCGCCCTGGAACGACAGCATCGAGGCGATATTGATGATCTTGCCGCCATTGCCTTGCGCGATAAATTGCCGCGCAACCTGCTGTGACAGGAAGAACAGGCTTTTGCTGTTGATGTTCATCACATCATCCCAATCCTGCTCGCTAAAGTTGAGTGCATCTTCGCGACGAATGATGCCGGCGTTATTCACCAGGATATCGATGCGACCGGCAAGCGCCACCGCCTGTTCAACAATTTGCGGCACGATGGACGGCTTGGTCAGATCGGCTTGAATTGACCAAAAACGGCGGCCTAATGCCTCAACTTTGGCCTGCGTATCATCCGGTCCGGCGCGGTTAACGCCAATAATGTCACATCCCGCCTGCGCCAGACCCAGCGCCATACCTTGTCCTAAACCGGTATTGCAGCCGGTGACCAGCGCGATTTTGCCTGCAAGATTAAATGCGTTGAGTATCATGATTCGCTCCTTGTTAGCGCAGTGCGCTGATGTTGACGTGGTCCATGTCATCAAATACCTGGTTTTCGCCCACCATGCCCCAGATAAAGGTATAGCGCTGCGTTCCCACGCCCGCATGAATCGACCAGCTTGGTGAAATCACCGCTTGCTCGTTATGGACCAATAGATGACGCGTCTCCTGCGGCTGGCCCATCATGTGGAACACGGCGCTGTCGTCGGCCATATCGAAATAGAAATAGACTTCCATGCGACGTTCGTGGGTGTGACACGGCATGGTGTTCCACAAGTTGCCGTCATCAAGGCGGGTTAATCCCATGGTTAACTGGCAGGTTGGCAACACGTCGGGCACGATGAATTTGTTAATGGTGCGGCGGTTCGAGGTGGCCGCGTCGCCGAGCGTGGCTTTCACTGCCTCGTCGAGGGTGATTTTTTTGTCTGGATAATGGGTGTGTGCCGGCGCGCTGTTGTAGTAAAACTTCGCCGGGCGGCTGGCATCGCTGCTGCGGAAAATCACGTTCTGCGCGCCTTGTCCGACATACAACGCTTCCTGCTGATCAATCTCCCAGGTTTTGCCATCCACTTCAATTAGCCCCGGTCCACCGATGTTGATTACGCCGAGTTCTCGGCGTTCGAGGAAGTAACTTACGCCCAGCTGCTTACCCACTTCATGGCCGATAGTCACCGGTTTCTGCACCGGCATTACACCGCCGATAATGATGCGATCGATATGGCTGTAAGTGAGGGTGTAATTGTCGGCGTCGAAAATCTTGTCGATCAGAAACTCACGGCGTAAGCCGTCCGTGTCCAGGGTTTTGGCATGCTCGCTATGAATGCTTTGACGAATGTCCATCTCAGGCCTCTCAAGAGTCAAAGGAAGTGGTCCCGATGCGGGTCTTTGGGCATCTTAGGCAGGATGAGATGTGAATTCAATAAAAATGAAACGATGTTTTATTTATTTGCGTGCGCGATCAAGTTGCATAAAAAAGCCCGCGTTAAGCGGGCTGCGATTAACCGTGCAGATGTTCGGGTTTGAGCTGGGTTAAATCATCAAGAATCACATTGGCCAGCGCCCAACGCGCATCTTCACGATGCTCGGCCGCCGGCACCACAATTGAACGCATGCGTGCGGCTTTGGTAGCGATCATGCCGTTGAAAGAATCTTCCAGCGTGACGCAGTTAAGCGGATCGATACCCAGTTTGGCTGCGGCGTCGAGATAGACCTGCGGATGCGGCTTGCTGTACGGCAGCGCTTCCGCGGACGCCAGCACATCAAAGTATTTGCGCAGGTCAAACATCTCCAGCACTCGCTCCAGCATGTGCAGCGGCGAGGCGGAGGCGAGGCCGATTTTCAAACCTTGCTGCTGGCACAGTTGCAGCGCCTGCTCCACGCCAGGCAGCAGCGGACGCGTCTCTTCCACCAGCGCCAGCGCGCGGGCGATGATGCGTTGCGTCACTTCCTGTTGATCCGGGCCGCTCCAGGGCAGCGCTTCAAACCACATGCGCACGGTTTGATCGATGCGCAGACCCAGCGTATCGGGCAACTCGTGGCGGCGGGTGATATCCACACCAAGGCTGGCGAAAATATCCAGTTCCGCGCGATCCCACAGCGGTTCTGAGTCGATCAACAATCCATCCATATCAAAGATGGCGGCCAATACAGGACGACGATATGACATATAACTGCTCCCTTAGAAATTTGGCTTACCATAGCACGAGAGCCGGATAAAGCCGACTTGCGGCAGGCCACGCATTTTTCAGGAAAAATTGCAGTAGTGCAGGTAGACTTAGGCAAAACTATTTTTGGTTCAGGGAGACACCATGACTTACCAACAGGCTGGCCGCATCGCCATCCTTAAGCGAGTGGCTGGCTGGGTGATTTTTATACCCGCATTGTTATCCACGATGATTTCGCTGCTGGGCTTTATGTTTAAGCACAGTGAAAAGCAGCCGGGCATTGATGCCGTGATGCTCGATTTTGTGCATGTCATGGTCGACATGGTGAAGTTCAATACGCCGTTTCTTAATGTGTTTTGGCAGAACTCTCCGGTGCCGGAATTTAACGGTGGCGCGAATATCGGGTTTTGGCTGATCTACATCCTGATCTTTGTCGGCATAGCGCTGCAGGCTTCAGGTGCGCGCATGTGGCGTCAGTCGCGCCATATTAAAGAGGGAATTGAAGATCAGCTGATCATGGAACAGGCCAAAGGCAGTGAAGGGCGCACGCGAGCGCAACTGGAAGAGAAAATCCACATCCCGCGTCACACCATTTTCTTGCAGATTTTCCCGCTCTATATCCTGCCGATCATTATCGCTATCGCGGGCTACTTTGTGCTGAAACTGCTCGGCATGCTGTAATACGTCAGGCCGGTCTGGCCTGACGTTCGCCCAACACATCTTCATCTAACAACTGGCCGATGGCGAACTGCGCTTCGCCCGTCCAGTTGCCGCCGAAAACATTGGCGCGATTCAGCAGGTAATAGAGCTGATACACCGGCTGACGCTGCGAGAATCCGTCTTCCAGTGGCCAAACCGCCTGGTAGCCATCATAGATCTGGCGCGGCAAATCGGCATAGTAACTCAGCATCGCTAAATCGCATTCGCGATCACCCCAATAGCAAGCGGGATCAAACAACCACGGACCCTCTGCGCTGCCGGCGCAGTTGGCGGGCCACAAATCGCCGTGTAATAAAGAAGGTTGCGGATGGTGGTTGGCTAACGTGCGCTGCACACAATCAACAATCAGTTCGGTATCGCCATAGTGCACGCCTTTTTCCGCGGCCAGTTGCAGCTGCCAGCCTATGCGCTGCTCAGCGAAGAACACTGACCAGCGGCGTAACCAGCTATTCGGCTGAGGTGAGGTGGTGATGTTGTTGTCGAAATCGAGACCAAATTGCGGTTGCTCGCTCCATTGGTGTAGATGCGCCAACTGCTGGCCGAGCTGGAAAGCGCTCTGTGCGGTAAAGGGATGAGGCGGAATATATTCCAGCAGCAGGAAGCTGGTATCACGATCATTGCCAACGCCATACACTTTCGGGACGCGAACGGTTTGCGTGCGCGCCAGCAGGTCGAGTTGATCGGCTTCCCAACTGAACAAGGTGAGCATATCGCGGGTGTTACATTTGACGAACACATCCAACTCGCCATAGCGGATGCGCCAGGCGGGATGGACATCGCCACCGGGAAGTTCCTGACGGTCGGTGATTTCGGCATCACCGGCGTACTCGCTTAACAGACGACTAATGGCTGACCACATCGGGTAATCCTCTTTGTTCGCTGCGTGAGTTCGATTGTAACGCGCAAAACCTGAGCAAACCTGGCGTCGATGCCGTTTTTTGCACTGCGTCAGGATTGTTGTTTAAGAAACGCCTCTAACGTGATGACGGTGACCTCAGGTTTATGATCGAGCGCGATTTGGGCATATCCCGCGGCTTGCTCTGCTATTTCATGCTCCTCTAACGCGCTGACAATGCCGAAGCTATTGGTGCCCAACTCATGTGGATGACCTTCATCATCGCTTAAGGTGGTGCTGTATCCGCCATAGATCATGGCGCTGTTCACTGACTGCACGTCGCCGAGTCCACTTTCCTGATATTTCAACGTGACAATGTAACGTTTGACATCATGGTCACTCATTATTCACCTCATTGTTATCGAACAGATTTCAGCGTAGACCAGCGCGCTGTATAGAGCGAATTTTAGCCAATTCATTAGTTAAAATAGCAGGTAAAGCTTTGTCAAAAGAGTTCAGAAAAATCTTGTAGCCTTCAGGCTGCTATTTGAGTAATTGCCCCCTATAATGCGCAGCGAAAATGGGAAAAGTCCCATTAAAAGAGCGGTCCAGCGGCTTTCCTGGTTTTTTATGCGGATACATACTTTTTTACAAAACTTACGGTAAATTGCATTGATTGGCCGGAGAAACGCTTCAGACTCTTCGTTTTTTAAACTGTCGTACGGATTACTTTTAATGAAAGCCTTTAACAAGCTGTCCGCTGTTTTATTGCTCTCTACTGGAGCATTTTGTCACCAGGCCTTTGCAGATAACGCCGTTTTCACCTCCATGGATGACCCTGCAACGGCGAAAAAGCCGTTTGAAGGCAGCGCGTCAGCGGGTTACCTGGCTCAAACTGGAAACACCACCAGTTCTTCGCTGAGTGCGTCTACCAATATGACGTGGTATCAAACCAATACCGCATTGAGTCTATGGGGCAACGCCGCAAACAACTCCTCAAACGATGAGCGTTCATCTGAGACTTACAATATCGGTGGCCGTAGCCGCTATAACCTCAATAGCGCTGATTACCTGTTTGGCCAGGCAAGCTGGCTAAGCGACCGTTTCAACGGTTATGACTCACGCGATGTGCTGACCGCCGGTTACGGTCGTCAGATCCTCAGCGGCCCGGTTCACTCACTGCGTGCTGAATTCGGTCCGGGTGTGCGTTACGACGATTTCCATGATGGCGGCCATGAAACCAAAGCATTGGGTTATGGTGCAGTGAGCTATCAATGGCAGCTGACAGATACCACCAAATTTATCCAGGGTGTTTCTGTGCTGAGCAGCTTCGGTGAAGACACCACGCTGAACTCAGAAACCGCGCTGCAGGTGGCCATCAATGCCCATTTCGCGCTGAAGCTGGGCTACAACGTGACCTGGAACAATAATCCGCCAGAATCTGCGCCGGATCGTACCGATACCAAAACCACGATCCAGCTCTCATACTCAATGTAAGCGAGACGGATGTGAATCACCGCTGCCAGGCCTGTGCCTCGCAGCGGTTTTTTTTATTTCTCTTTAGCTTAGCGAATCTCTGCACGGGTTTTGATCGGCGGCGAAAGCTGCTATTATCATCGCCGCTTTACATTCCTGGCGTCATTCCGACAACGTGGGTCTGACATCACGCCGGGTTACACACTACGAAACTCATTTTTGCATGTAGGCTTTCGTGTGGCTTACCACTGCAATTAAGGATATGAAATGCCAGTAATTACTCTTCCTGATGGCAGCCAGCGCAGCTTTGACCGTCCGGTCAGCGTGATGGATATTGCGTTGGATATTGGACCGGGTTTGGCGAAAGCCTGCATCGCGGGTCGCGTGAATGGCGAATTAGTTGATGCGGTTGATCCGATCACCGAGGACGCTCAGGTCGCGATTATTACCGCTAAAGACGACGCCGGTTTAGAAATCATTCGTCACTCTTGCGCGCACCTGTTAGGGCATGCGATTAAGCAGCTGTGGCCAAACACCAAAATGGCGATCGGCCCGGTGATTGATAACGGTTTCTATTATGACGTTGACCTGGAACATACCTTAACCCAGGAAGATCTTGAGCTGCTGGAAAAGCGTATGCACCAGCTGGCTGAAACCAACTACGATGTGGTGAAGAAAAAGGTGAGCTGGCAGGAAGCACGTGACGTGTTTGCTGAGCGTGGCGAAAGCTACAAAACCACCATTCTTGACGAGAACATCAGCCACGACGATCGTCCTGGCCTGTATCAACATGAAGAATACATCGACATGTGCCGCGGTCCGCACGTGCCGAATATGCGTTTCTGCCATCACTTCAAACTGCAGAAAATCTCCGGGGCTTACTGGCGCGGCAACAGCGACAACAAAATGCTGCAGCGTATTTACGGTACGGCCTGGGCGGATAAAAAGCAGTTGGCTGCCTATCTGCAGCGTCTGGAAGAAGCGGCGAAGCGCGATCACCGTAAAATCGGTAAGCAGCTCGATCTCTACCACATGCAGGAAGAAGCACCGGGCATGGTGTTCTGGCACAATGACGGCTGGACCATCTTCCGCGAGCTGGAAGTGTTTGTGCGTACCAAGCTGAAAGAGTACGACTATCAGGAAGTGAAAGGTCCGTTCATGATGGACCGCGTGCTGTGGGAGAAAACCGGGCACTGGGAGAACTATAAAGAAGCCATGTTCACCACCTCTTCAGAGAACCGTGAATATTGCATCAAGCCGATGAACTGCCCAGGCCACGTTCAGATCTTTAATCAGGGTCTGAAATCCTACCGCGACCTGCCGCTGCGTATGGCGGAGTTTGGTAGCTGCCATCGTAACGAGCCATCAGGTGCCTTGCATGGTCTGATGCGCGTGCGCGGCTTTACCCAGGATGATGCTCACGTCTTCTGTACCGAAGATCAGGTACGTGATGAGGTGAACAGCTGTATCCGCATGGTATACGACATGTATAGCACCTTCGGTTTTGAAAAAATCGTGGTGAAGCTGTCGACCCGTCCGGAAAAACGTATCGGTACCGACGAAATGTGGGATCGTGCGGAAGTGGATTTGGCAGAAGCGCTGAAAGAGAATGATATTCCATTCGAATATCAGCCGGGAGAAGGTGCCTTCTACGGCCCTAAAATTGAGTTTACCCTGTACGATTGTCTCGACCGCGCCTGGCAGTGTGGTACCGTTCAGCTAGACTTCTCCCTGCCGAAGCGTCTGGACGCGACTTTTGTCGGCGAAAACAACGACCGCCAGACACCGGTAATGATCCATCGCGCAATTCTCGGTTCAATGGAGCGCTTTATCGGCATCCTGACCGAAGAATTCGCTGGATTCTTCCCGAGTTGGCTGGCGCCGGTGCAGGCTGTGGTGATGAATATCACCGACAGTCAGTCAGAATACGTCAGTGAATTGACGAAGAAATTGCAGAATGCTGGCATTCGTGTCAAAGCAGACTTGAGAAACGAGAAGATAGGCTTTAAAATCCGCGAGCACACATTACGTCGCGTCCCTTATATGCTGGTTTGCGGTGACAAAGAGGTGGAAGCAGGCAAAGTTGCCGTGCGCACCCGCCGTGGTAAAGACCTTGGGAGCATGGACGTAGATGTGTTTGTTGAGAAGCTGCAACAAGAGATTCGCAGCCGACATCTTCACCAATTAGAGGAAACAGGTTATTAAAGGCGGAAAACGAGTACAACCAACACGTCCGAACCGTATCAACGGCGAAATCCGTGCCACCGAAGTGCGCTTAACTGGCGTAGACGGCGAGCAACTTGGCATTGTCACCCTGCGTGAAGCCATTGAGAAAGCTGAAGAAGCCGGCGTAGATTTAGTTGAAATCAGCCCGAACGCCGAACCGCCGGTTTGCCGTATCATGGATTACGGCAAGTTCCTTTATGAAAAAAGCAAGTCTTCTAAGGAACAGAAGAAGAAGCAGAAAGTTATCCAGGTTAAGGAAATCAAATTCCGTCCTGGTACCGATGATGGCGACTATCAGGTCAAACTACGCAACCTGATTCGCTTTCTGGAAGAGGGTGATAAAGCCAAAATCACGCTGCGTTTCCGCGGTCGTGAGATGGCGCACCAGCAGATCGGTATGGAAGTGCTTAACCGCGTCCGTAAAGATCTGTGTGAAGACATGGATCTGGCGATTGTCGAATCCTTCCCTTCGAAGATCGAAGGTCGTCAGATGATCATGGTGCTCGCTCCTAAGAAGAAACAGTAGGCCTTCAAGTAATAATGCCGCGCAGCGCTTGCGTTGTGCGGATTTTTATTCGCCTGTCTGATTCATTTTATTAACAATGCGAAGTGGATATTTGTAAAAATGCCAAAGATTAAAACTGTACGTGGCGCCGCTAAGCGCTTCAAGAAGACCGCTTCTGGCGGCTTCAAGCGTAAGCACGCGAACCTGCGTCATATTCTGACTAAAAAGTCTACTAAGCGTAAACGTCACCTGCGTCCGAAAGGCATGGTGTCTAAAGGCGATCTGGGTCTGGTTATTGCCTGCCTGCCGTACGCATAAGTAAATTTTTTTTAGTTTAATTCCCCGAAAGATTTCGGGTTGCAGCAAGGCGGCAACTGAATGAATCCCTGAACTTACATCAGTAAGTGACTGGGATGAATGAAGACAGCCAACGCCGTTGCGGCACGAAAGATGAAGGGAAATCACAGAATATGATATAGGAGAGCTCACATGGCTCGCGTTAAACGTGGTGTAATTGCTCGCGCACGTCACAAGAAAATCTTAAAACAAGCTAAAGGCTACTATGGTGCACGTTCACGTGTATACCGCGTTGCCTTCCAGGCTGTTATCAAAGCTGGTCAGTATGCTTACCGTGACCGTCGTCAACGTAAGCGTCAGTTCCGTCAACTGTGGATCGCGCGTATCAACGCTGCGGCTCGTCAGAACGGTATCTCTTACAGCCGTTTCATCAATGGCCTGAAAAAAGCCTCTATTGAAATCGACCGTAAGATTCTGGCTGACATCGCTGTATTCGACAAAGTGACATTTACTGCACTTGTTGAAAAAGCAAAATCAGCTCTGGCGTAAGTCAGTTGAAAAAGGGAGCTTGCTCCCTTTTTTATTACCCGCAACTCACGCAAAAGATTGACATTTTGGCCGCTGCGCATTTCAATAGTGCGGTTTCTAAATATGACAAGGTAACGCAAGCATGAATGCTGCTATTTTCCGTTTCTTTTTTTACTTTAGCGCCTGAACATCAGGGGCTTTTGCGCATAAGAAAAGAAACGAAAAATCGCGCTGAAAGCCTCCCTCGTGGAGGCTTTTTTGTTTCTGGCGACACTTAATCGGATCATCTGATCCCAACGAGAACTGACCAGCCCGGCTGGAAGAAGAGGAAATCATGTCCCAACTCGCAGACCTGGTGGCTCGTGCCACGGCCGCCATCGACGAGGCGGCGGATATCGCTGCTCTGGACGCCGTGCGCGTCGAATTTCTGGGTAAGAAAGGGCATCTGACGCTGCAAATGACCACCCTGCGTGAACTGCCGGCAGAAGATCGCCCGGCTGCGGGTGCGGTCATCAACGAGGCCAAACAGCAAGTGCAGGACCGCCTTACCGCGCGCAAAGAGACGCTGGAGAGTGCGGAGCTGAATGCGCGTCTGGCTGCGGAAACCATCGACGTGTCGCTGCCTGGCCGCCGCGTTGAGAATGGTGGCTTGCATCCGGTGACCCGCACTATCGATCGTATCGAAACCTTCTTCGGCGAACTGGGTTTCGCGGTGGTAACAGGTCCGGAAATCGAAGACGACTACCACAATTTTGATGCGCTCAACATTCCCGGCCATCACCCGGCGCGTGCCGATCACGACACGTTCTGGTTTGATGCCACGCGTCTGCTGCGCACCCAAACTTCAGGCGTGCAGATCCGTACCATGAAAAACCAGCAGCCGCCAATCCGCATCATCGCGCCAGGCCGTGTTTATCGTAACGATTACGATCAGACGCACACGCCAATGTTCCACCAGATGGAAGGTTTGATTGTCGATAAAGACATCAGCTTTACCAACCTGAAAGGCACACTGCACGATTTCCTCAACAACTTCTTCGAAGAGAATCTGCAAATTCGCTTCCGTCCTTCTTACTTCCCGTTCACCGAACCGTCCGCAGAAGTGGACGTGATGGGTAAAAACGGCAAGTGGTTGGAAGTACTGGGTTGCGGCATGGTGCACCCGAACGTATTGCGCAATGTTGGCATCGATCCGGAAATTTATTCGGGCTTTGCGTTTGGCATGGGCATGGAGCGTCTCACCATGCTGCGCTACGGTGTGACCGATCTGCGCGCCTTCTTCGAAAATGATTTACGTTTCCTCAAACAATTTAAATAAGGGCAGGTTATCCAATGAAATTCAGTGAACTCTGGTTACGCGAATGGGTAAATCCAGCCCTGGACAGCGGTGCGCTGTCTGAGCAAATCACCATGGCCGGCCTTGAAGTGGACGGCGTGGATCCGGTTGCCGGTGCGTTCCACGGTGTCGTGGTGGGTGAAGTGGTTGAGTGCGGCCAGCATCCGAACGCCGACAAACTGCGCGTCACCAAAATCAACGTCGGTGGCGATCGCCTGTTGGATATCGTCTGCGGCGCGCCAAACTGCCGTCAGGGCCTGAAAGTGGCGGTAGCGACCGTTGGCGCTGTGCTGCCGGGCGATTTCAAAATCAAAGCGGCAAAACTGCGTGGCGAGCCGTCTGAAGGCATGCTGTGCTCCTTCTCTGAGCTGGGTATTTCCGACGATCACAACGGCATCATCGAGCTGCCAGCCGATGCGCCAATTGGCACCGATATCCGCAGTTATCTGCAGCTGGACGACAACACCATTGAAATCAGCGTCACGCCAAACCGCGCCGATTGTCTGGGCATCATCGGGATTGCGCGTGATGTAGCAGTATTGAACGGTTTGCCGCTGACGGCACCCGCAATTGAGCCGGTAAAAGCCACCATCAACGATACCTTCCCGATTCGTGTTGATGCCACCGCCGCTTGCCCGCGCTACCTTGGCCGCGTGGTGAAAGGTGTCAACGTTAAAGCCGCTACGCCATTGTGGATGCGTGAGAAGCTACGTCGTTGCGGTATTCGCTCAATCGATCCGGTGGTCGATATCACCAACTTTGTATTGCTGGAGCTTGGTCAGCCGATGCATGCCTTCGATCTCGACCGCATCGACGGCGGCATCGTGGTGCGTATGGCAGAAGAGGGCGAAGTGCTGACGCTGCTGGATGGTACCGAAGCTAAACTCAGCAGCGACACGCTGGTGATTGCCGATCACCACAAAGCGCTGGCGATGGGCGGCATCTTTGGTGGCGAGCATTCCGGTGTCAATGAAGAGACGCAAAATGTGCTGTTCGAATGCGCCTACTTTGATCCGCTGGCGATCACCGGCCGCGCTCGCCGTCAGGGCCTGCATACCGACGCGTCACATCGTTACGAGCGTGGCGTCGATCCAGCGTTGCAGCACAAAGCGATTGAACGCGCGACGCAACTGTTGCTCGACATCTGTGGCGGCGAAGCGGGCCCGGTCATTGACCAAACTGACGCGAGCGCGCTGCCGCCACGCGCCACCATCACGCTGCGCCGTGAAAAGCTCGATCGTCTGATTGGCCATGTCATTGCTGACGAACAGGTTACTGACATCCTGACGCGTTTGGGTTGCGAAGTGAAAGTGAGTGCAGGAGAGTGGCAAGCCGTTGCGCCAAGCTGGCGTTTCGATATGGCTATCGAAGAAGATCTGGTCGAAGAAGTGGCGCGCGTTTACGGCTACAACAACATCCCTGATGTGCCGGTGAAAGCCAGCCTGATCATGACGCAGCATCGTGAAGCCGACCTGTCGCTGAAGCGTGCGAAAAATCTGTTGGTAGATAAAGGTTATCAGGAAGCGATTACTTACAGCTTCGTTGATCCAAAACTGCAACAGTTGCTGCATCCGGGCGAAGAGGCGCTGATCCTGCCCAGCCCAATCTCTAGCGATATGTCTGCAATGCGCCTGTCGCTGTGGACCGGTTTGCTGGGCGCGGTGGTGTATAACCAAAACCGTCAGCAGGGCCGCGTACGCCTGTTTGAAAGCGGTTTACGCTTTGTTCCTGATACACAGGCCGATCTGGGTATCCGCCAGGATCTTATGCTGGCCGGCGTTTTAAGCGGCAATCGCTATGAAGAGCATTGGGATCTGGCGCGTCAGACGGTTGACTTCTATGATTTGAAAGGCGATTTAGAATCGCTGCTGGATTTGACCGGTAAACTTGATGAGATTTCCTTCCGTGCGGAAGCCAATCCGGCGCTGCATCCAGGACAAAGCGCCGCAATTTATTTACGCGGCGAACGAATCGGATTTATCGGGGTGGTTCATCCAGAGCTGGAACGTAAGCTGGATCTGAATGGTCGCACCTTAGTGTTTGAACTGCTTTGGAATAAGGTCGCAGACCGCGTCCTGCCTGATGCGCGCGAGATTTCTCGCTTCCCGGCAAACCGTCGTGATATCGCCGTTGTGGTGGCTGAAAATGTGCCTGCAGCAGATATCATTGCGGAGTGTAAGAAAGTTGGCGTAAATCAGGTAGTTGGCGTAAACTTGTTTGACGTGTACCGTGGTAAGGGCGTAAACGAAGGTGAAAAGAGCCTAGCGATTAGCCTGATTTTGCAGGATACCAGCCGGACACTCGAAGAAGAGGAGATTGCCGCGACCGTTGCCAAATGCGTTGCGGCATTAAAAGAGCGATTCCAGGCAACCTTGAGGGATTGAACCTATGGCGCTTACAAAAGCTGAAATGTCAGAGTACCTGTTTGAAAAACTCGGGTTGAGCAAACGCGATGCCAAAGAGTTGGTAGAACTTTTTTTTGAAGAGGTTCGCCGCGCGTTGGAAAACGGAGAACAGGTAAAACTGTCCGGATTTGGTAATTTTGATCTGCGTGACAAAAACCAGCGTCCGGGCCGTAACCCGAAGACGGGGGAAGATATTCCTATCACCGCGCGCCGAGTGGTGACATTCCGTCCGGGACAGAAGTTGAAAAGTCGCGTCGAGAACGCGACACCCAAGGATGCTGACTAATTTCAGTACGACAAAAAGGCCGCTTAGCGGCCTTTTTTTTGCCTTAAATTTGGCCGCTCTGCACGATTTATTCATGATGTAAGGATTTAGTAAGTATCCGGAAAATAGGACGAAAATCGGTCCTCACCGATAGTGACGGCGTCAACACTTTTGTTATAACAGCGCCATCACAGAGCAAAGGGTTTGAATAATGAAAAAGACAGCAATTTTATTAAGCGTCCTGTTAGGCATGCCGCTGCTGGCTAGCGCCAATGTTTCCGTCAACATCAACACCCCGGGCGTTTCGGTGCATATCGGCGATCAGGATAAACGCGGCTACTATTGGGATGGCTACGACTGGCGTGCGCCAACGTGGTGGAAACAACACCATAACCAGCGCATTGGCACCAAAGGTCCGCACGGTTACTGGAACGGTAACGGCTGGCAGGCGCAGCATCCGGGCAATGGACCGCACCGCGACGACAAACGTCAGCCACAGCGTCAGCCGCAACCGCAGCATCACGACCAGCGTGACAATCAGCAGAAGCGTGATAATCACGGTCAGCCGCTCCCTCCGCATCAGTAAGGCTTCTCCAGCGGCGCCTCCACAGCGCCGCTTTCTTTTTGCTGTAATCCCACTACAATCAAATCTCTGTTTTCTCAGCCAATCTTATCTATGACTCTGCTGGATCAGCTTGCTTCCCAGGCAAATCGCCGCAGCCAGCGCTGGCTCATCGCACTCATTGCGCTGCTATTGCTGCTCATCGGGCTTAGCCTGTGTGCCGGCGACAGCTGGATCTCTCCCACACAATGGTTTTCGGCGGAAGGCGATCTGTTCGTCTGGCAGCTGCGCATGCCGCGCACGCTGGCGGTGCTGCTGGTGGGGGCGGCACTGGCGGTGTGCGGTGTGGTGATGCAGGCGCTGTTCAACAATCCGCTGGCGGAACCCGGCTTACTTGGCGTGTCTAATGGGGCGGGGATTGGTCTGGTATTAGGCGTGATGCTCGGTAACGGTTCGCTATGGAGCTTAGCGCTGGCGGCCATGGCCGGTGCGCTGCTGATCACGCTGATGCTGCTGCACTTCGCTCACAAACAACTCTCAGTGAGCCGCTTACTGCTGACCGGCGTAGCGCTTGGCATTATCTGTAGCGCCATCATGACGTGGGCAGTGTACTTTAGCACCAGCCTCGATCTGCGTCAGCTGATGTACTGGATGATGGGCGGCTTTAGCGGCATCGACTGGCGCTATGGCTGGATGATGTTGGCGCTGCTGCCGGTAACGCTGCTGCTGATCGCCACCGCACGCACGTTGAATTTGCTGGCGCTGGGCGAAACCTCGGCACGTCAGCTCGGATTACCGCTGCTGCTGTGGCGCAACCTGCTGGTGCTGGCGATGGGCTGGCTGGTGGGCGTGAGCGTAGCGATGGCGGGTGCGATCGGTTTTATTGGTCTGGTTATCCCGCATCTATTGCGTCTCAGCGGTTTTAGCGATCATCGTTATTTGTTGCCTGCGGCGGCGTTAGCCGGTGCCGCAGTGCTGCTTGGCGCGGATATTATTGCGCGGCTGGTGTTAACCTCTGCCGAACTGCCGATTGGCGTGGTAACGGCCACGCTCGGCGCGCCGCTGTTTATCATGTTATTAGTGAAGTCTTCGCGCTAGCTTTGGCTGGCAACGTGTTATCAACAACAGGAATCGACGATGAGCATTTATCAGACAGAACTGGTTACGCTGGACGGTGAAAAAACCACGCTGGCGGCCTATGAGGGCAAGGTGCTACTGGTAGTCAATGTGGCCTCCAAATGTGGCCTGACGGCGCAGTATGAGCAGTTAGAATCGCTGCAGAAAGCCTGGCGGGATAAGCCGTTCAGCGTGCTTGGCTTCCCATGCAATCAGTTCCTCGAGCAAGAGCCGGGCAGTAACGAAGAGATCAAAACCTTTTGCAGCACCACTTACGGCGTCACTTTCCCGATGTTCGATAAAACCGATGTCAACGGCGAGCATCGTCACCCTCTCTATGCGCAGCTGACGGCGGCGCAGCCGGTGGCGCAACGCCCGGAAGGCAGCGGTTTCCTCGAGCGCATGGAGAGCAAAGGGCGCGCGCCGAAAGCGCCAGGCGATATCCTGTGGAACTTCGAAAAATTCCTTATTAATAAGCAGGGCAAAGTCATTGCGCGCTTCTCACCGGATATGACGCCAGACGATCCCATCATCCTGAAAAGTGTAGAGCAGGCGCTGGCCGAATAAATGCTATTGCAGTGTCAGGGAGTCAGCGTCACAGGGCGGCTGGCTCCCGTTGAACTGAGCGTTAACACCGGTGAGTTAGTGCATCTGGTAGGACCGAACGGCGCCGGCAAAAGTACCTTGCTCAACGCGCTGTCCGGTTTGTTGCCGAGTCAGGGCAGCATTCTGCTGGATGGCGCGCCGCTGGCTACGTTGAGTGGAGCGGCATTGGCCCCGCTGCGCGGCTGGCTGCCGCAACAGCAGATGGCGCCGGGACAAATGCCGGTGTGGCATTACTTACGCATGCATATCACCGCACAAACGGCGAAAACAGACTGCGTGTTACAAGACGTGCTCGCGCAGTTAGCGCTGCAGGACAAACTGACGCGCAGTCTTACGCAGCTTTCTGGTGGCGAATGGCAACGCGTGCGGTTGGCTGCCGTGGTGTTGCAGGTTCATCCGGCGATCACTCCACGCGGCAAACTCCTGCTACTGGATGAGCCGATGAGTGCACTCGACGTGGCGCAACAGCGTTCGGTCGATAAGCTGCTGGCTGAACTGTGTTGCAGCGGTCTGGCGATTGTTGCCAGCGGGCACGACCTCAACCACAGCCTGCGCTATGCCGATCGCGTGTGGTTAATGCATCAAGGCGCGGTTGTCCGTCAGGGCAGGGCCAGCGAGGTGCTGACCGCTGCGCATTTAACCCCGCTTTACCAAACCCCGTTTGAACAAATTGATACCGCACAAGGTCCGCTGCTGTTTATTCCCTGACAGAGGATTGCGTGCCGTGGCGCTTTGCCGCTACAGTGTCTGCCGGACAAGGGAGAAAGGGAAAGGCGGATGCGGCTGACAATTTTGATTTTGGCACTGTTGCTGGCGGGCTGTAGCCATCATGCACCTCCGCCGAATGGCCGTTTGTCTGACTCTATCACCGTGATTGCCCAACTCAACGATCAGCTGAGCCGCTGGCGGGGAACGCCGTATCGCTATGGCGGATTAAGCCGCGGTGGCGTAGATTGTTCCGGCTTCGTCTATCTCACCTTCCGCGATAAATTCGATATGCAGCTGCCACGTTCGACCATTGATCAAACCGACATTGGTACGCGCATCGACAAAGGCGATCTGCTGCCTGGCGATCTGGTGTTCTTCAAAACCGGCAGCGGAGAAAACGGTTTGCACGTCGGTATTTACGATACCGACAACACCTTTATTCACGCCTCGACCAGCCAGGGTGTGATCCGCTCGTCGCTGGATAATGTTTACTGGCGTAAAGTATTTTGGCAGGCGCGTCGCATCTAAATAGCGTTGTTATCGCTTAATAAAGACGCGAAAAAAGAAAGGGTATCTCCCCCTGAATTAAATCTGAATTCTGCCGATATTTAACTATCATTTAGAATGGCACTTTACCCGCCATCGATTTAATACTAATAATAAAGCTAAATTTATTTAATTGGTATGGACATTAACCCCGGCTTATTTGGCTTAAGTATTATTTGCGGTTTAAATCAGCGTAATAAGACCTAAAACGGCACCTCTTCAAACGTTTGGTCCTATTGCCTGGTGGTATTCGTTGATATACGATGCGCCAATTGCCATTGCTTCTGGCTTGAAAAATGAAAGTCCATTTGTCTGCCGACTATCAGTCGGAAACCTGGTTTTATCCAGTTTACTCTCTGGCGGGCCAGCTGACTGCGGTCGAGCTGGTGACGCAATTTGTCCACGACAGCGCACCTATTACGCTGCCGCAGGATTTGCTGTTGCCGCAATTGGACGATGCGCAGCAATTACGTTTGCTGCAGAGCCAGCTTTCATTGCTGGAAAAGTACCGCGACTTTTTTGAGATTAATCAAATTACCGCGTTGGTACGTATTGATGATTCTATGGCCAATACACTTTTAGCCAGCGAATTTCTGTTAAGGAAATTCCGACAAATCCCTTTTATTGTTTTAGATATCAGCGAAACGTTTCCGCAATTATCTTTGGGTAAATCCCATCCATTGCTCGCAGCATTACAAAGTGAATTTCGTTTATCGCTTTCACAATTTGGCGCAGGAAAAGCACCGGCAACCGCGGTGTACGCTAATCTGTTTAGCGTGTTAAAACTGGATAAAGCCTTTATTCACAACCTGGCCAAGCGCGCCTCGTTTACGCCTTTTATTCAGACAGTTATCAATAATTTTTCCGATTTTGCGGACCAGATCATTATTTGTGGTATTGACGATAACCACATGATGGAAAAGATGACTACGTTGAGTGGTGCGCAGCTACAGGGCAGCCTGTTCCCGGTGGTGAAAGCTGAACGACTTAACGATCTCATCTATTCCGACCTGAATTTACACACGCCTTCGCAGCAGTAACCCTTTCGCCTGTCTTCCGCGCCGCGTCGGCGTTACACTCTCTGTTATCTTATAACTCATTGCGGGTGCCTGATTTAAGCGCACCTTCCGGAGTGTCGATGCAATTTACCAATAGCTGGCAGCAAGAATTACCCGGATTCTACACCGCGCTGGACCCAACGCCATTAGCGGGTGGACGGCTGTTTTACCACAATGCCCCGCTGGCACAAGAGATGGGTTTAGACGATGCGCTGTTCGCCGGCAACGGGCATGGCGTGTGGTCAGGACGCGAACTGCTGCCCGGCATGTCGCCGCTGGCGCAGGTTTATAGCGGCCATCAGTTTGGCGTCTGGGCCGGACAGTTGGGCGATGGGCGCGGCATTCTGTTGGGTGAACAGCAGCTGGCCAACGGTCGCAAGCTCGACTGGCACTTGAAAGGGGCCGGATTAACGCCCTATTCGCGCATGGGTGACGGTCGCGCGGTGATCCGCTCCAGCGTACGCGAATTCCTCGCGTCTGAAGCGCTGCACCATCTTGGCATTCCCACCACACGCGCGCTGGCGTTAGCCATTGGCGATGAGCCGGTGCTACGCGAAACCCAGGAACGCGGTGCGATGCTGATGCGCATTGCCGACAGCCATCTGCGTTTCGGTCATTTTGAGCATTTCTATTACGGCGGTGAACAAGACAAAGTGCGCCATCTGGCGGATTACGCCATTCGCCATCACTGGCCGCAGCTCAAGGATGAAGCGGATCGTTACCTGCTGTGGTTCACCGATATCGTTAAACGCACGGCGAGCCTGATCGCCCATTGGCAGAGCGTTGGCTTTGCGCACGGCGTGATGAACACCGATAACATGTCGATTCTGGGCTTAACGCTAGATTACGGTCCTTACGGTTTCCTCGACGACTATCAGCCGGATTACATCTGCAATCACAGTGACTATCAGGGCCGCTACGCTTTCGAAAATCAGCCGATGATTGGCTTGTGGAACCTTAATCGCCTGGCGCATGCCTTGTCGGGCTTGATGACCACCGAGCAGCTTAAGCAGGCGCTGGGTCATTATGAAGGTGAGCTGATGCGCGTTTGGGGGGAGAAAATGCGTGCCAAACTCGGATTGCTGACGGCGGATGCCAATGACAACACGCTTCTGACCGGCTTGCTGTCGATGATGACGGCGGAACACAGTGATTACACGCTGACCTTCCGCATGCTGAGCGACACGCAGCAAGATGAAAGCCGTTCGCCGTTGCGTGATGAGTTTATTGATCGTGAGGCCTTTGATCGCTGGTACAGCGATTATCGCCAGCGTTTGTTGCAAGACCACGCCAGCGATGCGCAGCGTCAGGCGGTGATGAAAGCGGCTAATCCGGCGCTGGTGTTACGCAACTATCTGGCACAGCAGGTGATTGAAGAGGTCGAGAACGGCGAGACCACGGCGTTAGCGAAGCTGCATAGCGCGTTACAGCAACCGTTTAGCGATGTAGCCGTCAGCGCAGAGTTGCGCCAACGGCCACCAGAGTGGGGCAAAACGCTGGAAGTGAGCTGTTCCAGCTAGATCAACATTAAAAACGGCTGTCGACCGCGGCAGCCAGTTTTGCCAGCACCTCGGCGCTGTCTTCCCAGCCGAGGCACGGATCGGTGATTGACTGACCATAGGTCAGCGCCGCACCGCTCACCACTTTCTGATTCCCTTCCTGCAGGAAACTCTCGATCATCACGCCCGCAACCGCGCGCGATCCGGCACGGATTTGCGCCGCCACATCATCGGCAACGTCACGCTGACGACCGTGCTGCTTCAGGCAGTTGCCGTGGCTGAAGTCGATCACCAATTGCTCCGGCAGATTGAAGTCGCGCAGATTGGTCGCTGCCGCCGCCACATCTTCGGCGTGATAGTTCGGCTGTCGACCGCCGCGCAGGATCACGTGACCATGCGGATTACCGCTGGTTTGATAGATGGTCATCTGACCGTTTTTATCCGGTGACAGGAACATGTGGCTGGCACGCGCGGCGCGAATCGCATCGACCGCGATCTGCACGTTGCCGTCGGTGCCGTTTTTGAAACCGACCGGACAGGAGAGCGCTGACGCCATTTCACGATGAATCTGGCTTTCGGTGGTACGCGCGCCAATCGCGCCCCAGCTGATCAGGTCGGCAATAAACTGGCCGATCACCATATCGAGGAATTCAGTGGCGGTTGGCATGCCCAGCGCGTTGATATCCAGCAGCAGTTTGCGCGCAATGGCGATGCCGCGGTTTACATCGTAGCTGCCATCCAGATCGGGATCGGAGATCAGGCCTTTCCAGCCAATCACGGTGCGCGGTTTTTCGAAATAGGCACGCATCACGATTTCCAGACGATCTTTATGGCGCTCACGCAGCACGTTCAGACGTTCAGCATACTCAATCGCCGCTTTAGGATCGTGCAGCGAGCAAGGGCCAATAATCACCAGCAGACGCGGATCTTCACCGGTCAGAATGCGCGCGATGCGCTGGCGGGAAGCGGTGACGTTGGCGGCAATCTCTGCCGAAATAGGGTGTTCATGCGCGAGCGCAGCCGGAGTCAGCAGGCTACCGATGCGCGCGGTACGCAGTTCATCAGTCTTATTCATTGAGATTCTCAAAAATTTGTTCTTCGCAGCGGTGAAATACCGGGAAGTGATGGTGATCACAATAAACTAATAGCCTGCGAATTCAACCTGCTAAAAACAAAGGTCTTAAAACCAGACGGAAGCCAGACTTTACGATTGCAATACAGGCCAGGTATGTGGCGGGAGGTCGCCATTTATGGCGACCGGCAGAGAAACCTAATACATGCTGCGGCTCAGACCCATGATATCGAGAATTTTGGTGGCGATCTCTTCCACCGAATAGTTGGTGCTGTTGAGATAACGAATCTGGTTGGTACGGAACAGCGCTTCCACTTCGCCTACTTCGAGACGGCACTGGCGCAACGAAGCGTAGCGGGTATTTTCCGCGCGCTCCTGGCGAATCGCCGCCAGGCGTTCCGGGTCGATGGTTAAACCAAACAACTTATGCTGATGTGCACGCAGCGCCGGCGGCAGTTTCAGGTTATCCATATCATCGGCGATAAACGGATAGTTAGCGGCACGCACGCCAAACTGCATTGCCAGATACAAGCTGGTGGGCGTCTTCCCGCAGCGCGACACGCCGAGCAGAATCACCTGCGCATCTTCGAGGCCGCGCAGGGAAATGCCGTCATCATGTGCAAGGGTGTAATCGATGGCGGCAATGCGCGCGTCATATTTGCCGAGGTTGCTGGCGGTCAAACCGTGCGTGCGGTGCGCCACCGGCATTGACGCCACGCCGAGCTCGCTCTGCAACGGCGCGACCAGCGCCTGCACGATGTCCTGACAAAAGCCTTCGCTTTCGAGAATAATTTCACGGACGTCGGGTGTGACGATGGAGAAGAACACCAGCGGGCGCACGCCGCTCTGCTGGTAGAGCGCGTTGATCTGCGCTTTAACCGCCTGAGCGCGTTGCACATTCTCGACAAATGGCAGCGTCACGCTGTGTGTCATCACCGGGAACTGGGATAACACCGCATGGCCCAGCACTTCGGCGGTAATGGCGGTGCCATCAGAAATGTAGAATACGCTGCGTTCAGTGTTCATAGTGCAAATATCCTCTTGCGTAGCAATGCCCAAATTATCGATGACAATATTTCATTTTAATTAATAGTAAAATGAAATATCCATATTGTCCGCTATTGCGCTCACAAAGATGAATCAGCGAATAATCAATATTAGATGAAATGCTGTTTCGAAAAGCATTATTTTCGCGCATTTTCCTTTTCGCGCATGAAATAAAGTGTGAAGGCGTTGCGCAACAAAAATCAATCGCTAACCCTCTGAAAAGGGGAAAAATATCGCTACAGCAATCCATTAGCGTGAAATACCCTGGTTGCGCAACTCAATTAATTCTAAGTACTAATCCGATTTTGTCTTTCTTTTCCTGCTTTAACGATTCAACACTTAGTCTTTATTAATCGGTTGTGCCAGGCTGTTTTGGCGAATAGCAAAATGTTCCATGTGTATTCACATCATTTAAAAGGATAATCTCAATGTCCAATCAAGACCAACAGTCGCTAGTGCTCTGGTACAACCAGCTTGGCATGCATGATGTTGATCGGGTGGGAGGCAAAAATGCGTCCCTCGGAGAAATGATTACGAATTTGTCGTCGCTGGGTGTTTCCGTACCAAACGGTTATGCGACCACATCTTACGCGTTTAATCTGTTCCTCGATCAAAGCGGACTGAACCAGCGGATCTATGATTTGCTGGATAAAACGGATGTTGATGATGTTGCTGAGCTCGCGCAAGCGGGTAAACAGATTCGTCAATGGGTGATCGATACGCCATTCCAGCCTGAACTGGAAGCGGCAATTCGTAGCGCCTACGAACAACTCTCTGCTGACGATGCCGACGCCTCCTTTGCGGTGCGCTCGTCAGCCACCGCCGAGGATATGCCCGACGCCTCGTTTGCCGGCCAGCAGGAGACTTTCCTTAACGTGCAGGGTTATGACGCGGTCATCATCGCGGTTAAACACGTTTATGCCTCCTTATTTAACGATCGTGCCATCTCCTACCGTGTGCATCAGGGCTACGACCATCGCGGCGTGGCGCTCTCGGCCGGTATTCAGCGCATGGTGCGATCGGACCTCGCCTCGTCGGGCGTGATGTTTACCATTGATACCGAATCGGGCTTTGATCAGGTGGTGTTTATCACGTCCGCCTTTGGTTTGGGCGAAATGGTGGTGCAGGGCGCGGTGAACCCCGACGAGTTCTACGTGCACAAACCAACGCTGGCCGCCAATCGTCCGGCGATTGTGCGCCGCACCATGGGCTCAAAAAAGCTGCGCATGGTGTATGCGGATTCGCAGGAGCATGGCGAGCAGGTGCGGATTGAAGATGTCGAGCAGGAACAGCGCGATCGCTTCAGCTTAAACGATGACGAAGTGCAGGCGCTGGCGCGTCAGGCGGTGCTGATTGAGCAGCACTACAAACGCCCAATGGACATTGAATGGGCGAAAGATGGCCACACCGGCAAACTGTTCATCGTGCAGGCGCGTCCGGAAACGGTGCGCTCCAACGGTCAGGTGATGGAACGTTATACGCTGCAGGGCAAAGGCAACGTGGTGGTCGAAGGCCGCGCCATTGGTCATCGCATCGGTGCTGGTGAAGTCAAAGTCATCCACGACATCAGCGAGATGCATCGCATTGAAAAAGGCGACGTGCTGGTAACCGACATGACCGATCCCGATTGGGAACCGATCATGAAGAAAGCCTCAGCCATCGTCACCAATCGCGGCGGTCGTACTTGCCATGCAGCAATCATCGCGCGTGAGCTGGGCATTCCGGCGGTGGTGGGCTGTGGCGATGCCACCGATCACCTGAAAGATGGCCACAAAGTCACGGTTTCTTGCGCCGAAGGTGATACCGGTTATGTCTATGACGAACTGCTGGACTTCGAAGTGACCAGCTCGCAGGTCGATACCATGCCGGAACTGCCGCTGAAGATCATGATGAACATCGGTAATCCGGATCGTGCTTTCGATTTCGCCTGCTTGCCGAACGAAGGTGTTGGCCTGGCGCGTCTGGAGTTCATTATCAACCGTATGATTGGCGTGCATCCCAAAGCGTTGCTGGAGTTTGATCAGCAAACGCCGGAATTGCAGCAGCAGATTCGTCAGATGATGAAAGGCTTTGATGACCCGATTGAGTTCTACATCGGCCGTCTAACCGAAGGGATTGCGACGCTGGGTGCCGCATTTGCGCCGAAACGGGTGATTGTTCGTCTTTCCGATTTCAAAACCAACGAATACGCCAACCTGGTGGGTGGCGAGCGTTATGAGCCGGAAGAAGAGAACCCGATGCTCGGTTTCCGTGGCGCCGGTCGCTACGTTGCTGACAACTTCCGCGACTGCTTCAGGCTGGAGTGCGAAGCGGTGAAGCGCGTGCGTAACGAAATGGGGCTGACTAACGTTGAAATCATGATTCCGTTCGTGCGTACCGTCGATCAAGCCGAAGCGGTGGTCGCCGAGCTGGCGAAAAACGGTCTGAAGCGCGGCGAGAATGGCCTGAAAGTGATCATGATGTGTGAGATCCCGTCCAACGCCTTGCTGGCTGAGCAGTTCCTCGAGCACTTCGATGGCTTCTCCATCGGTTCCAACGACATGACGCAGTTGGCGCTGGGCCTCGATCGTGACTCTGGCGTGGTGTCCGCGCTGTTTGATGAACGTAATGATGCCGTGAAAGCGCTGTTATCGATGTCGATCAAAGCGGCAAAAAAACAGGGCAAATACGTCGGTATTTGTGGTCAGGGACCGTCGGATCATCAGGACTTTGCGGCATGGTTAATGGAGCAGGGCATTGATAGCCTGTCGCTTAATCCGGATACCGTGGTTGAAACCTGGTTGAGTTTGGCAGAGCTGAACGCATCCAAACATTAACCAGGCGGTAATTTGATGAATCAGATGAGAATTTGACGTGTCATTAATGTAATTATCAAGGTCAGCGCTGCTGGCCTTATTTTTTTGTCTGAAAAAAAGCCAAAAAAAAGCCCATCACAGGGGATGGGCAAAGACTACACACAGCAATTCTTCACTTTACTCAGGGGAATAAGGTTGTTTAGAAATCAGTAGCTTGATTCAAAACATAGGAAACATGTTATTGATCAGGCTCGCTGGCGTCTTTAAGAATCCTCTTATTAGTTTAAAGCTGATAACCTTTCGTGGCCTTTTTCTTCCCTGCTAAGCGGCAATTCAGCTGTAAAAATAATCATTCCGTAAGAGAATCCCGCCTAAAGCGCCTAAAACTGCGTTTTTTCTTAAAAACCGCTTATGAAAAAAAATTATTATCAGTAAGAAATGCGCGGGGGCGATGTTGGGGCATTAGGCGGGTTAAAGTAAGGCCAGTGTAAAACTGAGAGAACGTGTATCTTCGCTGAGTGGGCGTTAATGTGAATGAGGTCGCCATGAACGGCGACCCGGCGGGGAACGCTTAATGTTGTTCTTCTTCGTGTTCGGCCAACGCTTCGATGGCGGTCTGCACATCGTCATCCGGTTCGGGCGCTTCATGCATCCACACTGAAACCAGGCGATAAGAAACCGCCAGGACCACCGGACCGATAAACAGCCCAATCATACCGAAAGCAATCAATCCGCCAATAACGCCGGAAAGAATCAGGATCATCGGTAGATCGGCACCCATGCGAATCAACACCGGACGCAACACGCTGTCCAGCGTACCCACCACGCAACTCCATACCAGCAGCACCGTGCCCCACGTGGTATCGCCGCTCCAGTACAGCCAGATAATCGCTGGCACTAACACTACCAGCGGCCCGAGCTGTACCAGGCAGGTCAGAATCATCAACACGGTTAACAGCGTGGCGTAAGGAATGCCGGAAATGGCTAAACCAATGCCGCCGAGCACGCCCTGAACCAGCGCGGTGACCACCACGCCCAGCGCCACAGCGCGAATCGCCTGACCGGCCAGCAGCACTGCGGCATCGCCACGGCGTCCACTCATGCGATAGGCAAAATGACGAATGCCGTGGCCCACCTGCTCGCCGCGCCAGTAAAGCAGCACGCTGAACAACAGCATCACGATGAGGTGCATCATAAAGCGGCCGAAGTGGCCAGCCTGCGCCACAAAGAAGCCGGTGGTGCGACCAATATAGGGCTGCACCTGATTCAGCATCGCCGCGCCGCCGCCATCCACTAATTTGTGGTAGCTCGAGTAGAGTTTCCTGCCGACATAGGGAATCTGTCGCAACCAATCGAAGTCAGGCATCACCAGATGGCGCTGCGTTGCCCAGGCGATCACCGGCGCACTGTTATCAATCAGGCTGCTGACCAGCAGGGCGATAGGAATAATAAACAGCAGTAATAGCAAAATGGTCATGGCAATCACCGCCAGCGAGCGGCGTCCCCACAACATGTGCTGTAGACGAATCATCAACGGCCAGGTGGCGATCACCACCATGCTGGCCCAGGCAAAGCCAAGAATAAAGGGCTGCACCACCCACAGACTGGCGATGATCATGATTAGAATGAACATCAGTGAAAACAGCATTTGCGGTAAATCCATACCGCGTTGCAGGTCTTTCATCACAACGTTTAACCTCGATTGAATCCTTCAGAGTGGGGCTGAACAGCCCTGATTAATGATGATCTATTTCCTGAAAATTAAACAGGAAAAGCAGCGACGGCGGCGCGCTTTCCTGAAAAAACAGCAGCCAGCAGAAAAGTATGATAAAACCAAGGGCTGAAAAAAATCACGACGCAAACGTTTACAACATCTCGGTCACTCAATAATGATCCCACAGATTTCTCAGGCACCGGGCCTCGTTCAACTGGTGCTGACATTCCTGCAGTCCTTGAAAGAGCAAGGCTTTACCGGCGATACCGCTACCAGCTATGCCGATCGCCTCTCGCTTGCCACCGACAACAGTATTTATCAGCTGCTGCCTGATGCGGCGCTGTTTCCGCGCTCGACGGCGGATGTGGCGTTGATTGCGCGCCTTGCCGGTGAAACCCGTTTTACCAGCCTGGTGTTTACGCCACGCGGTGGCGGCACCGGCACCAACGGACAGTCGCTGAATCAGGGCATCGTGGTGGATATGTCGCGCTACATGAACCGCATCCTGGAAATCAACACCGAGCAAGGTTGGGTGCGGGTTGAAGCGGGCGTGGTGAAAGATCAACTCAATGCGTGGCTCAAGCCGTATGGCTTCTTCTTCTCGCCAGAGCTCTCCACCAGCAACCGCGCCACGCTCGGCGGCATGATCAACACCGATGCTTCGGGCCAGGGTTCGCTGGTGTATGGCAAAACCTCCGATCACGTTGAAGGCCTGCGCGCGGTGCTGCTGGGTGGCGACATCCTTGATACGCGCGCCATGCCGACTGAATTGGCGGAACAGCTGGCGAGCACGCCGACCGCGGAAGGGCGCATTTACCAGCAGGTGTTGAGTCGCTGCCGCGAACAGCGCGATCTGATTCTGGAGAAATTCCCCAAGCTCAATCGCTTCCTGACCGGCTACGATCTGCGTCATGTGTTCAGCGACGATTTGCAGACGTTTGATTTGACGCGTTTGCTGTGCGGCGCGGAAGGCACATTGGCCTTTATTACCGAAGCGCGCCTCGACATCACGCCCATCCCTAAAGTGCGTCGTCTGGTCAACATCAAATATGATTCGTTCGACTCGGCCCTGCGTAACGCCCCTTTAATGGTGGAAGCCAAAGCGCTTTCGGTGGAAACCGTTGACTCAAAAGTCCTGAATCTGGCGCGAGAAGATATCGTCTGGCATTCGGTAAATGAATTAATTACCGATGTGCCAGATAAACAGTTGCTGGGGCTCAACATCGTGGAGTTTGCCGGTGATGATGGCGAACTGATTGAGCAGCAGATCAGCACGCTATGTCAGCGCTTAGATGAGCTGATGCGGCAGCAGTTGGGCGGCGTGATTGGCTATCAACTGTGTGACGATTTAGGCGGCATTGAGCGCATCTATAATATGCGCAAAAAAGCGGTTGGCCTGTTGGGGAACGCCAAAGGGCGCGCCAAGCCAATTCCGTTTGTGGAAGATACCGCGGTGCCGCCAGAACAGCTAGCGGATTATATCGTCGATTTTCGCGCGCTGCTCGACAGCCACGGCCTGAGCTACGGCATGTTTGGGCACGTGGATGCTGGCGTGCTGCATGTGCGTCCGGCGCTGGATATGTGCGATCCGCAGCAGGAGTTGCTGATGAAGCAGATCTCCGATGAAGTGGTGGCGCTGACCGCGCGCTACGGCGGTTTATTGTGGGGCGAGCACGGCAAAGGTTTTCGCGCGCAGTACAGCCCGGAATTCTTTGGCGAGACGTTATTCGATGAGCTGCGCCGCATCAAAGCCGCGTTCGATCCTGACAACCGCATGAATCCCGGCAAAATCTGTACGCCGCTCGGCAGTGATGAACCGATGATGCAGGTTGATGCGGTGAAACGCGGCACCTACGATCGGCAGATTCCGGTTACGGTGCGCAACGAGTGGCGCGGTGCGATGGAGTGTAATGGCAACGGTTTGTGCTTCAACTTCGATGCACGTAGCCCAATGTGCCCGTCGATGAAAATTACCCGCAGCCGCATTCACTCGCCGAAAGGGCGCGCCACACTCACGCGTGAATGGCTGCGTTTGCTCTCCGAGCAGGGCGTGGATCCTACCCAACTTGAGCAGGCGCTCCCGAAACAGGGCGCCAGCTTGCGTACGCTGATTCAGCGCACGCGTAATACCTGGCACGCGAATCAGGGCGAATATGACTTCTCGCACGAAGTGAAAGAGGCGATGTCGGGCTGCCTGGCGTGTAAAGCCTGCTCGACGCAGTGCCCAATCAAGATCGATGTGCCGAACTTCCGTTCACGCTTCCTGCAGCTGTATCACACCCGCTATCTGCGCCCGATGAGCGATCATCTGGTGGCCACCGTGGAGAGTTACGCGCCGCTGATGGCCAAAGCGCCTAAGGTGTTCAACTTTTTCCTCAAGCAGCCGTGGATGCGCGAGCTGAGCAAAAAGCATATCGGCATGGTGGATTTGCCGCTGCTGTCATCGCCGAGCCTCAAGCAGCAGTTAGGCGGCCATCCGGCGATGAACCTGACGCTGGAGCAGTTAGAAGCGCTGGATGCGGCGCAACGCGAAAACTGCGTGCTGGTGGTACAAGATCCCTTTACCAGCTATTACGAGGCACAGCTGGTCACCGATTTCGTCAAGCTGATTGAGAAACTCGGTTATCGTCCGGTGCTGCTGCCGTTCTCACCGAATGGCAAGGCGCAGCATGTGAAAGGCTTCCTGCAGCGCTTTGCGCGCACCGCCAGCAAAACCGCTGATTTTCTCAATCGCGTGGCAAAACTGGGCATGCCGATGGTCGGTGTCGATCCGGCGACCGTGCTCTGTTACCGCGATGAGTACCATCAGGTGCTGGGCGAGCAGCGCGGCGAGTTTAACGTGCAGCTGGTGCATGAGTGGCTGCAAACCGCCTTGTCGGCACGTGCGGAGCAAACCGCCAGCGGCGAAGCCTGGTATCTGTTTGCGCACTGCACCGAAGTGACCGCGCTACCGTCCACGCCGAATCAGTGGCAGAGCATTTTTGCGCGCTTTGGTGCGAAGCTGGAAAACGTCAATGTGGGCTGCTGCGGAATGGCGGGAACCTATGGCCACGAAAGCGTAAACCTGGAGAATTCACTGGGGATTTACGAGCTGTCCTGGCATCCGCAATTGCAAAAGCTGCCGCGTCAGCGCTGTCTGGCAACCGGTTTTTCGTGTCGTAGTCAGGTAAAACGCGCAGAAGGCAATGGCATGCGTCATCCACTGCAAGCATTACTGGAAATGATGTAAACAAATTGTAGGAGACGTCACAAAGCTGGATTAGAATATCAAGCCTGCGTGGCGAACAAAATCACTCTGCAGGCGGGTGGCTTGATCCCACTCGCCGCTGAGCGCCAGTTGATGACACAAGCGTGTTAATGACAGGCGCGCCAGTTGATAGGCCTGAATCCGGAACAAACGGTCACGATCGGCATTGCCCATCTCCTGCACTAAGCGGTGATGGAGCTTGCCCATGGCATGCAGAAAGCTGTGATCGTCGCCGTTGATTTCGCAGATTTCTGCCATATCAAGACAGGTGTCGTTAAAGCGACGCAGTTGGTCGAGCGTGCAATCAGTGCGGTTGAGCTTTGCCTGAGCCATGTAGAAGTCAACGGTGATATCACGCACCGAAAACTTATATTCGTCGATTTTATGTTGTAACCAGGCTGAGACGGTAAGCGTCATATCGCCACCTTTTTAGGTTAATGATAATCATTATCATATTAAACCGCGTCAGGAATGCAATTCCCGCTGTGAAATTTTATTGATTTCCTCTGCCTGTTACTAAAATCGGTAATAACAATTTCTTTACATAGTGGAAAGGCGTAACCTATCAATCAGGATGGAAACGTAAAATTGATTTTGGAAATTTTACGACAATTTAACGGGTTACGTTGGTCAGGCGCGCACGGGAATGCTGCCGTCAATCTGCTTTGAAGCGACTATGCTTAATAAAGCAGCAGTAAAAAACAGCACGAGATGATTATCCCTGCAAAACAAGAGGTTGAAGTGATATCTGATATCACTACCATAGGGGGATAGCCTGAAAAGGCCCAGACATACGAGGTAGCACAATGTCATTAGTAAATGCCGACTCTTTTTCACCCGAAGATTTCGTCTGGAAAGGGCTCACGCTGACCGAATCGGCAGCGAAACAGATTCTTAACCTGGTAGAACAAGACCCTGAAGTCAAGGGCTTGAAACTGGGTGTGAAAACGTCCGGCTGTGCCGGTTTTGGGTACGTTATGGACTTGGTGAAAGATCCTGCCGATGACGACCTACAGTTTGAGCAATTCGGCGCAA
This sequence comes from Pantoea sp. DY-17, assembly GCF_019795975.1. Classification (NCBI taxonomy): domain Bacteria; kingdom Pseudomonadati; phylum Pseudomonadota; class Gammaproteobacteria; order Enterobacterales; family Erwiniaceae; genus Pantoea; species Pantoea sp. DY-17. The sequence continues at coordinate 1,442,884 of NZ_JAIMIG010000001.1, read as the reverse complement.
AACTGTTTGTGCCACTTCAGGCGATGCCGTTTGTTGACGGTACCGAACTGGATTATGTCCGCGAAGGTCTTAACCAGATTTTTAAATTCAACAACCCTAAAGCTCAACACGCCTGCGGGTGCGGTGAAAGCTTTGGCGTCGAGTAAGTGAAATATGTCACGACACAGCGAAGCATCTGACGATGTACAAATGTGGGAAGGTAAGCTCAACTATAAAGAGGGCTTCTTTACCCAGTTACAAACTGAAGAATTTGCCCACGGCATCAATGAAGATGTGGTGCGCGCCATTTCGGCTAAACGTAACGAACCTGAATGGATGCTTGAATTCCGTCTCAAGGCGTTCCGCGCCTGGGAGCAAATGGAAGAGCCGCACTGGCTGAAAGCGCACTACGAGAAACTGGATTATCAGGATTACAGCTACTATTCCGCGCCGTCCTGCGGCAACTGCGATGACAGCTGTGCTTCTGAACCCGGTGCCACGCAAACCTCCGGCAGCGTCGCGTCCAGCGACTACCTGACGAAGGAAGTGGAAGACGCGTTCAACCAGTTAGGCGTTCCGGTGCGTGAAGGTCGTGAAGTGGCGGTGGATGCGATTTTCGACTCCGTCTCCGTTTCAACCACCTATCGCGGCAAGCTGGCGGAGCAGGGCATCATCTTCTGCTCGTTCGGCGAAGCGATTCACGATCACCCTGAGCTAGTGCAGAAGTATCTCGGCACCGTCGTGCCGCCAAACGATAACTTCTTCGCTGCGCTGAACTCCGCTGTGGCCTCTGACGGTACCTTCGTTTATATCCCGAAAGGCGTACGTTGCCCGATGGAGCTGTCGACCTATTTCCGCATCAACGCGGCAAAAACCGGTCAGTTCGAGCGCACCATTTTGATCGCCGATGAAGACAGCTACGTCAGCTACATCGAAGGTTGCTCTGCGCCTGTGCGTGACACCTATCAGCTGCACGCCGCAGTGGTAGAAGTGATCATCCATAAAAACGCTGAAGTGAAATACTCCACCGTACAGAACTGGTTCCCAGGCGGCGAAGGCGAGGGCGGTATCCTCAACTTCGTGACCAAACGTGCTCTGTGCGAAGGCGATCACAGCAAGATGTCCTGGACACAGTCTGAGACCGGTTCGGCGATCACCTGGAAATATCCAAGCTGCATTCTGCGCGGTGATTACTCGATCGGTGAGTTCTACTCGGTCGCACTGACCGCAGGCCGCCAGCAGGCGGATACCGGTACCAAGATGATTCACATTGGTAAAAACACCAAGTCGACCATCATCTCCAAAGGTATCTCTGCCGGTAAGAGTCAGAACACCTATCGTGGCCTGGTGAAAATTATGCCAACCGCGACCAACGCGCGTAACTTCACCCAGTGTGACTCGATGCTGATTGGTGCCGAGTGCGGTGCGCACACCTTCCCGTATGTGGAAACGCGCAACAACACCGCCCATCTGGAGCACGAAGCCACCACCTCGCGCATCGGTGAAGATCAGATGTTCTACTGCCTGCAGCGTGGCATCAGCGAAGAAGATGCGATCTCAATGATCGTCAACGGCTTCTGCAAAGACGTTTTCTCCGAGCTGCCACTGGAATTCGCCGTGGAAGCGCAAAAATTGTTAGCTATCAGCCTTGAGCACAGTGTGGGCTGATGCCCGTTGCCGGAAGCAATGTGAAGGAAAGAGTATGTTAAGCATTAAAGATTTGCAGGTTAGCGTTGAAGACAAAGAGATTTTGCGCGGTCTGAACCTCGAAGTGAAACCGGGCGAAGTCCACGCCATTATGGGACCGAACGGTTCAGGTAAAAGTACCCTGTCTGCAACGCTGGCTGGCCGTGAAGATTACGAAGTCACTGGCGGTTCTGTCACCTTCAAGGGCAAAGACCTGCTGGAACTTGAGCCAGAAGAGCGTGCCGGTGAAGGCATCTTCATGGCGTTCCAGTATCCGGTAGAAATTCCGGGCGTCAGCAACCAGTTTTTCCTGCAGACCTCGGTCAACGCGGTACGTAAATACCGTGAGCAGGAGCCGCTGGACCGTTTCGACTTCCAGGATTTCATCGAAGATAAAATCCAGCTGCTGAAGATGCCAGAAGATTTGCTGACCCGTTCAGTGAACGTGGGCTTCTCTGGTGGTGAGAAGAAGCGCAACGACATCCTGCAGATGGCGGCACTGGAACCTGAGCTGTGCATCCTTGATGAAACCGACTCCGGTCTGGATATCGATGCGCTGAAAATCGTGGCAGAAGGCGTAAACAGCCTGCGCGACGGTAAGCGTTCATTCATCATCGTGACGCACTACCAGCGTATTCTGGATTACATCAAGCCGGACCACGTACATGTGCTGTATCAGGGCAAGATCGTTAAATCTGGCGACTTCTCGCTGGTGAAACAGTTGGAGGAGCAAGGCTATGGCTGGCTTACCGACCAAGAGTGATAACGCCCTGCAGCAGTGGCATCATCTGTTTGAATCGCGCGGTGACGAACGTTCTTTGCAGGCGCAGCAGCACTGGCAGCAACTGATGCGTGTCGGCCTGCCGACGCGTAAGCATGAAAACTGGAAATACACGCCGCTTGATGGCCTGTTGGCGCAGCAGTTTGTGCTGCCGCAGCCGCAGGAAGTGAGCGCGGAACAAGTTGAAGCGCTGGCGCTGCCGGTTGATGCGGTGCGTTTGGTGTTTGTTGACGGTCGTTTTCAGGCTGAATTGAGCAGCCGTGATACCGGCCTGTTTGAAATTCAGCATGCGCAGGCTTCTGAGCGTCGTCCGCTGCCGGCACCGATTCAGCCAGAAGTGTTCCTGCATCTTACTGAAAGTCTGGCAGAAGAAGCCACGACAATTCGTCTGGCGCGTGGCAAATCAGCGGCTAAACCGCTTTATCTGTTGCACATCACCAGCGGTCAGGACGCGGGCACCAACACCGTGCACCATCGCCACCATCTGCAGCTGGAAGCCAGCGCAGAAGCGGAAGTGATTGAGCACTATGTCACGCTGAATGACGTGGCGCACTTTACCGGCGCGCGTTTCACTTTCGACGTGGCCGACAATGCCAAACTGCAGCACATCAAACTGTCATTTGAGAGCGAGAAGGCTTACCACTTCGCGCACAATGATGTGGTGATGGGCCGCGATGCGAATGTGGCCACTACCAGCTTCCTGCTGGGTGCGGGCCTATCGCGTCATAACACCAGCGCGCAGCTTAATGGCGAAAATACCAATCTGGCGATCAACAGCTTGTCGTTGCCGGTGAACCAGGAAGTGTGCGATACCCGCAGCTATCTGGAACACAACAAAGGCTACTGCACCAGCCGTCAGATGCATAAAATCATCGCGCGCGATAAAGGTCGTGCGGTGTTCAACGGCATGATCAAAGTGGCGCAGCACGCGCTGAAAACCGATGGACAGATGACTAACAACAACCTGTTGCTGGGCCGTCTGGCTGAAGTGGACACCAAGCCGCAGCTGGAAATCTATGCGGATGACGTGAAGTGCAGCCACGGTGCGACCATTGGTCGTATTGATGAAGAGCAGATGTTCTACCTGCGCTCGCGCGGCATCGATGAGACTGCCGCACAGCGTATGATCATCCATGCCTTTGCCGCTGAACTCACCGAAACGCTGGAGAATCCGGTATTGCGTCAGGTGGTGCTGCAGCGCATTGCCGCGCGTATCCCGGGAGTTGAGTCATGAGTTTCGATCTCGAACGCATCAGAGCGGAATTTCCGATTCTGAAACGTGAGGTCAACGGACATCCGCTGGCCTACCTTGATAGCGCGGCCAGCGCACAGCGCCCGCTCGCGGTCATCAATGCGGAAAGTTATTTCTACCAGCACGGCTATGCGGCCGTGCACCGTGGTATCCATTCGTTGAGCGCGCAGGCGACCACCGACATGGAGAACGTACGTCATCAGGCCGCGCGTTTTCTTAACGCCGCTTCGCCAGAAGAGATTATTTTCGTCAAAGGCACCACGGAAGCCATCAATCTGGTGGCGAACAGTTGGGGCGGCAGTCAGTTGCAGCCGGGCGACAACATCATCGTCACCGAGATGGAGCATCACGCTAACATCGTGCCGTGGCAGATGGTGGCGCAGCGCACTGGCGCAGAAATTCGCGTTTTGCCGCTGAATGCGCAGGGCGAGCTGGCGCTGGAACAGCTGAGCGGTTTGATTGATAGCCGCACCCGTTTGCTGGCAGTCACCCACGTTTCTAACGTGCTCGGAACCGTCAATCCCGTAAAAGCTATCGTGGCTCAAGCGAAAGCCGCTGGTGTGATTACGTTGGTGGATGGCGCGCAGGCGGTGATGCATCACAAGGTGGATGTGCAGGATATCGACTGCGACTTCTACGCTTTCTCCGGCCATAAGATTTATGGTCCGACCGGCATTGGTGTGCTGTATGCGCGTAAAGCGTTGCAGGAGATCATGCCACCCTGGGAAGGCGGCGGTTCGATGATTTCGGAGGTTGTGCTGCCAACCGGCACCACCTTTAACAATACGCCATGGCGTTTCGAAGCGGGCACGCCGAATACCGGCGGCATCATTGGTTTGGGTGCGGCGTTAACGTGGATCAGCGAACTGGGCCTGGACGTGATTCATCAGCGCGAATCGATGCTGATGCGTTATGCGCTGGATAAACTGGCTTCGGTGCCGGATCTGGTGATTTACGGTCCGGAAAGTCGCAGCGGCGTGGTGGCCTTTAACCTCGGCAACCATCACGCCTTTGATGTCGGCAGTTTCCTTGATCAATACGGTATTGCGATCCGCACCGGCCATCACTGTGCGATGCCGCTGATGCGTCATTATGCGGTGCCGGCCATGTGTCGTGCCTCCTTCGCGCTGTACAACACCGAAGAAGAAGCCGATCGTCTGGCCGCAGGTTTGACCCGTATTCATCGTCTGCTGGGCGGTTGAGCAGACTTCAGGAGTGATTCATGGCGAATTTGCCAGATAAAGAGAGACTGGTTCGTAACTTCAATCGTTGCGCAAACTGGGAAGAGAAGTACCTCTACATCATTGAACTCGGTGGGAAATTACCAGAATCCTCCGAAAGCTTACAGCAGCCGGAACACGTGATTTCAGGTTGTCAGAGCCAGGTGTGGATACGCATGACCCCGCAGGCCGATGGCACCATCGCCCTCGAAGGCGACAGCGATGCCGCCATCGTTAAAGGGTTGATTGCAGTGGTATTTAGTCTGTATCAAGGGCTTAAGGCGTCAGAGATTCTCGATCTCGATGTGCGCCACTGGTTCGGCGAATTGGCGCTGACCTCACATCTCACTCCCTCGCGTTCGCAGGGGCTGGAAGCGATGATTCGCGCGATCCGGCATAACGCTCAGACCCTCAGCTAAGTTACACTCTCCAGACCCCGGCTTGACCGGGGTCTGTTCTATCCGACAAAGAGAAAATTGCATGAAACCAGCCTTACGTTTAGCCGGTGCATTGCTGTTGTCCTGTTGCGGACTCTCTGCACCTGCATTTGCTACGGAATATCCCCTACCAGCCGATAATAGCCGTTTGATTGGCGAAAACACCCTGACCACCGTGCCGGATGACAAGCGGCCGCTGGAGAGCATTGCCGCACGTTATAAGATAGGCATGCTCGGCATGCTTGAAGCTAATCCAGGCGTTGATCCCTGGCTCCCCAAGGCTGGCACACAATTAACCGTGCCACTGCAGATGCTGCTACCCGATGCACCACGGGAAGGTATCGTGATTAACCTCGCGGAACTGCGACTTTACTATTATCCGAAAGGTGAAGATCGTGTGGTCGTCTATCCGATCGGGATCGGTCAGTTAGGCGCTATGACGCCAACCATGGTCACCAGCATCAGCCAGAAAATCCCGAATCCTACCTGGACGCCAACCACCAATATCCGCAAGCGCTACGCCAAAGAGGGCATTACTTTGCCGGGCGTGGTGCCAGCCGGGCCTGATAACCCAATGGGGCTGTTTGCGATGCGTCTGGCGCGTGGGACCGGTCAGTATTTGATTCACGGCACCAATGCTGACTTTGGTATTGGCATGCGCGTAAGTTCCGGCTGCATTCGCTTGCGACCGGATGATATTGAAGCGCTGTTCAATAGCGTGCCGAAAGGGACGCGGGTGCAGGTGATCAATCAGCCCATCAAATATGCGATTGAGCCCGACGGTAAGCGCTACGTTGAAGTGCATCAGCCGTTATCACGTAATGATAAGGACGATCCGCAAACCATGCCGATTGCGCAGTCAGCGCAGCTGAAAGCCTTCTCGAAGAGCGAGAAGAGTGATACGGCGTTGATCAAGGAAGCGATAGCCCGACGTTCCGGAATGCCGGTATTAGTGAGCAGCGGTGAGCCGGTTACAGATGAAAGCGCAGTACCAACGGAGCAGCGTGGTGAAGCTGTAGCGCAGCCCTGAATTCGGACCAGAGAATCGCAGAATCAGGACAAAAAAAATGGTGCCACATGGGCACCATTTTTCAAACCAGAACTCTTACTTACGGTAAGAGTGAGCCTGGTTGTCCAGACGCTGGTTAGCACGAGCTGCGTCATCTTTAGCAGCCTGAACGTCAGAACGGATTGCGTTCACGTCGTTGCTCAGCTGATCAACTTTAGCGTTCAGAGTCTGAACGTCTGAAGACAGTTGGTCGATTTTAGCGTTGCTTGAGCAACCAGCCAGCATAGTTGAAGCCAGGATTACAGCGCCCAGTACCAGTTTAGTGCGATTCATTCTTTATACCCTCTAGATTGAGTTAATCTCCATGTAGCGTTACAAGTATTACACAAAGCTTTTTGAGTTGAGAATAAATTTTTGATGAGAACATGCTTAAATTTGATCGTTCGCTCAAAGAAACAGCATTTAACAGAAGATGATGAAAATAATTAGCTAAAACAGAGAGATTTAATCGGACTAACCTTAATCATACGAGATTTTGAATAGTTAATTTCGATTGGAAATTTCTGGCTTTTGTATTACCTCTGCAATAAAAAAAGCGCCTTTAAAAGGCGCTTTTAAATAAAAATTCAGTTGCTAATCAGATTACATGTACAGACGCGGTGTTTGTCGTTCCGCTTGGTACTAATGCACCTGAAACCATTACCACCACATCGCCTTTCTGCGCATATCCGCTTTCCAGCGCCATTTCCTTACCAATGCGGTAGAAATCATCAGTTGAGGCAATTTCTCTCACCAGATGAGTTTCGATACCTTTGCTCAGAATCAGCTGACGAGCGGTGGTTTCGTTGGTGGTGAGCGCCAGAATGGTGGCATCCGGGAAATACTTACGGATAGCTTTAGCAGATTTACCACCTTCGGTGGCTACAACAATCAGTGGTGCTTCCAGCTTCTCTGCAGTCTCAACGGCACCGCGGCATACCGCTTCGGTGATGCGCAGCTTGCGTGAATCCTGCAGCGAGTCAATGCGGGATTTCATCACGCGATCGGTACGCTCACAGATGGTCGCCATGATGGTGACCGACTCCAGTGGATAACGACCTTTAGCACTCTCACCAGACAGCATGACCGCATCGGTACCATCGAGGATGGCGTTCGCCACGTCGCCGGCTTCCGCGCGGGTAGGGCGTGGGTTCTTGATCATGGAATCCAGCATCTGCGTCGCGGTGATAACCACTTTGCGTGCTTTATTACATTTCTTAATCATCATCTTCTGCGCGAAGATTACTTCCTCAACCGGGATCTCAACGCCGAGGTCGCCACGAGCAACCATGATGCCGTCTGAGGCTTCGAGGATCTCATCGAAGTTGTTCAGGCCTTCCTGGTTCTCGATTTTTGAGATGATCTGAATATGCTCGCCGCCATGCGCTTTCAGGTGCTCACGGATTTCCAGCACGTCAGAACGCTTACGAATAAACGAAGCGGCGACGAAATCAACGTTCTGCTCGCAACCAAAGATCAGGTCGCGCTTATCTTTTTCCGCCAGTGCAGGCAGCTGAATGGAGACACCTGGCAGGTTAACGCCCTTGTTCTCACCCAGATCGCCATTGTTCAGGACATTACAGATTACTGAATTCTCAGTCACTTCTGTGACCTGCATACCGATCAAACCATCGTCGACCAGAACGGTGTTACCAATTTTCAAGTCTTCAGTGAAGCCGGCGTAGGTCACGGCAACACGTTCGCTGTTACCAATGACTGACTGATCGGTGGTGAAGGTGAAGGTCTGGCCGGCTTTCAACGACACATCGTTGCCGCCTTCCAGTTTCATGGTACGAATTTCCGGACCTTTGGTGTCCAGCAGAATAGCGGCCTGACGACCGGTTTTTTCCATAACGGCACGCATGTTGGTGATGCGTTGGCCATGTTCAGCGTAATCCCCGTGCGAGAAGTTAAGGCGCATCACGTTCATGCCCGCTTCCAGCAGTTGGGTCAGCATTTCTTCGGATTCGGTTTTTGGACCGATAGTACAAACGATTTTGGTCTTTTTCATGTCAGGTTTTCTATAAGTTGTGATGGATGATAAAGGTCGGGATTCGATGCGCACGGCACCGAAGTGAGAATATTTATGGTGTTGGATCGGATTTCACAGAAATAAGAATAGGAGACGAAAGCAAAGCGTGCAGAGAAGTTATGCAGTACGCGAGGGAACTGAGTGATCAGTGTTGCGCAAATCATTGGAGTTGTTTGCATAGGCACGTTAGCGCTGAAACCTTTCAGGTGGAACAACGCGGCATAGTATAGTCGCTAAGTATGCGAAAACCAATATAAAAGCGGCGCGATATAGACGATGCAGATCAAGAAAAAGGTGTTGCGCAAGGAGATAAAACCAGAGTGGTGCGCTCTAATGGACTCGAACCATCGACCCCCACCATGTCAAGGTGGTGCTCTAACCAACTGAGCTAAGAGCGCATTCAGGAAATTCACAAATTGGTGCGTCCGAGTGGACTCGAACCACCGACCCCCACCATGTCAAGGTGGTGCTCTAACCAACTGAGCTACGGACGCACTTGGTGCGCTCTAATGGACTCGAACCATCGACCCCCACCATGTCAAGGTGGTGCTCTAACCAACTGAGCTAAGAGCGCAACACACTGTCAGGGCGACAGCGGGGACGAATATTAACGGCAGGCCGTGATGCTGGCAAGGGGAAAAAGTGTTTTTCCCCTACGACTGACCAGCAACTGTGCTATGCGTCGTTTTTTTCGCCGTTACCAGCCACTTAGCGCGCGGCGCGCGCCAGGATGACCTGCGCAGGCAGGCGCTGCAAACGACGGATGCGCCAAATCATCATCACTGCTGCGGAGGTCAGGCCGATAATAAAGCCACACCAGAAGCCGGCGGGACCCAACTTCGGCAATACCCAATCCGTCATCGCCAGTACATAACCCACCGGCAAACCCAGCACCCAGTAGGCGATAAAGGTGATGAAGAAGATCGAGCGCGTGTCTTTATAACCGCGCAAGATACCGCTGCCAATCACCTGAATTGAATCTGAGAACTGATAAATCGCCGCCAGCAACATCAGCTGTGCCGCAAGGGTAATGACTTCTGGATTTGCCGTGTACAGGCCGGCGATATCGTGACGGAAAATCACGGTAAACAGTGCGGTGATGGCCGCCATGCTGATGCCGACGCCTTGCCCGGTCCACGCAGCAACGCGCGCCTGTTCGGCCGAACCTTGTCCCAGCCGATAGCCAACGCGAATGGTAGTGGCGACGCCGAGCGACAGCGGCAACACGAACATCAGCGAACTGAAGTTGAGTGCAATCTGGTGTCCGGCCACTTTCACGATACCGAGCGGTGACACCAACAGCGCTACCACGGCAAACAGCGTCACCTCAAAGAACAGCGCCAATGCCACCGGCAAACCCAGCGTGAACAGGCGTGACAAAATCGCACGTGACGGTGCAGACCAGCGCGTTTTCATACGGATGTCGCGCATGCTTGCCATGCGTTTCACCCAGAAGCGCATCACCAGGAACATCACCCAATAGACCGATGCCGTCGCCACGCCGCAGCCGACGCCGCCTAAGGCCGGCATACCAAAATGGCCGTAAATGAACACATAGTTGAGCGGAATATTCACCATCAGGCCGAGGAAGCCGAGCAGCATCGCCGGTTTGGTTTTCGACAAACCTTCGCATTGGTTGCGCATCACCTGGAACAGCAGGTAACCCGGTGCGCCCCACAGCAACGCATGCAAGTATCCTTCAGCTTTGGCGGCCAATTCAGGATCGATATCATGCATGGTGTTAATCAGATAACCAGCGTTCCACAGCACCACCATAATCAGGAGTGCAACACCGATTGCCATCCAGTATCCCTGGCGCACTTGTTCCGCGATACGTTCGCGTCGTCCTGAACCGTTGAGTTGCGCAACGGTAGGCGTCAAAGCCAGTAGAAGACCATGACCAAACAGAATGGCGGGAAGCCAGATAGAGGTGCCGACAGCGACGGCGGCCATATCCGTGGCGCTTACCGCACCGGCCATAACAGTATCTACAAATCCCATCGCAGTCTGGGCCACCTGAGCAAGGATGACCGGGATCGCGAGGGCCAGCAATTGACGCGCTTCGGTAAAATACTTCTGCACGTTACACCTGCTTAATTAATGAAGAGAGCGGGGCGAAATCCCCAAAGAATGCGCGCACAGTGTAGCGGCAGCGCTGGCTTCCGCCAAACGTTGATCGCATTTTGTTTAGCAATTTGTGTAAAGTTTGAACTCCGCCAAATTAAGCTGCCGCCGACAAGCTGTGATAAACTGACGCAAACTTTGCAGAGGCTAAGATTATGTTTACTGGAATTGTGCAAGGCACGGCAGAAATTGTCGGCATTGAAGAGAAAGATCTGTTTCGTACCCATATTGTGCGCTTACCGGATGAGCTGTTACCGGGACTGGCGCTGGGCGCATCGGTAGCCCACAACGGCTGCTGCCTGACTGTGACTGAGATTAATGGCGATCGGGTTAGCTTCGATCTGATTAAAGAAACATTGCGCATTACCAACCTGGGTGAATTACAGGTCGGGGATGTAGTGAATATTGAGCGTGCAGCGAAGTTCAGTGATGAAATTGGCGGCCATTTAATGTCTGGCCATATTATGACCACGGCGGAAATTTGCAAAATCATCCAGTCAGAAAACAACCGCGAAATCTGGTTTAAATTACAGGACGCCACGCAGATCAAATATATTCTGCATAAAGGTTTTGTGGGTATCGACGGAATTAGTTTGACCGTTGGCGACGTTACCAAAAGCAAGTTCTGTGTGCATCTGATTCCGGAAACCCTCGAGCGCACCACGTTAGGCGCGAAGAAGTTTGGTCAGAAGGTCAATATTGAGATTGACCCTCATACGCAGGCCATTGTGGAAACCGTTGAACGCGTATTAGCGCAGCGTGAAGCCGCTGCACTGGCGCAGATTGCCAGCGCAGAATAATGGCGCTAAAAAAGGCGCCCTGCGGCGCCTTGATTTATTTCTGCAAGCTCATTAACGCGCTACGCGTAATCCGCCATCCTTGCCACGACTGAATACTACCTGCCACAGCTGAATATCACGGGCACGAAACGCACCGGCGCAGGCGTTGAGATAATAGTCGAACATCCGTTTAAAACGTTCGCCATATTTCTCAGCCAGCTGCGGCCACGCCGCCTGAAAACGTTCATACCATGCCATTAACGTCGTATCGTAATCTGCGCCAAAGTTATGCCAATCTTCCATGACGAAATGTGGCTCACTGGCATCAGCGATTTGACGGACCGACGGCAGACAACCGTTCGGGAAGATATATTTATCAATCCACGGATCGACATTCATATCCGTTGTGAGGGCACCAATGGTGTGCAGTAAAAATATGCCGTCTGGTTTGAGATTGCGGTCAGCAACATCAAAATAAGTGGCATAGTTTTTCGGCCCGACATGTTCAAACATTCCGACAGAAACAATGCGATCATATTGATTATTCAGGTCGCGATAGTCCTGCAGTAAAATAGTGACATCCAGTCCTTCACAGCGTTGTTGTGCCAGTTTTTGTTGCTCTGCAGAAATAGTGACGCCATGCACCGTGACGCCATAATGGCGTGCGGCATATTCCGCCAGTCCGCCCCAGCCACAACCGATATCCAACAGCGTCATGCCCGGTTCAAGTTGTAACTTGCGGCAAATCATATCCAGTTTGGCCTGCTGCGCGTTTTCCAACGTATCAGCATCTTTCCAGTAGCCGCAGGAATATTGCATATAGGGGTCAAGCATCAGTGAGAATAGATCATTACCCAGGTCGTAATGCTCTTTACCCACAATCCAGGCGCGTTTTTTCGATTGCAAATTAGTAAGACGCGCGGCGGCGATGCGCAACGTATCTTTAAAATGTCGCGGTAATTGTTTATCCAGATGGTGTTTTAAAACGCGATGGAAGAACATATCAAGCTGTTCGCACTCCCACCAACCATCCATGTAACTTTCACCTAATCCGAGCGATCCTTCCTCGAGCACGCGTTTAAAAAAATCTGGATGCTTTACCTGAATATCCCAGGGACGAGTGCCATTAACTGCAATATCAGCACGCTCTAGCAGTTCATTGACGATCCGAAACCAGTGGTTTTCTTCAAGGCTCACTTCTTCTATAACAGATGAACTCATAGCTTCTCCATCACCTTCCGATCTGAACCTGAGAAAAAGAATAGCCAATTTCCCAAGACCTGTGAGAGAACTCACGGAAAATCCGTGCGCCAGAAATCCGACGTTTTACAGAGGCATGAATTTGAATAGAAAAGTTGGACGCCGCACTGGAGTATCGTGCAGACGCCATCCCGCGACAGAGTCGCTAAAGGTATTACATTTATATTATTGATTTAATACAGAATTACTGACCCACTGAGTATATGCTCACGTGGGTCAATATTCAACGGGTTATCGTTAGTTTGCTAACGAAAAGCGTTGGCTTAGAGATTATCTTCGCAGGGACGGGAAGTGTGGGCAATATCACTTTGTGCGTTTGCCGATCGCTGGCAGACAAAGCCCACCCACGCCAGTACCACGGTGGCCACCATCACTAATGTGGTGTTGAACAGCGCCTGCTCAAGGCCGGCGGAGACCAGCAGGCTGGCGACAAAGCACAATCCTAGCTGGAATAAATTCTGTAATCCTGCCGCTTTACCGGTGGCGTGCGGGAAGGGCGCTAATGCGCTGGCCACCACAATCGGATAGATCGCGCCATTGGCCAGCGCCATGCCGCAGAAGGGCATCAGCAGCACAAACAGCGGCGCTGAAGGCATCAGGGCGATGACAAACAGACTTAGGATGCTCAGACTGTACAGCACCAGCAACCACGGCAGCAGTTGCGCGCCCTGATAACGATTTAACAGCGTGCGGCAGCCAAAGCCGCCAATCAGAAACGCAATGGTCTGCGGAATATAGCTCAGGCCAATATCGCCCGGCGTCAGGCCAGCTGCGGCGAGAATGAAAGGTGAGCCCGTCAGCCACGCGAAAAAGCTCGCCGAACATGCCGAATAGATTAAGACGTTACCGCTGTAGACGCGGGTACCCAGCAAAGTCAACCAGCCGGGTTGTTTACCTGAGGTGACTTTCTCGCGCTTAGTTGAGGTTAACTGCATCGTACCGATCAGCAACACCACGGCAACCAGCGTCAGCGTGATAAAGATGCTGCGCCAGTGGAAGTGGCCGATCAACCAGGCGCCGAGCAGCGGTGCCAGCGCCGGAGACAGCGCAACCAGCGGCATAATCGTTGCAAACACTTTATTGGCTTTCGCTTTTGGATAGTGATCCACCACCAGCGCCTGCCAGCTTACGGCAGCCGCACACACGCCAATCGCCTGCATAAAACGCAGCGCCAGCATCAGGCGGACATCGGTCACCCACAGCATTCCCAGACAACCGAGGGCGAAGATGGCCAGGCCCGCCAGCAAAATCGGCTTACGTCCATAACGATCTGATAGCGGTCCCCAAAATACCTGGGCACAGGCAAAACCGCCGAGAAACAGACTCAGGCTGGCGCTGATGGTGCCGGGTGCGCTAGCAAAATCACGCTGCATATCGCCAAAGGCGGGTAAATACATATCCGTGGCAAGAAAGCCGAGCATGCTGAGCACGGCGAGATAAGGCATAAATGCTTTAGACGACAACATGTTGATTCTCTTTTGGGCAGGGTAAACGCCGGGGAGTGTAAAAGGATGCAGCGCGCTTTGTGAAACGCTAATATTTGCATGGTGCTGTTAAAATTTTTGAAGGCAAAATTATGTGGTCAGAATATGCGCTTGAAGTGGTGGATGCAGTAGCGCGCACCGGCAGTTTTAGCGCGGCAGCGCAGGAGCTGCATCGCGTGCCCTCTGCCGTCAGTTACACTGTGCGCCAGCTGGAAAACTGGCTGGCGGTGCCGCTGTTTGAGCGCCAGCATCGGGAAGTGGTGATGACAGCGGCGGGCGAGCATTTTGTGCGGGAAGGCCGTTCTGTTATCAAAAAAATGCTGGCAACTCGCCGACAGTGTCAGCAACTGGCAAATGGCTGGCGCGGCGAGTTGAGCATCGCGGTTGACTGCATAGTAAAACCGCAGCGTACGCGACAGTTAGTGAAAGACTTCTACCGCCATTTTCCCGACATGGAGCTGATTATCAGCTACGAAGTGTTCAACGGCGTGTGGGATGCGTTGGCTGATGGTCGGGTGGATGTGGCGATTGGCGCAACTCAGGCCATCCCGGTGGGCGGACGTTTTGCCTTTCAGGATATGGGCGCGCTGAACTGGCGTTGTGTGGTGAGTCCCGATCATCCGCTGGTTAACAGCAAGGAGCTGGATGATGAAACCTTGCGGGCGTGGCCATCGCTGGTGCTGGAAGATACCTCGCGTGCGTTGCCGCGCCGTATGACATGGACGCTGGATAATCAGCGGCGGTTGGTGGTGCCAGAGTGGGAAACCGGGATGGATTGTTTGCTGGCAGGATTGTGCGTCGGCATGGTGCCTGGCCATTTGGCGCGTCCACTGCTGGACAGCCAAAAACTGGTCGAGCTGGCGCTACCGCAGGCGTTTCCGGACAGTCCGTGCTGCGTTAGCTGGTCAGAACAGCGCGCGTCACCGGCGCTGGCGTGGTTACTGGCTTATCTCGGGGATGCGGAAACGCTGAACCACGAATGGCTCAGCGAAGTGTCGGCTTAGCGGCGGTAGTCGCGGAACGGACCGTACGCCACCGAACGGCGTTCAATCAGCGTTGGCTGGACTTCGATAGTTTGCGGATCTTCGCGCTTGCTGGTGATGCGATCCAGCAGCATTTCCAGCGCTTTTTCACCCAGTTCAGCTTTTGGCTGGTGCACGGTGGTGAGCGCTGGTGTGAAATAGCGCGCGTTGCGCACGTTATCGTAGCCAATCACCGAGATATCCTGCGGTACGCGCAAACCCATCTCATCAGCAGCGCAAATCGCGCCCATCGCCATGATATCGCCACCGCAGAACACCGCGGTTGGACGCTGTTTCTGATTTAAGATCTGTTGCATCGCCTGATAGCCC
This sequence comes from Pantoea sp. DY-17, assembly GCF_019795975.1. Taxonomy (NCBI): domain Bacteria; kingdom Pseudomonadati; phylum Pseudomonadota; class Gammaproteobacteria; order Enterobacterales; family Erwiniaceae; genus Pantoea; species Pantoea sp. DY-17. Next base: position 1,427,450 of record NZ_JAIMIG010000001.1, on the reverse strand, counting down.
GATTCAGGCTCAAAGTCGCCCTGAACCACCCACTCCGGACGCACTGTAATGCCCGCTTCGTTCATTGCCTGCAGGAAGCCAGCATGACGTCCACCGCCGGTGTTGCGCTCCATTTGGCCAGGAATGGCACCGATATCGCGATGGCCACGTTCAATCAGATAACGCCCGGCGAGATAGCCACCCTGAAATGCATTGTCCTGCACGGTATCGGTGAAATCACCGCGTGACGCGCCCCAATCCATTACCACCATGGGGATATTGCGGTTCTCTTCCAGCATCTGCAACAAATCGTCTGGATATTCCGAACACATCACCAGCAGACCATCGACGCGCTTTTGCGCCATCATCGACAGATAAGCGCGCTGCTTTTGTAGATCGTTGTGTGCATTGCCGAGAATCAGCGTATAGCCGCGTTCGAAGCAGCGGTTCTCCACCGCTTCGATAATTTCAGCGAAGTAGGGCGCTTCGCTGGAGGTCGCCAGCAGACCCAAGGTTTTGGTGTGATTGACTTTAAGACTACGCGCCACGGCACTTGGCGAGTAATGTAATTCTTTGATCGCTTCCCATACGGCGTTACGCGTCTCTTCCGCAACGAAACGCGTCTTGTTGATGACATGCGAAACCGTGGTGGTTGAGACACCCGCGCGTTTTGCGACATCTTTAATTGTTGCCATGAAAATGGTGCTCCTGGGCTTATCGCAACTTACTGATAAGTATATTGTTAAACGTTTGCGTCTGCTAATGCTTTTACAGCCCAAAAAAGCGGGCAAAACGGTATGTTCTAGCAGGCGAAATCACTTCATCACGCTGTAAATACAGCCTGCGCAAAATCTGTTGCGCAACGAAAGGCGGCGATTCTAGCAAGCTGGCGCGGATAACACGAGATTTTTGCCTATTGCTATGCGAAAATCGTCTTAACCCTAATAATTGTGTGACTAAGGAGTTGTGATGAATACCGACCTGAAGCTGGCGCTAATGACCACTGTTGGCGCACTGTTGATGATTATCGCCTTCAGCTTTACCGCGATCATGCATTAACAAAAAAGCCGGAGCTGAGAACAGCATCCGGCTTTTTTATGTCTGTTGCGCAACAACTAGCGAATGGTTTTTGGCGTCATCATACGACGCGCGCCCACATAGTGTTTCTGCCAGTAATCCTCACCCAATGCGCTAATCTGAATATCTTTGCCGGTACGCGGCGACTGAATGAATTTGCCATTGCCAAGATAAACGCCCACATGGTCGGCGGTACCGCGATTGTTGATGCGGAAGAACACCAGATCGCCTTTCTCCAGCATTTCACGCTTAATCGGTGCCGCATCACGCAGGTGATACATCTCATTGGCGGTGCGTGGCAGTTTGAATTTCACCAGATCTTTATAGGCATACCACACCAGGCCGCTGCAGTCGAAACCGGTGTGTGGCGAAGCGCCGCCCCATTGATAAGGTTTGCCGAGTTGACCCATTAATTTGGTCATCGCCGTTTCACGCGCTTTTTGATAACGCTGTCGGTGCGCTTTACTCATTTTGATGCCGGTCAGCGCTAACGCTTCATCATCGACGGCGATCTCGGGCGTTTTCTTCGCTAAACGTTGATGACCGTATTTCTTAGCAGAGAGTTTCAGTGGGGATTTTTTGCTGGTGGTTTTGTGCAGCGCGATGTCTGTTTTGCTCTGTTTTTTGAGTTTGAATTTTTGAACAGCGGTCAGACGCGATTTTTTGGTGGTGGTGGTTTTTACCGGACGTCGTTTGCGGCGCTCGTCTTCACGTGCGCTCTTTTTCTCTGCTTTAAGCGAACTGGCGTTAACGGGCGCATGCGGAGATGCAGCGGCCACATTAAAGAACAGTTGGGCAAAAGCCAGTATGAAAAGCGTAATTATTAGACGCATAATCCGGTTACAGGTTAAGCAGGCTGAATCAAAGCAGACTGCGGAAAAGTGAGAGAAATCTGATCAAGTGACCAGCGCCGAGGCAATTCTAATCCACTTTTTTTGCAAAAGGTAAGGCCTTTTTCCATTAATATGTTACCAGATTGATTCTGTAGCAAAAATGAGCGATTTCAGCTGGTTAACACAGCGAAACTATTGCTAATTATTAATTTATTAATGCCAATTAATGATATGAAAATGTTATTTGTCATGCGTTAACTTAACAAACATGGCGATTAGCCAGTGCAAAGGCAAAATCCCGTTTTCAGTCCGGGAGCGAAATCGCTACAATAAACAAACACGAAGTAGAAGATTAAGGAAGGCAATAATGAGTACTGTTGAAAAAATTCAGCGTCAGATCGCAGAAAACCCGATTCTGCTGTACATGAAAGGTTCGCCAAAGCTGCCAAGCTGTGGTTTTTCGGCGCAAGCCGTGCAGGCGCTTTCTGCGTGTGGCGAGCGTTTCGCTTACGTGGACATTCTGCAGAACCCGGACATTCGCGCTGAAATGCCAAAATACGCTAACTGGCCAACCTTCCCGCAGCTGTGGGTCGATGGTGAACTGGTCGGCGGCTGCGACATCATCGTTGAGATGTTCCAGCGCGGTGAACTTCAGCCACTGCTGAAAGAGACCGCTGAGAAGTATAAAGAAGCGGAATAATGCAGAAGGCCGACAAATGTCGGCCTTTTCTTTGGTTACCCGGCAGACGCCTCATCCGCCTCATCTGCGGATTCTTCACTGAAAGCCAGCGGCCAGCCGCCCAGGCGTTTCCAGCGGTTCACCAACTCACAGAACAGCGTCGCGGTTTGCTCGGTGTCATACAGTGCCGAATGCGCTTGCGTGCTATCAAACTCCATTCCCGCCGCTTTACAGGCTTTTGCCAACACGGTTTGCCCCAGCACTAAACCGCTCAGTGCCGCGGTATCAAAAGTGGCAAACGGGTGAAACGGATTGCGCTTCAGGCTGGCGCGCTCGGCGGCCGCCATCACGAAGTTGAGATCGAAGGTGGCGTTATGCGCCACGATAATGGCGCGATTGCAGCCGCTGTCTTTGGTGCCTTTGCGCACCATTTTAAAAATCGCGTGCAGGGCTTCATATTCGCTTACCGCACCGCGCAGCGGATTGGTGGGATCGATGCCGGTAAACGCCAGCGCCGCGGGATTCAGAATGGCGCCTTCAAACGGTTCCACATGGAAGTGCAGCGTTTCATCGCGGTGCAACCAGCCGTCTTCATCCATTTTCAGCGTGGTGGCTGCAATTTCCAGCAGTGCATCGGTTTGTGCATTGAAACCCGCGGTTTCAACGTCGATCACAACAGGATAAAAACCGCGGAAGCGTTGGTGGAGAGCGTTTAAAGCGTTCGATTCAGACATCAGGATCTCATGGCAATAAATAGGGCAGCGCGCATTATGGCAAAAATCGCAGGAGGGTGCAGCAGGAGAGGGAAGTCAGCCTGCAAATAGCAGGCTGACGAGCAACCTTAGTTGCCTAAGCCGTGACCGGCATGTTTGTTTTCAATCAGCTCGATTTTGTAGCCGTCTGGATCTTCAACAAACGCAATAATAGTCGAACCGCCTTTTACCGGGCCCGCTTCACGCGTTACGTTGCCGCCCGCGCTGCGAATGCGTTCGCAGGTGTCAGCCACATTGTCCACGCCCAGCGCGATATGGCCGTAAGCGTTGCCGAGATCGTATTTATCCACGCCCCAGTTGTAAGTCAGCTCAATCACCGCGCCCTCGCTCTCTTCGGTGTAGCCAACGAATGCCAGGGTGTACTTATACTCGGTGTTTTCGCTTTGACGCAGTACGCGCATGCCGAGCACGCGGGTGTAGAAATCGATTGAACGTTGTAAATCGCCAACGCGTAACATGGTGTGAAGTAAACGCATAACATCCTCTTTTTTTAAAACGTCATCAGTGCATGACAAGCAACTTAGTATACACACTGATGAAATAACGCTGCCGCCTATCCGCCGCGGCAGCCATTTTCTTACAGGGTTGGATAATCGGTATAACCTTCCGCGCCGCCACCGTAAAAACTCTCAGGACGCTGCGGATTGAGTGGCGCATCCTGCTGCAGACGGGCAACCAGATCCGGGTTGGCGATAAAGTCGCGACCAAAGGCCACGGCGTCAATCAGGCCACGCGCAATCAGATCGTCGGCTTTCTCAACGGTGTAAGCACCGGCACCGATGATCACGCCTGGGAACAGGGCACGCACTTTTTCACGGAATGCATCGCTGTAAGGCTGTCCGCCCGCCCAGTCTGGCTCAGAAAGGTGCAGATAGGCGATGCCGCGTTTGCCCAGCTCGGCGATATACCACAGCGCCGCTTTTTCTTCTTCCGGGCCATTGTCCAGATTCTGGAAAGCACCGATTGGTGAAACGCGGATACCAATACGATCGGCAGACCAATTGGCAATCGTCGCATCCACCACTTCCAGCGCGAAACGGCCACGCTTTTCAATCGAACCGCCGTACTCATCGGTACGCTGGTTTGAACCTGGTGCGAGGAACTGGTGCATCAGATAGCCGTGCGCGGAGTGCAGCTCCAGCAGGTCGAAATCGGCTTCGCGCGCATTAGCAGCGGCCTGACCAAAATCTTGTACGATTTGCTGAATTTCAGCCACTGACAACTCGCGTGGCACGGAGGTGTCTTCACGATAAACAGAACCATCCGCGGCGCGCAGGGACGTGCGCGTACCTGCCGCTAGTGGGGATGGGGCGACCGGCGCTTTGCCTTCGGGCTGCACGCTGTGATGAGAAATGCGGCCGGTGTGCCACAGTTGTACAGCGCTGTGACCGTTGGCGGCATGAATGCCCTCGTTAATCATTTTCCACGCGGCAATTTGCTGCTGTGTGTGCAGACCTGGCGCACCGGCATAGCCTTTCGCCTGGAAAGAGATCTGGGTGGCTTCGGTGATGATCAAACCGGCACTGGCGCGCTGTTGATAATATTCTGCCATCAGCGGCGTAGGGATATCGCCCGGCTCAATGCTGCGCAGACGCGTCAACGGGGCCATGAAAATGCGGTTCGGTACGGTAATCGCGCCCACTTTAAGTGGGGAGAACAGCTGCTTACTCGCCATATTGATTGCTCCAGGAAGACCGGTCGTCTAGTAAATGGGGTTTTAAAATCAGTGACTTATCAGCCACTGTTCGATGGTGTCGAGTGCCAGGCTAATCGGGCCCGGCTCTCGGGAAATCTTGCTCTGCAAACTGGCTCCGAGCCACAGCAAGTAGCAGCGCTGCGCCAGCTGCTGCGGCGTTTGCCCAAACGGCAGCGGCTGCTCAGCCGCCACCTCAGTCAAACAGCGCGTGTAGGCAGCGATAATGGCGTTGGCACCCTGTTGCAGTGCATCGCGCATCGGCTCAGAGAGATCGCACACTTCGGCTGACAATTTTACGCCAAGACAGCCAACAATATGACCTTGCTCGATAAACAGCCGTTCGCCATAGCGGAAATGCGCTAACAACCGCTCGGTCGGCGTTAAATCGGGCAGACTCAACTGCTGATCAATCTGCTGCTGGAAATGGCTGAAGTAGCGCTCAATCAGCGCCACGCCAAAGGCCTCTTTCGAACCGAAATAGTGGTAGAACGAGCCTTTCGTGACTTCCGCCAGCGCCAGCATCTCGATCAAACCCATGCCGGTAAAGCCGCGCTGTAAACAAACCTGCTCGCCAATAGCGAGCAGGTGTTCACGGGTATCGTTGCGTTGCAGAGTCTTATTCATGGGGGGCAGGTTATTAGACCAGTCAGTCTAACGCAACCCTCAGGCGGCAGTTTGGCACGATCTGATCATGTCTAGCTGCGGCTGATACTGCTGCGTCTGGATATTGAACATGCCTAAAACCGTATGGAAAAGATTATCTTGCGAAACCTTGGCGTCAGCCGCTTGCTGGCGTAAACAGGTATCATTGATGTGGTACGCCGCCGCGTATCCCGGTGACATCCACATCAGCAGAGGAATGTGTGTTTGCTGCGCAGGCGCAAACAGGTAAGGCGCGCCGTGCAGATACATCCCGCGCTCGCCAAGCGATTCGCCGTGATCGGAGAGATAAACCAGCGCCACATTGAAGCGATCGCTTAGGCCTTTAAGCTTATCGATGGTGCGGCTCAGCATGTCGTCGCTATACAGCAGCGAGTTATCGTAAGTATTCACCAGCGCCTGATGATCGCAATCCTGAATCTGCTTGCTGTCGCAGGTGGGCGTGAAACGGCGGAACTCAGCCGGATAACGCTGATAATAGGCTGGGCCGTGGCTGCCCATCTGATGCAGCACGATAATGCCGTCGTTGTGCAGGCTGGCAACATAGTTATCAAGACGATGCAGCAACACCTCATCCTGGCAAAAACCATCGTGACAATATTGCGGCAGTTTCCACTGCGTCATATCGGTGTGCGGCACGCGGTCACAGGCGCCTTTACAGCCACCATCATTTTCGCGCCACAGTACGCTTACGCCCGCATGGGCGAGGATGTCGAGTACGCCTTCCTGGTGGTGCGCCAGATTGGCGTCGTAATGCACGCGAGGCATATTCGAGAACATACAGGGCACCGAAATGGCGGTTTCTGTGCCACAGGAACTGGCGTTGGGATAGTAAATTACCTGCTGTTTTTTCAATTCTGGATTGGTCTCTCGCGCGTAACCACCCAACGAAAAGTTCTCGGCGCGCGCCGTTTCACCCACTATTAACACCACCAGCGTTTTTTTAGTCGCTGTGGAGATTAACGGACCTTTATGAGCATCTTCACCGATTTTCACCAGCGCCTGGCTACCTTGCAGATAGCGTTGATCGACATAGTGGCCGGTGCCGCTGACGATATTGGCCGGGGTAATCATCTTGATCAGATTTTTATTATTGCGGATTAGCGAGGCGTAATCTTTGTAAAACAGCGCCGCCATCAGCAGTATCACCAATATTGCGCCCAGTGCGCCCGTCAGGCGTTGCAGCAGATTCCACCACCAGCGCGGTCCACGACGAATACGCACGCCGCAAATCAGCGCCACCGGCACCATCCCCATCAATAACATCCAGAGTAGATAGCGGCTGCTGAACAACGCTGAGGCTTCCTGCGGGTCAGATTCAAAGACGTTTTGCATCATATTGGTGTCGATCACCGTGCCAAAACTGTGCATGAAGTAATTGGCGGCGGCGCTGACGAACACCAGCACAATCAGCAACGGCTTGCGCAGATAAGGCCATGCAGCAAGTGAGAAAATAAAATAGAAAGCCGAGGCCAGTACCAGCGGAATACTGGCGGCGAACAGATAATCGTGGGGATGATCGTAAGGAATCATTTCCCAGGCACGCAGCAAGAACAGGGCATTCAAAACTAATGCGAAGAACAGCGCTGCGATAAGGTTAAATCCGCTGGTGCCGCACTGCAGGGTGGTCGGGAATCTCATGAAAACTCAACGGTAAGAAGTCGTGTGACAATCGTATGAAGACAAGCTGAGGAAAACCTTAACCAACAGTAAACATAAACCATCCAAATCCGATAAATGCTGGCTATTTGGTAAACAGGCGTAACCAGACAGCGTAATGGCTTGATTATGCACAATGGGCGTCTACGCTTTGCACAATGTCATTAAGCTGTTATCAATATGATATGAGATGTTAATTGCGGAGTGGATGTGGCCGAGCAACTTGAGTTCTTCCCCGTTCCCAGCCCGTGTCGTGGGATTTGCCAGAGTGACGCGCGTGGCTATTGTCGTGGCTGTTTACGCAGCCGGGAAGAGCGCTTTAACTGGATGAAATTCAGCGATGCGCAAAAGCGCGATGTGCTGCGCTTGTGCCGGCAACGCTTTTTGCGCCTGCAGCGGCAGCAAAAAGTGGATGAAGATCATGATCCACAACAACCGGAACTGTTTTAAGAAAACGATGATTTGCCTTTCCGTTATACTCCCGCTTTCGTCATCTGGAACCGTGTTTAGGGAGTTTAACCATGTTACAAGCGCAGGCTATTGCACCGCAGGGACCCTCATTTTCACCGCTGATCGCCGGTTACTGGCGTTTAATGGAGTGGGGCATGACGCCGCAGCAAGTGGTGCAGTTTATTGAGCACCATTTAGCGCTGGGCATCACCACCGTCGATCACGCCGACATCTACGGCGATTACCAATGTGAAGCCGCCTTTGGTGCCGCGCTGCGCCTCGCGCCAGGGTTACGAGAGAAGCTGCAAATCGTCACCAAATGCGGCATTGCGACGCGCGCAAAGCCTGAACACCGCATTGGACACTACATCACCGAAGCCAGCCACATTCTGCACAGCGCCGAAAATTCGCTGCGCCATTTCCATACCGATTACCTCGATTTGCTGTTGATTCATCGCCCGGATCCGTTGATGGACGCGGATGAGATTGCCGAAGCCTTTATGGCGCTGCATCAGAGCGGCAAAGTACGCCATTTTGGCGTCTCCAACTTCACCGCCTCGCAGTTCACGCTGCTGCAATCGCGTTTGCCGTTCAGTCTGGTCACCAATCAACTGGAGATCTCTCCGCTGGAGCAAACGTCGCTGCTGGATGGCTCACTCGATCAGTGCCAGCAAAATCGCATTCGCCCAATGGCGTGGTCGTGCCTCGGCGGCGGTCGCCTGTTTAACGATCCGCACTATCAGCCGCTACGCGATGAGCTGGAGCAGGTGAAGCAGGAGATCGGCGCCAGCAATATCGAGCAGGTGGTGTATGCATGGGTGATGAAACTGCCAAGCCGTCCGCTGCCGATTATTGGATCAGGTAAAATCGAACGTGTAAAAGAGGCGGTTGGCGCGTGCCAATTGACGCTGGATCGCCAGCAATGGTTCCGCATCCGTAAAGCCGCCATCGGCTACGATGTGCCCTAAAGCGTAAAGCTGCGTCAAATTACGGCAGCCTGGATGAAAGCAGTCCAGGCTTAGAGGGAATCTAACCGTAAGGAGACGTTATGAAGAAAACCCTCATTGTTATGCTGGCTCTGGCCTGCGCCGCGGGTGCGCAGGCGGCGTCAGAAGAAGTCACGCTGCATGAAACCACGGCGCAAGGCATCGGGGCAGCGATTGGCACCGTCACGCTTAGCGAAACGCCATACGGTGTGCAATTTACCCCAGCGTTAAGCGGCCTGAAACCCGGCATTCATGGTTTCCACGTTCATGCTAAAGGCAGCTGTGAACCGGGCGAATCGGACGGTAAAACGGTGGCGGCCGGTGCGGCGGGCGGACATCTCGATCCGCGAAAATCCGGCAAGCATCTTGGTCCGTATGCCGATGGTCACCTTGGCGACTTACCCGCGCTGTTTGTCACAGATGATGGCAAGGCGACGTACCCGGTCGTTGCGCCACGCATCAAATCCCTGAGTGAAATCAAAGGTAAAGCCTTGATGGTGCATGTGGGCGGCGATAATCATGCCGACCATCCGCAACCGCTTGGCGGCGGCGGGGCGCGTTTTGCCTGCGGCGTAATTTAATGCTTTGGGCGGCAGCAGCTTGTCGCCCCCCTTTCCTCACGCTGAAAAAAGTTGACCCATTTTCTTGCTACTCTCCGCGGTTTTTCCATCCTATGATATTGATTCAGGAATAAAACCTTCAGGGGCAGGAATGAAAGCGCGTGGGATGATGTTGTTATGTTTATTGCTGGTGGGATGCGATCAACCCAACGACACACAGCTGCGTTTAGATGCCAGTCGACAACTGCAACGCACCATTGATACCAATCCGCTGCGCGTCGGCTGTGAGAAGATTGCGCGTGGCCGTGAATGGCTGACTCAGCACACCCTTCATCGGCTCGAAGCCAATGGCTGCGAAAATGTTTTGCGCAGCGCCACCGAAACCAACTTCACCCACAGCGAAACTTATCGTCATGCGATGACAGTGGTGTGCGGCGGTATTCAGGGCAAAAGTTTCACCGGCACCACTTTGTATCGCCGCTTTATCTACTCTTCAGAAGAGAAGGCGCTGGTAATTGAACCGATGTCCGATCAGGATAAAACCCGCTTTGAAGGACAGAAATCGCTGCAGCAGTTGCAGGATGATTTTAATCGTCAGACCACGCAATATTGTCAGTAATCAATCCGGTACCGCCTGCGCTAACTGGGCCAGTGAGCAGCGCAGGCGCCACAAAATGCCCGCCAGCGTATTGGCTTCGCTCTCCTGTTGCTGCAGTTGCTCAATCAGGGTTTCCAGCTCATCCAGCGTGGCCTGCAGCGCGGTGTGATGTACGCCGCGCAGACTTATAATTCGTTGCAGATCCTGCAGGCTGCTATCACGCATTTGCCTGAGCGTAGCCGACGTCGGCTGCCATTCGCGCAGCTGCCAGACAATGTGGGAACAGTTCAGTAACACCACGCCCCAGCGCAGCAGCCAGACGCGCGCTTGCTCGTCACGACTGTTACTGAGCTGGCTAATATGATGATAAATCTGTGATTCGAAGTGGCTTTCGCTCAGGCGCGGATGGCGGCGAAGCTGATCGAGAAACGCATGGCGCAGGGCACGAATATGCCGACGACTGCGACGCGCATCGGAACTGGGACGCAGCACCTGAAACGCCAGCCACGCCAGCATTACGCCGCACACCTTGGCGATATTGTCATTGAGGAAGCTTTGATAATCCCAGTCCGGCGGATTGGTGACGGCGATAAAGGATCCCATAAAAACAATGAATTGCCCCCACATCCCGGCGCGTTTCTTCTGCTGCAGTTTGAACAACTGCAAGGTGAGCAGCAGCGGGAATAGCACCAGTAAAAACTGCCACAGCGCGCTGATTTGCACCATCAAACCGAACTGCAGCACAAAGCTAAACAGCGACAGCCACAGCAAGGTTTTCAGCAACAGCGAGACGCTGCCACTGGGCGAGGGCGCGGAGGAGTAAAGCACGCAGGCGATGGCGGTAAGCGTCAGGGCGGCGGCACCGGAATCCCATTGCGTGGTGATCCAAAAGGCGCAGCCCAGCATGATGACGCTGAAGGTGCGCAGCGCGCTCCAGCCGGCTTCAGCACTGTCGCTTTCGCGCGCCAGCGAGGGCGTATACGGCGGCTGAAAACGGGTATCGGCATCGGCGCTTTCAATCAGGCGAATCCAGCGATTCACATTGAGATACACCCAGCAGAAATAACGCAGTCGCTGGACGAAGGCGCGTTGACGGTAATCACCGGTTGCTGATGGCGTGATGCCACGCAGAATCAGCGCCAAACGGTATTTGTCGCACTGCGGCTGCGCCAGGTCCTGCAACAGTTTGGCCATGGCGTCGTAAAGTTCGGGTGGCGCATCGGGCCAGTTCAGCAACATGCGGCGCAGGCTGGAGAGTACGCTGGTGAGACGCAGCTGCTGGTGCAGCACATAGTTCAGCACGTTGTTCTGGCGGCGGAAGCGATAGTGGCTCCAGAACGCCTGAATGCGCAGCAGGTTCATGGTGAGAATCTGGCTAATGACATTCTCATGGGCGGTGCGCACGTTATCAGTGCTGCTTTGCTGCAGTAATAACACCGCATGATCCAGCAAACGCGCGTGCATCTTACGCAGTGAACTCATCAGCGCGTTGCCATCTGAAGTGCTGGGCAGAATCATCATCATCAATCCGGCACACAGGATGCCGGAGATCACTTCGCACACGCGCGCCTGGGCGATATCCCACAGCTGAGTGACATCGGTGATGTTGACGCTGCTAAAGGCGATGATGGCGGCGGTATAACCCGCCAGCGAAAACGCGTAGGCCACGTTATTTTGGTAGTGATTGGCGATCCAGGTACAGAACGCCAGCCACCCGGCCATGAAAAAGGCAAACAGCCAGGGTTCGTTCAGCGTGTGTCCGGCGATCAGCAGCGCGGCGCTGGCACCGAGCAAACTGCCAACGATGCGCCCCAGACTTTTACTGATGGCGCCGCCGACGGTGGGAAAACTCACCACCGCCGCCGAGGTCATGGCCCAGTAAGGTTGATCGAGTTGCAGCGCATAGGCGATGGTCAAGGCGAGACACATCGCGATGCCATTACGCAGCGCGTAGCGCCACTCGCCCCCACTTGCTTTTATCCACGGCAGATTTTGCCACGCCAGCCACTGAAAATTCATCACAACCTCAGTGGGCGATGGAGATGGTGCAGGTGGTGCCTGCCACCAGCGGCACGCCTTCCGGCAACGCGTCTAAGCGAATACGCACCGGCACGCGCTGCGCCAGGCGCACCCACGGCACGTTTGGCTTGATATCCGGCACCAGCCCGCCATCGCTGGCGACGCTTTGGTCATAAATGGCGCGTCCGATACTCTCCACCGTGCCCTGCAAATGCGCGCCGTTGCTGTACAACACAATTTGCGCGGCAGCGCCGGGCTGAATATGGCGCAGCTTGGTCTCTTCGAAATAGCCCATCACGTAATAAGAGTGGCTGTCGACCAGCGCAAACAGCGGCGTACCGGCGCTGGCGTAGTTGCCGGTGCGCAGCGTCAGGTTGCTGATCCAGCCATCGGTGGGCGCGGTAATGGTGGTTTGATCAAGATTCCAGCGTGCCTGATCGAGGCTAGCCTGCGCCGCTTTTGCCGTCGCTGCGGCAGCATTGGCGGTTAAGCGGGCGGCATCCATATCTTCCGCTGAAATGACGTTGCGCGGCAGGCTGGCGCGGCGATTGGCTTCATGCTGCGCTTTGGCCAGATCGGCCTGCGCTTTAGCCAGTTGGGCTTCGGCGTTGGCCTGTGCAATTTGCAACGGCACCGGATCGAGCTTCAGCAGCACGTCGCCTTTATGCACAAACTGATTGTCGCGCACTTCCAGAGCGATGATGCGACCGGACACTTCCGGCGTGATATCCACCAGCTCGGCGCGCACTTTGCCGTCACGCGTCCATGGCGATTGCATGTAGTAATTCCACATCCACCATCCGGCAAGCAGGGCCAGCGCAAAAATCACCAGGGTTGAAAAATACTTAAAAGGGTTGAATTTCATAGTGATTTATCCGAGGCTCAGTAACCACAATGCGCCAGCGACGCACAGTACAAACAGGGAAAGGTCCATCAAGGTGGGATGCCAGACATCGCCGGAGTAGATCCAGCCGCGTATCAGCGGGTGAATCAACAACCAGAAAAAGAAACCGAGTAACACCGCTTTAAACAGCGGCGGGAAAAACAGCGACGCACCGAACACCAGGTCGGTAAGCGGGGCGCTGGGGGAAAAGGCGGTTAGGGACACGTGTCATCATCCTTTTTGACCGGGAATCATCTAAATAGCGAGTAGACGGCAAGCGTATATGCAGGCCTGGTATTTGTAATTTGCCAGGTAAACTCGCAGAATAGTGTAAAATCTGGCTTAATAGCTAGCAAGCTAATTATAAGGAGATGCAATGGATACGCCCTTGGGAACCGATCTGTCTCGTCTGGTGCGCATTTGGCGCGCGTTAATCGATCAGCGTTTAAAACCGCTTGAGTTGACACAAACACACTGGGTGACGCTACACAATATTCATCAACTCCCGCCAGAGCAGTCTCAAATTCAGCTGGCCAAAGCGATCGGCATTGAGCAGCCTTCACTGGTGCGCACGCTGGATCAGCTGGAAGAGAAAGGATTGATCACCCGCGCGACCTGCGCCAACGATCGTCGCGCCAAGCGCATCAAGTTGACCAAGCAGGCTGAGCCGATTATCGAGCAGGTTGAGAATGTGATTGATGCCACGCGCGATGACATCCTTTCCGGCATCAGCCTGGAGGAGATCAATCAGATGGTGACGCTGATTGCGCGGCTGGAAAAAAACATTCTTGAGTTTCATAACCGCGAGAAATAAAAAAACCGACGCCAGGCGTCGGTTTTTTTTATCTGTCCGCTTAACGTGGCGAAACGGTAACCTGGCTGCCGTTTGACGCCATCACGACGCGCTGGCCAACCGAGTAACGGGTGGCAGCTTGCTTCTGCACCACCATGATGGTGTTGCCATCATCCTTGCGGATTTCCAGCTCGACACCGTCAGATTTATTGACCGCACCCTGAACGCCCTGACCGGCTACGCCACCGAGTACCGCACCGCCAGCGGTTGCCAGACTGCGACCGCTGCCGCCGCCAATGGTGTTACCGAGGAAACCGCCCAGTACTGCACCACCAATTGCGCCAATCACGTTGTTTTCATCGCCGCCCTGGATTTTCACCGGACGAACAGAAACCAGCGTGCCATAGGAAACACTTTGTACTTGTTTAGCTTCGCTGGCGCTGTAAACGTCACCGGAAAGGGTGCTGTCGTTGGCACAACCTGCCAGAGTTAAGCCGGTCAACGCCACGGCTACAAAACGCTTAATCATCAGAACGCTCCTTAATGCAAAAAAACGCCATGTTTCTCATCCTGTACTGCACAGAGTATAAGACAGAAAACTGGCAAATGACGCTAAGTCCGTATAAAACGCGGCTGGGGCGAAGCATAGACCATCGTCCCTCAACAAAAATTCAATTACCCAACGAAAATATTTCTGAGCTGGAATGCACTGTGCAGTGACGCTGAAAAGCGGAATTTTATCATAGAATTAGACCCGGTAATTTGCCAGGCTTAAGCCAGACGATGTTAAGGGAGTGAACCGCTATGAAATCAGGACGCTATATTGGCGTGATGTCCGGCACCAGCCTTGATGGCGTGGACGTGGTACTGGCGGCCATTGATGGTCAAATGGTGGCGCAGCAGGCCAGCTATTGTCATCCCATCCCGCAGGAATTGCGCCAGCAGGTGCTGGCCATTTGTCAGGGGCAAACCTTGACGCTGTCGCAGCTCGGGCAGTTGGATACGCGGCTGGGCAAGCTGTTCGCCGAGGCGGTTTTAACCTTGATGCACCAGCAGTCGCTGGAGGCCAGCGACATTATGGCGATTGGCTGCCACGGACAAACGGTGTGGCATGAGCCGCAAAGTGATGCGCCGAATACACTGCAAATTGGCGATAACAACCAGATCGCGGCGGCAACCGGCGTCACGGTGATTGGGGATTTTCGTCGCCGCGACATGGCGCTCGGCGGGCAGGGCGCGCCGCTGGTGCCGGCTTTCCATCAGGCGTTATTGATGGACAGCGCTGAGCGCCGCATAGTGCTGAACATCGGCGGCATCGCTAATCTGTCACTGCTGATCCCCGGCCAGCCGGTACGCGGTTTTGATACCGGGCCGGGCAATATGCTGATCGATGCGTGGATTTGGCGCAACAAAGGTTTGCCGTACGACAAAGATGCCGCCTGGGCGCGCAGCGGACAGGTGGTTCCAGCGCTGCTGGAGTTGATGCTCAGCGATCCGTGGTTTGCACTGCCGCCGCCAAAAAGCACCGGGCGCGAATATTTCAATCTCAGCTGGATCGAGCAGCAGCTGCAGCGTTTCCCGGCGCTGGCACCACAGGATGTACAGGCCACGCTGACCGAGCTGACGGCGTTAACCATTGCGCAGCAGGTGCAGCTCAACGACGGTTGCGATCGTCTGTTGGTCTGCGGTGGTGGCAGCCGAAATCCACTGCTGATGGCGCGGCTGGCCACGCATCTGTCGGGAACGGAAGTCGGTACCACCGACGAAGCGGGCATCAGCGGTGATGATATGGAAGCGCTGGCCTTTGCGTGGCTGGCGTTTCGCACATTAAATGGGTTACCGGGCAACCTGCCGGCGGTAACGGGCGCGCGGGACATGAGCGTATTGGGCGCAATTTACCCCGCCAATCCCCGACTTGGTCGTTAAGAGGTAAAAATGAAAAACATAATGATGATACTGAGCAGCGTGGCGCTATTAAGTGGCTGCGGCATGATGCATAAGCAGGAAGAGGCACCGCAACAGCTGCGCTATCAATGCGGGACTTTGCCGCTGACGGTCACTCAGGATAACGCGAAGCAGCAGGTGAGCTTTATTCTGGATGGTAAGCCCCTGACGCTGGCACAAACGGTGTCGGCCTCTGGCGCGCGCTACAGCGACGGCACTTACGTCTTCTGGTCAAAAGGTAATGGCGCTTTTGTTGAACGTAATAACAAAATCGTGATTAATGATTGTGAATTGCAGAACGCGGATACCTCCGTTCAGTAAACGTGAGAAAGAGAAACAGCATGAGCGACAGTGACAGCTTGCAACATATTGCCCATCTGCGTCGTGAATACACCCGCGGCGGGCTGCGACGTAAAGATCTGCCCGATAACCCTTTGGCGCTGTTTGAGCAGTGGCTGCAGCAGGCCTGCACCGCGCAGTTGCCGGATCCGACGGCAATGACGGTCGCCACCGTTGACAGCAGCGGCCAACCTTATCAGCGCATTGTGCTGCTGAAGCATTACGATGAGCAAGGCATGGTGTTCTATACCAATCTCGGCAGCCGCAAGGCGCTGCAGCTGGCAGAGAATCCGCGTATTTCGCTGCACTTTCCATGGCACTTCCTTGAGCGTCAGGTGATGGTGCTGGGCGAAGTGGAAAAACTGTCGCCGCTGGAGGTACTGAAGTACTTCAGCAGCCGCCCGCGTGATAGCCAGATTGGCGCATGGGTGTCGAAGCAATCAAGCCGCATCTCGGCGCGCGGCGTGCTGGAAGGCAAGTTCCTCGAACTCAAACAGAAATTCCAGCAGGGCGACGTGCCGCTGCCGAGTTTCTGGGGCGGCTACCGTGTCAGATTCCACACCGTGGAGTTCTGGCAGGGCGGCGAACATCGTCTGCACGATCGCTTCCTCTACCAGCGTAATGACAATGGCTGGTCGATTGACCGTTTAGCCCCGTAAAACTGCGTTTTATCCCCTTTCAACGCTGGCGCAGTTGGCGTCAGCGCTTTATGCTATAGCCCTCTTTTTTTTCGTCTCCGCACGTCAGCGGAAAGCTGTGTACCAGCCTAGGTGCAGTCTGATCAATTTGGAGTCAGTGATGACCAGCAGTAACCTGATACAACAATTGCAAGAAAGGGGCTTAGTCGCCCAGGTAACGGATGAAGAAGCGTTAGCAGAGCGACTGGCGCAAGGGCCAATTGCACTCTATTGCGGCTTCGATCCTACCGCTGATAGCTTGCATTTGGGCCATCTGGTGCCGCTGCTCTGCCTGAAACGTTTTCAGGATGCCGGACACAAGCCGGTCGCGCTGGTGGGTGGTGCCACCGGTCTGATTGGCGATCCCAGCTTTAAAGCAGCAGAACGTAAACTTAACACCGCTGAAACCGTTGGCGAGTGGGTGGATAAGATCCGCAACCAGGTCGCGCCTTTCCTCAGCTTCGATTGCGGCGACAACAGCGCGATTGCCGCGAACAACTACGACTGGTTTGGCGGCATGAACGTGCTGACCTTCCTGCGCGACATCGGTAAGCACTTCTCAGTGAATCAGATGATCAACCGCGAAGCGGTGAAACAGCGTCTGAACCGCGAAGATCAGGGCATCTCTTACACTGAGTTCTCCTACAACCTGCTGCAGGGTTATGACTTTGCGGAGCTGAACAAGCGTCACGATGTGGTGTTACAGATTGGCGGTTCCGATCAGTGGGGCAACATCACCTCCGGTATCGATCTGACGCGTCGTCTGCATCAGCAGCAGGCGTGGGGCTTGACCGTACCGCTGATCACCAAGTCTGACGGCACCAAGTTCGGTAAAACCGAAGGTGGCGCAGTGTGGCTGGATGCGAAGAAAACCAGTCCATACAAGTTCTACCAGTTTTGGATCAACACTGCGGATGCCGACGTATATCGCTTCCTGAAGTTCTTCACCTTCATGAGCATTGAAGAGATCAATGCGCTGGAAGAAGAAGACAAAAACAGCGGCACAGCGCCACGCGCGCAATACGTGCTGGCTGAGCAGGTGACGCGTCTGGTGCACGGCGAAAGCGGCTTAACTGCGGCAAAACGCATCACCGAGAGCCTGTTCTCCGGCAGCCTGAGCGCGATGACCGAAGCGGACTTCGAGCAGCTGGCGCAGGACGGCATGCCAACCATCACGCTGACGGCAGAAGACGATTTGCAGCAGGCGCTGGTGGCGGCTGAGCTGGTGCCATCACGCGGCCAGGCGCGCACCATGATCGGTTCTAACGCGGTATCGCTGAATGGCGAAAAACAGTCAGATGCGGAGTACCGTTTCAGCGACAGCGATAAACTGTTTGGACGTTTCACGTTGTTGCGTCGCGGTAAAAAACATTACTGCCTGATTAACTGGCAGTAAGCGTTCAGGGCCGGCTTCCGGCCCTTTTTTATGGCAAGACAGCAGTACAGGGCAAAATGAAAAATATTCTCGCAATTCAATCTCACGTTGTTTACGGACACGCCGGTAACAGCGCTGCCGAATTCCCGATGCGCCGCATGGGCGCAAACGTTTGGCCGCTGAATACCGTGCAATTTTCTAATCACACCCAATATGGACACTGGACCGGCACCGTAATGCCCGCCACGCATTTGACCGACATCGTTAAAGGCATTGCGGCAGTTGACCGCCTGAAAACCTGTGATGCGGTGCTGAGCGGCTATTTGGGATCGGCGGAGCAGGGCGAACAGATTCTGGAGATCGTGCGTCTGGTGAAAGAAGCCAATCCGCATGCGTGGTTCTTCTGCGATCCGGTGATGGGCCATCCGGAGAAAGGCTGCATCGTGGCGCCGGGCGTGGCGGAGTTTCACTGTAAAATGGCGTTGCCCGCCAGTGACATCATCGCCCCGAACCTGCTGGAGCTGGAGATGCTCAGCGGCCATGAAGTGGCCAACGTCGAGCAAGCGGTGGTTGCGGCACGAGAACTGATTAGCAAAGGCCCGAAAGTGGTGCTGGTGAAACATCTGGCGCGTGCCGGACGTCGTAGCGATCGTTTTGAGATGCTGCTGGTGACCGCCGATGAGTGCTGGCACATTAGCCGTCCGCTGGTGGACTTTGGCGTGCGTCAGCCGGTTGGCGTGGGCGATCTCACCAGCGGTCTGCTGCTGGTCGATCTGCTGCACGGCAAGTCGCTGCAGGATGCGCTCGAGCACATCACCGCGGCGGTTTATGAAGTGATGCTGAAAACCCACGAAATGGGCGAGTACGAATTGCAGTTGGTGGCCGCGCAGGATGCGATTGCCAAGCCCACACAGCATTTCGCCGCTGAAAAGCTGTAAATTCCCCGTGAGGTGCGCAGTCCTGCGCACCTGCCATTCAGCTCACCATGAATGACGATCCAACGATCTGGGGCGTACGCACTGATAGCGACCCGACGAAGAATAGCGCCGGATCAAACCAAACCTTCCGCCTTCAATGCCGCTTGCACCGCTGGGCGCTCTGCAACCCGATTAAACCAGGCTTCCAGCGCATCCAGCCCCGCTAAATCCAGCTTGATGGCTTTAGCCCAGCGCGTCACCACGAACAGATACACATCGGCAACGGTAAAGCGTAATCCCAGCAGCCACTGTTTATCCTGCAACACCTCATTCACCTGCTGATACTTTTTCTCCAGCTGCGCACGAGCAATGGTTTTGTACTCTTCCGGCGTATCCGGACGGAACAGCGGGCTAAAACTTTTGTGCAGTTCGCTGCTGACAAAACTCAACCACTCCAGCGTGTGATAGCGCGTCAGGCTGCCGGTCGGTGCCAGCAGATGGCGATCCGGCTTGAGATCCGCCAGATATTGCACAATCGCCACGCCTTCGGTCAGGATGCTGCCATCGTCAAACTGCAGCGCCGGCACTTGTCCTTTCGGGTTAATCTGCCAGTAATCTTCTCCCTGCTCGGTCACTTTCTTCTGCAGGTCCACGTTCACCTGGGTGAAGTCGAGCCCGCATTCCAGCGCGACAATATGCGGTGATAGCGAACAGGCACCGGGCTTACAATAGAGTTTCATCATGGCTTCTCCTTGAATGTTGTGGTGATCAAAGCAGCATAAGTCTGCCAGGGATATTTACCCGTGACTGCGATCAGGAATTGCGGTCACCGTTCAGGTTTATTCAGCAAAGCATGGCAGTAACGGCAGCTTTTCGAGCGCAAAATCCCAAAATTGCCGCACTTTAGGCGTCATATTCTTCACACGCTGGGTCACTAACTGCACCGGAAGCGGCGCGGGTTCCCATTCTGGCAGCAAGCGCAGCAGTTTCCCGCTGTGGATATCGTCGAGAACCTGATACGACAGCAGCCGTCCGATGCCGTGTGCGCTGCGCAGCGCTTCCAGCTGGCTCTCCACGTCATTCACCCGCAGACGCGGCGTGATGCGCACGCGCAGGTCGTGAGCGAAGCGCCACTCGCGCGTATGGCGCAGGCTCGTCACTAACGCATGTTGAGTCAGTTCAGTGGGATGAACAGGCGTGCCAGCCTGTTGCAGATAGTCGGGGCTGGCAACCAGCGTTGAACGCACAGTGCCAACCTGACGCGCCACCATCGAAGAGTCCTGCAGTGCACCAATGCGCAGCGCGATATCGAGGCCGTTCTCGATCAGGTCCTGATAGCTGTCGCTGAGCACCACTTCAATCTGCATCTCCGCATGCTGTTGCAGGAAGGCATTCACCAGGGGCATGACGTGGCGACGACCAAACTGCACCGGCGCGGTTACACGCAGCAAGCCATGCAGGCCGCTGTGGTGAGCGCTGTCGATGGCGCGCTGATAATCGCTCAGCACGCGCTGTGCCTGCTCAAACAGCTGCCAGCCAGCTTCGGTGGGTGCCAGCTGGCGCGTGGTGCGTTCAATCAAAGTGGTGGCGAGGCGGGCTTCAAGGGTGTTGAGGGTGCGCGTGATCACCGGTGGCGATCGCTGTAACAAACGTGCGGCGCCAGCCAAACTGCCTTGCTGGATAACCGCGACAAACACCTCAAGCTCATCAAACCTGTCCATGCTTATTCCACTCAGATTAACAGTGAGCCGACATCATGAAGTTAAGCGAGCAAAAAGCGAAGTGTGGGTAGCAGAAATCGTTAAAGGAAATGTGAATGGCGGAGAAATAGTGGGTAGAAAAAAGCCGGGACATGCCCGGCTTTCTGCTTACTGATTGGCGCTGGCGCGTTTCAGTTCAGTTTGACTATCATCCTGCGTCATGCGGTTCAGCAGTGGCGCGGTGATTAACATCAGCAGGGCGATCACGCCGGTGGCGATACCAATCTGCTGGAACACATGGCTGTAGACCGCCAGTGACGTGTGTGGATCGGTCACATCATTCGGCACCGCCATCAGGTTCGCGACTTTACCGGCAATCATTGCCGCACCCGCGGTGGTCAGGAACCACGAACCCATGATGAAGCCCATTAAACGTTGTGGTACCAGCTGTGCCACCATTGCCAGGCCCAGACCGGAAATCATCAGCTCACCGATGCTCTGCAGCGCATAGCTAAGGATCAGCCAGTTCACTGAGACGATACCGGCTTCGTTGGCAAATTTGGCACCAAACGGCAGCACCAGGAAGGCCGCTGAACACAGCACCATACCGAAGGCGAATTTGTGTGGCATCGGCATTTTATCGCCAAGCTTGTTGTACACCGCGGCCAGAATCGGGCTTGCCAGCATAATCCAGAACGGGTTCAGCGCCTGGAACTGCTCCGGCTCAAAGGTGATGCCGAGAATCGCGTGCTCAACGTTGCGGATAGCGAAGAAGTTGAGTGAGGTCGGCATCTGCATGTAGAGCACGAAGAACACAATCGCTTCAACCATCAGCAGGAAGGCCACGATCATCTTACGACGTGCTGCCCCCTTCAGCGCGAAGGCTTCTTTGGCGAAGATCACCACGATACCTGCGGCGATGACGCCCAGCGTCATACGTGCGATGCTCTGGTGATGCAGCAGCCAGGCCGCCAGCGCAATCAGTGCTACCACGCCAATCAGCGTCATCAGCAGTTTACCCATCTGCAGCGGGGCAAAATCCGGCTTGGATCCGTAGTTTTTCACTACACGCTGGAAGAACAGGAAGTTCAGCAGCGTGATCACCAGACCGACAACCGACAGCGAGAACGCGGCGCCCCAGCCATATTTCGCGGCCAGCCACGGCGTCAGCATCATCGAGAACAGCGAACCGATGTTGATCGACATGTAGAACATAGTGAAGGCACCGTCGAGGCGCGCGTCATCTTTCTCGTAGCAGGTCGACAGCAGGGAAGACGGGTTAGCTTTAAACAAACCGCTACCTACCGCGATAGTCGCCATGCCGATATACACCATTGAGGTGTCATGGCCGGAGAAGGCAATCAGCGCATAACCCAGCGCCAGCACCATTACGCCGAGCACGATGACGCGTTTGGTACCCAGCACTTTATCGCCGAGCCAGCCGCCGATGGCGACTAAACCATACACCAGCGCGCTAAACGAGGTGAACAGCGTAATGGAGTCCGCTTCGGACATGCCCAGCTGTTTAACCAGGTAAACCGCCATGATGGCTTGCAGGCCGTAGTAACCAAAACGTTCCCACAGTTCGATGGAGAAGATCAGATAAAACGCTTTCGGTTGCTTAAAAGCGTTGAGGCTTGGCGCCCCGTCAGTGTGTTTGTTTGCAGTTGACACGTATACCTCAGTTTTAACATAGCCTGTTTTGCGACAGGAATTAAGTCTGCGTCGGGCTGGGTAATCCCGCGCAACATTGTTATTAGAAAGGAAAAACGGCGACTAATTTGGCTGAATCAGTCCAACAGGGCAAGCATTTTCTGCACGCTGAAATACTTGCAATAGGTAGGGTTAATGCCGTTATACAAAGTTGTAAATCAGTGTTAAATCTCGCTTGATGGCATTATATCAGGATAAACAGGTGAAATGCAGATCGTGAAGATCATTTTCCTGATATAAACTGCTCAGAGCGGATTTATCAGAACATAACGCTAAAGACCATAATTTATACAGAGATTATTATTGCCGTTGTGCACAATATAAGCACAACAGCTTGATTGGTGAGCGTAATAAGCAGTCAAAAGATTCCAGAACGCTAATTAGTTGATCCTGCGCACAAAACCACGAATTAATTATCAGGGTAAAAGAAGAAAACGTTTGCGTAGCTGATATCTGGCGAAGATTAGCGCGGTCTGACACCTTATTTGGCAGATAAACAGGCGTCCATAAGCACAATGCGTGGAAACGAAAGCCGCATAAATCGACGTTTAAAGGCGTTTAGACAGCGGGTTAACTTTGCTGTAACCTCCTTTTTTCCCTGAAAGGACGTAGTCATGATGAAGTCGATTCGTGTCGCCCTGATTGGCGATTACCGTGCTAATGCCGTTGCGCATCAGGCCATTCCTCCCGCTGTACAACTCGCTGCAAAAACCCTTTCACTCAACGTCAGCGCCGACTGGATCGCCACGCCGGAACTCAATCAGCACAACCTCAATGATTACCAGGCGATTTGGCTGGTTCCGGGCAGTCCTTATCTCAATGATGCGGGCGTGTTTGCCACCCTTCGCTGGGCGCGGGAAAGCGGTAAGCCATTTTTGGGCTCGTGCGGCGGATTTCAGTACGCCATCGTTGAGTACGCGCGCAATGTGCTGGGCTGGGAAGATGCGGCGCATGCGGAAACCGATCCCAGCGGTCGCTGGGTGATTGCGCCACTGGCCTGTTCGCTGGTGGAACAGCGTGGCAGCGTGACCTTCCAGCCGGGTTCACGTATTGCTCGGGCTTACGGTGCGTTACAGAGCGATGAGGGTTATCACTGCAACTTTGGCGTCAACGCCGAGTTCAGCGCAGCGCTGGCGACGCAGAATCTGCAGATCACGTCGTGGGATATGGAAGGCGACGTGCGCGGCATTGAATTGACCGATCACCCGTTCTTTGTCGCCACCTTGTTCCAGTCCGAGCGGGCAGCGTTACAAAACCGGCTGTCGCCGCTGGTGGTCGCCTGGTTGCAGGCCGCCGCAGGTTAAATACGCAGCTTGTCTATGGCGTAATGCGTGTCAGTTAAGCCAGCAGCGAGTGCGCTGGCCGGGGCCCGCTATGAAGCTTTAGTGCGCACAGTTGAAAAGGGCACATTTGCCGTGACGCAGCAGATGTGTCAGAGCCCGCGATTCAGAGTTCGGTTTTAGCGTCGAATTCACACAGATCTTCGATCAGACAGGATCCGCAACGCGGTTTGCGCGCCACGCAGGTATAGCGACCGTGCAGAATCAGCCAGTGATGGCAATCGACTTTAAACGCCGCCGGCACCACTTTCAGCAGCTTATCTTCCACTTCTTCCACATTCTTGCCCGGCGCAAAGCGGGTGCGATTGCTGACGCGGAAAATATGGGTGTCAACGGCGATGGTCGGCCAGCCGAAAGCAGTATTCAGTACCACATTGGCGGTTTTACGCCCGACGCCCGGCAGCGCTTCCAGCGCCGCACGATCTTCCGGCACTTCGCCATCATGCTGTTCCAGCAGAATGCGGCAGGTCTTGATTACGTTCTCCGCCTTGCTGTTAAACAGGCCGATGGTTTTGATGTACTCCTTCACGCCATCCACGCCCAGCGCCAGCATCGTTGCCGGGGTATTCGCCACCGGATAGAGCTTCGCGGTAGCTTTGTTGACGCTGACGTCGGTGGCTTGCGCGGAGAGTAACACCGCAATCAACAACTCAAACGGCGTGCTGAAGTTCAGTTCTGTGGTCGGATGCGGATTCTCATCACGCAGGCGCGTCAGGATCTGCGCGCGTTTCTCTTTATTCACACCGCTTTCCCGGTTGCGCCTTGCGGCTCCGCTTCAGGCGCTGCTGCACGGGTGGCCGCACGCTGTTTCATCTTCTGATCGATCAGGTATTTTGCCGCCAGCAGCATGCCAAGGCCGATAAAGGCGCCCGGTGGCAGCATCGCCAGCAGCATCGGGGAATCAAAGTGCACCACTTCAATACGCAGCGCTTTGGCCCACGGCCCCAGCAGCTGATCCGCGCCGTTGAACAGCGTGCCGCTGCCAATCAGTTCACGAATCGATCCCAGTGTTACCATCGCGCAGGTTGCGCCCATGCCGATGGCAAAACCGTCCAGCGCGGAGAGCGGAATGCTGCTTTTTGAGGCGACCGCTTCGGCGCGACCGACGACAATGCAGTTGGTGACGATCAGCGGGATAAAGATGCCGAGCGACTGATACAAGCCGTACGCATAGGCGTTGATCAGCATCTGCACGCAGCTCACCACTGAAGCGATGATCATCACGTAAATCGGAATTCGGATTTCGGCCGGCACCCAACGACGCGAGGCGGAAATTGCGCTGTTGGTGATGGTCAGCACCAGCGTGGTCGCCAGGCCTAAACCGAGGGCGTTGGTCGCGGTTGAGGTCACCGCCAGCAGCGGACAGAGACCGAGCAGCTGCACCAGCGCGGAGTTATTTTTCCACAGGCCGCCGACCAGTAAATTCTTGGCTTCACTCATTTGCATCTCCACATTCAGGCAGCGAAGCAAGCTTCGCTGGCAGTGTTTCAATCAGCAGCGCGGTGCGCTTGGTGGCGTTGACCACCGCGCGTGGCGTAATGGTTGCGCCGGTAAATTGGTCGAATTCACCGCCGTCTTTTTTCACCGCAAAATTTTTGTCATCCGCGCCGTGGATCACTTTGCCATTGAAGCTGTTAATCCAGTCTGAAATACGCAGTTCGATTTTATCGCCGAGGCCCGGCGTTTCATGGTGCTCAACCACGCGCACGCCCAGCACTTTGCCGTGGAAATCGGCGCCGACCAACATCTGAATCGCCCCAGAATAGCCGTCTGGCGCGGTGGTCTCAAGCGCGGCGGCCACCGGCTGATCGCCTTTACGCGCTAAATAGAGATGGTGCGGGCGATCATTGCCCAACGCCAGCGCATCGGTCACCAGATAACACTCTTGCTGGATGTGATTGTCATACAGATCGTTCGGCACCACCTGATCTAACAGGTTTTTCTGTTGCAGCGCGGTCTGATGCTCCACCGTCGGCTTGGTGACATAGTTAACCACCGCCGTCACGCCGGTGGTGATCACCGCAAAGGCCGCCAGCGTCACCGCATTTTTACGAATAGCTTCGATCATCTTCAATCCTTGCGATGGCCGTAAACGCGCGGCTGAGTGTAGTAATCAATCAGCGGCACACAAATATTGGCCAGCAATACCGCGAAGGCGACGCCGTCCGGATAGCCACCAAAGCTGCGAATCAGCCACACCAGCAAACCAATCAGCGCGCCATAAACCAGGCGGCCGCGATTGGTGGTGGAGGCGGTCACCGGGTCGGTAGCAATAAAGAACGCGCCGAGCATGGTGGCACCGGAGAACAGGTGAATCAGCGGTGAGTTAAGCGACTCCGGCGAGAACACCCAGCCCAGCGTGGCGCAGAACGCCAGCGAGACGAGGAAACTGACCGGAATGTGCCAGCGGATAGCATTCTTTGCCAGCAGCAGCGCGCCGCCCAGCAGATAACCGAGGTTAACCCACTGCCAGCCAACACCGGCTAACACGCCGCTGTAGATCGGCTCCGCCAGCAGCTGTTCAGCGTTGTGCCCAGCACGCAGGCCGGTTTTAAAGGTATCGAGCGGTGTCGCCTGGCTGACGCCATCAACGCCGAGCTGCAGCTGCTGCATGGTTTCACCGGCCAGCGTGTGGTGGGTGAAGATCATACTGAGCGAATCCAGCAGGCCGGGTTTGATCGCCTGCAGGCTATCGGGCGGCAGCCAGCTGGTCATCTGCACCGGGAAGGAGATCAGCAGCACTACGTAACCGACCATTGCCGGGTTAAACGGGTTTTGCCCCAAACCGCCATACAGCTGTTTGGCGATGACGATGGCGAAAATGGTACCTAACACCACCAACCACCACGGCGCGAGCGGCGGCAGGCTGATGCCCAGCAGCAACGCGGTGAGCAGGGCAGAGTTATCGGATAAAGTCGGCACCACCGGCGTTTTACGCAGGCGCAGAATCGCCCCCTCGGTGGCCCACGCGGTGGCGGTGGCCAGCAAAACCTGAATTAAGAAACCGACGCCAAAGAAATACCATTGTGCGGCCATGCCCGGCAGCGCGGCAAACACCACCAGCAGCATGATATTGCCGGTGCTGCGGCGGTTGTGGGTATAGGGAGAACTTGCAATACGAAAAGCCATTTAATCCTCAGTCGTCGAAGGCTGCTGCTGCGCTTTACGCGCTTTGGCACGGGCGACCGCAGCGGCAATCGCCGCTTTGCGTGGGTCGGCGGAGTCAGGAGAGGCAGCAGCCTCCACTTCAGGAGATGTGGCTTCAGCCTGCTGCGCGGCAGCGGCGGCGGCTTTCTTCGCTTTGGCGCGCGCAATCGCCGCTTCAACGGCGGCCTTGCGCGGGTCAACTTCAGCAGCAGGTGCATCAGCTGACGGCTCGGCGGGTGCCGGTGCAGCGGGTTGTGCGGAAGCGGCGGCTTTTTTGGCTTTGGCGCGCGCAATCGCCGCTTCAACGGCGGCCTTGCGCGGATCGACTTCAGCAGCAGGCGCGACGGCTGGCGGCTCAGCGGGTGCGGGTTCTGCCGCAGCGGCAGCTTTTTTCGCCTTCGCACGCGCAATCGCGGCTTCCACCGCCGCTTTACGCGGATCGACTTCTGCCGCAGGCGCATCAGCTGGCGGCTCGGCAAGCGCGACGTCAGCCGCCGGTGCGCCCGCTTTCTTCGCTTTCGCACGGGCAATTGCGGCTTCCACCGCCGCTTTACGCGGATCGCCGGACTGACGACTCAGCGCCTGCGTTTCAGCTTGCTTCTCGGCCTGCTGCGCTAAGGCTTGTGCATGACGCGCTTCGCGTTCCGCAGCATCCTGCTCCGGCGTTTTTTCCTGACGCGCTTTCACGCGTGCCACGGCGGCGTCGAGTTCACCCTGATCGCTACGCGCCACGCGCTGTTTAGCCTGTTCATGACGCGCTTCACGCGCCTGTTTTTCGCGTTCGAGACGTGCCAGACGCGCTTCAAAACGCGCTTTCGCTTCGGCGGTACGTTTCGCTTCAAGATCGATGGCGCGCAGTTCGGCTTTTTCCTGGCGGTAATATTGCACCAGCGGAATGTTACTCGGGCAGACGTAAGCGCAGGCGCCGCACTCAATGCAGTCATCAATATTGTGCGCGCGTGCTTTTTCGTGATCGCCGCCCTGGCTGTACCAGAACAGCTGCTGCGGCAGCAGTTTCGCTGGGCAGGCATCCGCGCAGGCGCTGCAGCGGATACAGGATTGCTCTTGCTGATCGTTGCCCATTTCGCTGGCCGACGGCGCCAGAATACAGTTGGAGATTTTCACCAGCGGCACGTTCAGCGACGGCAGGGTAAAGCCCATTAGCGGACCGCCCATGATCACCATCTGGCGCGATCCCGGCGTAAAACCGGCATGCTGCAGCAGGTGGCTGATCGGCGTACCGAGCCGTCCCCAGACGTTGCGCGGGCGCGCCAGCGCTGCGCCGGTCAGCGTCACCACGCGTTCGGTGATCGGTTCGCCGTCTACGATGGCGCGTTTTACCGCCCACGCGGTGCCGACGTTTTGCATCAGCACACCGATATCGGTGGAACGTCCGCCGTGTGGCACTTCGAGGCCGGTGAGAATCTGCGTCAGCTGTTTCGCGCCGCCAGACGGATACTTGGTCGGAATCACGCGAATCTGCAATTCACGATCGCCGCCTAATGCCTGTTTCAGCGCGGCAATGGCTTCCGGTTTGTTATCTTCTATGCCGATCAGCACGCGTTCCGCCTGCAACACCCACGCCAGAATGCGGCAGCCTTCCAGCACTTCGGCGGCACAATCCTGCATTAAACGGTCATCGGCAGTGATGTACGGCTCGCACTCGGCGGCGTTGATGATCAGGGTTTTCACGCCGCGCAGGCCGCCGCGCAGTTTGGTGGCGGTCGGGAAGCCCGCGCCGCCTAATCCAGCGATGCCCGCATTGTGAATGCGTTTTACCGCTTCTTCACGCGACAGGGCGCGGTAATCGGGCTGCGGATCGAGCGTGGTCCAGCGATCTTCGCCGTCGGCACGCAGGAAAATGCACAGCTCGGAGAGGCCAGAAGGGTGCGCCGTCATGTGTGGCGCAATCTCTTCGATGGTGCCGGACGTTGGCGCGTGCACCGGCAGCATGCGTCCGCCGCCAAAGGTCAGCGGCTGGCCGCGCAGCACTTTGTCGCCGGGCGCCACGCAAATCTCGCCTTCATGGCCGATATGCTGTTTTAACGGAATGATAAAGCGCTCAGGCAGGGGTAACTGGCTCAGCGGCGTACCGTTGGACTGTGTTTTCATCTCAGGCGGATGAATGCCGCCCTGAAAATCCCACAACTTCTCTTTGCGGAACAGGTTTAACAAATTAAGCATGGGTTTCTACCGGGATCACCCGTACAGGAATGGTGTCGAGATTCCACTTCCAGTTGGTCGTGGTGGTGGCAACCGGGCGCATCTCAATGCAGTCGGTCGGGCAAGGCGCAACGCAGAGATCGCAGCCGGTGCAGACATCGCTCAGCACGGTGTGCATGGCGCGCGTGGCACCCACGATGGCGTCCACCGGGCAAGCCTGAATACATTTGGTGCAGCCGATGCAATTCTCTTCATCGATCCAGGCCACAGTACGTATCGGCTCCAGCACGTCTGCGCCGCCGTCGAGCGGTTGCGGTTCAACGTTGAGCAGCGCAGCCAGCTTGAGCATGGTCTGCTCGCCGCCAGGCGCGCACTTATTGATCGCTTCACCGTTGTTACCCACCGCATCGGCATACGGGCGGCAGCCGGGATAGCCGCACTGACCACACTGGCTCTGCGGCAAAATCTCATCGATCTGCTCAACAATCGGATCTTCTTCCACCTCGAAGCGACGTGAGGCGTAACCCAGCAGGGCACCAAACACCAGGCCCAATGCAGCCAGCGCGATAATCGCAATCCAAATCGCGGTCATCAGAATTTCACCAGCCCGGTAAAGCCCATGAAGGCCAGCGCCATCAGACCAGCGGTGATCAGCGCAATCGAGTTACCTTTAAACGGCGCGGGAACATTCGCCAGTACCAGACGCTCGCGCATGCCGGCGAACAGCACCATCACCAGCGAGAAGCCGAGTGACGCACTGAAGCCATACAGCGCCGCCTGCAAGAAGGTGTGATTGAGGTTAACGCTCAATAATGGCACGCCCAGCACCGCACAGTTGGTGGTGATCAGCGGCAGGAAGATACCCAGCAGGCGATAGAGCGACGGACTGGTTTTACGCACCACCATTTCGGTGAACTGCACTACAACAGCAATCACCAGGATATAGGCGAGGGTGCGCAGATAGACCAGATCAAGCGGCACCAGAATCAGGTGATTCACCAGCCAGGCGCAGATCGCCGCCAGCGTAATCACGAAAGTGGTGGCAAGTCCCATGCCAATGGCCGTTTCCAGTTTTTTTGACACGCCCATAAATGGGCAAAGGCCGAGGAATTTGACCAACACAAAGTTGTTCACCAGCACTGTGCCAACAAAGAGAAGTAAGTAATCGGTCATTTTTTAACCTGGGAAGCCGAAAGGCGTCTATTATCCGGAATTGAGAGGTGCATCTCAACCTTCAACGGGTTTGTGTGAGCATTGAGAGCACTCAGAATTAAATTGCTGACGAAACTCACGTCATTATGGCTGGATAAACGTCTGTTTTACGCGCTGAGAGCGTTTGAAATAGGGCACAAACACCGCAGCCGCCAGCAGCGACAGCAGTAAAGTCTGAATCGCTTTGCCATCGGCCACCGGCGTGAAGGCAAAGGTTTTTAACGCCAGCAAGATGGTCATCAGCAGCCACAGAATGTAATGGCGCGGTAAGCGACGCGAACGTTTACAGAAAATCCAGCACACCCAAATGCTATACGCCCATACCACCGCAGCAGTCAGCAGCGAGATCGACCATTGCGTCAGCAAAGTGCCGCCGTGTGAGAACAGCGTCGTGCGTAATTCGGGTTTAAACAGCGGACTCAGATACATCGCCACCACCAGCGCACTGGTCAGCATGGTCATGATCAGCCACGCCAGCGGCAGCAGTAGCCAGCCAGCAATACGTGGCGGGTTCACCAGTTGGGTCATCGACAAGATCCTGTTTGCAGAGAAGAGGGCGATGCAGAGCGTATCATGTCCAAACGGGGCACGCCCGACCTGGACAACGCAAGAGCGCAGATAGAGAGGGGATAAATCAATTAGATCACGTAACGCCAGACGGTTTTCGGCACGCGGCCCATATCGAACAGACGTCCGCCAGAGACCAGTTCAGCACGTCGATGGTCGGCGGCACGATACATATTGATGATCTCTTTATCATCAGTCAGCGAATAATTCAGATGGTCGTAGAGTTTTTCCAGACTATCGAGATTATTCACTTTGCGGAATTTCAGCAGGTAATCTAATGCAGTCATGATTGCCATTTAAATATAAAGTACTTGGAAGTGCCCAAGTATAGGGAGCACGCGGCGAGAGTCCATACGCGACTCATAAAAAAATACAAAATTCAGACAACATGCGCTAATTCGCTCATGAAACGACACTTTTTTGCCTTTTACGCGTTTTAAACGCGCATATAAAGTACGATTTAAGGCAAATTCAGGCCGGTATTTAGCGGGCTTGTGAGAAAATCTCACGCTATTAACGCATTATTGGAAAGCCGTTATTTCTCCGTCTCTATAATAGGTATTTGCGATCGTGCTGCGAATGAATCCGCTGTTTATTCCGCTCTGGTCAGCAAATTTATGCACACGCCGTGAAACCGGCACTCACATTCTGTGCGAGCAGTCACAAAACCAATAATTGATTGTCGCTGCAGACCATAACCATTCTTTACGCGCCCGCTGTAATCGTTTCCAGAAGTGAGAAGCATAACCGATTCTGTTTATTACATTTATTTAACGCCCTCCGCAATAATTAGCAGGCATTTTGTCCATAATGCCACGATCTATAAAGCATTGCCTGTTCACGTAACTCCTTTAATTCACTCTGATTTGTGAAGTATGTCGCGCTTGTTTACGCGCTTTTCAGCCAGGCTTAATTCGCGTTTTGTACCCCTACAACACACTCCCTTCAGAGGAATGAAATTATGTGGAAACGTTTACTCTTGACCGCCATGGTGAGCTCGGCACTGAGTACGTCGGTGTTGGCTGCTGATATGACGGTGGGCTTCTCACAGGTTGGGTCGGAATCTGGCTGGCGTTCAGCAGAAACCAATGTGGCAAAAAGTGAAGCGCAAAAGCGCGGTATCACGCTGAAAATCGCCGATGGCCAGCAGAAACAAGAGAACCAAATCAAAGCGGTGCGCTCGTTCATCGCGCAGGGCGTTGATGCCATCTTCATTGCGCCGGTGGTGCAAACGGGATGGGAACCGGTGCTGGAAGAAGCCAAAGACGCCAAAATCCCGGTGTTCTTACTCGATCGCGCCATCGTGGTGAAAGACAAATCGCTGTACATGGCGGTGGTCACTGCGGACAACGTGCTGGAAGGCAAGTTGATTGGCGACTGGCTGGTGAAAACGGTCGCGGACAAAAAATGTAACGTCGTCGAGCTGCAAGGCACCGTCGGCGCCAGCGTGGCGATTGACCGTAAGAAAGGCTTCGCCGAAGCCATCGCCGGCCACGACAATATCAAAGTGATTCGCTCGCAGTCCGGTGACTTTACCCGCAGTAAAGGTAAAGAGGTGATGGAGAGCTTTATCAAGGCGGAAAACAACGGCAAGAACATCTGCATGGTTTACGCGCATAACGATGATATGGCGATCGGTGCGATTCAGGCGATTAAAGAAGCTGGCCTCAAGCCAGGCAAAGATATCCTGACCGGTTCGATTGATGGCGTGCCCGATATCTATAAAGCGATGCTGGCCGGTGAAGCCAATGCCAACGTGGATCTGACGCCTAATATGGCCGGTCCGGCATTCGACGCGCTGGAGAAATTCAAGAAAGACGGCACGATGCCGCCGAAAATCATCAAAACAGAATCGAAACTGTATCTGCCGGACTCCGCACAGGCGCAGCTCGATACCAAAAAAGGCATGGGTTACTGATCCCCGCAACCGCCCTTCGGGGCGGTTTATGATGACGTAAGGCGAGGGAGAACCTGATGAGCACCTCCGATGAAACCGCACTGCTGACCATCAGCGGCGTCAGCAAAGGCTTTCCCGGCGTGAAGGCGCTGGATAATGTCTCGTTCAGCATCCGCAAGGGCGAGATCATGGCGTTGCTGGGCGAAAACGGCGCGGGCAAATCCACGCTGATTAAAGTCCTGACCGGCGTGTATACCCGCGATGCCGGCACGGTAACCCTGAACGGCAAGGCGATTACGCCGCACAACACCGCTGATGCACAGGAGATGGGCATTGGCACGGTTTATCAGGAAGTGAATCTGCTGCCGAATATGTCGGTGGCGGATAATTTGTACATTGGTCGCGAGCCGCGTCGCTTCGGCATGATTGATCGCAAGCGCATGGTGCGCGACGCCGATGCGCTGATGCGCAACTACGGCTTTGTACTCGACGTAACGCGTCCGCTGGGGCATTACTCGGTGGCGATGCAGCAGATCATTGCGATTTGCCGCGCGGTCGATCTCTCCGCGCAGGTGCTGATCCTTGATGAACCGACCGCCAGCCTCGATGCCAATGAAGTCGAAATGCTGTTTACCCTGATGGCGCAGCTAAAAGCCAAAGGGATGAGCCTGATTTTTGTTACCCATTTTCTCGACCAGGTTTACCGCATTACCGATCGCATCACCGTGCTGCGTAACGGCCAGTTTATTGCCACGCGCGATACCGCCACGCTGCCGCAGATTGATCTGATCAAGCTGATGCTGGGACGCGAGCTGCTGGAAACCGCTTTGCAGCGTCAGGGCAGCACGCTGCGCAGCAATCAGCCGGTGGTGTCGTTTGAAAATTACGGCAAGAAGGGCACCATTGAACCGTTCAACCTGCAGGTACGTCCGGGTGAAGTGGTGGGACTGGCCGGACTGCTCGGTTCAGGCCGTACCGAAACCGCCGAAGTGCTGTTTGGCATTCGCCGGGCCGATCGCGGCACCGCGACCATCAAGGGCAAAGTGCAGAACATCCGCACGCCCGCCAAGGCTTCGCGCCTCGGTATGGGTTTCTGTCCGGAAGATCGTAAAACCGACGGCATCATTGGTGGCGCGTCGGTGCGCGAAAATATCATTCTGGCGCTGCAGGCGCAGCGCGGCTGGCTGCGACCGATCAAGCGTCGTGAGCAGCAGGAGATCGCCGAGCGCTTTATCAAGAGTCTCGGCATTCGCACGCCGCATGCCGAACAGCCGGTTGAGCTGTTGTCCGGCGGCAATCAGCAGAAGGTGCTGCTGTCGCGCTGGCTGGTGACCAAACCGCAATTTCTGATCCTCGACGAGCCAACGCGCGGCATCGATGTCGGTGCGCACGCCGAAATCATTCGCTTAATTGAAACCCTGTGCGCCGACGGATTGGCGCTACTGGTTATCTCCTCTGAACTCGAAGAACTGGTGGGCTATGCCGATCGCGTGTTGATCATGCGCGATTTGAAGCAGGTGGCCGAAATCCCGCTGGAGCAGCTGTCGGTGGCCGCGATCGTCAACGCCATCGCCGATGGAGGAGCACAACATGCTTGAATCCCCTATGACACATGACAAACCCGAACGGCGTAAGCCGAAGCTGCCGCCTGGCATGCCGCAGATTGTGGCGCTGATTCTGGTGCTGCTGGTGGATAGCCTGGTGGCGAATAACTTTTTTGCCATTCACATTCAGGATGGCCGTTTGTTCGGCAGCCCGATTGATATCCTCAATCGCGCCGCGCCGGTGGCGCTGCTGGCGATTGGCATGACGCTGGTGATTGCCACCGGCGGCATCGATCTGTCGGTGGGCGCGGTAATGGCGATTGCCGGGGCAACGGCGGCGACCTTGACGGTGGCGGGGCACAGTTTACCGTTCATCATTCTGGCGACGCTCGGTACCGGCCTGGCCTGCGGTTTATGGAATGGCATTTTGGTGGCGCTACTAAAAATTCAGCCGTTTGTCGCCACTTTGATTTTGATGGTGGCGGGACGCGGCGTGGCGCAGCTGATTACACAGGGCCAAATCGTTACCTTCAACAGCGATAGCCTGGCGTGGTTTGGTAGCGGTTCGCTGTGGCTGCTGCCGGTGCCGGTATGGATTACGCTGCTGGTGGCGCTCGTGGTGTGGCTGCTGACGCGCAAAACCGCGCTCGGACTGTTTATCGAAGCGGTCGGTATTAACCTGCGTGCGGCGCGCAATGCCGGTGTGAATGGCTGGCTGGTGGTGATGTCGACCTATGTGATTAGCGGCATGTGCGCGGCGGTGGCGGGCATGATCGTCGCTGCGGATATTCGCGGTGCCGATGCTAATAATGCCGGTTTGTGGCTGGAGCTGGATGCCATTCTGGCGGTGGTGATTGGCGGTGCTTCGCTGATGGGCGGGCGCTTCAATCTGGTGCTCTCACTGATTGGCGCGTTGATTATTCAGTCGATGAATACCGGTATTTTGCTGTCCGGCTTCCAGCCTGAACTCAATCAGGTGGTGAAAGCGGTGGTGGTGATGTGCGTATTGCTGCTGCAGTCGCCACGCTTTATTGCCATGTTGAAACGGAGACGCCCGAAATGATGAAACGTCATCTGCCCTTGATGATCACGCTGCTGGTGTTTGTGGCGGGTTATCTGTTTTGCCTGAGCCAATTTCCCGGCTTCGCTTCAACGCGCGTGATCTGCAATATCCTCACCGATAACGCTTTCCTCGGCATTATCGCCGTGGGGATGACGTTCGTGATTTTGTCCGGCGGGATTGATCTGTCGGTGGGCGCGGTGATTGCCTTTAGCGGCGTGTTCCTGGCACGGGTGATTGGTGATTATCATCTCGATCCGCTTCTGGCGTTTGCGCTGGTGCTGGCGATGGGCGCGCTGTTTGGCGCGATGATGGGCTGGCTAATCGATGCGCTGAAAATCCCGGCGTTTATCATTACGCTGGCGGGGATGTTTTTCCTGCGCGGCTGCAGCTATCTGGTGTCGGAGAATTCGATTCCTATCGATCATCCGCTCTATACCACGCTGTCGAGTCTGGCGTGGAAGATCCCTGGCGGCGGACGCCTGAGTTTGCTGGCGCTGATTATGCTGGTGGTGGTACTCGGCGGGATTATTCTGGCGCACCGTACGCGCTTTGGTAATCAGGTGTATGCGATTGGCGGTAGCCTGACTTCGGCGCAGTTGATGGGCGTGTCTACGCGCGCGACCACCATCAGGATTTATATGTTGTCGACCACGCTGGCGACATTAGCGGGCATTGTGTTCTCCATTTATACCTCGGCAGGCTATGCGCTAGCGGGATTGGGTGTGGAACTGGACGCGATTGCCTCGGTGGTGATTGGCGGCACCTTGTTGTCTGGCGGCGTGGGCACGGTTTTGGGCACGCTGTTCGGCGTGTTGATTCAGGGATTGATTCAGACCTGGATTAACTTCGACGGCACCTTGAGTTCATGGTGGACCAAGATCGCCATCGGCATTCTGCTGTTTGCGTTTATCGCGCTGCAACGCCTGCTCACCGTGATGTGGGATCGCCAGCAGAACGCACCTGTTAAGCGTTTGACCTCTTAACTTCTTCACCCGCCTTTCCCTCACCCCAACCCTCTCCCGCGTGTACAGTCCGGGGACATGGTGAACACTTGTTCGGGGACATGGTAGACACTTACAACTAAGGCATAAGAACCCGTTTATGGAGTCGCTTATGTCCTGGGATGCGAGAGATACCATGTCATTACGTAAAGAGTTTGTTCTGTTCGCCTCGCAAGACGGGGCGAACATCCGCGCACTCTGCCGTCACTACGGCATTTCTTCCGCCACTGCCTACAAGTGGCTTCGCCGCTGGGCTGAAGAGGGAGAATCCGGTCTTGAGGACCGCCCCTGCATACCCCATCACTCTCCCAACCGCTCGTCTGACGACATCACTGACCTGCTTCGTATGGCGCATGAACTTCATCAGCACTGGGGCGCGCGCAAGATAAAGCGCTGGCTCGAAGACCGCGGACACCGCATGCCCGCCTTCAGCACCGTCCACAGCCTGATGGCCCGCCACGACCTGCTGCCGGGCTCAGCTCCGGGTGTCCCGGCCACGGGCCGGTTTGAACATGCGGCCCCGAACCAGCTCTGGCAGATGGATTTCAAGGGGCATTTTCCCTTTGGCGGCGGCCGCTGCCACCCGCTTACCCTCCTTGACGATCACTCCCGCTTCTCGCTTTGCCTCGTACACTGCGCTGATGAGCGGCGTGAGACGGTGCAGAAGCAGCTGGTCAGAGTCTTTGAACGTTACGGCCTGCCGGACCGGATGACGATGGATAACGGTTCACCGTGGGGCGACACTACCGGGACCTGGACGGCCGTCGAGCTGTGGCTTATGCGACAGGGTATCCGGGTGGGGCACTCCCGGCCTTATCATCCGCAGACGCAGGGCAAGCTGGAGCGCTTTCACCGCAGCCTGAAGGCTGAAGTGCTGCAGGGGAAGTGGTTCGCGGACGACGGTGAGCTGCAGCGCGCCTTCGATCACTGGCGGACGGTTTATAACCTTGAACGCCCGCATGAGGCGCTGGATATGGCGGTGCCGGCGTCGCGCTATCAGCCATCGGCTCGGCAGTACAGCGCCAGCGTAACGTCAGCGGAATACGACGAGGGCGTGATGGTCAGGAAGGTAGATATCAGTGGGAAGCTGACTATAAAAGGCCTGAGTCTGAAGGCAGGCAAGGCGTTCAGGGGAGAGCACGTTGGCCTGAAGGAGATGCAGGAAGACGGGTGCTACGAGGTATGGTGGTACAGCACAAAAGTGGGGGTGATCGACCTGAAGAAAAAGTCGATCACCATGGGTAAAGGATGTTAAAAAGTGTTCACCATGTCCCCGAACACCTGTCTACCATGTCCCCGGACTGTACACCCGCGCGCGGGAGAGGGAGCCGCCGGTGCAGCGATAAGCAGCACTCTTTCCTGAAGCAAAAGCAGACGTTGAGTTCGGAGTGACAGCGTTTATAAAAAGGCTCCTTCTCCCGCGCGCGGGAGAAGGAGCCGCCGGTGCA
Organism: Pantoea sp. DY-17; assembly: GCF_019795975.1. Lineage (NCBI taxonomy): Bacteria > Pseudomonadati > Pseudomonadota > Gammaproteobacteria > Enterobacterales > Erwiniaceae > Pantoea > Pantoea sp. DY-17. Next base: position 1,389,758 of record NZ_JAIMIG010000001.1, on the reverse strand, counting down.
GCGATAAGCAGCACTCTTACCTGAAAGCAAAAGCAGGCGTTGAGTTCGGAGTGACAGCGTTTATAAAACGGTTCCTTCTCCCGCTTGCGGGAGAAGGTTAGGATGAGGGGAATATCGCAGAGGACGAAATCAACGTGCCAGGCGGTAATACGCCTCATTCCAGCGCAGCGCATCTTTAAATGCCGGTAAGCGCGTCTCCTCATCAATCACCAGCACTTCAATGCCATTCAGCTCGCCGTACAGATACATATCATCCAGATCCAGCGCCTGGCTGAACACCGTGTGGTGCGCGCCGCCGGCCAGAATCCAGGCTTCTGATGCGGTGGCCAGCGACGGCTGGGCACGCCACAGCGCACGGGCCACCGGCAATTTTGGCAGCGGTTTGGGCTGTTCGATCGCATCCACCACATTCACCAGCAAACGGAAACGATCGCCCAGATCGATGACGCTGGCATTCACCGCGCGTCCGGCCGGCGTGGAGAAGATCATGCGCGCCGGATCGGCTTTGTCGCCAATGCCGAGGAACTGCACATCAATCAGCGGCTTCTCCTCTTTGGCGATGGACGGGCACACTTCCAGCATGTGCGAGCCCAGCACCAAATCATTGCCCGGTGAGAAGTGATAGGTGTAATCCTCCATAAAGGAAGTACCGCCCGCGCGTGTGCCTGCCTGGATCTTGAGAATGTGCAGCAGCGCGGCGGTTTTCCAGTCGCCTTCACCGGCAAATCCATAGCCCTGGCCCATCAAGCGCTGCACCGCTAAACCGGGCAGTTGCGTCATGCCGTGCAAAGTCTGGAAGTTGGTGGTAAAGGCTTTGCAGCCCTCGGCTTCGAGGAAACGTTTCAGACCCAGCTCAATGCGTGCCGCATCCAGTACGTTTTGACGTTTATCGCCGTTAACGGCGGCGGCTTCGGTGAAGCGATATCGGCTTTCGTATTCATCGATTAGCGCGTTGACGTCGCCATCGCTGACGCTATTCACCACCTCGACCAAATCGCCCACGCCCCAGCCATTCACGGAGTAACCAAACTGAATCTGCGCCGCGACTTTATCACCTTCAGTCACCGCCACTTCGCGCATGTTGTCGCCGAAGCGCGCCACTTTCAGCTGCTGGCTGGCCTGTTTTGCCAGCGCGGCATTGATCCAGCGTCCGATGCGCTGCTGGCTGGCTTTATCCTGCCAGTGACCGGTCACCACGCTGTGTTGCAAACCCATGCGCGCGCCGATAAAGCCGAACTCGCGGCCGCCGTGCGCGGTCTGGTTAAGGTTCATAAAGTCCATATCCATGCTGTCCCACGGAATCTCCGCGTTGAACTGAGTATGGAATTGCAGCAGCGGCTTATTCAGGAGGCTCAGGCCACCAATCCACATCTTGGCCGGCGAGAAGGTGTGCAGCCAGGTAATGATGCCGACACACTGATTATCGTGGTTAGCGTCGCGGCACAATGCCAGCGCTTCGTCTGGTGATTTCACCAGCGGCTTCAGCACCAGCGACACCGGCAGCGTGCCGGCCTGATTCAATCCGTCCATCACCTGGCGAGCGTGCTGTTCTACCTGACGCAAGGTTTCCGCGCCGTAAAGGTGCTGCGTACCAATAACAAACCACACCTGTTGTGCGTTGTGCTGTTCCATTAAATCTCTCCTTTACTGAGCGGATGCGGTGCGCGCGGCGTACTGCGGTTCAGCGGCCTGGCACCAGTTTTGATAACGTTGATAAAGTTGCTGATAAACCACCACGCGCTCGGCGTTGGGTTGCAGCGTCACATCAATCGGACTGGCCATCACCCGCTGGGCGGCAGGCACATTGGCATAGACGCCCGCGGCCACGGCGGCAAAAATGGCCGCGCCGAGCGCACAGCATTCGTCAGAGGCGACGATATCCAGCGGACGGTTCATGACGTCGCAGCACGCCTGCATGATGGCGGGGGATTTACGGGCGATGCCGCCGAGCGTCAGGATGCTCTGCACCGGAATCTGCTGCTGTTCGAAACACTCCATGATGGCGCGTGCGCCAAACGCGGTGGCGGCGATCAAGCCACCAAACAGCGCGGGCGCATCGGTGCCGAGATTGAGATCGGTGATCACACCTTTTAAGCGCTGATTGGCGTCTGGCGTGCGGCGGCCGTTGAACCAGTCGAGCACCACCGGCAGATGATCGAGTTGCGGATTGGCCGCCCAGGCTTCGGTGAGGTTGCGGATCAGATCTTTTTGCAGCGCGGCTAACTGCGGTTGCAGCTCCGGATGGTGCTGCGCCGCCTGCTGCAGTGGCCAGCCGAGCAGGCGGCTGAACCAGGCATAAATATCGCCAAACGCTGACTGACCGGCTTCGCAGCCAATCGCGCCCGGCACCACGCTGCCATCCACCTGGCCGCAGATGCCTTTGATGGCGCGGTCGCCAACGGTGTCGCTGTCGGCAATCAGAATGTCGCAGGTTGAGGTGCCAATCACTTTCACCAGCGTATAAGGCTGCGCACCGGCACCAACCGCGCCCATGTGGCAGTCAAACGCGCCGCCCGAAAGAATCACCTGTTGCGATAAGCCGAGGCGCTGCGCCCATTCGCTGCTGAGCGTGCCCACCGGCACATCGGCGGTCCAGGTGTCTGCGAACAAGGGGGAATCGAGCTGCTCGACCAGCAGAGGATCGAGCGCGCGGAAGAAGTCAGCCGGCGGCAAGCCTTGCCACTCCGGATGCCACAGTGATTTGTGCCCGGCGGCACAGCGTCCACGACGCAGTTGCGCGGGTGCGGTTGTGCCGCTGAGGAGCGCGGGCACCCAATCGCACAGTTCCACCCAAGACACTGCCGCTTCACGTACCGCAGCATCGGCGCGTGACACGTGCAGTATCTTGGCCCAGAACCACTCCGACGAATAGACGCCGCCAATATAGCGGGTGTAATCGTTGAAACGACCGCTACGACACAGCTGATTGATCTCTTCGGCTTCTTCAATCGCAGTGTGATCTTTCCACAGCACGAACATCGCATTGGGATTGGTGGCGAATTCCGGGCGCAGCGCCAGCACGTTGCCATCACGATCGATGGGCGCAGGCGTCGAACCTGTGGAATCCACGCCAATCCCCACTACGGCGGCGCGCTGTTCAGGCGTTAAGGCGTTAACCACGGTGACAATCGCCTGTTCTAACGCATCAATATAGTCCTGCGGATGGTGACGAAAGCGGTTGGCGTGCGCATCGCAAAATTCGCCGTTGGCCCAGCGTGCATAATTGACCACCGCTTTTTCCAGCTCTTTACCACTATGACAGTCCACGGCCAGCGCACGCACCGAGTCACTGCCAAAATCCAGCCCAATTGTTATGGCGCCAGCACCCATTGGGATTCTCCTGTGTGAGTTATCTGGCTCTATCCTGGAATGGGGCGGCAGAAGCGGTTAGTCATCAGTCGCTGAGAATATGCACTTTTCTGCCATCGGCGGGGATGTGTGATCCACTGCAAAAGTTAACGACCGGTTAAATTTGCTGAATATATGGAGGATTTTGTCATCGTTTTGGGATGTGATACCGCTCTACATTTTTCCCGTCCATTCCCGCTACAACTAGCCCAGCGTTTGCGCAGCCTTTGTACAACCTTTGCGCTAACGCGCTGATTTTTAGCTGTACCCCACAGAATGATTTGATTGGTAGCGTTTACACCGATTGGTTAATAACAGCCTAAAACAACATTATGCCGGAGAGCATCATGCATAAATTCACTAAAACGCTGGCGGCGCTAGGTCTCGCTGCGGTTATGTCACAATCCGCTATCGCCGAGACCATGAAACTCGGTTTCCTCGTTAAACAACCGGAGGAACCCTGGTTCCAGACCGAATGGAAATTCGCGGATAAAGCCGGCAAGGATCTCGGCTTTGAAGTGATCAAAATTGCCGTGCCCGACGGTGAGAAAACCCTCAACGCCATCGACAGCCTGGCCGCCAGCGGCGCGAAAGGCTTCGTCATCTGTACGCCAGATCCGAAACTCGGCTCCGCGATTGTCGCCAAAGCGCGCGGTTACGGTCTGAAAGTGATTGCCGTCGATGACCAGTTCGTGACCGCCAAAGGCAAGCCAATGGATACCGTGCCATTGGTGATGATGGCGGCGACCAAAATCGGCGAGCGTCAGGGGCAGGAACTGTATAAAGAGATGCAGAAACGCGGTTGGGATGTGAAAGAGACCGGCGTGATGGCCATCACCGCGAACGAACTCGACACCGCACGCCGTCGCACCAGCGGTTCGATGGACGCGCTGAAAGCTGCCGGTTTCCCGGAGAAGCAGATCTATCAGGTGCCAACCAAATCCAATGATATCCCAGGCGCCTTTGACGCCGGTAACTCGCTGCTGGTGCAGCATCCGGAAGTGAAACACTGGCTGATTCTCGGCATGAACGATAACACCGTGCTGGGCGGCGTTCGCGCCACCGAAGGCCAGGGCTTTAAAGCGCCCGATGTGATCGGTATCGGCATTAACGGTGTTGATGCGGTGAGTGAGCTGTCGAAAGGTTCCGCCACCGGCTTCTACGGTTCGCTGCTGCCAAGCCCGGACGTGCACGGTTATAAGAGCAGCGAGATGCTCTACAACTGGGTGACCAAAGATCAGGAGCCGCCGAAGTTCACCGAGGTCACCGATGTGGTGCTGATTACCCGCGATAACTTCAAAGCCGAGCTGGATAAGAAAGGGCTGAAGTAATCACGTTGTTCGTTGTTTGAGCAGCACCATCTAAATGTTTAGCCAAAATGATTCGTGCTGTAACAAGACGGCAAGTGCACTTATCCCTGGGAGCTTACTTTTGTAAGTGACCGGGGTAAGTTCACGCAGCCAACGCAGTTACAGTGCGAAGCATGAAGGCTTAGAGGAGTCACCATGAACACTGATCAAGCCTTTCTGTCGTTTCATGGCATCAGCAAAACCTTTCCCGGCGTGAAAGCGCTGCAGGACATCTCATTCAGCTGCCGTGCCGGCGAAGTGCACGCGCTGATGGGGGAGAACGGTGCCGGTAAATCGACGCTGTTGAAGATCCTCAGCGGTAGCTACCAGCCCAGCGGCGGCGAGATCCGCATTAAAGGCCAGCCGAAGAGTTTCAACACCACCGTGGATGCGCTGGATGCCGGCGTGGCGATCATTTACCAGGAACTGCATCTGGTGCCGGAAATGAGCGTGGCGGAAAATATCTATCTCGGCCAGCTGCCGCACAAGCGCGGTCTGGTGAATCGCAAACTGCTGCGCTATGAAGCCGGTTTGCAGCTGCAAAATCTTGGCATGCATATCGATCCGGACATGCCGCTGAAATATCTGTCGCTCGGCCAATGGCAGATGGTGGAGATCGCCAAAGCGCTGGCGCGTAACGCACGCATCATCGCTTTTGACGAACCGACCAGCTCGCTGTCGGCGCGCGAAATTGATCACTTGTTCCGCGTCATCCGTCAGCTACGCGAGCAGGGCCGCACCGTGTTGTACGTGTCGCATCGCATGGAGGAGATTTTTGCCCTGAGCGATGCCATCACCGTGTTTAAAGATGGCCGCTACGTGCGCACCTTCACCGACATGAAAAACACCCATCACGATGATTTGGTGCAGGCGATGGTGGGGCGCAATCTGGGGGATATTTATGGTTACGCGCCGCGTGAGCTGGGCCCGGTGCGTCTGCAGCTGGACGCGGTGGAGGCAAAGGGCGTGCGCACGCCGATTTCGTTGACGGTGCGTGCCGGTGAAATCGTTGGCCTGTTTGGTTTAGTGGGCGCGGGACGCAGTGAACTGATGAAAGGGCTGTTCGGTGCCACTAAATTGCGCGGCGGCAGCGTGACGCTGGATGGCAAAAAGCTCAACATTCGCCAGCCGATCGACGCCATCCGCGCCGGCATCATGCTGTGCCCGGAAGATCGCAAATCTGAAGGCATCATTCCGGTGCATTCGGTGCGCGATAACATCAACATCAGCGCGCGTCGCCACAATCTCACCGCTGGTTGCCTGATCAAACCGAGCTGGGAAGCGAAAAACGCCGATATCCACATTCGTTCACTCAACATTAAAACGCCAGGCCCGCAGCAGCTGATCATGAATCTTTCCGGAGGCAACCAGCAGAAGGCGATTCTGGGCCGCTGGCTGTCGGAAGAGATGAACGTGATCCTGCTCGATGAGCCGACGCGCGGCATTGACGTCGGTGCCAAACACGAAATCTACAACCTGATTTATCAACTGGCGAAAAAGGGGATTGCGGTGCTGTTTGCCTCCAGCGATCTGCCGGAAGTGATGGGATTAGCCGACCGCATTCTGGTGATGCGTGAAGGTTCCATTGCCGGTGAACTGTCCCACGATACGGCCACAGAGCAGCTGACGCTGAGCCTGGCGATGCCGAAAACCACTCAAGCGGCCGCCGTGGCCTGATGTAAAGGAGAGCAATAATGGCTTCATCTACCACTTCCAACACGCCACCGGTGCAGCGCAACGGGCTACAACTGGGGCGGATTTGGGACAACTTCGGCATGCTGGTGGTGTTTGCACTGCTGTTTATCGTTTGTGCCATTTTCGTGCCGAACTTTGGTTCTATCATCAACATGAAAGGGCTCGGGCTGGCGATGTCGATGTCCGGCATGGTGGCGTGCGGCATGCTGTTCTGCCTGGCTTCCGGCGACTTTGACCTGTCTGTGGCGTCGGTGATTGCCTGCGCCGGTGTGGTCACCGCGGTGGTGATCAACATGACCGAAAGCCTGTGGATTGGCGTGGCAGCCGGATTGCTGCTCGGCATGGCCACCGGTTTTATCAACGGCTTCGTCATTGCGCGGCTGAAAATCAACGCCCTGATCACTACGCTGGCCACCATGCAGATTGTGCGCGGCCTGGCTTACATCTTCTCCGACGGCAAAGCGGTGGGGATTGAAGACGAGCGCTTCTTTACCCTCGGCTACGCCAACTGGCTCGGCGTGCCGGCACCGATTTGGCTCACCATCGCTACCATGGTGCTGTTCGGTTTCCTGCTAAACAAAACCACCTTTGGTCGCAACACGCTGGCGATTGGCGGCAATGAAGAAGCAGCGCGTCTGGCCGGCGTGCCGGTGGTACGCACGCGCATCATTATCTTCATTCTGTCCGGTTTAGTGTCGGCGGCGGCGGGCATCATTCTGGCGTCGCGCATGACCAGCGGCCAGCCCATGACCTCGCTCGGATACGAGCTGATTGTGATTTCAGCTTGCGTGCTGGGCGGCGTCTCGCTGAAAGGCGGCATCGGCAAAATTTCATACGTAGTGGCGGGCGTGCTAATTCTGGGCACGGTTGAGAATGCGATGAATTTATTGAATATCTCGCCATTCTCACAGTATGTAGTGCGCGGTTTGATACTGTTAGCGGCGGTGATTTTTGACCGCTACAAACAGAAAAGTAAAGCCGCCTGATAACCCAGGCTGAGCGTGCCGGAAAGTGGGCACGCTTAGCGCCGCGAAACGGAAAAGTGAGGGCATTATGTACCATCGCGAACCCCCAAGTGAGCAGCAGAATCCCTTATTGCCGGGCTATGCGTTCAATGCCTGGCTGGTGGCAGGCTTAACGCCGATTAATGCCAATGACGCACTCGATTTCTTTATCGATCGTCCGCACGGCATGAAAGGCTACATCCTTAATCTGACCATTAAAGGCCAGGGGCGCGTGTTTGATGGCGAATCTGCCTTCGACTGCGAGCCGGGCGATCTGCTGCTGTTTCAACCGAAAACCCCGCACTATTACGGCCGCGCGCCAGACAGCCCGTGCTGGTTCCATCGCTGGGTCTATTTCCGCCCGCGCGCTTACTGGACCGATTGGTTGCAGTGGCAGGATGAGAGCCAGGGCGTGGGGCGCTTGCATTTGTCAGAAGCGCAGCGTGCCGAGTTTGATCGCCTGTTCGCCAGCATCGAGCAAACCCACAACTCCGGTCGTCGCTTCGCCGAAGAGCTGGCGATGAATCTGCTGGAGCGCTTGCTGCTGCGCGCGGTGGAAGAGGATCCGCGTAGCCATCAACAGATCCGCGATCCGCGCGTGATTGAAGCTTGCCAGTACGTCACCAATCATCTGGCGGGTGAAGTGAAGATTGAAGAAGTGGCGCGCCATGTTTGCCTGTCGCCGTCACGGCTGGCGCATCTGTTCCGCGAGCAAATGGGCATTAATCTGCTGCGCTGGCGCGAAGATCAGCGGGTGATCCGCGCCAAACTGCTGCTGCAAACCACTCAGGAACCGATCGCTTCCGTCGGGCGTGAAGTGGGCTACGATGACCAACTTTACTTCTCGCGCGTATTCCGCAAACGCGTTGGCGTCAGCCCCAGCGACTTCCGCCGCCGCAGCCAGGATGCGCAGGATGCGTTGGTGGCGCACGAGAGCTGGCAATCCGCACGGAGTGCTATTTCCTGAGTTTTCAGGTGATTCCGCCTTGTTCTTATAGATTGATTCGTCTTAAATCAGTCTGATAACGAACAAGAGGAATGAGAATGAGCGATAAATTACGTGTCGGCCTAATCGGCTACGGTTTTGCCAGCAAAACCTTTCATGCACCCTTGATCGCCGGTACGCCGGATGTTGAGCTGGCGGCGATCTCAAGCAGCGATGCCAGCAAAGTGCATGCTGACTGGCCGTCAGTGCAGGTGGTTTCCGATCCACAAGCGCTGCTGGACGACCCGACACTGCAACTGATTGTTATTCCGACCCCGAATGACACCCACTTCCCATTAGCCAAAGCGGCACTCAACGCCGGTAAACACGTGGTGGTCGATAAGCCGTTTACCGTGACGTTGTCACAAGCACGTGAGCTGGATGCGCTGGCCAAAGCCAAAGGTCTGCTGCTGTCGGTGTTCCATAACCGCCGTTGGGACAGCGATTTCCTGACGCTGAAATCCCTGCTGAACGACGGTACGCTTGGCGAAGTGCGTTACTTCGAATCCCACTTTGACCGTTTCCGTCCGGAAGTGCGTCAGCGCTGGCGTGAAATGAAAGGCGCGGGCAGCGGCATTTGGTTCGATCTCGGACCGCACGTGCTGGATCAGGCTTTGCAGCTGTTTGGCACGCCGGTCGCGATCAATGTCGATATGGCAGAGCTGCGTCCGGGCGCGCAAACTACCGATTACTTCCATGCGGTGTTGACCTATCCTACGCGTCGCGTGGTGCTGCATGCCAGCATGCTGGTGGCGGCGGAATCCGCGCGCTTTGTGGTGCACGGTACGCGCGGCAGCTACGTGAAATACGGGCTGGATCCGCAGGAAGATCGTCTGAAAGCGGGTGAACGTCCGCCGCAGGAAGATTGGGGCTACGACATGCGCAACGGCACGCTGACGCTGGCGGAAGGCGATGTGATGGTGGAGAAAGAGCTGTTGACCTTGCCAGGTAACTATCCGGCGTACTACGCAGGTATCCGTGATGCGATTGCGGGCACAGGTGCGAATCCGGTGCAGGCAGAAGAGGCGATTCAGGTGATGGAGTTGATCGAGCTGGGCTTGCAGTCCGCCGAGAAGCGTCAGACCCTATCGTTGCGTTAATTCTGTTAAAAGATCGCCAGGAATGGCGACCCTACGATCTAAGGTGCGCGTTATGCGCACCTTTTTTTATCCCGCTACGCGCGCGCGCAGCGCGGCTTTCTCTGCATCACTCAGGAACGCGATGGTTACACCATTATCCTGTGCCTGACGCATCTCTTCTGCCGTCAATCCCGCTTGCGGTGCCGCCACTTCATACTCATGGGCCAGCTCAACGCCCTGAACCGCCGGGTCGTCGGTGTTAATGGTGGCGAGAATGCCGTGCTGCAGGAAGGTTTTCAGCGGATGGCTGCTCAGCGACGAAACGGTGCTGGTCTGAATATTCGAAGTGAGGCATGACTCAATCCCAATGCGCTGCTCAGCAAGGAAATCCATCAATGCACGGTCTTCAATCGCCTTCACGCCGTGACCAATACGCTCCGCGCCCAGCTCGCGAATCGCTTGCCAGATGCTTTCCGGGCCTGCGGCTTCACCGGCGTGAACGGTAATGCGGAAACCGGCGTCACGCGCACGATTAAAGTGGCTTAGGAATTCACTGCCTGGGAAGCCGAGTTCGTCACCGGCCAAATCGACGGCGGTGATGCCCTCGCGATGTGCCAGCAAAGCTTCCAGCTCACGCAGGCAAGCTTCTTCACCAAAGGTGCGGCTCATAATGCCGGTCAGGCGTACATCAACGCCGTATTGCTGAATGCCGGCGCGCACACCATCAATCACCGCCTCAACCACGCCGGCAATCGGCAGTTGATGCGTCATCGCCATGTAGCCCGGTGAGAAGCGCAGTTCCGCATAGTGAATGCCAGCGCGCGCCGCATCTTCGACGTTTTCCAGCGCGATACGACGACAGGCATCAAGATCGCCCAGCACTTTCACGCCCCAGTCGAGTTTCTGCAGGAAACTCACCAGATCCGGTTCATTAGCCGTGACCTGCACATGCGGACGCAATGCATCAAGCGTTTCAGCGGGCAGCGCAAGATTATGCTGACGACCTAAGTCGAGAATGGTTTGTGCGCGGATATTGCCATCAAGGTGGCGGTGAATGTCGGTAAGGGGGAGTTTTGGATCAATCATGGCGCACTCGCTTAAGTTTCATAAAGTGCAGAGGATTATAAAAACATCTTGCGCAACAGCGCCAGCGATTTGCGCAAACAGCAAAACGGATGCTGAATTAATCAGCATCCATGGCATTTTAGAACGATTTTAGCCCGGCAATCAGGCGATCCAGCCCATCATCCAGTTTGCTGCGCGGGCAACCGGCGTTGAGACGCAGATAACCGCGACTCGCCGCGCCGTAGGTCGAACCCGGCATGATCGCCACTTTGTGTTGATGAATCAGACGCTGTTGCAGCGCCTGTTCGTCAATGCCAAGCGGATTGAGATCGATCCACGCCAGGTAAGTCGCGGCGGGCGGTTGCCAGTTAAGCTGCGGAAACGCCGTGTTCAGGCGCTGCGCGATGTGCTGCATGTTGCCACGCAAATGGGCGCGCAGCGCATCCAGCCACGGCGCGCCCGCGCGATAAGCGGCGATGGTAGCGGCAAGCGCCATTACCGCTGGCGAGGATAAGCCATCCTGCTGCTTCAGCGCATGGAACCACGCCTGACGATCGCGCTCATCAGGGATGATGCCCCACGCGCCGGTCAGCGCCGGAATGTTGAAGCTCTTGGAGGCCGAGGTGAATAGCGCCCAGGCGGACTGCGCTACCTGGCTCCAGGGCGTATGCTGCGCATCACTCAGCACCATGTCCATATGAATTTCATCGCTAATCACCTTAACGCCATGCTTTTCGCACAGCGCCGCCATCTGGCGCAGCTCATCTTCGCGCCACACTTTGCCGCTAGGATTGTGCGGACTGCACAGCAGCATCACTTTACAGCACGGACGCGCCAGCAAACTTTCCAGCTGCGTCATGTCACACAGCCATTCGTTAGCGTGGCGCTGCAGCGGCAGCTCCAGCACGCGACGCTGATTGCCATTGATGGTGTTATAAAACGCATCGTAAGCGGGGGTGTGAATCAGCACTTCATCATCCGGCTGCGTCCAGTGGCGCAACAGCTGTGCCACCATATAAATCACCGACGGGCCATAAACCAGCGATTCTGCCGCCACTTCGGTAGCGAAACGGCTGCGCATCCAATGTTGAATGGCAGAGAGAAAATCATCACGCTGCCAGCGGCTGTAGCCAAACACACCGTGTGCGAGGCGCTGTTGCAGCGCCTCGAGGATGCATGGCGCGGTGGCGAAATCCATATCGGAGATAGTGAAGGGCAGCAAGTCCGCCACGCCGAAACGATCGGCCACGAAATCCCACTGCGTACACCAGCTACCGCGGCGATCCACCACCTGATTGAAAGCGAAATCCTGCATCATTACACCGTCGCGCTCATCAAATGTGCCATCTCATCTTTGACCGACTGCACCTGCGGGCCCATCACCACTTGCAGATTGGTCGCATTAACATGCACCACGCCAATCGCACCGTTGGCTTTCAGTGTTGCATCATCCACCTTGCTCATATCGACCACGGTAATGCGCAGACGCGTCAGGCAGTTATCCAGTGAGGCGATGTTTTCCACGCCGCCCAGCGCCGACAGAATCGCTGGCGTGTTAAAGCCGGATTTACCCACAGCCGCGCGATTAACCTGCTGCGCCACGCTGTTGGTTTCCACTTCGCGGCCTGGCGTTTTGATGTTGAAGTGACTGATAGCAAAGCGGAAGATAGCGTAATAACCCACGAACCACACCGCAGCAATCACCGGCACCCAATACCATTTGGTGGAGAGGCCGTGCAGCACGCCGAAGACGAAGAAGTCGATCACGTTGCCGTCGGTATTACCGATAGTCACGCCCAGCATCGCCATTGCGGTGAAGCCCAAGCCGGTCAACAGCGCGTGGATCAAATACAGCACCGGCGCGACGAACAGGAACAGGAACTCCAGCGGTTCAGTGGTACCGCCCACCACGCAAGCCACCACGCCGGAAATCAGCAGACCTTTAATTTTATGACGGTTTTCCGGACGGGCGCAGTGATACATCGCCAAGGCCGCACCCGGCAACCCCCCGAGGAAGGCTGGCATTTTACCCTGCGACAGGAAGCGCGTGGCGCTCTCGGCGAAGCCGTGGGTATCCGCACAGGCCAATTGCGCCTGGAAGATAGTTAACGCACCGCTAACACTTTTACCGCACACATCCATGGTGCCGCCCGCATCGGTAAAGCGGATGATTGCCACCAGAATGTGCTGCAAGCCAAAAGGTAAAAGCAGACGTTCGCCAGTACCGAAGATCATCGGACCAAATTCACCGGCGCTGTTAATCACCCAGCCGAGGCCGGTAATCGCGCGTGCAAAGAATGGCCAAATCAGCGGAACCACCAGGCCCAGCACGCCCATCGCCATCGCCGTAACGATCGGCACAAAACGCGTCCCACCGAAAAACGCCAGCGCATCTGGCAGGCGAATGTTGTGGAAGCGCTCATGTAACCAGAACACCACGATACCGACGATCACCGCGCCGAGAATACCGGTGTCGATGGACTGAATGCCGAGGATGTTTTGTACGTTATTGGCTTTCAGCACCGCCGCATCGGTGGTTGGCAGAATGCCGTTGATGTTGAGCCAGAAGTTGATACTCAGGTTCAGTACCGCGTAGCCAACAAAACCGGCAAAGGCGGCGACGCCTTTATTCTCGCGCGCCATACCGAGCGGAATGGCAATGGCAAACATCACCGGCAGATAGCTAAAGGCAAAAGAGCCGATCTTCGCCAGCCAGATAAACAGGTATTGCAGGAAAGGCTGATCGAGAAGAGGAATTAGCGTCAGGACGTCATGACTGCTGAGGGAACTGCCAATTCCTAACAGAATGCCGCAGAACGAGAGCAGGGCGACGGGCAACATAAAGGTTTTACCCAGACTTTGGAAAAACTCCCAAAGTGACATTTTGGGGCGGCTGGCGGACATAGATTCTCCTGGCAATAAAAGTAAAAGGCTTCAATGTGGTCAAGGATGATAAAACGTTTTACCACTTATTTTTGTGGCTATAATCACAAAGAGTGACTAATTGCAGGCTTTATTTTTGGTGCAATCAGTGTAACGTTTTATCTCTTTGAATTTGGACGTCGGTAACGGAACACTATGTCCCAGCAGAAAACCACTATTCATGATGTGGCGTTGGTCGCCGGGGTGTCGGTCTCTACCGTGTCGTTGGTGCTCTCCGGCAAAGGGCGCATCTCGCCCGCTACGGCCACACGCGTCAATCAGGCGATTGAGCAGCTTGGCTACGTGCGTAATCGCTCAGCCTCAATTTTGCGCGGCGGCGAAAGCGGCGTAATCGGCCTGATCGTGCGCGATCTCAGCCAGCCCTTTTATGCCGCGATGACGGCCGGACTCAGTGAAGTGCTGGAGCAGCAGGGCAAAGTGCTGGTGCTGACACAAAGCGGTCAGCACGGACAACACCTTAAACGCTGTTTTGACACGCTGGTGGCGCAGGGCGCGGAAGGCATTGTGCTCGGCGGCGCGGCGGCGCAAGCAGAAACGCTGGTGCCGCAGGCGCAGGAGCAAAACATCGCGTTGGTTTGCGCTTCGCGCGCCAGCAGCCTCGACAATGTCGACTCACTGCGGCCCGATAACAGCCAGGCGGCGCGCATGGCAACGGAGTATCTGATTCGACAGGGACATCAGCGCATCGCCTGGATGGGCGGTTTGGGATCGTCACTGACGCGCGCCGAGCGGATTGGCGGCTATTGCGCCACCTTGCTGCAATACGGCTTATCGTTCCGGTCCGACTGGATTATCGAGTGCGACGATCGCCAGCAAAGCGTGTCAGCGTTAACGCTGCAGTTGTTGCGTCAACATCCCGGCATCACCGCGATTCTGGCGCATAACGGCAGCACCGCTCTCGGCTGCTATTTTGGCGCGTTACGCTGTGGGCGAACCTTTGGTGAAGGCGCGGTGGATAGCTACTACACGCAGCAGCTGGCGCTGGTGGGCTTTAATGACGATCCGCAGCGGGAGTTGCACGATCCCACCATGACCTTTGTCAGTAGTGAAGCGCGTGATGTGGGGAGAAGGGCGGCGGAGCGGATGTTGCAGCGGCTGGCGCAGCCGGAAGCGGAAATTCAAAGCTTGATTGTGCCACCGCAGCTGATGCGCGGCGAAGTGTAAGGGCGGCCAGTTGGCCGCCCCATGAATTACTCTGGCATACCTTCGCTGGTTGGTGCGCCCAGCATATAGCGTGACAGAAACTGCTCCAGCGTCATCTTGTCGCCATTCATGGTGACCTGGCCGTTACCGTATTGCAGGCTGGTGACGATGTTGTCATCCTGCTGCTGGGTCAGGCGGAACATCTGGCCCATTGCCGCTAAACCTTTCACCTGCTGATCCGCCAGTTTCTGCGCATCGTCGCCCTGATAACCTTCCGCTAAACCGACATGACGCATGGTTTCGGTCGCCATTGGCATATTGATCGCCAGCTTGCCGTCGAGGGTTTTCAGTACGCGATCCACTGCAGCGCCCAAATTCTGCGCCTCGCCGCTCACTGTGGCCGGATCGTTAAAGCCCACGTTCAGGTTAAAGGTGCTTTCACCTTTATCATTTTTCCAGCTCAGCGGCGCGATGCTCAGCGTTGGCGAGCCTTTCAACAGCGTTGGCAGGTTATTACGCAGAATGGTTTGCACGCTGGCCTGATAGCGAATCGGATCTTCCGCTACGCCCGGCTGGTTCAGCAGATCCTGCATCTGCGCGTTGTAAGTATCGGAGAAGGCTTTCACCGCCTGCGCATCAAACTGCGCAAACTTCATCGCCAGCTTAGCTTCACCAAACGGCTGCTTCTGTAGGGTAATCTTGTCAACATCGACATCCAGCTGGCCGCCAATCTTGCCTTCTTTATTGTCAAAGGACGAGGTGGTTTTCAGCTTCTCCAGCGACAAACCTTCCTGACCGTTGATGCTGGCATCCAGTTTATCCAGAGAGATCGACTGATCGCCGACGCGCACGCCTTCCGGGCTGAGGTGAGTATCGCCGCTCAGCTTCAGGCCATTCAGCGTAAACAGCACCGGCAGCTCAACCTGATTTTTGCTGGTGACCGCGATGCTGGAGAAGTCGCCGTCGAGGCTGACTTTGTCACCTTTGCTGTCGGCGCTGATGTTCAGCGTGCCGCCATTGGTGGCCAGACGATCGCCGGTCTGCGGATTGTTGTAATCCACCGCCAGCAGGTTGAGATCGGTATTGGTCGCACCGCTGTAGCCGACGCGGGTATCGGCGTTGACCAGCGATTTGCCGTTGGTCAGTTCAAACAGTTTCTTCACCGCATCGGTGTTTTCCAGTTCGGTATGCACAGACGCCATACTTGGGATCAGGCTGCCGCGCTTCAACTGGGCGAACGGGAAAGGACCGTGATCGATCGTCTCGTTCAGCACGATACTTTGACCAGGCTTCAACAGCGGATTGTCATTGGTTTGCGAGCTGGCCTGTACCACCAATTTGGTTTTGCTGCTGAACACGCCGCGCTGATAATCCTGATAGCTCAGCGTCAAACGGCTGTTCGGCGCGTAAGCATTCAGCTGCGCATTGGCGTTCTGCAACATCTCATCCATATGGCTTTCCAGTTGTTTACCGGTAAACCATGCAGCACCAGTCCAAATCACGCCGAGCGCCACAATCACACCTACGGCAACCTGGGTCTTTTTCATCGCTGTGTCGTCCTTATCCTTGCGTCCGCACGCCGCTGGTCGGTGCGCGACGGGTGAAGAAAAACGCCCGCAGGCGTTTTAAATTAATAGTTTAAAAGAATAGCAGTTAATGCTGGCAGCGTCAGCCGGATCTCAGTTGAGCGTATTAAATACGCGCGCCAGACGTCCGGTGCCTGCCGCGTTGACCGGCGACTCATTGGCGGCGACAAAGCAGGATTCACCCGGCTTCAGCACCAGCTGTTGCCCGGACTTCTCAATTATCGCCTGACCTTCAATGCAGAACAGCAGGGCCGCGCTGTTTTGTGCCAGCGCTTGCGGCGCAGTGGAAAGCCCATGAATGGCAAAGGCAAAGTCCTCTACCGGAATCGGGAAGTTCAGGGTTTCGCCGTCGCGCTGCGGCTGCGTCAGCAGCGTCGCGGCCGGTTTTGCCTGGAACTTCAGGTTAGCCAGCAGTTCCGGGATATCGATGAACTTCGGCGTCAGACCGGCGCGCAGCACGTTATCGGAGTTCGCCATCACTTCCAGCGCCACGCCTTTCAGATAGGCGTGCGGCGTTTCGGCAAACAGGAACATCGCTTCACCCGGCTGCAGAGTGATGACATTGAGCAGCAGCGGCGAAAACAGACCGCTGTCATCCGGATAATCGATGGCGATAGATTTGATCGTCTGCCAGGCTTCGCCTTCACGTGCGTTGAGCGCCGATTTCAGTACGCCGATGGCGCGCGATTTGGCCTCGTCTTGCAGCGAAAGCAGCGTAGCGAACAGTTTGGCCAGATTGGCTTCGTTAGCGTTTTCGAGGAAGTGGGCGATTTGCGGATGCGCACCGGCCACCGGTTCGAGCAGCGAGACAATCTCATGCAGCTCACGGAAACCGTTCATCGCCTGGAACGGCGTCAGCGCATACACCAGCTCGGGCTTGTGATTGGCATCTTTATAGTTACGTTCGGCAGCGCTGAGTGGAATGCCCGCGGCATTTTCACGCGCAAAACCCTGTTCGGCAGCGGCTTTGCTGGGATGCACCTGAATCGACAACGGCTGATCGGCGCACAGCACTTTAAACAGGAACGGCAGCTCGCCGAAACGTTCAGCCACCGCTTTACCGAGCGTGGCGACTTTGTCGGCGTCAATCACCTCACGCAGCGAACGCGCTTCGCCGTTGACCTCAACGGTAGAAGGGCTTTTCGGGTGCGCGCCCATCCACAGTTCCGCCATCGGCAAGCCTTGTGGATTTTCGATGCCGTAGAGTTCGGTCAGCGCAGTTTTGCTGCCCCAGGCGTAATTTTGCAGCGAATTGTTCAATTTTTGCATCGTTTACCCTTAATAACCGTAAGTAAATAGGCTTATTAAAGCAGAAAGTGCCATAGAAAATACACGAACAAGTGCAATAAAGGCGATAGGCTCGCATAATGTTAAATTCTTGTATGTGACAATCTTGCTCGCTCAACGGCGTCGCGGGAAGGCGTTTAGAGCGGAAACCTCAAAATCTGAGCTAAGGAGACGTAGTCATGGCAGCCAATCGCATTGAAAAAGACTCAATGGGACCGATCGAAGTACCGGCAGATAAGTTGTGGGGCGCACAAACCCAGCGTTCGCTGGAACATTTCAAAATCTCAACCGAGAAAATGCCGGTGGCATTGGTGCATGCGCTGGCGCTGACCAAGCGCGCGGCGGCGCAGGTGAACCAGGATCTCGGCTTGCTTCCGGCCGATCGTGCCCAGGCGATTCTCAAAGCCGCCGACGAAGTGCTGGCCGATAAGCACAGCGAGGAGTTCCCGCTGGCGATCTGGCAGACCGGCTCCGGCACCCAGACCAACATGAACATGAATGAAGTGCTGGCTAACCGCGCCAGTGAAATTCTTGGCGGCGAGCGTGGCATGTCGCGTCTGGTGCACCCGAATGACGACGTGAATAAAAGCCAAAGCTCCAACGATGTGTTCCCCACCGCCATGCACGTGGCCGCGGTCATCGCCGTGCGGGAGCAGCTGATTCCGCAGATTCACGTGTTGAAAAAGACGCTAAGTGAAAAATCCGACGCCTTCAAAGATATCGTCAAGATTGGTCGTACCCACTTGCAGGATGCGACACCGCTGACGCTCGGTCAGGAGATCTCCGGCTGGGTGGCGATGCTAGAGCACAATCTCAAACACATCGAGAACAGTATTCCGCACGTCGCGGAGCTGGCGCTGGGCGGCACCGCGGTCGGGACCGGCCTCAATACCCATCCGGAATACGCGGTTCGCGTGGCAAAAGCGCTGGCCGATTTGACCAAACAGCCGTTTGTCACCGCGCCGAACAAGTTCGAAGCGCTGGCGACCTGCGATGCGCTGGTCCACGCGCATGGTGCGCTGAAAGGCCTGGCGGCTTCGCTGATGAAAATTGCCAACGACGTGCGCTGGCTGGCGTCTGGCCCGCGTTGCGGCATTGGCGAACTGGCGATCCCGGAAAATGAGCCGGGCAGCTCGATCATGCCAGGCAAAGTGAACCCCACGCAGTGCGAAGCGCTGACCATGCTGTGTTGTCAGGTGATGGGCAACGACGTGGCGGTGAACATTGGCGGCGCGTCCGGCAACTTTGAGCTCAACGTATTCCGTCCGATGGTGATCCACAACTTCCTGCAATCGGTGCGTCTGCTGGCCGACGGCATGGACAGCTTCAATCACCACTGCGCGATCGGCATTGAACCGGTACGCGAGCGCATCGATCAGCTGCTGAACGAATCGCTGATGCTGGTGACCGCGCTGAATACCCATATCGGCTACGACAAAGCGGCGGAAATCGCCAAGAAAGCCCATAAAGAAGGCCTGACGCTGAAAGGCTCGGCGCTGAAGCTGGGCTATCTGACCGAAGAGCAGTTCGATGAGTGGGTGCGTCCGGAGGAGATGGTGGGCAGCATGAAGCAGTAAACCGCTATTAAAAGTTGGCAGACGTAGCACCCTCGTAGCGGCGCAATTGATTGCGCGATAAATCGCGCCGCTACGGATTGTGCGGTGATTTATAGCTGCCCGCTATACAACACCGGACCGGTTGGCTGCCCGGTTGGCGAGCCGCCGCGCGGTTCAAGGCTGATGGCAATGATGCCTGAGCGGGAAATCGTGCTATTCAACGCCACATCCGTTGCCTTCTGGTTATCCAACAAACCCAATGAAATCGGCGCTTTGCCTGGCGGAATCAGCCACAGCTGCAAACTGTTGTTATCGGCGATGGTCACAGGATGTAACGGCGTCAGGCTCAGCTGTGCCAGTTTGCTGTCCGCGCTGACCACCCATTGCTGTTGATGCTGGGCGTCGTTCAGTACCGTCAACGGCGTCAACGTCGGCTGCTGCAGGAACAGTGAGGCGAGCAGGGCGAACGCCGCGACACTGGCAGCCGCCAGCCAGCCCGCATAATGGCGTTTGGGTTGAATGACGCGTTGCTCGGGCAAACTCAATGTAATCTTCTTCCACACCTTTTCCGGTGGCGTGACGGGTGCAAGCTGATTATCCAGGCCCGCCAGCAGGGCTTGCCAGCGCGCAACGTTGGCCGCAAGGGCAGGCTCGTTACGCAACCTGCGTGCAAAGCGCAAACGCGCCAGCCCGCTTAAGGTGCCCAGCGCATACTCAGCTGATAAGGCCTCATCGCGTTGTAATTTATCGTTCATAGGCCCACACACTCCCGCAGATGCTCCAGCGCGCGGCGAATCCAGCTTTTTACCGAGCCAACCGGCTGTTGCAGCCAGGCGGCAATATCACTGTGGGACATCCCCTGATAATAGGCGAGCGTGATGCTTTGCTGCTGTTCGCTGCTTAGATGACCAATGCAGTGTCGCAGACGATCGGCTTGTGCCGCATCGTGCCAGTTATTCTGTTCGTCTTCGCTACTGATTTGTAGCAGGTCGCTAAACTCTTCTGCTTCCAGCGTCAGGCGCGCTTGTCCGCTGCGTAACCCGTCAATGCAACGATTGCGCACAATGTGCGTCATCCACGTCATCGGCGCGCTCAGGGCGGCATCGTACGAGGCGGCGCGGTTCCAGATGGTGAGGTAGCAATCGTGCAGCACCTCTTCCGCCCATCCTTGCTGACGCAGCATGCGCAGGGCAAGGGCGAAAAGATGCGGCGAAGTGAGTCGATACAGTTGCTCAAACGCGCGGCGATCGCCTTTCGCGATCGCCGGCAATAAGTTATCTAACGGTTCTGCAAGCCTATTATCCATCATCTTCCCGGTTGGCTAAAATGCCCAATCCGAGTATAGGAAATTACTTAGGCATCAAGACGGTATCGATCACATCAATCACACCATTTTTCTGATTGACGTCATAGGTGCTGATATTGGCCACGTTGCCCTGACCATCTTTCAGCTGGATGTTGTGCGGGCCGTTGCTCATGATCCACAGCGGCTGGCCGTTGACGGTTTTCAGCTCGGCATGTCCGCCACCTTGCTTGATTTTCTTCTCCAGCGCTTTCATGTCGTATTTACCGGCCACCACATGGTAAGTGAGGATGCTGGTCAGCGTGGCTTTATTTTCGGGTTTCACCAGATTATCCACGGTGCCCGCCGGCAGTTTGGCGAAGGCGGCATTGGTCGGTGCAAACACCGTGAACGGACCTTTGCCTTCGAGGGTTTCCACCAGACCTGCGGCTTTCACTGCCGCCACCAGCGTGGTGTGATCTTTGGAGTTCAGCGCATTTTCGACGATGTTTTTTTGTGGATACATCGCTGCGCCGCCAACCATCACCGAGTCATTATTCATGGCGGCGAATGCGCCTGCGGTGAACAGTAAAGTGCCGGATACGACTGCAATGCTCATTAGCTTTTTCATCATAAATCCTCGTAGTAGGGAGCGAAGAAGTTGCTCACACCTTGATATACGAGGGCAGCAAGCGAATTGGATGCAGCGATTTAAAAATAAATTTTACCCCAGCCGATCGCTCCACAAATGCAGGCGCGGAATGATCAGATGCAGCGGCTCGGCCAGCGGTTTGTGGCGCCAGGCAACGTTATCGGCATCGTAGTTCAGCAGCTCTCCGAGAATCGGCACCTGCGTGCGATCGCGGCACAGCACCAGCAGCGGAGAAGGGCAGGCAAGCTGCACCTGTTTCTTCTCGCTGGCGCGCCACACGCGGGCAATCGGCTGCACCTTAACCGGACGCTTGATTTTCAGCTTCGCACCGGCTGGCAACGCAAGGATCGCTTCCAGCTCTTGCTGTACTTTCTCCGCCCACTGTTCACGCGTCCACGGAGCCTGCGCGCGATTGGCTTTGAGGCTGCGCTCCAGCTGTTCCACCACCGCATCACGCGTGACGTTTTTGATGATGTTTTTATTCGCCCAGCCAAAGCGCAAACTGTCCGGCGCGTTGAGCAGCGTTACGCTGCGGTAGGCGTTAAGCGTAATTAACCCACGCAGATGCTGGTGGACGAACTCAAAGCGCGCCTCGCTCGGCAAGCCCGATTCCACGGTAATCAGCTGTTCCAGCCGCTGCTTCAGCGTATTAATCTCGGCAACCTGCTGCGTAATCTGCGCATGCACATCGCCATCGGCTTCAATGCAAATCGCGCCCGGCAAGCGCACGGCGGCTTTGGTGCTGAGCTTTTCCGATTGATGCTGCATAAACAGGCGGCAGTAATGCGTCAGCGCCATGTCGCGTGCCGTTTTGCCAAGATGCTGCGTCACCGCGATGCGTTCAATTTCATCATGTTCGCGGCCTTTCTCGATTTCCGGCAGGCTAAACACGCGCGCAATCAACAGCGGTTGCTGCTCAATGTGTTGACGTAACGCGCCCAAACCCGCTTCCAGCGCGTTAACGCAGTCGTGCAGATCGGCAACCAAATCATAACGAGCCATAAAACGCCTCCATAGTTACAACATACTTTTCAGTGTACTGACTTGGGTGCCGGTCTGCCAGCGTAGCGCAAGGATTTTGTTGAGCAGGGAAGCGTGGGATTTTTCAAGTTGGATGAACGTGTTATAACAATGCTTTGCCTGCTAACGGATAAAAGTTGTGAAGCCTCAGCCAAAGCCACCTGCCGCCGCCATTGTTACGCTTGGCGTAGTACAAATCCTGTCGTGGGGCGGATCCTTCTATTTAATGGCGGTGATGGCCAATCCGATCGTGGCGGAAACCGGCTGGTCGCAACAATGGGTGTATGGCGCGCTATCGCTCGGCATGCTGATTTCCGGTTTGCTGGCGCCGCTGAGTGGGCGACTGATTTCCCGCTCCTATGGCCGCGCATTGCTGGCGGCGAGCGGGGCGGTGATGGCGATCGGTCTGGTGATCATGGGCTTGAGCCACAATCTGCCGCTGTTTCTGTTTGCCTGGCTGATTATTGGCGTGGGTATGGCGATGGGCCTGTATGATGCGCTGTTTGCCACGCTCGGCACGCTCTATGGCGGCCAGGCGCGGGGCGCGATTACCGGCATCACGCTGATATCCGGTTTCTGTACCACCATCGTTTGGCCGGGCACCGCGCTGCTGATTCACTGGCTGGATTGGCGCGGCGCCTGTTTTGCCATCGCCGGATTGTTATGTGTTTCCGTGTTGCCCGCCTATCTTTACGCGCTTCCCGCGCCAGAAGCGAAAATCGCCGCCGCTAAGGCAAAACCCACCGCGCAGGGCGACGAACTGGCACCCACGCTGTTTTGGCTGCTGTGCAGCATTTTCACGCTCGCATCGGTGATCATGACGGCGATTTCGGTGCAGCTGATCACCTTGCTGCAAGCCAGCGGCCACACGCTGGCGTCGGCGCTGGCCATCAGCGCGATTCTCGGTCCATGTCAGGTGGGATCGCGCATCGTGGATATGGCCTTTAAGCGCGGCCACCCGATCTGGACCACCTTTTTCTCGGTGGGATTGGTGGCGCTCGGCTTGCTGCTGCTGGCGTGTTACCCGCAGTTTGCGGTGCTCAGCATGGTGCTGTACGGTGCCGGAAATGGTTTGCGTGCCATTGTGCGGGGAACTTTACCGCTGGTGATGGTCAAATCTGAGGCCTACGCGATTGTGGTGGGGCGCATGGCGCGTCCCGCCTTAATCGGTCAGGCATTGACGCCGCTGGTTGGCGGCTATGTATTTCAGCACCTCGGTGCCAGCGCCACGCTGTGGTTGTTATGCGTTCTGGCGTTGATTAACGTGCTGTTGGTAGCGCTGTTGCAGCAGAAATTGCCGCAGGCTAGCCCACAGTCGGAAAGGGGAGCGATAAACTAAGCAGCCTGTGCGCTTCTGTCCGATTAAATGGGGAATACGTGCCTGGATCACGGACGTTGACTTCTAAAAAGCAACAGTGTTTGTTATATTTATTGCTCATTGATTACTCACTGTCGCGGCATAAAAACAACAAGATAACCGCAACTCAGGATATTGAAATGCTTGATTACCGCTTCCCGACAGCTTTGCAGATGGTTTTGAGCGTAGCGATGGCGGAGCAACTGGGCAAACGCTCGACCAGTGCCATATTGGCGTATGGTCTTGAAGCGAACCCCAGTTTCATTCGGAAACTTATGGTTCCGCTCACGCGTGACGGCATCATCGTCTCAACGCTTGGCCGCACCGGTTCCATTCATCTGGGTCGCCCGGCCGCCGAAATCACACTGCGCGACATTTATACTTCTGTGATTGAAGATAAAAAACTCTGGGCGTCACGTCCGGACGTGGCACCGCGTTGTCTGGTCAGTGCCAACCTGTGTTGGTATTTCAAATCGATTGCTGAAGAGGCTGAAGAAGCGTCGCTGAAAGTGCTGGAAACCCGCACCGTAGCGGACGCGCTGGCCGAACTGAAGCATAACGACACCAGCAACTGCGAAGAGTTGCCCGATCTCGAACTCGCCGACCTGTGTAAAAAAGGCCGCTAAAACCACTCTCATCCGTAAGGGCGTCATTCATGACGCCCTTTTTTATTGCCTCAATCTGCACGCAAAAAAATCCGGGCACTTGGCCCGGATTGTTCATTTCACCTAAAACCCTTACACCGTTTGCACTTCAGCCTGTGGTTGCTTGCGCGTCACCAGCTTACGCAGCGTCACATAGAACACCGGCGTCAGGAACAGCCCAAACAGCGTCACGCCCAACATGCCGGAGAACACGGTAATCCCGGTTACGCCGCGCACTTCTGCGCCTGCACCTTCACCAAGAATCAGCGGAATAGTACCGGCGATAAAGGCAATCGAGGTCATAACGATCGGACGCAGACGCAGACGACAGGCTTCCAGCGCTGCATCGACAATGCTTTTGCCTTGCATCTCCAGCTCGCGCGCAAACTCGACGATAAGAATCGCGTTCTTACACGCCAGCCCCATCAGCACCACCAGCCCAACCTGCACAAACACGTTGTTATCGCCACCGGTCAGCCACACGCCGACCAGCGCCGAGAGCATGGTTACCGGCACAATCAGGATCACCGCTAGCGGCAGCGTCCAGCTTTCATACAGCGCCGCCAGCACCAGGAATGCGAGTAAAACCGCGACCGGGAAGACGATCAGCGCGGTATTGCCCTGCGTTGATTGCTGATAGCTCAGGTCGGTCCATTCAATGTTCATGCCGTTCGGCAGCACCTGCGTCGACATCTCCTCCAGCTTCTGCATCGCCTGCGCCGAAGAGAGCACGCGCGGATCGGCATCACCAATCAGGTCCGCCGCCGGATAGCCGTTATAGCGAATCACCGGATCCGGGCCGTATGTAGTGGTGATATTCACCATGCTGCCAATCGGCACCATTTCGCCGCGATCGTTGCGGGTACGCAGGTTACCGATATCCTGCACGCTATCGCGGAAATCGCCATCCGCCTGCGCCATCACGCGCCAGGTGCGACCAAACTTATTGAAATCGTTGACGTACGACGATCCGAGATAGGTTTGCAGCGTGCTGAACAGTTCGGTCAGCGACACGCCTTGCGCTTTGGCTTTATCCCGATCCACCTGCACATCCAGCTGCGGCACGTTAGCCTGGTAGGATGAAATCGGGAACATCATGCCCGGCGTCTGCAACACCGCACCGGTCATGGTGTTGATGGCGGTTTGCAGCGCACCGTAACCGAGCCCCGCGCGATCCTGCACATACAGCGAATAACCCGACCCTTGTCCCAGACCTAAAATCGGCGGTGGCATAATCGAGAAGCCAAAACCTTGCTGGATTTTCGAGATCTTAGCGTTGATCTCAGCATTAATTTCCGCAGCGGTGCGCGTACGTTCACTGAACGGCTTCAAACCAAAGAACACCGTGCCGGTATTCGGCGTGTTGGTGAACTGCAACGCGTTCAAACCGGGGAAGGCGACCGAATAAGCCACGCCTTCGGTGTTCATGCCGATTTCGCTCATCTTGCGAATCACTTCATCGGTACGCGCCAGCGACGAACCTTCCGGCATCTTCACGCCGCCAATCAGGTAGAGCTTGTCCTGCGTCGGAATAAAGCCGCCCGGCACGGTATGGAACATAAAGCCCGCACCGGCCAGCAGCAGCACGTAGACGCCGAACACCGCGCCACGACGACGCAAGGTTTTACCCACCAGCGATTCATAGCCATCCGAACTGCGCTGGAAGAAGCGGTTGAACGGACGGAACAGCCAGCCGAGCAGGCGATCGATAATGCGCGTCGGCATATCCTTTGCGGCATCATGTGGCTTCAGCAGCAGCGCCGCCAGCGCCGGTGACAGTGTCAGCGAGTTGATGGCGGAGATCACCGTTGAAATGGCAATCGTCACCGCAAACTGCTTATAGAATTGACCGGTCACGCCGGACAGGAACGCCATCGGCACGAACACCGCACACAGCACCAGCGCGATGGCGATAATCGGCCCGGACACTTCCCGCATCGCCTGATGCGCAGCCGCCGTCGGCGACAAGCCTTGCTCGATATTACGTTCGACGTTTTCCACCACGACAATGGCGTCATCCACCACGATACCGATTGCCAACACCAGCCCAAACAAACTTAAGGTATTGAGCGAGAAGCCGAGCAGATAAAGGATGCTGAAGGTACCGACCACCGAAACCGGCAC
Organism: Pantoea sp. DY-17; assembly: GCF_019795975.1. NCBI lineage: Bacteria > Pseudomonadati > Pseudomonadota > Gammaproteobacteria > Enterobacterales > Erwiniaceae > Pantoea > Pantoea sp. DY-17. The sequence goes on along the minus strand of NZ_JAIMIG010000001.1, from coordinate 1,363,639 downwards.
CGCCAGCAGCGGGATAATCGAGGCGCGCCAGGTTTGCAGGAACAGAATCACCACCAGCACCACCAGCACAATCGCTTCGAACAGCGTTTGCACCACGGCACGGATCGAGTCACGCACGAACACCGTTGGGTCGTACGGCGCGGCCCACTGCACATCGTCCGGAAAACGGGTGGCCAGTTCGGCCATTTTGTCGCGCACCGCATTTGACAGATCGATGGCGTTGGCGCCCGGTGCCTGAAAGATACCGATGCCGACCGCATCTTTGTTGTTCAGCTGTGAACGCAGCGCGTAGCTGCCAGAACCCATCTCGATGCGCGCCACGTCACGCAGGCGCACCAGCGTGCCGTCATCAGCGGTTTTCAGGATGATATTGCCGAACTGCTCTTCGCTCTCAAGACGACCCTGGGTGTTGATCGATAGCAGAAAATCGCTCTGTTTCTTCAGCGGCTCCGCGCCAAGCTGGCCGGCAGACACCTGCACGTTCTGCTCCTGCATCGCGCTGACCACATCGGAGGCGGTCAAGCCACGTGCCGCCACCTTATTGGGATCGAGCCAGACGCGCATCGCGTATTCACCGGCGCCGAAGATCTGAATCTGACCGACGCCTGGCAGGCGCGCCAGTTCATCCTTCACCTTCAGGGTGGCGTAGTTACGCAGATAGAGGGAATCGTACTTGCCGTGCGGCGAGAACATGTGCACCACCAGCGTCAGCGTCGGCGACATCTTCTGTGTGGTGAGGCCGAGTTGGCGCACCTCTTCCGGCAGACGCGCTTCAGCCTGCGCCACGCGGTTCTGCACCTGAACCTGCGCCTGATCCGGATCGGTGCCCGGACGGAAGGTCACGGTGGTGACCAGCACGCCATCGGAACCCGCCACGGATTTCATGTACATCATGTTTTCTACCCCGTTGATGGCTTCTTCCAGCGGCGTCGCCACAGAATCTGCAATCACTTTGGGGTTGGCACCGGGATATTCCGCGCGCACCTGCACGCTCGGCGGCACCACGTTGGGATATTCACTGATCGGCAGCAGCGGAATGGCGATCAGTCCGGTGGTAAAGATCAAAATCGACAGCACCGCGGCGAAAATCGGTCGGTCGATAAAAAAGCGGGAGAAATCCATAAAAGGCAGTCTCGAAGGTTATTGAGCGGAGCGCATCGCCACCGGTTGGGCGTTCACCGGCATGCCAGGCATAAAGACTTTCTGCAAGCCGTTAACGATCACCTTGTCGCCGGGCTTCAGGCCTTGCTGCACAATACGCAGACCATCGGCTAACTCGCCGGCCTGAATATCGCGGCGCTGGGCTTTACCTTGCGCATCGACCACGTAAACGTACTTACGATCCTGATCGGTGAGCACGGCTTTATCATCAATCAACAGGGCGGTGAAGTCGGCGCGGCCCGGCAAGCGCACGCGCGCAAACAGGCCCGGTGTGAACTGACGCTGCTGATTATCCAGCGAGGCGCGCATGCGGATGGTGCCGGTGCTGGCGGTCAGCTGGTTATCGAGGAAATCCACGGTGCCGCGATGCGGAAAACCCTCTTCGCCGGTCAGCGCTACTTCTACCGGCAGCGACCCGCGATTTTCGCCTTTACGCGCCATCGCCTGATAATGCAGATAGGTGGCTTCATCGACGTCGAAGTAGACGTACATACGATCCTGCGATACCAACGTGGTCAGCACGCTGGCGCTGTCACCGGCGGTCACTAAGTTGCCGGTGGTGATCATCGCACGGCTGGCGCGACCTTCAATCGGCGCGGTAACGCGGGTGAAATCAAGATTCAGCTGCGCCATATCCACCGCCGCCTGTGCTGACAGCACGCTGGCCTGCGCCTGATTAGCCGCCGAGCGACGCTGTTCCCACTCTTCGCGTGACACGACATTGGTGCCGATCAGTTTATCGGTACGCGCCGATTCACTGCGGGCCAGCGTAGCCTGGCTGCGCGCGTTGGCGAGTTCGGCCTGCGCCTGCTCGAGCGTGGCGCGGTAGGTGCGATCGTCAATGGTGAACAGCACCTGACCTTTTTTCACCTCATCGCCTTCGCGATAATTAACCTGATCGATATAGCCCGAAACGCGCGGACGCAGCTGCACGCTCTGCACCGCTTCGAAACGGCCATTGAAGCTATCCCATTGGCTGACTTTCTGCTCTACCACCTGCGCGACACTTACTTCGGGCGGTGGCGGCGGGGCGTTTTGCGCCACACCGCGATCGCAACCGGCCAGCAGGCTTCCCAGCAACATCACTCCTGACAGGCTTACCGCCCATTGAACCCTGTACGTTTGCAGATGCATTGTTGTTATTCCGCTTTGGTGAAAATGAAAGGAGACGTACGAAAATTCTGCAACTTTTATGATTGCATTAAAACGCCACGAGTGTAGGCTTGCTCAAACTGCATCTGCAAGAATATCTGATACACTTTATGTGCGGTTTTGATCATTACGTTGCAGAAGGATCAAAGCCCCTACGCGCAGTGCGGCATTTAATGCAATAATAAAACTTGCATTAACTGGCATAGTCGTTCAACCTTAAAGTGTAATTGCAACTGATACTGATACTGTTCGCAACGGCGACCGGAGAAAACGAGATGATGACCACCGCATTTATTCACGATTTGATCGACTGGATTGACAACAATATTGAAACGCGTCTGGATCTGGATACCGTAGCGGGGCGCGCCGGTTATTCGAAATGGCACCTGCAGCGTATGTTCAAAGAGCACACGGGTTTGCCTCTGGGCGAATACATCCGTGAGAAGAAGCTGAAGAAGTCAGCGGATCGCTTGACCACCAGCAATGAACCGATTCTTAACGTAGCGATTTCACTCGGTTTCGACTCGCAGCAGTCGTTTAACCGCAGCTTTAAACGCCAGTATGGCGTAGCGCCGGGGGCATGGCGTCGTCACGCCGCGCCATCCGCCAGCGCGATGCAGTAAACCCCGCCAGGGCCAGCTCTGCTGGCCCGCGTTTTTCCCTGCCCTAAATCTGTTATTATCGTCGTCCTGTTTTTCAGGATGCCACCATGTCAAAAAAACTCTGGATTGCCTTAATTCTGATCCTGGCCGCGTTGTGGCTCGGGCTAAAACCGCGTTTGTCCGATAAATGGGCCACCAGCCACCCCGATATTTCGCAGCTCACCGATGCCAACACCGTGGCGCGTTGGCTGCAGCAGCATCACACATTACCCGATCTCTATCTCACCAAAAATGAAGCGCGTCGTCAGGGCTGGAATCCCAGCAAGGGCAACTTGTGTGAAGTGTTGCCGGGCCGCGCGATTGGTGGCGATCGCTTTAGCAACCGCGAAAGAAGGCTGCCGATGCAGGCGGGCAGGCAATGGTATGAAGCTGACGTGAATTACGATTGCGGTCACCGCGACGCCGATCGTCTGCTTTACTCAAATGATGGGCTGATTTTCCTCACCACCGATCACTATCGCAGCTTCAAACAGGTGCCTTAACCATGTTGACGCTCCATTTTGACTTTGAAAACTTATCGGATCGTCAGGCGTTTTACCGCGCGCTGATGCAGCAGAGTGCCTGCCCAGTGGATTTCGGTAACAATCTTGATGCGCTATGGGATTGGCTGACCGGCGGCATGGCGCTGCCGGCCACCTTCTATTTAGCGCATGCCGATGACGCCAGCGTGAGTGCAGAATTCGCGCCGGTGCTGGCGTTACTGGAAGAGGCGCACCAGCAGTTAGAAGGCGAGCTGCGCCTGGTGCGTGGAGAATAAATTACGCGTGCAGCGGTAACAGCAAAATCGCCAGCATCTGGCGGGCATTAGCGGGCAAATCACCACCGCCGGTGTAGCCGTTGTTCTCAACGATCACCGAATTCAACCCCACCAGCCAGTCATAGATGTAGTAAGCGGTATGATTGGCGGGCGCGGCAGACAAGCGCGTCAAACGCTGTCCCGGCGAGAAGCTGACGCTCGGTGCAGGCGGACGGGCGAAAATGGTCTGACCGCGATTGACGCGACTTTCAGGGCGCTCGCTCTCCGGACGCTGTAAAAAGCCCAGCCACGCCACAAAATCCCCCAGCACCGTCATGGCGCGTGAAACCTGACGATCGGTACGCGCTTCATGGGCGCTGGCCTGCGCATCCGGCTCGTTAAGCGCGCTCTGCAGTTTGCTCAGCACCTTGAGACGGAAGCTAGCGGTTATTAACTCTTCCACCAGCATCTCCAGCGTCGGCTTATCGACGTTGAGCAGCGCCAGCAGGCTGCGGCTCTCCGGCAACTGACGCAAGTGCTCCAGCCACAGCGCAAACACCTGCTGCGGGAACTGCTGATCGCGCTGACCGCCCGAACTGCGCGGCTCAGCGGCAGCGACCGGCTCATCTTTAAACAGATCGAACTCGAAGCCGATGCCGAAATAGCTCTGCTCAGCGGCCGCCGTTTTGGCGCTGTGTTGAATGTGATGGCTGCTGCTCTGGCTCAGCCACAGCTGACGCACCGCTTCACGCGACGGCTGCAAACGCTCCAATAGTTCGCCGTGCAAACCGGTGCGATGTTGCAAGCATTTCAGCAGCGTATCGGAAATCGCCTGCTTGCGAGCTGCCTGTTCTGGCGTGGCGCTGGATTCGGTCCACGGCTGCAAACGTTCCACCAGCTTGTGCTGTAGCGCGCTGAGCTGCAACGCTAAACGCTCACGGCGCGCTTCCGGCTGCATCTCATCCTGCAACCAGCTGCCCATGCGATCGACGCCCGCGCGATCCAGCGCCAGCATCGACCCCCAACTCTGTCCCGGCTGACCAATCTGGCGTTGCACCGCTTCATCAACGTTAATCTGCTGCTGCTGATAGCGCGCATCATGTGGCGTGATCGCCCAAATCAGACGCGGCTTCTCACCGCTGGCGGCGATGGTTTGATGTATGTGCCACTCGCGCAGCGCGCTGGCGGCGACATCGGTGTCGTGACGCTGGCTGGCAGCGGTACAGATCAGCATCAGATCAATGCCCTGACGCGCGGCGTACAGGCCCGGCAGCAGTGCGCGTTTCTGTTCCAGCAGCGTGGCGCGCAGCGGATCGCGTTTGCGCAGCTGGGCCAGTTCATCCTGTTGCGCGCGATCGGCTGGCGTGCCCGGTGCAGGTAGCTCCAGCATATCTGCATCATCGTACAGCGCCTGACGCGGCGTGGAGCTGAGCGGCAAGGTGATCTCCATCGTCAGCAGCGACAGCAATCCCAGCGGTACATGCTGCGCTTTCCCCACGCGATTGGCGACGATCGGACACACTTCGATCATCTCCTGCCAGTCGGCATCATTGCCAATCAGTTTTTCTGCTGGCAGCGCGGCATCATCCACCAGCATGCTGAGCGGCGCTAACACGCGCGGCGCATGGCGCAGCTGGTGGCGCAAATGCATCAGGCTGCGCAGGCTTTCGTTTAGTGCGTTTTGTCCCGGCCACAGCAGGGCAAACAGCTGCACACGGTCGTCCACGTTGAGCCACGGCGCCAGCGCTACCGCCTGCGGCCAGAAGTGACGATCGAGAATCTCGGCATGACGATGGTGACGACGGCTCCACGCCCATAGCGTGATCAGCGCATCGCTGTCGAGGCCAGGCTGCGCTTCATCCTGACGGTGGCGCTGCAAACGCTGCAATGCGGCATCGATCTGCGCCGTGTCCGGCTGAAGCTCGGTGTTGGCACAGGCCAGCATTAAACGAATCAGTTCCACTTCGCTCAGCAGCGTCATCTCCAGCGGCCAGGCGTTGGATTGCGTTTCACGCTGGTGGCTGAAGCGGGTGGCGATGGCGAAATCGAGATTGCCGGGATTGATGTTCTGAAAATAATTCAGGGTTTTATCGCCAAGACGCGCGATCAACTGGCCCTGGGCATCACCGACCATCTCACTCAGCAGCCAGGCTTTGCCCGCCTGCGACTGGCCAAACAGCGCCAGCGTCACCGGACGCGCCAGCTGGCGCGCCAATGCATGGCTCTCCACGCGCGCACGGCGCAGCTGCAGCGTCAGCGTTTCAGCTTCCATCGCCAGACGCGGCGCGTGCGCCTGATGGGTTTCCACCCAGTTCAGCGCGCCATCCAGCGTTTCCTGCATCAGGCTAAGACGTTTCGCGGGCGTAACCGGCGAGGCTTTTTTGGCAGTTCTCATCGTTTGCAGACGCTCCCGCTGTCGATCCAATATTGCGCATTCGCGTTGCCGGTGGCAGAAAGCGTGTTCAGTTTCAGACTCAGCTGCTCCAGCGGCACGCGCGTGCCGTCATCCATGCGTGCATCGCTTAACACTAAGCGTTCAGGGCCGAGATTATCCGGCCCGGGCTGCACCGCCAGCTTAATGCGCAGTACGCTTTCGCCGGCAACCTGACGCGCCAGCGCCGGGTCAACAATGCTCAGGCTATACAGCGGCGAGGCCGGCCAGCGATCGTTCTCCAGCTGGCGGAAGCCGAGGCAGACGTTGCCGCGAATGCGGAAGCTGCTTTTGCGATCCAGCGCGAAACTGTTGCTGTCGAGATCGATCTCGCTGTAACACAGATTATCGTCGCTGAGCGCCGAGGTCTCATCCAGCACGCCAAGATAGCGAATGGTGGAGTAAGGTTCGAAATCACCGGCGCGGAACCAGAAGCTGCTGAGGCGCAGATCGAGCGCCAGCAGGCACAGCATCGCGCCGACTGCGGCGGTGGATTTCGGGTTATCAATACGGCCTTGCTTGTTGAACGGATACCAGTCGCTGGTGTGATAGCCTTCCAGCGACAAAATACGGCTGCCCGGCAGCGGTTGCAGATGGCGCACCAGCGCCTGAATGCCAGGAAAGCGTGACGGACGACCGGTGAGCAGCAGCACATCGCACTGATACAGCGACACCACTTCACACATCGCGCGCAGCGCCGGAATGATCGCCATACGGTGTTGCAGGAACTCGCCGTGCAACTGCGCCATGCTGACCACCAGCGGCACTTCGAGCAGATCGAATCGGCTGTCGCCGCCGAGCGTGCGCTGAATTTCGCCATTCACAAACGCCAGCACGCTGCTGGCCGGTTTTTGCGGCACCAGCTCGCCGAACAGCGCGTTGATTTCACTGTGGCTGTCGAGCGGATCCCAATTTTCATACTGCTCCAGCACCGCCTGCGCCAGCGGAATAAACAGCTGTAGCGTCACTTGCTGACGCAGCGTGGCTTGTCCGTCCATACGGCTGTCGTGACCAAATAGCTTGTTCATCAACGGTTCGGCCAGCTGCAAACCGGCTTTCTGCAAGCTCTGTTGTAACGCTGGCAGAATCCACAGCTGAATCACGTCCAGCAGAATATCGTCACCGGCGACTTTGAAGCCTTCGCGGAACAGCAAGCGCGGGGTGATTTTGACGTTGTTGCCCTGGCCGTCATCAAGACGATATTGGGTAATGGCTAAATCGGTGGTGCCGCCGCCGATATCAATCGAGGCGATGCGCAGGCTTTTACCCGGCAGCTCGTCAACTTCACGCGGACGATCCGGGCGCGCCATGCTGCTGAAGAAATCTTCTGCGCGGCCGGCAAAGTTGACCTGGGTTTCGTTGAATAGCCACACCATTTGACCACAGGTGGCTTCGTCCCACTCCATCTGCACATCCGGTACCGGACGCAGGCTGTTTGCCTGGCTGGCGGCGGTAAATTCCTCTTCGGCCGGATGCCAGCCCTCGGCTTTCCATACCAGCGCGATGGCTTCCTGCATGCGGCGACGGAAAATCTCACGCTCCGGCTTCGGCATCGCTGACGGTAGCGTCAGGATCACATGACGCAGCTGGCGCGGCGCCTGGCTTTGCGGCATGCGCTGGCGCTGCGCCACGCTGTTCATCTGCATCATCGCCTGCGCCAGCAGTTCGCACAGCATAAAGGTCATCAGCGAACTGCGGCTGTAGCTGGCGGAGAACACCGGCAGACGGTCGTCTTCCGCCAGTGCGTGCAGCGGCTGGCCTTCGTCGTTAATCAGTAAGGTGAACGGCAGCGCGGTGGCTTGCGGCTCATCGCTGCTGCCGTTGGCGTTGAAGCGCCAGCCTGGCTGATAGCGCGCTTCATCCCACAAATAGCGGCGCGGACTGGACAAACCGGTGCTGCCTTCGGTGCCGGCACGCAGCAACGCCAGACGGCTGGCTTCCCGGCCTACGCGCGTCAGCGACGGCCACATAAAAGCGTTTTCCCGGCCGCTCTCCAGCGAGAAGTTGGCCTTGCCGAAACGGGTTTCAGCAAACTCCAGACGGCTGTCGAACAGCTCGTTGTAAACCTGATGCGGCTCGGAGAGATCGCGCAACTGCAGCTCGTAGGTTTGACGCAGGCCGCTGCTCTCTTCGGCGTGATCTTCCACCAGAATGCCGCAGGTATGCGAGTTGCCGACGTCGAGAATGATATCGACGTTGACCGCCGGGGTTTGCAGCGAGGTTGCCTGAATGTAGATTTCCGCCAGATCGAGCTGCTCGCCCAGCAGTTCCAGCAGGTTGAGATAGTGCGCCTGATATTCGAATTCACGCAGCGCCTGGTTCAGCTCCTGCTCACGGCGTGATTCCAGCGCATGCACCTGCTGACTAAAGGTTTCACGCAGCCAGCCATCAACCCATGTATGGTCGAGGAATTCACCCAGCTCGTAGTTGTGCCAGGCGAGGGCGAAACTGACGCCGTTCTGCGCATCGGCTTTGCTTAAACCGTGCTGCTCGCCGCCATCCTGCTCAGACACAATGCGCGTATCAAAGGCGAGGGTGATGCGATGGGTGTTGCCTGCCGCGTCGGGTTGCGCCAGCGGCGCCAGATGCAGACGTGCCCAGTTGTCCGGGCCGCCGATAAAACGACGTCCGCTGGTGCAGCGCAGCACCGGCAGCGGCAGCCATTGATGAGCCAGCAGCTTCAGAGAGTCGGCTAGCGCGATGTCCGTTTCCGGACGCACCACTTCCGCCGCGCCGCCATCTTCCGGATAGAGCAGGAACTTGCCGCTGTTGCCGTCGACGTTGAGACGCAGCAGCGGGCCGTTGGCGGTTTGCCGCACGAACTGACGACGTGCCTGCAACGCAGGTAAACGCAAACCGAAATCAAGAAACTGCACACCGCTATCTTCAATCAGCGTGATTTTCTGTTTGTCATCGATGAGGGGAGCCAACATGTTTACTTACTCTCACGCTTAATCGTCAACGGGAAGACCTGATCTGCGCCGTATTGCGCAGTACAGCTGGCGATGCCATCACCGGCTTTACACACTAGTTCCGGCATGCGGTAACGCGATTTATCGCTGCAGGTCGCAGTATAGCGGCTGCGCACTTCCATGCTGCCGGCGCTGGTCATCGCGGCGGTGACATCGGCTTTACAGCGGATGTTGTCGCCCTGGGTAATGGTGGCGGTGCCTTTGCCGTTGCGGATTTGATAGCGCAGGCTTGGCGGTTTGCCGGTCGGCAGATTGGTTTGACGCAACGTGACGCGCCAGGTGCCGTTAATAAATTTCACCGATCCAACGCGCGCATCTTCGGTGGTCATCACCAAATCATCGGCTTTGGCCGGTTCGGTGTGTTCAGCCACCACCTCAGGCGGCGCGACAGGTGTGGCAACCGGCGCGGCGGCAACGACGGTGGCGGCGGTTTGTGGCAGCGTGGTGGCGAGTTTTTCCGCTTTAACCATCACGGCAGGCGGCTTACTCACCGGCACCGGCACATCCGCAACGCTAATCGCAGCCGGTTGCGGCGCGCTGTGCAGCCAGTAGGCGACGCCCGCAGCCACCAGCGCCGCAACCGGCAACAGCAGCATCAGCGGACGCACGGCAAAGGCGCGACGTGGCGGCGCGACAGGTTCGGGTAGCGGTTCAGGCGCGGCCTCAGCAATGACTTCAACCGCCGGTTCTTCGGCTTCAGGTTCCGGCTCAATCACCGGTTGAGCAGCAGCAGGCGGCACCTCGATCAGCGGCGCAATTACCGGCGCAACCACCAGCGGAGCAGGTGCTGGCGGTTCTGGCAGCAGCGGCGGCAGCGCATCTTCCAGCGAATCGCGCAGGCAGGCCAGCGCGTCATCACGCGAACGCGCCTGCGGATCAACAAAGCCCCAGAAGGTGATCACCGGTTTGCCATCCACCAGATAAACGTACTGCTGATCCGGGAACTGCAACGTTTTGCTCAGCAACGCACCAAACAAGCGCATCGCCGGATTCTCCGCATCGCGTGCACGCAGGCTCAGCGCCTGCAGATCCTGCTGGTTTAGCGTCAGCCGTTCCAGCGCCTGACGGCGCTCGTGATCGCTGGCACCCAGCCAGGATTTTACTTTGCCAGTAAATGGGGCGTACCAATCGAGGCGGTCACCGCGCTCGTTGACCTGCGGGATCGCGAGGCAATTGGCCAGCGTGGTTTGGCGGCGCAGGCGCAGGGTTTCACGGATTTGCAGCGCGGACGTCCAGACCGGCTGGCCGTTTTCACCCAGTGCCAGTACCGTGTCCAGATTGCCGCTGCGCAGAAAAGTTTTTGCCACTCGTTGGGCCCTTATCGGTGGTTGTCTGAGGCAGAACAGTGTGTGTTTTTGGCGATGATAGTGATCTTAAGCCAAATGCAGCGAAATCAAACGGCTGATAAAGGGGGAAAAACAGGGCGTTTTTCCCGCGTGCGGAGAAGATTGCTGAAATTTTAAGCGCGGCTGCGCGGGGAAAGGATCACATAGGTCAGCATGCCGCCGAGCAAACCCCAAAAGGCGGAGCCGATGCCGAGCAGCGAAACACCGCTGGCGGTGATCAGAAACGCCACGATGGCGCTGTCGCGCTGATCCGGTTCGGCTAAGGCGCGCTGCAAACTGCCGGACAGCGTAGCCAGCAGCGCGAGGCCCGCCAGCGTGGCAATTAACACCGGCGGCAAGGCGCTCAGCATGATGGCGATCAATCCGCCGGTAAATCCGGTCAGTAGATAGAACACGCCCGCCAATGCCGATGCCATCCAGCGGCGCGCCGGATTCGGATCGACATCGTCGCCCATACAGATAGCAGCGGTAATCGCAGCGATACACACCGAAAACCCGCCAAATGGCGACAGCACTAAAGCGATAAAGCCGGTCCAGCCGGTGAGCGCAGATACCGGCGGCTGATAGCCGTGCGCCTGCAAGGTGGCGATGCCGGGCGCATTTTGCGACGCCATGGTGACGAGAAAATAGGGCAAACCCACGCCAATCAGCGCCGCCAGAGTAAACTGCGGCATGATGAATTCCGGCCGACTGATCGCCAGCGCATGCGGCGGAAAGTGGATCGATTGCTGGCCGAGCGCCACCAGCACGCCCGCGATCAACGCCAGAATGATGGCGTAGCGCGGCAGCCAGCGGCGGCTCAACAACCACACCAGACACATGCTGCCGCACAGCGCGAAATTGCTCTGCAAACCGCTAAAGGTGCCGATGCCAAATTTCAGCAGAATCCCGGCCAACATCGCGGCCGCCAGCGACTGCGGAATGTGATTCATCAGGCGGGCGAACAGGCCGGTAACGCCGCATAACACAATTAACAGGTTGGTGGCGACAAACACGCCCACCACTTCATTCAGCGTCAAACCCTGCACGCTGGTGGCGAGCAGCGCCGCGCCAGGCGTCGACCAGGCTGCGAGGATCGGCATGCGTGTCCATAGCGATAAGCCGAGCGAGGCCAACCCCATACCTACGCCGAGCATCGACAGCCAGCCGCCAATCTGCGCCGGCGAAGCGCCCGCCGCCTGCGCCGCCTGGAAGATCAGCGCTGCCGTGCTGCTGTAGCCCACCAGCACGGCGATAAAACCCGAAATCAGCATCGGGAAAGAGAAGGCACTGCGTGTGGTGGCGGTGGTCATCAGGTCACATCCGATTGTGCGTTATAACGCACATTGTGGCATGGAGCGTTATAGCGCACAAGTGCTACACTGCGCGCGAGCTTTTCGGGAGAACACATGGAAAATTTGCATCAACATTTGAGTCTGGCGCTGAAACAGTTGCGTCAGGCCAACGGCTGGAGCCTGACGCTGGCAGCGGATCGCACCGGCGTGAGCAAAGCGATGCTCGGCCAAATCGAGCGCGGTGAATCGAGCCCCACGGTGGCGACGCTGTGGAAAATTGCCACTGGCTTTAACGTGCCGTTTTCCTTCTTTGTGCAGGGCAGCGATCAACCGCCGGGCAGCGTGGCGACCTTCAGCCAGCCCAACGCGCAGATGCAGGTCAAGTCGCTGCTGCCGTACGATGCCAGACTGCATTTTGATCTGCTGGAAGTGACACTGGCGGGTGGCGCGCAGAGTGATTCATCAGCGCATGAAAGCGGGGTGATTGAGCAGGTTGTGGTGCTGGAAGGCGAATTGTTGCTGGGCGTGGAAGGCACATGGCGCCGCTTGCTTTCGGGCCAGGCCAGCCAGTTCGCCGCCGATACGCCGCACAGCTACCGCAATCCCCTCAGCACGCCGCTGCGTTTCCACAGTTTGATTCATTATCTGCAGCGCGCCTAGGATCGCCATGCATGGCGACCACCTAACAATCTGGCACAATTACAAATTGATACGAAGGTAAACTACCCAGTTTGCCTTCGTATTTATATACTCGCGGCTCATCAGTAAGGAGAAGGTGCCATGAGCGACCTCAACAGCGCGGCGGCGTTACTGCGCAGCATCAATGGCAAACTGGCGCGTCGCCTGCGTGAATCGGCGCCGCCGGGCGATCTCACCTGGCCGCAGGTGTCGGTACTTGGCTATCTGGTGCGCGATGGCGCGATGACGGTAACAGAATTGGCTACGCTGGAAGGGGTGCGCACGCAGTCGATGGGCGCCACCGTGGCGAGCCTGCAGACGCTGGGTATGGTGCAGGGTGCAGCCGATCCGCTGGATGGCCGCAAAACCCGCTATCAACCCACCGATGCCTGCCTGAAACTGATTGCTGCCAACCGCGCACAACGCGATGACTGGCTGCTCAACAGCATCGCAACGCAACTGAACCCGCAGGAACAGCACACGCTGCTGGCCGCGCTTCCCTTACTGCAACGACTTGCCGACCAATAATCCTGAGAGGACTCAACATGGCTTTAACTACCCTTGACGACAACATCGCGCTGATTGTGATTGACCTGCAAAACGGTATTGTTGCGCTGCCGGTCGCACCGTTAGAGGCGCATGAAGTGATTGAGCGCTCAGCGCGTCTGGCCGATGCATTCCGTGGGCAAAAGCGCCCGGTGGTGCTGGTCAACGTTGCGGGCGGCGCGCCTGGCCGTAATGAGCAGCCGAAACACGCTGGCGATTTGCCCGCCGATTGGGCGACGTTAGTGCCGGACCTGGCGCAGCAGCGCGGCGACATCATCGTTACCAAAAAAACCTGGGGCGCTTTCCATAATACGGATCTGCACGAGCAGCTGCAGCAGCGCGGCATCACACAAGTGGTGATTTGCGGCATCGCCACCAGCATCGGTGTGGAATCCACGGCGCGTCAGGCGTATGAACTGGGTTACAACGTCACGTTGGCAACCGACGCCATGACCTGCCTGAATGCCGAAACGCATAAAAACAGCGTCGAGCGTATCTTCCCGCGCCTGGGCGAAACCGGCACAACCGATGATGTGCTGGCGTTGTTGAAGTAAGGATCATCGTAGGGTGCGCATTCATGCGCACCTGGCTTTCAGGTCGCCATGAATGGCGAGCCTACAGTTCCTGCCACGGATTCAGCAACATCACGCCAGTGGTATCAAAATCCCGTACGTTACGCGTGACCAGAATCAGCTCGTGATGAATCGCTGTCGCCGCGATCAGCGCATCGGTATGTGGGCGTTCATCAGGAATATGCAGCTGAGCGCAAAGGCGGGCCACGCTGCTATCAATAGAGAGTGTACGCCAGGCAAATTCTGTCAGAACCTGCTCTTGATACCAGCGCTGTAAATGATGGGCTTGCTGAGGGTCTTTACGGGCGAACTTAAGGATACCTTTTTCAATTTCCATCAGCGTCAATGCTGAAATAAACATCTCTTCAGCATCAATGCTTTTAGCCCAGGCAATCACCTGAGGATTGGCTTTAGGCGTCCCTGCCTTACGTAATTCTGAAATAACATTGGTATCCAGCAAATAGCGCATTAGAACTCCACATCCCTGTTGATTATGGTCGCACGTTCTGGCTCAAAATCGATATCTACGCCGTCCGGCATGGCGAGTGAATCTACGATGCTTCGGTTTGAACCCGTGAGTTTTTTATACGCTTCAAATGTCAGTAAAACATGTGCAGGATTGCCACGGTCAGTAATATAAACCGGGCCTTCCTCGGCGGCTTTTTTGGCCCGGGATACCTCCTGATTAAAAGCTCGACTGCTGATTCTCGTCACTGTCATCACGACCTCCATGATATGTAGAGATGTTGCTACATAACTATAAAGTAAGATGCAGTGCTGGACAATATTCAACCAATAAAAAAGCCCCGCAAGCGGCTTGCAGGGCTTTGATATCATCTATCCAACGCGTTTATTTACTGAAACTCATAACTCACCGTCAGGCCCACGCTGTAATTGCGGCCCGGCGCCGGTTCGTAATAGCGACCGTTGCTTTCATTCACGATCACCGAACCGATGTAGTTGCGATCAAACAGGTTATCGACGCGACCAAACAGATCCAACGTCCAGTTCTGCACCAGCCATTTATAACCGCTGTTCACGCCGACCACGGTATAAGACGGCGCTTTCACGTCATTCTCATCATCCGCCGCGATATCGCTCAGGTAGCGCATATCGGTTCCGGCATACCAGCCTTGGTCGGGCGCGTAAGCCAGTCCGGCGTAAGCCATGTTACGCGCAATGCCGGGAATGCGGTTGCCGTCGCAGCTTTCGGTGCCGCAGGCGTTAGAGCGGTAGCGGGCATCCAGCAAGGTCCATGCGGCTTTGAAGCGCCAGCTCTCGCCGAATTGCTGGTCGAGGCCCAGCTCCAATCCACGACGGCGGGTTTCACCGGCGTTTTTGTAGCTGGTGCGGCCTTCAAAGCTGCTGTCAGAAACGATCTCGTTTTTGGTGTCAGTCTGGAAAATCGCCGCAGTTAACAGGCCGTTGCCGATGCGTTTTTTACTGCCCAGTTCAACCGTTTCGCTGGTGGCAGGTTGCAGGTTGAGATTCAGCCCGGCCTGATCGGCGGCGCGATAGGACAACTCATTCAGCGTCGGCGTTTCGAAGCCGCGACCAGCAGAAACGTAGGCGTTCCAGCTGTTATCAATGGCGTAATTCAGCGCAGCGGCAGGCAACCAGCGGTGATAGCGACGATTGCCGCTGTCATCGGGATCGCTGTCGGTGACGTAATAGTCGTTAGAGTCGAAATTCACCGTACTGAAACGCACGCCGGCATCCAGCGACAGTTTATCGGTCAGCTGCCACGCGGTTTGCAGATAGGGATCGAGGTTCCACATCAGATTGCGTTCATTACGACGCATCTCGCCCTGTACGCCCAACTCGTCGCCGTTAAAGTTTTGATAACCTTTACGCTTCTCAGTCATGGTTTCATAGTCGAGCCCGGCGGTGAAGGTTACCGGAATGGTGAACAGCGCGTCGCGGTGCGTCCAGCGGGTGTCAATGCCCTGATAATGACGCGACAAAGCGATCACGCCGCCGGGATAACCTGCGCGCAGCTGGGTGGCTTTAGGAATGGATTGATACTGCGTGGTTTCACGTTCACCCGCATACATCATCACGCTCAGGTCATCGTTCTCACTCATCTGGCGCTGATAGTGCAGGCCTGCTTGGGTCTGATCGACGGTTTTACGCGCGTCGTACAAGCTCACGTTGCTGGCGACCTGGCGTGGATTATTTTTCCACTGCTCAGCGGTCAAACCGCCCGGGTCCTGCGCTTCAACGTGCACGCTGTTGAACAACAGCGTCAGGGTGCTGACATCATCGATGCGCACGCCGAGTTTGGCGTTGCCGAGGTTTTTCTGCGCCGAGCTGTGAGCGCGGAAGCCGTGCGTGGTAAAACGCGAGGCGGAAACCGTGTAGTTGACGTCGCCGGCTTGCGTACCGTCGCCGGTTGCGCCGCTGGCTTTAACGCTGTTGCGCCAGCTGCCGTAACTGCCGTACCAGCTGCTGGCTTCCAGCGTGGTGGGTTGCTGTCCGGTTTCGGTTTCAACGTTAATCACGCCGCCCGACGAGTTGCCGTACAGCGCCGAGAAGGGGCCGCGCAGCACGTCGATGTGATCGATGGAGCCGATATCGATGTTGGAAGTTTGTCCCTGGCCATCGGGCATGGTGGCGGGGATCCCGTCGACGTACATACGAATGCCGCGCAGGCCAAAGGTGGAACGCGAACCAAAACCGCGCACCGAAATCTGCAGGTCCTGGGCATAATTTTGACGGTTTTGAATTTGCAAACCGGGCACGCTGCTGAGGTTTTCTGACAAATTGACGCGCGGTGCCGCGTGGCGCATATCGTCGCCGGACACCACACTAACTGCCGCTGGCGTATCCAGTTCAGACAGTCCGGATGCGGACGGCGCCGCGCTCACCACCATGGTGTTGCTGGCCGCGTTTGCCGCCAGCGCCGAGACCGGTAACATCGCAGGCAGCATCATCAGCGAAGCCTGTCGCAGTAAAGCTATTTTCATTATGAAAGACCGTAAAAAGGGCGTGGAATGTACCGAATGGAACATTAATGGCGCGTATGTTAATCGTTTTATCATTTGTTTGAAAAGCGTAAATAGTATGACGGATTATTCATCATTGCGGCGTTGAAAATGTTTTTTCATCGCATCTCTGGCCTGGCTGCGACAGGGAAATTCTGTCAGTCTGGCGGTTTTGTCTTAAGGCACAAAAGAGAGGGAATGATGAGTCAACAACCTGTGGTCGCGGTACTGGGATTGGGCGCGATGGGGCATGCGTTTGCCGCTAACCTGTTGAAAAAAGGCTTCACGGTGCGCGGCTGGAACCGCACGCGTGCCAAAGGCGAAGATCTGCTGGATGCAGGCATCACGCTGGCCGACAGCGCTGCACAAGCGGTGAGTGGCGCGGATGTGGTGATCGCCATGCTGGCCGACGGCGATACCACGCGTCAGGCGCTGAACGACGCCAGCTCCGCGCTCAAGCAGGGCGCGACAATTTGCCAGATGGGCACCATCGGCGTGGCCGCCACCGATCAACTGATCGCGGAATTCAAAAGCACGCGTCCGGACGTGGTGTTTATCGATGCACCGGTTTCCGGCACTAAAGCGCCAGCAGAGAATGCGCAAATCCTGGTGATGGCCAGCGGCGATCAGAGCAACGCGCAGGCCGCCGAGCAGGTGTTCGCCGCGATCGGTAAAGGCACGCAGTGGCTGGGCGAGGCGGGCGCCAGTTCGCGCATGAAGCTGGTGGTGAATAGCTGGCTGATTGGTCTGATGCAGAGCCTGGCGGAAAGTACGCGTCTGGCGGAAGAGTTTGGTTTCAGCACCGACGATCTGTGGAAAGTGCTGGATGGCGGTCCGCTGGCGGCACCGTACGCCAAAATGAAACTTGGCATGATTGCCAGCGGCGATTTCACGCCGCAGATGCATCTGGTGTGGGCGCTGAAAGACGCCAAACTGGCGCTGGATGCGGCGGGCGATAGCAAACTGCCGGCGCTGGAAAACATCGTCGATGTCTGGCAGCAAGCGGTAGATGCCGGTTACGGCGAGCAGGATCTGGCGGCGGTTTATCAATATCTGAAACGCTAACATGAGTGCGCGGCTCAACTTCGACTTCGCCTATCGTCCGCTGGTGCCCTATGCGCACGATTATGCGCATGGCGACGCGGAGCCGTGGCATCACCACGCTTGCGCCCAGCTGATCCACACGCTGAGCGGCGTGGTGAAAGTGGAAACGCAGCACGGCAGCTGGATTGTGCCGCCGAGTCGCGGCGTCTGGCTGCCGGCGGGAACGCGTCACGCGCTGCACATTGTTGGCGCGGTGGCCGCGCGCACGCTATTTGTGGATCCGCTGGCGCGCGCCGATCTGCCCGCCAGTTGTCAGGTGGTGCAGATTTCGCCGCTGCTGCGCGAGTTGATTGTCAGCGCGCTGGCGCTGCCGGAGCAGTACGTTTCCGGCAGCCGCGCCGAGCGGATTTACGAGCTGATCCTCGATGAGATCCGCGTGATGGATGTGCTGCCGTTTGGTCTGCCGCTGCCGGAAAGCGAGCGGCTGCTGAGTTTGTGCCAGCAGATCCAGCAAGCGCCCGGGGAAAACTGGACGCTGGCCCGCGCGGCTACGCAACTGTGCGTGGCCGAACGCACGCTGGCGCGCCATTTTAGTCGCGAAACCGGGTTACAATTCAGCGACTGGGTGCGCCGCGCGCGACTGAGCGTGGCGTTGACCCGCCTAGCGCAGGGCGATAGCGTGCTGACGGTGGCGCTCGATCTCGGTTATGACAGCCCGAGCGCCTTCAGCGCGATGTTTCGCCGCGTGCTCGGCGTCACGCCAGCGAACTACTTTCCTGCGGCAGAAAAGCGTGCGCTGCGTTGAGCAGCGCCTGCAGTGAAGCGCGCGCCACATCATTATCAATGCCTACGCCCCACGCGCGTTCACCGCGTGCATTAATGCAGCTGATGTAGGTCACCGAACGACTGTCGCTGCGTTTGCCCAGCGTGTGTTCGTGATAATCCTCAATGGTGATGATTACGTCATAGCGCTGACGCAGCGCGGCAACGGCGGCTGAGAGCAAGCCGTTGCCTTTACCTTCCAGCATCAACCGCTTCGCGCCCTGTTGCAGCCGCGCCTTGAGGCGCGTTTCGCCTTTATCGTCGCTGTGACTTTCCGCTTCCAGCAAACAACGCACGGGCTGCGTTAAGCCGTAATGCTGACAAAACAACTGCCACAGCGCGTGATGGGTCATCTCCTGACCGTGCTGGTCGGTTTGCTGTTGCACCAGACGGCTGAAATCCTGCTGCAAGCCGCGCGGCAGTTGCAGACCGTGATTCTGCTCCAGCAGCCAGGCGGCGCCGCCTTTACCCGATTGACTATTGACGCGGATCACCGCTTCGTAGCTGCAGCCGATATCCAGCGGATCGAGCGGCAGATACGGCATCTGCCAGATTGCTTCTTCACGCTCAGCACGGGCGGCAAAGCCTTTACGAATCGCATCCTGATGCGAACCGGAGAAGGCGGTAAACACCAGTTCACCGGCATACGGATGACGCGGATGCACTGGCAGCTGGTTGCAGCGCGTCACCACTTCCAGCACCTGCTGGATATCGCTGAAATCGAGCTGCGGCGCGATGCCCTGAGTGTAGAGATTGAGCGCCAGCGTAACGATATCGACGTTGCCGGTGCGCTCGCCGTTGCCAAACAAACAGCCTTCCACGCGATCGGCACCCGCCAGCAGCGCCAGCTCGGCGCAGGCGATGCCGGTACCGCGATCGTTATGCGGATGCACGCTGATCGCGACCTGCGATCGCTGGCTGAAGTGGCGACAGAAAACCTCAATCTGATCGGCATAGACGTTCGGCGTGTTCACTTCGACGGTCGCGGGCAGGTTGATGATCATTGGACGCGCCGGGCCCGGTTGCCAAATCGCCGCCACCGCTTCGCAAATCTCCAGCGCAAACTCCGGTTCGGTAAAGCAGAAGGTTTCTGGCGAATACTCGAAGGTCCACGCGGTATCCTTTTGCGCTTCGCAACGGGCACGAATTTGCCGCGCACCGGCGCAGGCCAGTTCGATAATCTCGGCTTTGCTCTGGCGGAACACGCGCTCGCGGAACAGCGGCGCGGTGGCGTTGTAGAGATGAATAATGGCGTTCGGCGCGCCACGCAGCGCGTCGAAAGTGCGATCAATCAGATCGCTGCGCGCCTGGGTCAACACCTGAATCGCCACATCGTCTGGAATGTGCTTCTGCTCAATCAGCAAACGGACAAAATCAAAATCGGTCTGCGATGCCGCCGGAAAGGCCACCTCAATCTCCTTAAAGCCACAGCGCAGCAGCAGTTGCCAGAACTCCAGCTTGCGCGCGCTGTCCATTGGTGTCGCCAGCGCCTGATTGCCGTCGCGTAAGTCGGTAGAGAGCCAGCGCGGTGCCTGCGTCAGCTGGCGCGAGGGCCACTGACGATCGGGTAAGTCGATAACCGGAAACGGGCGGTATTTTGTAGCGGGTTGCGTGAGCATAACGATCTCCTTGTAATGTGGCGTTCAGTCTCGCCTGGCATCGCGCGGCGCGGCTCGCGCATTGCTGACAACCACTCGCGCAAAAGTGACAACCGGGTTCAGACTCTTACGCGCACACTCTGTAGCGGCGCGATTAATCGCGCATTTTTCTTGCGACACCGCGCTCCTCACGACATTGCGCAATAAATTGCGCCGCTACGATAATTGCGGTGATTGCATGCACAGTCTTTATGCGCCACGCGGCATATCTCATGCGAAATCGGCATCGGTCATTTGGCGCGCGCGGGTTAGGCTGGGGTTTTGCGCGATGGGATAAAACACAATGAAAAGAGCAGCTTTGGCACTATTAATCGTGACAGCCAGCGGCGCGGCGGCGGCAGAAACCGTGACGCTGCGCATTGCCGATCAAAAGGGAAATATGCACGCCGAAATGGAAGCGGCGCAGCAGTTGAACAACCTCAATTATAAAATCGAATGGGCCGAGTTCCCGGCGGCGGCACCGCTGGCGGAAGCGCTGAATGCCGGTGCGGTGGATGCCGGTATTATCGGCGATGCGCCGCTGCTGTTCTCACTGGCGGCCGGTTCGCAGGTGAAAGCGGTGGCGGTGAGCAAATCGGTACCCGAAGGATTGGCGGTGCTGGTCAGCCCGGATTCACCCATCAAAACCGTTGCGGAGCTAAAGGGTAAAAACATCGCCACCGGACGCGGATCGATTGGTCACTATGAGGCGCTCAAAGCGCTGGAGCAGGCGGGCGTCAGCGATAAAGAAGTCAACTGGCGCTTCTTAACGCCGGCGGATGCGCGCATCGCGCTGGCAAACGGTTCGGTGGATGCCTGGTCAACGTGGGATCCTTATACCGCGCTGGCGGAAGTGACCCACACCGGACGCGTGCTGGTGAACGGCGTCGGCCTGTCCAGCGGCAACAGCTTCCTCGCGGCCACCGACGCCGCGCTAAACGATGAAGCCAAACGCGCGGCGCTGCAGGATTACGTCAATCGCTTAGCCGCCGCCGATCGCTGGGCCAACAGCCATGTCGATGAGTACTCGACCACGCTGGCAAAAATCATCGGTTTCCCGAAAGAGGCGGCGGCGAAATCCTTCTCACGTCGCAAATCGCACTGGCAAAGCATTGATGATGCCACCATCGGCCAGCAGCAGGAGACCGCCGATTTCTACCAGAAATACGGGTTGATCCAGCAGCCTCTTGATGTGAAACCGACTTTTTATCACGGCTTAAAGGTTGCGCAGAACTAACCCTTTGTGCGCCCGCATTTGGCGAAACAGCAGCGCGCGCGTAGCATGGCGCCATGTTGTTTCGTCAAAGAACCCCTCATGTTGCTAAAAACCTTCGACGGTCATAACGACCTGCTTCTCAATCTGTGGCTGCATCATCGCGATGATCCGGCGCAGGCCTTTTTTCACGGCATCGAAAAGGGCCACCTCGATTTTCCGCGCATGCAGCAGGGCGGTTTTGCCGGTGGGCTGTTCGCGATGTTTGTGCCGCCAGCGCGCTATGTCAAAGAGGTCGCGCCGCAGCGAGCGGAGGAAAATCTCGAACCGCTGGCGATTCTCTGGCAGCAACTCGACATCCTGAAAACGCTTGCGGCGCAATCTGATGGGCGGGCGCGGTTATGCCTTAACACCGCTGATATTGCCGCCTGTCGCGCGGACGGCGTGCTGGCGCTGGTGGCGCATATTGAGGGCGCAGACGGGTTTGATGGCGAGGGTGAAGCGCTTGATGCGTTTTACCAGGCGGGCGTGCGCAGCATCGGGCCGTTCTGGAATCTGCCCAATCGCTTTGGCGCAGGCGTCAGCGGATCATTCCCCAACTCACCGGACAGCGGGCCGGGTTTGACCGAACAAGGTGAGCAGCTGATCGCCGCTGCCAATCGGCATCGCATGCTGATCGATATGTCGCATATGAACGAGAAAGCCTTCTGGGACACCGCGCGCCTGTCAACCGCGCCGCTGGTGGCGACGCATTCCAATGCGCACGCGCTTTGCGCGCAGCCGCGCAACCTGACCGACGATCAGCTGCGCGCCATTCGCGACAGCGGCGGCGTGGTGGGCGTGAATTTTGGCAACGCTTTTCTGCGCAGCGACGGAAAACGCGATAGCGACACCGCATTGATCGAAATTGTTAAACATGTTGAGCACCTGATCGCGATAATGGGCCGCGATCATGTGGCGCTGGGCTCCGATTTTGATGGCATCAGCGTGCCTGAGGCGCTGAAAGATGTGAGCGGATTACCGCATCTTTATGCGTTGTTGCGTTCGTTCGACTACGATCAAACAGCACTTGAGCAGCTTGCATGGGGCAACTGGCAGCGCGTGTTGCAACAAATTTGGCAGGATTAGCACCATTCCCTTACCGAATCAGGGTTGATCTGCTCGCTACATTGGCGCAACATCTGCGCGCGTACGGATTGCGATGTGATCTAAGTCACAGCCGCAATCCTCTTCAGCAGAGATCTCTCTGCGTTTTTGTTTTATGAGGAAGACCATTATGTGGAAAAAACCTGCGTTTATTGACCTGCGTCTGGGCCTGGAAGTGACTCTGTACATCTCCAACCGCTAAGACTTCTGCCCGCCGTTCGTGCGGGCATTTTGTTTTCTCTCTTTGGTCAACGTTCATGTTTATTAAAGTCCTCGGTTCAGCGGCGGGCGGCGGCTTCCCGCAGTGGAACTGTAACTGCGCCAATTGCAGCGGCCTGCGTAACGGCAGCATTCAGGCGCAGGCGCGCACCCAATCTTCAATCATTGTCAGCGACAACGGTGAAGATTGGGTGCTGTGCAACGCCTCGCCGGACATCAGCCAGCAAATTGCCCACACGCCAGAACTGATCAAAAAGGGTGTGCTGCGCGGCACGGCGATTGGCAGCATCATTCTCACCGACAGCCAAATCGATCACACCACTGGCTTGCTGAGCCTGCGCGAAGGCTGTCCGCATCAGGTGTGGTGCACGCCGGAAGTGCATGGCGATCTCACCAGCGGTTTCCCAATTTTCACCATGTTGCAGCACTGGAATGGCGGCTTGCAGCATCATGCGTTAACGCCGCTGGAGCCGTTCCGCGTCGATGTCTGCCACAGTTTGCAGTTCACCGCGATTCCGATTCTCAGCAACGCGCCGCCGTATTCGCCGTATCGCGATCGCCCGCTGCCGGGCCACAACGTGGCGCTGTTCATTGAAAACACCGCCAACGGCCAAACGCTGCTCTACGCGCCGGGACTCGGCGAGCCGGATGCGGTGATCATGCCGTGGCTGCAAAAAGCCGATTGCCTGTTGATTGATGGCACGGTGTGGCAGGACGACGAGCTGCTTGCCACCGGCGTTGGCAAAAATACCGGCAAAGCGATGGGCCACTTAGCGTTGGCCGAAGAACAAGGTTTAATGGCGTTGCTGGCTGCGCTGCCGGCCAAACGCAAGATTTTGATTCACATTAACAACACCAATCCGATCCTTAATGAGCAATCGCCGCAGCGCGCCTATTTGACGCAGCAGGGCATTGAAGTGAGTTGGGATGGCATGGCGATTCATCTGCAGGAGTTTGCATCGTGATCATCACCGAAGCATTATCGCCCGCCGCGTTTGAGCAGGCGCTGCGCGACAAAGGCGCGTTCTATCACATTCATCACCCTTATCACATTGCCATGCACAATGGCGAGGCGACGCGCGAGCAGATTCAGGGCTGGGTGGCGAACCGCTTCTATTATCAGACCAACATTCCGCTGAAAGATGCGGCGATCATGGCGAATTGCCCGGATGCGGCGACGCGGCGTAAATGGGTACAGCGCATCCTCGATCACGACGGCAGCAACGGTCACGAGGGCGGGATTGAAGCCTGGCTGCAGTTGGGTGAGGCGGTGGGGCTGGAACGTGACGTGTTGCTGTCAGAGAAGCTGGTGCTGCCGGGCGTGCGTTTTGCGGTGGACGCCTACGTGAACTTCGCGCGCCGTGCTAACTGGCAGGAAGCGGCCTGTAGCTCGCTCACCGAGCTGTTTGCGCCGCAGATTCATCAGTCGCGTCTCGACAGCTGGCCGCAGCACTATCCGTGGATCAAAGAGGAAGGCTATTTCTACTTCCGCAGCCGTTTGAGCCAGGCGAACCGCGATGTGGAGCATGGGCTGGCGCTGGCGCTTGAGGTGTTTACCCGCGCCGAACAGCAGAACCGCATGCTGGAGATCCTGCAGTTTAAACTCGATATTCTCTGGACCATGCTCGATGCCATGACCATGGCGTATGCGCTGCAACGTCCGCCTTATCATACGGTCACCGATCAGGTGTCCTGGCACAGCACAAGACTGGTATAACAACATGAAAGATAATGTGATTCCGGCTTTCCGTCGCGGCTACCGTATGCAGTGGGAAGCGGCGCAGGATAGCCATGTGGTGCTCTATCCGGAAGGCATGGCCAAACTGAACGAGACCGCCGTGGCGATCCTCGAACTGGTGGATGGCAAACAGGATGTGGCGGCGATCGTTGCCACGCTGGATGCGCGTTTCCCGGACGCGGGCGGCGTCGGCGACGACGTCAAAGAGTTCCTGCAATCCGCCATCGAACAAAAATGGATACAGTGTCGTGAACCCGAGTAAAAGCGTGACGCCACCGCTGTGGCTGCTGGCAGAACTGACCTATCGCTGCCCGCTGCAGTGTCCGTATTGCTCCAATCCGCTGGATTTTTCCCAGCAGGAGAAAGAGCTGACCACCGAACAGTGGATTGAGGTGTTTCGTCAGGCGCGCGCCATGGGCAGCGTGCAGCTCGGTTTTTCCGGCGGCGAACCGCTAACCCGTAAAGACCTGCCGGAGCTGATTCGCGCCGCGCGCGATCTCGGTTTCTACACCAACCTGATCACCTCCGGCATCGGCCTGACGGCGAAAAAACTCGATGCCTTTGCCGACGCCGGACTCGATCATATCCAGATCAGCTTCCAGGCCAGCGATGAAACGCTAAACGCGGCGCTGGCCGGGTCAAAAAAGGCCTTCCAGCAGAAGCTGGAGATGGCGAAAGCGGTGAAAGCGCACGGCTATCCGATGGTGCTGAATTTCGTGCTGCATCGCCACAATATCGACCAGATCGACAAAATCATCGATCTCTGTATCGAACTGGAAGCCGACGATGTCGAGCTGGCGACTTGCCAATTCTATGGCTGGGCGCAGCTCAATCGTGAAGGATTGCTGCCGACGCGCGAGCAAATCGCCAACGCCGAAGCGGTGGTGGCCGATTATCGTCAGCGCATGGGCGCCAGCGGCAATCTCACCAATCTGCTGTTCGTGACGCCGGATTACTACGAAGAGCGGCCGAAACCCTGCATGGGCGGATGGGGATCGATCTTCCTCAGCGTCACGCCTGACGGCACCGCGTTGCCGTGCCACAGCGCGCGTCAGCTGCCGGTTGAGTTCCCGTCGGTGCTGGAGCGCACGCTGGACGATATCTGGTACAACTCGTTTGGTTTTAACCGCTATCGCGGCTTTGACTGGATGCCGGAACCCTGTCGCTCCTGCGATGAAAAAGAGAAAGACTTTGGCGGCTGTCGCTGTCAGGCCTTTATGCTGACCGGCGATGCCGATAACACCGATCCGGTGTGCAGCAAATCGCCGCATCACGGCAAGATCCTCGAAGCACGACGTGAAGCCAACTGCAGCGACATCAAAATCCAGCAGCTGCAGTTCCGCAATCGCAGCAACTCCGAACTGATCTTTAAGCAGCGCGTTACCTGATGCACGCGCGCCAGCTCACGCTCACCAACGGCCTGCGCTGCCATCTTTATCATCAGCCCGACGCGCATGAGGCGGCGGCGCTGATGCGCGTGCAGGCCGGCAGTCTGGATGAAGCGGATCGCTGGCCGGGTTTGGCACATCTGCTGGAACATCTGCTGTTTTGCGGCAGCGAAGCTTTTCACGGCGACGATCGCCTGATGCCGTGGCTGCAGCAGCAGGGCGGCCAGGTGAACGCCACCACGCAGTTAAGCCGCAGCGCCTATTTCTTTCAGCTCCCAGCCGCAGCGTTGTCAGCGGGCGTGCAGCGGCTGTGCGATATGTTGGCGTCACCGTTGCTGACGGCGCAGGCCATTCAGCAGGAAGCGGCGGTGATTGAGGCTGAGTATCAACTGCTGCAAAACCATGCCGACACGCTGAGTGAAGCTGCCGTGCTGGATAAGTTGCCGGGACGTTTCCAGCGCTTCCGCGTCGGCAGTAGGCAGGCTTTTGGTGACAACGTCACGGTGTTACAATCCGCACTACGCGATTTTCATCGCCGTTTCTATCGCGCTGAAAATATGGAACTTTGGCTACAAGGGCCGCAATCGCTTGATGAACTAACACAGCTAGCGATGCGCTATGGTGACAGTTTGCTGGCGGGCGGAGAACGCGCTGTGGCTGTTAAACCTGCGCTGCTGCCCGGGGATCGTTTACTGCAATTAGGCGGTGAAGAAAATTTCTGGCTGACGATGTTGGTGGCGGGCGATGAGCATACTGTGTGTGACAATGTCACATTATTAAAGGCATTCTGGCAGGACGAAGCGCCCGGCAGCTTGCTGGCGCAGTTGCGCGCTGAGGCGTTATGCGAAACCTTTGACGCGCATTGGTTATGGCAAGATGAGCAACAAGCGTTACTGGCGCTGCGCTTTAGCGCCAGGCGCATTTCCCCGGCGCAGGCGCAACAGATTGAGCAACGCGTTTGGCAGCATCTGGCTGCGTTAGCTGAATGTACGGCGCTTCAGCTGCGGCACTACGCACAGCTCGCGCAGCAGGATTTCGCGACCTTGTCGCCGCTGGAACAGTTGCGCGGCCGGGCGTTGGGCTTCGCGCCGGGTTGCGCGCTGCCAGACAACTTTACGGATTTTGCCGCAGCGTTGCCAGATTGTCCGCGCACGCGTCTGCTCACGCAGCAACAGATTGACGGCGCACCGCATCACACGCAGGGCTTCACCTTGCAGCTGGCCGAGTGGCTGCCGCCGTCGTTGGCTGCGACCAAACCCGCAGCGTTTCACTTCTATCCTGCTTCAGCCGCTGTTCCGCTCCCTCGTCTCCCACCCGTGGCGCAGCCGTTGCCGCTGATTGCACCGTTAAAACAGGTTGAAACGCTGCTGCTGCGTCCAGCGTTTTATCAGACCTTGAGTGAGGAAGACGCGCAGTCGCGGCAGCGCCAGTTACGCCCGTTGCTGGCGGAATTGCGCCACGCGGGTGGCAACGGCAGCTGGCAACAGACGCATGCCAGCTGGCAGCTACTGCTCAATTTGCCTGCATCCGCCGATCGCGCGTTGTTTAGCGTGCATCAGGCAATACAGGCGCTGAACACGCCGGTGCTGGCGCAACCCGCAGCGAATACCCCTTCGATTGTGATTCGTCAATTGCTCGCCGCGTTGCCCACTCGCTTGATCAAGCCATTACCCGCGCCACAATGGCTGGCGGCATGGTGCGGCATCAATACCGCATTAAGCCAGCGCGTGGCGCATCTGCTCAGCGATTTTACGCCGGATCTGGCGCGCGACACGCCGCCGGTACGACTGCAACACGGCATCGTGCCCATCGCCTGCGACGGGCGCGATCAGGCGCTGCTGCTGTTTATGCCGTTACCGCAGGCCGACGATGCCAGCCTGGCCGCTTTACGCGTGCTGGCGCTGATGCTGGAAACGCGCTTTTTCCAGCGGTTGCGCGTGGATCAGCAAATTGGCTATGTGGTGTCGGCGCGCTATCAGCGGGTGGCGGATGTGGATGGCTTGATGCTGGCGCTGCAATCACCGGATATCTCCTGGCGCGCGCTGTTGGGTCATTGCAAACGCTTTATGCGTGAGATGGTAGCCGAGATCGCGGCAATCTCGCCGCAAAAGCTGGTGGCATGGCAGGCAAGCTTAATGACGCAATGCGCAAGCAAAGATAATGGCGAGGCCGCACTCGAAACCCTGCGCCAGCAGCACGGCCTGGCCACTCTCAATCGCGCGGCTATTCAGGCACTGACACTGCAGCAGCTCGAGCAACTGCATCAGCGTCTGCTGCGCGAACGGCATCGCTGGTTGATTTTGGTCAATCAAAGCTGAAAGGCGATGGTTTTGCCGTTGGGCAGTGTCACGTCGATACGCAGTTCGCCACCCAATGCCGCGACGTAACGCTTCAATGTGGACAGGCGCGGATCGTTGCCTGGATTTTCCATCTTTGCCAGCGTGGGCTGCGAGACGCCGATAGTGCGTGCCAGTTCGGTTTGCGAGAGGTTGAGCTCTTCGCGTAACTGGCTTAAAGCAATCTCCTGGCGCAATATTTCGACTTTCTTAGCGATGCGCTGCTGGCTTTCAGGTGATTGTTTTTGCATTAATTCTTTTAGAGTAGCCATCTTATCCCTCCATCCGCGCCAAATGCTTGCAGTATTCCACTTCAGCGAGGCGAATCATTGTTCGGTAAAATTGTTTTTGGTTAAAACCGGTCTTATTTCCAGCGCATAACACGATAGCGCGTCGCACCGGATCAAAAGCGAAAAAGGCTCTGATGGGCTTACCGGCGTGCTGAACGCGCAGCTCTTTCAGATTAGGGAATTCGCCACCCTTTAATGTATCGACATAGGGGCGGCCAAGTTGTGGTCCCATCTCTCCTAAAATCGTCATCGCCGCTAACACGTCTTCACGTAGTGCTTCACTTTGCGCCACAAACCACTGATCAAAAACATCCGTTGTTAATATTTCCCACATAATGCCATCCCATAGCTTATTTGCTATGGGATAAGTTATAGCTTTTGGGCTATGAAATCAATCCGGACATTGATTGTGTGAAGTCAAATTCGCTCACAAATACGATTTCAACCGAAGCGTACGCGAATTAATTCGCCATAAATCTCGTAGGACCGCCATTTAGGGCGACCTGGTTGCCGCTGCTACATCTCCCGCCAAAACTTCTTCTTACTGGTTTTACCAATCCCTGGATTACAGCTGTTGGTGGGATCAAGCTGTTTCCAATGCGCGACATGCTCACACGACGCCTGATAAAGGTGCCCGACATTGTGCTCGGCGGGATATTTCGCGCCGCGCTGTTCCAGATACCGTTTCACCTCTTCCTTAAACACTTTCGCGTCGTAGCCGGGTTTCAGCACGTAATCCTGATGATTGACGAAGCAGAAGAAGTGCCCGCAGCACGAATCAACCTGCACCTGCGCCGCCAGATGATCCGGCAGCGTCAAACGCCATGCATCGTCATTACGGCGCAGCGCCACATCGAAGGCTACCAGCCGCTCGTTGGGGTTATAGCCCAGCGCGTCGCAGTAGGAAATGGTGCAGCCGCCCACGCCGAAACGCACCAAAAACGCATCCGCCGCTTCACGCGTATTGCAGCGGAAAAAGCCGCCTTGCTGCTCAGCAAAGAATTGCTGCAGTAAACTCTGCAACTCGGCGGTTTGCGGCGACTCTACTTTGATCATCAGATGATGTTGATACTCGCTGCGGTAATCCATGATGCGCGGCGCGATAAAGCTCGGCGTCAATTGGTTAAAGAATTGCAGCACCCGATCAACAAAATTGCGCGGCAGGAATTTAAGATGGCTGACGCGCACATCCCATTTGGCTTTATTGGCCATCATCTGCGGAATGGCCTGCGGGCCCAGTTTGCGAATCGCCAGATACATATGCTTGGCGTAGCGCACGGTTAAATCGAAGGCATTGCGATGGATATATTCCGCCTGCAGCGGCAGTTCGCTCATTTCGGTTAGCAGGAAACGGCGCAGCGCCACCAGCACGTTCTCATCGTTAGTGCCGATGTAGAAGGTGTCGCTGCCGGCGCTGGCTTCGAAGGTGGGCAAGCGTACAGCGAACACCACCACTTTACCGGCGCTGCCCGAGCTGTCGTGCAGGTAGCGCAGATCGCCATTGAAGCGTGCTGGGGAATCCGCGGTCACATCTCGTAAGCGGTCGGCGTAGTCATCGGCCCAGATTTTACCCTGCCAGTCGGCTTGCTCGCCGGTTTGATACTGCTGCTGCGTGAGATTTGCCAGCATCACTTCTGGCGTGTCGCCCAACTCGATGCCGAGGTGATTAACCATCTCTAAGCGACCATCCTCATGAATACGGGCGAACAAGGATTTTTCGGTAAACGCGGGGCCGCGCCGAATCAGCGAGCCACCGGAATTATTACAGATCCCGCCGACCACCGACGCGCCGATGCAGGATGATCCAATCACCGAGTGCGGCTCTCGACCGAGCGGCTGTAAGGTGTGTTCCAGTTCAGTCAAGGTGGTGCCGGGGAAGGCGATCACCTGGCGCGCCTGATCGATTACCTGCACGCCTTTGAGCTGGCGGGTGCTGATGATCACGATATCGCGGTCGTAATCATTGCCGTCGGGCGTTGAGCCGCCGGTGACGCCGGTATTTGACGCCTGCATCAACACAATCACATCGTGCGCCACGCACACCTGCAGTGTTTGCCACAGCTGCAACAAGGTTTGCGGTAACGCCACCGCCAGCGCGTCACCGCGCCCGACGCGGAACCCCTTTATGTACCAGGCTTTATCATCCGCATGGGTTAATAACTGTTTGTCACCTACCACCGCGGCCAACTTCCGCAACATATCCTTCTGCATGCTCATTTTCTCTTCTTTATTCTTTATCTGCCACGGTATTGGACAAGCGCAGCTGCACTGAGTCAATCATTCACTGGCCCTGACGCGTAAATAACGCACGGAATCATTATCCCTTTTTACTTTACGGAATAACCGGCAGGAACCGATAAAAATGCGCGGGAAATCACAAAATAGATCGAAATAAAAATCGCGAAGAGGGCGTTTATTTGGCCTGCTGATTTTACTACGCAAAATAAATATAACCTTATGATTTTACTTGTCATTGTGGATTTAATCTTAAAATTGACATGTGACATATATCACAAAAGTAAGCCTTCATTAGTCGCTGTCAATGATTGCTCTCGGTGAATTGATGGCAAAAGTGTGACATTCGTTGCAAATAACAATGCGGTTAATCGGAAGAATGAATTCCAGACGCACAGCATAAAGGATGATGACAATGAGAATTGGCATGGTGATCAGCGGTGGCGATGTCACCGGGATTAATAACTTTGTGTATCAAATATCGCGCTTAACACAAGCGGAAATGGTGTTATTTAATGGTGGTATTCCAGGTTTGCTGGAAAACAATCACCAGGAAATATCCCAACGTGATTTAGTGGATTACGCCATCGCCGCTATTCCGGTGATGCAATCGGGACGAACCAGCAAGAAATTAATTCGCCCGGAATATGAGATGATCGCCAAACACCTTAAATCACTGCGCATCGATGTATTAATTATGGCGGGCGGAGATGGCTCATTACAATTCCTGCATACGCTGAGCGAATTTGGTGTCAACTGTTTTGGCGTCGGCATGACCATCGATAACGATGTCTTTGGCAGTGATTACAGTATCGGTTTCTCCACCGCCTGTGAGCAGGTATTAAAAGAGGTGGCGAAGTTACGTAATACCGGCCGCGCCTTAACCGGTCGTGTATTTATGGTGGAGCTGCTGGGCGGTTATTGCGGTGAATTAACCTTGCAGTCAGCGATCAAATCCAATGCCGATTTCGCGCTGATCCCGGAATGCCAGATTGCACCGCAGGAGCTGGCGGAGCGCATCACGCAGCGGCTGGCGGCGCAGAACAGCGTAATAATTTTGTGCTCAGAAGGCTATACCCGTGAATATTCACCGGGCTTTCAGGGTGCTATCGATACCTTAATTAAACAAATTGAACCGTTAATTGGTGTGCGTATCCGTAAAACGATTATCGGTTATGGCCTGCGTAATGGCGATCCTACCTGTGAAGAGATTTATCAGGGCACCATTATGGCCAGTGAAGTCGCGCGTTGTATTCAGTCGGGAATGCGCAATAAAGCGGTGATTATTAATGGCAGTAATCGACCGATTCCGATTGATTTAATAAGCATGAAAAAACGCCTGGTCGATACGGAAGGGCATCATTATAAACTCGCTAAACAACTGCAAATTCTGTGAGGAAATAGCCATGCTGAAAATATTATGTGTCTGTGGATGTGGTTTGGGTTCAAGCTTTGCGATTGAAATGAGCGCCAAGTCAGTATTAAAGAAACTCGAAATTGATGCTGATATTGATCACACCACCATTTCTGAAGCCAACGCCTTTAAATCCGACATGATTTTAACTCAGAAAGCCTTTGCTGATGTGTTAAATGCCGATGCCAGCCCGGAACAGATCAAGCGGGTGATTATTCTCAATAAGCTGACCGACAAAGCAGAAATTGAAGAGAAAATCGTGGCGTTTATGAAAGAACGTAACTTAAAGGTTGCTAATCATGAATAGTGTCATCGACTTCCTGGTAAAAGACTTATTGGGGCAGGCATCGATACTGATCGCCTTTATTGCCCTGATTGGTCTGCTACTGCAAAAAAAATCGGCGGGCAAGGTGGTGGAAGGCACCTTTAAAACCCTGCTCGGTTTCTTAATTATGATGGCCGGTATCAACATTATTGTCGGTACGCTGACCTTCCTGAACACCATTTTCACCCACGGCTTTGGCATGCAGGGTTATATCACCGACGTTGCCGCCATTGCCGGGTTAGCAAACCGCGAGCTGGGTTCAGAAGTGGCGCTGACGCTGTTGGTGATCTTTATCGTCAACATCATCATTGCGCGTCTGACACCGTTCAAATACATCTTCCTTACCGGACAGGCGCTGCTGTGGATGGCGACCATCGGTGCGGTGATTGGCTATAAAGCGGGGCTGACAGGTTTACCTCTGATCCTTACCGGCGGCATTTTTGGCGGCATTATGGCGGTGGTGATGCCTGCACTGGCCCAACCGGTGGTGCGCCGCATCACCGATTCTGACGACGTGGCGCTCGGGCACTTCTGCACCATTGGCTATCTGCTGACGGCGGCGGTGGCAAAGGTGGTGGGCAAAGGGTCGCGCTCCACCGAAGATCTTAAACTGCCCGATAACTTTAAATTCCTGCAGGACACCTATCTGTCGATGGCGGTGGTGATGGTGCCGATGTACCTGATCCCTGCGGTCGCCGCCGGTCCGGAATTTATCGGCCAGTACAGCAACGGCATGAACTACCTGATGTACGCGTTTATGCAGTCGATTCAGTTCGTGTGCGGTGTGTTCGTGCTGTATAGCGGCGTGCGTCTGTTGCTGAACGAACTGGTGCCGGCTTTCCGTGGTATCGCCATGCGTCTGGTGCCGGATGCAAAACCGGCGCTCGACTGCCCGGTGATGTTCCCGTACGCCCCGAACGCGGTGATCGTCGGCTTCCTCGCCACCACGCTGGGTTCGGTGGTTGGCATGCTGGTGTTCCCGATGTTTGGTCTGGCGATGATTCTGCCAGGATTGCTGACTAACTTCTTTGCCGGTGGCACCGCAGGCGTGTTCGGTAATGCGCTCGGTGGGCGTCGCGGCGCAATGATCGGCGGTTTCGTGCACGGTCTGTTCATTACCTTCCTGCCGGCGATTCTGGTGCCGATGCTGGAAAGCTACGGTTTTACCGGCGTCACCTTCAGTGATTCGGATGTCATCAGTACCGGCCTGGTGCTCGGCCATGCATTCCAGAATAACTGGCTGTTCGTCGCGCTGTTTATCGCCTTTATTACTCTCATCGCCTGGTTTGTTAACGGAAAATCCACCAAGTCTAAATCCCATGAGGAAAAGCTCCATGAAACTTTATAACTTTACCGATCTATTACAGGTGGCTAAAGAACGTGAATTTAAAGCGCTCGGTTCCTTTAATTTGCACTGCCTGGAAATGTTGCCCGCCTTTTTTAAAGCAGCGGAGAAAACCAATAGCCCATTAATGATTCAGATCTCAACCGGAACCGCCAAATATCTCGGACATAAATTATTGGTAGATGCGATTCGCTCATTGTCGGAAAGCCGTAACGTGCCGACCTGTTTGCACCTCGATCACTGTTCGGATTTAGACGCAATCCAAACCGCGCTGGATGCGGGCTTCAGTTCAATTATGTATGACGGTTCACATTTACCGATTGAAGAGAACATCGCCAATACGCGCCGTGTTATTGATATGGCGCGCCCGCTGGCGGTTTCGGTTGAGGCGGAATTGGGCGCGATTGGCGGTTCGGAAGATGGCAAAGAGGTGGAAATGAACGATGCGGCGTTTACCACCGTCGATGAAGCCAAACGCTTTGTCGATGAAACCGGCGTCGATATGCTGGCGATCTCCATCGGCACGGTGCACGGCTTGTACACCGGTAAAGCCCATATTCAGCATCAGCGCCTGGCGGAAATTACCGATGCCACTAAAACGCCGCTGGTGCTGCACGGTGGTACCGGCGTCAGCGATGAAGATATGCGTCTTGCGGTGCGCAGCGGGATTGAGAAAGTCAACGTTGGCACCGAGATGAATGTGCAGTGGGTTGCGAACTGCAAGCAGACGTTTGAAAAGGGCAAGGTCAACGACAGCGTGCGTAATTTCCTTGTTCCGGCCAACGATGCCGTGACCAATGTGCTGGTAGAAAAGATTCAACTGTTCCGCTAATTCCGACTTACTCATGACGTAATAACCTGAGGTGCCCGGCGCCATTCGGGGCAGGAGATGCTATGTTTGGATTCTTGAAAAAGGGCTCTGATAATAAGAGCCAGGATTCACAGGAAATAGATCTTCAGGCTGAAACCATCAGCGGGAAAATAAGCGAACTGGAAAAACAGTTGGCCAATAATCCGCAGGCGACAGACACGCAAAAACAATTAATGCTGGAATATAATCGTGCATTAAATATCTTTGCCAAAAGTCGACACTATCGTCAGGAAATTGATCCGTTGTTTGTCAAAATTGATGAACTGCGTAACACCATTCGCAAATCGTTTTAAGGAGGCAGTATGAGTATTAAACAGCTGCTGCAGGAGGCAAGTGCGATTCAGGTGGGGATCAGCGCCAGGGATTGGCGCGAGGTGATCGCGCTGGCGGCGCTGCCGCTGGTGAACGGCGGTTACATCAAAGCCAGCTACCCGGAAGCGGTGATCGCTAACACGCTGGAGCATGGCGCCTATTACGTGTTTGAGGAGGGCATTGCCATTCCCCATGCGCGGCCAGAGACCGGCGTGCTGAAAGATTGTTTCAGCATGATTGTGCTGGATGAGCCGATCTCATTCGACGGCAGCGACAAAGCCGACATCGTGATTATGTTCGGTGCGCGTGACAGCAACGCCCACATTGAAGAGGGCATCCGCGCGATTGTTACGCTGCTGGAGGATGAAGAGACGCTGGTGCGCTTGCGCAACGCCAGCAGTGCGGCGGAGGTGATAGAAATCCTATGACAACCGACACTGAAGAGAAGATGGTGGTGCTGGTGAACGGCATTCCGGCTTCCGGCAAAAGCACTCTGACGCGCGCGCTGGCCGAGCAGTTCGGTTTTCCGGTGCTGACGCTGGATAGCCTGAAAGAGCCGTTTATGGCCAGCTTTGCGCCGGTGGATCGCTTGCGCAATCGCCAGTTAGGTTGTGCGGCGTATCAGGCAATCTGGCAAGTGGTGGCGCAAGCGCCGACGCGCTGTATCTATGTCATCGATGCCTGGTTTGGCTTCCAGCCGAAAGAGGTGCTGCAGCAGGGATTGCAGCAGGCGGGCGTGACGCGAGTGCTGGAGCTGTGGCTGGCGATCACGCCGGATGAGGCGGTGGCGCGTTATCAGGCACGTTTAACCGATCGCATGCCGGGACATCCGGGCGCAGAGTATCTGCCTGAACTGCGCAAGTTAGCGGAAACCGCCCAGCCAATGGCGCTGGGTCCGGTGTTGCAGCTCAACGCGCGCAACCCGGATCAGGCGGCAGCCTGCGCCTGGTTGCAGCGTCAATTGCGGCTGCCGATCAGCGCTCAACCGGCTTTATCGGCAT
Organism: Pantoea sp. DY-17; assembly: GCF_019795975.1. NCBI lineage: Bacteria > Pseudomonadati > Pseudomonadota > Gammaproteobacteria > Enterobacterales > Erwiniaceae > Pantoea > Pantoea sp. DY-17. Next base: position 1,327,789 of record NZ_JAIMIG010000001.1, on the reverse strand, counting down.
CGGGCTGAAAATGTCGGCAGCAGGCTGAATGCACATCAGCCCTGCGGCCGACAACGCCATCGCATGATTCGTCAAGGCATCTTCTCCTGTCTGAACCAGGCTTTTGTGATAACGATCGCACAGGAGAATGCCATGAACATCGATTTACACGGAAAAACAGCCTTAGTCACCGCATCAACCGGCGGCATCGGTTTTGCCATTGCACAAGGTCTGGCCGCCTGCGGGGCGGAAGTGGTGCTGAACGGGCGCAGTGAAGCCTCAGTGAGTCGTGCACGGGAGAAGCTTAACGGCGTAGTGGCGGGGGCCAAAATTCACACCTTTATCGCCGATCTCGGCAGTGCGCAGGGCGTTAAGCAACTGCTCAACGGCTTGCCGCCGATCGATATTCTGGTGAATAACGCCGGGATTTACGGTCCGCAGGATTTCTATCAGGTGGATGACGAAACCTGGGATGCCTACTGGCAAACTAACGTGATGTCCGGCGTGCGTCTGTCGCGGGCCTTATTACCGGAGTTGGTGAAGCGTGGTTGGGGCCGCGTGGTGTTTATCTCCTCTGAATCAGCCTTGAACATTCCCGCCGATATGCTGCATTACGGCGTGAGCAAAACGGCGCAGCTTTCGCTGGCGCGCGGTCTGGCGAAAGTGGTGGCGGGCAGCGGCGTGACGGTGAACAGCGTGTTGCCGGGCCCAACGCTCTCTGATGGCTTTGCTGCGATGATGGAAGATGAGGTGAAGCGTACCGGTAAGCCGCTGGAAGAACTGGCGAAAGAGTTTGTGATGGCGCAGCGGCCAAGTTCGGTGATCCAGCGCGCCGCCACGGTGGAAGAGGTGGCGAATATGGTGGTGTATGTTTGCTCGAAACAGGCGTCGGCGACGTCCGGTGCCGCGCTGCGCGTCGATGGTGGCGTGGTGGATGATATTGTTTAACGCCGTGTAACGATAAAATTTGATGGCCGCAATCATCGTAGCGGCGCCATTTATTGCGTCGTGTTTAGGTGGGTAATATGCCTTCGTTGAGATGCGCGATAAATCGCGCTGCTACGATGCTGGATCTGGATTGAGCACCACAAAGACAAAAGTTTACACAGCAAAGCTTGGTGTTTCTGCTGCAGATGCTTAAAATGCCCGCACTTTTCTCTGAGGCTGCGGCATGACGATATCGCTATCACGCGCAAAATGGATTCTGGCACTGGTTTGTCTGGTGCTGGCGTTTTGTCTCGTCCAGCGCAGCTTCAATTTGCCTTCCGCACCTTTAGCGCAGGTCAGCGCGTCCGCGCACACCAACAGCAGTGATGATGCCAGCGGCAGCGAAAAACCCTGTGCGCTGAGCGCCAAATCGCTGAGTGCCGCCGCGCCAATCCTTGATACCGCATTGCCTTTCCTGCTGTTGCTGCTGGCACTGATCGCCACCTTCACACAAACCACCACTTGCGTCGGCTATCGCCGCGCACCGCTGTTTCCGCCTCTGCGACGGCGGCATCTGACCTTTTGCGTCTTCCGGGAATAACACCTGCGCGTTACATCGCGTAAACCCTGTTATTCACTGGAGAATTCACATGACTGTATTGATCAGGAGCCTGCTGCTCCTGCTGGCGAGCTGCGCGATCACTGCGCAGGCGGCAGACACCGGCTGGCTGCGCAATGCGCAAAACAGCCACGCCGAAGTGCGCTTGCGCAGCGCCAGCCACAACGATAATCAGCAACTGCTGCTGGATATTCGCCTGCAACCCGGCTGGAAAACCTACTGGCGCACGCCTGGCGAAGGCGGCGTTGCGCCGGAAATCCGCTGGCAAACCCCGGCGGTCAAGGCGCAATGGTTCTGGCCCGCGCCCGAGCGTTTTGACGTCAGCGGCTTGACCACGCAAGGCTATAAAGGCGATATCACGCTGCCGATCGCGCTGGCGAAACTGTCGAGCCAGCAACTTGTGGGAACGCTGACGCTCTCAACCTGTAGCGATGTTTGCATCCTCACCGACTTCCCGTTCAGCCTCGATCTGACCCAGCCCGCAGACGCCGATTTTGCCCGCGATTTCGCCGAGGCGATGGGGCGCATCCCGGCGGCTAGCGGCTTAACCGATCAACTCGACGCCAGCTTTGTAAATGGCGAATTGCAGATCCGCGCACAGCGTCAGGGCGGCTGGCAACAACCTGAACTGTTCTTCGATTATCCGCCGGGCAGCATGCTGGCGGCACCGACGATCCGTGTGAATGGCGACACGCTCAGCGCGCGCGTAGCGGTCACCGATGAATGGGGCGAAGCGGCACCGGATCTGCGCGGCAAAACGCTGTCGCTGGTGGTTGCGGATGCTGGCATTGCGCAGCAAAGCGCGATAAATATCGGCGCGGAAACGCTGGTGTCCGGCGATGCGGCGCAAACCTTATGGTCGGTGTTGCTGCTGGCGCTGCTCGGCGGCTTGATCCTCAACCTGATGCCGTGTGTGTTGCCGGTGCTGGCGATCAAGCTCAGCAGCCTGGTGCAACAGCAAGGGCAAACGCAGCGTCAGACGCGCCAGCAGTTTCTCGCCTCCAGCGCTGGAATCATTTTCTCCTTCCTGCTATTGGCGCTGCTGATGACGGGACTGCGACTCAGCGGTCAGGCGCTGGGCTGGGGCATTCAGTTCCAGAGCAGCGGCTTCCTGCTGGTGATGGTGCTGGTGATGTTCCTGTTTAGCGCCAGCCTGTTTGATCTGCTGCATTTCCGCTTGCCGTCGGGTTTGAATACCAAACTGGCGACGCAGGGCGGCGACGGCTTGCTCGGCCACTTCGGCCAGGGCGCGTTTGCCACCTTGCTGGCCACGCCGTGCAGCGCGCCGTTTCTCGGTACGGCGGTGGCTTATGCGCTGACGGCACCGCTGCCGCAGCTGTGGCTGCTGTTTGTCGCGCTCGGCGTCGGCATGAGTTTGCCGTGGCTGCTGGTGGCGGCGTTACCGTGCATGGCGCGCTGCCTGCCGCGTCCGGGGCGCTGGATGCTGCATCTGCGCAGCGTGCTCGGCCTGTTGATGCTGCTCGCCACCTTCTGGCTGGTGACGTTGCTGGTGCCGCATTGGGGCAGCACCTTCGCGCTGGTGCTGGCGGGCGTGTTACTCGTGGTGTTGTGTGGCTGGCTGGTGAAACGTCGCGCGCTGCAGCAGGCGGGCGTGGTGTTTATCACCCTGACGCTGGCCGGAGCGCTGTTCCTGATGACGCGTATCTCGCCGGAAGAGGAGACGCTACACTGGCAGCCGTTGACTGAAGCGGCGATCCATCAGGCACTCGAGCAGGATAAACGGGTGTTTGTCGATGTCACCGCCGACTGGTGCATCACCTGTAAAGTGAATAAATCCCGTGTGTTAAATCAGCCCGATGTGCGTGCTGCGCTCAAAGCCGATGACGTGGTGCTGCTGCGCGGCGACTGGACGCAGCCCGATCCCGCCATCGGTGAATTCCTGCGCCGCCGCGACCGCGTGGCGATCCCTTTCAACCAAATTTATGGCCCGGCACTGCCGCAAGGCCAGATTTTGTCACCGCTGCTGAGTCGTGAAGCGGTGATCTCTACTCTCTCTGAGGCGAAAAAATAATGAATAAATCCCTGTTACTGCCACTGATGTTCCTTGCCATGCCTGCGCTGGCGGCCGCGCCTTTTACGCCTGAGCAGGAGGCGCGCATCAAAGAACTGATCCGTGAGACCCTGGTGCAGAATCCGTCGATTCTGGCGGAAGCCGCTGATGCCTTTGATAAAGAAGCAGCGCAACAGCAGCAAAATGTGGTGGCGCAGATGGTGAAGAAAAACCACGACGCGCTGTTCAACGACACCGGTTCACCGCGCATTGGCGCTGAAAAACCGGCGCTGACGCTGGTCTATTTCACCGATTACAACTGCGTGTTCTGCAAGAAGTTTGAAGCCGATATCGAAAAACTGATTAAGGCTTATCCGCAGGTAGCGGTGGTGATCAAACCGCTGCCGTACCGTGCTGAAACCTCTCTCACCTCGGCGCGTCTGGCGCTCACCGTGTGGGAGCAGCAGCCGAAAAACTTCCTGAAGCTGCATGAGCGTTTGATGGCGAAAAAGGGCAATCACGATACCGCCAGCATCGACGCGGCGCTGGAGAAGACCGGCATCAAGCTGAAAGAGCCAAGCAAAGTGAGCCTCGATACCATCAACAGCAACCTGACGCTGGCGCAGCAGCTCGGCGTTCAGGGCACGCCAGCCACGCTGGTGGGCGACCAGATGATCAGCGGCGCGGTGCCATATGAGCAGCTGGAAGCGGCAGTGAAAGGCGCGCTGCAGGCGAAGCAATGAGTCGATTAAAGCGCTGGCTGCGTGAGGCACTGCTGCTGGTGCTGATTGTCGCGGCTGCGCTGTGGGGCATGGATTGGCTGCGGGCACCGCAGCTGCCTGCCGACCTGGCGCAACAACCGCTGACCTCGCTGCAAGGTGAGGTGAATCTGGCGGAACTCAGTCAGGAACGGCCACTGCTGGTGTACGTCTGGGCAACCTGGTGTGGGGTGTGCAAACTCACCACGCCAACCGTAGCGGCGATGAGTCAGGAAGGTGACAAGGTGGTGAGCGTGGCGATGCGTTCCGGCAGTGACGCGCGCGTGGCAACCTGGCTGGAGAAGAAAGGGCTGCAAGGCGTGGCGATCAATGATGAGAGCGGGGCGATCGGCCAGCGCTGGGATATCAACGCCACGCCGACCTTTATCGTGCTGCATCAGGGCAAAGTCATCAGCACCAGCAGCGGCTGGACCAGCGGTTGGGGGCTAAAGCTGCGGCTCTGGTGGGCTTCCCGCTAATCGTTCTGGCGGTACGTTACGGTGCCGCCAGAAAATCCTTGCGTTGTGGCGTAAAAGTATCCAATAGTACGCCCGCTTCCAGACACACGCAGCCGTGCACCATGTTCGGCGCTTTATACAGCGTATCGCCAGCGCCGACTTCTTTCGTCACGCCATCAATGGTGAATGCGAAACGTCCAGACAGCACATAGGTGAGCTGCTCATGCGGATGGTGATGCAGCGGACCGACGGCATCCTGCTCAAAGGTGACTTCCACCGCCATCATGGTGCCGCCGTGCGCCAGTATTCGGCGCGTCACACCGTTGCCTAAATCGTCCAGTTGGGTCGCGCTTTTATAGATAAACATGGTTTCTCCTTGCAGGTTGCATCGTGAATGTGTGACTTAACTCACAGTCAAAAAGGGAATTAAAGGCTGCATTTTAGCGTTCTTTGATTAAAATGAAACGGTGTTTCAATTTAATCTGAGGATGGATCATGAAAATCGCTTTGATGATGGAAAACAGCCAGGCTGCGAAGAACGCAACGGTGTTGAAAGAGCTTCAGTCTGTGGCGCAACCGCTCGGGCATCAGGTGTTTAACGTCGGTATGAGCGACGAACAGGATCACCATCTTACCTATATTCACCTCGGCATCATGGCCAACGTACTGCTTAACAGCAAAGCGGTGGACTTCGTGGTAGCCGGTTGCGGTACCGGCCAGGGCGCGCTGATGTCGCTCAACCTGCATCCCGGCGTGGTGTGTGGCTACTGCATCGATCCGGCGGATGCCTACCTGTTTGCGCAAATCAACAACGGGAATGCGCTGTCGCTGCCGTTCGCCAAAGGCTTCGGCTGGGGTGCGGAACTGAACCTGCGCTTTATCTTCGAAAAGGCCTTCACCGGTGAAAAAGGGCACGGCTATCCGCCAGAGCGCAAAGAGCCGCAGGTGCGCAATGCAGGCATTCTGAACGAAGTGAAAGCGGCGCTGCTGAAAGAGAATTACCTCGATTCACTGCGTGCTATCGATTCTGAGCTGGTTAAGACCGCAGTGAGCGGCCCGCGCCTGCAACATTGCCTGTTTGAGCATGGGCAGAATCAGGAGATCGTGCGCTTTGTCCGTGAACTGACGCAGTAATCAATATCGGTTTGAGCGAAGCCAGGGAAACCTGGCTTTGTTGTTTATGTCCTTCGTCATTTGCACTCCGGCATCAAAATGTCGGAGGAAATGTCGGAAAAAATGTCGGAGAAAACGCTAAGAGTTAGGCAGCTTCAGAGTCAGTGAAGCACTCGATTTTGTTATCCCTTCGATTCAACAGTCACGCGTATTTATCCTACTGGACCAACCGTTGCAGACGTCTCAATTGTTCATTCAAGTCACCACAGACGACGTAATGCATGTCAGTTAAGCCAGTGACGAGTACGCAGGCCGGCGCGTGTTGTTGAAAAGGGCACCTTTGCCAGAGGCGCTGGCGCGTCTGCTGAGGCAAAAGGGTTATTCGCAGCGCTGAGGCTTTTACGTTGGGCCAGGAGCCTCGCGCATGGATGCGTGAGGCAGTTCGGGGCCGGCTAGGACGGCCGATCCGCGAACGGTCCGTCGGCACAACGTGGAAGCCGAAGGCACCGCGCTAGCGGCGCGAGGACGGCCCGTGACGCAGCAGATGTGTCAGAGCCCGCTACCTATTCAAAGCAAAATGTCCTTATCAGTAAGGATTACGCCATCAATGGCGACCCTACGCCAAAACCCCGTTATCCTGCCGACTCGCATCCACCAGCATCTGCGTATACGCCACCTGCGCGCGGTTGTGCACCAGCGCATCGACATCCAGCGTCTCCAGCACTTTGCCGTGTTGCATCACCGCCACGCGATGGCACAGATGCGCCACCACGCCGAGATCGTGTGTCACCATCAAATAGGTCAGCTTCTCCTGCTGCTGCAAATCGCTGAGTAGATTGAGGATCTCCGCTTGCACCGAGACATCCAGCGCCGAGGTCGGTTCATCCAGCAGCAGCACGCGCGGTTCGAGGATCAGCGCGCGGGCGATGGCTACACGCTGGCGCTGACCACCGGACAGCTGATGCGGATAGCGGGTTTGCCACGCACGATTGAGTCCAACCTTCTCCAGCATGGCGATGACGCGCTGCTGGCGCTGGCCGATGCCGTGAATCTGCAGCGGCTCTTCAAGAATATCGCCGATGGTGTGGCGCGGATGCAGCGAACCGTACGGATCCTGAAACACCATCTGCACGCTGCGGCAGCGCTCGCGCGCGATACGATGCTCCAGCGGCACGCCATCAATCGCCAGCTCACCGTGCCAATGGGTGAACAGCCCGGCGAGGCACTTCAGCACCGTGGTTTTGCCCGATCCGGATTCGCCAACCAGGCCAAAAATTTCACCCTGGCGAATCGACAAATTGACGTCGAACAGCACCTGATTACGCCGTTCCTCCTCACCAAAACTGAGGTTGAGATTACTTACGCGGATCATCTCGTTCATCATTGCTCCTTAGGGTTGCAGCCAGCTGGCCTGACGTTGCAGCACCGGCAGACGGGCGCGACGCTGGTCCATATCCGGCAGCGCGGCAAGTAAGCCTTGCGTATAGGGATGCGGCGCCTGATCGAGCTGGCTGGCAGCCAGCGATTCCACCACGCGCCCGGCATACATCACCAGCACGCGATCACAGAAACGCCGCACCAGATTGATGTCGTGACTGATAAAAATCAGCCCCAGACCGCGCTGTTTCACCAAATCATCCAGCAGCGCCAGCACCTGCAAACGCACCGAAACGTCCAGCGCCGAAGTGGGTTCGTCGGCAATCAGCAACTCGGGATCGGTAATCAGCATCATGGCGATCATCACGCGCTGGCCCTGACCGCCGGAAATTTCGTGCGGATAACATTGATAGATGCGGCCCGGATCGCGCACCTGCACTACTTCGAGCATCTCCATTGCCCGCTGCCGCGCAACCTCGCGCTGGCCGGGATGATGACTGCGCCAGGCTTCAGCAATCTGCTCACCCACGCGCACCACTGGATTCAGCGAGTATTTCGGATCCTGCATAATCATGGAGATGCGCTTGCCGCGAATGGCGCGCATCTGCGCCGGCGTGGCACGCAGCAGGTCCACGTCATCAAACTGCATGCGCTGTGCCGTGACCTGCGCGCTGCGTGGATGCAGCTGTAACAGCGCGCGGCCAACGGTGGATTTGCCGGAACCGGATTCGCCAACAATCGCCAGTTTCTCCTTGCCCAACTGGAAGGAGATGCCGCGCACGGCGGGCGTCACCAGGCGGCCATTGACGAAATTGACCTGTAAATCCTGCACGTCGAGCAACGGTGCAGCGCTATTCGCTACGGGGATCGAGGATGTCACGTAAGCCATCTCCTAAGAAGTTGAACGCTAAGCTGTTGATCAGAATCGCCAGACCTGGCACCGTCACCACCCACCAACACTCCAGCATATATGTGCGGCCGCTGGCGATCATCGCGCCCCATTCCGGATCCGGCGGCTGCGCGCCCAAACCGAGGAAGCCGAGTCCGGCAGCGGTGAGAATGATGCCCGCCATATTCATGGTGATACGGATGATTACCGACGGCAGGCACAGCGGCACAATGTGTTTCCACAAAATGCGCAGTGAAGAGGCGCCCTGTAAGCGCACCGCCGAGACAAAATCGGCCTGACGCAGCGACAGCGCTTCGGCGCGCGCCAGTCGGGCAATCGGCGGCCAGGCGGTGAGGGTAATGGCGATCACCACATGTTCCAGCCCCGGACCGAGCGCGGCGACAAACGCCAGCGCCAGCACCAGGCTAGGAAAGGAGATAAAGATGTCGGTGACGCGCATCAACACGCTATCGACTTTACCGCCGAAGTAACCGGCGGTGACGCCGAGCAGCAAGCCCAGCGGGCCAACGGTGATCGACACCAGCAGCACGATATACAGCGTGATGCGCGCGCCCCACACCAGACGGCTGAAGATGTCGCGGCCAAACTCATCGGTGCCAAACCAGTGCTGCGCGTTGGGCGGCGTCAGCGCATTGTTGAGGTCCTGAATCAGCGGATGGTAGGGCGCGATCCACGGTGCGAACAGTGCCACCACCAGCAGCAGCAAAATGAGGCCGCCGCCAATCGCGGTTAGCGGGTTGCGCGCCATTTGCCAGAGAAAATGGCCGATGCGCGCGCCGGTGCGGCGACAGCGCGCCAGCCGTTCGCGCGTCTGGCTGGCTAACGGCGTATCGAGAGAAATCGTCATACTTTGGTCCTCGGATCGAACACCTGATAGAGCAGGTCAGAGAGAAGATTGAGCAGCACGAAAATCAGGCCGACCACCAGCACGCAGCCCATCACCGCATTCATATCGCCGAGCATCAAACTGCCGGTGAGATAGGACCCAAAACCGGGCCATGAGAACACGGTTTCAATCAGCACCGCGCCTTCCAGCAGCGAGCCGTACGCCAGCGCCACCACCGTGAGCAGCTGCACCAGAATATTGCGGAACGCGTGCTGCCAAATCACCTGCCATTCGCTGAGTCCTTTCACCCGCGCCGTCAAAATGAACTCCTGCGACAGTTGCGCCAGCATAAAGCTGCGCGTCATGCGGCTGATGTAAGCCAGCGAGTGAAAACCGAGCAGGGACGCAGGCAGAATCAGATGATTGAGCGCATTGCTAAACACCGTGAAGTCGCCCACCAGCAAGGCATCGATCAGCAGAAAACCGGTGCGACGCGGCACAATGCCATCGAGACTGAAATCAACACGGCCCGCGCCGCCGACCCAGCCGAGATGGGCATAAAACAGCAGCAGACCCACCATGCCCACCCAGAAGATCGGCGTGGAGTAACCCGCCAGGCTGATGATGCGCACCAGATAGTCAATCACGCTGTTGCGGCGTGCGGCGGCCCACACGCCCAGCGGGACGCCGAGGCCGGTACCAATCACAATCGCCAGCGTCGCCAGTTCCACCGTGGCCGGGAAGACGCGCAGGATATCGTTGATCACCGGCTGCCCGGTCAGTAGCGCCAGCCCAAGGTTGCCGTGCAGCAGGCCTTGCAGATAGATACCAAACTGCACCCACAGCGGTTTATCGAAGCCGAGTTGGTGATAAACCTGCTGATAGGTGTTGTGATCGGCATCCGGCCCGACAATCGCTAGCACCGGATCGAGCGGCATCACACGACCAATAAAGAAGGTCAGCAACAGCAGGCCAAAAAGCGTGATCGCCACCTGAACGGTGCGGCTACGCAGGCGCCGCCAGTGGCTTTTTATCAGCTTCATTGCGCACCTCCCGCCAGGCTGTCTGGCGTTTTCCATACGTCACGCAGGAAAGTGGTGGCCGATGGATGCGGCATGTAATCCTGCACCCGATTGTTCACCACCACCGAATCGGTCATTTGCGAGATCGGCATTAGCGCCGGAATCAGCTGGTCGTAGCGCTGCTGGATAGCGAAGTAATCCTGCTGCTGCTGTTTTACATCGCGCTCCAGCAGCGCTTTATCGATCATGCTGTTCAGCTGCGCGTCATAAAAACCGGTGCGCCAGCCCTGAAAATTGGTGAGGCGCGCGCTGTCGGCGTTGTTGGGGTTGTACACCAGCGCGCGCAGGCTGGAGTGCGGATGCGGCTCCACGCCGCTGCCGCCGCGCCCGACCAGCAGATTGAACTGGCGATCGCGCATCGCACCGTAGATCTGGTTACCGGTGCCGGTGATGATTTTGGCGCGAATGCCGCCCTGCATCAGCGTGGACTGAATCGCGATGGCGACATTGAGGAACGGCTGATCGGCCAGCACGCGCAGCGTGGTATCAAACCCGTTGGGATAACCGGCGGCGGCCAGCAAGGCTTTGGCGCGCGGCACATCCAGCTTGTAGCCAGGATCGGGCAGCGTTGCCGGCATGCCGGCTTGAATTGGCCGCTGATGCAGCGTGCCGTAACCGGCCATCAGCGTTTTGTTAATCCCCTGATAATCCACCAGATAACGCAGCGCTTCGCGTACCTGCGGATGGGCGAAGTGATCGTCCTTCATGCTCATCGCCAGGTAATAAATCGTGCCTTTTTGTACCGCGTCGATGGTGAGATCGGGATCGTGGCGCAGCGCTTTTACATCGGGGATCGCCATGTTGCTGGCAACATCGAGATCGCCTTTCTCCATCATCAGACGCAAGGTTTGCGACTCCTGCAGATGACGGAACACCACACGCGTCAGCTTCGGCGCACCGCGCCAGTAGTGGGCATCGCGGCTGATGCGCAGCACATCTTTGGCCTGCCACACATCCAGGCGGAACGGTCCGGAACCCGCTTCGTGGGTGGTGAGCCAGCGATTGCCCCAGTCGTTATTCACCGCCTGCGCCTGCACGGTTTTGCTGTCGAGTACCACCATGCTGCCGAGCGCCGCCAGCGAATAGAGCACCAGCTTGGGATCGTTAGGCTTGGGCAGGCGAATCACTAACGTGTGCGCATCCGGCGCGCTGATCATCTGATCCACGTTCTCTTTGCTGAAACCGTAAGATTTCCATACCGAGGCCTGTGCCAGATTCAGGTGCAGCACGCGACGCATCGACCAGATTACATCGGCGCTGCTCAACGGATTGCCGGAATGGAAGGTGACATTGTCACGCAGATGAAAGGTGAGTTGACGATTGTCGGGGCTGATCTCCCAGCGCTCCGCCAGCGCCGGGCGCACGTTGGTGAGCTGTTGCGGATCTAACTCGACTAAACCGTCATAGAGATTGACGACAATGCCGACCACTTCGTTGCCGGTCATGGCGGCGGGATCGAGCGTGAGCAGGTTATTCATGTTCATGCCCACAATCAGCTGGTCGTCTGGCGTGGCCGCCAGCAACGATGGGCTACAGGTGAGCAGCAGCAGCGCGGCGCACCACGCTCTGCAGGGGTTCATCAGGTTCATAAGCAAAGTCCAGCAGGTCAGAGGTTTATCGTTTTTATGCCGTACTGCTTGTGTTGGGCGCTTACCAGCGATTTAGCGTGTGTGTCTCAATCCACGCGAAATTGATGTCCTCCCCAAGTCCGGGACGCGTTGGCAGATGGACAAAACCCTCTGCGTCCATGGGATCGACCAGCGCGTTGAGATAGGCCGGCGGCTGTTCGTAATCGAGGAACGGATGCAGCAGACCGCGTTCGTACCAGCGGCAGTTGCGGATAGCGCCGACCACCGCGATGCTGGCGGCACCGTTACCGTGTACTTCGCAATCCATACCAAAGGCTTCGGCCAGGCTGGCGACCTTCATGGTGGCGGAGATGCCGCCGACGCCGTTAGCGCCAGCGCGTAGAATGTCGCAGGCACCAGCGCGCACCCAATCGGCGCGGCTGTGGTGTTTGCCGCCGAGACTTTCCGGGCCGAGCACGTCAATGCTGAGGTTTTCCGCCAGCCACGCGTATGACGCCATGCTTTCCTCTTCCATCGGCTCTTCGAACCAGGCGAAATTGAGTTTTTCCAGCGCTTTGCCGATGGTGAGCGCCTCGCTGCGGCTGTACCAGTGATAGCCGTCGAGCATCAGGGCGATGTCCGGGCCGACCGCCTCGCGCACCGCGGCGCAGGCTTTGATGTCCATTTGGGTGCTGGGCGCGAACGAAACCGGCGGCATCCAGGTGTGCAGTTTGATGGCCTGATAACCGCGCGCGACCAGTTTTTCGGCAAACTGCGCGTATTCATCGGGCGTGGATAAACCGCCTTCCAGCTCATCGCCGCACATGGTGCTGCCGTAAGCGGGAATTTTCTCGCGATAACCGCCAAGCAGTTTGTGGACCGGTTGTTTGAGCTTGCGACCAATCAAATCCCACAGCGCCTGTTCCACCGCCGATAACGCACGTTCGGTGAGCTGATGGGCGCTACCGCGCTGCCAGTGCACCAGATCCTGCCACAGACGCTCGCGATCAAAGGCATTTTGCCCAATCAGCACTTTGCGGAAGAAGGCGTTCACCACATGCGGCCGAATCACTTCGGCGGGGGCAAACGCGTAGCCGCAATCGCCATCTTCGCTGGCGATCGTTAGCAGCGCCATTTGGGCATCGGTCTCTGCGCCGGGATGCGAATGTCCGGCGCTGTCAGAGACGCGTCGCGTGGGGTAGCTAAACAGGGTGACATCAATGGCACTGATCTTCACGGTAACTCCTCCTTCAACTCAGTGGCTTGCCCAAATCAGGCATTAACATAAAAAATAAAACATCGTTTCATTTTGTAATTTAGCGTTCACATTTTGTTTACGCATTAGCCAAAGCGCGGGATAGCGCGGCGATTAATTGGGCATTTGCCCGGTAAGCTGTGAGGTTTTTCACGAATGAAGGGCATTTTGTGAGCGATTGCACAGTGGGAAAAAGCGCGGGGAATGTAAAAAAATGTGTATCCAGGGCTTTTCATTTCCTGTCTGCCAGGTAATAGTGACGCCGCGAAATTTAAATAATAATCATTATCATTCTAGGTGTATTAAATGAAATCATGGCTGATAGCACTGGGATTACTGGCGGTGACGGGTCACGTTGCGGCGAAAACCATTACCGATGTGGCTGGACGACAGGTCGAGGTCAAGGAGGAGTCTAAACGCATCATTCTCGGCGAAGGGCGTCAGATGTATTTGCTGGCGGCGTTTGACACCGCTGCGCCGTTCCAGCGCGTGGTGGGCTGGCGTGACGATTTCCATAAAGCCGACTACGACGGCTATATGGCGTATGAAAAGAAATATCCGCAGATCAAAAAGCTGCCGACCTTTGGTGGCGCGAAAGATGGCACCTTTAACGTCGAACAGGCGCTGACGCTGAAGCCCGATTTGGTGCTGATGAACCTCGAATCCAAAGCCGCGACCGACGAAGGCAAGCTGATCGAGAAGTTACAAGCGGTGGGCGTGCCGGTGGTGTTTATCGACTTCCGCGAGAAGCCGATGGAGCATGCTGAGCAAAGCATCCGCATCATGGGCGAGTTGGTGAACAATCCGCAGCGCGCCGAAGAGATTGTGGCGTTCCGCCGTGCGCAAATCGAAAAGGTGACCGATCGCCTGAAAAACTTTAACGGCACGCGCCCGAAAGTGATGATTGATCGTGCTGGCGGCTACAGCGACGAGTGCTGCATGTCGTTTGGTAACGAGAACTTTGGTCAGATGGTAGAACTGGCGGGCGGCAGCAACATCGCCAAAGGGTTGATTCCAGGCACGTTCGGCACACTCAATCCCGAGCAGATCATCGCCAGCCGTCCCGATGTGGTGGTGGTGACAGGCGCGAACTGGAAAAACTACAACACCGTGGGTAAATGGGTTGGCGTGGGACCTGGCGCGGATGTGAAAGAAGCGACGGCGCGTTTACGCCTGCTAATGATGCGTGATGCCTTCAAAACACTGCCGGTGGCGCACAACGGTAACGCGCATGCCATCTGGCATCAGTTCTACGACAGCCCGTATCAGTTTGTCGCGATTCAGGCGCTGGCGGAGTGGCTACATCCTGAACTGTTTGCCGATCTCGATCCGGACGCCACGTTCCGTGAGTTCCACGAAAAGTTTCTGCCTTTGCCGTATCAACCGGGTTATTGGGTAAGCCTGCCGGCAGATAAGTCTTAAGTTAGAGTGTGTTAGATAAGTGTTAAACGTTACTGTTTATCTTTACTAATATTTCACAGGTGGCTGCACGTTGTTTTATAAAAGCGAAACGCGTGCACCATCTGACAATAATACGGTAAGGGAGAGAGTAATGTTTCATACCTCAGGAAGATCGGTGTTCGGTGTGACGTTGTATACGCTGCTGGAACCGTTGCCGCTGGGCTTTTTTGTCGCCGCCTGGTTTTTCGATATCCTCTATTTGCAAACCTTCGTCATCATGTGGACCAAATCCGCCAGTTGGCTGATCGCTATCGGTCTGGTGCTGGCCATCCTGCCACGTTTAATCAGTTTGGTTTATTTATTCCGCGGCGCGCGGCCGAACGAGAAAACCCATTTCTGGCTGTCGCTGCTGGCGATCGTGCTGGCGGTGGTGAATGCCTTTATTCACAGTCGCGATGCTTACGCGGTGGTGCCACTGGGCATCACGCTGTCGACGCTGGTGGTGGCGCTGCTGCTGATCGCTAACGTGCAGCTGGTGTTGCGCGAACGTCGCACGCAAGGAGGTCGCGTATGAAACACTTACTCAGTGCGGTAGCCATCGCGATGCTGCTCAGCGCCTGTGACGACGGGGCGCTGATCGATCCTCAAAAGCAAATCGGTGCGAATCCTGAACTGCCGCAGGCGCAGAACTTCTTTATGCCGCCGATGCAGGTGCCGGAAGGCACGCCGTGGAAAGCAGGTGAAATGCCGAAAGTGGCGGATGGGTTAAAGATCGAAAAGATCGCCGACAATCTGCAGCATCCGCGTCAGGTGCTGGTGCTGCCGAACAATGATGTGCTGGTGGCGGAATCCAATGGCACACCGAAACCGACCACCGCACCGAAGCAGCTGATTATGGGCATTGTGCAGAAAGCGTCTGGCAAGGGCGGCGAGGGCGGTAATCGCATTACCTTGCTGCGTAATGTTAACGGCAAATGGGAGCAACATCGCTTTATCGACAACCTGACGGCGCCGTTTGGTATGCAGCTGGTGGGCAACACGCTGTATGTGGCGAACGCCGATAGCCTGGTGAAATTCCCGTATGAAACCGGGCAAACCGAGATCCGCACCCCGCCGGTGGAAGTGACCGAGCTGCCGGGCGGGCCGATTAATCATCACTGGACCAAATCGCTGCTCGCCAGCCCCGACGGCAGCAAGCTGTACGTTGGCGTAGGTTCGAACAGTAACGTGACGGAAAACGGCATTGGCGAGGAGTATCGCCGTGCGGCGGTGCTGGAAGTGGATGCGGCCAGCGGTGCCAGCCGGATTTATGCCAGCGGCCTGCGCAATCCCACCGGATTGCAGTGGGAGCCGCAGAGCGGCAAGCTGTGGGCGATTGTGAATGAACGCGACGAGATCGGTTCTGATTTAGTGCCGGATTACATGACGTCGGTGCAGGACAAAGGCTTTTACGGCTGGCCGTACAGCTATTATGGCCAGCACGTAGATGAGCGCGCGCAGCCGCAGAGGCCGGATCTGGTAGAGAAGGCGATTAAACCGGATTACGCCCTGAGTTCGCACGTCGCACCGCTCGGTCTGTTGTTCTACGGCGCGGATAATATGCCGCAGTATCGCGGCGGGGCGTTTATCAGCGAACACGGCAGCTGGAACCGCACGCCGCTCAACGGCTATCAGGTGGTGTGGGTGAAATTCGAGAATGGGAAACCGGTGGGACAACCACAGCCGGTGGTGACTGGTTTCCTCACCGACGATCAGAAGCAGGTGCGCGGCTTGCCGGTTGGTTTAGCCACCGATCGGCAGGGCGGCGTATTAATTGCCGATGATGCGGGAAATACCATTTGGCGTATCAGTTCCGCCAGATAATTAATCGCAGGTAATAAAAAAGGATTTGGCATTAAGCCAAATCCTTTTTTTTATGTTCGCTAAACGGCTGGTAACCGCGCCGCGAACGGGGTGCTCAGCACTCCTCACAACAGCGATAATAAAATGTGCGGCGAGATATTTCAAGTTTTGCCATAATACTGTATGGTTATACAGGTGTTGAGTGACGAGCTAAGCCTCATTGTTTTTCTGATGACTCCAGGGGCGCGGATAGTTAAATCCCGGCAGGTTTCAGGTGGTGCTGGCCTGTGGCTTTTACAATGAGAGCCGCTCAGCACTCCTCACAATTGTGCTTAGGCGGTCGGCGGGTGGAGTCAAAGCCCCGACAGCTGAAAGGCGCGCTCCTCTCAGAGGAGAAGGAAAGTGATGGAACTTGTTCGATTGCTGCTGGACATCGTCCGCATCATTCTTCAAATCATCGTTGCCCTATTGCAACTGACCGGTCAGGCACACTGACTGGAACTTGAGACAAGGCGGAGCTCACCCCTCCGCCTTTTTTCGCGTGGATCAAAATCCGCTGCGCTAAAAACGCGACTATCCTCATCTCATTCTGTAATGCGAGGAAGTGCATCATGGCAATCACGTTCGGGCCGATTACCGCGCCGATGACGTTCAGCGACGTTGAACCGGTTTTTCTCACCGATGATACGCTTGTGCAGCGCAAGAACGCGCTGCTGGCGGGCATGCAGCGCGAGGGTTTTGACTGGCTGGTGATCTATGCCGACAAGGAACACGGCGGCAATTTCGAATATCTGAGCGGATTTATCCCGCGTTTCGAAGAGGGATTGCTGCTGCTGAATCACTCCGGAGCTTGCACGCTGGTGCTGGGCAACGAAAACCTGAAAATGGCGCGCTTTTCACGCACAGCGGCCGCGCTGCTGCACACGCCGTACTTCTCGCTTCCCAATCAGCCCATGGACAATGAAGTGCCGCTGGAAAGCCTCTTCAAAGATGCTGGCTTAGCGAACGGCCATAAAGTCGGGCTGGTGGGCTGGAAGATGTTTACGCCCGCCGCCGGCAATGGGCGTGCGATGTTTGATCTGCCGTACTTTATTGTCGATGCCATTCAGCGCACGCTAAACGATGACGCCATGTTAGAAAATGCCATCCACTTGTTTATTGGCGATAATGGCGCGCGCACCACCTGCAATGCCAATGAAATCGCCCATTACGAATATGGCGCAAACCTCGCGTCAAAGTGCATGCTGGACGCGCTGAATGCCATCGAGGTGGGCGTGCGTGAAACAGAATTGGGCGCGTTACTGCACGCCGAAGGGCAATGCAACACGGTGGTGACTATCGCCGCCACCGGCAACCGTTTCGACAAAGCGAACCTCTATCCCACCGACAAAAAAGTGCAGCGCGGCGATCCGCTCTCGCTAACCACCGCCTTCAAAGGCGGACTCTCCAGCCGCAGCGGCTTCGTCATTGCCGATCAAAGCGAGCTGCCGCCAGGCCAGCAAGATTATTTGGAGCGCATCGCCAAACCTTATTTCTCAGCCGTGGTGGCCTGGCTGGAAAACATTCGCTGCGGCATGAGCGGTGGTGCGCTGTACCAGCTTATCGAGCAGGTTTTGCCGAAAGCCCGTTTTGGCTGGCATCTTAATCCGGGACATCTGGTGGCGGACGAAGAGTGGATGTCGTCGCCGGTTTATCATCAGTCCACCGAATTGCTCAAGAGCGGCATGATGCTGCAAATTGACATCATCCCGTCAGTGCCGGGCTACAGCGGTGCCAGCGCCGAAGAGTGCGTGGTGCTGGCCGATGCGGCGCTGCAAAGCGACATCCGTACTGATTATCCGGCGCTGTGGCAGCGCATCGAAACCCGCCGCCGTTATCTGCGGGAAACCATCGGCATTCAGCTCAGCGATGAAATTTTGCCGCTGTCGAATAGCGTGGCGTATCTAAGGCCGTTCTTTTTGGCAAAGGATCAGGCGTTAAGCGTGGTGAGTTGATGTCGTGAGGTCGCCCTGAATGGCGTAATGCCGCTCAGTCAAGCGCCGTACCGAATCAGCGCACCTTCCGTAGCGGCGCGATTTAGCACGCAATGAATTGCGCCGCTTCAATGTGTGCTCTCGGTAATTAGCCTTACAAGGTAAGTCGTTAACGCACATTAGTTTGGCGGATTATGGGTGGCGTACAGCGGCCATGACTCAAACAGATAACCATCGAAATCGATATCATCAACGTCTGAGAACTCCAGCAGCCGTTGTTTCACGTTTTCCAGATGTTGCCACATCGCCAGCTTGGCGGCGCGCGCGTCTTTTTTGATCAGCGTCGCGAGGATTTTTTTGTGATCGTCGAGCCACTGTTTGCGGTAATCGTTGTTGACCAGATGGCGATGCAGTTGGCTCCACATCACGTTATCTTCGCGCCACTGCCAGGATTGCTTAAACAGCTCAACCAGCATGCTGTTATGGGTGGCTTCGGCAATCGCCAGATGGAAATTGCGATCGCCGTTTTCACTTTGGTTGACCGCACCCGACGCCAGCTCTTTCTCTTCCAGCTCCAGCGCCTGGCGCATCTTCATGATGTCTTCACGCGTCGCCTGCAGCGCGGCGAACTCGGCAATATTGCTCTCCAGCAGCTGACGCGCCTGCAACATCTCGAACGGTCCGGCATCGTTGCTGGCTTTGTGTAGCGAAACAGGTTGCTGCGGCGAATCGTGAATCACATAGATGCCCGCACCACGCCGCACCTCAATTAATCCTTCCAGCTCCAGCATAATCAGCGCTTCACGCACCAGCGTACGCGTCACATTCAATAGCGCGGCGAGTTCGCGCTCCGGCGGCAGCCGTTCGCCCACCGCATACTGCTTCTGCGTGATCATCTGGCGGAGCATTTCCCCGACTTCCTGATAAGGGCGCTGTGCTGAAGTTTGAGTTTTCATCGTGCTCTTTTCTGTGTGTTAAAGGATTCACAATCTCTGATACAGCCTCACTCAGAGACGCGCACTATAGCATAGCGAATAAGAATCGGCCTGGTCACGGCGTGCAGTGACCAGGCCACCATCACTGGGCTTTCAGCGCGAAATAGCGTTCGGCATTGTTAAAGCAGATGTCGCGCAGCATGTTGCCGAGCCTCGGCTCATCGTGCGGCACAATGCCGTCTTTTACCCACTGCGCCAGCAGATTGCACAGAATACGGCGGAAGTATTCGTGGCGCGTGTAGGAGAGGAAGCTGCGTGAATCGGTCAGCATACCGACAAACTGGCTGAGCAAGCCGATTTGCGACAGTTGCTCCAGTTGACGCAGCATGCCGTCGCGCTGATCGTTGAACCACCAGCCAGAACCGAACTGCACCTTGCCGGCAACGCCCGCGCCCTGGAAGTTGCCCGCCATAGTAGCCAGCACTTCGTTATCGCGCGGATTGAGGCAATAGAGAATGGTTTTCGGCAGCTGATCGTTGAGGTCCATCGCATCCAGCAGGCGCGCCAGCGGCCAGGCAATATTGTTATCGCCAATCGAATCAAACCCGCTGTCTGGCCCGAGCTGGCGGAACATGCGCGTGCTGTTGTTACGGATCGCGCCGATGTGCAGCTGCATTACCCAGCCGCGTCGCGCATATTCGCTGCCAAGCCACACCAACACTGCGCTGCTGAACTGGGCGATTTCCAATTCATCCAGCGCATCGCCACGGCGACGTTTCGCCAAAATCGTATCGAGCACGCGGTCGTCCGGCACCGGCGCAAAGCGCAGGGTTTCAATACCGTGGTCTGAGGCGCGACAACCGTGGGCGGAGAAGTGGTCAAGGCGTCGTAACAGCGCGCGGCGTAGCGCCTCGAAGCTGTCGATGGCGACATCGGCGGCGGCTTCCAGACGAGCAAGATAGTCGACAAAACCCTCCAGCTCGATTTTGAAGACCTTGTCCGGACGCCAGCTCGGCGCAACGTCAATATCAAAGCTGCGGTCATCGGCGATTTGACGGTGATAGTGCAGTGAATCAACCGGATCGTCGGTGGTGCCGACCATGCGCACCTTCATCTGGTGCATGATGCCGCGCGCGGAAAATTCCGGCGTCGCCAGCTGTTCCGCGCAGCGCTGCCAGATCGCAGGCGCGGTGTCCGGGCCAAACAGCGTATCGGTTATGCCAAACGGGCGCCGCAGTTCAAGGTGCGTCCAGTGATAGAGCGGGTTACCGAGGGTTTTTGGCACCGTTTGCGCCCAGGCGAGATACTTGTCGTAGTCGCTGGTGTTCTTGCCGGTAATCAACGACTCATCGACGCCCGCGGCGCGCAGTGCGCGCCATTTGTAGTGATCGCCTTCCAGCCAGATTTGGCCGAGGTTGGCGAAGCGACGATCTTCAGCAATCTCCTGCGGATTGAGGTGACAGTGATAATCGTAGATTGGCATATCCGCAGCGAAGTCGTGGTACAAGCGCCGCGCGATATCGCTCTGCAGCAGAAAATCTTCATCCATAAAGCGCATTATTGGGCTTCCTGAGCAAAATAGGCGCGGTGGATCGCCAGTTCGACGCCGCGAATTTCCGCCAATCCTTTGAGGCGACCGATCGCCGAGTAGCCGGGATTGGTTTTCTTCTTCAGGTCATCCAGCATCTGGTGGCCGTGGTCGGGACGCATTGGAATCAAATCTTCCTCCCCCGCGGCTTTACGGCGCTGTTCCTCTTCGGCAATTGCCTTGATCACCGCAAACATATCGACATCGCCACCCAAATGCGCGGCTTCGTGGAAGCTGTTGGGGTTCTCTTCCCGTTTGGTAGAGCGCAGATGCGCGAAGTAGATGCGTGGGCCGAAGCGCTTAACCATGCCGGCTAAATCATTCTCTGCCAGCACGCCGTACGAGCCGGTACACATAGTGAAACCGTTGGCTGGGCTGCTGACGGTATCGATCATCCATTGCAGATCGTCAGCGTTGGAAACGATGCGCGGTAAGCCGAGAATCGGGCGCGGCGGATCGTCCGGATGCACCGCCATGCGCACGCCCACTTCTTCAGCAACCGCGACAATGGCGCGCAGGAAGGTGGCAAAATTCTCGCGCAGTTCAGCCTTACCGATGCCCTCATAACGCGCCAGCTGGGCGCGGAATTGATCCAGCGTGTAACCTTCCTCCGCGCCTGGCAAACCGGCGATGATGTTACGCATCAGGCGGTTACGGTGCTCTTCACTCATCGTTGCAAAGCGTTCAGCGGCCTGGGCGATCTCTTGCGCGCTGTAATCCTGCTCTGCGCCTGGACGCTGCAGAATGTGCAGTTCAAACACCGCGAACTCAATCTGATCAAAGCGCAGGGCTTTTGCGCCATCCGGCAGCAGATATTCGAGATCGGTGCGCGTCCAGTCGAGGATCGGCATGAAGTTGTAGCACACGGTTTTGATGCCGCACTGCGCCAGGTTGCGCAGCGACTGCTGATAGTTGCTAATCCAGTGCTGACAGCGGCCGCTGCCGGTTTTGATCTCTTCATGAATCGGCACGCTCTCCACCACCGACCACACCAAACCGGCGGCTTCCACCAGCGCCTTGCGCTGCATGATTTCGTCGACTGACCACACTTCGCCGTTAGGTATGTGATGCAGTGCGGTGACGATGCCGGTTGCGCCCGCCTGGCGTGCATCGGCCAGAGAGACAGGATCGTTGGGGCCATACCAGCGCCAGGTCTGCTTCATGTTGTTACCTCACTCACGATTGGTTGACCAATATTCTTTATTAGCGCGTTACATCAAACAATAAACACGCGATTCCGGGTTAAAACTCTGCTCTTTACGGGGTTAAGTCAACCTGGTGAGTGATTTTGGTTAACCAGATCACATTTGCGACATCAATTTGGCGACCACTTTTCGCAACTGTGGTTCACTCCTGGCGGATGGTTAGAAATGACTCACTAAGGGAGAACCCGATGAACCGCAGTTTAAATCCAGGGATAACCGCCGCAGGCACCAAACGCACCTTGCGCAATCTGCGCTGGTGGGTGCTGGTGCTGTTCTTAGCCGGCGTGACGGTCAATTACATCACCCGTAACTCATTGGGCTTGCTGGCCCCGGAGCTTAAAACCAGCCTCAACATCACCACCGAACAATATTCCTGGATCGTCGGCGCATTTCAGCTGGCGTACACTTTCTTTCAGCCGATTTGCGGCTGGCTAATCGACGTTATTGGCCTGAAAGTCGGTTTCCTGGTCTGCGCCACCATTTGGGCGGTCGCCTGTTTGTTCCACGCTGGCGCGGCCAGTTGGGTGCATCTGGCCATCCTGCGTTTTGTCATGGGCGGCGCAGAAGCGGCGGCGACGCCGGCTAACGCCAAAGTGATCGGCGAATGGTTCCCGAAAAAAGAGCGTCCTATCGCCGCCGGTTGGGCGGGCGTGGGCTTTTCGCTCGGCGCGATGCTGGCACCACCGATTATCTACTTTGCGCACGCTTCCTTTGGCTGGCAGGGCGCGTTCCTGTTCACCGGCTGTCTGGCGCTGGGTTGGGTGGTGCTGTGGTGGCTGTTCTATCGCGATCCGGAGCAGCACCCGAATTTGCAGGCCTCGGAACTGGAATTTATTCGTCAGGACAACGAACCGTCAGCGGTGAAACTACCGTTCTTTACCGCGCTGAAAACCGTGTCGAAAAACAAACGTTTTTACGGCATCGCCATTCCCGCTTTTATGGCTGAACCCGCCTGGGGCGTGCTGAGCTTCTGGGTGCCGCTCTATCTGGCGAAAGAGCTGGGCATGGATCTGAAGCAGATTGCTATGTTCGCTTGGCTGCCGTTCCTCGCCGCCGATTTAGGCAGCGCGGCCAGCGGCTATCTGACGCGGCTCTACACCAAAATCTTTGGTTTTACCCAGGTTAACTCCGTGGTGGCGAGTTCGGTGACCGGCGCTTTCCTGATGCTGTCGCTGGCGCTGGTGGCGGTCACTAAAGATCCTTACGTAGCCATTGCGCTGATCTCGATTGGTGGTTTCGGCCATCAGATCATCTCCTGCATGCTGAGCGCGCTGGTGGTGGAGAAGTTTGATAAAGGCCAGATGGCCACCGTCAACGGCATGCGCGGCTCGTTCGCGTGGATCTCCAGCTTCCTGTTCTCACTGCTGATCGGCGTTACCGCCGACACCATTGGCTTTAATCCGCTGTTTGTCGCCATGGGCTTCTTCGACCTGATTGGCGCTGTATTCCTGATTGCTTTTATTGCTGAACGTCGCGCCCAGCGCGCATGAAAAAGTAGGTAACGATGAAAACGTTAAAAAATTGGTCATTAGCCGGTTCCGATGCGCACCACGTGGCGTTAACCGTCGACGGCAAACACACGCTGTGTCTGTATGTGCTGGAAACGGGCATGTTCCGCGTGGCGATTAAACGTCAGGGCGCGTATAGCCTTGATCGCACCTGGAGCATCGCGCCAGAAAGTGATGTGCCGTGGGAAGGGCGTCAGCGCGACAGCCTGGCCGGATTCACCTTGCCGTCGTTCACGCTGGAAGAAGAGGGCGACACGCTGGTGGTGGCCACCGATAAACTGCGGGTAATCGTCCATCAACCGCTGGCGCTGGAGTGGCAATATTGCGACAGCCACGGCGCATAGCAGCTGCTGACCTGCGACCGTCCAACCAGCGCTTATCAAATTAACGCGCACGGCGATGGCGTGGCGCACTATCAGTGCCGCATGAACGACGATCGCTATTATGGCCTGGGTGAGAAAAGCGGCGATTTGCAGCGTAACGGCCAGCGTTATGAGATGCGTAACCTTGATGCGATGGGCTACAACGCGGCCTCCACCGATCCGCTGTACAAGCATGTGCCGTTTACCATCACCCGTCGCACCGACGTTAGCTTTGGTCTCTATTACGATAACCTCAGCAGCAGCTGGTTTGACCTGGGTAATGAACTCGATAACTATCACAAACCGTATCGCCGCTGGCAGGCCGAAAGCGGTGATATCGACTATTACCTGTTTGTTGGTGACAAGGTGCTGGATGTCACCAAAGCCTTTGTGCGTCTCACCGGTAAAACGCTGTTCGGCCCAAAATGGAGCCTCGGCTACAGCGGTTCAACCATGCATTACACCGATGCGCCAGATGCACAAAATCAGCTGATGAACTTCATCCGCCTGTGCGAAGAACACGATATTCCGTGCGATTCATTCCAGCTTTCATCGGGCTACACCTCAATTAACAACAAGCGCTACGTGTTCAACTGGAACTACGACAAAGTGCCGCAGCCGGAAGTGATGAGCCAGGCATTTCACGACGCGGGCTTGCGCCTCGCCGCTAATATCAAACCGTGCCTGTTGCAGGATCATCCGCGTTATAACGAAGTGGCGGAACAAGGGCTGTTTATCCGCGACTCGGAAGAGGATGCGCCTGAGCGTTCGGTGTTCTGGGATGACGAAGGTTCACATCTCGATTTCACCCATCCGCAAGCCGTCGCCTGGTGGCAGGAAAACGTCACCAAACAGCTGCTGGAAAAGGGCATCGATTCCACCTGGAATGACAACAACGAATATGAAGTGTGGGATGGCGAAGCGCGCTGCCACGGTTTCGGTACGCCAATTGCCATCAAACACATTCGCCCGGTGATGCCGCTGCTGATGATGCGCGCCTCAATGGAAGCGCAGCAGCGTTTCGCGCCGGAAAAACGCCCGTTCCTGATTTCCCGTTCAGGCTGCGCCGGGATGCAGCGTTATGTGCAAACCTGGAGCGGCGATAACCGCACCAACTGGACCACGCTGCGTTACAACATCCGCATGGGATTGGGCATGAGCCTGTCCGGTTTGTATAACGTGGGACATGATGTCGGTGGCTTCTCCGGCGATAAGCCAGATGCAGAACTGTTTGTGCGCTGGGTACAAAACGGCGTGATGCATCCGCGTTTCACCATTCACTCGTGGAATGACGATCACACCGTCAATGAACCCTGGATGTATCCGGCGGCTACGCCTGCGATCCGCGCCGCGATTGAACTGCGTTATCGACTGCTGCCTTATCTCTATACGCTGCTGTGGCAGGCGCATGCTGACGATGAACCGATGCTGCGTCCGACTTTCCTCGATCATGAACAGGATGTGCAGACGTTCGCCGAGTGCGATGAGTTTATGCTGGGCCGCGATCTGCTGGTGGCCAGCGTGGTCGAACCCGGTCAGCGCGAGCGTCGCCTGTGGCTGCCCGATAACCAAACCGGCTGGTATGACTTTGCTACCCAGCAATGGTTCAGCGGCGGCCAATGGATCACGCTGGCGGCTCCGCTGGAAACCCAGCCGATGCTGGTACGCGCCGGAGCGGCCTTACCGCTCAGCGAGCGCCTGCGTCATGTTGATGCACAAGCTGACGATCGGCGCACCTTGCAGCTGTTCCCGCTTAAAGGCAAAGGTGTCAGCCACGGTGTGCTGTTTGAGGATGATGGCGAAAGCTGGGGTTATCAGCAGGGCAACGCGCTGTGGCTGAACTGGGAAATGCGCAGCGATGCTGAGGCGATTCACCTTAACTTCCAGCGTAAAGGCAGCTTCCAGCCAGCCTGGCAGAGGTTAAAAGTGATGCTGCCGCTGGGTGAACAGCGTCAGTTATTTATTGATGGCGTGGCGGTCGATAACGCGCAGGCAGAAGCGGTGTTAGCGGATATTGCTGCGGAGTAATCGGTCGCCCTGAATGGCGGCACTACATCGATGTTGTATTCGTAGGGTGCGCATTCATGCGCACCTGGAATAAAGCAGAGAGATCAGTCGATTAACCCTTTCGCCCGCGCCAACAGAAACGCGGTAACCGTTGTCGCGTCGCTGATCTTTCCTGCCAGAATCAGTTCAAGAAACGCATCGATTTTAATTTTCTTCGCGGTTAATCCCACCTCTTCCGCATCCAGATTTTGCCCCTGATTCGCCATTCACATTTTCTGAATTAACGTGCCATCGCCTGTTTTAGGGCGTTTAGAAAAACCGTGACGCGCGTTGGCAGATGCCGTGCGGTGGGAAACAGCGCCCAGACGCCGAGCAGCTGCGGTTGGGCATCTCGCAAGGTAATCTCAGTCAGTTCACCTGCCGCCAACTCTTGCTGCACATCCCACGCAGAGAGCTGGGCGATGCCGCTGCCCGCTACGCATAAGGTACGCACGCCTTCCACATTGCTGCCGCTAAAACGGCCCTCAACGCTGACACTGGAAATATGGTCGTCGACTATAAAACTCCATTGCGGCACGCCGGATAAGCGCAGGCAGTTATGCTGATGCAAATCGGCCAGCAGTTTTGGCGTGCCGAAGCGCGCCAGATAGTCTGGAGAAGCACAGAGCACGCGCGGATTATCCGCCAGCCGCTGCGCGACTAAGCGCGAATCCCGCAGCGGGGCGATGCGAATGGCGACATCGTAGCCCAGCCCAACAATATCGGTGACGTTATCGCTGAGCTGGAAATCGATCTTCAGTTCGGGATTCTCCGCCATCAGCGCGGGCAGCAATGGAATAATGGTGCGGCGGCCAAAACCAGAAGGTGCGGTGATGCGCAGCTGGCCGGTGGCGCCCTGTTTATTCGGCGAGAACAGATTGCGCGCGCTCTGTTCGGTTTCCATCAGGGTTTTGGCGTAGGGCAGAAACTCTTCACCTTCATCTGTTAACGCAATGGCGCGGGTGGTGCGATGCAGCAGGCGCACGCCGAGATCTTCTTCCAGCGAGGCGAGTCGGCGTGAGACCGTCATCGGCGTGGTGTTCAGTCGACGCGCAGCCTGCGTCAGGCTGCGCGTCTGGGTGACCATCAGGAACACCTCAACATCTTTTGAGTTCATTGTAACGATTTCCGTTATACAGACGTATCATCATCGGCCATTTTTGTCCCTGTGGCGACCGAATATACTGCGCTCTGTAGATAATCCGCATCCAGAGAGCAATATGAGTGATAAACATCTTTTTCAGAGCGGCACACTGAATCGGCTGGCGCTGAAGAATCGCATTATGGTGGCGCCCATGACGCGCATCTCCGCCAGCGTTGACGGCATACCAGGCGAACGTATGCAGCACTACTATCAGCGCTTCGTGCGCGGCGGCTTTAGCTCCATCATCACCGAAGGCATCTATATCGATGAAGCCTGGTCGCAAACCTATGCGTTTCAGGCGGGGCTGATTAACGCTAAACAGAGCGCCGGCTGGCACGCGATCACCGATCGGGTGCATCAGCATGGCGGCAAAATCATTGCGCAGTTGATGCATGCCGGGGCGATATCGCAGGGCAATATCTATCGACCGGACACGCTCGCGCCCTCAGCGGTGCAGCCGCGCGGGGAACAACTCGGTTTCTATCACGGTCATGGCGCCTATCCGCTGCCACGCGAAATGAATGAAGAGCAGATCCAGCAGGTGATCGACAGCTTTACGCACACTGCGGCGCGGGCAGTCGGCGAAGCGGGTTTTGATGGCATCGAAATTCATGGCGCTAACGGCTATCTGCTTGACCAGTTCTTTACCGATTACACCAATCAGCGCAGCGATCGCTGGGGCGGCGATATCGTGGCACGTTTGTCTCTGACGCTGGCGGTGATCGCCGCGGTGCGCCAGCGCGTAGGCAAGGATGTTACGCTGGGAATTCGCCTCTCACAGGGCAAAGTGAATGATTTTCATCACAAATGGCGGGAAGGCGAAGCGGGCGCGCGCCTGGTATTCGCCGCGATTGCTGAGGCCGGCGTGGATTATCTGCATCTGACTGAATATGACGCGCTGCAACCGGCGTTTGCCGATTCGCCGCTGTCACTGGTGCAAATTGCGCGTCAGGCGGCACCGAAATTGCCGATTATCGCCAATGGCGCGTTAAGTGATGCCAGCACGGCGGCGCAGGCGCTGGAGCAGGGCGCGGATTATGTGTCGATAGGCAAAAGCGCGCTGGCGAATCCCGACTGGCCGATGCGTATTCGTGATGGCGTGGCACTGCGCGAATTTGATAAAAATCTGCTGGCGCCATCGGCGGATGTGAAAAACTGCGAGTTGGTTTAACGCTGAAAGGGCGCTGATGGGTAAATGGGTCGCCATGAATGGCGACCACACGATTATTGCGCAAAAGCCCACGTCAGTTTGCCCTTGTCGGAGACCAGCTTCTCCAGCTTCTTCTCATTCACTTTCTTGCGTGCGCCTAACCGATCCGCCGTCAGCGGGCCGCTATCGCTGTGCGCAATCACCGTGTCTTTCGGCACGCTGGTCATCTTCTCAGCGATGGTTTCCAGCGCTTTGGCGTAACCGTTGCGGTTATTGAGGTCAAAGTTCTTCAGCGGCAGCTGCGTTTCCAGCCATTTGCCCCAGTAGAACTCGAGGAACGGCGGCGGATTCTGCTCCTTCTCAAAGCCAATATCGCGCACGAAATAGACCAGCGAGCGATATTCATCATTCTGCATATGCTGGCGGCCCAACTCTTTCGGCAGCGCGTCCGGTTTAATTTTGCCAGCTGGCGTATCCAGCCACACCAGATGTGCCGTTTCCATTTTTTGCCAGAAGGCGGACATGGTTTTCAGGCTGCGGAAGTCATCGGTGATGCGCACCTGCACCGGCGTGTTAAGACCGGCGATATCGGCGAAATTGCTGAAAGTATGATGACCATCGGTGAGGTACAGCACGTTATCCGGCGCAATCACCGCCGTTTTCATCGGGCCCGGTTCGCTGCCGACCGGTGCTTTACAGCTGAAGCTGCTGGGCTGCGAGAGACGTGATTTACTGTCAAATTTATCAACGCCTTTCTGCCCCATGCTTTCGCAATAATCATCGAACAGCTTTTTCGGTTCGGCTTCATAACGATGCTGCTTGTAATCCAGCTGACGATAGCCAATCGCGGCCTGCGTTGGATGGAGTTGCGCTAACTGCACTTGCACAATATCACCGGCTTTGATGTCGGCGGGCAGAGCGGCGGATGCCTGTCCGGCTGACCATAACAGCGCCAGTATTGACCACGGTGTTCTCATTCCTTTTCCTCGAATCGCCTGAAACAGATACGCACAATAGCATTAGTGTCATTTTGCCGCTGTAGTGTTGTCGCTCGCGGTTGCCCAGTCGCAACCGGTCATCCAGACATCTGACCACACGGAGCTTTGATTATGGCACTTGCTGCTGTGCAACCGACAAAACTGCAACACACCGTTATCGATCCCAGCGTGCGCATGCGCGAAACCCAGATTGGCGCGCAATGTGAAGTGCTGGCCGAAACCTATATCGAATACAGCGAACTGGGCGACTTCTCCTATATGGGAGAGCATTGCTGCGTCGCCGATGCGCAAATCGGACGCTTTACCGCCATTGCCAATCATGTACGGATTGGCGCACCCAATCATCCAATGGATCGCGCCTCGCAGCACCGTTTCACCTACTGTCCGGAATACTACGATGCGCAGGCGGAGCGCGATAATGGCTTCTTTGCCGAGCGTCGCGCCGATCGCGTGATTATTGGCAATGATGTGTGGATTGGGCATGGCGTGATCGTACTGCCGGGCGTGGCGGTGGGTGACGGCGCGGTGCTGGCGGCCGGTGCGGTGGTGACGAAAGATGTGCCGCCATACACCATTGTCGGTGGCGTGCCAGCCAAAGTGATCCGTGCACGTTTCGCGGCGGATATTGCCGCGCAGCTGCAGGCGATTGCCTGGTGGAACTGGCCGCTGGAGAAGCTGATGGCGAATCTGGCCGATTTCCAATCCTCCGATCTCCGCGCATTTTGCCAGCGGCACGGCAGCTAACCGCGCTGCAAGCGCCATTTGTCGTCGCAGCGAATCTCAAGTAAACTCAAAATACCCTGTTTTTGAGATTGCTTGAGATGAAGCTGCGCCGCCCACCCGCTCAACTTATTGATTCGCTGAGTATCAGTGAGATTAATTCGCTCCTCGCCAGTCATGCCGAGTGGGATGAGCGCTATCTGCATTTCGATGAGTTATATCGTCGTGTCAGTGATAGTCAGACGCGTGAGAAAGTGTGGAGCGCACTGAAATTCAAGCGCCGCAGCAGCGCGCAGCACTTTGTGATCGCCGATCAAACCGTGACCTGTAATCTTACGGCCAAAATCACGGCGGCGATGTCGATGGTTGATCGTATGACCTTTGCACGCAACGGCGAACCAACGGATGAGGACGCGGCTTCTTACCTGATGTCACAGCTGATCATGGAAGAGGCGATTTCATCCAGCCAGCTGGAAGGCGCGGCGACCACCTCGCGCGTGGCGATGGAGTTGCTGGCGGTGGGGCGTGCGCCGCGCAACGAAGATGAAAGCATGATCATGGGCAACTGGCGCTTGATGCAGCACATTGCCACGCTGGGTGACGCGCCGCTGACGCGCGCCGATATTCTGGAAATTCATCACATCGCCTGCGCCGGCATTAATGATGACAAATATCGGCCCGGCGCCGTGCGCGACAATAACGATGTGTTTGTTGCCGGGCGCGACGGCGAAATCATTCATCAGCCGCAGGATTATCAGCGGCTCAATAGCCTGCTGGACGCGTTATGCGCCGAAGTTGCCTGGCTGGAGCAGCAGGGCACGCATCCTTTGCTGGTGGCCTGCGTGATGCACTTTGCCATCGGCTACATTCATCCCTTCAATGATGGCAACGGGCGCACCGCGCGCGGCCTGTTCTACCATCATCTGATTCGTCACGGTTACAGCGCGTTCCGCTACATCTCAATCAGCAAGCTGTTGAAAGCCGCGGCGGTAAAGTACGGCATTTCCTATCTTTACAGCGAAACTGATGAGATGGACCTGACCTATTTCGTGCAGTTTCAGTGCGAAGTGGTGATGCGCGCGGTGACTGCCTTCACCGAGCAAATCGCCACGCTGCACAAAGAGCGGGAGCGTTTAGTGACGTGGGTGGAAGAGCATATGACCTTAGCCAAAGGTGAGCTGGATATCATGGCCATCGCGCTGAATGCGCCGGGTTCGTTACTCAGCTCTGCCGGGATTAAATCGCGGCTCGGCATCGCGGATAACACCGCGCGTGCGCGCCTGAAAAACCTCACCGAACAGGGATTGTTGCGTCCACTAAAGGAGGGGAAAGGAACGGTGTATCAGGCGCCTGTTTCACTGCGCAAGCTGCAGGAGTGGCTGAAAAAGCGCGAAGGGTAACAGCGTTATCGCAAGCAATCTCAAAATACCCTGTTTTTGCGATTACTTGCGATGTGGATTAGATCGGCGGATGCATTACCATCGCCGATAGCACCGCTTCCTGCGGCAACCCGACATGCAGCAAAATCTGCTGGCGATAATGATCGTCGGCGTCGCGCGCATCGTCGCTGAGTAACACGCCCACTTCATTGACGTTCTTGCCAGCCACCTGCACCTTGTCACGCGCGGCACTGCGCATCCATTCGTACTCGATATCAATGTGGCCGGTATCAATGCAGCGAATGCCATGCTGGCTGAGATCGTAAGCCAGCACCGTGGCGGTGGGGCCGAGCGACATTAGCACCATATCGTAATCGCGTGCGTGCGCCAGCACCGAGCTGTAGAGATCGTTGTAAACCGAGAAGGCGTTGCGATTGAGCGTGGTGATGCGTTTAATCTCCCGCGCGTCATCAAGCAGATCGTTACCGATGCCGAGACGCGTGCCGCTGCCTTCCACAATTAATATCTTTTTATCGCTGAACAGCTGCTTGAACTTATTAAACACGCGAACCGCCTGCTGCTTGTCCTTATAATCGTGATAGGGACGCGTAACGGAGGTGTTGCCGTAGCGGTAATCTTTCTTTAATAAGGTTTCATAATGGCGAAAATAAAATGCTTTATGAAAAAACCAGAATAGGGCCGAACCAAAACGCATATTCGCGGTGCCGCGAAAGGCATCGGGCATACACAATAAACACGGATTCTTCGGCTGACTTCCGCGCCGTAATATCTCTTTAAGGCGAATAGAGAGTCGTTCATCAAAAGATTGAAAACCGATATTCTTGAACAAGGTCATTTCCAGTTCGCCGTCGCCATAGCGGCTTACGGAGAGCTTGTGGTTGCTGAGCAGCAAGTCAATGGTCTGTTCAGGCGACATCACCTGATATTGCCGGGCTCGCGCATTGGCAACCGGAAACTTAAAAGCAGCGTGTGTGAGTTTAAAAGGAAAACGTAATTTACGATAAAAGAAATCTGCGCTGATCATCATAACCTTCTTTTTATTAGCGGCCTTGCCGCAGAGCAGTTACGTGATTTATATCACGCTTAATCCGGGATAACAGGCTGAGGAAACTCTCAAAAAGTCATTGCGGCGCAATGGCTAATCAATTTAAAAAAGATTAAATGAAGAGGGAATAAATAAAACTGTAATAAAACCGCACTTATTCGCGCTGCTATGATAATTGTTGCCAGGAATAATCGCAGCAGCGCATTAATGATTAATTAAGTTATTTCAATTGATGACGAACGGTTAAAGCGATTTTCCGGCTTTACTAAGCCTAAACGATCGCGCAGCGTACCCGGTTGATAGTCGCTGCGGAAGACGCCCGCAGCCTGCAGGCGCGGGACAACCTGTTCGAGGAAGCGATCTTCGTTCTCGTCAATGTAGGTGGGCAGAATGACAAAACCGTCGCAGGCCTGATGCTGATACCAGTCAATCATCTGCTGCGCAATGCTATCCGCTGTGCCGGTCGGTGCCGGGAACGACAAGCTCTCGGCGTAGCGTTTCGCCATCTCGCCCAGCGTCAGGTTCTGCTCAATGGCGCTGGCGATCACATATTGAAAACGGCCTTTGCTGCCGGTGATCTTTTCACGCAGGTCAGGCACCGGCCCGTCAATGGGGTACTGCGAAAGATCGATATTCATGCTGGCCGAAACAAAGCTGAGGCCCGATTCCACGGTAATCAATGATTTCAGGTACGTCGCACGCTCCTCGGCATCGCGCTGCGTATTGCCGACAATCGGCACCATGCCGGGCAGAATGCGCAGTTGATCGGGCTGACGCTGATACTGCAGCGCACGCTGTTTCAGGGTTTGATAAAACTGCTGCGCGCGTTCCCGATTGGGTTGCACCACAAACAGCACTTCCGCCTGTTGCGCGGCCAGATCGATAAAGGCTTCCGATACGCCAGCCTGGATCACCACCGGATGACCTTGCGGCGGACGCGGCAGATTAAGCGGTCCCTGCACGTTGAAAGATTCACCCTGATGATCAAGCCTATGGAAGCGTGCCGGGTCGGCAAAGTGCGCCTGCGCTTTATCCAGAATCAGCGCGTCCTCTTCAAAGCTGTCCCACAGCGCTTTCATGACATCAATAAATTCGGCCGCGCGGCGATAGCGAGCTTCATGGCTGAAGTGCTCGCTGCGACCAAAGTTGCGCGCTTCGGCGTGGCTCAGCGAGGTAACCACGTTCCACGCTGCGCGCCCGCCGCTAATATGGTCGATGTTTGCCAGCTGACGCGCGGTGGTGTAAGGCACCGAATAGGATGAGGAAACCGTGCCGCCGAGGCCGATGTGGTCAGTCACCGCCGCCAGCGCGGCTAATAATGTTAAGGGTTCAGACCAGCCAACCTGACGATGCTGCACGGTGTGCGCCAGATGCCCGCCGTAAACATCATCAATCGCCAGCTTGTCCGCGACAAAAATCATGTCCAGCTTCGCGTCTTCGGCGCGCTGGGCGATTTTGCGGTACAGCGGCCAGTTACTGCCGCCGGTCGCAGCTGAATCGGGATGGCGCCAGCCGCCCTGATGAATGCCGGAGTCGAGGTAGAGCGCCAGATTCATCATGGTTTGGCGGCTCCGTTGGCGTTAAAGAAGGAGGCATCCACCAGTTTGTCAGCTTTTAAGCCGGGTTTGATCAGGCCGCCGCGGGTGAAGGTATCAATCGCCAGCTGCTGGCGTTTCTCTACCAACGCGTAATCTTCTACCGGCGCGTTGTTTTCACGCTGCACTTTACTCAGCGCCACCACATCTGGCAGACGCAGCAGTTTGGCGATCTCGCTGGCGTAGGCTTGTGGATGCGCCACGCCCCACGCACGTGCGCGAATCAGGCGCTCGCGGAAGTCCGTGAGCTGCTCACGCTTGCTGGCGATGGCGCTATCGGTCGCCACCAGATAGTTTGAAACCGGCGAATTTTTGCCGTCGATGGCGATGCGATCGCCGGACTGCGCCACGGCAAAGGACACATAAGGTTCCCAGGTTGCCACCGCATCCACCGCGCCATTATCCAGCGCCAGCGTCGCTTCCGACGGCGTGGTGAAGACAAAATTGACGCTGTCGTCGGGCAAACCCGCTTCGTGCAGCGCATTCAGCACCATGTTTTGCCCGGCCGATCCTTTTACCGTCGCCACTTTCTTGCCTTTTAGGTCGGCGATGCTGTGCAGGGCGCTGTCCTTTTTCACCAGGATGGCATTGCCGAGATATTGCGATGCCTGAATGGCGCGGATCTGCGCGCCTGCGGCCACGGCAAACGACAGAGGACCATCGCCGACTAAGCCGGCATCCAGATGCTGGGAGTTGAGCGACTCCAGCAGCGGCGCAGCGTTGGGGAACTCATACCATTTGATTTCATACGGCACATTGTTGAGCTCGCCAGCGGCGGACATCACCGCGCGAGCATTGCCTTTTTGATCGCCGACGATCAGTGGGTCAGTTGCAGCGTGAGAAGTCACCGCGAGGAGCAACAATGAGCTGGCTAATAAAGTGATTTTCATAACGTTTCCCGGGTAAAAAGAAAACAGCGTAAGTTTTCTACTACAGCGGGCGTAGTAACAAATCCGCGCAAGGTTATGTCTCAGGCGCAAATGCCCCCAAATCGCGCATCCTCGCCATTTTTAGTTATCAAAAAATGCGAATTTTCCTCACTAATGATTAATTCTCTCAACGAAAATGAAACGTGATTTCAGTCACAGATTGAACGAGGCGGTAGCTGGCAGCCATTAGCCAAACTACATTCATTAGCGGAGCTAACGACACACCTCGCAACGGGTTTTTACTAAACGGTAACGTACGTTAAAATTCTGTTGATTTTATGTGGGGTTATTTTTGAGGTTTTTCGATGAAAATGGTTGAGGGATTAGCATGGTTAACAAATTAACCAGTATTGTGCTCGCGATTCTGGCGATTGCCTTGCTGTACATGGGCGGCAAGCTGTTAATGCTGGGCGGCAGCGCCTTCTATGCGCTGATGGCGGTGGGATTACTCATCACCGCAATATTACTGTTCCGCAACCAGCGCAGCGCGCTGGCGCTGTATGCGGTGCTGATGTGGATTACGCTCGCCTGGATTATCTGGGAAGTGGGCTTTGATAAATGGCAGTGGATCCCACGCGGTGACCTGTTCGGCGTGATCGGCCTGTGGCTGGCGATGCCGTGGGTGGTGAAACCGCTGTATCGCGGCGAACGCCGTTTCCACGGCTTCCTCGGCGGCACTGTGATTATCATGATCGTGGTGGTGATTGGTCTGTGCTTCTACGATCCGGTTCCGCAGCAAGGCACCATCAGCAATGCCCGCGAGCAGAACAGCGAGCAGGGCGCCGCTAACGACTGGACCGCGTACGGTGGTTCGTCTGACGGCCTGCGTTTCTCGGCGCTGAATCAGATCAGCAAAGACAACGTCAAAAACCTCGAAGTTGCATGGACCTATCACACCGGTGATTTGCGCCAGGATGCGGATGCCACCGAATACACCTTCGAAGCTACGCCGCTGAAAGCCAACGGTATGCTGTATTTCTGTACGCCGCATAACGAAGTGCATGCGCTTGATCCGGAAACCGGCGCGGTGAAGTGGAAATTTACGCCAAATAAAGACCGCTCTTACCTGCAGCAGCATCAGACCTGTCGCGGCGTAAGCTACTACGAAGAAACCCCGGTTGCCGCACAGGATAGCGCCGCAAATCCGGCCATCTGCCGTAAGCGTATCTTTAACGCCACCACCGATGCGCAGCTGATTGCGCTGGATGCCGATACCGGTAAACCGTGCGCTGATTTCGGTCAGAACGGTGTGGTTGATCTGCATGCCAACATGGGTGAAGTACGTCCACATGCGCTGATGCAAACCGCAGCACCACTGGTGGCGGGCAAGCTGGTGATCGTTGGCGGTTCCGTGATGGATAACGGCTTCAACAGCGGCAACCCGTCAGGCGTGATCCGTGCCTATGACGTGCAAAGCGGTCGTCTGGTATGGAACTTTGATCCGGCTAACCCGGAAAACACCGCGCCAATTGCTGCCGGTCAAAACTACCCGCAGGACACGCCAGTGGCGTGGGGCACGCTGAGTGCTGACCTGAAAAACGGCATAGTCTATGTGCCGTTTGGTAACGCTTCACCGGATGAAGTGGGCATTGAACGCGATCCGAACAGCAACACCGAGAAGTTCCGTGATGCGCTGGTGGCGCTGGATTTGCAAACCGGTGCGTTCAAATGGCGCTATCAGAGCTCCAACCACGACCTGTGGGACCGCGATAATCCATCACAGCCTTCGCTGGTGGACATCGATTATCAAGGCCAGAAGCAGCCTGTGGTGATCCTGCCGACCAAAACCGGCAACCTGTTTGTGCTGAACCGTCTTACCGGCCAGCCGGTGTATCCGGTGAACCAGGTGAAGGTTTCTACTGAAGGTGGCGTAGCGGGTGAGAAATTTGCGTCGACTCAGCCGGTTTCCAGCCTGAACTTCATCCCGCAGCCGTTAACCGAGAAGTCAATGTGGGGCATTACGCCGTTTGACCAGATGTCATGCCGCATGGATTTCCGTAGCCTGCGCTATGATGGCAATCCGTGGACGCCCGCAACGGAAGGCGGTTCACTGATCTTCCCTGGCAACATTGGTGTGTTCAACTGGGGTTCTGTTGCTGTCGATCCGCAGCGTCAAATGCTGATTGCCGCGCCAGTGCGTCTGGCCTACAAATACAACCTGATCAAACGCACCGAGCAGACCGCCACCGAGCGCCTGTTCACCAAAGATGGCACGCCATACTGGAACGAAAACTTCCACGGTGACTACGCGATCCATATCCAGCAGATGGCGTCAGGCCTCGGCATTCCCTGTGTTGCGCCGCCTTGGGGCCGCATGGTGGGCGTGGATCTGAAGACCGGTAAAACCGAATGGCTGCGCCGCGTGGGCGTGACCAAAAACCTGAAGACCAGCTTCCTGCCTGGCCGCTTCCCCATCGGCTTCCCGATGGGCATGGTGGCGCACGGTGGTCCATTGCTGACCGCAGGGGATTTGGTGTTCCACGGTGCAACTGCGGATAACTTCTTCCGCGCCTACGACAGCACCACCGGCGAACTGCTGTGGCAGACCGAGCTGAGTGCCGGTGCGCAAGCCACGCCGTCTACCTTTATGGGTAAAGACGGTAAGCAGTACGTGGTGATTGCCGCAGGCGGTCACGGTTCGCTTGGCACCCAGGCGGGTGACAGCGTTGTGGCATTCCGTTTGAAGTAATTGCAGTGAAATAGAATAAGGCGCCCGCTGTGGCGCCTTTTTTTGTTTTTGTCAGGTTATATTGAGCATCCCTAAGAGACGCCACTAATCAGGAATTCTATGACTATCGCCTGCCTGCATACCGCTGCCAGTAATATCGCTATTTTCGATGATGCCGCGCACTCATTGGGCATGAGCAACGGCGCACTGAGTCATATCGTGATGCCGCATTTGCTGGCGGAAGCGGAGCTGACCGGTGGCATGACCGCTTCGCAGCAGCAAAAGCTGGAACAGCTGTTACGCAGCCTGACGCCGTGGTTCGACGCGATTCTGATTACCTGCTCGACGCTGGGTCCGGTTGCCGATGGTTTTTGTGTTGAAGGGCATGATTGTCCGGTGTATCGCACCGATCGCATGCTGGCCGATGAGGTGCACCGTTTGCCGGGAAAATCTCTGGTGCTGTGTGCGGCGGAATCCACGCTGGCGGCGACGCGAGCGCTGTTTTGCCCAGCGACGCTGCCGGTTGAACAGCATCCTGTTGTGCAGCTGATTCCTGGCGCATGGGCGGCGTTTAAAGCGGGTCATCAGGATGCGTATCTGCAGATGATTGCGCAAGCGGTGGCAGACGGGAAGCAGCAGGGCGCAGATCATGTGGCGCTGGCCCAGGTTTCCATGGCGGCGGCGTCCAGCCTGTGTAGCGCCGATAGTCAGCCGTTAACCAGCCCACAGCTGGCGTTAAAGGTGGTACGTGATTTTTCGTAGGGTGCGCATGCAAAACCGCGCATCAGGTTAACGTTTACCTCCGTGTAAATAATAATCATTTGCATTAACGGGTATAACTCATTATCGTTAGCAACACTTTGTAACCTATCGCGATTTAACCCCTAAAAATCCTCAATCAAAGGGGACGCTATTCTACTGTCGCTTTTCAGGAGCGCTCTTTTCATTTTCCTGACATACGCCCACATCAGCGATTTGGTAGAATCAAGATTGAGAATGAACGTTCACTACAGGATTATTCATGAAGAATTTTCAGCGCACGGCCATCGCCGGGCTGGTGTTATTGCTCGCCGCCTGTGACCAAAATAGCGCCCCGCCAGCGGGCGACATGACCACCGAAGTTGGCGTGAAAACGCTGCAAACCGAGTCGGTGACGCTCGATAGTCAACTCACCGGACGCGTGGTGGGCAGCATGGTGTCGGAAGTGCGTCCGCAGGTGGACGGTATCATCCAGAAGCGCCTGTTTACCGAAGGCGACGAAGTCAAAGCCGGTCAGGTGCTGTATCAAATCGATGCAGCCAGCTATCAGGCCAGCTACGATCAGGCCGTTGCGCAGTTGAAAAATGCGCAGGCGTTAGTGAAAAGCAGCCAGTTAAAATCCGCGCGCTATAGCGCGCTGGTGAAAGAGAACGGCGTATCGCGTCAGGATGCCGACGATGCGCTGGCAACCTATCAACAGAACGTGGCGTCGGTTGATCAATATCGTGCCGCCGTCGAAAGCGCCCGCATCAACCTCAACTACACGCAAATCAAAGCACCGATTTCTGGCCGCATCGGCATCTCGTCAGTGACGCCGGGCGCGCTGGTGACCTCGGCGCAAACCACGGCGCTGGCGACCATTCGCGCGCTCGATCCGATCTATGTCGATCTCACGCAATCCAGCGTGCAACTGCTGAAACTGAAGCGTCAGCAGGCTTCCCTCCAGCAGAGCAGCGATGTGGTGCCAGTAACGGTAAAACTGGAAGACGGCAGCAATTACGATCATCCCGGCAAGCTGGAACTGACTGAAGTGGCGGTTGATGAAGCCACCGGAACCGTTACGCTGCGCGCCATTTTCCCTAATCCGCAGCATGAATTGTTGCCGGGCATGTATGTGCGCGCCAGCGTCACTAACGGCGTTAAAAAGGATGCGATTCTGGCCCCGCAGCAGGGCATCACGCGTGATGCTAAGGGCAACGCCACGGCGCTGGTGGTGGATAACGAGAACAAAGTGCAAAGCCGGGAAGTGGTGACCGATCGGGTTATCGGCAACACCTGGCTGGTGACCAGCGGTTTAAACAGCGGCGACAAGCTGATTGTCGAAGGCACCGCCAAAGTGCAGGCCGGGATGACGGTGAAAGCTGTTGAAGTGACGCCGAACAGCGCCCGCAGCGGAGGCCAGTAATTATGTTGGCTCAGTTCTTTATTCGTCGGCCGGTATTCGCCTGGGTGATCGCCATCTGCATCATGATGTTTGGTGTGCTCAGCATTAAAAGCCTGCCGATTGCGCAATATCCCGACGTCGCACCGCCGCAGATCAGTATTCAGGCCACTTACACCGGCGCGTCGGCGGAAACGCTGGAAAGCAGCGTCACGCAGGTGATCGAGCAGCAGCTCACCGGCCTCGACGGCTTGCTCTATTTCGATTCCACCAGCACCGCCTCAACCGGCCAGGTAAAAATCAGCGTCACTTTCCAGCAGGGCACCGATCCGGATATTGCGCAGGTGCAGGTGCAGAACAAAGTGCAGCA
Source organism: Pantoea sp. DY-17 (assembly GCF_019795975.1). Taxonomy (NCBI): domain Bacteria; kingdom Pseudomonadati; phylum Pseudomonadota; class Gammaproteobacteria; order Enterobacterales; family Erwiniaceae; genus Pantoea; species Pantoea sp. DY-17. The sequence goes on along the minus strand of NZ_JAIMIG010000001.1, from coordinate 1,287,887 downwards.
GGCCGAAAGCCGCTTGCCGACGTCCGTTACCACGCAAGGCGTGACGGTGGAGAAGGCGCAAAGCGACTTCCTGCTGATTCTGGCGCTGTACGATAAAACCAACCAAAGCACCTCGGCCGATGTGGCGGACTACATGGTCAGCAACATGGAAGATACACTGGCGCGCGTGCCGGGCGTCGGTAGCGTGCAGGTGTTTGGTGCCGAATACGCCATGCGCATCTGGCTCGATCCCGCCAAACTCGCCTCCTTTTCGCTGATGCCGTCCGATGTGACCAGCGCGCTGGAGAGCCAGAATACCCAGGTTTCCTCCGGTCAGCTGGGCGCGCAACCGGCCAGCAAAGAGCAGCAGCTGGTGGCGACCGTGCGTTCGCGTTCACGTCTGCAAACGCCGGAACAGTTCCGCAATATCGTGCTGAAAAGCCAAAGCGACGGATCGGTGGTGCATCTGAGTGATGTGGCACGCGTGGAAATGGGTGATGAGGATTACAGCGCCAACGTGCTGGCGAACGGTCATCCGGCTTCAGGGATCGCGGTGCAGCTGGCGTCCGGCGCCAATGCGCTGTCAACCGCCGAACAGGTGAAAGCCACCATCGACGAGTTCCGCAGCAGCATGCCGCCGGGCTATGAAGTGGCGTATCCGCTCGACAGTACCGACTTTGTGAAAATCTCGATTGAAGAGGTGGTGAAAACCCTGATCGAGGCGGTGATTCTGGTGGTGATCGTGATGTTCGTGTTTCTGCAGAACATCCGCACCACGCTGATTCCGGCGATTGCCGTGCCGGTGGTGCTGCTGGGAACCTTTGGCGTGCTGTCACTGTTCGGGTACTCGATCAACACCTTAACTATGTTCGGCATGGTGCTCGCCATCGGGCTATTAGTGGATGACGCGATCGTGGTGGTGGAGAACGTCGAGCGTGTGATGCGCGAAGAGGGCTTGCCGCCGCGTCAGGCCACTGAAAAATCGATGAAGGAGATCACCGGCGCGCTGATTGGTATCGCGCTGGTGCTGTCGGCGGTGTTTCTGCCGATGACCTTCTTTAGCGGCTCAACCGGTGTTATCTATCGTCAGTTCTCCATCACCATTGTGTCATCGATGGTGCTGTCGGTGATTGTGGCGTTAACGTTGACGCCGGCGTTGTGCGCCACGCTGCTCAAACCGCACAACGAAGAAGGCGGTCAAAAGGGCTTTTTCGGCTGGTTTAATCGCAGCTACGAGCGCGTGCAGACGCGTTATCACAACGGCGTGGGTCATGTGCTGCACAGTTCGGTGCGCTATCTGCTGCTCTACGCGGTGCTGCTGATCGGTTGCGCGGTGCTGTATATGCGTTTGCCGACCGGCTTCCTGCCGACTGAGGATCAGGGCTATATCATGGTGCAATACCAGCTGGCACCGGGCGCGACGGAAAACCGCACCAGCGCGGTTCGTCGTCAGGTGCAGGAATACTTCGCCACCAAAGAAAAAGACAACGTCAACGTCAGCATGCTGGTGAATGGCTTCAGTTTTGCCGGCAGCGGCCAGAACGCCGGGATTGGCTTTATCTCGCTGAAGAACTGGAGCGAGCGTAAAGGTGCTGAAAACAGTGCCGATGCCATTGCCGCGCGTGCCATGGCCAATCTTGCCAGCATTCGTGATGCGCAGATCTTCGTGCTGTCACCGCCGTCAGTGTCCGGTTTGGGGCAGTCAGACGGATTCACCTTTGAGCTGCAGGCGCGTGGTGCCACCGGGCGCGATCAGCTACTGCAGATGCGCAATCAGCTGATTGCTGAAGCCAATCAGGATCCGCTACTCAGCGCGGTGCGTGCTAACACCTTGCCGGATTTGCCGCAGCTGCAAGTCAATATCGACGATGAAAAAGCGCAGTCGCTGGGTCTCACCATCAGCGACATCAACGACACGCTCAGTGCGGCGATTGGCGGCAGCTACATCAACGACTTCACCGATCGTGGCCGCGTGAAGAAGGTTTACATGCAGGGCGATCAGCAGTTCCGCAGCAAGCCGGAAGATATCGATCGCTGGTACGTGCGCGGCAGCGATAGCAACAGCAATACCACCATGGTGCCGTTTGCGTCGTTTGCCTCCTCAGAGTGGGCGTACGGCCCGGATGTGCTGTCTCGTTATAACGGCCTCGCGTCCTACGAAATCGAAGGTTCGGCGGCGGCCGGCAAGAGTTCCGGGGATGCGATCAGCGCGATGGAAAAACTGGCGGCGAAGTTGCCGGCGGGCACCACCTTTGCGTGGAGCGGCTTGTCCTATCAGGAAAAACTCTCCGGCAACCAGGCGATGTCGCTGTATGGCATCTCGCTGATTGTGGTGTTTCTGTGCCTGGCGGCGTTGTATGAAAGCTGGTCGGTGCCGTTCTCGGTGATGATGGTGGTGCCGCTGGGGGTGATCGGCTCGCTGCTGGCGATCAGCCTGCGCGGGCTGGAAAACGACGTCTACTTCCAGGTGGCGCTGTTAACCATCATTGGCTTGTCAGCGAAGAACGCGATTCTGATCGTTGAGTTCGCCGAAGACAATTACCGTAAAGGGGAAAGCCTGGTGAAGGCGGCGACGCACGCGGCATCGATGCGCCTGCGGCCCATCATTATGACTTCGCTGGCATTTACCGCTGGCGTATTGCCACTGGCGATTTCCACCGGCGCGGGCGCCAACAGCCGTATTGCGATTGGTACCGGTATTATTGGCGGCACGCTGACCGCTACCTTGCTGGCGATCTTCTTTGTACCGCTGTTCTTTGTTCTGGTGCGTCGCGTGTTCCCGGCGATACCGCATGACGATAATCATGCATCTGTGCCCAAGGCGGGGGAATAACATGTCGGCAAAACTCTTAATGGTATTGGTTCCCGCGCTGCTGTCGGGTTGTGTGTCGCTCGATCCGCACTATGAGCGCCCGCAAGGCGCGGTCAGCAGCCAGATGCCGAGCGGTGAAGCCTATCGTTCATTGCAAGGCACACCAGCCAGCAACTACCGCGACCTAAGCTGGCAGGATTATGTGCTCGACGCCCAACTGCGCCAGGTGGTGGCGATGGCGCTGGATAGCAGCCGCGACTTGCGTGAAGCGGTGGCCAGCGTTAAATCCGCGCATGCGCAATACGGTGAAGAGCGCGCCAATCTGTTCCCGGCTATTAGCGCCGGCGTGAGCGGCACGCGTTCGCGCGCGTTAACCGGCGAAGGCAATCAAACCGCCATCAGCAACAGCTATTCGGCAGAAGGCAGCGTCAGTTCGTTTGAACTCGATCTGTTTGGCAAAAACCAGAGCCTGACGCGCGAGCAGTATGAAACCTATCTCGGCACGCTGCAGGGCGCACGCAGCACGCGCCTGACGGTGTTGTACAACACCGTGGATTACTGGCTGCAGCTCGCCGCCGACCGCAGCAATCTGGCGATTGCTAAAGAGACCGCCGAGAGCGCGCGACAATCGTGGCAGGTGACGCGCAAGCAGATGGAAAATGGTATCGCCTCAATGGTGGATGTCTCTTCTGCGGAAACCACCTATCAATCCGCACAGGCCGATGTCGCCAGCTATAGCACGCTGGTGGCGCAGGATAAAAACGCGCTGGATTTGGTGGTAGGCCGCAGCGTGCCGGATAACCTGCTGCCTGACAGCATTGAATCGATAGGTAACGCACTGCGCGAGGTGCCTGCGGGCGTCTCATCAGATGCGTTGCTGAATCGTCCTGATGTGTTGCAAGCCGAGCATAATCTCAAGTCTGCCAACGCCAGTATCGGCGCGGCGCGTGCCAACTTCTTCCCGAGCATTACGCTGACGGGCAGCGGCGGCGTCGGCAGTAGCGATCTGTCGACGCTGTTTAAAAACGGGGCGGGCATTTGGTCGTTTGCGCCGAGCATTTCGCTGCCGATTTTTCAGGGCGGCTACAACGTCTCTTACCTGAAATACACCAAAGCACAGAAAGAGTATTACGTAGCGGCGTATGAGAAAGCGGTGCAAACCGCCTTCCAGGAAGTGGCGGATGCGCTGGCGCGTCGTGGCACCATCAACGATCAGCTCAGCAGTCAGCAGCGTAATGTAGCGGCATCGCAAACCTATTATCATCTGGCGGATCTGCGCTACCGCAACGGCGTTGATAGCTACCTCAATGCGTTAACCGCGCAGCGCACGCTGTACAGTGCCCGAACCAATCTGGTGAGTACGCAGCAAGCCTATTACCTGAATTTGATCACCTTCTATAAAGTGATGGGTGGCGGCACGGCGTTGAAAGAATCTGAAATAATGAGCACGCAATAATTGTACTTTTCGTAGCGGCGCGATTTATCGCGCAACAAATTGCGTCGCTACATGGCCTGCGTGCGGGGAAGCAAGAATTGGAAACATTGTCTGGGTTTCTCACCGGAAACGCATCACGTATGATGACGGGAATAAACGCTAAATTCTTTTTCGGAGCCAATGTGAGTCACTCTGAACATGACGATTTTCTCTTACAGCGTCAGCAGCAGGTGATTTCTGCGGCGAAAGTCTGTTTTAGTCGCTCCGGATTTCATGGCGCCAGCATGGCGGACATTAGCCGCGAATCTGCGTTAGGGGCAGGGCAAATATATCGATACTTTAGCAGTAAAGAGCTTATTGTAACGGAAACAATAAAAAGCATCGCGCAGAACTGGCGCCTGTTTTTAATACAACACTTGCCCGCACAACAATCGACTCAGGATATTATCAACGCTGATTCGCCATTCTGGCAGCATTGGCCGAGTCAGGACCGGAAATTATTACTGGAAATGTATTCTGAGGCGTCGCGTAATGAATCGGTGCGTACCATTCTGGCCCAGCAGGAGCAATTATTACTTGCTGAGTTAGCGGCTATTTTTCGCGCGCAACAACCTGATATCGATCCAACACAGCGCGCCAATCGCATTCAATTTTTATTGCTGCTGGTCGATGGCGTCGCCTGTCGCGCCTTCGGCGATAGCGACCTGAACCAACGTGAAATGCAGCGGGTGAACGGCGTTCTCAGCCAGCATCTGTTCGGCTGAATTTACATCGCACCGTGCGGATAGACATCATTCACCACCGCATTGAAAAACGGCATAAAGCCCGGCGCCATATCGCACTGCTTCATGCAGCGGCGAATAATAATGCCGTCAATAATCAGCGACATCACATATAAGCGGGTGTGAATGGCATTGGCATCCTGCTCGGGGTGCAGCGCCTGCTCCTGAGCAATAAAATTATTTTTAAGCTCATGCCAGGCATCGAGCATAATTTGTTGGATGCGATTATTACGCGTGGCTTCAGATGACACTTCCATCAGCAGAATAATACTGTTTTCCACTGCCGCCGGCACAATATCTTCCGCTTCGTGATAATGTCCTTTCATATGCGCGATACGTTCAAAGTCGGCATTGAGTAGCGTGATCATCCGCTGCACTACATTGGTGACTAATGCCTCAATGATCGCCTCTTTGTTTTTATAGTATTTATAAATTAAACCAATGCTGACGTCGGCCTGGCTGGCAATATTCTGAATCGATGTCTGGTGAAAGCCTTTCAGCCGCATGCATTGCTCGGCGGCGGCCAGGATCTGTTCGCTTCGGTTCATGATTATTACACTCACAGAATAAAGCGGCTATTTTACGCAATTAAAACTGTACTGGCGATGAATAAAAACATTAACCCAACCTTATTATTTCGGCGCTTTATCATTGTTCAGTTTTTTTGATTTAAGCGAGCAGTTTTGCCTGCTGTTCATGATTTTTCAGACCTCTATGATGGTGGACAGAAAAAATCATCAAGGAATAACATCATGAACATCCTGCGCGCCCAACGCGATCAGCTGTTTGAATATGGTCCTTTTACCATTCGCCGTCAGCGTCCCGGTGAAGCGTTTGGACCGCTGGCGATTGTCGACCAAATGACGCTGCAACTGGATGCCACTATCCCGCTGCATTCTCATCAGGATAGCGAGATTTTCAGCTACGTTTGGCGCGGTTCGCTGCTGCACAGCACCGATCAGGGTGAAACGCACTCCCTTAACGCCAAACGCGCGCTGCTGCTGAGTGCCGGTAGCGGCATGCGCTTTGCCGAGTCTGCGCCTTTTATCGAAACCGAGATGTTGCAGGCCACCATTAATCCAGCGCAAACCGGCGGTGAGCCGCAGGTCAATACCTTTACCCGTGCGGACGGTGCGGCAGTGAACGCATGGACGTTACTGGCAGGGCCGCACGGCAGCGAGGCGCCGCTGGCGCTGAATCAGGCGGTGTACATTTATGACCTGAAACTGGAGCGCGGCAAACAGGTGGATGTGCCACAGCGTGAAGGTTTTTCAAGCTGGATTACCGTGCTGGACGGCATTGTGCGTATGGAGAATGAACGGTTGCACAAAGGCGATTCCGTGAGCGATAACAAGGCTTTGCCAGCGTTGATGGGCGAGCGGGATGCAACGCTGATTGCGTTTCTGGTGCAGAAAAGCCTGTAGAGCCGGCATTCATGGGCACCTAACCCTTCCTCCTTATAACATCGTGTTATCATCTGCGGATAAAACACCGGAGGAGGGTAATCCAATGAAAAAGAAAGAGTTCGTTACCCAGGATTTGCTGAGCAAGATCTATCAGGAAGATACCTCCGCGCCACGCAAATTACCGCCTGAACGCCAGCTGGCCGAAGAATATGGCGTATCGCGTTTCACTATCCGCCAGGCGCTGGAGAAACTGGTGAGTATCGGCGCGGTACGTATCGTGCAGGGATCAGGTATCTGGATTAATGAAACGGTACGTAATAACCCGCTGGTTTATAATTCGATCACCGAAAAGCGCTTTGATCAGATGCATTACCGCTCACTTAGCCTGCGTAAAAGACGCCCCGATAGTGATGAGCAACAGATATTCGCCATTAACGACAACGCCTTTATCTGGGAGTTTTCCCGCCTGCGCTATGTCGATAATGTGGCAGTACAAATTGAAATATCGCGTATGCCCGCAACCTTATTTACCGATCTCAACGGTGAGATTATTGAGCGCTCGATACAGCAATATGTGTTGTCCAAAGGCTACCAAATCTCACATTTACTCACCAGCTATCGTGCGATTAGCGTTAACCGCGAACAGGCGACGCTACTGGGTTGTAAAAAAGGCAGTCCGGCGATGCACATTATTAATCGTGGTATTTTGCAGGGCGGGCAGGTGTATGAAATCAGCGACATCGTAGATATTAATTACACCTGCACCTATCTGATTCCGCATAACCCGGATAATCTGCGTTTCCGCCAGCAACAGCGTTAACTTATGGCGTGTGCATGGTGCCGTCTGGCAGGCGACTCTGTGTCCATTCATGTGGACGATAAACTACCGGATATTTTTCCGCTAACGCCTGATCAAAGCCGACGCCAATACCTGATGCTTGCGGCGGATAGAGATAGCCATTTTTAATTTCCGGCGCGCCAGGGAAAATGGCATCCGTCAGCGTTGAGCGTGGAATAAATTCCTGAATCGCAGCATTGTGCAGGTGAATATTCAGATGTGTATTAACCGCCACGCCAATTGGCGTCATATCGCCCGGTCCGTGCCATGCCAGTCGCACACCGAATGCCTGACACAGTGCCGCCAGTTTCAATGCCGGCGTAATACCACCAATCTGCGAGACGTGACAACGAATAAAGTCGATGCGACGATTGACAATTAACTCGTGCCATTCTGCGGGATTATTAAATAATTCGCCTAACGCTAACGGCACCGCGCTTTGCTGACGCAACTGCGCTAGCCAGCCAGTTTGCGCGGGTGGGAGCACATCCTCAAGGAAGTAGGGCATATATGGCTCAAGCTGTTTTACCAGCTGAATGGCCTGCTGCGGGAATAAGCGCTCATGCACGTCATGCAATATTTCAAAACAGTGACCGTATTTCTCCCGCAACGCGCGGAACATCTCGACCGTATTCGTCATGTACTCTTGCTGCGAGTAATAAGCGCCGGAGGTGCTATTTTCCGGTGCGTGGAGTTCTTTCGGCGTTCCGCCGTAAAAGCCCAGCTGACAGCGGATATGGCGATAGCCTTTCTCTAAGGCGTTATCAACGGAGGTATAAAGTTCCTCCAGCGTTTCACCGCTGGCATGGGTGTAAGCTGCAATCGCATCGCGCGCTTTGCCGCCCCACAGCTGATATAAAGGCATATCGGCTAACTGCGATTTAATATCCCACAGCGCCATATCCACGCCCGAAATGGCATTGTTGGTCACCGGCCCGTTACGCCAATAGGCATTAACGTTCATCATCTGCCACAGGTCTTCAATATTGTTGGCATCGCGTCCAACTAATAGCGGCACTAGATACTCATCCACCATGGTTTTTACCGCCAAAGGACGCTGTTGAAAGGTGGCGCAGCCGTGACCGATAATCCCTTTATTGGTGGTGACGCGTACGGTAATAAGGTTATGGCGATCGGGGCGGGTAATAAAACACTCAATACTTTCAATAAGGGTTGGGGTCACGTGAAATACTCCTGTGGCGTAGTGACTGCGCTCAATTTCAAGGCCTGTAGACAAGCTATTTTGGCGTATCATTACCGGGTTTTTATTGAGACGCAAACCCTTTTTCAGCCAATAAATATTGGTCAGTAAAAAAGAGTATTTATCGCGATAAAAACAGACCAATTTGCTATTTTAAAACTTAATAGCCCTGTTGCAGCGGGTTTTGTGATAGCAGTCATGATTTATTGGTTTGTTTTGTCGAGCGTTATTTATTACCATCCAGTGCAGATTTCATCAGGCTGTTTTTCTTCCCTCAGGAGCACGTATGGGAACGCAGGAAGTAATAAAAAACATAATCCACTTAGTGGGTGGGAAGAATAATATCAATAAAGTCTGGCATTGCATGACGCGTCTGCGCTTTGACCTTATTGATGACAATAAAGTTAACCAGAGCGAAATTAAAACCTTGCCCGGCGTATTGGGCGCGCAAATGCAGAGTGAACAATTCCAGATTATTATCGGGCCCAAGGTCAATAGCTGGTATGAGCAAATCGTTCCGGTATTAAATAACGACGGCGTTCAGCCCGCGCAAAACGAGAAAGCGCGCAAAAGCCTGGTATCGCTGTTTATGGATACCGTTTCGGGCGTATTTGGCCCGATTGTTCCCGCCATTGCTGGTGCCGGGATGATCAAAGGTTTACTGGCCGGATTAGTGGCATTACAGCTGGTTTCGGCCAAAAGCGATACGGTAATGGTGATTGATTTAATTGCCAGCGGCGTGTTCTATTTCCTGCCGTTCTTTTTAGCGGTCTCTGCCGCCAAAATCTTTAAAACCAACGAGTATTTAGCCGCAGCCGTGGCGGCGTGTTTAATGTATCCCTCTTTAATTGATGCGGCAAAATCGCTGGCGGCGCATCAGGAGGGCGCAGTAAGCGCATTTTGGCTGATGGGCGTGCTGCCGGTTTCGGTATTTAATTATGCTTCCAGCGTTATCCCGGTCATCTTCTCTATTCTGGCTCTCAGCTATATCCATCGCTGGGTGGATCGTATTATGCCGGAAGTATTGAAAACCGTATTTACCCCAACCTTAACGCTGTTCCTGGCGGCATTAACCGCGCTGGTGGTAATTGGCCCGATGGGTATTTGGCTTGGCAAAGGTTTGGCGCTGTTTATTGAAGGCTTATTCAGTATCTCAGCGAGCTTTGCTGGCTTAATTGTCGGTGCCATTCGCCCCGTTGCGGTGCTAACCGGCATGCATCACGCGATGACACCGATTGCGTTACAGAATTTCAGCGATCGCGGTTATGACATGTTGATGCCGATGATGTTTATGGCAAATATGTCGATTGCCGGAGCCACATTTGCTATCTGGAAATTGACTAAAAATCGTCAGGACAAAGTGGTCACACTTTCAGCCGCCATTTCAGCATTATTAGGCATTACAGAACCGGCGTTGTTTGGCGTGCTAACGCGCTACAAAAAAGCCTTTATTGCGGCAACGGTTTCCAGCGCGCTGGCTTCGGCCTTTATCGGTTTCTTCGGCGTGCGTTTATACGGCTATATTCTTTCCAGTATATTCAGTTTGCCGGCCTATATTGGCCCGTACTTTATCTGGGCCATTTCCGGCGTCGCCATTGCGCTTATTATGTCGTTTAGTCTGACATTGATGTTGGTAGGCAAAGAACCGGATTTAATCGCACAGCCCGAGAATAAGTAATGTTTGGTCGCCATTCATGGCGACCAATTTACGCTTACCTCACACTGGCCACCAGCCAGCTTTCCAGCTCGCTCAGCTCATTCATCTGCTGAGGATATTCTGCTTTCAACTGCGCTAATTGCGCCAATAGGGTTTCAGGTCGATACACCGCGCCCTGCAGACGCAACGCCAGCGTTTCTAATGGCGAAGGGTTCAGGCTGTCGGTGAAAATCTGGCAGCGAGAAATCACGCCGCGTTCGACATCAAAGTGGATCTCAACGCCGCCCCAAACAAAACGCTCATTCAGTAGATGCGAGAAATCCGGTGCGTTACCAAAATTCCATTCCCAACTGCTTAGTCGCGCAAACTGCTCTTCAAAACCGGGCAAATCAGGCAGTGTGGCGGGGGAGATATGCTCCGGCTCGCACTCTTCCTGATAGTAATCGTAATAGGCGGCAATCACCTCACGGCAGATCGCCTCAAAGCTAATGCCCGGCACCAAATCGGCAATGTTGGCCACGCGCGATCGCACCGAGGTAATGCCTTTCGCCTGTAACTTTTTAATGTCTGGATTGAGGTAATCGGCGAGACGCGACAGATCGGCATTCATCAAAAAGGTGCCGTGATGAAAACCGCGATCCGGCGTTTCACGGTAAGCAGATCCGGAAATCTTGCGCACTTCGCCATCCACATTCACCACGATATCGTTGCGACCGGAGGCTGTTGCCGGAATGCCGAGCTGTTCCAGCGCGCGCAGGATAATCGCCGTGGAGACTGACTTATCGTATTCCGGTTTACCGGCCATAAAGGTGAAGCAGCAGTTGCCCAAATCGTGAAACACCGCGCCGCCGCCGCTGCTGCGTCGTGCCAGCTTGATGCCGTCTTCTGCCATGCGTCGCGTGTTGCACTCTTTCCACGGATTCTGGGCGCGACTAATAACCACGGTGATACAAAACATTTCAAACATGATAATGAAAATCATTACCATGTTTGATTCTCATAGCTTTTGTGAGAAAGGCATAGTTAGGTAAATACCATTTACCCCATATCAGTACTCGCATAGTAAATACCCATATAGGAAATATGCCAGGGATATTCACTATGGAGTATATTCTACTCGAATTGCTGATCCGTAACGGCGATATTGAAACACAAGTTCTGTGCTTGTACCGCTCATATCTTGACTGGTTTTAATTAAGAAGCGAATTCTCCATTAAATAATAAATAGAGTAAAGAGACAATCATATGTTCACAATAGTCTTAATCTCATCACTAATACCAATAACGTTAAAAGTAGTCAGTACTGTCATTCTTCACTACTGGCACTAACACACACAAAAGTAACTGAAATATTTATTGCGAGTTTTTGGAACAAAAAAATATTTTGCGGTATAATATATGTATCAAGCCCGTCACCGGCTCAGCGTGACAAATATATAACCTCCAAGAAAATCACTCCATTTCATATGGGGTATTTTTTCGTTTGGAAAAAATACGGAAATGTATATCTAATGAAGAACAAACAAATCAATGTGCGACTAACTGAGGATCAGATAGATATCCTTCAACGTCTCATACAAAATGGTACTTCACTTCATTCGTCAGTCTCTATAAAACTAATTATTAGATCAGAACTTGCGTTTTGTCGCACTGAAGTTCTCCAAAGAACGCGGGTTCATTTCTCGCTTTGCTCAATTAGAAACAGTACTAAGGGGAGTTATTGACTGATTCATAGTACTTTAGCCTGCTGTCTTTTGGAGTAACTACGCGGCTTCGCCTCGTCGTGTTCGTGTTGAACTCACAGAAACATTACTGACAAAAATAATGGGTAAGTATCCATGAGTTGACGCACGGCATCGTTTAAGCCGCCCTGCCAAGATGGGAGCATTTGAGTGAAAAATAAACAATCACTTACTGCAACAATAGACAATCAATCAGATTAGTCGCAAATCTTTAATCCCATTTATAAATATGGAGATCCTATGAAGTTGAAAATACTGAACGTGAAAGACAAAGGCAATCCTGCTTTGGAACGGGTTCGCCTTGTAGCGACTGAAGATGATGTAGACCTAAGAGATTTTATAATCATGGATAACACCTTTGATTTAGATGATCGCAAGTCAAACAAATATCGTCACTGCTATGACTTTGAACCGCATAAAATAAAATTAAAGAGGAAGGACCGTGTTGTTCTTCATACATGTTCAGGAAAAAATAAAACGATTTCTAATAAAAATGATGAAGATATTTCGGTTTATCACATCTACTGGGGATTAGGTCACTCTGTATGGAACAAAGAAGGAGATACAGCACATCTAATCGAAGTATGGGAGCGTTCAATTAAAAATGTGTAGTTGTAATGGCTGCATTTTTGCAGCCATTCTGATCCTACCCACGTAATGTAGACATAGCCCTCAGCGATTTTCTGGTTTCAAATAGTTCCTAGCTGAGACCACCACAGGCACTGTGACGACGCCCATGTTTATGTGGGAGTAACATAATGTGCCCGGTAAGGGCACTCTTTTTATTGTTCTTTTTTCACAGTTATATTATCCAAAACTATGCATATATCATCTGGATTAAGATCTCTTTTTCTTGGCAATGAATGGTTTGATAACATATCATAAATTCGATATATGATTTCAAAAACAGGGTAAAGCAAGCCCAAAGAATAAATTACAATTTGAATTTGAATCAAATCATAAGGTGTATCAAAATTGAGAAGCTCTAGATTAAGATTAGCAAAGATGAGAAAAGAGGCTATGACTAACACACCCCATACAATAAAAACTCTGTTCATCAGCGATAGCATTATTTTATGAATTGAATATCGAATGTAGGGTTTTTTTATTCGATGGAAGTGAATCTTGTGTAAGTTTCCAGTTATATATTTTTCAAGAACAGCGATACTTAACTCCCAGTTTTCTTGCCAGAACTTACTGCTTTGGAGCATAAGACGCCAAGAACCACTGAACATCAATCCAAGAAGCGATGTGGTAAGCAGAAAGATTGAATATACGCTTCTACTAAAATCAGTAGCTTCTTTAGAAAAGAAAGAGATAAAACAGAATCCAAATCCTGTAATCAATACTGGCATAAAACCCCATAAAAAAGTTGTTCGTTGCCAATAAAGGCTGATTTCAAACTTTCTAATGTCATGAGCACTATCATAAGCAGCTTTAATTTTCTTCAAGTCTTCATCATCTATATACAAATTCCCGGACGCATCCTTGTTCTTATCAAGTAGCATTTCAAAATAATCAACATTCTCAGTGACTCTTAATCTAGTTGTGGATTGTCTTCTCATATTTTTACCTTAATGGAATTATCATTTCGAGAAATAATGGAATTTATAGATAGGTCGTTCTTTTACCGTTTCCCACCGAAATATAATGGTATGTGCTTGGAATGATGGAAAAATAATTGAAAGCACTCATCAAATTTGTTGAATAATTCGTAATTCATATCGCATAATTTGTATATCTTCGACTTAACATTACTAGCTTTTAGATGGTTGTCTTCTTCCATGAACTTATCGTAAATTCTAATGAGACTATAAATGCTACTATAATTTGATTGTAGCTTGCTTGTTGATTTATTTAAATTTTTATACTTATCATAAGCATTATCTTCCAACGCCCATCCCATTTTATGAAGTGCGACAAAGTCACCTTCGATTTTGCTTTTTTGTTCACTTATTTGGTGAATAATATCGTCAAATCTTCTGAATTTTTGCATGAATTCATATAAGTAGGGGGCTACATCCTCATTTTCATCAGCGAGATCTTTTAACATCACGAAATTATTAATTTCATTATAAGGTGCTTCAATGATTTTTCTATATTGATAAAGATCTCTTGAAATAATTTGTGTTGCTTGTGTCAAAGCACTTTCATCTAACTTTTGATTGAGCCAATTCGGAGCTGCCTTATATGCTTTATATGCCACTATTAACGTTAGAAATGTGCTTAGACTGCTAATCCAATCGGATACAGTACCAATGGCATCTTTTGAATAGGCACCAACTAATAGCCACCAAAAGAATAGAACAATTAGTACTGCTATAGCTACCTTAACAAAGATGTCATAAACCTTGCCAAACATGGTCAAATCCCTTAACCCAAAGCATGATTAATACCATAAACTTCAGAGGATTAACACTGTGAAAATTGACAAATTCATGATAGGCCGCTTCGGTCTAACCAATACTGACGGAGTGCTCAAATACTTCATCGATGGCGAAGAAGTATCATATGCTGAACTTGAACATGGTTCACCAGAGAAGATTACTTTGGAAGTACTTAAAGAGAAGTACGATCACGAAAGTCGTGATAATGGATTGAAATGGGAATAACTTAGTTGAGGTTTTTTGGGGATATGAGTATTCTATATTGACCACTTTTAGAAGGAAATCCGTATGGATGGATTCATCAATAAAATACCATTCCTCACAGTCTTAACATTTTTATCTTACATAACATACTTTTCATATAAGGCGGGAGAGTCATATTTTTACGGATATCCAATATCATTAATTCAAGTTGATTTTAGTACTTTAATTTTTACTCTTATGAGAGTATCGATTTTCCTGTTGTTTTTCGTCGGTATTATGTGGTTTTTTATAGCATCAAAAAGTACTTTTTGGGATTCTTTAGTTTTTTCAACGTTTAGCTATGTTTTTGTGCAAGTGATGGACTATTTTGCAAGGGGAGAGTTTAACGTTAAATCCATGATTGTTTCTTTGTCACTTTTTGTTGTGGTATTTGCATTGTGTCATTTCAACAAAACGTTACTAAATAAAGAAATAGCCACAAGTCAGAAGAAAGGTGCGGCTATAGGTTCTATTTTAGGGTTGATGGCAATATCCTTCTTTACGGGTAATTATTTTGGTCCGCTTATGAGTGTCATGGAAGATAATGAGGGTAATATCATTGTTTCAGAATTTAAGGACGGTTTTCTAACGCTGAGATGTCATAATAATCTCTCAAAGAGTTTTACAGTAATGGACATCAAAGATAAGAAGCTAAAAAATATTAGTCAAGATTATCTGGTTAGACGTTTTATGGCTGGAGAATGCAACCCAATTATGAAATATGATTAGTTATGCTAAAATTGATTTTCTCGCCATGAACCGTAACTATTCGGTTGTTCTGCACTCCGGGGTTCATGGCGAGTCCTCTAAAGCTTAACTGCATCCCCGATACACTTCACCGAAGCCCAGCAGTTATTAGTCCAGTCAGTATCAGAATTCTTCTGACAGATGTTATTAACAACTGCGTCAGCACCAATCATCGTTGCCTTTATTTTGATACCCTCTAGGGCTTCATCCCGGCTTACATCCTGACGCTGATTAGCATTACGATTACAGCTTAAGCCCGTAACCGTTTGAAGTACTCTAGCTTGCGGGTAGGGGTTATCTGCATGTACTTGTATGCTTGCGGCTTTTGCTCGTTGTGCAGAGGAAAGATCATCAATTCTTGGGTTAGACATACAGGCAGTAAGTACCAGTAAAGGTTTTAGCACACTCATTTTTTTTCATTTTTAGTACCAGTGTAACCAGAGGTATTAAAAATCTAGTTTGATTCCTTCAGAACGGCAACTCACCTTGCCTATCCATATCGACAAAATCCAAGTCACCACCATGTGCTTTTAACATCATCTCGTGATGCGTAAACCAACTACCTACATCAAAAATTGATACTGGTTCATCCAGTACAAACCAATAGGCAGTTTGTGTAACCCTCCCAAACCAGAACATCCGTTGACCATCAACGGGTTTTGTCTCCACTAGCAGTACTTCGCCTGGCTCAATATACGGTAAATAAGCCTCAGTTTCATGAAGTACCGTTATTCGTTCATTAGTCCAAAAGTACTGAACACCTGAAGTTTGTGCAGGATTAAACGTGTTCTTGTTACCCATGCCTTAGTCCTCGCATTCTATATATGCTGTAATTATATACAGTGCATTTGATGGTTAACAAGGCTAAGGCAAAAAAACAAATAAAAATAATTATTTTCAATTATTTAAGTTGATTGTTGAGTGCTATGTGTACTTCCATTGATTTTGAAATTGATCAATTATCGATAATCTATTCAAATCGGACATCAAAAAATGGAAGCGTTTTGTACGGTGCTACACACAGAAGACGGGAAGATTTGCGGCCTACAACTGGAAGGGAAGATAGAGAGTACTAATCAGATCATCACTCTATCGCATTTCATTAAGGGCAAAGCGGCATACATCGAACAGCACGATCTCTTACTGGTACTGCCTATAGGGTTTAAAATCGCTTCAGTACTTAGCTTCGAGACAAACCTGAGTAAGTTACTCGATTCATATCCGTTCATACGTCTGATGATCAACGAGGATTTCCCAAACCTTATAGATGGTCGTGAGAACCGGCTTCTTGATGAACTAGGCCTAAGTTAAAACTTATGGCTGGGCAATCTTGGTAGTGGGGCAAAAACTAACTTAGTTGCAGTGATGGAAGGGTGTTTTGACGGCTTGATATTGGATATCGCTTTTACTGCTGGGAACAAGGGTAAAGCAGTTTTACAGGCAGTACTTAACGAAATGAATAAATACACAAACAACCTGATCGTGCCTGGTATCAATTCTGGCAGGTACAGACCTCTACGCCTGTCGCACGTAGAGCAATTAATGTAGGAATTATAATAATGAAAAAACTAATCATAGCAGCAATCATTGCTTTAACCACGGCATGTACCCCGCATCACTCGCGGATGGACAAAGCCTATGTTGGCTATGTTGATAACCAAGCTGTAGTGCTCTTTGATGCTGGTACACGTAATGGCACCAAGTATTACAGACCGCAGTTCCAACCTGATTGCCATTACAACAAGGTATACTTTGATGAACAGTCGAGTACTGGCTGTGTAATCAATGAGGCTCGTATAGCCGATATACACCCTTACAGTGAGCATGTAGAGCGTGAACCACAACGTGTCAGTACTCAGACCAATCATGAGTTCTTGGAAGGGGTGAATAGTAGTAATCATGTGTTTAAAGAGGGATGACATTCTCTCATTATTTTAGGGGAATGTAATTATTGCATTTCTATTTTTTGCACTCTCCATAATGGAGCTTTGTTTTTAAGATGTTGGTTGAAAGAGCCTTGTTCATAGACCTCATCATCATTAATCTTCTTAAGACGATTTAGTGGGATGAAAGTAAGTTGATCATTACCATGGTTGTATTTGAATTTTATGTTGCATACGGGGAATTCACGCCATCCAATAGTGGCGTTAAGAGTACAGGTGATGACTCCACTTGCATTAATCTTTCCATAAATTATGAAGTCTCTTTCAATGTCTGCAATCTGAAGCGAGCCACAAATCTTATCAAATCCAGGATAATCATGTATTTTTAAGTACAAGTAAGGTTCGATTGGCATACCTATCACACCTTCATTCCCCCACTCATTTTGTAGTAGAGATCTTTTGAGTGTCTCGACTTTCTGAATGTTATTAGTCTTACGTAATGAAAGAATAGGTATGAGTGAAATTAGCATTGCTATTACCGCTACTATCAGGCTCGCTTGCTCAATAGACATGTTTTTAATCCTTTCAACGTTGCCTTGTTCCTATTATACAATTGTGGGTGAGAGCGAGCAATAGATACTAAATATTGCAGGTTCTCCGACGTTAGGCAAAGATCGGGAGTTTTCGCATCGTGTATGCGTCTAGATTTTTGAGTAAATTTTATGATCCCGCACCGCAGTAGATTATTGCTACACCCAATTTATTCTTCTGGCACTCACAAGTTTCATTTTTTCCACACAGGCAGAGTTTCAGCACATGATGTTCAGCGTACTTATATCCTTTAATGAATTCTTTGATTGAGTCTAAGTCGTTTTCAGTACAGCTACGATGAAAGCCGATGCACCATGATGACCTCTTAGGGTGACTGGCTATTTTTCTTGTGTTACGAAGTTTAGATACGTCTCTGCTTAGGCCCCTTTTTAATGCCGCAGTGCTTCTAGTACATTTTATTTCCAGAAATACAAATCTTTTTTCATCTGACAGTTTATAAACTACGTCAATGAAGAATCTTGAATCTTGTTCTAATGGCGAATCTGTATAGGCTGGAAGCTCACGCTCTACATTAACTTCAAATGTTCTTTGAAGGAAAAATGCGAATTCTATTTGAAACCATTTTTCCCAATCATCCCTTTTATAGCGAAAAAGGAAGAAAAGTTTCTCTTTGATATCAACCTGATTTAGAAATTCAAAGGCCATTAACTTGATATCTTCAAAGTCTTCAGAAATTGTATTCATTGGATCACCTCAAATAAATAATATATCGGCATTCTATTAAATAACTTTAGGGTGATAATGAATATTTCAATTAGAACACTAGCAAAACAATACGGATATAATGAATCCACCATACGACAATCATGGGTGGCACAACGAGGCCTCAATATGTCATGGCATGAAGAGCTGATCCGTGCATGGGTGGTGCAGGAAGTACTACAACCATTGAGAGAAACAGACTTACGCGAACAAATGGATCGCGAGAAGTTACGCAAGTTACAGGCAGAAGCAACCCAAGCAGAACTGGAACTAGCCAAGCAGCTAGAACAGGTAGTGGATGTTACTTATCTAGAATTTTCTCTATCAGAGTACTTCAGCCAGCTAAAGAACTACCTTCGTACAATCCCCCAAAAACATTACCTCGTGCTGTTTGAATCAGAGGATGCACTACAACTTAAAAAAAAACTAGCAGGCTTCATTGATGAAGTACTGAATGAAATTGGCTCTCAGGAATACGAGATGCCAGAGGAAGAAAATGAACAAGGACAAGTTAACGAAGATACTGAACAGGACAGTTCAGAAGATCCGACCACCTAAAAAGCTTAAACCTTCGGATTGGTGTGAACAGAACCTAACATTCCCAGATGGCCCGATGGGTGGACAACGGCTTACATTATTTAAATTTCAAAAAGAACCACTGAACATTTTAACTGATCACAAAATAGTCAATGTGGTCATGCAGTCAAGTGCTCAACTTCTCAAGACGACAGTAATGCTTAATGCCGCAATGTACTTTATGGCTAATGATAATTCCAATATGGCATTTGCATCCAGTACTGGAAAAGAAGTAAAGCTAATGAAGACGGGGAAGTTTGATAATGTGATTTCCCGTTCGGATATTCTCTCCGAAATAGTTACTGACAAGAACAATAAGAACTTTGCGAACAACGCAGACCAGACGCAAATGATTGATGGATCATTCCTGTACTGGCTGAACTTAAACGCCGCAAGTACCTTACGCGGGAAGACCATCAAGAGGCTATTCCTCGATGAAGTATCAAACGTAGAAGCAGATGGTGAAGAGGGCAACCCCTTGAGACTTGCAGAACAACGTGCAAGTACTTTCACTGATGGTCTTGTCATGGTGGCAAGTACCCCAAAGCTTAAAGATGACTTGATCTGCAATGAGTACTTACTCAGTGACCAACGCCGCTAATTTGTACCATGCCCACATTGTGACCATGAACATACGCTTGAATGGGAAAACGTGCGGTTCAAATGGCGTCAGATTAATGGCAGTCGTCGTGTAAAGCCAGATGAAGATACAGCAACCTTACATTGTCCAAAATGCGATGGTGAAATCAGTGAAGCACAACGAATACGCATGGTTAAACAGGGAAGGTGGATTGCAACTAATACTGATGTAAAAGACATTGCCGGATTCCAGATCTCTAGGCTCTATTCCCCGATTACAACAATCCGAAAGTTAGTAGCAGAGTTTGCACAGGCACACTTTGAGTTTGATCTTATGAGTTTTTACAACAATGCCCTTGGACTACACTGGAACGATGAAATGAACTCTGATATCGACTTGGTAGTACTTGAGAACCTACGAGATAGTACTTTCGACATAAAGAACATACCCGATAAAGTACTTGCCGTGACACATGGCATTGACCAACAGTTAGACCGTCTTGAAGTAACAACAATCGGTTCTTCTGAGAAGAAGGTATACGTACTGGATCACCGTAGTTTCTATGCACCCGATTGTACGAAGCCGGGAGCAAAAGCCTACACAGAACTTGATCAATTCATCAATGCACCATTACGTACTGTCTCAGGCCGTCCGGTTAAAGTACTTGGTTCATTCATCGACAGTAGTAACGGCAATGCCACAGCTACTATTTATCGCTATGCATCAACCCGCAGGAACGTTCTAGCCATAAAGGGTAGTTCTTCAGCAAGTGGTGACTTGTTCAAAGCAAGCCGTGTTGGTGGTCATGACTTGCTAATGCTCAATGTTAATGAAGGAAAGAACACGATAAGACGCCTACTCATAAGACCAAGGTTTCGGCATTCTGCCAGAGAAACAGCACGCGCTGCGTTGTCGGCATCTGGCGGAAAATACACTCTTCTACTGCGAGGTTGAACCAGGGATCGTGTGAGTCAGAAATGAGTAATCGTAGGGTGGACATGATTTTTTCGGTTCCGTGAGAAAGGGCAAACCGGGACAGAGTACGCTGAAGCGGATCGAAAGGTAAGAAACAGCAGCGCATTCCATTTCAATAATAAAATGAATTAATCTCTAGACGACTGGTCTATTAGCTGTTACTTTGAATTCAAGCGCTAGACGACTGGTCTAGTTTAGAAGTTTAAACCCAGCAAGCAGGAGATGGATGATGAAGATTCTTATGGTTCTAACCTCACACGACCAATTGGGTAACACCGGCCGCAAAACCGGTTTCTGGCTGGAAGAGCTGGCCGCGCCTTACTACGCCTTCAAAGATGCTGGCGCAGAAATCACGCTGGCGTCACCGAAAGGCGGCAATCCGCCGTTAGATCCTAAAAGCAATGAACCCGATTTCCAGACGGAGCAAACGCATCGCTTTGAAGCTGACGCAGCAGCAACCGCGCAACTTGCCGCCACCGTGCGTCTGGACAGCGTATCGCCAGCCGATTTCGACGCGGTGTTTTACCCAGGCGGTCACGGTCCGCTCTGGGATCTAGCAGAAGATCAGCACTCAATCGCGCTGATCGAAGGCTTCCTGGCCGCCAACAAGCACGTTGCACTGGTGTGTCATGCGCCAGGCGTGCTGCGCCACGTCAAAACCCCGCAAGGAAAACCGCTGGTAGCAGGCCGTAAAGTCACCGGCTTTACCAACAGTGAAGAGGAAGCGGTTGGTCTGACTCAGGTGGTGCCTTTCCTGGTGGAAGACGAACTGATTGCGAAGGGCGGTCTGTATTCGAAAGGCGCGGACTGGAGTTCCTATGTCGTCAGCGATGGTTTGCTGATTACCGGACAAAACCCAACGTCTTCAGCAGAGACGGCGCAACAGTTGATCAAGCAACTGGCGCAATAAACGCATCGGGAGGCGAACCGCTGTCCGCCTCTCTTATCGCAGCAGTAAACGCATGTTTAGCGCCTAGACGACTGGTCTAGTATTTGGTAATCTACCGCTATGACGACTACATCCCAATTGCATAGCAATGAAATCCGCGATCACATCCTTGCCACTGGCCAACGCATTATGGCCGGCAAGGGTTTTTCGGCTGTCGGATTAAATGAAATCCTCACCGATGCCGGTGTGCCCAAAGGCTCGTTCTATCACTACTTCAGCTCGAAAGAGGCTTTTGGGGTGGATATGCTGGCGCGCTATTTCGATGATTATCTGGCTGAGCTAGACGCGACATTGAGCCAGCCGGGCTTGACGATGGCGCAGCGGCTGATGAATTACTGGCAGTTGTGGCGTGAATCGCAATCGTTCTCTGATTGTCAGGGCAAGTGTCTGGCGGTGAAGCTAGGCGCGGAAGTTGCCGATCTCTCGGATAGCATGCGCGGCACGCTACAGACCGGCACGGCCGGCATTATCGCGCGACTGGCGGATGCGTTAGAAGCGGGTATTGAGGAAGGTTCGCTGTCTATCGATGACAAACCGAGCCGCGTGGCGGAAAGCCTGTATCAGCTGTGGGTGGGCGCCAGCGTGATGGTGAAAATCGTGCGCAATACCGGCCCATTTGATTCCGCCATGAGCATGACGCAAAAAATCATTCGTATCACCGATGAGTAAAAAGGGCGACTCAACAGAGCCGCCCTTTATCTTCTCGGGTCGCTATTTAGCGACCTCAAATCACAAAACCGATTTCGCCGTGTTAACCACGTTCTCAACGGTAAAACCAAACTCTTTGAACAGCTGATCCGCAGGCGCTGACTCACCGAAGGTGGTCATGCCGACGATCGCGCCGTTCAGGCCGGTGTATTTGAACCAGTAATCCGCGATACCCGCTTCAATCGCCACGCGTGCGGCAACCGCTTTTGGCAGCACGGATTCACGGTACGCCGCGTCCTGCTTGTCGAAGGCGTCGGTGGATGGCATAGACACCACGCGCACCTTGCGGCCTTCCGCCGTCAGCTGATCAAACGCCGCCACCGCCAGTTCCACTTCTGAACCGGTGGCGATCAGGATCAGCTCCGGCGTACCTTCGCTGTCCTTCAGCACGTAACCGCCGCGCGCCACGTTAGCCAGCTGCTCAGCGCTACGATCCTGCTGCGCCAGGTTCTGACGCGAGAAGATCAGCGCCGACGGGCCGTCCACGCGTTCAATCGCGTACTTCCACGCCACCGCTGACTCAACCTGGTCGCACGGGCGCCACAGGCTCATGTTTGGCGTCACGCGCAGGCTGGCCATCTGCTCAACCGGCTGGTGCGTCGGGCCATCTTCGCCCAGACCAATCGAGTCGTGGGTGTAAACCATGATCTGACGGATTTTCATCAGCGCGGCCATGCGTGCGGCGTTACGCGCGTACTCGACGAACATCAGGAAGGTGGCGGTGTACGGCAGGAAGCCGCCGTGCAGCGCGATACCGTTGGCGATGGCGGTCATACCGAACTCGCGCACGCCGTAATGGATGTAGTTGCCCGCCGCGTCTTCGTTGATTGGCTTAGAACCAGACCACATAGTCAGGTTGCTTGGCGCGAGGTCAGCGGAGCCGCCCAGATATTCCGGCAGGATTTTACCGAAGGCTTCGATGGCGTTCTGCGAAGCTTTACGGCTGGCAATTTTCGCCGGATTGGCCTGCAGCTGCTCAATGAACTTCTGCGACTCGCTGGCCCAGTTCGCCGGCAGCTCATTGTTGACGCGGCGCTTAAACTCGGCAGCCAGCTCCGGATGCGCGGCGGCGTAGGCGGCAAACTTCTGGTCCCACGCGGACTCTTTCGCCTGGCCGGCTTCTTTGGCGTCCCACTGTGCGTAGATGTCTGAAGGGATTTCAAACGGACCGTGGTTCCAGCCGAGCTGCTTGCGGGTCAGCGCGATTTCATCGGCACCCAGCGGCGCGCCGTGCGAGTCGTGCGTGCCGGCTTTGTTCGGCGAACCGAAGCCAATCACGGTTTTGCACATCAGCAGCGAAGGCTTGTCGGAAACCGCTTTGGCTTCTTCCACCGCTTTTTTAATCGCGTCCGCATCGTGACCGTCCACGCCGCGCACCACGTGCCAGCCGTACGCTTCAAAGCGTTTAGCGGTGTCGTCGGTGAACCAGCCGTCAACGTGACCGTCGATGGAGATGCCGTTGTCGTCATAGAAGGCAACCAGTTTGCCCAGCTTCAGGGTGCCGGCGATGGAGCAGACTTCGTGTGAGATGCCTTCCATCATGCAGCCGTCGCCCATAAACACGTAGGTGTTATGGTCTACGATGTCATGACCCGGACGGTTGAACTGCGCCGCCAGCGTGCGCTCGGCAATGGCAAAACCGACTGCGTTAGCGATGCCCTGACCCAGCGGGCCGGTGGTGGTTTCAACGCCCGGCGTGTAGCCGTATTCCGGGTGGCCCGGCGTTTTGGAGTGCAGCTGACGGAAATTTTTTAATTCGCTGAGCGGCAAATCGTAACCGCTAAGATGCAACAGGCTGTAAATCAGCATTGAGCCGTGACCGTTCGATAAAACGAAGCGGTCGCGATTAGCCCAGTGAGGATTGCGTGGATTATGCTGCAAAAAGTCGAGCCACAACACTTCAGCGATATCCGCCATGCCCAGCGGGGCACCCGGATGTCCCGAATTGGCTTGTTGTACGCCATCCATACTTAAAGCGCGGATGGCGTTGGCTCTTTCCCGGCGTGTAGACATAAGGTTCTCCAGAGGTGCGACGTCGGCGCTTATTTAGCGTGGGAAACTTGTTCGTAGTAACCGATCTTGTCAACTTTGGCGGTTGAGCCGCCACCTTCAAACTCCGATGCCAGCCAGGCATTAACGATGTTCTTCGCCAGCTCAGGTCCGATGACGCGCGCGCCCATGGTCATGATCTGCGCGTTATTGCTCTTGCGAGCACGTTCGGCGGAGAAGGTGTCGTGACACTGCGCCGCGCGCACGCCTTCAACCTTGTTGGCGACAATCGCCACACCGATGCCGGTGCCGCACAGCAGAATGCCGCGCTCAAATTCGTTCTTCTGGATGGCGGTGGCGAGCGCAAATGCCACATCCGGGTACATCGGACGGTCGTTTTGCGCGTCATTGGTGTAATCCGTCACCACATACTCTTTCTCTTCCAGCAGCTTTTTAATCACATTTTTCAATTCGATAGCCGCATCATCGGCGCCAATTGCGATAGTTTTCATCGTCGTTCTCCAGCAGGGTGTGCAATGACGCCTGCACGTTTGTTCAGCAGGCGAGAAGATGTTCATGGTTAGCCTGCCACAAATTCAATCATATGTTCAATGGTTGTTCATATGAATTGCCGTCAGCATCGCGCCTGAATACCTCAGCGAACCCTTTGAAACCGCCTGTGCGGCGGCGAATGGGCGTAGTAATCCGATAAATTGACCAAAATCAAATCTCATGAGGCTGCTCACACTTTCGCGTGTTGCAGTTGAGAGATGCACAATTATCCGTGTAGTGTTCATATGTTCGCATGACTATACCAATGTACAAGAAGACCCATCGAGGACTCGAACATGTGTCATTTACACCGTACCTCTCAGTACTCCTGCAGCCAGCGCCTCTTTGACGTTTGGTCAACACCACATAAAGAAATGATCACTCACGCACGTCGTGGAGGTGCGTTATGAACCAACCAACAATGACGGCGGTGGAACAATCCACCATCAGAAAAATCTCCTGGCGCTTAGTGCCGTTCGTGGCGCTGATGTTCTTTATCAACTTCCTCGATCGCACCGCGATTTCGTTTGCCGGCCCCAACGGCATGACGCAAGACCTCGGCCTCACCGCGCTGCAGTTTGGCCTGGCGTCGGGCATCTTCTTTATTGGCTACATCCTGCTGGAAGTGCCAAGCAACCTGGCGCTGCATAAGTTCGGCGCGCGTCGCTGGCTGGCGCGCATCATGATCAGCTGGGGCATTGTCTCGCTGCTGTTTACCTGGGTGAGCAGTGTGGAAGGCTTGTATACGCTGCGTCTGCTGCTGGGTATCGCCGAAGCCGGCTTCTTCCCAGGCGCGATTCTCTATCTCAGCATGTGGGTGCCGGGACGTCATCGCAGCAAAATCCTGTCGCTGTTCTATCTTGCCCAACCGCTGACGGTGGTGTTCGGTGCGCCATTAGCCGCATCCCTGATTCAGCAGCACGGCCTGTTTGGCATGGAAGGCTGGCGCGTGATGTTTATGGGCGTGTCGATTCCCGCGATTCTGATTGGTATCGCCGCGCTGTTCTGGTTGGTGGATTCGCCGCGTCAGGCCAAATGGCTGACCGCCGAAGAGAAAACCTGGCTGACCACCGAACTGGAAGCCGAGCATCAGCAGAAGCAGGGCCATCAAAAACACAGCCTGCGCTCGGTGATGGGTAACGGCCGCGTGTGGATGCTGTGCCTGATTTACTTCGGCTTTATTTATGGCCTGTATGCGCTGGCGTTCTTCCTGCCAACCATCATCGCTGGCTTCCAGCAGCAGTTCGGTACCACTTTTAACGTGATGCAGAAAGGGCTGATTACCGGCGTGCCGTACCTGATTGCAGCGGTGGTGATGTTCTTCTGGTCAAAAGATGCCACGCGTCGCGGCTGCAAAACCTGGCATATCGCCATTCCAGCGCTGGCAGGTGGCATCAGCGTGCCGCTGGCGCTGTATATGGATTCGCCGTTCACCACCATTATGGTGATTGCGATTACCGCCAGCTCAATCTTCGCCGCACTGCCGAACTTCTGGACCTTACCAACGCAGTTCCTGACCGGCGCGTCTGCCGCCGCAGCCATTGCTTTGATCAATACCTTAGGAAACGTAGCGGGCTTCTCCGCGGGCTACATCACCGGCGCGCTGCATGACGCCACCAACAGCTACGCCTTGCCGATGTTTGTGGTGGGTGGATTCATGCTGCTGTCAGCGTTCCTCATGCTGTTACTTAATCGCCGTCGCTCGCCGTCTCAGCCGACCTCTTTAGCTCAGGAGCATTAATATGACGTACCTGTTTAACCAACCTTCAGCCTTTGCCGCTGAGCTTATCGAAGGCTTTGTTGCCGCCAACGCCGATAAAGTCCGTCAGGTCGCCGGAGGCGTGGTGCGCAGCACCCGCAGCCAGCCGAATACGGTGGCGGTGATTGTGGGCGGCGGTTCCGGTCACTATCCGGCGTTCGCCGGGTTGGTTGGACAAGGTCTGGCACACGGCGCGGCGATGGGTAACTTATTCGCTTCGCCGTCGGCGCAGCAGATCTACAACGTGGCGCGTGCGGCCCATAACGGTGCTGGCGTGTTGCTGATGTTCGGTAACTACGCCGGTGATGTGCTGCACTTCGGCCAGGCGTGTGAGCGTCTGCGGGCGGAAGGCATCGCCTGTGAAGTGCTGGCGGTGACGGACGATATCTCCAGCGCGGGTAAAGATGAGCTGGAGAAGCGTCGCGGTGTGGCTGGCGATCTCTGTGTGTTCAAAGCCGCCTGCGCCGCGGCTGAAGCGGGTCACGATTTATCACAGGTTCTGCAGCTGGCCCAGCACGCCAATCAACGCACGCGTACCTTTGGCGTGGCGTTTTCCGGTTGCAGCCTGCCGGGTGCCTCGCATCCATTGTTCGAAGTGGAAAAAGGGCGCATGGCGCTGGGACTTGGCATTCACGGCGAGCCGGGGATTAAAGAGACCGACATGCCGAGCGCGGATGAGCTGGCCGAGATCTTCGTGGAGCGCTTGCTTAATGAACTGCCAGCCGATATTCAGCAGGCTGAAGGTCAGCGCGTGGCGGTGATCCTCAACGGTTTGGGCTCGGTGAAATATGAAGAGCTGTTTGTCGTCTATCGTCGCGTCGCGCAACTGCTGGAGGCCGCCAAACTGCAGGTGGTAGAGCCGGACGTCGGTGAGTTTGTCACCAGCTTCAATATGGCCGGCGCGTCACTGACGCTGATGTGGCTGGACGATCAGCTGGAAACCTTGTGGCGCGCGCCGACCAATACGCCAGCGTACCGCAAAGGCAGCGTATTGGTGGCCGAACCGCTGAGCGCCGCTGAGCGGGTTGAAAGCACGGAAGAAGCCTTGCCAGCAGCCACCGCGGAATCGCAAGAGAGCGCGAAGCGCGTGCTGCAGCTGCTCGAATCCGTGGCGGAAATGTTACAGCGTAACGCTGAGCGTCTTGGCGACATTGATGCGGTAGCCGGTGACGGCGATCACGGTATCGGCATGGAGCGCGGCGTGCTGGGCGCGGTTGAGAAAGCACGTGAAGTCGCCGCGCGTGGTGCCGGTGCGGGCAGCTTGCTGTGCCGCGCGGCGGATGCCTGGGCGGATAAAGCGGGTGGCACGTCCGGCGCGTTGTGGGGCGTGGCGCTCACTGCATTGGGTACCGCGCTTGGCGATCGTCAGACACCAGATGCACAGCGTGTGGCCACCGGCGTACGTGAAGCAAAAGAAGGCATTATGCACTTTGGTAAAGCGCGCGTTGGCGATAAAACCATGGTGGATGTGCTGGTGCCGTTCAGCGACAGCCTGAATGAGGCGGTTGCCGCCGGTGCGTCGTTAACGGACGCCTGGCTGAAGGCGGCGCAGGTGGCTGATAAAGCTGCGCAGGACACCGCGCAGCTGGTGCCAAAAATGGGGCGTGCGCGTCCGCTGGCAGAAAAAAGCGTAGGCACGCCGGATGCCGGAGCCATTTCGCTGGCATTGATCGTCAATACCGTCGGCGATCTGCTAAAAGAACACAGTGCCTCTGAACAAGGAGCTTGAAGCATGTCTCAGCCAAAAATCTGGCTCGGCGTCAGTTTAAAAATGTATTTCGGCTATCAGCAAACCTTGCAATGGTGTCGTGATGTAGCGGCATTAGCCGACCATGCTGCGGTGAAAAACGGCGACGTGGGCTTGTTTGTGTTACCGGCTTATCCGGCGATTCCGGCGGTTGCAGCCATCTTCGCTGACACGCCGGTGCGCTTCGGCGCTCAGGATGTTTGCCAGGCTGAGAACGGAGCCTGGACCGGCGAAGTCAGCGCCAGTATGTTGCAGGAGTTAGGCTGCTCGCTGGCCGAAATTGGTCACGCCGAGCGCCGTCGTCATTTCCACGAAGACAAAGTGCAAATTGCCGCCAAAGTGGCGATGTCGCTGCGTCACGGCATCACGCCGGTGCTGTGCATCGGTGAAGAAGTGCAGGCAGAACCGCAGCAGGCAATCGCGCTGTGTCAGCAGCAGCTGGCCGAAGCGCTGGCCGAGTCGGCGCAGCAGGGCTTAAAGGGCGAAGTGTTCTTTGCCTATGAACCGCAGTGGGCAATTGGTGCGCCGCAACCGGCACCGGACAGCTACATCCGCGCCGTGTGCGCCGGATTGCAGCAGCTCGCCACGCCGCCCGGCATCACCCTGAAAATCATTTACGGCGGCAGTGCCGGTCCGGGGCTGATTCAGCGCCTTGGCGCGGACGTAAATGGCCTGTTTCTGGGTCGCTTTGCCCACGATCCCAAAGCGTTGGCACAAATTATTGATGAAGCCAGTGAGCTGGCTCAGGAGCGCCGTTAATGAGCCGTATCGGACTCAGTACCTACGCCTTTTTCTGGCGCATGTCGTCGAAAGTCCCTCATCCGCTGACGCTGGAGCAGATGCTGCAACAGACCGCCGAACTGGATGTGTCGGTGTTTCAAATCTGCGATTACCCGGCGATTGAAAGCTGGACTGACGCACAGCTGCTGACGCTGCGTCAGCAGGCTGATGCGCTCGGCATCACGCTGGAACTCGGCACGCGCGGCCTCGGCACTGCGCATCTGCGTCGTTATCTGCACATGGCGGAAATCCTTGATGCGCGCGTCATTCGTTCGATGTTCTACACCGCCGATCACCGTCCCACGCTCGACGAAGCCGCCGAGCTGATTGGCGCGGTGTTGCCGGATTTTGCCCGCCAGCAGGTGCGTCTCTGTCTGGAGACATACGAGCAGGTGAACAGCGGCGCGATGATGTCAGTGATCAACAAGTTCCTGTCGCCGTGGCTCGGCGTGTGTCTCGACCCCGCCAACTGTGTCGCCGGACTCGAACTGCCAGAGCAGGTGATTGCCAACACCGCCGCGCGCGTCGGCAATCTGCATATCAAAGACTTTGCCTTCACGCGCCGTGATGGCTGGGTCGGCTTTACCTTTGCTGGCTGCCCGATGGGCGAAGGCTTGCTGGATTACGACCGGATGATCGCCAGCGTGCGCCCGGCGGATAAAGGCATTAACCAAATCGTCGAACATTGGTTGCCGTGGCAAGACGATGCCGCTGTAACCTGCGAGCGAGAAGCCGAATGGACTCGCCGCACCGTTGAATTCTTACGTAGTAAACAAGATCAGGAGTAACAACATGAGCGTGCAACTGAAAACCATCACCGTGATTGGCGCGGGCGGCAAAATGGGTATGCGTATTTCTGCCAACTTCCAGAAAAGCGATTACCAGGTGTTTTACTGTGAGAACTCACCCAAGGCGCAAGAGCAGGTGAGCGCGCAGGGGCGCGAACTCTCTGATGCGGCCTCCGTGGTGCCATTGAGCGACGTGGTGATTCTGGCGGTGCCGGATATCGTGCTGGGCAAAGTGTCTGAAGGCGTGGTGCCACAGATGAAACCGGGCGCGATTCTGCTGACGCTGGATCCGGCGGCGGCCTACGCCAATCTGATCGCCCATCGTGATGGCATTGAATACGCGGTGGCGCATCCTTGCCATCCGTCGGTATTCCTTGAGCGTTACACCAAAGAAGAACATGCCGATGCCTTCGGCGGTATCGCGGCGATTCAGCACGTGGCGGCTTCCTATGAAACCGGTTCTGATGAGCAGAAAGCCGAGCTGAGCAAGGTGATCAGCGTGATGTACGGCCCGGTGGAGCAGGTGCATTGGGTCACCGTGACGCAGCTGGCGTATCTGGAACCGACGCTGGTGGAAACCGTAGCCTGCATGGTGGGTGCGTTTATGAAAGAGGCGCTGGATGAAACCGTGAAGCACAGCGGCGTGCCGGAAGAAGCGGCTAAAGCGATGTTGTACGGCCATATTCAGATCGCGCTCGCCGTGGCGTTCCGCGCGACCAACCCGTTCTCGGATGCCTGCATGATCGCCATGGAGTACGGTCGTGAGAAGATTGTGAAACCTGACTGGAAACAGATCTTCGATCAGAAAGAGCTGGATATCGTGATTGCCCGTATGCTGAAAATCGACGCCATCAAGCGCTAAGCGTGATGCTCGATCGACTCGCGGCGCTGTGGTCTGGCGAAGCGAGTCGTATCAATGATATAACTCCCTGCCAACGTCAGATCTCGCCCCATTTTGTAGGGTCGCCATTCATGGTGACCTGGTGCGCATCAATGCGCACCCTACATGGCGCGGTCTTTACATCTTCAAATAACACCCAAAAGACAGGTTACGGATGGAAAAAAACACGCTCTCTCAGGACTCCGAGCTGCTGACGGAAATAGCGGTCGCCTATTATCAGGACGAAATCACCCAGGAGGAGATTGCGCGTAAGTTTGGTATTTCCCGCATTAAAGTCGGCCGACTGCTCAAACGCGCGCGCGAAGAGGGCATCGTCGAAATCAACGTGCGTTACCATCCCGTCTTCAGTACCCGCCTCGAACAACAGCTGCAAAATCGCTTCCCACAGCTGCAACGTGCGCTGATAGCGCTCGATCAGCCCGATCAGGAAGAGCAGCGACGTCAGGTCGCTGCCCTGGTGTCGTCACATTTAGCGCAGTCGCTGAAAGACGACGCCATTGTCGCCGTTGGGCAAGGGCGCAACGTGGCCGCTGTCGCCGATTATCCCGGCCAGGTGCCGACGCGTAATTGTCTGTTTATCAGCGGCATTGGCGGCACGCATCGTCCCGGTGATGCCATCAACGCTGACCATATCAGCCGTCGTCTGGCGAAGAAGTTCGGCGGCATCAGCGAAACATTGTACGCGCCCGCCTATGTTGAGAACCGCGCGTTGCGCGATGCGTTTATGCAAAATGGCACCATCAAAGAGACGCTGGACCGCGCGCGTAAAGCCGATGTGGCGCTGGTGGGCATCGGCGACATGAATGAAAACAGCTATATGGTGAAACTCGGCTGGTTCACGCCGCACGAAATCATCGACGCCAGCGTTAATCAGGGCGTGACCGGCGATGTCGCCGGCTATGACTTCTTTAATTCGCAGGGCCAGCACGTGGATACTGTGATGAACGATCGCGTGATTGGGCTGAGCATTGATGAATTACGCAAGATTCCCTGCGTGATCGCCATTGCTGCGGAAAATACCAAAGCGATGGCGATCCTCGGCGCACTGCGCACTGGCGCGATCGATATTATCGCCACCACCGCGCAGAACATCCGCACCATTTTGAGTTTGTCGCAGGAGAAGGTGTAGTTAAACGGCCAACCTTTTGTAGGGTCGCCATTTATGGTGACCGAAAGACGCTTAACTAACGAGCATTCCGCGAAAAAGTTTACCGTTTTACGATTCAACGGCAATCATCGCCGTAAATACGGAATATTTTAAACTCAATGAATACCCTTATTCCGCAACGCGCAGTGCCATAACCGAACGGTCTTGTTCGTGCTATGTTCAGGATATATCCTGTATTTTTCCTTGTTGAGAATCCCTGCCTGATGACTAACGCGCGCTTGCTCTCGGTTGAAAATCTCTCGCTGCACACTCACGATCAGCGCTTGCTGGTGGATAACATCTCTTTTCATCTCGATCGCAAGGAAATCCTGGCGTTAGTTGGCGAATCGGGATCTGGCAAAACCTTGACCTCGCTGGCGCTGATGAGTTTGTTGCCGGCGGGCGTGCAGCAGAGTGGCGGCCGCGTGGTGTTCAATGGCGAGCCGCTGGATGCGCGCACAACCCAGCAATTGCGTGGTTGCCGCATCGCCACGGTGTTTCAGGAGCCGATGACCAGCATGAATCCCACGCTGCGTATTGGTGAACAGATTGCCGAAGTGCTGGTGCGGCATCGTCAGTTTGGCTGGAAACAGGCGCAGCAGGAAGCGATAGCGCTGCTGGATCGCGTCGGCATCGTCAATCCAGCGCAGCGCGCGCGGCAGTATATTCATCAGCTGTCGGGTGGCATGCGGCAACGGGTGATGATCGCCAGCGCCATCAGCGGTCAGCCGGAGTTATTGATTGCCGACGAGCCGACCACCGCGCTGGACGTGACCATTCAGGCGCAGATTCTGGCACTGTTGCAGGAACTGCAGCAGGAGATGGGCATGGGGATCTTGTTGATCACCCACGATCTCTCGGTGGTAGCGCGCTACGCCGACCGCGTCTGCGTGATGCAGCAAGGGCAGCTGGTTGAGCAGGGCGCGGTGCTGAGTACGCTCGGCGCGCCAACGCATCCTTACACGCGCAAATTGATTACTGCTTCGGCAACGCAAATCCCCGAGGCGATTGCGCCGGTTGCACAGCCGCCGCTGCTGGTGCTGCGCGACATCAGTAAAAGCTATCCGCTGCCGCGCCGCATGCCGCTGTGGCCGGCCAAATGGCAAACCGTGTTGCATGCGGCGAATCTGTCGATTGCGCAGGGCGAAATTGTCGGACTGATTGGCGAATCCGGCTCCGGTAAAACCACATTGGGCAGTGCGGCGATTGGCCTGATTACGGCGGATGGCGGCGAAGTGCATTTTCAGGGGCAGCATTTGCAAGGACGTCAGCTGCATAGCTTACGTCGCCACACGCAGATTATTTTCCAGGATCCTTATGCCAGCCTGAATCCGAAAATCCCGGTTGGTGAGCAGATCGCCGAACCGCTGCGCGTCTGGCAACTGCGCAAAGGCGCGGCGGTGGATGCGCGAGTCAAAGAGCTGCTGGCGTTGGTGGGATTGAAAGCCGAACATGCCACCCGTCTGCCGGGCGCGTTCTCGGGCGGCCAGCGTCAGCGTATTGCCATTGCGCGCGCGCTGGCGATGGAGCCGAAGCTGCTGGTGGCGGATGAAGCGGTAGCGGCGCTGGATTTATCGGTGCGCGGGCAGATTCTGGCGCTGTTTAATACGCTGCGCCACAAGCTGGGATTATCGGTGCTGTTTATCAGCCACGATCTCGGCGCGGTGCGTCAGTTGTGCGATCGCGTGGTGGTGATGTATCACGGCAGGATTGTGGAATCGGGCGCGACCGCCAGCGTGATTAACCATCCACAGGACAATTACACCCGCCAACTGCTCGCCGCTGCGCCGGACGTGCAGCAGGCGCTGGCGCTGCGATCAGCTGCCGTGTAACAGCGGCAGTTCGTGATGTTCAGCCCATTCGTGCCAGGAACCGACATACACCGAAACATGGGGATAGCCCGCCAGTTTTAACGCCGCCAACACCGTGGCGGCGCGGGCACCACGATGGCAATAAACCTGCAACTTCGCGTTTTTACTCAGTCCTGCCGCCTCGGCGCGTGCGGCAATCTGCGGCGCTGATAAGAAATGGCCGTTGGCGATGACATCTTCCCAGAACAGTAGCTGAGAATGTGGAATCCGTCCCGCGCGCTGACAGCAGGCATGCGCAAAGCTGCCGTCAAACTCGCTGGGGCGACGGGCATCCACGTTGATCACCGCCACGCCATCCGCTGCTAGTACCTGTTCACGGCTGCACACCAGCTCGCGATTCCACGCGGGTGCGTTGGCTGCCGGTGGATGCGCCACGGTGCGGCTTAATCCCAATCCCGGCGCGAGTTCATAGCCTGCCGCAATCCACGCATCCACGCCGCCATCCAGAATCAGCGCATCATCACGCTTGAGCAGCCAGGCGAACCAGGCGCCGCGCGGTGAACGCATGCCAACCTGCTGTTCGAAAAACACCGGCGTGGCGTTGGGATACGCGGTAAACATCGGCTGCAGCGCGGTGGCGGCTTCGGCTGCCATCACCGCTAAACCTGTCTCGCTACAATCCTCAATAAAATAGTCGTAGACGTTACAGTGCTGCGCGCCAGGCAAGGTGGCGCGTTGCCAGTCGGCAAATTCGCGGACATCGATCAGCAGAAACGCTTCGCCGCGCGCCTGGCGCTGATGCAGTGAAAGCACATCAATGATCATGCAGAACTCCTGAAAACAGCGACTGCAACGAACCGAGCTCGTCATGCTCGGCGGCCTGAAGCACGCGGGCGGCGAGGGCGATATCAAACACATTGAGGCCAAACGAGGAGAAATAGACGCTGTTATCGGGCTGTGGACGCCAGTGATCCAGCAGCAGCGCGGCGAGATCGGCCGCCACATCCTGCTCAGCAAACTCCCCGGCGCGGAACATCTGGAACAGGCTTTTGGCGCTGCGCTGGGCAAAATCGCCCCACGCATCCACCACCACCTTGCTGCTGGCTTTGATGGCGGCAAAACTCACTTCGTGATAACCGACCTGCACAATGATCCTACCGGGACGTACCGCTGCGGCGTCGACAATCGGCTGGTCGGCGCTGGTACAGGTCAGCACGGCGTCATAAGGCTGCGCCAGAGCGAGCGGCAGATCGGTTTCGATCTGCACTTCGCGCAACGCACTGAGTTTAAAAGGGGAGCGATTCCACACGCCAATCTGTTCCAGCTGCGGAAACAACTGCTGCAGCATGCGCAGATGCGCCTGAGCATGCAAACCGGCGCCGAGCAGCAGCACGCGTTTTACCGGACGCGGTGCGGCCAGCTGTAACGCCAGTGCGCTCACCGCCGCGGTGCGCGCCGCGGTGAGTGCGCCGCTGGCCAGCAAGCCGCGCGGAATGCCGCTCTGCGCATCGTTAATCAGGGTCAAGGCTAGGGCGGCGGGCAACGCATCCGGTCGCTGTGGACGATGTGCCGTCCACTTCACGCCTGCGGCATTGTAGCTGCCGCCGACGCGCGCCGGTAAGGCATAAGCTTTACCGAGCGGCGTACCGAGATCGATGTGATTTTCGGCGGGCATCTGCGCCTCGCCGAGACGCATCAGCTGAATCACCGCTTTGACGTCTTCCAGCGCCAAAGCGACATCCCCGCCGCCTAATTGCGCGACGGTGGCTTCATCCAGTACACGCAATAAGGCTTCCATTACGCCTCCAGCAGGCGATCGGCGAAGGGATAAAGCGCCGGAGAACCGCCACAATGCACGAAGGTGACGCGCGATCCCTGCGGAATGCGCCCCTGTTCGACCAGCGAGAACAGGCCGTGCATCGCTTTACCGGTGTAAACCGGATCCAGCAGCACGCCTTCCAGTTGGGCGAGTTGATAGATGGCAGCGATGCCGCCGTCCGATGGTACGCCGTACGCCTGACCGACATAACCATCCTCAATCCAGATATCCTCCGGTTGCCACTGCTGCGGCCATTGCAGCAGATCGGCACAATCCTGCGCCATGCCGGCAATGCGTGGCTGGAACCAGTCGGCTTTGGCGCTGACGCTCACGCCAATCACCCGGGTATTGGGCCAATAGCGACGCGTACCCACATGCAATCCCGCCAGTGTGCCGCCGGAACCGGTGGGCGCGACGATGAAATCGGGTGCGGGCGTCTGGCTGGGTGCCAGCTGCGCCGCTATCTCTTCCACTGCGCGTACATAACCCAATGCGCCGAGTGGCGTTGCGCCACCCAGCGGAATAATCATGGGGGTTTCACCTTGCGCGAGAGCCGCATCAGCGTGCGCCTGCATCGCACCTTCAATCTGGCTGAAATAGCCGTCGGGATCGAGGAACTGCACCTCGGCCCCGAACAGCTTATCCAGCAGCAGATTCCCCTGCCAGCTTGCGGGCGGATTGCCCCGCAGCACCAGCACCGGACGCATACCAAACTTGCGTGCGGCGGCAGCCACCATGCGGGCGTGGTTCGACTGATGCCCGCCGGTGGTGATCACCACATTCACGCCTGTTTTGCAGGCCTCCGCCATCAGATACTCCAGCTTGCGGACTTTGTTGCCGCCGCCGCCGAAGCCACTGTAGTCATCACGTTTGATCGTCAGCGTAATCCCAAGTGCCTCACTGAGCCGCGGCAGCGGCTCGTGAGGAGTGGGGAAGAAGCCGAGCGGAACGCGTTCAAACTCTTCTACTGATTTCATTATTTACTACCTTTATTTTTGTGTACTGCGGTGTTTCCCTGGTGTGGCGCGACCCGGCCAATGGCCGAATCATTGAATGCGTTGAGCCACAGGCTCATGGATTGCTGGAAGCGTTCGAGTCCCGCCAGCGTGACAAACTCATTAACGGCATGCGCGTTGCCGCCGTGGCCTAATCCGCCAATCAGAAAAGCGGGCGCGACGGCCGCGAAAGCGTAGGCGGGCGCACAGCCCGGCGCCCACGGCCAGATTTGCGGTGCCGCGCCCAGCGTTTGATAGCTGGCGATTAGGGCATCGACGCCGCTGGCGCTGCGACTAAAGCGCACGCCGGGATAGCGATCAAACAGGTGCAGCTCGCTGCCGGCTAAATCGGCTTGTGCCAGCCGCTGCTGCACGTCGGCAATCATCGCGTCCTGATCGAAACCCGGCGGGATGCGAAACGCCAGTTCCGCGCTGGCACGGAACGGGATGACGCCGCGTCCGCCCGGCGGATCGCTGTGCAATTCCGCCAGCGTTAAAACCGCGCTGCCGAGCAGCGTTTGCAGGCAGCTCAGCGTGTCGCCTGCGATCATCAGGCGCTGACTGCGACGGAACTGCAGTTCGTCATCGATGCTGAATTCAGCGGCTAAGGTCGCCAATAACTGATTCGCCTCATCGTCCGTGGCGTGACACGCTAATACGCCGCTGTGTTCAGCTGGCGCGATGGCATCTAATGCCTGCACTAAGCGCCACGCCGGATTGGCGATCCAACCGGCATTGCTGGCATGAATCGCGGAAGACGGTCCGCCCCATGCGCCGCCGGTGACGCTGAGGCGTCCGCTGGCCAATCCGGTAAAGCCGAGATAGACGCGCGGTGCGCCGCCACCGTATTCACACAGTGACGGAAACAGCACCGCTTCAGCGGGAGCAATCGGGCAAGGCTGTTGCGCCAGATAACGCCGCAGCGCGCCGCTGCCCACTTCCTCTTCGCCTTCAAGCAGGATTTCGATATTAAAATCGAGCTGATGGCTCTGCTGCAGTTCACGTAGCAGAATAAGCAGGGCGGCGACCGGGCCTTTATTGTTCTCTGCACCGCGTCCGACAAATACCGCGCCGAGATCGTCCCAGTGACACACGCCACCGACAAACGGCGGCACATCCCAGCCAGCATCATCCGCAGGCATTACGTCATACATGTTGTACAGCACCACGGTTTTGCTGCTGCCGTTATCGATGCGGACATGGACCAGCGGTGGGACATCATCGGTTTGAGACGCCACCGGATAGACGATCGCGGCATTCAGCTGCGTTACCATCCACTGTTCCAGCCAGGCGGCCAACCCGCACTGCGAGGATAACTGACCGGCCACGCTTGGCCAGCGCGTCAGTTCACTCAGCAGTTCAAGCGTGGCGTCAAGGCGACTCATAAACGAATCCTCGGGTTCAGCACCAGATAGAGCAGGTCGATCAGCAAATTGATCGCCACGAACACCACGGCAGCGAGTAACACAATCGCCTGCACCAGCGGGAAATCGCGGTTTTGAATCGCCTGAATCGCCAGACGACCAATGCCCGGCCAGGCAAAAATAATCTCAGTCACCAGTGCGCCGCCGAGCAGCGAGGCGAAATACATGCCCTGTACGGTGATCACCGGAATCAGTGCGTTACGCAAACCGTGGCGTACCACGATGCGCCAGGCGCTGAGCCCTTTGGCGCGCGCGGTGCGGATATAATCCTGTTGCAGCACATCCAGCAGGCTGGCGCGCGTCAGGCGGGCCACGGCGCTCATGTAAAACGCACCCAGACTGAGCGCCGGCATCACCAGCGCGGCGAAAGTGCCGTAACCGCTGGAGGGCAGCCACTGTAACTTCAGGCTAAATAGCAGAATCAGCAGCAGCCCGAGCCAGAACACCGGAATCGCTTGGCCGGAGAAGGCCAGCAGGCGGCATAACAAATCCCACAGGCTGTGCGGCCGCAGGGCGCTGATAATGCCGAGCAGCAGACCGAGCAGTGAACTCCATGCCAGCGCACTCACCGCCAGCAGCGCCGTCGCCGGCAGACGTTCGGCAATCAACGCCAATACCGGCTGGCTGTAGCGCAGTGATTCACCAAAATCCCCGTGCAGCACGACGCCAAGATAGTGGCTGTATTGCCACAGCAGCGGACGATCAAAGCCCATACTATGACGAAAAGTATCGATCTCCTGTTGGCTGGAGCCGGGCGGCATCATCAGCGCCGCCGGATCGCCCGTCATGTGCAGGCTAAAGAAAATCAGCAGCGACACGCCAAGCAACACTAAAACCGATTGGCCAAGGCGATTGAGCAGAATGTTCAGCATCTTAATCCAGCCTTGTGTGCGTGCGACGCAGCAGCGCATCGCCGAGCAGGTTGCAGCCAATCACCAGCGCTGCAATCACCAAACCGGGATAGAGCACCAGCCATTGCGACAGCAGCATGTAAGAGCGACCTTCGCCAATCAGATTGCCCAGCGTTGGCGTGGGTGGCTGAATGCCCATACCGAGAAAACCCACTGAGGCTTCGAGCACGATCAGGCGTGGGATATCCAGCGTTAGCAACACCACCAGCGGCGTCAACAGATTGGGCAGGATATGCCGTAGCAGTATGCGCAGCGGCGAAAAGCCCAT
This sequence comes from Pantoea sp. DY-17, assembly GCF_019795975.1. Taxonomy (NCBI): domain Bacteria; kingdom Pseudomonadati; phylum Pseudomonadota; class Gammaproteobacteria; order Enterobacterales; family Erwiniaceae; genus Pantoea; species Pantoea sp. DY-17. The sequence goes on along the minus strand of NZ_JAIMIG010000001.1, from coordinate 1,248,782 downwards.
GGCGCGCACCGCCTGAATATATTCCAATTCCCGAATCTCTAAGGTTTTGGCGCGCGCCACGCGGGCATAAATCGCCCAGCTGGTGCAGCCCATAATCACAATGATGTTGGTCAGTGATGCGCCCATCAGCGCAATCACTAGCAGAATCAACAGAATAAACGGCACCGCCAGCTGGATGTCGATCAGTCGCATGATCAGCGCATCAACCCAACCGCCGGCGTAACCGGCGATCATACCTAGCGCGACGCCAATCACCGCGCCAATCGCCGCCGCGACCAACACCACCAGCAGCGACAAGCGCGTGCCGGAGAGAATGCGCGCCAGCAGATCGCGGCCCAGTTGATCGGTGCCGAGCCAATGCGTGGCTTGCGCACCGGGTGAACCCGGCGGCAGGAACATCTCATTGAGATTGTTACTTAAGGCATCGGGCAACGGCAGCCACGGAGAGAGCAGCGCCGCGGCAATCACCACGATCAGCAAAAGGCTGCCGATTACCGCATCGCCGTAAATCAGGCGGCGTGGACGGCGCTGCAGCACGGTGCCCGGTGAAATCATTTCAGCCTCAGATCAAACAGCGGGATGCGGGCATCGACGCGGCCTTTGAAGTTGAGCGACGTGCTGTGCGCATACAAGGTATCTTCACGGTACAGCGGCAGCAGCGGCTGTTGTTCCGCGACGCGTTGCTGAATCTGCTCTAGCACTTTTTTGCGCGCAACGGGATCGACAATCTGGCGGCTTTGATCGAGCAGCTTATCCAGCTCTGCATCATGCACGGTGGAATAGGGCTCGCCGCTGCGCAGGATGGGGAACAGCGCGGCATCGGCATCCAGCGTCTGCGTGGATCCCCACGCCAGCATATACATCGGAGCCTGTTTCTGAGACGCGACCTGCTGGGTGTAAACCGACCATTCCGGCACTTCCAGCTCGGCTTTCACGCCAATGGCGGCTAAATCCTGCACGATGGCTTGGGCCACATCGGCGCTGGCAATATAGCGGCGCGGCGCCTGGAAGCGCAGAGTAAAGCCGTTTGCGTAACCGGCTGCAGCCAGCAGCGATTTGGCTTTCGCCACATCCTGCGCGGTGGCCGGAACCGCCAGATAACCAAAGTCATTAGCACCGGCCATGGTGCCGGTTGGCGTACCGAAACCGTGCAGCAACTGTTGGGTATAAGCCTGACGGTTTAACGCCAACGAAAGCGCCTGACGGACGCGCACATCACTCAGCGGTTTCTCATCATCTTTAAGACCGAGGTAAATCGTCAGTCCGCCGCCTTTCACCTGTTCCAGTTCGACGTTGGGGCGATTTTTCAGTGCGGGCACTAAATCAGCAGGCACGCTTTCAATCAGCTGCACTTCGCCGGTCAGCAGCGCGGTGAGGCGTGCGGTGGCTTCGGGAATCGGACGCCAGGTAACGCGATCAATCGCCGGTTTGCCGCGCCAGTACGTTTCATTGGCGACCATCACCACTTTTTCATCCGGAATAAAGCTATCCAGCTTGTAAGCGCCGCTGCCCACCGGTTTGCGTGCGAACTCGCTGGCGCCAACTTTCTTCACGTAGGCTGGCGGCACAATGTAAGCCGGGTAGCGGCTCATGCGCGTGGGCAGCAGAGGATCCGGTCCGTTGGTGTGGATCTGCACCTGATAGTCGTTGATCACGTCCACCGATTTGATGGTGCGGATGTAGGAAATCGTCGGTGCGTGATTGGCGGGGTCTAAAATACGATCGATGGAGAACTTCACCGCTTCGGCGTTCACCGGCTCGCCATCGGTAAATTTCACGCCCTGGCGCAGGGTAAATTGCCAGGTGGTGTCGTTAATCGCTTTCCACTCAGTGGCTAAGCCCGGCTGTAATGACATGTCATCGGCGCGGCGCACTAAGGTATCGAAGAGGTTGTCGACTAAGGTGGCAGATTCTTTGAGAAAGCCGGGATCCATCGCCGTGGCAGACGTGGGTTGGCCAATGGTCAGTTCCGCTGCCTGTACGGCTGGCATCAGAGCAAATAGCAACGCGGTGGTGGCAAACTTCACTGCAGGTAATCTCATAACGTTTCCCAAAATTGCCAACGGCAAGGTAGTGAAAAGAGTGGATACTGCCAGAATCAAGACTGTGCTTATTTGTAATACATGATATATCCTATAATCTGGCAAGTTGGCAATAAAACATTAAAAATAACTTACCATTTGCGAAATTCAGTAGAAGGCCCTCAACGTATGATCGAAATGGATAAAGCGCAGCGCATGAGTTTGACCGCGCAGGTGGAATCGTCACTGCGCAGCGCGCTGATTGTTGGCAAGTTAAAACCCGGCGCACGGCTGGTGACGCGCGATTTGGCGACTCAATTGGGTACCAGCATCACGCCGGTGCGTGAAGCCTTGTTGCGACTGGTTTCTGCCGGAGCATTAGACGCCACGCCAGCTGCGGCGTTTCTGGTTCCGGAAATGACGCGCCAGCGCTTTGATGAGATTACGCTGATTCGTAAGCAGCTTGAAGGTTTAGCGGTGAGGGCGGCGACGCCATTTTTGGGAAAAAAACAGATTTCTGAGCTGAAAAAACTCTGCGCGCGCTTTATGCAAGCCAAACAAAGCGGTGATGCCGAGGCGGCGTTAGAAGCCAATCGCGCGTTCCGTTTTACGCTCTATGGCTATGCGCAAATGCCAACGCTGGAGGCGCTGATCGAACAGCTTTGGGTGCAGATCGGTCCGTGCTTTAACTATCTCTATCCGCAGCCGGCCGAGGTGGTGAATGGGCATCATAACTATGATCACCTGCTGGAAGCGTTACAGGCCGGCGATGCGGTCACCAGTGAAAAGATATTGATGAAAGCGATTGATGATGGGGCTGCGATTTTGCATCAGCACTATTTCAATCAGTAAAAAGCAAAAGAGCGCGTGAACCTTGCCGCTACTAAGCGTGCAATTATTTGTAGCGGCGTAATGCATTGCGCATCTGATTAACCGCGCGGTCACCGCAATGACATAAAACCTTCATTTCCTTCCGCTAGCTTACCGCCATTCTGATTTCTGGATTGCGGATGCATGAGCCACCTTTCGCTTCACCACATCACTAAAGCCTGGGGCGAGAAAATCGCCCTGGACGACATCAGCTTCGACGCGGCAGAAGGCGCGTTTGTCGCGCTGCTCGGTCCGTCGGGCTGCGGTAAATCGACGCTGCTGCGTACCATCGCCGGGCTGGAAACAGCCGATCGCGGGGCGATCCACTTTAATCATGTCGATATCACCCATCTGCCGCCGTCGCAGCGCAAGCTATCGATGGTGTTTCAATCTTACGCGCTGTTTCCCCACCTCAACGTGCGCGAAAACCTGCTGTTTGGTTTGAAAGCGCGCGGCGAGGAGAAACAGTCGTTTGCTGCACGCCTGGATAATGTCAGCAAGCTAATGGAGCTGGATAAGCTGCTGGATCGTTTTCCATCGCAGCTCTCCGGCGGACAACAGCAGCGCGTGGCGCTGGGCCGTGCGGTGATCGCCAATAACACGCTGTGTTTAATGGATGAGCCGCTGTCGAACCTCGACGCCAGGCTGCGGCAAAGCATGCGCCGTGAAATCCGCGCGCTGCAGAAAAAACTCGGTTTGACCATGCTGTACGTCACGCACGATCAGACTGAAGCGATGAGCATGGCCGACAGCATTATCCTGCTCAACGATGGCCACATTGAACAGCACGGCACGCCAGACGATCTCTACAACAATCCCGCCAGCGTGTTTGCCGCACAGTTCATTGGCGCACCGCCGATGAACATCCTGCCGCTGCAGCGCAATGGCGCGCATCACTGTCTGCTGCATCTCACCGCGCCGGTAGTGGAATACCGCGACGCGCCGCTGAGCCTTGGATTGCGTGCCGAAGATATCCAGCCGATCGCTGCAGAACAGGCGGCGCTGACCGCGCGGGTGATCAGTTCTGAATATATGGGCGCTGATACCTTGCTGGTGTGCCTGCTTGCTGGCATCAGCGAACCGCTGACCATTAAAGTGCCGGGCATGCAGCGCTTCACCGATGGCAGTGAAGTGGGATTGCAGTGGTCCGCCGCGCGGCAATATCTGTTTCATCGCGAGAGCGGTAAGCGCTGCGTGCCAGCCGAACAACAGATGTTTGCTTCACAGAAAAAATACGCCGTTTAACCGTTGTCATTTGCTCAAGGGAAAATCATGTCTGCGATTCGTTATTCACGTCTTTCTGCATTAGTCCTCGCCGTCACCACCTCAGCTTTTGCGGCTGAACCGGTCAAGCTGCAAATGTATTACCCGATCGCGGTGGGCGGCAAAGTGAGCCACACCGTGGATTCGCTGGTGGCGGATTTCCAGAAAGTGCATCCGGACGTGAGCATTCAGCCGGTGTATACCGGTGACTACGCCACCACCGTGACCAAAGCGTTGACCGCCTTTCGTGGTGGCAACGCGCCGCAGCTGGCGGTGATCGGTGATATCGAAGCGTATTCACTGATTGATGCCGGTGCGATTGTGGCGGCCAGCGATTTAGCGCAGGGTGAGGAAGGCAAAAAATGGATCGACGGTTTCTATCCGGCGTTTCTGCGTCATATTGACGGCAAAGTGTGGGGCGTACCGTTCCAGCGTTCAACTGTGGTGATGTACTGGAACAAACAGGCGTTCGAGAAAGCCGGTTTAAACGCCGATACGCCACCGGCCAACTGGCAGCAGGTGGTCGAATTCAGTAAGAAACTCACGATCAAAGATGCTAACGGCGTCAGCCAATGGGGCATCGAGATTCCGTCCACGCCAAACGGCTACTGGAACTTCCAGGGCTTGTCCGCCACCAACGGCGGTCGTCTGGATAACGGCAAAGGCACCGCGGTGCACTTCAATACGCCGGGCAACGTGGAAACGCTGCAGTGGCTGACCGATCTCGGCCAGAAAGAGGAGGTGTCGCCGAAGGGTGCCATTGCGTGGGGCACCACGCCGCAGGACTTCATTAGCGGCAAAACGGCCATGATGGTGACCACCACCGGCAACCTGACCAACGTGCGTGATAATGCGAAATTCCCGTTCGGTGTGGCGATGCTGCCGGAGAAAACCCAGCGCGGCAGCCCAACCGGCGGCGGTAACCTGTATGTCTTCAAAAATGCCTCGCCAGAACAGCAGAAAGCGGCGATGGAGTTTATCCGTTGGGTAACCTCACCCGAGCAGGCGGCGCGCTGGAGTATCGCCACCGGTTATGTAGCGACCTCTCCGGCGGCATGGGATACCACGGTGATGAAGGATTACGTTAAAGAGGTTCCTCAGGCATTGGTGGCGCGTGAACAGCTGAAGTATGCGCAGCCAGAACTCTCGACTTACAACAGCGTGCAGATTCAGGATGCGCTCAATCACGCGGTAGAAGCGGCGGTGACGCAGGCGAAAACGCCAGCCGAAGCGCTGGAAGGCGCGCAGAAGCAAGCCGATCGTCTGCTGAAGTCTTATCAATAATGACGAGCACGATGCTCACCGTTGCGCCGGTTCGGCGGCCCCGGTTATGGTCGATGCAGCTGTATGGCTACCTGCTGATTTTACCGGCACTGAGTTTTTTACTGCTGTTTACGCACTATCCGGCGGTTGCGACCGTATGGGAAAGCCTGTTCAGCGCAGCACGTAACGGTCGTCCAGCCCATTTTGTTGGGCTGGATAACTATCTTGCGCTGCTGGATGACGACATCTTCATTCAGTCGCTGTGGAATAACCTGCTGTATGCGTTGATCACCATTCCGCTGGCGGTCATGCTGGCGCTGCTGATGGCGCTGGCGGTCAATAGTCATATGCGTGCCAATGCGTTGGTGCGCACCGCGTTCTTTATTCCTTCGCTGCTGCCGATGATCGCCATCGCCAATCTGTGGCTGTTCTTCTACACGCCGCAGCTGGGTTTGCTGAATAAGCTGCTGGCGCTGTTTTCGCTGCCAGCGATGAACTGGCTCGGCGAACCGGGTAGCGCCTTGTACTGTTTGATGGCGGTATCGGTATGGCGCGAAGCGGGCTTCTTTATGATCTTTTATCTCGCCGCTTTGCAGCAGATCGATCCGCGCCTGAGCGAAGCCGCGCAGATAGAAGGGGCGTCACGCCGCTATTTCTTCCGCCGCGTGCAGTGGCCGCTGCTGATGCCCACCACGCTGTTTGTGCTGATCAATGCCTCGATGAATGCCTTTCGCATCGTCGATCAGGTGATCGCGATGACCAACGGCGGGCCGAATAACAGCAGTAGCCTGCTGCTGTTCTACATCTATCGCACCGCCTTCAGCTTCTGGGATATGCCCGCCGCAGCGGCAATGACGGTGGTACTGCTGGTGATCCTCGCCGCGATTGCACTGCTTAAATTCAACCTGCTGGACAAGCGAGCCCATTACCAATGAAGCCAACAATCACGTTTGGTCGCCTGTGTCTGAATATGGGCATTGGGCTTGCCGCGTTGCTGTGGTTTTTACCGATTCTGGTGGCGATCTGGGTGGCGATTCATCCGGCATCCGATCAGGCGAGCTTTTCGCTTTTTTCGCCGCTGACCTTACAGAACTTCGTTAATGCCTGGCACGCCGCGCCCTTTGGTCGCTACTTCCTCAATACCAGCTTGCTGGTGCTGATGATTGTGGTGGTGCAGCTGATTCTGGCGACCATGGCCGCTTACGCGTTAGTGCGCTTCCGCCTGAAATTTTCCGGCGCGATCTTCGCGCTGATCCTGCTGCAGCTGATGATCAGCCCCGACGTGCTGATTCTGAATAACTACAAAACCATCGGCGCGCTGGGTTTCCGCGATACGCTGACCGGCATCGCGCTGCCGTATTTCTCCTCGGCCTTCGCCATCTTTCTGCTACGCCAGACCTTTAAAAGTATTCCGCTGGTATTGGAAGAGGCGGCGATTGTGGAAGGTGCCAGCCGCTTTTACATTCTGCGCAAGATTTACATCCCGCTGGCGAAGCCGATCTATGTGGCGTTTGCGCTGGTGTCGATCAGTTTCCACTGGAATGATTTCCTCTGGCCGCTGGTGATCACCGATTCGGTCAACGTGCGGCCGCTCACCGTGGGCCTGCAACTGTTCTCGGCGCCGGAGCAGGGCGTGCAATGGGCGTTGATTGGCGCTGCTACGTTAATGACGACGTTGCCGCTGTTAGTGCTGTTCCTGATCTTCCAGCGTCAGTTTATTCAATCGTTTATGCGTGCTGGTATTCGCTAAGGAGTGCTTTTCGTGTCTTATCCGCATCCGCTGACTGAACTGCAGCATGAACTGCTGGGCGATGTCGCCGAGCTCTATGCCTTGCCCGATGTACGTTCCGCGCCGCTGAGCAGCACGCTGCGTTTTGGTTTGATTGCCGATCCGCAATATGCCGACATCGACGCCGATATGGCGAAAAATCTCTACTATCGTCACGCGCTGCATAAGCTGCCGCAGGCGATTGCGGTGTTGAATCAGCAGCCGCTGGATTTTGTCGTTACGCTGGGGGATTTAGTCGATCGCGACTGGAACAGCTACGCGGCGATATTGCCGATTTACGATCGCCTCGAACATCCACATGCGGTGGTGCTGGGTAATCACGATGCGCAGACCATCGCGCAGCATCTCAACGAAGCCGCTGCGCTACCCAAAAGCTATTACGCCTTTGGGCTGCAGGGCTGGCGTTTTATTGTTTATGACGGCAACGACATCAGCCTCTATTGCAACACGCAGAACGGTGACGATCGCAAGCAGGCGGAGGCAATGCTGGTGGACCTGACCGCGCGCCAGCAGCCGCAGGCGAAACCCTGGAACGGTGCGGTAGGAACTCAGCAACTGGCGTGGATTGAGCAGCAGTTGCAGCAAGCCCAGCAGCAAGGGGAGAAAGTGGTGGTGTTTGGGCATTATCCGCTGGCGCCGCATAACAGCCACAACTTACTCAACGGCAGCGTGCTAGCAGAGCTGCTTTCTAGTTACAACATACTATGCTGTTTCTCAGGACACGATCATCGCGGCGGCTTTGCGCGCATCGGTCAAACAGGCTTCTATACGCTCAAAGGGATGCTGGATGGGGCAGAAGAGGTGCCGTATGCGGTGGTTGAAATTGAGGGCGATGAAGTCATCGTGAAAGAATACGGTGTAGCGTCGCCATTTATGGCGACCACTCATGATGATGCCGGCATCTGCCCGCGCTGACGAAGAGTCGCAATCTCTTCGGCGCGTTGCAGCAACTGCTGCAAATCATCCTCATCGATATCCAGCACTTCACCGCTTTCCAGCGCCTGATGCAGGTCTTCACGCGTAATCGCTACGTCGATCACTACAGGCGACGCTTTGGTTTCCGTTGCCGCCAGCGGATGCGGGTAACGGCGCCCAGCGAGATTGTTAAACAGCAACGCCAGCAGCGCGAGGCAAACCGAGTTCAACAGCACCGGCGTCAGAATAAAGTGGTAACCCAGTTGCTGGACGCCGTTACCGCCCAAAATTGCGGTCAGCGCCACCGCGCCGCTCGGTGGATGCAAACAGCGCAGTTGAAACATCAACGCAATCGTCACACAGGCCGCAATACCACACGCCAGCGCGGGATGGGGAACCCACAGCGCGGTGGTGACGCCAACAACGCCCGCCACCAGATTGCCGCCGACAATTGACCACGGCTGCGCCAGCGGGCTGTTCGGCAGACCAAACAGCAATACCGCTGAAGCGCCCATCGGCGCGACAAACCACAGATTCACTTCACCGAGCAGCCAGTGGCTGGTCAGGCTGGTCATCATTAAACCCAATCCCGCGCCAATGCTGGCGATGACCATCTGCTTTCTGCCTCCCGGTAACGGATGAGGCCAAAGGCGGGCCAGAAAGGTGCGCACGGAGGTTATCCACGTCACCGATGGCTGATTTGTCATTACGGAATCACTCTGTCATAAGAAAAAACGATGGGTGCGAATTGTCGCTGATCGATCCGCTGACAACAACCACATTGTTAGTGTGCTGTTATATCGTGGTAAGAGAAATGCTGATGATTGTCGCGAGGCTTAACCAACGCCTAAGGTTGCTGTATAGTCCGTTTTTTTCGGAGGAACCATGCTGCCTAACTCATCCACACGCCTGAACAAATACATCAGCGAGAGCGGAATCTGCTCACGCCGCGATGCCGATCGTTACATCGAGCAAGGCAACGTGTTCATTAACGGTAAACGCGCTGCCGTCGGTGCGCAGGTGTTTGCAGGGGATGAAGTCAAAGTGAACGGGCAGCTGATTGAGCCGCGTGACGAAGAAGACTTAGTGCTGATTGCGCTGAACAAACCGGTTGGCATCATCACCACCATGGAAGAGGGTGAGCGTGACAACATTGGTGATTTCGTTAATCACAGCAAGCGCGTGTTCCCGATTGGTCGCCTGGATAAAGATTCGCAGGGACTGATTTTCCTCACCAACCACGGCGATCTGGTGAATAAAATCCTGCGTGCCGGTAATAACCACGAAAAGGAGTATGTGGTCACCGTTGATAAACCGATCACCGATGAATTTATTGCCGGAATGGGCGCGGGCGTACCGATGCTCGGCACCGTCACCAAAAAGTGCAAAGTTAAAAAAGAGTCGACCTTTGTCTTCCGCATCATTCTGGTTCAGGGGCTGAATCGTCAGATTCGTCGAATGACCAAGCACTTCGGCTTTGAAGTGACCAAGCTTGAACGTACGCGCATCATGAACGTCAGCCTGAAAGGCATTCCGCTCGGTGAGTGGCGCGATTTGACCGATGACGAGCTGATCGATCTGTTCAAACTGATTGAAGACTCATCATCCGAAGGTCAAAAAACGCAGAAGACGCAGGCGAAAAAGAAACCCGCCAGCGCGGCGAAAAAGCCCGCGACGGTTGGCGCTAAACCGGGTGAGAAAGCGGGGGCAAAACCGGCTAATCGCCAGCGTTTCGCCCAGCCAGGTCGTAAGAAGAAAGGGCGTTAATTTTCTTTCCCCGCGCACAGCGCGCGGGGAAAAGCCGTCACTTGTCGTTGCCAAACCCTTGCTTCTTCAGCGCGTCCAGCACGTGCGGGAAGTAAATCTTGTGATAATAACCGCTAACGCTTTCACTCCAGCTCTCGCCATCCTCACGTCCGGTATTTTTCCAGTGCTGCACCATCTCCTGATTGTAGGCAGCGATGTGTTGCTCCAGTCCATCACGTTGATAGCGCTCTTCATGACGGAAGGTAGCCAGCGGCAGACGCGGCTTCTGATGCGCAGGCTGATCGACATGGCCAATCACCACGCCCGCCACCGGGAAAGTATATTCCGGCAAATCCAGTAAGCGGATTAACGCCTGCGCATCGCGACGAATACCGCCAATCGGCACAATGCCCAAACCTTCAGCACGCGCTGCCGCCATGATAGAACCCAACGCAATACCCACATCGGTTGAGCCCGACACAATGCTTTCGATGCTCTGCTGCGCGATCTGCTCGCGGTCGATAGCGTTCATCGCCAGACGCGATTTATGCATATCCAGCACCAGGGTAATAAACACCGGGGCTTTGGCAATCCACGGCTGACCGCCAGCAATCTGGGAGATTTGTGCGCGTCTTTCAGCATCGCGCGTCACCACCAAAGAGACCTGCTGCGAGTTCACCGAGGTTGGCGCGCGATAGGCGGCCGAAATGATGCGATCCAGCACCGCATCCGCAACGGGAAGGTCGGTAAAACTGCGATCGCTTTTATGACTGGTGAAAATATCGATTAATGAACTCATGGATCCTCCTGATTGGGAGGCGAGAGCGTAGCAGAAGAGAGAGTGATGTGACTTAACCGTTGTTGCCGTGGCTAACTACTTCTTTTGAATAAGCAAAGTGCGGAATGGGATAAGCGATGAGACCGGTGCATAAAGCACCGGCTAAGCGACTCTGGCTTCAGCGACAGCCGGATGAACGCTGCGATCGGGTCCGCTCAGCATCACCGGTTTACCGGAACGTAATCCGCGCTGGAACTGAGTCATGCGTTCATGGCTGATCCCGGCACCGCACCACAGCAGGTGATGATCGTGGCGGCTTTCTGAACTGTACAGCATCGGTTGTGAGGTTTGATCTACCTCGACGCAAAATCCTTGTCCGGTAAGGCGAATGGCTTCCAGCCACACTTCCGTTTCATCGCCGGTGCTGACCACTTCCAGTAACAGTGGCATCTGCTGCTGACGGGCTGAAGCGCGTTTTACACAGTCGCTGTGATGAACGATCGCTTCATGAAAGCGCGTTAACCTGCGTGATGCCCCGCGACGCGTATCATCACGCAGCCAGCGGTTGAGCGGTTTCATCAGCACATTGACGAAATCGTCGCTGCTGTAATCGCCCGCCAGATTGCGCACAGTACGCGCCAGTTCTCGATCAGAGCCTAACTCCAGCTGCCGTAACAGATCGCCGCGGCGTGCCACCCAACCAGACGAAGAGTAATCGAGCCCGCAGTGACGGCCTTGATAGATTTGCCACAGCGTGGCACCACCCGAGGTCAATGCCATCATGGCGAGCACTTCATCAACCTGATGTCGGCTCCAGTCCTTATTGACGTGATTTTCAGAAATTAATCCACCGCGCAACCAGCGACGTAAATTGGCGCGGTTGGCACCGGTAATGGCGCAAACGGTTTCAGTTGAATAAAAGTTCATTACGAGCCCTCAGATAGAGGGTGAATGGCCGTGGGTGCTAATCCAGGATGAGTGACCATCCTGAACCTTATCTGTATGGATTACCAGTATCTTTACGTAACTGTGCATAAAAAACCGACAAAGCGCAGCGGGAAAAAACGCACCGAACTAGTGCGTATTGGCTATTACCAATCGCCAGCTAGCCTAAGGAGAAAATAGCATTATGGATAAAAAATGGCTGTGATAATTTTTATTTCACACGCCAGATAACAGGCGTCACACAACATTATTTTATTGTTTCCAGGGATATTAAGAATGAAAAAGCACCGCCTGGCAGGTCTGTTATTGGCTTCTCTATCACTATTATCAGGAATGGCGCACGCCGAGGATCAACCGATTCCGTCGCTGGCGGGTAAACGCATTGGCATTACCGTCGCGGGTACCGATCACTACTGGGATTTGAAAGCTTATCAGGGACAAATCGATGAGGTGAAGCGCCTTGGCGGAACGCCGATTGCGCTGGATGGCGGGCGTAAAGAGTCGCAGCAAATTGCGCAGATTCAGACGCTTATTGCGCAAAAACCGGATGCCATTATTGAAACCCTCGGCACAGCGTCGGTGCTGGAACCCTGGCTGAAAAAAATACGCGAAGCGGGCATTCCTTTATTTACCGTTGATACCGCCAGCCCATCCAGTATTAACGTCACCACATCGGATAATTTTTATATTGGCGAACAGTTAGCATTAAAACTGGTAAACGACCTGCGCGGCGAAGGCAATATTTTGGTATTTAACGGTTTCTATGGCGTGCCGGTAGTCGCAATGCGCTACGACCAGTTAAAAGCCGTGCTGAAGTGGTATCCGAAAATTAAAATTATCCAACCTGAATTGCGCGATGTCATCCCGAATACCGTGCAGGATGCGTATGCGCAAATCAGTCAATTACTGAATAAATATCCGAAAGGTTCGGTGCAGGCGATTTGGGCGGCGTGGGATGTGCCGCAAATCGGCGCCACGCAGGCGGTAGACGCTGCCGGACGCAACGAAATCAAAACGTACGCGGTGGATGGCAGCCCGGATGTGGTGTCGCTGGTTAAAGATCCCTAATCCAGCGCGGCAGCGGTGGTGGCGCAGCAGCCGTATGTGATTGGCCAAACGGCGGTGCAGAACGTGGCGAAATACCTCGCTGGCGATCGTTCGTTGCCGCCCGCAACCTATGTGCCGTCGATTCTGGTGACTAAAGAGAACGCTGCCGAAGCGCAGAAAACCCTGGGTCAAACGGATGGTAAATAACGCGCCGCTGTTGCAACTGCACGCCATCAGCAAAGCTTTTGATGGCGTGCCTGCGCTGCAATCGGTGTCGCTCAGCGTGCATGCCGGTGAAGTACACGGCTTGATTGGCCATAACGGTGCGGGTAAATCGACGCTGATCAAAGTGTTAGGCGGCATTCACGCCGCCGATCGCGGCAGCATCGAGCTGGATGGCCAGCCGCTTACGCTCGCTACGCCCGCGCAGGCGCAACGCCAGGGCATCGCCATCGTGCATCAGGAGCGATTGTTGCCCGACTCGCTGACGGTGGCGGAAGCGCTGTGGCTTGGCAACGAACCGCGCTTAGCCGGTACGCCGTTTATCCTGCGACGTCGTATGCGCCAGCAGGCAGAGCAGCAGCTGCAGCAGCACTTTGGTTTGCAACTCGATCCTGATGCGTTGATCGCCACGCTGAGCGTGGCGGAGCAGCAACTGGTGCAAATCTGTCGCGTGCTGCAAAACGCGCCGCGCGTGGTGGTGCTGGATGAACCGACCGCCGCGCTGGCGCGCCATGAAGTGCATGCGCTGTTCCGGGTAATTGAACGCATGCGCCAGCAGGGCATCGCGCTGCTTTATGTTTCGCACTATCTCGATGAAATTCAGGAGCTGTGCCAACGCGTCACGGTGCTACGTGACGGCAAAGACGTGGCGCAGTTCAACGCAGATCAACTATCACCGGCGGCACTGATCGCGGCGATGGTAGGCGACGCGCGTCATGAACTGGCACCGCGTCAGTCGCGCCGCGCCGGTGCGCAAGTGCTGCAGGTTACTGCGCTCAGCGCGCCCGGCAGTTTTCACAGTGTGTCGTTCACCGGCCGACAAGGTGAAATCATCGGCATCACCGGTTTGTTAGGTTCCGGCGGTAAAGCGCTGATTCGCGCGCTGTTCGGGCTAGAAAACGGCGTCAGCGGCAAGGTTACGCTGGGCGAAGTGAGCGGCGTGCCGGCTTCTCCACATGCCGCAGTGAAGCGCGGTATCGCCTTTGTACCGGAGGATCGCCGCGCCAACGGCGTCGCGTTAGATTTGTCATTGCGTGACAATGTCACCTTAACCACGGTGCAGCGCTTGCTGCGCTGGGGCGGCGTTTCGCGTCAGGCGGAGAGCGAACTGGTGGCGAAGAACATTCAGCAACTGGATATCCGCACGCCGGGGCAGCTGGCGGCGCTGCGTCAGCTTTCGGGCGGCAACCAACAGAAAGCGGTGCTGGCCAAATGGTTAAACACCGGTGCGCGTCTGTATTTGCTGGATGAGCCCACGGTGGGCGTTGATATTGCGGCTAAGGCGGCGATTTATCACACATTGCAGCAGTTGGCTGATGACGGCGCCCTGATTCTGGTGTTCTCCACCGATTTACTCGAACTGCAAACGCTGGCCGATCGCATTATGGTGCTGGCGCGCGGCGAACATGTCGCCACGCTGGAGGCACAGCACACCAGCCATCAGGAAATTCTCTCCTGGGCTTCGGGCACCGGCGCGTTAACGGAGCGTGCTTCATGAGTGATATTACCCAATCTGCACCGGTTTCAGCGCCACGCAGCGTGCGCGGTCAGCAGTGGCTGCAACACGTTTCGCTGCTGATTATTTTGCTGGTTTTAGCCGTATTTGCCTGGCTGTCGCCGATTTTCCTTACGGTGATGAACCTCGGCAACGTGCTGCAACAAACCGCAGTGGTTGGCACGCTGGCGCTGGGCTTAACGCTGGTTTTAAGCGGCGGCGGCTTGCAGGGTATTACCGGCGGCATTGATCTGTCGATTGCCGCCAACCTTGGCCTAAGTGCGGCGGTGTTTGCCAGCCAGCTCAACGCCGGTCAGCCCATCGCGATTGCCTTGCTGCTGACGCTGTTAACCGGTGCGGCTGTGGGTTTGTTTAACGCGCTGGCGATTGTCTGGCTGGGGATTTTGCCGCTGCTGGCAACGCTCACCAGCATGAATATCGCTATCGGCCTGGAAATGGTGCTGACCAGCAACGCCTCGGTGTCAGCCAGCAGCGATCTGCAAAATCTGTTGTTAAGCAACGGTCCGCTAGCGGTGTCGTGGCTGGGCTGGTCGTTTCTGCTGCTGGCGTTTGGCGTGATAGCCTTGAGCCGCCTGACGTCCTTTGGCCTGCGCTTGCAGGCGGTGGGCAGCCATCCGCAGGCGGCGAATGCGGCGGGCATCGGCGTTAAACGCTATCAGGGTTTGAGCTACGTGTTGTGTGGCGTCAGCGCGGCTATCGCGGCAATTGCGTCGGTGTCGCTACTAAGCGGCAGTTCGCCTGGCGCCAACGACAATCTGTTGATGGTGATCGCGGCGGCGCTATTGGGCGTGGTGTTTTCCCGTCGGCTGGTGCCGACACTTGGCGGCGCACTGATTAGCGCGCTATTTCTCAGCCTGATTGCCAACGGCTTTCAGCTGATCAATGTCTCAAGTTACTGGATAAACGGCGTCGAAGGCGTGTTGATCCTGTTAGTGGTTGCGTTAACCGCGCTGTTACGTCGTCGCCAGTCAAGGAGAACGCAAGGTGTCTGATTCTTTGTTATCACCTGTCGCGCCACGCCCGCGCCAGACCGGCTGGCTGCGCGCCATCATCGTGCTGACCTTTGTAGCGCTGCTCGTGTTCTTTATTTTCGCGGCGCCGGCTTTTGCCACTGTCTCCAATATTCGCAGTGTGTTGCTCAATAACGTCGCGCCGCTGGCGATCGTCGCCCTGGCGATGACGTTGGTGACACGCATTGGCGCGATTGATCTCTCGGTGGGCACGGCGATCGATATTGCCTGTCTGGTTTTGGTGACACTGGTGCTGCATCAGGTCAGTTTGCCAGTGGCGCTGTTCGCGGCATTAATTGCCGCGCTGCTGGTTGGCGTGTTTAACGCCTTTTTGGTGACACAGTTGGGCGTGGAGCCGTTTCTCGCCACGCTTGGCACGCTGTTTATCGGACAAAGCGTGCAGCAGCTGTCGTCAAATGGCGGACAACCGGTTTATCTGCTGAGCCAGAAACTGCCCGATGGATTTTCGGCGATAGGTCACGGCGCGCTGCTCGGCATTCCGCTGCCGTTGTGGCTATTGTTGCTGGTAGCGCTGGCGCTCTATCAGTTGCTGCATCGCAGCGCCACCGGCCGTTCATTGCGGGTAATGGGCGAGCAGTACAGCGTTGCGCAGCATTCGGGCGTGCCAGTGAAACGACTCACTGCGCTGGCGTTTATTCTCGCAGCGTTGATTGCCGGTATCGTCGGTTTGATTCTGGCGGCAAACGTCAAAGCCTGGGTGCCGCTGTCGGGCAATGCCTATCTGCTGAATGCGATTGGTGCCAGTTTTATTGGCGCCACCTTCGCGCCATCACGTCGGCCCAATGTGTTAGGCACGCTGCTTGGCGTGGTGCTGCTGAGCTTTATCGCCAACGGCTTGCTGCTGGTCGGCTGGAATTTTTACTGGCAACAGGTCGCCACCGGCGGATTAATTTTCATTGTGCTGGCCGTCGGGGCTCTGCGCGCGCGTCATCACAGCTGAGAGAGGTCAAAGATGAGCCGGGCACCGTTTTTACTGTTTGGTTTTATGATGAATGTGCCGGGCCACATCTCCGCAGGATTGTGGCGGCATCCGCAGGATCAGGCTCATCGCTATACCGAATTGCGTTACTGGACCGATATTGCCCAACAGCTGGATCGCGCCGGGTTTGATGCGCTGTTCATCGCCGATGCGCTGGGTCAGTTGGACGTGTGGCAAAACAAGCCGGACGCGGCGTTGCGTCTGGCGACACAAATGCCGGTTAACGATCCACTATTGCTGGTTTCTGCAATGGCAGCGGTGACGCAACATCTGGGCTTTGGCATCACCGTTTCTACCACCTACGAACAGCCGTATCTGCTTGCGCGCAAATTCACCACGCTTGATCACCTGAGCAACGGGCGCATCGCCTGGAATGTGGTGACGTCAATGCTGGATTCAGCGGCACGTAATCTGGGGCTGACGCAGCAAATTCCGCACGATGAACGCTACGATCGCGCGCAGGAGTTTCTCGATATCACCGGCAAGCTGTGGGAAGGATCGTGGGAAGAGGACGCGGTGCGGCGCGATAAGCAATACAGCGTGTATAGCGATCCGGCCAAAGTGCATGCTATCAAGCATGCCGGGCGCTGGTATCAGGTACCGGATGCGCACCTAAGCGAGCCCAGTCTGCAGCGCACGCCGGTGCTGTTTCAGGCGGGAACCTCCAGTCGCGGGGCGCAATTCGCTGCACGCAACGCGGAAGTGATATTTCTCGGCGGCGTTACGCCGCAGGCCATTGCTGCGGATATCCAACGCATCCGCCAGTTAGCCGCAGCAGAAGGGCGCCATGCGGCTTCGCTGCGTTTCGTCACGGCTATCACGGTGATCACCGCAGAGAGTGATGAAGCCGCGCAGGCTAAATATCGCGATTATCAGCAGTACATCAGCGAAGAGGCCGCGCTGGCGCTGTTCTCTGCGTGGACCGGTATCGACTGGTCACAGGAGGATTTGGATACGCCGCTAGCGTTTCGTGAAACCGATGCCTGTCGCTCAGCCTTAGCCAGCCTGACGCGCATTGACGATCAAAAACGCTGGACGCTGCGTGATGCGGCGCGCTACATCGGCATTGGCGGATTGCATCCGCTGCTGATCGGCGGTCCGGAGAGTATCGCCGATCAGCTGGAACAGTTTGCCGCGGAGTCGGGTGTTGATGGCTTCAATCTGGCGTGGGCGATTAGTCCCGGCAGCTTTGAGGATTTTATCCAGCATGTGATGCCGGTGCTGCGTAGCCGAGGGCTTATCCGTGAAACGCCCGCGCAAGCCGTGACGTTGCGCGAACGGTTGTTTGGTCAGCCGCGACTCACGGCTGACCATCCAGCGGCACGTTTTCGCCACCGTTAATTCCATGCATGGCGCGGCGGCGGGGTGCCATTGAGGTAATAATTGCCGACGTGGTAATACTTCCAGCGCACCGGATCGTGCAAGGTGTGGGTGCGCGCATTGCGCCAGTGGCGATCGAGGTTGAACTCCTGCAGCGTTGAGCGTGTACCCGCCAGTTCGAACAGCTTGTTACCTGCCAGAATAGCGATTTCGGTAGTTAACACTTTGGCTTCAGCGGTAGCGACCGTTGCCGCAGCCACCGTGCTTTCATCGGGTTGCCGCAGCGCCAGATCAATCGCTTCGCCAGCGCGCCACAGTAAGGCTTCAGCGGCGTGCAGGCGAATTTTCAAATCCCCGACTGCCGCCAGCGTAAAGTGATCATCGGATGCGCGCTCCTGACCGCTATCAATCCACGGACGTGACCGCTCGCGCACAAAATGCAGCGTGTCTTCAACAGTGCCGCGAGCAATGCCCACATCCACCGCCGCCTGAATAATCTGCGAAATCGGACCGGCGGCAGTCGGGCGCTCAAACGCCTGATAAGCCGGGATCACGCGGGATAGCGGGGCGCGCACGTTCTCCAGCAGCACGGTGCCCGATGCCGTGGTGCGCTGACCAAAGCTCGACCAATTGTTAATGATGGTCACGCCCGGCGTGTTGCGATCCAGCACAATCAGATGCGCGCGATCCTGATCGTCGAGCGCCACTGCGTGAATTCGATGCGCCAGCAGTGCGCCGGTGGCGTAGAATTTCTCGCCGTTGATCACCACGTCATCACCTTCACGCTGAAAACGCGTCTGGAAATCGGCGACGGTGCGCGAATTCTTCTCGGAGAAAGCGTTGCCCCAGCGCAAGCCAGCCAGCACTTCGCCCAGTAGTTCTTGTTTCTGCGCCTCGCTGCCATCCGCCACCAGATGCGCCACGCCGGCTAAATGGTTCTGCGGTAGCTGACCGAGCGCGGAATCTGCCGCCGAAATGATGGCGATGACTTTCGCCACCGTCACCCAGGATACGCCCGCGCCGCCATAGATTTTAGGGATCGCCATCGCCCACAAGCCACTTTGTGAGAACGCATCCAATTCGTTGAGCGGCAAGATGCCTTCGCGGTCGCGCAGTGCGGCGTCACGCGCAAACTCGGTGGCCAGACGTTGAGCAATCTCAATGGCTTCGGCATCATCACGAATGATATGCGCCGGTTCAGCAGGTAAGGGAACGGGTGCTTCAGGCTGTTGGGAATTGACCTTCAGGATGTGGGTTTGGCTGAGCGACATGAGAACTCCCGATAATGACGATGTAGGGAAAATATCTTCTCATGCGCTCAGCGCGCGCCATATCTCAATTGCGGCTATGCAAAGTGAAAAATAGCGTTAACACAACGGTTTACTGCGCGACTTTCACCACGGTTTTACCGAAGTTTTTGCCTTTCAGCATATCGAAAAACGCCTGCGGGGCATTTTCCAGCCCGTCGATCATGTGCTCGCGGTAGTGGATTTTTTGCTGCTCCACCAGCGGCGTCATCGCTTTGAGGAATTCAGGATAACGATCGCCGTAATCCTGGAAGATGATAAAGCCCTGCATGCGAATACGACGTTTAAGAATGCCGCCCATGATTTGCGGGGTGCGATCCGGGCCCGGCGGTAATTCGCGGCTGCTGTAACCAGAAACCAGGCCACACACCGGCACGCGCGCCGCGGTGTTCAGCAACGGAAATACGGCATCAAACACTTTGCCGCCAACGTTTTCGAAGTAGATATCAATGCCGTCCGGGCAGGCAGCCGCCAGCTGTTCCGCAAAGTCGTCACGATGGTGATCGATACAGGCGGAGAAACCGAGCTTCTCAATCGCATAGCGACACTTCTCTTCGCCCCCCGCAACGCCGACGACATGGCAGCCTTTGAGTTTGCCAAGCTGACCCACCGTTGCACCGACCGGGCCGGTAGCCGCCGCGACCACCAGGGTTTCACCCTGTTTTGGCTGGCCGATATCCATCAAGCCCATATAGGCCGTAAAGCCCGGCATACCGAGAATGCCCAGCGCCCAGGAAGGATGGGGCAGATCGCCCAATTTCGCCACGCCGTTTCCGTCCGAAACCGCATAGCTTTGCCAGCCGCTTTGCGCGAGGAGCACATCGCCTTGCTGGAAATCCGCGTGTTTAGATTCCACCACTTCGCTCACCGTGCCGCCAACCATCGGTTGGTCGAGTTCAGCAGGTGCAGCATAAGATTTGCTGTCATCCATGCGCCCGCGCATATAGGGGTCGAGCGACAAATAGAGCGTGCGCAGCAGGATTTGGCCGTCCTTCACGTCAGGAATGGGCTGCTCCACCAGGCGGAAATTCTCTTTTACCGGTTCGCCATGCGGGCGTGAAGCTAATAGCCAAGCTTGATTACGTTGATTAGATTGCGACATTTTTACCTCTATTAGCGTTTCCACGTGAGGCAAGTGTAGACGAGGAAAAGGCATTAAGGCCGCCTGTGCAGAACTTAAGTGTTGCTATATGATAACATTTTGGTAAAAATATAGACATTGTTATCATATACCAACAATAGAGGTTTTATGTTGCCTGGTTTGCAAGCAATAGGCGCTAAATGTCAGGAAAGGCGCAAGGCTAACCGTTGGACTCAAGCCGACGCTGCGACGCGTGCAGGCATTCATCGCACGGTTATTTCACAGATTGAAAATGGCCATTACGCGGGATCGTTGAAAGCATTTACTCTTTATTTGACGTCACTGGGATTGAAACTTTCAGCCATTGATTTCTCATTTCCACAGCTAGAAGACCTGGACACTTTATTTGATGAGGGTTGACCTCATCCTTGCATGAATTTTCAATATGTAACTTTTGAAGTTACTTGCTTTATCGGGAGGATTTGTCCTTCAGGTAAATTAATTATCTACATTATCTTAGTTTTCATAGCTGTAACTACCCGAATGTCTTCAAACAACAACTTCTGAGAAAGCACTTTATGGAACCTGGGCCATTTGTGTACCAGGTCACCATAAATGGTGACCCTACGGGATTTATAGCGATGGTGAGTCAAATTAATGCATTGATGCAGCAGCGCGGGTGTTGAGGCGACATCCTAAACCGCTGAACGAATGAGGGATTCCAGGGCGAGCCGCATGGATGCGGCGAGAGGCGGCGCTGAGCAGGAGCGAATCGGCGCCGGTCCGTCAGGAATCGTGAATGAGTGAAGGTACCGCGCAGCGGCGGATTGGGCTGGCGCAAGGCCCGGGAGTGCAGAGGGCGCGGCCAGGCGCCCTTTGCTCGGTCGCCGCACGGCAAAACTGAAACAATCTGAGCCTATGGCGAACGAAAGTCGCTCAGTTTAATGTGAGGTATGCTCAGGCACGGGGCCCGTAGTGAGCCAGCGCACAAACCAAGCGTAAACTTTTCGACGCGAATTAATATAACACCATGAATTTTAACAATCATAGGGCATTTGCCTAAGCGGTCTCGGGCAATGCCACATACACCTGGCCACACTCTGCTGCGTATACCTATAGCGATGCTTTTCTCCCTACAGGTGACGCATGACACAACAACAATACGTATTATCGCCCGATCATGACGCGCATATCGCCTCGGCTATCGGCAAGTTCTTCCGCCGCATCATTCCGATGCTGGCGCTAATGTTAATTGTGAACCAAATTGACCGGGCAAACATCGGCTTCGTAAAAGCCGAACTGCAAACGGATGCGGGCATTAGTGCGGCCGCCTTCGGCTTAGGCGCGGGGCTGTTCTTTATCGGCTATGCGCTGTTTGAAGTGCCGAGCAACATGATGCTGAAGAAACTCGGCGCACGCGTGTGGCTGACGCGCATCATGATTACGTGGGGCATGATGGTGGTGCTTACCGGTTTTGTGAGTACGCCGCTGCATTTCTATCTGCTGCGTTTCCTGCTCGGCGTGGCGGAAGCCGGCTTCTTCCCTGGCGTGCTGTTCTATTTTCGTCAATGGGTGCCGAATGCGTGGCGAGGGCGAGCTACCGCGATGGTGTTGAGCGCCACCGCCAGCGCTTTTCTGTTCTCCGGTCCGCTCACCGGTGCCATTCTGATGATGCATGATGTTGGCGGCATCGCGGGCTGGAAATGGGTGATGTTTATGGAAGGCGGCGGATCAATGGTGATCGGCTTGCTGGCCGCCTTTGTGCTGGTATCCAAACCGCAAGGCGCGAAATGGTTGAGCGATGCCGAGAAACAGGCGCTGGCGCAGCAGCTAGCGCTGGAAGATGATGCGCGCGAAGAGCACGCGGTGAAACACGGCCGCTGGGGCTTGATCAGCGATCGCAGCCTTTTGTCTTACTGCCTGATCTTCTTCACCATGACCATGACCGGCTACACGTTAGTGTTCTGGCTGCCGCAAATCATTCAGCGTATTCAGGGCTTCAACAGCTTTGAAACCGGATTGCTGACCGCCGTGCCGTGGCTGTTTGCTATCGTCGCGCTGTTTCTGCTCGGCAAAGCCACCGACCGCTATCGCGATAAACTGGATAAAGGGCTCGGCATCGCCATGCTGATCGCCGCATGCGGCACCTTTATGGCCACGCTGGGAACGCCGTGGTTTGGCTTTGTGGCGATGATTGTGGCCTGCATCGGCTCCAAAGTGAGCGCGGCGTTCTTCTGGCCGATGCCGCAAAGTGAATTACCCGCCTCGATTGCCGCGCCCGGCATTGCGCTAATCAACTCGATTGGCAATCTCGGCGGCTTCTTTGCGCCCACGGTATTCGGCTACCTCGAAATGCACACCGGCAGCACCACCGGCGGACTTTACGCGCTAACCAGCGTGTCCGTGGTTACCGGACTCTATTTGCTGCTGCGTCGCAAACCTGTACCACCCGCTTTCGGTCACACGGAGAGAAACCATGTCAGACAGTCCAGTCATTAAATCGATGCGCATCGTGCCGGTTGCCGGTTACGACAGCATGTTATTGAACATTGGCGGCGCCCATAACTGCTACTTCACGCGCATCATCGTGATACTGACCGATTCCGCCGGACATACCGGCGTAGGCGAAACGCCGTGTCATGCATCCACCTTGCAGTTGCTGGAACAGTTTCGCCCGCTGATAGAAGGCAGTTCGCTGCTGCGTCTCAACGCGACGCTGAGCCAGTTGTTCAGCAGCGAGGCACGTCAGCAACAAACCTCACACACCAACGACATTCATATCCCGCAGATGAATCCGGAGAAGTTTTATAACGCCGCCGCCGCCATAGAAGCGGCGCTGCTGGATCTGCAGGGCAAGCTGTTTAACCTGCCGGTAGCGGACCTGCTCGCCAGCGGTAAACAGCGCGATCGCATTCCGGTGCTGGGCTATTTGTTCTACATCGCCGATCGCAAGCGCACCAATATGCACTATCGATCAGGGGAGCATGAGCAAGAAGGCTGGTTCCGTCTGCGTCATGAAGCGGCGATGGACAGCGATGCCGTGGTGCGACTGGCCGAAGCGGCAGTTGAGCAATACGGCTTCCGCGACTTCAAGCTCAAAGGCGGCGTGCAGGCAGGTGAAGTGGAAGTGGCAACGGTGGAAGCGCTGCTGGCGCGCTTCCCTGAAGCACGCGTCACCGTCGATCCTAACGCCAGCTGGTCGCTGGAGGAGGCGATTCGCTTTGGCAAGCAGCTGGCGGGGAAGGTGCCGTATCTGGAAGATCCTTGTGGCGCTGAACAAGGCTATTCCGGTCGGGAAACGCTGGCCGAGTTTCGCCGCGCCACCGGCGTGCCGGTCGCGACTAATATGATCGCCAACGACTGGCGCCAGCTGCATCATGCGCTGCAACTGAATGCCATTGATATTCCGCTCGCCGATCCGCACTTCTGGACGATGCGTAACGCCAACGTGGTGGCGCAGCTGTGCAACGAATGGGGGCTGACAACCGGCTGCCACTCCAATAACCATTTTGATATTTCGCTGGCGATGGTGGCGCACCTGGGTGCCGCCGCGCCTGGCGATCGTCAAACCGCCTTTGATACGCACTGGATTTGGCAGGATGGTCAGCAGCTTACGCGTCAACCGCCGCAAATCCGCGATGGCTATCTGGAGTTACCGCCGGGGCCGGGATTGGGCATCGAGCTGGATATGGATCGCATCGAACAGGCGCATGCGCTATATAACGCGCTGCCGGATAAAAATCGCAACGATGCACTGGGGATGCAGTTTTTGATCGATAACTGGCGTTATGACGCCAAACGTCCGTCATTGGTACGCTAAGGAAGCAGCATGAAGAACCTATTACGCGCGGCGACGCTTTTAGCATCGTTGGCCGCCAGCGCGCCGTTGCTGGCGCAGACTTTTGTCTACGTTTCAGAAGCCGATGATGGCACCATCGCGCGCTACGCGCTGAATGAGCAAACCGGTGCATTGCAACTATTAGGACGCACTCAGGTCGGCGGCAAAGTGATGCCGATGGCGTTGAGCGCCGATCATAAACATCTGTACGCCGCGATTCGCAGTAAACCGCTGCAACTGGTGAGCTGGAACATCGACAGCAAAACGGGCGATCTCAGCCCGTTGAATAGCGTATCCGCTGCGGCCAGTTATCCCTACATCAGCACGGATCCGCAGGGTCGTTTTCTGCTGGGCGCTTCCTATGATGGCGATGTGGTGCACGTTTATCGACTCAATAGCGACGGCAAGCTGATTGCGCCGCCGGTCGGGAGTTACAAAACCGGACATGCCGCGCACTCGGTGATTGTTGATGCGAGCGGCGAGCAGGCTTATGTCGGCAATCTCGGCACCGATCGCGTGCTGCAATTGAAACTGAGCGCCGAGGGAGAGCTTTCGGGGTTAGGCAACGGCTATGTTAAAACGGCGACAGAAAACGGACCGCGCCATTCGGTGTTGTCGCCGGATAATCGCTATCTCTACAACATCGGCGAGATGGGCGGCATCATTACGCAGTTTCGTCGTGAAGCCAGCGGTGAGCTGGTGAAAGTGGCGGAGACGCCAAATGCGGTAGCGGAAAAATATCAGCTGCAACACGGCAAAGAGCGACCGCCGGGCTACAGCGACACCACGCCGCGCATCTGGGCGGCCGATATTCGTCTGACGCCGGATGGCCGTTTTCTCTATGTCAGCGAGCGGACCAGCAGCACCATCAGCGGATACCGGATTAACAAAGCAGACGGCAAACTGACGCTGATTGATAGCTGGCAAGTTGAGAAACAGCCGCGCGGCATCGCGATCACCGCTGACGGACGTTGGTTGATTGCCAGCGGCGAAAAGAGTGCGGTGACCGGCAGCTATGCCATTGATCAAGAAAGCGGGGCGCTAAAGCGCGTTGGCGAAGCACCGGCCGGCGGTGACGCCAATTGGGTGACGGTGGTGAGTTACAAATAATCCCTAAGGATTGCCATTAATGGCGACCAGGTGCGCCTTACAGTTGCTTATATTTCTCGTTAGTTAAAGTGTAGCGGTGGGCTGGCTGAATGATAATGCGCTCAAAGTTGCAAGCACTTGTGAGCGCGATTCATTAATATGACATGCGTGACAATGTCACTGATTGGGGTAAACAGAGTGCGACAAGGTCCCTTGACGATCAACCTTTTTTGCGGCTAACCACAATAGTGCGGTGACAATCCAGCCAATGATCCACGACACATCATTACCGGCAAAAATCCAGGTTAACGAACCGTGATGCAGTGGATTATCAATGAACGGCAACTGCACCAGTACGCCGCAGAAGTAGACAATTATGCCCGCCCAGTTCCAGCGACCGTAACGTCCGTTGGGCTGGGAGAGCGCCGGCACATCTACTTTACCTTTGGTGATCAGGTAGAAATCGGTCAAGCTGATTGCGCTCCACGGCACAAAAAAGGCCAGTAAAAACAGCAGGAAATGAGTGAAGGATTTCAGGAAAGCGGGTTCGCTAATCAGCGCAATCACACAAGAAATCGTCACCATCAACACCACAAACAGAATGCGGCCGCCACGACTTAATGCGGTTTTCTGACGGAAGCCAGAAACGATGGTGGTGAGTGACATAAAGCTGCCGTAAGCATTCAGCGTGGTGAAAGTGATTTTGCCGAAGCAGATCGCAAAATAGATCACCATCGCCATCGTAGCGCTGCTGCCTAAACTGACAATATAGCCAACCTCGTTGCCAGAGAAAGCCTTACCGGCAATCGCCGCGACAATTACACCCAACGTCATTGAAGCCTGCGTTCCTAAAACCGTGCCGAAGAAAACGCAGCTGAAAAGTTTTTTGGCTGAGACGTTAGCCGGTAAATAGCGCGAATAGTCAGAAACATACGGGCAAAATGCAATCTGCCATGACGACGACAACGAAACCGCAAGCAGGAAGTTAGCGACCGTGAAATGCTGGTTCTGCCACACCGCGGACAGATCATGGGTTGAGAGCAGCGTGATAAACAGGTAAACAAAGGCAAGCACGCCAATCACGCTGGCTACTTTACCGAGCTTGTGAATCACGCGATATCCCAGCACCGCGATGACGACGATAATCGCACTGAACAGGATCATGCCTGACGCATTGCTGGTATTAATCAGTTTGGCGAGCGCCTGTCCGGCCAACACCGTGCCGCTGGCAGAGAATCCGACATACATGATGCACACCAACACCAACGGAATCACCGCACCATATACGCCAAACTGCATGCGGCTGGTGATCATTTGCGGCAATCCGAGACGCGGTCCCTGAATGGCATGCAGTGACATGATCGCCGCGCCCACAACTTGCCCAACCAGCAAGCCGATGATCGACCACACCACATCGCCGCCCAACACCACGGCCAGCGCGCCGGTTACGATGGCGGTGATCTGCAAATTGCCACCAAACCACAAGGTGAATTGGCTGAAAGGATGTCCGTGGCGTTCGCTCGGAGGAATGTAATCAATGGATCGCGTTTCTGACAGGCGCTTTTTCTCTGCGCCGGCGTAATCTGCTGCAGGTGATTCGGCTGACATAGTTTCCTCGCTGAAGCGGCTAAAGGTGGGAAATTATTGTTAGTGTGATGTGGCTTCTCTTGGTGGTACATGTATATACATGTAGCGATATTGTCATGCAGCATGGAAACTTACAATACGATCGGTCATTGGAAAATGTGATGACACGGGCAAGGTTGGGAAGTTATGAAAGTGACAGAGCGGAGGATAAATGGGAGAACTTATATGATGTCGCTACGTGAATTCTGCAAAAAGAGCAGGGTGGAAGTTGCCGAGAATTCACGTAGCGCTGCCGGTTTTGTCGCCTGAAATTACTTATCTTTGCCCATGGTCCAGGGATTTGGCGCGGAATCATCTGCCTTATCCGCAGCAAAATCATCCAGTGAATCCAGATACAGTGCTTCAACCTCAGCGCGTGCCCAAGGTGTGCGGCGTAAAAACTTCAGGCTCGATTTAACGCTCGGATCGCTTTTAAAGCAGTTGATATTGATGAGCTTACCCAGTTCGGCCCAGCCATAATGGGCGACCAGCGCATTAATTTGCATCTCAAGCGTGACGCCGTGCAAGGGATCTTTGGAGCGATGATCGTTCATAGGAAATCCTTAAAATGTTGACGGCAAAGGTTACAAGAAAGCCACGCAAGCGGCAATGGTGCGATCTTCATTGCCGGTAAATGCTGTACACTTGTTGCCAGAAAATCACTATTGGACGGTACGCTATGAACGACAAGAAAATGATTTCCATCGATCAATTCAATCTCAGTGAACGCGTTGCAGTAGAAGAAGCGTTTAAGGGATTGATGGAGAAGTATCGCCAGCGCACTGGCAAAGAGCCGGATGCAAAGAAAGAGAAAGAGTTCACGGCGGAAGCCCGGCAGCAGATTATGACGACGAAACTGGCCAAAGAGAAAGCGCTGGCTGAAAAGGCAAAGAAAACGCCAACGCGCAGGAAGAAACCTGAATCGTTGAAAGAGAGTGAAGTCAGTGATTTCAACTGGAAGGCGTCGGTGATTAAAGGGCGCAGATAACGGCAACGTGCGTTCAACAGTCCGTCGCCGGGATAATCGCGGGTTACGGATTGTTGGTGACGGAGGTGAAAGAAGGCAGATGATGAGCGGATGATGGTTGAAGTGCGCAATGAGATACTTCATTTAACATAATATACATTATGCGCCCTTTGGTTGTAGCGGCTAAATTCGGATATCCGCCTTGGACTATATTCATCAACGTCATCATTACGGAGAAAATTCATGAGCCATTTCACCTGCGGATGCCTTTGCGGAAACGTTCGATTCGAAGCAACCTCAGGACGTTTTGAAAACTAAATAAAAGAGGAACCAATCAGTGGTTCCTCTCGAATCATCAATACGTTTACGGACGTGCCGCCGTGCCATCTGGCAGACGCGCGTTAGTCCAGTCTGGAATACCGCCCGATACCGGATATTTCGCCGCCTCTTTCAGATCGATATCCACGCCCAACCCCGGACGATCGCTGAGGTAGGCATAACCGCGATCAATCTCCGGACAGCCTGGGAACACTTCCTGCAGCGCCTCATTCACCGGCGTGTACTCCTGAATGCCAAGATTGGTGATGCTCAAATCAATATGCAGGTTTGCCGCCACACCAATCGGTGAGATATCGCCCGGACCATGCCACGCGGTGCGCACGCCAAACAGTTCCGCAAAAGTTGCCAGCTTCTTCGCCGGTGTAATGCCGCCAATGGTACTGACATGGCAGCGAATATAATCGATCAGCTGGTTTTGAATTAATGGCTTCCACTCGTTGATTTGCGTAAACAGCTCGCCCATGGCAATTGGCGTGCTGCTTTGGCTACGTAATTTACTCAGCCAGTCGATATTTTCTGGCGCAACCGGATCCTCGAGGAAAAATAGCTGATACGGTTCGAGTGATTTCGCCAACTGAATCGAAGCGATTGGCGTGATGCGCTCGTGCACATCGTGAATAAACTCAACGCCAAAACCGAGCTTGTTGCGCAGATGATCAAACAGGCGCGGTACGGCGCGCGCATAAGCATCCGGATCGAAATAGATGCCGTGAGTAGGATTACGCGGTGACACCTTCGGCTGGATATTGCGCGCCTTGGCCAGCTTGCCGGCGATCAAACGCAAATCATCGGTACCCGCGCCGCCATACATGCCCATCTGACAGCGCACATATTGATAGCCCTCCTCCATGCGCGCGCGGATGTTGTCTTCAACTTCTATCTCATCGGCACCGTCGCAGTGGCGATAAAGCGGCACGCCATCACGACATTTGCCGCCAAGCAGTTCATACACCGGCAGGTCGGCAACTTTACCCTTCAGGTCCCACAGCGCCATATCCACACCGGAGAGCGCATTATTCATCACCGGACCGTTACGCCAGTAACCGCTGACCGCCGCCGATTGCCAGATGTCTTCGATACGCGCCGGGTCTTTGCCGATCAAAAACGGCTTCATGTAGTTTTCAATCGCGGCGGCGACCGCGTAGATACGCTGAGTAAAGGTGGCGCAGCCCAAACCGTATAAACCGGGTTCGCTGGTTTCGATTTTTACCACCACCAAATCGATGCCGCCTGGCGCGGTAAGGATGGTTTTTACATCGGTAATTTTCAGGTTACTCATCATGATCCTCACAGTATCTGGATAACATGCTGTATGATGTCCTACATGTTATGTGTATTAAAAAGCCCTGTGCAGGGCTTTTGGTTATTCAGTTATGGCGTACATCCTCGATGGCGTGCACGTTATGTGTCATCGCGCTATTAAGCGTCTCGGCTGCCAGCGAGGCATCGCGGTTTTTCAACGCCATAAAGACTTTAATGTGGGCTTCAACGCTTTCCAGCGTAATGCCCAATACGCGGTTCAACTCTTCGAGGTAATGCACATAAATCCCCTTGAGGGATTCCATGACGTGGATGAACACTTTGTTGTGTGAAGCTTTCACAATCGCCAGATGAAAATCGTAGTCCGCCAGCGAGTACTTCTTGTAGTCATCTTTACTCACCAGCATGCGATTTAAGGCGCTTTCCAGCACTTTGACATCCTCATCAGTGGCGTTCTGCACTGCCAGCTCCATACATTTGAACTCGACGGTCTGACGGAAAACCCGCATATCATCAAACTCTTCCTGCGAAAGGTGCAGAATGGGCTGGTTATCGCTGAACGATCCGTAGCGCGCCACTTCGCGGGTAACATAGGTACCCTTCCCTTGATGCGTCACCACCACGCCAAGGTCTCGCAGCTTCTGCACGGCACTCCGCACGCTGACGCGGCTCACCTGAAAGGTTGCGGTCAATTCCGCTTCTGACGGCAACTTACAGCCCGGCTCCCACAGACCATCCTGAATGTTCTGCTTCATCTGCTCGTAGATGACATCAACCACATTATGTTTTTGGATACTTTCCAGCGCCACGGCTTTACTCACTTGTCCTACATGTCTACCGCTTTTTAACGCGTCACTGCTTGCAACACAAGCAGCAATTTTTCGCGCAGCAAAAGCGATACTGCAAAACCCCGAAATTTAACTATTACTTTCATTAGGTTAATCTTCAAAAGTAGATAATTACCTTCTGACGATGACATTAAAAAATTGTGAGATATCTTACAAATCTCTCGCCTGCCAATTGCTGCCTTTCTGCGCATAACGTAAAAGTAACTCATCCAACTTGTTAGTCATGTTACATGAAGGACGTTTTGTTATGCAGACCTTATTTAACCTCTCCGGGAAAACCGCCCTGATTACCGGCTCAACGCGCGGTTTGGGATTTGCTTATGCACAAGGCCTGGCGCAAGCCGGCGCAAAAGTGCTGCTGAATGGCACGCGTCAGGAGCACATGGATAAGGCGCTGGAGCAATTACAGCAACAAGGATTTGATGCCCGAGGCTTTCTGTTCAATGTGGCAGATGAAGCCGCGATTGAAGCGGTATTCCAGCAGCTTGATGAAGAGAACATTCACGTCGACATCGTGATCAACAACGCAGGCATTCAGTTCCGCAAACCGATGCTGGAACTGGCATTGAGCGACTGGCAGCGGGTGCTGGATATCAATCTCACCAGCGCGTTCCTCGTCTCACGTGCTGCAGCCAAACGCATGGTGGAACGCCAGCGCGGTGGGAAAATTATCAATATCGGATCGCTGACCAGCGAAGCCGCGCGCCCTACCGTCGCGCCCTACACTGCGGCAAAAGGCGGCATCAAGCTGTTAACCAAATCGATGGCGGCTGAATGGGCGCCGTTCAATATCCAGACCAACGGCATTGGGCCGGGCTATATCCTCACCGATATGAACGAAGCGCTGGTCGAAAACGAAGAGTTCAATAAATGGGTCTGCAGCAGTAATCCTTCTGGTCGCTGGGGAAAACCCGAAGAACTGGTTGGTACCGCCATCTATCTGGCGTCCTCTGCTTCCGATTACGTCAATGGACAGATGATTTACGTGGATGGCGGCTGGCTCGCCACCTTATAACGGGCTGATTTAAACGACCTAAGCTGGGCACCAAGACTCAGCTGTATCCTACTCAAGCGACCTGAGGTCATAGCATGAACCAGAATATTGCAGGGATTTTACCGGCTAGTCGGTGGGGAAAACTCATCCCGATTGCCTTTATTACCTATAGCCTCGCCTACCTCGATCGTGCCAACTACGGTTTTGGTGCCGCCGCAGGTCTGGCTGAAGATCTCAATATCACGCCCGCCATTTCGGCATTACTCGGCGCACTGTTTTTCCTCGGTTATTTCTGTTTTCAGGTGCCGGGCGGCATTTACGCGGAAAAGCACTCGGCGAAGAAGCTGATTTTCTGGAGCCTGATCCTGTGGGGCGCATTGGCCACCGCCACCGGCATGGTGCACAGCGTGGCGCTGCTGGCGGTGATCCGCTTCCTGCTCGGCGTCGCAGAAAGTGTGGTGATGCCGGCGATGCTGATCTTCCTCAGCCACTGGTTCACGCGCGCGGAGCGTTCCAAAGCCAACACCTTTCTGTTCCTCGGCAATCCGATTACCGTGTTGTGGATGTCGATTCTCTCCGGCTATCTGGTGAACGCCTTTGGCTGGCGCGGCATGTTCATTATTGAAGGCGTGCCTGCCATCTTATGGGCGTTCATCTGGTGGAAAATTTATGCCGACCGACCGCGTGATGCCAAATGGCTGAGCGAGGCCGAAAAGCGCGCGGTGGAAAACGCGCTGGCGGCAGAGCAGCAGTCGATCAAACCGGTTAAGAATTACCGTGAAGCTTTCCGCTCGCCTAAAGTGCTGGCGCTGGCGTTTATCCACTTCTTCTGGAATATCGGCATGTACGGTTTCATCATGTGGCTGCCTTCCATGCTGAAGAGCGCGTCCGGCATGGGCATCGTCGCGACCGGCTGGCTCTCAGCCGCGCCCTATCTGCTCGCCGTGCCGCTGATGCTGACCGCATCCTGGTTCTCCGATAAATACCAGCAGCGTAAAAACATCGTGCTGCTTTTCCTTGGGCTGGGCGCGGTGTGCTTCATTGCTTCCTTTACGCTCGGTGCGACGCACTTCTGGCTCTCATGGGTGCTGCTGGTGATCGCGGGCGGTGCGATGTACACGCCGTACGGACCCTTCTTCGCTGCGATCCCTGAGATGCTGCCACGCAACGTTGTGGCGGGCGCGATGTCCTTCGTGGTCTGCTTCGGTGCGTTGGGATCTTTCGTCGGCGCGTGGATTGTGGGCTATCTCAATGGCCTGACCGGCAGCCCAGCGGCCTCTTATGTATTTATGGGCGGATCGCTGGTTGTGGCGGTATTACTCACCACGCTGACCACCTTTAGTAGCCTGAGCACGCCAACGGCACAAACCCGCTCTGCACACTCATAGAGAATGAAGTCATGACCATGAAACCCACGCGCACGCGTTTAAGCGTTTTATTCATGCTGTTTATTGTCACCGCTATCAACTATATGGATCGCGCTAACCTGGCGGTAGCCGGTTCTCATATTCAGGGCGAGTTTTTCTTATCCGCCACGCAGTTAGGTTTACTGTTTTCGATGTTTACCTGGTTTTATGCTCTGAGCCAGATTCCGGTCGGCTATCTGCTTGACCGTATTGGTTCGCGCTGGCTGTACGGCAGCGCGATTGTGTTGTGGAGCCTGTTTACCCTGCTAATGGGATTGGCGTCGCATCACTTTTTCACCACCGCCACCGCGTCATTTATGATGCTGTTGGTGTGCCGCGCGCTAATTGGCGTAGCAGAAGCGCCCTCTTTTCCCTCCAACACCAAAATCATCGCCACCTGGTTTCCCGACCATGAACGTGCGCGTGCAACGGCAACCTATTCCAGCGCGCAATACATTGGTCTGGCGCTGCTGACGCCGGTGCTGTCGTTTATCGTCTCTCAATGGGGTTGGGAGATGTCATTTTATCTCTCTGGCCTGGTGGGCATTGTGTTCGGCATTTACTGGCTGATTGTCTATCGCGACCCGCAGCACAGCAGCAAAGTGAATGATGCGGAACTCGATATCATCCGCAAAGGCGGCGGCCACAGTTCAGTGAATCAGCAAACCGGAAACGGCAAGGTTAACTGGCAGTCGGTAAAATACATTCTGCGCCAGCGCACCACCTGGGGTTTGTTTATCGCGCAGTTCGCGGCCTCATCGACGCTCTACTTTTTCCTGACCTGGTTTATTGTCTATCTGGAAAAAGGGCTGCATCTGTCGATCGATAAAGCGGGGATTGGCGCAATGTTCCCTTATCTGATGGCGATGGCTGGCGTGCTGTGCGGCGGAACGCTGAGTGATTTCCTGCTCAAGCGTGGCCGCAGCCGCACCTTTGCACGCAAGCTGCCGGTAATGCTGGGGATGTTGCTCACCTGTTCGATTGCGCTAGTGAATTTCTTCCAGGACAGCCCGGTAATTGCCATCGCTATTCTCTCTATCGCCTTCTTCGCCAACGCCTTCTCTAATCTCGGCTGGGTGGTGTGCAGCGATGTGATTCCGCGCCACTTAATCGGCACCATCGGCGGCTTTCTGAATATTTTTGGCAATCTCTCCGGCATTGTCAGTCCGATCATCATCGGCGTTATTTTGCAGCGCACCCACAACTTCCAATACGCGATGTGGTACATCGCTGCCGTCGCACTGATGGGCTTTTTGGCCTACCTGCTGCTGGTTGGCAAAATTGAAGTGATGACGCCGCCCGGCGAACAACCGGCTGAAAATAAGAAGAAATTTGAAACCCCTTCAAACGCATAGAGAGAAGCATAATGCAGCAGAAAACAGTGAACGCGGTGATCGTCAATGCCGCACATGATGTGCGCTGTGAGTCGCGGGAAATTGAGTGGAACGCGCAGCAAGTGTTAGTCAAAGTTGAACGTGGCGGGATTTGTGGCTCGGATATTCACTATTTCCAGCATGGCCGCGCGGGCATGTCAGTACTGAAAGCGCCGATGATTTTAGGCCATGAATTTGTTGGCATCATCGAGCAAGTGCCAGAAAACAGCGACCTGAAGGTTGGCCAGCGCGTGGCGATAAACCCTTCCCAACCGTGCCAGCTGTGCGCGCTGTGTCAGGAAGGAAAACAGAATCTTTGTCGCTCAATGCGCTTTATGGGCAGCGCGCAGTTTTTCCCGCATGTTAACGGCGGATTTGCCCAATATGTGGCGGTTAATCCCGTGCAGTGCGTACCGTACAGCGATGGCGCGGATGCCAAAGTGATGGCCTTTGCCGAACCGCTGGCGGTGTGTATTCATGCGGTACGCCAGGCTGGCGATCTGACCGGCAAGCGCGTGCTGGTCACCGGCGCCGGACCGATCGGTTGTCTGGTCATCGCGGCGGCACTGGCTTCGGGTGCCACCGAAGTGGTGGCTACCGACATCAGCGAACGTTGTCGTCAGTTGGCGATCAATATGGGTGCCAGCGCGGCGCTGGATCCGCGTGACGAACAGCAAATTGAGCGCTGGACAGAAAATGGCGGCAGTTTTGATGTCTGTTTTGAAGCTTCCGGCGCAGGCGCGGCGGTGGCTTCGCTGGTCGCCTTTACCCGTCCGGGCGGCATTATCGTGCAGCTTGGCATGGGCGCGGCAGAGGTAAACTATCCCATCGGGCCGTTGCTGGTCAAAGAGATACAGCTACGCGGATCTTTCCGCTTCACCAGCGAATTCACTACTGCAGTACGCTGGCTTGAGCAAGGCAAAATCAATCCGCTGCCGCTGCTTTCAGCCGAAATGCCCATGCAGGATGCTGCACTCGCGCTGGAGCTGGCGGCGGATAAAGAGCGAGCGGCTAAAGTCCAGCTGGTTTTCTGAAGGACAACCGGAGAGAAAGCCTCTCCGGTTATTTCCTGAAACGGACTAAATCCTTCAGGGTGGCGTGCTCGAATTCGGGTAATGCAGCAAAAATGCCATCACCTTGCATGTCATAAATTTGCTGAAAATAAAATTTTGCGCCATCAACTGCGCCCAGAGCATAGAGCGCACGCGCAAGCGTCATTCGGGAAAGTATTTGGTTTTGTTGCGCTTCCCAATCGAGGGCTTCTTTCGCCGCTTCAATTGCTTCTTGATAGCGCTGACACTGGATTAATATTGCGCCATAGCCGCTCATAATCCAGAAATAGATATCGTCATCTCGCAGATGCGCTTTGGCTAATTCAGCAGCTGCACCCCATGAACAGGCTGCAGCCTGATGCTCACCCAGCGAACCAAGTGAAATACCTCGATTCGCTAAATCGAAGGCTTTCTCATGCCAGTTTTTACGGTGGAACTCCATGTCATCACCTCTTTTTGCGGTAGGAACAGTATTGATATCCTATGCAGCATAAATGAGAGTGAAATAAAGTTCATAGTTACGCGAGAATATTGCCTTACCTGCTAACTTCGTGCCCGATTAAACCACCGATCGTCGCGCCACCCAATGTACCGAAGGTGCTACCACCGGTAAGTACCGCACCGCCTACCGCACCAACACCAGCACCAATCGCGGTATTTCTGCCACGATGCGACATGCCACACGCGGTAACAGAAAACATGACCAGTACGACAATAGCAATATTACAGCTGCGTTTTAAAAGCATACAAAGCCTCACTGCCATGAATAGATGGCATGCAAAAGTGTTTATTTGATTGTTGTTAAAATACCCAATCTGTTGTGACTGGCACTGCTCGTCGGCGTGAATTTAAGGTGTTTTATGATGAGACGGAAGGTAAAAATTCTTATTTGCGGCTGGCACTAGCGAGGCGGCGAAAAAGTCGCCGCCTTGCACACACTCCATCATTTCAGGAAGCCGCCCGCTTTACCCGTGCCACCGTTCTCACCATCGCCAATGTGGCAACAATCAGCAGTATGCCGCCGACCATCGACATGGCTTTAAAACCTAGATGTTTAAACATCATCAGGCCGACAATCCCGCCGATCAGGAAGGAAAATATCGTGGTCAGATGCGTCAACAGCTGACGTTTCTGGCCTGAGAACTGTTTTGACGGATCGCGGCGGAACAGCGCGGTTAATACCGATGCCAGCGAAATTCCGGCATCGGTTAACGTGCCGGTAATATGGGTGGAGCGCACGCGGCCATTGGATAACTGCGTAGAGGTTGAATTATGCACGCCCATCAGGAAGCCCAGAATGACAATAACTTCCCGGTTGTTGGCCGACGAATAAAAGAACATTTCAAACAGCGATAACGCTATTAAGGCCAGCCCTTCAACCCACAATATTTGGCAGAATATAATGCGATTGCCATTGGCTAATCCGCTGATCACCACTATTCTCGCCGTGACCGCACCACAAACAAAGGCAAACAGGATGGTGGCCAAAAAGGTGATATCACGGAAATTAACGTTCGATACTTCACTGGATAATTGAGAGGTATTACCTGACATATGCGAGGGGAAAAAGCCAAACGCCCCCAAGGCGATTGCATTGAGCACACCGGCGGCCGTGGCGAGCCACATTGCCAGATTCCTGTCCTCATCATGCGTTCGTGTGCGTTTAAGTTTAATCAGCATCAGATACCTCATTATTCTGAACCAGGGCCGAATAATAACCATAGAGCACTACGCAGCGTACATAACCAGGAAATCCCCGAATAAGACGCTGAGCAGATTAAAGAAAGTAAAAAAAATCAACGAGGCGGGATATATTTAAATTAATGTAAAGATTGGCACGTCATATAAAGGTCGCCATTTACGATGCCCGCCTTTTCAGGAATTAACCGAATGATTTATTTTCATCGGGGCGACCACCACATTCACGCCTAAATCCTGCATACGCCGCAAAATAGGCACTGGCGTGCCCTGATTAACAATTACCACATCGAATTCACTCAGATGCGCAAAACGGTGCAGCGCCCGGCGTTCAAACTTGGTGTTATCCATCATCAGAATGCGCTTCTGCGCGGCATCAAACATCGCGCGTTTGGTCTCCACCGTTTCTGCGGATTGGTGGAACACTGCATCATCGATAATCGCTGACATACTGACGAAAAACACGTCGGCGCGCAGGCTGGCAATTTCATCCCGCGTCATGCGGCCCATAAAAGCATTGCACCAGTGATAGAACTGTCCGCCGAGGCCCATCAAAGTGATATCGCGGCCATTGCGCAGCTCGTTCATGAGGGTCAGGGAGTTGGTGATCACCGTCAGCGGCGCGCGCGCCGAGAGCAGCCGCGCCATCTGCTGCACGGTGGTGGAATCATCGAGGAAAATCGCCTGTCCCGGTTCGAGGTAGGTCGCGGCGACATCGGCAATCGCCTGTTTCTCTTCCAGCTGACGCGTGGCGCGATAGATATCGCTGGATTCAACCAGACTAGTTGGCGTCGCGGACACCACGCCGCGTGATTTATGCAGCAGGCCGCGCTCAACCATTTCGTCGATATCACGATGGGCGGTCATCAAACTAATGCCGAAGCGATCGGTGATGTCTTCGATGCGAATCGCCCCTTCTGCCATCACCGCTTCGGCGATTAACTGGCGACGGGCCAGTTGACGCGCCTGGCGGCTATCGCTGGGTAAGGTTTCGGCCATAAATACGCCAAGTGAAGAGTCCTGCGGGTTATGCGCCATATTTCATCCGGGAAAGTGAAGCGAGAAGCGTTTTCGGCACTCATTACAGCGTTTAATACGGATTTTGGCAAATTGCGACTAACGTTACACTGCGTGATAAATCGCGCCGCTACGAATACGTGCGTTTCAAAGGTGGTTGTTATAAAAAACGCACATAGCGTAGTGGCGCAATTTATTGCGCAACTTTTACTGCTTCAGAACAAACGGTGAAGCAAAGTTACCGGCGTTCTCTTTAGTGATCAGGATGCAGTCAAACAGCTGCTTCTCGGAGGCCGCACCGGTCTTACCGGTTTTCAGGAAGCTATCCGCCTGCTCTACCGCTTTCTGCGCGAACTGCGCCACCGGCTGCATTACGGTGTAGGCCAGCGTACCGGCTTTCACAGCGTCAACCGCATCCGGTGAACCGTCAAAACCGCCGACTTTAATCTGATTCAGCTTGCCAGCTTCTTTCAACGCAGCGATCGCGCCCAGCGCCATTTCGTCGTTGCCGCTGATCACGCCTTTAATGTTGGGATTGGCTTGCAGCAGTGACTGCATTTTGTTAAAGCCTTGTGTGCGATCCCAGTTAGCCACTTCCTGACCGACTTTCTTCAGCGTGGGATATTGCGACAGCACCGTATCAAAACCGTTGGCGCGGGTAGCGGCGTTATTATCTGACGGCGGGCCGACCAGCTCGACATAGTTCGCACTATCGCCCACCTGCTTCACCCACTCCATTGCGCCAACCGCCGCGCCCTGCGCGTTGTTAGAAACCAACTGCGCTTTGGCGAGCCCGCTCTGGTTCAGTTCGGCATTGATGATAAATACCGGAATATTGGCGGCGATGGCCTTTTTCACCGAGCCGACCGAACCATCGGCGTTCGCCGGATCGAGAATAATCGCCTTCGATTTATTGGTGATCGCCGTATCAATCAGCTGACTTTCGGTATTGGTATCGCCTTTGTGCGCACTGACTTTGGCGCTGTAGCCCAGCTTTTCCGCCGCTTTCTGCGCTACCTGGCCTTCCGTTAGCCAGTAAGGGTTGGAAGGATCGTTAACGATGATGGTCATTAACCCGTTATCTGCCCAGGTGGGTGCAGCAAAAGTGGTGATAGCCATAGCCGCAGCCGCGATGAAGAGACGTTTAGTGAACATAGTTGGTGCTCCGTTATTATTTGGGGTACAGGTTTTACGGATATCCGCGCGCTGCTGAAACAGCGCGCGTGAGTTAGCGAGCGCGTCGTCCGTATTGCAAGGTGTTGAGCAATACCGCCAGCACGATCACGGCACCAGTGAACACCGTCTGCCAGTAAGCAGAGACGCCGATAATCACCAGGCCATCAGAGAGAAAACCAATCACGAACGCGCCAAGCAGCGTGCCGCGCACGTTGCCGCGTCCACCGGTCAGGGCCGCACCACCAATCACCACTGCCGCAATCGCAGTCAGTTCATAAGTGGTACCAGCAGTTGGGCCGGCCGAGGTGAGCTGTGAGGAGAGCACCAGCCCGGCGAGTGCCGCGCAGACGCCAGACAACACATAGACGCTGATTTTGATGCGCTTCACCGGCACACCCGACAGATCGGCCGCACGTTCGTTACCACCCGACGCGTACAGCCAGCGACCAAACGCTGAGCGGCTAAGCAGGAAACCACACGCCAGCGCCACCACGCCCAGCACCAGCACGCCAACCGGGATATTGAAGAGGCGATTAAAACCGAGCCAGTCGAAACCGGTATTCCCCAGCGCTTCGCTGCCGGAGAGTTTGTTGTAGGTCAGACCATTAGTGATCAGCAGCGCAATGCCGCGCGCCACATACATGGTGCCGAGCGTGGCGACGAAGGCCGGAACGCGGAACCAGGCGATCAGCACGCCGTTGACTAATCCCACCAGCGCGCCCACCGCCAGCGTCAAAATCGCCACCGCCCACACCGGCAGATAGAGCACCACGCCGAGCGCTTCGAGGTTGATGCCCTGCATCATAAATCCGGCCATCACTCCAGCGAGACCGAGCGTGGAGCCCACCGATAAATCAATGCCACCGTTGAGGATCACCAGCAGCATGCCGATCGCCGGCAAACCGAAGATCGCCACGTGCGACGCCATGGTGAGAAAGTTAGCGCCGGTAAAGTAGTTGGGCGACAACATGGAGAAGGTAGCGATAATCACCAGCAGCGCGATAAACGCGCGCCCTTCCAGCAGCAGACGCGCCACATTCAGCTGCTTGTCGCTTTTTTTCTTGTTGACCACCGGCGGCGTGTCCAGCGTTTGGGTTCTGTCAGTCATACCTTTTGCTCCACTTTTCATGTCATGCCACCAGAGACTCGCCTGAAGCGGCCATAATGCGTTCTTTACTGACGCTTGCGTCGAAGATGGCGGAGATGCGCCCTTTGCTCATCACCACAATGCGATGGGCAATACTCAGGCATTCGCCCACTTCCGAGGTGGTATACACCACCGCCAGCCCCTTTTTGGCATTCTCCGCCAGCAGGCGAAACACTTCCGCTTTGGCGCCGATGTCGATGCCGCGGCTCGGCTCATCCAGCAGTATCACTTTGGGACGGGTGGCGAGCATTTTGCCGATCACCACTTTTTGTTGATTGCCGCCGGAGAGCGATCCAATCGCCGCATCGCCACCAGCGGTTTTCACCGTCACGTTACGAATGCTGTCGTTGACCAGCTGTTTTTCCCGGCTTCTGGAGAGCACCAGTCCGCGTACAAAGTCGCCGATGCTGGCGAGCGACAGGTTTTCTCCCACCGACATGGTTTGTACCAGGCCATCGCGCTGCCGATCTTCCGGCACCAGCGCCAGCCCAATTTGAATGCGTTGTGAGATGGTTAGCGCGGAGATATCGGTGTCCTGCAATAGAATGTGACCGCTGCTTTGCTGCAGACGTCCGGCGATGCACTCCAGCAGCTCGGTGCGCCCCGCGCCCATCAGCCCGTAAATGCAGACAATCTCCCCGGCTTGCACCGCCAGCGATAAGTTGTCCACCAGCCGAATGCCGGTTTTACTTTTCAGCGTCAGATCTTTCACCGTTAGCGCCGGCAGCCCGAAGTCGTAGCCCTGCGGCGGCGATCCCAGATCAAAGTGATCGCCCACCATGTTGCGCACGATCCATTCGAGATCGATCTCATCGCGTTTGGCATAGGCGGTCATCACGCCATCGCGCAGCACCACCGCCCGATCGGTAATCTCCAGTGCCTCTTCCAGATGATGCGAGATATAGACAATCGCCACGC
Source organism: Pantoea sp. DY-17 (assembly GCF_019795975.1). Taxonomy (NCBI): domain Bacteria; kingdom Pseudomonadati; phylum Pseudomonadota; class Gammaproteobacteria; order Enterobacterales; family Erwiniaceae; genus Pantoea; species Pantoea sp. DY-17. Next base: position 1,207,941 of record NZ_JAIMIG010000001.1, on the reverse strand, counting down.
CCTGGCTGGTTAAATCACGGATGACCTGAAACAGCACCGCCACTTCCGCCGCGCTCAGTGCCGAGGTCGGTTCATCCATGATCAGAATCTGCGAATTCACCGACAGCGCGCGGGCAATCTCCACAATCTGCTGCTGTCCCAGACGCAGGTTTTCCACCGGCGTCAGCGGATCGATCTCCTCCTCCAGCGCCGCCATCAGGTGCGCTGTTACGCGCGCCTCTTCGGCATAATCGACGCCGCCCGGCTTCATGATTTCGCGGCCCATAAAGATGTTGTCGCGCACGTTCATATTCGGCGCGAGATTCAGCTCCTGATGGATAATCGAGATGCCACAGTCCCGCGCTTCGGTGGCGGATCGAAAGGTCTTCTCCTCGCCGTGTAACAAGATTTCCCCGGTTGTTGGCGTAATCACACCAGACAAAATTTTCATCAGCGTCGATTTACCCGCGCCGTTTTCACCAAACAGCGTGGTCACTTCGCCACGACGAATTTCGAAATTGACGCCCTTCAGCGCGTGCGTGGAGCCGTACACTTTGCTGACGTTGCGCGCTTGCAGGATCACTTCGCCTTTCAGCAAGGCGGGATTGAGATTGAACGGTTTCATTTCACCTCCATGCTGACCGGCGTCACCATCCAGTTTTTCGCGTTGAGTAAGCGGAACACGCCAATCACCTGCACGGTTTTGCCCGGCAACGCATCACGATCCAGCTTGTCGAGCACTGCGCTTTTCATCGCACGATTGATGGCGGAACCGGCATTTTGATATTCGATTTGGTTCGTGAAATCACCGAACTGGATCTTGCCGTTAGCGTCACGCAGATCGGTGCCGGTAATCGCCGGACCGGTTTGCAACCGCACCTGCATATCACCTGCTAATCCATCGATTTTCAGCGGGAAGATGCCCATCTGCCCGGCTTGCACCACACCGGAGAACTTGACGGCAAAGACCGGCAGCGGTGCGCCAACGCCATATTTCTGCACCGCTTCCTGCTGATTAGTTTGCAGCGCATCGGCTAACGTTTTGGCGTCTACTGCGCGTGATGCCACATCCTGCTGGATGGTCGGGAAGGTTTTCTGGCCGTAACTGTCGGGGGAGAAGCCTTGCTCCTGCGCATCTTCGGCGGAGCCAATTTTTACCACCTTGGTGTCGAGCGCCATCGCCGCGATCAGCGCAATCACCATCACGCCGAGGGTGGCGTAGCACCGCACGCGCTTGCGGGAAATTTGCTGGGCCTGAATTGAGACATCGGACATAACGTGACCTCTCACTGACATCAGCTGCGATAATCGCGCCGATAATGTTATAAATGTGATAACTTGTGTGATGAGAATTGTGCTGATGTGACTAAATTGTCAACAGGTGACGCGCAAATTTTTCTGGAGAGCGATCTGGATCGCTTAATTGATGTCGGCCCCATCACAAAGCGCAATAAACCCCGCTCTATCAGCCTGTTCGCCGTGTTATCTCATTTCAATCTGTAAGGTTTTGACGCCTGATTCGTGATCACAATCGCTATTTCAAGTGAAATTTATTGGTTTTATCGAAAAATAATACAGTTGATATGTTATCTCAGTGAGAAGTGGTGTAAGACATTATTTAGCAAATTCATCACAGCCCGTTAACACCTTTCGGTTTTGGCGGCGATGAATTTAACTCTTCTTCTTTCGGAGGTGTATGTGGACAGTGGCGATATCATTCTGGGTCTGGATTCCGGCACCTCGGTGGTTAAAGCGGTGGCGTTTGATCTGGAAGGCACGCAACTGGCATGCGCATCGGTGCGTAACCGTTATTACCGCAGCGAAGGCGGCGCGGCGCAGCAGTCAATGAGCCAAACCTGGCAGGATGCAGTCACGGCGATACGCAAACTGGGCGAGCGTGTCGACAACCTGGCCGCGCGGGTGGTTGCCGTGGCCGTCACCGCGCAAGGCGACGGCAGCTGGCTGGTGGGTGCCAACAATCAGCCGGTCGGCGATGCCTGGATCTGGCTGGATGCGCGCGCGGCACCAACGGTTGAAAAACTCAATCAGCACCCGTTAGCCGCCGCGCGCTTTCGCGCTACCGGCACCGGACTCAACACCTGTCAGCAGGGATCGCAGCTGGCGCACATGGATCACTTCTATCCCGAGCTGTTAGCTAACAGCGAAGTGGCGCTGCACTGCAAAGATTGGCTCTACCTCAATCTCACCGGCATCCGCGCCACCGACCCCTCTGAGGCCAGCTTTACCTTTGGCAACTTCCGCCACCAGCGCTATGACGATCAGGTGATTGCCGCGCTAGGCCTGGAACAGCATCGTCATCTGCTGCCGGAGATCATTGAAGGCACAGAAACCACGCATCCGTTAACCGCGGAAGCCGCGCAGGCCACCGGTTTACGGGCTGGCACGCCAATCTGCCTCGGCTATGTCGATATGGCGATGACCGCGCTTGGCGCTGGCGTGCACACCGGCGAAGCCAATACCGCCTGCTCGATTGTTGGCTCGACCGGCGTGCATCTGCGCAGCGTCGCCATTGATGAGGTGTGGCTGAATCCGGCACAAACCGGCTACGTGATCCCACTGCCGTGGCCGGGTTATGTCACGCAGGTGCAAACCAATATGGCATCAACGCTCAATCTTGACTGGCTACTGAATCTCGCCAGCGATCTGCTTAACAGTTTTGGCTGTGAAATCGATCATGCCCGTTTGGTGGGCCATATCGATCGCTGGCTCAACGCGGCGAAGCCCGGCAGCCTGCTCTATCACCCGTATATCTCGATTGCCGGTGAGCGCGGACCGTTTGTTAATGCCGAGGCGCGCGCCAGCTTTACCGGCCTGAGTTACACCCACAATTTTGGCGATCTGGTGCGGGCGGTCATCGAAGGCATCGGCTTTGCGGCGCGCGATTGCTATCAGGCGATGGGCAGTTTGCCGGGAGAAATCCGTTTAACCGGCGGCGCGGTGCGTTCGCAGCCGTTACGCCAGATTTTATCTGCCTGCATTGGTGCGCCGGTGCGCATCAGCCAGCGCGACGAAGCCGGAGCGGCCGGTGCCGCGATGATGGCGGCGGTGGCGATTGGCGCGTATCCGTCGATGGAGAGCTGCGTCAAAACCTGGGTGATGCCGCTGCTGGATGCGCCCGAAGCGCCCGCGAGCGAACTGATGCAGCGCTATAACCAGCTGTTCCCCACCTATCAGCAGCTGCGTAACGATCTTCCTGCCGCCTGGCACGCGCTAAAACAGTTTTAAGGAGTAAATCATGAGTGAACACATGCTGGATCTGTTTGTGATTGGCGGCGGTATCAACGGTGCCGGTATCGCGCGTGACGCTGCCGGTCGCGGATTGTCGGTGATGATGTGCGAGAAAGATGACCTCGCGCAGGGCACGTCATCGCGCTCCGGCAAGCTGGTGCACGGCGGGCTGCGTTATCTGGAGTATTACGAGTTTCGACTGGTGCGTGAGGCGCTGATCGAGCGCGAAGTGCTGCTCAACGCCGCACCACATATCATCTGGCCGATGCGGTTTGTCTTGCCGCACAGCCCAACCGATCGCCCGGCGTGGCTGGTGCGCCTTGGCCTGTTTTTATATGACCACCTTGGCGGCCGTCAGAAACTGCCGGGCACGCGTTCGCTGGATTTACGCCGCGATCCCGAAGGTGCGCCGCTGCTGGACTGTTACAGTAAAGGATTCGAGTACTCTGATTGCTGGGTGGATGATGCGCGGCTGGTGACGCTGAATGCGCTGGATGCCGCCGAGCGCGGCGCCACCATTCTGCCGCGTACCCGCTGCGTAGCGGCGACACGTCATAACGGCAAGTGGGAAATCACCCTGCAGGATGCCAGCGGTACCTCACGCACCGTGTTTGCCAAAGTGCTGGTTAACGCCGCCGGACCGTGGGTGCTGGATATCGTCAATCAGGTCACGCACACCACAAGCAGTCGCAACGTGCGACTGGTCAAAGGCTCGCATATCATCGTGCCGAAATTCTGGGAAGGTCAGCAGGCGTATCTGGTGCAGAACACCGACAAGCGGGTGATCTTTATTAATCCGTATGAAGGCGATAAAGCGCTGATCGGCACCACCGATATTCCGTGGCAAGGCAAAGCGGAAGCGGTTACCGCCGACGACAGCGAGCAGCAATATCTGATCGAAGTGGTGAATCGCTACTTCAAGGTGAAACTGCGCGCCAGTGATGTGATCACGCGCTTCTCCGGCGTGCGTCCGCTGTTTGATGACGGCAAAGGCAATCCATCGGCGGTGACGCGTGATTACGTGTTTGATCTCGACGATCAACAAAACGCCCCGCTGCTGCATGTGTTTGGCGGCAAGATCACCACCTTCCGCAAGCTGGCTGAACACGCGATACAGAAACTGGCACCGTTCTTCCCCAACATGGGCGCGGACTGGACGCGGGGCGCCACCTTACCGGGCGGCGATATGCCACACGCCGATTTCGACAGTTTCTTAGAGCAGGTCAAAGCGCGCTGGCCGTGGCTACCGCAGGCGCTGCGTAAACACTATGCGCGGCTGTATGGCACGCGTATCGATAAGCTGATCGGTCATGCCAATGCGCTGGGCGATCTTGGCCGCCATTTTGGTGGGCAGCTGTACGAAGCCGAGGTGCGTTATTTGGTGGTAAACGAGTGGGCGCAGCAGGCCGAGGATGTGTTGTGGCGCCGCACCAAGCATAAGTTGCACCTCGATGACGCGCAGCAACAGGCTTTCACCCAGTGGTTCAACGCCACCTTTGCTGCTCCCGCGCCGCTGCGTGCGCATGCCGGATAAGAGGTGAATCATGCCGTTAACGCTGTCACTGAATACTAATCCGTTGGTGAACCGCTTTGCCGACCCGCAGGATTTGATTACCACCGTGGCGCAGCAGATCCGCATCCGTGATGTGCAGCTCACCCATGAATTTATCAATCCCGGCTGGCCTGCTGCGACCCTCACGCGCATGACGCGCAAGATGCAGCAGGCGCTGCGCGCCACCGGCGTGCGCGTGACCTCCGGCATGACCGGCCCCTATGGTCGCCTCAACCATTTTGGTCATCCTGATGTCGAAGTGCGCCGCTATTATGTTGACTGGTTTAAAACCTTCGCTGATATCACCGCCGAGCTGGGCGGTGACGCGGTGGGTTCGCAGTTCGCCATCTTTACCCAGCAGGATTTCAACGATGTTGCGCGCCGCGACGCACTGATCGACATCGCCATTGATTGCTGGGCCGATGTTGCCGAACACGCCAAAGCCGCCGGATTGAAATACCTGTTTTGGGAACCCATGAGCGTGGGCCGCGAGTTTGGCGAAACCATTCCGGCCTGTCTGGCGCTACAGCAGCGTTTGAGTGCTGCCTCAATGGCGCTGCCGATGTGGATGATGGCGGATATCGATCACGGAGATGTCACTTCCGCCGATCCGCGCGATTACGATCCTTATGCGTGGGCCGAAGCGGTGCCGCGCTACTCGCCGATTATCCATATTAAACAGAGCATGCTGGATAAAGGCGGACACAGACCTTTTACATTGCAGTACAATGCCGGCGGCCGCATTCAGCCGCAGCCGCTGCTGGACGCGCTGGCGCGCGGCGGTGCGCAGGATAATGAGATCTGCCTTGAGCTGAGTTTTAAAGAGCGCGAGCCAACCGATAGCAACGTGGTGGCGGAGATCGCCGAAAGCGTCGCCTTTTGGGCCGGGCATATTGATACCGGCGTGCAGGATCTGCATTTGGCGGAGTGAGGTGCGCGGTTTCCCCCTCACCCTAACCCTCTCCCGCAAGCGGGCGAGGGAACTGTCCGCGCACGCTGCTCGAACGGCCCCTTCTCCCACTTGTGGGAGAAGGTTGGGATGAGGGCTTAAGCGCACCATATAAACCAAAGGACAACCCATGAAACCGGCACCAACCTCGACTGAACGCGACGAATCTCTGGCGCTACGCGCCGCCTGGCTGCACTACGTCGGCGGTTTAACGCAGGCGGAAGTGGCGAAACGACTCGGGCTGCCGTCGGTGAAAACGCACCGCATGATTGCGCGCATGGTGGCGGAAGGCGCGGTGAAGGTGTCGATTGATGGTGATATCGTCGCCTGCGTCGCACTAGAAGATCGGCTGCGCGCGAAATTCGCGCTTAACTTCTGTCATGTCGCCCCCGATCTTGGCGAAGAAGGCTTGCCGGTGCGCGCGCTGGGTATGGCGGGCGCGGATTACCTGCGTAACCTGCTCACCGCGTCGCCTTCTACCACCTTAGGTCTGGGGCATGGCCGCACCCTTTCCGCCGCCATCCATCAATTGCCACGTATTGATGCGCCGCATATGCGCTTTGTCTCGCTGCTCGGCTGTTTAACTCGCAACTACGCGCTCAATCCTCACGACGTTATGCACCGCATCGCCGAGAAAACCGGTGCGCAGGCCTACATGATGCCCGTGCCTTTCTTTGCCAATACCCAGGAAGATCGCCAAGTGTTACTGGCGCAGCGCGGCGTGAGCGAGGTGTTTGCCATGGCGGCGCAGAGTGAAGTCAAACTGGTGGGAATTGGCACCGTGGAACCCGCCGCTCAGCTGGTTGAAGCCGGCATGATTGATGAAGCGGAGATCAACGATATCTCCTCATCCGGCGCGGTCGGCGAGCTGCTGGGCCACTTCTTCGATGCCAACGGACAGATGATTCACACCAACTTAACGGCCCGCACGTTGTCAGTGGATCTCGATCTCTCGCATCGCGCAGAGATTGTCGCCCTGGCGGGCGGCGCCAGTAAAGTCGCCGCGATTCGCGCAGTGCTGGCCAGCGGTCTGGTGACCGGTTTGATCACGGATGAGGTCACCGCGCAGGCATTGGTGGGCTGAATTGCAATGATGAAATGTTCACTGTGTAGTACCAATAAGCGTAATTGGTACTACACAGTGAACATCTCTGACATGATGCGCCGTTGAAAAAATCCTTCACATCAGGCTAAGATGTTCCATATATAGTACAAATTACGTTTATTGGTACCCTGTATGGAACAAGTCATGGCTTCTATCACTTCACCCACCTCACGCTATGCTCAGGAAGCGATTGCCCTATTAGCTTCCTTGATTCGTGCTGAACGTATCGAGAAGCAAATTCCAGTATCTGAGTTAGCAGAAAGAGCCGGTATTTCGCGTGGGACTTTACATCGCATTGAGCAAGGCGACGTGAAATGTCAGATTGGCAGTTATTTCGAGATTGCGGCCATATTGGGCATTCCCCTGTTTGATGCAGAGGTGAGTTTGCCATCATTGGTCAGTCATCGAAATCGTGTTGAAGAAAAGCTCAAGCTGTTACCCAAACACACCAGTAAAAAAAAGAGTAGCAGGAAGGTGAAGGATGACTTCTGAAGCGCGTTTTAGAGACGCTTACGTATGGATATGGCTGCCTGGTGAAACATCACCAGTGGTGGCGGGCAGGCTTGAGGCTGAAGGCGATACGCTGCTTTTCAACTATGGTCGTAGTTATCTGCAGCGCGAAAACCGCATTCCGCTCAATCCCAATGAACTTCCTCTGCGGACTGGCGTTATTCCGCCGCTGAATGGGTTAAACATTGCGGGATGTATCCGTGACAGCGCACCTGATGCCTGGGGACGCCGGGTCATTATCAACCGTCGTATGGGACGGAAAGGCGCCAACGTCGATACCGGAATACTCGATGAGCTGACGTATCTCATTGAGTCCGGTTCAGATCGCATTGGTGCCCTGGATTTCCAGCACTCGGCGACGGAATACATTCCGCGCTCAACTGCAAATGTCACCCTTCCTGAATTACTGGAGTCGGCTGATCGGGTTGAAAAAGGCGTGCCGCTAACACCCGAACTGGATCAGGCGCTTTTTCATGGGACGTCGATCGGCGGCGCGCGGCCAAAAGCGCTGATCGAGGCCGAGGGAAAAAAATACATCGCGAAATTTTCTGCCAGTGCGGATATCTGGAACGTGGTAAAAGGCGAATTCCTGGCGATGCGGTTGGCGCAGTTGGCAGGATTGCATGTCGCTCCGGTGAAGCTAGTCAAAGCCGCCGGACGCGATGTGATCATGATTGAGCGCTTTGATCGTGAACATAAAGCCGATGGATGGACGCGAAAAGTGATGCTTTCGGCGCTGACCCTATTTGAACTCGACGATATGCTGGCGCGCTATGCCAGCTACGAAACACTCGCTGAAATTATTCGTCAACGTTTTGCCGCGCCCAAAGAGACTTTGCTGGAGCTGTATAAACGGCTTTGCTTCAATATTCTCAGCGGCAATACCGATGACCATGCCCGCAATCATGCCGCCTTTTGGGATGGTAAAAGCTTCAGTCTCACGCCTGCTTATGATATTTGCCCGCAAGGTCGTGCTGGCAATGAAGCCTCGCAGGCGATGCTGATTAGTGGCAACAATAATCTGAGTCGTATGAGCAGCTGCCTGGATGCCGCTCATCACTTTGCTTTGAGTCGCGCTGACGCGCATGCGCATTTCGTGCTGATAAAAACGTCGATTGAAACCTATTGGCATCATGTTTGTGATGAAGCCGATTTGAGCCAGGTGGATCGGGAAAGCTTGTGGCACAGGCAGTTCATCAATCCTTTTTCACTTGAATAGCTGATTGCGTGAGCTAGACCAAACTCACTTCCACGCCCTTCTCACGCAGCGCTTTTTGATAGCTCGCCTCCAGTTCGGCATCGGTGATCAGTTGTTTAAACGGCTGAAGCGGTGCCAGCGCAAACGGATGAATCTGGCCAAACTTTGAGGAATCCGTCAGCGCGATGGTGTGTGTAGGTTTTTCCATGATGGCGTTGACCACGTCACAGCGCAGCATATCGCGACCGGTAAAGCCGGTGATCGCATCCCAGCCATCAATGCCGATAAACGCCTTATGGAAATTGAGGTGCTGAATACACAGACGCGTTAGCGGCCCCACCACCGATTCACTGCTTTTCTGGAACAGGCCGCCAAGGATGATCACATCGCCGCCCTTTTCGCGCAGCAATCCGGCGATGTAATGGCTCACGGTAATGATGGTGATATCGTTGCGTTCACTCAGTTCACGCGCCAGCAAGGCGTTAGTACTGCCGCCTTCGATAAACACCGTTTCACCGCTGTTCACCAGCGACGCCGCGTACTCGGCCAGATGCTTTTTCACCGCGAAGCGAGTTTGCATACGCGCGCCAACATCATCACTTTCTGGCGCCACGGCGGAACCGTGCACGCGGCGCAGAAAGCCGCCTTTCTCCAGAAGATTGAGATCCTGACGCACCGTCACTTCTGAGACGCCGGTGGTGTGCGCCAGCTCATTTACGCTGACGCTGCCGCGCTCGCTGACCAATTGGATAATCTGCTGATGACGTGCGTTCATAACACCCGCTGCTGTGAAATTTTTGGCAAGCTTACCAGAAATTTAGCCCAATCCCAGACTGCGGCGACCATTGGCATTCAGCGCGTCGAGGGTGAAGCGATCGCGCCACTGCGTTTCATAATCCTCCTGCGGGAAATCGCCAGGCGACGCACCGCTGGCCAGCGCCTGCGCCACTTTTGTCGCGTATGCGGCATTTTTCTCACACAGCGGTGCGGCGGGAATGTACATCACATTGCCCCAGCCTTGCTGATCCTCTACCGGCGCGACCGAGTGGATCACATCACAATGCCACCAAACCGAATCGCCCGCCTGCAGCGCGGGAATCGAACACAAGCCCTCAATCAGTTCCGGATGCCACTGCGCTGAAACCGGCAGCACCTTGCCCGGCGCAACGCCGCAAAGCTCATCTTCCGGTACATCTTTCAACAACGGACGCAGCAACAAATAGGCCATCGCTTCCGGCACCGGCACCACATGCAGCAAGCCCTGACCAATCTGCATATCCGACAGCGCGGTCCAGCCCTGGAAGGTACGGAATACCGAGCACTTGGTGGTAGTCCCCGATTGATACTCATTCACTTCAGTGCGATACGCCGCATCCCAGGGATCGTATTGATCAAACTGATTGGTGAAAATTTTGCTGAACACCTGCTGATATGCTGGAAGTAACCAACGCTCCAATGCGCCTGAATCGGTGTGCGCGCCAAGACCTTTGGAGGTGGTGCCCGGCAAGCGGCGACGAATACGATCGGGATAAATGATGCTGACGTCAGGATCAAACCAGCGCGAGCCGCGCGACTCAAACGTCCACAAGCGATTGAGGAAGGATTGCGTCTGGGCCATGGCCTCGCTTTGACGCGCTGACATCTGCGCATCGCTCCAGTAAATCGGATAGATTTCCGGACGTGACGCATCAAGATTGCCGAAGAAGTTATCGCCCGGCCCTTGGTAGACGTTGTCGAAATCATTGTCATCGAGGTATTTGAGCATCGATTCATCCCAGGCCAGCGCCTGTTCGCGCGGGAAAGTCTGCTTCACCACTACACAACCGCGTCGACGAATATGATCCTTCACCTCATCGGTGATACGTCCTGCCGCAATATCCTGCTGACTCACCTGCGGCCACGCGCTGCCGTTTTGCGCCTCATCCGCGCGAGCGGCGGCAATTTCGCTGACGATTTTGCTTCTGACTTGTTCAAACAGACCTTCGACATCGCCGATCTGCTCTCTTAACACCCTTTTCATCAGGCGAACGTTATTTTTGAAATCATCAGGTTGTTGCAATGAAGTGAAAGTATGATTCATGACATGCTCCGATTCGTTAACTTGTTTATTTCATTCGAAACCAAAATAAGCTTCATTCATAACAAACGCGCAGCAATAAACAATCATGCAACCGCCGAATCCGGAGGTTGATCACATTAAGATCGAAGAATGGGTTTCAGGTGAAAGTGGCGGCGCGTTTTACGCCACCATTTAAAAATCAGGATTGTGAGGTTTTCGGCAGCGCTTGCAGAATGGCATCCACGCACTGCTGCGCCGAGAGCAACGCGCTATCTAGCTGCAGATGATCGCGCTCCCAGGCTTGATATTCGCGCTGTTCAACTGCCTGCCAATCCGGCAGCTTCAAACCATTAATATCGGAAGCGCGATTTTCGACGCGAAAGCGATGTTTGTTACGATCGGAACAGATTACCTCGACTTCCAGCAGCGGCGCACCGCTCAACAAGGCGATATCGCGATAAGCGTTGCGGATCAGCTGCAGGTCGTTAACCGAGTCGGTAATAACGGTGGAACCGAGTAGCAAATTGTCGCGCGCCAATCCGTAGATGACAAAATACCCTTCCGGCCCGATCGCTTTCTCGCTCTCTTCACCCGATCGCAACGCCTGTTCGATAGTATCGACGCGTAAATACACCGCGCCGATCTGCTGCGCTAATAAGCGCGCAATGGTGCTTTTGCCGGTGCCGGGTAATCCGCTAAACGTGATGAGCATCGATCATCTCCTTGAAATGAAATAAATATGAGTGAAGTTAACTTCACTCAATTCAAGTTGCCAGCCCTTAATCTCTTCTTTCCCGCTTCTCCTTCTGAAAGCGAGTAATGCCATCGCTTAACAGATTTGTCAGTTTCTCAGAGACGAGTTAAGTGACCGACCTCTCAACTCTCAATCCTTCCATTAACAATTCGTTCACCTTTCGTCCTTCAGCGCGGCTCCAGCGACTACGATCTCATCCTGGCGTACTGGAAATGGAGCATCTCATGGATAACATTAAAACCCGCGAACAACGCCTGAGCGCCCTGCGCCTGCGTTCATCGACACCGGTGTTGATTGTCGGCGGCGGCATCAACGGCATCAGCACTTTTCGTGAGCTGGCGCTGCAGGGCATTCCGGCGATTCTGGTGGAAAAAGGCGACTGGTGCCAGGCCGCCAGCGGTGCGCTGTCGCGCATGATTCATGGCGGTTTGCGGTATCTGGAAACCGGTGAATTTACGCTGGTCAAAGAGTCGGTCACCGAGCGCGATCGCCTGCTGAAAAATGCCTCGCACTATGTTTTCCCCCTACGCACCACGGTGCCGATCGATAATCTCGCTGGCGGCTTAGTGAATGCTACCCGCCGTTTTCTGCGCCTGAGCGATAGACCGACGCGGCGCGGGGCGTTGCTGATCAAAACCGGGCTTAGCCTGTATGACATTTACACCCGCCAATATGGATCGATGCCGAAGCATCAGGTGCGCAATGAAGCCGCCACGCGTGACCGCTGGCCGGGATTCGCGCCCTGGGTGAAATACAGCGCCAGCTATTACGATGCCTGGATCAGCGCGCCGGAACGGCTGGGATTTGAGCTGATTGATGATGCCGAAAAAGCCTGTCCAGAGGCGCTGGCGCTCAATTATCTGCAGCTGATCAGCGCCGAAGGAGAAACGGTTATTTTGCAGGATGCGTTAAGCGGCGAGCGATTTAGCCTGCAACCGCATGTGCTGGTGAATGCCGGTGGTGCCTGGATCGACCAGCTTAACCAACGCATCACCTCCAACCGCGATCTGCCAAAGCTGATTGGCGGCACCAAAGGTTCGCATCTGATCCTCGACCATCCCGAATTGCTGCAGATGCTGGATGGCGAAATGGTCTATTTCGAAAACCAGGAAGGCCGCGTCTGCATCATGTTTCCGTGGTTTGGCAAGGTGCTGGTGGGTTCCACCGATATCCGCGTGGACGATCCCGATGCAGTGGTGTGCGAAGAGGAGGAAAAGAGTTATATCCTGGAGTCACTGCGCTTCGTCTTCCCGCATATCGAGGTGGCGGATTCCGCCATCGTTTACACCTTCTGCGGCGTACGTCCGCTGCCCGCCAGCGAGGCCAAACTCAACGGCCAAATCTCGCGTAATCACTCGTTAGTGGTGTTGCCGGCTGACGCCAATCGCGCCTGGAGCACGCTCTGTTTAGTCGGCGGCAAATGGACCACTTTTCGCCAGTTTGGTGAAGAGGCGGCGGATCGCGTGCTGCGGCTGCTCGGCGAAAAACGGCAGGTCTCCAGCGGTGATGTGCCGATTGGCGGCGGACGTGATTTCCCCAAACCTTCAGGACAAACCGCGTGGCTGGCGCAACTGGCGCAGCGTTATGCCGTGCCGCTGCCGCGCGTAATGCAACTCGCCAAACGTTACGGCAGCCGCGCCCTGCCGCTGCTGGCGCTGATCCAGCAGCACGGCGAGCAAATGTTGCAGCATCACGCCGCCTACAGCGATGTCGAATTACGGTATCTGATTGAGCACGAGCAGGTTTGTCAGCTGGAGGATTTGCTGGTGCGCCGCACCTCGCTGGCGATTTGCGGTGAACTCACCGCGCCGCTGGTGCAGGAGATCGCGCAGATCATGGCCGCAACGCTCGGCTGGAGCGACAGCGAACGCGCGCAGCAGCTGCAGCGCGGCTGCGCCAATCTGGCACGGTTGCACGGGCTTACCGGCCTTTACCCCACGGTTTTTCAGGAGGAAACACGACATGTTAGTAACCAATAAAGTGCGCATGCAGCGTCTGTTTCAGCACGGTAAATGCCTGGATGTCGCCATTGATCACGGTATCGCCAACGAGCCCGATTTTCTCATCGGTCTGGAGAATATTGAGGGCGTGATGGATAACCTGATCGCCGCGCAGCCGGATGCGATTCAGGTCAACTACGGTCAGGCCGATCTGCTGCAGCGTGTGGCGGGACGCAAACCGGCGCTGGTGATGCGCACCGATGTGGGCAATGCCTACAACGCGGCGCGTCACCGGGAAATGTGGGCGGTGCTGCACAATCCGGATGAACCGATTCTTGCCGCGTTGCAGATGGACGCCGCCGCAGTGGTGGTGAACCTCTATCTGATCCCGGATGAACCGGGCATTTTCCGCATGTGCGTCGAAAATATTGGCCGCCTGCGTCAGGCCTGCGATCGCTACGCCATGCCGCTAATGATTGAGCCGCTGGTGATGGCCCCCGCCGGACAAGGCGCGGCCTACGGCTCACTCGGCGATGTCGAGAAAATTGTGCCGCTGGTGCGGCTGGCGCGTGAGTTAGGTGCCGATATCATCAAAGCCGATCCCACTGAGAACGTGGAAGATTTTCATCGCGTGGTGGAAGCGGCGCGCTGTCCCACGCTGGTGCGCGGCGGCGGCAAAGGTGAACTGGCTGGCGTGCTGACGAAAAGTGCTGCGCTGATGGCGCAAGGTGCCAGCGGTATGGTGTATGGCCGCAATGTTTATCAACACGATAATCCGTCACGCGTGGTGAAAGCGCTGATGGCGATTATTCATCAGGGCGTCAGCGGCGCGGACGCCCTGGAAATCTATCAGCAGGGTTGAGCCTTACCTGCACCGGCGCTTAAGCGGTGCGCCGTCTTCGCCAGTTGCACGGAGTCGGATATGAAGATAGTCGGTATTGATGCCGGAAACACCATGATCAAAGCGGTGCTGTTTGATCTCAGCGGTCGCGTATTGTCGGTGGCCGAGTGCGCGGGAGAAACCCATCGTCCGCAGGAAGGCTACGCCGAACGGCCGGTAGCGGATATCTGGCATGGCGTCAGCGATGCGGTGAGCCGTTGTCTGCAGCAGGCGGAGACGCCAGCCAGCGATGTGATTGCGGTTGGCGCGGCCGGTCACGGCAACGGTTTGTACGCGTTGGATAAGCATCAGCAGCCGCTGTTTGGTATTCAATCTATCGATCATCGAGCTTGTGACACGGTGCACGCGCTGGAAATGAGCGGCGCGGATAAGCGCATCTATCAGATTTCGCTGCAAAAACCCTGGCCTGCGGCAACGCCGGTATTGATCAGCTGGATTAAGCAACATCAACCCGAGCGCTGGGCGCAAATCGGACATTTATTGCTGGCGAAAGACGTTATCGCCCATTTTCTCAGCGGTGCGATTAGCGCTGATTTTTCAGATGCCGCCGGTGCCGGCTTAATTGATTATCGTGCGCGCAGCTACAGCCGTGAATTGATGGCGCTGTACGACATCGAAGACGCGCTCGCCCTGCTGCCCGCACTGCGTGAATCCTGCGAGGTGGTTGGCCATGTCACAGAACGTGCATCCCAACTCACCGGATTACCGGCGGGCATTCCGGTGGTGGCGGGCATATTTGATGTGGTGGCCAGCGCCGTGGGTTCTGGCGTGGTGAACAGCGGTGAAGCCTCGATTGTCGCCGGTACGTGGAGCATCAATCAGGTGGTGGTAGATAAACCCGATTATCTGCGCCCGGTATTTATGAACTCCATTATAGAGTTCGACCGTTATATGGCGATTGAGGCCAGCGCCACCTCGGCGGCGAATCTCGACTGGTTCCTGCGCGAATTCGACGATGGTCGCGGCGGTCAGGGCGCCGCGCGCAGCAGCGATAGCGTGGCGCACGTGCAACCCAATGCCCAGCTACCGCTCTATCATCCTTATCTTTATTCCGGACGCAAATCGGAACCGGCCAAGGCCGGGTTTTATGGCTTAGGCGGCTGGCATACGCGCGCCGATATGCTGTTTTCGCTGTTTGAAGGCGTGACCTTTGCCCATCGGGCGCATATTGATCGCTTGCGTGCGGCAGGCATCCCTTTTACGCAGGCCATTTTGTCGGGCGGCGCGGCGCGCAGTTGCATCTGGCCGCAGATGTTTGCTGACGTGTTAGGCATACCGATTCGCGTGGCGGAGTGCAAAGAGACCGGCGCGCTGGGCGCCGCCTTGTGTGCCGGTGTGGGCGTCGGCGCGTGGCGCAATCTTGCCGAGGCCGCGCAGCAGGCGGTGCAGATCAATCCCGGCAAATTGTTGCCGCGACCAGAGCGCGTTGCGTTTCACGACGTACGTTATCGGGTGTTTAAAAAGCTGGAGCTGGCGATGCGCGAGATGTGGCAGCAAGCCAGTTGATTATTGTTTATTAACAATGCATTAGTTTTAAGATCGTATAAAAAATGACAACCCCTGCGCAGTGATGTACACTTGAGCTACCAAAATGTTCAAATGAACATTGTTCAGGAGGTTGTTATGACAACTGCATCCCCATTCAATCACGGCAATGCCGCACGCGTCTTCGATCCCACGCTGATCCAGCACGCTCAGCAATCGTTTATGGATCAAATGGGCTTACCGCGTAATCCGCTGAAAGCGCACCAGTTGATCACCGAAGGTCTGGATGTCGGCATCGTTGAACGCGCGGCCACGGTGCTGAAAGCAACGCCACTGGATGTGGCCCAGATGGTCTCTATCGATCGCAATACCTATCGCCGCCGCGAGAAAGCCGGATCGCAACTCTCGGTGGAGCAAGGTGCGCGCGTGTATCAGGTGTTCGAAATTCTGGATGCCGTTTTGCAATTATTTTCCGGTGACGTTGACGCTGCCATGCGCTGGATGTATCAACCTGCGTTTGCACTGGATGATGCATTGCCGATGGAAATGCTGAGCACGCCTGCGGGTTGTGATGCGGTGTTAACGCTGATTGGTCGCCTGGAACACGGAGTAATTGTGTAATGACGCAACGGAAGGAACCGGATGCTCCCTATCGGCTGTTTTATCGACTCGTGAAAGAAGAGTACGCCAGCGAGGCATTTAGCGGCGCTGGCGCTGAAAAATGGGGCGGACGCTGGAATCCGCCCGGCATTAAGACGGTGTATCTCAGCAGTTCAAAGGCGCTCGCCACGCTGGAACTGGTGGTGCATGCCGGTAAAGCGATGCTGGAGAAAAGTCGCTTTGTGATTTTTACTCTGCCGATTCCTGAGAGCGAAATCATGGTGCTGGACAGCAGTAAACTGCCCGACGATTGGCAAAAGTATCAGCAGCAGGAAGAAACACAGGCGATTGGCGCCGCATTCCTCGATGTGCAAGGCGGCTTTCCTTTGCTGTTAACGGTGCCCAGCATTTTGACCGGCGAAGACAACGCCATTCTCAATCCCGACCACCCCGCCGCTGCGGCCCTATTTGCACAAGCTACTTCAGCGCCCTTCGCGCTTGATCGCCGGATTAAAGCGTGACGAGGGTATTGCTTCAGTGCGAGTTGTTGAAAAGGACACATTTGCTAAAGGCGCTGGCGCGTCTGCTGCGGCAAAAGGGCTATCCACAGCGCTGAGGATTTTACGTTGGGCCAGGAGCCTCACGCATGGATGCGTGAGGCAGTTCGGGGCCGGCCAGGACGGCCGATCCCCGAACGGTCCGTTGGCACAACGTAGAAGCCGAAGGCACCGCGCTAGCGGCGCGAGGACGGCCCGTGACGCAGCAGATGTGTCTGCGCCCGCACCGAATTTAAAGCAAAATATCAACGCGCCGGTTTCGCTAAAGCATACGCCGCCGTTAAATCCACACGTTGCCAGAATGACTGATCTGCATCATTGCCAGACAGCGGATAGCCGTTTGGCAGCGCGCTTTTCACCATCAGGCTACGAATCTGCGCATCAGACAGCTGCGGCAACGCGGTTTTTAGCAGGATCTCCGCGCCCTGCGGGACTTTGACAGGCGCGTTCTGCACATTGGCTCTCGGCAGGTTGTAACTCATGGTGAAACGATAGAACTGCTTCATCGCCGGTGAGCGATACGGATCGTCATTGCCATTGCTGCGCGCACACTCTGCCAGCGACGTGCCACACTCTTTTTCCAGCGCGGCACGCAACTGATTACGCGCTTCCCTAAACAGTGCCTGATAGCGCGCATCGTTGAGATAATTCGCCACGTTGCGCTGCGCTACCATGCGCGAACCCATCACATCCAGCGGGTAATGCACGCCCAACACTAAACGCGAATAACCGTAGCGTGCGCCGCGCGTCATCAATGCTTCAAAACGTTCCGGCACCATTTCGGCCAGCAACAAAGCATCGGTATAACCGGTGTTGGTGTGACCACTCGGGAAAGAGCCGCCGTCGGCGGTGTAACGCACGTTATCCTTCACCACTACATCGTCCGGCACCAGATGGATGCTGTTGCCTTCACGCAGGAACGGCCGCGGATAGTTAAAGTGCTTTTTCGCCGCGCTGGTGCTGACTTCACTGGCTTTAATCAGCGCGGCGGCCTTACCGATCTCACCTTTGTCGTAAGCGGCGAGGAAGGCTTTGCCAAGGCGCGGACCAAGCGCATCGGAGAGGAAATAGAGATAGCTGATGGCTTCTGCATCGGCCAGAGCCTGATGACGCACATTTTGCGTGGCGTTCAGGTTGATGTGGGTGACGGTGGCTTGGCTGGCATCAAGTACGCTGGCGGGCAACGTGCTAAAGCCCGAAAGCAGCGCAATTCCGGCCTGCTGGTTCTCTTTCATTTTGAAATCGTAGCCGCTGTTTTTCAGCCACTGCGTGTCAGCTTGTTTCGCGGTCTGTTTGGCTTTATCCAGTTGCTCGCGCGTCAACGTGCTGGTATCACCTTGCAGCGCCTGACGTTCAGCCTGCAGCGATTGCTGTTCGAGATCGCTATAAGCGGAGGTGGAGCCGGTAGAGGTTAAGCCTGCCAATGCGGCCGCATCGGGCAGTGAGACCGCATGTGCCTGCTGTGCCAGCAGAATAACCGATGCAATCAGTGTGAAGCGGGTTTTCATTATTTTCCCCTGTTTTCAGAATATTACCTTGCCGGGGAAACACGCTAGCACTCGGTTATGACAGATTTATTTCACTTAACGACACTGACTGGCACAGTTTTGTACGCAAATTTGTGCCAGCGAGCCGCAGCCGCCGTTATTGTCATTTTTACACTGTGATTGCTGCACATAGCAGTTTTGCTGACAGGCTGAAACATCGCACTTCGCCGCAATCGGCGTCAGCTGCACCACCGGTGCTTTTCGCTCCGGCTGCCATTGCGGTTGTGCCAGCACGCTGGCGCTGAACAGCAAGGTAAAAGCCATTATCCATTTCATGATTGAGTCCTCGCAGAACGGGTGTAATGAGTATGGCTGCTGCGGAGCCAATTACCATGCTGAAACAATCGATTCACTCTTTCACAGAAGTTGCTCTGCTGCAGTGCATGGGCGTGCGCCACTGTAGTGCAGAGTGGCAAGATCAGATGCTGCTTCGTTAATTTAAAATCAATGAGTTAGCCTTCATTTGGCCAATCTTCCAACCTGGTACAAAAGTTGCAGTCTTTAATGCATAGCAAAGGAGACGGATATGAAAGCGATTGTGATTGGCGCGGGCATTGGCGGTATGAGTGCTGCGATTGCGCTGGAGAAAGCGGGTTTTGACACCGCGGTGTTTGAAGCAGTGAAAGAGATGAAGCCGGTGGGTGCGGCGATCTCTATCTGGCCCAACGGCGTGAAATGTCTCAACGCGTTGGGCATGAAAGAGCCGCTGCGCGCACTGGGCGGCAACATGACGTTTATGGCCTACAACGATGCGCACAGCGGCAGCACGCTCACCCGCTTCAGCATGAAACCGCTGGTGCAGCAGGTGGGGGAATATCCCTATCCGGTGGCGCGCGCCGAATTGCAGGCGATGCTGATCGATACCTACGGACGTTCGCGCATTAGCTTTGGTAAACGCGTCACGCAGGTTGAGCAAACCGAGCATGGCGTCACCGCCTGGTTTGATGACGGTAGCCAGGCCGAAGGTGATTTTCTGATTGCCGCCGATGGTACGCACTCGGTGATCCGCCACTATGTGCTGGGTGAAAGCGTGGAACGTCGTTACGCCGGTTACGTCAACTGGAACGGCCTGGTGACAATTGATGAAGCGATTGCGCCCGCCGATCAATGGACCACTTTTGTCGGCGAAGGCAAACGCGTGTCGCTGATGCCGGTCAGCGATAACCGCTTCTACTTCTTCTTTGATGTTCCGCTGCCAAAAGGCTTGCCGGAAGATCGCGCAACGTTGAAAAACGATCTCAAAGGCTACTTCAGCGGCTGGGCCGAACCGGTGCAGCGTCTGATTGAACGCCTCAATCCGGAAACCACCAACCGCGTGGAAATCCACGACATCGAACCGTTTAGCCGTTTTGTTAAAGGTCGCGTGGCGTTGCTGGGCGATGCCGCACACAGCACCACGCCGGATATCGGGCAAGGCGGTTGTGCGGCGATGGAAGATGCGGTGGTGCTGGCGCAGACGCTGGCGTCACACTCTTTAGGGATTGAGGATGCGTTGTTACGTTATGAAGCCCGTCGTGTGGATCGCACCAAAGATTTGGTGTTGAAAGCCCGTAAGCGCTGCGATGTGACCCACGCTAAAGACGCGGAAGTGACGGCGGCGTGGTATGCAGATTTGAAAAACGAAACCGGCGAGCGCGTGCTGGCCGGCATGTGCGATACCATTGAAGGCGGTCCGCTGGGTTGAACCAGGTCGCCATCAATGGCGGTTCTACGACTCTAATCCACGATTTTTTAGCATAGGGCCGATCTCCGGCTCTTTGCCGCGCCACGCCAGCCACAGATGCTGCAAATCGGTGCTGTTACCGCGTGACAGAATATGTTCGCGGAACTGCTGACCGTTTTCGCGTGTTAATCCACCGCGTTCGACAAAGGCTTGATAGCCATCATCGGCGAGCATCTGCGTCCAGATATAGGCGTAATAACCGGCTGCATAGCCGCCGCCCCAGATATGGCGGAAATAGCTGGAGCGATAGCGAGGCGGAACCGTCGCCAGCGCAATGTTTTCGGCGGCCAGCGCCTGCAGCTCGAAGTGGCTGACGTCCTGCGGATTGTCGTGCGTGGTCAGTGAATGCCACTGCAGATCCAGCAGCGCGGCGGCCAGCAGTTCGGTCATGTCGTAACCTTTGTTGAACTTCGCGGCGCGCACCATCTTGTCACGCAGCTCAGCCGGCATCGCCTCGCCGGTTTTGTAGTGGCGCGCATAGTTGGCAAACACCGCTTCGTTGCTGGCCCAATGTTCATTAATCTGCGACGGGAACTCGACAAAGTCGCGCGGCGTGGCGGTACCCGACAAGCTCGGATAGCGTTGCGTGGCGAACAAACCGTGCAGCGCATGACCAAACTCGTGGAACAGCGTGATCACTTCATCCCAGCTCAGCAGCGCCGGCTGGCCTGCCTGCGGCTTGGTGTAGTTGCACACGTTGTAGATCACCGGTTTGGTGCCGAGCAGCGTGGTTTGGTCGACGAAATTACTCATCCACGCGCCGCCGCTTTTGTTATCACGCTTAAAGAAATCGGTGTAGAACAGCGCCAGCGGCGTGTCGTCGGCATCGAAAATCTCGTAAACGTTAACGTCCGGATGATAAACCGGCAGATCGTGGCGCTGGCTAAAGCGAATGCCAAAAAGCTGGCTGGCCGACCAGAACACACCTTTTTCCAGCACGTTATTCAGCTCAAAGTACGGGCGGATTTGGCTCTCATCCAGCGCGTATTGGGCTTTACGCACCTGCTCGGCATAAAAACTCCAGTCCCAGGCGCGCAGCGGAAAACTGTGATGCGCGGCTTCAATGGCCTGCTGAATGTCGGCGGCTTCGCGTTCCGCGCGGGCCCGCGCGGCAGGGACAATATTGCGCATAAAGGCAAAAGCCGCCTCCGGCGTTTTCGCCATCTGATCCTGCATGCTCCATTCGGCATAGGTTTTGAAACCGAGCAAACTCGCCTGCTGCGCGCGCAGTTGTGCCATGCGTAGCACGATGTCGCGCGTGTCATTATCATCGCCCTGCTCGCTGCGTGTTAGCGCCTGCTGGAACAGCGCTTCACGCGTGGCGCGCACTTCCAGCGCCTGCAGCGCCGGTTGCTGCGTGGTGTTTTGCAGCGCAATCAGCCATTCGCCGTGCAAGCCGCGTGCTTCGGCCGCCGCTTTGGCATGCGCCAGCTCTTCTTCACTTAATCCGGCCAGCGCCGCAACATTGCTCACCACGTAAGCACCGGCTTTGGTGGCCGCCAGCAACTTATTGCCGAAGCGGGTGCTGAGGCTCGCCAGCTCCTGATTGCAGGCGCGCAGCTGGGTTTTATCCGCTTCGTTCAGGCTGGCACCGGCCAGCTGAAAATGCTGCCAGGTGACTTCCGCCAGCCGCATCGCTTCGGCATCCGGGCACTGCGAGCCGCGATGCTGGTAAACGGTATCGAGGCGAGCAAACAGCTGGCTGTTCAGGTAGATTTCGTCATTGAGCGCGGTGAGTTGCGGGGTAATCAGTTCATCGATTTCCTGCAGCCGATCGCTGGTGTTGGCGGAAGTCATGGCACCAAACACCAGATTCACGCGCTTCAGCAACTGGCCGCTACGCTCCAGCGCCTCAAAGGTGTTGGCAAAGGTTGGCGCGTCAGGATTGCTGGCGATCGCCGCCACTTCGCGCCGTTTCTCTTCAATCCCCGCTTCCAGCGCCGGCAGAAAATCCTCTTCCTCAATCTGGTCAAATGGCGGGGTTTGATACGGCAAGGTGCTGGCGGTGAAAAACGGATTGGTTCGTGAATTCATTATCGCTCCTGATAATCAGCAACGCCGCACGGTGGCGGCGGGATGGTTCTATCCTGGCAGTTTCCTCGTCACTCAACAACTTATCGCCTGCTGTTGATAAACGCTGATGATTTCTCCCGCCACCGCGACGGCAATTTCCGCCGGTAACTTGCCCTTCACATCCGCCAAACCAATCGGGCAGCGCAAACGTGCGAGGGAATCTGCCGCAATGCCTTTGCCCTCTAAGCGATAGCGAAAGCGCTGGGCTTTAGTGGCAGATCCAATCACACCGGCATAGCGAAAATCGCCGCGCCGCAAGATCGCTTCGCTGAGCGCCAGATCGAGTGGATGATCGTGCGTCATCACCACAAAATAGCTGTCGGGCGCGGCTTCCCGCA
The DNA here is from genome assembly GCF_019795975.1 of Pantoea sp. DY-17. NCBI lineage: Bacteria > Pseudomonadati > Pseudomonadota > Gammaproteobacteria > Enterobacterales > Erwiniaceae > Pantoea > Pantoea sp. DY-17. Next base: position 1,185,422 of record NZ_JAIMIG010000001.1, on the reverse strand, counting down.
CGCAGTCAATCGGATCCTCAACCTGACGCACCGTCACGCCGGGCGGCACGGCGCGAAACTGCGCGGCGCGGCTATCAACCCACGTGATGCGGCACGGCAAAGTGGCAAGCAGATTTACCAGCGCCTGGCCAACGTGACCTGCACCGTACACCTGGATTTCCGGCTGCTGCTGCATCAGCGGTTCAAACAGCAAAGTGGCGTGACCACCGCAGCATTGGCCGAGACGCGCAGCCAGCGCAAACTCTTCACTGCGCGGCTGGGTGCAGCGCTGCTGCAGCATCTCTCGCGCCTGCGCAATGCATTGATATTCGAGATGGCCGCCGCCAATGGTGAGAAAAGTGTCAGTGGCGCTGACCACCATTTTGCTACCGCGATCGCGCGGCACGGAGCCCCGCTCGCTGAGCACGGTAATCAGTACACAGCTTTCGCGTTTTTCCCGCAGGCTGTGCAATACGCCGATCCAGTCATGATAAATCATGTTCCGCTCCTGATAAGCGCTGAATCCCCCAGAATACCCGCTCCGGCGTGGCGGGCGCGTCCAGCTGCGGATGGCGACGATAGTTATCAACGCTGGCAACCGCATCCTGCAATGCGCACCACACGGCGATGCCCAGCATGAACGGCGGTTCGCCGACGGCTTTGGAGTGAAACACCGTGTCCTGCGGGTTTTTGCGGTTCTCTACCAGCGTGACGCGCAAATCACTGGGCACATCGCTGATCGCCGGGATTTTGTAGCTGGCCGGGCCATCGGTGAGCAATTTGCCCTTGTCGTTCCACACCAGTTCTTCGCAGGTGAGCCAGCCCATGCCCTGCACAAAACCGCCCTCAACCTGGCCGATATCAATCGCCGGATTCAGCGACGCGCCCACATCATGCAAAATGTCGGCGCGCAGCAAGCGGTATTCGCCGGTCAGCGTATCCACCAGCACTTCGCAGCAGGCCGCGCCGTAGGAGAAGTAATAGAACGGTTTGCCGCGTCCGGCGGCGCGATCGTAATGGATGCCCGGCACTTTGTAGAAACCGGTGGCAGAAAGCGGCACCTGATTAAGCCACGCTTGCTGTGCAACCTGGGCGAAGGTGAAGTGTTTCTCGCCGACGCGCACGATACCGTTGCTGAAATGCACCGCGTCTGCCGCGCATTGATGTTGCTGACACAGCATCTCGGTCATGCGATCGCGCAGGATTTGCGCCGCATTTTGCGCCGCTTTGCCGTTGAGATCGGCCCCGCTGGACGCTGCGGTTGGCGAGGTGTTGGGCACTTTGCCGGTATCGGTGGCGGTCACCTGAATCTGGCTGATATCAATTTGCAGCACTTCCGCCACAATCTGCGCCACTTTGGTGTTTAAGCCCTGGCCCATTTCGGTGCCGCCGTGATTGAGCTGCACCGTGCCATCGGTGTAAATCAAAATCAGCGCGCCGGCCTGATTGAGGAAGCTGGAGGTAAAAGAGATGCCGAATTTCACCGGCGTCAGCGCCAGTCCGCGTTTCATAAAACGGTTGCTGGCGTTAAATGCGCTGATGTCACGACGCCGCGCGGCGTATTCGCTGCTGGTTTCCAATTGCTCCGTCATCTCATCCAGCAGATTGTCTTCCACCTGCTGGTGGTAATGGGTGATGTTGCGATCGGTTTTGCCGTAATAATTACGTTTGCGTAGTTCGAGCGGATCTATTCCCACTTCGCGCGCGACGTGATCCATGATCTGCTCAATCGCTACCATGCCTTGCGGCCCGCCAAAGCCACGGTACGCGGTGTTCGAGGCGGTATGTGTGCGGCAGCGATAGCCGGTAATCAGTGCATCGCCGAGGTAATACGCGTTATCGGCGTGGAACATCGCACGATCGACAATCGATCCGCTGAGATCGAGTGAATAACCGCAGTTGCCGGCCAGATCGATCTTCACGCCGCAGAAGCGACCATTGTCATCGACGCCGACATCGTAGCGGACAAAAAACGGATGGCGTTTGCCGGTGATCTGCATATCGTCGCGGCGCGCCAGACGCATTTTTACCGGTTTGCGCAGCTGACGCGCGGCGATGGCACACAAACACGCCACGCCCGCCGCCTGCGTCTCTTTGCCGCCAAAGCCACCGCCCATGCGCCGCATATCAATGGTGACTTTGTTCATGGTGATGCCCATCACTTCCGCCACCAGTTTCTGCACTTCGGTGGGGTTTTGCGTCGAGGAGAACACCTGCAAGCTGTCATCTTCGCCGGGGATTACCAGCGCCGTCTGGGTTTCCAGATAGAAATGTTCCTGACCGCCGATGTGAAATTCGCCCTGAATACGGCGTGACGCCCGCGCCAGCGCAGCGTCAGCATCACCGCGTTGGTGAATGTGCGGCTGCTGCACAAAGAAACGCTGTTCCAACGCTTCACGCACGTCGAGGACGGCCGGTAGCGCTTCGTACTCAACAATCGCCGCTGCGGCGCCGGCACGCGCCGCTTCCGGTGAATCAGCGGCGACGGCAATGACGATTTGACCGAAATATTCGATTGTGTCCTGCGCCAGCAGCGGATCGCCCGGTTCGAGCGGACCGACATCGTTGAGGCCCGGCACATCGCGCCATGTCAGCACGCTGACCACGCCCGGCACCGCGTAACATGGCTGCACATCCAGTTTGGTGATGCGCGCATGCGCATGCTCGCTCAGACGCGGACAGAGATGCAGCAATCCCGGCAGATCCGGCTTGTCGTCGATATACAGCGCTTCACCGGAGACATGCTTGTCGGCACTTTCATGTTTATTGCTGCGCCCGACGCCCGTTTGCATGTCGGTGGCAAACTGGGTTTTCAGCAGCGTTTCGTTCAGTTCCGGACGGTTATGAGACATAGCGCGATACCTCAGTAATGGTCAGCTCGCCAGACGCTTGTGCGTAGTAGCGGCGCAACAGATTGCGCGCCGCCTGCAGGCGATAATCGGCGCTGGCGCGGAAGTCGCTTAGTGGCTGGAAATCCACACTTAGCGCGGCGCAGGCTTTTTCGATGGCGCTGAGATGCAGCGGCTGGCCCAGCAGTTGTGCTTCAGCCGCCAGCGCGCGTTTCGGCGTGGCGGCCATACCACCAAAGGCGAGCCGCGCTTCCACAATTACCCCTTCCGCGATGTGCAGATTGATAGCGGCGAAAACTGCGGAAATATCATCATCCAGCCGTTTAGCCACTTTCCACGCCGCAAAGTTGGGTGACACCGTCACTTTAGCGATGGTGATGCTGCGAATGAATTCACCCGGCAGCAAGACCGTTTGGCGATAGGCGGTAAAGAATTGATCGAGCGGGACTTCTCGCTGCTTGTCGCCCAGTTGCAAAACCAGATGCGCATTTAAAGCCAGCAGCATCGGCGCGCAATCACCAATCGGCGATGCGTTACCAATGTTGCCGCCGAGCGTGCCCTGATTACGAATTTGCAATGAGGCAAAACGCTCCAGCATGCTGCTAAACGCTGGAATGTGCTGTGCTAAAAACTGATAGCAATGCTGCAATGAGGCGGCAGCACCGAGATATAGATGCGTTTCATCTTCGTGGCAGACCTTCAACTCATCGACCTGCTCCAGCGCGATCAGCAGCGGCAAGCGCTGATATTGCTGAGTGATTTGCAGCGTCAGATCGGTACCGCCAGCCACCAGACGGGCTTCAGGATATTGCTGATAGAGCTCGGCGAGTTGCGCTACTGTTTTTGGCAGATAGCAGCGGCTGCCCGCGGCTTCGATGATCTGTACTTCATCGTTGCTGAGCGCCTGTAAACGCTGTACTAGCGCGGGTGCATTGGCGCTGAAGGCATCTGCATCAGGTTGTTCACACGCCTGCTGCGCCGCATCCATGATCGGACGATAGCCGGTGCAACGACATAAATTACCCGCCAGCGCCTGTTCTGCCTGATGTCGATCCCAGCCAGCGCTGTTTTTCTGCAGAGTAAACAGCGACATCACAAAACCCGGCGTGCAGTAGCCGCATTGCGAGCCGTGGCAATCCACCATCGCTTGCTGCACGCTGTGCAGTTCGCGGCCCTGCTTGAGATCTTCCACGGTAATCAATTGCTTGCCTTGCAGGCTGCTGACCAGCGTCAAACAGCTGTTCACCGCCTGATACTGCATCTGCCCATCGACGACTTTACCGAGCGTGACGGTGCAGGCACCGCAATCGCCAGACGCGCAGCCCTCTTTGGTACCGCGACGCTGCTGCTGGCCGCGCAGGTAGTTAAGCACGGTGAGATTGGGATCAAGCTCGCATTCGGTGATTAAACGATCGTTGAGTAAGAACTGGATCATGCGATTTGCTCCTCACTTTCGCGCTGCCAAACCGGTTTGCCGCTCACCCAGGTTTGCGCGATGTTGCGGTCGTCGCCAAGCGTCATCATCACAAACAGCCGCTCCCAGATGTCTTTGCTGTTGGCATCACGCAGCTTCTGCAGCGGCGACACCGCCGCATCGAGTACCACGAAATCGGCCTCTTTGCCGGGGTTAAAATTGCCGATAACGTCATCCAGATCGAGCGCGTGCGCGCCGCCTAAGGTGGCGTGATAAAACGCTTCGCAGGCGCTGAGTTTGTATTGCTGTAGCTGGCCGACTTTGTAGGCTTCGCCCAGCGTTTGCAGCAGATTAAAGGTGGTGCCTGCGCCGACGTCAGTACCAATGCCCATGCGTACGCCCTGCTGCCAGCAGCGTTTGATGTTGAATAATCCGCTGCCGAGGAACAGGTTTGAGGTCGGGCAGAAGGCAATTGATGAATCGGTGTCATGCAGGCATTGCCACTCTTGATCTTCCAGATGCAGGCAGTGCGCGAACACGCTGCGTTTGCCGGTAAGTTGGTGATGATGATAAACATCGAGATAGCCTGCGCGCTCCGGGAATAGCGCTTTTACCCAGGCGATCTCCTGCGGATTTTCACTTAGGTGCGTGTGCATCCAGACATCAGGAAACTCCTCGCGCAGCTGGCGCACTTTATCCAGCAATTCCGGCGACGAGGTCGGAGCAAAGCGCGGCGTGAGCGCATAGCTCAGGCGACCGCGCTGATGCCAGCGCTCAATCAGTTCACGCGTGTGCTGATAACTCTCTTCCGGCGTTTCGGTCAGGTATTCCGGCGCGTTGCGATCCATCATCACTTTGCCCGCGATCAGCCGCATATCCAGCTGCCGCGCGGCGCTGAACAGCGAGTCGACCGACTGCTTATGCACGGTGCCGAATACCAACGCGGTGGTGGTGCCGTTCGACAGCAGCTGATGCAGGAAGAACGCCGACATTTTTGCCGCGTGATCGGGACAGTGATATTGGCTCTCCACCGGGAAGGTATATTGGTTGAGCCACTCCAGCAGCTGTTCGCCAAAGGCGCCGATCATTTCGGTTTGCGGATAATGAATATGGGTATCGATAAAGCCGGGCACGATCAGTTTACCGCGCAGATCGATGACGCGAGTGGGATCAACGCGCCCTTCCGCGATTTGCCAGCTTTCCAGGCTGACCACTTTGCCGTCACGCAGCGTTAATAAGCCATCTTCGAGATAGCGCGCATTGGCAGCGATGTCGTCCGGCTGCGCGGCCAGAGCGGTGAAATCAAAGAAGCTGGCGCGCAGCAGCGTTTCGGGTGCGTAAGGCATAATGGTTCCTTGGTGCTTTTTTATGAGTGCAGGTGATTGCCTTAAAGATAGTTTGCAAAGCGCATGCCAATGCAAAGAACAAAAAATACTGTTAACTTTCAATATAATAGGTTGTTTTTATGCGTTTTTGTGTCAAGCTTGACGAGCAAACGTATGCGCAACCGGTTGCTCACTATCGCAAACGGTTGCGATTTAACATTGCAGCGAGTTTTACTGCGTATGGCGTAATTATCGCCTGTTGAGATGCGTCTTTGTGGTGCGCTTATGCACTCCTAATGTGCAGGAAAAATCCTGCAACACGCTGCTTTTGGTTTTCATGAGCATGGGTTCAAGGTTAATGCTAAGGTGTGGCTGATAACCTGAAATCGTTTAAGGAACAGTGAGATGATTATTTTTGTTACTGGCGCAACTGCTGGTTTTGGTCAAAGTATCACCCGCCGCTTCATTGCTACAGGTCACAAAGTGATCGCCAGCGGACGTCGCGCTGAGCGTTTAAAAGAGCTGAAAGATGAGCTGGGCGACAATCTGTATACCGTTCAGCTGGACGTGCGTAATCGCGCCGCCATCGATGAAGCGATCGCCTCCCTGCCCGCTGAATGGCGCAATATTGATGTGCTGGTTAACAATGCTGGCCTGGCGTTGGGTGTGGAACCGGCGCACAAAGCCAATATCGAAGACTGGGAAAATATGATCGACACCAACAATAAAGGTTTGGTGTACATGACGCGTGCGGTGCTGCCTGCAATGGTTGAGCGCAATGTTGGTCATATCGTGAATATCGGTTCGATTGCCGGTAGCTGGCCTTATTTGGGTGGCAACGTGTATGGCGCAACCAAAGCGTTCGTGCGCCAGTTCAGCCTGAATCTGCGTACCGACCTGCACGGCACCGCGCTGCGCGTGACCGATATCGAGCCAGGTTTGGTGGGCGGAACCGAGTTCTCAAACGTGCGCTTTAAGGGCGATGACGATAAAGCGGGCCAGGTTTATGAAGGCACCACCGCGCTGACGGCGGAAGATGTCACCGAAGCGGTGTATTGGGTGACGACGCTGCCGAAGCACGTCAACATCAATACGCTGGAGATTATGCCGGTGACGCAAACCACCGCGGGACTGAAGGTGCATAAAGGTTAATCGCGGTTACACGCTGTTTGATCGAAATATCCGGGGCGACCATCCTGTGAGGCGCTCCGGCGGCTTTTGCCGCGACGACCTCATCGGGATGTCTCCCCTGATATCACACGCCGGTGTGGCCGATGATTACGCGCGGCCCCAACCGGTCACGATAATCAACATGCCGCTCAAGGCAACCAGCGCGCCGACCCAATCCCACGTACTCAGTTTTACACCATCCACCACGCGCAGCCAGATTAGCGCCGTCAGCACATATACGCCGCCATAGGCCGCATAAACGCGCCCGCTCGCGGCGGGATGCAACGTCAACAACCAGACAAACAGCGCCAGACTTGCCGCGGCCGGCACCAGCAGCCACGCCGTCATGCCCTTCTTCAACCACAGCCACGGCAGGAAACAGCCAACAATTTCCGCTATCGCAGTGATAAAAAACAGCAAGGCGGTTTTGACCAGCATAGAAAATCTCTCGCTAAGCTAAACAAAGCGCTCACCGCTGGTGAGCAAAGAAGCAGCGATGATATACTAGCGCCCATGGTTGTTACAGCCGCGATCCCGGCTGTGCTGGTGTTAACTGAAGGAAATGACGATGAAAAAACTGTTTTCCGCCCTGCTGGCTACCGTAGTGACGTCGAGCCTTTTAATGGCTGCGCCCATCGCTGCGGCCAAAACCGATCGCCTGATTATTGAAGATGGCAGCAGCGCCTCCAGTAATGAAGCCGCGCGCCAGAGCAAAGAGCAGTGGAACGATACCAAAAACCTGCGTAATAAGGTCAATACGCGCGTTGAGAAAGAGTTTGATAAAGCGGACAAAGCCTTTGATACCCGCGACTCCTGCGAAAAGAGCTACAACGTTAACGCCTATTGGGAACCGAATACGCTGCGCTGCCTCGACCGCCGCACCGGACGTCCAATTGCACCTTAATCGTTTATCACTGCTATAGTTTTGACAGGATTTCTGACCAAAGGAGTGAATGATGAAAAAACGTAATGCAGTTCTGCTGATGGCGATGTTGTCGCTGCCGCTATTGGCGCAAGCTTCTTGTGAAAGCGTCAAAGCGGACATCAGCAAAAAAATCATTAACAACGGCGTCGCCGAATCGGATTTCACGCTGGATATCGTGGCCAATGATCAAGCCGATCAGGTCGGCGGCCAGGTTGTGGGTCATTGTGAGAACGACACACAGAAAATCGTCTACAAGAAAAATGGCCGTGATGGTGACAGCACCGTGCCAGACAGCGCGGGCAGCTCTCAGGACACGCCAGCGCAGTAAACTTTCGGGCGGCTCTCTGGCCGCCCTGCTTTTACTCCACTTCCGGCCTTTGCCGCGGCATTATCCACGCCACCCACAACGTTAGCAGCGCAATCAGCAACGACACGACAAACACCCAATGTAAAGAACTGGCGATTTGTCCGGTCCAGTCATGCAATGTCGCCTCCGACAGCGTCTGACGGCTTTCAGGCGACATGATTTTCTGCATCGGATCGTCAGCCTGCGGCAGACGCAGCGACAAGTTAAGGTTCAGCACCGCGCCCAATAACGCGGTACCAATCGCCGACCCGATCATGCGGCTGAACATGATTGAGGCGGTGCAAATGCCGCGAATATCGTAATGCGCATGGTTCTGTACCGATACCAGAAACGTGGTGCTGGTCATGCCCATGCCGGTGCCAATCACAAAGGCGGTGAATCCGGCCTGCACAATTGAGCTGTCGCTGCGCAATAGCAGCAGCAACGCGCTGCCCGTAATCAGCAGCAGCGCGCCCAACTGCGCGGTGAAGCGATAGGAGGTGATAAGCATCAACCTACCGCTCAACGTACTGGCCAGCGGCCAGCCAATCGACATCATCGCCAGTGCGCTGCCGGCCTGCAGCGGCGTGCCGCCGGTGATGCCCTGAATCCAGGTTGGCAGAAAGGCGCTGATGCCCATCATACTGGCACCGATAATCAGGTTGCCGATGTTGCCAGCGACGATAAGCCGGCTGCGCCAGATTTCCAGCGGGAACAGCGGCGCATCAGCACGCTGTTCATGCTGTTTTAAACGCCAGGCAGCAATGACCGCCAGCAGCAGGAACGGCACCAGCCAGAAGCCGAGCACTTCTGCCTGCAGCAGCGCGACCAGCAACGCCGTTACGCAGATCATCAGCCAGCAGCTGCCGGTGAGATTGAGCGTGGTGGCCTGTTTTTGTTCGCGCGATGGAAGAAAACGCGCCAGCAGCAGCATGGCGATGGCGCCAATCGGCACGTTGACCCAGAAAATCACCGACCAGCTAAAGTGCTGCACCAGCCACGCGCCGCTCAGCGGACCAATGATTGCCGCCACGCCCCAGACGCTGGAGAGCCAGCCCTGTACGTTGGCGCGTTCGCGCGGCGAATAGACGTCCGCCACAATGGTGGACGTTAGCGGCATAATCGCGCCGGCACCTAACCCCTGAAAAGCGCGAAACAGGATCAGCCACGCCATGCTGTGGGCAAATCCGCACAGAATCGATCCCAGTAAAAAGAGCGAAACACCGATAAACAACAGCCGTTTGCGGCCCCACATATCTGCCAGTCGGCCATATAGCGGCACGCTGACGGCTTGCGTCAGTAGATAGATGGAAAATACCCAGCCAAACTGCGAAAAGCCGCCAAGATCGGCAATAATGGTCGGCATGGCGGTGGCCACGATGGTGACTTCAATCGCCGCCATAAACATAGCGAGCATGCAGCCGATAAGAATCCAGTGGCGATGTTCCGTGTTCAATTCTGCAGTTTCAGTCATACGTCTCCTTAATTTCTAACAAGGCTAGCTCAAAATTCGCCAGACCAGTTTCCTCTGCGTGCGACCTATCTGTGACGACGTCACTTATTTCGATGAAAATTTTTTATTGTCGGATGATGCCTTATTCCACGCGGGTTAGATGGCGTTTTTTATTATTTCTATCTGTCTGATTTTGCCGCAAAAACTAGCGCTTATCGACAAGCATTGCTATAGGTCTAAGCGGTGCTTTCCAGATATTCACTGAAAAAGCATCTGATAACAGTCATTTTAACTGCAATTTAACGGGTTGAAGGATTTTCGTATGTGTGCGTTTTAACACTGCGCCGCCACCCTGGGAATGACATTACCTATCGAACGATTTCTTGAATCAGGGAGACACTGGCTATGCAAAATGCATCGCTCGCCCGCCGCGCTGGGCTGGCTCTGCTCGCGATTGTTGCGGTGCTTGCCCTGCTGGTTTGGGGGCTGGGGCTGAATACGCTGCGCGACCGGCGGGAAGATTTGGTTTATCTCGGGCAGCAGCATCTGTTTTTAGTGTTTTGGTCAATGTTCTTTGCGCTGCTGGTAGGCATTCCCAGCGGCATCCTGCTGAGTCGTCCTTTCGCCCGTCGCTGGGCAGAATACGTGATGCAAATTTTCAACGTGGGTAACACGCTGCCACCGCTGGCGGTATTGGCGCTCGCGATGGTGATTGTCGGTATCGGCGATCGTCCCGCGCTGATTGCCCTGTTCCTCGCCTCGCTGCTGCCGATTGTGCGTAATACTTTTGCCGGTTTAAGCGCGGTACCGCCGTCGCTGATTGAAGCCGCCAACGGTATAGGTATGACGAAGTTTCAGCGTTTGCGTCAGGTGGAAATTCCCAATGCGCTGCCGGTGATTCTGGCAGGCGTGCGCATCGCCACGGCGATTAACGTCGGTACCGCGCCATTGGCGTTCCTGATCGGTGCCAGCAGTTTTGGTGAGCTGATTTTCCCCGGCATCTACCTCAACGACTTCCCTACGCTGATCCTCGGCGCTGTGGCCACCGCACTGGTTGCGCTGGTGCTCGACATGCTGCTCGCGGCATTGGGACGTTATCTCAGCCCGCACTCTGCGGCTTAACACAAGGAGCTTTGTGATGGCCACTGCCAACAAACTGGCGCGCTGGGTTAAACGTACTGCGCTGGCACTCACCGCGACGCTGGCAATCAGCCAAAGCGCCGCGGCTGCAACACCGATTACCATGGCAACTAAGAGCTTTACGGAGCAGCACATCCTCTCCGCGATGACGGTGATCTGGTTGCAGAAGAAAGGTTTTCAGGTGATCCCCAAGACCAATATCGCCACCACTATTGGTCGTAACGCAATGATCAATAAACAGATTGATATGACATGGGAATACACCGGTACTTCGCTAATCATCTTTAACCACATCAATAAGCCGATGTCGACCGAAGACGCGTATAAAACGGTAAAACAGCTGGATGCGAAATTGGGCCTGGTGTGGCTCAATCCTGCACCGATGAACAATACCTATGCGTTTGCCATGCAACGCGATCGCGCGGAAAAAGAAGGTATCAACACCATGTCGCAACTGGTGGCGAAGCTGGAAGAGGTACGCAAGAACGATCCGGATCATAACTGGAAACTGGGTTTGGACCTGGAATTCTCAGGCCGCTCCGATGGTCTTAAGCCATTGCAGAAAGCCTACAACATGCCGCTCGAGCGTCCGCAGATTCGCCAGATGGATCCCGGCTTGGTTTACAACGCGATTCGCGATGGCTTTGTTGATGCCGGTTTGATCTATACCACCGATGGCCGCGTGAAAGGGTTTGAACTCAAAGTGTTAGAGGATGATAAGCACTTCTTCCCAAGTTACAACGTCACGCCTGTCGTGCGTCAGGATGTGCTGGAGAGCCATCCAGGCCTGGATACGGCGCTCAATCAGCTTTCCGCGTTGATTAATGACGAAGCGATCACCGAGATGAATAAGCGTGTCGATATTGATCATCAGTCGCCGCAACAGGTGGCGCGTGATTTCCTTCAATCCAAGAACATGCTGTAAGGAGGCGCTGTGGATACCTTGCATTACATCATGAATAACTGGCACACCTTGATGACGCTCACCTGGCAACACACGTGGCTGGTGCTGGTTGCGGTCGGTTTCGCCATTATCGTTGGCGTACCGCTGGGCATTTTGATTGTGCGCTTTAAGTGGCTGGCCACGCCGGTGCTCGGCATCGCCACCATTGTGTTAACCATTCCCACCATCGCGTTGTTTGGTTTGATGATTCCATTGTTTTCTATGATCGGTCAGGGCATTGGCGCCCTTCCCGCTATCACCGCCGTGTTCCTCTACTCGCTGCTGCCGATTGTGCGTAACACCCACACCGCGCTGGAGAATTTGTCTCCCGGACTGCGTGAAGCCGGTCGCGGGATTGGCATGACCTTCTGGCAGCGTCTGCGCTGGGTCGAGATTCCGATGGCGCTACCGGTGATTTTTGGCGGTATTCGTACAGCGGTGGTGATGAACGTCGGCGTGATGGCGATTGCCGCCGTAATTGGTGCAGGTGGTTTGGGCCTGCAACTGCTCGACGGGATCAGCGGCAGCGATGTGCGCATGCTGATTGCCGGTGCCTTGATGATTTGTTTGCTCGCGATTGTGCTTGATTGGCTGCTGCACCGTTTGCAGTCGGCGCTGACTCCTAAGGGGATTCGATAATGATAAAACTGGAAAACCTGACGAAAACCTTTACGCAAAAGAACGGCACATCACTCAATGCCGTGGACAACGTCAGCCTTGAAGTGCCTGCCGGGGAAATGTGCGTGCTGCTCGGCCCATCGGGTTGTGGCAAAACCACCACCCTGAAGATGATTAACCGTTTGATTCCCTCCTCAAGCGGCAGGATTTTGATCAATGGTGAAGACACCAGCGGACAAGATACCGTCACCCTGCGCCGCAATATTGGCTATGTCATCCAGCAGATTGGTCTGTTCCCGAATATGACCATCGAGGAAAACATTACCGTGGTGCCGCGCATGTTGGGTTGGGATAAGAAGCGCTGCCGTGAACGCGCCACGGAATTGATGAGCATGGTGGCGCTCGACCCGACCAAGTTCCTGCATCGCTATCCGCGCGAAATGTCCGGCGGTCAACAGCAGCGTATTGGCGTGATTCGCGCGCTGGCTGCGGATCCACCGGTATTGCTGATGGATGAACCTTTCGGTGCGGTCGACCCAATCAACCGTGAAGTGATTCAGAACGAATTCCTTGAGATGCAGCGCCAGTTAAAGAAGACCGTGATGCTGGTTAGCCATGATATTGATGAAGCGCTGAAGCTCGGCGACCGCATTGCGGTGTTTGGTCAGGGGAAAATTGTGCAGTGCGCCAGCCCGGATGAGCTGTTAGCCAAACCGGCGAACGACTTTGTTGGCTCCTTTGTCGGTCAGGACCGTACGCTGAAACGTTTGTTGCTGGTGCAGGCCGGCGATGTCACCGATCAGCAGCCCACCATCACCGTGCAGCGTAATACGCCACTGCAGGAGGCCTTCGCCACCATGGACGATAACGATATGCGTTCGGTGACGGTAGTTGATGAAGATGGCAAGCCACTGGGATTTGTGAAGCGGCGTGAAGCGCGCGGCGCCACTGGCCGCTGCGAAGAGATGCTGCATACCTTTAAAGTGACCGGCAAAGCGGAAGAAAACCTACGCGTGGTGCTGTCGAAGCTGTATGAGCACAACACGGTGTGGATGCCGATCGTTGATGAGGAAGGTCGTTATAGCGGCGAGATATCGCAGGATTACATTGCCGATTATCTCAGTTCTGGACGTACGCGCCGTCGGTTGAATCCATAAACCGCACAATGCTTGAAACGCAGGAAGAGGCGGCAGAGGAGTAAAGTGTCCCGCGCCATGGATGGCGCGGGCCAAGCCCCAGGGATGGTTTATGGCGTCTTTACGATCTGCCGCCTCTTCTTGCGTATGCACCCTGCACGTTAGTGCGACTCCTCAGCCGTTTTTGCCGCCACTGCTTCGCTGCGCTCTGAAGGCAGCACGACATTCAAAATAATCGCCAGCATCCCGCCGGTAGTCACTGCGTGACCAAACAGGTTGCTAATTAGCGTCGGGAACTGTTTCAGCACCTCAGGCACCGCTTCGACACCCAAACCGATACCAAACGACACGGCAACAATCAGCATCTCGCGGCGGCCAAGTGGCGTTTGCGTCATCACGCGGATGCCGGCCGCCACCACGCTACCAAACATCACGATGGTCGCGCCGCCCAGCACCGGCGGTGGAATCTGCTGCAGCATGTAGCCAATCGCCGGGAACATACCGAGCAGCACCAGCATTACGCCGATCACCATGCCAACATAACGGCTGGCAACGCCGGTCATTTGGATGACGCCATTATTTTGCGCAAAAGTGGTGTTGGGAAAGGCAGAGAACACGGCGGCGAGCAAGCAGCTGATGCCATCGGCGAAAATACCGCCCTGCATGCGGCGCTCAAACGCTTCGCCTTCAATCGGCTGCTGCGACAACATGCAGTTCGCCGTGAGGTCGCCCACCGCTTCAATCACGGCTATCACCGATACCAGCGCGATGGGAATAAAGATGGTCCAGTCAAAGGCAAAACCAAAACGGAACAGCGCCGGCATTACCAGCCACGGCGTATCACCCATTGGCTTAAGGGTGAGATGGCCGGTTAACGCTGCGGCGATACAGCCCGCAGCAATGCCGGCCACCACCGCAACCAGCCGCGTCCAGCGATTTTGCGAACGGTTAAGTACGATAATCACCAGCAGCGTCAAGGCACCGAGCGCCAGATTGCCGGGCGCGCCAAAATCGTTGGCGTTATGGCCGCCAGCCCAATCGGTGATGCTGACTTTAATCAGGCTGATACCAATTAAGGTAATAACGGTGCCGGTAACCACCGGCGTCAACACTTTGCGTAATGGCGCGATGCAGCGGCTGATCAACATCGGAATCATCGCCGCCACCAGGTTGCAACCAAAGATCATCGCCATGATCTCTTCTGGCGATCCGCCGCGCGCTTTGACCATCAATCCGCCCGACAGAATCACCCCGAGAAAGGCAAAGCTGGTGCCCTGCAGGCAGATCATGCCTGCGCCAATGCCCATAAAGCGGCGCGCCTGCAGGAAAGTACCGAGACCGGAAACGAGCAGTGACATACTGATCAGATAAGGGATCCATGCCTGTAATCCCAACACGGAACCAATAATCAGCGGCGGCGTAATGATGCCCACTACGCTGGCCAGCACATGTTGCAGTGCGGCACAAAATGCAGGCAATGGACCGATGCGGTCATTCAGCCCATACAACAAACCTTTCTCATCTGATTGCGACATACAGGTGCTCCGGCAAGATATTCATCAGAGCTGCTGATGCATGAATCACGCCAGAACAAGGGGTTTATTAAAAATTGGAAGTAAGATATTGAATATTTTGGCAATTAATTCAGTAAAGAGGAGGGCTGAATCTGAAATCTTAGATTCAGCCATTGATCATTTGCGGCCTTTTGTTTCATCAGGCCGCAGGCTTTGCACTGTTGTCGTGCGTAATATTGTCATCGAGCAGTGAGATATCCAGATAACCACTCAGCTCCCGCTGTTCTGCGCGCGGCAGATAAGGCAACTCGCCTAATAAAGGTGCACCTAACTTGTTGCTCAAAACATCAATAATTTCAGCGTAATGCGCCAGACCGGGATTAATACGGTTGGCTACCCAACCCACGAGTCGCAATCCATCCTGCGCAATCGCCTCGGCGGTCAGTAAAGCGTGGCTGATGCAACCTTCTTTAATGCCGACTACCATCACTACGGGTAAATGTTCCTGCCGCACCCAGTGGGACAAAGGCTGTAAGTCGTTCATTAAACTGCGCCAGCCGCCGGTGCCTTCTACCACCACGCGCGCGGCGCGCTGCTGCAAATCGTTTAGACTGCGGCTGAGCAACGGATAATCTATACGCTGCGACGCGCTGGTGCTGATTTCATCCTCTTGTAAGGCGATAGGATTGACGGCGGAATAATCGAGAGCGAGACCTGAAGCCTGCTGTAATAACAGGGCATCTTTATTACGTAAGCCTTCAGATGTGAGTTGCGCGCTTTTGGCGACAGGTTTGAAGCCTGCGGCGCACAGATTCGCCTTGGCAAAGCACTGTAATAACGCGCGTGATACCACGGTTTTACCCACCGCGGTGTCGGTACCGGTGACAAAAAGCGTTTTCACCATTCTCCTCCTTCATTAAAGCGATGTGTAACGTGCGAAGGAGGCAGTTTAAGGAAATGTTTTCACGGGCAGATTGCGTTAGGACAAACTTAAGGTGTGCTGTAATTATCCCTGCAACAGTTTTATCAATAAATGGCCGCTATAGAGCGCGTCTTTAATCAGTGCGGCGCCGCCAAAGGTGCCGGGATCGCTGAAAGCCGTTGGTGTGAGCTGGATTTCACTGCTATATGCGGGCAACGCCTGTTGTCGAATGGTACTGCTCACCGCAGGGAACAGCACATCGGCGGCCTGATTCAGCGGCGAACCGATAAGGATTTGTTGAGGATTAAAGATGTTTACCATCATCGCCAGCATGCGGCCAATATGGTGTCCGACGCCCGCAATTACATCACGCGCCAGGCGATCGCCCTGCTGCGCGGCTGCGCATAAGCTCTCAATCGTCAACGGCGTCTGATGCAATACACTGTCCGGCTGCGACGGCAAACGCTGGGTGGTGAGAGTAAGCAAGCTTCCGATGCTGGCGACGGTTTCCAGACAGCCGTTATTGCCGCAATAACACTGCTGGCCGTAAGGATCGATTTGCGTATGACCAATTTCCACCAGCGTACGACCATTTTTGTGCAGCAATTGTCCGCCGCTGATCACGCCCGCGCCGACGGTTTCATCAATCACAATCTGAATCACATGTTGCGCGCCACTAGATGCGCCAAACAGCGCTTCGGCTAACGTCCAGGCGGAAATATCATGCTGCACGAACACCGGCAAACCGGTGCGCTGCGCCAGCGTTTCTCCCAGCGGCATATCCTGCACGTCATAACCCGGCATGCGATGGACCACGCCAGAAGCGGCGTTGATCAATCCCGGCAAAGTAATGGCGATGGCGGTCAAACGCTCCAGCTTGCTTTGGTGGCGAATAAAGAAGTCATTCACTGTCTCGTGCAAGGTTTGCAGCAGTGGTTTGTCGGCGCTGGCGTACAGCGGCAGGCGATCTTCCTGCAGCGCGCGGCTGCTGAGATCGCGCAGCGTCAGCGTAATAAATCCGGGCTGAATGCGCACGGCGAGATAGTGCCAGGCGAGCGTATCGAGGATCAAACCAATCGCGGGACGACCGCGACTGCCCGGCTCCTGAAATTCAGTTTCCTGAACCAGATGGGCATCGAGCATTTCACGCACGATTTTGGTAATGCTGGCGGGTGCTAACTGGGCACGTTTAGAAAGCTCAATACGCGAAATCGGGCCGTAAAGGTCAATCAGTCGGTAAACCACACCTGCGTTGGTCTGTTTTATCTGATCAATATGACCAGGTTGACTGTACAGATTCACGCCCAGCTCCCATTATTTTCGCGCTTCTAAATAAACAGCAGCTATGGTGATGCAGATTGACCAGCAGCGTCAAATATTTGATTAGAAATGTGATTTATCGCACATAAAGTTTGGGCCCTCATTCAACTGCGGACTCAATTCTCTGCATTTTGCAGCATCAGCGACATCATATTGGTCATTTGCGCCGTAGGTTCTCGCGTCGCTGACCAGACCAGCCAAACTTCAGAAATCGCGTCGCTCTCCTGCAACGGGATCCACACCACATCAGCCAGACGTGCACGGCTGAATGACGCCGGCAGAATCGACACGCCGAGTCCGGTCGCCACCAGACCAAGGATGGTCATCGCCTCGCCCACTTCCTGCGTAATAAAAGGTTTGATTTGATAGCGATGCAGCAGCGCCAGGATTTCACCGTACAACGCAGTGCCGCCTTGCGGATCGAAAAATACAAACGGCTCGTTGGCTAATGCCTGAATGGAAATCGACTCTGCATCGGCCAGCGGATGCGCCCAATGCACTACCGCGCATAGCGGCTCACGCAGTAACACGCGGTGCTGCAGATCGCTGGGCAGCGGCGTATTGCGCATCACACCAAGATCGAGTCGAGCATCATGAAGTGGCGCAAGCTGCTGCCGCGTGTTGTTCTCCTGCATCTGAATGTGTACTTCTGGCCAACGCTGGCGGAATTGGTACAGCGCGTCAGAAACCAGACCGGTAAACGGCGCTGAGGAGGTAAAGCCGATGCGCAACTCGCCCTCCTGCCCGCTATGCACGCGTGCGGCGCGGCGGGCGGCCTGTTCGACCTGTAACAAAATGGCACGCGCATCCTGCAAAAACAGCGCGCCGGCGGGCGTGATCTGTACGCTGCGATTGGTGCGGGTAAACAGCTGCGCGCCAATTTCCTGCTCCAGCTGCTGAATCTGCTGGCTTAGCGGCGGTTGCGAAATATTCAGGCGCTGCGCGGCGCGGCCAAAATGCAA
The DNA here is from genome assembly GCF_019795975.1 of Pantoea sp. DY-17. Classification (NCBI taxonomy): domain Bacteria; kingdom Pseudomonadati; phylum Pseudomonadota; class Gammaproteobacteria; order Enterobacterales; family Erwiniaceae; genus Pantoea; species Pantoea sp. DY-17. Next base: position 1,167,406 of record NZ_JAIMIG010000001.1, on the reverse strand, counting down.
CTCCTCCGCGACGGCAATGAAATAGCGTAAATGACGCAACTCAACATTCATATTTTAAACGTCTCATTTGAGATTATTAATATATTGTACAACCTATTCGCCCTTTCCTACAGTAACGCCATGATTGTTCAAACGAGGATGTTCCGTGAGTCGCTCTTCTCAGGCGGTGATACTCGATGAAGACGAGTTGTCCGTAAAGCCTGCTCCAGCTGCAACCCCTTCAGAATGGATTGAACGCGGATCGCCGCAGTTTATGCGCGTTACGCTGGCGCTGTTCTCTGCCGGTCTTGCCACTTTCGCCCTGCTGTATTGCGTGCAGCCCATTTTGCCGGTGTTATCGCAACAGTTTGGTGTTTCTCCAGCGCAAAGCAGTATTTCTCTCTCGCTATCGACCGGCTTAATGGCATTGGGATTGCTGTTTACCGGGCCGCTGTCGGATGCGATTGGGCGTAAATCGGTGATGGTTACCGCGCTGTTGCTCGCCGCTATCTGTACCTTGATTTCCGCCACCATGAGCAGCTGGCAGGGGATTTTGCTGATGCGCGCGCTGATTGGCTTATCGCTGAGCGGGGTAGCGGCGGTTGGCATGACCTATCTGAGTGAAGAGATTCATCCACGCGTTATCGCCTTTTCCATGGGGCTGTACATCAGTGGTAACTCAATTGGCGGTATGAGCGGACGTCTGTTGACGGGCGTATTGACCGATTTCTTCTCGTGGCGCGTTGCGGTGGGCGTGATTGGCTGTTTCGCGTTGGCGGGCGCGCTGATGTTTTGGAAAATCCTGCCTGCGTCGCGTCATTTCCGTCCAGCTTCGCTGCGTCCGCGTAGTTTGCTGATCAACTTCCGTTTGCACTGGCGCGATAAAGGATTACCGCTGCTGTTCGCTGAGGGCTTCCTGCTGATGGGCGCGTTCGTCACGCTGTTCAACTACATCGGCTATCGCCTGCTGAGTGCGCCCTGGTCGCTGAGCCAGGCGGTGGTGGGATTGCTGTCGGTGGTCTATCTGACCGGCTCCTGGAGTTCACCGAAAGCCGGCGCGGTGACCAGCCGCTTTGGACGCGGTCCGGTGATGATTGGCGCAACTGCGATTATGCTGACGGGATTGCTGCTGACGGCGTTTAACTCACTGTGGCTGATTTTACCCGGCATGATGTTGTTCACCGCCGGATTCTTTGCGGCGCACTCTGTTGCCAGCGGCTGGATTGGCCCGCGTGCGCGTCGGGCTAAAGGCCAGGCATCGTCACTCTATCTGTTTAGCTATTACGTTGGATCCAGCGTGGCGGGTACATTGGGCGGCGTGTTCTGGCACAGCTATGGCTGGATGGGCGTTACGGCATTCATTAGCTTGCTATTATTAATGGCTTTGCTGGTCGGCTGGCGATTGCAGTGCCGGAAACTGTAATACCTTTCATCTGTTAAACGGGGCTAATGCGCCCCGTTCTCTCATCAAGTCCACGCCATCCGGTGATCTCACAGTCCCAGATAAAACAAAACGGCCATTCGTCGCTATAATTCATTCCATTCCAACAATAGTTAGACTTTTATTATTTCACAGCAATGAGGACGATAGATGGGACTCTATTATTACGTCGATAAGCATGCCGGCTATAACGACAACCATGTAGTACACGCAACGGGATGCCCGTACCTACCCGCCGATGAGGCACGCCGTTTCCTTGGGACTTTCTACACGCCAAATGCCGCCATTCAGCAAGCGCGTAAATTTTATGCCAGCGCGCTGGGCTGCGAGCATTGCTGTCCGGTGGGGTTAAAAAAAAACATGACGACTCAGAATAGTGTGGCACTAAAACATATGGTGCGACTCTGATAATCATGATGTGAGAGTGGTCAGCAGACCTAACTCTTTTGTTAAGCAGCACTGCGGCGTTTCATAATAATTATAAATTTAAGTGTAATAATAACTGGACCTTAAGGCGCTCAAGGTGGCGTCAGGTCCAGTTGCCTCTTTCTCCCCCGTTGTTAATCTTGCTCACTCTCGTATTGATGACAGAAAGCGTAAAAACCTCAGGCTATTAATTACGCCACTCTTGATAAAAAATATTCAGTAATAAAAGCCCGACAAACGGTTTCCCTCCGCTCATTAATGCTCCACAATAGCGGAAATTTGTGACTCCGGTCACTTTCTGGGGTGCTTTTTGCCCTTTCATTTGCCGTCTGACTGATTTGAACTCCATGCAATCTACTACTGTTTCCCGTAAAACGGCCTGGCTACGCGTTGTACTGCTGGCTATTGCTGCTTTTGTCTTTAACACCACAGAATTCGTGCCTGTCGGTCTGCTGTCGGATATCGCCGCCAGCTATGACATGAAGACTGCCGATGTTGGCATTATGCTGACCATCTACGCGTGGGTTGTCGCGCTATTGTCACTGCCGTTGATGCTGTTAACGCGCAATATTGAGCGTCGCCTGCTGTTGGCGGTGTTGTTCATCGTGTTTGTAGCCAGCCATGTGCTCTCGTCTTTGGCATGGGATTTCACCTCACTGGTTATCTCGCGCATCGGTATTGCCTTAGCGCACGCCGTGTTCTGGTCAATTACCGCTTCGCTGGCCATTCGCGTGGCGCCTGCAGGCAAGAAAACTCAGGCGTTGAGTATGCTGGCAACCGGTACCGCGCTGGCGATGGTGCTGGGCGTGCCGATTGGGCGTATCGTCGGTCAATATCTTGGCTGGCGCACTACTTTTGGCATGATCGGCTTGTCTGCTTTGGTATTGCTGATTTTGCTGATGCGCATACTGCCGCGTCTGCCGAGCGAGCACACGGGTTCACTGAGCAGCGTTCCGATGCTATTCCGCCGTCCGGCGCTGGTGGCAATGTACGTTCTGGTTACCGTGGTGGTGACGGCGCATTACACCGCTTACAGCTACATCGAACCGTTTATGCAGGTGGTGGCTAATGCCGATGATAATTTCACCACGCTGCTGTTACTGCTGTTTGGATCAGCGGGCATTCTCGGCAGCGTGCTGTTTAGTACGCTGGGCAATAGATTCCCTTCTGCGATGCTGATCGCCGCGATTGCGATGATCACGCTAAGCATGGGCTTGCTGGTGTTTGCTGCTGTACGTCCCGCTGCAATCACCGTGCTGTGCATCGTTTGGGGCATGGCAATGATGATGATTGGTCTGGCGATGCAGGTGCGCGTTTTGGCGCTGGCACCGGATGCCACCGACGTCGCGATGTCGCTGTTCTCGGGTATCTACAACATCGGTATCGGCGCGGGTGCGCTACTGGGTAATCAGGTCAGTTTGCATATGCAAATGTCTGATGTCGGTAACGTCGGCGGCATTATTGGCCTTGCCGCACTGTTCTGGTGTATCGCTATCTTCCGCCGCTATCCTCAGCTGCGTTCAAACGGATAAGAAAAAAGGCTTCAGAAGGTTATCTTCTGAAGCCTTTTATTCACTTCCTGCGGAATGCTTAATTGCCCTCCGCTCAATTCTCTTAGTTATAAATTACTGCTGTGCCATTTAGCTTGTTGTTGCCAGAGGTCGAAGTGATGCGGAATGACTTTGCTCCGGCAGCACTGGCCTTTTCCGCTAGCTGATTCTCCAGCGATGTCAGGTTGGTGCTACCTGATGCGCTAACCACACCAATTTGTTGTTGATTCAGCGGCGCTTCGTTTACTAAGTCTGCAGCCATACTACCAAACGCGATTGAAGACAATGCTACAGCGGCCAAAGTCAGTTTGATGCTTTTCATAATTTTGCTCTCTTAAACAGGTGAATTGGGGTCGGTCGCGATTAAGTTAACAACCGTTAATTAAATGCTACTGCCGAATGGGTCCGCGCGTCAATCATTTTATTAACGGTCATTATTTTAATCGGAAGTGGCGTGATTATGGGCTTCCCAGCCCTTTTTGACTTATCCATTTGGGTGCTTTCGCCAGCCAAAAGCACAAACGGGCAAAGACGAATAGACTCATTCCGGGCTGCGCTTGCATATTTATTTAATGATCGGTAATTTAATGGGGTGTTTTTACGCTTTGAGGTGCCCAATGACAGAAGTTATCGATGTGGTGAACAGGAAAACGCGCGGCCGTCCGAAAGTGTTTGATCGCAACGATGCCCTGGACAAGGCATTGATGTTGTTCTGGGCGCATGGCTATGAAGGCACTTCGTTGTCCGATTTGGTTAACGCTACCGGCGCTAAGGCCCCAACCCTTTATGCTGAGTTTGAAAATAAAGAAGGGTTATTCCGTGCGGCGATGCAGCGATACACTGAAACGTTCAGCGCGCAACGCAACGCCGTGCTAAATGATGATGCTTTAGACGTGAAAACGGCCATTGAAGCCTATTTTCGCGCAACCGCCGCATGCTTCACCGAATGTGATAAGCCTGCTGGCTGTTTCTTCATTTGTACCTCGAGCGCGCTCTCTTCCGGCTCAGAAGAAGTGGCGCAAATGCTGGCTCAGCAGCATCACGCGCAGGAATCAGCATTAAAAGCATTTCTTGATACCCGGCAGCAGCGCGGCGAGTTACCGCAATCTGCCAATAGTGCAACGTTAGCCCGCTACCTGGCGTGTTTACTGCAGGGCATGTCGGTGCGTGCGCGTGAAGGCGCTAATCGTGAGGACCTTGACCAGATCGTGGATACGCAGATGGCAATCTGGCCCGCTCTGGCGGGATATTGTGAATTGAGCACCAAATAAAATTCAGGCCGACTTCCGTGTCGGCCTAAAATTATTGCCTCCGTACGAATACTTAGGCGAGTGCTCGTTAAGGCAGGAAAAACATCGGTTTCAACGCTGCACTCACCGGACTGTTATCCGGATTCGATGGCATTAAATCCTTCATCGATGCCCACCAGCGCTGACACACTTCCGTTTTTGCCACTGCTTCCCAGCGCGCTTCAGACTCAATTTCCACGCTGGCAAACAGTAGATTGCGTTCAACATCCAGCCAGATAGCGTAATTGTGCGCGCCATGCGCTTTTAGCGTCTCAGCCAGCTCCGGCCAAATTGGCGTATGACGGCGCAGATACTCATCGTGGCAGTGTGCATGCACCTGCATCACAAAGGCTTTACGCAACATCGCTGCGCTCCGCCTGCAGCGCGGCTTGCCACGGTTTAACGTTGAAGCGTTCACCCAGCGCGATCAGCTGCTCAGTAGTGATGCTTTGACGAATGCCGCCCATTGACAGCGCTTTTACCACCACTTCGGAGGATTTCTCCGCCGTATCGATCAGGCCGAAAGTCTCGTCAAGGTTTGGACCCGCGCCAAAGATGCCATGGAACGGCCACATCACAATGCTGTGATTTGCCATTGCGTCTGCCGTTGCCTGACCAATTCCATCGGTGCCGGGCACCATCCACGGCAGAATACCTACGCCATCCGGGAACACCACCAGACATTCGGTGCTACCTTCCCATAACAGGCGTGTGAAGCGTGCCGAATCCAGATCGACCACATAGCTCAGCGCCATAAAGTTGGTGGCGTGGCAATGCATGATGACGCGATCAATGCCGTTTGAGACCTGCTTGCGCACGCTGTGCGACTGGAAGTGAGTTGCCAACTCTGATGTTGGCAGGCCGCCGTTACTCAAACCCCAATGGATTTTGTATGACAAGCCTTTGTCATCCACCTGAAGCAGCGCCAGACAGTCGGCCGGGTCGAGCTGAACGTTACGGAAAAACTTACCCGACCCGGTGACCAGGAACCAATCATTGGCCAGTGCTGGAGCAGGTTTGGTTAGCTCAATACAGCGCGGCTCGGCATAGAAATCACCGGCGAAATCTTTAACTTCTTCCGGCAGTAAACGTAAGCTGACGTTGCCGCCATTACGCTCATCCCAGCCCTTCAACCACATGTCGCTGGTCGCTTTAACCATTCCCTGAACAAAAGCGGAAGAGAGAATATTTTGCATGGTGTGTCCCTTAACGTTGACGCAGTGTTTGTTGTTCATAATGACGGACTTCGCTCAGCCAGCTGGCATCAGCAGGGACATCGTGGCGCAGACACCAGGCTTCCCACACCGCTTGCCACGGCAACGATTTTTGTTCTTCCAGCATCGCCAGGCGGCCGGTGTAATCCCCTTCGCTCTCTAGCTTGCGTAACTGGTCGGTAGGTTCCAGCAGAGCACGCAGCAGCGCTTTTTTGGCATTGCGTGTCCCAATTACCCACGCCGCGATGCGGTTGATCGACGCATCGAAGAAGTCGAGACCGATGTGCACCTTGTCGAACAATTTGTGGCGCGCGATCTCGGTAGCGATGGCTTGGGTTTCATCGTCGAGAATCACCACGTGATCGCTGTCCCAGCGCACCGGACGGCTTACGTGCAGCAGCAGGCGCGGCACATAGAGCATGGCCGTGGAAATTTTGTCGGAAATCACTTCGGTTGGATGGAAGTGGCCGGCGTCCAGAGTCAGCGCGGTCTGGCGGCTGCTGGCATAACCCAGGCAGAATTCATTGGAACCCACGGTGTAGCTCTCTGCGCCGATGCCAAACAGTTTGCTCTCTACCGCATCAATGTGGTGCGCAGGATTGAGTTTTTCACTGATCACTTCATCAAGCGCACTCGCCAGGCGTTGACGCGGTCCTAAACGATCGACGGTGAGATCTTTCATTCCGTCCGGCACCCAGATATTCATAACGGATGCGGTACCCAGTTGCTCACCAAAGTGTGCAGAGATACGACGGCTGGCCTTGCAGTGATCGATCCAGAACTGACGAATCCCTTTGTCGGCGTGTGACAACGTAAAACCATCGGCGCTCAGCGGATGGGAGAAACAGCTTGGATTAAAATCGAGGCCCAGCTTGTGCGTTTTGGCCCATTCCACCCAGTTGCTGAAGTGTTTCGGTTCAATCGCATCACGATCAACCGGCTTATCGCTCTCCAGATAAATCGCATGCAGGTTGAGGCGTTTAGCACCCGGAATGAGTGACATCGCTTTTTCAACATCAGAGCGCAGCTCATCAGCATTACGTGCACGTCCCGGATAGTTGCCGGTAGCCTGAATACCGCCGGTCAGTTCACCGTTCGGATTTTCGAAGCCGCGCACGTCATCACCTTGCCAGCAGTGCATCGAGACCGGAATGCCATCCAGCTGCGCCATTACCTGTTCCACATCCACACCGATGGCGGCGTAACGTTGTTTGGCCAGTTCGAAGGCCTGTTCAATCAGCTTAGTCATATGCAAGTTCCTTAGCAGGTTGGCTGAGCGCGGCAAAGCGTGCCTGATGGGCAGCGAAGGCGCTGTTGTTCAACGGTTCAAATTTTTCTAATGGGAAGTTTTGGCTAATGCAGCGGCGTAAATCGCTGACGTCACGCAGTTCGCCCAAAGCAATGAGCTGGCAGCCGACGTTGCCGAGCGTCGAGGCTTCAATCGGCCCCGCCAATACCGGCAGCTGACAGGCATCGGCACACAATTGATTTAACAGCGGGTTCTGACTGCCGCCGCCCACCACATGCAGTTGACGCAGCGGTGCCGCGCGCAGTGTGGCGAGTTCGCCAATCACCTGACGATAGAGCAAGGCCAGACTGTCAAAGATGGTGCGAGCCAGCGCAGCCGGCGTCTGCGGTACGGGCATGTTCTGTTCGGCGCAGGCGTTTTGAATCTCCTGAACCATGCTGTCTGGATTGATAAAACGGCTGTGATTGGGGTTAACTAGCGCACGACAGGCGGGCTCTTTTGCGGCTTCTTTGATCAGCGAACAGAGATCGGTAATTTGCAGCTCAGTGCAGACACGTTGCAGCAGCCACAAACCCATAATGTTTTTCAGAACGCGGTAGCCTTCTGCTCCACCTTCATTGGTTACGTTGGCATTGAGCGCCGCCGTGCTGACACAAGGCTGCAAGCTCTCAATCCCCATCAGTGACCAGGTTCCCGAGCTGAGATAAGCGGCATCATCCTGCATTAACGGGGTGGCCAAAACCGCGCTCGCCGTATCGTGAGTCGCAACCGCGATCACCGGAATGTGGTTGCCGCTGGCGCTGGTCCAGTTACCGACAGTGTTACCTGGCGATGTGGGTTTGCCGAACCACTTAGCCGGCACGCCAGCCCACGCAAGCAAATCGCTGTCCCATTCGCCGCTGTGAATATTGAGCAGTTGTGTGGTGGTGGCGTTGGTGTATTCCCAGTTCATCTGGCCGGTAAGGCGATAGTGCAGATAGTCAGGAATCATCAGCGCATACTGCACTTTTTCCTGCCAATCTGGCTGCTGCTGATGCAGTGCGTGCAGTTGATAAAGGGTGTTGAACGGCAAGAATTGAATGCCGGTGCGCTGATAGATTGCACCTTTGCCGAGATCGTTAATGGCCTGAGCCATGTGCCCTTCTGTGCGCTTATCGCGATAACTTACCGCCTCGCCGACGCGTTCACCGTTGGCATCCAGCAACACCAAATCAACGCCCCAGGTATCGATGCCAATGCTGTCCGGCACAATGCCTTCATCATCAAGCTGGGCCAGCCCTAAACGAATCTCTTGCTCCAGTCGATCCAAATCCCAACAATCATAATCTGCACGGCGCACACGCTGATTGGTGAAGCGACGCACTTCGCGCAGGCTGATCTGCTGATTCGCTGAACTCCATTGTGCGAGCATCACGCGCCCGCTGGATGCGCCTAAATCAATGGCAACAATGTTACGCATACTCATGGCGTGTTCTTCCTGTAATGAGATGACTACAGATTAGAAATCTCCGCTTTTTGCCACCTTCCCCTTACTGCCAGTGCGTAATAGTCACTGGCAGGCTGACAAAGAAGTTCGTGAGAAAGCTCACAGAACCACACAAGTGGCGAGATGTGAGCCTTGCCGCATTTCTGTCAATCGCCGGTGAGATCTTGAAAAATTAGCCATTTTCCTGCGTCACTAAGATGAAAATTCAAGGTAAGGTGCGGGGCGCCTGCGTAGACTCGGCAACGGTTGAGTTAATTAAGAGGCGAATCATGACCGTTCTACATAGCGCAGATTTCTTCCCTGAAGGGAATTACGCCATCGCCATCGAGCCGCGTGTGCCGCAGCAGGCATTTCCGGAGCACCATCATGATTTCCATGAAATCGTGTTGGTGGAACAAGGTTCTGGCATTCATGTGTTTAACGGTCAGCCACAAGCTTTATCCGCAGGATGCGTGTGCTTTGTGCGCGATCACGATCGTCATCTTTATGAGCAAACGGAAAATTTGTGTCTGACCAACGTGCTGTATCGCAGTCCGGCGTCATTTCGTTTTCTCTCGGGTTTGCAGGCGCTCCTGCCGCGCGAAGAAGAGGATCACTACGCGTCGCACTGGCGCATTAATCACAAGGTGATGGCGCAGGCGCTGCAAATCGTTACGCAGATGAAGCAGCAAGATGTGTGGTCGCTGGAACGTCACGCACGTCAGGAGCAACTTTTTCTGCAACTGCTGGTGTTGTTGCGCGAAGCGGCTCACAACGATCAATCACAGGATCAGGAAGCACGCTTACATCGGTTGCTCGACTGGCTCAATGAGCACTACAGTGAAGAGATTGTGTGGGATGCATTAGCCGATCGTTTTTCATTGTCGCTGCGCACTCTGCACCGCCAGATGAAGCAGCAAACCGGTAATACACCGCAGCGTTACCTTAATCGGCTTCGCCTGTTACAGGCGCGGCATTTACTGCGTCATAGCGATATGCGCATTACAGACATCGCCTACCAGTGTGGATTTGGTGACAGCAATCACTTCTCCACGCTGTTCCGGCGGGAATTTGGCTGTGCGCCCAGAGCGGAGCGCCAGCAGATGCTATAACTGGAGCGTTTCCTCATGTCGCTGATCTTAACGCGCGAAGACTATTTTCCAGCCACCAATCTGCCGATTGCGGTGGCCGAGCGCATGCCGCAGCCCTCCTTTCCTCCGCACCGTCATGAATTCAGTGAAATCGTTATCGTCTGGCGCGGTAACGGCCTGCATGTGTTGAATGATCGTCCATGGTTGGTAACCTGCGGCGACGTTTTTTACATTCACGATAACGACTGCCACAGCTATGACAGCGTCAACGATCTGGCGCTGGATAACATTCTTTACTGCCGCGATCGCTTTCGTCTTGGCCTTGACTGGAGCCAGTTGTTGCCGCCGCCAGAAGAAGATTCGCCGGGCTGCTGGCGTTTGACCACCCGCGGGATGGCGTTAGCGCGCGGTGTGATTAGCCAGCTGGAACGCGAAAGCCGCAAAAGTGATTCGCTATCGATTCAACTCTCTGAGGCGCTGTTTTTGCAATTAGCATTGATTCTGCGCCGTCACGGTTATGCTGCCGATCGGCCCTGGGCATTACCTGAGGGTGAGCAACTGGATCTGCTGATGTCGGCATTGCAAGGTGCCATCAGCCGTCCATTCGATTTGGCAGTGTTCTGCCAGCAGAATCAGTTGAGCGAGCGTGCGTTGAAGCAACTGTTTCGCCAGCAAACCGGTATGACCGTGGGACACTATCTGCGGCAACTACAGCTGTGTCAGGCGAAATATCTGCTGCGGACGCAGGATTGCTTAATCAGTGAAGTGGCCGCGCGTTGCGGCTTCGATGACAGTAACTACTTTTCGGTGGTGTTTACGCGGGAAACCGGTTTAACGCCGAGCGCGTGGCGGCAGCGTTTCCTGCCGCAGCGTGAATTCTCAGCAGAGAAAGTGAAGGCCTGACGTGCCGTAGCGGCGTCAGGCTTTACATTAGGCTGCCATGCCTAATCCAACAATGTTGGCAGCAATGATAATCACCACACAACCCAGTGACAGAACGCGAACCGGACGTTGCCCCGCCGATTTCCACTCTTTTAGTACCAGACCAACCAATCCACCGCACAGCACGTAGAGGCTCATATGCAGCATCCAGCTGATGAAGTCATACTGTGCTGGGATTTTGGCGTGTCCCCAGGCGTAGAAGAAGAACTGCAGATACCACATGGTGCCGCCCAGCACAGCAAACGCAATATTGGCCAGCAGCATTGGTTTGGCGACGGAGAAATCACGGCGTACAGAAATATCGGTTTTTACCGCCAGACGGATGAAGCAGTAAGCCAGATTGATTAACGCACCACCGCCCATGATCACCACATAGCTTGGCAACGCGACATAGAGTGGATTGATGCCCAGATTGGCTGCGGCTTCATGCATCGGCTTAGCGGCATCCATCGCAAACGACATGCCGGCCGAAAAGATGCCGCACATTACGGCCAGAATCAGCCCTTTTTTCAGGTTGAACTCTTCGGCATTGATGCCCAGCGCCCGCTCTTTTAACAGACCGGCACGCGATACAATCCCCACGCCGATCAGCGCAACTAACACGCCGAGCAGTGTCATACGTCCGCCTGGTGAGCTGAATAGCTCGACAAAGCGGCCCTGCAGCAGCGGCGTCATCAAGGTTCCCACCACTAACGTGATACCGATGGCAATACCAATGCCCATCGACATCCCGAGGTAGCGCATGGTCAAACCATAGTTGATGTTACCGATGCCCCACATGGCACCAAACAGAAATACCGGCATCAGTTGAGAGAAACTAAAGCTGCCGTAATACGCCCAGAAGTTCGGCAGTAATACCGCACTGACTGCCCAGGGAAGAATCAGCCACGACATAACGCCGCCTACTGACCACATCGTTTCCCAGGACCACTTTTTCACCTGCTTAAATGGAGCATAAAAACAGGCGGCACTGGCGGCACCCACCAGATGCCAGAAAATACCTGCAATGATGGCACTGTTCATTGTTATTCCTTCGTAAGGTTGAGGCCAACAGGAAACCGGCGGTTTCCCGATTACCGGCAGTCTACGGTGGGCAGCTTTTCGTCAGCCTTTGGATGGCTGCCGGAAAGCGGAGGTTGCTGGCAAAATTCGGTGGGTCGTCAACATAAGGATCACAAAATCGCATTCGCAGGCAGGTCACGGGGTGATTTTTATAAGTGGCTTATTCTTCAACATATTTTTCTATTATGCTGTGCCGATCAGCACAGTTTTTGATTCACTGCCACTGCAACAGTTAACATGGCAGTCACACAAAGCCGCGTACCAGGCTTTCCCCGCAGGCGTTTAATCCGTATAACGTTGGGAAAATCATCAGGACGAAGGATTGAGATGAATACCAAAAGATTGCGGCTGTTGCTGTCACAATCGGTGAGCCGCGTGATGCTGGATGACATCCGGGCCATCGTGCCGGCGCAGGCGCTGAACGTCTTTATTAATGGATTAGATGAAGCACATTACGCCACGCTGGATTGCGTGCAGAGCGAGGAGAATTGCGCCCTGCTGGCTTCGGTGATTGTGGTGTGGCGACAGCTGGGTCACGTTCATGCGATTCATTATCAGAAAGGTGAGCATCTGCGTCAGGTCGACGACGCCACGCAATTCCAGCTGTTCAGTATGATGAAAACCCATCGCGCGATCGTGCAGATCGCTTAACTCTCGGGATGACTATGAAAATCGGACTGCTTTTCCCTATTGCCATCATCATTGCTGGCGTCAGTTTTTTGGCGTGGTTTATTGTCAGCGGCGCGGCGATGCCAGGTTCCTGACATTTTTTAACATACCTTAAATCACTACTAAGCCGCTGAAAGCGCGGCATTTCGCCAGGAATGCTGCGTCTGTCGTGTTGTTCTTCCCTTCTTTGCCATCCCTCAAGTCGCATTGGCAATAGCAAAAAGGTGCTACACCCTGATCTGTTTCACTCTGCAATTCACAAATCTTTAACGAAACCGATCGCGGAGAACCTGCACATGACAACACACCATCAACATTATATTAATGGCGCGTTTGTTGCCGATCAGAACGATAAGTGGATAGAAGTGATTAACCCAGCAACTGAGGCATTACTTTCGCGCGTGCCGGAAGGCAGTAAACACGACGCCGCGCAGGCCATCGACGCTGCTGAAGTGGCGCAGCCGGATTGGGAAGCGCTCCCCGCCGTTGAACGCGGCAACTGGCTGCGCAAAATTGCCGCTGCTATTCGTCAGCGTGAACCAGAACTGACCGCCACTATCGTCGCCGAAGGCGGAAAAACCCAGGGTCTGGCGCAAACTGAAGTACTGTTTACAGCTGATTATCTTGAGTACATGGCCGAATGGGCACGCCGTTATGATGGCGAGATCGTTAATAGCGATCGTCCCAACGAAAACATCTTTGTGTTCAGGAAAGCGATTGGCGTCACCACCGGCATTCTGCCGTGGAACTTCCCCTTCTTCCTGATTGCACGTAAAGCCGCGCCCGCGCTGGTAACCGGCAATACCATTGTTATCAAGCCAAGTGAGCTGACGCCTAACAATGCGGCGATTTTTGCGCACATCATCCATGAAATTGGTCTGCCAAAAGGCGTGATCAACTTTGTTTACGGCTATGGGCCGGAGATTGGTCAGGAGCTGGCAGGCAACCCGAAAGTCGGCCTGGTCAGTCTGACCGGCAGCGTCAACGCCGGTATCGCCACCATGGAAGCTGCAGCGAAAAACGTCACCAAAGTCTCGCTTGAACTGGGCGGAAAAGCACCAGCCATCGTCATGGATGATGCCGATCTCGATCTGGCGGTTAAAGCGATTGTTAGCTCTCGCGTGATCAACACCGGACAGGTATGTAACTGTGCTGAACGCGTTTACGTGCAGGAAGGCATCTACGATCGCTTTATCAGTGCGCTGACTGCCGCCATGCAGCAGGTGAAATTGGGTAATCCGGCCGAGCAAAACGATATCGATATGGGGCCGCTAATCACTGCGGCCGCGCTGGAACGCGTTGAGCAGAAAGTGGCGAACGCGGTCGCGGATGGCGGCAAAGTAGTGCTGGGCGGGAAGCGTGCAGGCAGCAAAGGCTTCTATTTTGAGCCAACCATTATCACGGGCGTGCGTCAGGATATGGAGATCATGCAGCAAGAGATTTTTGGTCCGGTGCTGCCAGTAATGACCTTTAAAACCCTTGATGAAGCCATAGCGCTGGCGAATGACTGTGAATATGGTCTGACCTCATCGATTTACACTCAGAACCTCAACACCGCGATGGTTGCCCTGCGTAAGTTGAAGTTTGGTGAAACCTATATCAACCGCGAGAACTTCGAAGCGATGCAAGGTTTCCATGCGGGCTGGCGTAAATCGGGCATTGGCGGCGCTGATGGCCGTCACGGTTTGGAAGAGTTCTTACAGACGCACGTGGCATATTTGCAGTTCTCGTAGGATCGCCATTCATGGCGTAATGCTTGTCAATTAAGCCAACGACGAGGGCGCAGGCCGGTGGCACTTTTGGTCCGGCGGTCCTCGCGCCGCTAGCGCGGTACCTTCACTTCGCTCGTCTGCCTGACGGACCGGTGGAGACGGGACGTCCTTGTCCCGGCTCCACCTTTCGCCCGCTTCCTGCGGGCTCTCCTGGCTTCCTCGCTTCGTTCAGCGCTGCGGATTGCCTGCCCAAAAGTGCCCCCGGCCTGCTTTAAAGCTTCAGTGCGTGTTTCTGAAAAGGGCACATTTGCCAGAGGCTCTGGCGCGTCTGCTGCGGCAAAAGGGCTATCCGCAGCGCTGAGGCTTTTACGTTGGGCCAGGAGCCTCACGCATGGATGCGTGAGGCAGTTCGGGGCGGCCAGGACGGCCGATCCGCGAACGGTCCGTTGGCACGACGTGGAAGCCGAAGGCACCGCGTTAGCGGCGCGAGGACGGCCCATGACGCAGCAGATGTGTCAGAGCCCGCACCAGATTTAAAGCAAAATGGTTTCTTAACTGACAAGTATGACGCCATTCATGCCGACCAGGTGCGCATCCTTGGGCACCTGAAACCTTTATGAAACCCGCTTCTGGCTGCGCAGCAGCGCCAGGCCGCTTAACACCGACATCGCCATCAAATAATAACCGGGCGCCAGACTGGTGCCGGTCGCGCTAATCAGCAGTGTACAAATCAGCGGTGCAAAGCCACCAAATACGGTAACCGCCACGTTATAGCTTATCGCCATGCCGCTGGCGCGCGTACCAATCGGGAACAGATCCGCCATCACCGATGGTACCGTTGAGAAGTAGATCGACTTCAGCAGCGCCATCCAGCACACCAGCAAAATCAACGTAGTTGGCGTGGTGTGATCAACCACCAGCTTAAACGCCGGATAGATGGTGACGATCAGCAGAATCAGCGATCCCCACATTAGCGGCACGCGGCCCACACGCTCGGCCCATAACCCCATAATTGGCGTGACCACCGTCAGAATCACACCTGCCAACAATGTGGCGGTAAACGCCACGCTGCCCGACAGATGCAGATTTTTGGTGGCGTAAGTCGGCACATAGTTCAGCATATAGTTCACCGCAGTCGAGATCACCATCAGGCCGATCGCCAACAGCATCAACTCCTTCTGGCGACCAAACAGGCTTTTAAGCGGCGCGGCTTCCGGTTTGTGCTCAGCAAAGCTTGCCGGTTCATGTACGTGACGTCGGATATAGATCCCCAGCGGGCCAATCAGCAGGCCGAAGGCGAAAGGAATACGCCATCCCCAATCCTGAATCTGGCTTTCGCTGAGAATCTGCGTCAGCCCTAGGCCAAACGCCGACGCCATCAACGTACTGGCGCCCTGCGTGGCGAACTGCCAGCTGGCGATAAAGGCTTTGCGCTCTGGGAAATGCTCAACCAGGAACGCCGTCGAGCTGCCAAATTCGCCTCCGGCAGAGAAACCCTGCACCAGACGCGCCAGCAAAATCAGCAGCGGTGCCATCAGGCCAATGCTGCTGTAGCTCGGCATAAAGGTAATGACCGCGCCGCCGAGCATCATCAGGTTGATCGATAACAACAGCGCTTTTTTCCGACCATGACGATCGGCATAGTTGCCCAGCACAATCGCGCCCAGCGGACGAATCAGGAATGACACACCAAAACTGCCAAAGGTCAGCAACATCGAGACCGACGGATCGCTGGTAGGAAAGAAGGCATGCGCAATGTAGCTGGCAAAAAAGCCGTACACGGCGATATCAAACCACTCCAGCGCGTTGCCGATACAGGTAGCGAACAGCGTTTTGTGCAGATTGGGCTTCGCCGCGCTCAATGGCATCGCCGTATTCAATGTACTCATTGGCCACCTCCAACGTGCGCACGATGCTGCGCCACCAGTTCCGTTCCCTGCTCGCCGAGATCCCACAGCAGGCGCGTCATAATCTGCAAACCTTCGCGGGCTATTGATTTCAACATATGCTCGTTGACACCATGCTGGCCGCAGGCCGGATACGAGTGCGGCACCCACAAGGTTGGCAAACCGAGAATGTCAGAGAACACTTCATTGGGCAGCGAGCCGCCAAGATTAGGCAGCAGCGCCGGTTTCTTGCCGCTGGTTTCCGCCATGCTGGTCAGCACCCAATTGACCAGCGGATCGGTGGGATCAAGGCGTGTCGCGGGCGATCCGCGCATAAACTCCACGTCCACATAGTCAAAACCGTGCTGATGCAGATGTGCGCGCACATGCTGGGCGAGATTTTCCCAGTCGGTACCCACCACAAAACGCAGCTGACAAACGGCGGTGGCACAGCCTGGAATAGCATTCATCGGACGCGCCGGATTGCCGGTGAGAAACGACAATACTTCCAGCGTGTTCCAGCCATACAGGCGTTCGGTTGGCGTCAGTCCCGGCTCGCCCCAGTTCATGTCGATATCGGGATCGCCTGGCATGCCGCCCACCTCGATATCGCCGAGAATATCGCGCACCTGCGGCGTCAAAGAGTTGGGTTTCAGCGTTTCAACCTGCAACACGCCCTGCGCGTTGACCAGCGAGGCGATAGCGTTGGCTAGCTGCGTCCCCGGATTGCTCAACAAGCCGCCCCAGTTGCCGGAGTGATAAGCGTTGTCACGCGCGTTAACTGTCAAACGGAAATTAACCGCGCCGCGTGAGCCCAGGAACAGCGTCGGACGAACCGCGTTGAGGCGCGGACCGTCTGAGGCAATAAAAAGATCGGCTTGCAGCAGTTCGCCATGTTGCTGGCACAACTGTGCCAGCCCTGGCGAGCTGATCTCTTCGCCCATCTCGAACAGCATTTTGCAGTTGAAGCCCAGGCTGCCGCCGCGCAACGCAAACACCTGCTCCAGCGCCGCCAGATTGACGCAATGCTGGCCTTTGTTATCGGCGCTGCCGCGCGCATACCAGCGATCGCCCTCTTCAACCATCTGCCACGGCGATAAGCCATCGCGCCAGTTTTCATCATCACCAAACACCACATCGCCGTGACCATAGCTGAGCAAGGTTGGCAGCTTGGGATCTTCAATGCGTACCGCCACGAGGAACGGTCGATTAGCGGCTTCCGGGTTGTCGATGAAATGCAACGTGAAGCCCAATGCGATCAGCTGCGGGCCGATCTCATCCTGCAAATAGCGCTGTAATTCGCTGTCACGATCGTCGCGCTGGCTTTCGGTACGTTGCGCCACGCGACGTGCCAAAATTCGTTGAAACTCCCCGCTGTCAAAATAAGCGGTGGCCTGTTGAACCGCCTGATGTGCTGTCATGTTTGCCCTGTCTTTTATTGTTTTCTCGTTAACGCATCTTTGCGGAAACACTGCTTTGCCACAATTATCAATTTATCGAGTAAGATTTGCTTTTGAAGCAAAGCCAGGCTGCCCGATTTCGAGGCATGCACCACCATGAGGCATCCGCATGTTAAGCAGTGAAATCCGCTATTTTCTCGCCGTCGCCAATACCGGCTCGCTCAGCGCCGCCAGCGAACAGCTGTTTGTGGCGGTCTCGGCGATCAGTCGGCAAATTCAGCGGCTGGAGAATCAGGTTGGCGTGCCGCTGTTTGCGCGTCACGCGCGCGGCATGGTGTTGAACGAGGCGGGCGAAATCTTCGCACATCATGTACGTAAGAACCTGCTGGATATGGAGTATGCGCTGGCGGAGATTAAGGGACTGAAAGCGGTGCGCCGTACGCTGATCCGCGTGGCCTGCACCGATGGGCTGGCGTTTACCCTGCTGCCACGCATGATCGCGGATTTCCGCACTGACAATCCGGGCGTGCTGTTCGATGTGAAAGTCGCCAGCACGCAAGGCGTGGCGGAGGCACTGCGCAACGGCGAGTGTGATGTGGCGCTGCAGTTTAGTCTCCACGCTGAGCGCGGTGTGGAAGTGATGGGTTCGTGGCCGGCACCGGTGTTAATCGTTATGCATCAAACGCATCCGCTGGCGACCGCGCCGCAGGTCACGCTCGCCGATCTCAGTCACTATCCGCTGGCCTTGCCGCAGCAAAACACCACCGTGCGGCAACTGTTTGAGCTCGCCAGCCATATGAATGGCAGCCTGGTTGAGCCGGTGATGACCTGCGATACCTTTTCGATGTTGTTTCAATTTCTGCTGCGCACGCCGCAGGCGGTGACAATTTGCAGCGCCTTTACCGTGCTGCAGGAAGCGGAAACGCACGGTTTGATTTTGCGCTCGGTAGGCATCGATCAGCTGAGCCAGCGCACCTTGCAGCTGCAGACGCAATCAGGGCGGCCTCGCAGTGCCGCCCTGAATGTGTTTCTCGCCTTTATGCTGCAACAGCTGGATGCGTTAGAGGAACCGCTGCGCCAGCGCTGGAAGCCGTGACTCAGTTCTTGATATCCACCGGGTAGAAGATGTGTTTACCGAACGGATCGACCTGATAACCAGTCACCGATTTGCGCACCGGCTCGAAGATGGTTGAGTGAGCAATCATCACCGCTGGCATTTGATCATGCATAATCTGCTGCGCTTGCTGATACAGCGCCACGCGTTTGTCGTGATTTTGCTCGGCGCGCGCTTCGGTAATGATCTTCTCAAACGGCTGATAACACCATTTCGACGAGTTGGAGCCGCCATTTGCCGAGGTGCAGCTGTAAAGCGGACCGAAGAAGTTATCCGGATCGCCGGTCGCCGTGGTCCAGCCCATCAGCGCCGCCTGATGCTCACCGCCTTTCACGCGCTTGAGGTATTCACCCCACTCATAACTGACGATATTGGCTTTGATACCCACTTTGGCCCAGTCCGCCTGAATCATCTCCGCCATTCGTCGCGCATTCGGGTTATACGGTCGCTGTACCGGCATCGCCCACAGGGCGATTTCGGTGCCTGGCTTAATCCCCGCCTCCTGCAGCAGCGCTTTGGCTTTCTGCGGATCGTAGTCGTAATCCTTCAGATCTTTATCCGCACTCCACACGTCCGGCGGCAGGATGTTTTTCGCTACCGTGCCAGTACCTTTGAAGATGGCATCAATGATCGCCTGCTTATTGATCGCCATCGCCAGCGCCTGACGGACCTTGACGTTATCCAGCGGTGCTTTGGTGGTGTTGAACGACAGGAAACCGGTATTCAGGCCCGATTTCTGTTCCAGCGTTAAATCGGGATTGGTGCGCATCTTCTCCAGATCGGCCGGATTGGGGAACGGCATAATCTGGCATTCGTTTTTCTCCAGCTTGGCATAACGCACCGAGGCGTCCGGCGTGATCGAGAAGACAATACGATCCAGTTTCGCCTTGCCCTGCCAGTATTCCGGGAAGGCCTTATAGAGAATGCGCGAATCTTTTTGATACTGCACCAGCTCAAAAGGCCCGGTGCCAATCGGCTCCATATCGACCTTCTCCGGCGTGCCGGCTTTCAACATCTGGTCGGCGTATTCAGCCGAATGGATCGAGGCAAAATACCAGGCTAAGTCGGCGAGGAATGGCGCTTCAGCGTGAGCTAAGGTAATGCGCACGGTATTGTCATCGACCTTCTCAATGCTGGTGATCAGCTTCGCCAGCTCGAGGCTTTCGAAGTTGGCATAGTTACCGCCGGAGACATTGTGGTAGGGGTTTTTGGCATCCATCTGGCGCATAAACGAGAAGATTACGTCGTCGGCGTTAAAATCGCGCGACGGCTTAAACAGCTTGTTGCTCTGGAATTTCACCCCTTTGCGCAGATGGAAGGTGTAGACCTTACCATCCGGGCTGATATCCCAGCTCTCGGCGAGGCTCGGCACCAGTTCGGTGGTGCCGGGCGTGAAATCCACAAGGCGGTTGAAAATCGGTACCGCGCTGGCATCGACGCTGGTTCCCGACGTGTACAATTGCGGGTTAAAGTTCTCTGGCGATCCTTCTGAACAGTACACCAGCGTTTTTGCCGAAACCCCGCCCGCGACCGCCAAGCCGATTGCAGTGAGAGTGAGATTTTCCATCATTTTTTTCATCATGATCCTCGCTTTTTATTGACTTCCATGAGTCTGCTTCGTTATGTAATGTTCATCTGATTAATAAATAACATGATTTAACCAGCACGCGTACTACAGACGCCGCAATGCTAATAAGGAATTGTGATGACAGACCAACTTGCCAGCCAATTGACCCAGCGTTTCTACCGTTATCTGGCGGTTTCCAGCCAGAGCGATGCCAAATCAACCACGCTGCCGAGTACGCCGTCCCAACATGCGATGGCGGAGTTACTGGCAAAGGAGCTGGGCGAATTGGGTTTACAGGATATCGTGATTGACCAGCACGCCACGGTCACTGCGGTGAAACCCGGCAATCGCCCTGATGCGCCGCGTATCGGTTTTATCACCCATATTGATACCGTGGATGTTGGCCTGTCGCCGGATATCCACCCGCAAACCCTCAGGTTTACCGGGGAAGATCTGTGCCTTAACAGCACGCAGGACATCTGGCTGCGCGTGGCGGAACATCCGGAGATCAAACCTTATCTCGGGCAGGAGATTATCTTCAGCGACGGCACCAGCGTGCTGGGCGCCGATAACAAAGCAGCGGTGACGGTGGTGATGACGTTGCTGGAGAACCTGCGCGGCGATCACGGTGATATCGTGGTGGCGTTTGTGCCCGATGAAGAGATTGGCCTGCGTGGCGCAAAAGCGCTGGATCTGGAGCAGCGCTTTAACGTCGATTTCGCCTGGACTATCGACTGCTGCGAGCTGGGTGAAGTGGTGTATGAAAACTTCAATGCCGCCGCCGCTGAGCTGGTGTTTACCGGCGTGCCGGCGCATCCGATGTCGGGCAAAGGCGTATTGGTCAATCCGCTGCTGATGGCGCATGACTTCATCTCCCGCTTCGATCGCTTAAAAACCCCCGAACATACCGAAGGCCGCGAAGGTTATATCTGGTTCAACGATATGAATGCCAACGCCAGCCGCGCGGTGTTGAAAGCCTCGATTCGTGATTTCGATTTGCAGGGTTTTGATGCGAAGAAACAGCAACTGGTGGAAGTGGCCGATGAAATCGCCGCGCGTTATCCCACCGGCCATGTAGCGCTGACGATTAACGATATTTACAGCAATATCAGTAATGCAATTGGTGAAGATCGTCGTGCGATTGACCTGATTTTTGCCGCGTTAGAGCAAGTGGGCGTGGAACCCAAGGTGATCCCGATGCGCGGCGGCACCGACGGTGCAGCGCTGTCAGCGAAAGGGCTGCTGACGCCGAACTTCTTCACCGGCGCGCACAATTTCCATTCGCGCTTTGAGTTTTTGCCGGTTCCCTCGTTTGTGAAGTCGTATCAGGTGGCCGAAGCGTTGTGTTATTTAGCCGCGAAATAAAAAAAGGTCGCCCTTCATGGCGACCTCTTTTTGGTTATTTGCTCGCTGAAACATCAATCCCAGGGAAGAATTTCGCCGCCAGCTTGGTGACGGTGCCATCGGCTTGCACCTTGGCGATTGCCGCATCCAGCTCTTGTTTCAGTTTGTCATCGCCTTTACGCAGACCAAAACCGATACCGGTGCCGAGAATGGTGTCATCTTCTACCGGCTTGCCGGCAAAGGCGAAACCTTTACCCTGCGGCTTTTCGAGGAAGCCCGATTGACCGGCAGCTGACATCACCAGCGTGCCGTCAAGACGACCGGCAACCATGTCGTTGTAAACCTGGTTCTGATCCTGATAAGAGGTCACTGTAACGCCTTGCGCTTCCCAGTGCTTCTTGGCATAGGTTTCCTGGATCGAACCCTGTAGCACCCCGATGTTCTTCCCTTTCAGTGATTCGGCGGTTGGCAGCAGCTTCTCGCCCTCTTTCACGATTAACATGGTCGGAATGCGGTAGATCGGCTTAGTGAAGTCGATGCTTTTCGCCCGCGCTTCGGTGATGTTCATTGCGGAGTTAATGGCATCAAATTTTTTCGCCTGCAGCGCCGGAATCAACGCATCAAAGCTGCTTTCCACCCACTTACAGTCGAAGTTACCTACCTGACAAATCGCTTTACCCAGTTCGATATCGAAACCTTCCAGTTCGCCCTGCGCGTTGCGGCTCTCAAAGGGCGGATACTGCGATTCCAGACCATAGCGTAAGGTTTCCTGCGCCAGCGCGTGCGCCGAAGTCAGCATGCCCAAAGCGACAAACAGTGCGTTCAATTTTTTCATTATATTTACCCCTAAGTTACCCTTTGACCTGGCAGAGCGCTTCTGCACCGGCCTGAAGTGTTGCGTCGTCTTTTGCGAATGACAGGCGAATTAATTTATTGTCAGTGCCGTCCATATAAAACGCCGACAACGGAATGGTGGCCACACCGTGATCGACGATGAGACGTTTTACCATTTCGCTATCACTTTCGTCACTGAAATGTCCGTAGCTGGCTAACATAAAGAACGAACCGGCGCTCGGCAGCAGTTTAAACGGCGAATCCTGCATCAAGGTCAGCAGGCGATCGCGCTTCTCCTGATAGAACGGCGACAGCTGCAGGTAGTTCTTCGGATTTTGCAGATAGTGAGCAAAACCGACCTGCATCGGCGTATCGGCGGCATACATCATGAACTGATGGACTTTGACGATCTCTTCCATCAGCGCTGCCGGTGCCAGCGCATAACCCACGCGCCAGCCGGTGACATGGAAGGTTTTACCGAAGGAGGAAACCACCACGCTGCGCTGCGCCAGTTCCGGATGCGTTGCCATACCGCAGTGCGTACGGCCATCAAACAGGATGTGTTCATAGACTTCGTCAGACAGCACCACAATATCGGTGTTGCGCGTCAACGCGGCTAACTGATCCAGATCCGCAGCTGACAGCACCTGCGCGCTGGGGTTGTGCGGCGTATTGATGATGATCATGCGGGTGCGCGGCGTAATGGTGGCGCGCAGTTCGTCCCAATTGATGGCGAAATCCGGCACCTGCAACTTCAGGCCAATTGGCGTAGCGCCCTGCAGACGGACCACCGGCGCGTAGCTGTCAAACGCCGGCTCGAAGAAGATCACTTCATCGCCTGCGTGGACCAGCGCGGAAATCGCCATGTAAATGCCCTGGCTGGCGCTGCCGGTGATCAGCACTTCGCTGCCGGCATCATAGTGCTGGCCATACAGCGTGTGAACTTTCTCCGCCAGCGCTTCATGCAGCGACGGCAGGCCGGTCATTGAAGCGTATTGGTTATGACCGTCACGCATCGCCTGGCTGACCAGCTCAACCAGCTGTGGATCACACGGGAAGTTGGGTGCGCCTTGCGACAGGTTAATGGCTTTATGCTGCGCCGACAGCTGGCCAATGACGCTAAAAATCGTCGTGCCGACATCGGGCTGTTTGGAAGAGATGTTAACACTGCTGTTCAAGGTCATCGGTGCCTCGTAAGGTTGCATAACCACGTATCGAAAGTAGATTTCTATTCAACGGTGTGCGGCTTGAGTCGACAAGCGAATTGTTGTCATAATAGCCATGATTAAAAATCATAGCTTGAGGTTATTATGTCCCGCTCTGCTCTGCCGCTCAATGCCATCCACGCGTTTCTGGTCACCGCGCGCCATCTCAATTTGACGCGTGCCGCCAGCGAGCTGTGCATCACCCAAGGCGCGGTGAGCCGTAAAATCGCCACGCTGGAGAGTTGGCTGGGCTTCGCGCTGTTTACCCGCCACGCACGTGGTCTGCATCTCACCGAACAAGGTGCCGCGCTGCTGCCGGAATTGCAGCAAGGTTTCGCCATGCTGGTGAATGCCACAGAAAAAGCCAGCCGCAGCAATGCCTCGATTCGCCTGAAAGCGCCTACCTGCGCCATGCGCTGGCTGGTGCCGCGTCTGGTGGCATTGGAACAGCAGCGGCCAGATATTCACGTAGCGTTGACCACCACACTCGATCATGGCTCGCAGCTCGATAATTTTGACGCGGCGATTGTGTTTGGCCCGTCGCCAGCCGGTTCGATTTGCCTGTTTGAGGAGCGTTTAACGCCGGTGATGGCCAGCAGCGTCACGCCGCCCACGCAGATTGGCGAACTGGCGAAGTTTACTTTTCTGCATCCCACGCCGGATTCACGCGACTGGCAGCTTTGGCTGGCCGGGCTGGATGCCGCGTTGCCAATGACGCGCAATCAGCATTTCGCCACCATGGATCTCGCGATCAGCGCTGCGATTCAGGGATTTGGCGTCACGGTGGCGGATGTCACCTTGGTGCAGAACGATGTGGTGAATGGGCGACTGATTGCGCCGTTTGCCACCAGTGTGGCGACCGGCGTAAGCTACAGCCTGTTACAGCGGGCGGAAAAAGATGCGCCACCGTTCCTGCCGGAACTGGTGGCGTGGTTATCTGAGGTTTAGAACGAGACCCATTCGTCAGAGGCTGATTTCGGCTGTGCGAGGCCTGCGCCGGTCAACACCGGCCGACGCAGCGCGGTTGGCGATACCACGGCCTTATTTACCGGCGCGCTGTCCGATAGACGGAATTTCGCCACCGAGGCCTGCAGCTCCTGCGTCTGGCGCTCCAGCGCGCTGGCAGCGGCAGAAACTTCCTCAACCAGCGAGGCGTTCTGCTGAGTGACGCTGTCCATCTCGGTGACGGCGGTACCGACCTGCGAAATCCCTTTGCTCTGCTCTTCTGACGCCGCAGCGATGTGCTTCATGATTTCATTTACATCCTGCACCGACTTAAGAATGTCGTGCATGGTGCTGCCCGCGCTGCTCACCAGCGCCGACCCTTTTTCCACGCGCTGCACGGAATCTTCGATCAATGTGGCGATCTCTTTCGCCGCACCGGCGCTGCGCTGTGCCAGATTGCGCACTTCACTGGCCACCACGGCAAAACCGCGGCCCTGTTCACCGGCGCGTGCGGCTTCTACCGCGGCGTTTAGCGCCAGGATGTTGGTCTGGAAAGCGATACTGTTAATCACGCTCGTGATCTCAGCGATCTTCTTCGAGCTGCCTGAGATGCCTTGCATGGTGGTAACCACTTCGCCTACCAACCGTCCGCCCTGCTGCGCGGTACCGGTAGCGGTTTCGGCCAGCGAACTGGCCTGTCGCG
Organism: Pantoea sp. DY-17; assembly: GCF_019795975.1. Taxonomy (NCBI): domain Bacteria; kingdom Pseudomonadati; phylum Pseudomonadota; class Gammaproteobacteria; order Enterobacterales; family Erwiniaceae; genus Pantoea; species Pantoea sp. DY-17. The sequence goes on along the minus strand of NZ_JAIMIG010000001.1, from coordinate 1,142,319 downwards.
CGTTGTCGGCGTTGAACTTCACGGTAGCGGTTAACTGCTCCATGCTGGCCGCGGTTTGCTCCAGCGCGGCCGCCTGCTCTTCGGTGCGCGATGAGAGATCGTTGTTGCCAGAGGAGATCTCCGCTGCGCCGCGATAGATGTTTTCAGTGCCGCTGCGAATCGCGCTTACCGCTTCGCGCAGGCTGTCCTGCATGGCACGCAGCAGCGGCACCAGTTTGCCGACGCAGTTACGGCCAAAATCTTCCACCGGCTGGCTGAGGTCGCCCTGCGCAATAATCGTGAAATGGTTACGGATACGCTCCAGTGGTTTCACCAGCATCGCCACCAGATAGCGATCGGTAAACAGCAAGATAAACAAGCCAATCACCACCGCCACCAGAATAATGACTTTAGTGATGCTGGTGAGCTTATCGACGGTGACGCGCGTCTCATCCAGTTTGCTGCCTGCGGCTTTATTGAAAGCTTCCGCGCTGGCACCAAACGCACGACTAAGCGGCGGCGTGACGTTATTGGCTTGCGCACGATAGGCTTCAAGCGTGCCCTGCTGCGCCAGCGATACCTGCGGTGCGATGCCTTCATCGAGCAGTTTTTGCCAGTTGGCGATGACGCTATTGGCGGTCTCCGCATCCATCGGACCTGGCGCCATGGTTTTAAACTGCGCCAGCAGCGTTTTCATATTGTCGAGCGCTTGTTGCACCGGGGTAAAAGCATCAGCACCGACTGCGCTGCCTGAGGCGCGGCCTTCCATCACGCGAGACAGACGCGTAACGACACGAAAATATTGATCATTTCCTTTGCTTAAAATCGTCATTTGATTGACCAGTTGGCGGTCAATCTCGTTGCCCTCGCCGAGGGCGTTCAGTGAGTGGACGCTAAACAGCCCAACGGCACACCACAGCAGGCAAAACAGCCCAAGAATGGTGAGCAATACGGCGCGGATGGTGAAATTTTTTAAGATACCCATACATAATCCCTTGGTGTGAAACGCGAAGGAGGCCCGATAAAATCGGGCATATTGCGTTTATCGGCATCGGATCGGGAAAATGTAACGGTTTTGTAAGCTAATTAATTGCTTACTGACGCGGGTGAGAAATATGCGCTTTTAAGATTTATCAGCAAGATAGGCGAAAATTTGCCTTATAAATTGATTTGCCAGATTACACCATTAGCACGCTCATTAAAGCTTAACGTGGCTGCGCATCATCAAACGGAACAAACGCAGCCGTCCACGCATAAAGCGCGCCTTCACCACCGCCTGGGCTTTGCCCTGTTCGCCCAGCGCCAGCGTCAGATCGTCGCCCGGTCGCCAGGCTGGCCAATCTACTTCACCCGCTAAGTGCGAGCTAAACTCGCTGGCTTCACGCGCGAAGGTGACCCAATAAGCGCTGACTGTGGAGGCGAACGCTTTATCCTGCTCGCTGTAGCTGCGTTCCGCTGGCGGCACTAGCGTATCCAGCGTGTTAAAGACATAGGGAATTTCGTTGCCGTGCCAGGTGCCGTGCGGGTAGAGATCGCGCGCGTTTTCGGAGACGTAATCGAACCAGTAACGCCATGCGGGCAGGCCGATATTGTGCTGCGCCTGAGCGATGATTAACGGTAACACCGTGAACGCCATATCGCGCGCCACCGCACGTCCCAGCAGCGCATCATCATGAATGTCGTACAGCCACTTCATCAAGCGATAACTGATGCGGTTTTTGCTGCGCATCTGTCGCAATACTGCCGTGGCATCCACGCCAAAATAGTCCAGTACGCTGGCTTCATCGCTGTTGCTGCCGATCATTAACGGAATGCGATGCTGCTTGCCGGAGATAAACGTGGTTAACATCGGTTTCGGCAGTACCGCATCGCCGCTGATGGGCACCGGGCCGAGCGCCAGCGGGCGTTCTAACGGCCAGAATTGTTCGGCCGGTAGCTCGCGCAGCTGCTCGGCGCTGGCATCTTCGGGTAACGCAAAATGCGCCGCGACCTGTAAACCGATCTGTTGTGCCTGCTTTTGCGGGATGTCGGGCAGGCTGTAGGCGCTTTGTACGATGCCTTTGTGAAACAGCGCTTCGGAGAGCGGCGAGCAGCACAGCGATAACACACTACGCGCACCGGAGGATTCACCAAACAGCGTCACGTTATGGCGATCGCCGCCAAAGGCAGGAATGTTGCGCTGAATCCACTGCAAAGCAGCAATTTGATCGAGTAAGGCAAAGTTGTTGATTACGCGCCCGTCGGGGTATTGCGCATCCAGCGCCGGATGAGAGAAAAAACCGAAGTGACCGAGTCGGTAGTTAAGCGTCACCACCACCACACCTTGCGCCGCCAGCGCTTTACCGCGATAAGGATCAAGATTACCGGCGCCGATGGAAAATCCCCCGCCATGCAACCAGACCATTACCGGCAACGGCCGCGAAGGCTCAACATCCGGCGTCCAGATATTCAGGTAGAGACAATCCTCACTAAAGCGACCGGGATCGCCACCGCCGGCGGCCACGCAATAGTCACGATTTTGCCAACTTGCTGCGCCCCATTCGGTCGCATCACGCACCTCTTGCCACGGCTGGACCGGCTGCGGCGGTCGCCAGCGTAAAGCGCCAGTAGGTGCAGCTGCGTACGGTATTCCTTTAAAGACAAAAAGATCTTCGTCCATCAGGCCTCTGAGTTCCCCTTCTGCGGTCATGATCCTCAGACGTCGTTCATTTTTCATCTCGGGTTCCCTGATAATGCATCGTTCCATTATTTGCAGGCCTTGGACGAATGTCCATGTTCTGAAAGCATTTGCAGATTAAGCCGAAACGCGGCGCGATTCTTTGAACAACTCCATCAAATATTTTGGCTAACCCCATCGAGGCCATTTGTTTTAAGGTTGCAAGTTAACCTGGCGCGACGGAGAAACACCATGTTTGGTGGCATTAATCAAATGTTCAACCGGATGTGCGATCACCCGGACCTTGGCAAACTGCTTTTGCGCCTGACGTTTGGCGGATTGCTGCTGTTTCATGGGGCGTTCAAAGTGGTGCATGGCGTGGGTTGGATTGCGCACATGCTCGCCGTCAAAGGAATGCCAGGTTTCATCGCTTACGGTGCTTACATCGGGGAAATAGCGGCACCTGTAATGGTGATCATCGGATTTTTGACGCGCCCTGCGGCGTTCATTATTGCGGTGAACATGATTGTTGCGACACTGCTGGTAAAAATGGGCGCTGTCTGGCATCGCACCGACGTTGGTGCGTGGGCGCTGGAGACAGAAGCGCTTTACCTGCTGGGTGCGCTCGCCATTATGTTTTTGGGTGCCGGGAAGTACACGCTGGTGCGTGACGCGCGCTTGCAATAACCACAAGAAAAGCAGCCGGTCTGCTGAATTTCAGACCGGCTGTAACATTTCTCCTCAGGCTACGCCACAGCGTTCCAGACTGCGCTGCTGCATCTGCTGGTACAACGCCATTTCATCCTGCACCGCGCAACCTAACGCGCTTTCAAAATCCGCTCGGCTGGCATTCCCCGCGCTGCGTGCTTGCGCCACGTCCCCCAGATTCGACTGGAAAATCCCCGCGGCACTGACCGGCAGGAAATCCTCGTAAACGATCGGTTCGGCACTCAAACGCTCTTCAGCCAGCAACTGCGTCACGCTTTCGCCCGCGCGTGGCGGCAGATGCTCGCCTTTTTCGGTCAGGCGATAGCGGAACCACGCCAGCTGCTGCTCGCGCAAAGACTCTTCGTCGTCGGGGAAATCACCAAACACTTCACTTAGATGTTGCTGGTGATGCTGGTTATCGCTGCCGGTACCGGCTTCGGCCAGCAGACGATCGTAAAGTTCGCGTCCTTTCGGGGTGAGCGCCGCGCCGCGCTGTTCAATCTCACCAAAGCGCGCGGTGTGCGTGCCCGGCGTGCCATCGTTAAAGTGCACCGCTTCTTCCAGCGCTTTGAAGCTGGTCTGGCGCAGCAGAATCGGTACTTTACGCTGCGGCGGGCCTTCAATCAGTGTTTTGGGATCGATGCCGCGCGAAGGCATCAGCGCTTGCACCCGATCAATATCCAGCGTGCGCGGCGTCAAATGGTTGATGTGGCAACCACGGAAACACACCACATCGGCAATCAGACGATGCTGCTGGCTCAGTGCGCGATAAGTGGCGCTGTCTACGGTGGTATGCGCATGCCAGCGGAAGGTTTCCAGCGCTTCCTGCACGAAAGTGGCGGCATCCGCGGCGTTCAAACCGCCCTGCTGCTGATGCTTAGCGATCAACGCGCGGCAACCTGGCGTAAAGATATCGCGCGCGGCGAGAATTGCAGCGGCCTTCTCGCGCAGCGCCGCATCATCAATCAGTTCCAGACGCAGCAACGAAGTGAAAACGCGGAATGGATTATGGCGCAACGCGCGATCGCTGACCGGACGAAACGCCGTGGAGTACACCGGCACACCGGCTTGCGACAGGTCGTAATACCCCACCGCTTCCATGCCCATAACGGCGAACATCTGGCGCAACGTGCTGAGTTCATCAGCCTTTCCGACGCGAATCGCACCGTGACGCTCGACGCTCAGGCGACTCAGTTCATCGGCGGCCGACAAGCGGTTTTTTAACTCGGGATTGGCTTCCAGCGTACGTTCATTAACAGCGGTGACCAACTGCGTCAGCGTGCCGTATTGCGGCACTTCCTGCTGATACAGGGTCGACATTGCCTGCGAGAACAGCGTGCGGATGGCATCGCTGCTGAGAAAGTTTGGCATCATCATCACCTTGGGCTAACGGGTTGTTGCTACTGTAGATCAACCCTTTAGCGGCGGGTAACAATTTCGTGGAACTGTGATCGCCTTGTCACTCGGTGAGGTTTGACTGGTCACCAAAGCGACATTTCAGCACCAGCATGATGGTGGTTAACACGGCAGGAATCGCCAGCAGCAGGAAGATCTGACTGAACGTCCAGCCAAGCGTTAATAACTCGGCACCGACAAAGGCGCTAATGATGGCGCCGATGCGACCAATGCCGTGCATCCAGCTGGAGCCGGTGGCACGCGCATGAGTTGGGTAATAACTGGCGGAGAGCGCATTCATGCCGGTATTGGCGCCGTTAAAACAGAAGCCGCTGCAGAAAGCGATGGCGCTCATTAAGCCGACCTGCGCGGGTGAAAAACCCAGTGCCACAATGGCAATGCCACCGCAGAAATAGATCACCGCCAGCGCCAGGTTGGCGTTGATGCGGTCCATCAACCAACCCGCAAACAGCGAGCCAAGGGTTCCGCCGGCCTGATACATCGCCGTAACAATCGCCGCTTCCGTCACCGACATGCCGAGCGTGCTGATCAATGAAGGCATCCAGCTGCCAATCAGGTAAACGAGGAACAGCCCCATAAAGTAGCCGCCCCACAACATCAAACTGCCGAACAGATAGCGGCGCGACACCACGGTCGCCACCGAACCTTTTCGCGCGGTGGGCAGCTCAGTGCTTTGATAATGGCTATCCGGCTGCACGCTGCCGGGCAGCATACGTTCGAGGATGGCGTGAATACGTGCGGCAGGCGCGCGACGGCTAATCAGAAAACGTACCGATTCCGGTAAGCCGCGCACTAAAAAAGGCAGCACCAGCAGCGGCAGCACGCCGCCCATCAGCATAACGGAGTGCCAGTCATAGCGCGGCAGCAGCCACGAAGCGGCAAAGCCTCCCGTCGCGGCACCAAAGGTAAAGCCACAGAACACCACGGTAATAATAAATGAGCGGCGACGTTCGGGCGCGTATTCGGCCACCAGCGTGCCCACGTTGGGCATCGCGGCCCCAAGCCCTAAGCCGGTGAGAAAGCGGAACAGCATCATCTGTTCGATGTTCTGCGCCATCGCCGTGGCCAGCGTCCACAGACCGAAAAACAGCACGCTGATGAGGATCATCACGCGGCGACCATAGCGATCGGCCAGCGGTCCAGCGACCATCGCCCCCAATGCCAGACCAATCAGCGCCGCGCTGATCACCATACCGAGTTGATGATTCGTGACGCCCCAACTGGCTTTCAGCGTGGGCGCAATAAAGCCCATCAGCGCAATGTCCATGCCGTCCAGCGCCACTACCACGAAGCACAGCGCGATTAAGCGCTTCTGCCAGCTGCTAAGCGCACTCTTATTGATAAGCTGGCGAACGTCTACTGCTTCAACGCTGGTCACGTAACGACTCCTGCACTTTTAACCGTTTAGGGCATCAGTTTTAGTAAAAAAAACGGCGCTTATCATAGCTCATCGTTAACAATAACAGGCACTCTTTTTGGATGTAATTGAGAATTATTCAACTTTTCACGCTGTATGTTATTGATTTTATAGCGCGCGAATATGCTGCAAAAAGTGTCTTTTTCAACTTTATTCATAAATACATCAGGTTAGCGGCGAAGCTTGCATAGCGGTGTTTTTGTTAATATAAATTTGCAGGCAAGTTAACATAATTAACGTTTCCTCATTGCTGCTCTTCGGCATAACTCATTATGTTGGGCGTATGGACAAAAATATCCTTTTCAATCAGCGCATTCGCTTGCGTCATTTACATACCTTTGTGGCGGTGGCGCAGCAAGGCACGCTCGGTCGTGCCGCTGAAACGCTCAATCTGAGCCAGCCCGCTTTATCGAAAACACTGAATGAGCTGGAAGAGTTGGCAGGTGCGCGACTGTTTGAGCGCGGACGACTCGGCGCGCAGCTCACCACGCTGGGCGAACAGTTTCTGGTTCATGCGGTGAAAGTGCTGGATGCGCTTAATCATGCTGGTCAGAGCTTCAACGCGCCGCAGCCGGGCCGACCGGTGGTGATTCGACTCGGCGCGCTGACGACTGCGGCGATGGGCATGCTGCCGCAAATTCTCGATCGCTTCCATGAACAGCAACCTAACACCACGGTGCAGGTTGCGACATTGCATAACAACGTGTTGTTGGCCGGTTTACGTGCCGGTGAGTTTGATGTCGGGATTGGTCGTATGGCGGACAGCGATATGATGGCCGGACTCACTTATGAATTGCTGTTTCTGGAATCACTTAAACTGGTGGTGCGCCCCGATCATCCGCTATTAAGCGAGAATGTTATGCTGTCGCGCGCGATGCAGTGGCCAGTAGTGATTTCGCCGGAAGGCACCGCACCGCGCCGTATCGCGCAGCATATGCTGAATGAGCAAGGTTGTACCTTGCCAGCAAACTGCGTCGAAACCTCATCGACATCGCTGGCGCGACAGCTGGCATTGCGTTACGACTATGTGTGGTTTGTGCCTTCTGGCGCCATCAAAGAAGATTTAAATCACGATGCGTTGTGCGCGCTACCGATTGCCTCGCCAGGGCCAGGCGAACCGGTGGGCATAATTACGCGCAGCGGCAGTCCATTAAGCCTGAGCGCCGAAGTGTTGATGGCGACCATCCGCAAATTCCACAGCTAGCGACTGTGTTTTGCATGACGCTCACGGTTCTCAAGGCGCGCCTGTTCGGTTTTTCGTAAACCGACATAGAGCGCGCCCGCCCCACCATCTTTCGGCTGCGCCGTACAAAAGGTCTGCACTTCTGCAAACTCCGGCAACCATCGCGCCACATAGCTGCGCACGATATTGGCGTGCGACTCATCGTCACGCCCTTTGCCATGAATAATCAATAGATTGCGCAACCCATGTTTATTGGCCTGCTGCATAAAGCTGAACAGCGCCTGACGACAGGTTTCCACCGGCTGACGCAACAGATTAAGGCTGGCTTGAGGCGGATATTTGCCCAGTCGCAGCTTATCCAGCACGCCTTGCTGTACGCCTTCAACTTTAAATTCCAGCGGTGTGGTCAGCGGAACGATGTCGAGATAGCCACGCGTGAGGAAATTTTCCTGCTCGTCACTTTCCTGCGGCGCACGCGGCGCTTTAGGCGAAGGTGCGCGTAGCCATTGGGTATTAGCGCAATTTTTTAATGGTGTCACATCACCCATGGCATCACGGAAAAGGTCTTCATCATCAAGATTCATGGTGTTTCCTCTCGCCTGGTGTTTGCCTGCGCGTCCAATTCGACGCTAAAGCAAAAGAGTAGCAAAGGATTATGGGCAAAACATCTGTCACTTTTTGCGCTGTATTAAGCGCGCTATAGCTGTAAACCTGGCAACAAAACGTTCCAGATCAATAAATGCGCTTCAGTCAGACCAGCGCAAACCGCGTAATACCTGACATTTGTGGGGTTTTAAGGACATTTACTGCTCGGATGAGTTCCCTTCGCTTAGAAAAATGTTAAAATTGACCGCAGTCAATAATCATCGAGCGTAACTATATGATCCAGGAAAAACGCAGCATTCGACGTATTCAGTCTGGCGGTTGTGCCATCCATTGTCAGGATTGCAGTATCAGCCAATTGTGTATTCCCTTCACGCTGAACGAGCACGAACTGGATCAGCTGGATAACATCATTGAGCGCAAAAAGCCGATTCAGAAAGGCCAGACGCTGTTCAAAGCCGGTGATGAACTGAAATCTCTCTACGCTATCCGCTCCGGCACTATCAAAAGCTACACCATCACTGAACAAGGCGACGAGCAAATTACTGGCTTCCATCTGGCAGGCGATTTGGTGGGTTTTGACGCCATTGTTGGTGCCAAACATCCAAGCTTTGCGCAGGCGCTGGAAACCGCGATGGTGTGCGAAATCCCGTTTGAAACGCTTGACGACCTCTCCGGTAAAATGCCGGCGCTGCGTCAGCAAATGATGCGTTTGATGAGCGGTGAAATCAAAGGCGATCAGGATATGATTCTGCTGCTGTCGAAGAAAAATGCCGAAGAGCGTTTGGCGGCATTTGTCTGGAATCTGTCGCGTCGTTTCGGTCAGCGCGGCTTCTCACAGCGTGAATTCCGTTTGACCATGACGCGTGGCGACATTGGTAACTATCTGGGACTAACCGTAGAAACCATCAGCCGTCTGCTGGGTCGCTTCCAGAAAAGTGGCATGCTGGCCGTAAAAGGCAAATATATCACCATTGAGAACCACGCTCAGCTGGCAGAATTAGCTGGCCAGACCGAACAAGCCGCGTGATTCTGTGCCGGGTTAATAAAAGTTATTTTATTGATCCGGCAACAACTTTTCCGCTTCTGCCCTGTCCAAACTTAGGCTATCTTTAACCCAACTTGCTTTGGTTTTAGGAGATCGGCTTATGTCCCGGTACCAAAATATTCTGGTGGCTATTGATGCCCAGCAGGACGATCAGCCCGCGCTGCGTCGTGCGGTTTATCTCAATCAACGTATTGGCGGAAAAATCAAAGCTTTCCTGCCTATTTACGACTTCTCATATGAAATGACCACGCTGCTGTCGCCCGACGAGCGCTCCAATATGCGCAAAGGGGTGATCAGCCAACGTACCGAATGGATTCGCCAACAGGCCCAGGCATATATTGAGGCTGGCGTTGAAATTGAAATCAAAGTGGTTTGGCATAACCGTCCCTATGAAGCCATCATCCAGGAAATTCTGGCACATCAGCATGATTTAGTGTTGAAAATGGCGCACCAGCACGATCGCCTCGAAGCGGTAATATTTACGCCGACGGATTGGCATCTGCTGCGTAAATGTCCATGTCCGGTGTGGATGGTGAAAGATCAGGCGTGGCCTGAAGGCGGCAAAGCGGTGGTAGCGGTCAACTTAGCCAGCGAAGAGCCGCATCATGATGAGCTGAATCAGAAGCTGATTCGTGAAACCACGCTGCTTGCCGAAATGGTGAATCACACCGAAGTGCATTTGGTTGGCGCTTACCCCATCACCCCGATCAATATTGCTATCGAACTGCCCGACTTTGATCCCAGCGTTTACAACGACGCGATTCGCGGCCAGCATTTAGTGGCGATGAAAGCGCTGCGTCAAAAATTCTCCATCAGTGAAGAGTTCACCCACGTGGCGAAAGGTTTGCCCGAGGAAGTGATTCCGGATATTGCCTCGCATCTGGACGCCGGCATTGTGGTGCTCGGCACCATTGGCCGTACCGGTTTGTCAGCTGCGTTCCTGGGTAACACTGCGGAACAGGTGATTGATCATCTGCGTTGTGATTTGCTGGCGATCAAGCCAGACGATTTCAAATCGCCGATTGATCACGATGACGAAGAAGATGAAGACGATTGATTAAAAAAGGGCGGCTCGCCATGGCCGCTCTACTTATTTCTACTCAGGGCGGTGAATCACATCACCGCCCTGCTTTTTTACAGCGCGCGCAGAATGCCTTCCACGCTCGCTTTTGCATCGCCAAACAGCATCTGCGTATTGTCTTTAAAGAACAGCGGATTCTGGACACCCGCATATCCGGTGCTCATAGAGCGTTTAAATACAATCACGTTCTGCGCTTTCCACACTTCCAGCACCGGCATGCCAGCGATTGGACTGCGCGGATCTTCCAGTGCGGCTGGGTTAACGGTGTCATTCGCGCCAATCACCAAAACGGTATCGGTATCGCTGAAGTCATCGTTAATCTCGTCCATTTCCAGCACCACATCGTAAGGCACTTTCGCTTCCGCCAGCAGTACGTTCATGTGACCCGGCAAACGACCGGCAACCGGATGAATACCAAAGCGAACTTTGATACCGCGCGCGCGCAGCTTTTCGGTAATCTCCGCAACCGGATACTGCGCCTGCGCCACCGCCATGCCATAACCCGGCGTTATCACCACAGAAGAAGAGGCTTTCAGCATTTCTGCCGTCTCTTCCGCCGTAATTTCACGGTGCTCGCCCACTTCATCGCTTTCGCCGCCCACGCTTACATCGGTACCAAAACCACCGGCAATCACGCTAATAAAGGAGCGGTTCATCGCTTTACACATGATGTAAGAGAGGATGGCACCGGAAGAACCGACCAGCGCACCGGTAACGATCAGCAAATCATTGCTCAGCATGAAGCCTGCCGCCGCCGCCGCCCAACCGGAGTAAGAGTTCAGCATTGAGACCACAACCGGCATATCCGCGCCACCAATTGACGCCACCAGATGCCAGCCAAACACCAGCGCAATGACGGTCATCAGCAGCAGCGCAAACACCTGCGCACCGGTGCTATCAGTTTGTACGAACCACAGCATCAGCAGGAAGGAAACCACCAACGCCGCGAGGTTCATTTTATGACGATGTGGCAGCATCAGCGCTGATGAGGAGATCTTGCCGCGCAGTTTGCCAAACGCCACCAGTGAACCGGTAAAGGTCACCGCACCGATGAAAATGCCGAGGAACACTTCGGTCAGATGGATATTTTCCATCACCGGCGCGAGGCCTGGCGCGTGATCGATATAGCTGTTGAAGCCCACCAACACCGCCGCCAAACCCACGAAGCTGTGCAGAATGGCAACCAGTTCCGGCATTTCGGTCATTTCGACTTTTTTCGCCAGACGCAAACCAATCGCACCGCCGATCACCATCGCCAGCAGAATCCAGGCAACGTTCCCGGTGTTCGGGCCAAATATGGTGGCGAGCAGCGCAATCGCCATGCCGCTCATACCAAAAATATTACCCTGCTTTGAGGTCTCGTGTTTCGAGAGACCGGCAAGGCTGCAAATAAACAGAATCGCGGCAACAATATATGCTGCAGTAACTAATCCGCCAGACATGTTGCTACCCCTTAATTCTTACGAAACATTTTCAGCATGCGCTGGGTGACGGTGAAACCACCGAAGATATTGATGCTGGCGATCAGTACGGCGATAAACGACAGAATCGTGACCCAACCGCCGTGGCCCATCTGCAGCACCGCACCCACCACAATTATGCCGGAAATGGCGTTGGTGACGGCCATCAAAGGCGTGTGTAATGCGTGACTCACGTTCCACACCACGTAATAGCCGACCACGCAAGAGAGCGCGAACACGGTGAAGTGTGACAGGAAGTCCGGCGGCGCGACGTTGGCCAGGCAGGCAAACAGCACCACCGCCAGCGCCAGCAGCAGATACTTGCGCCATGGTGAAACCGGTTTGGCTTCGGCCTTCGGCAGCGGCTGTGCGGCGGGTTGCGCTTTCGGCGCGGCGGAAACCTGAATCGGCGGCGCTGGCCATGTCACTTCGCCATCACGAATCACCGTCACACCGCGCACCACCACGTCGTCGAAATCCACGGTAATTTCGCCGTTTTTCTCTTTGCACAGTAGTTTCAGCAGGTTGACAAGGTTGGTACCGTAAAGCTGTGAGGATTGCGTTGGCAGGCGACTTGGCAAATCGGTATAACCGATAATCTTCACGCCGTTAGGGGTTAAGGTCACCTGATCGGCCACCGTCAATTCGCAGTTACCGCCGGTTTGCGCAGCCAGATCGACGATTACGCTGCCTGGTTTCATGCTGGCAACCATCTTGGCAGTAATCAGCTTCGGGGCCGGACGGCCAGGAATCAACGCGGTGGTGACGATAATGTCCACTTCTTTCGCCTGCGCGGCAAACAGCTCCATCTCTGCCTTAATAAAGGCTTCAGACATCACTTTGGCATAACCATCGCCGCTGCCTGCTTCCTCTTCAAAGTCCAGCTCAAGGAACTCGGCGCCCATACTCTGCACCTGCTCTTTCACTTCCGGACGCGTATCGAAAGCACGCACGATGGCGCCTAAACTGCCTGCCGCGCCGATGGCCGCTAATCCCGCGACGCCCGCACCGATCACCATTACTTTGGCTGGCGGCACTTTACCGGCAGCGGTGATTTGACCGGTGAAGAAGCGGCCGAATTCATGAGCGGCTTCAACGATGGCGCGATAACCCGCGATGTTCGCCATTGAGCTCAACGCATCCAGCGCCTGCGCACGAGAAATACGCGGCACCGAATCCATCGCCATCACGGTGACGTTGCGTGCTGCCAGCTTTTCTAACAGCGCGGGATTCTGCGCAGGCCAGATAAAGCTCACCAGCGTGCTACCGGCGCGCGTCAGTTCAATCTCCTGATCGTCCGGCGCATTCACTTTCAAAACGATGTCCGATTGCCACACATCGTGAGTGTTAGTAATGGTGGCGCCGACGGCGATAAAGCTTTCATCATCAAAGCTGGCGCGAAGTCCTGCGCTCTGTTCAACGGTGACGCTAAATCCCAGCTTGATCAGTTGCTCAACGGTCTTTGGCGTGGCGGCCACGCGCGACTCGTTGGCTAACCGTTCTTTGGGTATCCCAATTAACATACTGTTTCCTTTCAACAATTAAAGGATGAGGTTCTGTAAGTGGCAAAAAGCTCAAAAGCCGAAACAGTGTTTCAGCTTCTTATGAGCAAAATGCGCAATGTAACAAAGTCTTTATAACCTACTGAAAATATGAAGAGTGATCCACAGCGATAACGCCCACTTATGACATTCACACAAATATTCAGACACAAAGATTGAATGCCATGTTTTGCCACTGCATTTGGTGTTTATTAAAAAATATTCTGCTGCGCAAAATCGTGTCATGTCGAATTAAGTGTTTTTAAAAACCTTTAATTAACAATGCGTTAACTGTTATGGCACTAAGTGTTACCAGAATAAGTGGTTATCTGTGCAAAAAAGAGCCGTAACAGAAGTCAATTACAGGTCGATGAATAAAACGGCAGAGATTGTCAATGTTATGCGCTTAAATTGGCTGAGACAGGCCGATTATTACATGCAATAATCAACGGCTAATCTGTTATACATCAAGAGTCCAGCACGTTTTCGTACTCATTTTGCGTAAGGCGAAGGATCATTTTTATGAAGCTGAAGAACACCATTCTGGCGTCAACCTTGTTATCACTGCTGGCAGCGAATGCGTTTGCTGCTAAAGAGTTAACGCCAGAGCAAGCGGCCGCGTTGAAACCATTCGAACGTATTAATATCAGCGGCCGTTTCAATGCGATTGGCGATGCAACTGATGCCATCTCCAAACAAGCCGATGCCAAAGGCGCTGACTCTTTCTATGTTCAGGGTATTAATGATAGCAACGGCAACGGCGGTAACTGGCGCGTAACGGCTGATTTGTATAAAGCTAACGCACCGAAAGCGGATGACTCCACTAAATATCGCACCTTCTTAGGCGTGAAAGAGCTGCCGAAAGCAGAAGCCTATCGCCTTGAGCCGTATGACACCGTATCGGTAAATGGCTTCTTCTCCAGCCAGCCAGATGTTAATGAAGCGATTGCCAAGGCAGCCAAAAATAAAGGTGCGGCATCGTTCTTTATCGTGCGTCAGGTTGATGCTAACAACGGCGGCAACCAGTACGTGACCGCGTATGTTTACAAGGCTGATGCGCCAGAACGTAAAGTACAGAACACCTCTGATTCAATCCCAGCAGATTCTGAAGCCGGTAAAGCAGCATTGGCCGCAGGTGGCACCGCCGCCACTAAAGTGGCCATTCCTGGCGTGGCCTCTTCGGATACCCCAAGCCGCAACGTTGGTCGTTTCTTCGAAACGCAAAGCTCAACCGGCCAACGTTACACGGTGAAAACTGCCGATGGCCGTAGCGTGCAGGAAGTGAATGCGATTACTGCTGCGCAGATGCAGCCGTTTGACACCATCACCTTCTCCGATCACTTTGGTACCCCAACCGAAATCTCGGAAGCGGTTGGCAAACGCGCAGTGGAAAAAGGCGCTAAGTACTACCACATCACGCGTCAATGGCAGAACCAGAGCGGCGGCAACCTGACCGTCACCGCCGATCTGTTCAAGTAATAGCGATTAAGGGCGGCGTCCGTCGCCCTTTTCAAAATCTCCTTGATACTAACTGCATAATCTGTGCGCAGATTTGCATAGTCTTGCATTGCCTTCCCCGTTTGCACTCCGTAAAATCTGCCGCCTGTTTTTAGGGGATTCCGTTTCAAAGTTGGCTCATTGCCACGCGACACTCCAGCGGAATCGTCACCACTCAGCATACTCTGCTGTTTAGGATGGGCGTTTTGGATAAAAAATTAGGTCTTAGTGCGCTCACCGCGTTGGTACTCAGCTCTATGCTGGGCGCTGGCGTGTTCAGCCTGCCGCAAAATATGGCAGCGGTTGCCGGCCCGGCGGCGCTGCTGATCGGCTGGCTCATCACCGGCGTTGGCATCATCTTCCTGTCGCTCGCCATGCTGTTGCTGACGCGGCTGAAGCCGGAGTTGGATGGCGGCATCTTTACCTATGCGCGCGCCGGATTTGGCGAGCTGATGGGCTTCTGCTCGGCGTGGGGATATTGGCTGTGTGCGGTCATTGCCAACGTCTCTTATCTGGTGATTGTCTTCTCGGCGCTGAGTTTCTTTACCGACACGCCGGATCACGTGGTGTTTGGTGATGGCAATACATGGCAGGCGATGCTCGGCGCGTCGGTGCTGCTGTGGCTGGTGCATTGTCTGGTGCTGCGCGGCGTGCAAACTGCGGCCAGTATTAATGTGCTGGCGACCCTGGGAAAGCTGGTGCCGCTGTTGCTGTTTGTGGTGCTGGCGCTGCTGGCATTCAACTACGATCGCTTCCGCTTTGATTTCAGCGGCGTGGAACTCGGTCAGCCGCTGTGGCAGCAGGTGAAGCAAACCATGCTGATCACCTTGTGGGTATTTATTGGTGTGGAAGGCGCGGTGGTGGTTTCTGCGCGTGCGCGTAATAAACAGGATGTCGGACGCGCCACGCTGATGGCGGTGCTGGCCGCGCTGCTGGTCTACTTGCTGGTTACGCTGCTGTCGTTAGGCGTGATTCCGCGTGCCGAGCTGGCGCAGATGCGCAACCCTTCTATGGCGGGTTTGATGAAGCATTTGCTCGGTCATTGGGGCGATGCGGTGATTGCGGTCGGATTGATTATTTCGGTGTGCGGCGCTTATCTGAGCTGGACGATTATGGCCGCTGAAGTGCCGTTCCTCGCCGCACAACAAGGTGCCTTCCCGCGCAGCATCGCGCGTCAGAACCGCCACAACTCCCCTTCGGCGTCGTTATGGCTGACCAACGGCAGCGTACAGGTTTGCCTGATTTTGATCGCCTTAACCGGTGCGGATTACAACACGCTGCTGACCATCGCTTCAGAAATGATTTTGGTGCCCTATCTGCTGGTGGGTCTGTATCTGATTAAGGTGGTGCGCGGGCAGAACAAACCCTGGGCGATGTTTACCGGCGTCGGTGCCAGCGCGTATGGCGTTTGGCTGCTGTATGCGTCGGGTCCTTTGCATCTGCTGCTCTCTGTTGTGCTCTATGCGCCTGGATTGCTGCTGTTCCTGTTTGCACGACGCGGCGGCCGTGGCGACAAGGTGTTGTCACAGCTGGAGCGCATCGCGATTGTGTTGTTGATTGCGGCGTCACTGCCCGCGTTGTGGCAGCTAACGAATTAGTGCGGCTGGACGGGAATGGAAACGCACAGCAGGTCATCCTGCTGTGTCAGATTGAGCGGCTTACGGTATTCCTGATGAATAGCGTCAAGCTGCTCGGTTGACAGCGGATACGGCAGCTGAATATCAAAGCGGCTGATGTGTTGTTGTTCGGCCAGGGTGATCAAACGCGCGATATTAATCTCGTCGCTCACCTGTGTTGAAATGATTTGTAATGCTAATTCTTTCAGATGATCGTCGCTGGCCTGAAGGTTGTGCGCCGATTTACGCGTCACCATGCCAAAAATAGGCATCACGCCATAAATGGCATCAACAAAACTCCAGCGTTTTTTGCAGGAAGCGGAGAGAAAATCACTGTAATTGAAGCAGATGCGATCACTGTATCCGGCTGAAGCCAGCTCTTTATCAGACACTCTCGCACTCCTCCTGTTTTTCGTTACGGTTCCGAACCTTGCGCGACAACGCGCCGCTAATGATGGCACATTTCACGGTATACATACCAGTCACGCAGGGATATTTCGTGCGATAGCGTAGAGCTCAGGACCAGGAAAAGCTATGCTGCTGAGATTCTCATCCGTCACAGTGAATTATGAACAAAATCGTCTATGTGGAAGATGAGCCAGAAGTAGGCGAACTGATCGCCGCTTATCTTGGCCGCCACGATATTGAAGTTATTGTTGAAACGCGCGGTGACCGCGCCGAAGCCACCATCGCCCTGCACGATCCCGATTTAGTGATGCTGGATATCATGTTACCCGGCAAAGATGGCATGACACTGTGCCGCGATCTACGTGCCAGCTGGCAAGGTCCGATTGTGCTGCTCACCTCGCTCGATAGCGACATGAACCACATTCTGTCGCTGGAGATGGGCGCTAACGATTACATCCTCAAAACCACGCCGCCGGCGGTGTTGCTGGCGCGCCTGCGTTTGCATCTGCGTCAGGCGCATGCCGGTCAGCCGGAAGTGACGCCCGCCCTACAAAGCTCACAACGCGTGCTGCGTTTTGGTTCCCTGACCATCGACTCGCTCAATCGCCAGGTGACGCTGTTTGAGGAGAATATTGTGCTATCCACCGCCGATTTCGATCTGCTGTGGGAACTGGCGAATCACGCCGGACAGATCCTCAATCGCGATGCGCTGCTGAAAACCCTGCGCGGCGTGACCTACGATGGCATGGATCGCAGCATCGACGTGGCAATTTCTCGCTTACGCAAAAAACTCTACGACAGCGCCACCGAGCCATTCCGCATCAAAACCATCCGTAACAAAGGCTATCTGTTCGCGCCGCAGGCCTGGGATACCCGTTCCGCATGAGAAAGCTCTTTATTCAGTTCTATTTGCTGCTGTTCGTCTGTTTTCTGGTGATGACGCTGCTGGTTGGGCTGGTATACAAATTCACCGCCGAACGCGCCGGACGCCAGTCGATGAACGACTTGATGGCCAGCTCGCTTTTTTTGATGCGCAGCGAACTGCGCGAGATCCCACCGCGCGACTGGAGCAAAACCATTCGCAGCCTCGATCTTGACCTGTCGTTTGATCTGAATATCGAGCCGATGAGCAAATATCAGCTGGGTGATGCAGACATGAAGCGCCTGCGCGCCGGGGAAATCGTGGCGATTGACGATCAGTACACCTTCTTACAGCATATTCCGCGCAGCCACTACGTGCTTTCCGTTGGCCCGATTCCGTATCTTTTCTATCTGCATCAGATGCGCATCCTGGATATCGCGCTGCTGGCATTTATCGGGATGTCGCTGGCGCTGCCGGTGTTTATCTGGCTGCGTCCGCACTGGCAAGAGATGCAGCGGCTAGAGAAAGCCGCGCAGCGTTTTGGCCGTGGCGAACTCGACGTGCGCACCCATTTTGAAAGCACCTCCAGCCTGCACAGTCTTGGCGTAGCGTTTAATCAGATGGCGGAGAACATCAACACGCTGGTTGCCAGCAAGAAACAGCTGATTGACGGCATCGCGCACGAGTTGCGTACGCCGCTGGTGCGACTGCGCTACCGGCTGGAGATGAGCGATAACCTCACCGCCACGGAATCCGCCGCGCTGAACCGCGATGTGGGCCAGCTGGAGAGTTTGATTGAGGAGTTGCTGACGTATGCGCGCCTCGATCGTCCGCGCGTTGATCTTCATCTGCAATCCTTCGATCTTGCGCAATGGCTACGTGTACATATTGAAGACGTGCAAACCATGAATCCGCAGACGCAGATTGCGCTGGATATCCCGCAGCTGGAGAACGTCGGCAGCGCTGATACGCGCCTGATGGAGCGTGTGCTGGATAATCTGGTGAATAACGCCCTGCGTTATGCGCAACAGCGCCTGCGCGTCAGCTTATGGTTTGATGGCGCGCTGGGCTGTTTGCAGGTGGAAGACGACGGTCCGGGCATTCCGCAGGAAGAGCGCGCCCGTGTGTTCGAACCTTTTGTACGCCTCGATCCAAGCCGCGATCGCGCCACCGGCGGTTGTGGTTTGGGTCTGGCGATCGTGCACTCCATTGCGCTGGCCATGCAGGGAAATGTCTCGATTGAGAGCAGCCCGCTTGGCGGCGCCAGCGTTCGCTTTTGCTGGCCGGTTGATCTACCCTTGCGGGACATTGCGCCACGCTTACCGTCATAAGGAGCTTTTTACGTGACTTCTGCTTATCAAGAACTTAGCCGCACTTTTCAGCGTCTCTCCCGCTTTGGCCATTTAGGCGCCATTGCCGGTGTCGATATGCAAACCACTATGCCGCCGGGCGGCAGCCAGGCGCGCGGTGAAGCGATGGCCGAACTGAGCGTGTTCATGCACGAAGTGCTGACCGATAAACGCCTCGGCGGGCTGTTTGATGCCGCGCAGCAGGAATCATTGAATGATGTCGAGCAGGTTAACCTGAGCGAGATGCAGCACGCCTGGCAGCAAGCGACGCTGCTGCCCGCCTCACTGGTTGAAGCCAAGTCGCTGGCCGGTTCGCGCTGTGAACACGCCTGGCGTCAGCAGCGTCCGGCGAACGACTGGCAAGGTTTCTCCGCCAATCTGAAAGAAGTGGTCAAGCTGAGTCGTCAAGAGGCGCAGCTGCGTGCCGATGCACTCGGCGTATCGCGCTACGACGCGCTGCTGGATGTGTTTGAGCCTGGCATGACCAGCGCGCAGCTGGATCAAACCTTTGGCGATCTGAAAAGCTGGTTGCCCGACCTGCTACAAAGAGCAGTGGCGAAGCAGCAGCAAACCCCGATCGCGCAGCCGGTGGGTCCGTTCGCTATCGAATCGCAGAAACAGCTCGGCCTGAGTGTGATGAAAACGCTGGGCTTCGATTTCAATCACGGCCGTTTAGATGTGAGTGCGCACCCGTTCTGTGGCGGCGTGCCGGAAGATGTGCGCATTACCACGCGTTACAACGAGAACGACTTCCTCAGCGCCATGATGGGCGTGATCCATGAAACCGGCCATGCGCGTTACGAGCAGAATTTGCCAAAACAGTGGCGCGGTCAGCCGGTGGCGCAGGCGCGTTCTACCGCAATTCATGAGTCGCAAAGCCTGTTTATGGAGATGCAGCTGGGGCGCAGTAAAGCCTTCCTGCAGCATGTTCATCCGCAGGTGGTGGCGCTAATGGGCGATCAGCCTGCGCTGGAGTTAAACAACTTTATTCGTCAGGCGCAGCGCGTCAAGCCGGGCTTTATTCGCGTCGATGCTGATGAGCTGAGTTATCCGGCGCACGTGATTTTACGTTACGAGATCGAGCGCGCGCTGATTGAGGGCGAGATTGAGGTTGATGATATCCCGGCGCTGTGGGACGAGAAGATGCAGCAATCGTTGGGCATTGATACGCGTGGCAATTATCGCGATGGTTGCATGCAGGATATTCACTGGACCGACGGTGCGTTCGGCTATTTCCCAACCTACACCTTGGGTGCGATGTATGCAGCCCAGCTGTTCCAGGCGGTGAAGCGTGCCATTCCGCAGGTTGAAACGCTGATCCAGCAAGGTGAGTTGCAGCCAGTGTTTGACTGGTTACAGCAGAACATCTGGCAGCACGGCAGCCGTTTCCCAACGCAGCAGCTGCTGATCAATGCCACCGGCGAAGCGCTGAATCCACACTATTTCCGTCAGCACCTTGAACAACGTTATCTCTCTGAGTAAACTGCGCGGCGGCCGATGCGGCCGCCCTTTTCACTTCCTTTACGCCGCTTTGTACAATCCGTTACACGCCGATACCAATGCCTCACGGAAAGCCTGAATTGTTTTTCATATAGTGTTTTCACCGGCCCCGCAGTGGGCTACACATGAAAAAATAGTTCGAGGATTTTGCAATGAAAAAATTATTTGCACTGGTGATCGCCGCTGCTATGGGTATGTCTTCTGTTGCTTTCGCTGCTGAGACCACAGCTGCTCCAGCAACGCCAGCAACCACTGCAGCGCCAGCGAAACACAAAGCAGTACACCATAAGAAACCTGCTGCTCAGAAAGCGCAGGCTGCTAAGAAGCACAAAAAAGTAGAGAAGAAAGCGCCAGCTGCACAGAAAGCTCAGGCCGCTAAAAAGCATCATAAAAAAGCAACCAAGCCAGCTGCACAGAAAGCCCAGGCTGCTAAAAAGCACCACAAAGCAACCAAGCCAGCTGCACAGAAAGCCCAGGCTGCTAAAAAGCACCACAAAGCAACCAAGCCAGCTGCACAGAAAGCTCAGGCTGCTAAAAAGCACCACAAAGTAACTAAGCCAGCTGCGCAGAAAGCTCAGGCTGCTAAAAAGCACCACAAAGTGAAAAAAGCAGCTAAATAAGATCGCCTTTAGCGCCAACACCGTATTGATGATTGAAAACACCCGGTTATGCCGGGTGTTTATTTACTGGAGTAGCGAAAAATGGTGCGTCGCTATCGCTTCGAAATTATTCTGATTGTGATGATCCTCTGTGGCATAGTTGCAGCCAGCTTTTTTATCTAGTCGTTGTAGCGTGCTGATTACTCCAATATTTCTCCCTTTTTCACCGCTCACCGACTATAGTTATCGCTCAAGCGTGATGACAACAACTTCTACTTATTCTCGCCATTGAGAGAACTATGCGCCTGGCTATCCTGTTACTCGTTGGTCTTTTCAGTTTTACCCACACAGCACATGCCGATGATGAAGATGGGCCAAGCCCGGAAGACATCAAAACGTTGTTCTTTGGCAAAGATCATCGCCAGGCGATTAGCGACGTGAGCGCCGCGCCCTGGGATGCCATCGGTCAGTTAGAGACCGAAAGCGGTAACCTCTGCACTGCCACCTTGATTTCTGCCCATCTGGCGTTGACCGCCGGACACTGTTTATTGGCTCCGCCCGGCAAGTTTGATAAGCCGGTGGCGCTGCGTTTTATGGCCAGCGCGAAAGGTTGGCGCTACGAGATTCATGATATTGATGCGCGCGTTGAACCCTCTTTAGCGCGCCGGTTGCAGGCAGACGGCGAAGGCTGGATCGTGCCGCCGGGAGCCGCACCCTACGATTATGGACTGGTTATTTTGCATAATCCGCCCTCCGGTATTGTGCCGATTCCATTGTTTGAGGGTTCGCGTGGCGATTTAACCGCCGCGTTGAAAACCACGCAACGTAAAGTGACGCAAGCCGGATATCCGGCCGATCACCTGGATACGCTCTATTCGCACAGCGATTGTTTAGTGACCGGTTGGGCGCAGCGTGCAGTGTTGTCGCATCAGTGCGATACCTTGCCGGGCGACAGCGGTTCGCCGCTGCTGTTGAAGAACGGTGATGAGTGGCAGTTGATTGCGGTACAGAGTTCAGCACCCGCGCCGGCCGATCGTTACCGTGCCGATAACCGCGCGATTGCGGTGCCGTCCTTTAAAGATAAGTTGGAAGAGTTAGCTCAGTAATTCGGCGCTCTCAGGCAAAAAGGCGGGGCCGCTGCGTAACGTCGTCGTGGACCCATCCCTGGGGCCTCTGCCGCCGCATCAATGCGGCGGAAGCTTTACTCCGCGGCCCCGCCTTTCCGCCTTCTTCGATATTTGTGCGATGTTAAGTTCCTTAGCGGCGCGATTTATCGCGCCATCTAACAATTAACTCAACTGCTCCATCGCCTGCAGAATACGCTTATCCGAAATTGGATAAGGCGTGCCCAGCTGCTGGGCGAAATAGCTAATTCGCAGCTCTTCCAGCATCCAGCGAATCGCCTGCACGTCGGCATCATCCTGACGCTGGGGCGGCAATTTATTCCGCCACGTCTGCCAGGCTTGCTCCACCGCCTGCACTTTCAGCATACGCGCACGATCGCTGTGAGGATCGACCGGCAGCTTCTCAAGACGACGCTCAATACCTTGCAGATAGCGCAGCGTATCACCAAGACGCGACCAGCCATTGCCGGTGACGAAACCGCGATACACCAGGCCATTCATTTGCGCTTTGATATCGCCTAACGCCAGCGCCAGCGACATATCCACGCGTCCTTTAAGGAACTTGTTGATATTGAACACGCAGGTCAGGATCTGTTCGACCTGTTTGGCGATGGTGACCACGGTTTCATTCAAATCAGCACGCACTTTGTCGCGCAGCTGTTCGAAGTTTTCCTGTTGCCACGCCGGGCCGCCCGCCTCCGCCATCAGCTTATCCACGCCGCAGGCGATACAGTCATCGATCAGTTCCAGCACTTTGCCGTAGGGATTGAAGTACAAACCGAGTTTGGCTTTGTTCGGTAGCTTCTCGTGCAGATACTTGGTTGGCGACGGAATGTTGAGCAGCAGCAGGCGACGCTGACCGCGCCACATCATTTTCTGCTGTTCCACTTCGCTATCGAACAGGCGAATCGCCACGCTGTCCTTTTCATCCACCAGCGCCGGCCAGGCTTTGACCTGATAGCTGCCGCGCTTCTGCTCGTAGCTTTGCGGCAAATCGCCAAAGCTCCAGATGTGCAAACCGCTCTGTTCCAGGCCATCATCCGCCACTTTCGACAGCGTTTCCTGCACTTTGCCTTTCAGCAGCAGCCGCAGCTGATGCAGATTTTTGCCTTCCTGCAGCTTACGGTTGTGTTCGTCAACTACACGGAAGGTCATTTTCAGGTGATCGGGCACCTGATCCCACTGCCAGGCTTCCCGGTCAATGGTGACGCCGGTCATGCGGCGGAATTCGCGTTCCAGCGCATCCAGCAACGGCAGTTCCATCGCCGTAACGCGACCGAGAAACGCTTCGGCGTAGTTGGGCGCGGGTACCAGATTACGGCGCACCGGCTTGGGCAGCGATTTGATCAGCGCGATAACCAATTCGCGGCGCACGCCCGGAATTTGCCACTCAAAACCGGTCTCTTCAATTTGGTTCAGCAGCGGCAGCGGAATGTGCACCGTCACGCCATCGGCATCCGCGCCCGGTTCAAACTGATAGCTCAGTTTGAGTTTCAGGTTGCCTTGATGCCAGAAATTGGGGTAATCGAGCTGGCTGACTTTGTCCGCGCCGTCTTTGATCAGCATTTGCTTATCAAAGCTCAGCAGATCCGGATTCTCTTTGCTGGCCTGCTTCCACCAGCTATCGAAATGGCGTGCAGACACCACGTCGCTGCCGATGCGGCGATCGTAGAAAGCAAACAGCGTTTCATCATCGACCAGAATGTCGCGACGACGCGATTTGTGCTCCAGATCTTCAATTTCGTTGCGCAGTTTCAGGTTGTTGCGGAAGAACGCGTGACGCGTCTGCCAATCGCCCTCCACCAGCGCATGACGGATAAACAGCTCGCGGCTCAGTTGCGGATCGATGCGGCTGTAATTAACCTTACGCGCCTGCACAATTGCCAGGCCGTAAAGCGTCACTTTTTCCGTCGCCATCACCGCGCCCTGTGCTTTTTCCCAGTGCGGTTCGCTGTAACTGCGTTTAATCAGATGCTGCGCCAGCGGCTCGATCCATTCCGGATCGATACGTGCGGCAACGCGGCCCCATAAACGGCTGGTTTCCACCAGTTCCGCCACCATGGTCCACTTCGGCGGCTTCTTAAACAGCCCGGAACCGGGGAAGATGGCGAAGCGCGCGTTGCGAGCGCCGGTAAACTCCTGCTTGTCGTTATCTTTCTGACCAATATGCGACAGCAAACCGGTAAGCAAAGCGCAGTGCACTTCACGATACGGCGCAGGTTCGCTGTTGACCGGCATCCCCTGTTCCCGCACCACCTGACGCAGTTGCGTGTAGATATCCTGCCATTCACGCACGCGCAGATAGTTAAGGAACTCGGTTTTACACAAGCGGCGGAAGTGATTGCTGGAGAGCGCTTTTTGCTGCTCCTGCAGGTAATTCCACAGATTGACGAAGGCGAGGAAATCAGACTCTTTATCCTCAAAACGACGATGCTTTTCGTCAGATGCCTGCTTTTTATCCGAAGGACGCTCGCGCGGGTCCTGAATCGATAGCGCCGCGGTGATGATCATCGCTTCGCGTACGCAGCCAAATTTTTGCGCTTCCAGCACCATGCGCGCCATACGCGGATCGACGGGCAACTGCGCGAGCTGGCGGCCCGAAGGCGTCAGCTTGTAGGTTTCGTCTTCACTCAGCGTGATTGCACCCAGCTCTTCAAGCAGGCGCACGCCATCCTGAATATTGCGCTTGTCCGGTGCTTCGACAAATGGGAAGGCAGCAATATCGCCCAGTCCCAGCGCGGTCATCTGCAGAATCACCGAGGCGAGGTTAGTACGCAGAATTTCAGGATCGGTAAATTCCGGGCGGCTGAGGAAATCATCCTCGGAATAGAGGCGAATACAGATACCTTCCGAAACGCGGCCGCAGCGACCTTTTCGCTGATTAGCGGAAGCCTGCGAAATCGGCTCAATCGGCAAGCGCTGCACTTTAGTGCGGAAACTGTAGCGGCTGATACGTGCGGTGCCAGGATCGATAACATATTTGATGCCAGGCACGGTCAGCGAGGTTTCCGCCACGTTGGTCGCCAGCACGATGCGGCGTCCACTGTGCGACTGGAACACGCGGTTTTGCTCGGCGTTCGACAGGCGCGCATACAGCGGCAGAATCTCGGTGTGCGCAATATCGCGCTTCATCAGCGCATCGGCAGTATCGCGGATTTCGCGCTCGCCGCTCATAAAGATAAGGATATCGCCGCGGCTCTCTTGTCCCAGCTCATCGACCGCATCAAAAATCGCCTGCAGCTGATCGCGATCGGTGTCGTCAGCCTCTTCCACCATTGGGCGATAACGTACTTCGACCGGATACGTCCGGCCGGACACTTCAATCACCGGCGCATTGTGGAAATGGCGTGAGAAGCGCTGCGGATCGATGGTCGCTGACGTGATAATGACTTTTAAGTCGGGACGACGCGGCAACAGTTCGCGCAGATAGCCGAGCAGGAAATCGATGTTCAGACTGCGTTCGTGTGCTTCATCGATAATGATGGTGTCGTACTGCAGCAACAGGCGATCCTGCTGGATTTCCGCCAGCAGGATACCGTCGGTCATCAGCTTAACCTGGGTGGTTTCGCTCACCTGATCGTTAAAGCGCACCTTGTAACCGATGGTGCCGCCGAGCGAGGTTTCCAGCTCATCGGCAATGCGGTTGGCCACGGTGCGCGCCGCCAGACGACGCGGCTGAGTGTGACCAATCAGCCCTTTAACCCCGCGCCCCAGCGCCAGGCAGATTTTCGGCAGCTGCGTGGTTTTACCCGATCCGGTTTCACCCGCGACGATTACTACCTGATGCTGACTGATCGCATCAGCAATGTCCTGCTGCTTCTGACTTACCGGCAGGTTGTCAGGGAAAGTGATGCGCGGTGTCGCCGCCGTGCGCTGCGCCAGGCGTTGCTCCGCCGCGACAAATTCCGGCTCCAGTTCAGCCACAATGCCCTGCCGCGCCGCAGGATTTTTCACCTTTGCAGCGCCCAGCAGTCGACGTCGCAGACGTTGACTGTCGCGCAGCGTCAGATTATCGAGCCGCGGCCAGAGGGAGGCTAAAGGTGAAGAGTCGGATGATGACATAGCGATGCGTTACCTGTTGTTGCAGCGGGCAGATGATTTCCCGGCGGATTCAAGCAATTAATGGTCGGCATCATAGCACAATTTGGAACACCTGCCTGAACGGGACGTGCGAGGTTATTCAATTATTTCGAACATTGATCTCGAAATATTGCGCTTTTACCCCGCGGGCTAACTCCGTACAGTGTAAAGCATTGAGCGGTAAGCCAACCGCGTAACGCACAGGAAAATACCATGAGCAAAGTTTTAGTTCTGAAATCAAGCATCCTCGCTGGTTACTCTCAGTCAAATCAACTGGCTGACTTCTACGCTGACGAAGCACGCGCT
Organism: Pantoea sp. DY-17; assembly: GCF_019795975.1. Classification (NCBI taxonomy): domain Bacteria; kingdom Pseudomonadati; phylum Pseudomonadota; class Gammaproteobacteria; order Enterobacterales; family Erwiniaceae; genus Pantoea; species Pantoea sp. DY-17. The sequence goes on along the minus strand of NZ_JAIMIG010000001.1, from coordinate 1,115,886 downwards.
AAAGGTGACTCGGTTACCGTACGTGATTTAGCCGCGCAGCCGATTCCGGTGCTGGATGGTGAGCTGGTTGGCGCGCTGCGCCCATCCGATGCCCCACTGTCACCACGTCAGCAGGAAGCGCTTTCTCTCTCCGATGAGCTGATTGCTGAACTGCAAGCCCATGACACCGTGGTTATTGCCGCACCCATGTACAACTTCAACATTCCAACTCAGTTGAAAAATTACTTCGATCTGATTGCCCGCGCTGGCGTGACCTTCCGTTACACCGAAGCAGGTCCGGAAGGTCTGGTGACCGGCAAACGTGCGGTGATCCTCTCCAGCCGTGGCGGCATCCATAAAGATACGGCCAGCGATCTGCTGACCCCATACGTGAAGCTGTTCCTCGGCTTCATCGGTATCACTAACGTGGAGTTCGTGTTCGCGGAAGGCATCGCTTATGGTCCAGAAGTGGCGACCAAAGCGGCTAACGATGCAAAAGACGCCATCAAACAAATTGTTGCTGCGTAATCATTTTTTTCGCATGATCAATGCCCGTCAGGCTTAACTGGCGGGCATTTTTTTGCTGTTATTTTTCAGCACAGCGAAAGGAGATGAAGTGACACAACACAATCAATATGGTCAGCCTATCGGTTTTGCGCTACCCGACTGGCAACCCGCAATCTTCCCGCCCGCTGCTATTCTCACTGGCCGCTTTTGCCATCTCACACCGCTTCAACTCAATCACGCGCCTGCCCTGCTTGCCGCCTTTTTGCTTGCACCCGACGATCGCGACTGGACCTGGCTTGGCGCATCGCAGCCGCAATCGTTAGTCGAGATGAACGATTGGATTGCTAACAAAATAGGTGACCGTGGATTGGTCAGTTATGCGGTGATCGATCAGGCTAATCAGCAAGCGGTTGGCGCGGTCTGTTTCGCCAATATCGACGTGCAGAACGGCGCGATTGAGATTGGCCATGTGACCTGGTCGCCGCTGATGCAGCGCAACGTATTGGGCAGTGAAGCGTTATATCTGCTGTTGCAGCAGGCCTTCGCGCTCGGTTATCGCCGCGTGGCTTGGCGTTGTGATTCCCTAAATCTGGCGTCCCGACGCGCAGCTGAACGTATCGGCTTTACCTTTGAAGGTCGTTTTCGTCAGGCCATGACGCGCAAACAGCGCAATCGCGATACCGATTGGTTATCGATCATTGATGGTGAATGGCCGCCGATTCAGCAGGCTTTAAGCCAATGGCTGGCGGTGGAGAATATGGATCAGCACGGACGCGAAAGGCAAAAGCTGCGCTGCTTTTTCTCCGCAGATTGACGTTGGCTATACTGACTCGCTGTTATCCACGCAATTGAAGAGGTACTCATGTCCAAGGTATTTATCATTGGCGGCGCAGGCAACATAGGCCGTCGTCTGGCATCACTGCTGGCCGCAAACGGGCACGTTGCGCGCCCGCTGTTTCGCAAAGCGGAACAGGAGCAGCCTTTGCGTGAACGGGGTGCGGAGCCGGTTAACGGCGACTTAACCGCGCTGGACGCCACATCCCTCGCCGCTTTGATGACGGGCAGCGATGTGGTGGTCTTTACCGCCGGTGCCGGTGGCAAAGGCGGTGAAGAGATGACGAACGCCATTGATGGCAAAGGATTAACTACCGCGGTTGCTGCCGCGCAGCAGGCCGGCATCTCACGCTTTCTGCTGGTGTCGGCTTTCCCTGAAGCCGGCAGAAACAAAAGCCTCTCCGCCAGCTTCGAAAATTACATGCGCGTGAAGAAAGCAGCAGATGTCGAGCTGGCGCAAAGCGATCTGGATTGGGTGATTTTACGCCCCGGCACGCTAACGGATGAGCAAGGCCAAGGCCGGGTGCGTGCTGGTTTGGCCATCCCGTATGGCGATATTCCTCGCGATGACGTGGCGGCGACGCTGGCTGAAATCATCGATCAACCGGCGGTCAGCCGGGTGATCATTGAATTAACCGGCGGTGAAGTGCCGGTACATGAAGCGGTTAAGCAACTGGCAACACGCTAGCGTCTTCAACCATCTGCTTCATCCAGCGAACGCAGATGGTCTTTTTTGTTTAGCGTCATCAGCGCCGGAATACTGATTGCAGCCGTGACCATAATGTACCAGGCGGGGATATCCAGATTCCCCGTTTGCTTAATCAGGGAGGTAATAATCAGTCCGGCACACCCCGAGAAAACCGCGTTAGAGAGTGAATAGGCCAGCCCCAGCCCGGTATAGCGGACGCGCGTGGGGAACATTTCAGCTAACATTGCCGGGCCCGGTCCTGCCAGCAATCCCACAATTCCACCCGCCACAAACACCACCAGCGCCTTGATCAACAGCGTTGAGGAATCGGCCTGCAACACTTTCAATAACGGTAATGCCAGCACCAGCAACAAACATGCCGCGATAACCATCACGCTGCGGCGTCCGATTTTATCGCTAAGTATGCCCGCTGGAATGATGGTGGCGGCAAAGCCAAGATTGGAGATCACCGCAATCAATAGCGCCTGGTTAAAGCCGGTGTGCAGCGAAGATTGCAGATAGGTTGGCATGATCACCAGATAGGTATAGCCCGCCGCTGACCACACCATCACGCGGCTGATTGCCAGCAAGATAATCCTGAGCGTCGCGCCAAAACTGGCGCTGACCGCCATTGGCTGATGCGCTTTTTGCGTTTGCTGCTGACGCACGAAGCTGGGCGTTTCTTCCATGCTGTAGCGCAGCCACAGCGCCACCATCCCCATCGGCAAGGCGAGGAAGAAGGGAATGCGCCAGCCCCAACTGTGCATCTGATCCACACTCAACACCGCCGACAGCAACGCGACAATGCCAGCGCCCGCCAGCAGGCCCAACGCCACGGTGAATGATTGCCAGGCACCGTAACGCCCTCGCTGCCCTTTGGGGGCAAACTCTGTCATCAGTGACACCGCACCGCCGTATTCCCCCCCGGCAAACAAGCCCTGCAGAATACGCAGCCCGGTAATGATCAGCGGCGCCGCCACGCCAATGCTGGCATAGGTGGGAATAATGCCGATCGCGGTCGTTACCAGCGTCATCATGATCAAGACAAAAATCAGCGTCGGCTTGCGCCCAATACGATCGCCCATGCGGCCAAAAAATATTGCGCCCAACGGACGGAAGAAAAAGGCGATGGCGAAGGAAGCATAGGTCAGAATAATGCCGGTCAGCTCGGCTTCGCCTTGCAGGCGAAAGAAGTTCTGCGCGATCACCGTCGCGAGAAAGCCATAAACCGCAAACTCGTACCATTCAATGAAATTACCCACTGAACCGGCGATTAAGGCGCGCTTCTGTGCATCCGTTGTCGTTTGAGGCATTGGCATTTTAAGCTCCCAAAAAGATTATCTGCTGATCAACCTTACTTACGCAGCCACTGCCCATTGATGCCGCGCACATACTCGCCGCTACCTGCGCGGTTCACCAGCTTTTCGCCGGCGATGCGCGCCACTTCGCTGGCGGTCAGGTTATTTTGCTGCGCCACGCGCTGATATTGCTGCAGGCGGCCATCGTTGATGCGCTTGACCAGCGCCAGCGTTTCTTCGTCCTGCTGACGCGCCGCCACATAGCCGCTGAGCGTTTCGCCCACGCGCCCCTGTTGACGCGCCTCATCCAGCGTGAGCGCCCAGGCAGACGGCATCAGCAGCAGCGCCGCAAGCAGCGCGATCCCCTTGCGTTTCATCATGCTTCTCCTCAAAACAGTCCGCTCTGATTCTTCAGCAGCGCTTCCACATCTTTATCCACCTTGATGTGAATCTCATGCTCAATTTTGACGTTCATATTGATGGTGATGGGCTCTTTCGGCGCCGCAACTTCAATGCGCGGCACGCAGCCAATCAGCGGCAGCCAGGCTGCCAGCACCAGTAATGCCCTGAGGCTCATGGTTGGGGATCCTTCTTCGAGGGTAAGGTGGCATTTTGCTCCACCCAGGATTGCAAATTATCGCCAAAGCGCAGGCTGCGCCACAGCTGGAACAAATTTTCCTGATGCCGGTAGTTTAGATTAACGGTCTGTCGGCGGTTACTGAACTGGCTGACGCCTTTCACTTCCGATTGCATGATCAGATTGCCGAAGTTATCCAGATCGATAGTGGCCCATGAACGCGAGATTTCCATGTAGCGCAGCCAATCCAGCGCCGCTCCGGCCGCAAAGTTATTGCTGACAATCGCGTCCGCCATATCTTTATCCAGCCGGAAGGTGAGCGGACCGCTGTTGGCGATCCAGCCCTTTTCAACCAGCCATTGCGGATTATTCACCCACAGCGGCAATTCGCCATTGACCTTGCCAGACATGGCAAACTGCTTGGGTTTGATCGCGCTGACCAGCTTGCTGAGATTGATCTCCTTCAGCGAGACGCGCGCCGCTTGATGCTGTGGCATGCGCAGTTCGGGCATGCTGACGTGTCCGCCTAACAGATCCAGATTGACGTTGCTGAGCGTTAACGGCTGGCGCTCCTGCCATGGATAGTGACCTTGCAAATCGGCGGTGATGTTTTGCAGCGAGAACTGATTTTTTACTTCGGCGATACGCAGTGAAACCGGGCCGCGCCGTCCAAGCTGCCATTGATGATCCTTCAGCCGGAACGGCAGCGAGAAATCGATGCCGTTGATTTCACTGTCCGGCATCCACAGGCTGCCGTTTTTCACCGTCCAGTGACCGCCCGCTTCAAAGCCCTGCTCGCTAGCCGCCGAGAATGCCACCTGCGCGCGCAGTTCACCCGATTGGATACGCATTTTTAAATCGCTGCTGAGCAGCGGCTGGAACACCGTCAAAGATTGCGCCGGCCACCAGGCTTCGCCGCGCAGACGTTCGCCGTCCCAGCGGCCATGCACGCGTACCGGGCCAATATCCTCCGCCGTCAGCTGACCGCGCCAGATAAACTGGCTGGGATCGCTGCCTTTGGCTTCAAAATTAAGTTCTGATGGCGGCAGCCAGCCGCCGTAGCTGAACTGGGTTTGACCGGATTTTAGTGTGAAGCCACCGTTAAACGCCGGATGCGCAGGATCGCGTTGCCAGCGCACCGGCGCATTGAGCGTCAGGCGCGGTTTAGCCACTTGCACCATGCCGTACGCCAGCTTATCGAAACCGGTATTCAGCGTGTCGAGGCTGATCAAGGTGTCCTGCCAGCTGCCGGTGCCCTTCACGTCCCATTTGGCGGTGAGCGGCTCGATCAGGCCGTCCCCCCAATAACGCCAGTTCCACACGCCGCTGTCGGGCCAGAAATCGCTGGCGCGGCCATCGAGATGCAACCTGAAGCGACCAAAGCTGGGATCGTGTGCCTTAAGTATCGCCTGCAGGCGACCATTAATTCCGCTCGACGCCACCGTCACGCCCGCCAGCGGCCAGCGCGCTTCATCCACTTCCAGCGTTGAGAGCAAGCGACCGCGCAAACGCAGCAGCGCGCCTTGTTTCAGGGTCAATTGCGGATCGGTCAGCACGCCGTGCAGTAAGCCCGGCATGCTGCCAAACAGCTGCAGATCGGCGAATTTGCTCTCGCCGGTCAACTGGAACGGCAAGGCGCTATCGACCATGCTCAGTTTGCCAGGGCCAACGCTTAATACCAGATTGCCTTTACCGCCGCGCCCTTGCGTCAGCAAATTAAATCGCCCGCTGACCAGCGTGTTTTCCAGTCCTTGCTGCCAGTTTTCCAGCGTTACTGCCACGCCACCCGATAGCGGCTGATCGGCCTGCGGCCAGCGCCATTGACCTTGCGTAATACGAATCTGCCGCTCATCGACCTGCCACGGCATCTGCAGCAGCGGCTGATCGTCATCCTGCTGCTTCACCGTCAAGGTGCCTTGCTGTTGCCGCCAGTTAAGCGTCAGCGCCAGCGGCTGCGGCCACTGCACAATATTGAGATCAGCGCTGAGTTCGCCCGCCACCGGCAAACCATCGGCAAAGGTTGGCAAGGTGACATCGCCATGCAGGTTGAGCGGTTTGGGCAGTAAAGGATGACTGAGCTGCAGCTGGGCAATCTGCAGCAGCTGGCCTTGCAACCGCGCATCCACACTCAGGTTGTCGCCCTGATAATGCAGCCGCTGCACATCGTTATTTAAGGTGAGATCGAAACGGCCGGCATATTGTTGCCACGGCAGAATGGTGATTTTTTGCAGGTGGACATCGGCGCCAGGCAACATCTTCTGCCAGTCGGCCAGGCTGCGCGGCGCACCGCTGGCTTCGCTGTGCGGCAGCGATTGCAGGCAGTCGCTGTTGAGTTGGACTTCTCCCGCGCTAAGTTGCCAGCGCTTTTGCTGCCAGCCGAGCGCCGCATCACTGACGTTTGCCAGTACACAATCGCCCGCCAGATAGCGCACCGCCGGGAAATGCAGCGCGCCTTGCTGCCAGCGCGGCGTGCCGTTGAGTTCCACTCGGGTGTTTTCAGGCAGCCAGATACCGGCCAGACGCGGCAACCATTGCGTGAGCGTCAGCAGCAATCCCAATAGCAGCAATATTAGCGCCAGCAGCGCAGCAAGTGTTCGGCGAAGGCCACGCGTCATGGCAGTTAACGTTCCTGTTCTTTACACAATCCTGACGAGGAGCCAAATGATGGCATGTTACGTCCGGCAAATGAAGGTGTTAGCGACATAGTCTGGCTGAAGCACAGCAAAATGACGCGGAAAACGTTATCCTGTTGTGATACCGACGTTGCATTTTTCAGGAGCGAAACAATGAAAGTTGCGGTTTACAGCACCAAGCATTACGACCAAAAATACCTTGAACACGTCAACGACAGCTACGGATTTGAGCTGCATTTTTTTGACTTTCTGCTGACACCGGCGACGGCAAAGAACGCCGCGGGCTGTGATGCGGTGTGTATTTTCGTCAACGATGACGCCAGCAAAGCGGTGCTGGAAGAGTTGGCGGCGCTGGGCGTGAAGCACGTTGCGCTGCGCTGTGCCGGTTTCAATAACGTCGATCTGGCGGCGGCGAAAGCGCTCGGCTTAAACGTGGTGCGCGTCCCGGCATATTCGCCAGAAGCGGTAGCGGAACATGCGGTTGGCCTGATGATGACGCTGAATCGTCGCATTCACCGCGCCTATCAACGCACGCGCGACGCTAACTTCTCGCTGGATGGCTTAACCGGCTTCAACATGCATAACAAAACCGCGGGCGTGGTCGGAACCGGCAAGATTGGTATCGCGGCGATGCGTATCCTCAAGGGATTTGGCATGCGCCTGTTAGCGTTCGATCCCTATCCAAGCCAGGCGGCGCTGGAGCTGGGCGCGGAATATGTCGATCTCAAAACGCTGTTCGCCGAAGCCGATGTGATTACGCTGCACTGTCCGCTCACGCCGGAAAACCACCATCTGCTTAACGCGCAGGCGTTCAGCCAAATGAAAGATGGCGTGATGATCATCAACACCAGCCGTGGCGGTTTGATTGATTCACAAGCGGCAATTGATGCGCTTAAACAGCAGAAGATTGGTTCGCTGGGGATGGATGTGTATGAAAACGAGCGCGATCTGTTCTTTGAAGACAAATCGAATGACGTGATTCAGGATGATGTGTTCCGTCGTCTGTCGGCCTGTCACAACGTGCTGTTCACCGGCCATCAGGCTTTCCTGACCGCCGAAGCCTTGACGGCTATTTCAGAAACCACGCTCAGCAACTTACAACAGCTGGAACGCGGCGAAATCAGCCCGAATCAGGTCACCACCTAACCCTTCTGCGCCTGCCTTAGCGGGCGCAGCTTCCACCCATTAGCGCCTGTTCGTCACAGCGACGACCATTCGCCAACTGGCACATACCGATGCGTGAACCGTCTAACTGACGCGAAAACGCCAGCGATCCCCCGGCATTACTGCAATTCACTTCAGCCATTGATGACATCACAACGCGCGGTTGTACGTGGGCGGCAGTAGCTTGTTGCGGCGGTTCGTTGTCACTGTTGCTGCTGCAGGCAGAAAGTAACAAGGTAGCGCCAGCCAGCAGGAAGAGAGCGGCTTTCATCGATGGGGCTCCGGGGATTGAGCGAAAAAGTCGCACCAGCATATGTCAGGTGCGCTGAGGGATCGATAGGCGACACAGCTTTTTACAAAATTTAATTTCATTGTTTGCAAGCAGAATTATCCTGTTTGAGATGTTTCCGCCCTTTTCACCCGGCGGATGATTTGTTTATCAATAACTAAGGAGAGAACGATGTTGACGGATATGCTTATCCGCATCGCGCTGGCTGGAATTCTCGGCGGACTGATTGGGCTAGAGCGGCAGCTGCGCGCCAAAGAGGCCGGTTTGCGCACCCATATCCTGGTCGGTATCGGTAGCGCGATGTTTATGCTGGTATCGAAATATGGCTTTGCCGATATGTTAGTCAGCGACCATGTAGCGCTCGATCCCAGCCGTATTGCGGCGCAGGTGGTGAGCGGCATGGGCTTCCTTGGCGCCGGTACCATCATTATTCAGAAGCAAGTGGTGAAAGGTCTTACTACCGCCGCCGGTTTATGGGTGACGGCGGCGATTGGTCTGGTGATCGGTAGCGGCATGTATGAAATCGGTATCTACGGCACCGTGCTGGCGCTGGTGGTGCTGGAGACGTTCCGTCGCATCAGTCACTTGCTGATTGGCCGTCACCATACGCTGCTGGTGCACCTCAAACCCAAAAGCGTGCCGCTGGTGCTGCTGGTGCTGCAACGCGAAAATGTGCGTTACGGTCACATCGCCGTAGTGAACCGTGATGAAGAGGTTGGTCTGTGCGAACTGAGCGTTGAGGTGACGTTGTCACGACGTACACCAATGCATAATATCTATGACAAAGTGATGGAAATCAAAGGCGTTCAATCGCTGGAGATGATGTAAAAATCATCAATATTAGATTGCGGTGCGCTGCCATCTCGCCAGCACACAGATGAAAAAGTCGCGTCTTGGCCCTTTGCTAAACTGAACTGATAACCCCCGTAAAGTTTGCGGGTTTCTCAGCGTAGCAAAGGACGATTTATGATTACCGTCGACGGTAACGGTGCAGTGGCTTCAGTCGCCTTCCGCACCAGCGAAGTGATTGCCATTTATCCCATCACGCCCAGCTCAACCATGGCCGAGCTGGCGGATAGCTGGTCCGGCGAAGGCCGCCGTAATATCTGGGGCGATGTGCCGCGCGTGGTCGAGATGCAATCTGAAGGCGGCGCGATTGCCACGGTGCACGGCGCGCTGCAAACTGGCGCACTCTCAACCACCTTTACCTCTTCGCAGGGATTGCTGTTGATGATCCCGACGCTCTACAAACTGGCGGGCCAGCTGACGCCGTTTGTGCTGCACGTCGCGGCGCGGACCGTGGCGACGCACGCGCTGTCGATATTTGGCGATCACTCCGATGTCATGGCAGTACGACAAACCGGCTGCGCGCAGCTCTGCGCCTCCAGCGTGCAGGAAGCGCAGGATTTTGCCCTGATTGCACAAATCGCCTCACTGAATAGCCGCATCCCGTTTATCCACTTCTTCGATGGCTTCCGTACCTCGCACGAGATCAACAAGATTGTGCCGATCAGCGATGAAACCTTGCAGGCGCTGATGCCCGCCGAGGCAATCAACGCCCATCGCGCCCGTGCATTGACGCCGGATCGTCCAACGATTCGCGGCACATCCGCCAATCCTGATACCTATTTCCAGTCACGCGAAGCCACCAATCGCTGGTACGACGATTGCACCCAGCACGTTGAGGCTGCAATGACCGCGTTTGGCGAAAATACCGGCCGTCATTATCAGCCGTTTGAGTTTTACGGCCACCCGCAGGCCGAGCGCGTAATGGTGATGATGGGCTCCGGCTGCGGCACGGCGGAAGAGGCGATTGATGAGATGCTGCGGCGCGGCGAGAAAGTCGGGCTGTTGAAAGTGCGCCTCTATCGCCCGTTTTCGGCGGCGCATTTGCTGCAAAAGATCCCCGCTTCCGCCCAGCGGATTGCGGTGCTCGATCGCACCAAAGAGCCCGGCGCGCTCGGCGAACCGCTATTCCTGGATGTGATGACCGCGCTGGCTGAAGCTTACAGCCGTGGCGAGCGGGCGTCGCTGCCGAAGGTGATCGGCGGTCGCTATGGTTTGTCATCGAAAGAGTTCGCACCCGATGCGGTGCTGGCAGTGTTTCGTGCCTTGCTGCGCGAAACACCGCCAGCGCGTTTTACCGTCGGCATTTACGACGACGTCACCCATCTTTCGCTGCCGCTGGAAGCCAACATCGTGCCGAATCGCGCACGGCTTGAAGCGCTGTTTTATGGTTTGGGCAGCGACGGCAGCGTCAGCGCCAGTAAAAACAACCTGAAGATAATCGGTAACGCCACACCGTGGCAGGTGCAGGGCTATTTCGTCTACGACTCGAAGAAAGCCGGCGGCCTGACGGTTTCCCATCTGCGCGTCAGTGAATATCCGATTCAATCCGCCTATTTGATTCAGCAAGCCGACTTCATTGGCTGCCATCAGCTGCAGTTTATCGATAAGTATTCGATGCTCGATCAGCTTAAGCCGGGTGGGATTTTTCTGCTCAATACGCCCTACAGCGCTGAGGAGGTGTGGCCGCACCTGCCGCAGGAAGTGCAGAGCCAGCTCAACGATAAACAGGCGCGATTTTATGTGATCAACGCTGTGCGTATCGCGCGCGAATGCCAGTTGGGCGCACGCATCAACACCGTGATGCAGATGGCTTTTTTCCAGCTGACCCAGATTTTGCCAGGCGATAGCGCATTAACTGAACTGCAAAACGCCATTGCGCGCAGCTACAGCAGCAAAGGCGAAGAGCTGGTGCAGCGCAACTGGCAAGCGCTAGCGATGGCACAACAAGCGCTGCAGACGGTGCCGCTGCAACCGGTAGACGATCGCAGTCCGCATCGCCCGCCGGTGGTAGCCGATAGCGCACCCGATTTCGTCAAAACCGTCACTGCGGCGATGCTGGCCGGCCTTGGCGATAAACTGCCGGTTTCGGCGCTGCCGCCTGATGGAACCTGGCCAGTTGGCACCACGCAATGGGAAAAGCGCAATATCGCCGAAGCCGTGCCGATCTGGCAGCCCGATCTCTGTACGCAGTGCAACCATTGCGTCGCCGCCTGTCCGCACTCGGCCATTCGCGCCAAAGTGGTTGATCCTGCAGCGCTGGAAGATGCGCCAGCTTCGCTCGCTTCACTGGAGGTGAAATCGCGCGATATGCGCGGACAGAAATACGTGCTGCAGGTGGCGCCGGAAGATTGCACCGGCTGCAATCTGTGTGTGGAAGTGTGCCCGGCCAGCGATCGCCAGCATCCAGAAATCAAAGCCATCAACATGAAATCACGCCTGGAGCATGTTGAGACGGAAAAGGTCAATTATGATGCCTTCCTCGCGCTGCCGGAAATCACCGCCGAGCAGCTGGAACGTATTGATATCCGCACATCTCAGCTGATCACGCCGCTGTTTGAATATTCTGGTGCCTGTTCGGGCTGCGGGGAAACGCCCTATATCAAACTGCTGACGCAGCTGTATGGCGATCGCCTGCTGATTGCCAATGCCACCGGCTGCTCCTCCATTTATGGCGGTAATCTGCCTTCCACGCCTTACACCACCAATGCTGAAGGTCGCGGTCCGGCGTGGGCGAATTCGCTATTTGAAGATAATGCCGAATTTGGTTTGGGCTTCCGCTTGAGCGTCGACCAGCATAAACAGCGCGCGCTCAGACTACTTGATCAATGCGCTGCGCAGCTACCGGCGGCATTGGTTGACGCATTAAAAGGTGACGGCGTCACCATTGCGCAACGACGCGAGCAGATTACGCAGCTGCGCGCCCTGCTCGCGGCTTCACCGCAGCCAGAAGCCAAAGCGTTAAACGAAGCAGCGGATGCGCTGGTGGCGAAATCAGTCTGGCTAATTGGTGGCGATGGTTGGGCGTACGACATTGGCTACGGCGGCCTCGATCACGTGATGAGCCTGAGCGAAAACGTCAACGTGCTGGTGTTGGATACACAGTGTTACTCCAATACCGGCGGCCAGGCATCAAAAGCGACGCCGCTCGGCGCAGTGACCAAGTTTGGCGAACAGGGGAAACGCAAGGCGCGTAAGGATCTCGGCATGTCGACGCTTCTGTATGGGCATGTGTATGTGGCGCAGATTTCGCTGGGCGCCCAGCTCAATCAAACCGTGAAAGCGATTCAGGAAGCGGAAGCCTGGCCGGGACCCTCGCTGATCATCGCTTACAGCCCGTGTGAAGAGCATGGCTACGATCTGGCTTATAGCCACGAACAGATGCGCCTGCTGACCACCAGCGGTTTCTGGCCGCTTTATCGTTTTGATCCTCGACGCGCCGAGCAAGGTAAAGCCGCGCTGGCGCTGGATTCGCGTCCGCCGACCTCGGAACTCGAACAGGCATTGATGAACGAGCAGCGTTTCCGCCAGTTGCAAACTCAGCGGCCAGATGAAGCGTCGCAGCTGTGGCGTGATGCAACGGAAGCCGCCAGTCAGCGTTATCAGCGGCTGGCCGAGTTAGCCGGGAAAACCGAGAAAAGCGAGTAGATGAAAAAGCCCGGCGCGATGGCCGGGCGTTGCTTTGCTGGGTTAATGTTAATGGATTAACAAGGCTTGAGCTGAACGATGGCCATCTCTACCGCCCGATTCGGTGAGCCGGTGAGTTCACGATAGCGCAACTGTAGATTGCGCAACTCGCTAGCTAACACCTCTTTTTCGGTTGCTGCGCCACGCTGTGCCAGCTCCAGATAACATTGCCCCACCAGCCGACACGCCTCTTCAAAAACCATATCGTACGTTTGCATTTGCCGCTCCTCACCTAAAGAAAGTAAAAAAAGCACTTCGGCCATCCTGTCAGGCCCAGATGAGGTAAATATTTGCCCAGATCAATAAATAGCCAGATTGTTCTGACAAAGTGTGCGCCTTTGTCTCAAGCGCATTGAGTTATCATCAGAAAAGAGATCACTTCAGGCTAGCATTCGCGCCCGCAATCCGTACCATACGCAGTCATGTTTACAGGGTTTATTGCCGTTGAAGATTGCTTCAGCCACTAACGGCCCTCGCCTTCACTCTCAAGCGTGAAAATAATGTCAGAAAATCAAGAAGTAACAAAAAAAGAGCAGTACAACCTCAACAAACTGCAGAAGCGTTTGCGTCGCAACGTTGGCGAAGCCATTGCTGACTTCAACATGATTGAAGAAGGCGATCGCATCATGGTTTGTCTGTCTGGTGGTAAAGACAGCTACACCATGCTGGAGATCCTGCGTAATTTGCAGCAGAGCGCGCCGGTGAATTTCTCGCTGGTGGCGGTGAATCTCGACCAGAAACAGCCCGGTTTCCCGGAGCATATTCTGCCCGCCTATCTGGAACAACAGGGCGTTGAGTATCACATCGTTAACGAAGACACTTATTCCATCGTTAAAGATAAGATTCCTGAAGGCAAAACTACCTGCTCGCTCTGTTCGCGTCTGCGCCGCGGGATTCTGTATCGCACCGCCACCGAGTTGGGTTGTAGCAAAATCGCCTTAGGTCATCATCGCGACGATATTCTGCAGACTATGTTCCTCAACATGTTCTACGGCGGCAAGATGAAAGGCATGCCACCAAAACTGATGAGCGATGATGGTAAACATATTGTGATTCGTCCACTGGCATACTGCCGCGAGAAAGACATCATTCGTTTTGCGGAAGCGCGCCAGTTCCCGATCATTCCGTGCAATCTGTGCGGTTCGCAACCGAATCTGCAACGTCAGGTGGTTGCCGACATGCTGCGTGACTGGGATAAACGTTATCCGGGCCGTATCGAAACCATGTTTACCGCGATGCAGAATGTGGTGCCATCACATATGGCCGACATTAATCTGTTCGATTTCAAGGGCATCAAACACGGTGATGCAGTGGTAGATGGCGGTGATTTAGCGTTTGATCGCGAAAGCTTGCCGGTGCAGCCTGCGGGTTGGCAGCCAGAAGAGGATGATGCGCCGAATCTCAGCGTACGTCTTGATGTGCTGGAAATTAAGTAATAGGTTTTGCTGCAAAAAAGGCGCGTCGCTTCGGCTACGCGCCTTTTTTATTAACGGTGCGGCGGTGGATCCTGAATCGGTGGGAATTCGGGATCGTGTGGTGGCTGTGCGGGTGGTATCGGCTGCGGTTGTGGAATCGGTTCGGGAATCGGTGGTGGATCGGTAGGAATCGGTTCGCTGGCAATGATCTCTTGCATGCCCTTCTCCTTGTCGCTGAATGTCCTTTAAGCATAGGAAAGGTTGGCCGAGCAAGCCAGGCGGACAAAAAAAAGCCGGCGGATAAGCCGGCGTCGTACGAATCAAATGTGCTATGCAGTAATTCAAAAAAGGAAGTAAGACAATATGGAGCGCAACGCCCATCGCTTGACGTTGCATTCACCTGCGGGAAAGAGTTTGCCCCGATTGCGCTGGCGGGATATTGATATCGATCAGGTTTAATCCGCTTTTCTGCCTTACAACCATTTCCGCCGTTTCAGCCATATTGCCACGCCGCCAACCATTACCAATAGCAGCACGCAGAACGCGGTAAAGCCCAGCGCCCAATTGCCGCCCGGAATACCGCCGAGGTTGACGCCGAATAAGCCGGTAAGGAACGTGGCCGGTAAAAAAATCATCGCCATCAACGACATGGTATAAGTGCGGCGGTTCATCGATTCCGCAAGTATTGACGCCACTTCATCCGCCAGAATCGAAGTACGCGCCACGCCCGCATTAAGATCGTCCAATCCGCGACCTAAGCGATCGGCAACTTCTTGCATACGGCGACGATCGTCGTCGTTCATCCACGCCATCTTCTCGATAGCCAGCCGCGCATACACATCGCGCTGTGGTGCCATATAACGACGCATCACAATCAGCTGCTTACGCAGCAGCGCCAAATCGCCGCGCGCTGGTACTTCCTGATTCATCAGCGCATCTTCCAGCTCGATAATTTTATCGTGCATCTCTTCGATAAATTCGCTGGCGTGATCGGTTAACGCATCGCACACATCCACCAGCCAGCTGCCGCCGTCAACCGGACCGTTACCTTGTTGTAGATCGGTCAGCACGGCATCAATGGCGTACACTTTGCGACGGCGCGTCGAGACAATCAGCTTGTCGTTGATAAATACGCGCATCGCCACCAGCTGATCGGGACGTGAATCGGCGTTATGGTTCACGCTGCGCAGCACAATCATGAAGCCGTCACCGAGCCGCGTCACGCGCGGACGCATGCTGTCACCCGCCAGCGCATCACGCACCGAATCGGGGATCAGCGGCGTGTTTTGCAGCCATTCCGCACTTTGCCGTTGGGTGTAATTGAGGTGCAACCAGCAGGGACGTTCGCAGTTGATGACGTCTTTATCTTCGATGGGGATCATGCCGCCTGCGCCATCCAACTGACAGGACACAATGGCATCGGATACTTGTAACGCTTTTCCTTCAATGACGTTCACGAACTCGCCTCACTATCAAAATCAATACGATACAGTCTAGCGTGGCGCAGACCAGTTGCAATCATCAGGCTGTGAGCAAAGATGACAGGCGGTGACAATCACCGCCTGCGGATGTGCGGGATTAATGCTTCTCAATCCACAGCTCGCGGCTGTACGCCACGTCTTCAGGATTGGTGATCGGATAACCTTTCACCCACGGCTTGATTAAGCGGCCGTTGGTATATTGGTAGATCGGCGCGATCGGCGCCTGATCGGCGATGATCTGTTCGGCTTTGTTGTAATCGGTGTTACGCGCCGCCACGCTGGTTTCTGTGCTGGCTTTGGTGATCACCGCATCGTAATCGGCACTGCGGAAGCGCGCGATATTGCCGGTGTGGATCGAGGTCAGCAGACTGAGGAAGGTTGAAGGCTCATTATAATCGCCGATCCATGACGCGCGGATCACATCGAAATTGCCGCTGTTACGGCTGTCGATATAGGTTTTCCACTCCTGATTTTGCAAGGTGACATCCACGCCAAGATTCTTCTTCCACATTGAAGCCACCGCGATAGCAATTTTCTGATGGCTTTCCGAGGTGTTGTAGAGCAGCGTCAAATGCAGCGGTTTGCCCGGTCCATAACCTGCCGCTGTCAGCAATGCTTTGGCCTGCGCGTTCAGCTCCTGCTGGCTATGTTGCTGCAGATAGCTCTTCATCGGGGTGAAACCGGCGGTAACGTCCGGCGTGAAGTGCCAGGCCGGTTTCTCGCCGGTGCCCAATACTTTCTCCGCAATGATGCGACGATCGATACTCCACGACAGCGCCTTGCGCACGCGTACATCAGCGGTTGGCCCTTTCTCGGTATTGAACGCGTAGTAATAGGTGCCAAGCTGATCCGGCGTATACACCTGACCAGGCAACTCTTTTTTCAGCAGCGCGTACATGTTTTTTGGGAAGGATTCGGTGATATCGATATCGTTGGCACGATAGCGTTTGGTAGCACTGGACTCTTCATTAATCGGAATAAACGTGACTTTCGTCAGCACCGATTTTTTGTCATCCCAATAGTTAGCGTTGCGCACCAATACAATTTTTTCGTTCACCACGCGATCCTGCAGCTTATAAGCGCCATTGCCCACCAGCTTGCCCGGTGACGTCCAGCTATCGCCCTCTTTTTCAATTACTTGCTTCGATACCGGATACATCGCGGCGTTGGCGACCATGCTCGGGAACCACGGCACAGGACGTGACAATGTCACCTTAAGGTGGGTCGCATCGGTTGCCGTCACGCCCAGCTTATCGGCGCTCATCTGTCCTCTGGTGATTGCTTCGGCGTTTTCAATGCCGCTTAAGGCGGCGAACCAGGCAAACGGCGAACTGTTCTTCGGCTCAACTAAACGTTGCCAGCTATAGACAAAATCCTGCGCGGTAACCGGCTCACCATTTGACCAGCGCGCATCTTTGCGCAGGGTAAACATCCAGGTTTTGTTGTCGTTGCTGCTCCAGCTTAGCGCCACGCCCGGCACGATTTTTCCGTGGGCGTCCTGATTGGTCAGCCCTTCAAACAGATCGCGCATCACCTGAATTTCTGGCAAGCCAACCGCCTTCATCGGATCGAGTGAAGCGGGTTCATCTTTAATATGGCGAACAATTTCCTGGGTGCTGGCCAGCTGTGCGCCCGACGGCACGTTGGCGGCGAATGCGGGTGAGACTGCACTGGCTACAATTAAGGCAGTCAGCGTTTTGCGGAACGTTAGTTTCATCACCACTCCTTTACGCGAAAAAAATGGCGACCGCGAAGAGATTGTGTCGCCAGCAACTTTTGGCACTTTATCGCAAATTGCTGATTGATATATAGCTATTTCCCCGCAGGCTATTTACCGTTATGTTGAGGCTGGATTCCCGGTCACATTTTTACCTTGAGCGCCAGAAGGCTTTTGGCGGTGTTGGAAGCATTTCATAGAGGAACGTCATGTCGTCATACCATCCACGTCCGCTGCGCGGCAAGCTGGACGCTGTCTGGCAACAATACGGGCAATCGGTGCTGGGTGCACCGCTGCTGTGGTTTCCGGCACCCGCCGCCGATGCCGAAAGCGGGCTGATTATAGCTGGCACGCACGGCGACGAGAATGCCGCGATTGCCACCTTATCGGGCGCGATGCGCACCTTGCCGGAGGCGCTGCGGCGTCATCACGTTGTTCTGGCGGTCAATCCTGATGGTTGTCAGTTAGGGCTGCGCGCCAACGCCAACGGCGTCGATCTTAACCGTAATTTCCCCGCCGCTAACTGGCAGCATGGCGACACGGTGTATCGCTGGAACAGCGAAGCGGATGAGCGTGATGTGGTGCTTTCAACCGGATCTGCGCCCTCTTCCGAACCAGAAACCCGCGCGCTGTGCCAGCTGATTCATCAGATCAAACCGCGTTGGGTGGTTTCGTGGCATGAACCGCTGGCCTGCATTGACGATCCGCACCACAGCGATTTAGCGCAGTGGCTGGCGCAGCAGACCGCGCTGCCGGTGGTGAGCAGCGTGGGTTATGCTACGCCGGGTTCGTTTGGCAGCTGGTGCGACGATCTCGGCCTGTTATGCATTACCGCCGAGATGCCGCCGATTTCGGTGGACGAAGCCACCGAAGTCTATCTGGAAGCGATGATCAATCTGCTGCGCTGGCAGCCAGCGGCTTGAGTACGCCGTGAGAGAAATGCAGCGACGGTTCAACATCGGCCGCAAGCCAGGTTGGACCGTCGAGATCCGCGAAGGTCGCGCGCGCCGTAAGCGGTAATGCCGCACGAATCGCCCGCGACGTGCAGAGCATGCAACCGAGCATAATCGCGAATCCCTGTTGCTGCGCCGCCTCTGCGAGCGCCAGCGCTTCCGTTAATCCACCGGTTTTATCCAGCTTGATATTCACCATCTCATAGCGTCCTTTCAGCTGCGGCAGGCTTTCACGCGTGTGGCAGCTTTCATCGGCGCAGATCGGCAGCGGATGGATAAAGTTGCCCAGCGCGCTGTCTTCTGCGGCCGGCAGCGGCTGTTCCAGCATCGCGACATTGAGGTCGGCCAGCAGCTGACAGCGTGCCGCCAAGCCTTCGGCATGCCAGGATTCGTTGGCATCGACAATCAAAGTCGCGTCCGGTACCGCGCTGCGTATCGCCACCAAACGTTCGCTGATCAGGTGATCATCCATTTTAATCTTCAATAAACGCGCGCCATGTTGCCACAGCGCCTGCGCGCTGCTGGCCATCGCATCTGGCGTATCGATGCTGATGGTATGTGCGGTGACAATCTCGTCAGCCAGTTGCACCGCGCACAATTGCACCAGACTTTCGCCTTGCTGCTGTCGTGCCAGATCCCACAGTGCGCAGTCAATCGCGTTGCGTGCCGCGCCTGCCGGTAACGCCTGTTGCAGCGCTTCTCGCGTCATGCCGCTTTGCAACGCGCTTAGCTGCGAGGCGATCTGCTTGAGCACCGACTCCTCACTTTCACCGTAGCGCGCGTAAGGCGTCGCTTCGCCAACACCTTTAACGCCATCCTGCTCGATTTCCACTACCACAACATGCGCCTCGGTGCGGCTGCCGCGCGAAATAACAAACGGCGAATGTAACGGCCAGGCTTCCGGATAACTCTTCACTGTTCTCATTATTTCTCCTTAAATCCGTCGCTTAAATGCGAGCCGGCTCGATTATCGCCAGGAAATGCGCTCGTAAACCCTTAAAAATTATGTCATAAACAAGCGCTATACCTGTTCTGACGTTCCAAAAGTCAGATATTTCATCGTTAAAAAAGGAAATCGCATGTCTCAGACTGTTCACTTTCAGGGCAATCCGGTGCCGGTTGCAGGCCAGTTCCCACAAGTTGGCGAGCAAGCTAAACCTTTCAACCTGGTCGCAAAAGATCTTACTGACGTATCCCTGTCTAATTATGCAGGCAAACGCAAAGTTCTGAACATTTTCCCAAGCATTGATACTGGCGTGTGTGCGGCATCGGTGCGTAAGTTTAACGAGCGTTCAGGTGAAGCGAACAACACGGTTGTGCTGTGCATCTCCTCCGACCTGCCTTTCGCTCAGTCACGCTTCTGTGGCGCAGAGAACGTCAGCAACGTGATCACGCTCTCTTCCCTGCGCGGCGCTGAGTTCAAAGAAAACTATGGCGTGGCGATTGCTGATGGCCCGCTGAAAGGCCTGACCGCACGTGCGGTGGTGGTGCTGGATGAAAACGATAAAGTGATTTACAGCGAGCTGGTGAATGAAATCACCGAAGAGCCAAACTATGATGCCGCGCTGGCTGCGCTGAAGTAATTCTCTCGCCTGCCAGGCGAAACAGAAAGCACCGAATGATTAACGCGTCGGTGCTTTTTTTTATGCTCGCCTTCAGGATGGCTCTATTTTCAACCTGTTGATTTATCGCGATACGTAGCACTTCTTCCCGTCCTGTTGCATTTTTACTGTGATTCTTGTTACCCGTATCACATTAATTAAAAAACATAAAACCCGTAACAAATCCCGCAATTGTTCCCATCAGCATCGCTACCTATAACTAACCGTCAATTGCACTTAAGCGATTCAAAGACAGGCGGGAATCTTTATGCAAGCAAGCTTATCCATTAAAGAAAAGTTTAGTTACGGCCTCGGTGATATGGCCAGCCATATCGCCATCGATAATGTCATTATTTTTCTCACCTTTTACTACACCGATGTGGTGGGTTTGCCCGCGATCTTTGTCGGCACGCTGTTTTTACTGGCGCGCGTCGCCGATGCGGTGATCGACCCGGCGATGGGGATGGTGGCTGACCGAACCCGTTCACGCTGGGGCAAATTCCGTCCCTGGCTATTGATGCTCGCGTTACCGTTCGGCGTCAGCTGTATGTTGATTTATGCGGTGCCGGAAAGCCTGTCGCTGACTGGCAAGATGATTTACGCCGCCGTGACCTACAGCCTGATGATGCTGATGTACACCGCCATCAATATTCCTTACTGCTCGATGGGGGCGATTATCACCGCCGATGATAATCAGCGCATCTCCCTGCAATCATGGCGCTTCTTCCTCGCCACGCTGGGCGGCGCGATGTCCACTTTCCTGATGATCCCGCTCGCCACCTGGCTGGGCGGCGGTAACAAACTGGACGGTTACTTCGCAGCAATGTCAATAATGGCGACGCTGGCAACCCTGCTGTTTTTTATCTGTTTTCTCAATACACGCGAACGCATCAATGCTCCCGCTAACCACGGCAACTTTCTTGCCGATCTGCGCGATTTGCTGCGTAACGATCAGTGGCGCGTGGTCGCGTTGCTGGTGTTCTGCAATATCTCATTCGGCGTGGTGCGGCTCGGCGCGATGATGTACTACGTCACCTATTTTCTGGGTGATGCCAGCCTCTTCATGTGGCTGCTGGCCGCGCATATTGTCGGCAAAAGCGTCGGTAGCGTGCTGGCGAAACTGCTGACGCGCCGCCTGAACAAAATCACCGCCTTTACGCTCAGCGCCATTACTGCTGGCGTGCTAAGCATCAGCATCGTGTTCCTGCCCGGCTCGCTGGCGCTGTTGGTTGGCATGACATTCATCGTCTCCAGCTTCTATCAGGTCACCACCACATTGATGTGGGTGATGATGGCCGATGTGGTGGATTACGGTGAATATCGTCAGGGAAAACGCCTGGATGGCACCGTCTTCTCGACTCTGCTCGCCGTACTGAAAATGGGCATGGCCATTAGCGGCGCGATTGTAGGCTGGACGCTTGGCCTGAGCGGTTACGTCGCTCAGGCACCGCATCAGCAACCCGCCGCCATGATGGCCATCGTGGCGCTGTTTTCGCTGGTTCCCGGCCTGCTGTCGCTGTTAAGCGCGCTGGCGATGCGCGGCTACAAACTTAACGATGCCACCATGCGCACCATCAATCAGCACAAAGTGTCAACCCAACCGGCTGCCACTGCTTCCCCCCTTTTACAACCACAGGAGTTGTCATGAGTGAATTACGCGCCGAATCCCAGCGTATTATCTGGACATTTGACCGTCAGACGCTGGTTATCGAACCCTGGGGCGCGCATAGCCTGCGAGTACGAGCCACCTGTCAGCCCGAACTGATCGACCATGACTGGGCGTTGTTATCGCCTGCGGCTTGCGAGGTGGAGATCCAGCGCGAGCATGAATCTCTCAGCTTGCGTAACGGCAATATCACCGCCACGCTGAATATTCGCGGCCAGCTGGCTTTCTATAATCAGCACGGTGAATTGCTGCTCGAGGAGTTCTGGCGTCAGCGCAGCACCGTGGGCATCGGTGCCAGCGAAAAGAGCCAGGACAAATACATCAGCGCCCTGAAGCTGGATGCGCGCGCCTTTCGACCGATTCCGGGAGGGAAATATCAGCTGAGCGTGCGCTTTGAAGCGCGTGCCGAAGAGAAAATCTATGGCATGGGCCAGTATCAGCAGGATTGTCTCGATCTGAAAGGCTGCACGCTTGAGCTGGCACAGCGCAATTCGCAGGCCAGCGTGCCGTTTATGGTATCCAATCTGGGCTACGGCTTGCTGTGGCATAACCCGGCCATCGGCGAGGTGACCTTTGGTAAAAACGGCACGCGCTGGCAAGCCGAAGTAACCGATCAGATGGATTACTGGATCACCGCAGGCGACACACCCGCTGAGATCGTGCGTCAGTATGGCCGCGCCACTGGCACAGCACCGATGATGCCCAGCTTCGCGACCGGTTTCTGGCAATGCAAACTGCGCTATCGCACTCAGCAGGAAGTGCTGGAGGTCGCGCGCGAATATCGCCGCCTGCAGCTACCGCTCTCGGTGATCGTCATCGACTTTTTCCACTGGCCAAATCAGGGAACCTGGTGTTTCGATGCGCGCGACTGGCCGGATCCGCGTGCCATGGTGCAGGAGCTGAAAGAGATGGGCATCGAAACCATGGTGTCGGTGTGGCCCACGGTGGATAGCCGCAGTGATAACTATCGTCTGATGAAATCCAAAGGCTTGCTGGTTAACAGCGAGCGCGGCGTATCGGTGAACCTTGATTTTATGGGCAACACCACCTTTTTTGACGCCACGCATCCCGCCGCTCGCGAGTTCGTCTGGCAGGAAGTTAAGCGCAACTATTATGACCACGGCATCCGCACTTTTTGGCTCGACGAAGCAGAGCCAGAATACCGCGCCTACGATTTTGATAATTACCGCTATCATCTCGGCCCGGTACAGGAAGTGGGCAATATCTATCCGCAGCTGTTTGCCCGCGGATTTTATGAAGGTCTGCAACAACAGGGCGAGAGCGAGGTCGTCAATCTGGTGCGCTGCGCCTGGGCGGGCAGCCAGCGTTACGGCGTGCTTGCCTGGTCGGGCGACGTTCACTCCTCGTTCCATGCCTTACGTAATCAGTTTACTGCCGGGCTGAATATGGCGATGGCAGGTATTCCATGGTGGACCACCGACATCGGCGGTTTTCAGGGCGGGAATATTCATGATCCGGCGTTTCATGAACTGTTGATCCGTTGGTTCCAATGGGCGGTATTCTGTCCGGTGATGCGTTTGCATGGTTACCGCGAGCCACAAATTGCACCTGAAGAAGCCTGGCGCGATGGTATTGCGCAGTGTAACAGCGGCTCACCCAATGAGGTATGGAGTTACGGTGAGGAGAATTACGCGCTGATGAAAAGCTGCCTGCTGCAACGTGAGCAGATTCGCCCCTATATTGATGGCCTGATGCGCGAAGCGCATGAGCTCGGTGATCCGGTGATGCGCCCGCTGTTCTATCACTACCCGCAGCAGACAGAGAGCTGGCAAGTGGAAGATCAGTATCTGCTGGGCCGCGACCTCTTGGTCGCGCCAGTACTGCACGCTGGGCAGCGTGAACGTGAAGTGTGGTTACCTGCTGGCGAGCAATGGATTACCCGCAATGGTGAGTGCTATCAAGGCGGCCAACGCATCAGCGTCGCCGCGCCACTGAGGGAAATTCCAGTGTTTACGAGAGCAGGAAGTCAGGTAGACATCCGCGTGCCAGAGTAGATGCACATTTACGATAGGTCGCCATGAATGGCGTAATGCTTGTCAGTTAAGCCCACGATGAATCTTCAGTGCGTGCTGCTGAAAAGGGCTCATTTGCCAGAGGCGCTGGCGCGTCTGCTGCGGCAAAAGGGCCATTCGCAGCGCTGAGGCTTTTATGTTGGGCCAGGAGCCTCGCGCATGGATGCGCGAGGCAGTTCGGGGCCGGCCAGGACGGCCGATCCGCGAACGGTCCGTTGGCACACCGTAGAAGCCGAAGGCACCGCGCTAGCGGCGCGAGGACGGCCCGTGACGCAGCAGATGTGTCAAAGCCCGCACCGAATTTAAAGCAAAATGCTTTCTTAACTGACAGGCTACGCCATAAATGGCGACCGCAGGCAGAACAGCGTTGCGGGATGCACGCGCTCTATTACTCGCTCTCGTTGCGCTTCTGCCCTAACCCATATTCACGCAGCTTATTGGCAATCGCGGTATGCGACACGCCGAGGCGTTTCGCCAGTTTGCGCGTGCTGGGATAAGAGAGATAGAGACGCGTCAGCACCGAACGTTCGAAACGGCTGGTGATATCGTCCAGCGAACCTTCCATCGCCTCTTCGCCCAATGACACATCCAGCGCCTGCTCTGGCAACACAATATCTTGTGGTCCCAGCTCGTAACCTTCCAGCTGCGTCAGCGCGCGGTACAGCGCATTCTTTAACTGGCGTACGTTACCGGGCCAGTTATAACGCGTCAGGAATGGCGTTAGCTGCGATGAGAGGCGCGGACGCGGCAAGCCTTGTTCATCGGCGAAACGCGCGACAAACATTTCGGTGAGCGGCAGAATATCCAGTGGACGTTCGCGCAGCGGCGGCAGATTGAGCGTCAGCACATTCAAGCGATAAAACAGATCTTCGCGGAACTCACCACGCTGCACCAGCTCAATCAAATTCTTCTGCGTGGCGCAAATCACGCGCACATCAACGTGCACTTCATGCTCTTCGCCCACGCGGCGGAACGTGCCGTCGTTGAGGAAACGCAATAGTTTGGTCTGCATGCGTGGCGACATTTCGCCAATCTCATCCAGCAATACCGAGCCGCCGTTAGCCTGCTCGAAGAAGCCTTTCTTGCCTTCCAGCGCATTGGGATATGCACCGGCAGCGTGACCAAATAGCTCGCTCTCCGCCACATCATCCGGCAATGAGGCGCAGTTCAGCGCCAGGAACGGTTTTTTGCCACGCGCGCTACGCAAATGACAGGCGCGTGCCAGCATATCTTTGCCGGTGCCGGTATCACCGACGATCAACAGCGGCGCATCGTGCATCGCCAGTTTGCGCGCCTGATCAATCACCTGACGCATTTTTGGCGTAACCGCCACGATATGATCGAACTCCGATTCATCGGTAACGGTAAGATTCTGCAACTGTCGGCCCATACGCGCCGTCGATTTCAGGGTGATCATCGCGCCGACCGGCAGGTCGCTCTGGCCCTCTTCTTCTGCCAGATAAATTGGTCGCGCTTCCATCAGGAAATCGCGTCCCTGAATCACCACATGCTGCGCCTGTGCGTCAACGCGATCATTCTCCAGCCAGCGCTGGAAATTGAAGCCGGTGATGAGGGTGCCAACGTTTTGATTGCGCAGCTTCTGTTCATCAAGGGTGAACAGATTCTGTGCTGCCGGATTGGCCAGCTCGACTTTGCATTTCAGATCGATGGATAACACCGGTTCTGGCATCGCCACCAGCAGCGCGCTCAATGCGCGATGCTCGCGTTCAGAGGGCATAAACGAAACGGTACGCACATCTGTCACGCCGGGTGTACGGCGGATTTCCGCCATCAGATTACTGAAAGGTTCAAACTCCAGTGCGGTAAAATTGAGGTAAATGCGACCGAGTGGCGCAATTTCGATGCCGCGCAGGTCGATATTGCGGGCAACCAGCAGGTCGAGCAACTCGCGCGCCAGACCGATTCGGTCCTGGCAGAAAACTTCCAAACGCATTGCGATGAGCCTTAGTCAGGTTTTGATTTTAGTGATAATACGCTAACTTGCAGCGCCTCAGAAGAGGCCTGTCAGGAAAAGTTGACAGCCAGAGGCAGGTGATAAAGGGAAGTGTAACGGAGCGACCAACAAAAATCCCGCCGAATATGAGTGGTAACACAGATAATTTTACCTTTCACGCCAGTTGCAGCGTGAAAGGTACGCAAGTGCTGATTATTTAGCAGCCTGCCCTGCTTTATCCCCACTTTTTACCAGGGATTCTTTCAGCTGACCGATTAACTCGCGACGGAAATCGCCCAGACGCGGCTTATCATCTTCCAGCCACGGTAACGGGCGACACAGCTCCATCGCTTTAATGCCGAGACGTGCTGTGAGCAAACCGGCACCAATCCCTTGCGCAGCGCGGGTTGACAGGCGTGCGGCAAGATCCTGTGACATCCAATCCATCCCGACTTCACGCACCAGTTCGGAAGCCCCGGCAAACGCCATATTGAGCAGCACTAAGCGGAACAGGCGGATGCGGCTAAAGTAGCCCAGCTCAATGCCATAGATCGCCGCGATGCGATTGACCAGCCGCAGATTGCGCCAGGCGATAAACGCCATGTCGACCAAAGCCAGCGGGCTGACGGCGATCATTAACGTCGATTCGGCGGCGTGACGGCTTATTTCCCGGCGCGCCTGACGATCCAGCACTGGCTGCACCAGTTGGGCATATAAGGTGACGATTTCACGATCGTTGTGGGTTTCATGCAGCGCCGCATGCCAGCGCTGCAGTGCAGGATGCGCCTGATCAAGCTGCGCCTGTTGCGCCAGCTTTTCACAGAACGCACGGCCTTTGCCGACGCCGTGACTGTGCAGCAATTCGCGGCCAATATCGCGCTCTTCGGCCCGCTGACGCAGACGATATAAACGCCGCCATTCGCCAATCAGCGCACCCGCCCCCGCGGCGACAATCAATGTGCCCGCCACGCCGGTGCCGAGGGTAAACCAGTCGCGCACCAGCCACGCATCGTGCAGCGTTTGCGCGCCCTGCGCCACCACGCTGACGCCGAAAATAGCGAGGCCAACGCCCACCATTTTACGCCACAGGCTGCGCTTCGGCCGCAGCGCGGCTTCCACCACTTTTTCGCCTTCGCCCTCTTCCAACGGCTCGGCTTCCGCCGTGGCGAGAAAGGCTTTCTCGCTGTCCGCGCTAAAGGTTTGTGCGGCGCGCAGCGGTTTTTCCGCTTCCACCGTCAGCGGACGGGCAAAATCAATGCGTCCTTTCAAAGGTGTTTCGTCGCTCATCGCAATTTATCTCCCAGTAAAAATTCCAGCGCGGCATCCATGCGAATGTGCGGCAGCGGGCGATCGACATCCAGCTGCTGCGGCCGGAACTGTTCAAACTGAAATCCCTGCTGCTGCCAGAAATTGTGGCCAGGCAAGCGCGGCGGCACTTCGCCAGGATAGAACGTCAGCGCTTCATTATCGGCAAGACGATGACCGCGTAACGCCGGTAATTTCTCGCCACGATGATCAACCAGCCCACTTTCTGTGGCCTGCACCGAGGCTAAACCGAGGCAATCCATATTAATGCCTTCGAACGCCGCATTCTGCCACGCGTCCTGCACCAGTTGCTGCAGCAGCGACACCATATTGGCGTGCTGATCCGAAGTCACATGATCGGCTTTGGTGGCGGCAAAAAGCAGCTTATCGATTACCGGAGAGAAAAGACGGCGGAACAGCGTGCGCTGACCGTAATGAAAGCTCTGCATCAGTTGCGTTAAGGCGAGGCGCATATCGTTAAACGCTTGCGGCCCGCTGTTAAGCGGTTGCAGACAATCGACCAGCACGATTTGGCGATCGAAGCGCAGGAAATGATTTTTATAGAATCCTTTCACCACGTGCTGGCAGTAATAGTTGAAACGCTGCTGCAGCATGGCGAAGTTGCTGCCTGCTGGCGCTTGCGCCAGCTTGCTAACCTGCATCTCGTCGACCTGCGGCCACGGGAAGAACTGCAGCGCGGGCGCGCCGGCCATATCGCCCGGCAATACAAAGCGGCCCGGCTGGATAAAGTGCAAACCTTCGCTTTTGCATTGGTGCAGATAGTCGGTCCAGGCAGCGGCAATCGCTGCCAGACGATTTTCATCGGCGGGCGCAGAAGGATCGAGATCGGCGCACAAGCTGCGCCATTGTGCTGACCAGCCCGCGCGATCGCCCTGCAGCAAGCCCACCATCTGGCGTGACCAGCTGAGATAATCCTGCGCCAGCATCGGCAGATCCAGCAGCCATTCGCCGGGGTAATCGACAATTTCAAGGTAGAGCGTGGCGGTATCTTTGAAATGGCGCAGCAGCGATTCATCCGGACGATAGCGCAGCGCCAGACGCATTTCGCTCACACCACGCGTCGGCGTCGGCCACATCGGCGGCGTGCCGTACAGTTGCGCCAGACCTTCGTCGTAGGTGAAACGCGGCGTGCCGAGTTCACGCTGCGGCACGCGCTTGACGCCCAGCAGGCGATCTTCGCGCACCACGGAAAACAGCGGCAAACGTGCGCCGCTGTGGACATTGAGAAGCTGGTTAACCAGCGAAGTGATAAACGCGGTTTTACCGCTACGGCTTAAACCGGTTACAGCCAGGCGCAGATGGCGGTCAACACCGCGGTTCATCAACGCCACAAATTCATTTTGCAGTCTTTTCATCGTTCTCCCTGATGAATCGTGCCGATAAGCGTTTAAACGCTTTGCTCAGCAACGGTTCCAGGGCGGCCGCCAGCAACAGGCGCAGCGGACGGCGCGCCACCGATTTCACCGCCCAGCCAGCGATACCGCCGGGCCCGTAAGTTACTGCACTAATGATGATAAATTTCCCCGCCGACATCAACGCAGGTGTCGCGCGACGGCGCAGAGCAGTAAAACGTTGAGTTTGCATAGAGCCTCTTATCACAATAGAAGAAGTGGGCCCGAAAGCCCGGGAATTTAGATCTGGCGAAAGCGGCTGCGCACGCTAAACG
Organism: Pantoea sp. DY-17; assembly: GCF_019795975.1. Classification (NCBI taxonomy): domain Bacteria; kingdom Pseudomonadati; phylum Pseudomonadota; class Gammaproteobacteria; order Enterobacterales; family Erwiniaceae; genus Pantoea; species Pantoea sp. DY-17. The sequence goes on along the minus strand of NZ_JAIMIG010000001.1, from coordinate 1,087,572 downwards.
TCTCTGAAGTGACGTAGCGTTCAACTTCACGCACCTTTCGCTCATCGCTTTGCAGCGTTGTTTCCAGCTCGTCGAGCAGTTCACGTGCGCTGGGTGCCCGTTCAGATGTCGCATCAACGGGTTTCTCGTCCAGCACAAAGCCCAAAATAAAATAGGGGACGATGGTGAACATAAACAGCCCAAGGAACAGCGACAGCACCACAATCACACGCAGCAAGCGCACCGGAATGTCGAGGTATTCGGCGATACCCGCGCAGACGCCGCGTACTTTGCCCTGCTGCGGAATGCGCCACAGTTTACGGCCATTCATCATGGTTGCCTCCAGTTTGGATGTTCGGCATCCAAAATGGCTTCCAGTGCTTCAACACGCTCACGCATGCGGCGCGCATCCTGGGTAATTTGTTGCAAACGCTGCAGGTCACTCGACGATAGATCGGCGCCGCCGTTGCGTTTGTTGCTGTAATGCAGCCATAACCAAATTGGTGCGACAAACAGCACGAAAATCGTTAAAGGTATGGCTAAAAAAAGTGCGCTCATTGACTCTCCTTAATCACTAACACCATTTTTAACTCGGGCCCGCAATCAGGCCCGTGGCGATCACTCAGGGCGGTTCATTTTAGCTTTCAACGCGGCCAGCTGCTGGCTGATTTCATCATCGGCTTTCAGCTCGGCGAACTCCTGATCCAGACCTTTTGGTTTACCAAAACGCTGGCTTTCTGCTTCTGCTTCCATGTGATCGATGCGACGTTCAAAGGATTCGAAACGTGCCATCGCATCATCAATCTTGCCGCTGTCGAGCTGACGACGCACATCACGTGATGACGATGCTGCCTGATGGCGCAGCGTTAACGCCTGCTGACGCGCACGGGTTTCAGTGAGTTTTTTCTCCAGCTCACCGATCTCGCCTTTCATGCGGTCCAGCGTCTCTTCAACCTGGGTCGATTCCTGCTGCAGCGCAGCAATCAAATCGGTCAGCTTTTGCTTCTCAATTAAAGCAGCACGCGCCAGATCTTCTTTACCTTTATTAATCGCCAGCTCCGCTTTTTCCTGCCATTCGGCCTGCTGAATTTCAGCCTGCTCGCTGCGGCGCAGCAGCTGTTTCTTTTCGGCCAGCGCACGGGCTGAGGTTGAACGGACTTCTACCAGCGTATCTTCCATTTCCTGAATCATCAGGCGTACCAGTTTCTGCGGATCTTCGGCGCGCTCCAGCAGAGAGTTGATGTTAGCGTTCACGATGTCGGCGAAACGAGAAAAAATACCCATAATGATGTTCCTCAAATTTTGTGTGTAGGTGCGCGAGGCGCCCTTCACTAATACAATTCGCGTGCCAACTTTTAATTTATTGATTTTACACGATTTGTTTATTTTACATCCGCCTGGACATCGCTTAAGGTAGTGAAATTGATTAATCAGTGGCGAATTTCATCATGGCGAACAGTTCAGACAACCTGTTAGGCGAATCGAATAACTTTCTGGAGGTACTGGAACAGGTTTCGCGCTTAGCGCCGCTGGAAAAACCGGTGCTGGTGATTGGCGAGCGCGGCACCGGCAAAGAGCTGATTGCCAGCCGCCTGCATTATTTGTCAAACCGCTGGGAAGGTCCGTTTGTTTCGCTGAACTGCGCCGCGCTAAATGAAAACCTGCTCGATTCCGAACTCTTCGGTCATGAAGCTGGCGCGTTTACCGGGGCGCAAAAACGCCATCTGGGACGCTTCGAACGCGCCGATGGCGGCACGCTGTTTCTTGATGAACTCGCCACCGCGCCGATGCTGGTGCAGGAGAAATTGCTGCGCGTGATTGAATACGGACAGCTGGAACGCGTTGGCGGTAATCAATCTTTGCAGGTGAACGTGCGTTTGGTGTGCGCCACCAATGAAGATCTGCCGGCGCTTGCCGCCGCCGGTAAATTCCGCGCCGACCTGCTCGATCGCCTCGCCTTTGATGTGGTGCAGCTGCCGCCGCTGCGTGAACGCCGCAGCGACATACTGGTGATGGCCAACCATTTCGCCATTCAGATGTGCCGCGAACTGGGCTTGCCGCTGTTCCCTGGCTTCAGCGATCGCGCTCAGCTGACGTTGCTCAATCACAGCTGGCCCGGCAACGTGCGTGAACTGAAGAACGTGGTCGAGCGTTCGGTTTATCGCCATCACAGCGCCGACGATGAGCTGGATAACATTATCATTAACCCGTTCGCCCCCCGCACGCCGCCCGCCGACGTCATTGCCCAAGCGGACGTATCTGCCTTGCCTTCGCTGCCGCTGGATTTGCGTCAATGGCAAAATCAACAGGAACGCGAGCTGGTCGAAGCGAGTTTACAGCAAGCCAAATACAACCAGCGCCGCGCCGCCGAGTTATTGCGTGTGACGTATCACCAATTACGCGCCATGATGAAGAAGCACGGGATTCAGGCCCGCGACGAGGATTAGCCAAATCGCCATAAACGTCGCCTATACGTATTCATTTGATTTTTCTTTTTTAAAGCAAATCGCACGGTGTTTTTTTCTAACTGTTTCGAGTGGATGCAAGGCGGCAAGCGAGGACATCCCTGGGAGCATACATAAGTATGTGACCAGGGTGGACGAGCGCAGCCAACGAGGCAGCCGCTCGAAACAGGACGAAAAAAAGCCCGCGGGTTAACGCGGGCAACTAATACTGGAAGCAATGTGAGCAATGTCGTGCTCTTCTTCGGTAGAGCCACCGTCGAAGCGCTGAAGAATAATAATCATTCTTATTATCATCTGTAAACCCCTAATTGAGAATTTTTCTCATCTCCACACAGAGATTGTGATTACCCCATCGCCAGTTTGACGAAAAACACAGCAGAAGCGTCGCGAATTTGGGGAGTACGTGGCGTTTAAGATACACTCACGCTATTGCCTCAGAATCGTTGAGTTCTATGCCAAAATTATTCCCCTCTCTGCTGCTGGGTCTCAGCATGATGAGCGCGTCAGCGTGGGCCGCGCCAACGGACAACATCCGCAACAGCGGTTTTGTCTATTGCGTTAACGGCACGGTTAATACCTTCAATCCACAAATGGTCAGCAGCGGCTTAGTCGTTGATACGCTGGCGGCGCAGCTGTATGACCGGCTGCTGGACGTGGATCCTTATACTTATCGGCTGATTCCCGACCTCGCCCAGAGCTGGGAAGTGCGTGATAACGGCGCAACCTACCGTTTTCACCTGCGTAAAGATGTCGCCTTCCAGCACACCAACTGGTTTAAACCGACGCGGAAAATGAACGCCGATGATGTGGTGTTCAGTTTTGCACGCATGTTTGATCGCAAGCATCCGTGGCACAACGTCAACGGCGGCAGCTATCCCTATTTTGATAGCCTGCAGTTTGCCGATTCAGTGCAGAGTGTGAAAAAGCTGGATAGCGATACGGTTGAAATCCGCCTGAACAGCCCGGACGCCTCATTCTTGTGGCATATCGCGACGCATTACGCGCCGATTTTGTCGCAGGAGTACGCCAATAAACTCAGCGCTAAAGGCCAGCAGGAACAGCTGGACCGCGAACCGGTCGGCACCGGCCCGTTCCAGCTGAGCGAATATCGCACCGGACAATATCTCCGCCTGGCGCGTAATCCGCAGTACTGGAAAGGCGTGCCGCGTCTGCAGCAGGTGGTGATTGATTTGGGCGTCGGCGGCACCGGAAGGTTATCCAAACTGCTGACCGGCGAATGCGATGTGCTGGCCTATCCCGCCGCCAGCCAGCTGAGCATTTTGCGTGACGATCCGCGCCTGCGCATGACGCTGCGTCCCGGCATGAACATCGCCTATCTGGCGTTCAACACGCGCAAACCGCCACTGGATCGCCCGGAAGTGCGTCACGCGCTGGCGCTGGCGATCAATAACGAACGCCTGATGGAGTCGATCTATTACGGCACCGCCGAAACTGCCGCCTCCATTTTGCCGCGTGCGTCCTGGGCGTATGACAACGATGCGCGCGTCACCGAATACAATCCGGCTAAAGCGCGTGAAGAGTTGAAAGCGCTGGGGCTGGAAGATTTACATTTACGTTTAGTGGTGCCCTCTTCCTCGCAGTCGTGGAATCCCAGCCCGCTAAAAACCGCTGAATTGTTGCAAGCGGATTTGGCTCAGGTTGGCGTGCGCGTCACTATCGCGCCGGTGGAAGGCCGCTTCCAGGAAGCGCAGTTGATGGAGATGAACCATGACCTCACGCTCACCGGCTGGGCAACCGACAGTAACGATCCCGACAGTTTCTTCCGTCCGCTGTTAAGCTGCGCGGCGATCCGTTCGCAAACCAACTACGCACACTGGTGCTCGCCCGCCTTTGATGAGGCTTTGCAGCATGCACTGTTGTCCCAGCAGCTATCGGCGCGCATTGACAGCTATGACAAGGCTCAGCAGATTTTGGCGCAGGAGTTGCCGGTGCTGCCGCTGGCGTCATCGCTGCGTTTGCAAGCCTATCGGCATGATATCAAAGGCCTGGTTTTGAGCCCGTTTGGTAACGCTTCGTTCGCTGGCGTTTACCGCGATGAGAGCAGCGAGGAGTAAGCATGATTATCTATATTCTGCGTCGCGTGGTGCTGCTGCTCATCACCCTGTTTTTGCTGTCGCTGGTGAGCTTCAGTCTGAGCTACTTCACACCAAATGCCCCGCTCGAAGGCGCATCGCTGTTTGATGCGTGGTGGTTCTGGTTCAAGGGCTTGCTGCAGTTCGATTTTGGCGTCTCCAGCACCAACGGCCAGCCGATTGATCTTCAGCTGCGCGAAGTGTTTCCCGCCACGCTGGAGCTGTGCGTAATGGCATTTATTCTGGCGCTACTGGTGGGGATTCCGCTGGGAATTTGCGCCGGCGTGATGCGCAAAAAATGGCAGGATAAAGCCATTAGCGCACTGGCGCTGCTTGGCTTCTCGATGCCGGTATTCTGGCTGGCGCTGCTGTTTACGCTGTTCTTCTCGTTAACGCTCGGCTGGTTGCCGGTGTCCGGACGTTTCGACCTGCTCTATCCGGTACAAAACGTTACCGGCTTTGCGCTGATTGATGCCTGGCTAAGCCCGTCGCCGTGGCGTCATGAAATGCTGGTCAGCGCCTTAACGCACATGATTCTGCCGGTGGTCGTTCTCGCCGTTGCGCCTGCTACCGAGATGATCCGCTTACTGCGCAGCAGCACCAGCGATGTGATGGACAAAAACTACGTCAAAGCCGCCGCCACGCGCGGCCTGTCGCGCTTCACGGTGATCCGCCGCCACGTGCTGCACAATGCGCTGCCGCCGGTGATTCCGCGCCTTGGGCTGCAATTTTCCACCATGCTGACATTGGCGATGATCACCGAGGTGGTGTTCAACTGGCCGGGCCTCGGCCGCTGGCTGATTAACGCCATTCGCCAGCAGGATTACGCGGCGATTTCCGCTGGCGTGATGGTGGTGGGCGGTCTGGTGATTCTGGTCAGCGTGTTATCCGATATTCTGGGTGCGGCGCTTAACCCGCTGAAACATAAGGAATGGTATGCCCTTAGATAATGTCTACGACGAGAAGCGGCTGCCCAGCACGCTGCGTCGCAGCTGGCAGCGCTTGTATCGCGATACCAGCGGCATGGTCGGCTTGTACGGCTTTGGCCTGCTGCTGTTCCTGTGCCTGTTTGGCGGCCTGCTGGCGCCGTATGGCATCGATCAGCAATTCCTGGGTTATCAGCTGCTGCCGCCATCGTGGTCGCGCTACGGCGATGTCTCCTTTTTCCTCGGCACCGACGATTTAGGCCGTGATGTGCTGAGCCGCCTGCTGAGCGGCGTAGCGCCGACCGTGGGATCGGCGATTTTGGTGACGGTGCTGGCGGCAATTTGTGCGCTGGTGCTTGGCGTGTTTGCCGGTATCACGCACGGCATGCGCTCGGCGGTGATGAATCACGTGCTGGATACCTTACTGTCGATTCCCTCGCTGCTGCTGGCGATTATCGTGGTGGCATTTCTCGGCCCGCGCCTGGAACACGCGATGCTGGCGGTATTTCTCGCGTTGATCCCACGTCTGGTGCGCGAGATCTATACTGCTGTGCATGATGAGATGGAAAAAGAGTATGTGGTGGCGCTGCGTCTTGATGGCGCGCGCAACCTGAATATCTTGTGGAATGCGGTGCTGCCTAACGTGCTGCCGCTGCTGGTGAGCGAATTTACCCGCTCGCTGTCGATGGCGATTCTGGACATCGCCGCACTCGGTTTCCTCGATCTTGGCGCGCAGCTGCCCTCGCCCGAATGGGGTGCGATGCTGGGTGACGCGCTGGAGCTGATCTACGTTGCGCCGTGGACGGTCATGCTGCCGGGCGTGGCGCTGATGGTCAGCGTGTTGATCGTTAACCTGCTGGGCGACGGCATTCGTCGCGCTGTAGAAGCGGGAGTTGAATAATGCCGCTACTGGATATCCGTAACCTGACCATCGAATTTATGACCGCTGACGGTCCGGTCAAAGCGGTTGATCGCATCAACCTGACGCTAAGCGAAGGCGAAATCCGCGGTTTGGTGGGTGAATCGGGTTCAGGCAAAAGTCTGATCGCCAAAGCAATTTGCGGCGTCACTAAAGATAACTGGCGCGTCACCGCCGATCGCATGGTGTTTGATGATATTGATCTGCTGCGCCTGTCACCGCGCGAACGCCGTCGGATCGTCGGCCATAACGTGTCGATGATTTTTCAGGAGCCGCAATCCTGTCTTGATCCGTCAGAAAGTATTGGTCGCCAGCTGATGCAGGCGATTCCGCGTTGGACGCACAAAGGCCGCTGGTTTAAACGTCTGTGGTTCTGGCGCAAAGTGCGCGCCATTGAGCTGCTGCATCGCGTCGGCATCAAAGATCATAAAGACATCATGCGCAGTTTCCCGTATGAACTCACCGACGGCGAATGCCAAAAGGTGATGATCGCCATCGCGCTGGCCAATCAGCCGCGTTTGCTGATCGCCGATGAACCAACCAATGCGATGGAGCCGACCACGCAGGCGCAAATTTTCCGCCTGCTGAGCCGCCTCAATCAGAATAACAACACCACCATTTTGCTGATCAGCCACGATCTGCGCACCATGAGCCACTGGGCCGACCGCATTAATGTGATGTATTGCGGCCAGACGGTGGAGATCGCGCAGAGCGAAGAGTTAATGGAGTCACCGCATCATCCTTACACGCAGGCGCTGATCCGGGCGATGCCCGATTTCGGTAGCGCGCTGCCGCACAAAAGCCGCCTGAACACGCTTTCTGGCGCGATTCCGTCGCTGGAACATCTGCCGATTGGCTGTCGTCTGGGGCCGCGCTGCCCGTATGCGCAGCGTAAGTGCATCGAAACACCGCGCCTGACCGGCAATAAAGCGCATCTGTTTGCTTGTCACTTCCCGCTGAATATGGAGAGCCAGTAAACATGGAAACGCTGCTGGAAGTGCGCAACCTGAGTAAAACCTACCGCTATCGCACCGGTTTGTTCCGTCGTCAGCACGTTGAGGCGGTGAAAGGCGTCAGTTTTACCCTGCGTGAAAAACAGACGCTGGCGGTGATTGGTGAAAACGGTTCGGGAAAATCGACGCTGGCAAAAATGCTCAGCGGCATGGTCGAGCCGAGCGAGGGCGAAATGCTGATTGACGATCATCCGCTGGAGTACGGTGATTATGGTTATCGCAGCCAGCGCATTCGCATGATTTTTCAGGATCCCTCAACCTCGCTGAATCCGCGCCAGCGCATCAGCCAGATACTCGATTTCCCGCTGCGCCTGAATACCGAGCTGGATGATGACGCGCGTGAAAAACGCATTATCGCCACGCTGCGTCAGGTCGGTTTGCTGCGCGACCACGCCGGATACTATCCGCACATGCTGGCGCCGGGCCAGAAGCAGCGCCTGGCGCTGGCGCGAGCGCTGATTCTGCAGCCAAAAGTGATCGTCGCCGATGAAGCCCTTGCCTCGCTGGATATGACCATGCGTTCGCAACTGGTGAACCTGATGCTTGAACTGCAGGAGAAGCACGGCATCGCCTATATTTATGTCACGCAGCATCTCGGCATGATGAAGCACATCAGCGATCAGGTGCTGGTGATGCATCAGGGCGAAGTGGTCGAGCGCGGCGGCACCGCCGATGTATTGGCCTCGCCGCTGCACGATCTCACCAAACGCCTGATCACCAGCCACTTTGGTGAAGCCTTAACCGCTGAAGCCTGGCGCCGCGAGCGTTAAGGCGCCGAAAACGCGGTGCGATTTACCGCATTTATAGAGACGTGCTAGACTTCGCACGAGATTAACGTCGGTCGCCTGTTTTTCAACCACCGCGACCGCCAACAACAATGACCAAAAGGATTACAGCTATGGGTTTTCTTTCCGGTAAGCGCATTCTGATTACTGGCGTTGCCAGTAAACTCTCAATCGCCTACGGTATTGCGCAGGCGATGTACAAACAGGGCGCAGAACTGGCTTTCACCTACCAGAACGACAAATTGAAAAGTCGTGTGGAAGAGTTTGCTAAAGATCTGGGTTCAGACATTGTTCTGCCATGCGATGTGGCGGAAGACGAGAGCATCACTGCGCTGTTCACCGAACTGGCAAAAACCTGGCCGAAATTTGACGGTTTCGTTCACTCCATCGGTTTCGCACCTGGCGATCAGCTGGATGGCGATTACGTGAATGCCGTGACCCGTGAAGGCTTCAAGATCGCTCACGACATTAGCGCGTACAGCTTTGTTGCGATGGCGAAAGAGTGCCGTGCGATGCTGAACCCGAATTCCGCCCTGCTGACCTTGTCTTACCTGGGTGCAGAGCGCGCCATCCCGAACTACAACGTGATGGGTCTGGCGAAAGCGTCTCTGGAAGCTAACGTACGCTACATGGCGAACGCGATGGGTCCAGAAGGCACGCGTGTTAACGCCGTTTCTGCCGGTCCAATCCGTACGCTGGCTGCATCAGGCATCAAAGATTTCCGTAAAATGCTGGCGCACTGCGAAGCGGTTACCCCGATTCGTCGTACCGTTACCATCGAAGACGTGGGTAACTCAGCTGCATTCCTGTGCTCTGATCTGGCGGGTGGTATCACCGGTGAAGTGGTACACGTTGATGGCGGCTTCAGCATTGCCGCAATGAACGAGCTGGAACTGAAATAAGATTTACCCAAGGTCGCCTTTCATGGCGACCTCCTCTTCAAATAACGCCCTCCTTATACTCGTAAGCTATTAATTATTCCCCAACATTCTTTTGCCGTGGACAGCCGTTCAGCGACGATAAGCTAGCCCTTTGTTGCATGCCTGCTTTTCAGATTCGCACGCTGTGCAGCAAGTCCGTTTTTAGCGCAAGGAATGACCATGGAACAACGCCGTTCTCCCGGCCATGACCACTGGTTTTATGAAAGCCAGACTCGCCCGAATAGCACCGCCACTGCGCCGCTGGTGCCCGAAGCCGCCTATATCGACGATCGTTTCTTACTCGGTTTGCAACAGGAAGCGACCGCGTTACAGCCGCTGCTGTCGCGTTTTCAGCCTGCGTTATTGGCCGCGCGCGATCTCAGCCAGATTCTGTTTCCCGACACGCTTGCCACCAGTTTGACCCACACTTTAACGCTGTACGATCGCCTCAGCACTGCGCTGACGGTGGCGCAGGTCGCAGGTGTGCAGCGCTTGTGCAATCACTACTCCGCCCGGCTCAATCCGTTGCCGGGCCCGGACTCGTCACGCGAAAGTAATAATCGCCTGACGCAAATCACCCAATATGCGCGTCAACTGGCGATGCAGCCGGAACTGATCACCGCCAGCAGCATCAGCGCGCTGGACGCGGTGGGCTTAACCGAGCCCGATATCGTCACGCTGAATCAACTGGTGGGATATGTCAGCTATCAGTCACGCGTGGTGGCATCGCTGCAGGCGATGATGGGCTTGCCGGTGCGCTGGATTCCGGGCGTAACACCGCCGCCGGACGCCAGCGCAGCGCTGTTTACCGGCAACGACGGCTGGCAGCACGCGTTGAAACCGGTTGAACTGCGCTATGCCAGCGCCGATCAACTGGCGGCGGTTACTTTCTGTCAGGGTATCGAGGGATTGGATGATGCCATTTGGCTGCTGGTGCACGATGCGCAAGTGCTGTATGGCTTCGCCACGCTAAAACAGCGGCTGAGTGAACATTTTGCCGGGGATGAAGCGCTGGCGCAGGCGGTTAGCGCACGCGTGCTGGGTTGTCGACGTCAGTTTGATTTTGTTACCGATGAATGGCGTGACGCACTGCTGCAGGATGTCGAAAGCGCTGGCGCAGCATCGCCGGTGATTTCACTCAGCGCCCAGCTCACGCGCCTGCCCGACCGCTTCAGCGCTGCACATTTGCAGCCGCTGCTGAACGCGGGCTGGGGCAGCGAACGCATCTTCACGCTGTTGCAAGCGGTGGCTTTCGCCAGCTGGCAGGATCGCCTGCTGATGGCGCTCGGCGAACCCCGTTAATCGGGCAGATGTCGCCGCGCTTCATCAAAGAAATGCTGAGCCAGCGGCGATGCTCTGCCCGGCTCGGCAATCACTAATGCCGCCTGCCGGCCCATCGGCGCCATTTCAATCGGCCGTCGCGCCAGATTCTGCATCAGCTCCGGCAACAGATGCCCGCATGGCGACACCATCACGCCTAAACCAACCTGCGCACTTTGCAGCAGTTGCATGATCGACGCGCTCTCAACGATCACGCGTGGGATCAAGCCGGTTTCCCGCAGCTGCCCATCAAGATAGCGTCGAAAATAGCGCGTGGGTTCTGCCAGACACAGCGGCTGGCAGGCAAGCGTGCCGAGCGAGATGTTCTCTTGTTCCAGCAGCGCCGGAAAGTGCGCCGGATTGAACAGCGCCTCGACACCAGGATCTTTCAACAGCGCAGTTTGAAAATGCAGCTCGCGCAGTGACGTCAGTTCAAAAAAGCCGATACCGCCATCCACGGTGTGGCTGTTAAGCGCTTCCAGCAGCTGATCGGCGCTCATCGCGGCCACGCGATAATCCAGCTGTGGATAACGCGCTTCAACCGCTTTCAACAACGCAGGCAGCGCCACGCTGCACTGCGGCATAACACCCAGCCGCAAGGTGCCGTTGACGCCATGCTTGAGCGACTCCACTTCCAGCTTCAATCCCTGATACACCGAAACAATTTCTCGCGCCCAGGTCAGTACGCGCTCGCCTTCTGGCGTAAAGCCATCGAAATTATTACTGCGGTTGATCAGCGACAGCCCTAATTCGCGTTCGAGGTTTTTCAGGCGCATCGATAGCGTCGGCTGGCTGACAAAGCTGACCTCTGCCGCGCGGCCAAAGTGGCGTTCGCGTTCAAGATTTGTCAGATAGATTAATTGTTTGATGTCCATGGAAAGCAGAATTGGCTGGAAAACAGCAGTGTATCATGGCGGTTGCTGCTGCGCTGCGCCCACGCGCAGCGGCTATTGTGTTACGCCACACCCAAGGCACTTTTTACGTCGTTGGCGATCTTCTCGACCTGCGGGCCGTAAATCACCTGGATATCGTGTTCGCTGACGCGATTGATGCCGTTCGCGCCGGTGGTCAGTAACGTTTGATCGACCACCTCATTCATCTGTTTGACCCGCACGCGCAGCCGGGTGAAGCAGCAATCGACGTCCTCTATATTGGCTTCGCCGCCCAGCCCGCTGATGATCACTTTGGTGCGCTCATCCGCCGCCACCTGTTCGGGTTTGTGTTCTTCATCGGATTCCCGTCCCGGCGTTTCAACCCGCATCCGCGTGATGACAAAACGGAAACCGTAGTAGTAAATCGGCACATAAATTACGCCGAGCACAATCGTCCACCACCAGTGCGTTTTGCTGCCACCGAGAATGCCGAACACCACCAGATCGATGGCGCCGCCCTGCACGTTGCCAATCATCAAATGCAGCATCGACATCAACATAAATGACAGGCCGGTTAATAGCGCATGCAGGATATACAGCACCGGCGACACGAAGATGAAACAGAACTCCAGCGGCTCGGTGATGCCGGTGGTAAAGGAAGTCAGTGCACCGGCCAGCACCAGCGCTTTAACGCGCTGCTTATGCTCAGGGCGTGCGGTGTGGTAAATCGCCAGCGCGGCGGCCGGTAAGCCAAACATCATTACCGGAATTTTGCCCTGCGCGAGGAACTGCGTCGCGCCGCGCACCGTATCGTCCGGGATGGCGCCGGGATGCGTTAGCGAGGTGTTGAAGATGTTCAGCGCGCCGACGATGCTTTGTCCATCAACCGTTGCCATGCCGCCAATCGGTGTGAAGCGCACGGTTTCGTTGAGGATATGGTGCAAACCGGTGGGAATCAGTAAGCGTTCGCTGGTGCCAAGCAGGAAGGCGCCGTATTGCCCGCTTTTACCAATCATCAAACCCACCCACGCGATGCCTTCGCCGATGGTCGGCCAAATCAACGCCAGCAGCACGCCCACCAGCGGCAGCACCACCACGGTCACGATCGGCACAAAGCGGCGTCCACCAAAGAAACTGATCGCCGTCGGCAGTTGCTGAGTGTAAAAACGGTTATGCAGCAGCACGGTAATCAATCCAGCAATCACGCCGCCCAGCACGCTCATGTTGTAAGTGAAGATGCCGAGCATGTCGATGTATTCGGCCGACGTCATCATCGCTGCGGTTTGATCCATACCCGCTTTCTGCAGCGCTTCTGGCGTGGTGGTAGCGGCCGTCAAACCTTTCGACGCCAGCGTGGAGCTGATTCCGACATTCATGGCGATATAGCCAATTACGGCGGTAAAGGCGGCGGTCGGTTTCTCCGCTTTCGCCAGCCCGATGGCGCTGGCCACCGCAAAGAACAGCGGCAAATTGGCGAACAGCGCGCCCGCCACCTTGCGGATAAACCCGATAATCAGCTGTGGCACCTGCAGACTGGCGAAGGCATCGCCGGTGATGGCCGGATTTTGCATTGCGGCGGCCAGGCCAAGAAAGATCCCTGCGGCAGCAATCACCGAGATGGGCATCATTAAGGCTTTACCGAAGGCGTGAATTTGGCTTGCCAGATTCTTCATGCTGCGTGCCCTTTTCAGAATGGAAAGAGCAATTATTAGTCAGTTATCTCAGCAGCACGTAACTGCCGCCCCTTAACAGCCGGGAAAGTTTGACTTAGGTCACGCTTTACGTGCGTTTCACGATAAACGCCGCCTATCGCACCATTAAACCAATCAATTAGACAACTTTTAAGGAGAGTCGCACACTTCCCGCCAACAGAAGACATATTCTGATAACAACTCATAAACAAATAAGCCTGCAACTATGAAATTTAAACGTAAGATTCAACCCTATCGCGCTGCTGCGGGCGGCTGGGGTTCATTGGAAGCCACCACCCGTTTCGTCCTTGATAGTAAAGCTGCCCTGAAGAACATGCGAAACCTGATGCGCATGAATAAAGCGCGCGGTTTCGACTGCCCAGGTTGCGCATGGGGCGATGACAACAAAAGCACCTTCAGCTTCTGTGAAAACGGAGCAAAAGCGGTGACGTGGGAAGCCACGCGTCGTGTGGTTGCGCCGGAATTTTTTGCCCAGCACAGCGTCAGCACCCTTTACCAGCAGAGCGATTACTTCCTTGAGTATCAGGGACGCTTAACCCATCCGATGCGCTACAACAGCGCGACCGACCACTACGAACCGATCAGCTGGGACGATGCGTTAGCCTTGATTGCTCGCCATTTGAAGTCGATGGATCATCCAAATCAAATGGAGCTTTACACCTCCGGCCGCGCCAGCAATGAAGCATCCTGGCTTTATCAGCTGTTTGGCCGTGTGATGGGCACCAACAACTTCCCCGACTGCTCGAACATGTGCCACGAAGCCAGCGGCACCGGCCTGAAACGCAGCATCGGCGTGGGTAAAGGCACCATTCGTCTGGACGATTTTGATCACGCCGACGCGATTTTCGTGTTGGGTCAGAATCCGGGCACCAACCATCCGCGCATGCTGCACAGCCTGCGGCACGCGGCCGATCACGGCGCGAAAATCGTCACCTTTAACACGCTGCGCGAGCGCGGCCTCGAGCGTTTTGCCGATCCGCAAAAGCCGCTAGAGATAGTCACGTCGATGGCGGGCACCATCAGTTCCGCCTATTACCAACCTAATCTGGGCGGCGATATGGCAGCGGTGCGCGGCATGGTGAAAGCCCTGCTTGAGCTACAGCGTGCACGTTTGGCTGCCGGTGAAGAAGGCATTTTCGATCAGGCTTTTATCGATGCCAACACCCACGGTATTGACGAGTATCTTGCCGCCGTCGATAACACCCGCTGGGACGATATCGTGCGCCAATCCGGTCTGAGCGAAGTGCAGATTCGTGAAGCGGCGGCGATTTATCAAAGTGCTGAACGCGTGATTGTCACCTGGGCGATGGGCATTACTCAGCATAAACACTCGGTGGATACCGTTCGCGAGATCACCAACCTGCAGCTACTGTTTGGTCAGTTGGGCAAGAAAGGCGCAGGCCTGTGTCCGGTACGCGGCCACAGTAATGTGCAGGGCAACCGCACCATGGGCATCGATGAGAAACCGGGCAAGCCGTTCCTCGATGCCCTCGGCGCGCACTTTGATTTCGAACCCCCGCGCGAGCATGGTCACAACACCGTTGAGGCGCTGAACGCGATGCTACGTGACGAAGTGAAAGTGCTGATTGCGCTGGGCGGCAACCTCGCGGCGGCCGCACCGGATTCACCAGTCACCGAAGAAGCGTTGCAGCATTGCGGTTTGACCGTGCACATCAGCACCAAACTCAATCGCAGCCATTTGGTGCCAGGCCGCGAAGGGCTGATTCTGCCAACGCTGGGCCGTACCGAACGCGATCGCCAGGCAAGCGGCAATCAGTACATCACCGTGGAAGACTCGTTCAGCATGGTGCACGCCTCAGAAGGCGTCGGCATTCCCCTGGCGGAGACGCAGCGCTCTGAAACCGCGATTGTGGCTGGCATCGCCCATGCGACATTAGGCAGCGATAAAATCGACTGGCTGGCGATGGCAGGCAATTACGATCTGATTCGCGATCACATCGCCGCCACGATTCCCGGCTTTGCTAATTTCAATAATAAGTGCGACATTCCGGGCGGTTTCTACCTGGGTAGCGCTGCCGCCGAGCTGCGCTTCAATACGCCAAGCAAACGCGCCGAGTTCAGCGCCGCCGCCCTGCCAACGTCGCTGTTCCCGCAGTTGGGCGATGTCGCGGTGCCGTTCACGCTGCAAACGCTGCGTTCACACGATCAGTACAACACCACGATTTACGGCCTCGATGACCGTTATCGTGGCGTGTACGGTCAGCGCGAAGTGGTGTTTATCCATCCGGATGATATGGCGTCGCTGGGCTTCACTGAAGGCCAGTTGGTGGATATCGAGACGCTGTGGAATGACGGTTTAACCCGTCGCGTCAGCGGTTTCAAGCTGGTGCCGTATAACATTCCGCGCGGTAACCTCGCGGCGTATTATCCGGAAACCAACCCGCTGGTGCCGCTCTCGAGTTTTGGCGACGGCAGCGGCACACCGACCTCAAAATCGGTGCCGGTGAAGCTGACATTAAGCGCCGCCACACCGTCACAACGTATCGCCTGACCAAAGCGTTATCAGAAGGTAAAAAGCCGCGTAAAGCGGCTTTTTAGCCTGTTTTGGCCTTGCCGCGCGGACCCGATTCGCGTAAAACTGTCAGCCGCTCTTAGGCCACGAAACTATATAAATTATGTTCCAGGATAATCCGCTGCTCGCGCAGCTTAAAGAGAAGCTTCACGCGCAGACTCCGCGCGTCGAAGGTGTTGTTAAAGGTACGGAAAAAGGCTTTGGCTTCCTCGAAGTTGATGCCCAGAAAAGCTACTTCATTCCGCCACCGCAGATGAAGAAAGTGATGCACGGCGACCGTATTTCGGCCGTGATCCACACCGATAAAGACCGCGAGAGTGCCGAGCCGGAAACCCTGGTTGAGCCGTTCCTGACCCGCTTTGTCGGCCGCGTGCAGAAGAAAGACGATCGCCTGTCAATTGTGCCGGATCATCCGCTGCTGAAAGAGGCGATTCAGTGCCGCGCCGAACGTGGCGTGACCCACGATTTCCAGAACGGCGATTGGGCGGTAGCAGAGATGCGTCGTCACCCGCTGAAAGGCGATCGCGGTTTCTATGCTGAACTGACCGAATTCATTGTCACTGCGGACGATCACCTCGCGCCGTGGTGGGTAACGTTGTCGCGCCATAACCTCGAACGTCAGGCTCCGGACGTCGGTTTTGGTGAGATGCTCAACGAAAATCTGCAGCGTGAAGATTTGACCGCGCTGAACTTCGTCACCATCGACAGCGCCAGCACCCAGGATATGGATGATGCGCTGTACGTGGAAGAGGCTGCCGACGGCAATCTGATCCTGACCATCGCTATCGCCGATCCAACCGCTTATGTGGCGGAAGGCAGCGAGCTGGATAAGCTGGCGTCGAAACGCGCGTTCACCAACTATCTGCCGGGCTTCAACATTCCGATGCTGCCGCGCGAACTCTCTGACGACGTCTGTTCCCTGCGTCCGAACGAGCGTCGTCCCGCGCTGGCT
This sequence comes from Pantoea sp. DY-17, assembly GCF_019795975.1. Classification (NCBI taxonomy): domain Bacteria; kingdom Pseudomonadati; phylum Pseudomonadota; class Gammaproteobacteria; order Enterobacterales; family Erwiniaceae; genus Pantoea; species Pantoea sp. DY-17. The sequence goes on along the minus strand of NZ_JAIMIG010000001.1, from coordinate 1,071,083 downwards.
TGTCGCGTTACCGTGCTGAAAGATGGCAGCCTGGCTGATGACGTGCATTTCTTTGCTGCGTGGATCGAGTCGAAAGCCAAGCTGGTTTATGACGAAGTTTCCGATTGGCTGGAAAACAGCGGCAGCTGGCAGCCTGAAAACGACGCCATTGCTCAGCAGATTCGCCTGCTGCATCAGGTTTGCCTGGCGCGCAGCGAATGGCGTCAAACCCACGCGCTGGTGTTTAAAGATCGTCCGGACTACCGCTTTGTGTTGGGCGAGAAAGGCGAAGTACTGGATATCATCTCTGAGCCACGTCGCATCGCCAACCGCATCGTTGAAGAGTCGATGATTCTGGCTAACGTCTGTGCCGCGAAAGTGCTGCAGGAGAAGCTGGGCTTCGGTATCTATAACCTGCACACCGGTTTCGATCTAGCCAATGCTGAGCAGGCCGCTGGCGTGCTGGCGGGGCATGGCATCACCGTGGATCCGCAGGCGATTACCACGCTGGAAGGCTTCCGCCAGCTGCGTCGTCAACTCGATGCGCAGCCAACCCAGTATCTGGATAGCCGCATTCGTCGCTTCCAGTCGTTTGCAGAAGTCGGCACCGAGCCGGGCCCGCACTTTGGTCTTGGCCTCGAAGCCTACGCGACCTGGACTTCGCCTATTCGTAAGTTCGGCGACATGATCAACCATCGCTTGCTGAAGGCGATTGTGCGCGGTGAAAGCACTGGCCGTCCGCAGGATGAGCTGACCACCATCATGAGCGAACGTCGTCGCCTGAACCGCATGGCCGAGCGCGATGTTGGGGACTGGTTGTATGCCCGTTTCCTCGCACCGTTTGCCGCTACCGATCGCAAGTTCAGCGCCGAGATCATCGACGTATCTCGCGGCGGCATGCGCGTTCGTCTGCTGGAGAATGGCGCGGTAGCCTTCATTCCTGCGCCGTTCATCCACGCGGTGCGTGATGAGCTGGTGTGCTCGCAGGAAAGCGGCACCGTGCAGATAAAAGGTGAAGTCGCTTACCGTGTCACTGACATCATCGACGTGACCATCGCCGAAGTGCGTATGGAAACCCGCAGCGTGGTCGCGCGTCCTGCCGCCTGAGCATGAAAACTCGCGGGATAACAGCCGTTATCCCGCATTTCTCTCCGCCCGCTTTAGCAAATGTTAAATTTGCTTTCCGCTTCACATTTCTAATGCCTTTGTCTGTCGTTAACAATTCATTACATTACTTTTAACTTGTTGTATTCGATCGCCTCTTTTCCCGGTCCCTACAAGGAGTTAACTCATGAACAACGTCAAAACCAGTCTCATCTGGTTAGCGGTGGCGTTAATTGGCGCGGGCGCATTTGCCATGCTGGCCCTCAGCCGTGGCGAACACGTCAACGCGGTGTGGCTGGTGATTGCCTCCGTCGCCTGCTACAGCATTGCCTATCGCTTTTACAGCCTGTTTATCGCTAAGCGTATTTTCGAACTGGACGATCGCCGTCGCACGCCGGCGGAGCGCTTAAGTGATGGCCTCGATTATGTGCCGACCAATAAATGGGTGCTGTTCGGCCACCATTTTGCGGCGATTGCCGGTGCGGGCCCGCTGGTTGGTCCGATCCTCGCGGCGCAGATGGGCTTCCTGCCAGGCACCATCTGGATTCTGGTTGGCGTAATGTTTGCCGGTGCGGTGCAGGATTTCCTGATCCTGTTTATCTCAACGCGTCGTGATGGCCGCTCATTGGGTGAGATGGCGCGTCAGGAGCTCGGCTCATTCGCTGGCGTGGTCACCATGCTCGGCGCGCTGGGTGTGATGATCATCATCCTCTCCGCACTGGCGCTGGTGGTGGTGAAGGCGCTGGCCAACAGTCCGTGGGGCTTGTTCACCATTGCCGCTACCATTCCGATTGCCTTGTTTATGGGCGTGTATATGCGCTTCCTGCGTCCGGGAAAAATCGCGGAAGTGTCGATCATTGGTTTTGTGCTGATGATGGCGGCGATTATTTACGGCGGCAATGTAGCAGCCGATCCCTATTGGGGCCCGCTGTTCACGCTGAAAGGCACGGAGCTGACGTGGGTGCTGGTGATCTACGGTTTTGTCGCCTCTTCGCTGCCGGTGTGGCTGCTGCTGGCACCGCGCGATTATCTCTCCACCTTCCTGAAAATTGGCGTGATCATCGGTTTGGCCATCGGCATCGTGTTTGCCATGCCCGAGATGAAGATGCCCGCGGTGACCAAATTTATTGATGGCACCGGGCCGGTCTTCTCCGGCGCGCTGTTCCCGTTCCTGTTTATCACCATCGCCTGTGGCGCCATTTCAGGTTTCCATGCGCTGGTTTCGAGCGGCACCACGCCGAAATTGGTGGAGCGCGAAAGTCATATCCGCTTTATCGGCTACGGCGCGATGCTGATGGAATCCTTTGTGGCGATCATGGCGCTGATTTGTGCCTCGGTGCTCGATCCGGGCGTCTACTTTGCCATGAACTCCCCTGCCGCGCTGATTGGCACCACGGTGGAAAATGCGTCGCAGGTGATTAACGGCTGGGGCTTCGTGGTGACGCCAGAGATGCTGAGCGGCATTGCGCGCGACGTCGGCGAAAGCACCATTCTTTCGCGTGCCGGTGGTGCACCAACCTTTGCGGTCGGCATGGCGCATATCATCACCGAAGTGTTTAACAGCCGCGCCATGATGGCGTTCTGGTATCACTTCGCCATCTTGTTTGAAGCGCTGTTTATCCTGACCGCTGTGGATGCCGGCACCCGCGCCTGTCGCTTTATGGTGCAGGATCTGGTGGGCACCGTGGTACCGTCGATGGCGAATAACCGTTCATGGTTGGGCAACATGGCGGGAACCACCGTCGCGGTGGCGGGCTGGGGTTTCTTCGTGTATCAGGGCGTGGTCGATCCGCTCGGCGGCATCAATACGCTGTGGCCGCTGTTTGGTATCGGCAACCAGATGCTGGCGTCAATGGCGCTGATTCTCGGCACCGTGGTGCTGTTCAAAATGAAGAAGCAGCGTTATGCGTGGGTGACGATTGTTCCAACCGCCTGGCTGTTCATTACCTCGATGACCGCGGGCTGGCAGAAGATTTTCCACGAAAAACCTTCGATTGGTTTCCTGGCGCAGGCCAACAAGTTCCGCAAAGGCATTGATGACGGCATCGTCATCGCCCCGGCGAAGAGTGTTGCTGACATGCAAACCATCGTCTTCAGCAATCAAATTAACGCGGCCCTGTGCGCCTTCTTCATGCTGGTGGCGGTGACCATGCTGGTGGCGGCCTTCTTCGTGATTCGTCGGGCGCTCAACAGCACGGTGCCAACCACCCATGAATCTGAGATCTCACTACGCAAAGAGGTGCGAAATGTCTGAGTCCATTTATCACTGGAGAAAACCCAACGGGCCGTGGCACATTCAGCAGTGCTTACCAATCGCCCCCGCCACGGCTGGGCAAAATCTTACGCGCTGGCAGCGCATCTGGCGGGGATTGCAGCAAAGTTTTCGTTTAATGGTCGGCGTTCATGACTATCAAACTTATCTGAAGCATATGCGCGAACATCATCCAACGATCGCCCCCATGGATGAGCGTGCTTTTCACCGTCACTGCCTCGATGCCCGCTTTCCCAGCCAAGCCGGAAAACTCGGTAAGTGCCCTTGCTAACAGAGATTAGCCCCGCTTGTCGGGGCTTTTTCGTGCCATTCTTTAATAAAAACAAAAATATATTTGGATTGCATCTTGTGCTGACGCAGGAGGTTGAATACTGTTGCTAAAATAATGAGATACCGCCCGCTGAGCATTCCCCCGGAGGAAGTTTCCATGACCGATGAACAAGGGCAAACATTGCTATATACCTTGTTTGGCACCACCAGCCCTCATTGGCGTTTAACTTCAGATAGTGATGCTCTGCATTTTGCCGAAGATGAGAACGCAAACACCAATATGGCGGTGCCGCTGACTCCCGCACAAGCCAGTTTATTACGTGCGATGACGGTCATTACCTCAAGTATTAACCTCACGCTGTCGCTGCATGGCGAACCTGTTCCGATGCATTTTGTCGGCCGTAAAGTCAATCAATCTACCTGGGCAGGCACCTCGTCAGCCTGGGGCGATACGTCGTCTGTCGCGCGTGATTTGACGCTGGGTTTATCCTTCGCCGAGCAAGTGGTTTCTGAGGCGAATTCCGTCATCGTGATCCTCGATCAACGCGGTAATATCCAGCGTTTTAACCGTTTGAGTGAGGAGTACACCGGGCTGAAAGAGCAGGAAGTGATTGGCCGCAACGTGTTCCAGCTGTTTATGACTAAGCAGGAAGCGCAGGCATCACGTCGTAATATCGCCGGTTTCTTCCGTGAAGGCAGTTCTTACGAAGTTGAACGCTGGATAAAAACCCGTAAAGGTCAGCGACTGTTTCTGTTTCGTAATAAGTTCGTTCACAGCGGTAGCGGAAAAAATGAAATTTTCCTCATCTGTTCCGGAACCGACATAACCGAAGAGCGCCGCGCTCAGGAACGTCTGCGCGTGCTGGCCAATACCGATACCGTCACCGGCTTGCCCAATCGCAACGCGATCCATCAGCAGATTAGTCTGGCACTGGAGCTGGCGAATGGCAGTCAAACCGGCGTGGTGTACCTCGATTTAGACAATTTTAAGAAGGTGAACGACGCTTACGGCCATATGTTTGGCGATCAGCTGCTGCAAGCCGTGTCGCTGGCCATCCTCAGCTGTCTTGGCAAAGACCAGACGCTGGCGCGCCTTGGCGGCGATGAGTTCGTGGTGCTGGCGGAACACACCAGCCAGGCAGCGCTGGAAGCGATGGCGTCGCGTATTCTTGAGCGGCTGCGTCAGCCATTCCGCATTGGCCTGATTGAGGTTTACAGCGGCTGCTCGCTGGGTATCGCCCTCGCCCCGCTGCATGGTGAAGATCGTGAAAGCCTGATTCGTAACGCCGATACCGCGATGTATCACGCCAAAGAAAACGGCCGCGGCAAGTTTTGCGTGTTCGCTAATGAGATGAATCAGCGCGTGTTTGAGTATCTGTGGCTCGATACCAACCTGCGCAAAGCGCTCGAGCTGGATCATCTGGTGGTGCATTACCAGCCAAAACTCAATGCCGAAGGCGAAGTGCTGAGCGCCGAGGCGCTGGTGCGCTGGAATTCTCCAGAGCGTGGTCTGGTGCCGCCGGGCGATTTTATCTCCTACGCCGAAGAGTCCGGTTTGATTGTGCCCTTGGGCCGCTGGGTGATGCTCAACGTGCTGCAGCAGATCATTAAATGGCGCAGCGAAGGCATCTTTCTGCGCGTCGCGGTTAACGTCTCGGCCAAGCAGCTGATCGACCAGAGCATTTACACCGATTTGAAACAGGCATTGAATGAAGCCGGTTTGACCGAGTGTCCAATTGATATTGAGCTGACGGAAAGCTGTTTGATTGAGAACGAAGCTGGTGCGCTGATGCTGATGAAACAGTTTCAGGAGCTGGGTGCGCAGGTGCATCTGGATGACTTTGGTACCGGTTACTCCTCACTTTCTCAGCTGGCGCGCGTCCCGATTGATGCCATTAAGCTAGATCAGAGCTTTGTACGTAATATCAACAAACAACCCGTGGCGCAGTCGCTGGTGCGTGCGATTGTCGCGGTGGCCAAAGCCCTGAAGCTGCAGGTGATCGCCGAGGGCATTGAAACCAAAGCCGAAGAGAAGTTTGTTATGGCCAACGGTGTTGATGGGCGTCAAGGTTATTATTATGCAAAACCAATGCCCGCAGAACAGCTCGGGCATTGGCTGGCTAAGCATCCTGCCCGCGTTTAACGCTGGTCTGCGAGATTAGCCGGCTTTGCGCAAGGATGCGCTATGACGGTTCTGCAGTTGTACCAGTCGTTCCATGTAAGCAATGTCTTTAGGTTCCAGTGTGAAGGCATAATCGACCCAGTCCTCCGTGATATCCATTAGCTCAGCGCGTGATAACTGCAATACGCGTTGACGCGCTTTCAGCATTGCCCGCACGCCGTTCAGTTTTGGACGTAACGTATCGATGAAGGTGCGTGTGGTGCGATAACCATCGCCCGGCTGGAACACCTTGTCGACCAGACCACGCGTTTCATACCATTCCGCGCTGTGTGACTCACCTTCCATAATCAGCTCTTCGGCCAGCTTCATGCCAGACCGACGCGCCACTAACGAGTAGCCGCCCATACCGGGGAACAGGTTGAACGCGATCTCCGGGAAACCCATGCGCGCGCTGTTCTGCGCCAGAATGAAGTGATGTGCCAGCGCCGCTTCAAAGCCGCCGCCGAGCGCACTGCCCTCAATCATTGCCAGCGTGACCGCACCGGTATCGAAACCCCGCGCTGCGGAGTGAATGCAGTCGACACAGGCACGCGCATAAGCGCGCAGTGCTTCACGACGGTTGTTGCGAATGCATTCCACGAAGAAACGCAAATCGCCTCCGGCGTTAAACATCTGTGGCACTAACGAACCCGTCACCCAGAAATCAATCGGCAGACCGGAACGTTGAGCGGAATAGCTCAGGTTCATGATCTCCTCAATTAATTCGTGGTTAAAACTCGGACGGGGTTGCGCACGCAGCATCATCCACATGGTGCGGCGGCCCTCTTCATAGTAGGCCGCGAGCTGTGTGGTTTGTCCAACTTCGGTGAACAGTCTGCATGTTGGTTGGTTAATTACTGTCATTGTCTCATCCTCTGTTTATGTTTATGTAGTGCGTTAAACGCCACATCAGCGTAATCCAGAGTGAGGCCAGACCAAATGAGAGATTGATTTATAAAGCAAAATCCAGAGATATCCCCGACCAGCGGCCGGGGAAGCATTAGCGGGCTTACTTGATGGCAGCGCGTTGCCCCACGGCAACATGAGAACGCTTAACGCGTCGTGAATAAACCGCGGTGATGATGGGTACAATGATGGAGGTCACAATTACCGACGTGGCGACTAATGCCGTTGCGGCGGGTGCGACCGGTTTAAACTGTGGCAGCATCTCGGCAATCAACACTGGCGTGGCCACCGCAGCCCCGGCGGTACTCGATGCCGCAATTCCCGCCGTACCATCGCCACCGCCAATCAGGCGATCGGCAATAATCAGCGGAATGCCGGTGACAATGATCACTGCGACACCCAGCATAATGCCCAGCAGGCCAGTTTGCGCGATGACGGTCAAATCAATGGTATTACCCAACGCAAAGGCAAAGAACGGAATCAGCGTGTGTACCGCTTTGCCAAAGAACTCGCGCAGTTCGGGATCGAGATTACCCAACGCGAACCCGACGATAAACGGCAGTACTGCGCCAACGAAGACATGTGGCTCAAACGATGCGATGCCTGCGGTGCCGAGAATCACCATCGTCATCAGCGGCCCGGACTCCAGCGACATCAAGACAAACGCACCAGCCTCTTCTTTCGAACCGTATTGCTGCATGATGGATGCGTATAAACCGCCATTGGTCATATCCATCGCCGCCACTAACGCCAGCGTCGAGAGACCGGCAAACATGCCCACTTCCACGCCATTTTCCGGCATCACACGTGAAGCAATCGCCGCGACCACCCACGCCACCGCAATTTTGGTGAGCACGAGCGTGCCCGATTTACGTAGTACTGTGCCGGTGGCGCTGAGTTTGATGGATGCGCCCATGCAGAAGAACCAGACCGCAAGAATCGGGACGGTGCCGGTCATCAACCCATTGGTGAACGAACCAAAGTATTTACCTGCGCCCGGAGAGAACGTATGGCACATCGCGCCCAAAAACAGCGGAATCAGCATCATGCCGCCAGGAATTTTATCGATTGCACGTTTGATATGCATAAAGGTGTCACCTTAACTGAGCCAGAGGGAGGTGTTTTTATGAATTGCCAGATGGCATGGCGAGCAAGATAACGATTGGCAGAAAGGAAAAAAGTGATCGCAAATGCATTTATGAAACGCTGTTTTATTTTTATTGATTGATCATTTTGTATTTATGACGTGAATCGCCATACCAGATGATTGGAAGTTAAAAGAGAGGAGCCGGGAGGCGTTTTTGCTCAAAGGATGGATTATCTTTGCGGGCGCTGACACATCTGCCCTTTTCAACAACTCGCACTGAAGCTTATGAGCAGGCCGGGGGCGCTTTTGTGCCGGCAATCCGCAGCGCTGAACGAAGCGAGGAGGCCAGGAGAGCCCGCAGGACGCGGGCGAAAGGCGGAGCCGGGACAGGACGTCCCGTCTCCGCCGGTCCGTCAGGCAGACGAGCAAAGTGAAGGTACCGCGCTAGCGGCGCGAGGACCGCCGGACCAAAAGTGTCACCGGCCTGCGCGCTCACCATTTACTTAATTGACTGGCATGACACCTGCAGGCGCTTATGTTTTTAAATACAGGTTAATTCTGCCCATACCACGCATTTTTACCGTGCTTACGCAGATAGTGCAGATCAAGCAGTGTTTGCGATATCGGCGGTAACTCAGTGCGCAGCTGCTCGGTATGCAGTGCCATATAGGCCACCTCTTCTAATACCACCGCACTGTGTACTGCAGCATGCGCATCTTTACCCCAGGCAAACGGGCCGTGGGAGTTCACCAGCACGGAGGGGATTGCCGTTGGTTCAATTCCGCGCTGCGCAAAAGTTTCAATGATCACCTGGCCGGTATTCCACTCGTATTCCTGCTCAATCTCTTCGCGCTTCATCTGCCGCGTGCAGGGAATGGTGCCGTAAAAATCATCGGCGTGCGTGGTGCCTAACGCGATGATTTCACGTCCAGCCTGAGCCCAAATGGTGGCATGGCGCGAGTGCGTATGCACGATGCCGCCGATCTCTGGCCAGGCGAGATAGAGCGCGCGGTGGGTGGCGGTATCCGAGGATGGGCGCATTTTCCCTTCTATTACCTCGCCGCTGGCGAGATCGACGACAACCATATCGTCGCGCTGCATCTGCTCGTACTTCACGCCCGACGGCTTGATCACCACTAAATTCCGATCGCGGTCCACTGCACTAACGTTGCCCCAGGTAAAGGTGACAAGGTTGTAACGGGGTAAATCGAGATTGGCTTCCAGCACCTGCTGCTTTAACGCTTCCAGCATCTTTTTTCTCCTGCGAACTGTGATAGCTGAATTGTGCGGAGCAGGGAGAAAAAGCGTTATGGATGGAACGGCTGTAAAAGCTGCGGAAAGTGGCTAAGGCGTTAAATGTGTGGCGCGGGTTGGTTTTGATGATTAAACAAGAAGTGGCTTGCAAACTCGCATTTTAGGACCGTTTTACCCTGCCGAGTGCGGTGTAACATCTATACTTATATGGTTACCACGGTGTTAACATTCAAGGAGAAGTTAATGACTACAACAATGAAACGTCTTACTGCTGCCGTATTGGCAACAACACTAGTTGTCGCGCTGAGCGGCTGTTCGAATTGGTCTAAACGCGACCGTAATACCGCAATCGGTGCGGGTGCGGGTGCCATTGGTGGTTCAGTACTGACCAACGGTAGCGGACTTGGTACCGTTGGTGGCGCAGCTGTCGGCGGCATCATCGGTCACCAGATCAGCAAATAAATTATAATTATCAGGCTACGCAGCGCATCTACTTAACAACGGGCCACCTCAAAAGTGGCCCGAACTCCTTAACCACCCGCTAGCTTGACTTTCATGCCTTTGTCTTCCAGCAGCGTTTTAATCAGATCGCGCTTATCGCCCTGAATCTCAATGACGCCCTCTTTCACTGCCCCACCGCAACCACACTTTTTCTTCAGTTCAGCAGCCAGTTTTTCGAGAGCGCTATCACCCAGATCGACACCGGTAATCAGACACACGCCCTTACCTTTACGTCCGCTGGTTTGGCGTTGAATACGCACGATGCCATCGCCTTTAGGTCGTGGCGCTTTCTCTTCTTCATGGGTGATACGACCGCTATCGGTCGAATACACCAATCGATTGTCCTGAGCCATTAAGCCTCCTGTAAACTCTGCAGGATTTGCTGCAGCGTGGCGGCCGGATCGGCGGATTGGGTGATCGGACGCCCGATGACCATATAATCCACGCCGGCGTGTTTTGCCTGCTGCGGCGTCATAATACGGCGCTGATCGCCCGCATCGCTGCCGGCCGGACGAATGCCTGGCGTAACCAGCGCGAAATCCTGACCTATCACCTGCTTAAAATGCGCGGCTTCCTGCGCCGAACAAACCACGCCGTGCAGGCCGCAATCACGAGTCAAACGTGCCAGCCGCTCAGCCTGCGCGGCTGGAGATAAGGTGATGCCTAAACCTTTGAGGTCGTCTTCATCCATGCTGGTCAATACGGTGACAGCAATCAGCAGCGGCGCATCGTTGCCGAATGGCACCAGCGCTTCACGAGCCGCGTTCATCATGCGAGCGCCACCGCTGGCGTGCACGTTCACCATCCACACGCCAAGATCGGCTGCGGCCGCGACTGCATGTGCGGTGGTGTTTGGGATGTCATGAAACTTGAGATCGAGGAACACTTCAAAACCCCGTTCCTGCAGCGTTTTCACCAGCGATGGACCAAACAGTGTGAACATCTCTTTGCCCACTTTCAGGCGACACTGGCCTGGATCGATGCGGTCTACAAACTGCAGCGCGCTGTTGAGATCATGATAGTCGAGTGCCACCAGAATAGGTGAAGTGGTTACAGGCATAACGTTTCCTCAGTAACTGGCACCCGCAGGCGCGATGGACAAACGGCAAGCATTCTACCTGCGCAGGCCGGTGCCGACAATCACGCTACCGCCAGAACTTGCCTGTTTGACTGCTAGCTGCACGATGCCAAGGCAGTTTCTTAATTAAACTCACAAGTATGTTGTAACTAAATAGATGTAACCAGACGCGTGATGCGGCCATTTATTGGCCGTCGAGTCCACGGATGGGTTTAACTGAAGACCAGGCGCGACAAGATGGGCAATGCCAGTACAGAGCATGGGCAGTGAAGCCACATTTCTGGCAGCGATATCGCGGCTTAGTGCGGATCTGCTCGCCGACCATATCGCGCAGCACCATCAAGCTCTCTTTCGCACGTCCGTCTTCCGCTTCGTGTAAGTGGAAATCCATCAAACGATGAAACACACGCATCGTCGGATGACGCTGAAGCTGACGATTGATATACAGCTGTGCCGCTTCCGGTCCCTGCTGTTGCTCAAGAATATGAGAGAGATAAAGCTCTGCTGCGGCGCCAGTATTCTCGTCGACACAACGCTGTAAAAATTGCGCCCAGTTTTCGGGTTGGTTCAGGCGCTGGTAGCAGGTTTCCAGCATGGGTAACGTTTCACTCACCAGCTCTTTGTCCTGCTCCAGCACGCGCTGCAGTCGGCTGGCGGCTTTAGCGTACTCGCCCTGCTCCATCAAAATGCGGCCCATCATGATTGAGACGCGCGCACTTTGATGATCGGCTGACTCGCCCTTCTTCAGCAAGCTCATCGCCCGATCAAGGTCGTCACTGCTTAATGCCTGCAACGCCAGCTCACAGTAGAAATGGGCAATTTCCCCTTTCTGCTTGTCTTTGCCGAGCTTAACCAGCTTTTCCGCCACGTCGATGGCTTTTTGCCAGTCGCTGGTTGCCTGATGAATCAACAACAATTGCTGCAACGCGCCAATACGGAAATCGGTCTCTTCCACCAGTTGCCCAAACATATCTTCGGCACGATCGTACAATCCGGCTGCCATGTAATCTCGGCCGAGTTGCTGGATCGCCAGCAAGCGCTGCTCGTAGCTGAGCGACGCACTTTCCATTAGGGATTGGTGAATGCGAATGGCGCGATCAACTTCACCACGCGAACGGAACAGATTGCCAAGCGTCAGATGCGCCTCAACCGTGCCGCTGTCCTCTTTCAACATGTCGAGAAAGAGATCAACCGCTTTGTCCTGTTGATTGGAGAGCAGGAAGTTTACGCCGGTCACATAATCGCGCGACAGGCGGTTCGCTTCCTGTTGCTTATCCTGATGTGCACTGCGGCGGCCCATATACCAGCCATACGCCGCAGCAACAGGAAGAAGCAGAAACAGCAATTCAAGCATCGAAAATTAATCCCGACGACTGGCAGTTGGTGATGGGGTCACTGCAGTAGATTGTTCATTCTGTGCCTGCATACGTTTAAGCTTACGCTGTGCATTTGCCAGAGAAACACGTAAGCGTAACCAGAACAGGCCGCAAATCGCCCATCCCAGCAGGAATCCAGCGCCAAACAAGCTGGCGAGCAGTGTTGAAATGCGGAATTCGCCCTGCGCTAGCAGATAGTTAAAGGTGATGATTTGGTCGTTATGCGCTCCGAACGTGACGGAGATGATGAAAATGACCAATACCACGAGAAAAATAAGCAAATATTTCACAATGCGTCCTGTCGAGAGGTTATCCAATAGAAGTATGCCAAAAAACCGCCGTCGATGCTGCTTATCCCCACATCAGTTAGCGCTTTTTTCTGCAAGCACAATCAATCATATGGGGATGAATAGGCTGATTACAATCCATCATCACGTTGCGCGATCTCACGATGTTCCTCTGGAGGAATGGTGAGCGGGCCGCAAAAACGCTGGGCCAGCAGCGTAGCTACGGTCACCAATAACCAGGATATCAGCGTTGCCATCACTAAATCACGCGGCCAGTGCATACCCAGCACTAAACGGCTGCCCATCACCGCGGTCGCCCAAACGAATAATACGGCAACGGTGGCAAAATGACGGCGCGGCCATAACAGGCCGATGGCTAAAAGCGCCCAGCTGGCGGCAAACATGGTATGCCCGGAAGGAAACGCATAACCGGTTTCAAATGCCCAATGATTCTTCAGCCATTGCGGCAGCTGAGTGTCATTGGCCAGCAAAGTTGAGACCATTTCGCCGCGCTGCTGGCGATGAAGCTGATAAAACTCATCACCGTTAATGCCATGACTTTTTTCCAGCCAGATGACGTAGGGGCGCGGTTCCTGCACATGCTCTTTGATTGAGGATTTGGTGTACTGACCAGCAAGAATCGCACCATTCATGATAAGAATGAGCAGAATCGCGGGTTTGAGCCGGAAGCGTAAACACCACAACACCCAGGCGCTGAGGATGATACTGGTGAGGATACCCCACGGACTGGTAACGGTTTCCGTCATCCAAAACAGCACGCGAAGTAGATTGCCGCCTTCCCCGGGTTGCCATTGCCAGTTAGATATCCACACGCCCAACGGCATCAACAACAATAAAAACGCCCCTAAGGTGGTGCGCTGAATGATTTTTAACATTCGCTTCCTTTTAGATCCGGATTAACAGGTGCGTTAAGCATAACTTTAGCTGAAAAAAGAATAACATACCTATTGCGGCTTGGATAATTGTGCTTTATCACTACAATCACTCTGACCGATTAACGGCAGCCGTTCGGGTTGTGGCACAATAGCGTAAGTTTCATCGGGCCACATGGCCCGTGCGTTATCATGATGATAGCGCATCCTCTGAAGGTTCTGGAGAGTCACATGCAGCTTAAACGGGTAGCAGAAGCCAAACTGCCCACGCCATGGGGAGATTTCCTGATGGTTGGTTTTGAAGAACTGGCAACCGGCCACGACCATGTCGCGCTGGTTTATGGTGATATTAGCGATCACAATCCGGTGCTGGCGCGCGTCCATTCCGAATGTCTTACCGGCGATGCCCTGTTCAGCTTACGCTGTGACTGCGGTTTCCAGTTGGAAGCGGCGTTAACGGCGATTGCGGAAGAAGGTCGTGGCATTCTGATGTATCACCGTCAGGAAGGTCGTAACATCGGATTGCTGAATAAAATTCGTGCTTATGCATTGCAGGATAAAGGCTACGATACGGTCGAAGCCAACCATCAGCTCGGTTTCGCCGCTGATGAGCGTGACTTCACGCTATGTGCAGATATGTTCAAACTGTTGGGCGTCAATGAAGTGCGCTTGCTGACAAACAATCCGCGCAAGGTTGAAATCCTGAGTGAAGCCGGTATCAATATCGTCGAACGCGTGCCGTTGGTTGTCGGGCGTAACCCGAAAAACGCGCACTATCTCGATACGAAAGCCGAAAAAATGGGTCATCTGTTGCCAAAGTCGTAAGCGGTGTTTATAGCAGATAAAAAAAGCCGGGAAATCCCGGCTTTTTCTTTTAGTTCAGCATATTGCGTATCACATAATGCAAAATGCCGTCGTTCTGGTAATAGGTTAGCTCGTTACCCGTATCGATACGGCAGCGCGTTTCCAGCGTCTCCTGGCTGCCATCCGCGCGCGTCAGAATTACGGTTACCGTGCCACCCGGCTTAAGCTGCGACAGATTTGCCACATCTATAAACTCTTCACCCGTAAGCTGCAGCGTTTTACGCGTCACGCCAGCCGGAAACTCGAGCGGCAGAATCCCCATACCGATCAGGTTAGAGCGGTGAATACGCTCGAAAGATTCGGAGATAACCACGCGCACGCCCTGTAAGCGCGGCCCTTTTGCTGCCCAGTCACGACTTGAGCCTGAACCGTACTCTTTACCAGCAATCACCGCTAACGGCACACCTTCCTGCTGATACTTCATCGCCGCATCGTAAATCGCCAACTGCTCGTTAGTCGGGAAGTGTTTGGTATAACCGCCCTCAACACCCGGCACCATTTCGTTACGAATACGGATATTAGCGAAGGTGCCGCGCATCATTACTTCGTGGTTACCACGACGCGAACCGTAAGAGTTGAAATCGGTGCGCTCAACGCCATGCGACAGCAAATAGCGTCCGGCTGGACTTTCGGCTTTGATGCTCCCCGCTGGAGAAATGTGGTCGGTGGTGACGGAGTCACCCAGCATCGCCAGAATGCGCGCGCCTTTGATATCCTGCACCGGCTTCGGCGTTTTCTCCATGTCGTCAAAGAAGGGCGACAGACGAATGTAAGTAGAATCACCATCCCAATCGTAGGTTGCCGCTTCGCTGACTTTGATCTGCTGCCACTCAGGCGTGCCGTTAAACACCTCGGCATACTCTTTGTGGAACATATCGCTGGTGACTTTTTGCACCGCTTCCGCAATTTCTTCCGGCGAAGGCCAGATATCCTTGAGGAAAACATCGTTGCCTAGGCGATCCTGACCGAGCGGATCGGATTGCAGATTGAGCTTCATATTACCCGCTAAGGCATAAGCAACCACCAGCGGCGGCGAAGCCAGCCAGTTGGTTTTAATTAACGGATGAATACGGCCTTCGAAGTTACGGTTACCCGAAAGCACCGCGGCAACCGTGAGATCACCCTCTTTAATCGCGCTTTCTATCGCGTCCGGTAACGGGCCGGAATTACCGATACAAGTAGTACAACCGTAACCGACCAGATTGAATCCTAACTCGTCCAGATATGGCGTAAGCTGGGCCACAGCAAGGTAGTCAGAAACCACTTTGGAACCGGGTGCCAGTGAGGCCTTAACCCAGGGCTTGCGCATCAGACCGCGTTCAACGGCTTTCTTCGCCAGTAAACCGGCAGCCATCAGCACGCTAGGGTTTGAGGTATTGGTACAAGAGGTAATCGCCGAGATCACGACCGCACCATCATCCAGCTGATAGCTTTCTCCGGTTTCGCTATCGCGGTAGCTCACGGTTTTATGCGGTTTTTGCGCCTGGTTAACTTCCAGTTCGTTGCTGGCATCAAAAGCAGTAGGAACATCACCGAGTGATACACGATCCTGCGGACGTTTTGGTCCGGCCAGGCTGGACTCGACGTCGCCCATATCCAACGCTAGAGAGCTGGTGAACACCGGCTCATCACCCGCGTTACGCCACATACCTTGTTGCTTAGCATAAGCCTCAACCAGTTCAACCTGCTCCGCATCGCGGCCGGTGAGCGTCATATAACTCAGGGTGACATCATCGACGGGGAAAAAGCCGCAGGTCGCACCATACTCAGGCGCCATGTTGGCGATGGTGGCGCGATCGGCAAGCGGCAGGTCGGCTAAGCCGTCGCCGTAAAATTCTACGAATTTACCCACAACACCATGTTTGCGCAGCATTTGCGTAACGGTTAACACCAGATCCGTTGCGGTGATGCCCGGACGCAATTTACCAGTGAGTTTGAAACCGACTACGTCAGGAATCAGCATTGAGACCGGCTGACCAAGCATCGCCGCTTCAGCCTCAATCCCGCCAACGCCCCAACCCAATACGCCGAGCGCATTGATCATGGTGGTGTGCGAATCGGTGCCCACCAGCGTATCGGGATAGGCGATCTCTTGCCCATTCAGCGTCTCATGCCAGACAGATTTACCGAGGTATTCCAGATTGACCTGATGACAAATCCCGGTGCCCGGAGGTACTACGCGGAATCGATTGAAGGCTTTTTGCCCCCAGCGCAGGAAAACGTAGCGCTCATGGTTGCGCTCCATTTCCAGGTGCACATTTTCATCAAAGGCTTTGTCATCACCGAAATGGTCCACGGTGACAGAGTGATCGATAACCAAATCTACCGGGGATAAGGGATTGACTTTGGCGACGTCGCCGCCAAGGCGTTTCACCGCTTCGCGCATGGCAGCCAAATCTACCACCGCCGGTACGCCGGTAAAATCTTGCATTAATACCCGCGCGGGACGATAGGCAATCTCACGATCGGCGTGAGCATCTTTTTGCCAGGCGACCAGCGCTTCAATATCTTCAAGCGTGACAGAATCACCATCCTGCCAGCGTAAAAGGTTTTCCAGCAGGACTTTCATCGACTTGGGCAAGCGATCGATATTGCCCAGTTGCTGAGCTGCTTTGGGCAAGCTGTAGTAATGATATTTTTTTGCCCGAACATCCAGCGTGTCCTGACTCTGCTCGCGTAACGTTAACGACATAGCGCCTCCATGTAAGTGAATCTTTTTTAAACCTCAGTGACTGCAAGGTTTAACTTAAAGATAGACTACATTGCCGTTAACGTTTTGATAACAACACGAATAGACACATTAAAACACAATGAAAAATGCCCCGACGTTTGTCAGGGCATTTATAAATTCCGTGTAATTTGAGTTAGGGCTTAAATCATCGCCCAGAAGGCAGCGGCCCAAAAAGCCAGGGAAAAGGTATATACGCTCACCCAGGATAATGTCGTTGTATTGATGTTCATGATTCACTCCCTCCCGGATTCCGGGCAAAAAAAGTCCACCGTCTTCAGCGTTGTACTGATGACACCGTTTTTTTAATGCTGAGTGTTAAAGGACGGGCTTTAAACTTGCCCACCGGATAATCCGGCAAAAAGAGGGACTAAACGACTAAATATAGTACGGAACGCATGCTGCGTTATTTCGACTTCATATCCATGAAGGATTCAATAAAGTTGCGCTGATTCTCGCTGAGTTCCCACGAAGTCGGAATGGTGACCTGAGGTTCAGTGGATACAACGTCTTTAACTTTGCACGCAGGCGTTTGCGGCTGACGTGCAGAAACCGGATGCTTACGACTGAGTGTATTTGCCCACATGGCTTAACCCCACATACGCCAAATCATTAACGCCACCAATACCCAGAACAGTGCTGAAGCAGCGAAGACAGTCATCCAAGCTTTGCGACGGGTATTACCAGTACGCTCAACTTTGGTGCTTTTAGTCCGGAAGCCCGGCTGTACAGTTATTCTCGTATTCATAGTTTTTGATAATCACTCTCAATAAAACGATTGATGACAACGATTAAGATTTAGGACGAATCCTAAACTTGTTAAGACCGAAAATCCAGTTATTTTTATTGAGCACAACGATTAACGCTATTTATCAAAACGCCAAAAATTGATGAGATAAATTTAATTACCAACACAACTATTAATTAAAACGTTACATTGTAAATTTGGGTTAACAGCAAATTAGATCCAATCTAAATTTGAGTTTAATTTACCAAGCCAGTTAAAAAGCCCTTCCTCATCAACTCTTAACTAGAGTATGGGAATATTCCTGGCGAGCTGCAAAGCAGCATCGTAAAAATTGTGTACTGATTCGCATTTAATAGATAACAATGAAAAAACATGTGACCCATGTTTCATTTACAAAAAAATAATGATTTTTTTTGAAGTACTCGTGGCGCTAAGCGCTAAGGGATTCCGAAGGTGCCCACTGGACACCTTGGCAAAAGAATGAGTTAGGAATTTACTTGAAGGGTAACTTGATGTCGCGGAACATAGCTTCGATGTCTTCATTAGAGCGCAATGCGACCGCCGCATCCACCACATCACGCGTCAGGTGTGGTGCGAAACGTTGAATGAAATCATACATATAGCTACGGAGGAAGGTGCTACGTCTAAAGCCGATTTTGGTCGTACTATTCGTAAAGATTTCTGAAGCTTCTATACGCACCAAATCGGGGTCTGCAACCGGATCAACCGCCATACTGGCAATTACACCAACGCCCAAGCCTAAACGCACGTACGTCTTGATGACGTCAGCATCCGTCGCGGTGAAGACGATGCGTGGCGTTAATCCGGCGCGATTAAACGCGGTGTCCAATTCTGAACGGCCGGTAAAGCCGAAGGTGTAAGTCACTAACGGGAAATCCGCCAACTCTTCTATGGTCACATTTGATTTACCTGCCAACGGATGATCTGGCGTTACCACAATGGCGCGGTTCCAGTGATAGCACGGCAGCATAATCAAATCGTCATACAGATGCAGCGCTTCTGTGGCAATGGCAAAGTCTGCATTGCCCTTTGAAACTGCCTCAGCTATTTGCGTCGGCGACCCCTGATGCATATGCAAAGAGACGCGAGGATAGCGCTCAATAAAGCCTTTAATCACGCCTGGCAGCGCATAACGTGCCTGCGTATGGGTAGTTGCTACATACAGCGAGCCTTTATCTGGCCAGGTGTGTTCACCAGCAACAGATTTAATCGCGTCAACTTTGGACAGCACTTCGCGCGCAATCCGAATAATCTCTTCACCTGCAGGCGTTACTTGCGTCAGATGCTTACCACTGCGTGCAAATATCTGCACGCCCAGCTCATCTTCTAACATACGGACTTGCTTACTGATGCCTGGCTGCGAGGTATATAAGCCTTCGGCGGTCGATGAGACATTAAGATTGTGATTAACCACTTCGACGATGTAACGCAACTGCTGCAATTTCATAGTTATATCTTCCTGGTAGCGACAGAGGTGCATTCCCGGCAGGCGTGTTTCCGCTTTAATTGCGGTGAGGGAGGGAAAGCGAGTCAGCGAAACGAAAAGAGTTCTATAACTACTATATCAGTTAAAGGAAGAATGTAGAACGATTAGCTATAAGGATAAGAGAAAGGCCAGCGAATGCTGGCCTTGCGGGGAATTACTTTTTCGCTTCCTGCCATTTGCCGTCAACATAGAACATTGACCAGCCAGTGGCTTTGCCATCCTTTTCGGAAGAGACGTATTGCTGTTTGGTCTTGCGACTGAAACGTACCATCGTCTTATTCCCTTCCGGATCGGCGGCTGGCGCTTCTGACAGATATTTCAGCTTTTCTGGCAGGCGGTCGGCAAAGCGTTGCAGCTCTTCCACCAGCGGCGCGCGCGTTTCACGTGATTTCGGGAAGGTATTAGCGGCAAGGAACACGCCCGCTGCACCATCACGCAACACAAAGTAAGCATCCGACTTTTCACACTGCAATTCTGGCAGCGGCACCGGATCTTCTTTTGGCGGCGCGACGTCACCGTTACGCAGAATCTTACGGGTGTTTTTGCACTCGTCGTTGGTACACGCCATGTACTTACCGAAACGACCCATTTTCAGATGCATTTCAGAACCACACTTCTCGCACTCAACAATCGGACCGTCGTAGCCCTTGATGCGGAATTCGCCCTGCTCAATCTCGTAGCCGTCGCATTCTGGGTTATTACCGCAGACGTGTAACTTGCGCTGGTTATCGATCAGATAGCTGTCCATCGCGGTGCCACACTTCTGGCAACGACGACGAGCGCGCAGCGCATTGGTTTCAGCATCATCGCCTTCCAGCACGTTGAGCACTTCATTTTCCGGGATCAAGTTGATGGTCTGCTTGCAGCGCTCTTTCGGCGGCAAAGCATAACCCGAGCAACCCAGGAACACGCCGGTACTGGCAGTGCGAATCCCCATCGGGCGGCTACAGGTTGGACAATCAATTGACGTCAACACCATCTGGTTCGGCTGCATGCCGCCCTCTTCCGGATCTTTCTCAGCATCATCTAGCTGCTGACTGAAATCACTGAAGAAGGAGTCGAGTACCGCTTTCCATTCGGCTTCATTATTCGCCACCTGATCGAGGCTATTTTCCATGCGCGCGGTGAAGTCATAGTTCATCAGCTCGCGGAAATTAGACTCCAGACGGTCGGTAACAATTTCACCCATTTTTTCGGCGTAGAAACGGCGATTCTCAACTCGCACGTAACCACGGTCCTGAATGGTGGAGATAATCGAGGCGTACGTTGATGGACGACCAATGCCACGTTTTTCCAGCTCACGCACCAGCGATGCTTCACTGAAGCGCGCCGGCGGTTTGGTGAAGTGCTGGCTTGGCATCAGCTCTTTAAGATCCAGCATGTCGCCAACGTCTACCGGCGGCAGCGTCAGATCTTCATCATTTTTACGCAGCGCAGGCATCACGCGCGTCCAGCCATCGAAACGCAGCGTGCGGCCTTTGGCTTTCAATTTGAATTCAGCCGCGCCCACGGTCAGCGTGGTGGAGTCGTACTGAGCCGGAACCATCTGGCAGGCAACAAACTGGCGCCAAATCAGCTGATAGAGTTTCTGCGCATCAGCTTCCATATCTTTCAGCTGCTCAGCCACGATATTCACGTCAGAAGGACGAATCGCTTCGTGCGCTTCCTGTGAGTTCTCTTTGCTGGCATAGGTATTCGGCGCTTCTGGCAGATACTTTTTACCGAAACTGCTCTCAACATAACCGCGTGCCATCGCCACGGCATCCTGGCTTAGGTTGGTGGAGTCGGTACGCATATAGGTGATGTGGCCCGCTTCATACAAACGCTGCGCCATCATCATGGTCTTCTTCACGCCGAAGCCCAAACGCGTACTCGCCGCCTGTTGCAGCGTTGAGGTAATAAAAGGTGCAGAAGGCTTGCTGCTGGTCGGCTTGTCTTCACGATCCAGCACTTCGTAACGCGCTTTCTGCAAAATCGCTACCGCCGCGTGAGTTTGCTCACGATTAACCGGTCGGAACGCTTTGTCATTCTGATGCGTCACCTGCATGGCCAGATCGGCGCCTTTCGGCGTGGCGAAATCAGCATCGATTTCCCAATACTCTTCTGGCACGAAGGCTTTGATTTCGTGCTCGCGCTCAACAACCAGACGCACCGCAACCGACTGAACGCGACCGGCTGACAGGCCGCGGGCAATTTTCTTCCACAGCAGTGGCGACACCATGTAACCCACCACGCGATCCATAAAGCGGCGCGCTTGCTGTGCGTTGACACGTTCAATATTAAGCTCGCCGGGCTTATCAAACGCCTGACGAATCGCATTCTTGGTGATTTCGTTAAATACCACGCGGCTAAAGCGCTTATCGTCCCCACCGATCACTTCCCGCAGGTGCCAGGCAATGGCTTCCCCTTCGCGGTCAAGGTCGGTTGCGAGATAGATGTGGTCTGCATCGGCAGCCAGGTTTTTCAGCTCAGCGACAACTTTTTCTTTGCCCGGCAGAATTTGATAATCCGCTTCCCAACCATGCCAGGGATCTACACCCATGCGGTTTACGAGTGCGGCTTTCTCATCCTTTTTAACCTTTTTTCCAGGTTTCGCTTTTTCCCCGTCGGCACTTTTACGGGCAGTTGAACCGCTGGTCGGCAAATCACGGATATGACCGACACTGGATTTCACCACGTAGTCATTACCGAGGTATTTATTGATTGTTTTGGCCTTTGCCGGGGACTCAACGATTACGAGTGATTTACCCATATGTACCTTTACCTAAATGAAACGTCCTGATAAACGGGAGAGAATTGGAGGTCCCAAAACCCAATGGGTTCAATATTGCTGCCGGCATTTCGCATTTCAAGGCAGCAGGGATAATCTCAGGTCAGATTGCGTCGACTTCTGCAACTTTATGATTAGGAGCGAGTTTTCCATCTGACAGAACCACACATCCGGGTGTGATCTCCCTGAAAGCTGAATCGCCCACACTCTACCTGATAAAATCCGTTACGCAACTTAATTAGCATTCTGCCTAATTTTGCGCCAGTTTTTACGACGCCATGCTGATTTGCTGAACGCGATAGCTCGCAAGTAATATAGAAGGAGAAAAATGGCTGTCAAAAAAGAGGTGAAAAATGTCAGTGCCAACGGAATCTATTTCACGCCAGGCGTTACTGGAAATAGCCAATCAGATAATCACGCAGCACGAAAATTATTTTGTCGGATTAGAAGCCAATGATGTGATTCAGCAAGGTGATGTTTTGGTGTTTCGCGGTCCCTATTTTCTCGATGATGAAGGCTTGCCCACCGCCAAAACCACCACGGTATTTAACGTGTTTAAACACCTCGCGGTCGAACTCTCCTCTCAATATCATCTGGCATAAAAAAGCCCGGCAATTGCCGGGCTCGGTTACAACAGCGGCTTCTCACCGCGCTGCCATATTTTCAGAATCAACCGCTCTGCCGCCAGACTGGCGCTGTTGGTGAAGCGATCCATCATTTTACGCTTACGTGCGTAATGGACGCCCAGCACGGTGAAGCGATCCATATGCTTGATAATCAACGCATCGCTGGTGCCGATTTCATCAATCAAACCCAAATCCAGCGCCTGACGGCCATACCAATGCTCGCCGGTCGCCACTTTGTTCAGATCAAGCGACGGACGCATCTGCTGTACAAAATCTTTAAACAGCTGATGCGTTTCATTGAGATCTTCCTGGAATTTCTCGCGCCCTTCTTCCGTATTTTCACCAAATAGCGTCAAAGTCCGTTTGTACTGACCGGCGGTATGCAGCTCGACGTCAATATCGTTGCGCTTTAACAGGCGGTTAAAGTTGGGAATCTGCGCGACCACGCCAATTGAACCAATAATAGAAAACGGTGCGGCCACAATGCGATCCGCCACGCAAGCCATCATGTAACCGCCGCTGGCAGCGACTTTATCCACCACCGCCGTCAATTGCAGACCGGCATCGCGCAGGCGTTGCAGCTGCGAAGCCGCCAAACCGTAGCCGTGTACTACGCCGCCGGGGCTTTCCAGGCGAAGTAGCACTTCATCGCCCGGCACCGCAACTGCCAGCACCGCGGAGATCTCTTCACGCAATGAGGTGACCTCACTCGCGTCCATGCTGCCTTTGAACTCCAGCACATACAGCGTGGGCTTCAGCGTCTCGCTCACGCCGGCTTTAGCATTGCGTTTATCGGCTTTCACCTTTTGCTTCTCTTCTTTCTTATGCTGCTTGAGCCACACTTTTTGCGCCTGTGGCTTCATTTTGGCGAGCTGCAGATCTTCCTTCATCTCACGATAATCATCATCGAGATGCGTCAAACGCAGCTGACCGCTGCTGTGACGTTTACGCAGCGCGGCATTTAGCACAATCAGAACAATAGCTGCGATCGCCACCACCACGGTAACGGCCTTAGCCAGAAATAATCCATAACTGGAGAAAAAATCCATTCTGCCGCCTTATTAAACAGTAAATTACAACAGCTGTAAGTTTACCCGCTTTACGCGCTGTCGTCGCCTGAAATGCCCGCAGGCGGCACAGAATGCGAGGCTCAAGCGTTGCACCGCGCGGCAAATTCAGGCATAAAGCCAAAAACCTTCTGACCCGAGCAAAGGACATCGCTGTGCATTATCAACCGAAAAGCGATCTGCTGGAAAATCGCATCATCCTCGTCACCGGCGCTTCCGATGGCATCGGCCGTGAAGCGGCTCTGACCTACGCGCGCTATGGCGCGCGCGTCATCCTGTTGGGCCGCAACGCCGACACCCTGCAGAAAACGGAGCAGGCTATTAAGCAGTTAAATAAGCAGCCAGCCGCTTCTTTATTACTGGATTTGGCCGAAGCTACGCCTGAAAGCTGCCAGCAGTTGGCCGACCAGGTTGCTGCGCTGGTGCCGCGTCTGGATGGCGTGCTGCACAACGCTGGCATTCTGGGCGAAATCGTACCGTTGGAGGAGCTCGATCCACAGATCTGGCGTGACGTGATGCAGATAAACCTTGATGCCACCTTCTATTTAACCCAGGCATTACTGCCGCTGCTGCTGAAATCAGATGCCGGATCGCTGGTGTTTACCACGTCCAGCGTGGGCCGCACCGGCCGTGCAGGCTGGGGCGCGTATGCGGTTTCGAAGTTTGCCACTGAAGGTATGATGCAGGTGCTGGCCGACGAGTATAAAAACCGTCACTTGCGGGTCAACTGCATCAATCCTGGCGGTACGCGCACCAAAATGCGCGCCAGCGC
Source organism: Pantoea sp. DY-17 (assembly GCF_019795975.1). Lineage (NCBI taxonomy): Bacteria > Pseudomonadati > Pseudomonadota > Gammaproteobacteria > Enterobacterales > Erwiniaceae > Pantoea > Pantoea sp. DY-17. Next base: position 1,046,833 of record NZ_JAIMIG010000001.1, on the reverse strand, counting down.
TTTCCCTGACGAGGATGCCAATTTACTCAAAACCCCCGCGGATTTGATGCCGCTCTACCTCTATTTAATGGGTGATGACAGCCGACGTAAAACCGGTACCAGCTTTGATGCGCAGCCGGGACGCAAAGCGGGGCCGGCAACCGCATGAATGATCGCCATCAGCAACGCCAGCAGCGACTAAAAGAGCAGGTTGATGCCCGAATCGCCGCCGCCAACGAGACGCGCGGCATTTTGATGGTGTTCACCGGTAACGGCAAAGGGAAAACCACCGCTGCTTTTGGCACCGCGTTGCGCGCCTGCGGACACGGTAAAAAAGTGGCGGCGGTACAGTTCATTAAAGGCGAATGGCCCAACGGTGAACGTAACTTACTGGAACAGCACGGCGTCGAATTTCAGGTGATGTCAACCGGTTTTACCTGGGATACGCAGAACCGCGAGACCGACACTGCCGCCTGTCAGTTGGTGTGGCAGCAGGCGCGTCGTATGTTGGCCGATAGCCGCGTCGATCTGGTGATCCTGGATGAAATCACGTACATGGTGAGCATGGATTATCTGAATTTAGCGGAGCTGGTCGATGTGCTGCAACAGCGCCCTGCTCAGCAAAGCGTGATCATTACCGGTCGCGGCTGTCATCGTACGTTACTGGATTTGGCAGATACCGTAACGGAAATGCGTCCGGTGAAACATGCGTTTGATGCGGGAATTCAGGCACAACAAGGAATAGATTGGTAACACGCTGACGCCGCAGAGCGCGGCGTCAGGCTTAGGATCAGGAACCGCGTTTGGTGTTATTCCGACGCGGATTGTTGCTCACCACCCCGTGACGTTTTACCGCACGACGAATTTGGTTAGCTTTGGTGCGACGACGATCCTTTTCAACGGCCACTTTCGTTACCGTCTCTTCCGGCATACTGACTAACGTACGCAGATAGTTGACTGCCGGTAATTCCATCTCGATCCAGCCGCCGCGTGGCAAGCCTTTCGGCAACTGGATATCACCGTAACGCACACGCATCAGACGGCTAACCTGCACACCAACCGCTTCCCACAGACGGCGCACTTCGCGGTTACGACCTTCGGTCAGCGTCACGTTGTACCATTGGTTAATGCCTTCGCCGCCGGCAAACTTAATGGTTTTGAACGATGCCGGGCCATCTTCCAGCTGCACGCCTTTGCTCAGCTGACGGATTTTATCGTCATCCACTTCGCCAAACACGCGAACCGCATATTCACGCTCCACTTCACGGCTTGGGTGCATCAAACGGTTAGCCAGTTCACCATCGGTGGTGAACAGCATCAAACCGCAGGTATTCACATCCAGACGACCGACGGCAATCCAGCGTGAACCACGCAGACGCGGCAGACGATCAAATACGGTTGGACGCCCTTCCGGATCGTTACGCGTGCAGAGTTCACCTTCTGGTTTGTAGTACGCCAATACGCGACACACTTCGGTCGCCGACTCAGCGATGGAAACCAGATGGCCATCGATACGAATTTTCAGGGATTTATCACTTTCGATGCGATCGCCAAGCGTCGCCAGTTTGCCGTCAACGCTGACGCGTCCGGCTGAAATCATGGTTTCGATTTCGCGACGCGAACCGTGACCGGCGCGCGCTAATACTTTCTGTAATTTTTCGCTCATGGAGCCTCGTTGTCGCCTTCCCAGGCGTCGTGGTAAGAAGAGGTGCGATACAGGGATTACCAATTCCCATATCAGAATCTGTTACCGCTCTGCATCGCTGCTGCAATCTCAGACGGCCCGCGATTTTACACTAACGCAAGTTTTGTTAACACCTTTTCCTTTGCTGCCGATAACAGAGGGTCTGGTAAAAACGTGGCCATTAAGACCATGACGATAAACATTCAGCTGGCTGATAGATCGATCTTATTTGCATCCGCAGCATCCACGCCAAGTGACTGAATTATTATCACTTGCCCCTAACTTTTCCCGCCTGAGCCTATTATCAACTTAAGACAACTGATACATTAGCGCTTTGCAAGACTGCTTAACCGCTATTGCTCGCCACGCTTAAGGATAATCACAAACTTTAAATCTAAGTAAAAACAATAAAACAGCATAAAAAACTATTTAACAGTATTAAATAAGGTCCATTACCGTAATAAATGCAAACTGATAGTTTATTGGCACTACAGGTTGGATTAAGTCTGTATTTTTGTATTATTTGATTAATATTAAATTTGATGAATTGTTCTGCAGAAAAAACTGTGTAAAATTTAAGCCTGAAATCCAGTGCGTCGTCATAATAACATAGCTTTCATTTACTATTTATATTCGTTCAACTTACAAATCATTAACGAACCACTGTGCAATTTCACTGATATTACAAACCGGCGCGCGCGGGATTAGACGCGTTTATTCATTTACGGAATGAATTTAATTTGCATGTCGAAAGTCTTCACCAGGGATTTTACGGGCATGCTTTAAAGAAGATCACAGCCATGAAAACCTCTCTGCTTTGGCCTGCGCTCGCTGCGCTGGCTCTGAGCGGTTGTTCCGTGGGCCACACTGAGTACAGTCGTACTGCGATGCAACACGTTGATATGAGCGTGACAGGCATCCCGACCGTGCTGGGTTTGGGCATTCTCGGTACAACCATTCCTTTGACGCCAGAATACAGCCTGACGGCGGCGCACGTGGCAAAAACGGCCGTGCAGCGTGTCAAGGCCTATCATCCTTATTGCGACGTCGCGATTATTTATCATAAAAACAGTCCAGAAACGCTGGCGAAATTCCGCAACGGTGCTATTGGTGAACCGATTAAAATGTACGGTTACAGCTTTATTTCCGCTATGCCGGTGGAATCGAGCGGCGTTAATTTAGCGCGTACCGCCATTACCAATAAATGGAATAAAAAGCCCTGCATGGCAATGGCATCAAATGCTGGCGTGGTGCAAGGGATGTCGGGTGGCGCGGTATATAATGCGGACCAAACTATTGGCGGGGTGATTGTCGGTTACAGCCATGAAATATCTAACGTTCGCAGCAAGAAAGTCATCTTAAAAGATGTCTCGCTGTATATTCCGTACGGGGATTTCAAAACCTGGCTGGAATCCAATATTGGTCAGACGCAGGAAGCCACGCCTGACCATGCATGATTACTGGAACGGGCGCGTGTCACCGACACCTTCGCGCACCACCACCGGCGCATCGCTGGTGAGATCGATCACCGTGGTCGGCTGCTGTCCTAGCGTGCCGCCATCGATGATCAGATCCACCAGCTTGCCAATGCTGTACTGAATCTCTTCCGGATCGGACTCGGTGAAATCATTGCCGGGCAGCATCAGCGAAGTCGACATCATCGGCTCGTTGAGGCGCTCCAATAGCGCCAGCGCCACCGGGTTGGACGGCACGCGTAGCCCGATGGTTTTACGTTTGTCATTCATCAGACGACGCGGCACTTCTTTCGTCGCCTTCAAAATGAAGGTGTAGTTGCCCGGCGTGTTGTTTTTCAGGAGGCGAAACGCGGAGTTATCCACCTGCGCGTAAGTCGACAGCTCCGACAGATCGCGGCACATCAGCGTAAAGTTGTGATTGCCATCCAACTGGCGAATGCGACAAATGCGTTCCATGGCATTTTTCTCTTCCAGACGACACCCCAGCGCATAGCCAGAGTCGGTTGGATAAACAATCACGCTGCCTTTATTGAGATAATCAACGGCCTGATTTACCAGGCGCGGCTGCGGATTGTCGGGATGAATGTGAAAATATTGACTCATAAAAACCTCATATCACCTGTCTGTAATAGCACTGCTGGGCGCCAATGCGGGGAAGCGTTCCCAAACCGGCTCCACGCCGCCCGGTAGCCATAACTTGCGTCCCAGTTCTATCCACGGACAAGGTTGGTGGAAATCTGATCCCTGCGACCCGGCTAACTGATGGTCATGCGCATAGGTTGCCAGCTGCGTGCGCTCGTTGGGCGCTTGCTGGCACTGCGCGACCTCCATGGCATCGCCACCCACGTCGGCAAAATGCGCAATCAGCCGCTTTAACCATTTAGCCGACAAACCATAACGACCGGGATGGGCCAAAACGGCATAGCCGCCAGAATGATGAATAGCATCAATGGCTTGTTTAATTGTACACCATTGCGGAGGCACGTAGCCGGTTTTCCCGCGCGCCAGATAATTCTTGAATACCTGCGCCATATTATCGGCTTTGCCAATCTCCACCAGATAACGCGCAAAGTGGCCACGCGTGATCAAGCCGCCCTGCGCCAGTCGCTGCGCACCGGCTAGCGCATCAGGAATGCGAGCGCGCTCGAGGCGTTCGGCAATCTGCTGCGCACGATCAAGGCGTGTCTGATACTGCTGCGCAAGGAATTCAGTCAGCGCGGGATGCTGGCAATCGACATTCAGCCCCACAATGTGGATTTCGTGATTTTCCCATAAGGTTGATGCTTCTAAACCGGCTAGCACGCGGATCGGTAGATCCTGTTGCATCACTGCCGCCTGCGCTTCTGCCACGCCCGCCACCGTGTCGTGATCGGTAATCGCCAGCACACCGACTTTCATCTCAACCGCGCGCTGCACCAGCGCGGTCGGCGTCAATAAGCCGTCAGAAGCCAGCGTATGGCTGTGTAAATCGTAAAGGGGAAAACGAGCGATGTCCGACAAAATAACTCCAGCAACTGCATAAACCGGCAGGCATGATAACGATTTTGCCCTTGGCTGAAAAAGGGTATTGACATTTTTCGCCCGAACCAGTTAACTAGTACACAAGTTCACACGTAACGGGTATTTAATCATGACTATTTTTGGTACGCATCTAAATGGTTGGTGGCGCGAAGATCCCTTTATCGGGCGACGTCGTCGTGCACAATTTGCGTAACCGCAGTGCAGATTGATACCTAAGCCCGCCGCCGAGCGGGCTTTTTTTTTGAGCGAAATTCAGAGAATCCATTATGGCTATTGCGAAACCTACATTGAAGTTGATAACCGGTACCGCGCCCTACCGCGAAGATCCGGCCGCAGTGTTTCATCAGTTATGCGGCGCACGTCCAGCAACTCTGCTGCTTGAATCCGCAGATATCGACAGCAAACAAAACCTGAAAAGCCTGTTAATCGTGGATAGCGCGCTGCGCGTCAGTGCGCTGGGCAACATCGTCACCATCAAAGCGCTGTCGGAAAATGGTCGCGCCATCTTGCCGCTGCTGGACGAGGCGCTGCCCTCTGAGGTGCGTATCGAGGTGCGCCCTGATGGCCGCGAGCTGCATTTCACCCAGCCGCAAGGCATGCAGGACGAAGATTCCCGCCTGAAGGCCCTTTCCGTATTTGATGCGCTGCGCCTGATCCCGCAGCTGGTGAACAGCCCGGAAGAGGAGCGTGAAGCGATGCTACTTGGCGGCTTGTTCGCTTATGACTTAGTGGCCGGTTTCGAAGATCTGCCGCAACTGCGCAACGAACAGCGTTGCCCGGATTACTGCTTCTATCTGGCCGAAACCTTACTGGTGATCGACCACCAGCAGCGCACTGCTCGCCTGCAGGCCAGCTTGTTCTGTCCATCGACCAGCGAGTTCCAGCGTCTGCAAGGCCGCATCGAACAACTGCGCGGCCAGATGACGCAAGCAGCGCCCGCATTGCCGGTCCAGCGCGTCGAGCACATGACGCTGAGCACCAGTCAGAGCGATGAAGAGTACTGCAACGTGGTGCGTGAGATGCAGGAAGCGATTCGCATTGGCGAAATCTTCCAGGTTGTCCCTTCACGTCGCTTCTCGCTGCCGTGCCCTTCTCCACTGGCCGCTTACGACACGTTGAAAAACAGCAATCCAAGTCCTTACATGTTCTTTATGCAGGATCAGGATTTCGCGCTGTTTGGTGCCTCGCCAGAAAGCTCACTGAAATATGACGCGACGTCGCGCCAGATTGAGATCTACCCGATTGCTGGTACGCGTCCACGCGGCCGCCATGCTGATGGCTCGCTGGATCGCGATCTCGACAGCCGCATCGAACTGGAAATGCGCACCGATCATAAAGAGATGGCCGAGCACCTGATGCTGGTGGATTTAGCACGTAACGATTTGGCGCGTATCTGCGTGCCGGGCAGCCGTTACGTGGCAGACCTGACTAAAGTTGACCGCTACTCATTTGTGATGCATCTGGTGTCACGCGTGGTCGGCACGTTGCGCGCAGATCTCGACGTGCTTCACGCCTACCGCGCCTGCATGAACATGGGCACGCTGAGCGGCGCACCGAAAGTGCGTGCGATGCAACTGATTGCCGGGAAAGAAGGCACACGTCGCGGCAGCTACGGCGGCGCAGTCGGCTATTTCACCGCTAACGGCGACCTTGATACCTGCATCGTTATCCGTTCCGCGTGGGTTGAAGACGGTGTAGCCACCTTACAAGCCGGCGCCGGTGTGGTGCTGGATTCCCAGCCCCAGGCAGAAGCGGACGAGAGCCGCAACAAAGCGCGCGCTGTATTGCGTGCCATCGCAACAGCCCATCACTGCAAGGAGATTTTCTGATGGCCGATATCCTGCTGCTCGATAACATCGACTCCTTTACTTACAACCTCGTTGATCAGCTGCGTACCTTTGGCCATAACGTGGTGATTTACCGCAACAACGTGCCCGCTGAGGTGCTGATTGAACGCCTGCAGCAGATGGAAAACCCAATTCTGATGCTGTCGCCGGGTCCGGGCGCGCCGAAAGATGCCGGATGCATGCCAGATTTGCTGCAAGCGCTGCGCGGTCGTCTGCCGATTATCGGCATCTGTCTCGGTCATCAGGCGATTGTTGAAGCTTACGGCGGCCATGTCGGCCAGGCCGGCGAGATCCTGCACGGCAAAGCCTCTTCTATTACCCATGATGGCGAAGGCATGTTCGCTGGCCTGAGCAATCCGCTGCCGGTGGCGCGCTATCACTCGCTGGTCGGTAGCAATACGCCAGCCGAATTGACCGTTAACGCCAGCTACAACGGCATGGTGATGGCCGTGCGCCACGATGCCGACCGCGTGTGTGGCTTCCAGTTCCACCCCGAATCCATTCTCACCACTCAGGGCGCGCGCTTATTAGAACAGACGTTGGCCTGGGCGCTGGCGAAGTAATAGGGAGATTATGATGCAAACTATTCTGGAAAAACTTTATCAGTCTGAGACGCTGAGCCAGGGCGAAAGCCACCAGCTATTTAGCGCTATTATTACCGGTCAGCTGGAGCCGACGCAGTTAGCCGCCGCGCTGATTGCCATGAAAGTCCGTGGCGAGCGTCCGGAAGAGATCGCTGGTGCCGCTTCCGCGCTGCTGGCCGATGCAAAACCGTTCCCGCGCCCGGATTACACCTTTGCCGATATCGTCGGTACCGGCGGTGACGGCAGCAACAGCATCAATATCTCGACCGCCAGCGCCTTTGTTGCGGCAACCTGCGGCCTGAAAGTGGCAAAGCACGGTAATCGCAGCGTCTCCAGCAAATCGGGTTCTTCCGATCTGCTGGCGGCATTTGGCATCAATCTGGATATGCCTGCGGAACAAGCACGTGAGGCGCTGGACGATCTCAACGTCTGCTTCCTGTTTGCTCCGCAGTATCACAGCGGTTTTCGTCACGCGATGCCGGTACGTCAGCAGTTGAAAACCCGTACCATCTTTAACGTGCTGGGTCCGCTGATTAACCCTGCGCGTCCACCGCTAGCGGTGATTGGCGTGTATAGCCCGGAGCTGGTACTGCCAATCGCCCAAACGCTAAAAGTGCTCGGCTATCAACGTGCGGCTGTGGTTCACGGCGGCGGCATGGATGAAGTGGCGCTGCACAGCCCAACGCAGGTCGCCGAGCTGCGTGATGGCGAAATCACTGGCTATCAGCTGACGCCAGAAGACTTCGGTTTTGGCTTCCATGATAAAGACGCGTTGGCAGGCGGCACGCCGGAAGAAAACCGTGACATTCTGACCCGTTTACTTCAGGGTAAAGGCCAGCCCGCCCATGAGCAGGCGGTGGCGGTCAACGTCGCAATGTTACTGAAAGTGTTCGGAAATGAAGATTTGCGCGACAACGCACAGCGCGCCATCGCTGCCATTCGCAGCGGACAGGCCTACGAGCGCGTTGTCGCTCTGGCAGCGAGAGGATGAGATGAGTATTAAGGGCACTGTTTTAGAGAAAATCGTACAAGATAAAGCCGTCTGGGTTGAAGCGCGCAAAGCACAGCAGCCGCTGGCCACCTTCCAGAACGATTTGCAGCCTGCGGAACGTCATTTTTACGATGCACTGCGCGGATCGCGCACGGTATTCATCCTGGAATGCAAAAAAGCATCGCCCTCCAAAGGGCTGATTCGCGAGGATTTCGATCCCGCCACCATCGCTGGCGTATATCGTCATTACGCTTCAGCGGTGTCGGTGTTAACCGATGAAAAATACTTCCAGGGCGATTTTGCGTTCCTGCCGATTGTTAGCGCCGCCATCACGCAACCGGTGTTGTGCAAAGACTTCATCATCGATCCGTATCAAATCTATCTGGCACGTCATTATCAGGCCGACGCCATTCTGCTGATGTTGTCGGTGCTCGATGATGAGCAATATCGTCAGCTCGCCGCCGTGGCGCACAGCCTGAAAATGGGCGTGCTGACCGAAGTCAGTAATGAAGAAGAGATGGAACGCGCGATTGCGCTGGAAGCCAAAGTCGTCGGCATTAATAACCGCGACCTGCGCGACCTGTCCATCGACCTGAATCGCACGCGTCAGTTAGCGCCGCGCCTCGGACATGGCGTCACCGTCATCAGCGAATCTGGCATTCACAATTATGCGCAGGTACGTGAGCTGAGCCACTTCGCTAACGGCTTCCTGATTGGCTCCGCGCTGATGGAAGAAGCCGATCTCACTGCTGGCGTGCGTCGCGTATTGCTCGGTGATAACAAAGTCTGCGGCCTGACCCGCGCCGAAGATGCACGTGCAGCGCAGGAAGCCGGCGCCATTTACGGTGGCTTGATCTTTGCTGAAGGCTCACCGCGTAAAATCAGCCGCGAGCAGGCGCAGATTGTTCAGGCGGCTGCCCCGCTGAAGTATGTTGGCGTATTCCGCAACAATGCGGCAAGTGACATTGTCACGCTAGCGGAAAGTTTAAAACTTTTTGCGGTACAGCTGCACGGCGATGAAGATCAGGCGTTTGTCGCACAATTGCGTCAGGCGCTGCCAGCAGACACCAAAATCTGGAAAGCGCTGAGCATTAAAGAGCAGTTACCTGCGCGCGACTGGCCGCACGTCGATCGTTACCTGTTTGATAATGGCCAGGGCGGCACCGGCCAGCGTTTCGATTGGTCACTGCTGCAAGGCCAGGATCTCAGCAATGTGCTGCTGGCCGGTGGCCTAAGCGCGGACAACTGCGTAGAGGCCGCGCAGCTGGGCTGTGCCGGCCTCGATTTCAACTCCGGCGTAGAATCTGCGCCAGGCATTAAAGATGCCAGCAAAGTCGCGGCGGTATTTCGCACGCTGCGCGCCTATTAATTTCGCTTGCCCGCCATGGCGCGGGCCGAATAAGGAAGATGAAAAAATGACCACGTTATTGAATCCCTATTTTGGCGAGTTTGGCGGCCAGTACGTACCACAAATCCTGATGCCAGCCTTGCGCCAGTTGGAAAATGCGTTTGTTGAAGCGCAGCGCGATCCCGAGTTTCAGGCCGAGTTTACTGACCTGCTGAAAAACTACGCTGGACGCCCAACGGCTTTGACGCTGTGCAGCAACCTGACCAAAGGCAGCAAAACCCGCCTCTATCTGAAGCGTGAAGATTTACTGCACGGTGGCGCGCACAAAACCAACCAGGTGCTGGGTCAGGCGCTGCTGGCCAAACGCATGGGCAAAAACGAGATCATCGCGGAAACCGGCGCCGGTCAGCACGGTGTCGCGTCAGCGTTAGCCTGTGCCCTGCTGGGCATGAAGTGCCGCATCTATATGGGCGCCAAGGATGTTGAACGTCAGTCGCCAAACGTATTCCGTATGCGTTTGATGGGCGCGGAAGTGATTCCGGTGCACAGCGGCTCAGCCACGCTGAAAGATGCCTGTAACGAGGCGCTGCGCGACTGGTCTGGCAGCTATGAAACCGCGCACTACATGCTCGGCACCGCCGCTGGCCCGCATCCGTTCCCGACTATCGTGCGTGAATTCCAGCGCATGATTGGTGAAGAGACCAAAGCCCAGATTCTGGAGCGCGAAGGTCGCCTGCCGGATGCGGTGTTAGCCTGCGTGGGCGGTGGTTCGAACGCTATCGGCATGTTCGCTGATTTTATCGAAGAAGAAAGCGTTGGCCTGATCGGCGTGGAGCCGGCGGGGCACGGTATCGAAACCGGAGAACACGGTGCGCCGCTCAAGCACGGTCGCGTGGGGATCTATTTCGGTATGAAAGCGCCGATGATGCAGACCGAAGAGGGTCAGATTGAAGAATCCTACTCAATCTCTGCGGGTCTGGACTTCCCGTCAGTGGGTCCTCAGCATGCGCATCTGAACAGTATCGGCCGCGCGGAATATGTTTCGATCACCGATGACGAAGCGCTCAGCGCCTTTAAAGAGCTGTGCCGTGCTGAAGGGATTATTCCTGCGCTCGAATCCTCACACGCGCTGGCACATGCACTGAAAATGATCCGCGAAAATCCGGAAAAAGAGCAGCTGCTGGTGGTTAACCTTTCTGGTCGCGGCGATAAAGACATCTTCACCGTTCACGATATTTTGAAAGCCAAGGGAGAGATCTGATGGAACGTTACAATCAGCTGTTTCAACGTCTGTCGGCGCAGCAAGAAGGCGCGTTTGTCCCCTTCGTTACTCTCGGCGATCCGTCACCTGAACTGTCGCTAAAAATTATCGATACCCTGGTTGAAGGCGGTGCGGACGCGTTAGAACTCGGTATTCCGTTCTCGGATCCGCTGGCCGACGGCCCAACCATTCAGGGCGCGACGCTGCGTGCCTTTGCTTCCGGCACCACCGTGGCGCAGTGCTTTGAAATTCTGGCGACCGTGCGCCAGAAATATCCCGAGCTGCCGATTGGCTTGCTGATGTACGCCAATCTGGTGTTCAGCAAAGGTATCGATAACTTTTATGCACAGTGTGAAGCGGTGGGCGTCGATTCCGTGCTGGTTGCGGATGTGCCGCTGGAAGAGTCTGCGCCCTTCCGTCAGGCTGCGCTGCGCCACAATGTGGCGCCGATCTTTATCTGTCCACCAAATGCTGACGATGAACTGCTGCGTGAGATCGCTGCGCACGGTCGCGGTTATACCTATTTGCTGTCACGCGCAGGCGTCACCGGTTCGGAAAATCGTGCCAGCCTGCCGCTGCATCACCTGATCGAAAAGCTGCGTGAGTTTAACGCTGCGCCGCCGCTGCAGGGCTTTGGTATCTCTGAACCCGGCCAGGTGAAAGAAGCCATCGCCGCTGGTGCGGCGGGTGCCATTTCCGGGTCGGCAATTGTGAAAATCATTGAGCGTAACCAGAACGATCCGGCCACGCTGCTCAGCGAGCTGAAAGCCTTTGTGAGTAGTCTGAAAGCAGCCACCCGCTAAAATCCTTCAGGGCCTTATTCGCTGGTGCGGATAAGGCCTTTTTATTGTCACAAACATCCCCAAACTCAAATTCCCGGCTACTCTCAGATTTTCATGCCCAGCGAAAACTGCGATTGGCTCATTAAGTGGTAAAAATGCCCTCTTTCTGACTTTTTCGCGCGCGCCGATTTGCTGATTTCGCATCTCCAGACCACAATTAACTGCGCCGCCCCATTGCGGCGAAACATCATCTAAGACAGGGAGATAACCAATGAAATTTTTCAAAGTCGTTGCAGGATTTATGATGGCTGCGGTAATGGCGCTGGCACTTAGCGCGTGTGCACCCACAGCAACCAAAGAAGGCACTGGCGGTTACATCGACGATACCGTGGTAACCACTAAAGTTAAGGCTCAGCTATTGAATGACGAGTCGCTGAAATCGACCGAAATCAATGTTGAAACCTTCAAGGGTAAAGTTCAGCTGAGCGGTTTTGTCAGCTCCCCGCAGATGGCAAATCGCGCGGTGGCCGTAACGCGTAGCGTGGCGGGTGTGAAATCTGTGGTTAACAATATGCAGATCAAATAATACAACGGGCGACCTTCTGGTCGCCCGCTTCATTTCTGGTTGCCGATTAGAATCGATATCCCGCACCAAAGAAGAACACCCACGGATCGATACGCGTGTTGATGTTTTGCTGCTCACCGCCAGCTTTAAATTTCACTTCGGTATCAATATCCATGTACCACAGCGATGCGTTCAGCATCCAGTCGCGGTTGATTTGATAATCCAGACCAACCTGGCCCGCCATGCCCCACGAGTCTTTGACGCTCAGGTCGCTTAAACCGGCATCCTCACCCGTTTGGTTGAATTTGGCATCGTAAAAGGTGGTGTAGTTGATACCGACGCCAACGTACGGGCGGACTTTACTTTTGCTATCAAAGAAATAGTACTGCGCCATTAAGGTTGGCGGCAGCTGACGAACGGTGGCCAGATTACCGGTGGCGCCCAGTCCAACCTTATGACGGAACGGGGTTGCAGCCAGCAGCTCAACGCCGATGTTATCCGTTGCCATATAGGTGAAGGTCAAGCCCAGCTGCGTATCGTTGCTAACGTTAAAGCCGCCCATACCCAGCACATTGTCAGAGCCTTCGGTCGGACGAACGGTGGCGCTACCTGCACGCATAAAGAAATCACCGGCTTCATGAGCCAGAGCCAGTTGCGGAATTGCCAGCGCCATCAGCAGTGCGCATTTTGCCAGTTTCATAATCACTCCTTTGCCAAATAAAGATGGGTCACAATGTTGAATGCGGCACAACATTTACCCCTTTTTTGGTAAAAGATCATCTGCATCAATCTAAATTAATCACTTAAAAAACAATGAATTGATTCAGATCAATTTTGGCTTTACAGCGCGTAATAAAAGTCCGCTTGCGAAAATTTTTCGCCGTGACTATTTTAACTTTCCCCTGTGTGATTTTGGTTCGATACCTTAAAGGTGGCGGGCGATCAGATGAGCGATTCACTAAATCCTTGCGTGACCTGTGGCGCATGCTGCGCGCACTTCCGTGTCTCATTTTACTGGGCCGAAGCCGATGATGGCGCCGGTGCTGTTCCCGTTGAATTAACCGAACCGTTAACCCCGTTTATGCGCAATATGCGCGGCACCAACCAACGCCAGCCGCGCTGTATTGCGCTGCAGGGCGACGTCGGCGGCTGCGTCTCCTGCGGTATTTATCAGCAGCGCCCTTCGCCCTGTCGGGAGTTTTCGATGTCCGGCGAGAACGGTGAACAGAACGAAGCTTGCGATCGCGCCCGTGCTCGCTACGGTCTTCCTGCGCTTTTTCACCCTTCTTTACCTGTTATGACAGAAAGTTATCCCAATGCGGGTGCCAGCACGCCAGTAGAACATGTACAATCGCCGGGTTAATTAATCCGGTTCTTTCAAGGAGTTTACATGTCTATCACGGCAAGCTCGTTATACCGTGACACAGGAAATTTTTTGCGCCATCAGCTGGTTACTATTTTACTGCTGGCGCTGCTGACCTCGTTCATTACTGTGATCGTCGGCCACGCGTTAACGCCAGGTGAAGACCAGCTCTCGTTGTTGAGCCAGTCCGATGACAGCGCATCGTCGCTGTTTGAGCTGGTACAAAATATGTCTCCGGATCAGCAGCGTATTTTGCTGCGCGCTTCCGCTGCAGGCACGTTCGCTGCGTTGATTGGCAACACGCTGCTGCTGGGTGGCATGCTGCTTCTAATCCCAATGGTATCGGGCGGACAACGCGTCAGCGCGCTGCGCGCTATTGGCGCATCTGCGCCCATCCTGCCAAAGCTGCTGCTGCAGACCTTTCTGATTACCCTGCTGGTTCAATTGGGCTTTATGGTGCTGATGGTACCGGGCGTGATTCTGGCGATCCTGTTTTCACTGGCACCGGTGATTCTCGCCAATGAGAAGCTCGGCGTGATTGGCGCGATGCGTGCCAGCATGCGTCTCGCCTGGAAGAATATTAAGGTTATCGCACCGGCTATTGTGCTGTGGCTGCTGGCCAAAATTGTGCTGATGTTCTTCTTTTCATCGCTGACCGTGCTGCCCGCCAACATCGCCTCCGTGGTGTTGAACGCGCTGGGTAACCTGGTCTCCGCAGTGCTGATTATCTATCTGTACCGGCTGTATATGCTGTTACGTTAATCGTTATGGCGCTCACCCGGGCGCCATAACTGTACGCTCCTGCCTACTTGGAAACGCTATGAAGCAGTTACTCGATTTTCTTCCCCTGGTGGTTTTCTTCATCTTCTACAAGCTGTACGACATCTTTGTCGCCTCCGGCGCACTGATCGTTGCCACCGGTCTGGCGCTGGTCGTCAGTTGGGTGCTCTACCGTAAGCTGGAAAAGATGACCATTTTTACCTTTGTGCTGGTCGCGGTATTCGGCACGCTGACGCTGGTATTCCATAACGATGAATTCATCAAATGGAAAGTCACGGTGATCTATTCGCTGTTTGCCGTCGCGCTGCTCTACAGCCAGTGGTTTATGAAGCAACCGCTGATCCAAACCATGCTGGGTAAAGAGTTACAACTGCCGTCAGGCGTGTGGCGCAATCTCAACATTGCCTGGGCAATCTTCTTCCTCGCCTGCGGCTTAGCGAATATTTATGTTGCGTTTTGGTTATCGCAGGAATTTTGGGTTAACTTTAAGGTGTTCGGTCTGACCGGCCTGACCCTACTCTTTACCCTGTTAAGCGGCGTGTATATCTGGCGACAGATGCCGCAACAAGAACAAAAATAATGCCACTCCGCCCGACAGCGTCGGGCTTCTCTTCACCTGCAGAAGAACTGAGCAATGGACGAAAAACATAAGTCGCCGCAAGGCGAGATGGTGTTGCGTACCCTGGCCATGCCAGCGGATACCAATGCTAACGGAGATATCTTTGGTGGCTGGTTGATGTCGCAGATGGATATGGGCGGCGCAATTAAGGCGAAAGAGATTGCCGAAGGACGTGTCGTCACCGTGCGCGTGGACGGAATGACGTTCCTTAAACCGGTGGCGGTTGGCGATGTGGTGAGCTGCTACGCACGCTGCATCCGCACCGGCAACAGTTCCATGACCATAAACGTCGAAGTGTGGATAAAGAAAGTGTCGTCCGAACCGATTGGACAGACCTACTGCGCAACCGAAGCGGTGTTTGTCTACGTCGCTGTCGACAATACTGGGCAATCTCGCCCGTTGCCGCCCGGCAGAAGCAATTTAAGCGATCTGTAACATTAAAAAAGCGGTCATCTGACCGCTTTCTTATTGCCTCTCAACCACGAATGCTTATTCGATATTGGCGCCACCATTGATGCGGAATACGATGTTCATGGTGAGATTCTTGCCCGGACGACCTGGCTGATAACGCCACTTCTTCATCGCCTGCTTCACTTCGCGCTCGAACATGTTGCGCGGTTCTGCCGACAAAATCTGGACGTTATCCACACGACCGTCGCTATCAACGTCAAACTGCACCCGCACACGTCCCTCAACACGCAGCGCGAACGCACGTGCCGGATAGGCAGGCTTGCTGACGCTCATCGCTTTCGGACCATCTGAAATGCTCGGCGTTGCGGTCGGATTGGCTTTCGGCGCGGTTGTTGGACGCGTCTGCGTGGTTGGCGCTTCCTGCTTAAACGGATTTTCCTGCGGCTTCACTTGCTGACGCGGTTTCGGCTCAACCTTCTTTTCAACCTTTGGCTTCGGTTTAGGTTTTGGCTTCGGCTTAGGCTCCGGTTTAGGAATCGGTACCGGCTCAACCTTCGGCGGCTCTGGCGCCACTTCAGGCTCCGGCTCAGGTTCAGGTGGCGGCGGCGTGACCTGAGCAGGCGCAGGTTCGGGTTGCACTTCCGGAGCCACCAGCGAAACGCTGATAGGCTGCGACGCTTTTGGAACTTCAATCACCTGATGAAACGATGCATAGAGAATGCCAGCGATCAACGAACCGTGAAGTACCACGGATAAAATTACAGCAATGGGGGTACGTGAAGGTAAAGGCGTAGTCAACGTGGTCATATCATTCATGTTCATTGAGTGAAGCGCAGATTTTAAATGCAAATAGCAATCAGTTTCAATAAGCGATGTGCAAGCGCCCCGCAGAAAGGTCTTTTTTAACCCTGATTGCGCTGAATGACAGCGTATTTATCTTTCGTTTGCACTCTGATTAACGATCACTTAACGTGTCACGCAATTTCGGCAAGTCTAACGGGAGTATCCCATCGTGCTTTACGTCATTTATGCGGAAGATACCGCTGATTCACTGGAAAAACGCAACTCGGTACGTCCCGCGCATCTTGCTCGTTTGAAGCTGTTGCAAGATGAAGGTCGACTGATTGCTGCGGGTCCGCTGCCAGCAGTTGACAGCAACGATCCAGGCCCGGCCGGTTTCAGCGGTTCCGTGATCATCGCCGAATTCTCTTCGCTGGAAGTCGCGGAATCATGGGCCAAGGATGATCCCTACATTGCCGCAGGCGTGTATGAGAAAGTCGCGGTCAAACCGTTCAAACGCGTTTTCTAATCTATGTGGTTGTCAGTTTTACTGCTGGTGATAGCATTCGCTCTCATCGGCAGAGCACTTTGGCTATGGCGTCAGCAAGGCTGGCGCAACGCTCGTCAGCACATTGTGATGTTAATTGTGCTGGCAGCGGCAGTAGAGATGGTCAATGTCATCCGGGTGCTACGCGGCGCATGATGGCCGCGTAAACCCATCAGTCCATTTGCGAGATAAACAGGATGGAGCGGCGATGTTGCTGCGCCACCTGATGACGAATGGTATGGATGCGCTTATAACGACGCGACTGCCCTTCCAGCCAGCGAGAACGACGACAGTGTACCTGACGTAACATTCTCCAGCGCGCCACTTCATTTTTGCTGCGTCTCATCACATCCTCTCAGACAGGCTAAACTCGGCAGGCATTATAAAGATCTGCCAGGAAATGCCAAATCGAAAGCTTCATCGAAACGTCATTCACGATTAAAGGTTTCACTCCCTGTGATCAGCACGTAAACTTTGCACAACAAAGCGCGAACAGGACGTCCACTTAATGACCACATTTTATACCCTAATCAGTTGGTTGCTGCTGTTTGGTTACTGGCTGCTGATTGCGGGTGTCACGCTACGTATTCTGATGAAACGCCGCGCAGTCACCTCAGCAATGGCCTGGCTGCTGATCATCTACATTCTACCGCTGGTGGGTATAATCGCTTATCTCTCTTTTGGTGAGCTGCATTTAGGTAAAAGGCGTGCCGAACGCGCGCGCACCATGTGGCCCTCCACCGCCAAATGGCTCAACGATCTCAAACAGTGCCGGCATATCTTCGCCACTGAACACAGCGACGTGGCGCGGTCCCTGTTTGATTTGTGCCGCCATCGTCAGGGCATCGCCGGCGTGAAAGGTAATCAGCTGCAGTTGCTGACCAACTCCGATGACGTGATGCACGCACTGATCCGTGATATCCAGCTGGCACGGCATAATATCGAGATGGTGTTCTATATCTGGCATCCCGGCGGGCTGGCCGATGAAGTGGCGGAATCGCTGATGGCCGCATCGCGTCGCGGTGTACATTGCCGTTTGATGCTGGATTCAGCGGGCAGCGTCACCTTCTTCCGCAGTCCGTGGGTCAATATGATGCGCAATGCCGGCATCGACGTGGTTGAAGCATTGCAGGTAAGCCTGCTGCGCGTGTTCCTGCGCCGCATGGACTTGCGACAGCATCGTAAAGTGGTGCTGATCGATAACTACATCGCTTATACCGGCAGCATGAACCTGGTCGATCCACGCTTCTTTAAGCAGGAAGCCGGCGTGGGCCAATGGATTGACCTGATGGCGCGCATGGAAGGCCCGGTGGCAACCACCATGGGCATTGTGTATGCCTGCGACTGGGAGATTGAAACCGGTAAACGCATTCTGCCGCCCGCGCCGGATGGCAACGTGATGCCCTTCGAACAGGAGAGCGGGCATACCATTCAGGTGATCGCTTCTGGTCCCGGCTTCCCGGAAGATATGATCCATCAAGCGTTACTCACAGCGGTCTACTCCGCGCGTCAGCAGCTGATTATGACCACGCCCTACTTTGTGCCGAGCGATGACCTGCTGCACGCCATCTGTACCGCAGCGTTACGCGGTGTGGAGGTGAGCATCATTGTGCCGCGCCATAATGATTCGCTGCTGGTAGGCTGGGCGAGTCGTGCCTTCTTCACCGAACTGCTGGAAGCCGGCGTGAAGATTTACCAGTTTGAAGATGGCCTGTTGCATACCAAAAGTGTGCTCGTTGACGGGCAGCTGAGTCTGGTCGGCACGGTAAATCTGGATATGCGCAGCCTGTGGCTCAACTTTGAGATCACTCTGGTGGTTGATGATGACGGCTTCGGCAGCGATCTCGCTACCGTGCAGGATGATTACATCGCCCGCTCACGCTTACTGGATGGTGCTCGCTGGGCTAAACGTGCCTGGTGGCAACGCATCGTTGAACGACTGTTTTACTTCTTTAGTCCTTTACTGTAAAACGAGCGAAAATATTACCGCCTCAGGGCAAGCAGGAATGACCATGGATTTAAATAATCGCCTTACTGAAGATGAAACGCTGGAGCAGGCTTACGATATTTTTCTTGAGCTGGCTGGCGACAATCTCGATCCCGCTGACATTATTCTGTTCAATCTGCAGTTTGAAGAGCGCGGTGGCGCGGAACTGTTCGATCCTGCGGAAGACTGGCAGGAACATGTTGATTTCGATCTCAACCCAGACTTCTTCGCAGAAGTGGTGATTGGCTTAGGTGAAGCCGACGGCGAGCCGATCACTGATGTGTTCGCACGCGTCCTGCTTTGCCGCGAGAAAGATCACAAACTCTGCCACATCCTGTGGCGCGAGTAAGCGACAGACAAAAAACGCCGGGCAATCGCCCGGCGTTTTCATTTACAGCGGATCGACTTTTAAACAAGAGACCGCATGACGGAAGCTGCCTTCCAGCAGCGGCCGGGTTTTCGCGCACTCTGGTCCGGCAATCGGGCAACGGGTGCGGAACACGCATCCCGATGGCGGATTGATCGGCGATGGCAGCTCTCCTTCCAGCAGCTGGATTTGCTTGTTCTTCTCCAGATCCGGATCGGGAATCGGCACCGCTGACATCAGCGCGCGGGTGTACGGATGCTGCGGATTGTTATACACCGCATCGTAAGTACCCAGCTCAACCGCATGCCCGAGATACATCACCAGTACGCGATCGGAGATGTGTTTTACCACCGCCAAATCGTGCGCGATAAAGATCAGTGACAGCCCCATTTCTCGCTGCAATTGCTGCAACAGGTTAACGACCTGTGCCTGAATCGACACGTCCAGCGCCGATACCGGCTCATCGCAGATGATCAGCTTCGGCTCGAGAATCAGCGCACGCGCGATGCCAATACGCTGACATTGGCCGCCCGAGAACTCGTGCGGATAGCGGTTGATGAGGTTAGGTAACAACCCAACCTTCATCATCATGGTTTTCACCTTATCCTTCACTTGCTGGCCCGGCATCTTTGGGTAATAGGTGCGCAGCGGTTCAGCAATGATATCGCCAATGGTCATACGCGGATTGAGCGATGCCAGCGGATCCTGGAAAATCATCTGGATATCGCTGCGCGCCTGACGCCATTGCTCCTGGCTTTGCCCGAGCAGATCGCGTCCTAACCAGGCGACGCGCCCTTCTGTGGCTTTCACCAGGCCAATGATGGCGCGGGCCAGCGTTGATTTACCGCAGCCTGATTCGCCTACCACGCCCAATGTTTCACCTTCGTACAAACGCAGACTGACGCCGTCGACCGCTTTCAGAGTATGCGGTGGCTGCCAGAACCACTGTTTGCCATCCTTGATCTCGAAGTGCACCTTAAGGTCGGCGATCTCCAGCAGGACTTTTTTCTCTTCGACTACGGTGCTCATACTAACTCCTCCACCGGCTTGAAGCAGGCACGCAAGCGCCCTTCAGCGAAAGGCTCCAGCGGCGGTGCCTTGGCACAAATGTCCATGGCGTAAGCGCAGCGAGGCTGGAACGGACAGCCTTGCGGCAGGCGCAGCAAATTTGGCGGGTTGCCTGGAATGGTGGTCAGCGACTCGCCCTCCTCAGCATCCAGACGCGGCACCGCACTCAGCAAGCCAATCGAGTATGGATGGGCAGGATGATAGAACACATCGCGTGCGCGTCCATATTCCATGGTACGACCGGCGTACATCACCAGCACTTTGTCACAGATACCCGCTACCACGCCGAGATCGTGGGTAATCATCACAATCGCGGTATTGAATTCGCGCTTCAGCTCATTCAGCAGCGTCATGATCTGCGCCTGTACGGTC
This sequence comes from Pantoea sp. DY-17, assembly GCF_019795975.1. Classification (NCBI taxonomy): domain Bacteria; kingdom Pseudomonadati; phylum Pseudomonadota; class Gammaproteobacteria; order Enterobacterales; family Erwiniaceae; genus Pantoea; species Pantoea sp. DY-17. The sequence goes on along the minus strand of NZ_JAIMIG010000001.1, from coordinate 1,026,502 downwards.
ACGTCGAGCGCCGTAGTCGGCTCATCGGCAATCAGCAGCTTCGGCCGACACAGCAGCGCCATCGCAATCATCACACGCTGACGCATACCGCCCGAGAACTCATGCGGAAACATCTTCATACGCTTACGCGCTTCCGGCATTTTCACCGCATCCAGCATGCGCACCGACTCTTCGAACGCCTGCGCGCTGTTCATGCCTTTATGCAGCTTCAGCACTTCCATTAACTGCTCGCCGACGCGCATGTAAGGGTTAAGCGACGTCATTGGATCCTGGAAGATCATCGCAATCTGCTCTGCGCGCAGTTTGTTGAGCTTGTTTTCCGGCAGATTGAGGATCTCTGCGCCGTTAAATTTCGCTGAACCGCCAATGCGCCCATTTTTTGCCAGCAGGCCCATCAAGGCAAACGCGGTTTGCGATTTCCCCGAGCCGGATTCGCCAACAATGCCCAGCGTTTCACCCGCATGCAGTGAAAAGTTGAGGTCGTTCACAGCGGTGACATCGCCATCGTGGGTGCTGAAGGTGACGCGCAGGTCTTTTACATCAAGCAGCAGGTTATTGTTTCCCGCACGTGCAGCCATGGCTGGCTGAAATTCATGAATGGTCATCGGGAAACTCCTTAACGATCTTTCGGGTCGAGGGCATCACGCAAGCCATCGCCGATAAAGTTAAAACAGAACAGCGTGACCACGAGGAAACCTGCCGGGAACATCAGTAACCACGGCGACACTTCCATCGAATTGGCGCCATCGCTTAGCAATGCGCCCCAACTGCTCAGCGGTTCCTGAGTGCCGAGGCCAAGGAAGCTGAGGAAAGATTCGAACAGGATCATGCTCGGCACCAGCAGCGAGGCATACACCACCACCACGCCTAATACGTTTGGCACAATGTGACGCAGCACGATTTTGAAGGTGCTCACACCGCCGACCTGCGCCGCTTCGATGAACTCTTTGCGCTTCAGGCCCAGCGTCTGCCCACGTACGATACGCGCCATATCCAGCCACGACACCATGCCGATCGCCACAAAGATCAGCAGAATATTGCGACCAAAGAAGGTTACCAGCAGGATAACGAAGAACATGAACGGGAAGGAGTTGAGGATCTCCAGAATACGCATCATCACCGAGTCGATTTTACCGCCCAGATAACCCGCCAGTGAGCCATACAGCGTGCCCACCAGCACCGCGATCAGCGCGGAGGCAATGCCCACCATCAGCGAGATACGGCCACCAATCGCAACACGCACCAGCAGGTCGCGACCCGATGAATCGGTGCCAAACCAGTGGCCGGAGACGGTATCCGGCGCGGCAGACATCATCGCCCAGTCGGTATCGTCATATTTGAACTGCGACAACATCGGGGCGAACACCACGAACAAAGTGATCACCAGCAGCACCAGCAGGCTGATGAAGGCTGCGCGGTTGTGAATAAAGCGGCGACGCGCATCCTGCCAGAGGCTGCGCCCTTCGACTTCCAGTTTTTCACTGAAGGTGTCCAGAGCTTCGCTGTTTTTCTTACTTAACATCATGGGCGAGCTCCACAATCAGTAACGGATTTTCGGATCGATCACGGCGTACAGCACATCAACGATCGCGTTAAACAGAATGGTCAGCACGCCGACCAGAATGGTCAGACTCATCACCAGCGAGTAGTCACGGTTCAATGCCCCGTTAACGAACAGCTGGCCGATGCCCGGCAAACCATAGATGGATTCAATCACCATGGAACCGGTGATGATGCCGACAAACGCCGGTCCCATATAGGAAAGCACCGGCAACATGGCAGGCTTCAGCGCGTGACGCAGCACGATACGACGCAGTGGCAGTCCTTTAGCACGCGCGGTACGGATGAAGTTTGAATGCATCACTTCAATCATCGAACCACGGGTAATACGCGCGATGCTGGCGATGTAGGCCAGCGACAGCGCCACCATTGGCAGCAACATGTAATTCCATTGGCCGCCGTTCCAGCCGCCGCCTGGTAGCCAGCGTAAAGTAATCGCAAACACCAGCACCAGTAACGGTGCCACGACAAAGCTGGGGATCACCACGCCGGTCATCGCGACCCCCATCACGGCATAATCCCACAAACTGTTTTGCTTCAGGGCGGCGATCACGCCAGCCGTTACGCCCAGCACCACGGCGAGGAAGAAGGCAGCCAGACCAAGTTTGGCTGACACCGGGAAGGCGTGGCCGACCAGATAATTGACCGAGTAATCTTTGTATTTAAACGAAGGGCCAAAGTCGCCATGTGCCAACTGCACCAGGTAGCTCAGGTACTGCTTGCCAATTGGATCGTTGAGATGGTACTTCGCTTCGATATTCGCCATCACTTCCGGCGAGAGGACACGTTCGCCGGAAAATGGACTGCCGGGTGCCAGTCGCATCATAAAGAAAGAGATGGTGATGAGGATAAACAGCGTCGGGATGGCTTCAAGGAGCCGACGCAGGATGAATTTTAACATTGCCGTACCTACCAGGCTGTTGCTTCACAAAGTAAAAAGGCGGTGCCGCAGCACCGCCACTGTCGATAGCCTGAGTGCTATTAATGTTTAATGATATACAGGTTTTTATCGACGGTTTTATCCAGCGGATCGTTGCCGGTGTAACCGCCCACGTAAGGTTTCACCAAACGCGCATTGACGTAGTAGTAAACCGGCACGATGGTGCTGTCTTTATCCAGAATCTGCTCAGCTTTCTGATAATCCGCTACGCGCGCTTTATCGTCTGTGGCTTTCACCGCATCGTGGATAACTTTATCGAAGTCAGCGCTCTTGTAGTGCGAGGTGTTACTGCTGCTGTCAGACAGCATGATGTTCAGGAATGAAGTCGGTTCGTTGTAATCCGCACACCATGCCGCACGAGAGACATCAAAGTTGCCCTGATGACGCGTGTCGAGGAAGGTTTTCCACTCCTGGTTTTCCAGCTTGATGTTCACGCCGATGTTTTTCTTCCAGATAGAAGAGGCCGCGATCGCCAGTTTCTTGTGCAGATCGGAGGTGTTGTACAGCAGGTTGAAGGTCAGCGGTTTATCCGCGGTGTAACCCGCTTCAGCCAGCAGCTTTTTCGCTTCTTCGTTACGCTTGTTCTGATCCCACTTGAACCAATCCGGCGGCAGCAGTTCCATGCCATCGGTGGCTGGCGGCGTAAAGCTGTAAGCCGGTTGCTGACCTTGCGCCAGAACCTTGTTCACCATGATGTCGCGATCCAGACCGAGTTTCAGCGCGGTACGCACGCGTGGATCGGTGAATGGCGCTTTCTGGTTATTGATTTCGTAGTAATAGGTGCACAGGTATGGCTTGACCATCAACTCTTTGCCGTTGTCCCGCTGCAGTTTTTTGAACAGCTCGATAGGCATGTTGTTGTAAGTGATATCGCTGCCGTTCTCAGAGAAGTAACGGTTAACGTCGCTGACTTCGGAGTTAATTGGCAGGAAGGTGACTTTGTTCAGCACGGTGTGCTCGTTATCCCAATACTGCGGGTTACGCACCAGCGTTACGCGTTCGTTGATCACGTGCGATTCAAGTTTAAAGGCGCCGTTACCGACCCAGTTTTGCGGTTGAGTCCACTGATCGCCAAATTTGTCGATCGCCGGCTTATACACCGGAGACATCACGGAGTTGATCAGCAGTTTATAGAAGTACGGCACGGGCTCGCTCAGCGTCACTTCCAGCGTGTGATCGTCGATGGCTTTTACGCCCAGCTCGGAAGTTGGCTTTTTACCGGCGATGATGTCGTCAACATTGACGATGTGGCCGTATTGCGGATAGCTGGCATAAGGCGATGCGGTTTTCGGATCGACCAGGCGCTGCCAGCTATATACGAAATCTTGTGCAGTAACCGGCTCACCGTTGGACCATTTAGCGTTCTTGCGCAGGTGGAAAGTCCAGACTTTGAAATCTTTGTTTTCCCAGCTTTCTGCCACGCCCGGTACCGGTTTGCCATCGCTGTCGCTGGTGATTAAACCTTCATACAGGTCACGCGCGATGTTGTCTTCGGGTACACCTTCAATCTTGTGGGGATCCAGCGACTGTACTTCATCGCCGTTACCGCGAACCAGTTCCTGTTTTGCTGCCAATTCAACGCCTGCTGGCACTGTTGCTGCCAGCGCGGCATTCCCTGCCAGCGCGCCGATTGCGGCTAATACGCCCGCGGCAATCAGGCTTTTTTTTGTGATGTTGTTCATTATTACGCTCCAGTTTTATTATCTTTACCGGGTCGATTTAACGCCCGGCGTACCCCGTTTCCAGGTGATCTTCGCGTGTCTGAACGAAGACCCTAATCACCCTTCAGGGTTTACCACGGTAAAGTGCCGCCCGACTGTAGCGCCGGATCGGCCCATTACTCAATGTTTCTTTATGTAATAGTATTTCAACGCCAGCATGTCCTGCGGATCTTTGCCGGTAAAACCACCCACCCAGGGTTTTACCAACCGCACGCTAACGCGGTAATAGACCGGTACAATTGGCGAGTCTTTATCGAGTTGTGCTTCCGCCTGCTGATAAAGCGAGGCGCGCTTTGCTTCGTCTGCGCTGGTTAATGTTTGCTTCATCAACTGGTCAAACGCCGGGCTGTGGTAAAACGCGGTGTTATTGGATGAACCGCTCAACAGCATATTCAGGAAGGTAGAAGGTTCGTTGTAATCCGCGCACCATGTGGCGCGTACCACCTCATACTGCGCCTGATGGCGCGTCTCCAGCAGCGTTTTCCACTCCTGGTTCTGCAATGTCACCACCGCCCCCAAATTTTTCTGCCACATCGAGGCCGCAGCAATCGCCTGTCGCTTGTTTTGTTCGGAGGTGTTGTACAGCAGCGTAAAACGCAGCGGGTTTTGCTGATTAAAGCCGGCATCGGCTAATAACTGTTTGGCGCTGGCATTACGCTCGGACTGCGTTTGTTGCGCCCAGGCCGGTGGGGAAAGCGTGATACCGTGGGTAAACGGCGGCGTCAATCCGTAGGCAGGAATCTGCCCCTGCCCCATGATCTTCTGCGCAATGATGTCGCGATCGAGGGTTAACTTCAGGGCTACGCGAACGCGCGCGTCATCGAATGGCGCTTTTTTGTTATTGATTTCGTAATAGAAGGTGCACAGCAGCGGGCTGATTTTGACCTCATCGCCGAGATCCTGCTGTAACTTTTTGAACATTTCCGGCGGCACCACACTGTTGGTCATATCAGTGCCTCCGCTGCGATAGCGGTTGATATCGCTGTTCTCTGAGGAGAGCGGTAAAAATACGCCCTCTTCCATCACCGTGTGGGCATTATCCCAATACTGTGGATTGCGTTTAACCACGATTTTTTCATTTACCACCCATTCCGAAAGCGTAAATGCGCCGTTGCCAACATAATGTTGCGGCTGCGTCCACTGTTCGCCCCACTGCTCTATCGCAGGACGATAGACCGGTTTCATCGCGCTATGAGCCAGCATGGCTACAAAATAGGGAACAGGTTCAGAAAGGGTGACTTGCAGATGGCGATCGTCGAGGGCTTTAACGCCAAGTTCAGCGGGTGCGGCTTTGCCAGACAGAATGGCATCAACGTTCGCCACATGCGCAGCCTGTAAGTAGCTGGCGTAAGGCGATGCAGTTTGAGGATCGGCGAGGCGCTGCCAGCTGTAGACGAAATCCTGCGCAGTAACAGGCTGGCCGTTACTCCAGCGCGCATCGTCACGCAGCGTGAAAATCCAGATGCGCCCTTCTTCGCTTTGCCATTGCTTAGCGACACCGGGGACGAGTTGACCGTTATTATCGGTTTCAACCAGGCCTTCCAGCAAATTACGCATGACATTGGATTCCGGCACGCCTTCTGCTTTCTGCGGATCAAGCGTTGCCACCTCACTGCCATTATTGATCACGATACGCTGTAATTCTGATAATTGCGTGCCCGCGGGAATTTGGGCTGCCTGGCTTGCTGCCAGTGCGCCTGTAAGGCAGAAGGCAAGCACTGAACGTACGGCCGTTTTCGCTACCATGCATTTCATCAACAAATATCAACCTTAATCATAAGCCTGATAGCCTGTAAGCAAGAAGCGTACACATTTGTCACTATCAGATAAAAAATTTGTGATGTGCCGAAAATTATCAGAACCGATGCCCGCACGCCAAAGCTAAACTGCAAAAATGTTAGCATATTCTCTTTTATCACGTTCGCGAGAGTAGGAGAAGTGTTAATTCTTTTATTGAATTATCGATTAACCAAATGATTTTAATGTTATTTGTAGGATAACTGCATGTAATTTACTCGTTATTGTTCTTTCAATATGATTTTTACGAATTCGACTATAAAAATAGCCATTATCCGCATAAAGAGTCATCGATTAACTTATCAACTTTTCTCAAATGCTAATTTCAAAGATATGTGCAGAACAATTATCTGTGACAATTATCACAGTTTAGTGTGAGGTTTTACTCGGATGGGATGAGGATAGTAGTAAAAGTGATGCTGGACGTTTGCAGTTAAGGCTAACGAATAAATTAACCAAAATGGTGCAATAAAATGAAGATATGCACCATTTTGGATCGTGAAATCTCTTAAAAGAAAAAAATAACTTCGTTTAATTCAGCAAACCAGGAAAAATAGATTTCATACCTGTAACAATAAACTCGATGCCCAACGCCATTAACAACAAGCCCATAATACGGGTAATCACGTTAATCCCGGTTTGTCCAAGCACCCGCACCATCAACGGTGCTGCGCGGAACAGCAGCCAACAGCAAAAGGCGAAAATGGCAATCGCGATACTAAAACCAATTAAGTTCTGCCAGCTGTGATAACGCGTACTCCAGACAATGGTTGAACTAATTGCACCGGGACCAGCCATTAACGGTAACGCTAGCGGTACCACGCCAATGCTTTCGCGAATAGCGCTCTCTGACTTCTCCTGCTTGTTCTGCTTATCCTCACCCAGTTTTCCGCTGATCATCGACATCGCGATAGTGACCACCAGAATACCGCCAGCAATACGGAATGAATCTATCGAAATGCCAAACAGATGCAGGATGCCATCGCCAAGAAACAGTGACGTCCAGAGGATGATGGCCACGGCCAGGTTGGCGGTAAGATTAGTTTTATTACGTTCAACAACCGCCTGATAGCTGGTCATGCTGATAAAGACCGGGATGATACCTACCGGATTTACCAGGGCAAACAAACCGACAAAAAACTTAATGTAGCCGGAAAGATCGAGTAGCACGGGATTCAAAGTGGGCTCCGGTAAAGTCTGAGTAGAAAAGCGCGCTTAATGTAGTGCATAAGCCGGGCGAAAAACCAGAGGTGACGGCAGAAATTTATGCTATCCGTCTGGCTTTGAGCCAGTTTTTTCAGCTGCTGTTAACCGTTGGTTATTACGATGCAGCCCATGCGTGCAGAATATGTGGCACATCACGCTAACTTTACTTACGAAAGTTAGTGCTGAAAGGTGTCAGCTTAGATCAGGATTGATCTGAATCAAAATTTAGCTACCTCATCAGGGGTAATCTTACCCCGTCGAAACAACTTCCTGACGCTTAAGTATCTTGACCAGGAAACCCTTTTAGTAAGCAACGGCAAAACAGACGCCAACCTGCCCAAAATATAAGCATAGCGTGACTATACTTCTGGATTCAGGCTTGTTTACTAAAAGAGTTTAACTTCCTTCAGGAGAGCACTATGGCCGTTACTAATGTTGCCGAACTTAATGCACTGGTTGAACGTGTAAAAAAGGCACAGCGTGAGTACGCTAATTTTAGTCAGGAACAAGTTGATGCAATCTTCCGCGCCGCCGCCCTCGCCGCTGCAGACGCACGCATTCCACTGGCCAAGCTGGCCGTTGCCGAATCAGGTATGGGTATTGTTGAAGATAAAGTCATCAAGAACCACTTTGCTTCTGAATACATCTATAACGCCTATAAAGATGAAAAAACCTGCGGTATTCTCGCCACTGATGACACCTTCGGCACGATTACTATTGCTGAACCGATTGGCCTGATCTGTGGCATCGTTCCTACCACCAACCCAACTTCTACGGCGATTTTCAAAGCACTGATCAGCCTGAAAACCCGTAACGGCATTATCTTCTCTCCGCATCCACGTGCGAAAGATGCCACTAACAAAGCCGCTGACATTGTGCTGCAGGCAGCGATTGCGGCGGGTGCGCCAAAAGATATCATCGGCTGGATCGACACCCCATCTGTCGAACTTTCTAATCAGTTAATGCATCACCCTGATATCAACCTGATCCTTGCAACCGGCGGTCCGGGCATGGTCAAAGCCGCTTACAGTTCCGGTAAGCCCGCAATTGGTGTTGGTGCCGGTAACACGCCAGTCGTAATTGATGAAACAGCGGATATCAAACGCGCTGTCGCATCCATCCTGATGTCGAAGACCTTCGATAACGGTGTGATTTGTGCGTCTGAGCAATCCGTAATTGTGGTTGATTCGGCCTATGACGCGGTACGTGAGCGTTTTGCCAGCCACGGCGGCTATCTGTTGCAAGGTAAAGAGCTGAAAGCGATTCAGGATATCATTCTGAAGAATGGCGCGTTGAATGCAGCGATTGTCGGCCAGCCGGCGACGAAGATTGCCGAATTGGCGGGAATTAGCGTGCCGGCAACCACCAAGATTCTGATTGGTGAAGTGAAACTGGTTGATGAATCAGAGCCTTTCGCGCATGAAAAACTCTCTCCAACCTTAGCGATGTACCGGGCGAAGGATTACCACGACGCGGTCGATAAAGCTGAAAAACTGGTAACCATGGGCGGTATCGGCCACACCTCATGTCTGTATACCGATCAGGATAATCAGATTGAGCGTGTGCACTACTTCGGCGACAAAATGAAGACCGCGCGTATTCTGATTAACACGCCGGCGTCACAAGGCGGTATCGGTGACCTGTACAACTTCAAGTTGGCTCCATCACTGACGTTGGGCTGTGGTTCATGGGGCGGTAACTCCATTTCTGAGAACGTGGGACCAAAACATCTCATCAACAAGAAAACCGTGGCCAAGCGAGCTGAGAATATGTTGTGGCATAAACTTCCGAAGTCTATTTACTTCCGTCGCGGCTCACTGCCGATTGCTCTGGAAGAAGTGGCAACTGATGGTGCCAAACGCGCCTTTATCGTTACCGACCGCTTCCTGTTCAATAATGGCTATGCCGATCAGGTGACTCGCGTACTGAAATCTCACGGTATTGAAACCGAAGTCTTCTTCGAAGTAGAAGCTGACCCAACGTTGAGCATCGTCCGTAAAGGTGCAGAGCAGATGAACAGCTTTAAACCTGATGTGATTATCGCACTCGGCGGTGGTTCACCGATGGATGCAGCAAAAATCATGTGGGTGATGTACGAACATCCTGAGACGCATTTCGAAGAACTGGCACTGCGCTTTATGGACATCCGTAAACGCATCTATAAGTTCCCGAAAATGGGTGTTAAAGCGCGTATGGTGGCCATCACTACCACTTCCGGTACGGGTTCTGAAGTAACGCCGTTTGCCGTGGTGACGGACGATGCGACCGGCCAGAAATATCCATTAGCGGATTATGCGCTGACGCCAGATATGGCCATAGTTGATGCCAACCTGGTGATGGATATGCCGCGTTCACTTTGCGCCTTCGGTGGCCTCGATGCGGTAACGCACTCACTCGAAGCCTATGTCTCCGTATTAGCGAATGAGTATTCTGATGGCCAGGCCTTGCAAGCACTGAAACTGCTGAAAGAGAACCTGCCAGCCAGTTATCGCGATGGCGCAAAAAATCCGGTAGCACGTGAACGCGTTCACAATGCGGCAACTATCGCGGGGATTGCGTTCGCAAACGCCTTCCTGGGTGTGTGTCACTCAATGGCGCATAAACTGGGCTCTGAGTTCCACATTCCACACGGTCTGGCAAACGCCCTGCTGATTTCAAACGTCATTCGCTATAACGCCAATGACAACCCGACTAAGCAAACGGCTTTCAGCCAGTACGACCGCCCACAAGCACGTCGTCGTTATGCTGAGATTGCTGACCATCTGGGACTCTCCGCCGCTGGCGACCGCACCGCGCAGAAAATTGAAAAACTGCTCGCCTGGCTTGAAGAGATGAAAACGCAGTTGGGCATCCCAACCTCAATCCGCGAAGCGGGCGTGCAGGAAGCTGATTTCCTCGCGAAAGTGGACAAACTGGCTGAGGATGCATTCGATGACCAATGTACCGGTGCGAACCCACGCTATCCGCTGATTGCTGAGTTAAAACAAATCATGCTGGATACCTTCTACGGCCGTGAATTTTCTGAGTCATTAAGTGAGAATGCTCAAGAAGTTAAAGCCGAAGTGAAAATTGACAAGAAAACCAAAAAAGCCTAAACCGCTTTAAACAAAAAACCCGCTACGGCGGGTTTTTTTATGGCTTGCTGATGAGTTAAACCTGCGGCGATTGTGAGCCATATATCGCCTGAAGTGAACCCTCATCGATTGCCTGCTTATAGTGTTTACGGCAGACCGATATATAACGCTCATTGCCACCAATCACCACCTGCTCGCCTTCGCTGAAAGGTTTACCCTTTGCATCAAGACGAAGCACCATGCTGGCTTTTCTGCCACAGTGGCAGATGGTTTTAAGCTCAACCAGCTTATCCGCCCATGCCAGTAAATATTGGCTGCCAACAAACAGCTCTCCACGGAAATCTGTGCGCAGGCCATAGCAAAGCACCGGAATATCCAGATTGTCGACAACATCAGATAATGCTTTGACCTGTTCGCGCGTAAGGAACTGGCTTTCATCGACCAACACGCAATGCACGGGTTGCTTCGCATGTTCTGCAGCTATTTCCTCATCGAGCTTTGTCTCATCGTTATATAAAAATGCAGGAGACGAAAGCCCGATACGTGAACTGACTTTGCCTGCACCAAAGCGGTTGTCGATCTCGGCGGTATAAACCAACGATCGCATACCACGTTCATGATAATTATAAGAAGACTGTAGCAAAGCCGTTGATTTACCCGCATTCATCGCAGAGTAATAAAAATAAAGTTGAGCCATTAGAAAATCTCATCGCAGCCTATATCTGTTGCGGCGCAGTTTACCATAAACCTGTATAGCTGTAGCGATGCATTATTTTTATCATCTGCTCAAAATAACATCACCATTAAGATGGATATCACTGTCACTATAGATAGAAAGCACGTTTTGACAAAATAACGATTACGCCGATATTTTATTCATTTAAATTAAAGCCGAAGCGTCAGGTTCAGCGTTCAGTCTGGTCAGCAAGTTAGAAAAGTTTACCAAATAAGTAAATATATTCTGAAGAGCGTTATCAATCTGCCCTTCTTTTTTATTTTTACGTTTTGCTTTTAAATCTGGCTATTGCAGTTATTTTTTTGCACCATTATTATGAGTCGGCAGAACAACTCCCATTTATTATATTTTGAGATTAGGACAATGAGCGAAGCACTTAAAATTCTTAATAATATCCGTACATTGCGCGCACAAGCTCGGGAATGCTCTCTGGAAACATTGGAAGAGATGCTAGAAAAACTCGAAGTTGTGGTCAATGAGCGTCGTGAAGATGATACTCATGCACAAGCGGAAAATGCAGAACGCACACGCAAACTCGAACAATACCGCGAGATGCTAATTGCCGATGGTATTGACCCAAATGATCTGTTACAGGCATTATCTGAAACGAAAGTTCCGGGCAAAGCTAAGCGCGCTGCGCGTCCAGCTAAATATTCTTACGTTGATGAAAACGGTGAAAACCGTACCTGGACTGGCCAGGGCCGCACTCCTGCTGTGATTAAAAAAGCAATTGAAGAACAAGGTAAACAACTGGACGATTTCCTACTGTAATCATTCCAGCGCTCAGCATTGTAATTAGTTCATCGCTAATTCACTTTGACCAGGTAAGAAAAAGGAAGCCAATGGCTTCCTTTTTTCATGCTTAATTATTGTTGATAGAAGCGGCGATACCAATCAACAAAATGCTGCACACCTTGCTCTACACTAGTTTGAGGACGGAAATTGATCGCGTCGTACAAAGGTTGCGTGTCAGCGCTGGTACCCAGTACGTCGCCAGGTTGCATGGGCAGCATATTTTTTTTCGCTTCAATGCCCAATGCTTTTTCCAGCGACTCAATATACGTCATTAAGCTGGTCGGCTGGCTATTACCAATGTTGTAAACGCGGTAAGGAGCCGAGCTGCTGGCGGGAGAACCTGCTTCCACCGTCCACTTTTCATCCGGTTGAGGAATCACATCCTGCAAGCGCACGATTGCTTCAGCAATATCATCGATATACGTAAAGTCACGCGTCATTTGTCCGTTGTTATAGACGTCAATTTGCTCACCCGCTAACATCGCGCGTGTAAATTTGAACAATGCCATATCCGGACGGCCCCATGGGCCATACACGGTGAAGAAACGTAATCCCGTAGTGGGCAATTGATAAAGGTGTGAATAGGTATGCGACATCAATTCGTTGGCTTTTTTTGTGGCCGCATAAAGTGAAACCGGATGGTCAACGGAATCGTCCGTTGAAAAAGGCATTTTGCGATTCAGGCCATAAACTGAACTGGATGAGGCATACAAAAGGTGGCCGATTTTATGATGACGGCAACCTTCAAGAATATTGAGGTGGCCGATTAGATTTGCTTCGGCATAAGCATGGGGATTTTCGATTGAATAACGCACGCCGGCTTGAGCGCCCAAATGAATAACGCGTTCAAACGCATGCTCAGCGAATAAAGAGGAAATGGCCTGGCGATCCGCCAGGTCCATTTTTACGAAAATAAAATCAGGATGTTGGGTGTTATGGTCTAAACGAGCCTGTTTTAGGCTGACATCATAATAGTCATTCAGGTTATCGATACCGACAACCTGGTGACCAGCGGCCAGCAAACGCTGACTGACGTGAAATCCAATAAAACCTGCCGCGCCGGTGACCAGAAACTTCATACATCCCTCATTATTCTACGATTTTAATTGACGCTCCGCGGCCGATTGCATAGTACGTGAAACCGCGCTTGCTGATACGCTCAGGATCATACAGGTTACGACCATCAAAAATCACGGGTTCTTTTAACGCACTTTTGATGACGTCAAAGTCTGGCGCACGGAAGTTTTGCCACTCAGTACAGATCACTAAGCCATCCGCACCCTGCAGCGCTGCTTCCTTGGTACCCATCAACTTCAGATCGTTACGATGGCCGTAAATGCGTTGCGCTTCGTCCATCGCTTCTGGGTCGAACGCCTGAACCGTTGCCCCTGCTTCCCACAGCGTCTCCATCAGCACGCGGCTGGAGGCTTCACGCATATCGTCAGTGTTCGGTTTGAACGCCAGTCCCCACAGAGCAAAGGTTTTGCCGCGCAAATCGTCGCCAAAATGGCGTTTGATAAAGGTTGGCAGCTTGTTCTTCTGCGAATCGTTGACGTCTTCAACCGCCTGCAGTAGACGCGGAGTGTAACCAATTGACTCAGCAGTGCGAATCAGCGCTTGCACGTCTTTCGGGAAACAAGAACCGCCATAGCCGCAGCCTGGATAGATGAAGTGATAACCAATACGTGAATCTGAACCAATACCCTGGCGAACTTTCTCAACGTCGGCTCCCAGACGTTCTGCCAGGTTAGAGATCTCGTTCATGAAGCTGATTTTGGTTGCCAGCATGCAGTTAGCCGCATATTTGGTCAGCTCTGCACTGCGGATGTCCATCAAAATCATACGATCATGATTACGGTTGAACGGCTCGTACAGCTCGCGTAACAGCTCAACCACTTCATCATTATCGGTACCGACAACGATACGTTCAGGACGCATGCAGTCATTGACTGCCGCACCTTCTTTGAGGAATTCCGGGTTTGAAACCACGTCAAAGGCGATGTTTGCATCACGCTTTTGCAGGGTTTCCGTCATTACCGCTCGCACGCGATCTGCGGTACCCACTGGTACAGTAGATTTGTCGATAACAACTTTGTGATCGTTCATGTGCTGCGCAATCGTGCGCGCAACGGCAGTCACATACTTCAGATCGGCAGAACCGTCTTCATCCGGTGGCGTACCCACGGCGATAAACTGCATCACGCCATGATTAACGCCTTCTTCCGCATTCGTACTGAACTTCAGGCGACCCGACTCGTAATTAGACATAACAAGCGGCGTCAGGCCTGGTTCAAAGATCGGAATATTGCCTTTCTTTAAGTTCTCGACTTTCTTTTCGTCGACATCAATGCAGAGAACGTCATGTCCGACTTCGGCCAACACCGCAGCCTGAACCAGACCGACATAGCCGATACCAAATACAGTGACTTTCATTGAATTATCCTGTGTTTATTGAGTTACTTTTTGTTGCCTACCGCGCCTTCAAGCCACTGGGTGAAATCTTTACCCAGCACTGGATGGCGAACGCCGTACTCAACAAACGCTTGCATGTAACCCAGTTTGTTACCGCAGTCATGGCTGACACCGTTCAGGTGATAAGCTTCAACGGTCTCTTTTTCCATCAGCATCGCAATGGAGTCAGTCAGCTGAACTTCGCCACCTGCACCTGGAGGCGTTTTCGCCAGCAGCGGCCAGATTTCAGCAGACAACACGTAACGTCCCACAACGGCCAGGTTTGATGGGGCTTCTGAAGCTTTAGGCTTCTCAACCACGCCAACCATTGGCGCGCTCTGACCTGCAGAGAGTTCAGCACCCTGGCAATCAACTACACCGTAAGCGGTTACATCAGCAACCGGCTCGACCATGATCTGGCTGCGGCCGCTCTCTTCGTAACGAGCCAGCATCTCTGCCAGGTTGTCTTTGGTTGGATCAGATTCGTATTCGTCGATGATTACGTCTGGCAGGATTACAGCGAACGGCTCATCACCAATCAGCGGATGTGCGCACATTACTGCGTGGCCCAGACCTTTCGCGATACCCTGACGAACCTGCATGATGGTGACGTGTGGAGGGCAGATTGACTGGATTTCGTCCAGCAGCTGACGCTTAACACGTTTTTCCAGCATAGATTCCAGCTCAAAACTGGTATCAAAGTGGTTTTCGATGGCGTTTTTAGAAGAGTGCGTAACCAGCACAATCTCGTTAATGCCTGCTGCAATGCACTCATTTACGACATACTGGATCAACGGCTTATCGACCAACGGTAACATCTCTTTTGGAATAGCTTTGGTCGCAGGCAGCATACGCGTGCCGAGGCCTGCAACTGGGATTACCGCTTTTTTAACTTTAGTCTTATAGGCAGACATCAAAAATACCTCTCTTAATAGGCCGTTCAAGTTAATACTTGATATGTCGGTTTAAAAACGAAATGAGTATATCAGTTACTATCAGGTGGAATTATCCTGGAAGAAGTTAATCCACGGAATTTAGGACTATTACCCAAGTGTAAAGCTTGCTCCTGGTCCTGTCTTTAACCCACGGAAAAATTAAATCTAACCGGTTATTCTTCGGCTGAAAGCATCAAACGTAACCTGCCTCCGGCGCCCCAAATATGACACTGCCAGGCGTCGGCACGTTGGCTGATTTGATTAAGATGAGTGCTGCCCATAGTACCAAGCGGCACACCATTACTGAGTTGGATTTGATGAGTATTGACATGCAACGTCGCGTTGAGCCCTGCTGAAACCAGGATTAGGTTTTTTAACTGGCGATGATAATAGCCCACCAGCAACGGGAACTGCCCGCTTAGATTCGCCTGCCTTAACAGCATGTTGACCTGACGCAGCAGCCCATTTAACTCAGGCAGTCGCTGCTTCTGGCCGGAGAGCTGCTCCTGCAGCAAACCATTAAACAGTGCGCGCAGTAACAGCGCGGCTAACACGCCATTATCGCCAGCGCGCGTTACATCAAGGCAATAGAATGCCAAATCGTTATCTGACAGCGCCGCGATATCCAGTACTAAGCCCGGCTGTTCCGCCATGGTGAGCTGACGGTAATTGATACGGCAATTGGCAATGGTTTGCTGCACCGGCGGCTGGAGCTGTTTAAGTAATTTAGAGGCCGCCAGCGGATCGCTGACCAGCGCATCCCAATCCTGAAACAGTTGTTCATCCTCCTCGACTTTGGAGGTAAACATGGATGGATAGAGACACTCAAACACCGCTTCACGGAAACGTTCCATATTTTTGAGCGGTTTTAGCAATACGTCCTGCACGCCCAAACGCAACACATGCGCGATATCCGCCATATTTTGTGTGGCGGAGATAATCAGAATGGGCACATTGTTGCCGCGCGTGCGAAGACGCTCAACGAACGGGATACCGCCCATACGCGGCATTTCAAGATCGCAAATAACCAGATCCACTGATTGCGCCGACAACAAGGTTAAGCCATCAACACCATCACCTGCCTCAAGCGTTGTTGCACCTAAGCTGGTTAATAAATTGTCTATCAATGAACGGAAAACGACCTCATCTTCGACAATGAGTATCTTTTTGCCGATTAGCGGTTTTTCCATTCTCTCCCCCTGCGTACCAGATAATTCAATAGTGGTTCATAAAATGCCGTTGCGCCTTTCAGAATTAGCTGAAGTCGCAACACCTGTGAATGAACAACCTGACTATCTGCCACGGACCAGCGGTAATAGTTCATCCATTTTTTTCTCAACGGCGGCCTTGCCAGCCGCAATGGCTTCTTCTGCACGATGGAAGTCCAGTGTGGAAATTTGTGGACAAAACGGCTGAATCAGCACATCCGGCGGATCGCCCGCCATGCGGTTACGTTTCAGGCGATTTTCCAGAACCTGGATTGATGTCGACATAATCTCCATCGCACCCGGCGTTTGATTAGCACGGCGATGCGTCAGGCCAATCAGGCGTTGACGCAGTTTCTTTCCCCAGCTCAGCGCTTCTACTGCCGCCGCTTCTTCACCGCTCTGCGGCGTAACTGACAATAAATCCTGTTGCATCAGATGTGCGTCATGCTGTAAATCCACGGCGATGACGATGTCAGCACCCAATGCGCGGGTTAATGAGATCGGCACGGGATTCACCACCGCGCCATCCACCAACCAGTATCCATTGTAAGCAATGGGTGGCAATAAGCCTGGCATACTACAGGACGCACGCACAGCTTGATGCAAATCGCCTTCGGTCAACCACACTTCTCGTCCGGTACTGAGATTGGTCGCGACGACGCCAAATGGCTTATCGCACTCATCGATGAGGTCGTTGGGAATCAGCTGGCGGATGTGGCTAAACACCCGGTCGCCGCGCAATAAACCACCGCGCTGCCACGACAGGTCCATTAATCGAATGACATCCCAATAACGGAATGCACTCACCCACTTCTCCATCACGCCCAGCCGTCCATTCACGTAAGCCGAACCGACCAACGCGCCAACAGAACATCCGGCCACCACATCGATTTCAATCCCTGCGCGTTCCAGCGCATTGATCACGCCGATGTGGGACCAACCTTTGGCAGCACCTGAACCCAGTGCCAGCCCAATCCTGACCTTTCTCATCTCACCTCATGATTGGCATGGTACGTAGCATCACGCCTGACAGTCGGCTACCATAGCGCACGCTTAAATTTACTTTAATCACTTCCAGGAGATGACGTGTCTGAAAAGTGCCCTTGCTGCAGCGGAAAGGAGTATAGCGTATGTTGCCAACCCTTTCTGAATGGCCAAGCGAACCCGTCCAGCGCGGAACAATTAATGCGCTCACGCTACACCGCCTACGTCGTGAAAGATGCCGCGTGGCTGGCGAAAACCTGGCACTCCAGTAAACGCGTGGCCGACCTTGAGACGTTATTATCCGAAAGTTTTGCCGGTACTGAATGGCTGGGCTTGAATGTAACTCGTTGTAATCATGGAAGCCATGAGAATGAAGCCTTCGTGACGTTTTTTGCGCGTTACCTCGAAAAAGGCCGCACTTCAGCCATCTATGAATGTTCGCGCTTTCTTCGCGAGGATCAACGCTGGTACTATGTCGACGGAACAACGCCTGAGTTGGGACGTAACGATCGCTGTCCTTGTGGCGCCGATAAAAAATACAAAAAATGTTGTGGGTAATCTGGACAGATACACAACGGCTTTACCATTCATCGCTTTGACAGGACTCTGATCGAGATGCAAGCGCAAACCATCCAACGAAAAGTTTTACGAACCATTTGCCCTGATGCGAAAGGTTTGATCGCCAAGATCACCAACATTTGCTACAAGCACGAACTCAACATTGTGCAGAATAATGAGTTTGTCGATCACCGCACCGGACGCTTTTTCATGCGCACCGAGCTGGAAGGCATTTTCAACGACAACACCTTGCTGGCCGATCTCGATAGCGCGCTACCGGTCGGTTCAGTGCGTGAACTGCAAAGTGCCGGTCGTCGCCGTGTCGTGATTCTGGTGACCAAAGAGGCGCATTGCTTGGGCGATCTGCTAATGAAAAGCGCGTTTGGCGGTCTGGATATGGAGATTGCTGCAGTCATCGGTAACCACGAAACGCTGCGTTCACTGGTTGAACGTTTCGATATTCCGTTTGTGATGGTGAGCCACGAAGGCCACACGCGTGAAGAGCACGACAACCGCATGGCGGATGAAATTGACCGTTATCAGCCTGATTATGTGGTGCTGGCAAAATATATGCGCGTGTTGACGCCCGCCTTTGTGCAACGTTATCCAAACCAGATCATCAATATTCACCACTCCTTCTTGCCGGCGTTCATTGGCGCGCGTCCGTATCATCAGGCTTATGAGCGCGGCGTGAAAATCATCGGCGCCACCGCGCACTACGTGAACGATAACCTCGATGAAGGTCCAATTATCATGCAGGACGTGATCAACGTCGATCATAGCTACACCGCAGAAGAGATGATGCGTGCAGGACGAGACGTTGAGAAGAATGTGCTGAGCCGCGCGCTGTATAAAGTGTTAGGCCAGCGCGTGTTCGTTTACGGCAACCGCACGATCATTCTTTAACCACTTCGGCGCTGAACTGCACAACTCTTCAGCGCCACGCATAAAAAGTGGGCAAACAGTTTTTATTTTCAGTGACGGCGCTTTACAGGCTGAGCGCATTTGTTATGATGCGCCCCGCTTTAAGACGCAATGATTCAGGCCAGTGGTGGGATTCCCGAGCGGCCAAAGGGAGCAGACTGTAAATCTGCCGTCACAGACTTCGAAGGTTCGAATCCTTCTCCCACCACCATCTGAATCGTCTCTGCCTGAAGCCACAATATGTCATATCCCCGGTGGGATTCCCGAGCGGCCAAAGGGAGCAGACTGTAAATCTGCCGTCACAGACTTCGAAGGTTCGAATCCTTCTCCCACCACCATCAATACCATTCTCCTGTTTTTCCCACTTGTTTTAATCGTTGTAACCTCCTGATTCACACCATGACTTTTGCCCAAAAACTCGTTACCATCGCGCCATACTTTTGCGGATAAAAATGGCAGCGAAATGAAATTTGTCTCTTTCAACATCAACGGCTTGCGTGCGCGTCCTCATCAATTAGCCGCGCTGGTTGAACAGCATCAACCCGATGTCATCGGCTTGCAGGAAACCAAAGTGCATGACGATATGTTCCCGCTCGAAGACGTCAGCAAACTGGGTTATCACGTGTTTTATCATGGACAGAAAGGTCATTACGGCGTCGCGCTGCTGACCAAAGCTGAGCCTGTCAACGTCTACCGTGGTTTCCCTGGCGATGAGGAAGATGCACAGCGTCGTTTGATCATGGCGGAAATCCCGAGTCCGATTGGTGATATCACGGTGATCAACGGTTATTTTCCGCAGGGTGAAAGCCGCGACCATCCCACCAAGTTCCCGGCGAAAGAGAAGTTTTATCGCGATCTGCAAAGCTATCTTGAGCAACAGCTAGCCGTGGATAAACCGGTATTGATCATGGGCGACATGAACATCAGCAGCACCGATTTTGACATCGGCATTGGTGAAGACAATCGTAAACGCTGGCTGCGTACCGGAAAATGCTCGTTCCTGCCTGAGGAGCGCGAGTGGATGGATCGCTTGCTGAAGTGGGGTTTAGTTGATACCTGGCGCGCTAAGTTCCCGGAAACCAACGATCGTTTCTCATGGTTTGACTACCGTTCGAAAGGCTTTGACGACAACCGTGGTCTGCGCATTGATCTGCTGCTGGCAAGCCAACCGCTTGCCTCGCGCTGCATTGAGAGTGGCATCGATTACGATATCCGCAGCATGGAGAAACCGTCGGATCACGCCCCGGTTTGGTCGACATTTAAGCTGTGATGAAGCAGCGTGGCGTCTAGCGCCACGCGCTTTTATTTGATGATCTTCCAGATAAGCGGATTGGTTCCTAATACCTTCTCATCCCTGCCGCACTGCAATAACACGCCTTCTGCTTTGACCACCGCACCTTCAGAATAACTGCGGTTCTCATAGGTACAGCACTGCATGCAATTGCTCTGACGATTGTTTTGCCCTTGTGTCCAAGCTTCTGGCGGCAGATCCACCACCACATCGGTATTGCCCATACGATTGTTTTCCGGCTGGCGGTTGGCCAGCGCCGAGGTGCTGCATAACAACAATCCGCCCAGCAACATCATTGCATAACGCATCACTCTGTCTCCTTGGTTTTGCGACGAGCCGTTTTCGGTTTGGCTTTCTTTTTGGCCCCAGGCGCTGTCAATCCGCGAAAGGCCTGTAACGACGGTCGCTGGCGTGCTTCACCAATCAGCCCAATCAAGGTGCTGACCAGCGGCTGCATAAACTCATCATAGCGACAAGACTTCTCGCTAATCCGGGTAAGCGTCGATTCCCATTGCGCCGTCATATCGGGCCGGGCGGCCATTTCTGGCAGTGCATGGATCAACGCCCTGCCCGCATCCGTCGAATGAATATAGCGGCCTTTTTTCACCAGGAAAGTGCGGCGGAACAGCAATTCGATAATGCCCGCACGCGTCGCTTCCGTACCTAAACCATCGGTTGCACGCAGCACTTTCTTTAATTCTTTATCCTGCACAAAGCGGGCGATGCCGGTCATCGCAGACAACAGCGTCGCATCGGTAAACGGACGCGGCGGTTGAGTCTGCTTCGCCAGCACTTCGCCGCGCTCGCACAGCAGCTCATCACCTTTAGCGACGACCGGCAGCGGCGTGCCATCGTTCTCCTCGTCACGCTCTTTACTGCCGAGCAGCGCACGCCAGCCGGCTTCGGCCAGAAAACGCGCTTTGGCGATAAATTTTCCGCCGCCGATATCAAGATCAATAACGCATTTGCGGAACACCGCATCCGGGCAAAACTGCATTAGATACTGGCGGGCGATCAATCCGTAAATATTGGCCTCATTTTCGGTCAGACTAACCTTACTGGCACGCGCAGTGGGAATGATGGCATGGTGCGCATCGACCTTTTTGTCGTCCCAGCAGCGGTTCTTCTGATCGGGATTGAAATCCGCTGGCGGTGTCAGATTGGGCTGATGCGCCTGAATGGCGTTCAGCACCGCATGGCGTCCGGCAAAGTGCTCATCGGGTAGATAGCGGCTATCGGAACGCGGGTAGGTGATCAGCTTATGGGTTTCATACAGCCGCTGACAGCAATCCAGTACGTTCTGCGCGCTGAGGCCAAAGCGCTTACCGGCTTCGATCTGCAGGCCAGAAAGCGAAAATGGCAGCGGTGCGGTATCGGATTCACGTTTGTCGTTATATCCGGTGACCAGCGCCGGCTTACCATTAATGCGCTCAAGCACGTGATCCGCCAGCGGACGATGCAGCAAACGCCCCTCTTCATCCTGCCACGGCTCGCAAGCATCGCTTGGCACCCATGTCGCGACAAAACGCTCGTCTTTTGGCGTGACGATGTGCGCTTTAACTTCGAAATAGTCCTTAGGGATAAAGTTTTCGATCTCTTCATCGCGGCGCACCACTAAACCCAGCACCGGCGTCTGCACGCGGCCAACCGACAGCACGCCGTCGTAACCGGCGTTACGGCCCAGCAAGGTAAAGGCGCGCGTCATGTTGATGCCGTACAGCCAGTCGGCGCGCGCACGCGCTAACGCAGACACACACAGCGGAATGAATTCGCGGTTCTCACGCAAGCGCCCAACCGCACGTTCAACCGCCGAGGGATTAAGATCGTTAATCAGGCAGCGCTGCACCGCTTTACGTTTCTCTGGTGCGAGCTGCAGGTAATCCAGCACTTCATCCACCAGCAGTTGACCTTCACGATCGGGGTCACCCGCATGCACCACCATGCTGGCTTGTTGCAGCAGGCCTTCAATCACTTTCAACTGCTTCGCTACGGATGAACGTGGCTGCAAGCGCCATTTTTCCGGAATAATCGGTAAATCAGCCAGATTCCAGCGCGCATAGCGGCTGTCATAACTGTCGGGCTGCGCCTGCTCCAGCAGGTGCCCAACACACCAGGTCACAACCTGGTCATTCCCGCAGGCAATATAGCCGTCTCCGCGTCGATGCGGTTTTGGCAACACGTCGGCAATCGCACGCGCTAAGCTGGGTTTTTCGGCAATAAACAAACGCATGGATGGCGTCGTTCCTTAACGTCAGGTAACTACGGTAATCAGTGGACGATCGGCTCTAGCGGCAAACAGTTCGCCAATCGACGTTGCTTGCACGCCTGCTGCAGAGGCGCAGCGCTGGAATGCCTCAATGGCGCTGGGTTGAACCGCCACCAGCAGACCACCGGAGGTTTGTGGATCGCACAGCAACGCGCGGGTGGCATCATCTAAGGGTGAAACCTGCTCGCCATAGCTGGCGAAGTTGCGGCTGGTGCCACCGGGCACCGCTCCCGCAGCGATATAGTCATCGACGCCCGCCAGGCGCGGTACCTGCGCTGCAATCACTTCGGCACGCAATCCTGAACCCTGGCAGATTTCACTTAAATGGCCGAGCAAGCCAAAACCGGTGACATCGGTCATCGCGCTGATGCCCGCCAGTTTGGCGAACTCCGCTCCGGCTTTATTCAGCTGGCACATCACATCGGCAGCCAGCGAACGGTGTTCAGGCCGCAGCAGGCCTTTTTTCTCCGCGGTAGTGAGAATGCCAATGCCTAAGGGTTTGGTGAGGAAAAGCTGACAACCGGCCTGCGCCGCGCTGTTCTTTTTCACCCGTGCCACATCGACGATACCGGTCACGGCCAGGCCGAAGATCGGCTCTGGTGCATCAATCGAATGGCCGCCCGCCAGGGCGATTCCCGCCGCCTGACAAGCGGCACGCCCGCCCTCGACCACCTGCTGCGCCACTTCCGGACTCAGTAGATTCACCGGCCAGCCTAATATAGCGATCGCCATGATTGGTTTCCCGCCCATGGCGTAGATATCGCTGATGGCGTTAGTGGCGGCGATACGACCAAAGGTAAAAGGATCGTCGACGATCGGCATAAAGAAGTCGGTGGTGCTTACCACCGCAGTACCGTTGCCGAGATCGTAGACTGCAGCATCATCACGCGTTTCATTGCCAACCAGCAGTTGCGGATCGTGAAACGGACTGAGCTCACTGCGCAGAATGGTTTCCAACACCTGTGGCGAAATCTTGCACCCACAACCCGCACCGTGGCTGTATTGCGTTAAACGAACAGGTTCACTCATGGCGACTTCCTTATGCGATGAACAGAAGGCGCTATGTTAGCCTGGCTGTCAGTTGGGAGTAAGTGTTGCACGACCTAACCTCGATCTTTCGCACAGGCTCTGTGCAATCTTTGCAACGGCGCCTAACCTGCCGCAAAAGTCCAGCATTGTCTGTCAGAAATAACTGACAAACTGCGCGGTGTCCGGCGCAACCACGGTGGTGTTGGCTTTCAACTGTGGCGTGCCGAGATAGAGGAAACCAACAATCGCATCTTGCTCGCGGCAGCCAAAGGCTTCGCGCACGGACGGATGATCGGTCCACGGACCGCTGCGCCAGATGCCATTAAAACCTTGCGCCACTGCGGCCATCTGCATCGCCATCACTGCACAGCTGGCAGAAGCCAGTTGCTCCCACTGCGGCACTTTGGCGTTCTCTTCACAATGCGCCACCACGGTGATGATCATCGGCGCGCGAAAAGGCGCGGAAGCTGCTTTGTCGATCGCCTTCTGCTCAAGGTTGCTGTCACGCGCGGCCTGTTCCAGCAAATTAGCAAAGCGCTCGCGCCCCTCATTTTCGACAATAATGAAACGCCATGGCTGCAGCGTACCGTGATCGGGGGCGCGCATCGCGGCGTGCAGAATATTTTGCAACGCTTCACCTGCCGGAGCCGGTTCTGCCAGGCGAGACGCCGAGCGGCGATTAACTAATAAATCCAATGCATCCATTATTCTTCTCCCGTGAATAAAAAGCGTGGGCTAATCCTGGCACAGCACGATCTTTTGTAACAGTCTGGCGCGATTTCCTGCTGACTTTTCGCACGCCGCTCTTTAGGATGAACCCGACATCGGGGCAGACCGCGTGCTGGCTGCCCTGCTACGTGAATATGGAGAGTTTATGCGCACTTTGTGGCGAATTATTTCCGGTCTGTTCCGCTGGACCTGGCGGGTACTGAATTTTATTCGGGAATTTATTCTTAATTTATTTCTTATTGTTTTGATCCTGGCGGGCGTCGGGATTTGGCTGCAGGTTTCCAGTTCCAACAACAGTGAGCCTGTACAGCAAGGCGCATTGAAAATCGATCTGAGTGGAGTGCTGGTCGATAAACCTTCCGTCAGCAATCGTCTAAGTCGTATCAGCCGTCAACTGTTAGGCGCAAATAGCGATCGCCTGCAGGAGAATTCCCTGTTCGATGTCGTCGATGCGATCCGCCAGGCAAAAACCGATAAAAACATCACTGGCATCGTGCTGGAGCTGCGTGACTTTGCCGGTGGCGATCAACCTTCGCTGCAATATGTGGGTAAAGCACTGCGCGAATTCCGTGACGCCGGCAAACCTATTTATGCAGTCGGCGACAGTTACAGCCAGGCGCAATACTACATCGCCAGTTACGCCAACAAGGTGTATCTCTCACCTCAGGGCACGGTCGATCTACACGGTTTCGCCACCAATGGTCTGTACTACAAGACTTTGCTGGAAAAGCTGAAAGTTAACTCGCATGTCTTCCGCGTAGGCACTTATAAGTCTGCGGTCGAGCCGTTCCTGCGTGACGATATGTCACCAGAAGCACGCGACGCTGATGGGCGCTGGATCGGCCAGCTGTGGCAGAATTACCTGAATACTGTGGCAGCCAATCGTCAGATCACACCAGAACAGCTGTTCCCGGGCGCAGCCGGCATCATTAGCGGCCTGCAAGCGGTGCAAGGTGATACCGCGAAATATGCGCTGAATAATAAATTGGTGGATGTACTGGATACGCGTGCAGCCGCCGATCAGGAACTGGTGAAAACCTTCGGCTGGGATAAGGCGAATAATGATTACCGTAGCGTGAGTATCTACGATTACACCGTTAAACAGCCGCCGCAGAGTCAGGATGGCAATATCGCCGTGATCCTTGCCAGCGGTGCGATTATGGACGGTGAAGAGAGCGCCGGAAACGTCGGCGGGGACACCACGGCGTCGCAAATCCGCGATGCGCGCCTGGATGCTAAAATCAAAGCCATTGTGTTGCGCGTCAACAGCCCTGGCGGCAGCGTCACGGCATCGGAAGCGATTCGTGAAGAGCTGGCGGCAGCCCACGATGCGGGTAAACCGGTGGTGGTCTCAATGGGCGGCATGGCGGCTTCGGGCGGTTACTGGATTTCAACGCCTGCTGATTACATCGTGGCGGCACCCAGCACGCTGACCGGTTCCATCGGGATCTTTGGCGTGATTAACACCGTTGAAAACAGCCTGAGTTCGGTGGGGGTACACACTGACGGCGTTGCCACATCACCGCTGGCGGACGTCGCTACCACCAAAGCGCTGCCAACTGAAGTGCAGCAGCTGATGCAGCTGACCATTGAGAACGGCTATCGTAATTTCGTTGGCCTGGTGGCGACCTCGCGTCACAAAACGCCTGAGGAAATCAATGCGATTGCGCAGGGTCACGTCTGGACCGGTAGCGATGCGAAAGCCAATGGTTTGGTCGATGCGTTGGGAGACTTTGACGATGCCGTGGCGAAAGCTGCTGAGCTGGCGAAAGTCGCTAAGCCGGAGTTGAGCTGGTATCAGGACGATCCGGGCATGATCGATCTGCTGCTGAATCAGATGAACGCGTCGGTTCAGGCGGTGTTGCCGGCTGCGCTGAAAGTCTGGCTGCCTGCGCCAATGCTGGACGTAATGAGCGCAATGAAACAGCAACCTGGCTTACTGAATAACCTCAACGATCCGCAAAATCGCTACGCTTTCTGCCTGAACTGCGGCAACGTACGCTAATCTTTACAGCCCGGCCGCTGGTTGGGCTGCTTTTCGTTCGCAATCCCCTTATACTGCGCGTTTTACGGCAAGTCTGAGTTCCTTCATGCAAAAGAAAAATATCTACGTAGCCTACACCGGCGGCACCATCGGGATGCAGCGCTCTGCGCAGGGTTACATTCCGGTATCGGGTCATCTGCAACAGCAGCTGGCAAACATGCCCGAATTCCATCGGCCTGAAATGCCGGATTTCACCATCCATGAATATCAGCCGCTGATGGACTCCTCGGACATGACGCCGCAGGATTGGCAATCGATTGCGAACGATATTAAGCAAAACTACGATCGTTACGATGGCTTTGTAATTTTGCATGGTACCGACACCATGGCCTTCACCGCTTCGGCGCTCTCCTTTATGCTGGAGAACCTCGCTAAGCCGGTGATTGTCACCGGCTCGCAAATTCCCCTGGCAGAATTGCGTTCTGATGGGCAGCAAAACCTGCTGAACTCGCTGTATGTGGCGGCCAATTATCCGATCAGTGAAGTTGCCCTGTTTTTCAATAACACGCTGTTCCGCGGCAACCGTACCACTAAGGCACATGCTGACGGCTTTAATGCCTTCGCATCGCCAAACCTAGCGCCCTTGCTGGAAGCGGGTATTCATATCCGCCGGTTAAACACCCCGCCCGCACCGCAAGGTCACGGCGAGCTGATTGTGCATCCGATAACACCACAGCCGATTGGCGTGGTGACGATTTATCCGGGTATTTCTGCCGACGTGGTGGGTAATTTCCTGCGTCAGCCGGTGAAAGCCTTGATCCTGCGCTCTTACGGCGTTGGCAACGCGCCGCAAAATGCCGAGTTCCTTTCGGAACTGCAACAGGCCAGCGATCGCGGCATCGTGGTGGTGAATCTGACACAGTGTATGTCCGGCAAAGTGAATATGGGCGGCTATGCCACCGGCAATGCGCTTGAGCATGCGGGCGTGATCAGCGGCTTTGATCTCACCGTTGAGGCCACATTAACCAAACTGCATTTTTTATTGAGTCAGAACCTTACCAGCGCGGAAATTCGTGCCAAAATGCAGCAGAATTTACGCGGCGAACTGACCGAAGATTGATACGGAGCGAAACCAATGAAGCGGGCATTGATAATCATCGATATTCAGAACGATTTTTGCCCCGGCGGCCCAATGGCGGTGCGTGAGGGTGACCAAACGGTTGCCGTCGCCAATCGATTTGCGCGTGAGTTTCACGATCGGGGTGAATGCGTGGTGGCATTGCAAGACTGGCATCCAACCAATCACGGCAGTTTCGCCTCGATCTCCGGCGAGCCGGTCTACACGCTCGGCGAATTAAACGGTTTAGCGCAGATCTGGTGGCCCGATCACGGTATTGAGAATTCTGTCGGGGCGGATTTTCATCCCGATCTCGATCGCTCTCTGATAGATGCCGTGTTCCATAAAGGGGGCGATGTTGAGGTGGATAGCTACAGCGCCTTCTTTGATAACGGCCATCGACGCAAGACAGAACTCGACAGTTGGCTGCGCGAGCGCGGCATTAGCGATTTAGTGATGTTGGGTATTGCGACCGATTACTGCGTCAAATACAGCGTGCTGGATGCGCTGGAGTTAGGTTACAACGTGGAGGTGGTTAAAGAGGGCTGCCGCGGTGTGAACCTGAATCCGGATGACAGTGAAATTGCTTTCGCTCAGATGGAAGCACAAGGTGCGGTATTAATCTGAAAATAAGGGGCTGGTGAGAACCAGCCCTTTTGATTTTTAGTGCAGGTTGATGCGCGTGACGTCGGGCTCAATGCCAAACTCTTCTTTCAGCTGTTTCTTCGATTTCATCACCATATCCCCACCTTTGCTAATGGTCATATGTTGCGGATCGTCATTGTGGCGAGCCTGCCACAACATCACCAGCTGCAGACAATTCTCTTTCTGCTCTGGCGTCAGCGCGACGCCATCTGGCCATTTGCCGATTTCAACCGCCGTGGAGAGCCGCTCGTACACTTCCGGCGTCATCGCCTCCAGCATCGCTTCCAGTTCCTGTTTCATGCTTAGCCCTCTTGCTGATTGCCCTGCTCATCAGTGAAGTTTAGCGAGGCGGAGTTCACGCAGTAGCGCTCGCCGCTCGGTTGTGGGCCATCCGGGAACACATGTCCCAAATGCGCATCACAGTTGCCACAGCGAATCTCAACCCGGTGCATGCCGTGTGAATCATCTTCCAGATAGCGGATAGCGTCGTCACTGAAAGGCTGATAGAAACTTGGCCAGCCACAGCCTGAATCGTATTTGGTTTCGGAGAGAAACAGCGGCGAATTACAAACTAAGCAGTGGTAAATCCCTTCCTGCTTGTTGTGCAGCAAGGCGCCCGAGAAAGGGGGCTCCGTTCCACGATGCTGAGTGACATAGCGCTGCATTTCGGAAAGCTGCGCAATTTTTGCGTCGGGTGCGGTGTCTTTAGCCATTTTGAGTTCCGGAGTGTCATTCTGAAAAAATCGACTAGTATTCTAACAAACGTACAACATCTATCGGGTCTTTTTTCGTGCTAACGCCTCCGACATCTGTTCCACAGCACGATTTTGTGATGGCGATCACCCTTTGTAAAAGTCATCCCTTTTCAGCCCGCATTCGGCGTAACATAGGCGCGCAATAAGGGTGCTGCGTAAGCGATTGCGCAACGAATTATTCCTGGTGTTGGAATTGACCTGTCGCAACAATTGACACGATTCCGCTTGACGCCTGGTAAGGTTTTTGTAATTTTACAGCCAACCTTTTATTCACTAACAAATAGCTGGTGGAATATATGACTATCAAAGTAGGTATTAACGGTTTTGGCCGTATCGGTCGCATCGTTTTCCGTGCTGCGCAGCAGCGTTCTGACATCGAAATCGTCGCGATCAACGATCTGCTCGACGCCGATTACATGGCATACATGCTGAAGTATGACTCTACTCACGGTCGTTTTGACGGCACTGTAGAAGTGAAAGACGGTGCACTGATTGTTAACGGTAAGAAAATCCGTGTTACCGCTGAGAAAGACCCGGCTAATCTGAAGTGGGACGAAGTGGGTGTTGACGTTGTTGCTGAAGCGACCGGTATCTTCCTGACCGACGAAACTGCACGTAAACACATCACCGCTGGCGCGAAGAAAGTGGTTCTGACTGGTCCATCTAAAGACAGCACCCCGATGTTCGTACGTGGCGCTAACTTTGACAAATATGCTGGCCAGGACATCGTTTCTAACGCGTCTTGCACCACTAACTGCCTGGCTCCACTGGCTAAAGTTATCAACGACAACTTCGGTATCGTTGAAGGTCTGATGACCACCGTTCACGCGACCACCGCGACGCAGAAAACCGTTGATGGCCCGTCTCACAAAGACTGGCGCGGCGGCCGTGGCGCAGCGCAGAACATCATCCCATCTTCTACCGGTGCAGCTAAAGCAGTTGGCGTTGTTCTGCCAGAGCTGAACGGCAAACTGACCGGTATGGCGTTCCGCGTTCCTACTCCAAACGTGTCTGTTGTTGACCTGACTGTTCGCCTGGAAAAACCAGCGACCTACAAAGAAATTTGTGCAGTGATCAAAGCTGAGTCAGAAGGCAAAATGAAAGGCGTTCTGGGCTACATTGAAGACGACGTGGTTTCTACCGACTTCAACGGCGAAACCCTGACTTCAGTATTCGATGCTAAAGCAGGTATCGCTCTGAATGACAACTTCGTGAAACTGGTTTCCTGGTACGATAACGAAACTGGCTACTCACATAAAGTTCTCGATCTGATTGCACTGGTTGCTTCTAAGTAAGCTAACCGGCTAAACGGACAAGGGGTGACTTCGGTCGCCCCTTTTTTTCGACTGGATAAAATAGAAGGTCTGACCATGCAAGATACGCTTTATACCCTTCCGGTAGTGAATCAAATCACCCCTTATCTGTCACAGCGTCAGCAGGGTGATTTGCCAATTGTGGTAATCAGCCATCCTAAAGTGCGTGCGGCGATTGCCCTGCAAGGTGCGCATCTGCTTTCGTGGCAGCCTAGCGGTCAAAAACCGGTGATTTGGCTCAGTGAAAAGACCCCATTTATCTCTGGTAAAGCAATCCGCGGCGGCGTGCCTATTTGCTGGCCGTGGTTCGGTCCGGCAGGTGAACCGGCGCACGGTTTTGCACGCAATATGCCGTGGACGCTGACCGCCCATGACGAAAACGAAGATGCGGTAATGCTGACTTTTACGCTGGAAAGCAACGCACAAACCAAAAAGCTCTGGCCACACGATTTCACCCTGCTCGCTCGCTTCCGGATTGCTGAGCATTGTGAAATTGAGCTGGAAGCTTACGGCGACTATGAAGCCACCGCAGCGCTGCACAGCTACTTCCAGATTGCGGATATCTCTCAGGTCGAAGTGAGCGGATTGGGTAACAGCTTTATTGATAAGGTTAACGATAATGCGATTGGCGCATCCGACGGCAAGCAAACCTATCCCAACCGCGTGGATCGTATTCACACCGCAGCGGATGACTGCAGCGTGATTCACGATAAAGCGGGCAAACGCCAGATTGAAGTCTATCACCACTATCAGAGTGACGTTGTCACGTGGAATCCAGGTCCGGAGTTATCATGCAGCATGGGGGACATGCCAAATGAAGGCTATAAAACCATGGTGTGCGTGGAAACGGCGCGCATTAGTAAGCCGCTAAAAAGCGCGGGCGAATCCCCTGCGCGTTTAGGCACCACGATGCGTATCGTTAATAAGTAATAAAATGCGGCGCCGTTGCGCCGCTAAACCACATCTAATGCAGTTTTAGATTGAGGCGCAGGAAACGCCCGATCAATGATGCTCAGCTCTTCATTAGTCAGATTGATACTTAGCGCGGCCGCGTTTTGCTGCACATGTGAAACGCTGCTGGCTTTAGGAATGGCCAAAACACCTTGCTGACGGATCACCCAAGCCAATAGCATTTGCGCCACGCTGATGCCCTTCTGTTGTGCAATCTGTTGAAGACCCGCATCGTCAAACAGCGCCTGTCGCAGTCGTCCAGCCTGCGCTAACGGGCAATAGGCCATAATCGGTATCTCGCGCTGCTGACACTGCGGCAACAAATCGTACTCGATCCCGCGTGACGCTAAGTGGTACAGCACCTGATTGGTTAAACAGGATTTGCCGCCGGGCTCTTGCCACAGTTCCAGCATATCGTCATGGTCAAAGTTCGAGACGCCCCAATGGCGGATTTTGCCCTGCTGCTGCAAGGATTCCATCGCGCGAATGGTTTCTTCTAAGGGCACATTGCCACGCCAGTGCAGCAGGTAGAGATCGAGGTAATCGGTTTGCAGACGGCGCAGACTGCGCTCGCAGGCCTCGATAGCATCGACTTCACCGGCATTCCAGGGATACACCTTCGATACCAGCCAGGCTTGATCGCGACGGCCGCGTAACGCTTCGCCGACCACCTCTTCGGCAGCGCCTTCCGCATACATTTCCGCCGTGTCGATAACCTTAAGTCCAAGATCTAAACCCGCCTGCAGTGCGCCCACTTCCTGGCTGCGCAGCGCTGCATTCTCACCCATATACCAGGTTCCCTGGCCAATAGCGGGTAAAGCTGATTCACCGTGAAATTGGATAGTCTTCATCACTCCTCCTGTTGTGCTGATATGGGGCTCTGAATTGGTGCAATGTAAGAAAAACGCCTCATTACGAGGCGTTTATTTAATCGTCAGAAGCTGTAACTGATGCCGGTCCAGAGTGTGAACTGGCCACTCTTATCGACCATCGGGCTGTCTTTGATTTCGCTGTCGAAGCGCGTGTAACGACCAGACAAGCTGGCGTTCCAGCTTTGGCTGATTTGGTAGCTGGCATTCATCTCGACATACGGCGACCAGCTGTCGTCTGGATGATACTCAGCGATGCCGGTTCGCGCACTTTCATGGGATGAAACACCGTAGTAATAACGGTTCTGATTGGCGCTGTTCCACATTGCACCAATGCCCGGCGTCAGGCTGAATGCGCCGAAATCAAAGCGATATAGATAGGTGAGATCCCAGATTAAACCATTGCTGTTATTGAGCACATCACCCAGCAGAGCGGTGCGCACGATACCCCAATCGGCAACGTGGCGATAGTTGGCGCCGGCCATCAGCGTCATACGGCGCTTATCCAGCGCTTTCATGTCACCCAAATCGTTGTCTTTCGGATCGTACTGCTGCGGCGATCCCAGCACCGTCAGCGACAGCTGATTCTGCGGGTCTTTCCACAGGTAATAGCCGCCTTGCAGGCTGCGGAACCAGAAGTTTTCACCTTCATAATTAATCACCGGAATCGGCAGATAGCGGTCTTGTCCGCCCCGATAAGGTGACTGCGCATAAATCACCGAAGCGCCAAGAGATAAGGGTTCTGCATGAGTGCCGAACGCCGCAAAATAACAAGGAATAGCCAGAGTAAGCGCTTTAAGTTTGAATTGGTTCACAATTTATTCAGTCCATTAATATAACAATCACACGCAGAGTCTAACCAAATTTTTGCTATCGGTTAACGTTCAATGATGCTCTCTAACCAGCATAGCGAAATATTCTCAGTGTCTTCATCGCTCTCACGGCTTAGGTTGATTGCCTCAGTGCTTATGAGACTTTGTTATTGATATATCGCCGAATAAGGAGAAAAGTGGCTGCAGGTTTTCTGAATGCCTTCTACAGTTAAATGTAAGACGAGACTTTTTTGTACGAGCAGAGTAACCATAAGAATTGTGTATCCCGATAAAAAAACGTCAGGTTGGCATAAGGGTTGCTGTACTCAATAAAGAATATCTTCCGGGAGCTGCTACAAACTTTTATTACGCTCCTTTACCTGTGCTAAAAACGAAAGGACGGGCATCGCTATGAATATATTCGATCACTATCGTCAGCGTTATGAAGCTGCCAAGGACGAAGAGTTCTCATTGCAGGAATTCCTCGCCATCTGTAAACAGGATCGCAGTGCATACGCCAACGCTGCCGAGCGACTATTAATGGCCATCGGTGAGCCGGTGATGGTTGACACTGCGCAAGAGCCTCGCCTTTCCCGAATCTTCTCCAACCGTGTCATGGGACGCTACCCGGCCTTCGAAGAGTTTTACGGTATGGAGGAAGCGATTGAGCAAATCGTCTCCTACCTGAAACACGCCGCGCAGGGTTTGGAAGAGAAGAAACAGATCCTTTACTTACTGGGCCCGGTGGGTGGCGGTAAATCCTCATTGGCTGAGCGCCTGAAAGCGCTGATGCAGCGTGTGCCGATCTATGTGCTGAGCGCCGACGGCGAGCGCAGCCCGGTAAACGATCATCCGCTCTGCCTGTTTAACCCTCAGGAAGACGCCAATATTCTGGAAAAAGAGTATGGCGTGCCGCGGCGTTATCTGGGCACCATCATGTCGCCCTGGGCGGCGAAACGCCTGCATGAGTTTGGCGGCGATATCACCCGCTTCAAAGTGGTGAAAGTGTGGCCGTCAATTCTGGAGCAGGTAGCAATTGCCAAAACAGAACCAGGCGATGAGAACAACCAGGATATCTCTGCGTTGGTCGGTAAAGTGGATATCCGTAAACTGGAAAATCACGCGCAAAACGATCCTGACGCATACGGCTATTCAGGTGCCCTTTGCCGCGCAAACCAAGGCGTGATGGAATTCGTTGAGATGTTTAAAGCACCGATTAAAGTGTTGCATCCGCTGCTGACCGCCACGCAGGAAGGTAACTACAACGGTACCGAAGGGATCTCTGCCCTGCCGTTCAACGGCATCATTCTGGCGCACTCTAACGAATCAGAATGGGTCACCTTCCGTAATAACAAAAACAATGAGGCCTTCCTCGACCGTGTTTACATCGTCAAAGTGCCTTATTGCCTACGCGTTTCCGAAGAGATCAAGATCTATAACAAACTGTTGGATCACAGTGAGTTGACCACTGCGCCATGCGCGCCGGGCACGCTGGAAACCCTGGCCCGCTTCTCGATTCTGTCGCGTTTGAAAGAGCCGGAAAACTCCAGCATCTACTCCAAAATGCGCGTCTATGATGGCGAAAGCCTGAAAGATACGGATCCAAAAGCCAAATCCTGGCAGGAGTATCACGATTACGCGGGCGTTGATGAGGGCATGAACGGTCTTTCAACCCGCTTCGCGTTTAAAATCCTGTCGCGCGTGTTCAACTTCGACCATGCCGAAGTAGCGGCCAACCCGGTGCATCTGTTCTACGTACTGGAGCAGCAAATTGAGCGCGAGCAGTTCCCACAGGATCAAGCCGAGAAGTATCTGGAGCACCTGAA
This sequence comes from Pantoea sp. DY-17, assembly GCF_019795975.1. Lineage (NCBI taxonomy): Bacteria > Pseudomonadati > Pseudomonadota > Gammaproteobacteria > Enterobacterales > Erwiniaceae > Pantoea > Pantoea sp. DY-17. Next base: position 992,026 of record NZ_JAIMIG010000001.1, on the reverse strand, counting down.
AGGCTATTTGATTCCAAAATACGCCGAGTTTATCGGTAAAGAGATTCAGACCGCGTATCTGGAGTCCTACTCTGAATACGGTCAAAACATCTTTGATCGCTACGTCACCTACGCTGATTTCTGGATTCAGGATCAAGAGTACCGCGATCCTGACACCGGACAGCTGTTTGACCGCGAATCGCTGAACGCCGAGCTGGAAAAGATCGAGAAACCTGCCGGGATCAGTAATCCGAAAGATTTCCGTAACGAGATTGTCAACTTTGTGCTGCGTGCCCGTGCGCAGAATAGCGGACGCAATCCGAACTGGACCAGCTACGAAAAACTGCGCACGGTCATCGAGAAGAAAATGTTCTCGAACACCGAAGAGTTGCTGCCGGTGATTTCGTTCAATACCAAAACCTCAACGGACGAGCAGAAAAAACACGATGATTTTGTCGATCGCATGATGGAAAAAGGCTATACCCGCAAGCAAGTACGCCTGCTGTGCGAATGGTATCTGCGCGTGCGTAAATCTTCATAATCGTTATCTGTAAGCGTCGCGGCGCTTCGGTGCTGCAACAGGAGGCCGGGTTTTCCCGGCCTAAGCTTGCAATGCAGTTTGGGGGATTTTTATGGCCTATTTTATCGATCGGCGTCTCAACGGTAAGAACAAAAGCGCCGTCAATCGGCAGCGCTTTCTGCGCCGTTATAAGTCGCAAATCAAGCAATCGATCTCCGAGGCCATCAACAAGCGTTCGGTGACCGATGTCGAGAGCGGCGAATCGGTCTCGATTCCAATTGACGATATTAATGAACCGAGCTTCCATCAGGGCCGCGGCGGCAGCCGTCATCGCGTGCATCCTGGGAATGACCATTTCGTGCAAAACGATCGCATTGAACGTCCGCAAGGTGGCGGCGGCAGCGGCGGTAGCGGCCAGGGCAACGCCAGTCAGGATGGTGAAGGCCAGGACGAATTCAGCTTCCAGATATCTAAAGATGAATATCTCGATCTTCTGTTCGAAGATTTGGCGTTGCCGAACCTGCGCAAGAATCAGCATCGGCAGTTAAACGAGTACAAAACCCATCGCGCGGGCTACACCTCAAACGGTACGCCGGCTAATATCAGCGTGGTGCGCTCGCTGCAGAACTCGCTGGCTCGTCGTACGGCGATGACGGCGGGTAAACGCCGCATGTTAAACGAACTGGAAGCTACGCTATCCGAAGTGGAAACCAGCGAACCGGCGCAGTTACTGGAAGAGGAGCGTTTACGTAAAGAGATCGCTGAGTTGCGCGCGCGCATCGACCGCGTGCCGTTTATCGATACCTTTGACCTGCGCTACAAAAACTTCGAGAAGCGACCAGAACCTTCAAGCCAGGCCGTGATGTTCTGCCTGATGGACGTGTCTGGTTCGATGGATCAAGCCACCAAAGATATGGCGAAGCGTTTCTACATTCTGCTGTATCTGTTCCTGAGCCGTACTTACAAGAACGTCGACGTGGTGTACATCCGGCATCACACTCAGGCGAAAGAGGTCGACGAACAGGAGTTCTTCTACTCGCAGGAAACGGGCGGCACCATTGTTTCCAGTGCACTGAAGTTAATGGATGAGGTGGTTAAAGAGCGTTATGACCCGTCACAGTGGAACATCTATGCGGCGCAAGCGTCGGATGGTGATAACTGGGCCGATGATTCACCGCTCTGCCACGAGATCTTAGCCAAACATATTCTGCCGGTTGTGCGTTATTACAGCTATATCGAGATCACGCGTCGCGCGCATCAGACCTTATGGCGCGAGTATGAACATCTGCAGGCAATGTTTGATAACTTCGCAATCCAACATATTCGCGAGCCAGAAGACATCTATCCGGTATTTAGAGAACTTTTCCACAAACAGGCTGCAGAAGCCTGATTTTATAAGCCGGTCACTGACCGGCTTTTTCTTTGCAGCAGCCCGACTCACTTCGCGCCATTTCCTGTTGTTTTTTCATACAAATTTAGCTGTGTATGGGATGCGGCCCCACAGAATGAAAAAATGTGCAATTAAGCGCTGACAAGCTATTGATAAGGCATTATCTTTCCACCTTGTCTGTGTGAATCGCCCGCAGTTTGTCTTTTTTGCCCCGCCGCAGGAGAACGCCGTTGAATACCAGCATGATTTACAGTTTGTTCATTATTGGGTCCGTGCTGGTAGCAGCAAGTATTTTGCTCAGTTCCTTTTCCTCACGCCTTGGCATTCCGATTCTGGTGATCTTCCTCGCTCTCGGCATGTTGGCCGGGATTGATGGTATCGGTGGCATCGCCTTTGATAACTATCCCGTCGCCTATCTGGTCTCCAACCTCGCTCTAGCCATCATCTTGCTTGATGGCGGGATGCGCACCAAAGCGTCTTCGCTAAAGGTGGCGCTCGGCCCGGCATTATCGCTGGCGACGGTTGGCGTGATGATCACCGCAGGGTTAACCGGCGTTGCCGCTGCCTGGCTGTTTAAGCTCGATCTGATGCAGGGCTTTCTGATTGGCGCGATTATCGGTTCTACCGATGCCGCCGCCGTATTTTCGCTGCTGGGTGATAAAGGCCTCAACGAACGTGTCAGCTCTACGCTGGAAATTGAATCCGGCAGCAACGATCCGATGGCGGTGTTTCTCACCATCACGCTGATCGACATGATTCAGCAAGGCCAGTCCGGCCTGAGCTGGATGTTTGTGGTGCATCTGGTGCAGCAGTTTGGTCTTGGCATCGTATTAGGCCTGGGCGGCGGCTGGGCGCTGCAGCAGTTGATTAACCGTATCAATCTGGCGCAGGGTTTATATCCGCTGCTGGCGGTGAGTGGCGGCATCATCGTGTTTGCGCTCACCACCGTGATGGAAGGCAGCGGCATTCTGGCGGTGTATCTTTGCGGCTTCCTGCTGGGCAACAGCCCGATTCGCAACCGCCACGGTATTTTGCAAACCTTTGACGGCATGGCATGGCTGAGCCAAATCGGCATGTTCATTGTGCTGGGCTTGCTGGTGACACCCTCCGATTTGTGGCACATCGCGGTGCCGGCGATGATTCTGTCGCTGTGGTTGATTCTGGTAGCGCGCCCGCTGTCGATTCTGGTTGGTCTGTTACCGTTCAAAGGCTTCACCGGACGCGAACGTATCTTCATCAGTTGGGTGGGCTTACGTGGCGCAGTGCCGATCATCCTCGCCGTATTTCCGATGATGGCCGGGCTGGAGAACGCCAAGCTCTACTTCAACATCGCTTTCTTTGTAGTGTTGGTGTCGTTGATGCTGCAAGGTACCTCGCTGGGCTATGCCGCCAAACGCGCCAAAGTGGTGGTGCCACCAACCGCCTCGCCGATTAGCCGGGTTGGGCTGGATATCCATCCGGAGAATCCGTGGGAACAATTTATTTACCAGCTGAGCGCCGACAAATGGTGCGTCGGCGCAGCGCTGCGTGATTTACAGATGCCGCGCGAAACCCGCATCGCCGCCCTGTTCCGGGATAACGCGTTAATGCATCCCAACGGCAATACGCGCCTGAAAGAAGGCGATGTGCTGTGTGTGATTGGCCGTGAACGCGACCTCCCCGCCTTAGGTAAAATGTTCAGCCAATCGCCGCCGGTATCGCTGGATCAACGCTTCTTCGGCGACTTTATTCTGGATGCCGAAGCGCGCCTACGCGACGTGGCGCAAATTTACGGCCTGGAGTTAGATGAACAGACCAACGATCAGCAGTCGCTTGGACAGCTGGTAATGAGTTTGCTCGGCAGCACGCCGGTGGTTGGCGATCAGGTGGAATGGAAGCAGTTAACCTGGACGGTGGCAGAAAAAGAAGATAACCAGATTGTGAAAGTTGGCGTGCGCGTCAGTGAAGACAAGGATTAATCCGAGGCTTTATCGCTCGTAAACTGCGTGTGAACGACTATGCTCACTATTCAACCCAGTTAATACGGGAGAATGTAATGGGACGCGTGGTGAAGATTGGTCAATATGAAATCGTTGATGCAGAGTTCAATAGTGACAATGGCGACACTGTCAGTATTCCCTGCCATACCAATCCCGGCCTGAGTGACCAACTCGACGGCTGGGATGTGGATACCAGTGTACCGGCATGGATTGATGAAGAGGCTGTCGATTTGCAAATCGGACACTATGATAAGCAGCAGGACCTGTGGGTATTAAAAAAACCCGCCTGATTGGCTGGCGCCGCCATTGATGTGAATGGCGGTCATTCCGAAAAGCTGTCCTAAAATGAAGCGTAATATTCGCGATTAATTAACTTTTAACCATACATTTCAATTAAATAGCCAATTATTTCTTTAGTCATTTATTTCCTTTTCAGACTATTTCCATATTAACTCTGTCAAATAACTCCTGCATACTCTTAAACGTTGCTGCAGCTTTTCGTGACGTGCATCACGTCTCAAACGGTCCTTTCCTTGCAGCGCTTATGGCAGCACTGACTTATATCTCGCTGAAAGAATACTTCTTTCCATTTTTCAGCGGACCACTCCTGAGCGCGTACTTGATTCTGGTCAGGCCATCTTTTACTTAAGAAAAGAGAGCAGGTTTTATGGCAAGTACTTTGATAATGAATGATGCAACCCGCTCGTGGAGCGGACTGCGCAAAAACCTCATCGCAAAAGTCGCACTTAGTTTCTCGGATTTAATTGCATTAAATCTGGCATTGTTTTTATCTGCCGCCACCGTTCAAGGTATTTGGGGCGAACTGGATACCTTTATTCCGCCCCAGCAGATTGAATACCGGTTTATTGCCCAATTTAGCCTTTCTATTCTTTGCACCGCCTGGTTCTGGGTGCGTATGCGTCACTACACTTATCGCAAGCCGTTTTGGTTTGAACTGAAAGAAGTGATTAAAACCCTGTTCGTCTTCTCTCTGCTTGATCTGGCGTTGATTGCCTTTTCAAAATGGGACTTCTCGCGCATGGTTTGGGTATTTAGCTGGACTTACGCTCTGCTGCTGCTGCCGCTGATGCGTGCCGTGGTAAAACGCGCCATCAACCGCGCAGGTCAGTGGCAGAAGGAAACCATCATCATTGGTTCCGGTAAAAATGCCATGGAAGCTTATGCGGCGCTGCAGAGCGAGGAGATCCTCGGTTATAACGTGCAGGCGTTTATCTCGCTGGATGATGACCAACAGCATGAGAAGGTTAATGGCGTTCCGGTGATCACCTGGAAAGACATCAACTGGCAAACCATGGACCGTGACAACACGCAATTTATCGTCGCCACCGAATTTGAGCAGCAAGTGGTGCGCGATAAATGGCTGAAGTTCCTGTCCAAAATGAAGTGCCGTTCAATCTCCGTGATCCCAACGCTGCGCGGCGTGCCGCTGTATGGCACCGATATGTCATTCATCTTCAGCCATGAAGTGATGATTTTGCGCGTCAGCAACAACCTGGCGAAACGCTCTTCGCGCTTCCTGAAACGCACCTTCGATATCGTGGTGGCATCCATGCTGCTGCTGTTCCTCGGACCGGTATTTGGACTGCTGTGTGCGATGGTGAAACGTGACGGCGGCAATGCGATTTATGGTCATGAACGCGTTGGGCAAGATGGCGTGAAGTTTAAGTGCCTGAAGTTCCGCTCAATGGTGACCAACTCGCAGGAAGTGCTGCAAAATTTGCTGGCGACCAGCGAGGAAGCGCGTGCCGAATGGGACCGTGATTTCAAACTGAAAAACGATCCGCGTGTGACCAAAATTGGTAACTTCCTGCGCAAAACCAGCCTTGATGAGCTGCCACAACTGTGGAACGTGATTCGTGGCGAAATGAGTCTGGTCGGTCCGCGTCCGGTGATTGAAGCAGAACTGGAGCGTTATGCCGGTGATGTGGATTACTACCTGATGGCGAAACCGGGCATGACCGGCTTGTGGCAGGTCAGCGGACGTAACGACATTGACTACGATACGCGCGTCTACTTCGATTCCTGGTACGTGAAAAACTGGGCGTTATGGACTGACATTGCGATTCTATTCAAAACCGCTGGCGTAGTGGTTCGTCGCGACGGCGCTTACTAATACCCTCGAGGCGGTGCCTGTGCACTTCGGCAGGCATCGCTTTTATTATCCCTTTCTTTTTCCCCTAAGAGTCATTACCCTTCCGGATTGTTTAACAGGTCGTCCGGTTCGTAATGCAAAAATTCACCTTAATACTTCTTAGCCTGGTGCTGCTGGCGCCGCTTGGCATTGATCTTTACCTCCCGACATTGCCGCAAATCGCCGAAGGTCTTAACAGCCCGGTGAGCCTCATCCAAATCACGATTCCTCTGTTTTTATTGGTGATGGGCATTGGCCAATTGATTACCGGTCCGCTGGTGGATAATTTTGGTCGTAAGCCGCTCGCGTTAATTGGTCTTGCGCTTTACATCATTGGCAGCGCGATTGCCGCCACGAGCACGCTGTGGCCGGTGTTCTTTCTCGCACGCATCATTCAGGGTTGCGCGGTGTGCTGCACGGCGGTGGTGGCCTTCAGCGGCGTGCGTGACCGTCTCAGTGGCGAGGATGCCGCACGCGCTTACGGCTTTCTCAATGGTGCGCTGAATATCGTTCCCGCGCTGGCGCCACTGCTGGGTGGGATCCTCGCCGAAGCCTACGGCTGGCGGATGCCGTTCTGGTTCCTGTGCGGCTATGCGGTGGTAATCGGCTTGATCGTCCTGCTGTGGCTGCCCGAAACGCGCCCGGCGGACACCTTACGCGTTAAAGGTTTACCGCTGGCGCAGTATGCTGCCATCGCCCGTGAACCGCGCTTTCTCGCCTTTGCCTTTGCCAATGCCGGCGCGCTGGGCATGGTGCTGACCTATGTGTCGCTGGCGCCACACGTGCTGATGACCGAAGGCGGCCTGACGCCGTTGCAATTCTCTTTCGCCTTTGGCGCCAACGGGTTTTGGATCATGCTGGTTAGCGCGTTCGTAAACAAAACCATTCGCAAAGCGGGACGCCCGTTCTGCCTGGCGATGGGTTTCGCCACCATGTTGATCGGCGCAATTCTTCTGATGATGGGCACCACGCTGTTACCGGCGGCGTGGCAAAACCATTGGGCGCTGTACATGATTCCCGTGGCGGTTTCCGTTGCTGGCCTGGCGTTCACGGTCGGTCCCGCCACCAGCTACGCGCTGGAGCCGTATCAGCAGCAAGCGGGCGTGGCCTCAGCACTGCAGGGATTTATTCAGATGGCGTGTGGTGCGGGCGGCAGCATGGCAATCGTGGCATTGCCCGTTGCGGAGAAGTCGTCACTGGCATTGATGATGCTGCTGGGTGCAGCGCTGGCACTGACCGCCTGGCGCTGCAGTAAGAAAATGCACGGTCGCGTGACCGCGCTTAAATAACCTCAACCGGAACGCGTGGCGCGAGCGCGCACATCAGCTCGTAGCCCACCGTTCCGGCGGCTTTTGCCACCTCATCGATCTTCACCTGATTGCCCCACAGCTCCACCTTTGAACCGATGCCGGCCTGCGGGCAAGGTTCTAAATCGATCATCATCATGTCCATGGAGATGGCGCCCAGCGTTTGCGTGCGTATGCCATCCACGCTGACTGGCGTGCCGGTGGGCGCATGACGCGGATAACCGTCGGCGTAGCCACAGGCGACGATGCCGATACGCTGGGTGCCGCTAGCGTGATAGCGATAACCGTAACCCACGCCCTCACCGTCATTCAGCTGCTGAACGCCAATGATTTCGCTGGTGAGCGTCATCACCGGCTGCAATCCGGTGCTGGCGATATCCTGCCAGTCGCCGCTCGGTGACGCGCCATAGAGAATAATGCCGGGACGCACCCAGTCAAAATGCGCTTCAGGATGCCACAGCGTAGCCGCAGAGTTAGACAGGGAACGCGGACAATCGAGCCCTTCCGCCGCCAGTTCGACGCGCTTCATCGGCTCAACAACTCCTTGCGGATTTTCTGCATCAGCGAAGTGCGCCATCAACGTCATTGCACCGACGTTCGGCAGAGCGCGCAGTTTTTGCCACGCCGCATGGGCCTGCTCAGGACGGAAACCAAGCCGGTTCATGCCGCTGTTGATTTTGAGGTACACATCGACCGGTGCCGACAGCTGCGCTTTTGCCAGCGCCTGAATCTGCCAGTTGCTGTGCACGCTGGTGGTGAGGCGGTAACGATCGATTAGCGCTAAATCCTCGGCATGAAAGAAACCTTCCAGCAGCAGGATCGGTTTTTTCCAGCCCTGCTCACGCAGCAGGATCGCCTCTTCCATATTCAGCAGCGCGAAACCATCGGTTTCTGCCAGGCTTTGCCACACGCGAGCCACACCGTGACCATACGCATTGGCTTTTACCACCGACCAGACGCGTGATTGCGGGGCCGCCCGGCGAACAACGGCCAGATTATGACGCAGTGCCTGTTGATTGATGGTGGCGCCGGTTGGACGTGACATGCTTTTACTCTCCCTGAGGTCTCAGCGCGCCGCGCTGGCGTTACGCAGTGGCGAAGAATGTGGCTCAAAACCTGGCAGGTAGCGCAGCACTGACAAATCATCTGCGGCAATCGCCGGTTTCTGGCCGGAAATTAAATCAGCCAGAAGCTGACCGGAACCACAAGCCATCGTCCATCCCAGCGTACCGTGACCGGTATTGAGATAGAGATTGGAGAGCGGCGTGCGCCCGACAATCGGCGTACCGTCTGGCGTCATTGGACGCAATCCGGTCCAGAACGTGGCCTGTTCGACAAAACCGCCTTCAGGATAGAGATCGCGGACCACCATCTCCAGCGTTTCGCGTCGTGCCGGCAACAGTTTGGTGTTAAAACCAACAATTTCTGCCATGCCGCCCACGCGAATGCGATCGTCAAAGCGCGTTACCGCCACTTTGTAGGTTTCATCGAGGATGGTGGAAACCGGTGCGGCGTCGGCATTCTTGATTGGAATCGTCAGCGAATAGCCTTTCAACGGGTAAACCGGGATGGCGAGAATGTCTTTCAGCAGCGCGGTTGAATAGGAACCGAATGCCACCACGTAAGCATCGGCTTTGATCACCTCATCGCCACACTTCACGCCATAAATGCGATTGCCCTCACGCAACAACTGATCAACCGAGGTGTTGTAGCGGAAGGTTGCGCCCGCCGCCGCTGCCATCGCAGCCAGACGTTGGGTGAACAGTTGGCAGTCGCCGGTTTCGTCGTTAGGGAGACGCAAACCGCCGGTGAGTTTATGCGCCGTTGCCGCCAGCGCAGGTTCGACATTTTTGAGCTGATGCGCTTCCAGCAGCTCATAGGGCACGCCCGCATCGCGCAGCACGGCGATATCTTTGCTGGCACTTTCGAACTGTTGCTGCGTGCGGAACAGCTGCAGCGTGCCGCCCTGCCGACCTTCATAGGCAATGCCGGTGCTGGCGCGCAGCATTTTCAGGCAGTCGCGGCTGTACTCCGCGATGCGCACCATGCGGCTCTTATTCTCTTGATAGTGCTGCATGTCGCAGTTTCGCAGCATATTCCACATCCATTCCAGCTGGAATTTGCTGCCATCAAGACGTACTGCCAGCGGCGCGTGACGCTGGAACATCCATTTGACCGCTTTCAGCGGAACGCCTGGCGCCGCCCAGGGCGCAGCATAGCCCGGTGAAATCTGTCCCGCATTACCGGCGCTGGTCTCCAGCGCGGCGGCAGGTTGACGATCGATAACCGTGACCTCATGTCCGGCCTGCGCCAGATACCATGCGCTCGCTACCCCAACCACACCACTACCAAGAATCACTACGCGCATAAGCCCCTCGTCGCAGCAAAAGAATAATTAACTATTAACCCAGCCCAACACAGCATAACCCGACCGCTATTGAAATCTTACATTCGACCGACTTATTTCACATGTTTTTTACCTGACTGCACACTGAAATCATGCAACAGCGGCAAAATCAGGATTTTTTATGCCTTAAATCCCTTAATCAGCCATTTATTATGCGGAAGGGAGCGGTTTTGACTTTTTTCAGGAGAAAGCGCCGCAGTCATACAATCCACTTATAAACAGAGCATTGTTCTGCTAAATGAATAATGGCCAACATTTGCCATCAGTATTGGCTTAACTAACGCTTTTTGAATGATTTTCTGCCAAAAGAATTCGATTGAGATTCAGTTTCGGATAGGCGACAGTGGACTATCATTGAAGTGTTCGCTCAGTTTTTTGGGCCATCTTTACTCAGGATGAGGCCTTAAACGATCGTGACAGGTAACTCCTGCCGCTTGCAAAACAGAGGTGCGCTATGACGACAATCTTTGACGAGCCAACCCGCAACAGTAAACGACTCAGTGATGGTCCCGACTGGACCTTCGAACTGCTGGATGATTATCTGGCGGAAATTGACCGCGTAGCCAAAAGTTACGGACTGGAAACCTATCCGCACCAAATTGAAGTGATCACCTCCGAGCAGATGATGGATGCCTACTCCAGCGTGGGTATGCCGATCAACTATGCGCACTGGTCGTTCGGCAAGAAATTCATCGAAACGGAACAGCGCTACAAGCATGGTCAGCAAGGCCTGGCGTATGAGATCGTCATCAACTCCAATCCATGTATCGCCTATTTGATGGAAGAGAACACCATGACCATGCAGGCGCTGGTAATGGCGCACGCCTGTTACGGTCACAACTCTTTCTTTAAAAATAACTATCTGTTCCGCAGCTGGACCGATGCCAGTTCGATTGTGGATTACCTGCTGTTTGCGCGAAATTACATTACCGACTGCGAAGAGCGCTATGGCGTGGAGGAAGTTGAGCGGCTGCTCGATTCCTGCCATGCGTTGATGAACTACGGTGTGGATCGCTATAAGCGTCCGCAGAAAATTTCGCTGCAGGAAGAGAAGGCGCGCCAGCAGAGCCGCGAAGAGTATTTGCAGAGTCAGGTGAATACGCTGTGGCGCACCCTGCCGCGTAAAGAGAAAGAGTCGGTGCACGTTGAGGCATCGCGCTACCCTTCTGAACCGCAGGAAAACCTGCTCTATTTTATGGAAAAAAATGCGCCGCTGCTGGAATCCTGGCAACGTGAAGTGCTGCGCATTGTTCGCAAAGTTAGCCAGTATTTTTATCCGCAGAAACAGACGCAGGTGATGAACGAAGGCTGGGCCACTTTCTGGCACTACACCATCCTTAATCATCTGTATGACGAAGGCAAAGTGTCGGAACGCTTTATGATGGAGTTCCTGCACAGCCACACCAACGTGGTGTATCAGCCACCGTATAACAGCCAGTGGTATAACGGCATCAACCCGTATGCGCTGGGCTTCGCGATGTTCCAGGACATCAAACGCATCTGTCAGACACCGACCGAAGAAGATCGCTACTGGTTCCCGGATATTGCCGGTTCCGACTGGCTGAAAACCCTGCATTTCGCGATGCGTGAATTCAAGGACGAAAGCTTTATCAGCCAATTCTTGTCACCAAAAGTGATGCGTGATTTCCGCTTGTTCACGGTGATGGATGATGACCGCAACAATTTCCTCGAAATTGCAGCGATCCATGATGAAGCGGGTTACCGCGCCATTCGTCAGCAGCTGTCGGCGCAGTACAATCTGAGCAATCTGGAACCTAACATTCAGGTCTATAACGTGGATTTGCGTGGCGATCGCTCACTGACGCTGCGTTATGTGCCGCAACAGCGTGCGCCGCTCGATAAGAGCCGCAAAGAAGTGTTGAAGCATGTGCACCGTTTGTGGGGCTTTGATGTGATTCTGGAACAGCAGAATGAAGACGGCAGCGTCGAGTTGCTGGATCGTTCGCCCACGCGCGGCCCAACGTTGTAAGGCAAAAAAAACCGGACTGTCGAAGTCCGGTTTTTCTTTTATCGCTTGCTGGCTAAATCGTCCGGCATGCTTTTCTGCATCTTGTGCCAAATCTCACCGCTGCGGCGGCCGTATTCACGCACGCTATCGACAATCTGCTCCTGCGAAGGATTAGCCACGCACAGGTCAGCCAGCTGGCGATAGAAGTTACGCGCCAGTTCACGCGCTTCCAGACTAGAGAAGTAGTGACGACCAACGCGGGTATACAATCCTTTCAGGCCATTCAAAATCAGACCATAAATCGGGTTACCCGATGCAAACGCCAGGCCGCGAAACACGCGATAATCCAGCTCGGTGTAGGCTTCGGCTTTGTCTTCCTCGATCAGCGCATTTTCCAGCACTTCGCGCGCTTTCTCTGGATGATGACGCAGCGCACGGCTGATAAAAATCGAAGAGATGTTAGTCCGCACCGACAGCAGATTATCAATCAACTGTGGAACGCTATCGTGATCGAGTCGGGCCAGGGTTTCGAGGATGTTTAAACCGGAGGTTTCCCAAAAATCGTTAACGCGCGTCGGTTTGCCATGTTGAATGGTCAACCAGCCATCGCGCGCCAGACGCTGCAAGACTTCACGCAACGTGGTGCGGGTCACGCCAATCAGTTCAGAAAGCTCACGCTCGGCAGGTAGAATGGATCCCGGCGGAAAACGACTGTTCCAGATGCTTTCAATAATATACTCTTCCGCAAATCCCGCGGGGCTCTGCGCCTTAATCACCATAGCATTTATTTCTCGTTGCTTTCTTTATCGTAATGCGACTCATCATACCAGAGCGGCTATAGCGGAAATAGCCTGCCAACCGATTAAAAGCGCGCGCTGGCGCAAAATTCAGCCGTGAATTCAGACGAAACGGCGCTGGCAAGCACACGTTTGCGCTGCGCCTGTGGCTTGCACTTATCGGATGAAGCGCATGGCCGGATCTTTTTTGGCCTCAACGCGACTTAAGTCATTTTTGTACATGATTTTTTCCCTTTACCTGGCTGGCACGGTTGCGCTTTTGGTTTACACTGCGAAACATTAACGGTTACAGGAAAAGCAATATGTTGCGATATTTGAATCAATGCTCGCGTGGACGCGGTGCCTGGCTTCTGCTGGCCCTGACGGCGCTAGCGTTTGAATTGACGGCGTTGTATTTTCAGCACGTCATGGGGCTGCAACCCTGCGTAATGTGTATTTATGAGCGTTGCGCGCTGTTTGGCGTGATGGGCGCGGGCATCGTGGGTGCGATTGCACCGAAAACCCCGCTGCGCTGGGCGGCGATCCTCATCTGGATTTATAGCGCGATTGAAGGCACTCGTCTCTCTTACGATCACACCATGATTCAGCTGCATCCCAATCCGTTTGTCACCTGCGACTTTGCCGCACGTTTCCCAGCCTGGTTGCCACTGGATAAATGGTTGCCCTCGGTGTTTGTGGCCAGCGGTGACTGCGCTGAGCGCGGCTGGACTTTCCTGACCTGGAGTATGCCGCAGTGGATGATCGTGATTTTCGGCGCTTATCTGCTGGTGGCGCTGCTGGTGTTGATTGCACAGCCGTTTAAACCGAAACGCCGCGATCTGTTCGGACGTTAAGCACAAAAAAACAGGCAGCCTTGGCTGCCTGTTTTATTTTTAACCGTTGCGATCCGGTCGATCGATTATATGCTCTTCCCAATCCCGCACTTCACTCTCACGCACCGCAATAAAACGCACTGAAATGCGCTGCGCATGCATCGCCTTTTTAGAACCGGCGATCAGCGGATGCCAGGCCGGCAAGGTTTTGCCTTCCCCTAACACGCGATAGGCGCAGGTACGAGGCAGCCATTCAAAGCTGGTGAGGTTTTCACGCGTCAACTTGATGCAATTCTCTTCTAACTCAAAACGATGCTCGTAGTTACGGCATTGGCAGGTTTTGATATTCAGCTGATTGCAGGCCACGTTGGTGAAGTAGATTTCGTCGGTATCCGCATCCTGCAACTTATTCAAGCAACATTGGCCGCAGCCGTCGCACAGGGATTCCCACTCTGCGTCGTTCATTTGGTCAAGGCGTTTAGTCTGCCAGAAAGGTTGTTCAGTCATGATGGCGGTCCGGGTTAGCAAAGAGACCGCACCTTATAAAGGTTCAGGTGCGGTGATGCAAGTTTTACAGAACGCGCGTCGAAATACCGTGACCCGCCAGCGATACTTCCAGCTTGTCGCCAGAACGCATCGGGCCAACGCCTTCCGGCGTACCGGTCAGCACCACATCGCCCGCGCGCAGTGTGAAATACTGGCTCATATAGGCAATCAGCGGCAGAATTTTGTGGATCATATCGGCGGTCGTCCCGTGCTGACGCACTTCGCCGTTAACCATCAGCTTCAGTTCGGTGTTCTGGGGATCGCCGCTGAACTCGGCAACCGGAATAAAACCTGACAGCGGACACGAGTTATCGAAACCTTTGGATTTTTCCCACGGTTGGCCCGCTTTCTTCAACCCGGCCTGCACGTCACGTAAGGTCAAATCCAGCGCGACGCCATAACCGGCAATCGCCTTCGCCACATGCTCTTCGCTCGCCTGCTTCAGCGTCGAGCCAATCAGCACCGCCAGCTCCACTTCATGATGCACTTCACCAAAATTTGCCGGGATCGACAGCGGCTGGCGCAGATCGCACACCGCGGTTTCCGGTTTGATAAATACCACCGGTTCGGTTGGCGTGGCACTTCCCATTTCCTTTATGTGCTTTGCATAGTTGCTGCCGACGCAGACCACTTTGCTGACCGGATAATCCAACAGAGCGCCCTGCCAGTTACGATGCTGATACATGCTATTCCCCTGCTTTGGTTGTGTTTGCCGCCAGTGCATCTGGCGATGAAGTCTGGCTCAGTGCCGGAACGCGGCACGCTGAGGTGGAATATATTAGCGGGTTTATGGCGGCAGGCGTGGCGGAAATTGTCAAAAGTCGTTAATCGTATACAACAAAATCAGCTAAACGCCGGGATAATTGCCCGCAATAAAAGGTTAAAGCGGGCAGTTAATTAACGCAAATAGCACTGATTATTTCTACAGGATATATTTACAGAGGAATCTGAATTAATCTTTTTTACCCTGATCGAGATGAATGTTGAGCAGACTTTCAACCGGCGGTGGAATTTGCAAATAAAAACCGTGTTCGCTTAAACCTTGCTTAACTTTATTGATATCCGCGTTAGCCAGCTTGTCACGCTTATCCAGTGACAGCACCATGGCCAGCTGGGGTTTGCCGAAGCCACGCAGCAGTTCTTCCGGCACCCGTGAGAAATCGTCTTTTTTTTCAACATACAGATAAGTCTGTTCACGTTGCGGGCTTCTGTAGATCACACAAAACATATTTTTTACTCGAATTAACCGATGGCGTCACTTGCCTGAATATAGCAGTAACTATAACATGCTTGCAGAACTTCGAATATTGACCGTTTGATGTTATTGCCGATTTTATCGGCGAGCATTTAAGGGTCGTAAAACAGGACTGAGTCAGCACAGATGTCGCAAACGCCAATCGAATTCAAGGGAAGCAGTTTTACCCTGTCAGTCGTTCATCTGCATCATTCGCAACCCGAGGTGATTCGTCAGGCGCTACAGGACAAAATCGATCAGGCACCGGCCTTTTTGCTGAATGCGCCGGTGGTGCTGAATGTATCAGCGTTAACCGGCGACATTAACTGGAAACAGATGCAACAAGCGGTGATGGCGACCGGTCTGCGTATCGTGGGTGTCAGCGGATGCAAAGATGAAGCCCTGAAAAAAATGATCGCCCGCGCGGGCTTGCCGGTCCTTTCTGAAGGTAAAGAGAGCCGCAAACAAGCCGCGGCGCCGGTCGCTGAAGCCGCACCGGTTGTTGCGGCGGTGGTGGCGGATGCCGCCAGTAAAACCCGCATCATTAATACGCCGGTGCGTTCGGGCCAGCAAATTTATGCGCGCAATGCCGATCTCATCGTCACCAGCAGCGTCAGCGCCGGTGCCGAACTGGTCGCCGACGGTAACATCCATATTTACGGCATGATGCGCGGTCGTGCGTTAGCCGGCGTCGGCGGACAACGCGACAGCCAGATTTTTTGCACCAACCTCGCCGCAGAGTTGGTCTCTATTGCCGGGGAATATTGGATGATCGATCAAATCCCGGCGGAATTCTTTGGTAAAGCGGCGCGCCTCAGCCTGATAGAGGGCGCGCTTACCATTCAGACACTTAATTAAGCCCCTTTTCTTTCGTTAAGGAAATCAACATTTATGGCACGCATTATTGTAGTTACATCGGGTAAAGGGGGCGTTGGCAAGACCACGTCAAGCGCGGCCATCGCTACCGGGTTAGCGCAGAAAGGCAAAAAAACCGTCGTCATCGATTTCGATATCGGTCTGCGTAACCTGGATTTGATCATGGGCTGTGAACGCCGCGTGGTGTATGACTTTGTAAACGTCATTCAGGGCGATGCAACGCTGAATCAAGCGCTGATTCGCGACAAGCGCACAGAGCAACTCTACATTCTGCCGGCTTCACAGACGCGCGATAAAGATGCACTGACGCGTGAAGGCGTTGAAAAAGTGCTGAACGATCTGGCGGCGATGGAGTTCGACTTTATCGTCTGTGACTCACCAGCAGGTATCGAAACCGGCGCGCTGATGGCATTGTACTTCGCCGATGAAGCCATCATCACCACCAACCCGGAAGTCTCTTCAGTACGTGACTCCGACCGTATTCTCGGCATCATCTCGTCGAAATCCCGTCGTGCAGAGAACAGCCAGGATCCGGTGAAAGAGCATCTGCTGCTGACCCGTTACAATCCTGGCCGCGTAACCCGTGGCGATATGCTGAGCATGGAAGATGTGCTGGAAATTCTGCGCATTCCCCTGGTTGGCGTTATCCCGGAAGATCAATCTGTCCTGCGCGCCTCTAACCAGGGTGAGCCGGTGATCCTTGACGCAAACGCTGACGCCGGTAAAGCCTATGCTGATACCGTAGATCGCCTGCTTGGCGAAGAACGCCCCTTCCGCTTTATCGAAGAAGAGAAGAAGGGTTTCCTTAAACGCCTGTTCGGGGGATAACCAATGGCATTACTTGATTTCTTTTTATCCCGTAAGAAGAACACAGCCAATATAGCCAAGGAAAGGCTGCAGATTATCGTAGCCGAACGCAGAAGGGGCGACAGTGAGCCCCACTATCTGCCGCAGCTGAAGCGCGATATTTTGGAAGTGATCTGTAAATACGTAAAAATTGACCCGGATATGGTGACCGTTCAGCTGGATCAGAAAGGGGATGATATCTCGATCCTCGAGCTCAACGTGACACTGCCGGAGCCGGAAGACGTTCCTAAATGATTAAAGCGGTTTCCTGATTTTCCCCTGCGGTGTTGCGCAGGGGAAAATGCTCGCATTAAAGTGCCTGCAGAATCTCGTTGATACCCGCTTTCAGCAAGTCGCCCCGCCAGCCTGTCTGTAACTCAGGTGTGCGCGACGCGTTTTTCAATCCCCAATGCACACTCATCACCTGATTAATCTGCCGACGTGATGCCAGCAGTTCCTGGCTGAAACCACTCTCTTCACTCACCTGTTGCACCAGCGCTTTAATGGCTTTGAACGCCTGTTTGTAGTGCGGATGATCGATCAGATTGGGCAGCGGCTGTGGCAAAGTCGCTTCATCCTGCGCCTGCGCTTCAGCCACCAGCGCCACCATCGCTTTACCGTGGAAGCGGATTTCGTGGCCGTTCAGCCCTAAATGATCCAGCTCGCCAAGGCTGCCCGGCATAAAGCGCGCCACTTTCCACAGATTCTCTTCGCGCACCACGAAGTTCACCGCCATATCTTTCTGACGCGCGAGGTTTAAACGCCACGCGGCCAGACGTTGCAACGCCGCAAGCTGACGCGGACGCAGTTGCCACGCATTGGTGATGTCGCGCCAGGCTTCTTCCGGTTGCAGCACATCCAGGCGGCGCTGGCACAGCATCTTGCATTCGCTTAGCGCCGCCGCCATGTTGCCAGCTTCTTCAGTTTGCGCCACCAGCTGATGGGCAATCGGCAGCAGATAGGCGACATCGGCGGCGGCATATTCACATTGACGTTCGGTCAACGGACGCGCCAGCCAATCGGTACGCGATTCGCTTTTATCCAGCTCGATTTGGTTGAAATGCATCACCATCGAGGCAAAGCCCCACGACAACGCCTGGCCGGTAAATGCCGCCAGAATTTGCGTATCAATCATGGGATCGGGCAGGCATTTAAAGCGATGCAGGAACACTTCCAGATCTTCGCCGCCGGCGTGCAGGAATTTGGTGACCTGCTTGTCCTGCAACAGCGCCACAAACGGCGTCCAGTCACTGATATTAAGCGGATCGATCAGGATCAGCTGGTCGCCATCAAACAGCTGAATCAGGCCGAGCTGCGGATAGTAGGTGCGGGTGCGCACGAATTCAGTATCCAGCGCCACGGCGGCGTGCTGGCGTGCTTTCTCGCACACGGCGGCCAGTTGGTCATTTTGGTCGATCAGGGTGTAATTCACGTTGTCTTTCTCGCTGCGGCAAACAACGCGCAGCGCTCCATGTTAAAAGCAATAAAAACGCCGGACTGTGCCGGCGTTAACCTGAGGAGAATGGCGCGTTACTGCCCTTCTCGCTTCGCCTCATCACGCAATTCGCGACGCAATATTTTGCCGACGTTGGTCTTCGGCAACTCGTCACGAAACTCGATAATCTTCGGCACTTTGTAGCCGGTGAGCTGGCGACGGCAATGATCCAGCACTTCTTCTTTCGTCAGTGAAGGATCTTTCTTCACGATGCACACTTTTACCGCTTCGCCCGACAGATCGCTGGGAACGCCAATCGCCGCGGCTTCACGCACTTTCTCATGCTGCATCAGCACATCTTCGATCTCGTTAGGATACACGTTAAAGCCTGACACCAGAATCATGTCTTTCTTACGATCGACGATGCGAATAAAGCCTTCGCTATCAACGGTAACAATATCACCAGTATGCAGCCAGCCATTTTTCAGCACTTCATCGGTAGCGTCGGCGCGCTGCCAGTAGCCGGTCATCACCTGCGGACCGCGAATACACAGCTCGCCCGGTTCACCTGGCGCCACATCCTTGTCTTCATCATCGACGATGCGCACATCGGTGGACGGCACCGGCAAACCGATGCTGCCGGTATGACAGGTAATGTCATACGGATTCACTGACACCAGCGGCGAACACTCGGTCAGGCCGTAACCTTCCAGCAGATAGTGTCCGGTGAGTTTTTCCCAGCGCTCGGCAACCGCTTTTTGCACCGCCATGCCGCCGCCGGCTGACAGGCGCAGCGTAGAGAAATCGAGCTTATTGAAATTGGCATCATTCAGCAGCGCATTGAACAAGGTGTTCACGCCGGTAATGGCGGTAAACGGGAACTTGCTGAGCTCTTTAACAAAGCCGGGAATATCGCGCGGATTAGTGATCAGCAGGTTGGTGCCGCCAAGGTCAAGGAACAACAGCCCGTTTACCGTCAGCGCGAAGATGTGATAGAGCGGCAGCGCGGTCACCACTTGCTCTTTGCCCGGACGCAGCAGCTTGCCGTAAGTAGCTTTAGTCTGTTCCAGATTAGCCTGCATATTGCGGTGCGTCAGCATCGCGCCTTTGGCCACGCCGGTGGTACCGCCGGTATATTGCAGGAAAGCGAGATCGTCGTTGGTCACGGTTGGGCGTTGATAGGTCATCTGTTCGCCCTGCGACAAGGCGCTGCGGAACGGGACCGCGCCCGGCAGATGGTATTTTGGCACCAGCTTTTTCACGTATTTAACGACGAAGTTCACCAGCGTGGCTTTCACCGGCGCCAGCTGATCGCCCATACGCGTTAACATCACATGTTTGATCGGCGTTTCGGCCACCACTTTTTCCAGCGTGTGGGCAAAGTTCGAGACGATCACTATGGCGCTGGCGCCGCTATCAACGAGCTGATGCTTGAGTTCACGCGGCGTATAGAGCGGATTGACGTTGACCACCACCATGCCAGCGCGCAGTACGCCAAACAGCGCGACGGGATATTGCAGCAGATTGGGCATCATTAGCGCCACGCAATCGCCCTGCTTCAACCCTAAACCTTGCTGCAGCCAGGCGGCAAAGGCGCGGCTTTGCTTTTCCAGCTGCCGATAGGTCATCGGCTGGCCCATATTGATGAAAGCCACCTGATCGGCGTATTGCTCTGTTGCGTGCTCGAAAAGATCGACCAGAGAAGCGTAACGATCCGCATTAATTTCCGCAGGGACATCTGCCGGATAGCGTTTGAGCCAAACCTTATTCAAAGAATCACCCCGATAATCTTGTTGCGTAGCCATCGCCGCCTCGACAATCAATGTTGTTAACAATATTTTAACTGATTGTACCAGTTTGCCTGTTTCGGCATTTTCAGGTTGCGAAGCGCATCACTAAATTTCGCGCATCGGTTGCGCGCCCAATAAAAAGGCCCGTTCGCAAGCACCGCGACCGGGCCGTAAATAACATTATAAAAAGCTTATTCGGTGAGGATAGTTTGCACCTGCGCCGGTTGGCCAAGGTTCATGCCCCAATACGGATTGGGTCCCCAATATCCCGGACGATGGCGCGTTGGGCCATACCAGATGTAAGGATCAATCGGCTGCGGCGGCGTCATCACCTGTTGCGTCAGATGCCAGCGCTGATAGCCGCGCGCATCGATCACCACAAAGTTGTAACTGGCCTTACCGATATCGCCTTTCTCGGTGCCTTTGATGTTGCCCAGCACCGTAATGTATTGGTTATTCAAATCGACCGGATCGACAAAGCCGCGGATGTCAGCAAAGATGCGGCCAACCGAAGCTGCGCCTAAACGCGGACGCGCGCTCTCATCCAGCGGCTGGGTCGCAATTTCCACGCGCGTTAAGCCGTTGAGATTGGTGACCTTCACCACTTTCCCGCCGAAGCGTGATTCCTGACCGACAAACAGTTGCGGCGCGTTCATCACGCGCAGTAAATCTTGCTGTGGAAGCTCAGAACTTCCTTTAATTGAATCTGGCACCGAAACACAGCCGCTGAGCAGCATTGCGCAGGCTAACAGAGCGCCAGACATCCCTTTACGACTTATTGGCATAGCACTTCTCCTGTTATTTCTCTGATTAGACTGAGCACGCGAAGATAAGTTGCGCGCGGCCTAGCGTCCCGGCAACTTTTTCCATGCCACTTCATTGCGCAGATAAACCGGCTCGGCATTCTCCACCGCAACCGCTTCATCACGCTGCCAGGCGCTGAGCGCCAGCGGCAGCATATCTTCCGCCGCCGGTAACAATACCTCTGAGGCAATAAGCTGCGCGCCTGGCGAGGTGAGCAGATGCGGATAGGCTTGCCAGCCGGTGCCAACAGCCGTCCATTCGCCACCTAATGCGGCAATACGTTGCTGCGCCACGTCGGGTTTGATCACCGCTTCGGTTTCCGCGCCCTGCCATTCACCGTTTTCGTCGCGCTGATATTCAGCCCAATAGAGTTCGCCCATGCGCGCGTCGATTGCGGCCAGCACGCGCGTCGCGCCGGTCAAACGCCACGCGCCCTGCGCCATGGTCGCTAACGAGGAGACGCCAATCATCGGCAGATTCGCGCCAAGCGCCAGCCCTTGAGCAATGCCAATGCCGATACGCACACCGGTAAAACTGCCCGGTCCACGGCCAAACGCCAGCACGTCAAGCGCGGTCAGCTCCAGCTGCTGCGCCTGCAACAGCTCCTGAACCAGCGGCAGAATACGTTGGGTGTGATCGCGCGGGGCGATTTCAAAGCGGGCATCAATCTGCTGCAGATTTTGCAGCGCGGCAGAACAGGCTTCTGTCGCCGTGTCCAGGGCTAAAATTCGGGCGGACATAACAACCTCAGAGAGTCAAAATGGCGCGCATCTTATCACAGCCTGGCACAATTAGTGATCCACTGGCTGACGGACAAATTCGATGGCACGCGCAATATCGCGGGTGCGCGGCGTGGGTGGCAAACTGTTCAGGAACAGGCCGCCGTAGGGGCGAGAAACCAGGCGCTGATCGCAAATCACCAGTACGCCGCGATCTTCGGTATCACGAATTAAACGCCCCACGCCCTGTTTCAGGGTGATTACCGCATCAGGCAGTTGCACATCATTGAAGGGATCGCCGCCGCGCAGGCGACAATCTTCCATGCGGGCTTTGAGCAGCGGATCTTCCGGCGAGGTAAATGGCAGCTTGTCGATGATTACCAGCGACAGCGCATCGCCGCGTACGTCAACACCTTCCCAGAAGCTGCTGGTGGCGACCAACAGTGCGTTACCGGCTTCCAGGAACTGCTTTAGCAGCTGTCCTTTACTGGTTTCACCTTGCAGCAATACCGGCAACGTCATGGAAGCACGAAACTCAATGGCTAACTCGCGCATCATCTTGTGCGAGGTGCAGAGGAAGAAGCAGCGCCCTTTGTTGGCATCAATCAGCGGCTTCATCATGCGCGCCAGCTGGCGCGCGCCGCCGGGATGATTGGGTTCCGGCATGTTGCGTGGCACACACAGCAGCGCTTGCTGGGTGTAATCGAACGGGCTGTCGAGGATCATCGTAGTAGCGTTATCCACGCCAAGGCGGCTGGAGAAATGGCTCATCTGCTCATTCACCGCCAGCGTGGCTGACGTGAAAATCCACGCAGCTTTGCGGTTATCCATCACTTCCCGGAAGCGTTCCGCCACCGACAGCGGCGTCAGCGCCAGCGTGAAATGGCGGCTATTGCACTCATACCAATAGCTGAAGCCGGGCTCGTCAATGGCGCGCAGCCGTTTCAGGCGCGTGCGATACAACGCCGCGCGCTCAAAGGCGGCGTCCAGCAGCGCAGAGCGCCCCAGCGACAGTTTGATCACGTCGTAACAGAGTTCGAGCGCATCATCCAGCAAGGTAAACATGCGCATGATGTTGTTATCGCTCAGCAGATCGCGCAGGTTGCCGCGAAAACCCGGTTCGCCGAGCGTCAAACGAAAATCCTGCGCGCACTGCGCCAGACGATCGGCAGATTTCTGCAGCTGCTGCACATCCCGCACTTCGGTGCGATAGGCGATGATGATGTCTTTGGCGAGGTCCTGCAGTTGACGGCTCGACAGCTGCTGACCGAAATACTGGCTGGCGATATCGGGGAGCTGATGCGCTTCATCGAAGATCATCACATCGGCCTCCGGGATCAGTTCGCCAAAGCCGCCCTCTTTCACCACCAGATCGGCAAGAAACAGATGATGGTTCACCACCACCACATCGGCGTCCATGGCTTTTTTGCGCGCTTTGACCACGAAGCAATCTTTATACAGCGGGCAATCGCTGCCGAGGCAGTTATCGTTGGTGCTGGTGACGAACGGCCAGATCGGGCTGTCTTCGGCCACGCCGTTGCAGTTGCTGACGTCGCCATCGGTGGTTTCTGACGACCAGCCGCGCACGCTGATCAAATCGCCCAGCGCCTGAACGCTGAGATCGCCGCCGGTTTGATTCTGCTGCTCAAGACGTTCGAGGCATAAATAGTTGGAGCGTCCTTTAAGCAGCGCAGTTTTGCCGCTGAACTTAAGGGCACGCGCGATGGTAGGCAGATCGCGATTATAGAGCTGATCCTGCAACGCTTTGGATCCGGTGGAAACAATGACTTTTTTCTTTGCCCGCAATGCCGGCGCCAGATAGGCATAGGTTTTACCGGTTCCGGTGCCCGCTTCTACTACCAGCTCGCCGCCTGTTTTCACCGCCTCGGTTACCGCTTTGGCCATTTGGCGCTGTGCTTCACGCGGTTTAAAGCCCGGAATTGCCTGCGCCAGTGCGCCATCAGCTGCAAAATCGTCTGCCACACTTCCTCACATCAAAAATTATAACCACTGTAATTATGTCAGGATTCCCGGCGAGCAACCACAACAGATGACATGCGCCCCTGGGATATGGCAGGCTAGCGCAGCAAAATTAAAGGAGAACAGCATGACCATTACGCGTATTGATCCAGAGCACCGTATGTCCGAAGCCGTGGTGCATAACCAAACCGTCTATTACACCAGCGTACCGGAAAACCTGGATGAAGATGCGGAAGCGCAAACCGCCAATGCGTTGGCGGTGATTGACGCCCTTCTGACGCGCGTGGGATCGGATAAGAGCAAGATCCTCGACGCCACCATTTTTCTGGTGGAGAAAAGCGATTTTCCGGCGATGAATCGCGCCTGGGATGCGTGGGTTTCGCCAGGCAATGCGCCGGTGCGTTGCACCGTGCAGGCCGGTTTGATGAACCCAAAGTATAAAGTCGAAATTAAAATCATCGCCGCGCTGTAAAATCCGTTCGGGCGTTATTCGTTGTCGTCTTCTTCATCCTCGTCGTCTTCGAACATCGCCCGAATGGCTTCACCTTTATAGGTTTGACGAATCTCCTGCGCCACCTGCGCAATCGCCTGTCCGCTCGACATACCGCCCGCCATCAATTCCTGGATGCGTTCAACCGCTTGCTGCTGTTGCTCATGGGATAACGCTGGAAGACCTGTAAACATAATTCACTCCTGGTGCATGGGGGACGCATTATTACCACGTGGAACAAACGGGTGCCAGCAACAAAAAAATATGTCAGGCTAGCGACCTGCTTGCTGAAGTGATTTGTCCCATGATGGTAAAAAGCCTCGTTCTGAAGTATACGCCCGAAACGCTGTTACACCTTTTTGCTCCGCTAGCCCACCAACGCTGGGCGATGTTGCTGACCTCCGGCCAGGCCGATCATGCGGATAACCGCTTTGATATCCTCACCGCCGATCCGCGCGCGACGCTGACTACACGCGGTGCCAGCACTGAAATTATCTGCGGTGATGACGTCATTCACTCCGCCGCCGACCCGCTGTTGCTGGTGCAACAACAATGTGCCGCGCTGGGTGTCACGCCGGCTTTTGATGCCGGGTTACCGTTTCAGGGCGGCGCCCTTGGCCTGTTCGGTTACGATTTAGGACGACGCTTTGAAGACCTGCCGCAGCGCGCGCTGCAGGATCTCACCACGCCGGATATGGCGGTGGGCATTTATGACTGGGCGCTAATCGCCGATCACCATCTGCAACAACTGACGCTGGTTTCGCTCACCGATGCCGAGCAGCGTTGGCACTGGCTGCAAACACAAACCGCGCCGCCTGCCGAGCCTTTCGCCTTGACCAGCGAGTGGCAATCCAACCTCAGTTATGACCAGTATGCGCAGCGGTTCCACGCGGTGCAGGCCTATATTCAAGCCGGTGATTGCTATCAGGTGAATCTGGCGCAGCGTTTTCAGGCGGGCTATCGCGGTGATGAGTGGCAGGCATTTTTGCGTCTGACGCAGGCGAATCGCGCGCCGTTCAGCGCCTTCCTGCGTTTGCCGGACAGCGCGCTGCTGAGTTTATCGCCAGAGCGCTTCCTCGCTTTACAGCAGCAGGAGATTGAAACGCGTCCGATTAAAGGCACTTTGCCGCGTCTTGCTGATGCCGAGGCCGACCGTTTGCAGGCAGAGAAGCTCGCCAACTCGCAGAAAGATCGCGCTGAGAACCTGATGATTGTCGATCTGCTGCGCAATGATATTGGCCGCGTGGCCGTGCCCGGCAGCGTCAGCGTACCGGAACTGTTCGTGGTTGAACCTTTCCCGGCGGTGCATCATCTGGTCAGCACCGTGCGTGCACGTTTGCCTGAGGCGCTGAGCGCAACCGATTTGCTGCGTGCTTGCTTCCCCGGCGGTTCTATCACCGGCGCACCGAAGATCCGCGCGATGGAGATCATCGAAGAGTTAGAGCCGCATCGCCGCAATGCGTGGTGTGGCAGCATCGGCTACATCAGCCTGTGTGGCCGTATGGATACCAGCATCACCATTCGCACGCTGATTGCGGAAAACCATCAGCTTTACTGCGCCGCCGGTGGCGGATTAGTGGCAGACAGCGATCTTGATGCCGAATATCAGGAAACCTTCCATAAGGTGAACCGTATTTTGCCCAGCCTGCGTGATGGGACCTGAAATGAATTTAACCCTTGAGCAGTTCCTCAGCCGCTTTGTCCTGCAACCGCCGCTGCATGCGCCGAAAAGTGCCATCAGCGGACGCCGTGCGGCGGTACTGGTGCCGGTGATCGACGGCGCAGAACCTGGCTTGCTGCTCACGCGTCGCTCATCGCACCTGCGTAAACACGCCGGGCAAGTCGCCTTTCCCGGCGGCATGCAGGATGCCACAGACACCTCGCTGATCCACACCGCACTGCGTGAAGCGCAGGAAGAAGTGGGAATTCAGCCGGAACAGGTGCTGGTCATCGGCGTTCTGCCGCCGGTGACCAGCAGCACCGGTTTCGCTGTGACGCCGGTAGTGGGCATTATTCCGGCTGATTTTGCTTTGCAGCTCAACCCGGACGAAGTGGAAAGCGCCTTTGCCATGCCGCTGTCGGAAGCATTGCGTTTGAGCCGCTACAGCGATCTCACCTTGCGCCGTGGTCATCGCCAACATCAGGTTTGGTTATCCTGGTATGAGGATTATTTTATCTGGGGCATGACCGCCGGGATTATTCGTGCGCTCGGTCAACAAATCGCCCTGCCGTAAATCACCTAATGCTTGCCAGTTAAACTGTCTTTTTGCTTCAGATCTGGTGCGGGCTCTGACACATCTGCTGCGTCACGGGCCGTCCTCGCGCCGCTAGCGCGGTGCCTTCGGCTTCCACGTCGTGCCGACGGACCGTTCGCGGATCGGCCATCCTGGCCGGCCCCGAACTGCCTCACGCATCCATGCGTGAGGCTCCTGGCCCAACGTAAAAGCCTCAGCGCTGCGAATGGCCCTTTTGCCACAGCAGACGCGCCAGCGCCTTTAGCAAATGAGCCCCTTTCATCAACATACACTGAAGCTTCAGAGCAGGCCGGGGCCGCTTTTGGGCAGGCATTCCGCAGCGCTGAACGAAGCGAGGAAGCCAGGAGAGCCCGCAGGACGCGGGCGAAAGGTGGAACCGGGACAAGGAAGTCCCGTCTCCGCCGGTCCGTCAGGCAGACGAGCGAAGTGAAGGTACCGCGTTAGCGGCGCGAGGACCGCCGGACCAAAAGTGGCCCCGGCCAGCTCACTCTTCGTTTGCTGACCAAACAAACAATGTGCCGTAAAACCCCGTTTCGTTAGCCTTTCGCCGGGAAAACAGATCCGCTTCACAACTGTACAAACGGATAACTATTTCTGTGGTTTATAATTAGTTTATTTCATGCGAAAAGCTGCTCGTTATACGGCATGGGCGATTACTATTAGCCGCATAAACGGCTTATGCCGTGCAGAATAAGATTTGTGAGGAGTGTCACCGGTGATTAGTGTTTTTGACATGTTTAAAGTGGGCATCGGCCCATCCAGTTCACATACCGTCGGCCCGATGAAAGCGGGCAAGCAGTTTGTTGATCTGCTGGCCGAACAAGGCAAATTGCAGGACGTGACGCGCGTGGCGGTTGACGTCTATGGTTCGCTGTCGCTCACGGGCAAAGGTCACCACACTGATATCGCGATTATCATGGGCCTGGCGGGCTTCGAACCGGCCACCGTCGATATCGATGGCATTCCCGCGTTCATCAAAGATGTGGAGCAGCGCGAACGCTTGCTGTTAGCCAACGGCGCGCGCGAAGTGGATTTCCCGCGTGAAGGCGGCATGGTGTTCCGCAGCGAAAACCTGTCGCTGCATGAAAACGGCATGACGGTATTTGCCTTCGCGGGCGATCTGCTGATTCTGAGTAAAACCTACTACTCCATCGGCGGCGGTTTCATCGTCGATGAAGAGCATTTCGGCCAACCGGTGTTGAACGAAGTTTCCGTGCCGTGGCCTTTCCACTCTGCTAAAGAGCTGCTCAGCCACTGTCGCGAAAGTGGGCTGTCGCTGTCCGGTTTGGTGATGAAAAACGAACTGGCGCTGCATACTCGCGACGAGATTTACGCCTATTTTGGCAACGTGTGGCAAACCATGCAGGCCTGTATCGACCGTGGTCTGAATACCGAAGGCGTACTGCCGGGACCGTTGCGCGTACCTCGTCGTGCGGCTTCACTGCGCCGTTTGCTGGTGTCATCCTCAAAGCACTCGAAAGATCCGATGGATGTGATCGACTGGGTGAATATGTTTGCGCTGGCAGTGAATGAAGAGAACGCGGCCGGCGGTCGTGTGGTGACGGCACCTACTAACGGTGCCTGCGGCATCGTGCCAGCGGTGCTGGCCTATTACGATCACTTTATCGAACCCGTTACGCCCGATATCTTCATCCGCTACTTCCTCTCTTCTGGTGCGATTGGCGTGCTGTATAAAATGAACGCCTCTATTTCGGGTGCCGAAGTGGGCTGTCAGGGCGAGGTGGGCGTGGCGTGTTCCATGGCAGCCGCCGGTCTGGCGGAACTGCTGGGCGGCAGCCCGGAACAGGTGTGCGTGGCGGCGGAAATCGGCATGGAACACAATCTGGGATTAACCTGCGATCCAGTCGCCGGCCAGGTTCAGGTGCCGTGCATTGAGCGTAACGCCATCGCTTCCGTAAAGGCCATTAACTCCGCGCGCATGGCGCTGCGCCGTACCAGCGAACCACGTGTGTCGCTGGATAAAGTGATTGAGACCATGTACGAAACCGGTAAGGACATGAACGCTAAATACCGTGAAACCTCTCGCGGCGGATTAGCGATTAAGGTCCAGTGCGATTAACGCTTCGCTGGTGATTTAAACAACAGTTGGCTATTTTTATTCATCTGTAGCTACCTCCAACTGAGTAAAACAGATACATTGATTTCGAGCGCGGCCCTTTGTGGCCGCGCTTTTTTTAGTGCCGTATTTTTTATTCAGCCGCGCTAAACCTGGCCGCCTCAATGCCGATAACCTACACGTTAATTTGGCTTCAATCTTTGTTTTGCAAGGTGGTTACTGATGCTCATTCCCCAGCAATTTGTGGGTCAATTTCGCCGTAAGCGACTGCTTATTGCGTTAGTGATCGCCTCGCTGGTTCTGGTCCTGACGCTAACTTTTCGTTATATCGAAGAGAAATCGCGCATTGAGCAGCAGTCGCTGAATTTCGCCACCCGCGCGATTGAACGCTTTGATCGTATGTTCTCGCCGCTGGATGTTTCCGCCAACAACACGCTCGGTTTGGTTGGCGTACCTTGTGCGCAAGTGCGTTATCCGCTGATTGAGAAAATTGCCGCGCTGCAAACCGTGCGCACCGTGCTGCTGGTTAAGGACGACGCGCTCTACTGCTCCAGCATTTTCGGCCCGCAAAACCTCTCCTTCAGCCAAACCTATCCTGAATTAGCTATCAATAATCAGCGCATGATGTTGGCCACGGACAGTGATCTGTTGAAAGGATCGCCGGTGCTGCTGCTGTGGACGCCAAAATCGCTGGATAATCGCGAAGGTCTGCTGCAAGTCATTAATATTGAATTGATGACCAATTATCTGCTGGAGCCGCAGTTGCCGTGGGTTGAGCGCGCCATTTTCAACGTGGGTGGTCAGAGCCTTGAATACGGTAATCCGCTGATTGAACAAACTGAACCGTCTGAAGATGAAGTGGCGTACGATCAGGCATCACTGCGTTATCCGTTTAGCATCACCTTGTACGGCCCTTCTCCCGCCCGGCTGGCGCTTAACACGCTGCCTTCACAGCTGCCGCTGGCGCTAATGCTCAGCCTGCTAATGGGGTACATCGTCTGGCTGGCGACCGCCAATCGCATGAGCCTCAGTTGGCAGATCAGTTATGGCATCACCGCTAACGAATTTATGGTTTATTGCCAGCCGCTGATTAACGCCAAAAGCGGCGAGTGTGACGGCATGGAGCTGCTGCTGCGCTGGCATAACCAGCGTCAGGGCTGGATTGCGCCGGATGTGTTTATTCCGTTGGCCGAGCGGCAAAACCTGATCGCGCCGTTGACCCGCTTCGTGCTGGCGAAAGTGGTGGCTGAGCTGCCCAATCTGCCGCAATGTCCGTCGTTCCACATTGCGATTAACGTTGCCGCCAGCCATTTTCGCGATCGCGCCATTGTGGAAGATCTGCAAAATATCTGGTGGCCGGCCAATCCCATGCCAAAACTGGTGGTTGAGCTGACGGAGCGTGATGCCCTGCCAATCATCGATCAATCGGTGGTGTCGCAACTGCATGAAATTGGTGTGCGTCTGGCGATTGATGATTTCGGCACCGGCCACAGTTCGCTGGCTTATCTGAAAGACCTCCAACCGGATGTGCTTAAAATCGACAAGATTTTCACCGCCGCCATTGGCACCGATGCGATTAACGCGACCGTTACCGATATGGTGATCTCGCTGGCGCAGCGCCTGAATATTTCACTGGTGGCGGAAGGTGTGGAAACTGCCGAGCAGGCACACTATCTGCGTGAGCGCGGCGTCGACCATCTGCAAGGCTATTTCTACGCGCGACCTATGCCGATTGAGGATTTCCCGCAATGGCTGGAGCAGCATCAGGCGCAGCTAAGCGCATAAAAAAACGGCCACTCCTTTTGGCGTGGCCGTTATTGTTTACTTCAGTCCGATGATTTACCCGGCGTGTTCTTCGTGGTCGAATGGCTTATCTTTGGTGACGCGCACCAGATCGATACGATAATCGGTCGCCTCAATCACCTGGAAGTGCAGCGGCGGCAAATCAATCACTTCGCCGGGCAGCGGCAACTGGCCTTTCTGTGCAATCAACAAACCGGCTAGCGAAGCGTGATCTTCATCGGCTTTCACCAACTCGTGATGATCCAGCAGCTGTTGCAGCGAGTGTAAATCGGTCCCGCCCTTCACTAACCAACCGTCACCATCGGCAATGATATCTGGCGTTTCGTCTTCATCCGGGAACTCACCGGCAATCGCTTCCAGCACGTCCAGCGGCGTGATTAAGCCCTGCACCACACCAAATTCGTTGGTGACAATTACAAAGCTACCTTTAGCACGGCGCAGCACGCCCAGCAGATTGATTGGGTCCAGGGTTTCCGGAACCACTATCGCCGGCGTGTTAGCCGCAAAGGTCGCCACATCCATGCCGTGTTCCAGCGCCACCAGCAGCTCTTTGGCACGCACCACGCCGATGATTTCATCCAGCTCACCGCGACATACCGGGAACAAACTGTGTGGCGTATCCAGCAGCTGAATACGAATTTCATCCAGCGGACGCGAAACATCCACCCACGAAATGTTACCGCGCGGCGTCATGATGCTACGGATTGAACGCTGCGATAACGTCAATACGCCGTTGATCATGTAGCGCTCTTCATCCTTAAACGCTTCCTGCGGCATCGCTTCGGTCAATGAGGTTTCTTCAGTTGTCGTCGCTTGCTTACGCTGGCGTCCACCCATCAAACGCAGAATCGCTTCGGCGGTGCGTTCACGCATCGGGCGATGTTCCTGATGCTTAATAAAGTTACGGCGCGCAATCTGGTTAAATAGCTCGATGATGATCGAGAAGCCGATCGCAGCGTACAGGTAACCTTTGGGAATGTGGAAACCAAAGCCTTCGGCCACCAGCGACAAACCAATCATCAGCAGGAAGCTCAGACACAGCACCACCACCGTTGGGTGTTCATTCACAAAACGCGTCAGCGGTTTCGAGGCCAGCAGCATGACGCCCATGGCGATCACCACGGCGGTCATCATCACCGGCAGATGGTTTACCATACCGACCGCAGTAATCACCGCGTCGAGTGAGAACACCGCATCCAGCACCACAATCTGAATCACCACCGCCCAGAAACTGGCGTAGCTCTTATTGCCCTGATGTTCGAGCCCGCGGTTCTCGAGCCGCTCATGCAGTTCCATGGTTCCCTTGAATAACAGGAACAAACCACCGAACAACAGAATTAAATCTCGTCCGGAAAAGCTGAAATCGCCTACGCTGAATAAGGGCCGCGTCAGCGTCACGATCCAGGAGATCAGCGACAGCAAGCCAAGACGCATGACCAGAGCGAGCGACAAACCAATTAGACGGGCTTTATCGCGCTGCTTCGGCGGCAATTTGTCCGCGAGGATGGCGATAAACACCAGGTTATCAATGCCGAGAACAATTTCCAGCACGATCAGCGTGAGCAAACCCGCCCAAATTGAGGGGTCGAAGAGAAATTCCATCAATGACTCCTTACCGGACGTGAAGGCGCACGAAATTGAGTCTGCACCAGAGGGCGAGACGAGAGATCGTTACAGGCGGTGATAACGCTGAAGAGCGTGGAAGCGGGCGCGGAAAAGCGCTGAGAACATGTTGAGCGACGTCGGTGACGGTCCATAAAGGTGAGCTGAAGCCCGGTACTCCTGAATAAAAAACAGAACGCTAATGTATCAGTTACATCAACGACGTCAAAAAAATTTATTACATTTACAAATATCTACGTTAACGCAGGAATATCGAACAAAAGTGCACATTAGCGCCGTTACGCGCGAAATAGCTGACAAACATCACATAATTTATTTTTTCGATCACTAAAATAAATCGCGACCTTATCGCTGTGCAGCGGATTGTTGCGTTTTATTTATTGATGCTTTTTCTCTATCACATCATCAACGATCCACCTGAAACACTAACGGTAATATTCAATGATTCCCGGCAATGCCAGAGAATCTCTCACGCGAACGGAGGTAGCAAGTGACCATTGCTATTGTAATTGGTACACATGGCTGGGCGGCAGAACAGTTGCTTAAAACAGCAGAGATGCTGTTGGGTGAGCAGGAAAATGTCGGATGGATTGATTTCGTTCCCGGCGAAAATGCAGAAACGCTAATCGAAAAGTATCAGGCACGGCTGGCCGATCTCGACACGTCAAAGGGCGTGTTGTTCCTGGTCGATACCTGGGGTGGCAGTCCATTTAATGCGGCCAGCCGCATTGTGGTGGATAAGGATGACTATGATGTCATCGCTGGCGTCAACATTCCGATGCTGGTTGAAACCTTGATGGGACGTGATGACAACCCATCGCTGGAAGAACTGATTCACATCGCG
The DNA here is from genome assembly GCF_019795975.1 of Pantoea sp. DY-17. Taxonomy (NCBI): domain Bacteria; kingdom Pseudomonadati; phylum Pseudomonadota; class Gammaproteobacteria; order Enterobacterales; family Erwiniaceae; genus Pantoea; species Pantoea sp. DY-17. The sequence continues at coordinate 959,392 of NZ_JAIMIG010000001.1, read as the reverse complement.
GTAGAGGCCGGTCGTGAAGGCGTTAAAGCCCTCAAAACTGAAACGCCAGCGCAAGCCGCAGCTGCGCCTGCTCCGGTTGCAGCGAAAGCACCCGCTCAGCCGCAAAAACCAATGGCTGCAGGCGATCACATGAAAATCGGCCTGGCGCGTATTGATGACCGCTTGATTCACGGGCAAGTGGCCACGCGCTGGACCAAAGAGACCAACGTTACCCGCATCATCGTGGTATCTGATGAAGTGGCGAACGACCATGTGCGCAAAACGCTGCTGACGCAGGTGGCCCCGCCAGGCGTTACCGCGCACGTGGTGGATATCGATAAGATGGTTCGCGTGTGGAACAACCCGAAATATGGCAACGACAAGGTGATGCTGCTGTTCACCAATCCTACCGATGTGGTGAGGATTGTCGAGCAAGGCGTGGACATTAAGTCGGTCAATATTGGCGGCATGGCGTTCCGTCAGGGCAAAACGCAGGTGAACAACGCGGTATCGGTGGATGAAAAAGATATCACGGCGTTCCGCAAACTTAATGAGCGCGGTATCGAACTGGAAGTACGTAAAGTGTCCAGCGATCAGCGACTGAAAATGATGGACCTGATCGCCAAGGTCAATCCGTAGTTCGCCCTTTGCCTGCATACGTGGGCGAATTTTAGAGACCTTGCAGAGGAGAAATGCAATGGAGATAACCACGCTACAAATCATTTTGATATTTATTGTGGCCTGTATTGCCGGGATGGGATCGATTCTTGATGAGTTTCAGTTCCACCGTCCGCTGGTGGCTTGTACCTTAATCGGTGCGGTCCTCGGTGATATGAAAACCGGTATCATCATCGGCGGTACGCTGGAGATGATTGCACTGGGCTGGATGAACATCGGTGCGGCCGTTGCACCGGATGCGGCGCTGGCTTCGATTATCTCAACCATTCTGGTTATTGCCGGTGGTCAAAGCGTGGGCGCCGGTATCGCACTGGCGATTCCGCTGGCTGCAGCCGGTCAGGTTCTGACCATCATCGTGCGTACCATCACCGTGGCCTTCCAACACGCCGCCGATAAGGCAGCCGAGAAGGGTAACCTGACGGCGATCAGCTGGATCCACGTATCCGCGCTGGTACTGCAGGCGATGCGTATTGCCATCCCAGCACTGATCGTGGCGATTTCTGTCGGTACTCACGTGGTTCAGGAACTGCTGAACTCAATTCCAGACGTGGTCACCAACGGCCTGAACATCGCCGGCGGCATGATCGTGGTGGTGGGTTACGCGATGGTCATCAACATGATGCGCGCGGGCTACCTGATGCCGTTCTTCTACCTTGGCTTCGTTACTGCAGCCTTCACCAACTTCAACCTGGTTGCGCTTGGCGTGATTGGCGTGGTGATGGCGGTGCTGTATATCCAGCTGGCACCGAAATATAACCGCGTTGCAGGTGCTGCAACCAGCGGTCCTGCAAACAATGACCTCGATAACGAACTCGACTAGGAACAGGTGAAATCATGGTTGATACAACTAACACTCCAAAGAAACTCACCCCCGGCGATGTCCGCGGTGTGTTCCTGCGCTCTAACCTGTTTCAGGGTTCGTGGAACTTTGAACGTATGCAGGCGCTGGGTTTTTGCTACTCAATGGTGCCGGTGATTCGTCGCCTCTATCCAGAAAACAACGACGAACGTAAACAGGCGATTAAACGTCATCTTGAGTTCTTCAACACCCATCCTTACGTAGCGGCGCCTGTGCTGGGCGTCACCATGGCGATGGAAGAGCAGCGTGCCAACGGTGCGCCGATTGATGATGCGGCGATTAACGGCATCAAAGTGGGTCTGATGGGTCCGCTGGCGGGTGTGGGTGACCCGATCTTCTGGGGTACCGTGCGTCCGGTGTTTGCTGCGCTGGGTGCCGGTATCGCGATGAGCGGTAGCCTGCTGGGTCCATTGCTGTTCTTCATCCTGTTTAACGCCGTGCGTCTGTTGACGCGTTATTACGGTGTGGCGTACGGCTACCGTAAAGGCGTTGATATCGTCAGCGATATGGGCGGCGGTTTCCTGCAGAAACTGACGGAGGGCGCGTCGATTCTCGGCCTCTTTGTCATGGGGGCCCTGGTTAACAAGTGGACGCATGTGAATGTGCCGCTGGTAGTGTCGCGCATTACCGACCAGACCGGTAAAACCACGGTTACCACGGTGCAATCTATCCTCGATCAGCTGATGCCAGGCCTGATTCCACTGCTGCTAACCTTTGGCTGTATGTGGCTGCTGCGTCGTAAGGTGAATGCGTTGTGGATTATCGTCGGCTTCTTTGCCCTCGGTATCTTCGGTTACTGGATCGGCCTGCTCGGTCTGTAATCATCCCGCCGGGAGCCCTGCTCCCGGCTATTATTGAGCGGCATTATCTGAGCGCCCACGTTGAGATAATTTCGATTGAGGAAGAACATCTTATGTCACTGACTGACGCCCTGATCGCCCTGCTGATTGCAGGCTTCATTTTGTTCGCCATCTATGATGAAGCGATCCTGCCGCGCCGTAATGGCCCTACAAAACTGCGCGTCGCACTGCGCCGTCGCCATAAAATCGATAGCGCCATTTTCGTGGTGCTGCTGCTGATTCTGCTGTGGAACAACATGGATAAACATGGCACACAACTCACCACCAATTTGCTGATGGTGCTGTGCTTTATGGCGATTTGGTTATTCTGGGTGCGCAGCCCGAAGCTGTTGATGAAGGAAAATGGACTGTTTTTTGGCAGCGTGTGGATCGACTACGATCGCATTCAGAGTATGAATCTGTCAGAGGATGGCATTCTGGTGATGCAGCTGGAGCAGCGCCGCCTGCTGATTGCTGTCAAACAGCTTGATGACCTGGAACGGATCTACAATACGCTGGTGGAGGCGCGTTAATCGCGCTGCCATAACGTCAGCATAAAGTCGGCATCACAGTTAAACTCGCTGGATGCCGCCAGGTTCTGCCACACTTCTTCGCGTGCACGCCAGGCAAATGGCGTCATCTGCAATAAGCTCACCGCCTCACTTCCGCTCAACGTCATGCTGTAATGCAGATTTTGTTGATCGACCTGCCTGAAGCCGGCATACACCTTCTCTTCCGCCGCGTGCAGCTGCACTTCGCGATAAATCAGCGCCTTGAATTGCTGCAAGTGATGCGGTCCCGGCGTCACCGTTAGCAGGTAGCCACCTGCTTTAATTACGCGGCTCAGCTCATCTTCATTGCAGGGCGCATAGATGCGCACCACGCCATCCAGAGAAGCATCGGCAAAAGGTAAACGCTGGCTGGACGCCACGCAAAATTTCACCTCGCGATAACCTTTTGCTGCCATGCGAATCGCCGCTTTCGCTACATCCAGCCCAAAGAGTTGCGCCTGCGGTAACGCATCTGCCATCGCCGCAGTGTAATAACCTTCTCCACATCCGATATCTAACAGCTGCGCACCTTGCTCACTCAGATGCTGCGCGAGGATCCCGGCGACACCCTCTTGCAACGGCTGATAGTGTCCGGCATCGAGAAAGGCGCGTCGTGCCTGCAGCATCTCGGCGCTATCGCCCGGTTCGCGCGAACCTTTGTGCTGCACCGGCAGTAAATTGACGTACCCTTCTTTCGCCTGATCAAACTGATGACCTGCATCACAGCGGAAGCTATTCGCCTGCTGCAATAAAGGCTGATGACAAAGTGGGCAAATCAAAGACATAGACAACTCCGGGTTAGCAATTCGCGGCGCAGTTTACCCTGATCATCTGGCTACAGAAAGAATAAAAGAAAAAGCCCCGTTCAGTGAACGGGGCTTTAGGATTCGTTTCAGTGGTGCATGGCACCGAGCCTGAGGGCGAAATCAGATTGGGGTAACGTTGACCGCAGCAGGACCTTTCTGGCCATCCTGGATTTCGAACTCAACGCTTTGGCCTTCGGCCAGAGTTTTAAAACCATTGCCCTGGATTGCAGAGAAGTGTACGAACACATCTTTGCTACCATCAGCAGGAGTAATAAAACCAAAACCTTTAGACTCGTTGAACCACTTAACCTGACCTTTAATCTTTGCCATTTCGCAAATTTCCTTTCAATGATTATATTGCCCGCAGGCAGACTTACAGATAAACCAGAGACATTACTGAATGAGGCACTAATTTAAGGTTCGGCAAGGAAGCGGTATTCAACGTCAACGTCTTTACTCGTAACTTCTTTACTGAAGATGCCATACATAAACAGAACTGTACCTCGTTTGACCTACGATTTGTTATCACATATCCGTAAATTAATGGCAAGCCATTTTTAAACGGTGATCGACGTGACGCACATAATTAGTTAATTGGCGCTGCACTTCATCAATCAACATATTGACACCCAACGCGGAAGGTGCGCAAAAAAGGGTTATCAGTCAGTATAGTTAGCGCCAAATTGCCGCTTAGTCAAGCGCAGCGGTAATGTCTATATTGGTACAATTTTAGGGGTTAACAGTACGACAAAAATATTGCACTAATATGGCATCAATAAAATATTCCACTGAAAACTTCGCTCGCTACACAACAACTGCGCGCCGTTCAAATCTTGTACAAATAATTTTCTCAGGTATAAGTTATTAATTGCTTTGCACCAAAATCAGGAGAAACCAATAATATGCGCCCCATATAAACGCATTAACATTAAGTGGCATTTATCTCAATTTTAACTATCTACCCAACAATTAAATGTTAAAAAGAACATTGAAGAGCTTGATTTAACAAAAACTCCTTAGGATAAATCTTAGTTGAAATTCTTTCTGGCAGGTATGGTTGCTATTCACACCTGGCTTAAAAGGGAAATTATTAGAAGCCTTTATCCCGCCACGCACCATTTCAGTGCGCAGCGGTTGCCATAACGACGATTATTTTCCCCCTTTTAACGGCTTAACGTTCCGGGATCATCCGAATAAAATCGCGTTTTTCATCCGCGTCTTCATCCGCTGGTGGTTTTGCTGTGGATGGCTGTGCGTCAACCAGACGGCGCAGGAGCGCATTCTGTTTCTTTTGCTCTTCGATAACGGCTTCCAGCAAACGGATCTGCTCACTGGCACGCACGCTTGCCCGGTTGACAAAGAACCAGACAATAAAGGCCACAAGAATGATGATGGCCAGAACGCCATAGTTAAACAGCGGGCTGGTGTTTGCGGCTAATTCGTTCATAACTGCCTCTATAGTCAAAAATCAAACATCTACTCCGCCGCTGATTCTACTCGCTGCCGACGCAAAAGATAATGGGTAGCGACGGAAAGCAGATTATCCCGCCTGCCCTCTCTTTCAGTTATCTCTGATCGATTCGATGGCTAAAGCGCGGCATGCTGTTACAGTAGATTCGCAGCAAGGTTGGATGCGCTGCGTTGTGTATCACAAGGAGATAAGATGAAACTACTTATTCGGACGATTATGCTGGTGGCATTAATTTGGTTAGCGATGCTGCTGACCGGCTATGGCGTACTCACCGGCAGCAATAAGAATGCGGCGGGATTGGGGCTGCAATGCAGCTATCTGACCGCACGCGGTATGATTACGGCACAGTATCTGCACACAGACAGCGGTATCGTCGGCGTAACGGATTGTCCACTGCTGAAGAAAAGTGGCGAAGTGGTCGACAATTAAGCGTTGAAACGGGCTGGCAACAGCCCGTTTTTCATTTCAGAAAGGATAGTTGTGGTAGCCCATTTGTTCAGACAGATTGCGCGCCGCACGATGCAGCATCGCCACATACTCATTTTTGGCTTCTTCGGAAAAACGAATGGTGGGGAACGAGATGCTTAGCCCCGCAATCACCACGCCAAAACGGTCAAATACCGGCACCGCGATGCAACGTAAGCCCTCTTCCTGCTCTTCATTATCTTCGCCAAATCCCTGTACTTTTACCTGATCCAACACCGCTAGCAACGCTTCTGCAGTGACAATGGTTTTCGCGGTACTGCGGCGGAATTCCACTTCGCTCAGGATCTCCTGTACTTCAGCGCGATCGCGCCATGCCAGCAGCACTTTACCAATCGCGGTGGTGTGCAGTGGATTGCGGCGGCCGATGCGCGAATACATACGCAGGTTATAAAGAGAATCGATTTTATGGATGTAGACGATGCTGTCTTCTTCCAGCGCGCCGAGGTGAATGGTTTCTTTAGTCAGACGCGACAGCTCACGCATCTCAATATCGGCGCTACGAATCAGATCAACGTTCTGCAACGCTTTGGCGCCGAGTTCGAACAGCTTGAGCGTCAGCGAGTATTTCTCACTTTCTCCTTCCTGCGCCACATAGCCAAGCGATTTCATGGTCTGTAAAAAGCGATAAACGGTACTTTTTGACATCATCACGCGTTGGGACAGTTCGGTGATGCCGTGATCGCGCTCTTCGCCCAGCGCCTGCAGAATGCCAAACACTTTCATCACTGATGAAACCGAGTCTGGCTGTTTATCATTATCACTGCTCGCCATGGCGCGTATCCTTTTTGACAGTGTTTCAAAAAAAACGGAACAGAAGCGCCAGTATATGCGTTTCAGCATGATGGCGGCAACGACTGACGCTAAGTGACACATCCACACGTAATTTTATGTCAATGAATGCGGTGCTTTTCGGCAGCGAATTGATTAGCATGATGATATTCACTCTCTTTACTTACTTTACTTATGCCTTCTATTGTTGCCCAGGATGGATTACCCCTTCCACAGCGCTATGGCGCGATCATCACCATTGCACTCGGTATTATGATGGCGGTGCTGGATGGAGCTATCGCCAACGTGGCCTTACCAACCATTGCGCGTGAATTGAATGCCAGCCCAGCCGAATCGATCTGGATTGTTAACGCCTACCAAATCGCCATCGTTATTTCGCTGCTGTCGCTGTCGTTTCTCGGCGATATGCTCGGCTACCGCCGCGTCTATCAGGTTGGACTCGCGCTGTTTATCGCTACCTCACTGTTTTGCGCCCTCTCCTCATCGTTGAATACGCTGACCGTGGCGCGTGTGCTGCAAGGCTTTGGTGGTGCCGCATTGATGAGCGTGAACACGGCGCTTATCCGTATCATCTATCCACAGCGCTTCCTCGGGCGCGGTATGGCGATCAATTCGCTGATTGTTGCGGTCTCCAGCGCGGCCGGTCCAACCGTAGCAGCGGCGATCCTGTCTGTTGCCAGCTGGAAATGGCTGTTTCTGATCAACATTCCACTCGGCATCGTTGCGCTGTGGTTGGCGTTGCGTTTCCTGCCGGATAACACCCAGAAAGCCAAACAACAGAAATTCGACGTGCCAAGCGCGGTGATGAATGCGCTGTTCTTTGGCCTGCTCATATCGGCACTGAGCGGTTTCTCGCAGGGACAAAACGGCTGGCTGATTGTGGCCGAATTGGTAGCATTGGTGTTGGTGGGCATTGTTTTCGTTCGTCGCCAGTTAGCGATGCCGGTGCCATTGCTACCGGTGGACTTGCTGCGCATTCCGATCTTTTCGCTGTCGATCGGCACCTCAATTTGCTCGTTCTGCGCGCAGATGCTGGCGATGGTGGCGTTGCCGTTCTTCCTGCAAAACGTGCTGGGCCGGGATGAAGTGGCAACCGGCTTGCTGCTCACGCCGTGGCCGCTGGCAACCATGGTGATGGCACCCATTGCAGGTCGCCTGATCGAGAAGTTCCATGCCGGATTATTAGGCGGAATGGGATTAGCGATGTTCGCTGCCGGGCTATTCCTGCTGGCGCTTTTACCGACGCAGCCAACTGACGTGGATATCATCTGGCGCATGATGCTGTGCGGTGCCGGTTTCGGCCTGTTCCAGTCGCCTAACAATCACACCATCATCACCGCAGCACCGCGTAACCGCAGCGGTGGTGCCAGCGGAATGCTGGGTACCGCGCGTCTGGTGGGACAAAGCAGCGGCGCGGCGCTAGTGGCGCTAATGTTTAATCTGTTCAACGACAGCGGCACACACGCCTCACTGCTGTTAGCGGGTAGCTTTGCCAGCGTCGCTGCCTTGGTGAGCCTGGCGCGCATGACGCAGTCGCGGCAGGCTGCTGAGTCATAGAAACAGCAAGGGCGCCATCTGGCGCCCTTTTTTCTGTCTATTACCGACTACTTCAGGTATTCGCCGCTACGCAGCGCTTCGATACGTTTATCGAGCGGCGGATGCGACATGAACAGCTCGCTCAACGATTTGTTTTTACCGTTGATGCAGAATGCCATCATGCTGCTTGGCTCCTGCGGCTCGTAACTGGTTTTCAGACGCTGCAGTGCGGCAATCATCTTCTCGCGTCCAACCAGTTTGGCAGAACCCGCATCGGCGTGGAATTCACGGTGACGTGAGAACCACATGGTGATGATGCTGGCGAGGAAGCCGAACAGCAGTTCTAACACCATCGAGACCGCGAAATACACCATCGGATTTCCGTTGCTGCTCTCTTCACCGTCGCGGTTACCCGACAGGAAGCCGGAAGCGATCTGCGCCAAAATTCGCGAGATGAAGATCACAAAGGTGTTCACCACACCCTGAATCAGCGTCATGGTGATCATGTCACCGTTGGCGATATGGGCGATTTCGTGCGCCAGCACCGCTTCAGCTTCATCACGGCTCATGTTTTGCAACAGGCCGGTGGAAACAGCGACCAGCGACGCGTCTCGGCGTGCGCCTGTCGCAAAGGCGTTAATGTCGGGCGCGTGATAAATCGCCACCTGCGGCATCGCAATGCCAGCCTGTTGTGCCTGGCGGCCGACGGTATCCATCAGCCAGCGTTCCGTCTCATTACGCGGTTGTTCAATGACTTCACCGCCAACGGAACGTAGCGCCATCCATTTAGACATCAGCAGTGAAACAAACGCACCGCCGAAGCCAAACAGACCTGCCATAATCATCAGACCCATAACACTGCTTGACTGGATTCCTGTCAGACTCAAAATCAGTCCGAATACCAACATCACCGCCAGGTTGGTGAGCAGGAAAAGAGCAATACGCATCATAAACGTTAATCTTCCTCAGTTGTGCACGCGCATATGCGCGGATATCTATCCTATGGTCATCGCCGCGCATTTCAAGCAACCTTAATCTTTAAGTGCCTAAAAAGACATAACTTTACATTAGGCAGTGAAGTGCGAAGTTCGCTGCGTTAGTAAGGCTTAACAACGATTTTAGCGTAAAAAAAAGCACCGCCGAAGCGGTGCTATTTCACAAACCAGACGGTTACTTCGCGCTTGCGGCAGCAGGCTGAGATTTCTCCAGCTGCGCCATATCGTTAGCGATTTTCACCGTTTCATCCAGATACGGATCCGGCTCTTTATAGTCTTTCGGCAGATCTTCGATGCTCTTCAGCGGCGCTTTACCTTCCGCCTGATAGCGCGCGTTAATGCGCTCCAGACGCAGTGCATCATCTTCGCGGTTCTCTTTCTCACGTTGGGCAAGATTGAGCGACACGATATTACGCTTGTCTTTCATCGCATCGAAACGCGCAATATCTTTCATGATGTACTGGAACTCGCGATCTTTAGCGATGCGATCGGCGTGCTCTTTGGTCAGCTGCGGTACCAGCGGCGCGATATCGCCGGTTTTGGTGTAGCTTGCCGCATTCACACTGTCCCAAGGCAGCGCGTTGTCCTCGAACTTCTCGCCGGTTTCTGCCGCTTCAACGCCGGTTGGCATCAGCAGATCTGGCGTTACGCCTTTACGCTGCGTGCTGCCACCGTTAATGCGGTAGAACTTCTGAATGGTGTATTGTACAGAACCCAGCGCTGGCCACTCTGGACGCAGCATCTGATCGTAAATACGGTTCAGTGAACGATACTGCTGCACGGTGCCTTTACCAAAGGTCGGTTCACCAACAATCAGCGCACGACCGTAATCCTGCATCGCCGCAGCGAAGATCTCAGAAGCCGAAGCACTGAAGCGATCAACCAGCACCACCAGCGGACCTTTGTAATAGACGATGCCGTCGTTATCGCTGTCTTCACGCACGCGGCCATTGTTATCACGCACCTGCACCACCGGACCGCTTGGAATAAACAGGCCCGAAAGTGAAACGGCTTCGGTCAAAGCGCCACCGCCGTTGGTACGCAGATCGATCACCACGCTGTCGACGTTTTGCTTCTGCAGCTTCTGCAGCTGCACCTTCACATCGTCAGTCAGACCAACGTAGAAGCCAGGAATGTCGAGCACGCCAACTTTCTGTTTGCCGACGTTATGCACGGTGCCTTTTACAGCGCGATCTTCCAGACGGATTTTTTCACGCGTCAGCGTCACGGTACGGGTTTTGGTGCCCTTGCCAGCAGGCAGGATTTCCAGGCGTACTTTGCTGCCTTTCGGTCCTTTGATTTTTGAAACCACATCATCCAGACGCCAGCCAATCACATCTTCCATGGGTTTGCCCGGCTGAGCGACACCGACAATGCGGTCGCCCACACTGATCGCTTTGCTCTTCGCCGCCGGACCACCTGCGACCATCGAGTTGATCACCGTGTAATCGTCATCCATCTGCAGCACTGCGCCGATACCTTCCAGCGACAGGCTCATTTCAGTGTTGAATTGCTCGGTGTTGCGCGGCGAAAGATAGTTAGTGTGCGGGTCGATTTCATGCGCGAACGCGGTCATCGCCAGCTGGAACACATCTTCACTGTTGCTTTGCGCCAGACGACGGATGGCAAAGTTGTAACGCTTGGTCAGCGTTTCGCGGATCTCTTTCTCATCTTTACCGGCCAGTTTCAGGCTCAGTTCGTCATATTTAACTTTGGCATCCCACAGCGCGTTGAGCTCATCGACGCTCTTTGGCCATGGCGATTTTGCCCGGTCAATGTCAATGGTGTCATTGCCGGTGAAATTCATTGGGCGATTCAGCACGCTCAGCGCATATTGATAGCGCTCAAAGCGGCGTTTCTGCGCCAGATTGTAGAGATCGTAAAACACATCCAGCTTACCGCTGCGGAACTCATCACCCACGGTAGTTTTCTTATCGGCGAACTGCGCGATATCCGATGCCAGCAACACGTTATGGCTGTAGTCGAGCAGATTCAGGTAGCGATCAAAAATTTTCGCGGAGAAGTCCTGATTCAAATCGAACTGACGATAGTGAGAGCGGGTGAAACGCGAGGTAACGCGTTCGCTGACGGTGGGATGCTGTGGCTCTTCGTGTAGCTGGGGAATCTGGTCGGCGCGGGTAATATTATCTGCACCAAAGGTGGGGCCTGCTAAAAGCAGGCCCGCGATCATACCGATCTTTAAAATGTTGTTCATGCCAGGGTCAGCCTCCGTTTCAGAACTGCAAATGTTCTGCGCGCACAATCATAGCCATGCCGGAAGCGAGCTGAACCCGAACGCCATCTTTAGTAATTTCAAGAATGGTAGCGTCCATTGCACCTTTGCCTGCAGTCACTTTGATGTTCTGGCCGGGCTGCAACGTTGAGGTATCAGTGACAGGTTTGGCCCGCGGTGGCTGCGGTGCGGCTGCACGCTCAGTCGCGGCCGCACGCGGCGCCTGAGGACGTGGCTTACGCGCTGCATCACCTTCGGCAGCTTTACGCGGAGCAGGCTTGCGCGGACGACGTTCAGCGGTCTCTTCACCGGCTTCACGCTTCTTCGCTTTCTGCTGATCGCGCTGCGCCTGAACGCGGGCTTTCGCTTCTTCCAGTTGCTTGCGCGCATGTTCTACGTGTTGCTCATCCAGCACGCCACAGGCGTTGCCATCGAGATCGACACGAATGGCACCCGCTTTGATGCCATAAAGATAACGCCAGCTAGAGGTATAAAGACGTAAGGCAGAACGCAGTTGCGTCTTGCTCAGGCTCAGTTCGCCTTGAACACGCTCGACCAGATCTTGAAAAATGCCGATTTTGAGCGGACGCGCCTCGCCTTCGGCGCTAAAGCATTGCGGAAAACGTTCCGCCAAAAAGGCGATGACTTCTTTACTGCTATTCAACTTAGGTTGATTTTCCATGAAATTTCCTGATTACAACGGATTTGCCGACCAGAGCAGGCATGAACAGGCGACATTATAATGACAACATCGCCAAATGCTATGTGATCCAGTCGATTAGCTGTGCGTCAGCTGAATAAATTTTACGATGTCGCTGCCCGCCAGCACTTCACAAAGCCCGTCGGTAAGGGCCATCAGCCCCGCTTCGTCCTCGCTATCGAAGCGAGAATAAACCGTACTATCAATATCTAAAACACCCACGAGGGTGCCATTTACTTTCAGAGGAATCACGATTTCAGCATTACTGGCGGCGTCACACGCGATATGGCCAGGGAACGCGTGCACGTCTTCCACCAATTGCACTTTGTCCTCGGCTACCGCGGTTCCACACACGCCTTTGCCAACCGGAATACGTACGCAGGCGATTTTGCCCTGGAACGGGCCCAGCACCAGCGTGTTCGGTTCCGTCAGTAAATAGAATCCAGCCCAGTTCACGCCTTCAAGGCGTTCGAAAAGCAGTGCACTGCAATTGCCGAGCGCGGCCAGGAACGAGGTTTCACCCGCCAACAGAGCGCGGACATCGCGATTCAAATCCTCGTAAAAAGCTTTTTTGTTCATTGTTCAACCATAACTCGTCACTGGGGTGACCTTGTTGTCACTCAGTTGTTAAAATAAGCACTAATAATCCAGGCGCAGAAGGTGAATCATTCTGTTAGTTACTATACCCTTAGCAGTCGGTGGATAAGCGTATTCTGGTACCACCGAATATTGCAGGCAACTTTGCGCTACTCAGCATGCCGGTAACCGTAACGAACGATGGGCACTTGCGTCACCTATGAAAATTCACGCTATCAGCCAGACGTTGCCCCACGCACGTTATCAGCGTTGTCCGCAATGCGATACCCTTTTTTCCTTACCGGATGTGAAATCGCATCAGACAGCCTATTGCCCGAGCTGCCATGCACAAATTCAGAGCGGTCGTGACTGGTCGATGACGCGACTCACCGCCATGGCGGTGGTCATGATCGTGTTGATGCCGTTCGCCTTTAGCTTGCCGTTAGTTGATATTCGTTTGCTTGGCATGCGCATTAACGCCAGCCTGCTGGAGGGCGTGATCCAAATGACGCAGCAAGGCAACATCCTTACCGCTTCAATGGTGGCGTTTTGCACCATTGGCGCGCCGGTTACGCTGGTCATCGGCATTCTCTATTTGTGGGTGGGCAACGCGCTCGGAATGAACCTGCGCCCGGTCCTGCTGATGATGGACAAGCTCAAAGAGTGGGTGATGCTGGATATCTATCTGGTCGGCGTGGCGGTGGCATCGATCAAAGTGCAGGATTACGCCTCACTGGAAGTGGGCTACGGTTTAGTGGCCTATATTGCGCTGACGGTGCTGAGCCTGCTGACGCTGATCCACCTGAACGTCGAGCAACTGTGGGAACACTATTATCCGCAAGCGATGCCCACCTCCCCGCCTGAAGAGTGGCAAGTGTGCCTGAATTGCCATCAAACCGGTGTAGCCGATGAGCGTGGGCGCTGCACGCGTTGCCACACGCCGCTTGACTACCGCCGACGCCACAGTTTGCAGAAATCCTGGGCGGCGCTCATCGCCTCGATTGTGCTGCTGATCCCCGCCAATTTGCTGCCGATTTCGGTGGTCTACGTTAATGGCGCACGCCGTGAAGACACCATCTTCTCCGGCATTCTGGGATTGGCATCGGGCAATATACCGGTGGCCGCGGTGGTATTTATCGCCAGCATTCTGGTGCCCTTTACCAAAGTGTTAGTGATGTTGACTCTGTTACTCAGCATTCACTTTAAATGCGAACAGGGCTTAAAAACCCGCATTCGCCTGCTGCGCGCCGTCACCTGGGTGGGCCGCTGGTCGATGCTGGATCTGTTCGTCATTGCTGTAACCATGTCGCTGGTCAATCGTGATCAGCTGCTGGCTTTCACCATGGGACCGGCCGCCTTCTATTTTGGTGCCGCCGTTGTCCTGACCATTATGGCTGTAGAGTGGCTTGATAGCCGCCTGATCTGGGATGCACATGCAACAGGAAACGCCGACTACACCGACTAGCGCCAATCTGCGCAACAAGCGCAAGATTTCGCCATTCTGGTTATTGCCCATCATCGCCCTGCTGATTGCTGGCTGGCTGCTATGGACCAACTATCAGGAACGCGGTACGACGATCACCATTAACTTCCAGACTGCCGACGGGATTGTGCCAGGCCGCACGCCGATTCGTTATCAGGGCGTGGAAGTGGGTACGGTGCAAGGCATTGTGCTGAGTGATGACTATCGCAGCATCCAGATTAAAGCCAGCATCAAAAGCGACATGCGCGATGCACTGCGTGAAGACACTCAGTTCTGGCTGGTGACGCCAAAAGCCTCATTGGCGGGCGTCTCCGGGCTTGATGCGCTGGTCGGCGGTAACTACATCGGCATGATGCCGGGTAAAGGTAAAGAGAGCGATCACTTCACCGCGCTCGATACCCAACCGAAGTATCGCGTTAATACCGGCGAACTGCTTATCCACCTGCGCGCGCCCGACCTCGGCTCGCTCAACACCGGTTCGCTGGTTTATTACCGCAAAATTCCGGTGGGTCGCGTTTACGATTACAGCCTCAACAACAGCACCGACGGCGTCACCATTGATGTGCTGATTGAGCGCCGCTTTATCAATCTGGTGAAAAAGCAGAGCCGCTTCTGGAATGTTTCCGGCGTTGATGCGGATGTCAGCCTGAGCGGTGCCAAAGTGAAGCTGGAAAGCCTCGCCGCGTTAGTGAATGGCGCGATTGCCTTCGATTCACCCAATGACGGCGAGCAAGCTCAGGTGGATGCCAACTACCAGCTCTATCCGGATTTGGCGCGCAGTCAGCGCGGCGTGCAAGTGAAACTGAACCTGCCGAGCGGCGATAACCTGAAAGCCGATAGCACGCCACTGATGTATCAGGGACTGGAAGTCGGCACCTTGACCAAACTCAACCTGCTGGATGGCGGCAAAGTCACCGGCGAGCTGACGGTTGATCCTTCAGTAACCGGTTTGATGCGCAGCGGGACGCGCATTGAAATGCGCACGCCGAAGATCAGCCTGACCGACACCAATCTCAGCAGCCTGTTAACCGGTAATACTTTTGAACTGGTGCCAGGCGAAGGCGAGCCGCAGGATCAGTTTACCGTGTTGCCAGCCAGCGAAACATTGCTGCAGAAACCTGACGTGCTGACGGTAAAACTCAGCGCGCCGGAAACCTACGGTATCGATGCCGGCCAGCCGGTGATGTTGTATGGCATGAAAATCGGTCAGGTGATTTCACGCACGCTGGATGAAAATGGCATCAGCTTTGTGGCGGCCATCAATCCGGAGCACCGTAATCTGGTGCACGCTGACAGCAAGTTTGTGGTGAATAGCCGCCTTGATGTCAAGTTTGGACTTGACGGGATGAAAGTGCTGGGCGCCAGCGCGCGCGAGTGGGTAGATGGCGGCATTCGCCTGATTCCTGGCGCGAAAGGCAATCCTTCCAGTCGTTATCCTTTATATGCGGATGCGGAACGTGCCGAAGAAGGCATCGTGGGTGAACAGCCGCCAACCACGCTGAAACTTACCGCCAAAAGCTTGCCGGATGTACAGGCCGGTTCAGTGCTGCTGTACCGCAAATTCCAGGTCGGTGAAGTGGTGGATGTAGTGCCGCGCGCGGATGCGTTTGAAATCTCGATTCATATCCAGCCGCAGTATCGTAAGTTGCTGACCAGCGAGAGTGTGTTTTGGGCCGAAGGCGGCGCCAAAGTGCAACTTAACGGCAGCGGTTTGACCGTGCAAGCGTCCCCGCTCAACCGCGCGCTCAAAGGCGCGATCAGTTTCGATAATCTCACCGGCGCGCAGGCGGCGAAAGGCGTGAAACGCGTGCTCTACTCGTCAGAAACCGCGGCGCGTGCAGTTGGCAGCCAGATTACGCTGCACACCTTCGATGCCAGCAAACTGGCGGCGGGCATGCCGATTCGCTATCTCGGCATCAATATTGGCCAGGTTGAATCACTGGCGCTGAGTTCTGATAACAATCAGGTTGTCGCCAAAGCGGTGCTTTATCCGGAATACGTGCAGGACTTTGCGCGCATCGGCAGCCGCTTCTCGGTGGTGTCGCCGGAGATTTCTGCGGCGGGCGTTAACCATATCGAAACGCTGCTGCAGCCTTATCTCAACGTCGATCCGGGCAAAGGTTCGCCGGCGCGCACCTTTGAACTGCAGGAAAGCACCATCACCGATTCACGCTACCTGAACGGCTTGACAATATATGTCGATGCCGCTGACGCGGGATCGCTGTCGGTGGGCACGCCAGTGCTGTTCCGGGGCGTTGAAGTCGGCACCGTCACCGGAACGTCGCTGGGCAATATGGCGGATCGCGTGCAGATTGCGCTGCGTATCAGCAAAAAGTACCAACATCTGGTGCGCAACAACTCGGTGTTCTGGCTGGCTTCCGGCTATAACTTCGATTTTGGTCTGATCGGCGGCGTGTTGAAAACCGGCACCTTCCAGCAGTTCATTCGCGGCGGCGTACAGTTTGCCACGCCGCCGACGGTGCCATTAGCACCGCAGGCCGGCGCCAACAAACATTTCCTGCTACAGGATGAAGCGCCGAAAGCGTGGCGCGACTGGGGCACGGCGATTCCGGACCCTCATTAACCTTAAGCAAATCGGGCAGCCTGGCTGCCCGATTCTTTTTCGCGTGTTACACTTCGCGCTCATTTCGTTTCCCGGTAGATGCCCGTGTCCGATCGCTTTCCCGAAGATTTCCTCGCGCTGATGCGCGCCAGCCTTGCTGACGACGCCGAACTGCAGCGCTTTCTCGCCATTAGCCAGCAACCGCTGCGTCGCAGCTTACGCGTCAACACCTTAAAAATTAGCGTGGATGATTTCCTCGCCCGCACCGCCGACTATGGCTGGCGCTTATCGCCCATTCCGTGGTGCGCCGAAGGGTTTTGGATCGAGCGTGACGACGAATCGCTGCCGCTGGGTAGCGTGGCGGAGCATCTGAGCGGACTGTTCTACATTCAGGAAGCCAGCTCGATGCTGCCGGTTACCGCGCTGTTTGACGTCGCACCCGATGCGCGTCAGGTGATGGATGTGGCTTCCGCGCCCGGTTCTAAAACCACTCAGATGGCCGCGCTGATGCGCAATGAAGGCGCCATTCTGGCGAACGAATACTCGGCCAGCCGTGTCAAAGTGCTGCACGCTAACATCAGCCGCTGTGGCGTCAGCAATGTTGCGCTGACCCATTTTGATGGTCGTGTATTTGGCGCCGCGCTGCCGGAGCGTTTCGATGCCATTCTGCTCGATGCGCCCTGCTCTGGCGAAGGCGTGGTGCGCAAAGATGCTGATGCGTTGCGTAACTGGACGCTGGCCAGCACTGAAGCGATTGCGGAAACCCAACGCGATCTGCTCGACAGCGCTTTCCATGCCTTACAGCCAGGCGGCACGCTGATTTACTCTACCTGCACACTGAATCAAATCGAGAATCAGCAGGTGATTAATTGGTTGCAGCAGCGTTATCCCGACGCGGTTGAAATCGTGCCGCTGAACGGTTTATTCGACGGAGCCGATCAGGCGTTAACCGCCGAAGGTTTCCTGCACGTATTCCCGCAGATTTTCGATAGTGAAGGTTTCTTCGTTGCGCGTCTGCGTAAAACCGCCAGCATTCCCGCGCTGCCAACGCCAACCTACAAAGTCGGCAAACTGCCCTTCTCTCCGGCCAGCCGCAAGCTGAGCGCCGAAGTGCAACAGGCCGCGGCCAAAGTCGGCTTGCAGTGGGATGACAACCACACGCTGTGGCAGCGCGATAAAGAGCTGTGGCTGTTCCCGGCGGCGCTGGAGGGTTGGCTGGGTAAAGTGCGCTTCTCGCGCATCGGCCTCAAGTTGGCCGAAACCTTCCCGAAAGGCTATCGCTGGCAGCATGAAGCGGTCGTGGCGTTGACGCAGCCGGGCAGCGCGCTGGATTTCGAACTCACCGATGCAGAAGCGGAAAGCTGGTATCGCGGTCAGGATATTCATCCGGACACGTTGCCCAGCCGGGATGAGGTGATCGTCACCTACCAGCAGCAGCCGCTGGGATTGGCGAAGAAAGTGGGTAATCGGATTAAAAACAGTTATCCGCGTGAACTGGTGCGCGACGGACGTCTGTTCCGCTAAGCGTTACTGCAACTGCACCAGGGTGAGGCGATTGCCGAAGACCGCGCCGGTATCGATATAATGCTGATTCGCCACATTGAGCGGTTGTTCTAACGGCGTGTGGCCGAAGTAGAAATCACTGGCGCCATCGATGCGGGCTGAACTGCCGCGTTGATGGCGTCCCAGTCGATCGCGACTCCACACCACTTGCTGCCAGTCAACATCTTTCCCTAACGCATAATGACTGGCGGGATAATCGGCGTGGGCAATCACAACTACGCGATCGCCGAAATCCAGATGCAGGATTAACGGTAACTCAGCACAGCGCTTCAACGCATGGCGCGCAGCGATCAACGCTGCGCCTTTGAGTTGCCAGAACCACTCGCCGCCGTTCATCATCCACAAGGTTTGGTCGCGCCCATCCAGCGCAGCGAGCGCCATCTGCTCATGATTGCCGCGCACGCAGCGAAACCAGGGCTCCTGCATCAGCGCTAAACAGCCGGGGCTGTCCGGGCCACGATCGATTAAATCGCCCACAGACAGCAGTAGATCCTGCTGCTTATCGAAATCCCGCTTGAGCAGTTGCGCATCGAGTTGGGCGCGGCAACCGTGCAGATCGCCAACCACCCAAATATTTCGCCACATTTGCGCGTTCACCTTTTGGTAAAGCATGTAATCTTCCCCGGTTGACTGGAAGTTTAGTGAGCCC
Source organism: Pantoea sp. DY-17 (assembly GCF_019795975.1). NCBI lineage: Bacteria > Pseudomonadati > Pseudomonadota > Gammaproteobacteria > Enterobacterales > Erwiniaceae > Pantoea > Pantoea sp. DY-17. Next base: position 940,636 of record NZ_JAIMIG010000001.1, on the reverse strand, counting down.
GGCTTAAAGTATAGTCCGGCAACGTTAGCCAGCGGAGGGAACAGCATGAGCGGACGGAAGCAATTCATTGGTGTATTAATCGTTATTTTCATCGGTAGCTTGCTGCTGCTGGAATCACTCGCTCGTCTGGTACATCTGTTATTTGTGGGATAATTACGCGACTTTACATTCCGCGCTAAACGCCTAAACTCCTTTGCGCATCATATAAAGGAGTCTGTATGAGCCAGAATATTTACGACAACCCCACTTTTTTTGCCGGTTACGCCACCTTGCCACGTTCCGTTAAGGGATTAGACGGCGCGCCAGAATGGCCCGCACTGCGTGCGCTACTACCCGTCCTGCATGATAAACGTATTCTCGATCTCGGCTGCGGTTACGGCTGGTTTTGCCGCTACGCGCAGCAGCAAGGCGCGCGTGAGGTGCTGGGTCTGGACGTTTCCGAGAAGATGTTAGCGCAAGCCGCGACCATGACGCAGGGAACCGGGATTCGCTATCAGCGCGCCGATTTAGAATCGCTGCAACTGAACGAATCCTATGATCTCGCCTACAGCTCGCTGGCGCTGCACTACCTCAGCAATATTGACGCACTCTTCGCAACCGTGTTTGAGGCGCTAACGCCGGGCGGCGCGCTGGTGTTTTCCTGTGAGCATCCGATTTACACTGCACCTACTCAACAGCAGTGGATTGTGGATGAACAGCAGCAGCGCAGCTGGCCAGTTAATCATTACCAGCAGGAAGGGGAACGCATCAGCAACTGGTTTGCCGATGGCGTGAAGAAGCAACATCGCAAGCTGGCAACCTGGATCAATACGTTAATTGGCGCAGGATTTGAGATCGTGCATCTTGATGAATGGGGCCCGAGCGAAGAGATGGTTGCACTCAATCCCGCGCTGGCGGAAGAACGCGATCGCCCGATGATGTTCTTGCTGGCCGCGCGTAAACCGCTCTGAATATTCTCGTGGCGGCAGGATGCTGCCACGTCGTTATTCCATCTATCGCCATTCTTAATTATCAGACAAATTGGTCGCCTGTCTTGGGCGAATTCCTTCTCTGAGCCGCTGACCGTGACTGATTGCATTTTTAATTTTCGTCCTCATCTCGATATACACTATCGCTATAAACCGGCTTCAGTAGACAATCAGCATTTATTGATTGTGATGTCAGGGTTTAACCTTCCTGATCCCACCATCTACGATTTCACCCTTTTGCAGCATACTCAATCGGCGGTGTTGTGGATCAAGGATGATTTCAACGGCTTGCCCGCTTACTATCTGTGCAACAATATGAATTTTGAAATTGAGCATGGGGTAAGCCAGCTTATTCGCTCGGTAATTGAGCTGACAACACCCTCAAACGTTTCCATAGTTGGCGCCTCAAAAGGTGGCAGCGCGGCGCTCTATTTCGGTGTTAGGCATAATATTAAAAATATCATTACTGCCGTACCACAGTTTTATCTCGGGGATTATGCAGCCACAATGTGGCCGAATGTGGGTGACGCAATGATGGGATCGACAACGCCCGCAGCCATCTCGCTATTAAATAAGCTTTTGCCGAACGCTATTCGACGCGATCGCCAAACGGACAAGAATATTTACCTATTTACTGCTCTCGCTGATTATCAGCGTGAACAGGAGATTCTGCCTCACCTGGAGTTGCTTGAAAAATATCAAAACTTCAATTTGATCGAATCAGCATCGCCTTGCATCACTCATCATAATGAAGTCACGCGATATAATCTTAATCTCATCCTTGCTCTGATTTATCAGTTAGAACAGGAGATTATCCCACGCTGGGGGCACATCCGTAACGGTAGTCGCTGGGACACTGTACAGAAATGATCCCAGCAAATATTGCTCGTTACAGCGTTCAATGCTTTAGCGAGTAATTAAAAATATCGCCACTAAGAAGAAGGCTAATAAACCCGCGAAAGTCATTGTTCCAATCCGCGGCGTTTTTGCCCGCCCAACGACCACACCAATAAAGATACAAAGCAGAGTTAACGTGCCAATCATTACCCAAAGAAGATATTGTGTGTTTGCCATGAAGGATCCTTATTAACCGGCAATAAAACAGATGCGCCAACTTTATACCATTTTTCATGCATGCTGGCTGCAGCTATTTGACCGCACAATTGTCGGGGTAAATGCTCAGAAGGCTAATTATTAAGTTGCACCGTGCGCGCAACGCACTGATTGCAGTTTCTGCAACTGCTCCAGGCGCGCCTTCACTTTGCTGTTAGCGCTGGCCTTTGCAATGCCGTTACCGATACCAAAATCCCCGACGAATCCCAATACCGTTAGCGCATCAAACTCGCCGGTTTTATCAATCTGCTGCTTAACGCTTTGGCTTTTAGCGATCTCCTGATTCAGTGCTGCACAGTCATAGGTTTGCGCTTCGGCATCGCTCACTTTGGCAGACTGCGGATACTGTTTCAGTGCGCAACCACTCAGCAGCAAGGCGATCAGGATAACGGGCTTGTGCATCTCGCAAGATTCTCTCTATGACGGTAATTTATTTCGGAATAAGAGAAAAAGTAGCATGTGGGTAAGATGGTAAACGTGGGAATAAGTGAAGATATGCGAGGGTATTTAAAATAAAAAAGCACTGCCTGAGCAGTGCTAATGATTCTGATATCAGGAAATTACCTGATAAGCCCTGATAATTATCAGGGCAGAATGTCCGCTATTACGCCGTTTTCAACACAATCATTGATGATTTGCAGAAAATACATTTAGCGCCATGTGGGTTCATTTTCGTAATATCGAACGCGGAGGTGCGATATTGTGAACTCTGGCAATGCGGACATCTTAAACGATTATAAATGCGAATAATTACAGACCTAATACATTTGTTGCAGACGGACCTTTTGGACCATCTTCAACTGAAAACTCAACACGCTGACCTTCATCAAGTGAGCGATAATCAGTGCCCTGAATGGCTGAGAAGTGGACGAAAACGTCCTTGCTGCCATTTTCAGGAGAAATAAAGCCGAAGCCTTTTTCTGAGTTGAACCATTTTACCGTTCCAAGAATTTTATTAGACATAATTTTTACCTTTTAAATGAGCCTATTGGCGTAAGGGCCGAGTTGCAGATACGAATCAGAACTTAGGATAAGACTCAAAGAGAAAGGGCTTGAAGCGGCACTAACCGGGATGAGAAATACAATGGGAACTAACCTTCTAACTGTCTGCTATTCAGACCGACGACGCATTAACGCATTTATCTTACCAGGTAGCAAGGTAAAAAAATTTTTATTTCATATAAAAAAGAAAAACAGAAAATAGAAAAACCCACCGAAGTGGGTTTAATCATCAATCAGGCTGCTTGTCGCCCGACTCCGGTGCCAGACTCTCATCGTCTTTTTCATGCTCATCCGGCTTCACCTTAGTATCTTCTTCAAGCTCATCCGCTTCGATCGGTCTATCAGACATAAATCCTCCTGAGTTGCTTAGAGAATTAAGTGTAGATGCCAGCATAAAGGTAAGCCTAACGCGTGCAGACAATTCATTATTATGCAGATAAAAAAAGACCCAATACGATTCCTGTATCGGGTCCAGGGAAATGGCTCTTTGGGAGCCGTGCGCTAAAAGTTGGCATTTTTGCAGGCGAGGACGCCTTGCCATTTAAAGGTAGACCAGGATTGCTGGTTTTCCAGCCAATCATGCGGTTTGGTTGCGAAAGGTGACAACTCTGTGATCGTGGTGACAGAACGAGAAAGCAAGCGTAGCGGCAGAATTGTGCGCTACGCCTGAGAATATGGGATTACTTACCGCACAGTTGCTGTGCGCGGTCGATGATCGGTTGCAGACTCATTTTCTGGCCTGGATGGGCTTTATCAACGGCGACAATGGTGTCGATCGATTGCAGTGTGCCCTGCCCGGCTGTTTTGCGCGCAAAGGCTTTATCGTTGAGCGGATACTGCAACAAAGTGCCTGGATTAATCGCGAACAGCGCGCCGTCTTTCTCGCAGGTCAACATCACCTCTTCGCGGGTGAAGGGCCATTTGTCTTTTCCAATCTCAAAACGGCTGACGGTAATAATCTGTGCCGCCATCGCCTGGCTGCACAGCGCCATCAATACGCAAGCTGGAATCAGTTTCTTCAGCAAAATATCGACCTCATTTCATCTTCTTGAATGTTACATTCAGGCCGGTGACAGCGTGGCAAACACGCTCACCAACCCAATTACAATAATGGCCAGCAGCAGCTCAAGCTGAGTCAGGCGAATAAACAGATGCGCTGCGTTACTGGCCGCCAGGCGAAAGCGCGGCACCAGCAGATAGCGATTGGTCAGCGCAATAGCGATCATCAGCATGACCAGCAGCACTTTCACCACCAGCAGTTCGCTCCACAGCGTGGCTTGCCAATGCAACGGCGAACCGGCAATCAGCACGCTATTAATGATGCCCGTCAGCAGCGCGAGCGCCACCGCCAGGTGACCGTAACGCGAGAAGCGCATCATGCAGCGAATCGCATCGGTGCGAAAAGCGATCTGCCGCGCTTCACGCATCAGTAATAACAGCGGCAGTAATCCGCCCGCCCAGAATGCAGCCGCAATCAAATGCAGCGCGTGATTGCCTTGTTGCAGCAATCCGGGCCAGCCATCGCGCATCGCGGCATGCCCAACACCGGCTAACGCCACCAACTGTAACAGGCCGCTGCATAGCAGCAGATTTTGCCGCAGTGTGCCACGCAGCAGCGCTAACGTGCTCAGCAGTGCAAAAGCGATTTCCCAACGCCAAACCCGGCCGAAGCGCGTGCTGAGCACCGCCTGCCAGGTTGCGCTGTCACTGACATTGCGCCAGTCGCCGCTCATCAAGCCGGTTTGCGTTGCCAGCATCAACAGGGCGCTAAACAAACTCAGCAGCGCGCTGGTACGGAGAAGTAAAGCTAAACGCTGTGATAGCATCGGACGATAGCGGCGCGGCGCCAGTAGCGCGGTATAAAAGGCGCTACCGGCGAGCAGCAGCACCGACAAAAAATGCAGCGCTCGCAGGCCAATCCACAGCGTACTCAAACTCATCAATCACTTCACGCTGAAGGTGTAGCTGCCTTTGGTTTTATGTCCATCAACGGACAGCACATGCCAGTTCACATGATAGTTGCCCGACGGCAGCGGCTGGCTGATCGGTACAATCAGCTGATCGTGTTGTTTATCGTTGAGTTTGGCTTTTCCAACCGCCACCGGTTGATGTTGTGCATTGAGCACATCCACGCCACTGAATGCCGCTTCAACATCCTCGGTAAAGGTCAACGTTAAATTCTGCGGGGAGGTTTCTACCACCGCTTTGTCGGCTGGTACCGGGGTTTTCAGGTGAGCGTGTGCCATAGCAACCTGGCTGAAGGCCAGCGTTGATGACGCCAGAAGTAGCGCGACAACAGCGTTGAACGCAGTTTTCTTCATGACTTCTTCCCTATTAAATGCGGCAAACCACCGCAAACGTGGCAGCAGGATACGCCGCCGATCCGCAGGTGTCGAGACTTGCGGTGCGATCCAATCCGCTTGATCCCTGGGTCCGAAACCATTACTTTTGCCCCTGTTTATCAGGAGAAAAGCATGAGCCAAAACCTTGCCCTGCTCTCGCAGGAAGAGAAAGACAAAGTCAATGTCGATCTGGCCGCCGCGGGCGTTGCATTCAAAGAGCGCTACAATATGCCGGTGATTGCCGAAATGGTGGAACGCGAGCAGCCTGAAGCGCTGCGTGACTGGTTTCGTCAGCGCTTAATGAACTATCGCCAGGCTTCGCTTAGCCTGTCGCGCCTGCCCTACGAACCGAAGCAGAAGTAATTTATGTTACGTGTAATTGATACCGAAACCTGCGGCCTGCAGGGTGGCGTGGTGGAAGTGGCGTCGGTGGATGTCATTGATGGTCAGATCGTCAATCCGATGAGCGACTTAATCTGCCCGGATCGCCCAATCAGTCGTCAGGCGATGGCGGTACATCGCATTACGGAAGCGATGGTGATGGGCAAACCTACGATTGAAGAAGCGATTGGCCGCTATCACGGCAGTCCGCATTACGTGGCGCACAACGCCAGTTTTGATCGCCGCATGTTGCCCACTATGCCGGGCGAATGGATTTGCACCATGACGCTGGCGCGTCAGCTGTGGCCAGGCATCAAATATGGCAATCAGGCGCTGCGCCACAGCCTGAAGCTGGATGTCACGCCACCGGCCGAACTGCATGCGCACCGCGCATTGTATGACTGCTACGTCACCGCTGCGCTGCTGATCCGCATTATGGAGACCTCCGGCTGGAACGCCGAGCAGATGGCGAATTTGTGCCAGCCCGCGCCCGTGAGCGGCGATGTGTTCCCGTTCGGCAAATATCGCGGTCAGAGTATTGGCAGTATCGCGCGTAAAGATCCCGGCTATCTGCGCTGGGTGCTGGAAAATGTGCGTGATTTGCGCCCACCGTTACGGCAGGCGCTGCGCAAGTATGTGAAGAGCGATCAGTAATCGACGCGGTCTGGCAAGCTGCCCTGCGCCAGGCCAATCAGGAAAGTGAACTCCTGCGCCACCCCTTCATACGCTTTGAAGCGGCCCGATTTACCGCCGTGGCCAGAATCCATCTCGGTGCAAAGTAACAGCAGCGAATCGTTGGTTTTCAGCTCACGCAGTTTCGCCACCCACTTAGCCGGTTCCCAATACTGCACCTGTGAATCGTGCAGACCGGTGGTGACCAGCAAATGCGGATAGGCTTTGGCCTCGATGTTGTCATACGGACTGTATTGGCGAATGGTGTGATAGAACTCCGCCTGTTCGGGATTGCCCCACTCATCGTACTCGCCGGTGGTCAGCGGAATTGTCGGATCGAGCATCGTCGTCACCACATCGACAAATGGCACCTGCGCCACCACGCCATGGAATAGCTCCGGCGCCATGTTCACCACGCCGCCCATCAGTAATCCGCCGGCGCTGCCGCCCATCGCGTAGAGCTGCTGGCGATGACCATAACCCTTCGCCACCAGCGCTTCGGTGACATCAATAAAGTCGGTGAAGCTGTTGATTTTATTCTTCAGGCGGCCACCGTCGTACCATTGCTGGCCGAGCTCGCCGCCGCCGCGCACGTGAATTATCGCGTAGACGAAGCCGCGCTCCAGCAAGCTGATGCGGCTGGTGCCAAAGCTGGCATCCATGCTACTGCCGTAAGCGCCGTAACCGTACACCAGCAACGGATTATTGCCGCGCTGGAAATGCTTGCGGTGATAGACCAGCGAAACCGGAACTTCGGTCCCATCGCGCACCGTGATCCACAGATGCTCGCTTTTGTAATCCTCAGATTTGAAGCCCGGTACCGGCGTGCGCTTTAGCACGCGACGATCGCCGGTTTCCATGTTCAGTTCAAACAAGGTGGTCGGCGTGGTCATCGAAGAGTAGCCGTAGCGCAAGGTGTCACTTTCCGGCGAAGGATTGTAGGCAAGCCAGGTGACATAGGCGGGATCGTCGAAGGCGATACCAAAGCTTTCGCCGCTCTCCCAGTTTATCTGCCGCAAGGTGTTTACGCCGTGCTGACGCTCTTCGACTACCAGCCAATGGCGGAACAGCTGGAAATCTTCCAGCACCACGTTGTCACGCGCCGGAATCAGCGATTGCCAGCGCGCTTCCGCCAGCCACGCGCTGCGATAAAGCCCGAAATTTTTACCGTCGCGATTTGAGCGAATGTAGAACTGATGATTGTAGTGATCGATGCTGTATTCGTGGTCGCGGCGACGCGGACAAAAGGTTTGTGGCTGCGCATCCGGATATTCGGCATCGATCAGCAAAATCTCGCTGGTGTTGGTGCTGTACAACGCAATCAGAATGAAGTGCTCGGAAGTGGTTTTATGCACGCTGAGGTGAAAAGAGTCATCCTTCTCTTCATACACCAGCTGATCGTCAGATTGCGGATGTCCCAGCTCATGGCGCCACACCTGATATGCCAGCAGCGTTTTCGGATGCTTACGCACGTAATAGAGCGTGCGGGAATCGTTGGCCCAGGCAACGCTGGATGACGCATTGGTCAGCACTTCCGGATACCAGCTACCGCTCTGCAAATTACGGAAGCGAATGCCGTATTGGCGGCGCGACAGGAAGTCTTCCGCTAAGGCCATCACCTGATTGTCCGGTGTAATCGCCAGCGCGCCCATGGTGTAAAAATCACTGTGCGCAGCCCGCTGGTTTCCATCCAGCAACAGCTGCCAGGGCTCATCAGCTGGCGCGTCAACGGGCTGCCGGAAATAAGCCGGATACTCGTTGCCCACTTCATAGCGGCTTTGATAGCGATAACCGTTTTTCACATAGGGCACCGAGTGATCCTGCGGTGGAATGCGGTCAACGATCTCTTTCAGTACCCGTTCCTGCAGCGGATTCTGCGACGCCATCATCGCATGGCCGTAATCATTTTCGGCGTGCAGATGGGCCAGCACCTCTGGATTCTCGCGGTCGTCATCACGTAACCAGTGATAATTATCGATGCGCGTTTCACCGTGCAGCTTCATGACATGGGGAATTTTTTTCGCGTGTGGCTGATTCATTAGGCTCTTCTCCCTGAAGGACAACATTCAGCAAGCGTGGCACTAATCACGCACGATGCCAAGCTACACGCAGCATCGCTTTACGCAGGCCAGGCAAAAGATGAAAAGCGAAGGCTGCGAATGCAACCTTCGTACGTAATTAGGCGGCTTTTTCCGCGTCGATATCGCGCTGGATACCGTCGCGCACATCCTGGGGAATTTTCAGCGCATCGCCGAGCGCGGAGAGATAGCTACGCTCCATAAAGTGGTCGACATCAATGGCTGCACAGCTGAGGAAATAGAGTTCCAGCGCCTCTTCTTCGTTTTTAACGTCAGCGGCCAGCCAGTTAGGATCGAGCGGGCGATTCATCGCCTGCTGAATCAGCGCTTCGGCTTGTGCGCCGTAGCCGGCCTGCTGGATATTTTGCTCAATTGCGGCACGCTCTTGATCGTCAATGTGACCATCACTTTTCGCTGCGAACACCAGCGCCGTGACCAGACGCTCTGCGCGTTGATCCATCGGCGTTTGCAGCTGGCCGAAGCCCGCATCGTCCTGATGGGTTTCACGTATGCGCTGTTTGTATTTGTTCCATAACAGCGCGCCCGCCGCCGCGCCACCGCCCAACAGCAAGGCTTTGCCGCCATATTTGGTCAGCAGCTTACGCGTGGATTTGCTGCCTACCAGCAATCCCGCCAGCCCGCCCAATGCGCCGGGGGCCAGCATGTCACTTAAACCGCCCGATTTTCCGTCTCCGCCCTTTTTCGCTAGCACCGATTGAATTTGCTGCAGCCAATTGCTCATCGTTTAACTCCTGTTTACTTTTCCGTTCTCCATGCTGCCGCAGGCTGTGTCAGTTAACGTCAGAGCGGGAAAAGTATGGCAAACCTGATCGCGGCGAAAGCGTGAGTACGCAAACGTTTTCGTTTATACTGCGCGCGCATTTTGACTGCTAAGGTGAAATTATGACGACTCTCGGAACCGCGCTGCGCCCTGCCGCTACGCGTGTCATGCTGTTAGGTTCAGGCGAATTAGGCAAAGAAGTGGCACTTGAGTGCCAGCGTCTTGGTGTGGAAGTGATCGCGGTGGATCGTTACGCCGATGCTCCGGCGATGCACGTTGCGCATCGCAGCTATGTGATCAACATGCTGGACGGCGACGCGCTGGCCGCGCTGATTGCCGAGGAAAAGCCGCACTTCGTGGTACCAGAAATTGAAGCCATTGCCACCGAAAAACTGCTGGAGCTGGAAGCGCAAGGTCAGAAAGTGGTGCCGACCGCACGCGCCGCACGTCTGACCATGAACCGCGAAGGCATTCGCCGTCTGGCGGCGGAAGAGTTGTCCTTACCGACCTCGACTTACCAGTTTGCTGACAGCAAAGAGAATTTTGTGGCTGCGGCTGAGGCGATTGGATTCCCGTGCATCGTTAAGCCGGTGATGAGCTCATCCGGTAAAGGCCAGAGCTTTATTCGCGAAGCCAGCCAGCTGGAAAAAGCCTGGGATTATGCGCAGCAAGGCGGACGTGCCGGTGCGGGCCGCGTGATCGTTGAAGGCGTGGTGAAGTTTGATTTCGAAATCACCCTGCTGACCATCAGCGCAGTAGATGGCATTCACTTCTGCGCGCCGATTGGTCATCGTCAGGAAGATGGCGATTATCGTGAATCATGGCAGCCGCAGCAGATGAGTGAACTGGCGCTGCAACGCGCGCAGGATATCGCCGCTAACGTGGTAAAAGCGCTCGGTGGATACGGCCTGTTTGGCGTGGAGCTGTTCGTGTGCGGTGATGAAGTGGTGTTCAGCGAAGTGTCACCGCGTCCGCATGATACCGGCATGGTCACGCTGATTTCGCAGGATCTGTCCGAGTTCGCGCTGCATGTGCGCGCTTTCCTCGGCCTGCCGATTGGCGGCATTCGTCAATACGGTCCCGCTGCGTCGGCAGTGATTTTGCCTGAGCTGAACAGCCAGAACGTCGTGTTCGGGAATATCGAAGCCGCGCTGGGCGCCGGATTGCAGCTGCGCCTGTTTGGTAAGCCGGAAATCGCCGGTCAGCGCCGTTTAGGCGTGGCTTTGGCAACCGGTGAAAACACCGATGACGCTATCGCGCACGCCGTGGCGAGTGCGGCCGCGGTACAAGTCGAAGGTTAAGTAAGATTAAGTGGTCGCCATCAATGGCGACCGATTCATGAACTTATGCGCGAGCGCCTTCAACCGCTTCACGCGCCAGACGCGTAATGCGATCCCAGTCACCGCTTTCCAACGCATCATTCGGTACCAGCCACGAACCGCCAATGCACAGCACGCTTTTCAGCGCCAGATAATCCCGATAGTTGGCTGGCGAGATGCCACCGGTTGGACAGAAACGCACCTGCGGGAACGGACCGCCAATCGCGGATAATGCTTTCACGCCACCATTGGCTTCCGCCGGGAAGAATTTGAACTCACGTAGGCCGTAATCCATGCCGGTCATCAGTTCTGAAACCGTGCTGATACCTGGAATCAATGGCACCGGACCTTCAACCGCGGCTTTCAGCAGCGATTCCGTCAATCCTGGGCTGATGACAAACTGCGCACCGGCGTCAGTGACTTCTTTCAGTTGCTGGGTGTTGATCACCGTGCCCGCACCGACAATCGCCTCCGGTACTTCTTTAATCATTGCACGCAGCGCGTCCATCGCCACCGGGGTACGCAGCGTCACTTCCAGCACGCGCACACCGCCAGCCACCAGCGCTTTCGCCATCGGCACCGCGTGTTCCAGCTTGTTCACCACGATGACCGGCACGACCGGGCCAGTTTTCAGGATCTGTTCAGCACTTGTTTTCCAGTTCTTCATCACGTTTCCTTAGTTGCATCAGCCCGGCGTTTAGCCACGCTGTCAATAATTGGGCTCTACCATACAAGATCGTCTGGAGCGGCGTCCATCGGATATCAGAATTTTTTGAAACTCTGGTTCACTTTTCAGAAAAATGAATTCTGGACGTAAAAAAGCCCGCACATTTGGCGGGCTCAACACGAGGTTTCTATTCGAACTCGTTCCAGGAACGGCCATCGCGAGTTATCATCGCGACAGAGGCAACCGGTCCCCATGTTCCCGCCTGATACGGCTTCGGCGCTTCGGCATCGGCGCTCCAGGCATCAATGATCGAATCCACCCAGCCCCACGCTGCTTCAACTTCATCACGACGCACAAACAGCGCCTGAATACCGCGCATGGTTTCCAGCAGCAGACGCTCGTAAGCATCGGCCAGATGCGACTGGTTGAAGGTTTCGGAGTAGCTCAGATCCAGCTTGGTGGTCTGCAGTTTATGCTTGTGGTCAAGTCCCGGCACTTTGTTGAGGATTTCGATATCCACGCCTTCGTCCGGCTGCAGACGAATGGTCAGCTTGTTCTGCGGCAGTTCAGCGTACGAATCCTTAAACAGGTTCATCTCAGGATTCTTGAAATACACCACCACTTCAGAGCATTTGGTTGGCAAGCGCTTGCCGGTACGCAGATAGAACGGCACGCCAGCCCAACGCCAATTATCGATATCCACGCGAATAGCAACAAAGCTTTCCGTGGCGCTCTGCTTGTTAGCGCCCTCTTCTTCCAGATAACCTGGCACTTTCTTGCCCTGCACAAAGCCGGCGGTGTACTGACCGCGTACGGTTTTCTCGCGCACGTTGGTTTGATCAATACGACGCAGTGAGCGCAGCACTTTCACTTTTTCATCACGAATCGCATCCGCGCTCAGATCGGACGGCGGCGACATGGCAATCATGGTGAGGATCTGCAACAGGTGGTTCTGAATCATGTCACGCATCTGGCCGGCTTTGTCGAAGTAACCCCAACGGCCTTCGATGCCCACCTCTTCTGCCACGGTGATCTGCACGTGATCGATAGTGCGGTTATCCCAGTTGTTGACGAAGATGGAGTTGGCAAAACGCAGCGCCAGCAGGTTGAGCACCGTCTCTTTACCGAGATAGTGGTCAATACGGAAAACCTGGCCTTCTTCGAAGTATTTGCCGACGCTGTCATTGATCTCTTGTGAGGTTTCCAATGAGGTGCCGAGCGGCTTTTCCATTACTACGCGTGCCGGTTTGGCGTTCAGCCTGGCGGCGCCCAGACCGTCGCAAATCGCGCCAAAGGTGCTTGGCGGCATGGCGAAGTAGTTAATGGTGACGCGGTTTTTCTGGTCAAGCATTTTGCCCAGTTTGGTGAAATGCGAGGTGTCATTTACGTCGAGGTTACAGAAGTCGAGACGGCTGCTGAGGGTGTCCCACAGCGCTTCATCGATCTTCTCTTTCATGAAGGTTTCCAGCGCTTCACGTACCACTTTGGTATACGCGGCTTTATCCCAATCCGCGCGACCCACGCCAATAATGCGAGTGGTTTCATGAATCTGACCGGCTTTTTCCAGCTGATACAGTGATGGCAACAGTTTACGGCGCGCGAGATCGCCTTTGGCACCGAAAATCACCAGATCGCATGCCTGGGCTGTTTGTGTAACCGCCATTTTCCTCTCCTCGTTGCAGGATATACCCGGCTTGAGCGTTCTCATCACGCCAGGTCCTTATTGTAATTTTCTTACAGCACAATGTACGTTTTTAGCGGGTTTAGGACAACCCGAACGCAGTGTTTTGCTGGCGTTAACTGTGAACGTAATAAAGGTGTTAAGTGTGTTGTAGCGTGCCATTTGAGCACATTTTCTGTTTCGATATTTGTCGTGGCAAAACACGTCAGCGATCAAAGTATCGCAAAAAAATCGCGTTTACATTTGTCCTCCGCTGCGTGCGAGGGGCTATTACACGGTATATTCTTGTGAATTGGCAGCGATTTCATTGATTGATGAACGCGAAAAAGTGATTGACGCTCATTAGGTTAAACCATGCTGGAACAGATTCAGGCGCAACTCGATGCGTTAAGCAAATCAGAACGTAAAGTCGCAGAGCAGATTCTTGCCGCGCCGCAAAAGGCGATGCACTCCAGCATCGCCACGCTGGCTCGCGCCGCTGACGTCAGCGAACCGACGGTGAATCGCTTCTGCCATCGTATGGGCACGCGCGGCTTTCCTGACTTCAAATTGCAACTCGCGCAGAGCCTGGTCAAAAGCCCGAACTGGGTGAGTCGCGATGTGGAAGAAAATGACAGTGTGGAAAGCTATAGCCACAAAATTTTTGATTCCGCGTTAGCGGGCCTCAGCCGCGTCCGTCAGCAACTCGATTCTCAGGTGATTCGTCAGGCGGTTCAGGCGCTGTCAAAGGCGCATAAAATTGCCTTTTTCGGCCTTGGTGCCTCCGCCGTCGTGGCACATGACGCCACCAATAAATTTTTGCGATTTAATCTGCCGGTCATCTGGTCAGAGGATATTGTGATCCAGCGCATGAGTTGCATAAATAGTGGTCCAAACGATGTGTTTGTTCTCATCTCACATACTGGTCGCACCAAAAATATGGTAGAACTGGCTCGCCTGGCGCGTGTAAACGCTTCCACTGTGCTGGCTATCACTTCTCCGGGTTCCCCGCTGGCGGCGGAAGCCACGCTGGCTTTGACGCTCGACGTACCCGAAGATACCGATATCTACCTGCCAATGGTTTCCCGCCTCGCACAATTAACCGTGATTGATGTTCTGGCGACAGGGTTTACCCTTGAGCGCGGCGCTGCTTTCCGTGAAAATTTGAAACGGGTGAAAGAAGCGCTGAAAGATTCACGCCTGGAGAAACAGGCGCAGGAAAATAATTAACATCACATTCACAATGTGAGTCGAATCACAGCCCATCGATCATATAGAATAGATGAACACTACGTGTCACTTGAGAGCGACACGATACTTTGCTAACGGAGTCCTTCATGTCCAGACGTCTCAGAAGAACCAAGATCGTTACAACCCTCGGTCCAGCCACCGATCGCGACAACAACCTCGAAAAAATCATCGCGGCGGGCGCTAACGTTGTACGACTCAACTTCTCCCACGGCACACCGGAAGATCATCAGCAGCGCGCCAATAAAGTCCGTGAAATCGCGGCGAAACTGGGTCGTCACGTAGCGATCCTTGGCGACCTGCAAGGCCCAAAAATTCGCGTATCGACCTTCAAAGAAGGCAAAGTGTTCCTCAACGTCGGCGATCGTTTCCTGCTGGATGCTGATTTAACCAAAGGCGAAGGCGATAAAGAAAAAGTCGGTATCGACTATAAAGGCCTGCCAGAAGATGTAGTGCCCGGCGATATCCTGCTGCTGGACGACGGTCGCGTGCAGCTGAAAGTGCTGGAAGTTCAGGGCGTAAAAGTATTCACCGAAGTCACCGTCGGCGGCCCGCTCTCCAACAATAAAGGCATCAACAAACTCGGCGGAGGTCTCTCTGCCGATGCGCTGACCGAGAAAGACAAAGTTGATATCGTTACCGCCGCGAAAATCGGCGTGGATTATCTGGCGGTCTCCTTCCCGCGTAACGGCGAAGATATGAATTATGCCCGCCGTCTGGCGCGCGACGCCGGCTGCGACGCCAAACTGGTGGCGAAAGTGGAACGTGCTGAAGCCGTTGCCTCACAGGAAGCGATGGATGACATCATCCTCGCCTCTGACGTGGTGATGGTTGCGCGTGGCGATTTGGGTGTGGAGATTGGCGATCCTGAACTGGTGGGTATTCAGAAAGCGTTGATCCGTCGCGCTCGCCAGCTGAACCGTACCATCATCACCGCCACGCAGATGATGGAGTCGATGATTACCAATCCAATGCCAACGCGTGCCGAAGTCATGGACGTGGCGAACGCCGTGCTGGATGGTACCGATGCGGTGATGCTGTCGGCGGAAACCGCTGCTGGCCAGTATCCGGCTGAAACCGTCTCAGCGATGGCGAAAGTGTGCCTCGGCGCAGAGAAAATCCCGAGCGTTAACGTTTCTAAGCACCGCCTGGAAGTACAGTTCGATAACGTCGAAGAAGCGATTGCCATGTCGGCGATGTATGCTGCCAACCATCTGCAAGGGGTTTCAGCGATCATCACCATGACCGAATCGGGCCGTACCGCGCTGATGACCTCACGTATCACGTCCGGTTTGCCGATCTTCGCCATGTCACGTCACGAACGTACGCTGAACCTGACGGCGCTGTACCGTGGTGTTACGCCAGTGTTCTTCGACAGCAACAACGATGGTGTTGCTGCCGCGCACGATGCAGTGAATTTGCTGCGCGAAAAAGGTTTCCTGGTTTCAGGCGACCTGGTGATTGTCACCCAGGGCGACGTGATGTCGACCACCGGCACCACCAATACCAGCCGTGTACTGCGCGTAGATTAATACGCACCACCGACAGCGGCTGTAACAACATGGACAAACGCGACTGCCTGGCAGTCGCGTTTTTATTTTTTTGACAAGGAGGCCAGATGGCCCGCTATCAACCTATTACTCAACTCACCGGGCGCGTGCTGCTGTTCCCGCTCGCGCTGGTACTGTTTGAGTTCGCCACCTATATCGCGCATGACATGATTCAGCCCGGCATGCTGCTGGTGACGTCTGAATTCAGCGTCGGCCCGGAATGGGTTTCGACCTCGCTGACCGCGTATCTGATGGGCGGCGTAGTGCTGCAATGGCTGCTCGGTCCGCTCTCTGACAAATATGGCCGCCGGCCGGTGCTGCTGTTTGGCATCCTGTTCTTTGCCGCCGCCTGTATTCTGACCACGTGGGTGAGCAGCATTGAGGAGTTTGTCGCGCTGCGCTTTGTGCAAGGTATTAGCCTGTGCTTTATTGGCGCCGTCAGCTACGCAGCGGTGCAGGAAGCCTTTGACGAAGCGCTGGCAGTACGCATGATGGCGCTGATGGCCAACGTCGCGCTGCTGGCACCGCTCGCTGGTCCGCTGGCCGGAGCCGCGTGGCTCACCGTTGGCGAGTGGCGCAGCATGTTCTGGCTGTTTGCCATCTGCAGCGTGATTGCGTTTGCCCTGCTGTGGCGCGTCATGCCGGAAACCGCTGGCGATCGCAGTCACTCTATCGCCCTGCCAACGCTGGCGCGCGGCTATGCGCGTTTGGCGCGCGATCGTCAGGTGATGTACGGATCTTTTGCCATTGGTTTGGTGTTTATTCCGATCCTGACGTGGGTAGCGCTGTCGCCAGTGATTCTGATGCACGATGAAGGATTGTCACGCATGCAGTATGCGCTGCTGCAGTTGCCGGTGTTTCTGGCGATGATTGCCGGCAACATCACGCTCGGCAAACTGGCTGGACGCGTGCCGATTGAGCAGCCGGTGAAATTTGCCGCCTGGCCGATTCTGATTGGTTTGAGTATTTCGCTGCTGGCTAATTTGCTCGATAGTCACACCTATCTGCTGCTGACCGCCGGGTTAAGCTTGTACGCTTTCGGCGCAGGCATGGTGAATGCCGGTCTGTACCGTTTGACGCTTTACTCCAGCAACGAAGGAAAAGGCAGCGTGGCGGCGATGCTCGGTATGATCAGTATTCTGACCTTAGCGGTAGGCATTGAGCTGGCGAAAGGTGGCTACTTCAGCGGCGGCACACCGTGGTTTAGCGGAATTAACTTCGCCGCTGGCGTGCTGTGGTTTGGTCTGGTGACACTGTTCCTGCGCGAACGTAAACGTCGCAGTCATGTGGCGGCAATAGAATGATAAAGGGGCCAGACGGCCCCATGTTTATTTCCTACGAGGATAAAGATCTTTGCGCGCATAAGGTTCGATATCCCCTTCCTTACGCGTTTTCAGCAGCTTCAGAATCCAGGTGTACTGTTCTGGATGCGGTCGCACGAACACTTCAACTTCTTCATTCATGCGACGAGCAAGCGTATTGTCATCGGCATCCAGCAGGTCATCCATTGGCGGACGCACATAGATTTCCAGACGATGGGTTTCACTGTTGTACACCGGGAACAGCGGCACAACGCGTGCGCGGCATACTTTCATCAGGCGGCCCACTGCAGGCAATGTGGCTTTGTAAGTAGCAAAGAAATCCACAAATTCGCTGTGTTCCGGACCGTGATCCTGGTCCGGCAGATAATAGCCGTAATAACCCTGACGCACCGACGCGATAAACGGCTTAATGCCGTCATTTCGCGCATGCATACGGCCACCAAAACGGCGTCGCACGGTATTCCACAGATAATCCATTAACGGATCGCTTTGATTGTGGAACATCGCCGCCATCATCTGGCCTTCAGACGCCAGCAGCATCGCTGGAATATCCACGCCCCAGCCATGCGGCACCAGGAAAATGACGTTTTCTTTATTGGCCTGCAGTTGCTCAATGATTTCCCGGCCGTGCCAGTCAACACGCTTGCGCACATGCTCAGGATTACGCATGCCTAATTCGGCCATCATCGCCATCGCCTGCGGTGCGGTGGCAAACATACGATCAGCAATCTCTTCGCGCTGCGCTTCACTCAATTCCGGCAGGCAATAATAGAGATTGATCAGCGCACGGCGGCGCGCACTTTTCGCCAGCTTACCGGCGAACTTGCCCAATCCGCCCAGTATCGGATCGCGCACTTTAGCGGGAAGTAAAGCCATGCCGGCCAGCGCGCCAACCGCCAACCAACTTCCCCAGTATTTCGGCTTTAAAAAAGAACGTTGAAAAACGGGAATAAACTCGCTGTTATTTTTCTTTCGGGTTTCCATGCACTCGCCTCTGACAATGACCGGTCAATAATAGTGACGGTGGTTAATTTTGCAATCTTCATGCGCCAGATAGCAAAAAACCGACGAAGAATCCGTCGGTTTTTAAGTGTTACGCGCAATTATGCGCTATTTCAGCGTCAACTGCGGCAACCAGGTTTTGACTTGCGCCATGTAAGTGCTGCGATCTTTACCCGTCAGACCCTCCATGCGCGGCAGTTTTGCCGTCAATGGATTCACCGCCTGATTGTTGATCCATACTTCATAATGCAGATGCGGACCGGTTGAACGTCCGGTGTTACCCGACAACGCAATACGATCGCCGCGTTTCACTTT
Source organism: Pantoea sp. DY-17 (assembly GCF_019795975.1). Lineage (NCBI taxonomy): Bacteria > Pseudomonadati > Pseudomonadota > Gammaproteobacteria > Enterobacterales > Erwiniaceae > Pantoea > Pantoea sp. DY-17. The sequence goes on along the minus strand of NZ_JAIMIG010000001.1, from coordinate 922,216 downwards.
TTGCCCCGGTTTCACCAACGCTTTACTCAGGTGCATATAACGCGTCATGTACTGACGACCGTGACGAATTGCCACGTAATTCCCGGCAGCACCGCCGTTTTTCGCCATCACCACTTCACCATCGCCCACGGCTAACACAGGCGTACCAATAGGCAGCGCGAAATCGACACCTTTATGCGGTGCAATACGGCCGGTTACCGGATTAAGGCGACGCGGATTGAAGTTGGAAGAGACACGATACTGCTTAACCGTAGGGAAACGCATAAAGCCACGCGCTAAACCAGACGCGTTGCGATCGTAGAACTTGCCGTCTTCCGCACGGAAGGCGTAATAGTCTTTACCGCCGGTGCGTAAACGCACGCCAAGCAATTGGCTTTGGGCACTTTTGCCATCGAGCATTTCACGTGACATCAGCACACTGAAGTCATCACCGGCGCGTAGTTTGCGGAAATCCATCTGCCACTGCATCGCTTTGATGACGTTACTGGTTTCTGCGCTGGTCAAGCCCGCACGCTGGGCACTGGCAGCAAAACTGCCGCGCACTTCACCTTTCAGTACGTTGTTTTGCCACTCACCCTTTTGCAGCTCCTGCTGCATCTTGAAGCTGCCGTTGTCGGCGCGCTGATAAGTACGGGTTTCACGACGATCAATTTCCCAGCTGAAGGTTTGCAGTTGTCCATCAGCATCCAGCGTCCAGCTCAGTTGCTGACCAACGCGCATGTTACGCAGATCTTTATCGCTACTGACTAATGCGTTGATATCGCCCATCTCAATACCGTACTGATTTAACGCGCTGCTCAGCGTATCACCTGAAGAGACGGTGTACTCATGTACGTTGGGATTGTCCGGAACGTCATTATCAATGTCGTCAGCAGGAATATCGTCGGACGGTTCTTCCGTTGTCTGGTCAATCGGCTCGCTGGCTTCGGGCAACAGCGTGCGCAGTTCATCTTTATCCAACGCAATGGTTTTCACGATGGGGGCAACATCACGCGGATGGTAAACGTAAGGCCGCCATACTGCGACGGCCAATGTGACAACGGTTAATGAACCCAGCATAACGCGGTGGGGGCGCGGCAAATTGTTAAATGCGAGGGCGACAGAGCGGGCTATCTGCTGCACTTTTACCTATTCCTCATGCTCCATTCAGGCAGCTCGCATACTGGCTCGACAGCTGTGAAAGAAATTTCACGTAGCTGTCTTTGGATAAGCTGATGTCCATACCCAACGGATCTAACGTGCCTTTACGTACGGAAGTTCCACGGGACACGGCATCGATGACGGCCGGTCTGAATTGTGGTTCAGCGAAAACGCAAACGGCTTTCTGCTCAACCAACTGTGTTCGTATTTGATGTAAACGCTGGGCGCCCGGCTGGATTTCAGGATTGACGGTAAAATGACCTAAAGGTGACAAACCGTAATGTTTTTCAAAGTAGCTGTAAGCATCGTGAAAAACGAAATAACCCTTGTTCCGCACAGGCGCGAGTTGCGCGCCGATGTGTTTGTCTGCATCGGCTAATTCTGCCTTAAATTCCTGCAGATTAGCGTCAAGTTTGGCTTTGCTTTGCGGCATAAGTTCCAATAATTTTCCATGGATTGCAACCGCAGATTGTAAGGCCATGTCAGGGGACATCCACAGGTGCATATTAAACTGTCCGTGGTGGTGATGCGCATGAGACCCGTCCTGGTCTTCGGAATTTTCTGAGTCATGATCGTGATCGTGACCATGCTCATGTTCCTCATCTTCATCATCGCCGCTAATCAATAGCGGTTTTATGCCCGGCAATGCGGCAATTTCGAGGTTTTTATTGGCGGGTAATTCGGCCGCTGACTTAGTAAGAAAGGCTTCCATCTCTGGGCCTGTCCATACTACTAAGTCTGCGTTTTTAATACGTTTTACATCAGAGGGACGCAAGGCATAATCATGCTCTGAGGCGCCATCAGGCAGCAATACTTCAACCGGCGTAATACCCTCTGCGATAGCCGCTGCGATAAATCCGATAGGTTTGATTGAAGCGACAACTGCGGAGTGCGCGGGTAATGCGCTTGCCGCGCCAATTGCCGCAGCAGTAAGGGTGAAAATCAGGCGCTTTTTATTGTGTAACATAATACGTCATTCCATCGTGACCCGTTGATGGAATGTGATATTATAACATTCGAAATTCAATGCAACCCGTAAATAACATGTCGCCACTTGTTACCCTTGAAAACATTTCTGTGAAGTTCTCCCAGCGTCCGGTGCTTGCAGGTATAAGCCTCGCACTTGAGCCGGGGAAAATTCTCACCCTGCTCGGCCCGAACGGCGCCGGTAAATCCACGCTGGTTCGCGCGGTGTTGGGGCTACTGAAACCCACCAGCGGCAGCGTCAAGCGCGCCGCTGATTTGCGTATCGGCTACGTGCCGCAAAAACTGCACATCGACCCAACGTTGCCGATCACCGTGGAACGCTTTATGCGCCTGTCGCGCGGCACCAAACGCGATGCCATTTTGCCGGCGCTCAAGCGCGTACAGGCCGGGCATCTGCTGCATGCAACGCTGCAAAAACTTTCCGGCGGTGAGACACAACGTGTTTTGCTGGCGCGTGCATTACTCAATGAACCGCAGCTTTTGGTATTGGATGAGCCGACACAAGGCGTTGATGTCAATGGCCAGGTCGCGCTGTACGATTTGATCGATCAGCTGCGCCGCGAACTGAACTGCGGTGTGCTGATGGTTTCACACGACCTGCATCTGGTGATGGCGAAAACCGACGAAGTGCTGTGTCTCAACCATCACATCTGCTGTTCCGGCACGCCGGAAGCGGTGTCACAACATCCCGAGTTTATTGCGATGTTTGGCCCACGCGGCGCGCAGCAGCTAGCGATTTATCGTCATCATCATAATCACCGTCACGATTTACAGGGACGCATTGTTCTGCGCAAAGGAAATGGCCCGTCATGATTGAACTGTTATTACCTGGCTGGCTGGGCGGCGTGTTGCTGGCGCTGGCGGCCGGTCCACTTGGCTCGTTTGTGGTTTGGCGCCGCATGTCTTACTTCGGCGATACACTCGCGCATGCGTCCTTACTGGGCGTGGCGTTTGGTTTGCTGCTCAACGTGAATCCTTACTATGCGGTGATTTTGGTGACCGTGTGTCTGGCGTTGGGATTGGTGTGGCTGGAGCGACGCCCGCATCTGGCTATTGATACGCTGCTCGGCATTATGGCGCACAGTGCGCTGTCGCTGGGTTTAGTGGTCGTCAGTCTGATGCAAGGCGTGCGTGTCGATCTGATGGCTTACCTGTTTGGCGATCTGCTGGCGGTGACGCCCGATGATTTGTGGATGATGGGCGGCGGCGTGGCGATTGTACTGGCGGTGATGGCGTGGCAGTGGAATTCGCTGCTGTCGATGACCATCAGCCCGGAATTGGCACAGGTGGATGGCGTTAACATTCAGCGCACGCGTTTGATGTTGATGCTGGTCACCGCATTAACCATCGGCGTAGCGATGAAGTTTGTCGGTGCTTTGATTATTACGTCGTTACTGATTATCCCGGCGGCGACGGCACGTCGCTTCTCGCGCTCGCCAGAACAGATGGCCGGTTTTGCGGTGATTGCAGGTATTATCGCAGTGACCGGTGGACTGACCTTCTCCGCCAGCTACGATACGCCAGCCGGTCCTTCAGTGGTGTTATGCGCGGCAGTATTGTTCATCATTAGCATGGCAAAAAAACCGGCGGCATAACGCCGGTTTACTCTTCGCGACTGATACCAAAGTGTTTGTAAGCATGCTGCGTGGCCATCCGGCCACGCGGCGTGCGTTGAATGAATCCTTGCTGGATCAGGAAGGGTTCAATCACATCCTCAATAGTTTCCCGCTCTTCGCCAATCGCCGCTGCCAGGTTATCTAAGCCAACCGGACCACCCGAGAACTTATCGATAATCGCCAGCAGCAGTTTGCGATCCATGTAATCGAAACCTTGGCTGTCGACGTTAAGCATATCCAGCGCGCTGGCTGATACTTCGCCGCTCAGATTGCCGTTGGCGCGCACTTCCGCAAAGTCACGCACGCGGCGCAGCAGGCGGTTAGCGATACGCGGCGTTCCGCGTGCACGACGCGCTATCTCCAGCGCGCCCTCTTCGCTCAGCGCCAGGCCAAGACAGGCCGCGCTACGACCCACGATATGCTGCAGATCTGGTACATTATAGAACTCAAGGCGCTGCACGATGCCGAAACGGTCGCGCAGCGGCGAAGTTAAAGAACCGGCACGCGTCGTGGCACCAATCAGGGTAAACGGCGGCAGATCGAGCTTAATCGAACGCGCTGCCGGACCTTCACCAATCATGATATCCAGCTGATAATCTTCCATCGCCGGATACAGCACTTCTTCCACCACCGGCGACAGCCGATGGATCTCATCAATAAACAGCACGTCATGCGGTTCGAGGTTAGTGAGCATCGCCGCCAGATCGCCGGCTTTTTCCAGCACCGGGCCGGACGTGGTACGCAGATTGACGCCCATTTCGTTAGCGACGATGTTAGCCAGCGTAGTTTTACCCAGTCCCGGCGGGCCGAAAATCAGCAGATGATCGAGTGCATCGCCACGCAGTTTCGCAGCCTGGATGAAAATCTCCATTTGCTCGCGCACCTGCGGCTGGCCAACATATTCCGTGAGCAGCTTGGGACGAATGGCACGGTCGAGCGTTTCTTCTTCATTAAAGGAACTGCCCGAGACCAGACGATCGGCTTCAATCATGCTTTACCTCAAATAGCTGCGCGCAGGGCTTCACGAATCAGGGTTTCGCAATCCGCATCCGGTTTACCGACTTTGCTGATCATACGGCTGGCTTCCTGCGGTTTATAGCCCAGAGCCACCAGCGCTGATACCGCTTCGGCTTCAGCATCGTTATTGTCTTGTGCAGCAGATGGCGTGGTCAACGTAAAGGTTGAATCACCACCAAACAGATCGCCGTGCATGCCGATAAAGCGGTCTTTCATCTCCACAATCAAACGCTCGGCGGTTTTTTTACCCACGCCCGGCAGTTTGATCAGCGAGGCAATCTCTTGTCGCTCAACGGCGGTCACGAACTGCTGGGCCGACATGCCAGACAGAATTGCCAGCGCCAGTTTTGGCCCAACGCCATTCACCTTCACCAGCTCGCGGAACAGCGTGCGTTCCTGCTTGTTATTGAAACCGAACAGCAGTTGCGCATCTTCGCGTACCACAAACTGCGTAAAGATAATCGCTTCCTGATTGATCTCCGGCAGCTCGTAAAAGCAGGTCATTGGCATGTGCACTTCATAACCGACACCGTGCGCCTCAATCAACACCAGCGGCGGCTGTTTTTCCAGAATGTTGCCTCTTAAACGACCAATCACCTGAGCAATTCCTTAATCTGATAAGTAAGCCTGTTTATATACCATAAAAAAGGCTGGATGAATATCCAGCCTCATACCGCGTTTCGTTTCCGCTAACCGGATCGCATACGTCCGCGCGTCATCACCAGTTTCGTATCGCTGATACGCGCCGCGTTTTGGCTCATATGGCAATGCGTAATGGCGATGGCCAGCGCATCGGCGGCATCTGCCTGCGGATTGGCTGGCAGTTTTAGCAAGGTCCGAACCATATGCTGCACCTGACTTTTCTCTGCGCCGCCGGTGCCGGTAACGGTTTGCTTCACCTGGCGCGCCGCATATTCAAACACCGGTAAATCATGATTCACCGCCGCGACAATCGCCGCACCGCGCGCCTGGCCCAGTTTCAGCGCTGAGTCCGCATTCTTGGCCATAAACACCTGCTCGATGGCGAAATAGTCGGGTGAGAACTGGGTGATAATTTCGCTGACGCCCGCGTAGATCAGTTTGAGGCGCGTCGGCAGATCGGTGACGCTGGTGCGGATACAGCCGCTGCCCAGATAGGTAAGCTGGCGGCCGGTTTGGCGAATAACACCGTAACCGGTGACGCGCGAGCCGGGATCGATCCCGAGAATTATCGCCACGGCGCGTCTCCGGTGAGTGGGGTTTTAAGCAACGCCATTACAGCGTTTCTGCGATCTCATCAGAGATTTCACCGTTATGGTAAACTTCCTGCACGTCGTCACAGTCTTCCAGCATGTCGATCAGGCGCAGCAGTTTCGGCGCGGTTTCGGCATCCATTTCGGCTTTAGTGGAAGGGATCATCGAGACTTCAGCCGAGTCGGCTTTCAGACCGCCCGCTTCCAGCGCATCACGCACCGTACCCATCTCTTCCCACGCGGTGAAGACATCAATCGCACCGTCGTCATAGGCCACAACGTCTTCAGCACCGGCTTCCAGCGCCGCTTCCATCACCGCATCTTCGTCCTGACCTGGCGCGAAGGAGATCACGCCCTTCTTGCTGAACAGGTAAGAAACCGAACCGTCGGTACCGAGGTTGCCGCCGGTTTTGGTGAAGGCATGACGCACTTCGCCTACGGTACGGTTGCGGTTGTCGCTCAGGCACTCAATCATCACCGCTGAGCCGCCCGGACCGTAACCTTCATAAATGATGGTTTCCATGTTGGAATCATCTTCACCGCCCACGCCGCGTGCGATGGCACGGTTCATGGTGTCGCGCGTCATGTTGTTAGACAGCGCTTTGTCCATCGCTGCGCGCAGACGTGGGTTGGAACCCGCATCGCCACCGCCCAGTTTCGCGGCGGTGACCAGCTCACGAATGATTTTGGTGAAGATTTTACCGCGCTTAGCGTCCTGAGCAGCTTTACGATGCTTAGTATTCGCCCATTTACTGTGTCCAGCCATCTTACATATTCTCCGATCTTTTACTGGGTGCAGGCTATCTTACTTGCGATCTTGTCCCCCGGCAGTGCTCGCAATCCTCACGTACATAAGTACGCTCCGGTTGCTGTGCGCTGGCGGTGAACAACCTCGCGGCGCCGATTACGCCTGACTGTTCGATATTGTTCGGTGCGTTCATTGAAAACTCACCAGATTCATAAAACTTAATGCATTCGCCACCGGAAAAACGCGCGGCGGCAAGCATTCAGATAAATTCTTCAATCGCCTGGCGGTTACTCCAGGACTTGGTGAGGGCTGCGGCAGCGGCGGGTTCGAGCCAGCGCGCGGCAAGATGCTCGGTGAGCAGCAGGTCGCGTTCTGCGGGTATGGCCAACCTGAACCAGTGTTCGCGATTGTGCGTGGTGCCCGGTGCGTAACGATGGCGATAGTGCGGGAAGATCTCAAACTCGATTTGCTTGTGGCAATCGTCCAGCACTAGCTTTTCGTGCGCAATATCGATGGCGAGTTCTTCTAACACTTCGCGCTGAGCTGCCTGGCGCGGGGTTTCGCCCGCTTCCAGGCTGCCAGTGACCGATTGCCAGAAGCTGTCGTCATCACGTCGCTGCAGCATTAACACCCGGCCGGTATCGCGGGCAAAAATCACCACCAGCACCGAAACCGGATGTTTAAAGCCCATTATTTGTTCTCTGTTTTTTCTTTTTTCGGCGCCACCAGAATGCCGAGGTCCAGCAACGCAGCGGGATTCGCTTCGCTTGGGGCTTCGGTCATCATGCACGCGGCGGCGGTCGTTTTCGGGAACGCGATCACATCACGGATGTTATCGGTGCCGGTCAACAGCATGGTCAGACGATCCAGGCCGAACGCCAGGCCGGCGTGCGGCGGCGTACCGTATTTCAGTGCGTCGAGCAGGAAGCCAAACTTCTCACGCTGCTCTTCTTCGGTAATGCCGAGGATGCTGAATACCGTCTGCTGCATTTTACCATTATGAATACGTACGGAACCGCCACCCACTTCGTAGCCGTTAATCACCATATCGTAGGCATTCGCTACCGCTTGTACCGGATCGGTTGCCAGCTGTTCTGCGCTCAGGTCTTTCGGCGACGTGAACGGATGGTGCATCGCTGCCAGGCCGCCCTCATCATCTTCCTCAAACATTGGGAAGTCGATCACCCATAGCGGCGCCCAGGCTTTGTCATCAGTAATCTGCAGATCGCGGCCCACTTTCAGACGCAGCGCGCCCAGCGCATCCGCCACCACTTTGGCGCGGTCCGCACCGAAGAAGATCAGGTCGCCATCTTGGGCGCCAGTACGGTTGAGAATGTCTTCAACGATTTCTGCGCTGAGGAACTTGGCAACCGGGCTCTGTACGCCTTCGAAGCCTTTCGCGCGTTCGTTGATTTTCATCCACGCCAAACCTTTGGCGCCATAGATTTTGACAAATTCGCCGTACTCATCAATTTGCTTACGCGTCAGCGCAGCACCGCCCGGTACGCGCAGAGCCGCCACGCGGCCTTTGGCATCGTTGGCTGGACCGGCAAACACCTGGAATTCAACGTTTTTCAGCAGATCGGCAACGTCGACCAGCTCCATTGGGTTACGCAGGTCTGGCTTATCTGAGCCGTAACGGTTCATCGCTTCCGCAAAAGTCATCTGCGGGAAGTCACCGAGATCCACGCCTTTGATGTCGATCCACAGTTCGCGAATCAGACGTTCCATCTTTTCACGCACCTGCTCTGCGGTCATGAAAGAGGTCTCCACGTCGATCTGGGTAAATTCTGGCTGACGATCGGCACGCAGATCTTCGTCACGGAAACACTTAACGATCTGATAGTAGCGGTCAAAACCCGACATCATCAGCAGCTGTTTGAACAGCTGTGGCGACTGCGGCAGCGCGTAGAACTTGCCTTTATGCACGCGGCTTGGCACCAGATAGTCACGCGCGCCTTCAGGCGTGGCTTTGGTCAGCATCGGCGTTTCGATATCGAGGAAACCCTGGTCGTCCATAAAGCGACGCACGAAGCTGGTAATTTTAGCGCGGGTTTTCAAACGCTGCGCCATTTCCGGACGACGCAGGTCCAGGTAACGATAGGTCAGGCGCGCTTCTTCGCTGTTGACCTGGTTAGAGTCCAGCGGCAGCGGTTCAGCGCGGTTGATGATATTCAGCTCATGGGCGAACACTTCCACTTCGCCGGTCGCCATATCGCTGTTTTTGTTCTTTTCGTCACGTGCACGCACGGTGCCGGTGATCTGGATACAGAATTCGTTACGCAGCTCAGATGCCAGCTGGAAAGCGTCCTGACGATCGGCATCAAAGAACACCTGTGCGATACCTTCACGGTCACGCATATCGATAAAAATCAGGCTACCCAGATCGCGACGGCGATTTACCCAGCCGCAGAGAGTGACTTGCTGACCCACGTGAGACAGATTGAGCTGTCCGCAATATTCTGTACGCATAACGTATCCTTTTAACTTCGCCGCTGCTGCCAGACAGCATCAGGCCGCGTAACCTTCTGAGATGCTGTCGCAAAAAAGGCGGCTATTATAATGGAAAAACCCAGGCAGGATAAGTGGAGCCCGATCAAAGCGGACAAAACATTATGCTTTATCGCGCTGTTTTTCCTGCCGACATCAAAACAGGTTACATTAAGCCGCCCTTTCCCGCCCTAAAGGATTCAGGAGTTCGCGTTGACACTTCGTATTGGATTACCGCAATGGCAGCACGCGCAATGGAAACAGTTCGGTATTGAGACCTTAGCCGATTACGCGCAGCTGTTTGGTTGTGTGGAAGGTAATACCACGTTGTATGCGCTGCCAAAGCCGGAAGTGGTGCTGCGCTGGCGCGACATGACGCACGACGATTTCCGTTTCTGCTTCAAGTTTCCCGAAAGCATCAGCCATAAAGCGGCGCTGCGCGACTGTGATGAGTTGCTGAATGAGTTTTTCCGCCTGCTCGATCCGCTCAGCACGCGCATCGGTCAATACTGGCTGCAGCTGCCGGCGGCGTTTTCACCGGCTCAGCTCGGCGATTTGTGGTCTTTTCTCGATAGTTTGCCGCGCAATTTCCGCTATGGCGTCGAGGTGCGGCATCAGGCATTTTTCGCCAAAGGTGATGCTGAACGCGCGCTGAATCGCGGTTTGCTGGAGCGTCAAATTAATCGGGTGATGCTGGATAGTCGTCCGGTGCATGCCTCCACCTCACAGTCGGCCGCAGCGGTGCACGCCCGATCGCAAAAGCCGCGTGTACCGCTGCATGTGGTGCGTACCGGTTCGCAACCGATGGTGCGTTTCATTGGCAGTGATAGCGTGGCGGAGAGCGTGCCGCTGTTTCAGCCATGGCACAGCAAGCTGCAAGCGTGGCAGCGTGATAGCGATCCGCTGCTGTTTATCCATACGCCGGATATGGGCGAGGTGTTTCCGCTGCTTCAGGCGTTGTGGCCACAGTTGCAGCAGCTGGAACCAACCTTACGCGATCTGCCCGACTGGCCGCAGCAATCGAGCCTGTTCTAGACGCAACGCAAAGGGTGCAGCCTGCCCGCGTTTCTGCCAAAATAGCGCCCTTTCCGTTTTCTCTCCGGACCTTTTCATTATGTCTGATCGCGATACGCTATTTTCCGCGCCCATCGATAAGCTGGGCGACTGGACCTTTGACGAGCGCGTAGCTGAAGTTTTTCCCGATATGATTCAGCGCTCGGTGCCGGGTTATTCCAACATCATTTCGATGATTGGCATGCTGGCGGAACGCTTCGTTCAGCCGAATAGCCAGGTTTACGATCTCGGCTGTTCACTTGGTGCCGCCACGCTGTCGGTGCGCCGCAATATTCATGTGCCGGGCTGCCAGATTATTGCCGTGGATAATTCGCCAGCGATGGTGGAGCGCTGCCGTCGCCATATCGACGCCTTCCGCGCGGATACGCCGGTGCAGGTGATCGAAGCAGATATTCAGGACATTCACATTGAGAACGCCTCATTGGTGGTGCTGAACTTTACCCTGCAATTCCTTGAGCCACCGGCACGTCTCGAGCTGCTGAAGAAGATTGTTAACGGATTGAATCCGGGCGGCGCGCTGGTGTTGTCGGAGAAGTTCAGTTTTGAAGATGCCGATGTCGGCGAGTTGCTGTTTAACATGCATCACGATTTCAAACGCGCTAACGGTTACAGCGAGCTGGAGATCAGCCAGAAACGCAGCATGCTGGAGAACGTGATGCTGACCGATAGCGTTGAAGCGCACAAAGCGCGCCTGAAAACCGCCGGGTTCAAACATGCGGAGTTGTGGTTCCAGTGCTTTAACTTTGGTTCGTTGGTGGCGTTGAAATGATTGAGTTTGGCCGTTTTTATCAGCAGATCGCCACCGGCCCGCTCGCCAGTTGGCTGGAAGTGTTACCGGCGCAAGTCGCCGCATGGCAGCGTGAAAATTTGCACGGTAAATTCCGCGACTGGGAGAAGTCAGTTGATTATCTGCCGCTGCTGACGCCGCAGAAGCTGGATTTGTTGCATAGCGTGAGCGCCGATGTTGAGGATCTGACCGATCGTCAGCGTCTTGGCATTGAGAATCTGCTACGCAATTTGATGCCGTGGCGCAAAGGTCCTTATTCGCTGTACGGTACCGAGATCGATACCGAATGGCGTTCCGACTGGAAATGGGATCGCGTGTTGCCGCACATTTCACCGTTGCAGCATCGTACGGTGCTGGATGTCGGCTGCGGTAGTGGCTATCACATGTGGCGCATGATTGGCGCGGGCGCGAAGCTGGTGGTCGGCATCGATCCAATGCAGCTGTTTTTGTGTCAGTTCGAAGCGGTGCGTAAGCTGTTGGGTGACGATCGTCGTGCGCATTTGCTGCCGCTGGGCATTGAGCAACTGCCGGCGTTACAAGCGTTTGATACCGTGTTTTCCATGGGCGTGCTTTATCACCGCCGTTCGCCGCTCGACCACTTGATGCAGCTGAAAAATCAGTTAGTCAGTGATGGCGAGCTGGTGCTGGAGACGCTGGTGATTGAAGGTGATGAAAACGCGGTGTTGGTGCCGGGTGAGCGTTATGCGCAGATGCGTAACGTCTACTTTATCCCTTCTGCGGCGGCGCTGAAGAGCTGGCTGGAGAAGTGCGGATTTGTCGATGTGCGCATCGCGGATTACGCGGTGACGTCCGTGGAAGAGCAGCGTCGCACCAGTTGGATGACCAGCGAGTCGCTGGCCGAGTTTCTTGATCCGCATGACAGCAGCAAAACCGTGGAAGGTTATCCCGCCCCGCTGCGCGCCGTGCTAGTCGCGCGCAAGCCGTAATGTTTAACGCCGCGATAGCGCCAGCTTCGCGGCGAAGCCAATAAACACGCAGCCCGTCAGGCGATCCATCACTTTCAGCACCGCTGGGCGACGCAGATGCGCCGCAAAATACTGGCTGCTGCCAATTAGCACCGCATTCCATACCAAACCTATCACCATGTGCGTGAGCGCCATCAGCGTACACCACAGCGGCACCGACGCGCCCGCCGGAATAAACTGCGGCAGAAAGGTTACGTAGAATACGCCGACTTTAGGATTTAACAGGTTACCAAAGAGTCCGCGCGTGAAGCAGGCAACATAACTTTGCTCTTTACTCTGCGCGTGCTGCCCTTCTTCCGCTTGGGTGCGTGGGTTGATGAGTAATTTGACACCGAGATAGAGCAGATAGGCCGCACCGATCCATTTCAGCAGGTTATACGCCATTTCCGAGGCCAGCAGCAGCGCGCCCAAGCCTAAACCCACCGCAACGCCCCACACCAGACAACCCAGCGTAACGCCAAATGCCGTAGCCCAGGCACGTTTCCAGCCTTGCGCGGCGGCGGAACGCAGCACTAATGCAGTATCAAAACCGGGCGTGAGTGTGAGGATGGTGATGGCGAAAAGGAAAGATAAAATTAGTGTCATGCGATGTTCTCAATTGCTCCGGTGCGTTTCAGGCTGAAAACAAGGGCCGCTGCGTAAAGGCGTCGTGGACACATCCCTGTGGACTCTGCCGCCGCATCCATGCGGCGGAAGCTTTACTTCGCGGCCCTTGTTTCCAGCCTTTATGTGGGTTTTGTGGGTTTTGTTCGTTTTGCTTTAATCTTGTGCGGCGGTTTCGTTGGGTGCGTTCCAGTATTGGTATTTATAAGCGGAGCTGAGATGGCGTTCAATGGTGCCTTTGGCGAACACTTCGGTTTCATGCAGATAACTGAGCGTGCAGTTGCCCACTTCATCCCACAGCTGACACTCATCCACCGAGCGCAGCGTGCTGACTGGCGTGGTCGCGGTGCTGTTCAAACGCAGTTCCCGCCACTGGTTATCATAGCTATAAGTATCTTTGCTGCGCGCGCTGGTGGATAAGGTTACCAATCCTTGTGGATTCCAGCGCCAGCTGCTTTCGCCGTTGGTCATGCTATCGCTGCCGCGCGCCACGCTTTTTTCCACTCTGAACTGTTTGTCATAGCGATAAGTGGTATCGGTAAAGCCATCTTTGCCCATGCTGGTGAATTTATCGGATGAGCTGACAATGTTGCCATGCTGGCCGATTTGCCAGCTGATGGTGCCCTGACGGTTGTCGACCACTTCCTCTTGCCCTGCTTTGATCACTTTAACCATGTAGGCATATTCCGCCACCCAGCCGCGTTGAACGCGGGCGATATGCTGTTCCATCGTCAATAGAACATTGCCTTCATTTTTGTCGTAGGAGATATCGGCCACCATCAAATCGCCGCACTGATCAAACTGGCCGAGTACGCGCTTTTGCGAGTTCACATCTTTGCCAAATTCGCCTGCCACCACCTGACGCACCGCGCCTTTGGCATCGCCGCCCAGCATGATCCAGTTGTTGCTGCTGGTGATGTTTTTGCTCATCGGCGGACACGCGGTGCTGACCGCCAGCGCGACGCCGCAGTACGGGAGTAGCAGCATTAAAAAGGTATAAGGGATGGATTTCATGAAGGTTATCCGTACGAAGCCATAGAGTAATCAAAGCATCATTTACGCGATCACGCTATCTCCGCGGGAATTGCAGATAAAAAGAACCCCAGTTAGAAGAACTGGGGTTGGTACTTGCAAACATCACGTCATTTGAGCTGGCGTGCTGCGCGGCAAAATCGGGGGGAATTCAGGCTACCCTGACGGCGCTCAACTGCGTCATGCTTTTCATGGCTTCAACCACATCACCATCAACGCAATAGCGACTGAATTCATCGGTTTCCGCTTCGGAGCACATGGAAACACCGGCTTTACGGTAGCGCATCGGCGAAGCGACTAAACGGCTGGCGGAGCTGTGGACTTCCTGCAATCCACTGTCGATGAACTTCTGGATGTTGCTCAAACGTACGCCCGCACCGGCCATAATAATCGGACCTGTGCTGTGTTCATTTAGTTCCCTTAATAATGCAATTCCTGCTTCGGCACTCTGTTGCTGACCAGACGTCAGGATCCGCGCGATGCCTAAATCAGCCAGCACCTCAAGTGAGCGTTTCGGGCTGTGGCATAAATCAAAGGCGCGATGGAAGGTGACGTCCATGCCGTCACACAGCTTCATAATCTGCTGCATACGAGCAATATCGACATGCGCATCTTCATCCAGCATGCCAATCACTAAGCCGGGAAAACCGAGTTCACGCATTAGCGCAACGTCCGATTTCATCGACTCAAACTCAAAGTGGGTGTAGCAAAAATCGCCGCCGCGCGGACGGACGATAGGATGTACCGGGATCGAAATTTCACGTCGTGCCGCTTCCAGCACGCCGGCTGAAGGCGTCAACCCACCTTCGCGCGGTGCACTGCACAGCTCCACGCGATCGGCACCGGACAGCTGCGCAGTCATTGCGCAGTCGATGCCGTAGCAACAAATTTCCAGTTTCGTCATACCATGCTCCTTCTCATGACTTCTGGCTCGGGATGAATGCTTCAGTTAGTCTACTTAATTGGACAGTTTACGTGGAACTCGCACTATGGCATTCGATTTTAATCAATGGATAGACCGTCGTCACAGCGATAGTTTGAAATGGCACAAATATGGTGATCGCGATGTGCTGCCGCTCTGGGTCGCAGACAGCGATTTTCGTTCGCCGCCGAGTGTGATTGAGGCCATTAAACAGCGCGCTGAGCACGGTGTATTTGGCTATGGCGCAACGCCAACCGGATTGATTGATATCACCCTTTCGCGTTTAGCGCAGCGCTACAACTGGCAGATTGAGCCGGACTGGATTGTGTTATTGCCCGGCGTAGTGTGCGGTTTGAATCTTTCGGTCCGCGCATTCACGGAGTCTGGCGAATCCACCGTTTCCCCCACGCCGATCTATCCGCCGTTTCGCGGTGCAGCAAAGCTGGCCGACCGCGCACAGGTAAATTTACCGCTGCGTTTACAAGACGATCGCTGGGTGATGAATCTGGATAATAGCGCGATGCAGGGCAATGAACGCCTGCTGATGCTGTGTAATCCGCAGAATCCGGGCGGTACGGTTTATCGTCGTGACGAGCTGGAAGCGCAGCTGGCGTTTGCGCAGCAGCATGATTTGATCGTCTGCTCCGATGAAATCCACTGCGATTTATTGCTGTCACCCGGCGCACAGCACATTCCCTTTGCGGCGTTAAGTGAAGATGCCGCACAGCGGAGCATCACGCTGCTGTCGCCATCGAAAACCTTCAATATTGCCGGATTGGGCGCGTCGCTGGCGATCATTCCCAATCCGGAGTTGCGTGCGCGGTTCAAACGCGTGCGTGAAGGCATCGTGCCTGGCGTGGATATTCTGGCGTTGGTAGCAGCCGAAGCGGCGTGGCGCGATGGCGATGCATGGCTGGCAGCGCAGCTGGATTATCTGCGCGCCAATCGCGACTGGCTGGTGGCTCAGGTGAATGCACTGCCAGAATTGCAGATGGCCGCGCCGGAAGCGACCTATTTGGGGTGGATCGACGCCAGCAGACTGGATGTTGCCAATCCGATGGCGTATTTCGAGCAGCACGGCCTCGGTTTTTCACCGGGCCACGATTTTGGCGATGATAATTTCGTGCGCTTCAACTTTGGCTGTACGCGCGCCACGCTGGAACAGGCGGTTACGCGTTTGCAAAAAGCGGTCGCGGCGCGGCGTTAAGCCTGCTCACTGGCGACAATCTCTTCCAGTCGCCATGGATGAAACTTAATGGTGGTTTGCCCGTCCGTCACCGCCAGCGTCGGATTGGGCAACCGCTCGTTCTCGCCTTTGGGCGCGCTGGTTTTAAACGAGATGCCCGGCTGTGTCAGCGCATCATCAGAAAGCAGCGCCATCGCCCGCATGCCCAGCGTTTCCGGTTCTCCACGCAGTACAATCTCTACATGTTCCCACCCTTCGTGGCGATACAGCTTTTCGCCTGGCCACGGCAATTCAATCACATCAATTTGCCAGCCCGCCAGGTTCAGTGGCTGATGCAGTTTGAACAGGCAAATCGGGCGACCATTGATCATTGCCTCGGAAAACTGTGTGCCGATCTGCAATAAGCCAGATTTCCAGCGTTCTGCCGTTGCAAACTGGTGGCAGCGCACCGCGACGTGATCGGCTTCATGTTCAGCCAGGTTAATGCCTAAACGTTCAGAAAAATTCATCAGCGACTGTTCAAAACGCGCCATGTCTTGTTTTAAATCATCCAATTCCACAGGAAAGTGGGTCTGCATCTTGCCTTACCTCTAATTCAGTTCAGGTTTACTTATCAATATGAAATTTGCTAACCGTTGATTCCGCTTGACAAAATTGTCGGATTCATCCGATTTAGGCGCCAAAAAGGCTAAAAACCGCATAAATAGACCATTCATTTCAGATTTATCGCTAAATCAGGTCCAGCAGTAACTTTATGAAAGTGACCTAACTATCTGTTATTAATAGCAATAGTTAATACAATGAGATAACTCTTATTTAGGCTGCAAACAATTGCAGCTTGATACCCTTTCTTATAAATTTGGGTTTCACAACTACAAGGAACGGCCTTATGTCTATGCTCATTGTTGTCGCGGTCCTGATTGCATTAATGGGATTTGCAATTTCCCGCCATTGGAAGGTGCGTGAAGACAAAAGCGTTAAAAATCCTCGTCGTCACCCGCGGCGCCGTTAATCGGCGCTGGGGGCCCGATGTTGCCTGTCATCAGATACCGAATAGCTGACTCACTTTAACATTTCACGTATACTTCCCCTCTTATTTTTCCGTCCCGCCGTGTAGTTGCGGGATGACGACATCGGCTCGCCGCCTACAGGCGGGCCTTTTCAGCATATGAAGGTAACGCGGTGAATATTCAGGCTCTTCTTTCCGACAAAGTCAGTCAGGCAATGATTGCGGCGGGTGCGCCTGCCGATTGCGAACCTCAGGTTCGCCAGTCTGCGAAGGTACAGTTCGGTGATTACCAGGCAAACGGTATGATGGCCGTAGCGAAAAAGCTCGGTCAGGCGCCGCGACAACTGGCTGAGCAGGTGATTCAGCATCTGGATCTTAACGGCATCGCCAGCAAAGTCGAAATCGCCGGTCCCGGTTTTATCAATATCTTCCTCGATCGTGCATGGCTGGCGGCGCAAACCGCGCAGGCGCTGCAGCTGCCGCGTCTTGGCGTGAGTGCGGTTGCGCCACAAACTGTCGTGGTGGATTACTCCGCGCCTAACGTAGCGAAGCAGATGCACGTCGGTCACGTCCGTTCCACCATCATTGGTGATGCCGCAGTGCGTACGCTGGAGTTCCTTGGCCATAACGTGATCCGCGCCAACCACGTCGGCGACTGGGGCACGCAGTTCGGTATGCTGATTGCCTATCTGGAAAAGCAGCAGAACGAACATCACGAAGAGATCGCACTGGCTGACCTGGAAGCTTTCTACCGCGAAGCCAAAGTGACCTACGATGCCGACGAAGCCTTCGCCGAGCGCGCGCGTAATTACGTGGTGAAGCTGCAGGGTGGCGACGAATATTGCCGCAGCATGTGGAAGAAGCTGGTTGATATCACCATGAGCCAGAACCAGCAGGTGTATGACCGCCTTAACGTGACGCTGACGCGCAAAGATGTGATGGGTGAAAGCCTGTACAACGACATGCTGCCGGGCATCGTCGCCGATCTGCGCGAAAAAGGCCTGGCGGTGACCAGCGAAGGCGCCACGGTAGTTTTCCTTGATGAGTTCAAAAACAAGGAAGGCGAACCGATGGGCGTGATCATTCAGAAGAAAGATGGCGGCTATCTCTACACCACCACCGACATCGCCTGCGCCAAATACCGTTTCGAAACCCTGCATGCCGATCGCGTGCTCTATTACATCGATTCCCGTCAGCACCAGCATCTGCAGCAGGCGTGGACCATCGTGCGTAAAGCCGGTTACGTGCCGGAATCGGTACCGCTTGAGCATCACGCCTTCGGCATGATGCTGGGTAAAGATGGTCGTCCATTTAAAACCCGCAGCGGCGGCACTATTCGCCTCGCCGATTTGCTGGATGAAGCGGTTGAACGCGCGCATGCGTTGGTCAGCGAAAAGAATCCAGAGATGTCAGCGCAAGAGTTGAAGGATCTGTCGGAAGTGGTCGGCATCGGCGCAGTGAAATACGCTGACCTGTCAAAAAGCCGTACCACCGATTACATCTTCGACTGGGACAACATGCTGGCCTTCGAAGGCAACACGGCGCCTTACATGCAATACGCCTACACGCGCGTGCTGTCGGTGTTCCGTAAAGCCGGCATTGATGCCGATAGCCTGAGCGGTGACATCGTGCTGACTGAAGAGCGTGAAGCGCAGTTGGCTACGCGTCTGCTGCAGTTCGAAGAAGTGATAACGCAGGTCGCGCGCGACGGTACGCCACATGTGATGTGTGCTTATCTGTACGATCTGGCCGGTCAGTTCTCTGGCTTCTACGAACACTGCCCAATTCTCTCCGCCGAGGACGAGAACATCCGTCAGAGCCGCCTGCAGCTGGCCGCGTTAACCGCGAAAACGCTGAAGCAAGGTCTGGATACGCTGGGCATTAAAACCGTCGAACGTATGTAATACCTCTGGCGGAGAGCGCCGCAAACGGCTCTCCGCTTGCTTTCCCCCTTTTTCCCCCTCTGACAAAATTCTGCTCTTCAGCCCGCTCTGAATAGCGCTGCTGCCGTGCCCAATACCCGCCATTCCTCAGCCTCGATACGCCTTCTCATTTTTCCGACACAGCTCACCAAATAAACAAAACTCATACCTTCATAACCATTTTATGGCAGACAAACTCGCACGCCATCCCTAATTTGGTTATGGAAGCAAGAACACAAAAACATGCAACAAGCTGTTTTAACAGCTAAAAACTATAAAACTTATCCCCTGCAATCGGGTTAAAGTGATGCCCCCGGCCAATGTCAGGGCAGAATAAAATCTCAACCCGATAACGTTATTAATAAAAAAATCAGAGCGTATCCTATGAGCAATCACGACATTATCGATGTAAAAGGCTGGATCGACGCCCGCCCGATCACCGGATACCAGTGGCTGACCCTCAGCCTGTGTTTCATCATCATCATGTTTGATGGCTACGACGCGGCAGCGATGGGTTTCATTGCGCCCGCGCTGATTGAAGACTGGGGCATCAGCCATGCGGAAATGGGGCCGATTCTCGGTGCCGCGATGTTTGGCGTGGCGATTGGCGCGCTGATTGCCGGTCCGTGGTCCGACAAATTTGGCCGCAAACGCGTGCTGCTGCTGTCGATTGCCGTCTTCGCCTGCTTCAGCCTGATGAGCGCCTTCGCGCGCACGCCGCTGGAAATGGGTGTGTTACGTTTTCTCACCGGTCTCGGTCTCGGTGCGGTGATGCCCAACTGCGTCACGCTGGTGTCGGAATATATGCCGGAACGCCGTCGCAGCCTGATGATCACCGTGATGTACAGCGGGTTTAATATCGGTTCCGGACTGGGCGGATTCATCGCCGCCGGTATGCTGCCACACTTTGGCTGGCAAGCGGTGCTGGGTTTAGGGGGCTTGCTGCCGCTGCTGATGTTGCCGCTGCTGCTGTGGCTGCTGCCGGAATCAGCGATGTATATGGTGGTGCGCAAAGTCAGTCGCGACAAGATTGCCGCCGTGCTCAAACGTCTGGGCGGCGAATTCTCTGCTGGCACCGCCTTTGTGCTCAATGCGCCAATCATCCCGAAAAAGGCGCAGGTGCTGCAGCTGTTCAGCCGCGGCTATGCAGGCGGCACGGTGGTGTTATGGCTCACCTACTTCATGGGGCTATTCGTCATCTACCTGCTTAACGGCTGGCTGCCAACCATCCTGCGTTCTGGCGGCGTAACGCTGGAGCGCGCGGCGATTGTGGCGGGCTTATTCCAGCTGGGCGGCACCTTTGGCGGCCTGATGGTTGGTGGGCTGATGGACCGTTTCAAAGCGAAATATGTTATCGCCCTGTTCTATCTGCTGGGCAGCTTCTGCCTGGTGTCGCAGGGCATCTGGAGCTTTGGCCCGAATGTGCTGGCGCTGCTGGTGTTCTTCGCTGGCGTCTGCATCAACGGTGCGCAAACCGGATTGCAGGCCTTCTCCCCGGCCTTTTATCCCACCGAAATGCGCGCCACCGGCGTGTGCTGGATGCACGGCATTGGTCGTAGCGGCGCCATTATCAGCTCGTCGCTGGGCGGCGTGCTGCTCGGCGTGTTCCCTGGGCAAACAGCCATTTTTATCGTTTTGTCGCTCCCGGCAGTTTTGGCGGCACTTTCCATCACCCGACATCACCCTGCACAGGTGGCCCGTCAGGTTAAAGGCATCGACCTTAACGACCTGCCGTCCCTGTCGCGTACCCTCAATAATCGATGAAGTAGAGGTCAAAAAATTATGGCTAAAATCATAGGCGGTTTAGCGGTTTCCCATACTCCCACCATTGGCTTTGCGGTTGATCACAATAAGCAGCAGGAAGGCGCATGGGCCCCGATTTTCGATGGCTTTGCGCCGATGCAGCGCTGGCTAGAGGAGAAAAAACCGGATGTGCTGCTGTATGTGTTTAACGATCACGTCACCTCCTTCTTTTTTGATCACTACTCGGCGTTTGTGCTGGGCATTGATGACGAATATGCCGTTGCGGATGAAGGCGGCGGCCCGCGCGATCTGCCGCCGGTAAAAGGCCATGCAGCGCTGTCACAGCACATTGGTGCCAGCCTGATGGCGGATGAGTTCGATATGTCATTCTTCCAGGACAAAGCGCTGGATCACGGCCTGTTTTCGCCGCTGTCGGCGCTGGCACCCTGGCAAGGCGGCTGGCCGATGCAGGTGGTTCCGCTGGCGGTCGGCGTGTTGCAGTTCCCGATCCCGACGGCGCGTCGCTGCTATAAGCTCGGCCAGGCGCTGAAGCGCGCGGTAGAAAGTTTCCCGGAGGATCTTAAAGTCGCGGTGGTCGCGACCGGCGGCGTTTCACATCAGGTACACGGCGAGCGCTGCGGCTTCAACAATCCCGAATGGGATGCGCAGTTTATCGATCTGTTGATCAACGATCCTGAGCGCCTGACCGAAATAACGCTGGCTGAATACGCCACGCTCGGCGGCCTGGAAGGTGCGGAAGTGATTATGTGGCTGATCATGCGCGGTGCGCTGTCGGCCAACGTCGAGAAACTGCATCAGGATTACTATCTGCCTTCGATGACCGGGATCGCCACGCTGATCCTCGAAAATCAGTCACGCGAAGCGCCGGTCGATGTGCACCAGCGCCAGCGCGATAAGATCAATCTGCAACTCAGCGGCGTGGAAAAACTGCCCGGCACCTATCCGTTCACCCAGGCGCGCAGCCTGAAAGCGCTGCGCATCAACCGCTTCCTGCACCGCATGATTCAGCCAGAATGGCGTAAGCGATTCCGCGAAGCTCCACAGGCATTGTATCAGGAAGCCGGACTGAGCGCTGAAGAGCAAACGCTGATTACCCAGCTCGACTGGCGCGGCATGATCCATTACGGCGTCAGCTTCTTCCTGCTGGAAAAACTGGGTGCGGTGGTGGGCGTCTCTAACCTGCATATCTACTCAGCGATGCGCGGTGAAACGCTGGAACAGTTCCAGCAGACGCGCAATCAGCAGGTACTTTACTCGGTGGCGGGGAAAGCAGACTGATGTTTACGCAACCGGTCATCGACTGCCATCACCACGTTTTTGATCCAGTACACTTTCCCTGGGCGCCCGAGAGCGCCTATAACCCGGACGGACACGAGCTGGCGACGCCGGATTACTATCGTGCCGTGATGCAGGCCTACAACATCCGCCACTCGCTGATTGTCGGTCCGACGTCGGGATATAACACCGATAACCGCTGCCTGCTGGATACCATCAAGCGCGGTGCAGGACGTTTTAAAGGGATTGCCGTCACGCCGCGTGACGTGGAGAGCGACACGCTCGCCAGCCTGAAAGATCAAGGCATCGTCGGCATTGCGCTTAACGTGGCGATGCTGGGCACCGAGCCATTTATTCAACTTGATGCCCTAATGGGCAGGCTGGCGGAGTTGGATCTCTTTGCCCAGATTCAGGTGCAAAACGATCAGCTACTGGCGCTGATGCCGCTGCTGTCACGCACCCGCACGCGTTTGCTGATCGATCACTCCGGTCGGCCTGACGTCAGCGCGGGCGTAGCACAACCAGCCTTTCAGGCGCTGCTGTCGCTGGCCGGCCAGCAGCGCACCAGCGTCAAGCTCTCCGGGCTGGCGAAATTCTCCCGGCAGCCCTATCCCTTCAGCGATGGACATCCCTATTTGCTGGCATTGCTGGACGCTTTCGGCGCGGAAAACTGCATGTGGGGTTCGGACTGGCCCTTCCTGCGCGCCACTGAACGCATGGATATGGGCACGCAGCTGCTGCTGATCGAACAGCTGATCCCCGATGAAAAGAGCCGCCGTCAGGTGCTTTGGCACACGCCACAGCGGCTGTTTGGTTTTACTGAATTACAGGAGTCACGATGAGAACCATCTATGTATTGAACGGCCCGAACCTCAATCTGCTGGGCACCCGCGAGCCAGAAACCTACGGTTCCGACACGCTGCAAAGCGTGGAAGCGCTGTGCCGCGCAACGGCGGAAGAGCTTGGCGTGGCGATTGAGTTTCGCCAGACCAATCACGAAGGGGAAATGATTGAGTGGATTCAGCAGGCGCGTCTCGAAGCGCAGGCGCTGGTGATCAACCCGGCAGCGTGGACGCACACCTCGGTGGCGATCCGCGATGCGGTCACCGGCGTGGGGTTGCCGCTGTGGGAAGTGCACATCACCAACGTGCACAAGCGTGAGCCGTTCCGTCATCACTCCTATCTTTCCGACGTCGCACAAGGCGTGATCTGCGGCTACGGCATTCGCGGTTACCGCTATGCGTTGATGGAAGCGGCGCGCGCAGGTTGATTATTGGTCCTGCCCGCACACTTCACGCAGGCAGCGGATCAACGCATCCGCTGCCGGTGAGTGCAGACAGCCCGCACGCACCGTCAGCCCGATAGCGCGATCGGTATCCGGCAAAGGCACCGGCAACGCCACCAGCGCGCCGGACGCCAGTTCCACTTCCAGCTGGTGCGCGGAGACCGCCGCCAGCATATCCGACTGCATCAGCAAGCCGCGCACCAACGCCAGATCACCGGTCTCCACCACCGGATCGGGTGCCGGAATGCCCATCGCCTGAAAACTGTTATTCAGCAGATAACGTGCCGGCGTGGCCGAACGCGGCAGCACCCAACGCGCCGCGCGCAGATCATCGGTAGAGAGCTCACGTCCCACCAGCGGATGATCGTGACGCGCCAGCAGCACCATGCGTTCGGAGAACAGCGTCTCGCGCGTGACGTCCAGCGCATCTTCATCGCGGCGCAGCGCGCCAAAAATAAAATCGATATCGCCCGCGCGCATTTCCGAGGCCAGCACGCCAAAGGCGCTTTCACTGGTTACCACGCGCACGCCCGGATAGCGCGCCGTCAGCATCACGATCGCCTGCGGCAGGATACGCGTGCGTCCCAGCGGCAATGCGCCCACGCGCACCGTTCCCTCGAGTATCCCGCTGCGGGCAGCGATATCGGCCGGAATGTGCCGCAATTCATTCAGCGCACGCCGCACGTTGGCTTCAATTTCACGTCCGGCCAGCGAAGGCATCATGCCGTGCGGCGTGCGCTCCAGCAGCGCGATGCCCGCGCCGTTTTCCAGCACGCGCAGCGCGGCGCTCACCGCCGGCTGGCTCAGTCCGAGACGTGCCGCCACCGTCTGCATATGCCGCGTCTGACACAGGGTGATAAAAATTTGCAGCCGACGCACGTTAAACAGCCACAGCGGTTCCGCATCGCTACGCTGCGCACCGCGTCCCTGCAATTTAGCCAGCCGCTGCGGCACCTGATGCAGTTCCTCAATCGCCCGCAGCGCACGCGGCAGCACACATTTACCGAAGTCAGTCAGCTTCATGCCGCCGGCGTGACGTTCAAATAGCGTGACGCCTAACGTGAGTTCCAGGTCGCGAATAGCGCGGGTAATGGCCGACTGGGTGCGAAATAATTCATCCGCTGCCCGTGAGACACTGCCTTGTGCTACCACCTGACTAAATGCCCTGATTTGCATCAGATTTGTCAGCTCCTGCGTGCCCTTTTCCGCCATTTTCCCCTGCCTATTTTCACCACCGATCGATGTCGCAATATAAATAAAACGCATACCCGCTGCAATGAAATGAATTATCGCCGCCAGGTGGGCAGTGACAGCATGGAAAAAAACAGCGGAGGAGTATGCCATGACTAACAACACCCCAAAAAAAACCGCGCTGGTGGTCAGCGCTCACTCAGCGGATTTTGTCTGGCGCGCCGGCGGTGCCATCGCGCTGCACCATGCGCAGGGCTATGACGTTCACGTTGTCTGCCTCTCATTTGGTGAGCGCGGCGAATCGGCCAAGCTGTGGCGCAAGGGGGAGATGAGCGAGGCGAAAGTCAAAGCCGCCCGCCGCAGCGAGGCGCAGGCCGCCGCCGAGATCCTCGGTGCCAGCATTGAATTTTTTGATCTCGGCGATTATCCGCTGCGTGCCGATAAAGAAACCCTGTTCCGCCTCGCGGACGTCTATCGCCGGGTGCAACCGCACTTTGTTCTGACCCATTCCTTGCAGGATCCCTACAACTACGATCACCCAATGGCCACGCATCTGGCGCAGGAGGCGCGCATTATCGCCCAGGCCGAAGGCTACCGTCCGGGCGAAAAAATCGTCGGTGCACCGCCGGTTTACTGCTTCGAGCCGCACCAGCCTGAGCAGTGCAACTGGAAGCCGGATGTGCTGCTGGATGTCACCTCGGTGTGGGACAAAAAATATCAGGCGATTCAGTGCATGGCCGGGCAGGAACATCTGTGGGAATACTACACGCGCGTGGCGCAGCAGCGCGGTGTGCAGGCCAAGCGTAACGTCGGCATTACCACCAGCCGCGACATCATTTATGGCGAAGGTTATCAGAGCATCTTCCCGCGCGTGACGGAGGATCTGGCATGAGCATCATCGCGAAAAAAGGCGTCGCGGTGCGCCACATCCCGCGTGCGGCAGCCACGGATATCGACGCGCTGGCGCGCTTTGGCGTCGCCACTGTGCATGAAGCGCAGGGGCGTAAAGGCTTGCTCGATCCCGCCATTCGCCCGATTCAACAGGATTGTGCCATCGCGGGCAGCGCGGTCACCGTGCTGGTCGCACCCGGCGATAACTGGATGTTTCACGTCGCGGTGGAGCTCTGTCAGCCGGGCGATGTGCTGGTGGTTGCGCCAACCTCGCCGTGCAGCGACGGCTTCTTCGGCGATCTACTGGCGACCTCGCTGCAGGCGCGCGGCGTGCGCGGGCTGGTGGCGGATGTCGGTGTGCGCGATAGCCGCACGTTACGCGAAATGGGTTTTGCCGTCTGGTCGCGTGCGG
Source organism: Pantoea sp. DY-17 (assembly GCF_019795975.1). NCBI lineage: Bacteria > Pseudomonadati > Pseudomonadota > Gammaproteobacteria > Enterobacterales > Erwiniaceae > Pantoea > Pantoea sp. DY-17. Next base: position 896,647 of record NZ_JAIMIG010000001.1, on the reverse strand, counting down.
TGTATGCGCAGGGCACGGTGAAAGAGACGCTCGGCTCGGTGAATGTGCCGCTGGTGTGTGCCGGGCAGCTGATCTGGCCGGGTGACGTTATCGTCGCCGATGACGACGGCGTGGTGGTGGTGGCACGCGATGAAGCTGCCAGCGTGGCGGCCAAAGCGCGTCAGCGTGAAGAGCTGGAAGAGAGCAAACGCCTGCATTTAGCGGCCGGTGAGCTGGGCCTGGATATCTATCAGATGCGCCCGCGCCTGGCGGAAAAAGGACTGCGCTATCTCGACACGCTCGATCAACTGGAGGAATAAACCATGCGCCAGCGTCGCATTCCCTGCTTACTGATGCGCGGCGGTACCTCCAAAGCCGCCTGCTTTCTGGCACAGGATCTGCCAGCCGAACCGGCGGCCCGCGATCGGGTACTGCTGGCGGTGATGGGATCGCCCGATATTCGTCAAATTGACGGCCTCGGCGGGGCCGATCCGCTCACCAGCAAAGTGGCGATCGTCAGCGCTTCACACCGTGACGATGCCGATGTCGATTACCTGTTTGCCCAGGTCAACGTCGATCAAGCCCGCGTCGATTACGGGCAAAACTGCGGCAATATCCTCGCCGCCGTCGGGCCTTTCGCCGTGGAACGCGGGCTGGTAAAAGCAGGCAATCAACGCACCCGTGTGCGCATTTTCATGCAGAACACCGGGCAGATTGCCGAGGCGGCGTTCGCCACGCCCGACGGTGAAGTCGACTATGACGGCGACTTACGCATTGATGGCGTACCGGGCAGCGCAGGCGAAATCGCCCTCACCTTCAAAGACATTGCCGGTTCGAGCTGTGGCTCGCTGCTGCCAACCGGTCAGCCGCGCGACCGCTTTGATGGTATTGATGTCACCTGTATCGACAACGGCATGCCGGTGGTGCTGGTGCGTGCGGCGGATGTCAATCGCAGCGGCTATGAAAGCCGCGACGCGTTAGATAACGACAGCGAGCTCAAGCAGCGGCTGGAGTCGATCCGCCTGCAGGCCGGGCCGCGGATGAATTTAGGGGATGTCAGCCAGCGTACGGTGCCCAAAGTCACGCTGCTGGCCGAAGCGCGTCACGGCGGCGCCATCAGCTCACGCACCTTTATTCCACACCGCTGCCACGCCTCGATTGGCGTGCTTGGCGCGGTGAGTGTCGCCAGCGCCTGCCTGATCCCCGGCAGCGTCGCCGACGGACTGGCACGCACCAGCCAGCAACCTCAACAGCGCCTGAGCGTGGAACATCCCAGCGGTGAATTTAGCGTGCTGCTACAGCGCGAAGGCGATAACCCGCTGGCGGGCTGCGGTCTGTTGCGCACCGCGCGTGCCATTTTCGCCGGTGAAGTCATGATTCCGGCGGCGGTCTGGCCATTCAGCAAGGAGTAATTGATGAACATCACCTTTATCGGTTTTGGCGAAGCGGGCGGCATTCTCGCCCATGATTTACAGGCGCGGGGCAATGCGGTGACGGTATGGGATCGCAAAGCCCTCGCGGCAGAAACCCTGCCCGCGCTGCAGCAAAAAGCGCAGCAGAGCGGCGTGCGGCTGGCCGCTTCGCTGGCGGATGCATTGCAGGACGCCGCGCTGGTGTTCTCCACCGTTACCGCGTCGCAGGCCCTCAACGTGGCGCAGCAGGCGGCAGCGCGGTTACAGGCCGGGCAGCACTTTCTCGATCTCAACTCGGTGGCACCGCACACCAAACGCGCCGCGGCTGAAGTGATTCACGCTGCGGGTGCCAGCTATATCGACGTGGCGGTGATGGCGCCGGTGCCGCCCAAGCGGCTGGCGACACCGCTGCTGATTGGCGGCGCTCAGGCTGAACAGGTGCAGCCGCTGCTGCAACAGCTGAGCCTCAACAGCCGCCTGCTGGGTGACGAAGTGGGTGAAGCGTCGGCGATTAAGATGTGCCGCAGCGTAATGATCAAAGGCCTCGAAGCGCTGACCACCGAATGCCTGAGCGCGGCGCGCCAGTATGGCGTAGAGCAAGCGGTGCTCGACTCGCTGCACGCCAGTTTCCCGTCGCTGGGCTGGAACGATCAGCTGCCGCACTACCTGATTAGCCGCGTGGCGGAGCACGGCCAGCGACGCGCCGAAGAGATGCAGGAAGTGGTGAAAACGCTGCAGGACGTCAAGGTACCAGCCGCCATGAGCGCAGCGATTGTTGCCACGCAGCAAGGGCTGATTGATGCGTTAAACGCCCGCTCTCTGCGCTATCAACAACTGACGCCGTTCGTCTGGCAACAGACGCTGGATAAGATCTATCCACCTCAATGAGTTATACGCATAGAGGTATGCGTTTTGTTTATCGGCAATTGTTTACATTTTTGCAACAGCGTAGCGTAAGCGAGACGAGAAGCAGGTTTTAAAACAATAACTATCGGAAGCAAAACATGAAGATTAGAGCATCTGTCGCCCTTTCCCTGCTGCTGGCAGCGGGTATTGGCCAAGCCAGCGCCGCCGCGCTGGACGCCAGCCACACCAACCAGGTAATGACCAGTGTCAAAAACAGCATCAGCGCGCAGCACAGCACCGGCTGTGTAGCGGTGGTTGATGCCAGCGGTACGCTGCTGGCCTTCCAGCGCCTTGACGGCGCATCGCCGGGCTGCGTCGATGCCGCCATTGGTAAAGCGCGCACCTCGGCGCTGTATCACGCCCCTTCCCTGAAATTTATGCAGCGTCTGCAGAGCGGCGAAACCACGGTACTCGCCATCCCGCACGCGGTGGCGCTCGGCGGCGGTTTCCCGCTCACGCTGCAGAATGAAGTGGTCGGCGCGGTTGGCGTCAGCACCCCCAAACAGGATCTGGATAATCAGGCTTCAGAGGCTGCCGCTCAGGCGCTGAAATAACTTTCGGGAATTTCCATGATGACTCTTTCACGCCGCCGGTTGCTGACCGGCACGGCGGGCCTGTTGGTGGCTGGCGTCCTGACGCAGGCGCTCCCCGGCAGCCTGGCTTTCGCCTCGCCACCGCTGGCCGCCGCAGTGGCACCGTCCGCCAGTTTTACTGCGATTTCCGTCCGATTAACCGGACTGGACCAGCCGGACGCCTTGCTGGCGCAGCGCCTCTACAGCTGGCTGCACGCGCATTTCCCGCAGCTGGACAGCCAGCTCGATACGCTCAGCGCGCTACTGCAGCAGCAACCTGCCGCCAACGGCAGCAGCCTGCTGGCGCTGCTGAGTACCCAACCCAAAGCCCTCGACGATCTTTATCAGGCGCTGGTTTCCGGCTGGTATCTCGGTGTTGTCGGGCCGCTGCCGCGTCCGCAATGTATCGCTTTTGAGAATATCGTCAGCTACCAACTGGTGCGTGATTCCCTGTTACCACCGAGCTACGCGCCGGGGCAACCTAACTTCTGGACGCAGCCGCCTGCAAGGAGAGCACATGTCTGATTCATTAAGCGCCGATGTGGTGGTGATTGGCGCCGGCATTGCCGGTTCACTGGCGGCGCTGAAGATGGCCAAAGCAGGCGCTTCGGTATTGATGCTGGAGTCCGGCCCGGAGATTAAGCGCGATCAGGCGGTGGAGTATTTCCGCAACTCGCCGTTTAAGGGCGACTTCACCGAACCGTATCCGCCGCAGCCGTGGGCACCGCAGCCTAAATTCATTCCCAGCGATAACAATTACCTGATTCAAAAAGGCCCGGATCCCTATCGCGCCCAATATCTGCGCGGCACCGGCGGCACCACATGGCACTGGGCTGGACAAGCGTTCCGCCTGTTGCCGAACGATATGCGCATTCAGTCGCTGTACGGCATTGGCCGCGACTGGCCGATCAGCTATGACGAGCTGGAACCCTATTACTGCGACGCCGAATACCAGATGGGCGTGTCCGGTGACAGCGATCTGGCTTCGCCGCGTTCGCGCCCTTATCCGTTGCCGGGCATTCCGCTGCCGTATGGCTTCGATCGTCTGAAGCAGCGACTCGGTCCGCTGGGTTATGAGGTGGGCATTGGTCCGCAGGCGCGTAACAGTATCGCCTATGACGGTCGCCCGGCCTGCTGCGGCAACAACAACTGCATGCCGGTTTGCCCGATCGATGCGCAGTACCACGGCGGCATCGCCGCGCGTAAGGCGCTGGATGCCGGTGTCAAAATCGTCACCAATGCGGTGGTGTTCCGCATTGAGGCTGACGACAAAGGCACCATTCAGGCGGTGCACTATCTCGATCAGAACAAAGCGCGCCATCGCGTTACTGGCAAACAGTTTGTCCTGACCGCCAACGGCATCGAAAGCCCGAAAATCCTGCTGCTCTCCACCAGCGATCGCTACCCGGACGGCATCGCCAACAGTTCCGGCATGGTGGGCCGCAACCTGATGGATCATCCAGGATCGTCGGTAGAGTTCTACGCCGATGAGCCGGTGTGGTTTGGCCGTGGGCCGATGCGTCCTGGCAGCATCAACAATATGCGCGACGGCGATTTCCGTGGTGAGCGCTCGGCGCTGCGTATCGACCTCGCCAACACCTCGCCGGTGCGTTATCTCACCGAACGTCTGGTGCGTCAGGGCTATTACGGCAAGGCGCTCAACGACAAGCTGGCCTTCCAGGCCGAGCGTTTTGTTCAGTTGAAGTGTCTGCTGGAGATGCTGCCGGAGCCGCAGAACCGCGTCAAGCTGAGCAAAACCGAGAAGGATGCCTGGGGTATTCCCCGCCTCGAGGTTTACTACCGCTTCCCGGACTACGTGCATCGCGGCTATGACCAGTCGATGATCGACTTCCAGCGCATGGTGAAAGAGATGGGCGGCACCGAGGCGGTCTACAGCAAACGCGGCGTCTACGACAACAACCAACATATCACCGGTACCATGATCATGGGCAGCAATCCGCAGGATTCGGTTGTGGATGGTCACTGTCGCACCCACGATCACCCGAACCTGTTTATCGCCGGTACCGGTATTATGCCGTCGGCCTCGACGGTCAACTCTACGCTGACTGGAACCGCGCTGGCGCTGCGTATGGCCGATAGCGTTCTGGCAAGCTTGTAAGGAGCACCCGATGAAACCTGTATTGATTCAGGCCGCTATCGCGGTGGTCCTGATGCAGTGCGCCGTGGCGCAGGCGGCAGACAATGCCGCTCAGATTAAGCACGGCGAATATCTGGCGCGCGCCGGTGACTGTACCGCCTGTCATACCGCCACCAACGGCCCGCTGTTTGGCGGCGGCTTTGCGGTCAGTACGCCTTTCGGCCAGATCTGGGGCAGCAATATCTCCTCCGATAAGCAGTATGGTATCGGCAGCTGGAGTGACGATCAGTTCGTTGCTGCGGTGCGCGACGGCATTGGCAAAAACGGCGAGCAGCTCTATCCGGCGATGCCGTATGACTCCTTTACCAAAATGAAGCGCGACGATGTGTTGGCAATCAAAGCCTATCTCATGTCGATGCCGCCGGTGCATCAGGCTTCACCGCAAACCGACCTGCCGTTCCCATTCAACCAACGCTGGGGCATGCGCTTCTGGAAGTGGTTTAACTTCGATAAAGGCGAATTGCAGAATGATACGCAGCAGAGCGCGCAGTGGAATAACGGCCGCTATCTGGTTGAAGCGCTGGCGCACTGCGGCACCTGCCATACGCCGCGTAATCTGACCATGGGCATGGACAACGATAAAGCATTGGCTGGCGGCGATCTCGGCGGCTGGATGGCTTACAACATCACACCCGATAAGCAGGCAGGCATCGGTGACTGGAGCCAGCAGCAGCTGGTGACCTACCTGAAAACCGGCTTTGTCGCCAACAAAGCCAGCGCCTCCGGACCGATGGCCGAAGCGATTGAGCACAGCCTGCAATATCTGCCCGAGAGTGATCTGCAGGACATCGCCACCTATCTGCGCAGCGTTAAGCCGCAGCCGGACGCGCAGCAAACCCGTGCGCGCGACAGCTGGGGACAACCTTCCACCGCGCTGATTGCACTGCGCGGTGCCGATGAGGCGACCCGCCATGCTCAGCCCGGTGCGGTGGTATTTGCCGGTAACTGTGCCAGCTGTCACGGCGCGGAAGGTGCGGGATCGGGCAGCGGTTTCCATGCCTATCCATCGCTATTCCACCACACCAGCACCGGCGCGGCAGATGCGCTGAACGTGGTATCGGTGGTCCTCAACGGTGTGCATCGCCATATGCGCGAGGGAGAAGTCTTTATGCCGCCTTTTGCGCCTGAGCTGAGTGACCAGCAGGTGGCTGACGTCAGTAACTTTGTTACCCAGCAGTTTGGTAATCCGGCGGCGGCCAAAGTGGATGCGAAGCAGGTAAAAGGGTTAAGAGAGGATGCAAAACTGGCTTCACCGCCAATTTACGGTCAGGGAGATAAGCCTTAATTACTGCACTCGGCGGCGCAGGGCGCGTCGCCGAGGTAACACGCGTTACTGATAATTCACCGTCACTTCACTGCTCACCACGCGTAAGCCGGGCGGCAAGGCGCCCTTCCCCTGAAAGCCAAATGCCAGATGCAGCGTCTCTTCCGCCGCCACGTTGGCTAAGCCGCGCGTACTGCCGCTGGCGCCTTCAATCTCGACACAACGATCGCCCGCACACAAGCGCACCACCAAACCCGAGGGCGCAGGACGGCTCAGCTGATAACGCCAGTACACCAGCGAAATGTTGCCCGGCGCGCTGGAGGGCGCACGCAGCGCAGGCGTCAACAGCCAGTTACCGCGCACGCCAAGGCTTGGGCCGCTGGCGTTGGCTGTCCAGGCACCGCTGGACGCATCAACAGCCAGCGGCAGCGCCATCAACGGCATCAGCATTACTGCCCAGCACCAGCGACGCATTACTTGCCTCCAATGGTGGCGGTCATGCGGATTTGACGGTTGTCGGTCAGCTCCATATTCGACAGCACAATCAGCTGCGGCAGATTGCGCCGCAGGAAGCGTGCCAGCAACGCACGCAGCGGATGATTGACCAGCAGCACCGGCGGCGCGCCTGCCATCTCTTGCTGCTGCAGTGCGCCTTGCGCCTGCACCAGTAAGCGATCTGCCAGACCTGGCTCGAGTCCACCGCCGCCTTGCAGCGCCTGCAGCAGCAGGCGTTCCAGCGTGGCATCGAGGCCGATCACCTGCACTTCGCCGTTGCCCGGGAACCACTGTTGGGTAATCGCCCGTCCCAGCGCCACACGCACAACGCTGGTGAGCTCTTGCGGATCGTTCTGCACCGGCGCATGTTCCGCCAGCGTTTCAATAATGGTGCGCATATCGCGAATCGAGACGCGCTCGGTCAGCAGGTTTTGCAGCACTTTGTGCAGCGTCGTCAGCGTGATGACGCCCGGCACCAGATCTTCGGTCAGCTTCGGCATCTCTTGCGTGACGCGATCCAACAGCTGCTGCGCTTCCTGACGGCCAAACAGCTCGCTGGCGTATTGGCCAATCAGGTGATTGAGGTGCGTCGCCACCACGGTGCTGGCTTCCACCACGGTAAAGCCCTGAATCTGCGCCTGCTCTTTCAGGGCGCTGTCGATCCAGATCGCCGCCAGACCAAAGGCCGGATCGACGGTTGGCTCGCCCGGCAGCGAACCAGCAGCCGTGCCAGGGTTGATCGCCATCCAGCGGCCAGGATAAGCGTCGCCGCTGCCAATTTCTACGCCTTTCATCAGGATGCGGTAACGCGCGGGTGGCAGTTCCATGTTGTCACGGATATGCACCACCGGCGGCAGGAAGCCCACCTCTTGTGCCACCTTCTTACGAATACTGCGGATACGCCCCAAAAGTTCGCCGTTTTGCAGGTGATCGACCATCGGAATCAGGCGATAACCCACTTCCATACCGAGCGAATCTTCCAGCTGCACATCGGTCCACGATGCTTCCACCGTGGCCGGCGTTTCCTGGGTTTTCACCAGACTGGAAGCTTCCGCCGGTTTCTTCGGCTGCATTTCGCGACCGCGTAACCACCAGGCAAGTCCTAATAGCGCAGCGGTAAACAGCAGGAACACCAGGTTTGGCATGCCCGGCACCAGGCCGAGCAAACCAATCACGCCGCCGCTCAGCATCAGCACGCGCGGGTTCTTGAATAGCTGCGTTACCATCTGCTCGCCGACGTCCTGATCGGTGCCCACGCGCGTTACGATGACACCGGCGGCGGTGGAGATCACCAGCGCCGGAATCTGTGCTACCAGGCCGTCACCGATGGTCAACAGCGTGTAGGTTTCACCGGCGTGACCGAGATCCATGCCGTGCTGCACCACGCCGACCAACAGGCCGCCGATGATGTTGATCACCATGATCAGGATGCCGGCGATGGCGTCACCACGAACGAACTTACTCGCACCGTCCATTGAGCCGTAGAAATCGGCTTCCTGCGTCACTTCGGTACGGCGTTGCTTGGCTTCCTGTTCGCCAATCAAGCCGGCGTTTAGATCAGCATCAATCGCCATCTGCTTACCGGGCATCCCATCCAGCACAAAACGCGCGCCGACTTCGGCGATACGTCCCGCACCCTTGGTGATAACCATGAAGTTGATGATAACGAGGATGATGAACACCACGATACCGATGGCGAAGTTACCGCCAACGAGGAAGTGACCGAAGGCTTCCACCACGCGTCCGGCCGCATCGGCGCCAGTGTGGCCCTCCAGCAGAATGATACGGGTTGACGCAACGTTCAGCGCCAGACGCAGCAGCGTCGAGAACAGCAGAATGGTCGGGAAGGCGGCGAACTCTAGCGTGCGCTGGGTGAACATCGCCACCAGCAGCACCATGATCGACAGCGCAATGTTAAAGGTGAACAGCAGGTCAAGAATGAATGCGGGTAACGGCAGCACCATCATCGACAAGATCAACATGATCAGTACCGGGCCCGCCAGCACCTGCCATTGCGTGTCTTTAAAGTTGCCCGGTAAACGCAGCTTCTCGGCTAAATTAGCCATCGTTAGTGTTCTCTCCTGCAAAGTCCATGTCTGCCGGAACCGGCAGGTTTTTTGGTTTGTTTGGAATCAGGCCGCCTTCGCGCTTCCAGCGTCGCAGCTGCCAAACCCAGGCCAGCACTTCCGCTACCGCGCCATACAGCGCGCCGGGGATGAACTGACCAATTTCGGTGTGTCGATACAACGCACGCGCCAGCGGCGGTGCTTCGAGAATCGGGATGCGGTGCTCTTTGGCGAGCTCACGAATCTTCAAGGCGATATCGCCCGCGCCTTTGGCCACCACTTTGGGCGCGCTCATCTTGCCTTCCTGATACTTCAGCGCCACCGAGTAGTGCGTCGGGTTAGTGACGATAACGTCGGCTTTCGGTACATCGGCCATCATGCGACGGCGTGCCGCCGCGCGCATCGCCTGGCGAATACGCCCTTTAACGTGCGGGTCGCCTTCGTTTTGTTTATGTTCGTCGCGGATCTCCTGGCGTGTCATCTTCAGCTTTTTGAAGTAGCTGTAGAGCTGCCAGAACACATCAAAACCCACCATCGGGAACAGGCCCAGCATGATCAGCCCACAGCAGGCGGCGATCATCGACAAACCATGATGTAGCGCGTTGATCGGCGATTCGCTCATCAAACGCAGCATCTCTTCCCAATGGCTCCAGATGTACCAGCCAGCCACCAGCCCAACCAGCACCGCTTTCATGATCGATTTCACCAGCTCTGCAGCGGTTTGGCCGGAGAACATGCGGCCAATACCGGTAAGCGGGTTGAGCTTTTTGAGATCGAACTTAATGGATTTGCCGCTGAAGTTAAGGCCGCCCAGCGCCATCGGCCCGGCAATCGCCACCACCACTAAGCCGCCCATCAGCGGCAGCAGCGCGATCACCGCCTGCTTAATCAGGCTGCCGATATGACCAATGATCACTTTGTCATCGTTTACCATGCCGTGATCAAAACGAAATCCGGTGGCGACCATGCTGGCCAGACGCTCCGCCATGCTGTTGCCGCCGACCCACAGGATCAGCAATCCAATCAACAGCATCATCACTGAAGTCAGCTCGCGCGAACGCGGAATCTGCCCCTCCTCACGCGCTTTTTCAAGTCGGTGGGGCGTGGGCGATTCTGTTTTGTCCTCGTTACTCTCTTCAGCCACGACTTACCTCAGCTGGCAGGAATTCTGAGCATAGAATGCCAAAACCCTGACAGGCTAAAGCGCGGATTAAAGGGGGGAAATGTGAGCTTATTTAGCCATAAGTGAAATTGCGGGCTGATTGGTCGCCATAAATGGCGCCGCTACATTGCTCGAATGTGCATTAATCCTGACCGGTTGGCGATAAAAGTGCACCACGTCACCCACCAACAATAACGCCGGCGATTGGGCTTGTTGCACCTCAACAGTGTGTGCCAGCTCAGCCAGCGTAGTGATCATCACCCGCTGATCGGCACGCGTGCCATTCTCAATGATTGCCACCGGCGTCTGCGCGTTGCGGCCCTGCGCCTGCAGCTGTGCGCTGATGCTGGCGCTCCACTTCAGCCCCATATAAAACACCAGCGTCTGGTTATTGGCGGCGAGGCTGGCATCATCCAGCTGCGGTTCACCGCTTTTGCCGTGACCGGTAATTAACCGCAGCGACTGTGCGCAATCACGGTGCGTTAGCGGAATGCCGCTGGCTGCCGCGCATCCGGCGGCGGCGGTAATACCCGGCACGATCTGGCAGGCTATTCCCGCCTGTTGCAGATAGAGCATCTCTTCACCGCCGCGCCCGAAAATAAAGGGATCGCCGCCTTTGAGCCGCACCACTTGCCGCCCGCTGCGGGCTAAATCCACCAGCAGCTGATTAGTTTGCGCCTGCTTTAACCCGTGGCTGCCGGGCTTCTTGCCGACATCAATCGCCAGCGTCTCCGGCGGCACTTCCGCCATGATCGCCTCGCTCACCAACCGGTCATACACCACAACGTCGGCGCTGTTGATCAGCCTCCATGCTTTTAAGGTGAGCAGTTCTACGTCTCCCGGCCCAGCCCCAACCAGCCAGACGCCACCTTGCGCGTGTTCGCCGTCACGCGGATTAAACAGCTTGTCGAGGGATTCACTGGCTTGCGTCATGATGTTTTCCGTTACTGCGCCACGCGCAGAGATGAGAGCAGTTGTTTGAGCTCCGGGATACAGGAGCCACAGTTGGTGCCGCATTTCAACACCGCGCCGAGCGCTGCCGGGGAATCACAGCCCTCAGCGATGGCCCGGCGAATCGCCACTTCACCGACGCCAAAGCAGCTGCAAAGGGTACGTCCGTGGCTGCCGCCCTGCGCCGGTCGCCCGCCCAACAGCGCATGTCGCTGCTGCGGCAAATCGGGCGGCTGGCTGAAGGCCCGCGCGATAAATGGGTGATCGATGTCTGGTAGCCAGGGCGCGGCATAAAAGGCGCATGCCAACTTGCCCTCGCGCCAGCCAAGCCAGTGCAATTGCTGTCCCGCCTGCGCCTGCTGCCATTGCAATGCGGACATGCCCGGCAGTTGCATCAGCCATTCGCCAGCATGAGCGCTGCCCGCCAGCACATAGCGCTGCACGCCGGGCTGTGGGGCTCGCGACCAGTAGAGTAGTGCAGGCGGCGTGATGATGTCCGGCAGCCACAGCCAGCCTTGCCACGCTGGACGCAGTAGTTGCAAGCGCACCGCCGTTTGTTTTAACGCTGGCTGAGCGGAATCGGGACAACAGCTGGCCGCGACTAATCCATCGACGTTGGCCTGCCCGCTGAACTGTCTTGTCCAGTGCATCGGCACAAAGATTTGCCCACGCTGCAGGCCGCTGTCGAGGGTGACGCGTCCGCTGCACCAGCCCAGCGCCGACTGCACGCGCGTCACATCGCCGTGGCTCAAGCCGTACGCCGCCGCATCCAGCGGATTTAGCGCGACAAAGGGTTCATCGTAATGCTGCATCAGTCGCGGCACGTTGCCGGTGCGCGTCATGGTGTGCCACTGATCGCGGATGCGGCCGGTATTCATCAGCAGCGGATAATCAGTGGTCATGAGGGTTTTAACCGGTATCGCGGGCGGCAGCAGACGCGCTTTTCCATCGGCATGGTAAAAGCGGCGATCGGCAAACAGCCGCGCGGTGCCGTTGGGTGACGCGGCAGTGATCGGCCACTGCACCGGGGCTAACTGGTCATATTGCTCACGCGTGATGGTTGCCAGCGCGCTGATATCAAAGGCGCGCGTGCCGCGATTCTCAAAACCAGACAGCGCGGCATGCTCGGCGAAAATCTCGCCTGGATGCTGCCAGGCAAAGGCCGCGCCAAAACCGAGTCGCTGCGCCACCTGCGCCAGCAGCCACCAATCCGCTTTGGCCTCACCGGCTGGCGCAATAAAACTGCGCTGGCGTGAGATACGCCGCTCCGAATTGGTCACGGTGCCGTTTTTCTCGCCCCATGCCTGCGCCGGCAGTAGCACATCAGCAAATTGTGCCGTGTCGCTGTGGGCGCTGACTTCCGACACCACCACCAGCTCGCATTTCGCCAGCGCGTGCGCCACGCGGTTACCTTCCGGCATCGAAACGGCAGGATTGGTACCCATGATCCACACTGCCTTGACGTCGCCGCGTTCGATGGCATTGAACAGATAAACTGCCGTCAGTCCCGGCTGCTGCGCAACACGATCGCTCCGCCAAAAGCGCGCAACACGATCAACCTCTGCTGCGCTAAAGCCCATGTGCGCCGCCAGCTGATTGGCTAAGCCGCCCACTTCACGGCCGCCCATGGCGTTGGGCTGTCCGGTCAGCGAAAACGGTCCGCAGCCCGCACGGCCGATTTTGCCGCTGAGCAGATGCGCATTGAGGATGGCGTTGTTGTTATCGCTGCCGGTTTGTGACTGATTGATGCCCATGCACCACAGCGTCAGCACGCGCGGCTGCGCTGCGAACAGCTGCCAAAATGCCACAATGTCATGCTCACTCAGCTGGCAGGCAGCGGCGACCGTCGCCACATCCCACGCCTCACAGGCGGCTAAGGTCGCTTCCACATTGGCCAGATGCGGCAACATACTGGCATCGATACCCGCATGGTGCGCCAGCCAGTTCAGCAGCCCGGCAAACAGCGCGCTATCAGATCCCGGTTGCAGCGCCAGATGAACATCAGCAAGGTCACAGCTGGCAGTACGACGCGGATCGATCACCACCAGCTGCATCTCAGGGCGTTCGGCTTTGGCCTGCACCAGCCGCTGCCACGCCACTGGATGCGCCCATGCCGCGTTGGAGCCGACTAACACCACAACATCGGCTTGTTCAAGATCGTCATAGCAGCACGGCACCGCATCGGCACCGAAAGCGCGTTTGTAACCCACCACCGCCGAAGCCATACACAGCCGTGAATTGGTATCGATGTTGGCAGAGCCAATAAAGCCCTTCATCAGCTTATTGGCGGTGTAATAATCCTCCGTTAGCAGTTGACCGGAGCCGTAAAAGGCCACCGCCTGCGGGCCATGTTGATCGATGATGCGCCGGAAACCCGCCGCCACATGGTCCAGTGCGGCATCGATACTGACGCGCTGACCACCAATCTGCGGCCAGAGCAAACGACCGTCATGCATCAGGGTCTCGCCCAGCGCTGAACCTTTGACGCACAGCCGACCGAAATTAGCCGGATGCTGGCGGTCGCCGCTCACCGGCGCATCGAGGGCTTTCACCTCCACGCCACAGCCCACGCCGCAGTACGGACAGGTGGTTTTCATGAGGCCGCCGCCAGCGCAATAATCGGCTGATGCCCGAGCCACACTTTGCCGCCCTCCACGCGCACCGGCCAGCAGCGCAGCTGATGCTCGGCGTTATCGAGACTTTGTCCGTCGCGCAGCCGCACGCGCTGCTTGTAGAGCGGTGATATCACCACCGGCTCGCCCGCTACGTCGCCGAGAATGCCACGCGACAGCACGCTGGCTTGCGTGCCGGGCTCAATATCTTCCAGCGCATAAATCGCCTCGCCCAAGCGGAACAAGGCCACACGCTGACCGCCTAACCGCGCACCCATGCCCGCAGACGGCGGGATAGCGTCGACAAGGCAAATGGCACTCCAGGGTTCTGCCGGCAACGTGGTAACGGGAATGCTGTCCGCCGTCGCGGGCTGACGCTGACCGCGCACCTGCACATAGTTGAGCGTCTCGTCAGGCTGCTCGCTGTTGACGGTGGCGGTAAACAAGGCGCGACGCGAAGGATCCTGCAGCGTGCTGTGCCATTCGCACTGATAGCGCTCCACCACGCGCTGCATCTCCTGCTCCAGTTGCACGGCTATACCGAGTGAATCTTCGATCACCACCTGACGCAGGTAGTCGAGTCCGCCTTCCATGTTATCCATCCACACGCTGGTGCGCTGCAGACGATCGGCGGTGCGCACATAGAACATCAAGATGCGGTCAACGTAGCGCAGCAGCGTTTCATCATCGAGATCGCTGGCGAACAAATCGGCATGTCGCGGTTTCATCCCGCCGTTGCCGCAGACATACAGGTTCCAGCCTTTTTCCGTGGCGATTACGCCAATGTCCTTGCTCTGCGCTTCAGCGCATTCACGCGTGCAGCCGGAAACCGCCATTTTAATTTTGTGCGGGGCGCGCAGCCCTTTGTAGCGATTCTCTAATGCGATGGCGAAGGCGGTAGAATCCTGCACGCCGTAACGGCACCAGGTTGACCCCACGCAGGATTTTACCGTGCGCAGCGATTTGCCATAAGCGTGACCGGTTTCAAAACCCGCCGCGATTAAGTGTTCCCAGATATCCGGTAACTGATCGAGCCGCGCACCGAACAGATCGATGCGCTGACCGCCGGTGATTTTGGTGTAGAGATCGTAACGAGCGGCTACTTCACCAATCGCAATTAGCCCTTGCGGCGTAATTTCACCGGCTGGCACACGCGGTACCACCGAATAGGTGCCATCTTTCTGGATGTTGGCGAAGTAGCGATCGTTGGTATCCTGCAGCGGCAGATGTTCGGGCTTCAGTAAGTAGTCATTCCAGCATGATGCCAGCAATGATCCCACCAGCGGCTTGCACACTTCACAGCCCTGTCCGCGTCCGTTGAGCTGCAATAGCTGCTCAAAGGTGGTGATGTTGCCGACGCGGATCAGGTGATATAGCTCTTGACGCGAGTAGGCAAAGTGTTCACAGATATCCTTCTTCACTTCCACGCCCTGACTGGCGAGCTGGAACTCCATCACCTGTTTGACTAATGCGCTACACCCACCGCAGCCGGTTGCCGCTTTGGTGCAGCTTTTGATCGCCGCCATGTCACCGCAGCCGCCCTGCACTGCCCCGCAAATGTCCGCCTTGCTGACGTTATGGCACGAGCAGATTTGCGCGCTGTCTGGCAACGCCGCGACACCCAGCGCTTTAGCCGGCGCACTCGCTAACTGGGGCAAAATCAGGCTTTCCGGCTCTTCTGGTAACGGTAACTGATTCAGCATCATCTGCAGCAGGCTGGCGTAATCTGCGCTGTCGCCCACCAGCACGCCGCCAAGCAGCGTTTTGCGATCTTTGCACACCACCAGTTTTTTGTAGATGCCCTTTGGATTATCGATCCACTGATAACTTTGGCTGTCAGCGGTGCGCCCGTGCGCATCGCCAAATGACGCCACTTCCACGCCGAGCAGTTTCAGTTTCGTGCTCATGTCGGCACCGCTGAACGCCAGTTCTTCCTGCGCCAGCTGCGCCGCCAGTACGCGCGCCATTTGATATCCCGGCGCAACCAAACCGAAAATTTGCCCTTGCCACAGCGCGCATTCACCAATCGCATAGACATCTGCGGCGCTGGTGGCGCAAGCGTCGTTGATCAGAATGCCGCCGCGTTCACCCAGTTGCAGACCGGCGGCGCGCGCCAGTGCATCACGCGGACGAATACCCGCTGAAAATACCAGCAGGTCCGTTGCCAGCAGGCTGCCATCGGCAAAACGCAGCTGCAGGCTGCCATCCGGCAGACTCTCAATCGCTTCAGTTTGCTTGCTGGTATGAACTTGAACGCCCAGCGCGCTGATTTTGCCGCGCAGCATCTGCGCGCCGCCGTCATCCAATTGCACCGCCATCAGACGCGGCGCGAACTCCACCACATGGGTTTCCAGACCGAGCTGTTTCAATGCGTTGGCGGCTTCCAGTCCGAGCAGCCCGCCTCCAATCACCACCCCGCGCGTCGCATTACGGGCACAGTCAGCAATCGCATCCAGATCGGCCAGTGTGCGGTATACAAAACAACGCGCGTGATCGTGGCCGGGAACCGGCGGTACAAACGGCACCGAGCCGGTCGCCAGCACCAGTTTATCCCAGGTCAATTCCGCGCCGCTGGCATCACGCAGGCTGCGTTTTGCACTGTCAATCGCCACCACTTCACAACCGCTGCGCAGTTCGACGCCGTGTTGCTGAAAGAAGTTATCGCTGACCAGTGACAAATCGTCCGCGCTTTTGCCGTTGAAGTATTCGGTAAGGTGCACGCGATCGTAGGCCATCTGCGGCTCGTCGCCGTATACCACGATGTGATAGTGCTGATGCAGTTCACGACTCACCAGCTGTTCGAGAAAATGGTGGCTGACCATGCCATGTCCAACCACGGCGAGAAGAGGTTTGCTCATCATCTGGCTTCCTGCAGCGCTTGGCTGCGTTGTGTTGTCGTCAAGACCGAACAGCGCGTTAATGCCCACCTGCGCGGCCTGTTGAAGTTGTGGTAGCAGCGTGCCTGCCGCCTGGCTGTCGCCAAACAGCAGCACGCCGCGCAGTGCGCCATTGCGCAAAAACAGTCGGCGATAGTGCTGGTGCAGCGGGTCAAAGCTGCTGATGGCGTCGCCTTCGCTGATATCGCCCGCACTGAACATCTCAATGCCGCTGACTTTCAGCCGCGTACCGTTTTCCTGATAGTGAAAGTCGGCCACGGGTTCACCCGCCAGTTGTGCTGCCAGCACGGCGGCCTGCGCCAGACAAGGCGCAATCAAGCCAAAGGTTTCGCCGCTGATTTCACAGCACTCACCCAGCGCATACACATGCGGAAGCGCGGTTTGCAGTTGACGGTTAACCAGAATGCCGCGCTGGCAAGGCACGCCCGCCGCCTGCGCCAGCGCGATCTCCGGCAGCACGCCGATGGCGATCACCACCTGTTCCGCTGCGATAACCGCCCCATCGCCGAGCGTGACGCTTTCGGCGTCAATGGCCTGCAAAGTGACGCCGAGCCGACAGCGAATACCGCGCTGTGCCAGATGCTGCTGCAACAGCGCACCCGCTTTGGCATCCAGCTGGCGATCAAGCAGCCACGGACGATGATGCAGCAGCGTGACGTCACGTCCACGCTGACGCAGCGCCGCTGCGGCTTCCACGCCAATCAATCCGCCGCCCAGCAGCACCACCGGACCTTGCTGCGCGAGCATGGCCTCCACGTCTCGTACCGTGCGGAAACCCTGCACCTGTGGGCGATGGATGCCGGGCAGATCCGGCATGCGCGGCCTCGAACCGCAGGCGAACACCAGCTTGTCCCAGTGCAGTGTGCGCTGGTCGGTTTGTACTGTGCGCGTAGGGATATCTACCTGCAGCGCCTCTTCCCCCATCAGCAACTGCACCTGATGTGCCGCATACCATTCGGGTTCGTGGAGCACCGTGTCAGCAAAGGCTTTTTCGCCCGCCAGCACCGGCGACAGCAGCACCCGGTTGTAATTGCCGTGCGGCTCACGGCCAATCACCGTGATGGCGTAGCGACCCGGTGCACGTTGCAGCAAGATTTCCACCATGCGCATCGCCGCCATGCCGTTCCCGATCACTACCAGTCGCTGCAACATGGTTGTCCCCTTACGCCACAGCCGTTTGCTTTTCATACAGGAAATGCAGAATCCGCTGACGCAGCTGGTGATAGCGCGGCTCGTCGGCCAGCGCTACCCGTGAACGTGGACGCGGCAGGTCGATGTTGAGAATGTCACCGACCTGCGCGGCGGGGCCGTTGGTCATCATCAGCACGCGATCTGACAGCAACACCGCCTCATCGACATCGTGCGTAATCAGCACAATGGTGGTATTGAGCTCCTGCTGGATGCGCATCACGCTGTCTTGCAGATGGGCGCGCGTTAGCGCATCAAGCGCACCGAACGGTTCATCCAGCAGCAGCACTCGCGGCTGCATGGCCAGCGCACGCGCAATCCCGACACGCTGCTTCATGCCGCCGGAGATCTCCGACGGACGCTTATGCAGCGCGTGACTCATCTGCACGCGATTGAGGTTGTGTTCGATCCACTCGCTCATCTCGCTTTTGCTCATTTTTCCTTTGAACACTTGCTGTACCGCCAGCTCCACGTTTTGGTAGGCGGTCAGCCACGGCAGCAACGAATGGTTCTGGAACACCACCGCACGCTCCGGACCGGGACCGCTGATTTCGCGGTTGTCACACAGCAACACGCCGCTACTCGGCTGCGTCAGCCCGGCTATCAAATTGAGAAGCGTGGACTTTCCGCAGCCGGAGTGACCAATCAGGCTGAGAGTTTCACCTTCGTGGATATCAAAACTGACGTTATCGAGGGCGAGGAATTCGCCGCCTGCGGTATTGAAGCGCTGGCTGACCTGCTGTACGCGAATAATTGGATTCATCATCGGCTCCTTATTTTTCCCAGCTAAAGCGGCGTGCCAGTAAAATCAGCGCCTGTTCGAGCAGTAACCCGACCACGCCAATCACCACGATGGCAATCAGGATGTTTTCCACATTGAGGTTGTTCCACTCGTTCCAAATCCAGAAACCGATACCGAGCCCACCGGTTAGCATTTCCGCAGCGACAATCACCAGCCATGCGATGCCCATCGATAAACGCATACCGGTTAACACTGCAGGCAGCACCGCCGGGAACAGAATGCGGCGCATCACTGTCCACTCATTGAGCCGCAGCACGCGCGCCACATTGAGATAATCCTGCGGAATTCGCTGTACGCCTTCGGCGGTGTTGATCACCATCGGCCAGATGGAGCAGATGAAAATGGTCCAGCTTGATGCCGGTTCAGCGCGCTGGAACAGCAGCAGGCCAATCGGCAACCAGGCAAGTGGACTGACCGGACGCAGCAACGCGATGATCGGGTTGAGCATGTGCGCGATAAAGGTAAAACGGCCAATCAGGAATCCGGCGGGAACGCCCACCAGCGCCGCCAGACCAAAGCCGATTGCCACCCGCTGCAGCGAGGCGACCACGTTCCAGCCGATGCCCTGATCGTTGGGCCCGTTGTTGTAAAACGGATCGGCAAACAGCGTGACGGCGGCTTGCCAGGTGGCATATGGCGTGGGGAAGCCTTTACTGGACATTGAAGCCAGTTGCCAGACAAACAGCAGCAGAATCAGGCCGCAACTGGCGGGGATTAGCCGCTGCAGCAGGGGACGGAGCCAGCGTTGACCCCGACGCGGTGCGGGCGTTACCTTGAGTGCAATCACCTGCGCCGGTGGCGCGGCGATCGGCACGGTATTGAGCGAGCGTGCTTCAGATTTCATCATGACCTCACTTAACGGCGTTTAAGGGCAAAACTGTCGGCATAAGCGGCGGGATTGCTGCCGTCCCATACTTTGCCGTCGAACAGTGTGCTGCTGCGCATCTCGCCGGCTGGGACGCTAATGCCGCCCACCGCGCTGGCGGCCTGTTTGTAGATATCAATACGGTTGATCTGACGCGCCACTGCTGCATAATCAGGCGCGGTTTGCACCATGCCCCAGCGCTTCATCTGCGTCAGGAACCACATGCCGTCGGAAATCCACGGGAAGCTCACTTCACCGTCGCGGAAGAAGCGCATACCGTGCGCGTCCTGCCAGCGCTGACCGAGGCCATTTTCGTACTGACCGAGCATGCGCCCTTCCAGCGTTTCCACTTTGGTGTTGATCCACGCGCGTCCGGCCAGCACCTGCGCGGTCTCTTTGCGGTTAGCGTCGGAGGCATCGATCCAGCGCGCGGCTTCCAGCACTGCGGCGGTCAGCGCACGGGCGGTATTGGGGTTCTCTTGCACCCAGGCGGCGCGCGTGGCGAGAATTTTTTCCGGATGATCCGGCCAAATTTGCTGTGTGGTGGTGGCGGTAAAACCGATGTTGTCGCTGATAGCACGCTGGTTCCACGGCTCGCCAACGCAGAAGCCACTCATGTTGCCCATCTTCATGTTCATCACCATTTGCGGTGGCGGGACCACCACGGTGCGCACATCCTCAAACGGGTCGATACCGGCGTTGGCCAGCCAGTAATAGAGCCACATGGCGTGTGTACTGGTTGGGAAGGTATGCGCGAAGGTAAAGCTGCCTTTGGCTTGGCTGGCGATTAATTTTTGCAGGCTGGCCGCATCAGTAACTTTCTGATCTTTAAGCTGATTCGCCAGGGTGATGGCCTGCCCGTTGTTGTTGAGCGTCATCAGGTTAGCCATCTCATGCTGAGGCCCGGCAATGCCCAACTGCAGACCATAAATCATGCCGTACAACGCGTGCGCGGCATCCAATTCGCCAGCGGTGAGCTTGTCGCGCACCGCCGCCCAGCTGGCTTCTTTACTCGGTTGCAGCGTCAGACCGTATTTTTTATCGAAGCCTTTTACTGACGCCATCACCACCGGCGCGCAGTCGGTGAGCGGAATAAAGCCGACGCGAATGTTGCTCTTTTCGGGCGCATCGGAACCGGCAGCCCATACCGCATTGCGTAATCCCGGCAGTAGATAGCTGCCACCGACCGCCGCGCTACCCAGGAGAAATTGACGTCGTGACAATGTGAACCGCGTTTTGCTCATCATGCGCATCCTGAAAAAAAGAATAAAAAAAGGCGTCCTCCCGCATGTCGCAAAAACATGGGGCCGGACGCCTTTATCCAAAGCACTCGCTTCACCGCCGTTGGCGAAACAAATGCGCAATGTCTGTAAGGTATTGCAAAACCTGTGCCAAAAATATCAGGCCGTTTTATCAAGGCTGGCGCTATAAATGCGCTGATGATGCGTCGTTTTTGCACTGCGCTGACGCACTCTACGCACAGGGTTTGTGCAGCTACCTCCTTCGAGTTATGCCTTGAGCGTGGCGGCAACCGCCAGCACCGCCAGGGCTATTTCCAGCACCCGTTTGTTCTGGTTCATGGCGCTCTTACGCAGCGCCTGCCACGCATCCTGCTCGCTGAAACCGTGCTGCTGCATCAACCAGCTTTTCGCCTGATCGATAATTTTGCGTTCATCCAGTGACGCGCGCATCGAGGCGAGTTCATCGGCCTGCGTCTGCAGACGCTGCGACTGCTCACGGATCAACGCCAGCACCGAACGCCCGAGCTGGGGCGCGAGGCCATTGCTGTCCAGCGTGGTTTCAACGCCTGACAGCCAGCTGGCACCCGCGATATAAAGCGAGAAACTGGCCTCTTCTCCGATGGCTATCGGCGGAGATTCACTGTGCTGGGCAGCCGCAATCGCACACTGACAGCGATTCATCAGCGTGGCGCACAGCGTATCTTCAATCTGTTTCATCTGATCGAGACGCGAACTGAGCAGACTAAACCACTGCAACACGCCATTTTCACCGCACTGTGCGCCGGTGCAGGCGATGCGTCTTAGCCGCTCAATTTGGCTGCCGGCATCGGCTATCGCCTGCCAGCGTTGTAGATTTTCCGCATCAGAAAATTGGCTGAAAGTCGCAAAGCTTTGCTCCTGCGCAGCGATCAACACCTGAATGCGCTGCCGTTGCGTCTCGGTAAATTCACCGGCAGCGAATCCCGCCGAACCGGTGGCGCGCTCCTGTCCGGCCAGCTCTTTGCCTTGCATAAAGCTAAATAGCGCGATTAACGCACGCGAGATGTCCGGCTCACTGGCGGTATCCGCCGCTTCAAATACCAGATTGAGTAAGGTGCAGATGATGTGATTAAACGCATCCATCGCCTGCGCCTGCGTCACGGTGCGGCTGTGTACTTGCTGACGCAGCGCCGGCAGACTGTCCAGCGCCTGAAGCGCAGTCGCGATCAGCATGCAAAATCGGCTATAGCCGGGCTGCGCCTCTGCTTCCGGCAGCACCGCCATTGCACGCTGTTCGCGCAGTTCTACCTCCGCAGCGCGCTGTGCTAGCTCTTCACCAAACAGTCGACCAGCCGAGCACAGCCAGATATTGCTGGCTCCACGTTCACGCTGCAGCACATGGATCAATTCACTGATGGCGGTAATCTGTTCGCCGGTCCGCAGCAACCGTTGCAGGCTCGCAATCTCGCTGGCGCGGCTAGCACGTAGATAGTTCAAAGCCCGATTCATTGCTTTCTCCAGCGGTTTAGCGGTGTAAACAGAGGGTCAAGCAAAAGCCATGCCGTGCTGCGTTTAAACGTGGCAGAATTGGGCCCGGAAATTCCGAAATTGAGAAAATTGTTTCGCAAGGCAATCTTTTTTGCTTCATACAAATAGATTAATCTTATTTACCATTTTCGTTTGGTACTAACAGCGACCAAATGCCGTTGCGCTGCCTCGCATCGTTAACTGCAGCGAATAAATTAACTCAGCTTATCTATCACCGTGACTATGTGTTTTATATCATCGGCCTGCGCTGCTTTTTCGCCCGCTAGCACGGGATTTCTCATGGTGCAATGGTTTGAATTCTCAAAAGTCTTAGGTAGACTTAGTTCAGCACTATCTTTCTGTAATCTGTCTGTTTTTTTGATGGCTTTCTCGCTGCTTAATCTGCCTGCCTTAACGGCCCGTGCCGCAGATTACTCTGCAGCTAATCTGATGGAATTTGAGGATCATGGTGAATAAGAGTCTCGTGCTTGTGTTGCTGGCGGTATTAAGTCTGGCTGCTTGCAAAGCGCCACCGCCACCCGTTACAGATGACACGCTGGTAACCAGTGAAGTGAATGGCGTCCAACTGGTCCATCGTCATGCGGTGGCAGCACCTGGCGAATTCACGCCGGTCAATGAGAGTTATCGCGCGCTGTATGCTGCCTCGGTAATGACCACGCCTGATTATGGTGGCAAAGTAGTGCGCTATCTTGATAACGCCAAACCGTTTGAAGTGCTCGGCCGTGTTGAACACAGCTGGCTGGCAGTGGCTGATGAGCCTAACGGCCAGTTAATTGGCTATATTCCGCCGAAAGCGGGCGTGGAGAGCAGCCGTTACGACGCGACCGTTCGAAGCGATCGTCCGCGCCCCCGCCGCAACAGCAAACAGGTTTGTGTGGCCGTTGGCGGCGCCAGCAAGGCTTGTCGCACTAACGATACCGCGACCTGGATTTTAGACTGATAATGCAATCCGGCGCACAATGCCCGCAGAAGCGCTTGCTCTGCGGGCTGTGATTTTCGCCCTTGCCTGGATAACCAAGATTTAATGACTCAGGATTCCCTTGCTCGCGATGGCATTGTCGCGGGCAATGATAACCTTTTGCTTAATGCCGCAGCACCCATCCTGAATGCCGTGGTACGTATACGGCAGGCCGCGACACATGACGATCCTGCCGGATTGCGCCAGTTACTGATCGAAGAGATCCGCCAATTCGAACAACGCTGTAAACAAGCGGGCTTACCTTTTGAGATGATTATCGGCGCGCGCTACTGCCTGTGCAGCGTGCTGGATGAAGCCGCAGCGCAAACGCCGTGGGGCACGCGCGGCGTGTGGTCCGGCAACGGCATGCTGGTCACCTTTCACAATGAAAGCTGGGGCGGAGAGAAAGTTTTCCAGCTGTTGTCGCGCGTATCGCAAAGCCCGCAGCAGCATCTGTGGCTGCTGGAACTGATCCACTATTGCCTGCTGCTCGGTTATGAAGGCCGTTATCGCGGCAGTGACAGCGGCCGCGCGCAGTGTGAAGCCATCCGCAAACGCCTGGCACAACTCATTACGGAACATCGCCCGGCAAGCGCCAATCCGGCGGTGCCGCTGGTGGAAGTGCATCCGCTGGTCAGCACCCTGACGCGTCCGATGGTGCCGCTTTGGGCCTGCGTTACCCTGGCCACTCTGGTGGCGAGCCTGATTTACAGCGGGCTGAACTGGCGACTCGGCAACGCCGCCGAACCGCTGCTGCGCACCATCTATCAAACCCCGCTGCCACAAATCACGCCAGGACGTCGCCCTACTTCCCCTCAAGCGCTGCTCGATCTCCATCAACGTCTGAATGATGTGATTGCCGCCGGACAGCTGGAAGTAAGCGACGGCGCGTTCGGCAGCAAAGTGATCATCCCCGCTGACAAACTGTTCTCCAGCGACGGCACGGTGGTGAATCAGGTGGGACGGGCGCTGCTGGCGCATGTCGCCAGCGCAATGAAAACCGTTAAAGGCACGGTGTTGGTGTCGGTGTACACCGATAACAGCCCGGTCGATGGCCGTTTCGCCTCCAGCTACGAATTCTCCTCTGCGCGCGCACGCGCCATCATGCAGCTGCTTAATCCGCAGCTCGCGGAAGGTCACAGCGTGAAAGCGGAAGGTCGCGGCGACAGCAATCCGCTGCTGCCGAACGACAGTAATGAAAACCGCGCCCGCAATCGTCGGGTGGAAATCACCCTGTTTGTGACACCGGAAACCCTCGGCAATCATCAGGGAGGCCAATGATGCGCGCATCACTGCAACATCTGTTAACCCATCGCCTGCTGTGGAGCCTGATTGGCGTCACGGCATTGAGCTGCGTGCTGTGGATGCTCGGACCGCTGTGGAGCTGGGGCGATACGCGCCCGCTCGAGCCGGTATTGCCGCGCCAGTTAGCGGTGGGTCTGCTCTATCTGCTCTGGCTGCTGTTCCAGTTTATTCCTGCACTGTGGCGCGGCTGGTTTAATAGCAAGTTGCTCAACCGTCTGCAGCAGATGAGCCAGGAAGAGTTATCCGATCGTCAGGCCACCGAAACCCTGCTGGCGCAGCGCTTCAGTGAAGCAGCGCTGCGTTTAAAGCGCACCCAGTTTGGTCGTCGTCATCAGCAGAGCTGGCTGGCACGTTTTCAAAGTCACTACCTTTATCAGCTGCCGTGGTACGTGATGATTGGCGCGCCGGGCGCCGGTAAAACTACCGCGCTACTTAACGCTGGCCTGCAATTCCCGCTCACCGACAGCCTCGGCAAAGCGGCAATTCGCGGCGTGGGCGGCACGCGCCACTGCGATTGGTGGTTCACCGACAGTGCAGTGCTGATCGATACCGCCGGACGTTACGCGCTGCAGGAGAGCCAACGCGCGCGCGATGGCGCGGAGTGGCACAGTTTTATCAATCTGCTAAAGCGCTATCGCACCCGTCAGCCGATCAACGGCGTGATCATGACCATCAGCGTCTCCGATCTGCTGACCGATTCAGCCGAAGCGCGCCATGCGCAGGCCAGCGCGCTACGTGAACGCATGGCGGAGCTGCATCAGCACACCGGCATTCACTTCCCGGTGTATGTGATGGTGACCAAAACCGACCTGCTGAAAGGGTTTATGAGTTTTTACGGCACGCTCAGCAAGCCGCAGCGCGATGCGATTTGGGGCTTCACTTTCCCGTGGGAACCGGGCAAACCGCATAAAGACGACTGGCACCGCAGCTTCAGCCAGCAATATCAGCACTTAGAGCAGCGTTTACAGCAGCAGTTGGCCGACGTCATGGCCGGCGAGCGCGATCTCACCCAGCGCGCCGACAGCTTCCTGTTCCCGCAAGAGTTCAGTTCGCTGCGTCCGCTGCTGAATGAGTATCTCGATGTGGTGTTTTCCAGCCATCAGGAGCCGATCGCCTGGTCGGCGCGCGGCCTGTTCTTCACCAGCGGCACGCAGGAAGGTTTACCGTTTGACCGCATCATGGGCGAGCTGAACCGCAAACTGCAGCTGCCGCACACCGGTGAAAGCAGCCTCGCGGCGTGGAATAGCGTCGATCGCAGCAGTCCGATCCCCGGCAACAAAGGACAGAGTTTCTTTATCCGCGATTTGCTGAGCGATTTAGTGTTCCGCGAGAGCGGCCTGGCGGGCAGCAATCGCCATTGGGAATACCGCAACCGCCTGTTCCACTGGATCGGTTATGGCGTGCTGACCGGCGCACTGCTGCTGCTCTCCTGTTTGTGGCTCACCAGCTATATTCAGAATCAGCGTTATCTGGACCAGGTTGCCGAACGCCTCGCGCCGATCACCACGCAGAGTCAGCAGGTGATCCATCAGCCCGCCGATAATATTTTTGATCTGCTACCCTTCTTAAATAACCTGGTGAAACTGCCGCTCTCCGAGCGTTTTTCCCTCGACAATCCACCGCTTACCATGCGCGTTGGTCTGTATCGCGGCAACCAGGTCAGCGATGCGGCGTGGGCGCTTTATCAAAATGCGCTTAAGTCTTTACTGCTGCCGCGCGTGGCGCAGCAGATCACCAATTTGCTGCGTGACGATCCGGGCACCGATAACGAGTACAGTCGCAATGCGCTGCGGGCCTATCAGATGCTCTATCAGCCGCGCAATTATGACGGCGAGTTTCTGCGTGGCTGGCTGATGCAAAACCTGCAGCGCACGCTGCCGGATGATGTCAGCGCGCGCGATTTGCAGCAGCTCGACTGGCATCTGAGCCAGCTGCTGGATCAGCAAATTCAGTCTTCGCCGTATGCGCGTGACAATGCGTTGATGATGCGCAAGCTTGCGGAGAATCTGAAAAATGCCGGTGACAGCAGCAACACGCTGGCGATTGCGCCGCACGTTGTTTCGCAGCGATTGACCAGACACAGTGAGTAATGGTGAGGTAATCATGCCGACACACACTGCGCCGGGCTGGTACGGCAAGTTACCGGCCACCGGCGATTTTTTGCGCCAGCGTCTGAGCGAAAATACCGTGACGCCGTGGAGCCACTGGTTTCAGCAAGGATTACTGCACTGGCATCAGCAAGCCGATGCCAGCACCGCACAGTTTTTACGTGCGCCGGTGTGGAATTTTGTGTTACCGCTTTCGCCGCTGCGTCAGCAGGTGCAGATGGGCTGCCTGCTGCCGTCATGCGATCGCGTGGGCCGCAGCTGGCCGCTCCTGGCGCTGCGCAGCTTCCCGCTGAGCCACTGGCACAGCGCGCAGCTGGCGATGTCCGGTGACTGGTTCCAGGAACTGGGCGCGCTGCTGCTGCACGCGGTGCGCGATCGACTCAATCCCGATGCGCTGGAGCAGCAGATGCAGCGCCTGTCGCCGCTGCTGGTGCCGGATACGCAGCGCAGCGACATCATGGATGTGATTGGTTTTGATGATTTACCCTGCACGCTGAGCTGGCGTGAAGTGGCTGACAGATTCGATCCGCAGCAGCACATGAGCTACTGGTGGAGTAATCGCAGTGACGGTTTTAGCCATGCCACCCATAAACACAGTGGCCCGCTGACTGCGCAACTTTTTTCATTATTGTTTAACCCGGCGTCTGGTGCACAGCCGGGCCGCAACGGCCTCTATCCACCGATGTTTGAATAGGCCGTGGCGTTTGCCTTGTTAACGGGATGACTCATGCAATTTACCATTGTGCAGTGCAATACGGATGTGCCCGCCAAGACGGTAGCCTTTAAACCGCCCGGCGGCACCATCGGCCGCAGTCAGGATAACGATCTGGTGCTGCCTGACGAATCGCGCGCCATATCGCGTCTGCAGGCGCTGGTGCATCTTTCGCCGGAGGGCGAGTGCCGCCTGACCAATCAGGGCAGCGTCACGTCGGTGGTATTGAACGGCGTCGCGTTGCAACGCGGCTCGCAAGTGGCGTTGCAGGATGGCGACACGCTGCAAATCGGTGAGTATGGGCTCGAAGTCCGCGACCCTAACAACCTGAAAGCCCGCCAGGACGATCCGCTGGCGTTCTTTGCCGACAGCAGCGACGACCCGCTCGGTATGATGCAGGAATCGGAGGTGATTCCCGAGCCGGTTGCGCGTCAGGAGCGCCGCAACGATCCGCGTCTGGCGATTGATCCGCAAAGCGATGCGCCGACGCTGCCAGCCATGTTGCCGGGCGTCTCTCAGGACAAACTAATTGCCGCGCTGCTGGAAGGGATGGGGCTGAACAACGGCCATCAAACCACCATCACCGAAGAGCAGATGCGCGTAACCGGTCGCATGCTGAGCCTGTTTTCGCAAGGCACCGTCGCCCTGCTCTCCTCGCGCTCGATCCTCAAGCGCGGCGTGAAAGCCGACATGACGATGATCCTCAATGAGGCGAATAACCCGTTCAAGATTCTGCCGTCCGGTAAAACCGTATTGATGCAGATGTATCAAAGCCAGATGCCGGGCTTTATGCCGCCGGAACCGGCGGTGCGCGATGCGCTGGTGGATTTGCAGGCGCATCAGCTCGGCATGATTGCCGGTATCCGCGCCATTATTGCCGCCATGCTGCAATCGTTTAACCCGCAGCGCTTAGAAGAAGAAGCACGCAAAGATGGCGTGCTGCCCAAAATGGCGTTCAGTACCGGACGCAAAGCGGCGCTGTGGGATTACTTCTCACGCCACTATCAACGTACCGCTGGCGAAATTGAGGATGACTTCCATACGCTGTTCGGCGAAGCCTTCCTGCATGCCTATGATATGGAAGTGAATCAATATAAAGATTCTCAAACGCGGACCGAAGACGCATGAAGATGATGTTTGCCAGCCGCTGCCAGCAAGGCATGCGCGACGAAAATCAGGATCGTACCGGCGCCGAGCTGGACGATCATAAAGCCTGTTTTCTGGTGTGTGACGGCGTCGCCGGTTTGCCTGGCGGTGATATCGCCGCGCAGCTGGTGCGCGATACGCTGCTAACGCAGCTGCAGCACAGTGCGACGTTCACCCCTGAAAGCACGCGCGCCGCCATCGAACACTGCCAGCAGGTGCTGATTGAGGCACAGGGAAACAATCCGAATTTTTCACGTATGAGCACCACGCTCGCCGCGCTGTTTATCGACCGCGAAAAACAGCGCGCATGGTGGGCGCACGCTGGCGACAGCCGGGTTTATCACTTCCGTCATGGGGTGCTAAATCAGGTGACGCGTGACCACAGTCTGGCCCAGCAGTTACGCGAGGCGGGCTATGAAAATACCGGCATTAACAGTAATTTACTCTATAATGCGCTCGGTGTTGAGCCTGCCCGTCCGGCTACTTTTAGCGAGGTGATTACGCTGGCCGATGGCGATGCGTTTCTGGTTTGCAGCGATGGATTCTGGCTCAATCTCACCACCCACGAAATGGAACTGGCCCTGCGCATGGTGAATGCCTGCGAAGAGTGGCTGACTTTGATGGAACAAGCCGTTAACCGCAGTGTTAAAAGCGACAATCTCAGCGCTCTGGCCGTCTGGATTGGCGAACCGCAGGAAGCGACGCTGCTTTATTCCCAGGCTGATGCGGCACGTTTTCTGCCGTCACGTTATTGATCCAAGGATGCTTATGAAAGTGTGGTTGACGGGCTTCGCAACCCTGTTGCTGGCCGTAAATGCGCAGGCAGAAGATTATCGCGTGGTGTATTCCCCGAGCCTGTCATTAGAAGTCTACATTGATGACGTGGCGAGCAAAGCGCCCAACGACTGGTGCAAAGAGACGCTGCCGCTGCGCATCGTCTCGGGCAAAAGCACCGACTCCAGCATCCTGACCAGCTTCCTGCCGCGCGTCGGTACGCTGCTGGCGAATCAGTGCGGCCTGCTGGATGAACTGCCGTGGCAGATGACCAATAAAGAGGGCAGCGTGCTGGCTAACGGCAGCGCGGCCAAATTACAGAACTGGCGCCCGATCGTGCTGAACGATGCCACCGCCAGCGCCACCACCAGCAACGCCGCGCCGCTCGATTTGTCACGCCCGGCGGATAGCACGCCGCTGCAGCACTTTGCCTTGCCGGGCGGCTGCCATTTCCGTACCTGGTGGGATGACAAAGGCGAATCGCTGTTTATCCCGGATAACCCGAATCAGCACTGCTCCACCGAAGGCTGGCTGGAAGGCCCGAGCGAAATGACGCTGATGAGCGCTGGCAAAACCCATAATCTGGCGCTGAACTTCTATCAGGGCTACCCGATTGCAGATTTAAAAATGAGCGGTCCGCCGCTGGAAGTGGTCTCGGTGAATAACCAGCGCATGATTGTTACGCGTCCGGATGCCGATGATAGCTGGTTAGTGCTGCCGTTTGATGCACAACAGCATGTGTGGCGTTTTAGCGGCACACTACTGGTGAAGATGGACAAAACCGCCGATCAGGGCAGCGATGTGCTGAAAAAGCGGGTTGAGACGTTACGCGGCGTTTGGTCGCCGCAATTTATGCCACAGCAAAAAGTGACTGTGTTACTGATTGACACCCTGCATGCGGATCTCGCCGATCCGGCGATTGGTGCCTGGCGTAACATTAATTAATTAGCGGTCGTTGCCTGCCGTCATCGTGATGACGGGGCGCTACAGGACGTGTTCAGAGAGTTCACTATGTCGGCAAACGAAAACCATACACCTAACGCCCTCACTGCGGGCTACCGGTTTAATGAATTTGAAATCAAGGAAGTGATTGGCGGCGGCGGCTTCGGCATTGTTTATCGTGCCTGGGATCATCAGCTGGAACGCACCATCGCGATCAAAGAGTACATGCCCGTCTCGTTGGCGGTGCGTGCTGCAGATATGTCGCTGGAACTGCGCGGAGAGCGTTTCCATAAGCTGTTTACCGCCGGTCGTAATAGCTTTATTCAGGAGGCGCGCCTGCTGGCACGCTTCAATCATCCCGGCTTGCTGCACGTGCTGCGCTTCTGGGAAGAGAACGGCACCGCCTACATGGGCACGCTTTATTACAGCGGCATGACGCTGAAAGAGTGGCAGATCACCAGTCCGGACAGCATTGACGAGAACTGGATCCGTCGTCTGCTACCGCCGCTGTTTGGCGCCATTGATACTATCCACGCCGCCGGTTATCTGCATCGCGATATCTCGCTGGATAACATCCAGATTCAGGAAAACCAGCTGCCGGTGCTGCTTGATTTTGGCTCGGCGCGCAAAGAGATCGGCAACCTCTCGGATGAAACCGAGATCATGCTGAAGCCCGGCTTTGCGCCGATTGAGCAGTACAGCGAAGAAGGCGAAATAGAGCAAGGTCCGTGGACCGATATCTATGCGCTAGGCGCGGTGCTGCACAACCTGATCACCGGCCATGCACCGCCGGTGAGCGTGGTGCGCTGCATTGAGGATAACTATCAGCCGCTGGTGGAGCGCAAGCCGGAAGGCTATTCGCTGCCGCTGCTGCACGCCATTGACTGCGCGTTAGCCATGAAGCCAGCAGATCGTCCGCAAAGCATTGATGCCTTTGCCAGCTTGATCGATCTGCCGGTCAGCGATGTCGAAGCGCTCTCCACCACTATTCCGCTCGTGGCTGAGCCGGTTGTGCCGGTGGAGCCGAGTGTTGCAACGCCGGAACCGCAAGTGTTGGCCGTCAATCATGCTGCTGCTGCCGTGGAACCTTTGACGCCGCGCAACGTGCGTCGTTTGTCGCCAGGTTTAGTGGTGGCCGCTGCGATTGCGGTGCTGGCGGTTGTGGTGGTGGTTTGGAAAGCGAATCATCACAGCGAAGCACCGCCGGTTGCCGCCAGCACCGCGCCCGCTGCGCCTGCTGCCGCAGCAGGCAACAGTGTAGCGAGCAGCGCACCGACGGTGGCGACGGTTTATCTGCGTTTGCAGGCGGGTGAGAATGTGATGCTGAATGGCGAAGCCCGCGATGTGAAGCCCTCCTCCAGCGGATTCGCTTCACTGAATCTGGCGGCGGGGAACTATCGCATTGAGGTGCGTAACGGCAACCAGGTGCATAGCCAATCGCTGACCATCGATAAGCCGGGAACCTGGCTGATTAATCCGGCGCAGTAATCCGTATCAGCGCGCTGCCGAATGACTCTGCAGCGCTCTGACATCTGCTGCCAGGCGCGTCAATGCCGCTTCCTGCATGCCACGTTTGCCTAGCTCCTGCTCCAGCGCGTAGAGGTATTGTGCGTTGGTGCCGAGCGGACCGCTGGCCTGGGCAATCAACGGCGCAATGGTGCTGCGGCAGGAATCGGTTTCATACAGCGGATGACGCGGATCCATGATAAACACCAGCGCGGTGACGTTGCGTCCATCCTCCAGCTCCAGTTCACACCAGGTTGGCAGATAGCAGCCGGTGATCATTTCACGCTTCCACAGCAGCTCCAGCTCATCATGCAAACGCGATTCCGGTAAACGGAACGCCAGTCCGCTGGTGGAACCGCCCTCTTTCAGCGCCAGCATACGGCCAGGCGCGGTTACGGTGCCGCGACCGGCAATCAGACGCAGGCAAAACGCACGGTGCCAGCCCTCTAAACGACCCGGCGCCACTTCGGCCGCTTCAAAAATGGGATTCCACATCAGCGAGCCGTAGCCAAAAATCCACACCGGGCTTTGGTCAGGACGACAGGCCAGCGTCGCGGACAGCGATGCCGCACGCTTTTCACAGCTCCAGAACAACGCTTCATCAATATCGCCAAACGATGTTTTACAATCTGCTTTTAACAAAAATTCCCGCGTTAACACTGTGGTCTCCTCTACTACGCTGACATCTTGCCGGTGTGGTTCCTCAAAACTGATGTCTACAGGCGACGCTCATTGCATCGTCTTAAGAGAAGACATTAATTCATTTTTAACAAAACATTCAAGATTGACCCCGATCACAAAAGGGAAATTCTGTGTAAATAGCATCGGCTGCCTGGTGAGGAACTTGAATGGCGAAGGGAAAAGTGCGAGGCGGGCCGCACCGGCCCGCAAGACAAACTAGTTTTTAGGGTGCCACTTGTCATCGTCACCTTTTGAGTACTCATGCTTGACTGCTGCCCAGGCGACTTTGTGTGCCACCTCTTCGCGCGACTCATCGCCACGCCGGTCGTCGGGATCTTTGTATTGGTCCCAGGCGCTGTTAAAGGCCTTTTGATAGATGGTTTGCGCGTGAGCCGGCAGGACATGACGCACGCTGTCTGGCAGCTCTTTGTTTGATGAATAAGGCATATTTCCTCCGGTTTCATACCCAGGGTTTAAGTCTGGATCATCTGGGTCAAAACGCAAACTGATACTTTCACTGGCAGATAGCGTAAAAAAGGTTTAAACCTCTATAAACTTCACCCTATACGACGATTAACCAGACCAATCTCATCTTTAATTGGTTGAGTGACTCATGCAACATAATGAATACAGGCGTTAATCCAGCGATAACACACTCTTTTGGCGTGTTATGCATAATAAACGCTTTTGGTAAAATCGCGTAAAGTCACAGCAGCACAGCTGATGAAAAGTTACACTGCGTTACGTCAGAAAACTCATTATATTTATCAGGCAATGATTGCCTGCTTTGTACTTTTTCCGGAGAGGATGGTAAATGCCTGGACATGAGAAAACCCGCCATACCGAGTACTCACTGATTTTCCCCGTTGCTGCGCTGGCGGTGCTGAGCTTCTTCGGCAACCAGACAGCGCTTCTGCCGGTTATCGGCATCAACCTGTTGGCATTAGTTGCCATTCTGTTTAGCGCCTTCAGCGTGGTGCGTCACGCCGACGTGCTGGCACACCGTTTAGGCGAACCTTATGGCTCGCTGATTCTTAGTCTTTCCGTCGTCATACTTGAAGTGAGTCTGATCTCCGCGCTGATGGCCACCGGCGATGCCGCGCCCGCGCTAATGCGCGACACGCTCTACTCGATCATCATGATTGTGACCGCCGGTTTAGTCGGCTTTGCCCTGCTGCTGGGCGGACGCAAGTTTGCCACGCAGTACGTTAATCTGGCGGGCGTAAAACAGTACATGATCGCCATTTTCCCGCTGGCGATTCTGGTGCTGGTGTTCCCCAATGCGTTACCTGGCGGTAACTTCACGACCACGCAGGCGCTGATCATCGCGGCGATTTCTGCGGCCATGTACGGCGTGTTCCTGCTGATTCAAACCAAAACCCACCAAAGCCTGTTCGTTTATGAGCATGAAGATGATGGCGACGATCCGCACCACGGTAAGCCTTCTGCACACAGCTCGTTGTGGCACACCGCATGGCTGATCGTGCATCTGATTGCGGTGATTACCGTGACCAAGATGAACGCCAATCCGCTGGAAAGTCTGCTGACAGAACTGAACGCCCCGGCGCAGTTCACCGGCTTCCTGGTGGCGCTGTTGATCCTGTCGCCGGAAGGTTTAGGTGCAATCAAAGCGGTACTGATGAATCAAGTCCAGCGTGCTATGAATCTGTTCTTCGGTTCGGTGCTGGCGACCATTTCACTGACGGTGCCTGCAGTGACCATCATCGCTACCCTGACCGACCAGCAATTGGTGTTCGGCCTTGAGCCACCGCAGATGGTGATCATGAGCGCCGTGCTGATCCTGTGCCACATCTCGTTCTCAACGGGCCGCACCAACGTGTTGAACGGTGCCGCGCATCTGGCGCTGTTTGCCGGGTATTTGTTGACGATTATGCTGTGAGACTAGCGGTCGGCATAAATGCCAACCTTACGGAAATCGTGCATGTTGTAGGATCGCCATTAATGGCGACCAGCCAATAAAAAAGGCGCCATCGGCGCCTTTTTCATATTTAAAAACAATCAGTTGCTGGTATCCAGCTCTGGGAAGCTCTTCACCAGATCGTCGATTGCTTTCATCTGCACCAGGAAGGGTTCCAGCTTATCCAGCGGCAGCGCGGATGGACCGTCGCATTTGGCGCTGTTTGGCTCTGGGTGCGCTTCGATGAACAGGCCAGCAATGCCAACCGCCATGCCGGCACGCGCCAGCTCGGCGACCTGCGCACGACGACCGCCTGACGCAGCGCCGAACGGATCGCGCGTTTGCAGCGCGTGGGTAACGTCGAAGATCACTGGGCTATTTTGGGTGACGTTCTTCATCACGTTGAAGCCGAGCATATCGACAACCAGGTTGTCATAGCCGAAGTTGCTGCCGCGATCGCACAAGATAACCTGATCGTTGCCGCCTTCGACGAATTTGTCGTAGATGTTACCCATCTGGCCTGGGCTAACAAACTGGGGCTTCTTGACGTTGATTACCGCGCCGGTTTTCGCCATCGCTTCCACCAAATCGGTCTGACGCGCGAGGAAGGCCGGCAGCTGAATCACATCAACCACGTCAGCCACCGGCTGCGCCTGCGATGCTTCATGCACATCGGTGATGATTTTCACGCCGAAAGCCTGCTTCAGCTCCTGGAAAATCTTCATGCCCTCTTCCAGGCCAGGACCACGATAAGATTTGATTGAAGAGCGGTTCGCTTTATCAAAAGAGGCTTTGAATACGTAAGGGATCCCGAGTTTGTCGGTGACCTCAACGTAGTGTTCGCAGATGCGCATGGCGAGATCGCGCGATTCCAGCACGTTCATGCCGCCGAAGAGAACGAATGGCAGATCGTTTGCGACCTTGATATCGCCGATATTCACTACTTTCTGTGTCATGCCCTTTCCTTTCCTTTTATCGGGTAACGCTTAGTGCAGCGTTACCTGTTTCTGTTCAATTGCGTGAATCTGCACTTTAATCATCTCGCTGACCGGATCTTCAGGACACTGTTCAACGAAATAGGTCAAATCATTCAGCGCGATGTGTTCACACTCTAATTGCGCGTAAATCAAACCACGGTCGCGAATCTCGTAAGGATCGTCAGGATCGATCTGCAGCAGCACTTTGCTGACGTTCAGCGCCAGCTCCATCTGCTTCTCTTCCATCAGCGCGGATTTCAAGGTGTCGAGCATCTTGCGCATCACGTTGATGGTCTTGGCTTCGTCGAGATCGTCGTTATACAGCTTGGCGGTTGGGCTGATGTTGCCTTTCAGCCACACTTCCAGCGTATGCGTATCCAGCGTTTCGCCGTTGAACGGGTTGATCAGCCACATTTCGCCATCTAACCAGTCGGCACGCAGAATCAGCTGTGTCGGGAAAATCACCGGCATCAGCGGCAATTCCAGCTCATCGGCGATGTGCAGCAGGATCACGCCCAGCGACACCGCCGTGCCCTGACGGCTCTTCAAGACTTTGTCGATCCACAGCGCGTCGGAGAGATTGTAGACGCCGCTGGCGCCGCCAAATCCCCACTGACGATAGAACAGCTCCAGCAGCTTACCCAGCTGCAAATCGGCGTCCTGCTCGCTGCTGACAAACTCACGGGCTTCATCTACCAGCGCCGCCAACTGTTGTTGCACAGAAGGCGCGGAAAAATCATTGCGTATGGCGCATGTGGCACCAATCACCGCTTCACTCAACGGTGTTTTACTGTAATCGAGTTGCTCTGGCGAGGTCATACAATCCCCAATAACGGCATTTTGGTCATCGCCAGCTTAATCACAAACAGCAACGCTACGATTGCAATCAGGAAGGCGATCCAACGTGTCCCCATTTTACGTGGGCGACGGCTCAATGCCACGGAACCTAAGGCGATGTAGATAATAACCGCTAACAGCTTCTCCGTCAGCCAGCTTCCTTGCGGTGTGAACGGATAAAAATGCGTAATCATCACCAGCAGCGCACCGCTTAACAGCAAAAAGGTGTCGTTCACGTGCGGCGCAATGCGCTCCCAGCGGCGTTGCAGCATCGCTGAGCCGGTGGTTTGCCAGTAGAAGCGCAGCAAAAACAGACAAATCGTCAGCGCAACGGTCAGCAAGTGAAAATGTTTAATCAGGGGATACCAGCTCGCCATCGTTATTCCTTATTAAAAAATTGTCCTAGTGTGACGCGCGGATTACCGCCGTAATCGTCAACGGTACTCACCGCCTGATAACCGTGCTGCGTCATGATGGCGCGCACGGCTGCACCTTGCTGCCAGCCATGTTCCAGCAGCAGCCAGCCGCCAGCGTGCAGCCAGTGCGGTGCGGTATGAATGATAAAACGTAAATCGGCCAAACCCTGATCGTCCGCCACTAACGCGCTGCGCGGTTCAAAGCGCACGTCGCCCTGCTGCAGATGTTCATCGGCGGCATCAATATAGGGCGGATTGCTGACAATCAGATCAAAACGTTGGGCGGGAAGATCGTTAAACCAGTTGCTGAGGATGAAGCGGGCGTTATCAATGTGCAGACGCTGCGCATTGTCCTGCGCCAGTTCCACCGCCGCCGCGATGCGATCGCAGCCGATAACCTGGCAGCCTGGCCGTTCGCTGGCCAGCGCCAGCGCAATCGCGCCGGTGCCGGTGCCTAAATCCAGCAGTGAAGTCGCGGCGGCAGGCAGATGCGCCAGCGCTTGCTCCACCAGCACTTCGGTGTCCGGACGCGGGATCAGCGTGGCATCACTGACGCGCAACGGCAGCGACCAGAATTCACGCTCGCCGACCAGATGCGCAATCGGCTCGCCGTTGACGCGGCGCGCCAGCAGCGCATTCAGTTGTTCCAGCTGCTGCGCGTCCAGTTCCGCATCGTCAAAGGCAATCAGCCAACTGCGCGCTTTGCCCGTCACAAAACCCAGCAATATTTCCGCATCGCGCTTCGGGCTGTCGCCGCCACAGAGCGCTACCACAGCCTGCTGTAGCCAGCGACGGATGATCATTAGTCCTGTCCAGCCAGCGCGGCCAGCTGATCGGCTTGATACTCCTGCACAATCGGCTCAATCAGCGCATCCAGCTTGCCTTCCATCACCTCATCGAGACGGTAAACCGTGAGGTTGATGCGGTGATCGGTGACGCGGCCCTGCGGGAAGTTGTAGGTGCGGTTACGATCCGAACGGTCGCCGCTGCCGAGCAGGTTACGACGCGTCGAAGCTTCAGCGGCATTACGCTTCGCCATTTCCGCCGCGTGAATACGCGCACCTAACACCGCCAACGCTTTGGCTTTGTTTTTGTGCTGTGAACGTTCGTCCTGACACTCCACCACAATGCCAGTTGGCAAGTGGGTGATACGAATCGCGGAATCGGTGGTGTTAACGTGCTGACCACCGGCACCGGAAGAACGGAAGGTGTCGATTTTCAAATCGCCGGCGTTGATTTCCGGCATTTCCGCTTCGGGCAGTTCCGGCATGACCGCAACGGTACAAGCCGAGGTGTGAATACGGCCCTGCGATTCGGTTTCTGGCACGCGCTGTACGCGATGGCCGCCCGATTCAAACTTAAAGCGGCCATACGCGCCATCGCCGATGATGCGGGCGATCACTTCTTTATAGCCGCCGTGCTCACCTTCGTTGGCGCTGATGATCTCAACCTGCCAGCGACGCGCTTCGGCGTAACGGCTGTACATACGGAACAGATCGCCGGCAAAAATCGCCGCTTCATCACCGCCGGTTCCGGCGCGCACTTCGACAAAGCACGAACGTTCATCGTCGGGATCTTTCGGCAGCAGCAGCACTTGCAGCTGTTGTTCCAGCGCTTCACGCTTCTCGCGTGACAGCTTTAATTCTTCCTGCGCCATCTCGCGCATTTCCGGGTCTTCCAGCATCATTTCGGCAGTTTCAACGTCTTCCTGCACCTGCTGCCATTCGCGGAAACAACGGGTGACGTCGCTAAGCTGGGCATATTCGCGTGATAACGCACGGAAACGATCCTGATCGGCAATCACGCCGGCATCGCCCAGCAACGCTTCCACTTCCTCGTGGCGTTCCTGGAGCGCTTCCAGCTTGGCAACAATAGAGCTCTTCATGTAATAGCGGGTATCCCAGTGATAGGTCGTGACTGACCAGATTACTCTAAACCGAGGCTGTCACGTAAGATCTGCAGGCGTTCGCTGTCGCCGTCGCGCGCGGCCTGCTGCAGTGATTTGGTTGGTGCATGAATTAAACGGTTGGTCAGCTTGTGTGCCAGTTCCTGTAGCACTTTTTCGGCGTCAGCGCCCTGCTGCAGCGCGGCCAGCGCGCGTTCCTGTAACTCGGCGCGCACCTGATCGGCCTGCGAACGGTATTCACGGATGGTCTCAACCGCGCTTTGCGCGCGCAGCCAGGCCATAAATTCGCCGCTCTCCTGCACCACAATGCTTTCAGCCTGCACGGCGGCGGCTTTGCGCTGCGCCATGTTCTGCTCGATGATCGCTTGCAGATCATCAACGCTGTAGAGATAGGCGTTCGCCAGCTTGCCCACTTCCGGCTCGACATCGCGCGGTACGGCGATATCCACCAGCAGCATCGGCTGATTGCGACGCGCTTTCAGCGCGCGCTCCACCATCCCTTTACCGATAATCGGCAGCGGGCTGGCGGTGGAAGAGATAATGATGTCGGCATCGGCCAGACGGGTTTCGATATCGCCGAGGCCAATCACTTCTGCCCCCACTTCATCGGCCAGCAGCTGTGCGCGTTCGCGGGTGCGGTTGGCGATCATCAGCTTCTTGACGGAGTGTTCGCGCAGATGACGCGCCACTAACTCGATGGTTTCACCAGCGCCGACCAGCAGCACGTTAACGGTGCTGAGCGATTCAAAAATTTGACGCGCCAGTGAACAGGCAGCGAAGGCGACCGATACGGCGCTGGCGCCAATCTCGGTTTCGGTGCGCACACGCTTGGCCACCGAGAAGGTTTTCTGGAACATGCGCTCCAGTTCACTGCTCAGCGCGTGGTCGCGTGACGAATCAACAAAAGCTTTTTTAACCTGACCTAAAATCTGTGGTTCACCCAACACCAGTGAATCCAGCCCGCTGGCCACGCGCATCAGATGGCTGACCGCCGCGTTGTCCTGATGCCAGTAGAGGCTGTTGCGCACATCCTCTTCACGCAGATCGTGATAGTCACACAGCCAACGCACCAGCTTCTCCTGCAGGTCGGCTTGCTGCTCTACACTGAGGTAGAGTTCTGTACGGTTGCAGGTCGAAAGGACCACACCGCTCTGCACCATCGGCTGGGACAGCAGGCTATTCAGCGCCAGTTCCAGCGTGTCTGGTGTAAACGCAACGCGTTCGCGTAGCGCAACAGGTGCAGTTTTGTGGTTGATTCCGAGTGCAAGCAGCGTCATGTGATTCGGGTTGGGATATCCCAAGTGTTGTCAGGGTTTTGTGCAGCGCATTCTACAAGATGCCACAGGTCAAGAAAAGCCATACAAAGCCTATGACAGTAATAAGATTAAACTGATCGTGCGCAATTATTGCCATAACAGCATTGACGGCTTACATGCGGATGGTTAGCGTTACCGGTTACGAAGTAAAAACGTGTCTGAGGAGATGACCACGTGATGCATTTGCCCCCGCGCAAGTTACTGCGCCTTTTACCCCTTGCCAGCGTGTTACTGGCTGCATGTACCATTAACAAACCACAAGGTCCGGGCCCAAGCACCACATCACCGCAATGGCAGCAGCATCAGCAAGCCGTGGCGAAAATCAGCCAGTATCAGACGCGCGGTGCGTTCGCTTACCTGTCGGATAAGCAAAAAGTGTATGCACGCTTTAACTGGCAGCAAACCGCTGCGGATCGCTATCGCCTGCTGCTGACCAATCCGCTCGGCAGCACCGAATTGCAGTTGGATGCGCAAGGTTCCGTGGTGCAGATCGTGGATAACAAAGGCAAGCGCTACGTGAGTAACGATGCCGAGAAGATGATTTCACAGCTTACCGGCATGGATATCCCGCTCGCCAATCTGCGTCAGTGGATGATGGGCTTGCCGGGCGATGCCAGCGATTATCAGCTGAATAACAATTACCAGCTGCAAAGCCTTAACTACAGCCGCAACGGTCAGCAGTGGAAAGTGAACATTTCTGATTACGACAGCAAAGTGAATCCGCCGCTGCCAGCGAATCTGGAGCTGTCTGAAGGCGGTCAGCGCATCAAATTACGCATGGATAGCTGGACCACTCAATGATCACCACGTGGCCCGCGCCAGCAAAACTGAATCTGTTCCTGTATATCACTGGCCGTCGTGCTGACGGCTACCACAATCTGCAAACGCTGTTTCAGTTCCTCGATTACGGTGACACGCTGGAAATCACACCGGACAGCAGCGGCAAGATAACGCTGCTGACGCCGCTGACTGGCGTGCCGGATGACGAGAACCTGATTGTGCGTGCTGCGCAGGCGTTAAAAACCGTTGCCGCTGCGCGTGGCACCTTGCCCGCGCAGGCCGGTGCCAGCATCGCGCTGGAGAAGGTTTTGCCGATGGGCGGCGGGCTTGGCGGCGGTTCTTCAGATGCGGCAACGGTGTTAGTAGCGCTGAATCATCTGTGGCAAACCGGGTTAAGCGTTACTGAGCTGGCGACGATTGGCATCAAACTGGGCGCGGATGTGCCAGTATTTATTGGAGGTCACGCGGCCTTTGCAGAAGGCGTGGGCGAACTGTTGCAGCCGGCTGAACCGGCAGAAAAATGGTATCTGGTGGCGCATCCAGGCGTGAGCATCGCGACGCCAGATCTGTTCCGCGATCCCGAACTGACGCGCGATTCACCAATCCGCACATTAGATGAACTGTTACAGCGTCCTTTTCACAATGATTGTGAGGCTGTGGCAAGAAAACGTTTTCGTAAGGTTGATGAGCTGCTTTCCTGGCTGCTAGAATACGCGCCGTCGCGCCTGACTGGGACCGGAGCTTGTGTGTTTGCTGAATTTGACACCGAATCCGACGCACGTCAGGTGCTGGAGCTTGCCCCGAAATGGATTTGCGGATTTGTGGCGCGCGGGCTTAACCTCTCGCCGTTGCAGCGCACACTTTCTGGGCTAAAAGCGTCTACGTGACAGTGTCACCCGTTCCAGACACTGCATGTTGCGCATTAACACACCCGTATGAACATGCTCTTTGGTATTCGCCGGTTACTCTAGAGCCGTTCATTCTCTGGACGCCAAGCCTGAGGTTCTTCTCGTGCCTGATATGAAGCTATTTGCTGGTAACGCCACCCCGGAACTAGCACAACGTATTGCCAACCGCCTTTACACTAGCCTCGGAGACGCCGCTGTTGGCCGTTTCAGTGATGGTGAAGTAAGTGTACAGATTAACGAAAATGTACGCGGTGGTGATATTTTCATCATCCAGTCCACCTGTGCCCCCACCAACGATAATCTGATGGAGCTGGTTGTGATGGTCGACGCCTTGCGTCGGGCTTCTGCTGGTCGTATTACTGCTGTCATTCCTTACTTTGGCTATGCGCGTCAGGACCGCCGTGTGCGTTCTGCTCGTGTACCGATCACTGCCAAAGTGGTTGCCGATTTCCTTTCTAGCGTGGGCGTTGACCGTGTTCTCACCGTTGACCTGCATGCTGAACAGATTCAGGGCTTCTTTGATGTCCCGGTGGATAACGTCTTCGGCAGCCCAATCCTGCTGGAAGATATGCTGCAAATTGGCCTGGAAAATCCCATTGTAGTTTCCCCAGACATCGGTGGCGTAGTGCGTGCCCGCGCCATCGCCAAACTGCTCAACGATACCGATATGGCTATCATCGACAAACGCCGCCCGCGCGCGAACGTTTCGCAGGTGATGCACATTATTGGTGACGTTGCGGGTCGTGACTGTGTACTGGTCGACGATATGATCGACACCGGCGGTACGCTGTGCAAAGCGGCTGAAGCGTTGAAAGAGCGCGGCGCGAAACGTGTTTTCGCTTACGCTACTCACCCAATCTTCTCCGGCAATGCGGTGGAAAACCTGCGTAAGTCGGTGATTGACCAGGTGATTGTCTGCGATACCATTCCGCTGTCTGAAGAGATGAAATCTCTGCCAAACGTGCGTACTCTGACGCTGTCTGGCATGTTGGCCGAAGCGATTCGTCGTATCAGCAACGAAGAATCAATCTCCGCGATGTTTGAGCATTAATTCATCGCGTGAAACCGGGCCTCGTGCCCGGTTTTTCTTTGCACCCTGCCCTCAATCTGACTCACCGATTAAGCCACTTTCCCCATTGATATTTGCGCGATAAATTTCGTTAAATCTCGCTATTCTCGCTGCCATCCACTCTTTTCCATCAACTCGCATTGCCGCCCTTTAGCGCTCCAATAATTAATGGTATTTTCTTCCCCACTTTTTTAAGAGCTCCGACCACTATGACTCTCGACCTCTACACACTGTTTGTTTGCGAGCTCTTTGTGCTGGGGTTTTTGAGTATCATTTTGATTTTTGCCTGGGTCGGTGCGCAGTACGATCGCGTATTGGGCTGCACCACGCTGGCGCTGGTTTTAACCCTGGCGGCGGTGTTCCTTAGCAGCTTACGCAGTGCGGGATTCCATTTTTTACCGGTCGCGGTCGGCAACGTCATGCTGTTGCTGGCTTATGGCAATCTGCTCAATGCCTTCCGCATCTTCTGCGGTAACGCGATTGGCCTCAGCTGGTTAGGCGGCGGTTTGTTGTGGGCGATTCTGTGTCTGTTCCCCCAGTTTTATCACAGCCAGCCGAAGCGCGTGCTGGTGGTTTGCCTGCTGTGCATCATCTATACCGGCGCGCTAATCCGCTTGCTGTGGCGCGTGCGCGCGTCGTTGACCGTCACCTTCTGGCCGGCGCAAATCCTGCTATGGATCCATTTGCTGTTTCACGTGGCGCGTATCTTTCTGGACGATGCGGTGGCGACGCCGGTGCGCGGTGCGATTGGCGGTTCCAGCTTCTCGGTGTATGTGATTCTTGAATCGATCCTGTTTGTTATTGGCCTGAGTTTCACCATTCTGGCGATGGTCAACGAACGCACGCAAATCGCCCATAAACTGGCATCAATGCACGATCCGCTCACCAGCGTGTGGAATCGCCGCGCGCTGTTCGAGCAGGCCGATAAAATGATATTGCGCAGCGCGCGACAGTCACAACACTTTGTCTATAGCGCGGTGCTGTTCGATCTGGACCATTTTAAAAGCATCAATGACCGTTTCGGCCATCAGCAAGGCGATCAAGTGTTAATCGATTTTTGTCAGGTGGTGCAGGCGTTGATGCCAGAGAGTGGACATTTTGCCCGTTTGGGTGGCGAGGAGTTTGCTGCGATCATTCCCGGCGATGCCGAGCAGGCGCAGCGGGTATGTGAACGTATCCGTTTGGCGACACAGCTGTCGCAACCCAACGACGTGCGTTATACCGTCAGCATCGGTTATGCCACCGCGCTGCAGCCTGGCGAACCCTTCCCGCTGTTGCTGGCGCTGGCCGATGAAGCGTTGTACCGCGCAAAAGCCAGCGGCCGTAACCGCATCGAACGTTATCTCGCGCAGTTACAGCCGCTGCAGCAAACCGTACTCACTTAATGTGATGAGTGATTGCGACGGCAACGCTTATCGCCGTAATGACGTAACCAGTAATAACGATCTTCCACGCGCTCACGTCCGCTGACGCGCGCGCCCACCAGCCACAGTAAAGCGCCAACGAAGATGCTGAACATCGCACCGTGCGCGAGGAATTGCGGCAGGTTGAGTGAAGGAAGCTGGTTGATAATGGAATAGCCGACGCCTAATACCATCGTCAGTAAACCCAAACACATCAAACCGTTACCTACAAAGCGGCAATTTTGACGTTTCATGATCCACCTCCATCCTTTTAAAAGCAAAACAGCACGTATGGTTAATTAGCCATAAGCTTAGGCAATACCTGCCGCTTAAGTTGCGTACAGGATCACATATCCTTCACAACCTTTGACAAATCTTTACCGCCAGCGCCTTGATTTCGATAGAAAATGATTAGTCACGTAGAGACATTATCTGTGGCGCGTGGCCTTTGTCATCCGTGCCGCCAGGCAGTAAACTATCGCCCTTTCCGCAGCAAGACAGGATAAACATCGTGAGCAGCATTAAACTGATTGTGGGGCTGGCCAATCCCGGCGCTGAATACGCCGCAACCCGCCATAACGCTGGCGCCTGGTATGTCGATTTACTGGCGAGCCGCAACAATCAGTCCTTAAAAGACGAGCCAAAGTTTTATGGCTATACCGCGCGCCTGTCGCTGGCGGGAGAAGATGTGCGCCTGCTGGTGCCCACCACTTTTATGAATCTCAGCGGCAAAGCGGTGGCGGCGATGGCGACTTTTTATCGCATTGCGCCAGAAGAGATTTTGGTAGCGCACGATGAGCTGGATTTACCGCCGGGCGTGGCGAAATTCAAGCAAGGTGGCGGCCACGGCGGCCATAACGGCCTGAAAGACATCATCAGCAAGCTGGGCAACAACAATAATTTTCACCGTTTA
The DNA here is from genome assembly GCF_019795975.1 of Pantoea sp. DY-17. Taxonomy (NCBI): domain Bacteria; kingdom Pseudomonadati; phylum Pseudomonadota; class Gammaproteobacteria; order Enterobacterales; family Erwiniaceae; genus Pantoea; species Pantoea sp. DY-17. The sequence continues at coordinate 851,975 of NZ_JAIMIG010000001.1, read as the reverse complement.
CGCGTGGGTATTGGTCATCCTGGCGACCGCAATAAAGTGACCGGTTTCGTGCTGGGTAAGCCGCCAGCCAGCGAACAAAAGCTGATTGATGATGCCGTAGACGAAGCGGTGCGCTGCACCGAACTGTGGCTGAAAGAAGACAAGATTAAGGCGATGAACCGCCTGCACGCGTTCAAGGCGGGCTAAGGCCAATTCCCGCGCCGCAGAAGGCAATTCTGTGTATAATGCGCGAAATTTTTTGAATCTGTCGGCGCTATTGAACAGCGCTGCGCACTCAGTGAGAAAGGTAATCAGACCATGGGATTTAAATGCGGTATTGTGGGCCTGCCGAACGTCGGTAAATCCACCCTGTTCAACGCGCTGACTAAAGCGGGTATCGAAGCAGCCAACTTTCCGTTCTGCACCATCGAGCCAAACACCGGTGTGGTGCCAATGCCCGATCTGCGCCTCGATCAGCTGAGCGAGATTGTTAAGCCACAGCGCGTCGTGCCCACCACCATGGAATTCGTCGATATCGCCGGTCTGGTGAAAGGCGCGTCCAAGGGTGAAGGCTTGGGCAACCAGTTCCTGACTAACATCCGTGAAACCGAAGCCATCGGTCACGTGGTGCGCTGCTTTGAAAACGACAACATCATCCACGTTGCCGGTAAAGTTAACCCGGCGGAAGATATTGACGTCATCAACACCGAGCTGGCGCTGTCGGATCTCGACACCTGCGAACGTGCGATTCAGCGTTGCCAGAAGAAAGCAAAAGGCGGCGACAAAGATGCCAAAGCCGAGCTGGCTGCGCTGGAGAAGTGCCTGCCGCATCTGTCAGAAGCGGGCATGCTGCGCGCACTGAATCTGGATGCTGACGAGAAAGCGGCCATCCGCTACCTCAGTTTCCTGACGCTGAAGCCAACCATGTACATCGCTAACGTCAACGAAGACGGTTTCGAAAACAATCCGTACCTCGATCAGGTGCGTGCGATTGCCGAAGCCGAAGGTTCGGTGGTGGTGCCAGTGTGTGCTGCCGTTGAGTCTGATATCGCTGAGCTGGAAGATGACGAACGCGACGAGTTCATGGCTGAACTGGGTCTGGAAGAGCCGGGCCTGAACCGCGTGATCCGCGCCGGTTATGCGCTGCTCAACCTGCAAACCTACTTCACCGCAGGCGTGAAAGAAGTGCGTGCATGGACCATTCCTGTTGGAGCCACCGCGCCACAGGCGGCGGGTAAAATCCATACCGACTTCGAGAAAGGCTTTATCCGCGCTCAGACCATCGCGTTTGAAGATTTCGTTGCCTTCAAAGGCGAACAAGGCGCGAAAGAAGCCGGTAAAATGCGCTCAGAAGGTAAAGAGTACATTGTAAAAGATGGCGATGTGATGAACTTCTTGTTCAACGTCTAATCTCTTAATCGCAATAAAAAGCCCAGTTAATTAACTGGGCTTTTTTTATAACCAAAATCTCACGTCTTTCAGGCCGCTTTGTCCGTCATCGCCACTCGCGCATCCAGCTCTTCAGGCGTTTTCAGGAATGGCGTCAATACACCGCTCAGAACATAAAGCCCGGCATAAATTCCCAGCACCCCGCCCGCACCCAGCGATGAGTAGAACAGCGCGGTGATGGCAGGTGCGATAAATGCGCCCAAACCTGCGCCCAGATTCAGCACCGACATGGCCGCGCCTTTGCTGTCCGGGGCCAGCAGTGGGAACAGCGCCGAAAGCGGCACATAACCGGCCATGGTAATACCGCACAGGCACAGCACCAATGCCATCACATAGAAGTTGTGACCCAGCAGCTGCGGCACGGCCCAGACCAAAATCAGCACCGCGGCATAACCAAAGCCACCAACCCACATGATGGTGGTTCGCCAGCCAAACTTATCGCCGAAAAAGCCAAAGAACAGGTTGGCGAAAATCGCCACCAGGAACACCGCCGACCACATATGCAGCCATTCGGTTTTACTGTAGCCGAAACTGATCAGATAGAGCGGCAGGAAGGTCGCCAGGCCATATTGGGCGATGCCGTTTACCGATTTCACCACCAATCCCATCGCAATCACCGGACGCTGCAGAATGGTGATGCCTTTAATTAACTCCGCCGCGCTGAAAGGATGAATTTCAGATGCCGGTACCACGTCGCGGTTCACCCAAATGCCTAACACGGAGCCGACGACCACAAATACCATGCCGACCCACAGCACATGAATTTCGCCCATCACCGGCAATGCCAGCGAGGAGAAGAACGGACCGATGACGCTCAAACCCAGCGAGAAGGTAAACCAGAACCAACCCACTGCGGTAGAACGGCGCTCCACCGGCGTGCTGTAGTTAATCCAGATGAGAAACGAGTAGGCAAACAGTGGATAACCGATGCCGCGAATGGCATAAAACGGCAGCATCCAGGCCATGTGCATGGTCTTGAGGCCAACGCCGATAAACCCGATACTGCCGATAACAAAGGTGATCAACCCATACAGCATCACTTTGCGCGGGCCGAGGGTTTGCACCAGTACGCCGGTCACCCAGGCCGCCAGCGTCACGGTGACACCATATGCGGTGATCAGATAAGAGGCTTGCGCGACAGACAGCCCTTTATCCACCAGCCAGATGGCAATCCACGCTTGTTCTACACCATCGCCGATCATGAATATCGCGAGGCCGATATAGCCCCAAAGCAAGTTTTTAGGCAAACCTATTTTGTCGAACATAGTTTCCCCCGTGTCAGACACTGACTGGTGGTAGTTAATAGAGGTAAGTTTTGATTTTGTTTTTATTCAGCGATGATTTTCATCAGCATGCCCTGCACTTTCAGCGCATCCTGGCTTTTAATCAGCTGATCGATTTCATCAATGCTCAGACGATCAATAAAGCTGGAGAGCGCTTTATACATGCGAATGTTTTGCGCGCATTCGGCAACCGGATCTTCACGGCTTGGAAAGGTATCGAAATAGATCAGGCCGCTGAAGTTAACGCGTTTTGCGTAATAGATGTATTCCAGCGTCTGCATCAGATGCACAGAACCCAGCATCAATCCATCATCAAAATGGCCATAACCATCATTCAGGTGGAAGCCCACCAGACGGTTTTTGCGTGCCGACTGGAACAGTGAGAAAGCGGGATTCTCTTTCTTCATGATCATGTGACAGAAATCAAGGGTAATACCGAGATTGTCGGAGCCTACATCATCAATCAGCATCAGCGTTGAAGAGACATCACCAATAAAGGAGAAGGTGCGCGGTTCATACGGCTTATATTCAAAACTGAATTGCATATCCGCGTGTGCCTGAGTCACGGTCTGCAGTGCGCTGACCAGCCACTCATAGGCGCGGAAGTAATCCTGCTGGAATGGATAATCGTAACCATCATAGCCAAACCACAGCGTGACGGTATTGCCGCCGAGGTATTTGCACATCTCTGCGGCTTCGAGGGTAATTTCGATGGCTTTTTTACGCAGTGCGGCATCAGGATTGGTGAATTCACCCTCGATGAACTCTTTGTTATAACGCAGAGCGATGCCGCCCACCTGCAAATTGTTATCAGCGATGGTCTGTTTAATCAGCGCTTTATCCTGACCAATAAAGTGCTCCGGATAATTCAGCTCAATATGCGTCAAGCCCGCAACGCTACCCATACGCGTAATAAGATCGCAAGTATCCATATTGTTCTTCGCCGCAAACAGATCGGCTCTGGAGCGAAATGAATTTATACGTGATGAGAATTTCATTTTTTAAATTACCTTTAATGGGATTTCCATGTTCTTATAAATGAGAATATTCATCAGGTAAATGCGATCAGCTAAATACTACCGCTAATAAAATAAACGGTAGATTTATAATAGTAAAAATTTTACTGCGAGTAAAATCATTGCAATACAATAAGTTAAATAGCTATTTTACTGTTAATGAAATAACAATCGCAATAACGATGCTTTTATTTTACTGTCAGTAAAATGCATCAGTAAAACGTTTTACAGCGTGTGATCCAGTTAACACTTTTCCCCTAACTGCCATGCTAGCTTAGCGGCAATGTTTTTAATGAGCGCGCAAAATGCATAATCGACTTAAAGGCAATGAGATATTCCTGCTGGCTCGCACCCTTGCGCCTGAGCTGGGAAAAAAGGAGCGTTCAATTGCACGTTTTATTGACGACAATCCGCAGTCTTTATCTAAAATGTGCATCACTGATATTGCGAATTATCTGAATGTTAGCGTGTCGAGCATTACTAAAGTATCGAAGAAACTGGGTTTTACCGGTTTTCACGATCTGAAAATCAATATTGCCCGGCAAGTCAGCACGCAGGAAGATATCATCGATATTCCGGTAATCCCGGATTCAGAAAAATATGTCGAGCAGGTGATTGAAAGCACCTTTTTAAATTCGGTGCTGGCACTGCAGGATTCCCTGAGCGTGATTAACAGTGCCGTGATAAAAGCAGTGGCGTATCTGTTTATTAATAAACCAGAAAGCGCACGCATAGTTATTGCCGGGTGCGGTGGCTCAGGTTCTATCTGTGATGACTTCAATCATAAGCTGCTGAAGATCGGCATCTTCTCGTCGGTGTTCAGTGACAGCCACAAGCAGCTGATGACCGCCTCATTGATGCAACCCGGCGATATCCTGCTGGCGATTTCTCACTCCGGCCAAACCACGGACATTATTCAGATGGTAAAAGCGGCGAATGAGAACGGCGCAGAAACCATCTGCCTGACCAATTATCCCAACAGCCCACTGAGTTTAATTGCCCGGCACTCGATTATCTCGTCGGTTAAAAACAATCCGATTACCGGAGAGAACGCCACCACGCGCATTGTGCATCTGAATATTCTGGATGCCATCTTTACCCTTATCGCCAGCAAGACCAGCGAAAAAAGTCAGACCAGTTTACACAACACCAGAAATGCGGTTGCGTCCAAGCGCACCGCCAATTAAGGGCCGAAATGATGAAACATAATATTGTTGTTATTGGCAGTCTTAACTACGACATTCTTGTCCAGCAGGATCGCCTGCCGGAAATTGGGGAGACGTTTACCGGCAACGAATTAATGTTGATGCCGGGCGGTAAAGGGGCAAACCAGGCGGTTCAGTGCGCCAAGCTGGGACTGAACGTCAATATGGTGGGCTGTGTGGGCAATGATATTTATGGCAGCGAACTCATAAAATCACTGAATGAAAATGGGGTATCGGTAGATAACATTAGCCAGCGCGGAAAAACCTCGGGCATTGGCATCGTGCAGATTCTGGAATCCGGTGATTACTGCAGCACCATTATTAAGGGCGCAAACTACCTGATTAGCGAACCCGATATTCACGATGGGTTTTTTAGCGATCGGCCTCTGTTAATCCTGCAGTCGGAAATTCCCGATCGTGTGGTTGAACGTGCCATCAGCGTGGCCCGCCGTCACGATTGCCAGATTTTGCTGAACAACGCGCCAGCACGCGAAATCTCTCCGCAGGCGCTGAGTCAGGTCGATTTACTGGTGGTGAATGAGACCGAAGCCAGCTTTATGAGCAATACCGCTGTCACGTCGGTTAAGGAAGCGATGACCTGTGCGGCAGCGCTACAGCAGAAGGTGAATGGCCGGGTGATTATTACGCTGGGCGAGAAAGGCGCGGTGTTATCCGGTGATGCCGGTGCCAGACATTATCCCGCCGTGTTCTGTCCGGATGTAGTGGATACCACCGGCGCAGGGGATTCCTTTATTGGCGGCATCGCCTATTGCCTGGTGAACAACATCGCTCTGGAAGAAGCGATTCCTTTCGCGGCTGAAATCAGTTCCTGCTCAATCCAGAAATATGGCGGTCAGAGTTCTTTCCCGATGCTGCCTGATGTGGCGCACGCGCTGACGCAAAACCGCCAGCGCCTGTTTGGTTGAAAAATACGGACCTGAAGCTCTAAGCGTCACCTTAACATCATCAAACCATCAACTTCGCAGCGTTCGTAAACGCCGATTAAGTACTGGCGCGCACCACAAAGTGCCAGTCCATCATAATGCGTTGAGCCGGCGAATCAGGTTGATCGATCTTATTCAGCAGCAAGGTAAACGCCTTGCGTCCCATAGCGCGCGACGGCTGCGCCAGCGTGCTCAGCGGCGGCGTGACCATTTCGGCGAGGTCGGATCCATCAAACCCCGTCACCGCTATATCCTGCGGCACGCGCAGCCCGGCGGCATGAATGGCTGACAGCGCGCCCGCCGCTAAGGTATCCGACACGGCAAACACGGCATCTGGACGCTCGGGCGCTCTCAGCAAGGCTTCCATCGCCTTTTTACCTGCATTAAAACTCAGCTCGGTGGCGTACGTGATGGCCTGCCAGCTGCGTGCTTCATGGATAAGTTGCTGCTGATAACCCGCCTGCCGCAGCTGCGCATATTTATAGCTGAGATCGTGGTTGATTAAGGCAATACGCTGTCGTCCCCTGCCCGCCAGAAACGCCACGACGTGCTTTGATGCCTGCACATCATCAATGCCCACGCAGGAAACATCACCGGCATCGGCGTATTCCGCGCATTGCACCCACGGCGTTTCGCCAATCAGCTGCGCCAGTTCTGGCAACTTACTGAACGCATCCATGGTGATAATGCCATCCACCATTTTCCCGGCCAGCAATTGCAAACTGGAGCGGGAGCGCTCGATGTCTGAGCCAGAATTGCACAACAGAATGCGATAACTGTTTTTCTCCGCCTGCTCCTCAATGCCTTTTACCAACTCGGCACAAAAGGGATTGGAGATATCCGACACCATCACGAGAATCATTGAGCTACGTGCAGTTCGCAACTGACGCGCTAATAAATTTGGCTGGTAATTACTTGCTTTAATAGCGTGCAGGACTTTCTCACGATTCAGCGCTTTTACCGTATCGCTGTTATTCAGTACCCGTGAAACTGTTGCCACAGAAACGCCCGCTAAGCGGGCGATTTTTTGGATGGACATGCTTGCAACTCTTGCTCAGTCAGATACTACGGAGGCTAGCATAATTTCGCGCCCGCCTTAATCATGCGAATCTGCCGCACTCAGCCCCAACTGCGCGCGGATGCTGGCTGCCTGCTGCGGTTGTGCGGCAAAGTCATCAAATGCCCGTTCGGCCACCGGAATGATGTGGCGACGAATGAAGTCGGCGCCCTCGCGCGCGCCGGTTTCCGCCTCTTTCAGGCAACACTCCCACTCCAGCACCGCCCACCCGGCATAATCGTACTGCGCCAGCTTGCTGAAAATGGCCGGGAAATCGATCTGTCCGTCACCGGGTGAGCGGAAGCGACCAGCACGATCTATCCAGCGCTGATAACCGCCATACACTCCGCTGCGTCCGTTCGGCAGATATTCGGCATCTTTAACGTGAAACGCCTTAATGCGCTGATGGTAGATATCGATGAACTGCAGATAATCGATATGCTGCAAGTGCAAGTGGCTGGGATCGAACAAGATGTTGCAGCGCGCATGATTGTTCACTAACGCCAGGAAGCGTTCAAACGTCACGCCATCATGCAAATCCTCACCGGGATGGATCTCGTAGCAGACATCAATGCCGTAGCGGTCAAACTCGTCCAGCACCGGCAGCCAGCGCCGCGCCAGCTCTGAGAAAGCTTCACTCAATAGCTGAGGATTGTGTGGCGGCCACGGATAGAGATATGGCCAGGCCAGCGAACCGGAGAACGTCGCGTGGGCCTGCAATCCCAGGTTGGCTGACGCGGCCGCTGCCAGCTTCACCGTCTGAATCGCCCACGCGGTGCGCTTTTCTTTGTCGCCGTGCAAGGCGGCGGGTGCAAAGCCGTCGAAGGCGCGATCGTGCGCCGGATGGACGGCAATCAGCTGGCCCTCCAGGTGCGTCGATAATTCACTGATCTGCAAGCCGTAGTTGGCCAGCAAACCCGTCACTTCATCGCAATAGGTTTGACTGGTTGCGGCGCGCGGCAGATCAAAAATTAGCGGGTGATTACAAGGCATCTGTAGCGCCTTATAACCGAGCGCAGAGGCCCATTGCGCCAACCCTGCCAGCGAATTAAACGGTGGCTGCTGCCCAATAAACTGCGCGAGAAAAATTCCCGGTCCTTTTAACGTTTTCACTTACACCTCCCGTCAATCAAACCGCTTCATCCCGGTATTTAAAGGTGAAGAGGAAAAGAACGGCGATCACCGCTGCGGCAATTGCGGGGATCCACCAGAATGTTGCCCAGTTTTGTGCCGTGCCCTGTCCGGCAATCAGGCGGTTATACAGCGCGCCCGAGATCTGCGAACCCAGCAGCATGCCAATACCGTAGGTGAACATCACCACCATGCTCTGCGCCTGCCCTTTCACTTTCTCGCCGGCGATGCGGTCGGTGTAGATAAAGCCCACCACAAAGAAGAAGTCATAACAGACACCGTGCAGCAGAATGCCCATGTAGATCAGTGCGCGGCTTTCATCGTTCATGCCCATGGCAAACAGCGCGTAGCGCACAAACCACGCCACCATGCCGACCAGCAACATGTATTTGACGCCAAGGCGGCGGAACAGCAGCGGGATCACCAGCATGAAGACGATTTCCGACATCTGACCAAATGACATCGCGGTACTGACGTTACTCACGCCCGCATCCGCCAGCCAGGACGCGGTGTAGGCGTAATAGGTGCCGAGCGGGATGGAGATCAAGGTGGCGCAGAGAGCAAACACGAAGAAGTGACGGATTTTCAGCAGCGCAAAGGCATCCGCGCAGAACAGATCGCGCACTTTTAGCGGCATGCCTTTCGCCGGTGCAGGCGTATGCGGCAGCGTCAGACTGTAAATTGCCAACGCCAACGAGCAGATTGCGGCCAGGGTGAAAATCGCGGTACTGGAGGCGATGCCGGTAACACCAATAAAGATGCCCGCCACAATCCAGCCAATGGTGCCGAACACCCGCACCACCGGAAAACTTTTGTCACTGCTGGCCAGGCTGTGAAAGGCAATGTTGTTAGAGAGCGCCAGCGTCGGCATAAAACACAACGTATAACCAAACAGCAAGCCAATCAGCAGCGCGCCGTTTTCGGCCACCAGCGCGCCCGGGACAAACCATAAAATCACCGCGCCCGCCAGGTTCATCACCGCCATGACTTTCTGCGAAGGAAAGAAGCGGTCAACCAACATGCCCAGCACAAACGGCGACAGAATTGAGGCGATCGGCCCTGCTGAGAAAGCATCACCAATCAGCAATGACATGTTGTGCTGCGTCATCACCAGCCCGAGCGTAACGGACCAGCTTCCCCAAATGAAAAACTGCATGAACATCATTAATGACAAGCGGGGAATCAGCAGACGCTGCTGCCTCGCCGCGATCTCAGAACCTGTAGTTGTCGAAACCATGCTGACCTCGCGCCAAAAAGAAATCGATTACATTCCACAGTGAGAAACAAAGTAATCGATTACTTTAAACAGTTCCTGGTGACCGATCACAATTCTTTTACATGCGACCCGAGCATCACCGAACGGCTTAGGCTTACAGTGATTGCACGCGCAGCCTTGCTGATTTGCACTATCCTGTGCGGGAGAGATTGTTAATGACGATTCAGGGGAATGAGATGAGCGCCGATAACGAACATGAAAACAGTGCAGAAACGCTACTGCAAAGCGGGCAAGCCTGGAATGGCCAGCATATTGAACACTATCCAGCCGGTAAGCCCGAGATCACGGTGATAAAGATGACCCTTCCTGCACATTCCGAGCTGCCGTGGCATACGCATCCGATGCCGAATACCGCGTATATTTTATCGGGATCGCTGACTATCGAAGACAAAGCCAGCGGCGAGACTAAAACGTTTAACGCTGGCGAAGCCTTTAATGAATCCATCGATATTGCCCATCGTGGTTTCACCACGGATCAGCGTGCCGAGCTGATTATTTTCTACGCCGGGGTTGAGGGCATGGAACTCTCTATTCCGCTGCCGGGTGAAGAAGCCGAATATTAATTATTCAGCAGCGCCTGTTTAAACGAATAGATATGCACCCGCGCCGCCTCTTCCGCTAGCTCGGCATTTCCCTGCTCCAGCGCCGCAATGATCGCTTCGTGTTCGGCGATCACTTCGTTCATGTGCGCAGCGCTGGAAAGCGTGGTGGCCCAGAAGCGCTGCGCCTGCGCGTGGATAATGCTGAGAATATCGGCCAGCCGACCGTTGGCGGCGATGTCCGCCAGTACCTGATGAAATTCGCGGTCCAGCAGCATCATCTGTTCGCGATCGCGTGAGGCACTGGCATTGGCAATGCGCTGATTCATCTCCCGCAGATAGACGATCTGCGCCGCATTGACCCGCTGCGAAGCCAGCCGCAAGCAAAGCGCCTCATTCACCAGACGCACCTCAATTAACTCCAGCGCATCATCAATTGACAGCGGCGACACCATCACGCCCTTGCGCGGGATAATCTGCAACAGCCCTTCCGTCTCCAGTCGATGCACCGCCTGATTCACCGGCGTTCTGCCCATCTCCAGGTCATCCATCACCTGCGCGATATTGAGATAGTCGCCCGGTTTGTAGCGCAGCGTGATCAGCCGGTGCTTGAACGCCAGATAGGCGCGCTCGTTAAGCGAAATGCTCTTCGGGGTCGTCGGCGAGCTCACATTTTCAGCCATCACATTACTCATCACGCAAATCCTTATTAGGTAACTGAGACATATTACACAAAAACCTGGCATGAAAATGGCTAGATTGAAATCACAGTGAAATTTCACACGCATTTCTCACCTGGAGATCGATCCCATGCAATTACGGTTTACAACAGATTACGCCGATGCGGCAGTACTGGATGTTGAGATTAATCAACTTGTTATCGCGGGCTGGGTAGGACGCGACCAGGAAGCGGTGCTGCACCATATCAGGGAGCTGGAAGCGCTGGGCGTGCCCGCTCCTGGTGCAGTGCCGCTGTTTTATCGCGTCGCAACCCATCAATTAACTCAGGAAACGCAGCTGGAGGTGGTCGGCGATCAGACGTCCGGTGAAGCTGAACCCTTTGTGTTTTTCCATCGCGGCGAATATTGGGTTTCGCTGATTTCCGATCATACCGATCGTCATCTGGAAACGTTCAGCGTGGCGCTATCGAAACAGGCGTGCATCAAACCGGTGGCCGGTCACGCGTGGCGCATGGCGGACGTCAAAGCGCACTGGGATCAGCTTGAACTGCGCGCCTGGATCAACGTCAACGGCGACTGGGTGACTTATCAGCAAGGCGCCCTCGCCTCATTGCTGACGCCGCTCGATCTGTTGAGCCGCTACTTTGCTGCGGGCCAGGTTGAGGAAGGTTTCGCCATGTCGTGCGGCACGCTCAGCGCCATCGGCGGGATCCGTCCTGCCAGTGAATTCCGTATGGCGCTGCACGATCCGGTGCTGAACCGCACGCTGGAACACACTTACATCACGGGCTCGCTGCCGGTTATCGCCTGAGGTTCTCTATGACAACGTTATGGCAAGCGAGCCAGCAGCTGCTCGCAGGGCAAATCAGCCCTGAAACCCCGACCCAGCATGCACTGAGTGCCATTGCGGCGGAAAGCGGAGAAGGCAAACGCGTCTACACCAAGGTATATACCGCTGCTGCGCAGCAGCAGGCCGCACAAGCCGGCGCGCGCTGGCAGCAGCAACAGCCGCGCAGCGCGATTGATGGTCTGCCCATCAGCATTAAAGATCTGTTTGATGTCGCCGGAGAAGTCACCACCGCCGGCTCCCGCTTGCTCAGTAGCGCCAGCCCAGCCGCGGCGAACGCCAGCATGGTGGATCGGCTGCAGCAGGCTGGTGCCGCCATCGTTGGCAAAACCAATATGAGCGAGTTCGCCTTCACCGGCCTCGGCGTCAATCCGCATTACGGCACACCCGCCAATCCGTGGCAGCGCGCGCAGCAGCGCATTCCGGGCGGTTCCTCTTCCGGTGCGGCAGTCGCGGTGAGCGACGGCATGTGTCTGGCGGCGGTTGGCACCGATACCGGCGGTTCGGTGCGCATTCCGGCGGCGCTGTGCGGCATAACCGGCTTCAAACCGAGCGCCAGCCGCATCGATCAACGCGGAACGCTGCCGCTGGCGGCATCGCTCGACAGCATCGGTGTGATCGCTCACGACGTGCGCAGCTGCTGGTTGCTCGATAGCGTGATCGCCGATCGGCCCCTCACAATCGATGAGCGGAATCTTTCAGAAGCGCATTTCGTCATCCCGCAGACGCGCGTGCTGGCTGACCTTGACGAACACGTCAGCGCCGCCTGGCTGCATGCGCTTGATGTGCTGCGCGCGCAGGGCGTGAAAATCACCGAGCTGCCGCTGCAAGAGCTGGTAGAACTGGACTCCATTAACGCGCGTGGCGGCATTACCGCGTGGGAAGCCTGGCAATGGCATCAGCATTACGCCCAATCCCAGCCAGAAGCCTACGATCCGCAGGTTCTGACGCGCATTAATCGCGGCAGCTTACTGAACGAAGAGGATGCCGCCGAACTTTACCAACTGCGCGCCGACTGGAAACAACGCGTCGAGCAGGCGGTTGCGCCCTTCGACGGCATCCTGATGCCGACGGTGCCGTTGATCGCGCCGACGCTGACTGAGCTCGACGATCCCGCGCGCTACATGCAGGTCAACCTGCTGATGCTGCGCAACACCAGCGTGATCAACATGCTGGATGGCTGTTCGATTTCTCTGCCTTGTCATCAGCCCGGCGCTGCGCCGGTTGGCCTGATGCTCTCTTCCACCCATGGCAACGATGCTGCATTACTCAGCTGGGCTGCCGCGATTGAAACCACCCTGAAACGGAGTAGCTGATCATGACTCAACCCCACGGCATGCTGTTTGTCGCCACCCATATCGATGCTGCAGATGAAGCGGATTTCAACCAATGGTACGACCACGAACACGTTGAAGAGCGCGTGGCCATCAGCGGCTTTCTTAGCGGCACGCGTTATCAGGCGGTGGATGCCGAACGCAAATACCTCGGCCTGTATGAAACCGTATCGCTGGAAGCCTTTACCAGCGCGGATTATCACGCCGCCTTCACGCGCCAGACCGAATGGTCGGTGAAGAACCTCAGCAAAATGGTCAATCCGATGCGCCGCGTCTGCGCCATATCGCATCAGCATGGACAAGGCACCGGTAGCCATCTGGCGGTGCTGACCTTAAAAGCGGGTACAGATGTTGCATCACTGGGCAGCTGGCAAAGCAGCGTGCAGCAAACGCCCGGCTATATCGCCTCACGTTTGCTGACGCCTGACACCACGCTGAGCTCGCCGCTGCCACGGGAAACCAGCGCAACGCGACCAATGCATCCGATGCTGCTGCTGACCTGCCGCGACGCCCAAGTGTGTAAAACCCTCGCCGCCGATGCCGCGCAGGCACTCAACGCGGACGTACAGCTCTACTCCCTCAGCTGGCAGTTAACCCAACAGGAGATGGCTCATGGCTAATACCGATTCAACGTTGCCGCACGCGTCAGGCGCGCGCGCCAGCCACAGCAAAACCGGTCGCCTCGCGGCGGCCAGCTCCATCGGTACCGCGCTGGAGTGGTATGACTTCACGGTCTACAACATCATGGCGGCGCTGGTGTTTAACCACGTCTTTTTCCCCAGCTTTGATCCGCTGGTCGGTACCATTCTGGCGTTCTCCACCTATGCAGTCGGCTACATTTCCCGTCCGGTAGGCGGCTTTATCTTTGGTCATCTCGGCGATGTCGCCGGGCGTAAAGCAGTATTGATCACCACCCTGGTGATTATGGGCGTTACCACCGCACTGATGGGCCTGCTGCCTGGCTATGCGGTGTGGGGCATCTGGAGTCCGGTGCTGTTGGTGGCCTTGCGCTTTATTCAGGGTATTGCATTAGGCGGCGAATGGGCCGGTGCAGTGTTGCTGTCGATGGAGCATGGCGATGCCAACAAGCGTGGCCGTAACGCCTCGTTTGCGCAGGTAGGTCCCTCGTGCGGTACCTTGATTGGTACCGGATTTATCACGCTGGTAACGGTTGCGTTGAGCGGCGAGCAGTTTCAGGAGTGGGGATGGCGCATTCCGTTCCTGCTGAGTCTGCTGCTGGTGATGTTTGGCTTATGGCTGCGTCGCGGCGTAGAAGAGACGCCAACCTTTGTCGCGATGCAGCAGGCGGAGAAAACCACGCATACGCCACTGAAAGAGGTGTTTGTTCGCTATCCGCGTGAGCTACTGATCGCTGGCGGTTCACGTATCGGCTCCGACGTGTTGTACGCGTTGGTGGTGGTGTTCACTCTTACCTACGTCACCACCGTGCTGCAACTGCCGCGTCCGCTGGCGTTAATGGCCACCATGCTCGGCGCGATTGGCAATGCGATTACGGTGCCGATGTTTGGTGCGCTCTCCGACAAGCTCGGCCGTCGTCCGGTCTACATTGCCGGTGCGCTGCTGGCAATCGTCTGGTCGTTTGTGTTCTTTGTGCTGCTGGATAGCTCACAGCCGGTGCTGATTGTGCTGGCGGTCATTGGCGGCTTGCTGATTCATGCGGTGATGTACGGACCGCAGGCGGCGTTTGTCACCGAACAGTTCCCCAGCCACGTGCGCTACGCCGGATCGTCACTGGCTTACACGCTGGCGGGTATCATTGGCGGTGGCTTTGCGCCCCTGATCATCACGACCTTGTATAAAGAGATGGGCAGCACGCTGTGGGTATCGCTGTATGTCAGCCTGGCGTTGCTGATCACGCTGTTTGCGCTGTGGAAGGCAAAAGAGACCGCGCATCGCCCGCTTTAATCAGAGAGGTGTTTGGCGAGGGATTGCCAGACTTCAGCAGAGGAGAACAACAAGGCGCGGCACGCGCGACCCTATTAGTGCAGTTTTTTCGCCAGGATACGAATGGCTTTCTCGCAGGCGACTTTGGTTTTGCTGTCGGTGGAGCGCAAACTTAGGCGATACAACGCGCCTATGAGTTCCTGAACGGTAAGCGCTTCATCAGGACGCAGAATACGTGTCACTACCCTGCCCACCAATGCGCGAATCTCTTCCGTAATATCTGAATCTTCGTCTTTCACTTGCCCTCCGTCTTTACGCTTCGCTTATTTAGGAAGTATCCGACTCCTAATTAGACAAATTTTAGTCCAGCAGCTTCATAACTAACTTGATGGTCTCTGGTTCATCTTTTACATCGGTGATCTTGCCCACAACGCGCATGCCAAAGGCGATGCAGAGGATCAATCCCGCGGCGGTGTCCACATCCAGATTGGGCGTGACCGAGCCATCTTCCTGGCCCAGTTTGAGCAGCGAGGCGAGGAAGTTTTTATTACGAATGACCGCTTCACTCACCAGTTGCGAAAGATCGTCATCCAGCACCTGCAGCTCTACCGCGCTGCCCACCACTAAACAGCCGGTGCGACCTTCCACCGCCCGCGCGGAATCAAGGTAAAACTGCAGCAGCTCGCCGAGCTTCTCGCGGCCGCTGGTGAACTGTGCCAGACGCTGGCGCAGATCGGCATTACGCACCGAAAGATAGCGTTCAAACACCAGCAGAAACAAGCTGCGTTTATCTTTAAAAGCCTTGTAGATGCTGCCCGCTGTCAACCCCATCGCTTCGCCCAGATCGTTAAGTGAAGCCGCATGAAACCCTTTCTGACGAAAAACAATCATGGCTTTGTCCAGAGCCTGTTCGATATCGAACTCTCTGGGGCGGCCACGTTCTCTGCTTTTCATGTCGGTGGGTTGCGTTTTACTCATACGGATGGCATCAGGGAATGCGGGTTTCCAAAAGTTGACGGAAATGTCTTATCGGCGATTACTATATCGCAACCCACCCTTGCCTGTATAGCCGGGCAAACATAATGCCTT
Source organism: Pantoea sp. DY-17 (assembly GCF_019795975.1). Lineage (NCBI taxonomy): Bacteria > Pseudomonadati > Pseudomonadota > Gammaproteobacteria > Enterobacterales > Erwiniaceae > Pantoea > Pantoea sp. DY-17. Next base: position 836,241 of record NZ_JAIMIG010000001.1, on the reverse strand, counting down.
ATAGAGCAAAGAGTTAGTGAATAACTTTTTGCTATTAACGGTTTTTTTTCTCCACGCTGGCTCACACAATCGCAAATTTATGAGTCAGCTCACAGCTCAGGCAAGCAAAGCGCAAATCCTGTGCCAGGATTAATTCACCCGCTGGCATCAGGCCAGCGAAGGGCAGCACACAGTCACCACGAAATAGGGAGATCAACATGAACGAAGATCGTATTAGCGGCAACTGGAAGCAGTTCAAAGGGAAAGTGAAGGAAAAATGGGGCGACCTGACCGATGATGACATGACCGTGGTTGAAGGAAAACGCGATCAGCTGGTCGGCAAAATCCAGGAACGCTACGGTTATGAAAAAGACCGTGCGGAAAAAGAAGTTAAAGAGTGGGAAGATTCGAATAAGTACCGCTGGTAACGCCGCGCCGTTATGCCGGACAACTTTGTCCGGCATACAGCGATCAGTGCTGCGTTGAGTCATCCGCCGAAACGTTTTTCGCCCTAAAGCTCATCACGTTCTCTTCCGATTGCTCAACCTTGTCGGCTGTGCTGCTGTTCGTCACCAGCTCTAAAGCCAGTCTGGCGATCCGTACCTCTTCCGCCGTCACACCCGCATGTATCATCTTCTCTAATTGCGCGAGCAGCGTGGTACGCGAAACCGGCGCATCCTGGTTAAATAATTCCATCACCGCATCACCAATCGCGATGTCGCATAACTGTTTGTCATTACTGTTTTTCATGGGCTCTCTGTAATCGTCTCAACCAACCCTGGCCGGGGGATCCTGACGTGGCTGAGCATACCCACTGAGAAAAAAACGTCAAATACAAAAAAATGTCGATGCAATCGAAAATGCTTCGACATTACAGGCTATACGTTAAACGTCGAGTTTGCGGCCTGGCAGCCACTCAGGGATCGCGGTGTTAGCGGAAGGAATTGTGAAGATAATGGCCTGAAATAGCATTGGGTCTATGAAGGATATTCATTAATACTTATTGCGCGATAAATCACGCCGCTACCAATACGTGCACTGATTCCGTAGCGACGCAATTTATTCCGCGACCGCATTAACTCAGCGTCAACGTCCGTTGCGGATGCGTCGCCGGCAGCTTGCTCTCCTTGCCGAAAATCTTCTCGCGCAGCGTGCCTGGCTTGTACGCCGTTTGCGCCAGGCCGCGTTTTTGCAGCACCGGCACCACGTGTTCAACCCACTCATCCCACCAGCCGAGCGTGGTGACCGGCACCACGTTAAAACCATCAACGCCAGCATCAGCAAACTGCTGCACCCGGTCGGCGATCTGTTCTGGCGTACCGGCGAAACGGCCTGGTAGCAGCGCATGTTGAATCAGGTATTCGCGCCATGTCAGCACACGGCCTTGCCCATAATCGGCATCGACCGCGATACGGAATTTCGAGCGCATGTGCTGGCTGAACTCCTCGCGGCGGCTCAGTTCGGTCAGCGGCGTATCGGGATCGATATTCGCCAGATCGATGCCCGAACCGCCGCTGTAGAAGCCCTGCAATGCATTGATATCAATATTGTCGAACAGATATTGCTGCTTACGCTTCGCCTCTTCCTCGGTCGATCCAATCACGGTGGAAAGCATCACCAGCTTCTTCAAATCCTCCGGCTGGCGACCGTAATCCACCACATCCTGATTGAGGATGGCGATATCTTTGCGCGCGGTGTCTGGCGTTTGCGATGGCAGGAACGTCACTTCGGCATTGCGCGCGGCAAAGCGGCGTCCGGCATCCGAGTTGCCGGCCTGGAAGAACACCGGGCTGCGCTGCGGTGACGGCTCAACAATGTGCGGGCCTTCCACCCGATAGCGCTTACCGACGTGGTTGATTTTGTGGATCTTGTCAGCATCGAAAAAGCGGTTAGTAGCGGGATCGTGCAGCACTGCGCCCTCTTCCCACGACAGTTCCCACAGCTTATATGCCACATCGAGATACTCCTGCGCCCATTCGTAGCGCTCATCGTGCGGCACAATGTCCTGATAACCGTAGTTGCGGAAGCCGTTGGAGAGATACGAAGTCACGATATTCCAGCCGATGCGACCGCGGGTAAATTCATCCAGCGAGGAGATTTGGCGCGCAAACGAGAACGGATGAGTCTGAATCACGTTGCTGGTCACCACCAGACCGAGATTTTCAGTCGCTAAACCCAGCGCCGAAAGAATGGTGATCGGATCCGGCTCGGGGAACTGGGTGCCGGCGCGCATGGTGGTTTTGCCGTCGCCATATTCGATGTCATACACGCCCACTACATCGGCGATGAACAAGGTATCAAACAGCCCTTTTTCCAGGGTTTTCACCGTCTGCACATAGGCATCAAGCTGGTTGTAGTTGTACTGCACCTGACCTTCCGGCGTGCGCCAGTAACCGTGGCTGTGATGATTCGGTGTGAGATGCAAAAATCCGTTATAAATCAGTTCGCGTGACATGTTCGCTCCAGTAGCAAAGTTAGGCAGTTTCCAGCGCGGCCAGGCGTGGCAGCGAGGCAAGTAACGTCTGGGTGTAAGGATGGCGCGGGCGGTAGAACACCTCATCGGCGGCGCCCTGCTCGACCGCCTGGCCGTTCTGCATCACCAGCACGCGATCGCTCATGTGATGGATCACGCCAAGATCGTGCGAGATAAACAGATAGCTGACGCCGAGCTGCGCCTGCAGATCGCTGAGCAGATCGAGAATCTGCGCCTGAATGGTGACGTCCAGCGCCGAGACCGCTTCGTCGAGCACAATCACTTTGGGATGGGTCGCAATCGCGCGGGCAATCGCCACACGCTGCCGCTGGCCGCCCGACATGCGCGCCGGCCATTGGTTGAGATGCTCCGCGCCGAGCCCAACCGCTTGCAGCAGGCTAATAGCCCGCTCGCGCGGCGCCTGCGTCGGCGCCTGCCGATCGAGCGCAATCGCATCCAGCAGGATGTCGGCCACGCGCCAGCGCGGATCGAACGAAGAGAGCGGATCCTGATATACCACCGCAATCTGGCGACGAATGGCACGCTGATCGGCGGCGGACGCATGGCTCCACGGCTGGCCGGCAAACAGCACCTCGCCGCTGTCCGGTGATTCCAGCGCCAGCGCGATGCGCGACAAGGTGGTTTTACCGGAACCCGACTCGCCGACAATTCCCAGCGTCTCGCCGCGCTTCAGGGTAAAGGAAACGTCATCGACGGCGCGGTGCCCGCGAAAACGCTTCATGATATGCTGCGCTTCCAGCAGCACTTCATCCGAGGGCGTTACAGTTGGGATTGGCACGCTGGGTGCGCTGCCGGAAAGGCGTTGTCCTTTGGTGTGTTCGCTGGGAATCGCGTTTATCAAACCTTGGGTATACGCATGCTGCGGCTGTTGCAGCACCTGCTGCGCTGAGCCGGCCTCCACAATCGATCCGCCCTGCATCACCAGAATTTGATCGGCGATTTTTGCCACCACCGCCAGATCGTGGCTAATCAGAATCACGCTGGTGCCGCGATCCAGCATCTGCCGCAGCACTTCCAGCACCTGCGCCTGCACCGTGACATCCAGCGCGGTGGTGGGCTCATCGGCGATCAGCACATCCGGATGCAGCGCAATCGCCGAGGCGATCAATGCGCGCTGGCGCAAACCGCCCGACAGCTCTCCCGGCCGCTGGCTGGCGCGATAAGCCGCCTGCGGCACGCCGACCTCTTCCAGCAAGGCCTGCACTTTCTGCTGGCGGCTGGCGGCGTTGCCCCAACCATGCAGCGCCAGCGCTTCGGCGATCTCTTTGCCCACCGGGCGCAGCGGATCCAGCGACACCAGCGCGTCCTGCAAAATGAAACCCACTTTGCTGCCGCGCACCTTGCGCCACCAACTGTCGCTCCGCTGCTGCAGCGTCTCACCGTGCAGCCTCAGCGTGTCAGCCTGCACGTGTAATCCGTCACCGGCTAATCCCACCAGCGAACGGGCGGTGACGCTTTTTCCCGATCCCGATTCACCCACTAGCGCCAGACATTGCCCGCGTTGCAGCGCGAAGCTGACGTTCTTCACAATATGGCGCGGTTGCCCGCTTTCGCTGCTGGCCCAGATATTCAGGCCGCGCACATCAATCACAGTATTGCTCATTAGCGCGTCTCTCCTTCCGCTCGCTGCTGGATGTAGCGGCCAATCTGCGTAAACGACAGCGCCACCAGCACAATGGCAATGCCCGGCAAGACTTCCAGCCACCAGGCGACGGTGACGTTAATTTTTCCGGCTTCAAGCAGCGCGCCCCACTCCGGCGACGGCGGCACCACGCCTAATCCAAGAAACGACAGACCGGATGCCCACACCACCGATTGCCCGATGCCTAACGCCACCAGCGAGAACAGCGGCCGGAACACGTTTGGCGCGATGTGTTGGGTAAACAGCCGTGGCCACGGATGTCCGAGCGCACGCGCCGCTTCGACATAACCGGATTGTTTGACCTGCAATGCCTGGGCCCGCACCAAACGCGCGTAACCCGGCGCGGTGCCAATGCCGACCGAGATCAGCAAACTGCTGGCGGAGGGACCCAGCAGCGCGACAAACAGCAGCGCCAGCAGCAAGGTGGGAAACGCCAGCAGGATCTCCAGCAGACGATTAACCGGCTCCGCCAGCCAGCGCGGTCCCAGCGCGGCGCTAAAGCCGAGCACCACCGCACCCAACAGCGCAATCACCATCGCGCCGATGCCAATCAGCAGCGACTGACGCGTGCCCCAGATAATGCGGCTATAGAGATCGCGGCCAATGTCATCGGTGCCGAGCCAATTGGCCCACGAAGGCGCTTGCAGCGCGCGATAGAGATTGGTGCTGAAGGGATCGTGCGTCGCCAGCACGCCAGGCGCGATGGCCGCGACAATAAAGAACAGCGCCACAATGGCGGAAAGCAGCACCGAAAGCGGCAATTGCCAGCTGACACGCGCGGTGCGCGGTCCGGCGTAATCCGTGAGATGAGTTGTCATGCGCGACCTCGCAGGCGGGGATCGACGATCAGGTAAATCAGGTCAACCACCAGGTTAATGACGATGTAGAGGAAACTGATGAGAATCACGATGCCGGAGACCAGCGCAAAATCCTTGTTGCTCACCGCATTGACCAGCACATTGCCGAGGCCCGGCCGGGCAAACACCGCTTCCACCAGCACCGCGCCAGAGAGCAAATTGCCAATTGCCCAGCCGCTGAGCGTGATGGCCGGAATCAGGGCGTGGCGTAATACATGGCGCAGCCGCACGCCCGCCAGACTCATGCCGCGCGCCCGCGCCGACAGCACAAACGGCTGCTGCATGCTGCGTTCAAATTCGCCGCGAATGGCGTGACCCATAAAGCCCGCCAGCGGAATCGCCAGCGTGATGGCGGGCAGCACGGTGCCGAGCAGGCTGGTGCCGCCGACCACCGGGAACCAGCGCAGACCGATGGCGAAAACAATCAGCAGCAGAATACCAATCCAGTACTGCGGCAATCCGGCCATGATGGTTTCCACCGCTGAACCGAATGCCGCCAGCCGACGGTTACGTCCGGCGGTGAGCAGCGTCCATGGAATGGCGATGATCCACGCCAGCAGCAGCGCGGCAATCGCCAGAGTAAAGGTCGGCAACAGCTGCTCGGCGATGATGTGCACCACCGGCCGCTGCAACTCAAAGGAGAAACCAAAATCGGCGTGCAGCAGCCGCCAGAAATAGTGCAGATACTGCTCGACAATCGGCTTATCGAAACCGTACTGCGCATTGATCGGTGCCAGCTCCGCCGGCGTGCGTTCAATCACCTGCCCGGAAGTGATATTCAGCAGGATGGTGGCGCGATCGCCCGGCAGCACCGACAGCACCAAAAACGTCACGGTGATGGTGCCCCACAGCACGAACAGCGCGGAGGCGATGCGCAGTGAAATTCGCCGCAACAGCGACGCCGTGCTGCTGCGTGGTGCGGCAACGCTGGCCACATCGGCGCTGCTGTTTTGCGGCGACGATGACGTTAATTCACTCATGGCTGCTCCTGCACGAAGTAAGCATCGTTAAAGTTCAGCAATCCATTGCCCTGATCCTGCCAAAGCCCGCGAATGTTGTTGGCGATGGCCACGTTGTAGGTGAAGTTGTAGCCGCCGATGGCAATCGCCTGATCGTCAAACCACTTTTGCAGCAGGTCGAATTTTTGCTGACGCCGTTGCGCATCGGGATCGCGCTGTGCATCAAGGATTTGCGCTTCCACTTCGGGATTATTGAAAAAGCTGGTGTTATTGCCGTTGAACGCGCCGTTAAGCGCATGGTTGTAGACGATGTCGAGGATGTTGGGCGACGGCCAAACCCAGTAACCAAAGCTGATTTCTTTATCTGCCGGACGCGAACGTGCGCCGGCAAAGCCTTCGGTTTGCGTTAGCGGGATCAGATCCAGCTTGATGCCAACGCGTTTGACCTGATCCTGCACCGCCTGCAGCATCAGCGCGCCCTCCTGGTCGATAATCGCCTGAATAAACGGCAAGCGCGCATCCAGCGTTTTGCCGTCTTTGGTGCGATAGCCGGCGGCATCGCGCCCGGTCCAGCCGGCGGCGTCCAGCAGCTGATTAGCTTTGGCGATATTGAGTGAATAGCGATCGTCGACATTGAGATAGAGCGGCGTGCTTTTACTCAGCGAGCCGTTGCCCTCATACGGTACCGCACCTTTGAACACGGTTTTGACGATCTGCTTGCGGTCCAGCGCGTAAGCAAACGCCTGGCGCACCCGCTGATCGGTAAACGGACCGCGCTGCACATTAAAGGAGAACGCCTGCGGCCGTCCGGTGGCGACGTAGGAGAGCGTTTGATAATGATGCTGCAGCGCCTGCCACTGCGCGGATGGCGGCTGATAAATGACATCCGCGCCGCCGCTCACCAGTGCGCCCCAGCGCGTGGTGGCATCCGGCACGAACTTCCACTCCAGATGCTTGAGATATGCCGGGCCGTTGTGGTGCGCGTTTGGCGGTGCCCAGCGATAGTCGTCATTGCGCACAAAACTGATGCCATCGCCGCGCACCCAGCGCGCCACTTTCCACGGTCCGGTGCCGACCGGTCGTAAGCACTTCTGCTCGCTGCTGTTATGCGCCAGTGAATTGGGTGATTGAAATCCGTAATGACCATTTGCCAGCACGTTATAGATTTCAGGATTCGGCTCAGATAAATGTAGCGCCACGGTATAATCATCGACCTTGGTAAATCCGGTCATATAAGTAAAACCGTGCCAGCCTATGCCTTTTTGCCACGCCGGATAATTCGCAATAACTGCATCGGCATTAAACAGATCACCATCGGTAAATTTAACGTCGTGGCGTAGATGAAAAGTAATGGTTTTACGATCGACGGATTCACTCCAGCTGGCAGCCAGCCACGGACGAATCTGTCCGTTGTCATAACTCACCAGATAATCAAAAACCTGACGCGATAAATAAGCTTGCTGCACCCAGCCGCCCCACAAGCATGGCGGCTCCTGCTCATGCAGATAGACCAGCGTGCCGTCGCTATAATGGGGCGGCACGGTCTGCGCGCTAACGCTTAAGGGCAACGCACCACTTATCGTCGCCCATATCGGTATGAATAAGCGCTGAAGAACCTGATATTTCATTTCTCACTATTTCCCGGTCAAACGCTAATAACAGATTTCGCGTGGATCTATTCCGCTTGAAATTATATTTTCTGGAAATTAATGGGTAATTTTCGGAGTCGCGTTTGAATAGAACACAGATATAAAGCGCGGCAAATAACAATAGTGGCAGTCAATATGCAGAAATGAATCATTTGTTCCATATAGTGAAATAAGCTGAGTTTAGTTATTTGGCGAAATAGCTTACGCAGAAAAAGCATTAAATCGCGCCCGATGGCGATGACATAGTAATGAAAATTTCTATGCTGGAGAGAAGCGTCATGTCGCACATCGAATCAGGTTGGGGAGCTGGCCCGTCATCTCGTTATGAACAGCTGGCGGAGCGTTTCCGTCCTGTGTTCAGGAACATACGCGCGGGCGCGATTGAGCGAGAGCTGCAGCGTCAACTGCCGCTGGAGCAAATTGCCTGGTTGAAACAGAGCGGTTTCACCGCACTGCGCGTGCCGGAGAGCCATGGCGGACTCGGCGCGACGCTGCCTGAGCTGTTCGCGCTGCTGATTGAGCTCGGCGAGGCGGATTCTAATCTGGTGCAATCGATTCGCGGTCATCTCGGCTTTGTGGAGAACGTGCTGAACAGCGGCAGCAGCCCGTTTCAGGATAAGTGGCTAACGCGCCTTGGACGCGGTGAAATCGTTGGGCCAGCGTGGAGCGAAACCGGCGATGCGCGTCAGTCTGAATTCTCCACGCGCATTGCACGCAGCGGCGAATCCTGGCGGCTCAATGGCCGCAAGTTTTACACTACCGGCTCGCTCTATTCTGACTGGATTGATATCGGCATCACCGATGAAAACGGCAAAGGCATATCGGTGACGGTATCCCGCACCGCCGAGGGCGTGACGGTGCTCGACGACTGGAACGGTTTCGGCCAAACCCTGACCGCCAGCGGCACGGCGATTTTTGCCAACGTGAAGATCGCCGCCGATGACATCAACGAAGAGATTCATTTCAGGTATTCACCGGCGTTTTATCAGCTGATTCATCTGGCGACGCTGGCTGGCATTGGCCGCGCGCAGAGCGGTGAAGTGGCGCAGCAGGTGGCGTCGCGTACCCGCACTTACAGCAACGGCAATGCGCCGCGTGCCGCGCAGGATGCGCAGATTTTGCAAGTGGTTGGACGCCTGCGCGGCGCAGCCTACAGCAGCGGCGCGATTGTGCTGCACGCCGCCAGCGCGGTGCAGCGTGCGTATGACGCGCACTTCAGCGGCGATCAGGCGTTAGAGAACCATGCGGTGGCGATCGCCGAGCTGGAAGTGTCGCAGTCGCTGAATGTGGTGAGCGATCTGCTGCTCAATGCCAGCTCGACGCTGTTTGATGCGCTGGGCGCGTCAGCCACGCTGAAACCGCTGGGGCTGGACCGCTTCTGGCGCAACGTGCGCACCCTTTCCTCGCACAATCCACGCATTTACAAGGATCGCATCGTCGGTGATTTCGCGGTGAACGGCACGTTGCCACCCGAGCAGTGGCGCATCGGCGTAGCGAATAAATCATCTGTGTAATCAATATGGATGATTGCACCCTCCCGTAACGGCGCAATTTATTGCGCATTAAATTGCGCCGCTACGGATTGTGCATAATATTGCCGCCATGAGACACTCTGGCTTATTCCGTCAAAATATCTATTTCACGCCATGAAAACCTTTCTGATTATTGTGCCCGACGGCGGCATGCTGTTTGAAGCGGCGGGTATCGCCGATATCCTGATGCGCGCCAATCAGCATCTGCCGGTTGGCGTCGATCAGCAACGCTATCGCGTTAGCCTCGCCACCACCCAATCGCATCAGGTGATCCACGGCCAATCCGGCCTCAATCTATTAGCCGACCTCAAACTGGCCGATCTCGATCCGCGCACTGCGTGGGACACCATCATGATCACCGGGCGCGGCGACAGCGCGGAAGAAGGCAATATGGTGGTCGATTTCATCAAGCTGGCGGCTCCGCAGGCGCGCCGCGTGGTGTCGGTATGTGGCGGCGCGATGCTGCTGGCGGAATCCGGCTTGCTGGCAGGTCGCCGCGCCACCACACACTGGCGCTTGCTCGATACCTTGCAATCGCGCTATCCAGAGATTCAGGTGGAAGGCGGTCCGCTGTTTATTCAGGACGGACCGATCTGGACCTCCGGCGGCGTCAGCTCGGGCTTTGACCTGACATTAGCGCTGGTGGAAGAGGATTTCGGCTTTAGCGTGGCGCGTGATATTGCGCAGGACATGGTGATGTATCTGCGCCGTCCCGGCGGACAGATGCAGTTCAGCCGTTTTCATCTGCAAACGCCGAGCGGCATTGGCCCGATCGGTGAACTGCAGCACTGGATCCGCGCCAACCTCGCCGAAGATCTCTCTGTCGAGAAACTGGCGGAGCGCGTCGCCATGAGCCCGCGCAACTTTACCCGCGTGTTCACCCGTGAAACCGGCGCGCCGCCCGCGCGCTATGTGGCCGAAGCGCGTCTCGCCGCAGCGCGTGAACAGCTGGAGCAAAGCAACGACACGCTGGATCGCATCGCGCAACATACCGGCTTTGGTAGCAGCATCAATTTACGCCGCAGCTTTGAGCGTCAACTGCATCTCACGCCGGGTGAATATCGCCAGCGCTTCCACTGCCGGAAATTGGCGTAAAGTGATCCTTTTTTGGCGTTTACGCCATCACACCATCGGCTTAGAGTGACTCCAGCATCTTCGGAAAAGGAGTCAATCATGACTAAGATCGGCATTAACGGCTTTGGCCGTATCGGACGTAACGTTTTTCGTGCAGCGCTGGGTAGCGATGATATTGAAATCGTCGCCATCAACGACCTCACCGACAGTAAAACCCTCGCGCATCTGTTGAAACACGACTCCCTGCTCGGCAGGCTACCGGCGGAAGTGGAAGCCGGTGAAGGCGAATTGCGCATTGATGGCAAAGCGGTGCGCGTGTTTAGCGAGCGCGATCCGGCGAATATTCGCTGGCGCGATGTCGGCGTGGATATCGTGATTGAAGCCACCGGCTTCTTCACCGAACGCGACAAAGCCGCAGTGCACATCACCAGCGGTGGCGCGAAACGCGTGATTATCTCCGCGCCGGGCAAGAACGATGACCTGACAATTGTGCTGGGCGTGAACGATCAACGTTACGATCCGCAGCAGCACTTTGTGGTGAGTAACGGCAGCTGCACCACCAACGGCCTAGCGCCAGCGGCGGCGGTGCTGCATCAGGCGTTTGGTATTGAGCACGGTTTAATGAACACCACGCATGCTTATACCAACAGCCAGGTGCTGCACGATCAGCCTGAGAAAGATCTGCGCGGTGCGCGGGCGGCGGCGTTGTCGATTGTGCCTTACTCAAGCGGGGCGGCGAAGGCGCTCGGTCGGGTGATTCCGGAGCTGGAGGGTCGATTGACCGGCTATTCCCTGCGCGTGCCGGTGCCGGTGGTGTCGATTGTGGATTTGACCGTGACGCTGAAACGCGACGTGACCGCAGAAGAGGTGAATGACGCGTTTAAAGCCGCGGCGGCAGAAGGTCCGCTGAAGGGGATTCTTGGATACAGCGACGAGCCGCTGGTATCAAGCGATTATCAGGGCGATGCTCGTTCATCGATTATTGATGGGCTTTCGACGCTGGTGATTGGCGGCAATCTGGTGAAGATTCTTGCCTGGTACGATAACGAATGGGGCTTCTCCAATCGTCTGGTGGATTTAGCGCGGTTGATGGCAAAACGCGGATTGTAAGGTATAACGGTCGCCGTTAATGGAGTGACCCCGTTCCCGTAGACATTCACTGTCCTCACGACGAGGCTTTTTCGAAGGCCTCTGGACTGACACCTCCCAGGTGGCTGTGGCGTCGGGTCCGGTTGTAGAACACTTCGATATAATCAAAGATATCAGCCCGGGCCATGTCCCGGGTTTTATAGATCCGCTTTCTGATGCGCTCTTTTTTTAGCGAACTGAAGAAGGATTCTGCCACTGCATTATCCCAGCAGTTGCCGCGCCGGCTCATGCTGGGTGACAGGTTATTAGCCTGGCAGAACCGTCGCCAGTCATCGCTGCCATACTGGCTGCCCTGGTCGCTGTGTACGATAACGGTTTCCTCAGGCCTTCGTCGCCAGACGGCCATCAGGAGAGCATCCAGCGCCAGTTCGCGCGACAGTGAGGGTTTCATTGACCAGCCCACCACATTGCGGGCAAACAGGTCTATCACCACGGCCAGATACAGCCAGCCCTGCCAAGTCCGTATGTAGGTAATATCCGTTACCCAGACCTGGTTCGGTTTAACGACTGTGAACTCCCGCTATACCCGGTTAGGAGCAATGACTGACGGACGTCCCCGTGCTCCTCTCGGGATTTTACAGCCATATACGGCCTTGATTCTGTTCTGCCGCATCATTTTCGCTACCCTGTTTTTACTGCATACCTCTCCGATTTCTCGCAGGTCACTGTGGACACGCCGGTACTCATAGACGCCGCCACTCAGGGTATAAGAGTCGCGGATAAGCGTCAGCAGCCGCTGATTATCCTGCTCTCCAGCTGATAACGGGCAGTGGAGCCAGACGTAAAAACCGGAACGGGCAACCTTCAGAACCCGACACATCAGTGCGACCGACCAGACCTGACGGTGATCGTTAATGAAGCGGTACTTTAGTCGGGCTCCCTTGCAAAGTACCGCACCGCCTTTTTCAGGATATCCCGCTCCTCCTCAGTTCGCTTGAGCTGCGCTTTCAACCGGAGGATCTCCGTCCGGGCATCCAGCAGATCCTGCGCCTGGTCCCCGGTGTCATCAGGTTTTATGGAGCGGACCCATTTATAAAGGCTGTGCTGCGAGACGCCCAGGCGTTCAGAAACGTCGGCGATGGAATAGCCCCGCTCGGTGATCTGGCGGACAGCTTCTTCTTTAAACTCAGGGGTAAATCGTGGTGTGCCCATAGACTCCTCCTATGCTCAAAATATAGGGCAGATTTGTCTATGGTCCCGGGGTCACTCCAGGCGAAGCCGAATGCGTTCCGCGTCCTGCGCCTGGACGCCGCTGCTATCATCTTCCTCAAACAACTTTGTAATCCTTTATGCTTCCAGCTTTTAATCACGTCACGCCTCCGCGTTTCCTGCTGAGAACAGCATATAATATGTTTCTCGACAGGAAACAGGTCTTGCTTTTTATTTTTCGCAGCGCGTCACAGACTCAAGCCCTGAGCGGATCTGCCGGTGGCGAAGTAACCGCTTCACGCTTGAATTACACGCATGCGAATGCGATATTCAGCCCCTGATACGGTCACAGCTTAATAACATCCGGAGAACCTATGTCGAATGAAGAACGCGTAAACGAGCTGGAAGCAACGGTAAACCAGCTGCAGATTGAAGTCGCTGCCTTGCGCGAGTTAATGATTAAGCAGGTGGCGGTAAATAACATCACCTTCAAAGGGAAATATGATGAGGTGATTATTCAACTGGCGAAAGAATATGAAGAGCGCGGCTTAGAGGACGAAAGGAATAGCCAGATGCACGAGGCGCTGCGTCAATATATTAAATACCAGCTGCCCGCCGTGGAATAAGCCAATTACGCTTGAGATTCATCTATATTAATCCCTTTCACATCATCACGCCCTTCACGCTTTGCCCGGTACAAGGCGTGATCGGCGTACTCCAGCAGTTTTACCGCACTGAGGGTGGCAGACGTCGCAGTGGTGGCGCAGCCGGCACTGATCGTCACCTGCCCTTTGGGCGAAGAAACATGCGCAAGCTGCCTGATCCGCACCGCCTCAACCACCCGATGCGCAATCGTCATGCCCTCATCGAATGGGGTATCAGGCAGGATCAGCGCAAACTCCTCGCCGCCATAGCGCGCGGCGATATCGGAGCGCCGCGCCACCACGGAAGCGAGCACCTCAGCGATCGCTTTCAGGCACTTATCCCCGGCGATATGGCCGTAAGTGTCGTTGTAGTGCTTGAAGAAATCGATATCCATCATGATCAGCGTGAGCGGTTTACCGCTGGCGGCGGCGTGGGCCAGCGCTTGATGCAGGAAACGATCAAACTCCCTTCGATTCGCCAGACCGGTTAAACCATCAACGTGCGCGAGTTGATTCAGGGCGAGGTTGGCGCTGTGCAGTTCGTCGCGCAGCTGAGTCAATTCCTGCTGATAGCGCAACACGCTACGCGCCTGACGCAGCTGGAAGACGCCGAGCAGCAAGATGGTCAGCAGCAGGATAATGCTGAGCAGAATATCCTGCGCCCGACGGTTAACCCACACATGGAACAGATCGTCACTGTTGTAACCGGCGGCGACGATAATCGGATAGCGATCGGAACGCGCAAAACCAAAGATCCGCGCCTGGCCATCCAGCACCGATTTCCACTGCCCGCTGCCGCGATCCATTTTCGCCAGCATCTCCTGAAACAGCGGACTGGCTGAGAGATTTTTGCCGATGTAACTGTCAGGCATCGGACGCGCGTACAGCACCGTGCTGTCAGCCAGCATCAACACCAGCACATCGCGCGCACCGAGCTCGTAATAGCTGTAGAAGCGACGGAAAAAATCGACCTTGATGGTGGCCAGCAGCACGCCCTTAAAGCCACCGCTGGCATCACTGACACGCAGGGAAACGGGGATCACCAAATCACCGGTGCTGCGGCTGTTGATCACCGGGCCGATATGCACGCTGTTGCGCCGGTTATGGCGCTGAAAAGTGAAGTATTCACGATCGGAATTATTGATATTGTTGGGTGCGCGTTGGGCGGAGGTGGCGATCCACTTGCCATCTTGATCGTAGTAGAACAAGCCGTGTAACTGCGGTAAGCGGCGCTGTAATTCGCGCATGGTATTACTCAGGTCAGCGCCCTGAATGCGCGTTGCCAGCTGTAGCTGCAGATCACGCTGTACCTGGCGTAGCGAAAGCTCGGTCTGCAGGAAGGTGTCTTCCGCCTGACGCGATTGTGATAACGCCAGATTCATCGCGGATTCCTGGGTCTGACGCACGGTCGCCAGCCAGTCTTCACGCAAGGTCCAGATACTCATACTGGCTACGGTGATCAACAGCAGCAGTCCAGAGAGCACAATGCTTTTCAGTAAACCGCCGTCAGAAGAAACCGGCTTATCCATTTTTCTTTTAAACTGCATGTTGTCCTCTGTCTTCCCCACCAACAGAGTTAAGCAGGTAAACCACGCATCAGTGGACGAATGCGGTTATTTTTCGGGCCATCGATAACTCCTATGACCAGTTGCGAAATATTACTGTAATCTGGTCTCACCACATTGAGTGGCAGCAACACACAGTACGCGTTTACACGATCACTTCGGTATGCATATCGACCAGCCCGCAACGAGCGGGCTTTTTTTTGCCTAAGATGCAGGGAAAACGGGGCGGAGCAATCAACTCCGCCCCGCGCATTAGGCTGCGACGGTCAGCGCTTTTTTGCTGCGCGACCAGACGCGATGGGATGCCATGACAGAGAGGAAATCCGCCATAAAGGTGCCCTCGGCTTTCACATCTTCCACCAGCCCTTCCTCGACCTCATTGTCCTGCACGTTAAACTGCGCCTTAAACCGGCGTGCATCACCGCTCAGACCGATGGCTTTGAGATGCTTGTAGGCTTCCAGCAGGAAGTAGCGCGCATCACCGCTCAGCAGCAACGCATCGATATTGCCATCCGGCACAATCACCGCATCAAAGGTCAGCGAAGGAAGACCGGTAAAGGTGGCATCAACCGGCAGCACCGAGCCATCATCCGCCAGCACTTGTCCCATGTGCGCTGCCAGAATTTTGGCATGCACGCCCTGCGCTTTCAGCGCCTGCAGAATCGCCAGCACGTCGGCGGCTTTCACACCGTCGCTCAGCAGTAACGCCACCTGACGGCCTTTAATGTCGCCGCTCGGTTGCGCATACAGACTCAGGCTGTCATCTTTTTTCAGGCCGTTGACATCTTTCGGCGGAACGGTGTTGAGCTGCTCATCACTCAGCTTCAGCCCCAGATTGGTGGCCACAGCCTGCGCCAGCGTGACGTCAATCTGCAGCAGATGATCGACCACGCGTTCGCGGATGTAAGGACGCGCTACCTTGCTGAGCTCAAACGAATAAGCGCCGATGATATGCTGCTGCTCTTCCGCGGTCTGGCTCAGCCAAAACAGCCGTGGCTGCGAGTAATATTCGCCAAACGATGGGCTACGCTCGCGCACCTTGCTGCCTTCCACCCGCTCCTGATAGCTCTCGAATCCGCCCTCTTTTGCCGCTGGCGGCACTTCACGTGGCCAGTTGTTGTTGATGGAGTTCGGTTCGTAGTTGGCCGGATTGGTATCGATTTCCGTGCGATGCATGCCCTGACGCTGGAAATTGTGATACGGGCAAACCGGACGGTTGATCGGGATCTCATGGAAGTTCGGCCCACCCAAACGGCTGATTTGCGTATCGGTGTAGGAGAACAAACGGCCCTGCAACAGCGGATCGTTGGTGAAGTCCAGCCCTGGCACAATGTGGCCCGGATGGAACGCCACCTGTTCGGTCTCGGCAAAGAAGTTGTCCGGATTACGGTTGAGCACCATTTTGCCGACCAGTTCGACCGGCACCAGCTCTTCGGGGATCAGTTTGGTGGCATCGAGAATGTCGAAATCGAATTTGAACTCATCCTCTTCCGGGATCAGCTGCAGGCCGAGCTCATATTCCGGGAAATCGCCGGCTTCAATCGCTTCCCACAGATCGCGACGGTGGAAATCGGGATCGCGGCCGGTCAGCTTCTGTGCTTCATCCCACAGCAGCGAGGCTTTGCCCGCCACCGGTTTCCAGTGGAAACGCACGAAGGTGGCTTTACCCTCGGCGTTAATCAGGCGGAAAGTATGGATGCCAAAGCCTTCCATGGTGCGATAGCTGCGCGGAATGCCGCGATCCGACATCGCCCAGATGACGTTATGCAGCGTTTCAGGTTGCAGCGACACATAATCCCAGAAGGTGTCGTGCGCGCTCTGCCCCTGCGGAATTTCGTTGTGCGGCTCGGGTTTCACCGCATGGACGAAGTCCGGGAATTTATGCGCATCCTGGATGAAAAATACTGGCGTGTTGTTGCCGACTAAATCAAAAACGCCCTCATCGGTATAGAACTTGGTGGCGAATCCACGGATATCGCGCACGGTGTCAGCCGATCCTGCGCCACCCTGCACGGTGGAGAAACGCACGAAGACGGGTGTGATTTTTTCGGCATCGCTGAGGAAACCTGCTTTGGTCAGTTTTTCCAGCGAGCGGTAAGGCTGGAAATAGCCATGCGCCGCCGAACCGCGCGCATGCACGATACGCTCAGGAATGCGTTCGTGGTCAAAATGCGTGATTTTTTCACGCATGATGAAGTCTTCAAGCAGCGTAGGCCCGCGCGAACCGGCACGCAGCGAGTTCTGATCGTTGGCGATACGGGTGCCCTGGTTGGTGGTCAGGTCAGCGTTTTCGCCATTTTTGCGGTACTCATCGAGCTGCTCAAGCTTGCTGTTTTGCGTGGCGGGCGCTTTCAGGCTGCCGGGCGCGGTAGGCTGCTTGCCCGGCGGCGTCGGTTCAGCGGCAGGTCTATGTCCACCGCCTTGCGGTGCTAAATCACCTAATCCTGGCTCAGAGGTTTCTGGCCCTTTATGCGGCGCGGTGTGGGTTAAATTCTGTTCTTTTTTATCTTTCGACATGTGACATGCTCCTCCAGTTAAGACCCTATTAACTGTAGAGCATAAAAACATTTATATTTCGTCTGGTTTAGAAATGATGTTTAAAGAGATTAATGAGGAGAATGTAAAGCGAGGATATTTTAACCGAAAGGTAGCTTTAATGGTTTATTAATAAGATTAATCCTGATCAATACCGTTGCGCTTTATTTCAATTATTTTCGCACCCTCCACAGGGTCGCCATTAATGGCGACCAAAAATATCATGCGGCATAACAGGCGCTATGAATGCGTTAAGGTTTCAAAATCACCTTGGTCCAGCCCGCATCACGATCGTCGAAATGGCGGTACGCTTCGGGTCCTTCGGCCAGCGACAGTCGATGAGAAATAATGCTCGCCGGATGCGCTTTGTCGGTGGCAATCAATCGCGCGAGCTGGCGGTTATAGGCTTTGACGTTGGCCTGGCCGGTACGGATCGACTGCCCTTTAAACCAGAAGCTGCCGAAATCGAACGGCATTTTACCCACTTTGGCTAACTCGCTGGCCGCGCCGGGATCCTGCGGGATAAACACGCCCACCACGCCAATGCCGCCGGTGGCTTTGGTGGAGGCGACCAGGCTGTTCATGGTGGCGCTGTTATCTTCGTGTCCATGCTGATTACAACATTGATAACCCACGCATTCACAACCGCAATCCGTGCCGCGTCCATCCGTCAGATCAAGGATTTGCTGCACCGCTGCGTCGCCCACGGCATTGATGCCCGTTGCGCCCATCTGCTCCGCCAGCGCCAGGCGATCGGGGTGCGTATCCACCACAAACACCTGCGACGCGCCTTTGATGATCGCCGAATGCGCGGCCATCAAGCCTACCGGGCCCGCACCGTAGATGGCGACGCTATCGCCCGGTCGCAGGCCTGCCAACTCGGTTGCATGCCAGCCGGTGGGGAAAATGTCTGACAGCATCACATAATCTTCCTCTTTCTCCACCGCATCCGGTGGCAGCAGTAAACAGTTAAAATCGGCAAACGGCACGCGCAGCAGCTCGGCCTGACCGCCTTCCCACTCACCCATTTCAGCAAAGCCGTAGGCCGCACCTGCGGTGCCGGGGTTGGCGGTCAGACAGAAACCGGTTAACCCTCTCTCACAATTTTCACAGAAACCACAGCCGACGTTGAACGGCATACATACGTAATCGCCAACCTTAAGTCGCTCGACGCCACTCCCCACCTCCACCACTTCGCCAAGGTTTTCATGACCAAAGATGCGCCCCTGTTCAAAGCTGGTGCGCCCCTCGTACATATGTAAATCGGAACCGCAAATATTGGTGGTGGTAATACGAATAAGCGCATCGGTAGGACGCACAATTTTTGCATCAGGAACATTTTTAACCGAGACATCAAAAGGCCCGTTATAGACGATAGCTTTCATGATTTATTTTCCTGAGTGGCTAGCACTCTTAATTCGAATGAGCAGATAAGCACGGCGCTAATTTAACGTCGCGCTTAGCCAAAGAAATAAAAACCGCGTCTACATACCCTGGCATAAATAAGTCAGTTGTGCTTTTTTCAATTACCGCTGCGTTTGTCGTGCAGTCGCGCATATTTGTGCCAGACTTAACACCGTGTCAGCAGGAAAATCTATGGAGAGCGTATGAAACAGGTTGTTTTAGCTTCAGTAATCATGATGTTCAGCGTTGGCGTGAGCGCAGCGGAAGGCGGATACCAATCAGGTGAAACAGCACCGCCGCAGAAGAATCAGGATGCCGGTTATAAAGGATCGGAAGACACCGCACAAACCCCGATTTCACGTATTCGTGATTTCCGTCAGGGCGGCTATGTCACGCTCGAAGGCCATATTATTGAAAAGCTGAAAGGTGATAGCTACAAATTCCGCGATGATACCGGCACGATTATCATTAATGCTGAGAAGCCGGCCTTCAAAGAGAAAACCTATTCAGCCAGTGATAAAGTTCGCGTCAGTGGAAAAGTGTATGGGCGTGGCGAACAAACCACCTTGAGGGTATCGCGAATTGAAGAACCTTAAGGTTACGCATTTATTACCTTAAGAATAGCGGGTGAGTGCATGGCTTTTCATCCTCACCCTTTTTAGGCCTGACAGCGCAGTAGATAATCACATTCACATATCCGTTTTTCGCCATTCCTACAGCACTATTTTGCGGGTATATTAGCGCGCATGTAGTGAATAGAACTCGTAAGAGTCTGAATGAGTTTTTATGGATAGAACGATTTATATTGTTGACGATGACCACGCTGTCATCAACGCGCTGCAAAATCTTCTGAGCTCAGAAGGCTACCTGATTTCGACCTTTACCTCCCCCGCTGAATTTTTACATCAGCCGCATTACCGCACCCCGAGCTGTTTAATTGTCGATATGAATATGCCGGGCCGCGACGGCTTTGATGTCTCGCAGGATCTCACCGCACGCGGATACACCATTCCCACCATTTTCCTCACCGGCTTTGGCACCATTCCTCTGACGGTCCGCGCGATGAAGGCCGGTGCCTTTGAGTTTCTCACCAAGCCGGTGATGCCGGATGACCTGATACAAGTGGTATCCGCTGCCATGGCGCTGGCCGAAAAAAGCGCAGCACTTGCACAGGAAAGAGTTGTACTCACCGGGCGTTATCACTCTTTAACGCCACGGGAAATGGAATTGATGCTGCTTGTCATTCGCGGTTTATTAAATAAGCAGATTGCCGCCGAAATGGGCATCAGTGAAATTACGGCAAAAGTGCATAAACGCCGCGTAATGGAAAAAATGGCGGTGCGTTCAGTATCAGAATTAGTCAGAACCGCTGAGAAACTTCATTTACTGCAAGATGAATAACGCGCGCGTTATAATGATAACGGTCCGATTTTCCTCCCGTGAAATAGCGCGGGAGGATCAGATAAACTATTTCCCCAGATTTAATGGCAGGGTAAAACTGAATACGCTGCCACCCTGTGGGCGGTTTTCCGCACTCAGCACACCACCATGACGTTTGATGATTTCGTTACTGATGGTCAGGCCCATTCCCATTCCTTCCGCTTTGGTGGTGTAGAAAGAGTCGAATATCTTGCCGATAACCTCTGCCGATAATCCGCTGCCGTTATCGGCAACCTCTATACGAATATGATTCGCGTCAGGATTGGAGGATGAGAGCCGCAGAATACGCGCTCCGCCATTATCCGCCATCGCCTCAATGGCATTAATCACCAGATTCAGCAGCACCTGCTGAATCTGTACGCGCTCGCAAAACACCTCATCCCATGGCGCTTGAATATCCAGTTCAAGTGCCACCGAGCGGCGCTCAAGTTCCAGACGCGACAAGGTTAAAATATCGCGCGCCAGCAGATGCAGCCTGGCCGATGCATACTCCGCAACATTATTGCGCGTCAGTGACTGCAGGCCGCGAATAATTTCGCCAGCGCGCCGCCCTTCGTTAATGATCTCCTCAATGCTTTCACTGGCTTTCTCCAGCTGAGCCGGATCGCGTTTCAACCAGCGCAGGCTGGCGCCAGCATTGGCCACAATCGACATCAGCGGCTGATTGATTTCATGGGCGATCGATGAGGTCAGCTGTCCTACCGTGGTGGCGCGCGCCACGCGAGCCAGCTCGGCCTGGGCAATTCTGGCGGCATCTTCGGACTGACGCTGCGCGGTGATATCCGTCAGCGTGCCGAAATATTCGGCGACATCCGGCCAGTTCTCCACCGGCTCACCTATGCCTTTGATATAACGGCATTCGCCATCATCACGGATGATGCGAAATTCAGCCTGCATGCTCACGCCATGCGCCACGCTGGATTCAATTAGCGCTTTCAGGCACTGAAGATCGTCTGGATGCACCCGCCGCTGAAACTCGGCCATCGAGGTGCTCACCTGCCCGGCGGGCAGCCCCATGATGCGTTTATATTCGTCCGATATCAGCTGGATATCCGGCTCAAGATGCCAGTGCCAGGTACCGGTATTACTGATTTTTTCACCCAGCATCAGGGATGTCTGGCTGGCACGCAGCTGTTTTTCAATTTTCCGCCGCTGGATGTTCTCCTCCACCAGCTCGGCATACAGCCGCGCCGTTTCCAGAGAAACCGCAGCCTGCGCACCTAACATCGAGACAATGCGCGAGTGCTCCGCGGTGAAAACATCCGGCATCAGCCGGTTTTCCAGATAGAGCACGCCCACCATTTGCGCCTGGCGAAACATCGGCACACACATCACTGCCGCGCCAGAGGCAACCAGATAGTTATCCTGACTAAACGGGCTAAACACTTCCGGCCGACCGGTACGGATTTCCTGTCCGGTGCGGATCACCGCCGAGAGAATCGACAGCGGCAAATCGGTCGCCACCGGCAGTTCATTAACGATTTTGACTCTGACGCCTTCCACCGTGGAGGAGGCGCGCGCCTGAATTTCCGGCACATTGCCGTCGATGAGGCGGATCAAAATACAGTGCTGCGCGCCGGCGCGCTCCACCAACATCATCATCAAAATATGGATCAGCCGATCAAGATTGATCTCTTCGGTCAACGCGCGCATCGCCGTGACCAGGCTTTGCAGGTCGCTGATCACCGCACTCTGCTCAAAGGTCACGGTGTTTAACGCGCTCTGCGGCGGGTGCGCCACCAGATGCGGATAGTGCATTTCAAGCTGACGCACCTTGGCGCCCGCGCCCCAGCGATCCCAGGCGGCAAGCGCGCCTTTGATGTAGCCCTCGGCGGCGAACGCCATGCCGCGCGCATTGGCGCAGCGCGCGGCCAGTTCGCATGCCAGACCGTTGATCGGATGAAACTGCCCTTTGCGCGACAGCTCAATGGCTTTTTCAAACTGATCCAGCGCCGCGCCGCTGTTATCCTCCAGCCTGAGCAGTTCGGCGCGCAGTAGCGCCTCTTTGTCGGCGAAGGTGCCGGGGTTCTCCGTTGCCCAGGTGATGATTCTTTCAAGATGGCGCTGCAGTTGCTGCCGCTGCGTGGCATCAAGCTCATTCGGTTGCAGCGGTATGCTGAGTGAAAGCGCGCTGTAGAGATGGAAATCCAGCATATGCACATGGCCGGGAATCATGTCAGTGAGCGGTGCGGCGTCGCTGAACTGGCGCTGGGCGGCGGCATACTCACCGGCAAAGAAGTGCGCCATGCCTTTATACAGCCGCGTCCAGAACTGCATCAAAAACAGCGGTTCAATGGCGTATTCGGGTTGCACCACATTTAGCGCGGGCGCATGAAAATCATCGCCGGACAAGGTCTCACCGGCTGGCTTACGCAGGAACATCACGTAATCCAGCTGCATGCCGAGAATCACTTCCACATCGTGATACTGCGCTTTGCGCACATAGACCATGCCGCGCATGATCGAAGTATGCACGCCATCAAGATGGTCACCGCGCGCCAGGCAATTCATGGTGAGATGACGCAGCGCCAGACACGCCGACGTGCGATCGCCAATATCAACCGCTACATCAAAGGTCGCTTTAGCGCACTCGATGGCGTAACTGAGCGGCATGGTCCAGACGCTCACCTGATCCAGCGGCATCAGCGTGCGCGCTTTGTAGCTAACGAAGTCGTGCTTATACACCAGCTCGCGGGCCAGCAGCGCGCTGGCAAATCCTCGGCTATATTCGTTGAACTGATCGCCACACACCACGCCATACCAGGCAAGCGCCAGCGTTGAGGCACCGCTAATGCCCTTCTCCATCGTCAGATGCAGAAGTTTGCACAGGATGATGAACTGCAGCCGTGGGCTGATAAAGGCGGCGAAGGTGCTGGCGCTGGCCATCAAATTCATCACCGCTTCGGTTTTATGGCAGGTCACTCGCGCCAGGGAACGGAAGCGCGTATAGGGATTTTTGCCAACCTCTTTTTTCAACCGTTGCCTGGCGACATCGCACTCGGCTTTATCCGGATAGCGCTGCAGATGAATGTCAAACACCGCCAGCCAGGCCAGCGCGGTTTCCAGCGCCAGTTGGCTGTCGGACTGACGCATATGAATTTCAGCAATTAGCGTCGCCGCTTCGGCTTTATCGGTGACCGCACCGGGCGTGGCGAGAATCTCAGAGCTCAACGCCAGCGCGCCCGATAAGTTGCCGTTTAAAAACTCACACTCCGCTTGCTCAAACAAAAACGGGCCGCTCTCCTCCGCGCCTGACGCTGCGTTGAGCGCTCGGGCAGCGTGTAAGAAACGCAGCGCGGAAGCGTAATCGCCCATAATTTTCGCGCGTCGGGTGGCGTTTAATAACAGCAGACTAAACGCAGCGGCATCAGGCGCTAAAAGTGCGCGGTTTTGCAACGTGATGGTGTGATGCGCGGCACTGAACAGCAGCGCATGCGCGTTATCCTGGCGCGCGGCCTGCATGTAATAGCGCGCAGCGGCAAAGTGAAAATCATCTTTTGCCGCCGACGAAAGCAACTTCAGCGCGGCCTCATGCATGCTGTCATGCATAAAGGTGTAGCTGTCATCGGTCAGCGAGATCAGCCGGGCCTCAGCCGCAGGGCGCAGCGTGGCGTGAAGGGCGCCAAGCGCCGTATCGAGGATGCCGGCCAACACTGGCAGATCGCCGCTACTGCCGATGCAGGCCAATCGGCCCAGCAGCTGGCGCAGCGGCAGCGCGAGCAACTGCAGCTGTTGCAGCACGCTGGCGGCAACGTTCGCGGTGTAATGGCAGTTTCTCAGCGCGTGCGGATTGTAGGTCCATTTATGGGATGCAGCGTGTGTGATGTGGTGATCGCGCACCGCCTGGCGGTAAAACTCACGCGTGGCGAGCGGATTCCCGGCGGTTTTTTCATGGATGATCTGCGCCAGCTCGGTGGTCTCCGCGCTGCGCGTGTGAAAAATGCCGGCCAGCCAGCTGGCGATATTTTTCACCGACAGCGGCTCGGGTGTGATATCCACAATGCGCGTGGCCGCCGCACGAATGCGCTCCAGGCTGGCGACCACCGTCGGACAGGGCAACGAGGCGCGATCGCGATGAGAAATCACCAGCAATAAGGGAATATCGTCGCTGGAGCGCAGCAAATTCTGTAGCAGCTGCAAGGTCGCCTGATCGGCCCAGTGCACGTCATCAATCAGCAGGATCAGCGGCCGCCCCGGCACCGTAAAGGCTTTCACCAGGCTGCAGGCCACCAGATTCAGGCGATTGCGTGCATCTAACGAGCGTGCATCCGCCTGCACACTGGCTTTGTGGTTGAGCAAGATGCCCAGTTCGGGCACCAGATTAACGGCCAGCCCAACATAATTCCCCAGTTGGCGCGCAATGTGTGTTTTCCAGCGCGCCAGCTCTTCGGCGGGCAACCCGAGCAGATGCAGCGTCAGCGATCGAAACGCCGAGGTAAATACCGCGTAGGGCAAAATGGGCGAGTGCTGGTCGGCTTTGGTCACCGTCAGCAGCGCGTTTTTTTCCCGCAGGATTTTAAGCGCCGAGGCCATCAGCGCCGATTTTCCGGCACCGGACGCGCCGCTAATCGCCACCATGCAGTGTTTCCCGCTGCTGCACACCTCATCAAACGCCGCCAGCATCTCGCTGGCCTGAGCATGGTCGCTGTACAGCACATCGGATAACAGCGTTGTGGTTGGCACATCCTGTAAGCCCAGCGCGAAGGATTCAACTACGCCGTCAGGCATCAGGTTGGATTCACAGCGGCGCAGATCGGCCAGCACGCCTTCGACGGTTTGATAACGCTGCTCCGGCGATTTGGTTAGCAGGCGTAAAATGAGGGATGAGAGTACCAGCGGCACATCTTTGCGCAGCCGGTGCGGCGGCAGCGCTTCGGAGGCAATATGATGGTGCACCCATTCAGCCGCGCCACCTTCAGCGCTGCCATAGGGAAGCTTGCCGGTGAGTAATTCGTAAAGCACGATGCCCAGACTGTAGAGATCGCTGACCCGGCTGACCGCGTGCGCGGTGCGCGAGGTATGCTCGGGCGACATGTAGGCCAGCGTGCCGCCGGTCACTGAGGCGCGCAGCGGCTGCTGTGAGTCCGCTTCGATAAACGCCAGGCCAAAGCCGCCCAGCACCACGTCGCCTTGATCGGTAAAGAAGAAATTGGCCGGTTTGATGTCGCCGTGCACCAAACCTTGCTGATGCAGCTTGCTGAGCGCATTACACAGCAGCACGGCGCAGCTGATGAACTTCTGAATTTTACCCGCTGGCAGGCGCAGATAATCCGCCAGGGTTTGGTAGCGAAACGCGGGATAAATCAGGGCGTAGCGCCCCTGATATAACGTGTGGCGCAGCGGTTTTAGCGCCCAGCTTTCTGCTAATAAGGCGCGCAGCGCATACTCATTTTTCAGCAGTTGCGTTACCGGAAACTCCGCCTCTTCGGCCGCCGCCGTGGCCAGCACGAAGCGTTCATCGGAGATCGGGTGACGGCATTCGATCCACTCAACCTGCCCTTCCTGCGCCAGCGGGGTGAAAACGATGTCATCCGCCAGCACCAGCGCCGCGTCATCCGCGATATTTAACGACAGGAAAAGCGTGCTCATTGGCGCGCTGCCTGGGAAGAAAACGCCAAACGGATATGTTCAAACAGCAGGTCGATATCAATGGGCTTTCGCATAAAGGTGATCGCGCCTAGATGGATGGCATACCAGAGCATATTCTCATCGCCATTGCCGGAGATGATAATTCCGGGTGGGTTCTCGCGACGCTGTACCAGCGCACGGAACAACTCAAAGCCCGACATGCCTTTGAGCTCAACATCAATAATAAACAGCGCAGCGTCATTTAGCGCCGTCTCGTCCGCTAATAGCGCTTCAGCCGACTCAAATGCCTGCGTTGCGTATCCTTCCGACTGAAGCAGATTGCTCAAACCACTGCGAACCGATCGTTCATCATCAACAACGACAATGCGCTGCGACAGCTGCATGCTGTGTTCCTTAATTATTATTCACTGCCTGCGGCGCGTTCTCAGGAGGTTTTGTCACTCGATGGCGGCGTGCCGCTGATTTTAGGCACACACTCTTGACGAAACCAGGCCAGCGTGACCGGTTGACGGTTTATCAGGCGCTTACACAGCGGGATAATCTGTTCGCCGACCAGCATACCAAACAGACCAAGCAGCGCAATCACGGGCGGCGCTGGGGAATTGACGTCGATAACGGCATAAATGATGCCGACTAAAATACCGACCGAGAGCGATATCGCATAGGTTTTCAGCATGTTCAACCCGCCTGTTTTGCGGTGAGCGTGGCGGGAGGTAGCGGCCTGTCAGCGGCCATCGCGCGTGAGGTTTTATCGACGGGCGCTACGGGATGCGTCAATTTTCCACCCAGCGAACTGCCCACAATCATGCCCAGCAAGCCCACCAGCGCCACGGCGGGCGGCGCCGGCGATCGCACGTTGAGCAAGGCGTAAATCAGGCCGATAAACACACCCGCCGCCAGAGAAATCAGTAAAGGACTCACCGGTCCTCCTTGAAAAAAGAAAGGCGAGCCCGTAAGCGCTCGCCTGGGTGACGATTTAGCGAACGGGCGCAGCAACCGGTGCCAGCGTGCGATGCTCGCTCTTCTGACGCGATGGCGCTTTGTGCACCATGGTGTAAGCGTAATCAACGCCGATGCCGTAAGCACCGGAGTGCTCTTTCGCGATATCCATCACCGCGTTGTAGGTCTCTTTGTGTGCCCAGTCGCGCTGCCACTCCAGCATCACCTGCTGCCAGGTCACCGGGATCACACCCGCCTGAATCATGCGCTGCATGGCATAGTCGTGCGCTTCTTTGGTGGTGCCGCCGGAGGCGTCAGCCACCATGTAGATCTCATAATCACCTTCCAGCATGGCGCACAGCGCGAAGGTGTTGTTACACACTTCGGTCCACAGACCGGAAACCACAATTTTCTTCTTACCGTTGGCCGCCAGCGCATCACGCACTTTCTGGTCATCCCACGAGTTCATCGAGGTACGCTCAAGAATGTCCTGGCCGGGGAACACATCCAGCAGCTCCGGGAAGGTGTTACCTGAGAAGCTCTCGGTCTCCACCGTGGTCAGTACGGTAGGAATGTTGAACACCTTCGCCGCTTTTGCCAACGCGACCACGTTATTTTTCAATACCTGACGGTCGATGGACTGCACGCCAAACGCCATTTGCGGCTGCTGGTCAATGAAGATGATCTGGCAGTTGTGCGGCGTCAGTACTTCTAATTTACTGGTTGTCATTTTTGTATGCCCATTGAGGTGAATGTCTGGGCGCAGTGTAAGAACCTTTGGGCACACGAACCATTATCTATAGGTATAACTATACGAAGGTATACCTATCCTTTTGTATAACTAGACGCTTTCCGCACCGCCTGAACATAATCCCACCCAGTATTTCACCTGCGAAATTGGCAGGACCTCTTATTCAGGAGCTTTTATGGTTACGTTAGGCAAAGCAGACATCATTTTGACCAATGGGCGATTTCATACTGTCGATCGCGGCAACCCAATTGCCGAGGCCGTGGCGATGCGCGATGGCAAATTTCTCGAAGTGGGCAGCCTGGCCGACGTGATGCAGCATCACTGCGATGGCACCAAAGTGATTGACCTCAAAGGCCATACCGCCATTCCCGGCCTGAATGATTCCCACCTGCACCTGATCCGCGGGGGCCTGAATTACAACCTCGAACTGCGCTGGGAAGGCGTGCCCTCGATCGCCGATGCGTTGCGGATGCTGAGAGAACAGGCGCTGCGCACGCCGTCACCCCAGTGGGTGCGCGTGGTAGGCGGCTGGACCGAGTTTCAGTTTGCCGAGCGTCGCATGCCGACGCTGGATGAGATCAACGAAGCCGCGCCCGATACGCCGGTGTTTATCCTGCATCTGTACGATCGCGCCCTGCTCAACCGCGCCGCGTTGAAGGTCGTCGGCTACACCAAAGACACGCCCAATCCGCCGGGCGGCGAGATCCAGCGTGACAGCAATGGCAACCCGACCGGCATGCTGATTGCGCGCCCGAACGCCATGATCCTTTACGCCACGCTGGCGAAAGGGCCAAAACTGCCGCTGGAGCAGCAGGTCAATTCCACCCGCCAGTTTATGCGCGAGTTGAACCGTCTGGGCCTGACCAGCGCGATTGACGCAGGCGGCGGTTTCCAGAACTATCCCGAAGATTACGAAGTCATTGCCGAGCTGCATGAGAAAAAGCAGATGACGCTGCGAATCGCCTACAACCTGTTTACCCAACGTCCGGGCCACGAGCTGGAAGATTTCGAGAAGTGGACCGACATGCTGACGCCGGGCCAGGGCAGCGACTATTTCCGTCACAACGGTGCCGGTGAAATGCTGGTGTTTTCCGCCGCCGATTTTGAAGATTTCCTCGAACCGCGTCCGGATCTGGCGCCCGGCATGGAAGATGAGCTGGAGCGTGTGGTGCGTCATCTGGTGGAACATCGCTGGCCGTTCCGCCTGCACGCCACTTACGATGAATCGATCAGCCGCATGCTGGATGTGTTTGAAAAAGTGAACCGCGACATTCCGTTCAACGGCCTGCACTGGTTCTTCGATCACGCCGAAACCGTGACGCAGCGTAACCTTGACCGCATCAAAGAGCTGGGCGGCGGCATTGCCGTACAGCATCGCATGGCGTTCCAGGGCGAGTACTTTGCCGAGCGTTACGGCATTGAGGCCACTCGCCATACACCGCCGGTGGCGCGCATGCTGGAGACCGGCGTGCCGGTGGGTTTAGGAACCGATGCGACGCGCGTGGCCAGTTATAACCCGTGGACCGCGCTTTACTGGCTGGTATCGGGACGCACTGTGGGCGGCATGCAGATGTACGACGTCAACGCGCGCCTCGATCGTGATACGGCGCTGATGTTGTGGACGCAGGGCAGCGCCTGGTTCTCCAGCGAGCAAGGTAAAAAAGGTCAGATTAAAAGCGGTCAGCTGGCCGATATGGTGGTGCTGAGCAAAGACTACTTCAGCGTGCCTGAAGAGGAGATCAAAGGCATTGAGTCGGTGCTGACGGTGGTGGACGGAAATATCGTTTATGCCGCCGGCGCTTTCAGCTCGGAAGCGCCGCCCCTCATTCCGGTGCTGCCGGAATGGTCGCCGGTGGTCAAGGTTCCCGGCCACCATCGCAGTGCGCCGCCAACCGCCACCACACGCGTGGGCATGATGCAGCAAGCGCATCACTGCAGCGGCCCGTGCGGCGTGCATACGCATTCTCATGAGATTGCGCGCGGCGCCAACCTGCCGGTTTCGGAAGAGAACGCCTTCTGGGGCGCGCTCGGCTGCAGCTGCTTCGCCTTCTAAACCATGAAACATTCACTCTCACAGCCGCCTCGCATTGATGCGGGGCTGTTCTTCCTGCGCCTTACCGGCTGCCTGCTGTTGTTGCACGTGCACGGCTTGCCGAAGGTGTTCCATTTCAGTGAAGAACTGACGCGTATCGAGGATCCCTTTGGCTTGGGTGCCTACTTCAGCCTGCTGGCGGCGATCGTTGCTGAAGTGGTCTGCCCGCTGTTTATCCTGCTCGGCGTGTTTACCCGCCTCGCCTGCCTGCCGATTATCGGCGTGCTGCTGGTGGCGATGCTGTTCGTCCATCCCAACTGGAGCATAGCGGAAGGACAGTTTGGCTGGCTGCTGCTGATCATTTTCACCACGCTGGCGCTGACCGGCCCCGGTCGCTGGCGCGTGTTTGGCGGCGTTTCGGAGGTTGTTCATGGCGCAGGTTAATGACATTCATGACATCCCCGAGGCGGATCTGCCGCCCGTTTCGCAGTCGGTTTCACCATGGCAGCCGCTGCGCCAGCGCGTGTTCCGCATGCTGTGGATTGCTACCGTGGTATCCAATGTCGGTTCATGGATGAACGACGTAGGCGTTAACTGGACCATGCTGACACTGAGCGCCGATCCGCTCTCGGTGGCGCTGGTGCAGGCCGCCAGCAGCTTACCGATGTTTCTGTTTGCACTGCCGTCTGGCGTGATGGCGGATATCGTTGACCGGCGTAAATACCTGCTGTTCTCGCAAATCTGGGTGTTTATTGCCGCCGCGAGCCTGACATTCCTTTCCTGGGCAGACCTGGTCACACCGATGGTGCTGCTGATTGCGGCGTTCCTGCTGAGTACCGGCGCGGCCATGAGTTCTCCGCCCTTCCAGGCCATCGTGCCGGATTTGGTCAGTAAGGAGGAGCTCGGCCCGGCGATTGCGCTTAACTCGCTCGGCATTAACATCAGTCGCGCTATCGGCCCGGCGCTCGGCGGCCTGATTCTGTCGTTCGCCGGTCCGTGGATGGTGTTTCTGCTGAATGCGCTTTCGGTACTCGGCGTGTTTCTGGTGCTGTATGTGTGGCAAGCACAGCCCAGCGTGCAGCGTTTGCCGCCGGAGCACTTCTTCCCGGCGGTGCGTGCCGGCGTGCGCTATGTGCATGCTGCGCCGGTACTGCGCAATGTGCTGGTGCGCACCATCGCTTTCTTTGTGTTTGGCAGTGCCGGTTGGGCGCTGTTACCGCTGGTGGCTCGACGCGAACTGGGCCTTGGGCCCGGCGGCTACGGCATTATGCTGGGTTGCATCGGCATCGGCGCGATTTGCGGCGCGCTGCTGTTGCCGCGTATGCGCAAACGCTTTAATCCCGATCAGCTGATGGTGCTGGCGAGCCTGATGTTTGCCATCACTCTGCTGGCGCTGGCGTTTATTCGTCACCTCTGGTTGCTGAATGCGTTCGAGTTCTTTACCGGCTTTGCGTGGATTGCCGTGCTTTCCACCCTCAATCTTGGCGCGCAGCGCAGTGCCGCCAAATGGGTGAAAGCCCGGGCGCTGGCGGTCTATCTGACGGTGTTTTTTGGCTCGATGACGTTAGGCAGCGCCATTTGGGGACAGCTGGCATCGACATTCAGCATTCCATTGTCACTGACTGTCGCCACTGTCGGCATGCTGCTGGCGAGCCTGACGGTGCTGCGCTGGCGGCTGGATCAGGATCCGGATCTGAACCTCGACCTCAGCACGGTCAGCGATCCCTTGCCCGAGCTGGAGATTCGTCACGATCGCGGGCCGGTGATGGTCAGCTATCATTATCAGATCAACCGCAGTGATGCGCATGCCTTTGCGGTGTGCATGCAGGATATGCGTCGCGTCAGACGGCGTGGCGGCGCGCTGAACTGGTCTCTGTATGAGGACATGCTGCAACCCGACATGTTTGTCGAGACCTTTGTGGTTGGCTCATGGATGGAGCATCTGCGTCAGCGCGAGCGCTACACCATGAACGATCAAAAGATTCAGAACCGCGTGTTGGGATTTCATCAAGGCACTGCAGCTCCGGAAGTTCGTTATCTCGTGGCGCCTGAATAAGGCGCTTTCATTCATCGACATTAATAAGGCCGAAACATGAGCACATTTAAGACGCAGGATGGTACGCAGATCTATTTCAAAGATTGGGGTACCGGCAAGCCGGTGCTATTCAGTCACGGCTGGCCGCTCGACGGGGATATGTGGGACAGCCAGTTGAATTTTTTGGCGGAGAAAGGCTACCGCGTTATCGCTTTTGATCGCCGCGGCTTTGGCCGTTCCGATCAACCGTGGGAAGGCTACAACTACGATACTTTTGCATCGGATATTAACGACCTGATTAGCCATCTGGATCTGCAAAACGTGACGCTGGTGGGCTTCTCAATGGGTGGCGGCGATGTGGCGCGCTACATCAACAATTACGGCACAGCGCGCGTGGATAGCTTAGTGCTGTTGGGCGCGGTGACACCGATCTTCGGCAAGGCCGATGATTATCCAGCAGGCGTCGATTTGTCGGTGTTTGAAGGCATTCGTCAGGGCTTACGTAAAGATCGCGCGCAGTTCATCAGTGATTTTGCGACACCGTTTTACGGCACCAACGCCGGTCAAACGGTTTCAGAAGGCGCGCTGACGCAGACGTTGAATATTGCGCTGCTGGCGTCACTGAAAGGGACGATTGATTGTGTTACCGCGTTCTCGGAAACCGACTTCCGTCCTGATATGGCAAAAATCGACGTGCCGACGCTGGTGATTCACGGCAGCAACGACCAGGTCGTGCCGTTCGAAACCACCGGGAAAGTCGCCGCCGAAATGATCGCCGGCGCGCAGCTGAAAGTGTATGACAACGCACCGCACGGCTTTGCGGTGACGCATACCGATCAGCTCAACGCCGATCTGCTGACGTTCCTGCAATCGCTTTAACGGGAATAACATTAATCGGCCGGTTTGGCCTAATACTTGTCAGTTATGAAAGAGTTTGGCTTAAGGGCTGCGTTAATCGTGCGGGCTCTGACACATCTGCTGCGTCACGCACTGAAGCGTCGAAGCGGGCCGGGGGCAATTTTGGGCCGGCAATTCGCAGCGCTGAACGAAGCGAGGAAGCCAGGAGAGCCCGCAGGACGCGGGCGAAAGGCGAAGCCGGGACAGGGAAGTCCCGTCTTCGCCGGTCCGTCAGGCAAACGAGCGAAGTGAAGGAACCGCGTTAGCGGCGCGAGGACAGCCGGCCCAAAAGTGCCACCGGCCTGCACACTCGTCGTTGGCCTGGCTGACATGAGCATTAGGCCATTTTGGCGGGCCTTTTGTGGCAGAGAACTATTGCGGCGTGGCGGCAGCAAATTTCTCTAATGCCGCCCCGTCGAGCCGATAACGCACCCACTCATTTAACGGCAGCGCATCAATACTGAGATAGAACTCTCTGGCCGACTGATCCCAATCTAACGCACTCCACTCAATGCGGTTGCACTGATGATTGACCGCGTGCTGCGCGACATACTGCAGCAGCGCTTTGCCTGCACCGAGGCCGCGAAAATTGGGCGAGAAGTACAAGTCTTCCATATAGAGTCCGCGCCGCCCCAGCCACGCCGAGTAGCTGCGGGTAATCACTGCGTACCCGGCGGTTATGCCATCAATCTCGCACATCAACGCTTCGCTATGGCTTTCGGGATTGAATAGCGTCGATCTGATCTCTTCAACGGTAGTTGATGACGGCTGTAATCCATGTTCATAAACCGACAACTCAGCAATCATGTCGTAAATGGCGTCCGCGTCATCAGGATTGGCTGGCCGAATAGTCATCTTCATGCATTATTTTCTTATTTAATCAGATTGATGCTGCCCAGCATAATGGGTATTGTTTGATGAAATAAGTGCAATAAAATCAATGATAGGTGAATTTCATGCATCATGTGCTGCGTCGACTGGACTTGAATCTCCTCCCCGTTTTCGACGCAGTTTTCAGACATCGTTCGGTCAGGCTGGCGGCAATTGAACTCAGTTTGAGTACTTCCGCGTTAAGCCACGCGCTGTCCCGATTACGTGAGTTTTTTAAAGATCCGCTGTTCTACCGCGAAGGCCACAAAATGTGTCCCAGCGTTTATGCCTGCCAGCTGGCGCCCTATATTGCCGAAACGCTAACCGGATTAAATCGGCATCTCAGCCCGCTGCAGCCTTTTGATCCGCTGACCAGTGATGACTGTTTTAGAATTGCGGTAACGGATTACACCGCTTTTTGTGTCTTTCCGCGGCTGATGCATGCGCTGACTGATACGGCACCCAACCTGAGTTTTGAACTCTGCCATTTGCCGCATAATCCGGCGCTGATTGAATTACTGGCGGGTGAAATCGATATGGCGCTGAGTTTTAGCGAGCCGGATGGCATGCATCATCCCGATCTCGAAGAGACCGATTTATTCAGTGATGAATTTATGGTGATTGCCAATGCGCGACGCAGCAGTCTGAATCTTGACGACTATCTTGCCGCCGGGCATCTGGTGGTTACGCCGTGGAATGAAAAACAGGGATTGCTGGATTCCCATCTTGCGCGCATTGGCCTTAAACGCCGCATCGCCATCAGAACGCCATCGATGCTGAGTGCGCCCTTTATTATCGCGGAAAGTGAATTGCTGATGGCGATCCCGTCTTTCGTTGCCAGTAAAATTAAACAGGCCGCCGATGTGACCTCATTCAGATTGCCGTTTCCCGCGCCAAGGTTCACCGTGAAAATCTATTCACACAAACGCAGCGGTAAACGGGAACCTACGGAATGGATTAAATCGATGATGGCTAAAACCATTTCGCAGCAAGCGTTCCGTTTCGAGGATTAACGGACGATTTTTACTGGTCTAAAAATCGTCCGTTATAATCGGATTTAATGGGGTAATGCTCGTTGTAGCGACCAAAAAGCCGATAGCGATTTAGCGCAATGCGGTCGTAACAATAATTGCTGATAACGTCAGGCATAAACCTCACGACAGACAAAACGCGCCACGGCCACGGCATATAGTGCATGATGCGGAAAATTGCCTGCGCACGGAGCCAATGATTTTGCCCATCAATCAAAACGATGGTGCGAATATCTTCATCTGGCAGACCGACAAAACGTAATAGCGCTTTCCCCTGCTCACTCTGAACCGCCGCAAAACGTACATGGCGTGGAATGCGGTGACGCAGGAGAAACATCACCCACGCGTTGCACAGTTTGCATACGCCGTCGTATAAAACGACCTGTTCTCCGGGATTTATCCCGGCTGGGTTTGTCATCATCGTCTCCTCAACCCTAGAGATGGTCGCAGCAGAAAAGCTGCGTTACGCCGCCTGCCACTCCGCCACCAGCGTGTTAATTAATTCTGCCGCCGGCATTTCCCGCGCCAGCGCGGCGCCCTGCCCGGCCCACTGCGCGCCAAAGCCGTGCGCGCCTTTAGCGGCGGCGGCGGCAGCGAGCGCTTTGCCCAGCGCGTAGGTGAGTGGATAAGGGGGAATGGCATCCTGCGCGAACTCGCGCGCCAGCTGGCAAAAATCGTTGGTGAGACATCTTGCCGATCGGCCAGAAATGGCGGCAATCATCTCGGTGCTGTTGGCCTGCGCGCTTTTCAGCGCCTGACGATATGCCGCGTTGGCGGCGGATTCCGGGCACAGGATAAACGCGGTACCCAGCTGTACACCCGCCGCGCCCAGCTTGAGCATGGCAGCCATGCCCGCGCCATCCATCACGCCGCCGGCGGCAATCACCGGCAGCCGCGACGCCCGGCGAATCGCCTGCACCAGCGTAAAGGTGCTGAGCTGCTGATCGTCTTTTTCTGGATGGAATATCCCGCGATGCCCTCCCGCCTCAATACCCTGCGCCACAATAAAATCGATGTCAGCGGCTTCGATGGCACCTGCTTCAGCAACGCTGGTGGCGCTCGCCAGCGTGATAATGCCGCGACTTTTCAAGCGCTGCACAACAGCGGCGGACGGCAAGCCAAAGTGGAAACTCACTGCGGCGGGCGCGGTGTCCAGCAGGACCTCCAGCATCGCGTGGTTATCCACAAACGTTTGATAAATTTCTGACAGCGCATCGGGCGGTGTCGCTTCATAGCGAGCAAACACCGGCTTGAAACGTGCGATCCACGCCTGTTCTTGCTGAGGATTGCGCTGCACCGGCGCGTGGCAGAAGACGTTGACGTTGATGGGCGCGGCTGTCAGGGCGAGCGTTTTGCGGATCATGCTATCCGCCTGTTGCGGCGTTGAAGCGCCCACGCTGATCGAACCCAGCGCCCCGCTGGTGCTCACCGCCGCCGCCAGTTCCGGCGTCGAGACGCCCGCCATCGGCGCCTGAATGATCGGATAGCGAAGGTTAAGGGTCTGACACAGGATGTTGTTCATATTATTGGCCTGTTGGTAAGAGGTAGCCGATAACATGCCGCGATTTTTCGGCTCGGTAAAGGCTGGCATCTACACTTAATGTGTCTGTACCTACAACAGGAGAATCCCGATGCATAAAATCGACTTTCCGGTAAGCAAAGCGCGGAAGTATCTGGAGCCGGGTCCGGTGGTGCTGCTGAGTTCTCAGTTTGAGGATCATCGCGACATCATGACGCTCGGCTGGCACACCATTCTGGAGTTCTCGCCGTCGCTGGTTGGCTGCATGATTGCCGGCGGCAATTACAGCCATGAACTGATTCGCCAGAGCGGCCAGTGCGTGATTAACGTGCCGTCGGCCAATCTGGTGGACAGCGTGGTGGCGATCGGTAACAGCCACGGCGATCGTCTCGATAAGTTTGATGCCTTCAATCTGACACCCGAACCGGCAAGCGTGGTCAATGCGCCGTTAATCGGCGAGTGCTTTGCCAGCTTTGAGTGCCAGCTGTATGACGATTCAATGGTTGATAACTACAACTTCTTTATCTTTGAGATCGTTAAAGCGCATGTAGCTGAAACGCCGGAGTTTCCGCCGACGCTGCACTACACCGGCGAAGGACGCTTCAGCGTGATGAGCAATTTGCGGCTCGACAAGCGCGGCGACTTTAAGCCTGAAATGTTAATTTAACTGCTTGAATTGATATGGGCTTGCCCCCACTTTGATTCTTTCGCCCTGACAGGAGTAGATATAATGGCAACCGAATATGCGGTGATCGCAGGTGGCTGTTTCTGGTGTACTGAAGCAGTGTTTAAAGATGTGATTGGCGTGGAGTCAGTCGAGAGTGGATATACCGGCGGCGCACGCCCGAATCCAACCTACGAGCAGGTGTGCAGCGGTGCGACCGGCCACGCAGAAGCGATTCGCATCGGTTTCGATCCAGAGCAGGTGAAGTACGGCGATCTGCTGGATATCAGCTTTGCCACCCACGATCCCACTACGCTGAACCGCCAGGGCAACGATGTTGGCACCCAATATCGCTCTGCGATTTTCCCGGCGAATGCTGAGCAGGAAGCCGAAGCGATTGCCGCGATTGCGCGCGCGCAGGAGAACCTGAGCGATCCGGTGGTGACCACCATCGAGCCGCTGAAAGAGTGGTATGCGGCAGAAGGTTATCATCAGGATTATTGGGAAGGCGCAGGTCAGCGCAACGGCTACTGCATGGCGGTAATCCCACCGAAACTGCAAAAGCTGCGTAAGAGCTTTGCGAATCGCGTTAAATCGAGTTAATTCAGTACCGCCGATGTTGAGGCCGCCACGAATGGCGGCCTTACATGGTGCGCGACCTTCTTCTGTTTATCCGTCATAATACGTGCCCTCTTCTCTTCCGAGAGCGATCATGTCTTCTTCACAGCAAGGAACCGCGGCGCGCAAGCAGCCGATGAAGCTTAATACGCTGGTCACCCTAATGCTCAGCGCAGTGATTGTGCTGGTGCTGCTCAGCGTGCATATGTTCTATTTCTTCCAGATTGGCGCAGCGACCCGCGCGCAGCTGGAGGACAAAGCCATGGCGGTGGCGCGCACGCTGGCCGACTCACCGGAAATCCAGCGTGCATTGGCGTTCCCGCCGGATGGCACGCGCATCCAGCCGATCGCCAAAGCGGTGGAAGAGACCAATAATTTGCTGTTCATTACTGTCACCAACATGGACGGCATCCGCTATTCGCATCGCAATCCTGAACTGATTGGCAAACACTTTATCGGTGACGATCTGGAGCCCGCGCTGCGCGGCCATGAAAACGTCTCGGTGAATAAAGGTTCGCTGGCGAAAGCGCTGCGCGTGTTTACGCCGGTGTACAACAATCAGCATCAGCAGATTGGCGTGGTGGCGATTGGCATCTCGCTGGATGCCGTTTCGGTGCAGATCAACGAGAGCCGCTGGAGCATCCTGTGGACCATCTTTATTGGCACGCTGGCCGGCGCCATCGGTACTTTTGTACTGGTTCGTGTGTTGAAGCGCATCCTGTTTGGCCTCGAACCCTACGAAATTTCTACCCTGTTTGAACAGCGTCAGGCGATTCTCAACTCGCTAAAAGAAGGCGTGGTGGCGATGGATGATCAGGCGCAGGTGACGCTGGTGAATCAGGCGGCGCGATCGCTGCTGAACGATTCGATGGGCACCATCAGCGGCGACCGCATCTACGATGCCTCAGTGATTGACGATCATCTGCGGGATGTGCTGCACAGCGGGCGGGCGCGGCGTGATGAAGAGTTGAATGTGAATGGCCGCGTGTTGCTAAGCAACACCGTACCGGTGCGCACGCAGGGACGGATTATCGGCGCGGTCTGCACCTTCAGGGACAAGACGGAAATCAGTCAACTGATGCAGCGTCTGACGGGCATGGTAAACTACGTCGATGCGCTGCGTGAGCGCTCGCACGAATTTATGAACAAGCTGCATGTGATCCTCGGCCTGCTGCACATGAAAAACTACACGCAGGTGGAAAGCTACATTCTCAAAACCGCCAATAATTACCAGACGGAGATCGGTTTCCTGCTCGATAAGATTAAGTCGCCGGTGATTGCTGGTTTCTTGCTGAGCAAAATCAACCGCGCGTCGGATTGCGGCCATCGCCTGACCATCAGCGATGCCAGCTTCCTGCCCGACAGCGGCAATGAGCAGCAGATGGCGGCGCTGATTACGGTGATCGGCAATCTGATTGAGAACGCGCTGGATGCAATGAGCGAGCAGGTAGAAGGCGAGATTCACGTGATGCTGCACTACCAAAACGGTTGGCTGACCTGTGAAGTGAGTGATGATGGTCCGGGCATTGAAGCCGATCATCTCAGCACCATTTTCGAAAAAGGCTTCTCCACCAAAGGTGAAAACCGCGGTGTCGGGCTGTTTCTGCTGCAGCAGCAAACCGAAAATATCGGTGGCAGCGTGAGTGTGGAGTCAGAACCCGGCGTGTTTACCCAATTTTTAGTCCAACTTCCCTGGGATGGAGGAAACCAATCCGCATGATCAATGTGTTAGTGGTCGATGATGACGCCATGGTCGCCGAGCTTAATCGCGCGTATATCGGCCAAATTCAGGGCTTTCACTGTTGTGGCACCGCCTCAACCTTGAAGCAGGCGAAAGAGATCCTGTTCAATAGCGATACTGCGGTCGATCTGGTGCTGCTGGATATCTATATGCAGCAGGAGAATGGCCTCGATCTGTTGCCGGAGCTGCGCACGGCGCAGAGCGCGGTGGAAGTGATCATCATTTCGTCGGCGGCCGATGCGGAGAATATCAAAACCTCGCTGCACTACGGCGTGGTGGATTACCTGATCAAACCGTTCCAGTTCCCACGTTTTGAAGAGGCGCTGACCGGCTGGCGGCAGAAGAAATCGCTGATGGACAATCAGCATTATTATCAGCAAGCGGATGTGGATCTGCTGATTCACGGCGGCCCGGCGACGCAGCACGACAATAAGCGCCTGCCAAAAGGCTTAACGCCGCAAACGCTGCGCACGCTGTGTCAGTGGATTGATGCGCATCCGGGGCATGAATTCTCGACCGACGAACTGGCGGCTGAAGTGAATATTTCGCGCGTGTCGTGTCGTAAATACCTGATTTGGCTGGCACAGATTAATATTCTGTTCACCAGCATTCACTATGGCGCGACCGGTCGTCCGGTGTACCGCTATCGCCTGCAGCCGGAATACCATTCGCTGCTGCAGCAATATTGTCAGTAACGTAGCTGCCAGTCGACATCGAGCTGCTGGAAGTGAAAGTGCTGCGGCGAGGAGCAGATGATCTGCCGATCGCGCGTGACAAACACCGCGTCGATGTCGGGCTGGTCAGCGAGATAAGCCAGCCCTTGCTCCACGCCCATGCCAAAGAGCAGCGTGGTGTAGATATCGCCATCAATCGAGCGATCGGAAATCACCGTCACGCTCAGCAGTTCGTTATCAAGCGGATAGCCGGTTTGCGGATCAAAAATATGATGCCAGCAGCGGCCGTCCAGTTCGAAGTAGCGCTCATAAATCCCCGACGTCACCACCGATTTGCCCTGCACCTGCAGCACGCCTAGCAGCTCATCATCACGACCAAACGGCTTCTTCAGACCAATGCCCCAACCCTGCGGCTCGTGCGGCGGCGAACCCAGCGTTTGCACATTGCCGCCCAGATTGATCAGCGCCTGCTGCACGCCCTGCTGGCGTAAAAACGCCTGCACGCGATCGGCGATGTAGCCTTTGGCGATGGCGCCAAGATCGATCTCCATGCCTGGCTGTTGCAAAAACACTGAGCGATCGGCGGGATTGAGCACCACCTGATGCGGATCGGTCAGCTTCAGCAGGGATGCGATTTCTGGCGCAGGCGGCACCGCACGTCCCTGAAAACCAATTTTCCAGCGCTTCACAATCGGCCCAATGGTGAAATTGAAGGCGCTGTCCGGCAGTAAACTCACGGCGTGTGCCACGCTAATTAACGCAAACACCGCTTCGCTGACGATCACCGGATGGTGGCCTGCGGCGTGGTTGACCGACATCACTTCGGATTCAGCGCGGTTAACGGTGAACAGGTTTTCCTGCTGTTTAATCAGTTGAAATACGTGGCGGGCAAGCGTGGGATTGTCATCAAACAATTTGAGCAGAATGGGCGAACCCATCAGAACGGCAGAGTAAGAAAAGACGCCAGCGGTCATTGCATGCCTCTAAAGAAAACGATGCCCGCACAAGGCGGGCATCTTTACAGCTTAGTGTCCTAACGCCAGTTTAGCCGCGTTGTGACCGGCTTTGATACCGAAGATAATGATATCGGCCACCGCGTTGCCGCCGATGCGGTTGGCGCCGTGGATGCCGCCGACCACTTCACCGGCCGCCCATGCGCCTGGAATCACCTCTTTCTGCGCATCCAGCACCGCGGTATCGGTGTTGATGGTCACGCCGCCCATGGTGTGATGCACGCCCGGTGCGATACGAATCGCAAAGTACGGACCTTTATTCAGCGGGTGACGCAGCGCGGTTTTACGACCAAAGTCTTCGTCATCCTGCTTCGCCACGAACTCGTTGTAACGACCGAGCGTGGTTTGCAGCGCTTCCTGATCCATGTTGAGTTTCACCGCCAGCTCGTGTGGCGTTGGCGCGCTGATGACAAAGCCTTTAGCGATGTATTCGTCAGCCGCTTTGTTATTGGCGCGTACCTGCTCGTCAAACACAATCCACGCACTCTTCTCAGGCAGCGCGATGATCTCAGCGGACACTTTGTCACGGGTTTCCATTTCATTGTAGAAACGCTTGCCTGCCTGGCTCACCAGAATCGCCCCGCCGCCGCGCATTGCTTCGGAAATCAGGTACGACGTGGTTTGCTCAACCGTTGGGTGAATCTGGATTTCACCCATATCCACGGTATCCGCACCGATGTGTTGCAGCATGGCGATGCCGCTGCCGGTGGCGCCTTTATGGTTGGTGGTGACGAAACCGTCCAGCTCAGGGCGATATTTCACCACCATTTCGCGGTTGGCACTGAAGCCGCCGGTCGCCACAATCACGCTTTTGGCGTTAATAATGCGGCTGTCATTGTACTCATCCACCACTTTCACGCCGGTGACCGCACCGTTTTCCACTAAAATTTCGGCCACTGAGGTTTCCAGCAACACTTCGATATTGCGCAGATTAACGTTTTTCACCAGCCCGCTGATCAGGAAGCCGCCGACTGCCGAACGATCTTCCGGACGGTGAGTACGATCGATGCTCATGCCGCCGGTGATGGTGATGTCGCACAGCTCGATGTCTTTGGCGGCCAGCCACTCAATCGCTTCGGGCGCCTGCTCAACAAATTCGCGCAGCAGCACCGGATTGTTTTTGAATTTGCCGCCTTTCAGCGTCTCTTCATAGAACAGCTCTTTGCTGTCTTCGATGCCTTTCAACTTCTGATAACGGGTTTCCGCCGCGTTCATCCCGACCGAGGCTTTGATGGTGTTACCGCCGATGGTAGGCATCTTCTCGATGATCACCACGCGTGCGCCATCGTCATGCGCCTGAATCGCCGCCGCCAGACCGGCACCGCCGGTGCCCACTACCACCACATCGTAATTCACCGGTGCGTTCGGGTTACCGCCCTCTTCAATCACATACTCTTTGCTTGAGGTGGTCATGGCACGTGATACCGCTTTTTTCAGCGCTTCACTTTGCGTGGTGGCGCCAGTGATGGCGTCAACGTGCGGGCTGTTCGCCACCAGAATGCGTTCACGCAGACTTTCGAAGGTGCTGGTGAAGTCGACGTCGAGGCTCGGATCCGGCACCAGCGAGATGTCGGTAATACGGTCGGTGTCGAGGGTAACGTTGATTTTCAGCTTCAGCGCTTCGGCTTCGACTTTCGCCTGATAAACGCCCGCTTTGTATTTACGGCCGGTATCGCTGACGTCGCGGATCATCGCATCCACCAGTGAGAAGCGCCACAGCGGTTCCGGGATAGTCAACTCTTCGCGCTTGGTGCTGTCGATATACAGCTCCATGTGCTGATTCTTGATGACGCGATCGGTCCAGTCCGGATAGGCGATACAGGCTTTGCCCACCGCCACCAAGTCGAAACCGTGCTCCAGCGCATTCTCGGCATCTTCTTTATTGACGACGCCGCCGACGCCGATTACCGGCACTTTCGCCAGGTTAGGCGAGCGCTGTGCCAGATATTTGGTGATCAGTGGCGTTGGGTCCTGAGTATCAACAATCGATGGACGCAGCAGCTGACCAACCGAGAAGTGCACGTAATCGAGACCGCGTTCTGCCAGTTTCTCCAGCAGATAGAGCGTGTCATCCCAGCGGATGCCCGGCACTTCCAGTTCTTCCGGTGAGAAGCGATAGCCGATGATGAAGTCTGCCGCAGCGAAGCGGTCAGCCATTTTGTGGGTGATTTCCAGCACTTCCAGTGGGAAACGCGCGCGATTATCGCGACTGCCGCCCCATTTGTCGTCGCGCTGGTTGGAGTTTGGCGAGTAGAACTGCTGGATAAGATAGGTGTTGGCGCCGTGAATCTCCACGCCGTCGAAGCCGGCTTTGATCGCGCGGTTCACCGCATCACCAAACTTGGTGATCATCACATCCACTTCTTCTGCAGTCAGCGCCTGAGGTTGAGTGGCACCGTCACGCGGTGCAGCGATGGCGCTCGGCGCGACCGGGGTTTTACCGCCGATCAGCGCCGGTTCAACCATACGGCCGCCGTGATAAATCTGCAGAATCGCTTTGGAGCCTTGCGACTTGATGGCGTGGGCGATTTTCGCAAGGCCTGGGATTTTGTTGTCGCTGTCGATACCGAGCGCGCCTGGAAACGCAGGGCCACGGTTATCAATAAAGCAGCACTCGACAATCACAGTACCGATGCTGCCGGCGCGCACGCGATAATATTCGACAAGGTCACTGGTAACACCGCCATCGTAATAACCGGTACATGTGGTCATCGGTGCCATAACCAGTCGGTTTTTAAGCACCGCACCTTTCGGTAACGTAAGCGGATTAAGAATCGGGGTGAGCGTATTCATGATGAGCAACTCCAGAATTAAGAAACTTGGTATTCAATTCTTTGGCGGTTCGGAGAATTTTATAATTATTTGAGTGGTCCGATTTCATGGCGTAAATATAGCATTTTATTTACTTACATAACCTTATTCGTTAGTTATATAAGTTTTACGCATGAAAATAATATTTGAGGCTTATTGCTAAAAGCTGCGCTCCGCTAAGTTTTAACCAAGACTTGACAAAAATCAACTTTTTCCTTACATTTAAAACAAATCTAGTCTTATCATAAAGATAAATCGTCTCCTTTCTCTGTTTTTTGCTTGATTTGTGCCGTTTTATTCATCTCACACAGTTAATTTTCACCTAATGGTTCGTTAATTAAGGCGCACAGGTTTAAAGCAAAAAAATCACCAATAAATTTTATTGATCTAGATCAAAATAGATATTTTAATTAATCGCATCATAAGCGCATCCATTAGATAATTCGCGCATCGAATTTTGTAAATGACGATTTATTAAGACTCAGTTTTAAATGTCACGACTAATCTGTTAAAAGGGTTTTGTAACTAAAAAAACCAGCTTGGTTCGGGGCGTATATCCGCATTCTCCATAACTTGCAGACAAAACTATGAACACACAAACAACCCAGAGTGAATCCCTCACCGCGCCTCCCGCGGCACCAGGGAAAAAAAAGAACCGCCTGATAATGTTGTGCCTGCCAATTATTGTGGCTGTGCTGTTGCTGCTGGTACCGACTCCTGCGGGGTTGGAACCTTACGCCTGGCACTTCTTCGCCATTTTTGTCGGGGTTATTGTGGGACTGATTTTCGAGCCGCTGCCGGGTGCCGTTATCGGGTTAACCGGCGTGGTGGTGATTGCGCTGTTCAGCCAGTGGGTGCTGTTTAGCCCGGCAGAACTGGCGGATCCCAAGTTCAAAACCGCGGCGCAGTCGTTCAAATGGGCGGTGAGTGGCTTCGGCAACTCCACGGTCTGGCTGATCTTCGGTGCCTTCATGTTCGCCGCAGGCTACGATAAAACCCAGTTCGGTCGCCGCCTGGCGCTGATTCTGGTGAAATATCTGGGCCGTCGTAGCCTGACGCTGGGTTACGCCATTACCTTCGCTGACCTGCTGCTGGCGCCGTTTACGCCATCCAACACCGCGCGTAGCGGCGGTACCATCTATCCCATCATTGCTAACCTGCCGCCGCTCTATGGTTCAAAGCCGAACGATCCTAGCGCACGTAAGATTGGTTCCTACCTGATGTGGGTGGCGATCACCGCCGCTTGTATCACCAGTTCAATGTTCCTTTCTGCGCTGGCACCAAACCTGCTGGCGCTGGCGCTGGTAAAAAGCGTGGTGGGCTTTGATATCTCATGGGGCATGTGGTTCCTCGCCTTCCTGCCGCTGGGCGTGCTGCTGATTCTCACCATGCCGCTGCTGGCTTACTGGCTCTATCCGCCAGAAGTGAAAG
This sequence comes from Pantoea sp. DY-17, assembly GCF_019795975.1. Taxonomy (NCBI): domain Bacteria; kingdom Pseudomonadati; phylum Pseudomonadota; class Gammaproteobacteria; order Enterobacterales; family Erwiniaceae; genus Pantoea; species Pantoea sp. DY-17. Next base: position 791,554 of record NZ_JAIMIG010000001.1, on the reverse strand, counting down.
TGAACGATGAAGTACCGCGCTGGGCCACCGCTGAGCTGGCTAAACTCGGTAAACTGAAACGTAACGAAATCCTGCTGCTGGGCTTCGTGGTTGCGGCGCTGATGATGTGGATCTTCGCCACCGCCTGGATTGAGCCCGCAATGGCCGCACTGTTAGTCATCGTGCTGATGCTGTGGACCGGCGTACTCAACTGGAATGACATCACCAGCAATAAAGCCGCCTGGAACACCTTCGCCTGGTTCGCCACGCTGGTCGCGCTGGCGGATGGTTTAGCGCGCGTTGGCTTCATCGCGTGGCTGGGTAAAGAAGGCGCAATGCTGTTGCAAGGCTATGACCCGCAGATTTCTGCCGTCGTCCTTCTGGTCGCCTTCTACCTGCTGCATTACCTGTTCGCCAGTACCACCGCGCACACCACCGCGCTGCTGCCCGCGATGCTGACCATCGCCGCATCCATTCCGGGCATCAACATGCCGGTGTTCTGCCTGATGATGTGTGTTTCTCTGGGTGTGATGGGCATTATCACCCCGTACGGCACCGGCCCAAGCCCGATTTATTACGGTAGCGGCTATCTGCCAACTAAAGATTACTGGCGCCTGGGCACCATCTTCGGCGCGCTGTTCCTGGTTCTTCTGATGGTTGTCGCCTATCCATGGATGGTGATGATGTTCTGATGATGTTGCTTCGATGTTAAAAACGGAGCCGCGCATTACCGTGAAAATGTTATGATACTCGCCAGTCAGCCCCTGCGGAGGGCTGGCGAGAGAAAATCGAATAACAAACTGCCTAATTTGTCGCCCGTCATGCTGGCGGGCCACACGAAGCTAAGTGAGCCAACATGTCGAACAAACCCTTCTATTATCAGGATCCCTTTCCTCTCGCCAAAGATGATACCGAATACTATCTGCTGAGCCGCGATTACGTCTCGGTGGCCAACTTCGATGGCGAAGAAGTCCTGAAAGTCGATCCCAAAGCGCTGACGCTGCTGGCGAAGCAGGCATTCCACGATGCTTCCTTCATGCTGCGCGCCTCGCATCAGGCGCAGGTCGCGTCCATTCTTGCCGACGATGAAGCGAGCAAGAACGACAAATACGTCGCCCTGCAGTTCCTGCGCAACTCCGAAATTGCCGCCAAAGGCGTGCTGCCAACCTGTCAGGATACTGGCACCGCCATCATCATGGGCAAAAAAGGCCAGCGTGTCTGGACCGGTGGCGGCGATGAAGCCGCGCTGTCGCAAGGCGTTTACAACACCTTTATTGAAGATAATCTGCGCTATTCACAGAATGCCGCGCTGGATATGTATAAAGAGGTGAATACCGGCACCAACCTGCCGGCGCAGATCGACCTCTACAGCGTTGATGGCGACGAATACAAATTCCTGTGCATCGCTAAAGGTGGCGGTTCCGCCAACAAAACCTATCTGTATCAGGAAACCAAAGCGCTGATTACGCCCGCCAAATTGAAGAACTACCTGATCGATAAAATGATGTCGCTGGGTACCGCGGCCTGTCCGCCGTACCATATCGCGTTTGTGATTGGCGGGACTTCAGCCGAAGCCACGCTGAAAACCGTCAAGCTGGCCTCAACCCACTATTACGATTCGCTGCCGACTGAAGGCAACGAGCATGGTCAGGCGTTCCGCGACCTTCAGCTGGAAGAAGAACTGCTGAAAGCCTCGCAGGAGCTGGGCCTCGGCGCGCAGTTCGGCGGTAAATATTTTGCGCATGATATCCGCGTGGTGCGTCTGCCGCGTCACGGCGCATCCTGCCCGGTGGGTATGGGCGTGTCATGTTCCGCAGACCGAAATATCAAGGCCAAGATCAACCGTGAAGGCATCTGGATTGAGAAGTTGGAAGACAATCCAGGCCGCTATATTCCGGAAGCGCTGCGTCAGCAGGGTGAAGGCGAAGTGGTGCATGTCGATCTCAACCAGCCGATGAGCGAAATTCTGGCGCTGCTGTCGGCTTATCCGGTCTCAACCCGCTTGTCGCTTAACGGCACCATTATCGTGGCGCGCGACATTGCGCACGCCAAGCTGAAAGAGCGCATCGATAACGGCGAAGGACTGCCGCAGTACATCAAGGACCATCCGGTCTATTACGCGGGTCCAGCGAAGACGCCAGAAGGTTATGCCTCCGGTTCACTCGGCCCAACCACTGCAGGTCGTATGGATTCCTACGTTGATCTGCTGCAGGCCAATGGCGGCAGCATGGTGATGCTGGCGAAGGGCAACCGTAGCAAACAGGTTACCGATGCGTGTCAAAAACACGGCGGCTTCTATCTGGGCAGCATCGGCGGCCCGGCTGCGGTGCTGGCACAGCAGAGTATTAAGAGTCTGGAATGCGTGGAGTATGCCGAACTCGGCATGGAAGCGATCTGGAAGATTGAAGTGGAAAACTTCCCGGCATTCATTTTAGTGGATGACAAAGGAAACGACTTCTTCCAGCAGATTCACAATAACTGTGCCGCCTGCGTGAAGTAATCTGCGCATCGCACCACAAAAAAGCCGTTATCTTGTGATAGCGGCTTTTTTATTGCGATATTTCTGACGAATTGATCATCGAATGAGGCAAAACAGAAAAGTTAAAAACGGAATTGGCTCTCCAGTTGACGCAATGTTTCCATACGTTGTGCCGTGGCGATTTCACGCGCTTTTACTTCCAGCAGCAGGTCAGCATCGTTCTGACCAATCACATACACCGCCTGACGCCCAGGCAGGTTAACGGTAATAATATTTTGCTCCACACCGTCCAGCATCTCATCATGCTGTTCCAGGTAGTTATACAACGTGTTCATGAAATCTCCTTGAAAATAGGTGGGCTATTCTGCCCAATCGCCTCCTTTAAACACACAAGACCTGGCTTAAAGATGCCACCTTGATCAGAAAATTCTGGCGAAGTGAATATCCTGCAGCGGCAAGATGACGAAGAGATGAAAAGGCAGCGAGATTGCCCCGCCGCCATATTCAATCAGAAGAAACCCAGCGGTTGCGTGCTGTAGCTCACCAGCAGGTTTTTCGTTTGCTGATAATGATCGAGCATCATTTTGTGGGTTTCGCGACCAATACCCGATTTCTTATAGCCGCCAAACGCCGCGTGCGCCGGATAGAGGTGATAACAGTTAGTCCACACGCGACCGGCTTTGATGGCCCGGCCCATGCGATAGGCGCGATTGATGTCGCGCGTCCAGACGCCCGCGCCCAGTCCGTAAATCGAATCATTGGCGATTGCCAGCGCTTCCGCTTCATCTTTAAAGGTCAGCACACCAACCACCGGGCCAAATATCTCCTCCTGGAACACGCGCATGCTGTTATCGCCTTTCAACAGCGTCGGCTGAATGTAGTAGCCGCTGGCAAACTCTTCGCCCACTTTCTCTACGCCGCCGCCGTGCAGCACCTGCGCGCCCTCTTGCTGCGCAATTTCCAGATAAGAGAGGATTTTGTCGAACTGCTGCTGCGACGCCTGCGCGCCAATCATGGTTTCGGTATCCAGCGGATCGCCTCGTTTAATGGTTTTGATGCGCTTCATCACCGCCGCCATAAACGGCTCAAAGATCGATTCCTGCACCAGCGCGCGCGACGGACAGGTACAAACTTCACCCTGATTAAGGAAGCCCAGCACCACGCCTTCTGCCGCTTTCTCAATGAAACTCTCTTCAGCATCCATGATGTCTTCGAAGAAGATGTTCGGCGACTTGCCGCCCAGTTCAACGGTGGACGGGATCAGGCTTTTCGCCGCCAGCTCCAGAATATGGCCGCCAGTGGCAGTGGATCCGGTGAAGGCGATTTTGGCGATGCCCGGATGGGATGCCAGCGCTTCGCCTGCCTCTTTACCGTAGCCGTGTACCACGTTGATCACACCCGGCGGCAGCAGATCTTTGATCACGTCCATAAACAGCGTAATCGACAGCGGCGTTTGCTCGGCCGGTTTCAACACCACGCAGTTACCTGCGCCGAGCGCCGGCGCCAGTTTCCATGCCGCCATCAGCAGCGGGAAGTTCCACGGAATGATTTGCCCGACCACGCCCAGCGGTTCGTGGAAGTGATAGGCGGCGGTGAACTCATCGATTTCAGCGGCGGTGCCTTCCTGCGCACGCACGCAGCCAGCGAAATAGCGGAAGTGATCGACCGCCAGCGGCAGATCCGCCGCCAGCGTTTCGCGTACCGGCTTACCGTTATCCCAGGTTTCGTTGACCGCGATATATTCCAGATTCTCTTCCAGCCGATCGGCAATTTTCAGCAGCATCAGCGAGCGTGCCTGCGGCGAGGTTTTGCCCCACGCATCGGCAGCGGCCTGGGCGGCAGCCACGGCGTTATCGATATCGGCGCGGTCCGAACGGGGAAATTCGCCAATGGTAGAAGCATTGATCGGTGAAGTGTTGACGAAGTAGTTACCGTTCACCGGCGCAACAAATTCGCCGTTGATAAAGTTGCCATAACGCGATTGCAGAGTAATGAGAGAACCTTGTTCTCCCGGAGCAGCATAACGCATGGTGTTTCTCCTTGCGGGACAGAGTGGCGATTAACAACTATGAAACCTGTTATTAACATTGGGCGATCCACGCCAGCCTGTCAGATCGTAAAAGGGGAAACTGTGACCGCACCGAAGGAAATGTGGCGTGCGTAGGCCGCTACAGATAATTCCGAGTTTACCCGCTTATGCCGTAAAAAGCGGAACATGGGCGAAATATGTGGTCAATATGAAGCAGGATACTAACCAGGAGAAACAGATGTTGGCTTCAGCCCTGACGTTAATGCGTGCCAAAGCGAACTTTGTTCAGCAATTTATCCGCAACCCGCGCAAAATGGGCAGCATCACGCCCTCTTCAGCCGCGCTATGCCGCACCATGTGCGATGCGGTGAACTGGGATAACAGCCTGCGTATCGCCGAACTGGGTGCCGGTGATGGCGTGCTCACGCGTCACGTGCTGGCGCGCATGTCACCGCAAGCACAGCTTGATGTGTTTGAAATCAGCCCGGAACTGGTGAAAAGCCTGCGTGGATTGCCTGATGCGCGCATGCAGGTACGCGCCTGTTCGGCGGAATATCTCGCCGGGGAATATGATGTGATTTTTTCTGGCCTGCCGCTGCTGTCATTACCGCCCGCCACGCGCGATAACATCCTCAGTGCGGTGCATGATGCGCTGGGTCCACGCGGCGTATTCGTGCAGTTTCAATACACCTCGTTCACCCAGCCAAATTTGTCACGCTACTTCACCTGGGAACGCCAGCGGGTGCTGAAAAATATGCCACCCGCGTGGGTTTATCGCTGCACGCGCAACTACGCGCCCTGAGCCTGCGCGCGCGGCTGCGGCCGCGTTTGTAGCCAGAAGCTGCGCAACAGTTCGCGCGACCAATCTTCGCCTGAAAGAACCGTGTCATCGTCACTGACGCCCGCCGATAAACAGGCGGTCATAATCTCGCGGGTAAATTCCGGATGGAACTGCACCGACAGCGCCTGCGGTGAATAACGCAAAATCTGACAACCATCCTGCGCCGAGCTCGCCAGCACCTGCGCATGCTGCGGCGGCGTTAACACCGATTGCCGATGTGACAACCACGCCTGAAACTCGCCCGGTAGATCGGCCAGCCAGGGATCGTTGTGCCCCTGCGCATTGCGCGTCAGCGGTTTCAGTCCACGCTCCCAGCCCTGCGGGTTATCACCCACTTTGCCACCCAGCGCATACGCCATCAGTTGATGCCCGTAACAGACGCCCAGCAGCGGCAGCTGCGCCTCCAGCGCGCCACGAATCCAGGCGGCGGTGCGTTCGCTCCAGTCAGCGTGATCGGTGACCATCGCCCAGGAACCGCTGAGGATCGCGCCACTGACGCAGTCAAAGGCCGGTAAATCATCGCCCAGATGCGGACGCACAATCACATAGTCATCGGGCTGCAGTTGCAGCGCGTCGATAAACCAGCGGGGTTGTTCACCAATTTGCGCCACAACCTGCGGCGGCGGGACTTCGAGTTGAATCAGAGCAAGAGGTAAAGCGCGGGTGTGTGTCATGCCGAATACGGTCCTCGTTATGGTCGCCTTTCGGACATCCACTTTGACAGTAAATCAGCGACATGTCTTATTTTTTTCCTGCATAAGCTAATGCTTAAGCGAAAAAAATTTCGCCAGACATGCCCGAAGTGCGCACCTTCATGCCATCATTAGCCGGTGATCATCTTTGTACAGCGTGAAGGAAGACCTCGTGGCAGTGCGGCATTTTTTAATGGTTCTGATGGTGGTTTCCATTTGGGCTTTCAACAACGTGGCGGTGAAGTGGGGATTACTGGAACTTCCGCCGCTGTTTCTCACCTGGATGCGCTTTGTGGTGGTAGCGATTGTGCTAGTGCCATTCTGCCGCATTACGCGCGCGCAACTGCCGTGGCTGCTGACGCTGGCGTTCACCTTCGGTTTTATGCACTTCTCGCTGCTGTTTGTCGGCATGCGCTACACCGATGCCGGCACCGGCGCCATCGTGGTTCAGCTCGGTACGCCGATTGCCATGCTGCTGGCGATGGTGATTCTCAAGGAGAAATTGCGGCTGGTGCAGCTGTTTGGTATCGCCATTTCGCTGAGCGGCGTGGCGGTGCTGTCGGGCAGCCCGACCATTCCGGCCTGGTGGGTGCTCTGTATTCTGTTGTGCAGCGCGTTTGGCTGGGCGATCAGCAATATGATTGTGAAAAAATCGCCGCCGATACAACCGCTGACGCTCACCGGCTGGATCTCCTTCCTTGCGGTGCCGATTGTCGGTGCCGCTTCGTGGCTGACCGAATCCCATCAGTTTTACGCGCTGAGCCACGCGGGCTGGCGCGGCTGGTTTGGCATTCTGTATAGCGCACTCGCCTCGTCGATTGTCGCCTATACGCTGTGGTACGCGCTGCTGAAGAAATACAACGTCAACCTGATCATGCCCTATTCGCTGCTGACGCCGGTGCTGGCGGTGTTGATGGGCGTTTTCGTCTTGGGTGACAGCATGAACAGCTTTAAGATCCTCGGTGCGTCACTGGTGGTGCTGGGCACCGCGATTGCGGTAATCAACCTGCGTAACCTGCGGATGCACGCGCGTTTCCCGCGCTTGCGCCGCCGTTAATGCGCTCTGCTATGCTTGAGTCTCGCGCGTTTTCCGGAGACTCAACATGGATTCTCAACGTGCTGCCGCACTGTGGCAGCAAATGTGGCAGGGATTGCGAGGCGCAGACCCGCTTCCCTCACCGACTTTTCTCCAGCCCGACACTTTTTCCTCTGCCTTTGCCGTCAGCGAATTAGCGGCCACCAGCATCGGCCTCGCCAGCCAGGCGCTAAGCGATCTGCTCGGCCAATCCGCGCCGGTCAGCGTTAATGTCCGTCTCGCCTCGCGCTGGTTTCAGCACAGCCTGATCCCGCTCAATCGACCGCCTGCTGCGCTGTGGGATGAATTCGCCGGTGATTACGCCAGCGCCGACGGCTGGATCCGCCTGCACACCAACGCGGCTCATCATCGTGCGGCGATGGAGCGCGTGCTCGGCCAGCATGCCGATCGTGCCGCGCTGGCCGATGCGGTGGCCCTCTGGCCCGCCGCCACGCTGGAGCAGGCGGTGATTGATGCCGGCGGCTGCGCCGCGCAGATGCGCAGCGAAGCGCAATGGCTGCAGCATCCGCAAGGCAGCGCCGTGCAGCAGGAAGCGCTGATTGCCCAACAGGCCACCGACGCCGCCCCGCCGCCCGCCTGGTCACTGTCGCCCGCGCGGCCGCTGCTCGGCGTGCGTGTACTGGATCTCACACGCATCATTGCCGGACCGGTGGCGACACGTTATCTCGCCAGCCTCGGCGCGCAGGTGCTGCGCATCGATCCGCCCGACTGGCACGAACCCACGCTGGAAGAGGAGATCACCTGCGGCAAACGCTGTGCGCGGCTTGATATCAAATCCCGCGCCGGGCGCGAGCAGCTGCGCCAGCTGTTGCAGCACAGCGATGTGCTGGTACACGGTTATCGCGCTGATGCGCTGGAAAAACTCGGGCTGGATGCCGATACGCGCCGCCAACTCGCGCCGGGCCTGGTGGATGTCAGCCTCAATGCGTGGGGCTGGAGCGGGCCGTGGCGCAACCGGCGCGGCTTCGACAGTCTGGTACAGATGGGCTGCGGCATCGCCGAACAAGGCATGCGCTGGAGCGGCAATAATCAACCGACGCCGCTGCCGGTGCAGGCGCTCGATCACGCCACCGGTTATCTGATGGCCGCCGCGGTGCTGGAAGGTTTGCGTCAGCGCTTGACCAACGGCGTTGGCTGGCAGGCGCGCTTATCGCTGGCACGCACCGCGCGGCTGTTGCAGCAGTTCGGTGCCGCGCCGCAGAATGCGCAAAACGGTATACACGCGCAGCACGATGACGCGCTGAGCGCGATAGAGATCAATCAGTGGGGAATTGCAGAGAGATTGCGTGCCGCAGCGTATTTGCCCGGCACGCCAATGATCTGCGCAACGCCAGGCGTGAAGCTCGGCAGCAGCGCAGCAAGCTGGTAACGCTTACGCCTCGTCGCCCTGCTCTTCGTTCAGTTCGTCGTACATCGCCTGCATCGCCTCACGGCTCAGCACCGCCAGCGTGCGGTAAAATGCCGTGGTGGCATGCGCTTCCACTTTGCCGAGGAACGCGCCGCACCACGGCAGCAGATACTCATCAAACAGCGCCAGCTGCGCGGCAGATTCATCCTCTGCCGACTGATCTTCCAGCCAGGATGCCGCCAGCAGCAGCACGCCAAAGTGATCGGCAGGCGCTTCGCTCAGCGGCATGCCGCGCGCGCTGAGAAACGCACGCACGTCTGCTTCAGCAACACCGTTTGGCCACTGTGATGCGTACGGCGGCACGCTGCACTCGCTGCCGACAAACAGCGCATTGTAGTCAGCGGCCAGCGCCTGCGGATCGCTATTCTGCTGCAGGCGCGTCAACAGTTCGTCCTGCTCCAGCGGCCACTGCTGTTGCAGTTTACCTTCACGCAGCAGAGTGAACAGCGGCACCAGCAGCGGATCCTGCGGCTGGCGATTAAACAGCGAGCCGATGACGCGGCAGAGTATGGAAAACTCATTCATGCAACAGAATTCCTTGAGGTAAAAAAGTTAAAAATCAGCAAATTCGGGAATCGTTTTGCCGGTTCGCAACGCGAGAAAGTCGAGCAGGCGACGCGGCGTGACATTTAACACGCGATCTTCGGGAAAATCCACTTCGCTGGTGATGCGCAGGCAGTGTTCGAAATTGCCCAGCGTAAACGCGGTATGCGAATCGGAGCCAAACGCCAGACGTCCACCGGCATCGCGCACCGCTTCGGCAATGGCGCGACAGTTCGGTTCGCTACCCGGACGCGAATGGGTAAAGGAGGAGTTGTTGATCTCCAGCGCCACATCGTAATGCGCGGCGGCTTCGGCAATTGCGCGAATATCCACCGGGAACTTCGGGTTGCCCGGATGCGAAATGATATGCACCAAACCGCCCGCCATCGCCGCAATCATCGCTTCAGTGTGATGTGCTTTATCACGCGGCGCATAAACCGGTTCGTGGAAGCCCGCGACGATCAGGTCCAGCGCATCCAGCATCGGGCCGCTGCAATCGATCTCGCCCTGCTGATTTTTGATGTTGGCTTCGATACCGCGCAGCACGCCAACGCCATCAATCACGCGCGGCCAAATGCGCATGTTGACGAAATGCCAATAGTGCGGCGCATCGGCCATATCCGGGCCGTGATCGGTAATCGCGAACAGCTTCAGGCCGTTCTGTTTCGCCTGCGCCACATAATCATGCAGCGTGCTGTAAGCGTGCGTGCTGGCAACGGTGTGCATATGTAAATCAACGGGATACATCTTCATCTCCTGACCCAATGGGAATTAATAACCGCGCTGGCGATCGACCAAACCACCCGGCTGTTGACCTTGCTCCAGAGCAAGTATGGCATCCGCAATGTAATCCATCGCCTCTCCTGGCAAGGTAATCGCCGCAGTATGTGGCGTGATTGTGACATGCGGATGAGACCACAACGGATGATCCTGCGGCAGCGGCTCGCGCTGGAACACATCCAGCGCGGCGGCGGCCAGCTGACCGCTGTTGAGCGCCGCCAGCAGATCGGCTTCTACCACATGCGCACCGCGCGCCAGGTTGAGGAAGCAGGCGCCGTGCGGCAATGCGTTAAGCAGTTGGCTATCAATCAGGTTGGTGGTTTCCGGCGTGGTCGGCAGCAGATCGATCAGCACCTGCGTGCCCGCCAGGAAAGCATTGAGCTGTTCGCGGCCATGGAAGCTTTGCACACCGTCGATCTGCTTCGGCGAACGGCTCCAGCTGCGTAACGGAAAGCCCCACTGACGCAAACTCTCCAGCACGCTACGGCCTAATACGCCCGCGCCGAGCACGCCAATGGTGAAGTTTTCGCGATCGAAACCGTCCAGCTCCTGCCAGCAAGCCTGCTGCTGCAGTTGACGATAGTCGGCAAAACGGCGGAACCAGCCCAGCACACACCAGTTGGCGTACTCCTGCATCTGGCGCGCCATGCCGGTATCTTCCAGGCGGAATAACGGCACGGTGTCGGCCAGCATCTGTGGATTGTCACGCAGCTGTTTGAGGATTTCGTCGACGCCCGCGCCCATGGCAAATACGCCTTTCAGCTGACGCCCCGCCAGCATCTCGACCGGCGGAGAACGCACCACCGCATAATCGGCCGGCGCGTTGTCGCCCGGCTGCCAGTCACGCACGGGCGCCTCCGGTAAACGCTGACGCAAACCTTCCAGCCAGCCTTGCGGCGCCAGCGACGGGTGATACCAGATTATCTCCATACGACTCTCCTTTTTTTGCTTCAGCCTCAGGCAAATAGCCGTACAGGGCAAGCAAAAACCTTAGCCTTGAGGCAATTTCTCACGTGATTAATTCCGGGCGCTTCACATTTCCACCGCTGTGCGAGGCTAAGCGGCGCGATTACGACTAAAGTTGTTCGGGTGGTCAATGCGTTAGCACACCACCTTTTCGGACAAGGAGAAAAACCGATGATAAAAAATGCCGTATTCACGCCCGCGCGTCTGACCTTTTTACTTAGCGCCGCGTTGCTGGCCGGTGCCAGCGCCGCACACGCCGACGATCAAAGCCGCATGCTCAGCAACCAACCGCAGCCACCGGATGTGCGCCTGGGACCGTTGTTCAATGCGGTACAGCAGGCTAAATTTTATCCGGATCAGAAAACCTTCGCCGATGCGGTGCCGAAATCCAATCCCTCGTCGATTCTGGCCGACTGGCAGATGCAAAAAAACCAGCGCAACTTCGATCTCAAGCATTTTGTCGACAGCAACTTCACGCTGCCTAAAGAGGGTGACAAATATGTGCCGCCCGCCGGGCAAAGCCTGCGTGAGCACATCAACGGTTTATGGCCGGTGCTGACGCGTACCGCGCAAAGTGCCAGTCAGTACGATTCGCTGCTGCCGCTGCCCAAACCTTACGTGGTGCCTGGCGGACGCTTCCGCGAAGTGTATTACTGGGACAGCTACTTCACCATGCTTGGCCTGGCGGAGAGCGGGCACTGGGATCGCGTGCAGGATATGGTGGATAACTTCGCCACCGAGCTGGACAAATATGGCCATATTCCCAACGGCAACCGCAGCTACTATCTCAGCCGCTCGCAGCCGCCGTTCTTCAGCTTGATGGTTGACCTGCTGGCAACGCACAAAGGCGACGACGTCTATCGCCAATACCTGCCGCAGCTGCAGAAAGAGTACGATTACTGGATGGCGGACAGCGACAAAGTGGCGGCTGGCCAGGCCAGCAAACGTGTGATCAAACTCAGCGACGGCACGCTGCTTAACCGTTACTGGGACGATCGCGATGCGCCGCGTACCGAATCCTGGCTGGATGACGTCAACACCGCGAATAAAGCGCCGGAGCGCAATAAGCAGCAGGTCTATCGCGATCTGCGTGCGGGCGCGGCTTCGGGCTGGGATTTCAGTTCGCGCTGGTTCACCGATGCGCACAATCTGGCGTCCATCCGTACCACGCAGCTGGCACCGGTTGATCTTAACAGCCTGATTTTCCACCTCGAACAGACATTGTCTAAAGCCGCCAAACTGGATAAGCAGGATGACAAAGCCAAACAGTTCGCGGCGGATGCTGAGAAACGTCAGGCGGCGATCAATCGCTACCTTTGGGATGACAAAAAAGGCTGGTACGCCGATTACGATTTCCAGAAGAAGCAGGTGCATTCACAGCTGACCGCTGCGACGCTATTCCCGCTCTATATGCAGCTCGCGAGCGATAAGCAAGCTGAACGCACCGCTTCCGCAGTTGAAAAACAGCTGCTGAAACCCGGCGGACTGGTGACCACCACGGTGAATAACGGCCAGCAATGGGATGCGCCAAACGGCTGGGCGCCGCTGCAATGGGTGGCGGTAGAAGGTCTGGAGCACTACAAGCAGCCGAAGTTGGCGCAGCAAATTGGTCAGCGCTTCCTGCAGAACGTGCAGGCGACCTACGACAAGGAACATAAGCTGGTCGAGAAATACGTGGTTGAAGGCGCGCAGCTGGGCGGCGGTGGCGGCGGTGAATATCCGCTGCAGGACGGCTTCGGCTGGACCAATGGCGTGACGCTGAAGCTGCTGGATAAGTACTGCCCGAAAGACAAAACCTGTAATAACGCTGGCGATATCCCGAATATGCCGGTTTTAAGTAGCGCGAAGTAATTACCTCTATTCTGCCGGGCGAAGTAGCCCGGCAACCGCACATTACTGTAGCGGCGCAATTTATTGCGCGACCCGAACCTGAGTATGGTTTCGCCAGTGCAATGCGCGATAAATCGCGCCGCTACGGCTCGTGCCTGTCATCTGTGCATTTTCCTCACATTCCTCTAGCAACAAACTCACATCTTGAAACATCCGCGACAAAAGATAATAATTCTCAATCTGATATCGATAGCTATTCCCATTAAAATAACAGGAACCTCTCATGACCTCGTTGTTTACCCTTAAACGTGGCTGCGTACTGTGCGCGCTTGCGCTGGCTTTACCCGCGGCAAGCTTCGCTGAAGAGTCGATTGTCGTGACAGCGCAACCGCAAGAGAGCGCCACCTCGCCGACGCAGGGCTATCTCGCCACGCGCAGCAGCGGTGCCAGCAAAAGCGATCAGCCGCTGATTACTACCCCGCAGTCGATCTCGGTAGTCACGCGTCAGCAGATGGAAGATCAGGGCGCGCAGGATCTCAATCAGGCGCTGGGTTACACGCCGGGCGTCTTCACCAACTTTGGCGGCGCGGCCACGCGTTATGACACCATCGCGCTGCGTGGTTTCCACGGCGGCGATGTCGATAACACCTTCCTCGATGGCCTGCGCGTGATGAGTGACGGCGGCAGCTTCAACATCCTGCAGGTGGATAACTGGTTCCTCGACCGCATCGATGTGATTAAAGGTCCCTCCTCGGCGCTCTACGGCCAAACGGTGCCGGGCGGATTGGTGAATATGGTGAGCAAGCGCCCGCAGTTTGCTGAAGAGGGCCACTTCCGCCTGGCGACCGGCACCAACGCCACCAATAACGCCGCCTTTGATTACACCAACGCCATCAACGATCAGTGGGCATTTCGCGTAACCGGCATTACGCGCAACAGCGATACCCAATACGATCACACCCGCGAAGAGAAATATGCGATTTCGCCACAGCTGATGTGGCAGCCAAGTGAAGATACCAACTTAGTGCTGCGCGCCTACCTGCAGAAAGATCCGTCCGGCGGCTATCACGGCTCGGTACCGGCGGAAGGCACGCTCTACAGCCATAATGGCCGCAAATTGAGTGACAGTTTCTATGAAGGTGACACTGCGCTCGATCAGTTCAAACGTCGCGAACAGATTTACAGCTATGACTTCTCGCATCGCTTCAACGATGTGTGGTCGGTGTACTCCACCGGCAGCTACAGCCACTCCAATACCGAGCTCGATCAGGTTTATCAGATTGGCTGGAACGCAACGAATCCAGACCTGCTGAACCGCTACTACTCCGGTGAGCGTTCATCGCTGAGCGCGTGGGCCAACGACAACCGCTTGCAGGCTGATTTCGCTACCGGCGCGGTTCAGCATCGCGTGACGCTGGGCGCGGAATACCATCGCTATAAAAACGACATCACCGAAGCCAGCGGTGCCGCCAGCGCGCTGAATGCGTGGAACGGCGAAGAAGTGGGCATCATGCCGGACTTCGACTGGACATCGCAGACACGCCGCTACTATCAAACCGGTTTGTATCTGCAGGATGAGTTGCAGCTCGATCGCTGGCATCTGGATTTGTCGGGACGCTACGATCGCATCGTGTCGGAAAACGGCACCAGCCGTCGTCAGGACGATCACATCAGCGGCCGCGCTGCGCTGCTATATGCCTTCGAGAACGGCATCTCGCCTTATGTCAGCTGGAGCCAGGCAATAACGCCGGCTTCGTTAACCGATCCTTTCGGCAATCAGCTAAAACCGACTACGTCAGAGCAGTATGAAGCGGGCGTGAAATATCAGCGGCTGGGCACGCGCGATATGTACTCAATCGCGGTGTACGATTTGACCCAGGACGATGTCGCCAACCGTAACGTGCTGGACGGAACTTACACGCCGTCGGGCAAAGTGCATTCGCAGGGCATTGAACTTGAGGCGCGTAATCAGCTGACGTCGCGTTTTAGCACCATCGCCGGCTACACGCTAAATCATCTGCGCTTTAAAGATTCGGTGGACGGTAACGATGGCCATACGCCGTATGTCACGCCGAACAGCATGGCATCGTTGTGGGGACATTATCAGTTTGACTACGGCTTGAGCGCCGGTGCGGGTGTACGCTATATCGGTAAACAGTGGGCGGATAACGAGAACACCACGCGTCTGCCATCGGTAACGCTGTTTGATGCGTCGGTTCGCGCCGATCTTGGCGCATGGAACTCACAGCTGAAAGGCGCCTGGCTGCAGGTGAATGCCAACAACCTGACCGATAAGACGTATCTGGCCGCCTGTTACGGCACCGGTTATTGCTATCGCGGTGCCGAGCGCACGGTCATGGCCACGGTGGGCTACGACTTTTAATCAGGCATAAAAAAAATCCGCCACCCTTTGCGGGATGGCGGATTTCATCAAATCCTCGCGCGATTAACTTCGCACTTTACGGTAGATCCACAGCACCACAATGGCACCAATCACTGCCACCACGAAGCTGCCAAAGTTGAAACCGTCAACTTTACCGAAACCAAACAGGGTACTGATCCAGCCACCGACAACCGCACCCACCACACCCAGAACCACGGTGATGATAAAGCCGCCGCCATCTTTACCCGGCATAATCCACTTAGCGATAATCCCGGCAATCAGACCAAAAATAATCCATGAAAGAATACCCATGTACTGCTCCTTACGTTATTAATCAATGTGTTCACCGCCTCTAGTATA
Source organism: Pantoea sp. DY-17 (assembly GCF_019795975.1). Taxonomy (NCBI): domain Bacteria; kingdom Pseudomonadati; phylum Pseudomonadota; class Gammaproteobacteria; order Enterobacterales; family Erwiniaceae; genus Pantoea; species Pantoea sp. DY-17. The sequence continues at coordinate 776,168 of NZ_JAIMIG010000001.1, read as the reverse complement.
GACGGGATTTTATGATCTGCATCCCAACTTGCCGCAGTAAATAGCCGTTAGCTGACTAAAGGTTAGCGCAGCGACGCCGATAACTGACGAACAGCATTGTCAGTCGTGAAAATAACAATCGGATAAGTGGAGCAGGACGTGGGAGAAGCCGATAAAGAACAATACCTCAAGCGAGGCACGTTAGCGGTTTTGGGCGTGATGAAGGACCTGTTGCGTTTTCAAACCCTGTTGATGGTGAATTTTTCGCGCGGTCAGTTTATCAGTCGCTTGCTGTCAGCCGATGAAGATCAGGTGATCTTTGACCTCGGCAGCAACGCGCTGGATAACGATTTAGCGCTGCAAGGTGGCGAAGTGAATATTGCCGCCGAAACGCACGGTGCCAAAGTCGAATTTGGCTTAACCGGTTTACAGCGGGTTGAATTCGAAGGCTTACCCGCTTTTGCTGCGTCGCTGCCGGAACTGGTGTGGCAGATTCAACGTCGTGAATTCTTTCGCGTCAATGCGCCGCTGGAACCGGTTTTTTATTGCCACAGCCAGTGGCCTGATGGGCGTACCGCGCGTTTCCGCCTGCAGGATCTGTCACTGGGCGGCGTCGGCGTGCTGCTGGACGAAGCGTTACCGGAAGGCCTCAATCGCGGCGATACCTTTAAAAATCTGCGCGTGGATTTAGCTGAGTATGGTCACTTTGAGGTGACAGCACAGCTGCTGCACGTTGGTGAACGCACCGTAGTGACCAGCAAGAATGAAACCCGCGCCACACCGCGCCTCAGCTTCCGCTTTACCGCCATCGAACCGATTCAGGAACGCCAGCTACAGCAGGTGATTTTTGCGCTGGAACGTCTGGCGCGTGATAAAGCCAACCGTTTCCAGTAGCGCTGGACGTTTATCACCGTACAACATCGTAGCGGCACAATTTATTGCGCTATTTGGCATGAGATACACGTCTAAAAAGCGCGATAAATCGCGCCGCTACGAAGCGTGCGCGATTTATATAACGATAATCAATGCGGCTGATAACGGCAACGCGCCACCGCATCCAGCCAGCCGTGATAATTCTCCTGCATGCTTTTCGCCTGATCCTCACGCGGCGTAATCACGCTACCGCCCTGTAACGCCTGCATCTCACTGCCCTGCTGCCACCAGCCTAAGGTGCGACCCGCTAATAGCGCGGCGCCCAGCGCAGAAACTTCTGCCGTCGGCACGCGTTTCAGTGGCCGCTGCAATACATCGGCCTGCATCTGCATCAACCAGCTATTTTCCGTGGCGCTGCCATCCACGCACAGCGCAGGAAGTTGCACGCCACTGGCCTGCTCCATGGCAAAAAACACATCGGCGATCTGGAAGGTGATCGACTCCAGCGCCACGCGCGCCAGCACCTCCGGCGTAGCCGCATCGGTCAAGCCACATACCATGCCGCGCGCTTTCAAATCCCACCAGGGCGCGCCAAGACCGGAAAGCGCCGGCACAAAATAGATGCCCTGATTGTGTTCGCTGCGCTGCGCCAGCGCAGTGAGTTCTCGCGGATCATGAATGCCAAGCATGCGGCCCAGCCACGCCGCGCCGGAACCGGTGTGGGTAATGTTGCCTTCAAAGGCATAGCGCAGCGTGCCGTCGTGCCACGCCACCGTGGTGCTGAGGCCATTTTCCGTCAGCAACGGCGTCGCCATCGACATCATCAGTGATGAACCGGTGCCGTAAGTGGCTTTCACCACCTCTTCGCTGCCGTTGCGCTGCGCTTGCAGCGCAGCGTGCGAATCGCCGATGCGTGACAAAATCGGCGTGCCGGGCGCTAAACCGGGAATATCGTTGCGTGTCACCACGCCTTGCGCGCTGGCCGAGGGCACAATCTGCGGCAGCGCCGCGCGGGGACTATGGAACAGCGCCAGCAATTCATCATCCCAGTCGCCGCTGTGCAGGTTGTAGAGTTGGGTGCGTGCCGCATTGGCATGATCGGTGACGAAGCTTTCGCCGCCGCTCAGCTGCCAGCTCAGCCAGCTATCCACGGTGCCGATACAGAGTTCACCGGCCTGCGCGCGCGCGAATCCATTCGGCAACGCAGCAAGCATGCCGGTAAGTTTACCGGCCGGGAACATCGGATCGACCGCCAACCCGGTGAGTCCGGTGATGCGCGGGGCTTTACCCGCCACGCGCAGATCGCGGCAAAACGCCTCCGAGCGGCGATCCTGCCAGCTGACGAGCGGCGTCAGCGGCTGACCGTTATGTCGCTGCCAGATCAGCACCGATTCGCGCTGGTTACTGATCGCCACCGCCGCAACCTGCGCCCCCGCACACTGCGCCAGACAAGCGCTCACCGCCTGTTTCACCGCCTGCCATATCGCCAGCGGATCCTGCTCCGCCAGACCCGGCTGCGGATGTTCCAGCGTCAGCGGCTGACTGCCGCGCGCCACCACATTGCCGGCACGATCGACCGCAATCGCTTTCGCGTTGGTGGTGCCTTCATCAATTGCCAGTATCAACGAACCTGCCATCTTTACGCTCCTGCACAGATGCGCGCTGCACTCTTCACTACGCTGGCGGCATCAATGCCATGTCGGGCACGGGTTGAGGCGCGATCGCCGGCAATCGCGTATTCGCCGTCGGGGATGCCCAAACGCAGCAGCGGGATGCCACAGCCGCCTTCCGCCAGCACTTCCGCCACCAGGCTGCCGACGCCGCCGTTGACGTTGTGTTCTTCCACGGTAATGACCGCTGGATAGTGATTTAACAGCTCGCGCAGCTGTTGGGTATCACAAGGTCGAATCGATGGAATGCTGATCACACCTGCTGTAATGCCTTGCTCATGCAGTTGCTCGGCGGCGTGAACCACCTCGTGAACCGTCGAGCCCATCGCCACCAGCACAATGTCATGACCTTCACGTAACACGTCGATTTGGCCAGGCCGGAATTGGTAATTTTCATCGTGCAACTGCGGCAGATCTTTACCGTCCAGACGGATGTACACCGGCCCGACATGCGCCAGCGCATACTCAATAATCTGGCGGCACTCCAGCGGGCAGGATGGCGCATAAATTTCGATGTTGCCGAAGCCGCGCATCACTGCAATGTCGTCGATGCTGTGATGGGTGCTGGCCAGCGGGCCGTAGCTGGCACCGGCATTCAGGCCAAACAGTTTAACGTTGGTGTTGTTGTAGCAGACGTCGACTTTAACCTGCTCATTGGCGCGGGAAACCAGGAACGGCGCGGCGTTGCAGGTTACGGCCACTTTGCCGCCAATCGCCAGACCGGCGGCGGTGCCCACCAGCGTTTGCTCCGCGATACCCACGTTGATCAGGCGATCGGGAAATGCTTTGATAAAGGGCGCAATTTTGGCGGTTGAGGTGGAATCGGCCACCACCGGCACTAAATCGACACCGCGATTAACCGCATCAATAAATGCCTCAACCATTACCGTCGCCAGGTGTTTTGCATTACTCATCTTTTAATTCCTCCAGTGCCAACGCAATCTCTTCCCCTTTCGGCACACGGTGATGCCACTCCGGTTTGCCCTGAATAAAGGAGATGCCGAAGCCTTTTTCGGTATGCGCCACAATCACCTGCGGCTTGCCGCTGTTGCGTGGCAGGTTTTCGATGGCGTCCACTACCGCCGCCATGTCATTGCCGTTGCACTCGCTCACATCCAGACCAAAGGCGCGCCATTTTTCCGGCAGCGGATCGGTATTCATGATGTCGCGCGTATGCCCCGCCAGCTGCAGCTTGTTCTTGTCATTGATTATCACCAGGTTATCGAGGCCGTAATGCGCCGCCACCAGCGCCGCTTCCCAGTTGCTGCCTTCCGCCAGCTCACCGTCCCCGGTGACGACAAAAATGCGTCGGTCACTGTTATCTTTCTTCGCCGCCAGCGCAATGCCGACCGCCACCGGTAAACCGTGACCCAGCGCGCCGGTGTTCAGCTCAACGCCCGGCGTTTTTTGACGCACCGGATGGCCCGGCAGATGCGAATCGGAATGCTGATAAGTCGGCAGCCATTCGGTGGGGAAATAACCGGCTTCTGCCAGCACGCAGTAATAACCGCCCACCGCATGGCCTTTTGACTGAATATAGATGTCGCGCTGCGGATCGTTGGTGCGATCTGGCGCGCAGTTCAGGATGCGTAAATAGAGCGCGGTAAGGATCTCAACCTGTGAGAGATCGGCACCGGTGTGACCGCCCGCCGGGCTGCCCGCATTAAGCTGGATGATGCGGCGGCGCACAGCGCGCGCTTTCGCTGCCAGATCCGCTACCGAGTATTTGAAAGGATTCATAGACACCTCTGAATTTTAAAGCATGGATGAATATTTATTCGTGATGAAGAAAAAAAGGTGCAGACAATCAGCGCCTGCACCCAACCGATTAACTTTTTGCCGGGCTACCGCCCTCCTCAATCAGCGCTTTCTGCGCCACCACCGCCGCTTTCTGCTGCATGCGGCTCTGCATTTGGTCGATGATCACCGCCACGATAATCACGATGCCTTTGATCACCATTTGCCAGAACTCGCTCACACCCATCATGATTAAACCGTCGGCGAGGAAGCCGATCACAAAGGCACCAATCAGCGTGCCAAGAATGGTGCCGCGTCCACCCGCCAGCGAGGTACCGCCCAGCACCACTGCGGCAATCGCGTTCATTTCAAAGGAGGTTCCGTTCGCCGGATGGCTGGCCACCAACTGCGACGAGACCACGATGCCAGCAATTGCCGCGCAGAAACCGGAGATGGCATAGACCCAGATTTTCACCGACTTCACTTTCACGCCCGAGAGTTCAGCGGCGCGTTCGTTATCGCCAATCGCGTAAACCTGACGGCCAAACGGCAGGCGGCGCGCCACGTAGGCAATCACCAGCGCCAGCAGCACCATCATCCAGATGGCCCACGGCAAACCAAGGAAATAGCCAGCGCCAATCTTGTCGAATCCGGTATTCCCCAGCATTTCATTGCCCTGCAAACCGGGGAAGGTTTCGCCGCCCGAGGTGAGCATCGCCGTGCCGCGCAGGATGTACATGGTGCCGAGCGTGCAGATGAACGGAGCCACGTTATAGCGGGTAATGATCCAGCCATTGACCGCGCCAATCAGCCCGCCAATCAGCAATACAATCGGCACGATTAGCCATACGCTGGGGAAGATAGCGATGCCAAACATCGGCAACACAATGCCTTTGGTAATCAGCCAGCCGGCGATCATGCCGCACAGGCCGAGCGTAGCGCCGATAGAGAGATCGATGCCCGCCGTGATAATGACAAACGTGATGCCGAGCGCGAGAAAGGCGTTAATGGCGATGTGTTTCACCATGATCACCATGCTGCCCACCGCGAGGAAATCGGGCACCGTGATAGCGAAGAAGCCGACAATGAGAAACAGCGCAATAAAGGTGCGCAGTTTGAGCAGCAGCAAAATCAGGCTTTCGCGTGAGTTGAATGCTTTGACAGGCGATGCGAGCGCGAGCGCGCCATTGTTTTTCATATCAGAACCCTTGTGCGCTTGCTTTAACCAGCGCCGCCTCTTCCGCTTCAGCGCGCGGCAGGTCAGCAGTCAATTTGCCGCCGGACATCACAATGATGCGATCGGCTACGGCCATGATCTCTTTCAAATCAGAGGTGGAGAACAGCACCGCAATGCCCTGCTCCGACAGCTTCACCATCATGCGGAACACTTCGCCTTTGGCACCGACGTCGATGCCGCGACTCGGTTCATCCAGCAGCAGCAAGCGCGGATTGGTCAGCAGCGATCGGCCAATCACCACCTTTTGCTGATTGCCGCCGCTCAGTGCGCTAATGGCGACATCCGGCGAGGAGATTTTGATTGCCAGATTGCCGACGGTGCTGGTCACCACTTCGCGTTCCGCCTGCTCTGAAATCACGGTGCGATGCGACAGACGCCGCCACAGGCTGGCGATGGTGAGATTACTCGCCACCGATGAGATGGGAAAAATGCCCGAGCGTTTGCGATCCTCCGGCACCAGACTCATGCCCATACGAATGCGTTCAGCGGTCGGCAGACGCGTCGGCAGCGGTTTGCTGTCGAGCCACAGCTTGCCGAGATAGTTACGCTGCGTGCCAAGCAAACACTCAAACAGTTCGGTGCGCCCCGCGCCCATCAACCCGTAAATGCCGACGATCTCTCCGGAACGCACCTGAAAACTGACATCATCCACCAGCGTGTTGCCGTTCGGGCTGACGCAGGTGATGTGTTCGGCTTCCAGCACCGGCGCACCGAACTGGCGATCCGGCGGCAGGAAAGTGCCGACCGGTTCACTGCCCAGCATTTCGCGCACGATCCACGGCACGTCGATATCGCTGACCTGCGCTTCGGCCTGAAAACGCCCGTCGCGAAGAATGGTGATCACATCACCAATCGCCATCAGCTCCTCGAGCCGATGCGAGATATAGATGATTGAGACGCCCTGACGCGTCAGTTCGCGGATCACCCGAAACAGGATCTCCACTTCAGTTTTGCTCAGCGCCGAGGTCGGTTCGTCGAGGATCAAAATGTCAGCGTCCTCCGCCAGCGCTTTGGCGATCTCCACCAATTGCTGCTGGCCAACCTTCAGGCTGCCGACCTTCTCATCCGGTGAAATTGGCTGATCGAGGCGCTGCATCAGCGCGGCGGTGCGGCGTTTCTGCTCGGCTTCATTGATGGGCCGAATGCCGCTTTGGATTTCCCGGCCAAGGAAAATGTTCTCCGCTACGCTGAGGTTCTCAAACAGATTGAGTTCCTGATGCACCATGCCGATGCCGTGACGCGCGGCGTCTCGCGTGCTGTGAAACGCCACTTTGTTATCGTTCAGGAACATCTCACCGCTGGTCGGTTGCTGCACGCCGGCGAGAATCTTCATCAGCGTCGATTTTCCCGCGCCGTTTTCGCCGATGATGACGTTGACTTTGCCGCGCCACACGCGGTAATCCACGCGATCCAGCGCTAAGGTGCCAGGAAACAGCATCGACATCTGATTGGCTTGCAGAATGATCTCGTCGCTCATTATGGATTCCCCTGCTGCAGCCGCACCGCCACCACATCTTCCACTGTGCCCGCGCCCATGCTGACGGCCAGCAGCGCCTGCGCCGGTTTGCCCACCCAGCTGGCATCCACCGCGGGCAGCTGTTTCACCGCGTGGCGATTGAGTGCTTTGGTGAGCTGCGCGTACTGCACCTGATTGGTGAACTCTTCGAAGCGGAAACCGGCCGCATCGCGAATGGCGTTGCCGCGCAGCACCGGACCAATCAACACTTTCACCGGCTTGCCGTTGATGGTCATGGTGAGGCTGCGTTCCCGCTCGTTGCTGTTATCAAACGCCGTCACCGTGCCCGCAGCGCGCACAAACACGCTTTCGCTGCCGCCCGCTTTGACGGTGTGGCTTTTGGTTTCCATATCCGCCCAGCTCAGCGCCTGCTTCTCAGCCGGCTGCTGCACGCGGCTGGCCCAGCTTGACTCCGCAATCTGCTGCGGCGTTTGATCGCTGTAGCCCGGTTTGGCGTTGGGATCTTTCGGCATGATGGGTTTGCCGTTGGCATCGAGATCCACCACGGTGCAGGCGGCTAACATCAGCGTCAGCAGCGCCACCAGCATGCCGCTTAGCGCTTTCCCCTTCATGCCGGCCTCCATGTTATGGCGCCAGCTTAAAGGTTTTCAGCTTCGCGGCGTTGCTGTCGTCAATCAGCACGCAATCCATCAGCTGCTTCTCCTCTTTCTGCGCTTTGCCATTCTTCAGGTAGTAATCCACTTGCTCGACGGCCATCTGCGCCTGATCCCAGCCCGGCTGCAGCACCGTCGCTTTGATGTTGCCTTTATTGAGGATGGAGTCGCGGGTGTAATCGCTGCCGTCGAAGCCGACCACAATCACATTGGTTTTGCCCGCCGCTTTCAGCGCCGCTTCCGCACCGAGCGCCATGGTGTCGTTACCGGAGATCACGCCAACGATATTCGGGTTCTTCTGCAGGATGGTTTCCATGCGGCTGAAGGCTTCAGTCTGGCTCCAGTTGGCACTCTGCTGCGCCACCATCTTCAGATCGGGATAATCATCCAGCACATCGTGATATCCCTGCGAACGTACACCCGCATTGGTATCTGACTCTTTGCCCAGCAGCTCGACATAATCCCCTTTGCCGTTCAGCAGTTTGGCGAACTTCTCGGCGCCGAGCTGTGCGCCCTGATAGTTGTTGGAGACGATTTGCGCCACGGCGATGCCGGTTTTATTGATTTCGCGGTCAATCAGGAAGGTAGGAATGCCGGCATCTTTGGCTTTTTGCACCGGGCCAACGGTGGCATCCGCACCGGCGTTATCAAGGATGATGGCTTTGGCTTTGCGCGCGATGGCGGTTTCAATCAGCTGATTTTGTTTATTCACGTCATCATCGTGTGAGGCCACCAGCGTGGTGTAACCGAGGGCTTTGGCTTTCTCCTGCGCGCCGTCGGCTTCGGCCTTAAAGAACGGGTTGTCATGTGATGGCGTAATAATAGCCAGCAACCCCTTATCCGCCGCCAGCGACGCCGCCGAGATCATCATGATTGAAGCAAGTAGAGAGACTTTGAGGACAGAGGCTTTCATTTGTTATCTCCGATTGAATATATATTCAATTGCGATTTTATATGCATAATGACTATGCGCTGGCTTTCTGAGCACGTCCATTGCCCGATCCTCAAAAAGCGAAAACGATCACAAAATGTTCTGCGTTGTTATTTATGACAGGCTGATTAACAATACCAGGCAGGTTAAGAGAGAGAAAAAACCATGGCAAAACAGGATGAACAGCGGCTGATGGTGAAAATCGCCACGCTTTATTATGTGGAAGGCAGGAAGCAGTCCGACATTGCGCAGCTGTTGAAGCTGTCGCAATCTTTTGTGTCGCGCATCCTTAATCGCAGCGTGAAAGAAGGTGTGGTGAAGATCAGCGTGGTGCCGCCGGCCAATGTGTTCCCTGAGCTGGAAAAAGCCATTGAGCAGCTGTATCAACTGCCGCAGGTGATTGTGGTGGATGTGCCGGATCAGGCTTCCGCATTGCAGATCAAACAGGCGATCGGTTCCGCCGCCGCGCACTATCTGGAAACGCGGGTGCGTGCCGATGAGCTGATTGGCATTTCCTCCTGGAGCGGCACCATTCGCGCCATGGTCGATGCGCTGCATCCGCTCAGCGCGCCGTGCAAAGGCGTCATTCAGCTGCTGGGCGGCGTGGGCGCTAACGGCAATGTGCAGGCCACGATTCTGACGCAGAATCTCGCGGCGCTGCTGGGTTGTCCGGCGTGGCTGCTGCCGTCGCAATCAATCGAACACTCGGTAAAGGATCGCCAGCGTTTATCGGTTAATCCCGATGTCGCGGTGGTACTGGAAAAGTTTGATCAGGTGGACCTGGCGATTGTCGGCATCGGCGATCTCGAGCCGTCCGCCCTGCTGCGTAATTCCGGCAACTATTACGACGGTGAGATGCTGCAAACGCTGGCCGAACGCGGCGCGGTGGGCGATATCTGCCTGCACTATTTCGACGCCGACGGTCAACCGGTGCTGAGCGCAGAGGAAGATCCGGTAATTGGTATGGAGTTGGCGCAGGTAAAACGCTGTCCGCAGGTGGTGGCGTTAGCGGGCGGCAAAGAGAAAGCGCAGGCGATTCGCGGGGCGTTGCGCGGCGGTTATGTGCAGGTGTTGATTGTGGATTATCCGACGGCGCGATTGTTGGTGTAGCGGCGCAATTCATTGCGTCATAAATCGCGCCGCAACAGATAGGTGTACAGCATCAACCGATGGTACGGTAGGCGGTGGTGACTTTCCATAAATAACGCGGGGCCTGCGCCGCCGGATGCTTATTCTGTACGTGCTGGTAAAACTCGTCCGGCGTCATGGAATTGATCATCGCAATAGCACGCTCGCGGTCACGCGAGAAAGTACGCAGCAAGGCACCGGCACCGTTGGCGTAGGAGACAATGGTGGCGTAACGCAGGGTCAGCGGATCGCGAATTCCGGCTAAGGCGGAATCCTGCAGAATTTTCAGGTAGGCCGCGCCAATATCGATGTTCTTCGCCGGATCGCGCAGCTCGGACGAGGATGGCTGACCATGACGGCCCTGGGTGCGATAGACTTCGCGGCCCGCGGTCGAGGCCTTAATTTGCATCAGACCAACCGCATTGGAACGGCTCACCACGGTGGGATTGCCTCCGGATTCGACACTAATAATGGCGCTGATTAACTTCTCATCAACGCCATAATGACTGGCGGCATCTTCGGTAAACATTGACCATGCATCATTTACTTTCGACGGCGGTGCCTGAGTTAACGGCGTATTCTTCTCGGGCAGTGCCGGTTTTTCCGGCTCGCTGGAACAGCCAGCAAGCAGCAGTGCAGAAAGCATAAGTAGGCGAATTTTCACTGATTTTTGGTTCCGCAATAGGGTTGGCGCAAGCTATCATACCTGGCGCAGCGCGATGCAAAATTACCGTTTATCCTAAATCGGTAAAAAACCTTATGCTACCGTGACTTCGATAACGCATTTCGTCATCATCAGCAGGCCACTCTACAGCAGGATGGAAGTTATGGTTACTCCCCGCACGCTACGTCTCATCGCCCCTTCCGGTTATTGCCACAATCAGGACGCCGCCCAGCGCGCGGTGAGTCGTTTACAGGCTGCTGGCCATCATCTTGACAATCTATCGGCGATCACCCGCCGCTTTCAACGCTTTGCCGGCGATGATGCGCAGCGGCTGAATGATATCAATGCGCTGGCCACGCTAGAGGCGCTGCCCGATATCGTGCTGGCGGTGCGTGGCGGCTACGGCGCTTCACGTTTGCTGGATAAGATCGATTACGTTGGCCTGCAGCGTCGATTGCTCAATCAACCGGTGGCGCTGTGCGGCCACAGCGATTTCACCGCGCTACAACTGGCGTTACTGGCACAAATCGGGCTGATCACCTTTAGCGGGCCGATGTTGGCCGGTAACTTCGGCGCCGAGGCATTATCTGATTTTACCGAATCGCACTTTTGGCAAACGCTGACATCACCTACAGTCAATCTAAGCTGGCGCAGCACCAGCCCGGATCACGGCCGCTGGCAAGGCACTTTATGGGGCGGCAATTTAGCGATGATTTGCTCGCTGATTAGTACGCCGTGGATGCCGCAAATTGAAGGCGGCATTCTGGTGATCGAAGATGTGAACGAACATCCGTTCCGTATCGAGCGCATGCTGATTCAGCTGCAGCAGAGTGGCATTTTGTCGCGCCAGCAAGCGATTATTACCGGCAGCTTTACCAGCACATCGCTGTCGGCGTATGACAACGGTTTTGATTTTGCCACCGTGTGGCAGCGCATTCGTGACGAGTTTCAGATTCCCGTGATTAGCGATCTGGCTTTTGGACACGATGCCGATACCGTGACGCTGCCGCTGGGCGCTAGCGCCACGTTGCAGATTGAGAATGGAGAAGCACAGTTCGCCTTCACCGGCCACCCGACATTGCGCTAACGTGTTGCCGCAGGAGACCGACAATGAAGCCACTGTACGACGATTTGTGGATCTCCACGCCAGAATTCCCCGCCGAAGAGACGGCGAGTGACTTAATGATGCATGGCTTTATGCTGTGCCACCCACGCGGCAATTTATTGATTGGCCGCGTGGAGCATCCGCTCGATCATGAGTTCCTTAACGATGCCGGCGGCGTCATTCGCCACTATTTGACTCACTGGCACGAAGCCGCGCCGGGGGCGATCGCCATTCAGCAGCGCTTTAATAGCGCGCTCTATTGCCACAGTCGTTCGCTCGGGCCGGTCAGTTTGGTGATTGAGCCCGACGAAACCTTTACACAGCAAGAGACGCACTTCGGCGATTTTCACCTGCTGCCGACGCCCGGACACACGCCCGGCAGCAGCAGCTATCTCTATCACTCGCCGCTCGGCCACACTTATCTGTTTGTCGGCGATACGCTGACCCGCGATTACAACCGCTGGATCAGCGTGCTGATGCCTGAAAGCAATCCCACCGAACTGCAGCAGTCGCTGGAGTTGTATCGCTCGTTACGCCCGGATGTCGTGCTGATGAGCACCACGCGCGGACATCTTTCGTGGGCTAAGGTGAATTTGCAGAGCTGGCTGGCAGCCATTGATGAGGCGGAACAGTCGCCGCTGGATTTGCGCCAGCGGCAACTCATCAAACCGGGTTATTAACTCACGAGTTTGGACGCGCGCTGTCGTCGTAGCGTTCCAGCGATAGAATCTGCGCATCGCGCTTATCGGTGCGGCTGCAGGGCAACAACTTGTTGCTGTTGGCGTAGACGAAGAAAGTTTCATCGTTCTTTTTGTTCACGATTAACTGATCGCCATTACGAAAACGGGTGATGGCAACCTTGTCACCCCCTTTCAGGCTGGTGCGCTGCTGCCCGGCAGCAATCTGGAAGTGGCGCGTTGGCCACATTAACGTACTCAAACCATACTCGGCACGCGATACCGTCATAGTCGGACGGCCGGGACAGGTGATTTGGTATTCGGTTTCGCTCCAGGCGGGCGCTATCTGACATGCCAGCACGCCAACGGCCATGACTAGTGCCTTCATTGGGTTCTCCGCTGAGGTTAAATGATGATTTCGTGGCGTGATTGGCCTTGCTGCTGCATTCCATAAACTTCATCCAACAACAGCAAAGCCTGGTACATCAAGCGCAATGAGATTCTGCGGGAGCAGGCACTATTCAGCGGCCACTTGCGCCGCGACCAACATCAATGCCAGTCCGGCTTCTTCGGCTTCAAAACGCTGCATCACTTCCTGAATGGCCGCTACGCAGTTCATTACCTGCTTCTTTTTGTCGGCTTCTAATTTGTCGATCGCGTGCTGAAGAATCATTAAACTCGCTTCTTCTTCTTTCATTAATTTACCCTTGTTTTGCTTACCTGGTGCGCAACGCTGGCAAGAATACCGTTTCTCTGCTAGTAAAGTCACCCCTTTACATTCCTTCCGCTTAACGATTATACAAATGACAAATGGGAAGCAGCGTCAGACCTGCTATGATCCACTTATCAGTACGCATAGGCGTGCCATGGCAAACCAGGGAATGAAGCAGGTGCTCATGTGGCGAATCACGGTTGTACTCACCCTTTTAATGTTAGCTGGCTGCAGTTCCGCACCGAAAGGTGTCGACTGTCCGGGCGAAGTGTCGACGATTTATGGACAATCGATGGGCAACACGCAGGCGCGGATCTTTGATTTGGTGAGCGCCTTCGCCGTATCGCGCGATGGCGTGAAGGTGCAAAGCGGTACGCTGCACTCCACCGATCGCTTTCAGTACGTGCCATCGGCCATCACCGCGGAGGGCTTTTACGCGCAACGCCTGTCTGATAAACAGTTCCGCCTGATCAATCCTTATCAGAACACCATGATTACCTGGACGTGCCCATAAGCCGTGCGTCGCAGCGTGAGATGGTTTATTGTCTGCCCATCGCACGCGGCGGACCTGCATGATGGAAAAGAGTCTGGATAACAACGGCTATATCGATTTCCCCTTTCCGGCCAGCACCAACGCGGATGGCTCGGTGAACCCCTGTGGATTTGACCTCACGCTGGAAACCGATCGTATTGATGAGATCACCGCCGGTAAACACTCCGAAAATATGCGGCGCCTGCTGGAAGAAGTGAATCTGCAGGATGGCTTATTTATGACGCTGGCCTGCGACTGGCAGCAACGTGACGATGGCGTGTGCGGATTTATCGATGTGGCATTTCGTCCGACGGTGGCAGGCTTCAATACGGAAGAGACGCAAAGCCTCGATCAGGCGTTTGAAATCTACCTCAGCCGTCAGGAGAAGCAGCACAACATGCAGAGTGGCACGCTAATCAACTACGCGCGTGCGGTGCTTGATTGGAGCTGGTCTCCCCTGCAGCAGCGCCACATGCGCTACGAAAAAGTGACCTTACGCTATTACTGCCAGCAGGCCGACGATGCCGAATGGTGTTTTGACCACCTGCGTCACTTTCTGGTGAGCTGGTATCCGGCTTATCGCGGTCAGCGCTAACTTCAGGTTTTCGCTTTCCCACTCCGCTGGCATGCGCAGAATTTTTGCGTACTGCAAACTGCTGTTACAACCTTTACCGCTGCGTCATTTGCTGCCTGTAGTTTCTCTGACTACGCTTTACAGGACATTCACCACGATCAGGGAGTCATTATGAGCGACAAAGCGGAAGCAAAATTGAATGAAGCGGCGGGTGCCGTCCAGGAAAAATTTGGTCAATTCACCGGTTCACGCCGTCATGAAGCCAAAGGCGCGGCGCGTCGTTATCCGGCTCAGGCCAGCTATGCGGTTCAGGATGCAGCGGATTGTGTGGTGAAATCGGTACGCGATAACCCCGCGACCGGCCTGGCAGTTGCAGCCAGCATTGGTGTGATTGTCGGTTTTCTGCTCGGACGTAAGTAATCCGTTAAAACGGGGCCTCATGGCCCCGATTTTAATGGTGCTGACCCACCTCATATATTCCTTCTTTGATGTGTTCATCCGGCGTTTCAGCCACATCTGCGGTGCTGTTTTCCATCTTCAAATGACGATCGTGCTGCAGGGTTAACGTTATTAAGCTTGAAGGCTGTGCGCAAGCGACCACAGACAGCAGCAGAAAAAACCACGCAGCGACAACTTTCTTTACCATCGTTCTTTTTCCAGCAAGCTGAGATATGTCGGCTCAGATTGCCCGAGTAAATGAAAATGAGCGTCAATGTGCCGCAAAGCTCTGTAGTCAGTTGTGTACAACTACACCTGCGCGCGCCGTGCTTTGTATCGCGCAACCATGGTCATCAGCGCCTGGTAAATTAATCCCGCATACAAGCTCATCACGATCACCATGCCGATCTCTTTGCCCTGCGCCTGCCACGAAACAAACCACATAAAGATGCCCCACAACAGCGAAAACAGCAGCCAGCCTTTAACGAACTTGATTACACCTTGCATACCACCTCCTGAATCGTAAGCGCTGAAGATAACGGTTTAGTCTTTAATGCACACTGCCATCAGCACGTAAATGTTAACTGTTTCAAAGTTCTGCGAAAGGGAATGTAAACCCACGATGGTGTAGACTAATGCGCACGCGTCGCATATCGCCATTGACGCGATTATGTTTGAATTCCCGCCAACACTGTCCGGCATGTGGTTGAAATGAATTATTTAAGCAAGATACAAAGTTTTATTGAGGGTAACACGGTGCTGTCGGCCGCTTTCAGCCTGATGTTATTGATGTTTGCCGGCATGATCGCCCATCTGATCTGTAAATTCTTTATTGTTAAGGTGGTCAGAAAGGTGTTCTTCAGCACGCATAAAAATCAGGTGCCGCTGGATAAGGACGTCAGGCTGTCGGAGAAGCTCTCTAACTTTATCCCGGTGATCACGGTCTATTATTTGCTGCAGTTTATGCCAGATTTACCCGAGCATCTGTTGATCGCGATAAAGACCATCTGCGGCATTCTGTTCTTCGTCTATTTATCGCTGTTCTTTACCGAAGTGCTGGAGATCGTTAATAACTCCTATTCGAAAAAAGCCAAGCGCAAAAATCACTCGATCAAGGGTTATATCCAGGTCGGCAAGATTCTGGTGCACATTATTTCGGCGATTATGATTCTGGCGATTATGTCGAATAAATCGCCGGTGATTATTATCTCCAGTTTGGGTGCCGTAGCGGCGGTATTGATGTTGGTGTTCCAGCATACGCTGATGTCGCTGGTGGCCAATATTCAGGTGTCATCGAACGATGTGCTGCAACTCGGCGACTGGATTGAGATGCCGGATAACGGCATCAGCGGCGAAGTGATCGATATCGCGCTGCATACCATCACCATTCGCAACTGGGACAATACGCTGTCGCGTATCCCCACCAAAAACTTCCTCACCGAAACCTACACCAACTGGCAGGCGATGTTCTCCTCCGGCGCGCGCCGCATTATGCGCAGTTTCCATCTTGATCAGATGTCGATACGCTTTCTCGATCACGAGATGGTGCAGCAGATGAGCCAAATCCGCGGCGTCAGTGAGCAACTTTCAGCACTGATGGATGGCCGCGATAGCAATGCGGTGGGCGAACGCTGGTTTGCAGAAAACGGCATTACCAATCTGACGGTGTTTCGTAAATACCTGACGGCGTGGCTGTCGCAGCGCGACGATATCAAAAAGGATATGTATATCGTGGTACGCGCCATGAAGCCTTCGCCCGAGGGCTTGCCGGTGGAGGTTTATTGCTTCACCTCGTCAGTATTGTGGGTAGATTACGAGGATTCTCAGTCGGCCATTTTTGAGTATATCTATGCAATTGTCGGTCACTTCTCGCTGCGGATGTATCAGCAACCGGGCGGCAGCGATTTCTGGCGGCTGTCGCAGGAGCGTGCCCAAATCACCAAAACCAATGAGCAGCAAGTCGATTAATGCATAAAAAAAACGGAAGCGATTAACTTCCGTTTTTTTCTGACGATGAGTGAATAGCCTGCGCTTATGGCATACCGGTGAAGACGCTGATTTTTCAACTTTATTTATTGTACCCCTGCATGTAAAATTCGCATCTATTTTGCAAATAATGATGTCGTCATGGCTAATATTTCACTATGTTGAAATTATTCTCACGTTTCTTATCAGTTGGCATCATTAACACCCTGATTCATTGGATGGTGTTTGCAGCCCTGTATGCTCTTAATACCCGCCAATGGCTGGCTAATCTGTTGGCTTTCATTGTCGCGGTAACTTTTTCATTTTTTGCCAATGCACGCTGGACGTTTAAAGCCGAAGCGACAACTTTTCGCTATGTCATCTTCGTGGCCTTTATGGGCATGATGGCCGCAGGCATTGGCAGTTTCGCCGATCATACGCATATTAATCCGATTATTACGCTTATTTCATTCTCAATAATAAGCCTGGTATTCGGCTTCATCTATTCAAACTTTATTGTTTTTAAGGTGAAAAAGTGAAAATTTCCCTGGTCGTTCCCGTCTTCAATGAAGAAGACGCAATACCGATATTCTACCGTACCGTCAAAGAAAACTCTCTTCTTACCCTCTCGAAATTGTCTTCATTAATGATGGCAGTACCGATAAAACCGAGCAGATTATTAAGTCGCTGCGGGATGATGATGAATCTGTATTAGTCATTAACTTTATTCGTAACTTTGGTAAAGAAACCGCGCTGCTTGCCGGACTTGAACATGCTACTGGTGATGCAGTCATTCCGGTTGACGTTGATCTTCAGGATCCCATCGAAGTGATTCCCTTGCTCATAAGCAAATGGCAAGAGGGATGGCCGATTGTGCTGGCAAAACGCAATGACCGCAGTAGCGATAGTCATTTTAAGCGTAAAACTGCTGCATGGTTTTATAAACTGCATAATAAGATCAGCTCACCAAAGCTTGAAGAAAATGTTGGAGACTTTCGTTTACTTTCGCGCGCGACTGTCGAAAACATAAAGCAATTGCAGGAACGCAATCTATTTATGAAAGGCATCCTGAGTTGGGTGGAGGGTGATGCTGCCATCGTGGAATATAGCCGTTCAGCGCGCGTTGCGGGAGAGGCAAAGTTTAACGGATGGCGACTTTGGAATTTAGCGCTTGAAGGGCTGACCAGTTTCTCAACCTTTCCGCTCAGAGTGTGGACCTATATTGGTTTTTTTGTCGCATTCCTGTCGTTCGTTTATGGCGCGTGGATGATCATTGATAAAATAATATGGGGTAACCCGGTAGCAGGTTATCCATCACTACTGGTATCAATACTGTTTTTGGGTGGAATTCAATTAATTGGAATAGGTGTGCTAGGTGAATATATTGGCAGGATATATATTGAAACCAAGCATAGACCTCGATATATTAAAAAGGAAGCAGATGACAAACATAGCTTGTAATAACTTTAAAGTTTATCTTTTTTTAGCTGCGGCATTATTGGTTTGCTATAGCCCTGTCTTTCTTTCAAGCTATGCCTTTTCGGATGATTGGTACTATCTGTTCAGCGCCCAAACTGATCCTGCCAGCATTTTCAAGTGGGACGTCCTTTCTGGAAGGCCGGCCTATGGCGCTTTGCGCTATGGTTTCTCTTTCCTGATATCCAGCGTGGACTCTTTGATACTGATAAGAGTGCTATCCGTTGTCTCTCTTATTTTACTAAGCTTTTACTTTTACAAATTTATCTCTGAGAGAGGTATCCTTAAAAATCCACTGCAGAGAGTTATATTCTCTTTAGTGATCTGTTTACTGCCCTCTTTTCAGGTATTCAACGCCTGGTCAGTATGTTTTCCTTTTGTGACGTCTATTCTGCTTGCAGGATGGAGTTACTCAGCGTTAACCCGATTGCGCGGTATCAAGGGAGTCATCTTGTCAGCCTTGCTGATTACGCTCTCTTTCGCTATTTACCAGCCCACGGCCATGTGTTTTCTTTTTTTTGCGTTTATGGACACTTGCCTGACTTCACGTAAAGTCGATAAAAAGGAACTCATTCGTACATTGTTAATGATTTTCTTTGGCATGTTGATGGCATTAATATTAGCCAAAGCCATCCCGCTCCTGTTATTCGGCGAGACACTTTCAAGAAGTAATATCACCATCGATCTCATGGGAAAGATAAAATGGTTCTTTGTAGAGCCATTAAAAAATGCCATCTGTAACTTTGACACTGGCAGAAAAGCACTCTCGGTTATCATATCTCTGTTATTCATCTTTATTGGATTGAAAAACATTAATGAGAATGGCAAAGAGAAAGTGTTTTTATCTTTCCTGTTCGCTGTTGCAGCAGTGACACCAAACTTGCTGGTGACGGAGAGTTGGGCGGCTTACCGTACTATCAGTGCGCTCTCGCTGATTACCACTTCTTGCTTCCTTATCGGGCTATTCTTGGTTATCGATAAGACAAAATACTCACGATTCATATATATATTGCTGCCTGTCGCTGCCGGATGGCTTGCAGCCAGTAATATTAAAGAGGGTTTTTCTTCACCTCAGCAAAAAGAGTATGCACTTTTAAAAGCCGAAATAACTAAAATGGTCGCAAAAGATTTCGATGGCGCCCTTTACTACCGCTTAAATAGTGAGAATTTGCCAAAAATTGCAAAATCATCGAAATATGATGAGTTTGGTTCTTTATCTTTAGGCATGTCGTGGACGTTTGCCGGTATGGCATTCACCGTAAAAAAAGAAGCGGGTATGAATTACACTCTAACCAAATCGCCAGTGATCACCGGCAATGAGAGCTGCACAGGAAAATGCATGATTATCGATGCTCAGTCGGTGCTGTCAAGGCAATAAACCGAGATTATCCGCGAACTTTAGACAAAAAAAGGGAGCCATTGGCTCCCGTTATGCTTTCTGCCTGAGTGGCAAATTACATGTTGCTGATGATCGCGTCACCAAACTCTGAACATTTCAGCAGTTTAGCGCCTTCCATCAGACGTTCGAAATCGTAGGTCACGGTTTTGTTAGCGATTGCGCCTTCAACACCTTTAACGATTAAGTCAGCCGCTTCGAACCACTCCAGATGACGCAGCATCATTTCAGCTGACAGGATCACTGAACCTGGGTTCACTTTATCCTGACCTGCATACTTCGGTGCTGTACCGTGCGTCGCTTCGAACAGGGCACATTCGTCACCGATGTTGGCGCCTGGTGCGATACCGATACCGCCAACCTGTGCCGCCAGGGCATCAGAGATGTAATCACCGTTCAGGTTCATACAGGCGATCACGTCGTATTCCGCCGGACGCAGCAGGATCTGCTGCAGGAAGGCATCGGCGATCACGTCTTTAACGATGATCTCTTTACCGCTGTTCGGGTTCTTGAACTTCATCCACGGGCCGCCATCGATCAGCTCGCCGCCGAACTCTTCTTTCACTAACTGGTAACCCCAGTCTTTGAAAGAACCTTCGGTGAACTTCATGATGTTGCCTTTGTGAACCAGGGTCAGAGAATCACGATCGTTGGTGATGGTGTATTCAACTGCTGCGCGCACCAGACGTTTAGTGCCCTCTTCCGAGCATGGCTTAACGCCGATACCACACTGCTCAGGGAAGCGAATTTTCTTCACGCCCATCTCTTCGCGCAGGAACTTGATCACTTTATCCGCTTCTGGCGTGCCCGCTTTCCACTCGATACCGGCATAGATATCTTCTGAGTTTTCACGGAAGATCACCATGTCGGTCTCTTCTGGACGCTTAACCGGGCTTGGCGTGCCTTTGTAGTAGCGAACCGGACGCAGACAAACGTACAGATCCAGCTCCTGACGCAGCGCAACGTTCAGAGAACGAATACCGCCACCAACTGGAGTAGTCAGCGGGCCTTTGATGGCAACGCGATATTCTTTGATTAAATCGAGGGTTTCCTGCGGCAGCCAGACGTCCTGGCCGTAGAGTTCTACTGATTTTTCGCCGGTATAAATTTCCATCCAGGAAATTTTTCGCTCGCCGTTGTAGGCTTTCTTCACAGCGGCATCAACCACTTTCAACATTACCGGGGAAACATCAACGCCGATACCGTCACCTTCAATGTAAGGAATAATCGGGTTATTCGGAACATTCAGTTTTCCCTGATCCAGGGTGATTTTTTGACCTTCCGCCGGAACAACTACTTTGCTTTCCATCAACCTCTCCTTCGAGCGATTTTTTGTTAATGATTTGTAAGATGCGGGTCAATACTACTTGATTATTTCCGCTACGCCAATCACCGTAGTTTCGCGCTATAATGCGCCGAATGTTTCCGACTGCAAAGCCCATGCGAAAAACTTCTCAACGAATTCACCAGGATAAGCGCGCAAGCGCCCCGGCACGTAAGCCCGTGCGCCGCGATACCCGTCCGAAAGGCCCAAGACGCGTCATACTCTTTAACAAACCATTCGATGTTTTGCCGCAATTCAGTGACGAAGCCGGACGCCGCACGCTGAAGGATTTTGTGCCGGTGAGCGACGTCTACGCCGCTGGCAGACTCGATCGCGACAGCGAAGGATTGATGATTTTGACCAACGATGGCGCGCTGCAGGCCGCGCTGACGCAGCCCGGCAAGCGCACCGGAAAGGTCTATTTTGTGCAGGTGGAAGGTGCGCCGCAGGAATCAGATTTATCCCTGTTACGCAGCGGCGTGACGCTGAACGATGGCCCCACTTTGCCGGCAGGGATTGAGTTAGTGGGCGAGCCAGAGTGGCTATGGCCGCGCCAGCCGCCGATTCGTGAACGCAAAGCGATTCCCACCAGCTGGCTGAAAATCACCTTGTTTGAGGGACGAAATCGCCAGGTGCGCCGCATGACGGCACACATCGGCTTTCCGACATTGCGCCTGATTCGCTTTGCGATGGGCGAACATCAGTTAGGCGATTTGCCCCCGGGTGAATGGCGCGATATCAGTGCAGCCATTTAATAACTTTTAGTTAACAATTTCGGAGGAAGGATGTTTAAACCTCATGTAACGGTCGCCTGTATTGTGCAGGCACAGGGACATTTGCTGGTGGTTGAAGAGCGCGTGCACGGTCGTATTACCTGGAACCAGCCCGCCGGGCATCTTGAGGCCAATGAAACTCTTCTCGAAGCCGCCCAGCGTGAACTGTTTGAAGAGACCGGCATTGAAGCCAAACCTGAATATTTCCTCGGCGTGCAGCAGTGGATTGCGCCGGACGATACACCTTTTGTGCGTTTCCTGTTTGGCCTCGATCTGGCCGAAAAAGTCGATACCTCGCCGCACGATCGCGACATCGACTGCTGCTGGTGGCTGCCGCCAGAGCAGATTCTGACGGCCAATCGCCTGCGTTCGCCGTTAGTGGCAGAGAGCGTGCGACTGTGGCAACAAGGCGAGCGTTATCCGCTGCATCTGGTCGCGCCGTTCCAGTGGCCGTTTCATGAGGGTGCGCGCCCCGCTTCTGCATGATAGAATGCGCCGCCTGTTTTTATCGTAATTTAAGAGTGCGTCATGTCTGACAACAGCCAGAAAAAAGTGATCGTCGGAATGTCCGGCGGCGTCGATTCTTCCGTTTCCGCCTGGTTACTGCAGCAGCAGGGCTACCAGGTTGAAGGCCTGTTCATGAAGAACTGGGAGGAAGACGATGGCGAGGAGTATTGCACCGCCGCCGATGATCTGGCTGACGCACAAGCCGTATGTGACAAACTCGGCATCAAACTGCACAAAATCAACTTCGCCGCTGAGTACTGGGATAACGTGTTCGAGCACTTCCTGGAAGAGTACAAAGCCGGCCGCACGCCGAATCCTGACATCCTGTGCAACAAAGAGATCAAGTTCAAAGCCTTCCTCGAATTCGCGGCGGACGATCTCGGCGCAGACTTCATCGCCACCGGCCACTACGTGCGCCGTCAGGATGTGGATGGCCAAAGCCGCTTGCTGCGCGGCCTCGATGGCAACAAAGATCAGAGCTATTTCCTCTACACGCTCAGCCACCAGCAGATCGCGCAAAGCCTGTTCCCGGTTGGCGAACTGGATAAGCCGGAAGTGCGCCGCATCGCTGAGCAGCTGGATCTGATCACCGCGAAGAAGAAAGATTCGACCGGCATTTGCTTTATCGGTGAGCGCAAGTTCCGCGACTTCCTTGGTCGCTATCTGCCTGCGCAGCCGGGCGAAATCGAAACCGTTGACGGCGAAATCGTCGGTGAACATCAGGGCTTGATGTACCACACGCTCGGGCAGCGTAAAGGTCTGGGCATCGGCGGCCGTAAAGAGAGCAACGACGATCCCTGGTATGTGGTCGACAAAGATGTGGCGCGCAATCGCCTGATCGTGGCGCAAGGCGGCGAGCATCCGCGCCTGATGTCCGTGGGGTTGATTGCCCAACAGCTGCACTGGGTTGATCGCCAGCCAATGACCGCGCCGCTGCGCTGCACGGTGAAAACCCGCTATCGCCAGACCGACATTCCGTGTGAAATTATTCCGCACGGCGATGACCGTATTGAAGTCCGTTTTGACGAGCCGGTTGCGGCCGTCACGCCAGGCCAATCCGCCGTGTTCTATCTCGGTGAAGTGTGCCTCGGCGGCGGCATTATCGAACAACGCCTGCCTCTGGCAGAAGCCTAAGGTCGGCGCTGCCCGACGCGACGACAGGAGTTAAGCGTGGCTAAGAACTATTATGAGATTACGCTGGCGCTGGCGGGCGTATGCCAGGCCGCCCATGTGGTGCAACAGCTCGCGCAGCAGGGAAATTGCAATAACGCGGCAATGAATGTGTCGCTGCGCAGCCTGATCGATCTCAATCCCGGTTCGACGCTGGCAGTGTTTGGCAACGACGAAGCCAATTTAAAGGTTGGATTAGAGACCTTGATGGCGGTGCTCAACAGCAGCAATCGTCAGGGTGCCAGCGCTGAACTGACCCGTTATACCTTAAGCATGATGGTGCTGGAGCGTAAGCTGCATGGCAACAAAACCGCGATGAACACGCTGGCACAACGCATCGGCCAGCTTGACCGCCAGCTGGCGCATTACGAGCTGGAATCGGACACCATCATCAGCGCAATGGCCGGCATTTATGTGGATGTGATTAGCCCGCTGGGCCCGCGCATTCAGGTGACAGGTTCACCGCAGGTGCTACAGAATTCACAAGTGCAGAGTAAAGTGCGCGCCGCCCTGCTGGCCGGCATTCGCTCTGCGGTGTTATGGCAGCAGGTTGGCGGTGGCCGTCTGCAGCTGATGTTCTCGCGCCAGCGCTTGCTGAGCGAAGCTAAAACCATTTTATCCCGCCTGGGCCCGGCGTATTAAGCGCCGCCCCGGCATAATTGTTAAACGATTCAGGAGTTGCACTGATGGAATTATCCTCTCTGACCGCCGTTTCACCTGTCGATGGTCGTTACGGCGAAAAAGTCAGCCCACTGCGCGCCATTTTCAGCGAGTTCGGTTTGCTGAAATTCCGCGTTGAGGTTGAGGTTCGCTGGTTACAAAAATTGGCCACGACTGTCGAGATCAAGGAAGTTCCTGCATTTGATGCCGACGCAAACGCTTTCCTTGATGCCATTGTCGCCAATTTCAGCGAAGAAGACGCGGCACGCATCAAAACCATCGAGCGCACCACCAACCACGACGTCAAAGCCGTGGAGTATTTCCTGAAAGAGAAAGTGGCCGATGTACCCGCGCTGCATGCGGTGTCTGAATTCATTCACTTCGCCTGTACCTCCGAAGATATCAACAACCTGTCGCATGCGCTGATGCTGGAAACCGCTCGTCGTGATGTGATCGTGCCGTTCTGGAACCAACTGATCGATGCTGTTAAAGGTCTGGCACACGAATACCGTGACATTCCGCTGCTGTCGCGCACCCATGGCCAGCCGGCAACGCCGTCAACCATGGGTAAAGAGATGGCGAACGTGGCATACCGTCTCGAGCGCCAGTTGCGTCAGCTGAGCAAAATTGACGTGCTGGGTAAAATCAACGGTGCGGTCGGTAACTATAACGCCCACATCTCCGCCTACCCGGAAGTGGATTGGCACCAGCTGAGCGAGCAGTTTGTTACCTCCTTAGGTCTCACCTGGAACCCGTACACCACGCAGATCGAGCCGCACGATTACATCGCAGAACTGTTTGATTGCATCGCGCGCTTCAACACCATTCTGATCGACTTTGATCGTGATATCTGGGGCTACGTGGCGCTCAATCACTTCAAGCAGAAAACCATCGCCGGTGAAATCGGTTCGTCCACCATGCCGCACAAAGTGAACCCGATTGACTTCGAAAACTCCGAAGGCAACCTCGGCCTGGCTAACGCCATGATGCAGCATCTGGCCAGCAAACTGCCGGTGTCACGCTGGCAGCGCGACCTGACCGACTCCACCGTGCTGCGTAACCTTGGCGTGGGCATCGGTTATGCGCTGATCGCTTATCAAGCCACGCTGAAAGGCATCTCTAAACTGGAAGTGAACCGCGATCGTCTGCTGGACGAGCTGGATCACAACTGGGAAGTACTGGCTGAGCCGATCCAAACCGTGATGCGTCGTTACGGTATCGAAAAACCGTACGAGAAGCTGAAAGAGCTGACGCGCGGTAAACGCGTTGATGCTGCCGGTATGCAAACCTTTATCGATAGCCTCGAACTGCCGGAAGAGGAAAAAGTGCGTCTGAAGCAGATGACGCCAGCCAACTACCTCGGCCGTGCGATTCAGATGGTTGATGATTTGAAGTAATGCGGTGGCCAGGCGCGTTTCGCGCGCCTGGTTGTTCTCTGGTTTAGCTGGCTTTGCGTATACTCTCCTCATCATCACTACGTTCGAAGCTAAGGAAATACTATGCGTGTTCTGGTTGTGGAAGATAATGCGCTGCTACGCCATCACCTCGCCGTGCAATTGCGTGAAATGGGCCATCAGGTCGACGCCGCAGAAGATGCCAAAGAAGCGGATTATTTCCTGCAAGAACATGTCCCCGACATCGCGCTGGTCGATCTCGGTTTGCCCGATGAAGATGGCATGTCGCTGATTCGCCGCTGGCGCACCGATGCGGTACGTCAACCTATTCTGGTCTTAACCGCGCGCGAAGGCTGGCAGGCCAAGGTGGAAGCGCTGGAAGCGGGTGCCGACGACTATGTCACCAAGCCGTTCCACATTGAAGAAGTGGCTGCACGCTTGCAGGCGTTGATGCGTCGCAACAGCGGACACGCGTCGCAAATTATCTCTATGCCGCCGTTCCAGGTCGATCTCTCTCGCCGCGAACTGACGGTGCAAGATGAACCGGTAAAATTGACCGCTTTCGAATACACCATCGTCGAAACCCTGATTCGCAACGCGGGTAAAGTGGTGAGCAAAGATTCGCTGATGCTGCAGCTCTATCCGGATGCCGAACTGCGCGAAAGTCACACCATCGACGTGTTGATGGGCCGTCTGCGTAAAAAAATTCTCTCACTCTATCCAACCGAAGTGATCAACACCGTACGCGGCCAGGGCTATCGCTTTGATCTCTGATTTATGACGTGGTTCCGGCGTTTACGCCCCTTCTCTCTCCGCGCTCGTTTTCTGCTGGCGACCGCGGCGATCGTGTTGTTTTTGTCACTCTCCTACGGCATGGTCGCGGTGGTTGGCTATGTCGTCAGTTTCGATAAAAATACCTATCGCGTGATGCGCGGCGAGAGCAATCTGTTCTTTACGCTGGCGCAGTGGCACGACAATCAGCTCACCATCGGCCAGCCGGAGCGCATGACGCTCAATTTCCCCACGCTGGTCTTTATCTACGATGAACGCGGCAAACTGCTGTGGCAACAGCGCGATGTGCCCGAAATCCGCAAAAAGATCCATCGTGAATGGCTGCTCAAGCCCGATTTCTACGAAATCGATACCAGCAACCGCACCAGCATGGCGGCGATGGGCAACAACCCGCAGGCGAAAGAGCGGCTGCACGCGCTGGATAGCGACAGCAGTGACACCTTCACCCACTCGGTCGCGGTCAATCGCTACGATGCCACCACCAACTTACCGGCGCTGACCATTGTGGTGGTCGACTCAATTCCGCAAGAGTTGCAGCATTCCGATGTGGTGTGGTCGTGGTTTAGCTATGTGCTGGCGGCCAATCTGCTGCTGGTGATCCCGCTGCTGTGGCTGGCGGCGCACTGGAGTTTGCGGCCGATTGGCGATCTCACTTCGCAGGTGCGCGAGCTGGAAACCGGTCAGCGCGAGAATCTTGATGACAATCCGCCGCAAGAGTTACGCAGTCTGGTGCGCAATCTTAACCTGCTGCTGACCAACGAACGTCAACGCTACACGCGCTATCGCACCACCTTGTCGGATGTCACCCACAGCCTGAAAACCCCGCTGGCAGTGCTGCAAAGTACGCTGCGATCGTTACGCAATGGTAAAGAGTTAACCATTGAACAGGCCGAACCGGTGATGCTGGAGCAGATCAGCCGCATCTCGCAGCAGATTGGTTATTACCTGCATCGCGCCAGCATGCAGGCCGATCACAATCCTCTGCAGCGCGATTTGCATTCGGTTTCGGCGCTGCTCGATAGCCTGTGCTCGGCACTGAATAAAGTCTATCAACGCAAGGGCGTGGCGATCACGTTGGATATCTCGCCGGAGCTGACCTTTATCGGCGATAAGAATGACTTTATGGAAGTGCTTGGCAACGTGCTGGATAACGCCTGCAAATATTGCCTCGAATTTATTGAAGTCACCGCACGACAAACCGACAACACCTTGCATCTGTTTATTGATGATGACGGCCCCGGCATTCCGGAAAGCAAACGCGATCTGATCTTCGTGCGCGGTCAGCGTGCCGACACCTTGCGTCCCGGCCAGGGATTAGGTTTAGCCGTGGTGCGCGACATCCTCGAACAGTACGCCGGCCAGGTGATCGCCACCACCAGCCCGCTCGGCGGCGCGCGCATGGAAGTGATTTTCCAGCGCCAGGAAGTCGAGCATCACCGCGAGTAGAAAGGGACGCGGGCTGTTATACTTGCCATCATTCTTTGCAGCAAACGGACTCCTCATATGGACTATCAGCTCGATATCAACTGGCCCGACTTTATTCAACGCTACTGGCAGAAACGCCCGGTGGTGCTTAAACGTGGATTTAAAAACTTCGTCGATCCTATTTCTCCTGACGAGCTGGCCGGTTTGGCGATGGAAAATGAGGTGGATAGCCGCCTTGTCAGCCATAACGAGGGCAAATGGCAAGTCAGCCACGGCCCGTTTGAAAGCTACGATCATCTCGGTGAGAGCAACTGGTCGCTGCTGGTTCAGGCGGTCAACCATTGGCATGAACCTTCTGCCGCACTGATGCGTCCGTTCCGTTTTCTGCCCGACTGGCGTGTTGATGACCTGATGATCTCGTTTGCCGTGCCGGGCGGCGGCGTCGGTCCGCATTTCGATCAGTACGATGTGTTTATCATTCAGGGCACTGGCCGCCGTCGCTGGCGCGTGGGTGAAAAAGTGCCGTTGAAACAGCACTGCCCGCATCCGGACCTGCTGCAGGTTGAGCCTTTCGACGCCATCATCGATGAAGAGATGGAGCCCGGCGATATTCTCTATATTCCGCCAGGATTCCCGCACGAAGGCTATTCGCTGGAAAACGCCATCAACTATTCGGTCGGCTTCCGCGCACCGAACGGTCGCGAGCTGATCAGCGGTTTTGCCGATCACATGCTGGCCAACGAATTGGGCAGCTACCGCTACAGCGATCCCGATGTGCCATCGCGCGATTGCCCATCGCAAATTCTGCCGTCAGAACTGGAAGGCATCCGCAAAGTCATGATGGATGTGATTAACCAGCCGGAGCAGTTTAATCAGTGGTTTGGCGAGTTTATTTCTCAGTCGCGTCATGAGCTGGACGTCGCACCGCCAGAGCCGCCGTATCAACCGGACGAAATCTACGATGCATTGCAGCAAGGCGATGCGCTGACGCGGCTCGGCGGCCTGCGCGTATTGACCATTGGCGATGTGGTGTTTGTGAACGGTGAATCGATCACCAGCAGCCATCCGCATGTGCTGGCAGCATTGGCGCACAATCACGTGCTGACGCTGGAAGATTTCGGCGATGCGCTGGATGACCCTTCACTGCTGGCGCAGCTGGCGGCGTTGGTGAATAGCGGTTATTGGTTCTTCGGCGAGTAAGTTTCAATCTGTCTCGGGGTTTCTAAACCTCGGACAGTGCTCGCTGTCCCCCTCCTCGGTCCTCCCCCATAAATGGGGGAGGAAGATGCTGCAATATGTGAGTAGGGAGTTGCATGTGGCAGCGTCTCCTTCCCCCATTTATGGGGGAAGGCCGGGATGGGGGACAACCCGCACTATGCAATCACCATCACCCCTTCTTCTGCCCCGCCAGCTCAGCCAAACGCACAATCACATCCACCGACTGCGCCATCACATTGAGTGAGGCGAACTCGTGCTTGCCGTGATAGTTGTAGCCGCCGGTGAACAGGTTCGGGCATGGCAATCCTTTCCACGACAGCGCAGAGCCGTCGGTGCCGCCGCGAATCGGTTTGACGTTCGGTTCGATGCCGCAATCGCGCATCGCCTGCAGCGCCAACTCAATAATGTGCGGATGCGGTTCGACTTTCTCGCGCATGTTGCGATAGCTGTCGCTGATCTCCACTTTCACCGAACATTCGCTTTGCAGCCCTTTGCTGACGCGCTGACCAATCTCTTCCAGCAGCTGTTTACGCTGTTCATAGCTGTCGGCATCAAAATCTCTGATCAAATACATCAGCTCGGCGTGCTCAACCGTGCCTTTGATGGTGTGCAGATGGAAGAAGCCTTCATAGCCGTCGGTATACTGCGGCTTCTCTTTGGCTGGCAGTTCCGCGTGGAAGCGCATCGCCAGATCCAACGCATTGACCATCACATTTTTAGCGCTGCCTGGATGCACGTTGTTGCCGGTGATTTTAACCATCGCGGTAGCGGCATTGAAGTTCTCGAACTCGAACTCGCCGAGATCGCTGCCATCAACGGTATACGCCCAATCGGCGGCAAAGCCTTCGACGTCGAAGTGCGACGCGCCGCGACCAATCTCTTCATCGGGTGTAAAGGCCACGCGAATCGCACCGTGTGGCGTATCCCCTTTTGCCAGACGCGCCATCGCGGTCATGATCTCGGCGATACCGGCTTTATCATCCGCGCCGAGCAGCGTTTTGCCATCGGTGGTGATCAGCGTATGACCGATCAGCTTATGCAGTACCGGGAACATCACCGGTGACAGAATTTCATCACCGTTACCGAGCGCGATATCGCCACCGCGATAGTTTTCAATAATCTGCGGATTGACGTTTTTGGCGGTAAAATCCGGCGAGGTGTCCATATGCGAAATAAAGCCGATTACCGGCGTGGCCCAATCAACGTTAGCCGGTAAGGTGCCCATCACACAGCAGTGATCGCTCAGAGAGACATCAACAAAGCCCAGCGCGATAAGTTCTTCCTGTAATTGACGCGCCAGCGTCCACTGCCCTTCGCTGCTTGGCACTTGTCGTGCCTGAGGTTTTGACTGAGTTTCTACTGCAACATAACTGAGAAAACGCTCAAGTAATTGATCCATCTGTCATCCCTCTAAAGAACCTGCGTCATTATCATGGTGGCCAAATGGCACCATGTTGCGTCAAATCATTATCCTTCAGGTTAGCTCTCTCAACGTGACTTGCGTTGAAAATTCGCTCACTCGCGCCTGTCCGACTTATCCGTTACGCATACTCCGGCATTTTTCAGAGTTTTCAAGGTAAATCCGTGGCAAAACATGGCATTGACACATTTTTGCGGTATCATCGCGCCCTTCATCACAGCAAGCGGCCACCAGCGGCTATGCTGTAACCTGATTCACCATCAGACTGAGTGACTAAAATGACGCAAACACGCGCGCCTGCGCTGGTTACGCTTTCTGGCATCAGTAAAGCTTTTGATGGCAAAACCATCATCTCTGACTTTGACCTGACCATCCGTCACGGCGAGTTCATCACGCTGCTTGGCCCTTCCGGCTGCGGAAAAACCACCATTTTACGCCTGATTGCCGGGCTGGAAGCGGCCGATCGCGGTCATATCATTCTTGATGACAATGACATCACCGATCTGCCCGCCGAGCATCGCCACATTAACACCGTGTTTCAGAGCTACGCGCTGTTCCCGCACATGTCGGTGTTTGAGAACGTCGCCTTTGGCCTGCGCATGCAGAAAACCCCGGCGGCGGAGATCACCACGCGCGTTAACGATGCGCTGGCGATGGTGCAGCTGGAGAGTTTTGCCGATCGCCGTCCGCATCAGCTTTCGGGCGGTCAGCAGCAGCGCGTGGCGATTGCGCGCGCGGTGGTCAATCGCCCGAAAGTGCTGCTGCTGGACGAGTCGCTGTCGGCGCTGGATTACAAGCTGCGGCGCCAGATGCAAAACGAGCTCAAAGCGCTACAGCGTAAGCTTGGCATCACCTTTGTGTTTGTGACGCACGATCAGGAAGAGGCGCTGACCATGTCCGATCGTATCGTGGTAATGCGCGATGGCCGCATCGAACAGGACGGCACGCCACGCGAGATTTACGAAGAGCCCGCCAACCTGTTTGTGGCGCGCTTTATTGGCGAGATTAACGTGTTCGATGCCGAGGTGCTGAACAGCGATCATGCGCCTACAATCCGCGCGCGTGTGGAAGGCCTTGAATGCATGCTGCAATGTGATTTCCCGGTCAGCGTCGGCGATAAACTGCACGTGCTGCTGCGCCCGGAAGATTTGCGCGTTGAAGAGATCGACCACGACAGCCGCAGCGATAATCTGATCGGCTTCGTGCGCGAGCGCAACTATAAAGGCATGACGCTGGAGTCTACTGTTGAGCTGGAGAACGGCAAGCTGCTGACGGTGAGCGAGTTCTTTAACGAAGACGATCCCGATTTTGATCACTCGCTGAACCAGAAAATGGCCGTCAGCTGGGTCGCCAACTGGGAGGTGGTGTTGCCGTATGAAGTTGATGCGTAACCGCCTGCAGAAAGTCATTGTTGCCCTGATCGTCAGCTGGCTCACGCTGTTTGTGCTGCTGCCTAACCTGATGATTTTCGCCACCAGCTTCCTGACGCGCGATGATGCGCATTTTGTCAGTATGGCCTTCACCCTAAATAACTACACGCGGCTGCTCGATCCGCTCTACGCTGATGTGCTGCTGCACTCGCTGAATATGGCGTTGATCGCCACGCTGTGCTGCCTGCTGCTCGGTTATCCGTTTGCCTGGTGTCTGACGAAACTGCCGGCGCGCCTGCGTCCGCTGATGCTGTTCCTGCTGATTGTGCCGTTCTGGACCAACTCGCTGATCCGTATCTACGGTCTGAAAATCTTCCTCAGCACGCGCGGCTGGCTGAATGAATTTTTGCTGTGGCTTGGGGTGATCGATAAACCGTTTCGCATCATGTACACCTCGGAAGCGGTGATTCTGGGGCTGATCTACATTCTGCTGCCGTTTATGGTGCTGCCGCTCTACTCCAGCCTGGAAAAGCTGGATAAATCCTGCCTCGAAGCGGCGCGCGATCTTGGCGCGAACAAAGTAAAAACCTTTTTACGCATCATTCTGCCACTTACCATGCCGGGCATTGTCGCCGGTTGCCTGCTGGTGTTTATCCCGGCGATGGGCTTGTTCTTTGTAGCGGATTTGCTGGGCGGCGCGAAAAACCTGTTAATTGGCAACGTGATTAAGAGCCAGTTTCTGAATATCCGTGACTGGCCGTTCGGTGCTGCCACCAGCATTGTGATGACGCTGCTGATGGGGCTGATGCTGCTGGCTTACTGGCGCGCAGCGCGTATGCTGAACAGCAAGGTGGAACTGCAATGATGGCGCGCTGGTTACGTGGCGGCTTCATGGCCGTGATTTATGCCTGGTTTTATATCCCGATCATCATTCTGATCGTCAACTCCTTCAACCGTTCGCGTTTCGGCATTAACTGGCAGGGCTTCAGCACGCAGTGGTATCGCCTGCTGATGAATAACGACAGCCTGATTCAGGCGGCACAACATTCATTGCTGATGGGCGTGCTCTCTGCCAGCTGCGCCACGATTATCGGCTCGCTGACCGCCGTCGCGCTCTATCGCTATCGCTTCCGTGGTAAACCGTTCGTCAGCGGCATGCTGTTTGTGGTGATGATGTCGCCGGATATCGTGATGGCGATTTCGCTGCTGGTGCTGTTTATGCTGCTGGGCATTTCGCTGGGCTTCTGGTCGCTGCTGTTCTCGCATATCACCTTCTGCCTGCCGTTTGTGGTGATCACCGTCTATTCGCGCCTGAAAGGGTTTGATGTGCGCATGCTGGAAGCCGCCAAAGATCTTGGTGCCAGCGAAGTCACCATTTTGCGCAAAATTCTGCTGCCGCTGGCGCTGCCGGCGGTCGCAGCGGGTTGGCTGCTGAGCTTTACGCTGTCGATGGACGATGTCGTGGTATCGTCGTTCGTCACCGGCCCGAGCTTCGAAATTTTGCCGTTAAAAATTTATTCGATGGTGAAAGTTGGCGTGTCACCGGAAGTGAACGCGCTGGCGACAATTTTGCTGCTGCTGTCGCTGCTGTTGGTGGCGCTCAGTCAGCTGTTGCTCCGTGATAAAACCAAATAGAGGATAATCGATGAAAAAGTGGTCTCATTGGCTGGCGGCTGGGGCGCTGGCATTGGGCATGCAGAGCGCGCAGGCGGACGCCGGCAAAACGCTCTACTTCTATAACTGGACCGAATACGTGCCGCCGGGACTGCTGGAGCAGTTCACCAAAGAGACCGGCATCAAGGTGATTTACTCCACCTACGAATCCAATGAAAGCATGTATGCCAAGCTGAAGACCTGGAAAGATGGCGCCTACGATTTGGTGGTGCCTTCAACCTACTTCGTCGCCAAAATGCGTAATGAAGGCATGCTGCAAAAGATCGATAAAACCCAGCTCAGCAACTTCAAAAACCTCGATCCTAACCTGCTCAACAAGCCGTTTGATCCTAACAATGATTACTCGATCCCCTATATCTGGGGCGCGACCGCCATTGGCATCAACACCGACGAAGTGGATGCCAAAAGCATTACCCGCTGGGCCGATTTGTGGAAGCCTGAGTATAAGCAAAGCCTGCTGCTGACCGACGATGCGCGTGAAGTGTTCCAGATGGCGCTGCGTAAGCTGGGCTATTCGGGCAACACCCGCGATCCCAAGCAGATCGAAGCCGCTTATGAAGAGTTAAAAAAGCTGATGCCGAACGTGCTGGCGTTTAACTCCGATAATCCAGGAAATCCGTTTATGGAAGGCGAAGTGAACGTTGGGATGATCTGGAACGGTTCCGCCTACGTGGCGCGCCAGGCAGGCACGCCGCTGCAGATTATCTGGCCGCGGGAAGGCGGGATTTTCTGGATGGATAACCTGGCGATTCCGGCCAATGCGAAAAACCGTGAAGGCGCGCTGAAGCTGATTAACTTCCTGCTGCGTCCGGATGTGGCGGCACAGGTGGCGGAAACCATCGGCTATCCCACGCCAAACCTGGCAGCGAAGAAGTTACTGCCACAGGAAGTGGCCAGCGATCCTTCGCTTTATCCTGCTGAGGATGTGATCAAAAACGGCGAGTGGCAAAACGATGTCGGTGACGCCAGCGTGCAGTATGAGACGTTGTTCCAGAAGCTCAAGGCGGGACGTTAACTCTCTGCGGCTTCCCCTCACCCTGCCCTCTCTCGCAAGCGGGAGAGGGTTCCGTCTAGCCCCTTCTCCCTCGGGGAGAAGGTTGGGATGAGGTAAAGCGCGCACAAATCTACTTATACAACCCACGCAAAAACGTATGCACAAACTCCGGCACCACTTCGCTTGCTAAGCCGTAATGACGCTCGGCAAACTCATTGCCGACCTGGCTCGGTTCCAGATTCAGCTCCACAGTATGCGCGCCCTGCAGTTTCGCTTCGTGGACAAAACCGGCGGCGGGATAGACATGGCCCGACGTGCCAATGGCGATAAACAGATTCGCCTGTTCAATCGCCTGATAAATCTCTTCCATCCCCAGCGGCATTTCGCCGAACCACACGATGTGCGGGCGCAGCATGGCCGGGAACTGGCAGCAGGTGCAGCGATCGTCCGCGGTTAAATCTTCGGTCCAGTCCAACACTTGTCCACTGCTGACGCAGCGCACTTTCAACAGTTCACCGTGCATATGCAGCACGCGCTGGCTGCCGGCGCGTTCGTGCAGGTTATCGATATTCTGCGTCACCAGCAGGAAGTTATCGCCCAGCACCTGCTCCAGTTCCGCCAGCGCTTTGTGCGCGGCGTTGGGCTGAATTTCTGGCTGCTGCAGCTGTTGACGCCGCGCGTTGTAAAACGCCTGCACCAGCGCCGGATTGCGTTGAAAACCTTCCGGCGTGGCGACATCTTCAACGCGATGCTCTTCCCACAAGCCATCGGCGGCGCGGAAAGTGCGAATACCGGATTCGGCGGAGATCCCCGCGCCAGTCAGCACCACCACGCGCGGTTGCGGATGCGCGGCCAGTTCAGCTTTGCGATCGCGCTCGAAGATGCGCTGCCGAAAGCGCTGATGCACCTTGCGGCGGTTTTTTTTGTCGCGGGCGAGTCGTAGGCGGCGGCGCGGTATGCGCATAAAAGCTCCTTATCTGCGGCGTTTATTGCCGCGCATCGGGGATTTTTCGGGCTACTCTGCCCGATAATAGCAGCCGCACAGCGGCTGCGTTTTATCTTTACTGACCGCTGAGTACGCGGGCCGGATCGATACGGCTGGCGCGTCGTGCCGGATACCAGCTGGCAATCAGGCTCAGGACAATCGCGGTGGCCAGCACCGAAATCACATCAATCCAGTGCAGTTCGGACGGCAGGAAATCGATAAAGTAGATATCGCCCGCCAGCAGCTGATGCCCGGTCAGGAGCTCAAACACGCGCATCACCGGCGTGAGATTGAGCGCTACCAGCACGCCGACCACCACGCCGCTGACGCTGCCGAGCAGGCCCGCCAGCAAGCCGTACCAGATAAAGATGGCGCGGATCAAACCATCTTTGGCCCCCAGCGTGCGCAGTACCGCGATGTCGCTGCTCTTATCTTTCACCGCCATCACCAGCGTCGAGACGATGTTAAAGCAGGCCACGCCAATCACCAGCACCATGGCTAAATACATAATGGCGCGAATCATCTGGATGTCACGGTACATGTAGCCGTAAGTGCCAATCCAGCTCTTGATGTAGACGTAAGAGTGCGTCACTTTACCGGCGTCATGTATCAACTTCTGCGCCTGGAACGGGTCATTCATCTTCAGCGCAATACCGCTGACGCTGTCGCCCATATCCAGATATTTCTGCGCATCGGCCAGCGGCACCAGCGCCAGGCTGTGATCGAGCATGCCGCTCAGTTGCAGCACGCCGCTGACCTGCAGACGAATACGTTTTGGCTGCAGCAGCTTATTCTCGCCATCATTATTGGGGATCATGATGGTGATCCAGTCGCCCTGTTTCACATTGAGCGATTTAGCGATGCCGCCACCCAGAATGATTTGCTGTTTACCAGCCGCGAACTGCGACCATGCATCTCCGGCCACAAAGCTCGGCAAGGCGCTAAGACGCGCTTCCTGCTGCGGATCGACGCCTTTCACCTGCAGCGCCTGCAGCTTTGCGCCGCTCTCAATCAGCCCGGTGAAGTTGATATAGGGCGCTGCGGCGGCAATGCCGGCCACCTGCTCAATCGGCGCGATCATCGGTTGCCAGTTACGGAACGGCTGATTCACCGGCTCGATTTCACCGTGCGGCACTACCGCCAGAATGCGGTTATTCAGCTCACGCTCAAAGCCGTTCATGGCGCTCAGACCGATGATCAGCACCGCCACGCCCAGCGCAATGCCGATGGTGGAGATGATGGAGATCAGCGAGACCATGCCACCACGCCGCCGACCGCGGCTAAAACGCAGCCCGAGCAGCAGGGATAATGACGAAGCCATCAGATCACTCCCAGCGTCAGTTGGTCGCTCAGCTCACCGTCGCGCATCTCCATCTGGCGGCTCAGGCGTTTCGCCAGCTGCAGATCGTGCGTCACTACCAGAAAAGCGGTGCCCTGTTTAACGTTCAGCTCGCCGAGCAGTTCAAAAATCGCGTCGGCGTTGCGCGCATCGAGGTTACCGGTAGGTTCATCGGCCATCACCAGCCGCGGACGATTCACCAGCGCGCGGGCAATCGCCACACGCTGACGTTCACCGCCCGACAGTTCAGAAGGCCGATGCGCAGCACGTTTTTCCAGCCCGACCGCCGCCAGCATTTCACGCGCGCGTGATTCCGCTTCCGCTTTGCCAATTTTGCCAATCAGCAGCGGCATCGCCACGTTCTCCAGCGCGCTAAAATCCGGCAGCAGATGGTGGAACTGATAGATAAAGCCCAGCTCACGGTTGCGCAGCTCGGCTTTCGCGGCCGACGACATCGCATTCAGCGATTTACCATCAAAAATCACATCGCCTGACGTCGGCGCATCCAGGCCGCCGAGCAGATGCAGTAAGGTACTTTTACCCGAACCGGAGCTGCCGACAATCGCCGTCAGTTCACCCGGCTGCAGGCTGAAAGCCACATTGCGCAGCACATCGGTCTGCACGCTGCCTTCCTGATAGCGTTTGCACAGGTCACGACACTGCAACAAAGGAGTATTACTCATAACGTAAAGCCTCAGCGGGTTGGACGGCGGCAGCGCGCCACGACGGATAAAGGGTAGAAAGCAGCGCGACGGCCATTGAGACCAGCGCAATGGTGATCACCTGCAACACGTTGATGTCGACCGGCAGCGCCGCGCCATCAAGGAACAGACCAATCACCGGCATCAAATTATTCAGCTGGCTGGCAAGCAGCACGCCAAGCACGGTGCCCAGCAGCGCGCCAATAATGCCCGCGCTGGCGCCCTGCACCATAAACACCGCGACAATCTGGCGGCGGGTTAAACCCAGCGTTTGCAAAATGGCCACTTCGCCCTGCTTCTCCATGATCAGCAGGCCCAGCGAGGTAATGATATTAAAAGCCGCCACCGCGATGATCAGGCTCAGCAGCAGCCCCATCATGTTTTTTTCCATGCGTACCGCCTGGAACAGATCGCCTTTGCGTTCGCGCCAGTCTTTCCACGTCAGGCCCTCCGGCAGTTTCTGCTGGCTGAGCGCATCAACGCTTAACGGCTTATCCAGCCACAAACGCCAGCCGGTGATGTTGCCGAGCGGATAGCGCATCACGCGTGACGCATCCTGCTGATTGACCAGAATTTGATAGCCATCCACTTCGCTGTTGGCGGCATAGGTGCCAGCCACAGTGAAAATACGCTGGCTCGGCAAACGTCCTACCGGCGTGAACTGGCTGACCGATGGCACCATCAGACGCAGCTGATCGCCGCGCTTCACGCCCAGCTGTGCAGCCAGCTGTTCACCGAGGATGACGTTGTACTGGCCCGACTGCAGCACGCTTTGTTGGGTGTTGACGAGGAATGGCGTCAGCGGATCCTGTTCGTCGGGATTGATGCCGAGCATCACGCCGACCGAGACGTTACGCGCGCTTTGTAGCACCACATCAGCGGTGGTCAGCGGTGCGATGCGCTTAACCCCTTGCAGTTGGAGATTATCGGCGGGCAACGCCTTGGGACTTATGCTGCCTTTTTCGCTGGTGATCAGCGCCTGCGGCATCAGGCCGAGGATATTGCCTTCCAGCTCGCGCTCAAAGCCGTTCATCACCGACAACACGGTGACCAGCGCCAGCACGCCGAGCGTAATGCCGATAGTTGAGAGCCAGGAGACGAAGCGACCAAAGCGGTCTGAGGCACGTCCACGCATGTAGCGTAAACCGATGAATAACGCGACTGGTTGATACATGAGATCCGTCTTGGCAGTTGCCTGAAAATAAGTAGTGGGATGATAAAGGAGGCGTCCTCTTTATGAAACCTCTAACCCTCTGAGTCTGCGGCAAAGTTGTGTCAAAAACCGTCCCAGCCAACGCTTATGCATAAAATTGCGACAAATTAATGATGTTATTTGTACGTTTATTCGTCATCGGCTGGCGTAGACTTAAAGGTGAATTACCGTAGGCGACGAGGAGTACACCATGTTCAAGTTCCCCAAAAGCAGCATTGTTAAGCATAAATCGGGTGAAATTAAAGGCGAGATCGTCAACGTTTTTGAACAGGGAGATGCGCCAACCGGCTATTACGTGAAGTGGGACGACGGCAACCACAGCTACCATCTGGAGAAAGAGTTGTCCTGGGCCAATGTTGATCGTCCACGTATGCACTACACACAGCAATCGAGTAAGTAGCTCAACCGGCAAAAGTTTGAGAAATCGCACTACGACAGATGATCCTCAGGGCGGATTATGGAATGATGACGCCCTGTAATCCAAGGAGAGAATGTCGAGATCCCATGTCGGAACAGAGTCGTTATACCCTGCCAGTCAAAGCCGGCGACCATCGCCAGCTCGGTAAGCTCGTCGGCGCCGCACAAGCGCTTGAGTGCGCCAGCATCACCGAACGCCACAGCGGTCCGGTGTTGATGATTACCCCGGATATGCAATCTGCCCTGCGTCTGCAGGAGGAGATTCGCCAGTTCACCGATCTGCCGGTCACCCATCTCGCTGACTGGGAAACGCTGCCCTACGACAGCTTCTCGCCGCATCAGGACATCATCTCAGCTCGCCTCTCCACGCTGTATCAACTGCCCAACTTAACGCGCGGTATGCTGATTATGCCGGTCAACACGCTGATGCAGCGCGTATGTCCGCACAGCTTCCTGCACGGCCATGCGCTGGTGATGCAGCAAGGGCAAAAGCTGTCGCGCGATGCGCTGCGCGATCAGCTGGAGCAGGCCGGTTATCGCCACGTCGATCAGGTGATGGAGCACGGTGAATACGCCACGCGCGGTGCGCTGCTCGATCTGTTCCCGATGGGCAGCGACCAACCTTATCGCATCGACTTCTTTGACGATGAGATCGACAGCCTGCGCCTGTTTGATGTCGATACGCAGCGCACGCTGGAGGCGGTCAACGCCATCAACCTGTTGCCGGCGCATGAATTCCCCACGGATAAAGCCGCCATCGAGCTGTTCCGCAGCCGCTGGCGCGAAACCTTTGACGTACGGCGCGAGCCGGAGCATGTCTATCAGCAGGTGAGCAAAGGCACGCTGCCCGCCGGTATCGAATACTGGCAGCCGCTGTTCTTTGAGCAGGCGTTGCCGACGCTGTTCAGCTATCTGCCCGCCAATACGCTGCTGCTCAACAGCGGCGATTTGCTGGCCAGCGCCGAGCGCTTCTGGCTTGACGCCAACGCGCGCTTTGAGAATCGCCGTATCGATCCGATGCGCCCGCTGCTGGAGCCGGTCACGCTGTGGCTGCGTCCCGACACGCTGATGAGCGAACTGAAAGCCTGGCCGCGCATGCAGTTAAGCAGCGAGACGCTGCCGGAAAAAGCAGCGAATACCAATCTCGGTTATCAGCCGCTGCCGGAATTGACGGTGCAGGCGCAGGCCAAAGCGCCACTCGATCTGCTGCGTCAGTTCCTTGAACAATTCAGCGGTCAGGTGATTTTCTCGGTTGAGAGTGAAGGCCGGCGTGAAAGCCTGCAAGAGCTGTTGGCGCGCATTAAACTGCGTCCACAGGCTATCGATCACTTTGATCAGGCCGCCAATCAGCCGCTTAGCCTGATGATTGGCGCCAGCGAGCGCGGCTTTATCGATACGCAACGCCAGCTGGCGTTGATTTGCGAAAGCGATCTGCTTGGCGAGCGCGTCAGTCGTCGTCGCCAGGATAATCGCCGCACCATCAATCCTGATGTGCTGATCCGCAACCTCGCCGAGCTGCATCCCGGCCAGCCGGTGGTGCATCTGGAGCACGGCGTGGGGCGTTATATCGGCCTGACCACGCTGGAAGCCGGCGGCATCGTCGCTGAATATCTGATGCTCTCCTATGCGGGCGACGCCAAGCTGTACGTGCCGGTTTCATCACTGCATCTGATTAGCCGCTATGCCGGTGGCGCGGATGAAAACGCGCCGCTGCATAAACTTGGCAGCGATGCCTGGTCACGCGCGCGGCAGAAAGCCGCTGAGAAAGTGCGCGACGTGGCGGCGGAGCTGCTGGATATTTATGCTCAGCGCGCAGCCAAAACCGGCTTTGCCTTTAAGCACGACCGCGATCAGTATCAGCTGTTCTGCGAAGGCTTCCCGTTTGAAACCACGCCGGATCAAGGCCAGGCGATCAACGCGGTGCTGAGCGACATGTGTCAGCCGCTGGCGATGGATCGTCTGGTGTGCGGCGACGTCGGCTTTGGTAAAACCGAAGTGGCGATGCGCGCTGCGTTTCTGGCGGTTGAGAACGCCAAACAGGTCGCGGTGCTGGTGCCCACCACGCTGCTGGCGCAACAGCATTACGACAACTTCCGCGATCGTTTCGCTAACTGGCCGGTGCGCATTGAGATGCTGTCGCGCTTCCGCACCGCCAAAGAGCAGAGTCAGGTGCTGGAACAGGCGCGCGAGGGCAAAGTCGATATTCTGATTGGCACCCATAAGCTGCTGTCGAACGACCTGAAGTGGCACGATCTCGGCCTGCTGATTGTCGATGAAGAGCACCGCTTTGGCGTGCGTCATAAAGAGCGGATCAAGGCGATGCGCGCCGATGTCGATATCCTGACGCTCACCGCCACGCCGATTCCGCGCACCCTGAATATGGCGATGAGCGGCATGCGCGATCTGTCGATTATTGCCACGCCACCGGCACGACGTATGGCGGTGAAAACCTTTGTGCGTGAGTACGACAGCCTGGTGGTGCGCGAGGCAATCCTGCGTGAAGTGCTGCGCGGCGGCCAGGTTTACTATCTCTACAATGACGTAGAGAACATCGAGAAAGCGGCGCAGCGATTGGCCGATCTGGTGCCGGAAGCGCGCATTGCCATTGGTCACGGTCAGATGCGCGAACGCGATCTCGAGCGGGTGATGAATGATTTCCACCATCAGCGCTTTAACGTGCTGGTGTGTACCACCATCATCGAAACCGGTATCGACGTACCCAGCGCCAACACCATTATCATCGAACGCGCCGATCACTTTGGTCTGGCGCAGCTGCATCAGCTGCGTGGCCGCGTGGGACGTTCGCACCATCAGGCCTATGCGTGGCTGCTGACGCCGCATCCAAAAGCGATGACCACTGATGCGCAAAAACGTCTGGAAGCTATCGCGTCGTTGGAAGATCTTGGCGCCGGTTTTGCGCTGGCAACCCACGATCTGGAGATTCGCGGCGCGGGTGAGCTGCTCGGCGAAGATCAGAGCGGCCAGATGGAAACCATCGGCTTCACGCTGTATATGGAACTGCTGGAGAACGCGGTCGATGCGCTGAAGGCGGGCCGCGAGCCGTCGCTGGAAGATCTCACCAGCAATCAAACCGAAATTGAACTGCGTATGCCTGCCCTGCTGCCAGATGATTTTATCCCGGATGTGAATACTCGCTTGTCGCTCTACAAGCGCGTGGCCAGCGCCGCCGATGAGCAGGATCTGGCGGAACTGAAGGTTGAGATGATTGACCGCTTCGGCAAGCTGCCGGATGCAGCGCGTAATCTGCTGGATGTTGCCGGGCTGCGTTTAGTGGCGCGCGAGTTGGGGATTCGTAAGATTGAAGCCAGCGACAAAGGCGGATTTTTCGAGTTTGCGCCGCAGAATCAGGTTGATCCGGGCTGGCTGATTGGCCTGCTGCAGAAAGATCCTCAGCAATGGAAGCTGGATGGCCCAACGCGATTGAAGTTCACCCGCGATATGGCGGACCGGAAAATCCGTATGGAGTGGGTGCAGGGATTTGTCAGCGAGCTGGCGAAAAACCGGGTTTAGTGGATATCCGCATGGAATCGTAGCGGCGCGATTCATCGCGCGCCTTTGACTCCGTGCGCCATTGATGATGCGCAACAAATTGCGCCGCCACGAATCCGTGCGCGTTGAGGATCTCACACATAAAAAAAGCGCCTTGCGGCGCTTTTTTCGTTACTGCTGCTGTGATGCATCTTTGCCCAATTAGGCCTGATTTGAATTCAGGATCAGCTGACCATTACGGTCGAGCGGAATGCGGGTACCAGGGTCGTTTTCCATGCGGATTTTGCCCTGCTGGTCGCCTATTTTATAGGTCACGTCATAACCCAGCATTTTTTCCTGTTTGTCATATACCGTTTTGCAACGCTGCTCGTTGGTGGTGTACGTGTCGCGATCCTGCAGCGCACCCTGCACCTGATTACCACCGTAACCGCCAGCTAACGCGCCCGCTACCGTAGCCACATCGCGTCCGCGTCCACCACCAAACTGATGGCCCAACACGCCGCCGGCTACCGCGCCCAGCACCGAACCGGCAATGCGATTCTCATCCTGGACCGCACGACGATGGGTCAGCGTCACATTGCGACACTCCTGTCGCGGCTGCTTGATGCTCTCTTTAATCGGCGTCGCCGACAGAACTTGTGCAAACTGCGGGCCGCGATCGAAAACATCCATGCTGGCGACTGCGGCAACACCTAACGCTGCTGCCACGCCGATACCGATACCCGCTAACATTGATTTATTCACAGGAATATCCTCCTGAAGGTTGTTACCGCGCATTCCTGCCGCTACCCAATCCTGGGTAACCGAGGCATAACCGGCGTGCGCGCCGCGCCGTGTTTGTTGGTGATAAGTTTTACAGATGGACCGTAATTGCAACATCAGATTAATGGA
Organism: Pantoea sp. DY-17; assembly: GCF_019795975.1. Taxonomy (NCBI): domain Bacteria; kingdom Pseudomonadati; phylum Pseudomonadota; class Gammaproteobacteria; order Enterobacterales; family Erwiniaceae; genus Pantoea; species Pantoea sp. DY-17. The sequence goes on along the minus strand of NZ_JAIMIG010000001.1, from coordinate 733,167 downwards.
GGAAACGCAGCGGAAACCCATCAGGGCCAGCTTTTAGGAGAGTTCCGAGATCGGGTGAAATAGTGCCGTAACCTTAAGCTGAACGTGCAGTTTTCAGCGGGTTACGGCAGCTGGTGTGGCGTAGGGCGGCATTCACCGCCCGAAAATCATCAGTGCAGCTTGAGACGCGGACGCAGGACGCGGTTAAGACTGCCGACCAGCATCATAAGACCGGTCTTGAAGTATCCGTGGAGCGCAATCTGGTGCATACGATATAGAGAGATGTAGACAAAACGCGCAATGCGCCCTTCCACCATCATCGATCCGCGCATCAGGTTACCCATCAAACTGCCGACGGTGCTGAAGCGCGACAGCGACACCAGCGAACCGTGATCTTTATAAACATAGGCTTTCAACGGTTTGTCTTTACGCTGTGCAAGGATGTTCTCCAGCGCGCGCGACGCCATTTGATGCGCTGACTGCGCGCGCGGCGGAACAAATCCGCCACCCGGCAGCGCGCAGGAGGCGCAATCGCCAATCGCGTAGATGTCGTCATCCAGCGTGGTTTGCAGCGTCTCTTTCACCACCAGCTGATTGATGCGGTTGGTTTCCAATCCGCCAATCTCTTTCAGGAAGTCTGGCGCTTTGATACCCGCCGCCCACACCATCAGATCGGCGTCGATGAATTCGCCGCCTTTGGTATTCAAGCCGTTTTCGGTGGCGCTGGTGACCATGGTTTGCGTCAACACGCGCACGCCAAGTTTGGTCAGTTCCTGATGCGCCGCCGCCGAGATGCGCGGTGGCAGCGCAGGCAGAATGCGTTCACCGGCTTCCACCAGCGTAACGTTCAGCGAGCTGCTATCCAGGCCTTTATAGCCGTAGCTGTGCAGCTGTTTCACCGCGTTATACAGCTCCGCGGAGAGTTCCACGCCGGTGGCGCCGCCGCCGACAATGGCGATGTTGACTTTTTCCAGGCTGCCTTCGCTGGCCGAGAAACGCAGGAACAGGTTGAGCATTTCGTTATGGAAACGACGCGCCTGATGCGGGTTGTCGAGGAAGATGCAGTGATCTTTTACGCCCGGCGTGCCGAAGTCATTTGAGGTGCTGCCAAGCGCGATGACCAGGCGATCGTAGGCCAGCTCACGCTGCGGCACTAACAGTGCGCCTTCCGCATCGCGGATTTCGGCCAGCTCAAGGGTTTTGTTTTCACGATTGATTTGCGTCAGCGATCCCAGCTGGAACTGGAAACCGTGATTACGCGCGTGCGCCAGATAGCTCAGCGCATCAATCCCTTCGTCCATCGAACCGGTTGCCACTTCATGCAGCAGCGGTTTCCATAGATGACTGTGGTTACGATCGACCAGGATGATCTCGGCTTTCTTCTTGCGTCCCAGCTTGTGACCGAGCTGCGTTGCCAGCTCTAAGCCGCCAGCACCACCGCCGATGATAACGATTTTTTCCATAGATGTAGTCAACAAAGACCCCCTCAAAGTTGTAAACCAATAGTTAATTAATGGTTAATAAAAACCTTAATAAACATAGGGTTGGCGACATTAAATCGCGAGCTGAGGGCAGAATATCACGGCGTCAGAGACATCACATAAGAAAATTGATGTACATCAATCTTTCAGCTGCATTATCAGAATGTTACACATTTTATGCGCCGCATCACACGGCGCGCGGACGATCAGGCGAGGAGTTTGAAGGTTTTGATGCGCTGCAAATGCGGCGCGATGTTCTTGAATTTGTGGCTGGCTGCGTCATCCCAGATGATTTCATAGAACGGCTGCAGGTACGTCGCGCTGCGCTGGTTATCCAGCGCTTCGTCCTGACGAGAGAGAATCGCCAGACACTTTTCGCGGTTCTTTTCGCGGAAATCGTTGACGCACTTGGTGGCAATATCAAGATACTCTTCCGGGCGATCGATTTTGCCTTCCATGTTCTCAAACGGGAACAGATTTGGATTGAAGATCACCTGACGCATGCCGCACAGGAAGCCAATGCGTTCGGCCCAATAACCGCCCAGCCCAACCCCGCAAATCAGCGGATGCGCATCGTCGCCCTGTTGCAGCAGCTTGTCGCACTCTTTCAGCAGAAACTGCATGTCGTGTTTGGGATGGCGGGTGCTGTAGCTGACTAATCTGACGTCCGGGTCAATAAACTGCAGCTGCAGCACCTTTTCATGGTTGCCCGGACTGTTGGAATCAAAACCGTGCAAATAGATGATCATGATTTTCCTCAGCGTGGAATGAAATCCGGGCAGTGACGCTTATCTGCCCGAGGCTTTGTGCGCCAGCCAGCGCTCTTGCAACGCGCTTAACTGACGCTGATTTTGCCGCCAGCGCTCGCTTGCCAGCAGGCTTTGACGGGTAAAACGCCCTTGATGGTATAACTGCGTTACGCGCTCTGCCCCGATCGGCGTCAAGTTATCCAGCACGCTCACCGCGCCCGCGCGCTGATTGCACACCAGGATCATATCGCAACCGGCATTCAGCGACTGCTGTGCGCGTTCGGCGTAGCTGCCCATCACGGCGGCACCTTCCATCGACAGATCGTCGGAGAAAATTACGCCGTTGAAGCTGAGCTCCTGGCGTAAAACGGTTTGCAGCCAGTACGGCGAACCGCTGGCGGGCAACGGATCCACCTCAGTATAGATAACGTGCGCCGGCATCACCGCATCGAGAAGCTGCTCGTCAATCAACTGCTTAAAGATCGCCATGTCATGCTGACGCAGCGTGGCGGCATCGCGGTTGTCGCGCGGCGTCTCTTTGTGCGAATCGGCACTGACCGCACCGTGACCGGGGAAGTGTTTGCCGGTGGTTTTCATGCCAGCTTCATGCATGCCGTTGATAAAACGTCGCGCGACCTGCAGGGCGATGGCCGGATCTTCATGGAATGAACGATCGCCGATCGCCGCGCTGATGTGGCCAATATCGAGCACCGGCGCGAAACTGATGTCGATGTCCATGGCGATCATTTCCGACGCCATCTGCCAGCCCGCCTGCTGCGCCAGTTCACCCGCGCTATTGAGATCGTGCAGCGCGGCGAAGGATTGCATCGCCGGCAGCTGCGTGAAGCCGTCGCGGAAACGCTGCACGCGACCGCCTTCCTGATCCACCGCCACCACCAGACGATGACGCGATGCCGCGCGAATCTGGCGCACCAGCTCTGCCAACTGCTCGACATCGTGGAAGTTGCGGGCAAACAGAATCAGTCCGCCCACCAGCGGATGCTGCAGAATTTCGCGTTCTTCGGCGTCCAGCTCATAGCTTTCGACGTCGAGCATCAGCGGTCCGGGTGTGTTCATGGTCATGATTAAAATCCTGAGTTAAAGGTCGTGCCAGCTAGCCTGCGCCAGCTGCAGTAAGGTGTCATCCTGGCTCTGCTCGGCACGCAGCTGATACCAGCTGGCCATCAACAGCTGCAGCCACGGTTGCCAGCGCTGCATCTGGCACGCCAGTGCTGGCTTATCCAGTTGCGCGCGCGCGGCGTAATCGGCAATCCACGCAGAACGCGTATCGCCATCAACCGCACACACCGCCGCCAGCTCCAGCGCCACATCGCCGTCGGCGGCATATTCCCAGTCGATCAGGCGTAACCCTTCCGGCGTGGCAATCAGGTTGCCGGCGTGGACATCCATATGCAGCGGCGCCAGGCGCAGCGGCTGCGGTTCGCCCTGCTGTAATAAGCGTTGCAGACGACGCTGCCAGCGCCAGTGACGCTGCCGGCAAAGCTGCCAATAGCGCTGTAGCAGCGGCGCTAATCGTAAACGGTAGCCGGTGAGCGGCTGTTGATGCAGACGCTGCAGCAGCGCCACAATCGCCTGCCGCTGCGCGTTAAACTGCGCGGAGGTGAGCACCTCGCCCGGCATCCAGCTTTGCAGCAGCCAGGGATGGCGCCACGCCAGCGGCCGCGGCCCCAGCTGTGCATGCCGCAGCTGCTGCAGAATGCGGTATTCGCGCTGGCGATCAACAAATGGGATCGGCTGCGGTGGCGCACGTCGCGCCAGCAATTCGCCCTGCGGCATCTGCACACGCACGCTTTGCCCGCTCAGTCCCGGCAGCGCGAAAAAATGACCGGCAGCTTGCGCCGTCGGCCATTGTTGCTGAAGCAGGTTTTGCAGCTGTGGATCAGGGTTGAGCAATACCGTTTCCTGACCAGATGATTTCACCGGTTTGTACCAGCATCAGCTGCATTTGCAGCGTCGGTGATTTCACATCGCCCTGCGCATTGCTGTAGAGCACATACTGCGCGTTAACGTTGCGCGCCAGGCCAATCGCTTTACTGCGCGAGTTGAGGCTGTCATCCGGCGACAAGCCCAGCGTTTGCTTGGCCTGCGCCAGCTGTTCTGGGGTGATCAGCGTGAACTTCCCGTTGTTGGCCAGCGCATTCTGAATCGCGTCGGTGGCTTTGTCGGTTTGCAGCGCGCCATTAGTACTGTTCTTGATGCGATCCACCAGCAGCACGCTGCCCGGATTCACGCCTGAAGATTGCACCATCTTGCCGACCAACGGCTGGACGCTGGCATCCCAGTTAATGGTTTTCAGCTTTGGTGGCTGCGGCACGGTTTGCGGCGGCGGCACTGGCTGCGGCGTAGGTTCAACCGGCTGAGTGGGCGTGGTCGGCTGCGTGGGTTCTACCGGTGCCGGCGTCTGTTGTTGCACCACACAACCGGTGAGCATTAGCGCAAATAACAACGCGCCCGAACGTTTTACACTGCGAATCACAGCTTACTCCTCAAAGATAAAGATAGAGACGCACCTTACTGGCGGTCGGATTGCCCATTTGTGAGGCCACTTCTACGCTGCCGTGCGCCGGAACGATTTGGCTTTGCGCCGGCTCTTCCGGCGTGATTTCCAATCCTTTGTCGTCGTACCAATAGAAACGATAGTGCACTTTCACCGGCGTTTCACGCTGGTTGTACAACATGCTCATGGCACGCTGCTGACCATCTTGTTCGGTCAACTTCGGATCATCGGTAATAATGCCCGCGGATAACACCGCCGATTCCATCACCAGCGACTGCGAGGTATTAATCATCGGCTTATCGCTGCTGCAACCTGCAAGGGTCAGCAACAGCAAGCCACTCAGCCATTGACGCATCACGTTGTCCGCCTGAGTTAGCTGGCCAGCATCGGGCCCAGCGGCTGACCGCCAACCAAATGCATATGGATGTGATAAACCTCCTGACCGCCATGGCTGTTGCAGTTGATGATCAGACGATAGCCATCTTCGGCAATGCCTTCATCACGGGCAATTTTGGCGGCTACGGTGATCATCCGGCCCAGCGCCTGCTCGTGTGCGGGCTGCGCATCGTTGGCGGTGGGAATCAATACATTGGGGATGATCAAGATATGGGTAGGCGCTTTGGGCGCGATATCACGGAAGGCGGTGACCAGTTCGTCCTGATAAACCACGTCGGCGGGGATCTCGCGACGGATGATTTTACTGAAAATGGTTTCTTCAGCCATGGTGCATTTCCTTAAGCCTGAGTTCAGTCAGGCAGTATGCGTGAGGAATTCCATTTCTTTCAACCTCAGGACCACAATTCCTGCATTAAATGGCTGCCTTTAAGCCGATTTAACCCTTCGCCACGCATGTGCTGCAGCTCGCATTCCTGACATCTCCTTAACCAAAAAAATGAAACGCTGTTTTATAAATTAGAGATATCACGCCTTTTTCTTTGTTATTTTGCCACTCACCTGCAGGTCATTGCGAAATCACGAAGGTTTGCCGGCTTAAGCCGCTCTACTTTCAATCCAATCCGCGCAAGTTGTACGGAGTGATGAGGGATGTGTTTACCGACTAATTCAAGGAGAACCTGCCATGCGCTCTCGTAAGATTGGCCTGGGCCATTATCTGGCCTATGGGTCCGGGGATTTCCTCGGTGCAGGCACCACGGCGCTAACCGCCGCCTGGCTGCTCTACTTTTACACCACCTTTTGTGGGCTCTCGCCGATTCAGGCGACCTTCATTTTCGCCGCCGCCCGCGTACTGGATGCGGTGGTGAGCCCGCTGATGGGTTTCCTGACCGATAACTTCGGTTCGACCTGGCTCGGCAAGCGCTTTGGCCGCCGCAAATTTTTTATCCTGCTCGGCATTCCGTGCGTGTTCAGCTACAGCCTGATGTGGGTTGGCGACATGAGTTTTTGGTGGTATCTGCTGACTTATCTGCTGTTCGATATGGTCTACACCATGATTCTGGTGCCTTACGAAACGCTGGTACCGGAAATGACCGATGATTTCAAACAGAAAACCCGCTTCTCTGGCGCGCGTATTGGTCTGGCGCAGCTTTCGGCCATTCTGGCAGCGTTCCTGCCGGGCATACTGATTGGCTGGTTTGGCAAAGAGAATCCGATCTCCTTCTTCTACGCCAGCCTGGTGTTCTCGGTGATTTGTGCGCTGGTGTTAACGTTGGTGTGGCTGTTTACCTGGGAACGCGATCCCGACGATTTCTCTGCCGAATCGCGCCGCGCCGAGCAGGAAAAATCACAGCTGACCTTGCTACAAAGCCTGAAGCGCCTCTACACCGAGCTGGCCTCAACGCTGCGCATTCGTATTTTCCGTCAGCATCTGGGCATGTATCTCGGCGGCTATATCGCGCAGGACGTGTTTAACGCGGTGTTCACCTGGTATGTGGTGTTTGTGCTGATGCAAAGCGCGCAGATCGCCTCCAACCTGATGGGCACCATGGCGGTGATGCAGTTTATTGCGGTGATGGCGATGATTCCGCTGTGTATCCGCCTTGGGCCTGCGCCCGCATACCGTATGGTGGTGGTGCTGTTTGGGCTTAGCGCCCTCTCCTACGCCGGATTGTGGTACACCGGCATGAACGACAACTTCGCTCTGCTGGTACTGATTTCCGGTCTTGCCGGTCTTGGTCGCGGCGGCATCAACTATGTGCCGTGGAATACTTACACCTATATCGCTGACGTCGATGAAGTGATTACCGGCCAACGTCGCGAAGGCATTTTTGCCGGCATCATGACGCTGACGCGCAAAGCCTCGCAAGCAGGTGCGGTGATGTTCGTCGGTATCGTGTTGCAGCTGGCGGGCTTCTCTTCCGGCCAGGCCACGCAGGTGCCGGCTGTCGGCCATACCATTCTGGCGATCCTCAGCGTGGGCACGCTCTGTGTGCTGGCCTGCGGCTTCATTATTTCACTGCGCTTTAAACTCAATCTGCAAACCCACACCGTGCTGCGCGAAGAGACGTTGAAAATGCGCGAAGCCGGACGCGTGGTGCCAGAGCGTATTTCGCCACAGGCGCGTGAAGTGGTCGAAATGCTGGCGGGCATGCCGTATGAAAATCTGTGGGGCAATAACAACGTCGGGTATCTCAACCGTCATAAGCCTGCCGCACCGCCGCTGCCGACGCAGCCACGATCTTTACCTTCTCTCTCTACCCTGATTAACGATAGGAATGAACCATGACTGTATTTCCTGTAAAGCACAGCGCGTTACTGCGCCAGCCTGAATATCTATTGCCACGTACTGAGCTGGTGCAGTTGATTCAGCGGCTAACCCATAATCTGGTGAATATTACCGATCACAGCGGCGAGTTTTTGCTGCGCCTCGATGATGGCCGCGTGATCGATACCAAAGGCTGGGCCGGTTGGGAGTGGACGCACGGCATCGGCCTGTACGGCATGCTGCACTATTATCAGCAAACCGGCGATCAAGCGACGCTGAAGATTATCGATGACTGGTTCAGCACGCGTCTGGCGGAAGGTACGCCAACCAAGAACGTGAATACCGTCTGCCCGTTCCTGACGCTGGCGTATCGCTATGAAGAGACGCGAAATGCTGCGTGGCGGCCGGTACTGGAGCGTTGGGCTGAATGGGTGATGTATGAGATGCCGCGCACCGAGCAAGGCGGCTTGCAGCACATCGTCTACAACAATGAAAACACCCAGCAGCTGTGGGATGACACCTTGATGATGAGCGTGATGGCGCTGGCGAAGATTGGCCAGCTGCTGGATCGTCCTGAGTTTGTCGAAGAAGCCAGTTATCAGTTCCTGATTCATACCCAATACTTAATGGATCGCCAAACCGGTTTGTGGTTCCACGGCTGGACGTTTGAGGGACGGCACAATTTTGCCAATGCACGTTGGGCGCGCGGCAACAGCTGGCTGACTATCGTTATTCCTGATTTCCTCGAGATGATGAACTGGCCGGAACAGCACGCCACGCGGCGTTTCCTGCAGCAGGTGCTGGAGAGTCAGGTGAAGGCGCTGAGCGCCTGTCAGCACAGCAGCGGTTTGTGGCACACCTTGCTCGACGATCCCAACAGTTATCCGGAAGCCTCCGCCACCGCCGGTTTCGCCTATGGCATTCTTAAAGCGGTGCGCAAACATTATCTTTCGCCCGAGTATTTGCCGCTGGCGGAGAAAGCGTTGCGCGGCGTGATCGGCAATATCGATGAGGATGGGGAATTGAAGCAGGTGTCGTTCGGAACAGCGATGGGCAGCGATCTGGAGTATTACCGCCAAATCCCGCTCACCTCGATGCCGTATGGTCAGGCGATGGCGCTGCTGTGTTTGACGGAGTATTTGCGGGTTTATTTATAAATAAAAAATGCCCTCATTTGAGGGCATTTTTACGCACCGAACATGAAGTGCGTTGAAGCGGCGGCAGAGGAGTAAAGCGTCCCAAGCCATGGATGGCTTGGGCCGAGCCCCAGGGATGGTTTATGGCGTCTTTACGATCTGACGCCGCTTCATCGCACCGGCTCTGCCCGCCTTTTTCCGTTACATGCTGCGGATATAATCATCCATTTCGGTTTTCAGGTTATCGGACTTGGTGCCGAAAATCGCCTGAACGCCTGAACCTGCTACCACCACACCACGTGCGCCGAGGCTTTTCAGTTCAGCCTGATCAACCTTGCCGACATCCGCCACGCTGACACGCAGACGCGTGATACAGGCATCAAGGTTAGTGATGTTCTCTTTACCACCAAACGCGGTAACCAGTTTACCCGCCATTTCGCTGCCGGTTGCGCTGCTCTGCTCCATCGCGGTCTCCTCACGGCCAGGGGTTTTCAGATTCAGTTTCACAATCAGGAAACGGAATACGGTGTAGTAAATCAGGCCGTAGATGATACCCACAATCGGGAACAACCAGATTTTGCTGCTGTTACCGCTCAACACGATAAAGTCGATCAAACCGTGTGAGAAGCTGGTGCCATCACGCATCCCCAGCAGAATACAGATTGGGAAGGCCAGACCTGCCAGAATCGCGTGGATCACATACAGAATCGGCGCCACGAACATGAAGGCAAACTCGATTGGCTCGGTGATACCGGTCAGGAACGAGGTCAATGCGGCGGAGATCATAATACCGCCCACTTTGGCGCGGTTTTCTGGTTTAGCCGTATGCCAAATCGCAATCGCTGCCGCTGGCAAACCGTACATTTTGAACAGGAAGCCGCCAGACAATTTACCTGCGGTTGGGTCGCCCGCCATGTAACGTGGGATATCACCGTGGAATACCTGACCTGCGGCATTGGTGAACTCACCAATTTGCATCTGGAAAGGGACGTTCCAGATATGGTGCAGACCAAACGGCACCAGCGAACGCTCAATCAGACCGTACAGTCCAAAGGCGACGACTGGGTTTTGATAGGCTGCCCACTGTGAGAATTCCTGAATCGCCGTACCGATTGGCGGCCAAATGAATGACAGCACCACACCGGTGAAAATCGCCGCCAGACCGGAGATGATCGGCACAAAGCGCTTGCCGGCAAAAAAGCCGAGATACTCAGGCAGTTTGATGCGATAGAAGCGGTTAAACATATACGCCGCGATGGAACCGGCGATGATTCCGCCGAGCACACCGGTATCTGCAAGATGCTTAGCCTCAATTTCTCCGGCAGGCATATGCAGCACCAGCGGTGCAACCACCGCCATGGTTTTCACCATGATGCCGTAGGCAACCACGGCCGCCAGCGCGGAAACGCCGTCGTTATTGGTAAAGCCAAGCGCCACACCGATCGCAAAGATCAGCGGCATATTGGCAAATACCGAACCACCCGCTTCGGCCATGACGTGGGAAACCACTTCCGGCAGCCAGCTGAAGTTTGCAGAACCAACACCTAACAAAATACCGGCAATCGGCAGAACCGATACCGGCAACATCAGCGATTTACCTACTTTCTGCAGGTTCGCAAATGCGTTCTTGAACATAGAAACTCCTGAGTATGAGTGCAATTTTTTGCGCAGTGCGCATGGCTTAGGGGGAGGATCCTTCGCCGGGGTGACGCTGAGCGTCTTTTGATTTATTACGAAGAGTAAAATAAATCGCTAATTGTTAAATTGACGGCCATCACATTTCGCTAAGGACGCCCCTTTCCTTTCAGTCATTTCTTACTGACTTGCGCTATTAAACAGCAATAAAACACTGCCTGCGTCCCGTAAGACGCAGTGCAGGAGAGTGATTGGTGATTAATTACAGCGTTTGAAATAAAGCGTTTAGCCGCCGAGGCGACTCATCGGGATGTGGAACAGGCGGGAGAAATTTTCGGTGGTAGCAGCGGCCAGCGTTTCGATATCAACGCCTTTTAACACCGCCATGTAATCCGCCACATCACGCGTAAACGCTGGCTGATTCTCTTTACCACGGTGCGGTACCGGCGCCAGATACGGCGAATCGGTTTCCACCAGCATACGATCAAGCGGCACGTAGCGCGCCGCATCGCGGATCTGTTCGGCGTTGCGGAAAGTCAGAATGCCGGAGAAAGAGATATAAAAACCGAGATCGAGCAATTTGGCGGCGGTCTCTTTATCTTCGGTAAAACAGTGCAGCACGCCGCCGCACTTCTCTACCTGCTCTTCGCGCAGAATCGCCAGCGTGTCTTCACGCGCATCACGCGTGTGCACGATGATCGGTTTATTTAACGCAATGCCGGTACGAATGTGCTCACGAAACGAAGCTTGTTGCTGCGCTTTGGTTTCCTGCTGATAGAAATAGTCCAGCCCGGTTTCACCCAGCGCGACCACGCGATCCTCTGCGGCCAGACGGCGGAACTCTTCGACGTCGTACGGCGCTTCCTGATTAAGCGGATGGACGCCACAAGCCAGCGCGACGTTTTCACGATCGCCTACCAGCTGTTTGATTTTGTAGTAATCCGGCAAGGTGGTGGCAATCGCCAGCATAAACTTCACATCGCGCGCCGCCGCTTTGGCGATGACATCATCCAGATCGCTATGGTGCTTTTCATAATCGAGGCCATCCAGATGGCAGTGGGAATCGACAATAAACATAGAGCTCTCTTTTTGCTTAGCCGACCGTTGCCGGAGTCAGTGAACGTCCCCAGGCGAGTAAACGATCGGTCAACATTAATTCACGGTTGAGTGCGGCGACATGCAACAGCTGTTCGCGACACTGCATCCATTGCTGCGCGCTGCTGTTAAGCGCACTGCTGTTCATTCTTTGCGCCAACTGTGTGACCACATCCGGATGATCACCGTTGCTCAGCCACTGACTTGCGCCCTGCTGCACTTTCATCGCATCCACCAGCAGTGAAATCAGCCAGCTGAGACGTACGGCCACATCTTCACTGTTTAGCGCGGGTAACAGCTGCAGCACATCGCCGTTGAGCGCCTTAATCAGCGTTTCACACAACGTTTCACGCGCCTGCCAGCGCTCGGGCTGCAACAGCGTCAAGGCGGCGGCAGGTGCGCCATTACTCAAACGCAAGGCAGCGCGCAGCTTCTCTTCCGGCTGCGGTTGCTGTTTCTGCAGCCATTGCAGGCTATGCGCCTCTTCCGGCGGCGACAGATGCCACGTCATGCAGCGACTGCGCAACGTAGGCAGCAGGCGTGAAGGTTCGCGCACGCTGAGGAAAAACCAGCAATTGGCCGGTGGTTCTTCCAGCGTTTTCAATAATGCGTTGGCGGCGGCTTCCGTCAGCTGCGCAGCATCGGGCAACCAAACGATTTTTGCGCCGCCCTGCTGAGCAAAGTGATACAGCTTTTCAGTGACGTCGCGCACCGCATCAATACCGAGCGAAGATTTCCCCTTTTCGGCTTCCAGGCGATACCAATCGGGATGCGTGTGCGCCTGCATTAACTGGCAGCCGTGGCAATGGCCGCAACTTTTCAATCCTTCCGGCTGTAAACACATCAACCAACGGCTCACGCCCCAGATCAGCGCATCGTCACCCATGCCTGCAATGGCTTGTACCAACAGCGCGTGATGCGCCTGGCCGCTTTGATGGCGGGCGATGATTTGTCGATAAGGCTGATTCAACCACGGATACCAATTCATGCGGATTGGCCTGCCAGCCAGCTACGCAAGGTGCGTTGAAGTGACGATGTCACGTTTGCAATGTTTTGCCCCGCATCAATGGTGAGTATCGATGGATCCTGAGCAGCTAAGGCCAGATAGCGTTCACGCGTGCGCTCGAAGAAGCGCAATGATTCCTGCTCAATGCGATCCAGCTCACCGCGTGCGCGGGCGCGCTGCAATCCAATTTCTGGCGTGACGTCGAGATAGAGTGTGAGATCGGGACGGAAATCGCCCAGCACCGCATCACGCAGCGTGGTCATCAGTTGCGCATCCAGTCCGCGTCCGCCGCCCTGATAGGCTTGGGAAGAGAGATCGTGGCGATCGCCCACCACCCAGGCACCGCGTGCCAGCGCCGGTTTGATGACGTTCTCTACCAGCTGCACGCGTGCCGCGTACAGCATCAGCAGCTCGGCTTTATCGGTCACCTGCTCGCCATCTATGCCCTGCTTGACCAATATACGCAATTGTTCCGCCAGCGGCGTACCGCCGGGCTCGCGCGTGAAGACGACATCATTAATGCCGTGCTCATGCAGCACGGCAACCAGCGCATCGCGTGCGGTGGTTTTGCCTGCACCTTCCAGGCCTTCAATGACGATAAACTTACTTTTCATTTTTTTCCTTCATTGCCAGCCGGTAAACCTGCACCGCTTTGTTGTGGCTGGCCAGATTGGTGGTAAAGGTGTGTCCACCTTTGCCATCCGCGACAAAATAGAGGTAATTGGTTTTTTCCGGATGCGCAGCCGCTTCCAGTGAAGCACGGCCCGGCATCGCGATCGGTCCCGGCGGCATACCGCTAATGGTGTAAGTGTTGTAGTCGGTCGGCGTTTCCAGATTTTTACGCGTTAGCGTGCCGGTGTAGCTGTCGCCCATGCCGTAAATCACCGTGGGATCGGTTTGCAGTTTCATTCCGGTCCGCAGGCGGTTGATAAACACCGACGCCACACGCGCGCGCTCTTCGCTCACGCCGGTCTCTTTCTCAATGATCGATGCCATGGTGACCATGTCCTGCTCTTTCTTGTAAGGCAGATTCTCCATGCGTCCCTGCCAAATCTCATCGACCAGCTTGTTCATGCGCGCATGGGCACGCTCCAGCAGCGCCACATCGCTGGTATTGGCGGTGTAGAGATAGGTATCCGGATAGAAACTGCCTTCCAGCTGGCTGACGTCAAGTTTGAGCGCGGCGGCAACGGTGGCAAATTGATCGTCACTCAGCGTGTGTTTCAGGTATGGCGCTTTGCGCAGCTCGGCTAACCACTCGGTAAGACGCGAACCTTCAATAAAACGCACCGGGAATTGCGCTTCTTTACCGCTGGCTAACAGTTGCAGTAGCTGGCGCACCGTCATGCCGGTTTCCAGGCGATAGGTACCGGCTTTAAAACGTGCCAGTTCCGGTTCCAGTTTCAGCAGCGGCCCAAACCAGATACTTTGCGGAATGATCTTCTGACTTTCCAGTTGCGCTTCCAGTACCACGCGACCGCTGCCAGCGGGCAAGGTGTAAATGGTTTCCTGCTGCAGTGTCAAGGGCGTATCGGCTAAACGTGCAATCTGCCAATAGCTAAAGGCGGCGGCGAGTCCTGCGACAACCACAACGCCTGCGAGAATTTTTTTCATTCGAGTCATGATGCTTCCATCGTCGGGCAACTGGCGCGCAGTTGCTGATACAGCGAGCGTGCGGTAAACGAAACGTCGTCAATTTGCCGCACGGGTAAAACGGGCATCAGGGCGTTACATATCACCACTTCATCGGCGTTCAATACGTCGTCCCTGCTGCCATCAATCAGCTGACAAGTCTGGCCATTCGCGGCCATCTGCGCCATCAGATAACGACGCATAATGCCATCCACGCCAGCCTGCTCAAGCTGCGGCGTAAAGACGTTGTTGCCTTTGCGCCAGAATAAATTGGCCGCACAGCATTCCACCACCGTCCCGCCAGTGTCAAGCACCAGCGCCTCGTCACCGCCCGTCTGGTCAAGATGCTGGCGAATCAGCACTTGCTCAAGGCGATTCAGGTGTTTTACGCCGGCCAGCAACGGATTGCGCGCCAGACGTATTGGGCTGGTGTGGAGCACAGCGCCCTGCTGTTGCAACGTGGCGTAATGCTGCGGCCACGGCGAGAGCGAAAGAATGCGCGTAGGTGAGTGGCAGCCTGCGCGGCTGTAACCGCGTCCGCCTTCGCCCGGCGTCACGATCACCTTCAGCACCGCCTGTGTGTGTCCCGCAGCGGCATTATGCATTTCTGTAGCGAGCTGAACTAAATCCGGCGCATCCATCATTAGCCTTGCACAGCCCTCTTTGAGCCGCTGCAGATGCGCATCCAGCATCACAACATGGCCGTTAATCACCGCGGCGGTGGTAAAGCAGCCATCACCAAATTGCACTGCGCGATCGCGTGCTGAAAGCTCGGTTTGCGGTATGCCGTTTATCCACATGCTGGCCGCCTTGATTAGCCCGGTAGAAAATATAAAAAAGGCCCGCATTGCGGGCCTCTGTATGGCTGAGGAGCGATTAAACCTTGCGGAAGATCAGCGAGCCGTTAGTGCCGCCAAATCCAAAGGAGTTACACAAGGTGTACTCCAGTCCGCTGACCTGGCGCGCCGTATGCGGCACGAAGTCCAGATCGCAACCTTCGTCAGGATTGTCGAGGTTGATGGTCGGTGGAATCGCCTGGTCGCGCAGCGCCAGAATCGAATAAATCGCTTCTACTGCACCCGCCGCACCCAACAGGTGGCCAGTCATCGACTTGGTAGAGCTGACCATCACACTGTGAGCTGCCGCACCAAACACCGATTTCACCGCCTGCGCTTCCGCTTTGTCACCGGCTGGCGTCGAGGTGCCATGCGCGTTGACATAACCGATCTGCTCAGCGTTCAGCTGCGCGTCACGTAGCGCGTTAACCATCGCCGCGGCTGCACCTGAACCGTCTTCCGGAGGTGACGTCATGTGGTAAGCATCGCTGCTCATGCCGAAACCAATGATCTCAGCATAAATCTTCGCACCACGTTTCTTAGCGTGTTCGTACTCTTCCAGTACGACAATGCCAGCACCGTCACCCAACACGAAACCGTCACGATCTTTATCCCACGGACGGCTTGCCGCCTGAGGATTGTCATTACGCGTGGAGAGCGCACGAGCAGCACCAAAACCACCGACACCAAGTGGCGTACTGGCTTTCTCCGCACCACCGGCCAACATCACATCAGCATCGTTATACGCAATGATACGCGCTGCATGACCAATGTTGTGCACACCAGACGTACAGGCAGTTGCGATAGAGATGCTTGGACCTTTCAGGCCGTACATGATGGTGAGATGACCAGCAACCATGTTGACGATGGTTGAAGGCACGAAGAATGGGCTGATTTTGCGCGGTCCACCGTTGACCAGCGAGCTGTGGTTATCTTCGATTAAACCCAGTCCGCCAATACCAGAACCGATTGCCGCACCAATGCGACCAGCATTCTCATCGGTTACGACCAGACCGGAGTCTGCCATAGCCTGAATACCAGCAACGATGCCGTATTGGATGAAGTCATCCATCTTGCGCTGATCTTTGCGCGAGATGAAATCATCGCAATTAAAATCTCTTACTAAGCCCGCAAAACGCGTTGCGTAGGCACTAGTATCAAAATGGTCGATCAGGCTAATGCCGCTCTGACCGGCAAGGAGAGCACTCCAGGTAGACTCTACGGTATTGCCGACAGGAGACAACATGCCAAGACCAGTCACAACTACACGACGCTTAGACACGCACGTCCTCCAGGGAGGGAAAAATAACGCTATGTGGGGCAAACATAAAACTCAGGCGGTCGAGGTGACCGCCTGAAGATATTCATTAACCTTGATGGCTAGTGATGTAGTCGATCGCTGCCTGAACGGTAGTGATTTTCTCAGCTTCTTCGTCTGGAATTTCAGTATCAAACTCTTCTTCCAGAGCCATTACCAGCTCAACGGTGTCAAGAGAATCTGCACCAAGGTCTTCAACGAAAGAAGCAGTGTTAATCACTTCGTCTTCTTTAACACCCAGCTGCTCAGCTACGATTTTCTTAACGCGTTGTTCGATATCGCTCATACTATTTAATTTCCTATCAAAACTCGCTTTCGCGATGGTTTTCGTAGTGTATAAAATGTTGAAAAAGATGCAACAAAATCCCGGCTGGTCGAACCACGATTTTGCGTTATTCTGCGGTGTTTACCGTAGATAAAGCAAATGTTTTCGTGATTATCAGACCATGTACATGCCGCCATTGACATGAAGCGTTTCACCCGTGATATAGGCTGCTTCGTCAGAGGCTAAGAATGCAACAGCATTGGCAATCTCCTGCGGGTCACCTAAACGACCTGCGGGAACTTCTGCCAAAATACCCGAACGTTGATCTTCGTTCAGTGCACGCGTCATGTCCGTCTCGATAAAGCCCGGAGCCACGACGTTTACAGTAATGCCACGTGACGCAATTTCTCGCGCCAGTGATTTGCTAAAGCCAATCAAACCTGCTTTTGCAGCCGCATAGTTTGCCTGACCCGCGTTACCCATGGTCCCAACTACAGAACCGATGGTAATGATACGGCCCACGCGTTTTTTCATCATGGCACGCATAACCGCCTTAGAAAGACGGAAGACAGATGTCAGGTTGGTATCAAGGATATCCGCCCACTCATCGTCTTTCATGCGCATCAACAGATTGTCACGCGTAATGCCTGCATTATTGACTAAAATGTCCACTTCGCCAAATTCGGCGCGAACTTGTTCGAGGACGCTCTCAATTGAGGCGGCATCAGTAACGTTCAGCAGCAGGCCTTTGCCCTTGTCGCCGAGGTAAGCACTGATTGCTTCCGCACCGCTTGCACTGGTGGCGGTTCCCACCACTTTGGCACCGCGCGCAGCCAGCGTTTCCGCAATGGCGCGACCAATTCCACGGCTTGCACCGGTAACCAGCGCTACTTTACCTTCAAAGCTCATGTTTTTCCTCTTATTCCTGGGTAAGTGCAGCGCTCAGTGAAGCAGAATCGTTCACCGCAGCGGCACTCAGGCTATCCACAATACGTTTGGTCAGACCGGTCAGAACTTTACCTGGACCGACTTCCAGCAGCTGCTCAACGCCCTGCGCAGCAATAAATTCGACCGATTCGGTCCAGCGCACGGGGCTATACAGCTGACGGACCAGCGCACTTCGAATCGCAGCACCTTCAGTTTCACACTTCACGTCGACGTTATTCACCACCGGCACCGAAGGCGCACTAAAGATGATCGCTTCGAGCGCTACTGCCAGCTTATCGGCAGCAGGTTTCATCAACGCACAGTGCGATGGCACGCTGACTGGCAGCGGCAATGCACGTTTGGCACCGGCAGCTTTACAGGCTGCACCCGCACGTTCAACCGCTTCTTTGTTGCCCGCGATAACCACCTGGCCCGGCGAGTTGAAGTTAACCGGTGAAACCACCTGGCCTTGAGCGCTCTCTTCACAGGCTTTACGGATGGATGCATCATCCAGGCCGATAATCGCCTGCATAGCGCCAGTACCTTCCGGTACCGCTTTCTGCATCAGTTTGCCGCGCAGCTCAACCAATTTAATGGCGTCAGCGAAATTCAGCACACCGGCACAAACCAGCGCCGAGTATTCACCAAGGCTGTGACCGGCCATCATGCTTGGCTGCACCGCATTTTTGCTCTGCAATACGCGATAGATGGCAACAGAAGCCGCCAGCAGCGCAGGCTGTGTCTGCCAGGTTTTATTCAATTCTTCAGCTGGTCCCTGCTGGACCAGCTGCCATAAGTCATAACCCAGTGCGTCAGAAGCTTCACGGAAAGTGGCTTCAACCTGCGGGTTTTCAGCGGCCAGCTCGGCTAACATGCCGACGGTCTGCGATCCCTGTCCTGGGAAAACATAAGCAAATTGCGTCATCTTTCGTTCCTGTCAATCAAAAGCGAACCAGCGCAGAACCCCAGGTGAAACCGCCACCAAAGGCTTCCAGCAGAATCAGTTGTCCCGGCTTGATACGGCCATCGCGCACCGCTTCGTCAAGTGCACTTGGCACTGACGCGGCCGAGGTATTACCGTGACGATCCAGCGTGACCACAACTTTCTCCATGCCCATACCGAGCTTTTTGGCGGTTGCGCTAATAATGCGCAGATTCGCCTGATGCGGCACCAGCCAGTCGAGCATTTCACGATCAAGATTGTTGGCTTGCAGAGTTTCATCCACAATGTGCGCCAGTTCAGTCACGGCCACTTTGAAGACTTCATTCCCCGCCATCGTCAGATAAGCAGGCTCATCCTGATGGGCACGATCCTGATGCGGCAGCGTCAGCAGTTTGCTGTAACGGCCGTCGGCGTGCAGATGGGTAGAAAGGATGCCTGGCTCTTCGCTTTGACTCAGCACCACCGCGCCCGCGCCATCACCAAACAGAATGATGGTGCCGCGATCGTTAGGATCGAGCGTACGTGCCAGCACGTCTGCACCGATCACCAGCGCATGTTTTACCGCACCATTTTTAATGTATTGATCGGCAACGCTCAGTGCATAGGTGAAGCCCGCACAAGCAGCGGCCAAATCGAAGGCAGCGCAATCGTTAATCTCCAGCATTTGCTGGATCATGCATGCTGAACTTGGGAAGGCATGGCTGGAAGAGGTGGTCGCCACAATGATCAGGCCAATTTCGCTCGCATTCACACCCGCCATTTCCAACGCGCGCTGTGCTGCGGTGAAGCCCATAGTAGCAACGGTTTCTTCCGGAGCGGCAATACGACGCTCACGGATGCCGGTACGGGTGACAATCCACTCGTCCGTCGTCTCGACCATTTTTTCCAGATCCGCATTGGAGCGAATCTGCTCAGGCAAATAGCTGCCCGTACCGATAATTTTGGTAAACATCTACGCTTTGTCACTCCTGGCTAATACAGTGTCAAGGCGCGCCGCAATCCTTTCAGGGACTTGCTTTCGCACCGTCTGCCCTGCCTGCTCTATCGCCACGGCAAATGCACGTTGATTCGCCGCACCGTGGCTTTTGATCACTGTCCCGCGCAATCCTAACAGACAAGCGCCATTGTACTGGTCGGGGTTGAGATGGCCGAAACGCTTCGCCAGACGCTTTTGAATCCAGCGTCCCAGCAATGTTAGCCACCAGGCCCGTTTTTTTCCTTCCTCTGACGATTTAATCAGAGAGAGGAACATTCTTACCACGCCTTCCATGGTCTTCAACGTGACGTTACCAACGAAGCCATCACAAACCAGCACATCCGTCTTGCCGGTGAGGAGATCGTTCCCCTCAAGATATCCAATATAGTTGATTTGCGGTGACGCTCGCAGCACCGCAGATGCGGCGCGGATTGTTTCCAATCCTTTGGTCTCTTCCTGACCAATATTCAGCAGCGCAACACGCGGCTGGGCGATCTCCAATACTTCTTCGGCCATCACTGCGCCCATGATCGCAAACTGCACCAGCATGGCGCTGTCGGATTCAACGTTAGCGCCGAGATCCAGCACCACCGTTTTGCCATGCTGCTGATGCGGCAACACCGTCATCAACGCCGGACGCTCAATGCCATCCAGCGGTTTTAATAGCATTTTCGCCAGGCCCATCAGTGCGCCGGTATTTCCCGCACTGACACAGGCTTGTGCTTTCCCCTCTTTGACCAACTCTAACGCCACACGCATGGAACTGCCGCGGCTGTTACGAATCGCCTGAGAAGGTTTGGCATCACTTGCAATAACCGATTCGGCAGGAATAACCTGCACACGCCTCTGTAACGAGGAATCCGCTTTGGCAAGAAATGACGAGATGATGTCGGGATCGCCGACCAGAAGAAGAACCAGCTCCGAATGAGAGGCCAGTGCCTGCAAGGCTGCAGGCACTGTCACGCAAGGACCGAAGTCCCCGCCCATGGCATCAACTGCCAGGGTCAAACGTGTCAAGGTATCGCCTTGTGTAATCGCGAGGATTACTTGGTGATAACCTTGCGACCGCGGTAGTAACCATCCGCAGTGATATGGTGACGCAGATGAGTTTCGCCAGAAACTTTATCTACTGACAGAGCAGCAGTGGTCAGCGCATCGTGTGAACGACGCATACCACGCTTAGAACGGGTTGGTTTATTCTGTTGTACGGCCATGGACCTTACTCCTATTACTTACGCTTTAAACTGGCTAATACGGCAAAGGGATTTGGTTTTTCTGCCTCTGGAGGCAATTGACCAAATACCATGTCCGCGTCGGACACTTCACAGTGTTCAGAATCATGCACCGGAACCACGGGCAGCGCGAGGATGAGCTCATCTTCGATCACTGCCAGCAAGTCGATCTCACCAAAATCATTGACATCAACTGGCTCGTAGGCTTCCGGTAGTGCCTCGGCCTGTTCATCAGAAGAGACAGGACTGAAGCAATAGCTTACGTGAACATGACGTGGAAACGACTGGTTGCAGCGTTGACATGACAGAGTCACCTGCACTTCGGCTGTTCCTTGCAGAACTGCGAGGCGCTGGTTATCAACCGCAAACGACATATCGCATTCAACTTCACTGTCCACACTCACGACCGTTTCGGCCAAGCGCGCCACCAATTCAGGTGCATAAACACCATGATAATCAAGGCGTTTTTGCGCGGCGCGGACCGGATCGAGCGTCAGGGGTAATTTTACCTTTTGCATAGGGCGCGCATATTAACTTTGTAACGTCATAGAGTCAAAGAAAAAGGCCGGTTTACGGCATCTTTCACCCGTTAGTCGCATCCAGTGCGGCGCATAGTTTAAAATGACTGTCATCTTTACGCTATCTATTCTGAAAAAAAATGACGACACCTTTAGTTTTAGCTTCTACCTCCCCTTTTCGTCAGGCGCTGCTAAGCAAACTGGGCCTGCCTTTTATTACCGCCGCTCCCGATTGCGACGAATCCCCGCTGCCGCATGAATCAGCCTCCGAGCTGGTGCAGCGGCTGGCATTAGCCAAAGCGCAGGCGCTGGCCGCACGTTACCCGGACCGCTGGATTATCGGTTCCGATCAGGTTTGTGTATTGAATGGCGAGATAACCGGTAAACCGCATACCGTGGAGAAGGCCTGCCAGCAACTTGCGGCCGCCAGCGGTAACGCCATCACCTTTTATACCGGCCTGGCGCTTCTGCAACCGCAGAGCGGCACCCAATCGGTTATTTGCGAACCCTTTACCGTGCATTTCCGCGAGTTGAGTGCCGAAGAGATTCGCGGCTACGTCGAAAAGGAACAACCGCTACAATGCGCCGGCAGCTTCAAAAGCGAAGGATTGGGGATTTGTTTATTTGACAAGCTAGAGGGTCGCGATCCTAATACCTTGATTGGCTTACCGCTGATCGCGCTAAATGAGATGTTAAGAGCGGTGGGCATCAACGCATTGTGTTGATGCCCCTTCAATCAGTCTTTCTTCTGACGCAGCTGTGCAAGACAGTGTTTCAGTGCGCCATCCAGTGGCGCTTCCATGCGCAGCACTTCTCCGGTGTTGGGATGGGTAAAGGTCAACGCAGTCGCATGCAGGAACAGACGCGACAAGCCCGTCGAACCCAGCTGTGCATCAAAGTCGCGGTCGCCGTAACGATCGTCAAAAGCGATCGGATGGCCACCGTGCAGCGTATGCACACGAATCTGATGGGTACGGCCCGTTACCGGGCTGGCTTTCACCAAAGTCGCGAAACCAAAACGCTCTTCTACTTTAAAGCGCGTCTCGGAAGGTTTGCCCTCCGCACTCACGCGCACCACGCGTTCGCCGCTCTGCAAAATGTTCTTTAGCAGCGGAGCCTGCACCACTTTCAGATGCGACGGCCAGTCACCGCGCACTAGCGCCAGGTAATCCTTCTGCATGCCCTTTTCGCGCAGTTGCTCATGCAGCGAGCGCAAAGCAGAACGCTTCTTCGCCACCAGCAGAATGCCAGAAGTATCACGATCCAGACGATGGACTAACTCAAGGAAACGCGCTTCCGGACGCAGCGCACGCAGCCCTTCAATCACGCCAAAACTTAATCCGCTGCCACCGTGCACCGCAGTGCCCGACGGTTTATTCAGCACCATCAGGTAATCATCTTCATACAGAATGGCATTGGTGAGCGCCGCAACTTTATCCAGTTTCGGTGAAACCGTATTCTCTTCGCGTTCGGCAACCCGCACCGGCGGAATACGCAGCTCGTCGCCATCCTCCAGCTTATATTCCGGTTTCACGCGCTTTTTATTTACCCGTACTTCGCCTTTACGCAAAATGCGATAAATCATGCTTTTCGGCACGCCCTTGAGCTGGGTGCGCAAAAAGTTATCAATTCGTTGTCCGGCATTTTCAGCCGTGATGGCGACATACTGTACGCCGGGATTCTCTGTTTTCATGGCGGCGATTCTAATTAGTGTACCTGTATAGCGCCACCCCTTTTTCTGTGCTTAACTCTCTCTTTGTCGCGTATTGAAACGGTGAAAATGGCGACATTTTCAGCGATGCGATGATTAGCCCTGCAAATGAACAGGTTATGGATGAATAAACTTCTCAGCTTGGCAAAAGTCGCCTTGCTTAATGTGAGTTAGCAATGGAATAATGCAGGGGTTTCTGCCCTGGAAAGATTCAGGCAGGAAAAAGAGCGAAATAAGTCATTTTGCCGGATTTAACGGACACGCAGCAATGGCGTAAGACGTAATGTTAAATCAGGCACTTAGCGGGCTGCGGGTTGCGGCCTGGACGACAGACCAGGATGTGTGGATTTTTGAATACTCTGTAACATTTCCACCTTCAGGCGCTGGATTTCCTTATGAAAAACAGGCCACCGACAAGATTTGCGCCCCTTTAGCCGCCGACAACCGTGAGGTTGACGTCAGTGCATTAAGACACGGGGCCATCGGTTGATTCTCGTCCAGGGTAACGATGCCCGCAGCTAGATCACTCATGTGAGAATAACGAGTAAGTCACGATGAAAAGAATGTTAATTAACGCAACTCAGCAGGAGGAGTTGCGCGTTGCCCTGGTTGATGGACAACGTCTGTACGATCTGGATATTGAAAGTCCTGGACACGAACAGAAAAAAGCCAACATATACAAAGGTAAAATCACTCGCGTTGAACCCAGCCTTGAAGCTGCATTTGTCGATTATGGTGCAGAACGTCACGGTTTCCTCCCTCTGAAAGAAATTTCCCGCGAATACTTCCCCGCCAATTACAACGCACATGGTCGTCCGAATATCAAAGATGTGCTGCGTGAAGGTCAGGAAGTTATCGTTCAAATTGATAAAGAGGAACGCGGTAATAAAGGTGCAGCACTCACCACCTTTATTTCCCTGGCCGGTAGCTATCTGGTATTGATGCCGAACAACCCACGTGCCGGTGGTATTTCACGCCGCATTGAGGGCGACGACCGTACCGAATTAAAAGAAGCACTTTCCGCACTGGAACTTCCAGACGGCATGGGATTAATCGTCCGCACTGCGGGCGTGGGTAAATCTGCCGAATCACTGCAGTGGGATCTCAGCTTCCGTATGAAGCACTGGGAAGCCATTAAGAAAGCCGCAGACAGCCGCCCAGCGCCTTTCCTGATCCATCAGGAAAGCAACGTTATCGTGCGCGCCTTCCGCGACTATCTGCGTCAGGATATCGGTGAAATCCTTATCGATAATCCAAAAGTACTGGAACTGGCCCGTCAGCACATTGCTGCACTGGGTCGTCCGGACTTCAGCAGCAAAATCAAACTCTACACCGGTGAAATCCCGCTGTTCAGCCACTACCAAATCGAATCGCAGATTGAATCCGCCTTCCAGCGTGAAGTGCGTCTGCCATCAGGCGGATCGATTGTTATCGATAGCACCGAAGCCCTGACAGCGATTGATATCAACTCCGCACGCGCTACCCGCGGCGGTGATATCGAAGAAACCGCGTACAACACCAACCTGGAAGCGGCGGATGAGATTGCTCGCCAATTGCGTCTGCGCGATCTCGGCGGCCTGATTGTTATCGACTTCATCGACATGACGCCAGTGCGCCACCAGCGCGCGGTGGAAAATCGTCTGCGTGAAGCGGTACGCCAAGATCGTGCGCGTATTCAGATCAGCCACATTTCACGCTTCGGCTTGCTGGAGATGTCGCGTCAGCGTCTGAGCCCGTCACTGGGTGAATCCAGCCATCACGTCTGCCCACGCTGCAGCGGAACCGGCACCATCCGTGATAACGAATCGCTGTCGCTGTCTATTCTGCGTCTGATTGAAGAAGAAGCGCTGAAAGACAACACTAAAGAAGTGCATGCCATTGTTCCGGTTCAGGTCGCCTCTTACCTGCTGAACGAAAAGCGTGATGCCGTTAGCGCCATCGAAAAACGCCAGGGCGGTGTGCGTGCCATCATCGTGCCAAACGATCAGATGGAAACGCCACACTACTCGGTACTGCGTGTTCGTACTGGCGAAGAGACGCAAACGCTGAGCTATCACTTACCGAAACTGCACGAAGCGGAAATGGCGCTGCCTTCTGAAGAAGAGCACGCTGAGCGTCGTCGTCCGGAGCAGCCAGCACTGGCCGCCTTCGCGATGCCTGATGCGCCGCCTGCGCCGGTTGAAGTGGTGAAAGAGTCTCAGCCAGCAGCAGAAGTGAAAACCAAACCAGCAGTTGCTGCGCCTGCAGTAACCAACACTGGTTTCGTGGCTCGCCTGCTGAGTGGCTTGAAGAAACTGTTTGCCGGTGATGCGCCTGCTGCGGCGCCTGCTGAAACTAAGCAGGAAACCCCAGCCGTTGTTGCCGCTGAATCTGAAAACACCCAGCAGCGTGGCGAACGTCGTAACAATAACAACCGTCGCAACAATCGTCGTGAACGTACGCCGCGTAATGGCGAGAACGGTCAGGTGCGCGAAGGTCGTGAACCGCGCGAGCCGCGTGAAGCACGTGAGCCACGTGAAGCCCGCGAACCGCGTGATAATCAGGACAACCGTCGTAACAAGCGCCAGAACGAGCCGCGTGAAGCGCGTCCAGTGCTGAGCGATGAAGCGCTTGAGCAACGTGATGAGCAGCAGCAACAGCGCCGCGAACAGCGTGCCGATCGCCAGCGTCGTCGTCAGGAAGAAAAACGTGCTCAGCAGCAGGATCAGAAAGCCGCTGAACCGGTTGTTCAGGCGCCTGCGGTTGACGAAAACGTTGAGCACGAAGAAGAACGCGTTCAGGTCATGCCGCGTCGTAAGCAGCGTCAGCTGTCACAGCGCGTGCGTGTTGGCGAAACGCCTGACATCACTGTCGAAGCGCCGGTGGTTCATGATGCTGCCGTTGAAACTGCGCCGCGTGCTCAGTACAAAGAGCATCCTGAAGCCAGCAATGACGAGCAAGATGATAGCGATAACCGTGATAGCGCCAACATGCCGCGCCGTTCACGTCGTTCACCGCGTCATCTGCGCGTAAGCGGTCAGCGTCGTCGTCGCTATCGTGACGAGCGTTACCCAACGCAGTCTGCAATGCCGCTGGAATCTGCTGCTGCTTCACCAGAAATGGCGTCAGGCAAAGTGTGGATCTCTTACCCGGTTGCGCAAGCGCAGGAAGAGTACAGCACGCAAGATGCGATGCATGAAGTGTCGGATTACGGTTATCAGCAAACACCGGATGCCGAGACTCAACCCGCTGCCGCTGTTGAACCGGCCGTTGAGCAGGTTGCCGCTGAAGAAGCCGTACATCAGGTTGAACCGCAGGCGCACACCGATGTGCCCGTGGTGAATACGGATGACGTCACGCCGATTGCCGCGCCCGTTAACGAAGAGCCATCAGTGATCTCTGCTGCTGACGAACAGGTTGCTCAGGAAACCGCGGCTGAAGCGGAACCGGCTGCCGTGGCTGAAGAAGCGAAGCCTGAAGTAAGCGAAGTGGCTGCAGTTGTTGAACAGGCGCCGATCGATGTATCGCCAGCCGTTGAAGCTCAGGTTGAAGACGTGCTGGCTGCGCCAGTCGCCGCTGAAGCCGAAGTCACGCCAGTCACTGAACCTCATGCGCCGGTTGCGGCACGTGATACCGCAGTAACCACGGTTGAGACGCGCTTCAAGCATCACGCTACCGCACCGATGACCAAAGCACCGGCACCGGCGTGGGAACCTGAACCGGTTCGCAACAGCGACTGGGTCCGTCCAGCCTTTGGCTTCGAGGGCCGCGGCTCAGCCGGTGGTCACAGCGCGACGCATCAGGCAACCGCACCGGCAACCCGTCCGGAAAGCGCGTAACCTCTAGCAAGTCAGTCAACATCAAACCCCGGCCAGTCCGGGGTTTTTTATTGCCTGCAGGCGGCATTTATGGCGACCTGAATAACAGGCAAAAAAAATCCCACAGCCCCGAAAGGCGGTGGGAGAAACTAAGCGCACCCGGTTAAAGTACGCTCAAAGGTTCAGGTCAATTACGAATTAAGCTGGAACAGTGACAGCTTCGACATATCGGTGAAGGTCTTATACGAAGCTTGCAAGGCGGTTTGTTGCATGGTGTAGCTTGAAATGGCTTGGGTGTAATCAACCTGCACCAGATCCGTCATTTGCGATGCCATAATGGTGTCACGGTCATCACCCTGCGCGTCCAGCGTATCGAGTTCAGCCAGCTGTGAGCCCACGGCTGAACGCACTGCCAGCACGTTGTTCAAGGAGTTGCTCAAGCCACGGTTGGTTTTATCCATGGCATCCTGGAAAACCTGCTTGGTTGCATCATCAGCATCATCCTGCGGCGTTTTTAACGCTGCAATTGCACTATCGAGCATGTTAAACAGATTGGTCTCGCTGGGACTGCCGTCCGGCTCGGCTTTCGCGTTGCTGGTTATCGACATAAATACTGACGATCCTGTGCTACTCACCGCCATCGTGCGACCATCATCGACTTTCTGCGTAATGGCATCCGCGCCACCCACATAAGTGACACCGGCCGGCGCACCGGCATCGCTGAAAGGTGCGACATCAGTCTGATAGCCCGCAAAAATGTATCGTCCATTACCATCACGGCTATTGGCCTGGTTAAGTAATTGTGAGCGAATGCCTTCTAATTTGGTGGCAATAGAAGCACGGTCATCGTCGCTCAGCGTACCGGTAGAACCATACACAATCATGGTTTGCGCATCCTGGATGCTGCTGGTCACGCTGGAGAGTGCGTTCTCTTCCATCGACAAGCTCTGATCGGCAAAGCTGCGTGCCGTGGCATATTGGGTACTTTTCGCCTGCGATTGCGAAAGCACGACGGCACGTGAGGCGGCGATAGGATCATCTGAAGGATTGCTGACGCGCAGTCCGCTAGAGAGTTGCTCACCTACTTTTAACCAGGAAGCTTGCGAATCGGTGATCCCTCGCACCTGCTGGTTGAAAATCATATTGGTACTAAGACGCATGGTTTTTATCCTCTATGCTTAGCCGCGGATGCCCATCAGCGCATTGAAAATGGTACTCGCTGTTTGCAGCACTTGCGCGTTCGCCATATAGAACTGCTGATACTTAGTCAGATTCGAATACTCTTCATCAAGGTTGACCCCCGATACTGACTGCTGGCGATCGCTGAGCTGTGTCACCACGTTCTCCTGGGTGGTGCTCGCGGTTTTTAATGTACTGGTTTTATTACCGACGGTGCTGACAATGCTGGCGTAAGCCTGGGCGATGGTCGCATTACCATTCACCAGCTTGCTATCCTGCAGATCCAACAATTTCTGCGCGTTACGGTTATCGCTTTCACCGCTGGTTGCGCTGGATGCCGCAGCAATTTGCGACTCATCGGTGATCGCGACCGACATGCCCGCAATGACGTTCTGGACCGGTTTGACCAGGAAACTGTCTTTCGCGTTAGGCGCGGGTGAGGTGCTCACCGTCAGTTTCAGGCCATCAAAGTTGAGGGTGCCGTCGGTCGCGTCTGGCGTAACGCTAAACTTCACGTTGTCAGACATGCGGGTCACCGACCAGTTGCTGCCATCATAACTTACGGTGTAGTTAGAGGCTTTCATCGCGCTGGTGTCTGACCATGCCGCCGTAACGGTAGCCGCTGAGGTATTTTTGCTGTTACCCACCACGGTTGGCGAACCGATATTAAAGAAGTTGCCCCCCTGGTCGCCGTTGCTGTCATAACCTTCGCTGTGCACGGTATTGAAGCTGGTGGTGAACGCTGCCGCTAACTGGCCGAGCTGATTTTGCGCGGTATCCAGATCCTGGGTGCGGAACGCCAGCAAACCGCCGAGTGAACCGGTGGTTAGCGTCTTCTCAGGGATCTCAACGTTACCTGCCTGCTTATCGACATAACCGACAGTGGTACGTGTTGAATCGCTGCTGGACGGCATCGCCACTAAGCTGGTGGAGTTTTTACCATTCACCAACGTCACACTGCCCATCGAGACAATATAGCTGCCGTCCTGCTGGGATACGTTCACGCCCACCACATTGTTCAGGCTATTCACCAACTGATCGCGCTGATCCAGCAAATTGTTCGGCGCCGCGCCACCGCCGGTGGTCAGCTTGGCGATCTGGCTGTTCAGGTCGGCAATCTGGCTGGTGAAGGTGTTGATCTGATCGACGTTCGAGGCAATATCCGTGTTAACGCTATTTTGCATATTGTTGAGATATTGCGCGGTGGTCTGGAATTGGTTCACCAGGCCTTGGGCGTAGCTCAGCATTGACTGACGCGCCGACGGATCGTTGGCGTTACTCACCACGTTCTGCACGTTGGTGAAGAAGCTTTGGATTGAGGTCGACAAGCTGGTGGTCGACGTCGACAGCAGATCGTCAATGTTGGAAATTTGGTTGTATTGCGTGTTCACCGCGCTGTAGTTGGCGCTGGAGCCACGCAATTGCGCAGTAATGAACTCATCGTATTCACGCTGTACGCCGGAGAGCGTGACACCGTTGCCGTAATAGCTGTTGCCCTGCAAGGTGCTGTTCGACTGCGACAAAATCGCCGTCTGACGCGAATAGCCCGCTACCGTGTAATTACTGATGTTGTTACTGGTGGTGCTTAATGCAGCCTGTGCGGCGCTCAGCCCACTCATCGCTGAGTTAATTATGCTGGACATCTCGGTTCCTTAATTTCCCGTTAACCGGGCTGGCAGTCATCAGTGCGATTGCGCGGACGAGGACGCCCGCGGCATGTGATTGTTATCGGCGTGCTTAAGTGAAACTTGAGAGCAAAAATCAGAACAAATCGGTGATGTCGTTGCTGTACGCCTTCACCACTTTTTCGCCCATGTTTTTGAATTGCTGGATCATTCCCACCAGTTTCTGCGCATACTTTGGATCGGTGGCGTAACCGGCGGCCTGCAAGGCACGCGCGCCCTGCTCGGCACTCGGTGCGTTGGCAACGGCGGCATAACGAGGATTATTGGACAGCAGTTTGACGTAATCGCTGAGCGCTTCCATATAGGAACCATACACACGGAAACTGGCGCGCACTTTCTTCGCTGCCCCGCCTTCATATTCGGTGGTCATGATATCGGTGGTTTCGCCCTTCCAGTCGCCGCTCGCCTTGATGCCAAACACGTTGTAACTCGGCTTGCCGTCGCGCGTCAGAATCTGTCGCTGGCCCCAGCCGGATTCCAGTGCGGCCTGCGCCAGAATCAGGTGATGCGGAATACCGCTCTGCTGGCTGGCGACCTGCGCCGGCTGCGCCAGCTGCGCGATAAAGTCGTTGCTGTCGCTCGGCAAACTGCTGGGCGAGACCGGCAAACGCGGCACCGCTTTACGCACCATCTGCTCCAGCTGATTCGACGGCAGGTTGCTATAGATGAAGCTGTTATCCAGCTTCATCGGCACCGTACCGGCGGTTTCGTCCGGCTCCTGAGCGGGCTGCATCTGCTTAACGATGATATCGGCCATGCCGAGACCACGTTTGCCGATGTCCTGCGCAATCTGCTGATCGTACATCGAGGTGAAAAGCCGCGTCTGATCGTTGCTCAGCAGGCCATCCTGCGGCAGCGCTGCACGCATGCTTTTCATCATCATCTGCACGAACATCCCTTCCACCTGTTTGGCCACCTGCATCGCCTTCCCTTTCGGGTCGGCGGCGGCTTCGCGTTTCAGGTCGTTCAGCGAGCGGCTGTCGTACGCCGCATTCACCAGCGATTGCGTATCGTTCATCAGATAATTTCCAGTTTGGCGCGCAAGCAGCCTGCGCTTTCCATCGATTGCAAAATCGACATCAGCTCAATCGGTGACGCACCCAGCGCATTCAGCGCACGCACCACGTTATTGAGGTTGGCGCTGGCGTTAACCCGTTGCAGCGCGCCGCCACTCTGACGCAGATCGATCTGGGTATTGTTGGTGGTCACAGTCTGCCCACCCGCCAACGGCGTATCCGGCTGACTGACGTTCTGCTGCTGATTGACGGTAACCGACAGATTGCCCTGCGCCACCGCACAGGTGTTCAGCGTCACTTCGCGGTTCATCACCACCGAACCGGTACGTGAGTTGATAATCACCTTGGCATCTTCGAGCGGCACCGCAACATCAAGGTTCTGAATTTCGGCCAGCAGACGCACCTGAGAACTGTTATTCGGCGAGACGCGAATCTGCACAGTACGGGCATCCAGCGGCTGCGCCGAACCAATCCCACGGCTGTTGATGGCGTCGGCAATGCGCTGTGCCATGCTGAAGTCTTCATTATTTAGCTGCAGGTTAATGGTGTTCTGGCTACCAAAGTTGCTCTGCAGTTCACGCTCTACCGTGGCGCCGCCGGTAATGCGGCCACCGTTCAGCTGGTTAACCTGCACGCTGCTGCCACCGGCTGAAGCGCCGGCACCGCCGACCAGAATGTTACCCTGCGCCAGCGCATAAACCTGGTTATCGACGCCTTTCATCGGCGTCATCAGCAGCGTACCGCCGCGCAAACTCTTGGCGTTACCCAGCGAAGAAACCACCACATCAACGGTTTGCCCCTGACGCGCAAAGGTTGGCAGCTTAGCGGTCACCATCACGGCCG
This sequence comes from Pantoea sp. DY-17, assembly GCF_019795975.1. Classification (NCBI taxonomy): domain Bacteria; kingdom Pseudomonadati; phylum Pseudomonadota; class Gammaproteobacteria; order Enterobacterales; family Erwiniaceae; genus Pantoea; species Pantoea sp. DY-17. The sequence goes on along the minus strand of NZ_JAIMIG010000001.1, from coordinate 702,028 downwards.
CCACGTTTTTCAGCTGCATATTGGTGCCAGCCGGCACAGTAATGCCGAGCTGGGAGAGCATATTGCTCACGGTTTGGGTGGTGAACGGCGTTTGCGTGGTCTGGTCACCGGTACCATCAAGGCCCACCACCAAACCGTAACCGATCAGCTGGTTGTCGCGCACGCCCTGCACGGAGGTCAGATCGCGGATGCGGTCAGCATGCGCCAGTAAGCTGAAACCGAGCAGCATGCCAAGGCTCAGGCGGAGCAGAGTCGTCATATTCATTGTTACTACCTCTTACATCGGCGAGACGTTCAGGAAGAAACGCTGGAACCAGCCCATCGTCTGCGCTTCATTGATATAACCATTTCCGACGTACTCAATACGTGCATCGGCCACCTGCGTTGACAGCACCGCGTTGCTGGCGCTGATGGTGCGTGGGTTAACCACGCCCGAGAACCGGATAAATTCGGTGCCCTGGTTAATTTCGATCTGTTTCTCACCCACCACGCGCAGGTTGCCGTTCGACAACACCTGATTGACGGTGACGGTGATGGTGCCCGTAAAGGTGTTGTTGGCTGTCGCGCCACCTTTACCAGCGAAGTCATTTTTGCCATTGGCATCCAGCGTGGCTTTTTCGCCACCGGCACCCACCAGACCGCTCAGGCCGGTTGGTACACCCGTCACACCAAAACTGTTGCTGCCATCGCGGCTGGCATTGGCCGAAGAACTTTTGCTGGCGCTGACGTTTTCCTGCAAGGTGATCGTCAATGTATCGCCAATGTTGCGTGGACGACGATCCTCAAACAGCGGCTGATAGCCGTAGTTCAGCGGTGCGACGCCCTGAAAAATGGAACCGTTCACCACCGGCGGTGCGGATGGCGTCGGCTCTGCCGTAGTCGATCCCTGCACCAGTGGTGTGCGCGGAACCAGCGCACAACCGTTAAGCGTGAGTAGCAGCGTGGCTACCAACCAATGACCAGGCTTGAGAATCACTTGCTTCGCCACTTTTTGACCTTCTTCATGTTGCTTAATCAGGCCAGCAGAGCTGGCCCAACGACACCAGCATTACAGCTGGGTTAACTTCGCCAGCATCTGATCGGAGGTGCTGATCGCTTTACTGTTGATCTCGTAGGCACGCTGCGTCTGAATCATGGTGACCAGCTCTTCCGCCACGTTGACGTTCGAGGTTTCGACATAACCCTGATACAGCAGACCCGCGCCGTTCTGGCCTGGCGTACTCTGCGTCGCCGCACCGGATGCCTGCGTCTCCTGATAGAGGTTTTCACCCTGGCTGTTCAGACCCGCATCGTTCATAAAGGTGCTCAGCGTCAGCTGACCGACCTGCGCCGGATTGGTCTGGCCCTGCTGCGTCACGCTCACCACGCCATCGCGCGAGATCGTGATGCTGGTGGCGTTGGCCGGAATAGTGATGCCTGGCTGTACCGGATAACCGGCGTTAGTCACCAGCTGACCGTTCTGGTCAACCTGGAATGAACCATCACGGGTATACGCCGAGGTGCCGTCCGGCATCTGCACTTCGAAATAACCCTGGCCGTTGATCGCCACGTCTTTTGAGTTGCTGGTCTGCGACAGGTTACCCTGCTGATGCAGACGTTCAGTGGTGACAGGACGCACACCGGTACCGATCTGCAAACCAGACGGCAGCGTGGTTTGCTCTGACGACTGCGTGCCCGGCTGACGCAGGGTTTGGTACATCAAATCTTCGAATACCGCGCGCGAACGTTTAAAGCCGTTGGTGCTTACGTTCGCGAGGTTGTTGGAGATGACGTCCATGTTGGTTTGCTGAGCGTCAAGACCGGTTTTGGCGATCCATAAAGAACGAATCATGGTGTTTTCCTTACGCCTTAGCTGCTCATGTTGAGCAAGCTGTTAGCTTTTTGTTCGTTTTCATCGACGTTGGAGATCACTTTCATCTGCATCTCAAAACGTCGGGCGTTGGCGATCATATCGACCATGGTTTCCACCGGCTTGACGTTACTGCCTTCCAGCACGCCGGGCATCACCGTCATGGTGGCATCATTTGCCAGCGCAGCGCCGCGCGTCGCCTGGGTTTGCTGATTAGGACGGAACATGCCGTCATCACCGCGCTGCATCTCTTTACCGGTGGCGCGCACCAGCTTCAGGCGACCAATCTGCACCGTGGCATTGGGTGCATCACCGGCGTTACGCGAGGTGATGGTCCCGTCTGCCGCGATGGTCAATTCAGCGCCTTGCGGGATGGCGATCGGACCCCCATCGCCCATTACGGGATTGCCCTGAATAGTCAAAATACCGGTCGCGCTGATCTGCATATTGCCGTTGCGGGTATAAGCTTCGGTACCGTCAGCGGCACGCACTGCCAACCAGCCGTCCTGCGCAACGCCCACATCCAGCGTGCGGCCGGTGTTGTCCATCGAGCCCGGTGACATATCGGCGCCCGGCGTGGAAGCGGCAACCAGCGTACGCGTCGGCAGCGACCAGCCGCTGACCGGCACCGCGCGCAACGCGTTGAGCTGAGCACGAAAGCCCGGCGTTGAGGCGTTGGCGAGGTTGCTGGCCGTTACCGACTGCTGATCCAACGTCTGACTGGCCGCGCCCATGGCGGTATATATTGCGTGATCCATAAAGCAATCCCGTTAGCGAATTAACGTAAGTTAACCAGGGTGTTAAGAATCTGGTCCTGAGTTTTGATGGTCTGGCTGTTGGCCTGATAGTTACGCTGCGCAACGATCATGTTCACCAGCTCTTTGCTCATATCGACGTTGGACGCTTCCAGCGCACCTGAAGTCAGGTTGCCGTAAGTACCGGTGCCTGCCAGACCAGTGGCGGCCTGACCTGATGAGCTGGTGGCAGACCAGACGTTGTCACCTTCAGACTTCAGACCTTCCGGGTTAGAGAAACTCGACAAGACAATTTGTCCCAGAAGTTGGGTTTTCTGGTTGGAGTAGGTGCCAGTAATGGTGCCGTCATCATTGATGGTGTAGCTGGTGAGATCGCCAGGCTGATAACCGTCTTGCGTTGGGTTACCAAAAGTGGTCGCACCGGTGTTTTGCTGCAGGCTACCCAACATGCTCAGGCTGATGTTCATGCCATTCGCCCCGTTGGTGCCGTCCACAACCAGGTTTGCCAGGGAAGCGCTGGTGTCAGCAACACCCGTTGCAGTGATTTTCCCCACCTGCGTCAGCTTACCGTTAGCATCAAATTGCATCTGATAACCCAGGTTGTCACCGCCCGCAGTATTACCAACTTCATTACCGGTGGTGGAGTCAACCATATGCACGGTCCAGGTGTTATCCGCCGTTTTGATGTAGTACATGTCTAACTGGTGATCGTTACCCTGCGTGTCGTACACCGTCATGGTGGTTTTCGCGTTGTAGCTATCAACGTTGGACTTATCAAACGGAGTGACCGTCGGGGTGGTGCTGGTGGAGTTCAGGTTGGCAACCTGGGTAGCTGTTGTTGTTGCACGTGCCCCCATCTGCGTGGTTGGAATACTCAGCGCCACTGGGTTGGCACCGGTCTGAATGGTTGGCGGTGTGCCGCTGGCCGGATAGCCGGTGACGTTCAGACCCTGGGTGTTCACCAGGTTACGGTTGGCATCCAGCGTGAACTGGCCGTTACGGGAATAGAACACGCCGCCGCTGGCGTCGGTCATGCGGAAGAAACCGTTGCCGCTCAGTGCCACATCCAGTCCACGACTGGTTGACGTTGTACTTCCATCACCAAAGTCCTGAATGACGGCGGCAACTTTGGTACCCAAACCCACGTTAGAGCCGGCAAACATATCGGCAAAAGCAATGGTGCTGGATTTAAAACCGGCTGTGGCGGAGTTGGCGATGTTGTTACCAATCACATCCAGATTGCTGGAGGCAGCATTGAGGCCGCTCACCGCTTGTGAAAAAGACATGTAATCTCTCCTGCTAAAAGGTTAATCAGAGAATCTGACGAATTTCATCGAGGGTTGCGGAGCCCATGGTGCCGAGATCCAGTTTTGTGGTGCCATCAGTGGTGCTGACGCCATTGACGTAGGCATAGTTCAGCGGCTGCGCCACCAGTTGCGTGCTGCCATTGCTGGCGGCCAGCGAAACAGAATATTTGCCATCCGCGGCGGTAGAACCGTCATCCAGCTTGCCGTCCCACGAGAAGGTGTGGACGCCAGAGCTCAGTTTGCCGAGGTCAATGGTGCGGACCGTGGCGCCGTTACTGTCTTTAATCGTGACACTGGTGGCCGTGGACGCTGTCGCCAGCTCAATGCCAAACGGCGTAGTCGTACCGCTGCCCACCAATACCTGCGAACCATTGACCATCACACCGTGACCAATCAGTGTTGAACTCTGCAGCGACTGGCTGGTAGTGATCTGGCCGGAGATGGATCCCAGCGTGGTATTCAGCTTTTCAATACCGCTCAGGGTGTTGATCTGTGCCAACTGCGTGGTGAGCTGGCTGTTATCCATAGGATTAGTGGGATCCTGGTTTTTCAGCTGCGCCACCAGCATGTTCAGGAACTGATTCTGCAGGTCGGCGGAAGAGTTACCGCTCGAAGCGCTACTGGAGGTCAGTACCGTTGGGTCCAGACTGTCTTTAATTCCTACTGCTACGCTCATATTCGTTCTCCGTTACTGACCGATAGTGAGAGTTTTCATCATCATTGACTTCACCGTGTTCAGCACTTCAACGTTGGCCTGGTAGCTGCGCGACGCGGACATGGTGTTAACGGTTTCGGACACCACATCAACGTTTGGCATCTTGACGTAGCCCTTCTGATCCGCCAGCGGATTGCCCGGGTCGTACACCAGTTTTGCCGGGGTAGGATCGTTCACCACGCCAGCGACCTTCACGCCGCCGGTGGCAGCACCTTGTGCGGCGTCGGTCTGGAAAATCACCTGCTTCGCCACGTAAGGCTGGCCATCTGGGCCGGTCACGCTGTCGGCGTTGGCCAGGTTACTGGCGCTGACGTTGAGGCGCTGTGATTGCGCTGTCATCGCAGAACCGGCGATATCAAAGATATTCAGCAATGCCATGCTTATTGCCCCTGCAGAACGCTCATCATGCCTTTGATCTGGCTACTGATGAGGGTGAGATCGGTTTGGTATTTCAGGCTGTTATCAGCAAACTGCGTACGTTCGCGATCCATATCCACGGTGTTGCCATCCGCGGCGGGTTGATCGGGAATGCGGTACAGCAGATCCAGTGACGGCTGAGAGTTGGTTTGCGCTTCAATGTGGCGTGAGGACGTCACATTCAGCGCCAGACTGCTGCCTTCGGCGCGACCGTTTTGCATCACCTTGCTCAGCTGGCTGGCAAAGTCGATATCCCGCGCCTGGTAGCCCGGGGTATCGGCGTTGGCAATGTTTGACGCCAGGATTTCCTGACGCTGAGCACGTAGGTTTAACGCTTCAGTACCAAATCGCAGCGCGGCATCGAGTTTGTCGAGCATGCTTCCTCCGCGAATGAGAATTTCGAGCTGACAGTTTAAGTGGACAAATGCAAGGGTGATCGTCTGAATAGCAGCAAAAATGACGGCTATTTTTGACATTGATTTTTTTGCGCGAGGCGTAGACTCAGTGCCATCTTCTCGTCAGGAGGCGTTATGCGCAGATATTCCACCTTGCTAGCCACACTTTTGCTGGCACTGGCGCTACCCAGCTCTGCTGCGGACCTTACCGCGCAGTTGACCCAATTTTTTAAAGCGCGCGACCCACAACATGCCGCGGGCATGACGGTGGTGGTGCGTACGCCACAGGCGCAGTGGCCAAACTGCGAAACCCCTGAACTGCAGCTACCGGGCAATAGCCGTCAGTGGGGCAACATCAGCATCGCCGCCAACTGCGACCAAAATCGTCGTTTCCTGCAGGTTCAGGTGCAGGTCACCGGGCAATATCTGGTGGCGAGCCGTCAGGTGGCGCGCGGCAGCAATCTCAGCCCGACGGACGTGCGTCTGGCAACCGGACGTCTCGATGAACTGCCAGCACGCGCATTGATGGACAGCAGCGGCGTCATCGATGCGATCGCACTACGCGATATCCCGCCAGGACAGCCGGTCACCGCCACCATGGTACGTCAGCCGTGGCGCGTGAAAGCCGGTCAAAATGTGATGGTAGTCGCCAGTGGAAACGGGTTTAATGCCAGCAGCGAAGGACGTGCGCTGAACAACGCCAGCGCGGCACAAATGGTGCGCGTGAGGATGGGAAATGGTCAGGTTGTCAGTGGTCGCGTCGACGCGGATGGGAATATTCTGATATCGCTATAAAGCGTTAAAGAACCCTGTTGTTCTGCCGATAGAGATATCAACAAAGACATTACCCTATGCTGACTCAGTTGGCTGACCCCCAACTGACCTTACAGGAGCCTTACCATGAGCATCGACAGAACGCAGCCTACGAATCCGGTTAGCACTGTTCAAACACGCGACAATAACGATAACAGCAGCAAAGTGCGTCAGAGCGCGACGCCCGCAGCCAGCACCACCAGCGAAAGCGGTGCGGAAGTGAAGTTGAGTACCGCGCAGGCGCAACTGATGCAGCCTGGCAGCAAAGATATTAATACAGCGCGCGTTGAGCAGCTGAAGACGGCCATTCGTAATGGCGAATTGAAAATGGATACCGGTAAGATCGCCGACGCGCTGATCGCCGATACCAAGGCGTATTTAGAGGGTAACTAATCCCAATGGACCATCTGCTGATCACCTTAGACAAAATGCAGGACGTGCTGACATCCCTTGCGGTGGTAATGGATGAGGAACAACAGCAACTTTCTGCCGGCCAGATCAATGGCAACCTGCTGCAGCGTATTTCTGAAGATAAAAGCGCGCTGCTGACGACGTTGAATTATCTGGACGAGATGCGCCGCACCACCGAGAAAACGCTCGGCACGCAGGCGCCCTATGGTGATCACAGCGATCGCGAAAGCCGCTGGATGCGTATTCAGCAGCACACGCGCCGCTTGCGCGATGCCAATACGCATAACGGGATTTTGTTGCAGCATCAAATCGGCTACACCAATGAAGCATTGGCGGTGTTGCGACCCCACCAAACCCAGGCGTTTTACGGCCCGGATGGTTTGGGTAAAGGTCAGGCGACGCTGAGTCGTAAAGGGTAGAAAAAAGTGGGTTTGAAGAGGCTGCTATCTTTTGGGATGGCGGCCTTTTTGTTGTGTGCGGGACCTACAGCATCTGCCGCTGCCGGGCGGTCCTCGCGCCGCTTACGCGGTACCTTCAGCTTCAACGTTGTGCCGACGGACCGTTCGGGATCGGGCTTCCTGCCCGGCCCGAACTGAGCCCCGCATCCATGCGGGTCTCTCCTGGCCCACCGTTTACGCTTCAGCGCTGCGGATTGCCCTTACGCAGCGGCAGACGCTGCATGTCCATTAAGAGAGTGCGGCCTTTAAACCAGCGTGCGGCGCGCGAAGTCGCGCGGGCGGAAGCCGAGCAGACCAAGCATCACAAAGTATGCGCCGCCGCCAATGGCGCAGACCGCCGCCAGACGAATCAGGCGCCACCACATCTGCCCCTCTTCCCATGCCGGCATCACCTGCAGAATGCCAAACAGCGCTGCGGCCATTACCACTACGGCAATCAGCAAACGGGTCAGGAAACTGAACCAGCCAGGCTGCGGCTGGAAGATATCCTGCTTACGCAGTTGCCAGTACAGCAGCGCCGCATTCAGGCAAGCGGCCAGACCGATCGACAGCGACAAACCGGCATGTTTGAGCGGGCCGATAAACGCCAGGTTCATCAGCTGCGTCACAATCAGTGTCACGATGGCAATTTTCACCGGAGTTTTAATGTCCTGACGAGAATAGAAGCCGGGTGCCAGCACTTTCACCACGATCAGCCCCATCAAACCCACTGAATAGGCAATCAGCGCGCGCTGCGTCATCAGGGCATCAAACGCGGTGAACTTGCCGTACTGGAACAGCGCGACCGTCAGCGGCCCGGACAAAATGCCCAACGCCACCGCGCTCGGCAGCGCCAGCAGGAAGCAGAGGCGCAGGCCCCAATCCATCAACCGTGAATACTCTTCCTGATTACCGCTGGCAAAACTCTTCGCCAGCGAGGGCAGCAAAATGGTGCCCAGCGCCACGCCCAGCACGCCGGAAGGAAACTCCATCAGGCGATCGGCGTAATACATCCACGAAACCGAACCGGAAACCAAAAAGGAGGCGAAAATGGTGTTGATGATCAGTGAAATCTGGCTCACCGACACGCCGAGGATCGCCGGCCCCATTTGACGCATTACGCGCCATACGCCCGCATCGCGCAGATTCAGACGTGGCAAAACCAGCATGCCAATCTTCTTCAGATGCGGCAACTGATAGAACAGCTGCAATACGCCGCCGACCACCACGGCCCACGCCAGCGCCATCACCGGCGGATTAAAATGCGGCGCAGCGAATACAGCAAAACCAATCATGCTGATGTTCAGCAGCGTCGGCGCAAACGCCGGCACGGAAAACCGGTTCCAGGTATTGAGGATCGCGCCCGCCAGCGAGGCCAGCGAGATCAGCAGAATATAGGGAAAGGTGACGCGCAGCAGCGCGCTGGTTAAGGCAAATTTATCGGCGGTATCGGCAAAGCCTGGCGCCGTCACCACAATCACCCAAGGCGCAGCGATCATCCCTAACACGGTCACCACCGCCAGCACCAGCGTCAGTAATCCGGAGACGTAAGCGACAAACACGCGCGTGGCATCTTCGCCCTGCTTGCTTTTATATTCCGCCAGAATCGGCACGAACGCCTGAGAAAACGCGCCTTCAGCGAAGATACGGCGCAGCAGGTTCGGCAGTTTGAAGGCAACAAAGAAGGCATCGGTTGCCATTCCTGCGCCGAAAACGCGCGCCACAATGGCATCGCGGGCAAAGCCCAGTACGCGGGAAAACAAGGTCATCGAACTGACCGCAGCCAGCGATTTCAACAAATTCATATTGAGTGGCGCATCCTGAAAAGTGTCGGAGAAATGAGCGACTTAGCGCGGACATCCCGTGATGTCCGGCGATAGTCTACTGCCACGGCGGGAAATGACCAGCATTGAGTGTTACAAGGAATTATTCACGTTCGGCATCGCGCCACAATTTTTCCACCAGACGCTGCGCCGCCAGCGCCTGTTCGCCACTGGTTTCAGGCATCGTCTGATTTTCAACACACTGGATGAAATGGTGCGCTGCGCCGCTGAAACCGCGCTGAGTAAGGTGGCTTTGCCACGCGGGCGGCACATCACGCACCATGCCGCCGCGGTTTTCCTGCTGCCAGTCGCGCATCTCGTTAATTTCGATGTAATCACCGTCGCAGATGGCGCTGACGACTTCGCGTTGGGTCCCGGCGCGACGATGCATGCTGGTGGTGATTTGCAGCGATCCGGCGGAGAAATGGTGTTCGGCGTACAGCATCGCGCCATCGTCATTGGTCTCGATATGCCCTAACTCGCGCGTCAGGCTGCCGCCCGCCAGCCACAGCGCGGTGTCCACCACGTGCAGATAATCGTCCAGCAGGGTAAAACGCAAATCCTGTGGACCCACGCTATCCGCGCGGTGCTTCTCAATACGCAGCGAGGCGGCGCGTGGCATGTCACTTTTCAGCTGCTGATAACGCGGCGCAAAGCGGCGGTTAAATGCCACCATCAGCTTGCGCTTCTGCTTGTCCGCCAGCGCCACCAGCGCTTCGGCCTGTTGCAGCGTTTCGGCTAACGGTTTATCGACGCACACATCTTTGCCCGCCAGCAGCAGCGCTTTAACCACTTCGTAATGGCTGGCGGTGCTGCTGTGAACAAACACCGCATCACTGGCGGCGGCCAGCGCATCCAGTTGACTAAAATAAGGTATGCGATAGCTATCGCAGATCGGTTGCGCCTTTGCCTGATTGGGCGAAAACGCACCCGCTAATTGCCAGCCGCTGGCTTGCGATAACACCGGCAGCCACGCTTTCTGCGCGATACCGCCCAATCCTACAATGCCAATACGCAGCGTCATATTAGTGCTCCTTTTGCAGCAGCAGTTGCAGTTGCGACTGCAACTCAGCAACCGTTTCTTCAAGTTGCGCGACACGCGCGGTTAAATCGCCGTTGTCATTGACGGTTTCTGCGCTGGCCGCGTCTTCCACTACTTCGCCACCGAAAAGATGCATATAGCGGCTTTCACGTTTGCCCGGTTCGCGCGCCAGTCGCACCACCATTGGGCCATCCTCGCGCGTGCTTAAACTATTAAGCGTCTGCTCGACTTCATTCATATCGCTGAATTCATGCAGACGACCGCTGCGGGTGCGCAATTCGCCCGGCGTCTGAGCGCCGCGCAGGAACAGCAGCGTCAGCACGGCGACTTCAGCGCTATTCAACTGCAGATTGCCGAAAGCGGAATTGCAGAAGCGCTGTTCATACTTGCTGACGCGTTGACCGGAGCCGTTATTGGCGGTCACCAGATGCTTTTTCACCAGCTCATCAAGCTGCGCTTGCACCTCCATCTCGCTGAGATTGAGCACCGGTTCGCGGTTGGATTTCTGATTACAGGCGGTGACAACGCCATTAAGTGAGAGCGGATATTGATCCGGCGTGGTGACCTGCTTCTCCAGCAGGCATCCAATCACGCGCAATGCCTGCGCGGATAAGGCCATTTTCATTGAGGTGATCCTTTATTATTGTCCACGACGATCCGGGGTCCACTCCCGGCAGGTCAACGCGGTGAGTACATGATCCTGCCAGCGCCCATCGATCAACAAGTAATCTTTGGCGTAACCCTCTTTTTCAAATCCGAGGCGCGCCAGCAGATCGCCACTGCGCTGATTGTGCGGCATATAATTAGCCATAATGCGGTGAATACGTTGCTGGCGTTGCATATAGCGAAGGGTGGTAGTGAGCGCTTCAAACATCAGTCCCTGACCTTGCCACTTCTCGCCCAGTGAATAGCCGAGATAGCAGGCGTGAAAGGAGCCGCGCAGCACGTTGCTGTAATTCGCCACACCACGCACTTCGGTCTCTTCCGGGTCCATCAGCACAAAATAGTAGGCTGAGCCCTGTTTATGCATGTCGGCGATCAGTCCGAGGCGCGCTTGCCAGCCCGAAGGATAACAATGGCTCTCGTCGCGCACCGGTTCCCACGGCTTGAGAAACGCACGATTTTCAGCGTAATAATCCGCTAATCGCCAGGCATCGCGTTCGTGTACTAAACGCACCAATAAGCGATCGGTAGTGAGGCGCACGCGTGGGCCAGCAGAACGATAGCCAAACATCATGACTCCTGAAATCCATAACTTAAGAAAGATGTACGCCAGCGGCGATACTCCTCACTATAACCGTCACCCCGCTTGCGGTAAAACCCTTGAACGCGTTCCTCAGGATTCATCCTGATTTAGGATTAATATTTCTGCGGATTCGATGAAAAAATATCATCCTGAGAAAGCTGTTTTTCGCCGCTGAGCAGGCGGAAAATAGACCAATTGGTCTCTTATCTCCTCTCATTTGCTCAGGAATTAGCATGTCTCGGGTTGCGCGGGCACGACGCCTCGGTAAAACATTTCTTTTAGTGGATAACATGCTGGTTGTGATGGGCTTTTTCGTGGTGTTTCCCCTCATTTCCATCCATTTTGTCGAACAGCTGGGCTGGGCCGCGTTGATGGTCGGTATTGCGCTTGGCTTGCGCCAGTTCGTCCAGCAGGGATTCGGCATCTTCGGCGGTGCGATTGCCGACCGTTTTGGTGCGCGTCCGCTGATCGTCACTGGTATGCTGATGCGCGCGGCGGGTTTTGCCTGCATGGCGCTGGCGCATGAACCCTGGCTGCTGTGGTTTGCCTGTTTGCTTTCCGGCCTTGGCGGCACGCTGTTTGATCCGCCACGCAGCGCGCTGGTGATGAAGCTGGTACGCGCACGCGATCGCGGCCGCTTCTTCTCCCTGCTGATGATGCAAGACAGCGCCGGTGCCGTGCTGGGCGCGCTGATTGGTAGCTGGCTGCTGGCGTGGGATTTCCGTCTGGTGTGCTGGGTTGGCGCGGCGGTGTTTGTCACTGCTGCGCTGTTTAACGCCGTTTGGTTACCGGCGTGGCGCATCTCAACCGAACGCATTGCGATGCGTGAAGGGATGCAACGCGTCTGGCAGGACAAGCGTTTTCGCCTGTACGTGCTGACTTTGACCGGCTACTACATTCTCGCCGTGCAGGTGATGTTGATGTTGCCGGTGATGGTGAATCAGGTAGCCGGGGCGCCTGCTGCGGTGAAGTGGATGTACGCGATTGAAGCGCTGCTGTCATTAAGCCTGCTCTATCCTCTGGCGCGCTGGAGCGAAAAACGCTTCCGCCTCGAAACGCGTTTGATGGCCGGCTTGTTCCTGATGACGTTCAGCCTGCTGCCGGTTGGCATGACCGATTCGCTGCCGTCGCTATTTATGCTGATCGCCCTCTTTTATCTGGGCTCAATCATCGCGGAACCGGCGCGAGAAACGCTCAGCGCTTCGCTGGCCAGTTCGCGTGCGCGCGGCAGCTATATGGGCTTCAGCCGACTCGGCCTCGCGATTGGCGGTTTGATCGGCTACTCCGGCGGCGGCTGGATGTTCGATATGGGCCAGCAATGGGCGCTGCCGGAACTGCCGTGGATGCTGCTGAGCAGCGTTGGCATGATCACCCTTTTGGCGCTTTGGTGGCAGTTCCAGCCGCGTTCGGTGGCACCAGCGATTTTCAGCAGCTAGTTTGCCCCTGCCACAGATCTCTTCCATACTTCCCGCACGTCCGGAAAAAAGGGTGGCTTCCGTCACCCTTAGAACCACAGGAGAAACGGGATGAAACTCTACATCTACGATCACTGCCCTTTCTGCGTCAAAGCACGCATGATTTTCGGCTTAAAAAATCTGCCGTTAGAACTCATCGTTATGCTAAATGACGACGAGCAAACGCCGAAAAAATTGATCGGCCAGAAAATGGCGCCGATTCTGCAACAGGCCGACGGCAGCGCTGTACCGGAAAGTATGGATATTGTGCGCTTGGTAGATAAATACGATCACCAACCGCTGCTCAATGGCAAAAGCAATCCTGCGATCAGCGACTGGCTGCGCCACGTGAATGGCTACGTCAATAAGCTGCTGCTGCCGCGCATCGCCGATGCCTCCTTCGCCGAATTCGCTACGCCGGAAGCGCGTAGCTACTTCAGCGAGAAGAAGCAGGCCAGCGTGGGCGATTTCAGCGAGTTGCGTAAACACGCGCCGGGCTTAATCAAAAACATCAGCGACGATCTGCGTCAGCTCGACAAGCTGATCGTCAAACCCAATGCGGTAAATGGCGAACTGTCGGAAGATGATATTCATCTTTTCCCGCTGCTGCGCTCCTTAACGCTGGTCAACGGCATTGAATGGCCAAGCCGCGTTGCCGATTATCGCGACAACATGGCGAAACAAACCCAGGTTAATCTGCTCTCCTCCATCGCCGCATAATCTTCATCCCTGAGAGGCGCTGCGGCGCTTCTCATCTCTCTCCTGGTGACACATGCCGCTGATTCAGGCAGGCTATCGCTGTTTTGCCGTTTCGATCAGGATGAGGACAATATGAAAAAGGCGTTTACCGGGCTTTTCGCCCTGCTTTTTGCCGTGCTACTCAGCAGCTGTAACCAATTGACGCAGTACACCATCAGCGAACAGGAAGTGAATCAGGCGCTGCAAAAGCGCAATAACTTCGAAAAAGATATCGGCGTTTCCGGGCTGGTGAATGCGCACATTGTGCTGAGCGATCTCAACAGCCAGATTGGCCGTGAAGAACCCGGCAAAATAACGCTCTCGGGTAAAGCCAATATCAATGTCAGCTCGCTGTTTGGTCCGCAGCAGGCCGAAATGCTGCTGAAGATGAAGGCGCAGCCGGTTTACAACGCACAGGAAGGCGCGATTTATCTGCATGACATGGAGATTGTCGATGCGCAGGTGCAGCCGGAGAAAATGGCATCGATCATGAAAACTCTCACGCCATATCTCAATGAGTCGCTGAAGCGCTACTTTAATGAGAGACCTGCTTATGTGCTGAGTGCAGACCGCAGCAAAGGCGAAGCGCTGGCGAAGAAACTTGCTAAAGGAATTGAAGTGAAACCGGGCCAATTGGTGATTCCGTTTACAGATTAATCCGCGCAACCGCACCTTCCGGTGCGGTTTTTGTTTGTCACAATAAAATCCCGTGCAAACGGTTGCCCACATCCTTATGATTACTCCCCGGCCTAAACGTGCCCCTCGTTTTCTTCTCAGCCGGAGTCTTTTTGAATGACAGCCCAACCTCAGCACATTACCATCCGCCGCCCTGACGACTGGCACATCCATCTGCGCGATGGCGCGATGCTCAACGCCGTACTGCCTTATACCAGCGCAGTAAATGGTCGTGCGATTGTCATGCCAAACCTGGTTCCACCGGTTATCAGCGTGGCCGCTGCCGTGGCGTATCGCGAGCGCATCATGGCTGCGTTACCTGCTGAGCACGCTTTTACTCCGCTGATGACCTGCTATCTCACCGATTCACTTGATCCCGATGAGATCGAGCGCGGCTTCCGTGACGGCACTTTTACCGCCGCCAAACTCTATCCTGCGCACGCCACCACCAACTCCAGCCACGGCGTGACCAACATCGCCGCCATCGCTAAGGTGCTGGATCGCATGCAGCAGTTCGGCATGCCAATGCTGGTGCACGGCGAAGTGACCGATTCTCACATCGATATTTTTGATCGCGAAGCGCGCTTTATTGAAACCGTGTTGGAACCGCTGCGTAAACAGTTCCCGGCGCTGAAAGTGGTGATGGAGCACATCACCACGAAAGAAGCGGCGGAGTATCTGGCAGCCGGTAATGATCTGCTGGGCGCCACCATTACGCCACAGCACCTGATGTTCAACCGTAACCACATGCTGGTGGGCGGCGTGCGTCCGCATCTTTACTGCCTGCCGATTCTGAAGCGCAATATCCATCAGGAAGCGCTGCGTAAGCTGGTTGCCAGCGGGAATCGTCGCGTATTCCTCGGTACCGATACCGCGCCACATCTGCGTCACCTCAAGGAAGCCAGCTGTGGCTGCGCCGGCGTGTTTAATGCGCCGACCTCATTGCCGGCGTACGCCACCGTGTTTGAGGAGCTGAATGCGCTGGAACATTTCGAAGCCTTCTGCTCGGAGAACGGCGCGAACTTCTACGGTCTGCCGCTGAATGAAGGCACGCTGACGCTGGTGCGAGAATCCTGGCAGGTTGAAGAGAGCATTGCGCTGGCGGATGACACGCTGGTGCCTTTCCTTGCCGGTGAAACGCTGAACTGGCGCATCAAAGAATAATTATCTGCTGCTTGCCTTCGGGAAATTTATACTGTACAAATAAACAGTATATTATCCCGGAGGCTTCTATGCGTGTTGAAATTACCGTAGCAAAAACTTCGCCCCTTCCTGCGGGTGCGCTGGATGCACTCAGCGTCGAACTGGTTCGTCGCATTACGCAGGATTTCCCCGACGACGATCATCACGTCAAAGTGCGTTATGCCGGCGGCAACCAACTCAGCGTGTTTGGTGGCTGTAAAGAGTCACGCGAACGCATCAGCGAACTGTTACAAGAAACCTGGGAAAGCGCTGACGACTGGTTCAATAACGATTAACTGCCACTGTGCCGTTTTTGCCGGGTATCGCTATCCGGCTTTTTTGTTTTTATTTCCCTCTCGCCAGAAAAACTTCCTGCATCTAGACTCATGTTAAACGATCCCCTATTCTTGCCTCGTCATGCTTACAGGAGGTGTTTTACATGACTACTGAAAAACCAGAAGAGGCGATGACCTTCGGAGAATTGCTGGCATTTATTGCTGAGCAACAGCGCCGCTTAACCGTATTAGAAAATGCGTTTGCCACCTTGACCTTCTGTCTCGACGATCGCGCCAATCAGTTGCTGGTCCACAACCTGACGCTGGAAGCGCAAAACCAGAACCATGACGAGCAGTTACAGCAGCATTTTACCCGGCTGGCGGAAGAGATTCAGAAACGTCACGGCCTGCTGCCGGTCGAGCCACACTCATAAAAGTGCCCCCTTTTTCGGCCTAAAGTTTTCCCTTATAAAAGCCGATAACTTCGTCAGTGTTGCCAGTAATAATTCCAATAAAATGCCTGATGCTGTGGGCATTTTATTATTCGATTAAACGTCAATGTTAACCGCGTTTATTTTTACTCTGTTTAGGTTCGTCATACCTTTTAACTATTGTACCCGCTATTTCATGTTATAATTGTTTCGCTAGTGCACGATACAGCCGCATTGAACCTCAAGAAGCACTTCGTTTAACGAGTAATACGGAGGTTATAATGGACAGAAATAAAGACGTCATCCAGACTCATCCGTTGGTAGGATGGGACATCAGCACCGTAGACAGTTATGACGCCATGATGATTCGCCTGCACTCGCTCTCCTCGCAGGGGCAGAAAGAAGAAGAAGCTGACGTGGGTCCGACCTACTGGCTGACTACCGACGTAGCCAGACAGTTCATCTCTCTACTCGAAGCTGGCATTGCAAAAATAGAGTCTACCGAGCAGTACCTACGCGACAATCAAAAGCATTAATTTCTACTATCGCGTGAAAGGGCACCCAACAGGGTGCCTTTTTCATGGGCGCTCTCTTTTGATATGCTGTTGAAAAATTTCGCTGTTTTGCTGGAGTGATGTCGTTATGGTTTATGATCTGATTGTGGTGGGAAGCGGTTCGGTCGGCGCAGCAGCCGGGTTTTACGCCACGCAGGCTGGCTTATCGGTGCTGATGATTGATAGCGCCCATCCGCCGCACAGCCAGGGCACACATCATGGGGAAACTCGCCTGATTCGCCATGCGTATGGTGAAGGTGAACGCTACGTGCCGCTGGTGCTACGCGCACAGACACTCTGGGATGAGCTGGAACGCCAGAGCGGCGAGCGCATCATGCATCGCAGCGGCATCCTCAACTTAGCGCCCATCACCTCCTCCTTTATTCAAAATGTTATCGATAGCGCGAAAGCGTGGCAGCTGGATGTGAAAATCCTGCAAGCCGATGAAGTGCGCGCGCGCTGGCCGCAGTTCACAGTGCCGGATGGCTACATCGGCGTGTACGAACCCAACTCCGGCTTCCTCAAATGTGAGCAAGCGGTGCGCAGCTGGGTGCAGCTGGCGGAACAGGCCGGTTGCGCGCAGCTGTTTAACTGTCCGGTGACAGAGATAGGTCGTGACGGCGATCTGCAGCAAGTCACCACCAGCGATGGCATTTTCCGCGCGCGTAAACTGTTGGTCAGCGCCGGTACCTGGGTGAGCCAGTTGGTCGCCCATCTGCCGGTTGCGCCCGTGCGCAAAGTTTTCGCCTGGTATCAGGCAGATGGTCGCTACAGCGAGAACAATAAATTCCCCGGCTTTACCGTGGAGATGAGCGATGGCAGCCACTTTTACGGCTTCCCGGCGGATAACAACGCGCTGAAAGTGGGACGTCACGATGGCGGACAGCTGATGCAAACGCCGGCCGATCGCAAACCTTTTGGCAGCATCGCGGTAGACGGCAACGAATCTTTTAACTTCCTGCGTAAATTCCTGCCGGGCGTGGGCGTCTGTTTGCATGGTGAAGCCTGCAGCTACGACAATACGCCGGACGAAGATTTCATTATCGATACGCTACCGGGCGAACCTAATCGTCTGATCATCACCGGCTTAAGCGGACACGGTTTCAAATTCGCCAGCGTGCTGGGTGAACTTGCCAGTGAATTTGCGCAGAACAAACCGTTCTCTTTCGATATTGCGCCTTTCTCGCTCGCGCGATTTAACTAAACCATACTTGCCGGTACTAATCCTGTGCCGGCGAAATTGACACAAACTGACAGTTAATTACCTATATCAACATTCAGCGCCGCGCTATGCCGCATTTGGTGTAGTGAATATGCAATACTTCGCAATAAGCCCCGCCTTTTAAGCTATCCCTTCAATTATTCTGACTGAGTTTTAATTAAATCCTCATTTATTCCGAAGATGATTTTCAACTTTATAGAAAAGTAAGCTTAATTGATCTTTCATTGCAAAATGTAGATGCTCATTACCACTTATTTCATTCCAGGTGATTTTAATGTGGCGTAATTCCACACAGCATTTCGGCGCTGTCTCGATTTTATTGCATTGGCTTATGGCGCTGGTTATTTACGGCATGTTCGCGCTGGGTTTGTGGATGGTCGGATTGGGCTATTACGATGGCTGGTATCACGATGCGCCCGAAATTCATAAAGGCATCGGCATTCTGCTGTTCGCTGCGCTGCTGCTGCGCCTCGGCTGGCGTTTTATTTCACCGCCGCCCAAACCGTTGGCGAGTTATTCGCCCGCCGTACGACGCAGCGCTAC
Source organism: Pantoea sp. DY-17 (assembly GCF_019795975.1). Lineage (NCBI taxonomy): Bacteria > Pseudomonadati > Pseudomonadota > Gammaproteobacteria > Enterobacterales > Erwiniaceae > Pantoea > Pantoea sp. DY-17. The sequence goes on along the minus strand of NZ_JAIMIG010000001.1, from coordinate 683,744 downwards.
CGCCGCGCACTGGCTGTTATACGGCTTACTGTTGGTGCTGCTGTTCACCGGTTATCTCATCTCCACCGCCGATGGCAAACCGATCTCCGTATTTGGCTGGTTCGCGGTTCCCGCCCTGTTCAGCGGTGCCGCGCAACAAGCGGATCTGGCGGGTGACATTCATCTTTGGCTGGCGTGGGGTTTGGTGCTGATCTCTGCACTGCACGCGCTGGCAGCCCTGAAGCACCATTTTATTGACCGTGATGTGACACTGAAAAGGATGTTGGGTTACCGCATCCCGTTAACCTCTGAAAAGGAAAAGTAACATGCTAAAGAAGACATTATTGGCAGTAGCAGCGGCCGGATTATTGAGCGCCAGCCTGACGGCCAGCGCGGCTGATTATAAATTTGATAAGGAAGGCCAGCACGCGTTTGTGCAGTTTCGCATTCAGCATCTGGGCTACAGCTGGTTGTACGGCACCTTTAAAGACTTTGATGGCAGCTTCACGTTTGATGAAGCCAATCCTGCGGCAGATAAAGTCAACGTGACCATCAACACCAACAGCCTCGATACCAACCATGCTGAGCGTGATAAACACCTGCGCAGCGCGGATTTCCTCAACACCGGTAAGTTCCCGCAGGCAACCTTTGCTTCTACCGCCGTGAAGAAAGAGGGTAAAGATTACAAGATCACCGGTGACCTGACGCTGAATGGCGTGACCAAGCCCGTCACGCTGGATGCTAAATTGATCGGTGAAGGCAAAGATCCATGGGGCGGCTACCGTGCAGGATTTGAAGCCAGCGGTGAGATCGTGCTCAAAGAGTTCAACATCAGCAAAGATCTTGGCCCGGCATCGCAGAAAGCTGAACTGATTATTTCAGTGGAAGGCGTGCGTAAGTAAACGAAATACAGCCTGAAGTCCGCTGACCTCAGGCTGTTTGACGCTTATTTTTTATCTGGCGCCGGAATCGCCATCGTCATGTTCAGCAAACCACGTGATTTGTTGAACACTTTGTTGCCATTTTCACGGCCCGCACGGCGTGCGCGCTGCTCCTCTGGCGACAACGTTGACTCTTCCATGCAGATTGGGCTGCAGCAGTTGTTGTACTTTTCAGCGCAGCTTGGGCACTGAATAAACAGCAAATGACAGCCATCATTGATGCAGTTGGTGTGGCTATCGCAAGGCGTGCCGCACTGATGACAGCTGGAAAGAATATCGTCGGAAATACGCTCGCCCATGCGCTCGTCAAAGACAAAGTTTTTGCCCTTGAAACGCACCGGTAAGCCCTGTTCACGCGCCCGACGGGTGTATTCAATAATCCCGCCTTCGATGTGATAAACATCTTTGAAGCCGTTGTGTTTCATCCAGGCGCTGGCCTTTTCACAACGAATGCCACCGGTACAGTACATAACAATCTTTTTGTCTTTCTGATCCTGCAGCATATCAACGGCCATCGGCAGTTGATCGCGGAAGGTATCGGCCGGCACTTCCATGGCGTTATCGAAGCGCCCCACTTCATATTCGTAGTGGTTACGCATATCCACAAACAGCGCATCCGGATCGTCGAGCATTGCATTAACGTCCGCGGCTTTCAGGTAAGCACCCACATCGCTGGCATCAAAGCTATTGTCTTCAATCCCATCCGCTACAATGCGTTCACGCACTTTCAGGCGCAGCACCCAAAAAGATTTACCGTCATCATCCAGCGCAATGTTCATGCGCAAGTTATTTAGCGCCGCATCAAAGGCATACAAAGCGGCCTTCATCTTTTCGTAGCGGCTGGCGGGCACACTGATTTGTGCGTTGATGCCTTCGTGCGCAACATAGACGCGACCAAACACCTTGAGTTTGGTTAACTCAACGTAGAGGGCATCACGGAAGGCTTTAGGATCGGCAATCTGGAAGTATTTATAAAAAGAGACTGTGGTACGTGGTTCGGTTTCCGCCAACATACGTTCCTTCAGCTCTTTATTGGAAACAAGGTTATGTAACACTGGCATGGTGTTCGTCCTGTTAGCAATCAGAGAAATTTAGCGCGCGTATGATACCCGAATTCTGCCTGATACAAAAATGTTGGTTTGATAAGCCTGCCGGCTGAAATTACACACGCATTTGTGCGCCACAATTGCGTTTTCGTGCGCATACCTGCTGTCGGAAAGCCGTCCTCGGTCTATGCTTGATTTCAGCCAGAATGAAAAAATGGCATAATGACAAAAAATTACAGAAACCGGACTCTCTGGCATAAGACGCAGGATACTGACATTTCCATGACTCAACTTCCCCAACTCACCCGTGAACTCTTCTATCCACGCTATTGGCTGACCTGGCTCGGCATTGGCTTTCTTTATCTGCTGGTGCTGTTGCCCTATCCGGTACTGCATGCAATTGGCTGCGGATTGGGTCGCGTTGCCATGCGCTTTATGAAGCGGCGCGTTGAAGTGGCGCAGCGTAATCTTGAAGTGTGCTTCCCCACTATGCCGACCAATGAACGTGACGCGATGGTAAAGCACAACTTCGAATCGGTAGGCATGGGGCTGATTGAAACCGGGATGGCGTGGTTCTGGCCGGACTGGCGTATTCGTAAATGGGTCACCACCAGCGGGCTGGAGCACGTGACTAACGCGCTGGCAGAGAAGCGCGGCATATTATTAATTGGTATGCACTTTCTGACTCTGGAGTTGGGAGCGCGGGTATTTGGTATGCACAACCCAGGCATTGGCGTGTATCGTCCCAACGACAACAAGTTGATCGACTGGCTGCAAACCTGGGGCCGGATGCGCTCCAATAAAAGCATGCTGGACCGCAAAGATCTGAAAGGCATGATTCGCGCCATGAAGAACAACGACATTATCTGGTATGCACCGGATCATGATTATGGCCCGCGCAGCAGCGTGTTTGCGCCATTCTTCGCGGTTCAGGACGCGGCGACCACCACCGGCACCCATATGCTGATTCGTCTGGCAAACCCAAGCGTGGTGCCGTTCCTGGCGCGACGTCTGCCGAACGCGCGCGGCTATGAGCTGAAAATGATGCCAGATATCCGCGACAAATTTACGCTGGAATCTGAACTTGATACCGCTGTGGTGATGAATAAAGTGGTGGAAGAGACGGTGCTGCTGGCTCCAGAGCAATACATGTGGCTGCATCGCCGCTTTAAAACGCGTCCGCAAGGCGAACCATCAGTTTATTAATATTGGTCGGGGCACTCTGTGTGCTCCACTGTTTATATGCACTAATTTGCCTTTTGGCGCGATTACATGCGGTAATTTATTAGTCAGCCGTGCCAGCCTGAACTTAGGCTGATAGTTGGCTTAGCGCCGCATTTAATCAGACATCACTTTTCTTCAGCACGCAATGTTGACGTAAAATTAACCTTTCCTTGCGCCGCAGCAGCCAAATTCTGCGTTGATGCAGGATTCGCGGAATTGTCACCCATTAATATTTATTCACCAAAGTTTAGCGTTTCGGACCTGATTTCTACGACTTCCAGGGCTATTCCTATTTAATATTGCTAAATCCTTCGGCATCACTTATCAATGAAGTAAAATTAACTTACTAAACAAGGTATTGTCTGAATAAAAAACCCTATATTCTTTTTTATTAAAATAATCGCTTCGCTTATAACTTTATGGAATTGGTTCGTAAAATCGAATCCAGTTAATTTCGATTACAGCACTTAGCTTCACCCGTTCACTTTTAAAAAATATAAAAAGATTACACACAGCAAATATATCTCAGGACAATATAATATGAATAAAGGCATCTACTACTACGTGACGATCAGTACCGATCAGGAAGGTTATCATCTTCTGCATCGGAAAGAGTGCAAACGCTTACCCGTAAAGGAGGACATGGTATTTATTGGCACTCTATATAATTTAAATCAGGCATTATCAACCGCGCGTATTAATTTTAAAAAGGTTAAGCCCTGTATTAAATGTTGTATTCGTTACTCTGCTCCAATTATTCACGAATCAGTACGCCCGGTATTGCATTTCCCGCAGAAAATAGCCTGACCGGTTGGGCGGTTGAATTTCACGCAACCGCCCAACTGATATTTCCTCTCCGCCCTGCACTTCACGATTTTTCGTCTATCCTTCTGTGAAATCCCTTTTTTACAGACATGGAGTTGATGATGAGCCTGTTTACCACCCTTGAAGAAGCCATTGAAGCCGCTCGTGAAGAGTTCCTCGCCAGCCAACCAGAGATCGCTGAAGAAGATGCCAGTGTAAGCCAGTTCGCCCTGCAGAAGTACGTGATGCAAGATGGCGACATTATGTGGCAGGCCGAATTTTTCGCTGAAGAGGATGGTCAGGGTGAATGCCTGCCAATCTCAAGCGGAGACGCCGCACAAGCCATCTTTGATGGCGATTTTGATGAAGTCGAACTGCGTCAGGAGTGGCAGGCGGAAAATACGCTGCACGAATGGGACGACGGCGAGTTCCAGCTGGAACCACCGCGTGACCTTGAAGAGGGCGAAGCGGCGGCACAAGAGTGGGAAGACGACAACAGCCCTTCTGACAACCTGTAATAACGTTTATTCGTACGGACCGTGACTGGCATCGACGGGCAGTAACAGCGTGTCCATCACCAGCGACAGCGGCAAATCGATAATGGTTAGCACGCGCCACGGTCCGTCACGAACGTCCCACTGCACGCCGGGATAATATTGGTTGCCGTGACCTTGTCCGGGAAAGGTGCGGCTGATGATACTGCCACAACCGGTGAGCAGAAGAATGGCGGCGCTGAGCGCGGTTATTTTCAGGAAATAATTCACAACATTTACTCACAATGAACTGGCATTAGTTTAACCATCTCGCAGGGACGATGACCACTCCTTAACACGTAAAGATTGCGTCATATTTCTGGCGAAAAAAAAGCGGCATTTCTGCCGCTTTCTACTTTCTCATCCTCAGCGCTGTGGCAGCGCCTCTGGATTGAGCTTCAGCTTCTGATAGCTTTCCACCCACTGATGATATTTGTCCGCGCTTTCCCACAGGCGTGAGTGCACACGAGCCAGCACCACCGGATCGCTAATCAGCTGCAAACGCTGCTCGCGATTCAGTTTCTCTGGCGCATCGCTCAGTGCCTGATCGACACGACGGTCACGCGCATGATCCAGTAAATCGCTCTGCTTATGACGCGATGTTGCCATCGCTGTCGCCAGCGCGTTAAACGCCGGGTTAAACAGTGCATGCATAAAGCCATTTTTCAGCGCGCGTTGACGATTGATCTGCAGATAGTGATCGGTATCAACCAGCTCTTTAGGTGGCTCATACTCTTCCGGGATCAGGAACAGTTTGGCGTTCTTACTCTTCTGCCCTACCGTTGCACGGCTCGACATCACCGATACAAACGGCGACAGGATCAGCGAGACGACGATCGGCGACAGCCACCACAGGAAGTTCAGATCGAGGAAGCCCATACCGCCCGCCCACACCAGACCCAACAGCATCTGTGAACCATGACGACGGAAAGCTTCGCTCCACGGCGTCGCATCATCATCACGCTGCGGCGAGTTCCACACCACTTCCCAGCCAAGGAACGCGCTGACCACAAACACGGTGTGGAACAGCATGCGCACCGGCGCCAGCAGCACTGAGAACAGCATCTCCAGAATCAGCGAGAAGAACAAGCGGATGGCGCCACCATAAGGTTTAGCTCCCTTGAACCAAATCAGCACCACGCTCAACAGTTTCGGCAGGAACAGCAGCACCAGCGTAGTTGAGAACAAGGCTATCGCCAGATCGGGACGCCACTGCGGCCACACCGGGAACAGCTGGCGTGGTTGCAGGAAGTAGGTCGGTTCCATCAGCGTGTGCACCACCTGCAAGGCAGTAGAAAGCGCGAGGAACATGAACCACAACGGCGCAGAGAGATAGGACATTACGCCCGTCAGGAACACCGCACGGTGAACCGGATGCATCCCTTTTACCAGGAACAAACGGAAGTTCATCAGGTTACCGTGGCACCAGCGACGGTCACGCTTCAGCTCATCCAGCAGGTTCGGCGGCAGTTCTTCATAGGAGCCTGGCAGATCGTAGGCGATCCACACACCCCAACCGGCACGACGCATCAGCGCGGCTTCAACGAAGTCATGCGACAGGATCGAACCCGCGAAGGAACCTTCACCCGGCAGCGGTGCCAGCGCACAGTGCTCGATAAACGGTTGCACACGAATGATGGCGTTATGGCCCCAATAGTGTGATTCACCCAACTGCCAGAAGTGCAAACCAGCGGTGAACAGCGGACCGTACACACGGGTAGCAAACTGCTGGCAACGCGCATACAGCGTATCCATGCCTGACGCTTTCGGCGAAGACTGGATAATACCGGCGTTCGGGTTAGCATCCATCATGCGCACTAAACCGGTAAGACACTCACCGCTCATTACGCTGTCGGCGTCCAGCACCACCATGTAGCTGTAGTTGCTGCCCCAGCGACGGCAGAAGTCATCGATGTTGCCGCTTTTACGCTTCACACGACGACGACGACGACGATAGAAAATCTTGCCGGCGCCACCGACATCACGCACCAGCTCCATCCAGGCTTTTTGCTCGGCGATGGCGATATCGGCATCGTAGCTGTCGCTCAGAATGTAGACGTCAAAGTGTTCAGCATTGCCAGTACGTTTGACCGATTCCCAGGTCGCACGCAGGCCAGCAAACACCCGTTCTACATCTTCATTACAGATCGGCATGATCAGCGCAGTACGGTGTTCCGGATTCAGTGGCTCATCGCCGGTAGTCGAATACGAAATACTGTATTTATCGCGACCGATCAGCAGCTGCAGGAAGCCCATCAGCGCGGTCCAGAAACCAGCAGAAACCCAGCAGAACAAGATGGCAAACAGGAACAGAATCCCGGTCTGCAGGATGTACGGCAGTATCAGCTCAACCGACTGCAGCCAGTTCTGGTTGAACATCTCGATAGGATCGATCAGCGTCCAGCCTTGATACGGCAGAATGGTTTTCATGTACCAGGTTGCCACCACGGTCTGCAGAATCGTCAGAATCAGCAGTACGTAACGACGCATGGAGCCAACGTGGCGCCACTTGTCCTCGTTTTTCTGCTCTTCAACGGTGGCATAGCGTGGGGTGGATTTCTGGCCGCGCAGGGAATCCCAGGCACGCGCAATCGGGTTGGTGCGCCAGATCTCCGGGAACATCAGCGAACGCTTCACTTTCGGCATCGCCTTCAGTGTGGTGCGATCAAGATAATCCTTGCTGAGCTGCTGACCATCCGCCAGTGAGTCCGGCCAGGCCATTTGCACACGGGATGACACCGATTTCAGCGGCGCATCATCCGGGCGCTCGCTGGCGGCGTTGTCTTGCCCCAGCGACGTATGAATAGCGTGGAACGCCTGCGCATTCTGCAGCGAATCGCTGAGACGGGCGCGCCCTGCCGCATCAAGCGGCAGAGCCTCCACGTAAGATTGAGGTAGAAATATCGATTTATTCATTGGCAGGTAGCTGATAGCTCCAGGTTTCCGTCAATGTCTTGTCGCCGCTCACCAGCGCCGCACGCATCTCAGTCGGCTGCTTGTTATCTTTCACTCGCAGACGCAACACCAGACGCCAGCCTTTGGTCACCGGGTTGTAGCGCACACTCTGCTCAACCACGTCAGCGTTGTTACCCACGCTCACCTGCGGCGCCACTTGCGTATTTTCCGGCAGCTTGCTCATCGCTTTGCCAACGAAATCCACGGTGAAGGCGATAGAACCATCCGGCTGACGCACCAGATTCGACTGCTTCACATCACCGGCAGAGCGCAGCGTGTCTTTTACCCAGGCAATGTCGTCTGAGTGCAGCTGATTCTCGTCACGGGTGAAGTGCAGACGATACTGGAAGTTCATCTCTTTGCCCGGCTCTGGCAGTTTTTCCGGCGTCCAGAACGCAACGATGTTGTCGTTGGTTTCATCGGCAGTTGGAATCTCTACCAGTTCAACACGGCCTTTACCCCAATCACCCTGCGGCTCAACCCAGCCACTAGGGCGCAGGTCGTAGCGATCGTCGAGATCCTGAAAACGGCTGAAATCACGCGTGCGCTGCAGCAGACCAAAACCTTTCGGGTTCTCAACGGTAAAAGTGCTAACCGCCAGATGTTTCGGGTTATTTAGCGGACGCCAAATCCACTCACCGTTACCGGCATGAATCGAAAGACCATTCGAATCGTGCAGCTCTGAACGGAAGTTGGTCACCGGTGAAGGCTGGTTTGCACCAAACAGGAACATACTGGTCAGTGGCGCAACGCCCAGTTTGCCGACGTTATCACGCAGATAAACTTTGGATTGCACATCAACCGTCGATTCTTTGCCCGGTTTGATGATGAAACGATAGGCACCGGACGCGCGTGGCGAATCCAGCAGCGCATAGATCACCAGCTGTTTGTCCTGCGGTTTTGGACGCTCAATCCAGAACTCTTTAAAGCGCGGGAACTCTTCGCCCGACGGCAAGGCGGTATCAATCGCCAGTCCACGTGCCGAAAGACCGTACACCTGGCCCTCGCCAATCACACGGAAATAGCTGGCGCCGAGGAAGCTGGTGATCTCGTCGTCTTTGCCTTTTTTATTTAGAGGATACAACACCTTAAACCCAGCAAAGCCGAGGTTTTTGACTGCATCAGCATCGTGTTTTACGTTGCCGAAATTGAAGTAGTCAGGGTTATATTTAATTTCACGTACTGAAGACGCCGTCACTTCATTGATTTTCACCGGCGTATCGAAATACATGCCCTGATGATAGAACTCAAGCTTAAACGGCGTGCGCAGTTTGCCCCAATAAGCTTTGTCGTGGTTAAACTGGATCTGCTGATAGTCAGCAAACTTCATTTCACGAAACTGAGAGGGTAAATTGCTTTTTGGCGCTTCGAAACTTTTCCCTGCCAACGCCTTGGCTTGTTTTGCAACATCATCAATGTTAAACGCCCAACTATTGTTGGCATACATAGCCAGCAGAACTGCCGCGCCTACCCAGCGCATCTTTACCAGTCCCACTTTATTATTCACATTATTCAGCACATCCCCCCCTTTCGTGTGCTTAGATCAAACCCGATTATCTTAAAGGATTATTCGGTTTTCCGACAGCGTATGTAATAGATTGTTCCGCTGATTTGTAAGCTGAAAATGTGCTTTTAGGATAATTAAACCCCGCAAAATCACATACAGATTCACCTGATAGTATACCCTGTTTACAGCCGGTAGAATTTTCCTTCGGCATAATCCGGTTTCAGGGCGAAACCGGCAAGTAAACTGACTATTGGAAGATTATGAGTTCAGCTAAACCCGAACGTGAATATTTCCTCGATTCGATTCGCGCGTATTTAATGTTATTGGGCGTGCCTTTTCACGTCTCCCTGATTTACTCCACGCAGAAATGGGCCGTGAACAGCCATGACGCCTCAATGTGGTTGACGGTGCTGAACGACTTTATTCACGCCTTCCGCATGCAGGTATTCTTTGTTATTTCAGGCTATTTTTCCTACATGCTCTACTTACGCTACCAGCCGCAGCGCTGGTTGAAAGTGCGTCTGGAGCGTGTCGGCATCCCGATGTTGACTGCCGTGCCGCTGATTACTTTGCCGCAGTTTTTCATCACGAAAAATCTCACCGATAAAATCGGCGACTGGAACAGTTTCTCGCTCTACAACAAGTACAACACGCTGGCGTGGGAGCTGATATCTCATCTGTGGTTTTTACTGGTACTGGTGATTCTGACGACGTTCGGTATGGTGGCGTTTCGCTGGCTGAATAAGCAGCAGCGCAGCATCGATTATCAGCAAATTGGCTGGGGTAAATTGACGCTGGCGCTACTGACTTATGCCTTAATTTGGTGTGCGTTCCGCCGCGTGCTGTTTTATTTCGTTCCGGCCGTATTTGCCGATGGCCTGTTCAGCATTGCCGTGATGCAAACGCTGATGTTCCTGCCGTTCTTTATGCTGGGTGCGTTGAGCTGGAAGCATCAGGCGCTGAAAGCGTTGTTTGTGCGCTTTAATCCGGTGATGTGCTTTGGCGCTATCGCGGTATTCATCGCCTATAGCCTGAATCAGCGCTATAGCAGCGGTGAAGGTTGGCTGTATGAAATCGATATGATCATTTCGACGCTGATGGGGTTGTGCATGCTAAACGTCTGTTTTAGCTTCGGCCATAAGCTGCTGAACAGCCATTCGCCGCGCATCATGTATCTGGTGAATGCCTCGCTGTTTATCTATCTGGTACACCATCCGCTGACCATTTTGTACGGCATCTACATCACGCCGCACATCGGCAACAACACGCTCGGCTTCTTCGTCGGCTTACTGATGGTATTTGGCGTGGCGTTTACGCTGTATGAAATCCATCTGCGCATTCCGCTGCTGCGCTTCCTGTTCTCCGGTAAGCCGCAACGCAAATGAAAAAAAAGGGCCCGCTACGCTGGCCCTTTTTATCTAAAGCAACCACTCAACCGGCAAGCGCCACACCAGTCGCACCAGCAAGCGCTGCAGCAGCGTGCATTGCGGTTCGTGTTTGTGCACCACTTCGCCCTGCTCGTTAGCAAACTCGACCCAATTGACGCGTCCCCACTTATCCAGACGTAGCGTCCATGCGCGATCGCGCATCCCGGCAATAAAGCGCTGATGCGTTTGCTGCGCCAGGGCTTCACTCTCAATCACCAACCCCATTTCGGTGTTCAGCATGGCGGAACGCGGATCGAAATTGAACGAGCCGATAAATACTTTGCGATTGTCCACGGTGAAGGTTTTGGCATGCAAACTGGAACCTGAATTACCGGTGATACCGCGATCGTGTGGCGCGGTTTGCGGATTGTCCTGCGGCTTCAGTTCATACAGCGCGATGCCGTGGCGCAGCAGTTTTTTGCGCCAGCGCGCATAACCGGCGTGCACCACCGTGACGTCATTGGCCGCCAGCGAATTGGTAAGGATGGCAATCTTCACCCCGCGCCGCTTCAATGCCAGCAGCTGCGCCACGCCAGATCGCGTCGGGACAAAATAGGCCGAGATAATATCGAACTGCTGCTGCGGCGTGCCGATGACCTCTAGCATGCGCTGCGGCAGTAAACTGCGGCGTTTTGCTTTGCCGAGCCCTTTACGCGGATCATCACTCAGCAGGCGCGATTCCGCCCACGTCATCTCCAGCTCGCCCTGCTCCATCTGGCTAATAAACGACGAGTGCTCCAACCGTGCCAGATAGCGCTCCACCGCTTCACTCTGCTGCCACTCTTGTGGCAAGCGCACCGCCTGATGCGCATCGCCGCTCACATCAACAACCTTGCGCAGCGGCGATACCGCTTTACTGCGCCAGTAGCGTTCGAAATCCTGCGTCACTTCGTCGACCACCGGACCAATCGCCAGGACATCGAGATCGGTAAACAGTGGTTCATCGCCGGTGCCAAAATATTCGTCGCCGATATTGCGCCCGCCCACCAGCGTCGCCGCGCCATCCACTGTCAGGCTCTTATTGTGCATACGTCGATTGAGGCGGGAAAAATCGGTGAGATAACCGAGCGCGCGCAGCGTGCGGAACGAGAACGGATTAAACAGGCGCACCGCGATATTGGCGTGGCGATCGAGTTCCGCCAGCGTCTCATCCAAACCCGGTGTGTTATTGTCATCCAGCAGCAATCGCACTTTCACCCCGCGCTCGGCGGCGTCCAGCAGCGCGCTGAACAGCAAGCGGCCGGACATGTCGTTGTGCCAAATGTAGTACTGCACATCAATGGTGTGCTGCGCCATGCTCATCAACTGATAGCGCGCAGCAAAAGCGTCCAATCCATCGTTAAGCGGATGGATGCCGCTCATGCCCGGATGTCGTGCGCAACGCGCCTCAACACTCGGTTTCAGCCGGTTGCCCGAATGTTCTTCAGGCGGCAAAGAGGTTGCTGCTTCACTCATAGTGAATCCCTGAAAGCTGTGGACCTATTATTGTTGGTATCAATGCGCGAAGAAGCAATCGGAGGCTTCCTTTTCTGCCCAATGGCGCACCGTCAATTTAGTCTAGACTTAGCCAGGCGTTCTGCATTCTGCATCCGGCGCTCAATGTGAGGAGAGGATTATGACTCAGCAATCCCTGCGCCATCACCCTCAGCTGTTCCGCAGTTTCTTTCAGGGCAGTTTTCCCTGTTCAACCGCCCGTCGCGCAGGCGGACGTCGGCTCGATATGGTGATCAGCAGCGGCCACGACATGCTGCTGGAGAAAGATTATGCCGCACTGGCGCAGGAAGGTTTGCACACCGCGCGCGATGGCGCTCGCTGGCATCTGATTGAAGCCGTGCCCAATGAATATGACTGGCGCACCTTTCTGCCGATGGTGCACGCCGCGGCGCGTCACGATATGCAGATTATCTGGGAGCTGGCGCACTTTGGCTATCCCGATCACCTGGATATCTGGAAAGCCAGCTTTATCGATCACTTTGAACGCTTCGCCCGCGCCATGGCGCAACTGATGCGCGATGAAGGCATCGAAAAGCCCTTTTTCACGCCGATCAATCAGATCTCATTCTGGTCGTGGGCCGGCGCGGATGTTTCCTGGCTCGATCCCTACGCCAGCGATCGCGGTCGTGAGCTGAAGCGCCAATTAGTGCGCGCCTCGCTGGCGGCGATGCACGCCATTCGCGAGGTTTATCCCGATGCCCGCTTTGTGCTGACCGACCCGCTAGTGCAGGTGGCGACCGATCCCGATAATCCTGACAGCAAACCTTACGCTGACGCGCAGCATCAGGCGCAGTTTGAAGCCTGGGATTGGATTGGCGGACGCGATGCGCCGGAACTGGGTGGCCGCGCGGATTTCCTCGATATTCTGGGTCTTAATTACTATCCCGACAATCACTGGTTTTTCTCAGGCGAAACCATGCCAATCGACCATCCGACGCGCCAACCGCTGCACCGTTTGTTAATGCAGTGCTGGCAACGTTATCAGCGCCCGATGATTCTGGCCGAAACCGGAGCCGAAGGTGATGCGCGAGCGCCCTGGCTGCGGCAGATCAGTGAAGAAGCGCGTCTGGCGCTGGATCACGGCGTGGCGCTGGAAGGGATTTCACTCTATCCGGTGGTGGAGTATCCGGCGTGGGCCGACGATCGGCGTTCAACGGGTGCGCTGTTTGGCCTCGGCGATCCCAATGGCAATCGCACCCTGCATGAGGCGCTGGCGCTGGAGTTGCGCAGTCAACAGATTAAGTGGCAGAACTGGCAGACAAAAAGCTAGGACTGTTGCGTAGTGGCGGGTTTTTGCGGGCAGGTTTGCACATCGAGTGAAGGATCCGCGGGGTGACGCACGTCGGTGAGCCAGGTCATGGTGAAGAGAAACACCACGCCAATTAAACAGGCGGAGAGCAGGCCAATTATGGCGATCAGTTTGTCATCGCTGGATTCCATCGACATCTCCTTACAGGCTTCCTTTTCCCGGTGCTGACCTTAACTCATCCACAGCGTAATCATCAGGACGAAGATTATAAGCGTAACCGAAGTGACTGCAAGCACCACAATGGCGAAGAGCGCGTCGTCGAGCGGCTGCCGATAAGGTTCGTCGTGGTCGTCTGGTGGTGCAGGTGAACTCATGATGACTCAAAAATAAAGGCGAGTTTTCGCGCAGGATTGCCGCACAGAGTGTAATGCAATGCGCCCTAAGTTACAGGAAAATTTCTGGCGGAGAAATAATGGGGCGCAGGCGCGCCCCATTGGAGAGCAGATTAGAAATCGTAGCTGAGTGAAACCTTCACCGTGCGTGGTTCACCCTGCGACAAATAGGTGCCGCTGTCATCAACATTGGCCCAATATTTCTCATTCGTGACGTTATCCACGCCCACGCGCCACACCATATCGTTCTGGTTAACCTTCATGCGGTAACGCAGACCCAAATCCAGCGTGGTGTAGTCATCCAGCTTCATGTTGTTTGCCAGGTCGGCATATTGTGAACCGGTGTAGTTCAGCAATGCCGTGGCGGTCAAACCGTCCACCGGCTTGATGTCATACTCCGCACCCAGCGCCGCAGTGAAACGCGGTACGCCGATGGCATTTTTGCCATCCTGATCGCTGTCACCGGTTTTGGTCATATCCGGATCGATCCAGGTGGCGCTGCTGTTAAGACGCAGGCCCAGCACCGGCTCACCGAATACGTTCAACTCCACGCCACGGTTGCGCTGCTCGCCATTCAGCCGATAAAAATTGTTGTTCTTGATGCCGACTGGCTGCTTGATTTCAAACAGCGCCAGCGATCCGCCGACGCGACCAAAATCCGCCTTGACACCCACTTCGTTCTGCTTCGCATGCACGATGCCGGTCACGCTACCGTAGTTATTAGTACCAAACGGCGCAGCGGTGCCTGGCGTCAGCGATTCAGTATGGTTGGCATACAGCGAAATATTTTGCGTGGCTTTATACAGCAAACCGTATGCCGGCAACCAACGGCTGCTGTCGAAACGTGTCACGGTATCTTCAACGCCGTCATAACCGTAGTTACGCACCACCACTTTTTGATGACGCGCGCCGACGGTTGCCAGCAAGGTGTCATCAAAGAAGCCCAGCGTATCGCTCAGCAGGTAGCCTTGCGAACGTGAACGGTAAGTGGTCAGCGGATCGCTGAATTTAGCGCCACCGGCGAACACGCTATCCGGTTCAGCCACATCCTGCGGGTGATAAATATTCACGTTGGCATCGTTGCCATACGACATGCGATAGCTGTTTTTCGCATTCGTGGTCATCGCCGAATAACCGAAATTCACTTTATGCGTCACCGGACCGGTGGTGAAATCACCACGCAGGCCAACCATGCCGCTCATGTTGTCCTGCACGCGATTGGTGCGGAAGCGACCAATGGTGGCGTTGCCGGCGCTGTCGAGGATCTTCGGAATGCCGTAGTTGCCCACTTCATGTGTGTGCTGCGCGCCGAGGCCCGCATAGGCGGTCCACTGATCGGTCAGATCGTATTCGGCTTTCGCCAGACCAAACTCCGACTCGATATCGCTGAACACCCACTTCTGGCTGTAGTTTTTCGCGTTGGACGGCACATCAGGAATGAAATCGATGCCGCTGATGTTGACGCCGTTACGCGCATCGTGGAAGGTCTTTTTCTGGTAGCCAACGTCGAGCGACGTACGCAGACGATCGCCACGATAATCCAGGCCGAGTGACGCAGCGGTGGTGCGTTTTTTCTCGCCATCTACCTCGGTGCCGCCTTCGCGGTTAACCGCATTCAGACGCACGCCAAACTGATTATCGTCGCCAAAACGACGACCAATATCGGCGGTGCCGCCCACCTGGGAACCGGACGTGTAATCCCCCCCGATGCGCGTCAGCGGCGTATCATCAGCGTGCTTCGGCTCGAGGTTAATCATGCCGCCGACGCCGCTCTCCGCCGAACCGTTCAGCAAGGCGTTAGCCCCTTTGAAGATCTCCACGCGATCAATCAGCGAGGCATCCATCACCTGACGCGGCACGATACCCGCCAGGCCGCCGTAGGTCATGGCATCGCCGTCCAGCTTGAAGCCACGAATGCGATAGCTCTCGGCAAAGTTGCCGTAGCCTTTCAGATTCTGCACGCCAGCATCGTTGCGCACCACGTCACCGATGGTTTGCGCCTGCTGATCCTGAATCATTTTCGAGGTAAAACCGATGACGTTAAACGGCACGTCCATGGCGTTCTGCTCACCCAGCATGCCAAGGCGGCCGCCGTGTGCAACCTGACCATCGAGGAAAGCCGGTACCAGATCATTTCCGCCTGGTTTGAAATCGGTTTGCGGTGTCGCGGTCACGGTCAGCGTCTGCTGCTCGTTTTTCGCGTCAGTTGAGGTTGTGGTGTTGGTGGTAGCAGCCATCACTGGCAAACAACCGGCGCTGACCATTACGGCCAACAGCGTCGGTTTCAGTCCGGGATTGAAAGGCATAGCGCGCATGGGATCCCCTAATGCAAACGAAGTGATAATCATTATTATTGCGGTTTGCGATTATGCGCAGTCGTTGTGCGAAAGCAAGAAAAATCCCACTTTTTGCGTTCATATCATCGAGGAGTGGTGCAATAGGTACCCTGCCCGGTCTTGTAGGGTCGCCATTCATTCATGGCGACCAATGCTTATCACTGAAGAAAGGGTTTTGCTTTGACTAGGTAGCGGGCTCTGACACATCTGCTGCGTCACGGGCCGTCCTCGCGCCGCTAGCGCGGTGCCTTCGGCTTCCACGTCGTGCCAACGGACCGTTCGCGGATCGGCCTTCCCTGGCCGACCCCGAACTGCCTCACGCATCCATACGTGAGGCTCCTGGCCCAACGTAAAAGCCTCAGCGCTGCGAATAGCCCTTTTGCCGCAGCAGACGCGCCAGCGCCTCTGGCAACTGTGCCCTTTTCAACAACATGTACCGAAGCATCCGGCATGCGTTCGTCGCGGACTTAACTAACAAGCGCCATTCATGGCGACCTGCTATCAGCCTTCGCGCCAGCGTTTAAACACCAGCGAAGTGTTAATCCCGCCAAAGGCGAAGTTATTGGATTGGATGTAATCTGTCTCAATCTGGCGCGCTTCACCGATGATGTAATCAAGTTCACCGCATTCAGCGGCCGGTTGTGACAAATTCAACGTCGGCGCAAACCAGCCTTCACGCATCATCTCAATGCTCATCCAAGCTTCCAGCGCCCCGCACGCGCCCAGCGTATGGCCAAAGTAGCTTTTTAGCGAAGAGATTGGCGTGCTGTTGCCATAGATCGCTGCGGTGGCCTGACTCTCGGCGATATCGCCGCGATCGGTGGCGGTGCCGTGGGCATTGATATAGCCAATCTGCTCCGCTGTGACGCCGGCGGTTTTCAGCGCGCGCTCGATACAAATCTGCATGGTTTCACGCTGCGGCTGGGTGATATGCGCGGCATCGCAGTTGGTGTGGAAACCCACCAGCTCGGCATAAATGGTGGCTCCGCGCGCCTGCGCATGTTCCAGCGATTCGAGGATCAAGGTGCCTGCACCTTCGCCAATCACTAATCCGTCGCGCTGCTGGTCGAACGGCGCGGGCGACGTGTGCGGCGCGTCGTTACGCTGGCTGGTGGCGAACAGCGTGTCAAACACCGCCGCTTCGGATGGACACAGCTCTTCCGCCCCACCCGCCACCATCACGGTTTGATAACCGTGACGAATCGCTTCCCACGCATAGCCGATCGCCTGGCTGCCCGACGTACAGGCGCTGGACGTCGGGATTACCCGGCCGCGCAGGCCAAAGAACAGGCCCGCGTTAACGGCGGTGGTGTGCGGCATCATCTGCACGTAAGTGGTGCCGGTAATGTTGTTGGTGTGCTTTTCCGTGAGCATAGTGGCGAATTCACTCACCGGTCCGGTGCTGCCGGTGGAGGAGCCGTAAGCAATGCCGGTTTCACCGCTGGTCAGCACCGGATGATCGATCAAACCGGCCTGCTCCAGCGCGAGTTCGGTGGCGCGCGTCGCCATCAGTGAGACGCGCCCCATCGAACGAATGCGTTTGCGCGTGTAATGCGCTGGCGGCGTAAAGTCGTCCACCGGCGCGCCGAGCAGCGTGTGCAAGCCGTCGTACACTTGCCATTCCGGCATATGGCGCACCGCATTTTTGCCCTGTTTGATCCGCTCAGCCACCGCGCTCCAACGCTCACCAAAAGCGGTCACGCCGCCCATGCCGGTTACCACTACGCGCTGAATCACAGCATACCTCCATTGATTGAAATCACCTGACGCGTGACGTAGCCCGCGATGTCGGACATTAAGTAGCTGGCCAGTCCGGCGACTTCATCCGCCGCGCCCATGCGCTTCATCGGGATCAGCTTCATCGCCTCGTCAATCACCAGCGGCTCAAGATCGGTCATGCCGGTATCAATTAAGCCGGGCGCGATGCAGTTAACGGTAATTTTGCGTTTCGCCAGCTCAATCGCCAGCGCTTTGGTGGCACCGATAATGCCGGCTTTGGCCGCGCTGTAGTTGACCTGGCCGCGATTGCCCATGATCCCCGATACCGAGGAGAGCGTAATAATACGTCCGCCCTTGCGCAGGCCAATCATCGGCATCACGCACGGATGAATCACGTTGTAGAAGCTGTCGAGATTGGTGTGGATCACGCTGTCCCACTCGTCATCGGTCAGCGCCGGGAACGCCGCATCGCGCGTGATGCCCGCATTGCTCACCACGCCGTAGTAGGCGCCGTGTGCGGCGATATCCTGTTCCAGTGCGCTGCGTGTGGCATCGCGCTGCGCCACGTCAAACTGCAAGGTGCGCCCACATCCGCCCGCCGCCTCAATCTCAGCCAGCGTCTGCGCGGCACCGGCGCTGTCGCGATGATAATGTACCACCATTTCAAAGCCATCCTGCGCCAGACGCAGTGCGATGGCGCGGCCAATACCTTTACTTGCGCCGGTCACTAAAACGCTGCGTGTCATGGCTGAACTCCTTGTTGCAATTGAATTAACTCGTGTTCATTGGGCTGATAGGTATTCAGCCGCCCGCTGGCGATGATCGCCTCGCCGCAGCGGATCTCCCCTTCAAAGCTGCCCAATCGGTCGTCACGCATCAGCAGGCGCATCTCAACGCGCAGCGTGCTGTTGGCGGCGAAAGCGGCGCTGCTGGCACGATAACCGCGTCCGCCAAGCAGCATGCCGGGACGAATCTCATCGCCGCCGCGCTGACGCGCATGAAAGCCCGACCAGACGCCAACGGTCTGCGCCATGATCTCCACGCCGTACCACGCCGGTAAATCGCCCTGTGCGGTGAGAAAAGGGGCCAGCACGCCTGTCGCGTTGATACTGACTGCGCAGATCACGCTGTCGTCGGTAACCTGGATGACGCGATCCAGCAGCAGCATCGGCGCGCGATGCGGCAGATAAGCATCGACCGGCAGAAAATCACTCATGAGGCTTTCCTACAATCAGGCAGGTATTGTTCCCGCCAAAAGCAAACGAATTTGAGGCAATCACCGGGCGCGCCAAAGGCTGTGGTGCGGTGATCAAACCGCATGCCGGCAGCGAAGTATCGCGTGCCGCCAGCGAGAAATCCTGTGGCGGCAGCGGCAGCTGCTGCTGCAGAATCAGTGCGGCTAAAGCCGCTTCGGTGGCGCCCGCCGCGCCCAGCGTGTGGCCGGTCAGGTGTTTGGTTGAACTGCACGGCACGCGTTCACCAAACAGGCGATGAATCACCGCAGATTCCACCTGATCGTTCAGCGGCGTGGCGGTACCGTGCAGGTTGATGTAACCAACATCCTGCGGCTGTAAACCCGCCTGTTGCAGCGCCATCAGCATAGCGCGCTCGGCGCCGACGCCTTCAGGATGCGGTGCCGACATGTGCCACGCGTCCGACGATTCACCGCAGCCGAGCAGCGCCAGCGGCTGCTTTTCGCGCGTCAGCAGCAGCAGCGCGGCAGCTTCACCAATCGAAATGCCGTCGCGATCGGCGCTAAACGGCGCGCAGTGACGTTCAGAAAGCGAATCCAGGCTGGCGAAGCCATTAATCGGCATGCGACTCAGCGAATCCGCGCCGCCCACCAGCGCCACGTCCGCTAAACCAGCATCAATCAAACGTTGGCCGCTGATTATGGCGCGCGCACTGGATGAGCAGGCAGTCGAAATGGTGTAAGCCGGACCGTCCAGCGCTAAAAAATGCGCCAGGAAGCGTGATGGATCGCCAAGCTCCTGCATGCGGTAATCGTAGCCCGACAAGGCGTCATCCACCTGACGATCGCCTTCATCAACGCCGGAGGTGCTGGTGCCAAGCACAATCGCCACGCGATCGCGCCCATATTGCGCGATCGCCGCATCCACTGCCGGGCGTATCTGCCCCAGCGCGGCCAGCAGCAGCTGATTGTTGCGGGTGTTATGCGCCGCCAGCGCGGCAGGAATCGGCGGCAATGCGCCCTGCACTTCACCCAGCCAGCAGCGTTTGCCGTCTTGCAGCCAGCCGTCGCGCGGTTGCATGCCGGGCGCGAGGCCCGCTTGCAACTGCGCGGCAATGTGCGCCAGGTTATTGCCCAGCGCATTCACCATGCCAAAGGCGGAGATGTAGATCATGATGACGCATCCAGATGTTGGATTTGAATCTGATAGCCAAAAGCGCGTTGATCGATGCTGATCGGCTCACGCAACTCGCCGCGCTGCAGATAGCGAATCAGCGTTACCACCTTGCCAGAGGGATCGCGCAGCTCGCGGCGATCGTCGATGTCGGTCAGCGTCCAGCCGCGCGGCAGCTGCGGCTGCCATGCGCTGATCGGCCAGTGGCTTAGCATCACATCCGCCAGCACCTGACTGGCGGGCGGCATTTCCGGCAGCGCCATCATCTGCTGCGTGTGAATGCCGTTTTTATCATAGGTAACGCGGAACAGGCGAATGCCAAGCGATGACAAACCGGCGAGGCTCAGCTGCTGTGAATCCGCGCTCAGCAGCACCAGCAGCGACTGGGTTTTGCCTTTGGCGTGACCGGTCAGCAACTGCTGCTGCTGAAACGCGGGCGAGATGCCCGGCGCCGGCAGCGTGACGCGCACGCCCGGCTTCAACCAAGCGGTTGGCCGGTTGAGGTCGTTCTGATGCTGCGCGCAGCCGCTTACCAGCAGGCTAAACAGCAGCAAAATGCCCATTTTCATCGTTGCTTCCTTTTCCCCGGAGCCAGCGCCAACGGCGCCAACAAGAATGCACAAAAAATCCCGCTGCACAGCACGGTGCCAAAACCGCTGATGGCGGCGGTGCTGCTGAACACCAGCATGCCGAGCGTTAACAGCGTGGTCATCATCGCCAGCGTCACCGCCAGCATTGAGGTTAACGGCGTGCCGCGTGGATTGCTGAAGAACAGCGTGTAGTTAATGCCGATGCCCAGTACCAGAATCAACGCCAGCAAGGCAAACAGATTAAGGCTCGCGCCAATCCAGCCCAAGGTCGCCAGCGCCGCCGCCAGCGACAGCCACGACGGCAGCGCGCTGCGCATCCCGGCTTTCACACCCAGCCGCAGCATGTAGCTGGCGGTAATCAGCAATAACGCCAGCGCCAGCAATCCGCTCAGCAGCGTGCGCCAGAAGCGGAACAGATCATCATAGCTGGCCTTGCGGTCGACCCAACTGACGCCCGGCTGCTGGGATGCCAGCTGCTGCAACGCAGCGCTGTTTTTAACGCCGCCGATCGGCACCAGCACGCTGCTGCGTCCGTCCGGCAGCGACAGCCACAGCAGCCGCCAGCCTTCACTCAGCGGGCTCGCCAGCCAGTCGGCGGCGGTCACCGGCATGGCGCTGAGATTGGCATTCGCTACAGTAATGTCCGCCTGCTTCAATCGATCCAGAATGGTGGGTGCAGCCTGCTGTAGCAGCGCTACATCCTGCTGCTGCTGCGCCAGCGAACTGAGCGGCAGCACGCGATAACTTTTGAACCAGCCTTGCTGCTGCGCCTGCTGCAGCTTCGGTGTTAGCGCGCTCAGCCGTTGCAGCGCTTGCTGTTCATCATCGCCCCACACCACAAACCAGGTTTGATCGGCCTGCTGACCGGTGAGTTGCGCCAGCTGACGATCCTGCGCTAACAGTTGCGCCGGGGCGCTTTGCAGATGGGCAATATCATCATCGACCTTGAGTTGTAGCATGCCGCTCAGCGCATAGATCGCCACCAGCGCCGGTAAGCCGCGCTTCAGCCCGTTATTGCGCCGCCACGCGGCCAGCCAGCGCGCCAGCCATACCATCGCCGGAATCGGCCGCACCGGTAAACCGCGTACCAGCCACGGATAAAAACAGATCACCGTCAGGCAGGAAGCACTTAATCCGCTGGCGGCAAATACCGCCAGCTGGCGCAAGCCGGGGAACGGTGCCAGCAGCATCAACAGCCAGGCAATCGCCGTGGTGCCGAGCGCCAGCAGCAGCGTGCCGCGCACCTTATGCAAACTTTGCCACGGCGTGGCTTGCTCGCCGTGCACCATGCGTTCCGTCAGATAGTAGAGCGTATAATCGGCCGAAATACCGACAATGCTGAGGCTCATCACTAAGGTGGTGAGATGCAGCTCACCAAAACAGAGCAGCGTCAGCACCGTGCCCGCCATCGCGCCCATCGCCACCGACAATGCACAGAGCGCCAGCGGCCGTAATGAACGGAACACCAGCCACACCAGCAGCAGCAACCCCGCTAACGTTGCGCTGCCGAGGGTTTCGACATCATGCTGCGCGCGCTGGCTGGCATTGTCGCTAAACAGCACCGTGCCACGCGTCAGCAGTTGCGCATCCGGCCAGCGGGTTTTCAGCTGTTGCTCCAGCTGATTGAGCGCAGTCACCAGCTGGTGGCTCTCTTTGATACTGAAAGCATTGCTCGCCAGCTCGCCGTGCATGAAATACCAGCGGCGCTGCTGCGCATCCTTGACCGTCAGCCAGCCGTTATGCAGCAGCATTTTGTTGGCGTTCTGCTGCATCGCAAGTTGCGCGCCGCGCACCAGCAGCAGCGGATCGTGGCCGATCTCTTGGCTGCCGACGCCCGCGAAGGCCGAGAACAGCTGCGCCAGAATCCAGTCGGCCTGCGCGTCACCACCGTTCTGCAGGCGCGCGCGCGTGGCCGCATCGATCAAGCCGTTGCGATGCTGAAACGCATAGGCACCCCAGCGCTGCATCTGATCATCATCCAGTTCGCCGCTCACCTGTTTCAGCATCGGCAAGGCTTGCAGCTGCGCTTGCCACCAGGCCGCAACCGCATCGCCGTCGTGATCGTTGGCACTTACCAGCCACACCAGCTGACGATCGAGGCGCTGCATAAAGCCGTGCTGGATCTCCGCTGGCGCCTGGCCGAGGTTTTGCTGCGGCAATAACGCCAGCACGCTGCTATTCAGCTGGCTGCGCGGCAGCAAAACCGCCAGCGCCAGCGCTAACGTCAGGCACACCGCCAGCCACAGCAGCGCAACGGTTTTTTCACTGCGCTGGGGCAAAACGGGCTCGCTCTTCATCGGTTAACTGTTTCGGTTCGGTGCGGGTAGCGCTAAGGGTGATCTCGGTTTTATCTCCCTGCTTATCATCCAGCGTGATGCGATTAAGAAACGCCTCGCCTTGCAGATCGATACGGTTAAAGATCTTATTTAGCGGCGCGGCTTTCGGCGTCAAACCAAGTTGCCAGCGGTTGTTGCCCAGATCGTGGAAATCGAGCGCAAAATTCTCACGCAGCACCTTTTCATCCGCCTGGAACAGCGCGCGCAACAGATGGTTAAACTGGAACATCTGCGGATTGCTGTCGGCGGTGATCACCTGCGGCGGCTGGCCGCTCATGCTCTGCACCATGCGCTTATCATCAAGGATTAGCATCAGCGGGAACGGCGTGGCTTGCTGCCACCACAAACCCTGCTGCTGGGCGATCAGCAGCTGACCGCGTGACACCAGCGGCTGCGCCATCCCGGCAATGGTGCGCACCTGAACAAAATTGGCGCGGATCACCGGTTGGCTGGCAAAGCGCTGTTGCAACTGCTCGAGCGTGACCGCGCTGGCGTTGGCGCAGATCACCAGCAGCAGCAGACAAAGGGTTCTGATCACGGTTTCACTCCCAGGCGTTCAAACAGAATATCGGGCGAGACAAAACACATCTCTTGGGTCGCTGCATTGACCGCCACCTGCAGCGTGTGGGCTTTGGTGGTCACCTGCCCCGCCGCGTTGCGGATCACATAATCAATGCGTAAACGGTTTTCGTATTCGCTGATACTGGCGATGACGCGCACCACCTCTTCGCAGCGCAGCGGCTGGCGGTATTTCACATGGGTATCGACCACCGGCCAGACGTAACCGCTGGCGGCCATTTCGCCGTAGCTGTAATTGACGCTGCGCAGCAAGGCTTCGCGCGCCACTTCAAAAAAGCGGAAATAGTTGCCGTGCCACACCACGCCCATCGGATCGCAGTCGTGAAACGACACGGTAATGTCCACCTCAGCGCGGTAGTTGCTTTCACTCATCGCGGCTTTTCTCCTCGGGCAACGTCCAGAAATCGTAAAAGTTAAACCAATCCAGCGGCGCCATCAGCGCGTGCTGTTGTAACCGTTCGGCGTAGCGATCGACGGTGGCCTGTAACGCCTGCTGGCGCTGGGCGCGCGGCAGCGAGAGCGGATCGGCAAAGGCTTCGCAGTGCACCCGCAATCGCCCCTGTTCGCGCAGGGCGAACATCAGCAGCACTGGACAGCGCAACGCCGCCGCCAGCACAAACGGTCCCTGGGGAAACGGTGCAGGATGGCCCATAAATTCACTCCACACCACGCGACGCTCGCCGCCGCGCTGGCGATGCACGGCGGTACGATCGCCAACAATCGCCACCCATTCACCGGCATCGAGTTTTTGCTGCAGCAGAATGGCGGTGTCCGGACCGATATCGGTGACCGGCAGCAGATTGACGCCCGCCTGCGGTGCAATGCTCTCCAGCACCTCGCGGAAGCGTTGCGCATTGTCTGTAAACACCAGCGCATTAATCACCAATCCGCTGACCTGTTTGGCCATCGCGCGGCAGGCTTCGATATCACCGAGATGCGAGGCCAGAATCAGATGGCCTTTGCCCTCGGCGGCGCGAATGGTGGCTTCCGCACCTGGCGCGAAATCAATGTCGCGCCCCCATTGCAGATCACCGCGCCAGCTAGCGACTTTATCCAGCATGCTGTAGCCGAAACGCAGAAAGTGACGATAGCTGCTGAGCGGCGCAGGCAGCGCGATGTTCTGCCGCTGCGCCATCGCCCGCACTCGCGTCAGCCACTGCTGCGAGGCGGCGCGCGCGGTGCGCCCGGTTAGCCAGTAAACCGCCACCACCGGCCACAGCAGCAAGATAAAAGGTAAGCGTCCGGCGCGGCGATAGAGCCACAGCATAAAGCGCAAACCGCTCTGCCCGCGCCGTTCCGGCGTCGCCGACCAGTGTTGCGCAGCGCCACGCTGACGCAGCAACTGCGGAATGCGCGGCAACATGCCGAAGAACAGCCGCGTGTGCATCCATGAGATGCGCAGGTTGTCCCGCAGCGCATCAAAGTGCGATACGCCGCTGGCCGGATAGGTCACGCGCGTGGTGATAAAACGGCTCGGCGTGCCCTGCCAATAGAGGCGCACCATGATTTCGGTGTCGAAATCCATGCGCTGACCAATGGGACGGCGATCGCACAACGCCAGCGATGGCGCGAGCGGATAGACGCGGAAGCCGCACATGCTGTCTTTCAGCGAGAACGACAGCGTTTCCACCCACACCCAGAAATGGGTGATGTAGCGGCCATAGAGGCGCGATTTGGGAATCGAGGCGTCGTAAAGCGGCTGACCGGAGATCAGACAGTGCGGATAACGCTGCGCTTCGGCCAGCATACGCGGCGTGTCTTCCACCTGATGCTGGCCATCGGCATCGAGTTGCAGCGCGTGGCTGTAACCCGCCGCCGCCGCCGCGCGCATCCCGGCAATCACCGCCGCGCCTTTGCCCTGATTGTGGGGTAGCGTCAGCACCTGCAACTGTGGTGCCTCCAGCGCCCCAATCTGCTGTTTGGTGGTGGCATCGCTGCCGTCATCCACCAGAATCACCGGCAAGTTGAACGGTGCCAGCCGCGCCAGCACCAACGCCAGCATCGCGCCGTGGTTATAGCAGGGAATCAGCACACAAGGCGTGAAGTGAGAACTCAACACAGGCGGATCTTCCCGCTGCTGGCCACCGTCGCCACGTCCCCGTTGATCAGGCTGTAGCTGAAACTGAGCAGCGATTTTTCTGCCTGCCACTGCAGCTGTAACGCCAGTTCGGCATCCGGCGGCACCGGCTGCTGGAACTTGATATTGTCAATCGCGGCGAAAGATTTACCGATGGCTAAACGCGTCAGGCCGTAATGCAGCGCCCAGTCGAGCTGCGCCACGCCGGGCAGAATTGGCAGCGTCGGGAAATGGCCGCGAAACCAAAAGAGATCGGCAACAACGTGCAGGCGCAATGTCAGTGCATCGCCCTGCTGTTCGGCATGCAGTTCAACCGGCAGCATCAAATAACTCCTCAATTTGTGGCCAGGCGCGTTTACTTTGTGCGGTGACAGGAATCGACGTCACCACGCGCCAATAGCGCGGAATCGCCACCGGCTCCAGCCAGGGTTGCAGGGCGCGTTTCCACTCAATTTTTAGCTGATGCAGCGTCGCCGCATCCAGCATCTCAGGCAGCGCCAGTACCACGCCAATCGCGTGACGACCGTGACGCTGAATCGCCAGCGCGGCGGCATCTTCCACGCCGGGCAACGCCAGCAGGCGGCGTTCAATTTCACTCAGCGATACGCGTTTATCTTCGATCTTCACCACGCGATCCTGACGTCCCGCCAGCTGAAACTTGCCGGACGGTTGCTGCACGATACGATCGTCGAGCGCGCAACCGGCGTCGGTTTCCAGCAAGGCGGAAAATACCCGCCAGCGTCCGGCGTCCTGCTCACGCAGGGTAATCTGCGGAAAACAGTGCCACAGCGCGTTCTCCTCACGTGCAGAGCGCCAGCCAATCACGCCGGTTTCGGTGCTGCCATAAATTTCATCAACCGTGCAACTCAGTGCCTGTTGCGCATGCTGCGCCGCCGTCCACGGCAACGCGCCACCGGCGGACACGATCAATTCGCAGCGCGGCCCGGCCAATGCAGGATCGAGACGCCGCAGAAACGCGGGGCTGCTGATAAACGCGTAGCGACGATCGGGTGAATGATCGGCCAGCTGTTCACTGTAGAAAATTTGCTGCGCGGCAAAGGGTAAACCCAACGCCATCGGCAGCACGATGCGAAAACTCAGGCCATACAGATGTTGATGGCTGACGGAGGCAATCACATGGCAATCACGTAAGCGTGCGCCCCACAAGCTGGAGAGCCAGCGGGCTTCAAGATCCAGCGCGCGCAGCGATTTCACTACGCGACGCGGCGTGCCGGTCGAACCAGAGGTGAACAACACCAGCGTGGCGTCGGCGGCGATTGGCGGTAACGCACCGCTCGCCAGTGCGTCGTCCCAGCGCAGTTGCGGCAGCGCGACTGCCAGCGGCATATCACTGATCACGCCATCCAGGCTGTCGGCCATCTCTTCCAGCTGGGCCGCGCGACAGTGTCCGGGGATCACCGGCGTTTTACCGGCGTGCCACAGCGCCAGCAGCGCGGCGGTAAACGCATAGCTGTTATCAAAGCACAGCGCCCAATATTGGCCGGGCTGGTTTTGCAGCCGATCGGCCAGCGCCCGCACCTGCTGACGCAAGGTGTGCAGCGTATGTTGCTGTTGGCCGTGCCAGGCCACCATGCGATCCGGCGCGCTGAACCAGTCGCGGAGGCTATGTAAGTTCATGCCTGTTTCCTTATACGCTGACGCAGCAGCCATTCGCCGCCCATCAGCGTGCCCATCAGCAGATAGCTGATGCACCCATTCCAGAGTGTCCAAAGCGTGACATCA
The DNA here is from genome assembly GCF_019795975.1 of Pantoea sp. DY-17. Lineage (NCBI taxonomy): Bacteria > Pseudomonadati > Pseudomonadota > Gammaproteobacteria > Enterobacterales > Erwiniaceae > Pantoea > Pantoea sp. DY-17. The sequence goes on along the minus strand of NZ_JAIMIG010000001.1, from coordinate 656,447 downwards.
TTGAGCAGGCAGGTGAGCAGCGCCACGCTGCCGTTGAAGATGAAAAAGCCGCACCACACTTGCGTCACGCGGCGGGTATAACGCACCGCGCGCGGTGGCAGATCCGGTTCGCGCAGCCGTGCCAGCCGCTCTACCAGCGGCATGGGGCTCCACAGCGACGCGCCAAACAGCAGCAGCATCGATGCATTGACCACCAGCGGATACCACAGCAGCAGATGTTGCGATCGCAGCAGCAGGCTGGCGAGGCATAACGCGCTGCCCACCAGCGCCAGCAGTAGCATCACACGCGCCATCGGCCCGGCGGCGCGGCGCAGCGTCCAGACGCGCAGCACAAACAGCAGCGCCAGCAGGCCCGTCACGCCGCGCCACTGTGGCTGGGTGAGGGTTAACCACACCAGAAACGGCCACGCCAGCAGCGCCGCTCCGTTTAGCAGCCGCAGCAGCATGCGATCAGACTTCGTCGCGCATCAGTTGATCGACGGCATCCACCACATCCTGCACGGTACGCACCGCGCGGAAGGTTTCCGGTTTGATCTTACGGCCAGTACGCTTTTGCAGATGCACCACCATATCGACCGCATCGATGCTATCCAGCTCGAGGTCTTCATACAGGCGGGCGTCCGGACGAATATCATCCGGCTCAATTTCAAACAGCGAGGTGAGCAGCGAAGCCACTTCCTGGTAAATTTCGTTTTTGTTCATCATGTTGACTGCTCTCAGGCTTGCTGTTGTTCAACAAACGCGGCCAGTGTAGCCACGGAAAAAAAGTGCGCGCGCAGCGTTTCACTCTCGGCGGAGAGCTGTACGCCGAAGCGATTTTTCACCGCCAGTCCCAGCTCCAGCGCATCGATTGAATCGAGGCCCAGCCCCTCGCCAAACAGCGGTGCGTCGGTTTCGATGTCGTCAGGGCTGATATCTTCCAGATTCAGCGTGTCGATAATCATCTGTTTGATGTCGTTAATCAGTACTTGCATAACTTAGTTGGTCTCTTCAGGCACCAGCGCCTGTTGCAGATGACGCGTCAGACGACGTGCGGCCAGCGGCTGCGAGTCCTCTTCGGCCTCACTAAAGGCGTGGCTGGCAATACGCGATTGTACGCGTACAGTAAAAATCGGTTTAACCAGCGGAATCTGATACCAGCGGCTTTGCTTATCGAGCATGCGCTCGGTGCAGCTGATGTGCACCACACGCAAATCGCAGCCCGCGCGCACCGCAATGTTGGCGGCACCGCGCTGCAGCTTCAGCGGCTCGCCATAACGTGTGCGCGTGCCTTCCGGGAAAATCAGAATGGTATCGCCGCGCGCCAGTCGCTGCTGGCTGTCTGGCAGCAGCGTATCGGCTTCGCTGTTAATCAGGTAATCGGCGGCGCGAATCACGCCACGGAAGAAAATGTTGTGCTGCAGCTCGGCTTTCACCAGGCAATCCATCTCCGGCAGCACCGAAGCGATCATCACGTAATCGATCAGTGACGGATGGTTGGCGACGATCAGGCAGCCGCGATCCTGACGCAGCTGTTCTGCGCCGATGATTTGGTAATCGTAAACCCCGATAAAGCGGCAGAAACGCAGGAAGCAGCGGAAGCTCCAGGCGATGCTGCTGCGGGCGATATGGCGACGGCGCAGGCCATCACGCTGCACCAGTAACAGCAGATTGAACCAAATCAGCGACAGTAGCAGGCCGCCCACGCTGAACAGCGTAAAGCTGACGGCGGTCATCACCAGCCGCCAGTAATAGTTGAAACCGGGACGCGCCTCGGTCAGCGAATTATCCACCATGCAGACGCTCCCAGTGCCACTGATGGCGCTCGCCGGCCACGCTAAAACGTGGCGTGTTGTGCAGCATCGCCGCCAGAAATTGCAGACTTTGCGGCAGAGGGTTGTGCAGCTCAGCGGGTTTGCCGGCCTGCGCTTCGCAACGCCATGCCTCGCCTGCGCGTAGCAGCAGCGCTACCGCGTACGGCGCATTAAAGCGATCGATTTCCGGTAGCCATGGACGGTAGTAATCCGGCACCACGCCGTCAAAATCCACCAGCAGCACCTGCGCGTAACCCGCCTGATGCAGCGCCGCCACTTCTATCAATCCTTGCTGGAAGCTATCAATACCGGCCGAAACCGAGGATGAAACCAGCGGCTGACGCGCGGCGATGGTCAAACTGCCCACCGCTGAGTTGTGAACCGACATGGCGAAATCGGTGGGCGACAGCGCTTGCTGTTCCGCCAGCGCGGTGAGAATGCGCAGATTACGCTCCAGTTCGCCGTGGCGACTGGTGAAGACGATGGCGTCCACGCTGTGCCGCGCCAATAACGCCAGCCCGCATTCAACCGCAGCACGGCTGCCGGCGCTGAGACGACGCGCGGTCATCATCGGCAAAAATTGGGGTTTCGCGATAGGTTGCGTGGCATCTAACGCCGGTGCCTGTTGCGCCCAACGTTGCCACTCTTCTGCGGTGCTGTTGCCCGGCGCGATGGCGTGCCAGTCAACAAGGGAGTAAGCGAGTTTCATACCTGTATTCTTTCTTCAGCCTCAGGGATGGTCCGGTTTTCGCTGCGCGGCATCCCTTCCTTGCTCTCTATACCCGTCATCCCATGCGGATGTCGCCGATTAACAAGGCGGGCACGTGGCCCGCCTGTTTCTATTTCGGCAGCGTTACGGCTAACTTTACAACATTATGTCAGCAATCACGCTTCGCGCTTATTTAGCGGCTTCGACCGCCAGTCGCGTCTGGATGCCCTGGCTCAGGTTCTGAATCCAGCGGTTATAGTTGCGGTGAATCTGACCGCTGCCTGCTTTCAGATTCTGGCTGCTGACATACTGGATTTGATAACTGTTCGCGGTGTAGTTCACGCGAATATCCGCGGTATGTCCGCGCTCGGCCAGGTGACCATTCATCACGCCTGGACCCGCTGGCGTCATCACCCAATGGTTAGCGGCGCCCGCCTGGACGATAGCTTGCTTCATTTGCTCATCCGAGTAGCTCTGACCCACGGTCTGGCTAACATTCTGGATCGGCGCGGTACGCGGCGCACAGCCGGTTAACAGGACCGCAGTAACTAACAACGCAAAACCGATTTTTTTATTCATCATTTCCTTTTCTTCCCCTGTCTTTGCATGCCGCTTAAGTGAGCGACCGCGCTGGTAAACTTACCAACACTGTTCCGTTCAGACTGTGTAAAGCGGGCGGATAATAACATTATTTGTAAAGACAAGTAAAAAGAAGCATGAATGACTTTAGAATCGTTTACTGCCGATTTAAAACCAGACGCAGGCCGTTTTACGGCGGAATTTCTACCGAAAAATGGCCTTGCGACATGATGTTTAACCCTGCCAGCCGCCGCCGAGCGAACGATATAGATCGATTTGCGCTAACAGCAGCGTATTTTTTACTGACACGATATTCAGCTGAGTACTGAACAGCGTGCGCTGGGCGTCCAGCTCATCCAGATAAGAGGCGTAACCATTTTGGTAACGGTTGTGGGCAATGCGATACGCTTCCGCCACGTAGCTCTCCTGTTTCTGCAACTCCGCCAGCTGCTCCTCGCTACGGCGAATGGCATCCAGCGCGTTATCCACGTCGGAGAAGGCGTTACGCACCACTTTTTCGTAACCGTACAGCGCCTGATTACGCGTCGCCATCGCCACATCCACCTGAGCAGTCAGCGCTTCGCGATTCAGTAGCGGAGCCAGAATGCTGCCGCCAATGCTCCACAGACGGAACGGATTATCCAGCAGCTGATGCAGTTCGCTGCTTTGCAAGGTGCCGCTGGCGGTGAGATTGAGCGACGGCAACAGTTTGGCCTGGGTTGACGCCAGTGACGCGTCGGCGGCCAGCAGCTGGCGCTGCGCCTGCACAATATCGGGACGACGATTCAGCAGTTGTGAAGGTAGCAACGATGGCAAGGTTTGCGGCTTGATGTGGTCGAAATGGCTGCTGCGCGCGATTTGGCGCGGATTCATGCCCACCAGCACGCTAAGCGCGTTCTCCTGCTGCTCGATCTGATGCTGCAACTGCGGGATCTGCGCTTTGGCGGTTTGATATTCCGAGGCGGCCTGCATCCATTCAAGGCGCGAGGTGTAGCCGGTTTCAAACTGGCGCTGCGCCAGGTTAAGCGAGTTTTTGCGCGTCGCCAGCGTTGCCTGGGTTACGCGCAGCTGTTCATCCAGCGCGCACAAGCTGAGGTAGCCCGATGCCACCGAACTGGCGACGGTGAGCTCAGCGGCAGAAGCGGCAGCACGCTGCGCATCCAGCGAAGCTTCTGCGGCGCGAATGCTGTTGCTGCGGCTGCCCCATAAATCCACCTCGTAGTTGGCCTGCAGCAATCCCTGAAACACCGCGTTTTCATACGGCTGACCGGTGGCCGCCGACAGCGCACGCTGATGCGTAGCCGCCACGCCCGCCGACAGCGTTGGGAAATTATCGCCCTGCGCGGCACGCAACTCGGCACGGTATTGATCCACGCGCGAACGCGCGGTGAGGACATCGCTGTTGTGCTGCAACGCCTGCGTGACGAGGCGATTAAGATTGGCATCGCCGAAGTTCTGCCACCATTGCGCCTCCGGCAGCGCATGCGGGCCCACCTGCTGACGCCAGCTCTTAGGAATCGGCAACGATGAGGGCGCTTTTTCCACTTGCGTTGCACAGCCGCTCACCATCAATGCCACACAGGTGGCTAACAATAAGCGCCTCATGGCGCATCCTTGTGCGGCTCTGCGGCGGTATCAATGCTTACTTCCACTGACATGCCCGGACGCAGTGCTTGCAGATCGTCATTCAAAATTTTGATGCGCACCGGAATGCGCTGGGCAATTTTCACAAAGTTGCCGGTGGCGTTATCCGGCGAGATAGCACTGAATTCGGAACCGGCGGCAGGCGAAATAAACTCGACGCGGCCATCGTAGTGCTTACCGTCGAGCGCATCGACGCGGATATTCACCGGTAAACCGGGACGCACGCGCGCCAATTGAGTTTCCTTGAAATTCGCGATGATCCATTTGTTTTCTGGCACCACCGAGGTCAAACGCGTGCCGGCGGTCACATAGCTGCCTTTGCGCACCGACAGCTGACCGAGCTGGCCGTTGTCTGGCGCGATGATGCGCGTATTCGCCAGGTCGATATTTGCCAACTCCAGCGCCGCCTGCGCACTGGCAACATCGCCTTGCAGTGACGCGCGATTCACCACCACGGTTTGCAGATTCTGTTGTGAAACGGCCACCTGCGCATCCGCCTGACGCAACTGCGCCTGCGCCTGGGCATTTGCCGCGCGGGCGGCGTCGCGCTCACGTACCGACAGCGAGCCATCAGCCGCCAGATTCTCAACGCGCTTGAGATCGAGGCTGCTTTTCAGCGCCTGCGCTTTGGCATTTTCCAGCGCCGCTTTATTGCTGAGAATATTGGCTTCGGCACTTTTACGTTGCTGCTGGTTGTTGTTCTGCGCGGCGATTTTCATATCCAGCTGCGCCTGCGCCTGATGCACGCGCTGACGATAGATACGATCGTCGATGGTCATCAGCAGTTGGCCTTTGGTCACTGGCTGCAAATCCACCACGTTCACTTCGGTCAGATAGCCATTCACCTGCGGGCTGATAAAGGTTACCTGGCCACGCACGTAGGCGTTTTCCGTGGACTGAACGGTGCTGGTGAACGGCCACAGCTGCCAGGCATAGAGGATCACCAGCACGCCGACGATGACAATGCCGCTGCCAGCGGCGATAGAAAGAATGCGTCGACGGTTGGTGCGCTCGCGCTCCGCCGCCTGAATGTCGTCCTGTTGGCTCATGAATTCTCCGTCGGGGTTACTGGTTGTGCCGCATTCATTTTAGTCTGACGCCAGTTGATATAGCGTAAGCGCGTCAGGCGATACAGCACCCAGATTAAGGTGATGAAAGCCAGCGCGGCGGTAAGAAGATAAGTATCGTTATAGGCCAGCACGTTGGCTTGCAGCGTCGCCACCGTTTGCAGCTGGCTGCTGCTTTGCGCGCTGAGCAGCACGCTATCCGGCAACTGGCTGCTGAACAGCGAGCTGTACTGGCTGAGGCGTTCGGTCACGTTGGGATCCAGCTGCGACAGCTGATCGCCCAGCAGGCTGGAGTGGTATTTTTCACGCCACGTCTGGAACGTGCCGAGAATGGCCGCGCCGATCAGGCCGCCTAAGTTCTGGCTCATGCCGAACAGCACCGAGAAGCTGACCAGATTTTTCGGCTGCGTCACCACGCCGCCAATCCCCAGCAGCATGGCAGGCCCGAGGAAGAAGGCGCTGCCGAAACCGAGCAGAAACTGGCTAAAGTAGAGATTGTGGGCACGCGTCAGCGGGTTGGATTGCGCATCCATCAGCGAGGCGACGATCATCACCACCAGCGACACGACAATTGGCCAGCTCAGATGCGTGGGTTTGATGGTTAATGCGCTGGCGATCATGCCGCAAATCACCCCGGCAATGATCGCTAACGCCAGACCGCGCATCTGATCGTTGAGTAAGCCAAGCTGCTGCAGGAAACCCACCGCGCCGGTGTTTTGCTCGGCCAGCAGAATACGCATCATGATCATCACAATGCCCAGCCGCACAATCGTGCCGTTGCTGAGCCAGCGGGTATTCAGCAACGGATTCTTACGGTTGTGCTCGACGATAATCGCCGCCACGATCAACACCAGCGCCAGCGCTAATGCCACACCGAGCCACGGCGTGCTGAACCACCATTCGATGCGGCCCAGCGACAGCACCGCGCACAGCAGCGCCATGCCCGGCGCCATCAACATGAAGGTGAGGAAATCCATCTTTTCAAAGGCTTTGATGCGGTCGCCGGGCGGCAGTTTCACCACCAGCACGCAGCCCAGCGAGATCATCGCCAGACCGAGTTCAAACAGGTATAAACCGCGCCACTCTTGCAGCTGCAGCAGTTCGGTGGAGAACAATCGTGCCAGCGGAATCGCCAGCTGCGATGCGGTGATGCCAATCACCAGGGCTTTAAGCCGATGCTTCGCCGGCCAGGCCTGAATCTGGTAATAGATGCCGAGCGAACTGAGCGCCGCGCCGACCATGCCATGCGCGGTGCGGACAATGATCGCCGAGCTGAGATCGTTAGCCAGCAGGTGGAAAAACGCCACGATCACATACAGCACCAGAAACGCTTCGGTGAACAGCCGCAGACCAAACTGCTGGCGGAACTTCACCAGCAGCAGGTTGATGGAGATGTTGCCCATCACATATACCGCGGGCAGCCAGGCGATCTCATTGCTGTAAGCGCCGAAGGTGCCTTGCAGATTGGTGAGGTTGGCAGAGACCAGCGCGTTACTCAGCGCGCCGGTAATCGAGATCAATAAGCCAATGATGCCAAATGCGATGCGCTTCGAAGGCGAATGCAGCGGCGTTGAGGGCGAGCCCGGCAGCATCGGCTTCTCATGCGGCAGCCATTCGCGCGGGGCATAAGGATTACGTTTTGCCACCGTTAAACGCTTCCCAGACGCGCGAGCAGCTGTTGCAGCACCTGTTCCGTTATCGCCAGCGATGCAGGATCGATATCCGCCAACAACTGTGCACGTAGCGCATCGGCCTGCGTTTTCACTTCGGCAAAGGCCACGCTGCCCTGTTCCGTCAGAATCAGCAGGCGTTTGCGACGATCTTCCGGTGGCTGCACGCGCGCCAATAGCTGCTGCTTCACCAGACGATCCACCAGCGGCACGACGCTGGCCTCTTCCAGACCAAGCAACTGCGCCAGCGCTTTTTGTGTTGGCGGCTCGGCGGCGGTGGCAACGCTGGCAATCGCCATCCAGCTGCTCATGCTCAATCCGCTCTCTTTGAGGCGACGATCAACAGCCAAACGCCATGCGTGCGCGGTGAGATGCAGCAAACGAGAAAAGGGTTGGGGATAGTCGCTCAAAACGTAGTGGCCTAATGGTTAGGTATCTAACTAAACGGGAGCGTTATTATAAGGTAAGCCGCTCGCCAATGAAAATTTTGCTTACACCTGCAAACGTAGTTGGCAGGACAAAAAATCTCCAGCTTTCCTTATCAGTTGTACAACTCACCGAAAATTTGGCGGTTTTCGCCCATTCTTGTATAGCTTTTAGAAAACATTACAAATCATAACTCGCTGTTAAATAAGGACTAGCACAAATTGCTTAAAATCAAGCTTGTACAAGTTGTGCTGGATTGTATAAGTTTACGTCCCGTGAGCCAGCTGACGGCTCCGTAACGAATGATGCACTTTGCGTCGCCTCTGAAGGTGTTGTGGATTTCCACCTTCAGAGGTGTCTTTTTGCGTGGGTTGATGAGTTGGGTGTTGCGCGCCTGTCCGCGTGCAAATTTTTTCATCATGGAGCTGAAGGCACATTGCCATCAGGCCGATCTTAAGGGCTTCACATATGCAAAACGCCGCAAACAGTAGCGCTGCCATCGCTGACTATTTCAAACTGGCCGGTAATAGCGACAGCAGTGAAATGGAAGTTTTCGGGCAGATCATCGCCGAAATCCTGCAAGCCGGTATGCCGGTTTCTAATAAAGCGATTATTGCTTCGCTGATTAACCGTCTTGAGATGGAAAGCGATGTGATTCAGCTGGATATTTATCGCCATCTGCTTGAATTAGTTGTGAATAAAACACCTGACGATCTCGCGGTCTAAAGCCGGATTCCAGGGATGGAATCACCCTCACCTGCCCCAACGCGCTAGCGTCTCACCTTATTGCCCGGTAACATCCCTTCTCGGAAAATCCTAACTGGTTACTGCCGTACCGCGACGGTATGCGCACAATAATAAAAGAGCCTGCACAATCTATGAGTCAACCAACTGAGCGCACCACTGCGGTGGAGAGCGATATCACTGTGGGGCGCGTTTTACGTTCGCCTGCCCTGCTAACCCGCGAGTGTCTGGCCGGCATTATTACCGCGCTGGCGCTGATCCCGGAAGTTATCTCCTTCTCCGTGATTGCCGGTGTCGATCCTAAAGTCAGCCTTGTTGCCTCGGTGGTGCTGTGCCTGACGCTGTCGATTCTGGGCGGTCGTCCGGCAATGGTCACTGCAGCGGCCGGTTCGGTGGCGCTGGTGATCGGCCCGATGGTGCATGCGCACGGCGTTGAATACATTCTGCCGGCGGTGGTTATAGGCGGCATTATCCAGATTATCTTTGGGCTCGCTGGGTTGTCGCGCATGATGCGCTATATCCCGCGTTCGGTGATGATCGGCTTCGTTAACGCCCTCGGCATCCTGATCTTCTTTGCGCAGGTCCCGCACGTTTGGAGACAATCCGCGTTGGTGTGGGTGCTATTCGCCGTTACGCTGGCCATCGTGCTGCTGCTACCGAAAGTGTTTAAAAGCGTCCCTTCACCGCTGGTGGCGATTGTGGTAGTGACGGCGGTCGCGTTGGTGCTTGGCTATCGCGTACCGAACGTGGGCGATGAAGGGCCAATGACCGCCGGTCTGCCAGGCTTCACGACGCTGCTGGTGCCGATCAATCTGCACACGCTGCAAATCATCTGGCCCACCGCCTTGAGCATCGCCTTTGTGGGTTTGATGGAGTCGCTGCTGACCGCCAAACTGGTGGATGACATTACCGATACGCCTTCCGCTAAACGCCGCGAATCCTGGGCGCTGGGCGTCGGCAATATTCTTGCGGGCTTCTATGGCGGCATCGCCGGTTGCGCGATGATTGGCCAAACCATCGTTAACGTCGAGCTGGGCAAAGCACGTACGCGTGTTTCTACGGTCGCGGCGGGTATCGTGCTGCTGTTATTAGTGACCGGACTGAGCCAGATTATGGCACAGATCCCGATGGTAGTACTGGCGGGCATTATGATGGTGGTAGCGGTGAAAACCGTGAACTGGCACAGCCTGCAGCCGGCTACGCTGAAACGCATGCCGTGGTCGGAAACCTTTGTGATGGTGCTGACGGTTGCTGTCACCGTGTGGACCGGCAACCTGGCGATTGGCGTGCTGGTTGGTGTGATTCTGGCGATGATGCTGTTCGCACGCCGCATCGCTCACGTCATTCACGCTGAACGCCAGCTGAGCGAGGATGGCCAACAGGTCAATTACACCGTGCGCGGCCCGCTGTTCTTTGGTAGCAGCAATGATTTGTTTGAACACTTCAATTACGGCCACGATCCAAAAACTGTCACCATCGATTTGACGCATGCGCAGATTTGGGACGCTTCCAGCGTGGCGGCCCTTGATGCTATCGAATATCGCTATCAGCGCCATGGAGCGAACGTCACCTTTATCGGGCTGGATAACCGCAGCAGCGATTTCCGCGAGCGGCTGAGTGGCAATCTGGGATAGAAATATTAGGATTGAGACGAAAAACGCCGGAAATCCGGCGTTTTTTATGGGTACTGCCGCGCTTCGCTTGCGAAATTTGCTGTCACTGACTTTGCTTAGCTCATGGTCAATCCTTTGATCTCTTTGGGATTGGTTACTCAATCGCTTAATTATAAGGAGCAGCAGATGAACGTTTTAGCAAAAGCAGCATTGGTGACGTTAACCTTGGTATCGCTGGCGGGTTGTATGCATAAGAGTGATGCGGTCGGCAACGATGGGCGCCCACATGCGCCAAGTAACCAACCGGTGCCGGGTGCCAGCGAAGGTGCAGGTCCGGTGGGACAACCGCAATCGTAATGACTTGCCCGGCTTAGCCGGGTTTTTTATTGGCGATGAGGTAAGGACAAAAACAAAAAAACCGCCCTTGGGCGGTTACGACATTACTGCTTATTGCTTTATTTTATTCGTTTTATCGACTGCAAATATGGTGCCCGGGGCGGGACTTGAACCCGCACAGCCATAAGCCGAGGGATTTTAAATCCCTTGTGTCTACCGATTTCACCACCCGGGCAGGGTGTAAATTGGAGGCGCGTCCCGGAGTCGAACCGAGGTAGACGGATTTGCAATCCGTTGCATGGCCACTCTGCCAACGCGCCTTTAATCTGATATGTAATCCGTTGAATACGAACCACTAAATTTGGAGCGGGAAACGAGACTCGAACTCGCGACCCCGACCTTGGCAAGGTCGTGCTCTACCAACTGAGCTATTCCCGCACAACCATCGTATTTGAGTTTGCCACTGCGTTGGCTGCCTTCACTCACCCAGGTCACTTACCAATGTAAGCTCCCAGGGATTCGTTCAGTTGCCGCCTTGTTGCCAACTCAACTACTCGGTTCTGGTATTTCTTCATCGAACTTGCTGATTTTGTTCAGCTTCTTGCAGGCTCGCTGCCGTTCGATGCGATGCATTCTACTTATCTGACGCAGTGAGTCAACAGAATTATCCACACACTGCGTCCGTTTGCTGCTTTTTAAATCGCATCGATCAGCTATCGAGCAAATCGCCGCGCGCTGCGCTTAAATACTGGAACATTGACCAGAACGTCAGCACGGCTGCGATGTACAGTGCGACCACACCCACGCCAACCACCGTGGCTTCTGGACGCCACAGCAGGGCAAACAGCGAGAACATCTGCGCGGTGGTTTTCACCTTGCCGATCCACGACACCGCCACGCTGCTGCGTTTGCCGATCTCCGCCATCCACTCACGCAGCGCAGAGATAATGATTTCACGCGCGATCATCGTTGCCGCAGGCAGCGTAATCCACCACGCGTGGAAATGCTCCGCCACCAGCACCAGCGCAATCGCCACCAGCACTTTATCCGCAACCGGATCGAGGAACGCGCCAAAACGCGTGGTCTGCTTCCAGCGACGCGCTAAAAAACCATCAAACCAGTCAGTAACCGCAGCAATCACAAAGATCAGTGCAGTAGCAAAGGGAGCCCATTGAAATGGCAGATAAAACGCCAGGACAAAAAAGGGAATAAGTACGACTCGAAACAGGGTAAGACACGTCGGAATGTTAAATTGCATATGCCAGTAACTGTCTGGTGTGAGTAGGGTTTCATGTATGTTGCTACATTGCCCCCCCTCTTTCAACGTTAGTGTTTCAGTGAGTAGTAGATTTTTTCCGCCAGCGCGGTGGAAATTCCCGGCACTTTAGCAATCTCGTCGACGCTGGCATTCATCAGCGGTTGCAGGCCACCCATATACTTGAGCAGCTGCTGGCGCCGTTTGGGCCCCACGCCTTCAATACTTTCCAACGCGCTGGTGTTCTTCACTTTGGCGCGTTTTTTCCGGTGGCCTGAAATCGCATGATTGTGAGAGTCATCACGAATATGCTGAATCACATGCAGCGCAGGCGAGTCCGGCGGTAAGGAAACGCCCTCACCTTCCGCTTCAAAGAACAGCGTTTCCAGCCCGGCTTTACGATCGCTACCCTTCGCCACGCCGAGTAAAATCGGACGATCTTTATCCCAGGGTACATTCAGCTCGGCAAAAACCTGTTTCGCCTGCGCTAACTGACCTTTACCGCCGTCGATGATGATCACGTCGGGGATTTTGTCCTCTTCCAGCGCTTTGCCGTAACGACGGCGCAGCACCTGATTCATCGCCGCGTAATCATCGCCCGGCGTGATGCCCTCAATGTTGTAGCGTCGGTAATCCGAACGCAGCGGACCATCACGGTTGAACACCACGCACGACGCAATGGTCTGCTCGCCCATGGTGTGGCTGATGTCGAAGCACTCCATGCGATGAATGGTGTCGAGCTCAAGGAACGTCGCCAGCGCCGCCAGACGCTGCTGAATGGTCGAATGCTGCGACAGCTTGGTAGTCAGTGCCGTTGCCGCATTGGTGCGCGCCAGTTTCAGGTAGCGTGCACGGTCACCACGCGGCTTACTTTGAATGTTCACTTTACGTCCCGCCAGCGCGCTCAGCGATTCCGCCAGCAGCTCACGTTCCGGTAGTGTAAAGTCCAGCAGAATTTCCGCCGGCAAAGTGCGCGCTTCACTGCCTTGCAGATAGAACTGCCCGACAAAGGTTTGTACCACTTCGGTCAGTTCGGTATCGGCAGGTACTTTCGGGAAGTAGCTGCGGCTGCCGAGCACTTTGCCCTGACGGATAAACAGCACGTGCAAGCAAGCCATGCCAGCATCAAAGGCCACGCCCATCACATCCAGGTCTTCACCCTGATTGGAGACAAATTGCCGCTCGGTTACGCGTCTTACCGCTTGAATCTGGTCGCGTAAAATCCCGGCCTCTTCAAAACGCAGTTCCTCACTGGCATTTTCCATGCGCTTGACCAGCTGATTAATCACCTGATCATCTTTCCCCGCGAGGAACAAACGCACGTAATCGGTTTGCTGCGCATACTCCTCTTCGCTAACCAAGCCGGAAACGCAGGGTCCAAGGCAGCGGCCAATTTGATACTGCAAACACGGGCGCGAGCGGTTGCGATACACGCTGTTTTCACACTGGCGAATCGGGAATACCTTCTGCAGCAGCGCGAGGGTTTCACGTACCGCATAGCCGTTCGGAAACGGGCCAAAGTATTCGCCTTTGGCGTGCTTCGCGCCACGGTGCATCGCCAGACGCGGATGACTATCGCCACTGAGGAAAATGTAAGGATAGGATTTGTCATCGCGCAGCAGCACGTTATAGCGCGGCTGGTAGAGCTTGATGTAGTTATGCTCCAGCAGCAGCGCTTCCGTTTCGGTGTGCGTCACGGTGACGTCGATGTTCTGAATGTTGCTGACCAGCACTTCAGTTTTGCGACTGCCCACCTGCGTACGGAAGTAGCTGGTCAGGCGCTTTTTAAGGTCTTTGGCTTTACCAACATAGATCACCGTACCGGCCGCATCGTACATACGGTAGACGCCGGGTTGGCTGGTCACGGTGCTGAGAAAGGCTTTGGAATCGAAAACGTCACTCACTACTGATTAATGGCTCCGCATTGAACAGGCCATGTCGAATGGCCAAATGCGTTAACTCGACGTCGCCACTGATATTCAACTTGCTGAACATGCGATAGCGGTAACTGTTAACGGTTTTCGGGCTGAGACTGAGTTGTTCGGAAATTTCCGTCACTTTCTGCCCGCGTGTGATCATCAGCATAATCTGCAATTCCCTTTCCGACAAACAGCTGAAGGGGGATTCGGCTTTTTGCGGTTCGATCTGGCTGAGTGCCATTTGCTGGGCAATATCTGAGGCGATATAGCGTTGCCCTGAATGCACCGAGCGAATCGCACTCACCACTTCCTGCGGCGCGGCGCCTTTACTGAGATAACCCGCTGCGCCCGCCTGCATTACCTTCGCCGGCAGTGGATTTTCGGTATGAATGGTGAGCATGATGATGCGGATATCCGGGTTAAAGCGCACAATTTTGCGTGTCGCTTCCAGGCCGCCAATACCGGGCATGTTCATGTCCATCAGCACTACGTCAACCGGATTGCTGCGGCACCATTTCACGGCGTCTTCACCGCACGCCGCTTCACCCGCAATAACGAGTCCTTTCATATCTTCCAGAATGCGGCGAATACCGGCGCGTACCAGTTCATGGTCATCAACAAGAAGCAGGCTGATCAACGGGACGTACTCCGCAGGTTAATTAAGGGAAATATATTTCAGAACGGTCATCTTACCGGTTTTCAGGTGGAAAAAACATCTACAGTCACAGATAAATCTCAAATGAACTGATGCAAATCAATAACATTTCTTTGATCCAGCTTTTACTGCACAGGGCAATAAGATGCAAAATGAGATAAGTTAAATTGTTATTAATATCATTAAGTTATAATTTATAGCTCGATTTTATTGTCGCATTCCGATCGCCTGGTAAATAACAGCTAAACGCTAATTCTGGTTGCTGACAAATAGCGCAATGCGCAATTAAAAAGCGGTCTGACTTTTACCGCTTCGCTTCATTAAAATTCATCTGAAAACCCTATGATATACTCTCTTTCTTACGCACAGGAAGAATGTGTCAACATTGAGTAATACCCCCAAGGAGTCAATTATGAGTGATGAAGATTTCGCAACTTCACGAGACACGCAGGCGCTGGCCGACGAAGTCGCCTGTCTGAAAATGATGGTGACGCTGATTCTGAAAGGAATGGGTCAAGCCGATGCCGGTAAGGTGATCATCAACATGGAGCGTTATGTGCAAGCTTCGTTAGGCGATAAGCCGCAGGCGGAAGTGTTTAATAATACAATTCGTCAGATCAAAACCGCTTACCGTCAATAAGCGATGTGCCCCGCGCGAAATGCGCGGGGTATTTAGCTGTGTGATTGCCAGTTTACTGAAACACCCAGCGACGGCAGCACCTCTTCCGGACTAAAGCGTCGTGTACCCCGATATTTCTCCGCCAGCGCCGGTTGATCAACCGGAATGCGAATGGCAAACAGATTGTCTTCAGATTGAATCAAGCCCGGTGAGAGCGGCTCGTAGACTACCTGATGCTGTTCGAACATCTTCTCAAGCATTGGCGTCGCCGAACTGATCAAATACTCCATGCCGCTCAGTTCTGCTAATTGCACCGAGTGCCACAAAATACTCAGCGGTAGCTCCGCGTCCACCTCAAGGCGCGCCGAGAAGCGCGACATTTCCCATACCTTTTCCTGATCGAAAGGCAGAACAAAACCTTCCGGCACCTCAGGTTCATGCCACGGCAACAGACGTGCGCAGCCGCAAATACCCTGACGAGCGTTCCAGGCAATCAACCAGGTGACATCCGAACGATCAAAACGATCGTACTCTTGCCCTGGCGTACTCAATCGCGGTGGAATCGACCACCCTTCGCCGCGCGCAAACACGCTATAGCGATACGTTCCCAGTTCTGCCAACAGTGAGGACGGCATATCCTTAAGCTGTGTTTGAATTACTTTCATCATGCGCCTCTGACATCCCCATGTATGCAATGATTTCTTTGAGCCAGCCTGGCAACGTTGCGCGCAGGGTAGACAACTGACACGGGAGAAGGAACTACTAAAATTAGTAGTTGCTTTTTCGCTATATCAGGCCAACCGCAGCGGCATAACAGGCAATCTGCGTTTTATTGGAAACATTAAAACGCTTTTGCATATTCTTTTGGTGAAAATTCACCGTATGTTCAGATATGGCTAAAATAAGTGAAATTTCCGCCGACGTTTTTCCTTCCGCCGTCCATTTCAGGATTTCTAATTCACGCTGACTAAAATCGTTAGATAAAACGACCATAGAATCGTCATTCAAACGCTCCAACACGCGCAAACTCAGTTCCGCCAGAAGATGCAGTTTCACCTCAAGCTCTATGCGCAAGTGTTGGGTCTTACTGTGAAGTCTCGATGCAATAGATAATATACCAATGGTACGATTTGGTGCCATTGCTGAGCAGGAAAAGCCGCTCATTAATCCCGCAGCGTTGGCTTCTGCCCACAAATTACCCGCACCGGTAAATAAATCGCGCGTCCATTCAACACCCCGTCCCGGCCGCTGACAGAGTAATAGCACCGGATCGACCTTATAATAGTTCTCGCTTTCGTAGCGTTTCACCCAGCCTTCCGGGTATGTACTGAACAAAAACAAGCGCGGCCGGGTAAAGGGCACCGGATGCTGAACCAAAAAAGCGAAGTAATCGAAACCCAGCTTTTCAATCTGCTGTTGCAACAGGGATTTCAATTGCGTCACTTGCGTTAGCGCCAGAAATTCATTTTCCATTTCGCCTAGCCAGACGAAATAATTATCGGTCGTCATTATTGCCTTAGCGCTGTTTCACGCTTTTACATTCTGAAATTAGTTCGTGTTAACGCAAAAAATAAATTAGCCAGACAAAAAATATTGATTGAAAAAGGAGCAAATTTGCCAGCAGCTAGCATAACTCTTCTACTGTCAATGCGTTAACGTAATGAAAATGTGTAAGTTCACGTTAATTGTTAACAGGTTCACAACTTTAATTCCTCAGCAGATTAGAATAGGATTTTTCTGAAGTAGTTTCAATCATCCAGTTGATTGAAAATGATCGTTAGATTGATAAATTTTTAGCATCGTCATTAACTAAAATTATTGATGCAAAAAGCAGATTATTTTGCTGTGAAAGGGGTTTGTACGGTGAATGAGTTTTGACTTAATGTTAATCCCACCTATTTCTGCGGTTAAGATAATACATTAAGTAATGATGTGATTTCTCTCACGCTGATTAACGGCTACGCTTAATGCTAGCGGAGTGAAAAGATGCATTGGAAGACAGTGCTGCAGTAAGGCTCAGGCGCATTGTCGCATGTAGGTGGGAAACTTAGCGGAACTGACTATGTTGAACCAGTTTGCATTACCTTTCCTTGTTCTGGGCGTCTGCACTGCCCTGATGATTTTAAAAGATCTTTTTCGCCATCCACATCCGGTGGCGGTGATGAATATCATTTGGCCATTAACCGGTTTGTATATGCCTTTTATTGGCTGGATCGTCTGGTGGTACTTAGGCCGTAAACCATCACAACAGCAAAAACTTGCGCTGTTGGTTTCACAAAAAATACGCAGTAACGCCAGCTGGCAAACTATATTTATTTCCACGTCATTATCCGCAGCGGCTTGTATATTTGGCGATATAATGACAATCCCGATAGTCACTTTACTAAAACAATTTGCCATTAATCCGACGATAGGCATGCAGGCGCTTATTTGCGTTATCGCTTCATTGTTTATGGGATTACTTTTTCAATTTCTGGCGATTCGCCAACGTGAAAAACATTCATTTGGCAGCGCATTATTATTGGCGTTAAAAACCGAAATTTTCCCCCTGCTGATTTTTCAATTAGGTATTTTTATCTTTATGGCGTTGGCCCTAAAGTTTGTGCTGAACGAGCAGGTCAACCCGCTGGTGGCGGCATTCTGGTTTATGCTGCAATTGGCCATAATGACTGGCTTTATTTTCTCCTGGCCGGCTAATCATTTCCTGATAAAACGTGGGCTTAATCCTGCGGTATAGCTAACGGCAGTAACCCGAACCGCGCATGCCAAGATGAAAATGGCTGGCATGCGCGGCGTTATAATCGGGCCCCAGCGCATTACCGAACGTCGCACAGCCGTTACGCCACAGCGCATGCAGTCCAGCCGCCGCATCCTCTGGCTGTTGCCAGTTTTTTCCTACCTGCAACCAACGCCCATTTGCCAGCTGAAATCCGGTAATATCCCAGGCATCGGCGCTGGCGTGCTCACTCAAACGCCCTTCCTGACGATGATAAATATTGCGACAGGCGTAGCTGCCAACATGGGCAATGCGTTTCAGCGGACTGTTAAAACCGGCCTGACGTAATGCGCTGTCGCTGTTAATCACAAACATGGTGCTGGCCACCGCCATCGGACAGCTGGCGAGAAAACTGCTGCTCAGCGTGACGTCACCGTAGCCGCTGATACGTAGCGGCTGCTCAATCGGGCAATTCCCTTGCATAGGCGGCACGGCACGAAACTGCACCAGCCGCTGTTCACTGGCTTGCCGCATCACCGCCAGGCAGGCAGCCGGATCGCCACTCAGCTTTTTTAGCTTGTAACGCGTCATCCAACCGGGCGGATCGGTAACGTTGAGCGGTGTAAAGGGGTTCCACTGAGGCGGCAGATGCGTTTTCAACCACGGCAAACTAAACCAGCCGCATACAGCCAGCAACGCGACGGCGAACAGAGCGCGCACAATGCCTCACTTTTCCTGATGAAATGAACTAACAAGTGTAGAAGTCATGTGCGCGGAAAGTGACGTAAATCGCTTAATTGTTGAAGATTTACGCAAAATGACTGCGCTTTAAACTCTGTAAATAATTACTGACAGAGCAAAGCACGTAAAAGGTCACAAAGGGGGAAAAACCATTACCGAAACGGGTTGGCTTTCCACTATCTTATGCCACTTGCCTGGACAAAGGCTCATAACGAATGCCCTAAATAATGTGAGCCGCAGGAAGGTGGCAAGTGTGTGAATCATTGGGAGCTTAATTTAGTCAGTTCCTTGGGTGAACACGCGTAGCCAACGCATCTGCGGCTTAAAGTATGACGGGCAAAACAGCCAATAGAGCTGACACAACATCTCGACAGGAAAGAAAAATTTATGGTTGATCAATCAAAAGAGGCGCTCGCTACGGCCGAACAGCCGGATAAACTCCAGCGTAACCTGCATAATCGTCACATTCAGTTGATTGCTATCGGTGGCGCCATCGGCACCGGGCTGTTTATGGGCTCGGGTAAAACCATCAGCCTCGCGGGCCCGTCGATCATTTTCGTCTACATGATCATTGGCTTTATGCTGTTCTTCGTCATGCGCGCCATGGGCGAACTGCTGTTGTCCAACCTCGAATACAAATCCTTTAGCGATTTCGCTGCCGATTTACTCGGTCCGTGGGCGGGCTATTTTACCGGCTGGACGTACTGGTTCTGTTGGGTGGTGACCGGCATTGCCGACGTGGTGGCCATCAGCGCCTATTTCCAGCTGTGGTTCCCGGACTTCTCCATCTGGATGAGCGCCCTGCTGTGCGTCTTTGTCTTCCTGGCATTGAATATCGCTACGGTGAAGCTGTTTGGTGAGATGGAGTTTTGGTTCGCGATTATCAAAATCGTCGCCATTGTGGCGCTGATCATCACCGGCATTGTGCTGGTGAGCATGCATTATCCGTCGCCGAACGGTGGCACCGCGTCCCTGAGCAACATCTGGGATCACGGCGGCATGTTCCCGAAAGGCTTGAGCGGCTTCTTTGCCGGCTTCCAGATTGCGGTTTTCGCCTTTGTCGGCATTGAGCTGGTCGGCACCGCGGCAGCAGAAACCAAAGATCCGCACAAAGTTTTGCCGCGTGCAATTAACGCCATTCCGCTGCGCATTATTATGTTTTACGTGCTGGCGCTGATGGTGATCATGGCGGTGACGCCTTGGAATCAGGTGCTGGCGAATCGCAGCCCGTTCGTTGAGATGTTTGTGCTGATCGGCTTGCCTGCCGCCGCCAGCATCGTCAACTTCGTGGTGCTGACCTCCGCCGCCTCGTCCGCCAATAGCGGTATCTTCTCCACCAGCCGCATGTTGTTCGGCCTGGCGGAACAAGGCGTGGCGCATAAAGCGTTTGGTCGCCTCTCGGCGCGTGCGGTGCCAACCACTGGCCTGTTCTTCTCCTGCCTGTGTCTGCTGGCGGGTGTGGCGCTGATCTACCTGATTCCGGATGTGATGACGGTGTTCACCATGGTCACTACGGTGTCGGCGATTCTATTTATGTTCGTCTGGACCATCATCCTGTGCAGCTATCTGGCGTATCGTAAGCAGCATCCACAGCGTCATGCTGAATCGAAGTTCAAAATGCCGCTGGGCAAGTTTATGTGCTGGGTATGCATGGCGTTCTTCGCCTTTGTGCTGGTGCTGCTGACGCTGCAGGAAGATACCCGTCAGGCGCTGATGGTCACGCCGCTGTGGTTTGTGATGCTGACCATGGGCTGGTTGTTACGTCGTCGTAAAGCCTGATTTATCACGGCTACGTTAAGGCTGCCTTTTGAAAGAAAGTGCAGCCTTTTTCTTTTTTGACAGAAAGCGCACCTCATCAGCAAACGCGCTTCACCACGAAGTCACAATCTCTCCCGCAGCTTACGCCACGCCTCACCCAATGCAGGACGCACCGAAGGTTCACGCTGCGGTGCTAGCTCCGGCGACTGCGGCGATCCCAGATCAAAGGTAAAGGTGTAACTCGGCTCTTCCCCCATCCTTAAATCGCTGATCAACGTGCGATCGCCCTGCTGCTTCATTGCGTAAAACCCATGACTAAACCACGCTACACGCTCGGCGTGCCATTGCCCTTTGAACGGCGCAAACAGCGCGGGTTGACGATCGTGCCAGCTTATCTGCAGCGAACGCCCCGGTGACAACAGCGACCAATAGGCTTCGCCGTAACGCTCTGGCGTTATGATCACCGTGCGCCATACCAGCGTATTAAACGCGGTCGGCGTCACCAGTAGTTGCTCCGGCTGCACTGATTGCTGCGCCAGCGCTTGCTCAATGTGTTGCGTCGCCATGCTCTGTGCCACCATGCTCCAGCCGAGATAAAGCGTACTTACCAATAATCCCGCCTGATTCCAGCGCAAGCCCACAGCATCGCGTCGCCACAGGGCGACGAGCAGCGCAATCAGCAACGGCAAGGTATACAACGGATCGATGATATACATGCTGCCAATGGCATAAGGGAAATCGGTGAGCGGCAGGCCCAGCTGCGTACCGTAAACGGTGGTGAGATCCAGCAGCGGATGCGTCACCAGCGACAGCCACATCGCCAGCGTCCAGCCGCGCCAGTGCGCGCGACTGCGGGTCGCACCGGCCACCAACCAGCCGAGCAGCGGTGCAATTAAGGTGAGGATTATCAGCGCATGACCTTCGGTGCGATGCAGCGTCATATTGCGGATGGCATCGCCGTGATCGATAAACACGTCGAGATCCGGCAAGGTACCCGCCACCGCGCCCACCAGCGCCGCTTGCCACAGCGGAACGCGTTTGCCCATCACCGCAACGGTGACCGCCGCGCCTAACGTCAATTGTGATAACGAATCCATGCACTCTCCTTGAAAAAGCGGGATCAGCGCACGCGGATCCCTTCAATTATCATGCGCTGCACGTTTTCCAGCGTCTGTTCAAAGAACGCCGCATCGTTCAACGTCTGGCCGGTAATCGCTTCCACCTGCGAGGCGAAATCCGCATAGTGCTGCGTGGTGGCCCACAGCAGGAAAAACAGGTGCTGCGGCTGCACGCCCGCCAACCGACCTTCGGCGATCCACTGTTCGATAATCGCCGCCTTCTCATCCACCAACGCTTTTAAATCACCGGCCAGTTCACCTTTCAGCAGCGGCGCGCCCTGCAACATCTCAAGGCAGAACAATCGCGAGGCCTGCGGATGATCGCGCGAGACTTCCAGTTTAAGGCGAATGTATTTACGTATCGCGGTCAGCGGATCGTGATCGTGCTGCAGCGCCCGCAGCGGCGCCAGCCACACATCAAGAATCTCTTTTAAAACCGCCACATACAGCACTTCTTTCGACGGATAGTAATACAGCAGATTGGTTTTGGAGACATCGGCGCGCTCCGCCACTTTATCCAGGCTGGTGCCGTGAATGCCGTATTGCGAGAAGAAGGCTAACGCCGCTTCCAGAATGGCGGCCCGCTTTGCGGCGACCGCACGCGAACGGCGTCCCGGTTTTTTTTCATCGCTTTTCACACTGTTACCTCTTCCGTCCTGCGTCAACGCATCATAACAAAGGCCTTCTTTCCTGCCTAATCGCCCGCCTGCACCTTTTTTGACCACGCGGCGCATGAAAAACGTGCAGAACGTTTTGACCAAACGGTCTGAAATGGACCAATTACTCCAGTTTAGAACAGGCGATACTTTTAACACATTGTTATTTATGTCTTTTAAAAATGTGGCACAGCCTTTGCAATTTTGTGATGGAGCGCCGCCCGCAGGATGCGTGCAGGAAGCAGCGCAGCGCGTGAAGCAGTCCCCGTCTAATGCAGAGAGGTTTCACATGAAAATTGGCGTTTTTATCCCGATTGGTAATAACGGCTGGCTGATCTCCACCCATGCGCCGCAGTACAAACCGACTTTTGAACTGAACAAAGAGATCGTGCTGAAAGCAGAGCATTATCATTTCGACTTTGCCCTTTCGATGATCAAACTGCGCGGCTTCGGCGGCAAAACCGAGTTTTGGGATCACAACCTCGAATCCTTCACGCTGATGGCGGGACTCGCGGCGGTGACCTCACGCATTGAGATCTACGCCACCGCCGCCACGCTAACCTTACCGCCCGCGATTGTGGCGCGTATGGCCTCCACCATTGATTCCATCTCCAATGGCCGCTTCGGCGTCAACCTCGTCACCGGCTGGCAGAAACCCGAGTACGAGCAGATGGGCTTGTGGCCGGGCGATGCTTACTTCTCCAGCCGCTACCAATATCTGACCGAATACGTCACCGTGCTGCGCGATTTGTGGGGCACCGGCCAGAGCGACTTTAAAGGCGAGTTCTTTACCATGAACGATTGCCGCGTCAGCCCGCAGCCGCAGAAACCGATGAAAGTGATCTGCGCCGGCCAGAGCGATGCGGGCATGGCGTTCTCGGCGCAGCACGCCGATTACAACTTCTGCTTCGGCAAAGGCGTCAACACGCCAACTGCCTTCGCGCCAACCGCCGCGCGTATGAAGCAAGCTGCCGATAAAGCGGGCCGCGACGTCGGTTCCTATGTGCTGTTTATGATCATTGCCGCCGAGAGCGACGAAGCCGCACGCGCCAAATGGGAGCACTACAAAGCCGGTGCCGATGAAGAGGCGCTCGCCTGGCTCACCACGCAAAGTCAGCAGGACACCAAATCTGGCAGCGACACCAACGTGCGCCAGATGGCCGATCCGACCTCCGCCGTCAACATCAATATGGGCACGCTGGTGGGTTCTTACGCCAATGTGGCACGAATGTTGGATGAGGTTGCATTAGTAGATGGCACGCAAGGCGTGTTGCTCACCTTCGACGACTTCCTGCAAGGCATCGAAGATTTCGGTGAACGTATTCAGCCCTTAATGCAGTGTCGCCACGATTTAATCGCATCCCAGCAGGAGGTTGCCTGATGAGTACCGTTGTTTGCGCCCATACCTCAAGTTTACCGAACGTCACCTTGCCGGCGCGCCCGGAAGCCATCGCGCTGCCGCCCGCGCAAAGTGCGCTGATTGTGGTGGATATGCAGAACGCCTACGCCACGCAAGGCGGCTATCTCGATCTGGCGGGCTTTGATGTCTCCGCTACCAAGCCGGTGATTGCCAAAATCCATCAGGCGGTCACCGCAGCGCGGGCCGCCGGGATGCAGATCATCTGGTTCCAGAACGGTTGGGACGACCAATACGTTGAAGCCGGTGATGCCGGATCGCCTAACTTCCACAAATCTAATGCGCTGAAAACCATGCGCAAGCGCCCGGAGTTACAGGGCACGCTGCTGTCGAAAGGCGGCTGGGATTATGCGCTGGTCGATGAACTGGTGCCGCAGGCCGGCGATATCGTATTGCCGAAACCGCGCTACAGCGGCTTCTTCAACACCTCGCTCGACAGCATGCTGCGCAGCCGTGGCATCCGCCATCTGGTGTTTACCGGCATCGCCACCAACGTCTGCGTGGAATCGACACTGCGTGACGGCTTCTTCCTGGAATATTTCGGCGTGGTGCTGGAAGACGCGACCTATCAGGCGGGTCCGGCGTTTGCCCAACAGGCGGCCATTTTCAATATCGAAACGTTTTTTGGCTGGGTCAGCGATACCGACACCTTCTGCGAAACGCTGAAAAGCTAACGCCTCGATTCACCTGCAAACCGATAAGAAGAGGATTTCGCCATGCCTAAAAGTGTGATTATTCCGCCCGGCACTGGTACGCCCATAGCGCCATTCGTGCCCGGCACCTTAGCTGACGGCGTCGTCTACGTCTCCGGCACCTTGCCGTTCGATGCCAACAACAACGTGGTGCACGTCGGTGATGCCGCCGCGCAAACGCGTCACGTGCTGGAGACCATTAAAAAGGTGATCGAAACCGCCGGCGGCACCATGGACGACGTGACCTTCAACTCGATTTTTCTCACCGACTGGAGCAACTACGCAGCGATCAACCAGATTTACGCCGAATACTTCCCCGGTGATAAACCGGCGCGCTTCTGCATTCAGTGCGGCTTAGTGAAACCGGATGCGCTGATCGAAATCGCCACCGTGGCGCATATCGGCAAACAGGAGGCCTGATGCATCTGGAGATCCAGGGTTTAACCGCTGAAGATGCGCCGACGCTGGTGCTCGCTTCCGGTTTAGGCGGCGTCGCCGGTTTCTGGCAACCGCAGCTGGCGGCGCTGACGCCGCATTATCGCGTGGTGACATACGATCAGCGCGGTACCGGCCGCAGTGCCGATACGCTGCCGGACGGCTACAGCATGACGATGATGGCGGCGGAACTGGCAGAAACGCTGGAACAGCACGGCATTCAACATTACGACATTATCGGCCATGCGCTGGGCGGCTTAATCGGCCTGCAACTGGCGCTGGACTTCCCGCAGCGCGTGAGCCGCGTGGTGGTGATCAACGGCTGGCTTTCGCTGGATGCGCACACGCAGCGCTGCTTCCAGGTGCGTCAGGATCTGCTGATGAACGTCGGCGTCGAAGCCTTTGTGCGTGCGCAGCCGCTGTTCCTCTATCCCGCGGAATGGCTGGCGCGCAATCAGGAGCGCATTAACGCTGAAGATGCGCACCATGTCGCCCATTTTCAGGGCATGGAAAACCTGCTGCGTCGCTTGCATGCATTGAAAAGCGCGGATTTTCGCGCACATGTGGGGCGCATCTCCCAGCCGGTGTTAGCGATCTGCAGCCAGGACGATCTGCTGGTGCCGTGGAGCTGCTCACCGCAGCTGGCGCAGGCGCTGCCCAACGGCAGCCTGATTGAGATGGCCTGGGGCGGACACGCGATGAGCGTCACCGATGCCGACAACTTTAATGCGCTGCTGCTGCGCTGGCTGGCCGATATGGCTGCGCCTGCCCAGCGAGCGGCCAGCTAATCACAGGAGCCGCCAATGAGCGTGCATGAACTGCCAATTTTACCCGGTGTAGAACGCGATGCGTTTCGTAACGCGATGGCGTGCTTAGGCGCGGCGGTGAATATCATCACCACCGACGGTCCCGCTGGACGCGCCGGATTTACCGCCTCGGCGGTGTGCAGCGTTACTGATACGCCGCCTACGCTGCTGGTTTGTCTTAATCGCTCAGCGTCGGTGTGGCCGATTTTCCGCGACAACGGTTATCTCTGCGTTAACACCCTGGCCGCCGGGCATGAAGATCTCTCGACGCTATTTGGCGGCAAAACGCCGATGGCAGAACGCTTTGCCGCCGCTGACTGGCACACGCTGGCCAGCGGTTCACCGCTGTTAGACGGCGCGCTGGTGTCGTTTGACTGCAAAGTGGCACAAGTGGTCAGCGTGGGCACGCACGACATTCTGTTTTGCGAAGTGCAGGCGCTGGTACGCAATGATGAAACGCACGGTCTGGCATGGTTTGACCGTGGCTATCATCACCTTTTACGGCAGGACGCCCGCTAACGCCGCCTTGTGCGGCCCGCTTTCACTGACACCCTGGAGATGACGATGGCGAGTTCCTGGTTCCCCCGCTGGCAGAAAAAGTCAGCCATGACCGATGATGGGCTGATTGCGCCGGACGAAACGCTGCCGTTTGCGCAGACGGTCGTGCTTGGCCTGCAGCATGCTGTAGCAATGTTTGGCGCAACGGTGCTGATGCCGTTGCTGATGGGACTGGACCCCAATCTGGCGATTCTGGTTTCGGGCATCGGTACGCTGCTGTTCTTCCTGGTCACCGGCGGGCGCGTACCCAGTTATCTCGGATCCAGCGCGGCGTTTGTCGGCGTAATCATCGCGGTAACCGGCTTTAACGGTCAGGGACTCAACCCCAACCTGGCGCTGGCGCTGGGCGGCGTGATTGCCTGCGGCGCGCTCTATACGCTGACTGGCCTGATCGTGATGAAGGTCGGCACCGGCTGGATCGAGCGTCTGATGCCGCCGGTGGTCACGGGCGCGGTGGTGATGGCGATTGGTCTGAACCTGGCGCCAATTGCGGTGCACGGTGTATCCGGCTCGATGTTTGACAGCTGGATGGCGGTGATGACGGTGCTGTGCATTGGTCTGGTGGCGGTATTCACGCGCGGGATGATCCAGCGCCTGCTGATTCTGGTCGGCCTGATTGTCGCGTGGGCCATCTATGCACTGCTAACCAACGTGATGGGCTTCGGCAAACCGGTGGATTTCAGCGGCCTTGCCAACGCACCGTGGTTTGGCCTGCCGCACACCACCGCACCGATCTTTGATATGCAGGCCATCGTGATGATCGCGCCTGTGGCGATCATTCTGGTAGCGGAAAACCTCGGGCACATTAAAGCCGTGGCGGGCATGACCGGGCGCAATCTCGATCCCTGGATGGGCCGCGCCTTTGTCGGTGACGGTCTGGCAACCATGCTGTCGGGCTCAATCGGCGGCAGCGGTGTCACCACCTACGCGGAAAATATCGGTGTGATGGCGGTGACCAAAGTCTATTCAACGCTGGCCTTTGTGGCCGCCGCGGCGATCGCTTTGGTGCTTGGCTTCTCACCGAAATTTGGCGCGCTAATCCACACCATTCCCGGTCCGGTGATTGGTGGCGCCTCGATTGTAGTATTTGGTTTGATTGCGGTGGCAGGCGCACGCATTTGGGTGCAGAACCATGTGGATTTCAATCAGAATGGCAATTTGATCATGGTGGCGACCACGCTGGTGCTGGGCGCCGGTGATTTTGCCCTGAAGATTGGCAGCTTCACCCTTGGCGGCATCGGCACCGCCACCTTTGGTGCCATCATCCTGAACGCGATTTTACAACGTCGCGGCGCCGCGCTGGCGAACGAGGCGGCACGGCAACACCCTTAAGGCTCGAGCGGTGCCTGATCGGGCACCGCTTTCTTGCGGCGTATACGCAGTTCGCTGACGATTACCCCACAAACAATCAAGGCCGCGCCCAGCAGCGCAGCAGCAGGTAGACGCTCGCCCGCCAAACGCCCTACCACGCCCGCCCACACCGGTTCACCGGCGTAAATCACCGTGGCACGCGTCGGTGAAACGCTGCGTTGCGCCCAGTTCATCGTCACCTGAATCAAGGCGCTGGCCGCGCCCAGACCCAACGCGCTCAGCAGCAACGGCGTTGACATGGCAGGAACCGATTCGCCATTCGGGATCATCAGAACAAAGGCGCAGGCCGATGCCACCATCAGCTGAATCAGCGTGACGCGGCGCACATCGACCTGTCCGGCATAACGGCTGATCAGGATGATCTCCGCCGCGATTGCCAGCGTGCTCAGTAAGGTGGCGATTTCACCGGCATTCAGCGTCAAACTGCCATCCTGCGGACCCGCCACCAGCACTAAACCGGTAAACGCCAGCAAAATGCCCAGCCACGCCATCAATCCCGGCGGACGGCGCAGGAATAACCATTGCAGCAGCGGCACCACCGGCACGTAGAGCGCGGTGATAAACGCCGACTGACTGCTGGAAATGGTTTGCATGCCCCAGGTTTGCAGACCGTAGCCGCCGGCAATCGACAGGCCAATCAGCGCCCCGGCTTTGATTTCCAGCCAGGTAACTTGCTTGAGATAACGACGGAAGAAAAAGGCCAGCAGCAGCGATGCCGTAGCAAAACGTAATCCCACAAAAAAGAACGGACCGGAATGGGCCATCGCCCGGTGTACCACCAAAAAAGTGCCACCCCAAACCATGGTAATAAATATGAGCACCAACTCCTGACGCGAAATACGCAGGCTGAGACGAGAAGAAGAAGCGGACATAACGCACCAGAATAATCAGTTGGCGGTCAGTTTGCTCAGAGAGCGGGGAAATTGCAATGCCTGTCACCGCCGGGCGAACCCGGCGGCCGGGGATTAACGGTCAGTCGCGCTATTTCTTGCCGCGGCTGCGTCCCCCTTTTTCACCGGCTACAGACGCGCGCTGTGGGTCGTTTCTAAAATTACCCCCGCTGTTTTTGCCGCCTTTGCGACCCGCTTCTGCGGCCCTTTCACGGTCCTCTGCGAAATTGCCTGATCCTCCACGATGTTCGGCCATCATTTCCTCCACGGATTGAGCATCCAGATTAGGGGCTTGTCACGATGCTGCCGTGAAAAGCCTGGCGGCGGATATTCCGCACACCTGATTAAATAATAGACAACGCAGCGGTGAGATCGGCCTGATATTCACAATTTGAAACAGATAATTCACTCATTTCACTGCGAAAAAGCAAATTTACCGCCGCGTTACAAGCAGTTAGCCGACACTTATTGGCACCTGCTTAACCTCTGTACAGCAGCCTGCGCAGGCTCTTCTATACTTTTGGTTACTCACCACCCTCGCAGGATGAAAACCATGGCAAAGATTTTGGTGCTCTATTATTCGATGTACGGACATATTGAAACCATGGCGCAAGCCGTGGCCGACGGTGCAA
The DNA here is from genome assembly GCF_019795975.1 of Pantoea sp. DY-17. Taxonomy (NCBI): domain Bacteria; kingdom Pseudomonadati; phylum Pseudomonadota; class Gammaproteobacteria; order Enterobacterales; family Erwiniaceae; genus Pantoea; species Pantoea sp. DY-17. The sequence continues at coordinate 627,628 of NZ_JAIMIG010000001.1, read as the reverse complement.
AGAGCGTGAGCGGCGCGGAAGTTACAATATTGCGCGTGCCGGAAAGCATGGATGCCGAGCGTTTCGCCCAGGTTGGCGGCAAAGTGGATCAGGCTGCGCCTGAAGCGAAACCGGAAGATTTGCCGCAGTATGATGCCATCATCGTTGGCACACCCACACGCTTCGGCAACATGGCGGGGCAGATGCGTAACTTCTGGGATCGCACTGGCGGCTTGTGGGCTTCGGGCGCGCTGTACGGCAAAATCGCCAGCGTCTTTGCTTCCACCGGTACCGGCGGCGGCCAGGAGCAAACCATCACTTCCGTCTGGACCACCCTCGCCCATCACGGCATGGTGATTGTTCCCATCGGTTATGGCACTAAAGAACTCTTCGACATCTCCCACGTACGCGGCGGAACGCCCTACGGCGCCACCACCCTGGCGGGCGGAGATGGATCACGTCAACCTTCGGCGGAAGAACTGGATATTGCCCGTTTTCAGGGCCAACACGTCGCCGGACTGGCGGTAAAGCTACAGGGATAAAATCCACAACAGGAGACCTTCATGACAACAGAACAGTCGAAAGAGCATCACGTAGGCGAATGGGCATCACTGCGCCACACTTCACGCGAAATCGCTGAAGCCATTTTTGAGGTAGCCAACTACGACGAACGTTTAGCCGAGCAGATCTGGAGCCAGCAAGGCAGCGATGAAGTGCTGATTCGCGCCTTCAAAAAGACCGACCAGGATGTTCTGACCTGGGACGATAAAACGGTCGAGCGCAAAAACGTTTGAATTGCAGGCGGGCATTGTCCCGCCTTTGTTACCTTTACATCACCAAGGAGCCTTGTATGTCAGCCTATCAAAGTATCAATCCAGCCAATAACCAACTGCTAAAAGCGTGGAACGAGCACGATGATGCCTATGCACAACAGGCGCTGGAAACCGCAGATGCGCTTTATCATTCCGCGTGGAGTAAAGGCGATATTCAACCGCGTCTGCAGGTGCTACACCGTTTAGCCGATTTGATTGACCAACGGGCCGAAGAGCTGGCGACCATCGCCAGTAAAGAGATGGGCAAACTGATTGGCCAGAGCCGTGGTGAAGTAAAAATCTGTTCGCAGATCGCCCGCTACTACGCTGAACATGCCGCGACATTTTTACAGCCGCAACCCTACGCCAGCGATGTGGGCGATGCCTGGCTTGAGTACCATCCGATTGGCGTGATCGTCGCGGTCGAGCCGTGGAACTTCCCTTACTATCAGCTGATGCGCGTGCTGGCGCCAAACCTGGCGCTCGGCAATCCGGTGCTGGCGAAACACGCCAATATCGTGCCGCACTGCGCCGATGTGTTTGAAAAGCTGGTAGAAGAAGCCGGTGCGCCAAAAGGCGCATGGACCAACCTGTTTATCTCCACCGATCAAGTCGCGGATTTGATTGCCGATCCGCGCGTGCAAGGCGTGGCGCTGACGGGTTCCGAACGCGCCGGTAGTGCCGTGGCGGAACAGGCCGGTAAACACTTGAAGAAATCGACGCTGGAGCTGGGCGGTAACGATGTGTTTGTGGTGCTGGACGATGCCGATATCGATGAAGCGGTACGTCAGGGTGCGCAAGCTCGCCTCAGTAACTGCGGCCAGGTCTGTACCGCCGCCAAGCGCTTTATTTTGCATGAGAAAATTGCCGATACGTTTATGGCCAAATTTAGCGCGGCTCTGCAATCGGCCACGCCGGGCGATCCGCTTGATGAGAAAACCACGCTTGGTCCGCTCTCTTCAAAAGATGCGCGCGATCGTTTAGTGAAGCAGGTTGAGGAAGCGGTGCAAAATGGCGCGCGCGTGGAGTTTGGTGGACGCGCCATTGATGGCGTCGGCTGCTATTACCAGCCAACGGTGCTCACTGGTCTGACGCCAGACAATCCTGCTTACTATCAGGAGTTCTTTGGCCCGGTAGCACAGGTGTATGTGGTGGCGGACGATCGTGCCGCTGTGGCACTGGCGAATGATTCAAATTACGGCCTGGGCGGTTCAGTCTGGACTAAAGACATTGCGCGCGGCCGTAAGATGGCATCGCAGATTGAAACCGGCATGGTGTTTATCAATTCGCAGAGCGATACCTCCGCAGAGCTGCCGTTTGGTGGCGTGAAACGTTCCGGATACGGACGTGAGTTGTCGGATCTGGGGATTAAAGAGTTCGCCAACCAAAAACTGGTGGTCGTCGCCGGTTAACAGGCACAAAAAACCCCGCCGCGGCGGGGTTTTCTTTGAGCAGCAAACTCAGTTACTGGTCGCTGCTTTGGCCGGTTCTTCTGATTTGGCTGGCGTAGCATCGGCTTGCGCTTTCTGTGCTGCTGCCGCATCAGCCTTGGCTTTCTCATCCGCTGCTTTCTGGGCAGTGGCTTTCTCCGCTTTGGCTTTTTCGTCTGCCGCTTTCTGCGCGGCCGCTTTATCCGCCTTCACTTTCTCTTCAGCCGCTTTCGCGTCTGCAGCCTTCTGTGCTGCGGCTTTATCCGCTGCTGCTTTGTCTGCGGCTGCTTTATCCGCAGCAGTCTGATCGGCTTTCTGCTTAGCGTCATCTGCGGCTGGTGCTGCGGCCGCAGGTGCTGGCTGTTCTGCCGCAGCCGGTGCCGCAGCAGGCTGCAGTGGCGTACCTTGCAGAGCACCGTTCAATGCGCCGATGAATTGATCCCAACTGCAGTAGCCGTTGGCATCCGTTTCACAGCCCGCCAGTTGCAGCGTGACGCGCTTCGGTGGATTTTTCAGGCTCAGCACATCGGCATCGCGCAGCTGATCGGCCGTTTGATAGACGTACTCAATTTTCAGCAGATCTTTGTTGTTCTTCACATCGTGCCAGCGTTCGAATACTACCTGGCCGCCAATCGGCGTTTTCTCATCGTTGCCCGGCAGTTCATAAGGCTTAACCTGCAGCGCGCTGAGTAAGGAGGCGATGTTGGAATCATGACCAACCATCAGCGTCACTTTTGGCGCGTTGGCTTTATCCTGATCGACTAACTGGCTGCGGATGTAATCCACCAGCGGTGCGGCCACTTCGCGCGCCACTTCAGGAGAGGCGAACAGCGCATCCTGATAACCGTTTTTGATCGACGCCAGCTCTTTCCACTGTTCAGGCGTTTTGATCTGGCCCCAGGCAACCTGATCGGCCGGGAAACCTTCGTAATATTGCAGCGTAAACGCATCCACCAGCGAGTTGCCGATTTTCAGCGGACCGCTTACGTTCGGCTCTTTACCGTTATCCGCGCTGAAAGTGTTATCGCCGCTGCTCAAATCACACTGCTTTTTGCCGTTACAGGCCGGGGCAGATTTGTAATCAACGATTTTTTCCAGCTGCTGGAAGGCAGGCTTCAGTGCCAGCTTTTCATTGGCGGCGGTCATAGCAGCCAAGGCTTTCTTGTTGAATTCATCGCTGCCGTCGGTGACGACCGGATTGAAGATCGGATCCATGGTGCCCATCGCATCCTGATGCGTGACCGCGATATCACAGCCAGGGAAGGCGCCAGTGATAAAGTACTGCGCGGTCGCCACGGTGCGCTGCAGGCTGTTGGCGTAGACAAAGATGTTGCTGCTATCCGGGCAAGTCCCGTTCTGGACTAAGCCCTGCTGTGCCAGCCACTGACGGGTATAATTCCCCATGTAGACTTCCAGCACGCCACCTTTGGTGGTGAGCTCACCGCCCGCGACATCCCACTGCGGCCAGCTCTTTTTGGTGGATTGTTCCAGTACGCTGCCGTTGTTGGCGAGCGGCGCACGCAGGTTATGACGGCTTAACATCAGCACCTGCTGGAGTTGCATATCTCCATCCGCAGCATAGGCGGACATGCCCATCGGGAGCGCAGCGATGACTGACAACGCGCAAAGACTCAGTTTCTTGATCATTGTGCCTATTCCATAATTCATCAGTGAAACACTCTGGCTTTCAAACGATTAGCCCGCCAAAGAGCGAATTACCGCACAGTGTAACTCAGCTTGCATCGGAAAATCGCCAGATGTTTGCAAAAAACCGTGCATGGAATATAGCAGTTAACGCGCGTGGCGTCGGGGAACGGCAGCAGATGGAAAAGCAACGCGATGTTTTTCGGAATTTATGAACGCAGAAAAGCAAAAAGCCCGCATTTCTGCGGGCTTCTTTAATATGGCGGAGGAACAGAGATTCGAACTCTGGGATGGTTTCCCATCGACGGTTTTCAAGACCGTTGCCTTAAGCCACTCGGCCATCCCTCCGGGGATTTTTTTGTTGCGTCACTCTGCAAGAGTGAATGGCGGAGGAGGAGAGATTCGAACTCTCGGATGGTTTCCCATCGACGGTTTTCAAGACCGTTGCCTTAAGCCACTCGGCCACCCCTCCGCAATGAGGCGCACTATAAACATCCCCCATAACGATGTAAAGCCTGCAATGAATCGTTCGGCTGAAAAACAGCCAAATTCTATTTTTTCGGCGTCAATTTCGCCATTCTGCTCAGCGAAACAGCAATTTATCGCGTAAAGATGGGTAAAACGCCTTTTCTGTCTTTCAGGCGCTGCGTATCCTCGTGCCATATTTGGTGTTTCTCTCTTTAAGGAGCGCATGATGGAAAGAATTTTTAGCTCGTCGCAGCAATCGTTAGTCAGCACCCACAAGGTGCTGCGCAATACTTATCTGTTACTTGGCTTTACGCTGGCCTTCTCGGCCGTCACCGCCACACTCAGCACCGTGTTTGCCTTGCCTTCACCGGGCCTGATTCTGATGCTGGTCGGCTTTTATGGCTTGATGTTCCTGACGCATAAACTGGCTAACAGCCCGGCAGGTATTCTGGCGGCCTTCGCTTTCACCGGCTTCCTCGGTTACTGCCTTGGTCCAATCCTGAGCTCGTTCCTCACTGCAGGCATGGGTGATGTGATCGCTATGGCGCTGGGCGGCACCGCGCTGGTGTTCTTCGGTTGCTCGGCCTACGTATTGACCACGCGCCGCGATATGTCATTCCTGAGTGGCATGATGATGGCCGGCTTTGTCGTGCTGCTGGTGGCGGTGGTTGCTAATATCTTCCTGCAACTGCCTGCGCTGCATCTGGCGATTAGCGCCCTGTTCATCCTGTTCTCTGCCGGTGCCATCCTGTGGGAAACCAGCAACATCATTCACGGCGGTGAAACCAACTACATTCGCGCTACCGTAAGCCTGTACGTTTCGCTGTATAACATTTTTGTTAGCCTGTTAAGCCTGCTGGGCTTCGCTAACCGCGATTAAGCTGCTGCAATAGTTATTACACCCCGCTTCGGCGGGGTTTTTGCTTTTTATGGTCGGGCGAATTTACAATGTGTCGATTAACGCCATGAGGAATGACTGTGAATTTTGCTGGTAAAGAGATTGCCACCGATGCGGAAGGCTATCTGAAAAATAGCGCGGACTGGAGCGAGCCGCTGGCTGCTGCCATCGCGGAGCAAGAAGCGATCGTGATGAGTGACGCGCATTGGGAAGTAGTGCACTTTGTGCGCAACTTTTACCAGGAATTTAATACCTCGCCGGCGGTACGCATGCTGGTGAAAGCCATGGCGCAAAAGTATGGCGAGGAGAAAGGCAACAGCCGCTATCTGTTCCGTCTTTTCCCGGAAGGCCCGGCCAAGCAGGCGACCAAAATTGCCGGATTGCCGAAACCAGCCAAATGCCTGTAATCAGCCGGAGGTGAATCGCGTAGGCATTTCCCTGGGCTGATGCGGCTCCACCAGCACTTTATCCACCCGCGCGCTACGCGGCCCACCCGCTTTGAGCCAACTGATTAATGCATCGACCTGCTGCGCCTCACCGGACGCCAGCACTTCAACGCTGCCGTCCGACAGATTGTGCGCATAACCGTTAAGATTCAACTCTCTGGCCTGCGCTTGGGTGTGGTAGCGAAACCCCACGCCCTGCACGATGCCGTGCACCCAAATTTTGCAGCATGTGGTAGCCATTGCGTTCTCCCATCGTCTTGCGTTGCAATTTGCCGCCATCCGCCGGAAAATGGCGCCTCATTTTTTCAGGTAAGCATAGCAAACTATGACCGTTCGATTGATTCTCACAAAGGGACGTGAAAAATCCCTGCTCCGCCGCCATCCGTGGGTGTTCTCTGGTGCCGTTGCACGTATGGAAGGTAAAGCCCAGTCTGGTGAAACCATTGATATCTGTGACTGCAATGGCAAATGGCTGGCTCGCGCCGCGTATTCTCCGCAATCACAAATTCGCGCACGCGTCTGGAGTTGGCAACAGGATGAGTCAATCGACATCACCTTCTTCGTGCGCCGCTTTGAGCAAGCCCAGCTGTGGCGTGACTGGCTGGCGAAACGTGATGGGCTGGACAGCTATCGTCTGATTGCCGGTGAGTCTGATGGCATGCCGGGCGTAACCATCGATCGCTTCGGCAACTTCCTGGTGATGCAGCTGTTGTCTGCGGGTGCCGAGTATCAGCGTCCGGCCATCGTCTCCGCCTTACAGCAGTGTTTCCCGGATTGCGCTATTTACGATCGCTCAGACGTGGCGGTGCGTAAAAAAGAGGGACTGGAGCTGGCGCAAGGGCCGGTTTCGGGTGAACTGCCGCCACCGCTGCTGCCGATTACTGAACACGGCATGAAGCTGCTGGTGGATATTCAGGGCGGTCATAAAACCGGCTACTACCTTGATCAGCGTGACAGCCGTTTTGCCACGCGTGGCTACTCAGATAATGCACGCGTGCTGAACTGCTTCTCTTACACCGGTGGTTTTGCGGTTTCTGCCTTGATGGGCGGCTGTCGTGAAGTGATTAGCGTTGATACTTCGCAAGACGCACTCGACGTGGCGAAACAGAACGTTGAACTCAATGGTCTGGATGTGTCGCGTGCCCAGTTTGTGCGTGACGATGTGTTCAAACTGCTGCGTCGTTATCGCGACAGCGGCGAAAAGTTCGACCTGATCGTCATGGATCCGCCGAAATTCGTAGAGAACAAGAACCAGTTGATGGGCGCGTGTCGCGGCTATAAAGATATCAATATGCTGGCCATTCAGCTGTTGAATCCTGGTGGCGTATTGCTGACCTTCTCCTGTTCTGGCCTGATGCCAACCGATTTGTTCCAGAAAATCATCGCTGATGCCGCCGTTGATGCCGGTCGTGATGTACAATTTATAGAGCAGTTCCGTCAGGCAGCCGACCATCCAGTGATCGCCAGCTATCCTGAAGGGCTTTATCTGAAAGGTTTTGCCTGCCGCGTGCTGTGACTTGAAAACGCTGTCCCTGCCTCCATATTGGTTACAGGGCAGTCTTTTGGGAGGTCACAATGATTACGACTAAATTTGGAATTGGACAGCAGGTCCGACATCGTCTCTCCGGGGTGCTCGGCGTTATCGTGGATGTCGATCCGGAGTTTTCGCTTGATGAGCCAGAAGTTGATGATGTCGCTGCCAGCGAAACGCTGCGCGCCGCGCCCTGGTATCATGTGGTGATGGAAGATGAAGAAGGCGATCAGGTGCATACCTATGTCGCTGAAGTTCAGCTGGCGGGGGAAACCTCCTTCGAACATCCCGAACAACCTTCAATGGATGAGCTGGCCGCGTCAATTCGGCAACAGCTGCAGGCACCCAGCCTGAGACATTAATCAAACGGCGACTCCGGTCGCCGTTTCTGTTTTAGTGCCTAATCCCCAGCCGAGGAATTTCAATTTTTGGACAGCGATCCATTATCACGGTCATACCCGCATCTTGCGCCAGCACCGCCGCCTGCTCATTAATCACGCCCAGCTGTAACCACAACGTATCCGCACCAATGGCGATCGCTTCCTGCGCTACGCCCCATGCCGCTTCGGCATTGCGAAACACATCTACCATATCCACTTTTCCGGGTACATCCGCCAGCGTGGCATAGGCGGTTTGACCAAGAAGTTGCTGTCCCGCCAATTTAGGACTCACCGGAATCACCTCGTATCCCTGATCGAGCAAATATTTCATCACGCCATAGCTCGGGCGATCGGGGCGGTCGCTGGCGCCCACTAACGCGATACGTTTGGTTTTAGTCAGCACATCGCGAATCGTTTGATCATTCATCTTTTTTCTCCTGGTTCATTCGCTTAAGTGTAGATGGCATTGCGCATCAGGCTGCAACTGTTGGTCACCAGAACTTTGCGCAGCAGCACGAATAAATATGTAAAAATGTAAATTTACTGCCATAATGTAATACTTTGCTACACATAATCGATTTACCCCCTTCTGCCGGGAGTTGAAATGAAGCTGTCTTTAACTGCTACGGGTTTACTGCTGTTGCTCGTATCAGCCTCATGCCAGGCCATCACTCTCAAGCTCGATCCCGAGATCGAACTGCTGGTGCTGGACGGGCGTAAAATTTCTGGTTCGCTGTTGAAAGGCGCAGGCAGCCTTGAGCTGGATCGTGGGCAGCATCAGTTTCTGTTTCGTGTGGAAAAACCGGGCACTGACGCCGCGCACTTTCATTCCGTGCCGATGATTGTCACTTTCAGCGCCAATGCCCATTCGGTGGCAATTCGCTTGCCTGCGCTCACTAATCGTCGTGAACGTACCACCTTCGACAAAACCCTCAACTTTCAACTGATTGATGAACGCGGCATAGAAATCACCAGCCTGCGCGACCATTTGCCGAAGCCAGGTGATAACGATTTCGAAAAGGCGATGGTGAATTATAATCGTGATGCCCACGCCGCTTCGGTTCCGCGTTTTGCCTTACATTCGCTGAGCGCCAGCGAGGCGCAGTTGAATCTGGATTACGCCTGGCAAGAAGTTAGCGATCTTCCCTCTTTGCATGGCTGGTTCAAGCGTTTTGATGCCGCCACACGTCTGCGTTTTATTAGCTGGATGAAAACCTTACGCGCAAGTTGATAGTGATGAAACGCCAGGGGTAAACTCCTGCATTAACACATAATGCATGAGAAGAAACAGGAAGCCCTATGGAGCAGACCGTTCGTACCCTTCAGGTTCAGAAACATATCGCCCTCGTTGCACACGATCACTGTAAAGCCTCGCTGCTGGAGTGGGTGCAAACCAACCAAAGCACGCTGCAACAGCATGTGTTGTACGCTACCGGCACCACCGGCAATCTGATTAATCGTCATACCGGATTGGATGTTAACGCCATGCTAAGCGGCCCGATGGGCGGCGATCAGCAAGTGGGTGCGTTGATTTCGGAAGGTAAAATTGATGTGCTGATTTTCTTCTGGGATCCGCTGAATGCGGTGCCGCACGATCCAGATGTCAAAGCGCTGCTGCGCCTCGCCACGGTGTGGAATATCCCGGTGGCCAATAACCGCACCACCGCAGATTTTATTATCCAGTCACCGAAGTTTGCCCAACAGATTGAGATTCAGATTCCAGACTATCAGCGTTATCTCGCCGAACGCCTGAAACCCTAATCATCAGGCCTTACGGCTTTGTGGCACACCTAATTCGCGCAGGTGCTCGACAAATACCGAAGGCCGATCTTTATCGAACATCAGCCACACCTGCTGGCGCGCACGCGTCATCGCCACATACGCCAGCCGTCGCTCCTCTGCATCCGGGAAATCTTCCGGCTGCGGCAGCAAACCCTCTTCCATGATGGATTCCCGCGCTTGTGCCGGGAAACCGTCGCGTCCCTGATGCAGCCCCAATACAATAACAAAATCCGCCTGTTGTCCTTTGCTGGCATGGATCGTCATGAAATCCAGCTTTAACTTTGGCCAGCGCGTTTTAGCTTTATCGAGGATTGCTGGCCGCAAATGGTGGTAACGCGCCAGCAGCAGTACGCGCTCTTCGGGTTTGGCATAACCGCTCAGTTTATCGAACAGCGCTTCCAGTTGATCCTGCGGCAGCAAAGTCACCGATTTTTTATTGCCTTTGCTCAAGCTGTTCAGCGGCTTGCGCAGCTGATGCGGGTTCTGTTGTACAAAGCGATTGGCTATCTCACCAATACGATCGTTAAAGCGATAGGTGGTATCCAGCACGCAGCGATCGCCATCGCCGAAATAGTGATGGAACGCGGTGGTCAAACTCATTTCGGCACCGCTAAAGCGATAGATTGCCTGCCAGTCATCGCCCACCGCGTACAGGCTGGTTCGCTTGTTTTGCTGACGCAGCGCCGTTAGCAGTGCAGCTCGCTGCGGTGAGATGTCCTGAAACTCATCGACCAGAATATGCTTCCACGGGCTGATAAAACGCCCTTTCTCCAGAATGGCAATCGCCTGATGAATCAGCCCGGAAAAATCGACCGCGCCCTCCTCTTTCAGCGCGCTTTTCCATGCCTTTAACAGTGGCGCCATCAGTTTGACACGCTTGCTGAAATTATCGCGCTGCGCTTCTGCCACATCCGCGATCATTGCCGCCTGCGCGCCGCCGTGCATGCGCATCAAGCCCAGCCAGCGCTCCATGCGCGATACGATGCGCTGCGCCAGTTTGTCATCTTGCCAAAAGGGACCTTCGGGAATCTCCCACTCCAGCTCATCCTGCAACCACTGACGCCATCCGCTGGCCTGTGCTTTCTTGCTGTTGCACTGCTCGCGCCAGGTCGCAATCAGTAACTGTCGCCGCGCCTTGCTGTCGCTTTCCAGCTTGCTGATCACCGGTTGTTTGTTACTGCCTTCGCGGATGATATGCAGCGCCAATGCATGGAAGGTACGCGCCTGAATCGCGCTCTCACCAAGGCGCGTTTGAATACGGTCATTCATCTCTTCTGCCGCCTGACGACCAAACGCCAGCAACAGAATTTGATCCGCTTGCGCCAGCTTGCGTTTCAGTAGCCAACCCGCGCGCGCCACCAGCACCGAGGTTTTGCCACTGCCCGCCCCCGCCAGCACCAGCAGCGCGTCTTCGCCATTCACTACAGCTTCGCATTGCGATGGATTGAGCGGCGTGGTTTCAACCGTGGAGAAGAATTCGTGATAGTCGCTGAGGATCTTGCTGGTCCATTGGCGATTGCGTTGGCGGATGGCCGCTTCACCTTGCTCAAGCCATTGCTGGCAGAATTCCCAGCGCTCACGACAGTTGTCAAACTCGGCAATGCGCGCGAGAGGCAACGGCAAGGCAGAAAACTGGCGCGTAATGCTCTCTTTTACCGCACTCAGCTCACTGCGTTTCAACCAGCGATCCTGTTGGGTGAAGGCGAGGATTTCCTGCTCCAGCGCAACCAGCACCTCCGCGCTCACCTCGCTCATCTCCTGGCTCCACTGCTGCCAGGCGTGCTGCAAATAATGGAAAAAGCGCTGCGTTTCCTGCCATTCGGTGCCATGAAGGCGCACAACTTTCTCGTCTGGCAGTAGAAACTCCAGTTCGCCCCATACCATGCCGCGTTTGCAGGCAATGTTGAGCAACTGGTTAAACGGAATCAGATATTCATGGCGATCGCCACTGACTTCCACGCCGGCGGCCAGCAAGCGCACCCGATTATAGGGATGCTGTGCCAGACGTTTACCCATTGATGTTGCTTTCAGTTCCATGTCCGCACCGTCATGTGGAATTCGATATCGCGCAGTTTACCTGTCAGACTCTTGACGCTCCAGCCTTAAAACAGGCTAAACTTGGCGCCACATATTGCGGATTGCAAAAGGAAAAACACGTTTATGCGTACCGTACTTAACATTCTTAATTTCATTCTCGGCGGCTTTTTCACCACCCTCAGTTGGTTGTTTGCCACGCTGGTGAGCATCGTGCTGATTTTTACGCTGCCGTTGACGCGTTCCTGCTGGGAAATCACCAAACTGTCTCTGCTGCCCTTTGGCAACGAAGCGGTGCATGTCGATGTGCTGCGTCCCGACAGTAAAAGCCATGTGATGAATACCGGCGGCACCTTCCTTAACATTTTCTGGCTGATACTGTTTGGCTGGTGGTTGTGTCTGGCGCATATCTCGGCCGGTATCGTGCAGTGTCTGACCATCATTGGCATTCCTGTTGGCATCGCCAACTTCAAAATTGCCGCGATTGCGCTGTGGCCGGTTGGCCGTCGCGTGGTCTCCGTTGAAGAAGCGCAGGCTGCGCGTGAAGCCAATGCGCGTCGCCGCTACTGAGGCCGTTCAATGATTCATGACGCCTTGCCAGGCTGGCGACGTTATCTGTTTAACAGCAGCCTGCGCTATTTGCTGCGCATCTTCTTTGCTTTGACCGGATGCGCGGCGGTGCCGTGGTGGCTGCACCAAATCGAGTGGACCATTCCGCTGACGCTGGGCGTGGTCGCCGCGGCGCTGGCAGATCTCGACGATCGCTGGATTGGGCGTGTACGCAATCTGTTGATCACCCTGGTGTGTTTCTGTATTGCTTCGGTGTCGGTGGAGCTGCTGTTCCCCCATCCGTGGGCGTTTGCTCTGGGTCTGGCGCTTTCCAGCTGGGGCTTTATTTTGCTCGGTGCGCTGGGACAGCGTTATGCCACCATCGCCTTTGGTGCGCTGCTGATTGCGGTTTATACCATGCTGGGCATCGGCTTGTTCCCACAGTGGTGGATGCAGCCAGCGCTGCTGTTGATCGGTGCCCTTTGGTACAACTTGCTGACCTTTGTTGGTCATTTGATGTTTCCGGTGCGCCCGGTGCAGGAACAGCTGGCAGGCAGTTTTTCCCAGCTGGCGCGCTATCTTGAAGCCAAAGCAAACCTGTTTGATCCTGATGGCGGCGATCAGGATGACGCTACGCTGGTTGCCACGGCGATGGTCAACAGCCAGTTGGTGGCCCAGCTCAATCTCACTAAAAGCACCATTCAAAGTCGTTTGCGTGGCGACCGCGGTTCACGCAGCACGCGTCGCAGCCTGCACTACTATTTTGTCGCGCAGGATATCCATGAACGCGCCAGCTCCTCGCATCTGCAATATCATTTGCTGCGTGATAACTGGCGTTACAACGAAGTGCTGTTCCGTTTCCAGCGCCTGATGAACATGCAAGCGCGCGCGTGTCGGCAACTGGCGGAGACCATTTTGCTGCGTCAGCCGTGGCATCACGACAGCCATTTTGAACGCACCTTTGAACGGCTGGAAACCGCGCTGCAACGCCTACAGCAGAACGAGCCGCAGGATCCACACATTCATGCACTGTTCTGGCTGCTGCGTAATCTGCGTGCCATTGATGCACAACTGGCATCGATTGAGTCAGAGCAGATGCTGGCCGAACCGTCCCCGCAGAGCGATCACCATCTGTCACGGGAAGGGCTCAGCGGCTGGGCGGATATCCGCTTACGCTTGAGTCGCCATCTCAGCCCACAATCTGCCCTGTTCCGCCATGCAGTGCGTATGTCGCTAGTGCTGTGTGTTGGCTACGCCTTTATTCAAATCACCGGCGTCGATCGCGGTTACTGGATCTTGCTGACCAGCCTGTTCGTCTGTCAGCCCAATTACAACGCCACCCGACGCCGCCTCGCCTTGCGTATCGGCGGTACCTTAGCCGGCATCGCCATCGGTTTGCCGGTCTTGTGGCTGGTGCCCTCGATTGAAGGTCAGCTGGTGCTGATTGTGCTGAGCGGCGTGCTGTTCTTCGCATTCCGCCAGATTCAATATGCACAAGCCACGTTGTTTATCACCTTGCTGGTTCTGCTGTGCTTCAATTTGCTCGGCGAAGGCTTTGAAGTGGCGCTACCGCGCGTGGTGGATACCTTGCTTGGCTGTGGCCTGGCATGGCTAGCGGTGGCTTTTGTCTGGCCCGACTGGCGTTTTCGCAAAATCACCGCCGTTGCCGATCGAACATTGGATGCCAACTGCCGCTATCTGGATGCGATTATGGAGCAATACCATCAAGGCAAGGACAATCGCCTGGCTTATCGCGTGGCACGTCGCGATGCGCATAACGCCGATGCTGAGCTAGCGTCAGTGGTGTCAAACATCAGTGGTGAACTTAAGCTACAACAACCGTTACGTGAGAATGCGTTTCGACTGCTGTGTCTGAACCACTCCTTCCTCAGCTATATCTCGGCGCTGGGAGCGCATCGCGAACAGCTGGCAGATAGTACCTTGCTGACCTTACTGGATGACGCGGTCTGCTTCATAGAAGATGTGCTGCAGATCGATCAGGTTACGGATACGCAAGCCACAGAGATGCAGCAGGCGCTAATGCAGCGCATGAGCGAGATGAAAAACAGCCCGGATACACGCGCACCATTAGTGATTCAGCAATTGGGATTGTTGGTCGCGCTGCTGCCCGAAATTGCCCGTCTACGCCGCACCCTCGTCAACGATTAAGGCTGCTGATGCTCCGCCGCCGCATGCTGGCGGAGCATTTTTAGATACCAGGCGTAGAGCTCTTGCCGGATGGCGCTGGGTAACGCCGCCTCATGATGTCCTGATATTGCACCTTCCAGCGCCAACAGCGTTTTTAACCCAATGTGCTTATTCACCGCGCGTAGTTTCAGCCAGCTTTGTCGCGATCCTGTTTCACACAGCAACCGCACCGAACTGATCCCCACCTTATGCAGCATCAGCTCCAGTCGCAGGCTTAAATTCGGCAGATCTTTCAATCGCAGCGAGACAAGTCTGGTAGCCGCTTCCTCCTGTGCGGCGCGCAATGAGCTAGCCGATAACTGCAATAATTGTTCGGGGTTTTGCCATAACTGTGTATCTACTTTGAAGTAGCTTAAGGTCACCGGCACGCCACGCTTGCGGTAAATCAGCGGTTCGAGTGAACGCTGTGCGTTATAGACGTGAAGCGCCTCGCTGGCTCGGAGATAAAGTGCATCTTCATTGATATAAGCAAAAATCACCTTCTCAATAGTCAGCGCATACCCCCCAAATTGCGTACGTGATTCAATTTTACCTAATGCCGCCAACTGCGCTTTTGATTGCTCAACTACCGGGTTATATCTCTTCATAACGCCCCCTCCAATGGATTCCATGCGCGGGAAATTTCCTATAAAAGCTCGCAGATTCATCTGGTTAGAAGATAAAAAAAACGATTTAGCTGTTCAATGAATAAAAGCAGGAGTGCGGGATCTTGTGCAGAAATTGCGAGGCGTTTTCAGAAATTGAGGTTGATCTTTATCCAGGAAGTCATTACTGTACATCCATACAGTTCATTACTGAGTGATTAAATTATGCGTACTCATTTCTCTGGCCCTGCTGATCGTTCACATCGTTTCGCTTCACCTGGCTTAGCGCAACCTTCGCTGGGTGGAATCACTGAACTGCGCTCCAGCGAACAACCTGAAATGATGCAACTTATGCTGCTTCCGGTACTAAAACAGTTGAGCGAGCAATCGCGCTGGCAGCTGTGGCTCACTCCGGCTCATAAGCTAAATCGTAGCTGGATGCAGCAGTCGGGATTGCCGTTAGAAAAGAGTATGCATATCACCGAATCTGAGCGTTTTAACACCGTTGAAAGTATGGTGAAGGCATTACGTACAGGTAACTACAGCGTCGTGCTTGCCTGGATTCCGTACGAATTGAGTGATGAAGAGCGTTTAGAATTGGAACAAGCAGCGGCGGAAGGTGAAGCACTCGGTCTGATTTTGCGTCCACAGGGACGTCAATATGCTCATTCCAGACAACCTAATGCGTCAAAAATTCCCTCAGATTTGTTTCATTAAGTAAATCCAGGAATTTTCTCAGCATTTTTTTTGCAAAAGTTGCATCTAAGCTACTGATTCTTTTCCCGCCAGCTATGACAATGGCTTAGACGCTTTTTTGTTTTCTAATACCGAAGATTTAGCCATATGATTTGTTAAAATGTGTGTATAAATCGCTGTTTTTTTGCTGCCCGGCGTCACATCATACTTGTAAGTTTCCAATCTCGTTGTAGACTTTAGCTCGCCAGGGTGCTCAATAACCTCCGTTTTTTCGGTAGAGTCAAAAGCGAGCGTTTAGACCCGGCGAAGGATTAACACAAAGAGCAACCTTTTTGCTCATTGCCTATTTGGATGATAACGAGGCGCAAAAATGAAAAAGACAGCTATCGCAATTGCAGTGGCACTGGCTGGCTTCGCTACCGTAGCGCAGGCCGCACCTAAAGATAACACCTGGTACACCGGTGCTAAACTGGGCTGGTCTCAGTATCACGATACTGGTTACTACGGTAACGGTTACGCGAACAATGACGGTCCAACTCACGAATCTCAGCTGGGTGCTGGTGCTTTCCTGGGTTATCAGGCTAACCCGTACCTGGGCTTCGAGCTGGGCTACGACTGGTTGGGCCGTATGCCTAACAAAGGCGACACCATCAACGGCGCGTTCAAAGCACAAGGCGTTCAGCTGGCTGCTAAACTGAGCTACCCAATCACCGAAGACTTCGATGTCTACACCCGTCTGGGTGGTATGGTATGGCGTGCTGATTCAACTCAGAACAACAACGGCGTTCGCATCAGCGACCACGACACCGGCGTTTCTCCGCTGGCTGCTGTTGGTGTTGAATACGCACTGACCAAAAACTGGGCAACTCGCCTGGACTACCAGTGGGTTAACAACATCGGTGACGCAGGTACCGTTGGTGCACGTCCAGACAACAGCATGCTGAGCGTGGGCGTTTCTTACCGTTTCGGTCAGGATGAAGATGCAGCGCCAGTTGTAGCTCCGGCTCCAGCTCCAGCGCCAGTTGTTGAAACTAAGCGTTTCACCCTGAAGTCTGACGTTCTGTTCACCTTCAACAAATCTACTCTGAAGCCAGAAGGTCAGCAGGCTCTTGATCAGCTGTACAGCCAGCTGAGCTCAATGGATCCGAAAGACGGCTCTGTTGTAGTACTGGGCTTCACCGATCGCATCGGTTCAGAGCAGTACAACCAGAAATTGTCTGAGAAGCGCGCGCAATCTGTAGTTGATTACCTGGTATCTAAAGGTATCCCTTCTAACAAGATCTCTGCACGCGGTATGGGCGAATCCAACCCAGTTACTGGCAACACCTGTGACAGCGTGAAAGGCCGCAATGCCCTGATCGACTGCCTGGCGCCAGACCGTCGCGTTGAAATTGACGTGAAAGGTATCAAAGACGTTGTAACTCAGCCACAGGCTTAAGTTATCACGCAGTAAAAAACCCCGCTAAGGCGGGGTTTTTTTATGGCTGAATGTAATGAGAACGAAAAGGATTCTACTCTTTTTCCGAGCCACCATTTCCGAGGATCGCCTGCAGATCCTGCTTCAGCGTAGACATCTGGCTGGCGTACTTCTCTTTGCGTTCAGCATCTTCAATTAACTGAACTATGGTTTCTGACAGCGTATTACTGCGACGCTGCGCTAATCCTGCCAGACGCTGCCACACCAGATATTCCAGATCGATCGATTTCTTACGCGTGTGCTGATGCTCAGCATTAAAGTGACGTTTACGACGTGCACGTATTGTCTGCTTGAGACGATTCTCCAAATCTGGATGAATGTGCTGGGCGATCCACTCGTTAACCTCAACCGGGCTGTTTTCCATCGACAACAACGTATCGACCGCAGCTTGCGCCGCACTAAGCTCAAGATGACGGGTGATCAGTTCACCCTCCCGATGCTTTTTCACCAGGTATTTCCACTTCCATCCACTTTCAAGATTTTCGAGTTGCTGGTATTTCATCGGAATCTCATCGTGATCACGTAACAAACTAAGAATAACAGCTTTTTTCCTGGATGCAGCAAGGAAAAACATGTTGCAGCCGTCACAATCCGGGCCGGAACTCCGCCGTGATTAACCAGGTTGATTCCTGTATAATCGCGCTTTTCCTAAATCAGACTAATGCGAATATTTTGACCAGCACTCAAATTACGTGGCAAGCCCTGCAGCCGGATAGCGACCGCTACCAATCCATTTTCTCGAACGTCTCACTGGAAGATTGCGATAGTCTTGCCGCGGTTCAGCCGCGTCTGCTGAATGCGCTGGCGCATTTGCATCATCAAACCCTGGGTTTTCCGCTGCTGCTGTTACGCAGTCAGGAAAACAGCGATTACCTGGCCTGCATCGCCGATGCGGCGCAACGTTTCCAGCCGGATGAGAATTCTCTTTACGGTGGCGACTATCATGTGATGGGCGATACCGTCAGTCTTCTACCGCCAACCGATATCAATCGCCCCTTCACCAGCCAGGGCGGCGTGCATTTCGCCGACTGGATTGAAGCTGAACAGTTGTTCGGTTGCGTACGTCAATATAAAGACCGTGTGCAGCCTGAACCGGGCTTACTGCATCGCGCCAATGGCGGTACGTTGATTCTTGCGGTCAACACTTTACTGGCACAGCCGCTGCTGTGGCTGCGTTTGCGTAAGTGTATTGAGCAAGGTCGCTTCGATTGGTATTCACAGGATGAGCGTCAACCATTGCCTGTCGCCATTCCCCCGCTACCGTTGCAACTGCGTCTGGTACTGTGTGGCGACCGTGATGCACTGGCCGCTTTCCAGGAAATGGACGTCGAAGTTCATGAGATGGCGCTGTATAGCGAATTCGAAGAGAGCTTACTAATTCTCGACGAAGATGACATGACGTCATGGTGCCAGTGGACGCTAACGCAAGCCGAACAAGCCGGATTAGCGCAGCCTGAAGCCGATTTCTGGCCATTGTTGATCACCGAAGCAGCACGCATGACCGGTGATCAAGACACGTTGCCGCTTTGCCCGCGCTGGCTTCGTCGCCAGCTGCAAGAAGCGGCGCTGCATGGCGACAGCATCAATGGCGAAGCGTTGAAAGAAGCGCTGGAAGCGCGCCAATGGCGTGAAGGCTTCCTCGCCGATCGCATGCGTGATGAAATCCTGCTTAATCAGATCATGATTGAAACCGAAGGCGAAGTGGTTGGGCAAATCAACGGCCTTTCGGTGGTTGAGTTCCCAGGTCATCCGCGTCCGTGGGGAGAACCTTCGCGCATTACCTGTGTGGTACACCCGGGCGATGGCGAGTTCACCGATGTGGAGCGCAAAGCCGAATTAGGTGGCAACATCCATGCGAAAGGCATGATGATTATGCAAGCCTACCTGATTGCCGAGCTGGAGCTAGAGCAACAGCTGCCCTTCTCCGCTTCACTGGTGTTTGAACAATCCTATTCCGAAGTGGATGGCGACAGCGCCTCACTGGCCGAGCTCTGTGCGTTAATCAGTGCGCTGGCTAATCAGCCGGTTAACCAGCAGATTGCGGTGACCGGCTCAGTTGATCAGTTTGGTAACGTGCAGCCCGTCGGCGGCCTGAACGAAAAAATTGAAGGCTTCTTCCAAATCTGTCATTCACGTGAATTGACCGGCAAGCAAGGTGTTATTTTCCCTGCCAGTAACGCGCGCCATCTCAGTCTGAATCAGGATGTTGTGGAAGCGGTTAAGGCCGGACAATTCCATCTTTGGGCCATTGAGAGCGTAGATGAAGCGTTGCCGCTGCTGACCGGCATTGCCTGGCAGAGTGAAAGCGGCGAATCTCTGCTTAGTACCATTCAGGAACGTATTACCCAGCTGAACCAGCAGGAAGCTCGCCTGCGTCCGTGGCCACTACGTTGGCTCAACTGGTTCAACCACAGCTGATAACATTGCTCAGCGTACAACTGTTCGCTAATATTCGGGCTTCACTAAAAGAAGGCATATTGAGAACATGGTAGATAAACGCGAATCCTATAGTAAAGAAGACCTGATTGCCTCGGGTCGCGGCGAACTGTTTGGCGAAAATGGACCGCCGCTTCCATCCAACAACATGTTGATGATGGACCGCGTGGTCAAAATGACCGAAGACGGCGGTAAATTCGATAAAGGTTTCGTCGAAGCCGAACTGGATATCCGCCCTGACCTGTGGTTCTTTGACTGCCACTTCATTGGCGATCCGGTAATGCCGGGTTGCCTCGGCCTCGATGCGATGTGGCAGCTGGTAGGTTTCTACCTCGGCTGGCTGGGCGCAGAAGGTAAAGGCCGCGCGTTGGGCGTGGGTGAAGTGAAGTTCACTGGACAAGTCCTGCCTACCGCCAAAAAAGTGACCTATAAAATTCACTTCAAACGCGTGATTAACCGTAAACTGGTGATGGGCGTGGCAGATGGCGAAGTCTTCGTTGACGGGAACCTGATTTACTCTGCGACCGATTTGAAAGTGGGTCTGTTCAAAGACACTTCAGCTTTCTAATCCTTCCAAATGAAAACCTCCGCACGCAGCGGAGGTTTCTTCCATAATGTTAGACATCCAGCAGTGCTAGGCCACCGCTGACCTGTCCTCCATGGCTTGACGCCAACCTCCCAACCAGTGAGACCGTGCATCGATCAATTGATAAGGGCATATCTCTTTCGAGCGGCCCGTAATACCGGCTTGGTAGCCTCGTGAATGTGCTCGTTCCAGGCGGTCTCTCTTCTGTCTCTTCATGCCTCGTTTCCCTCATTTCAGGTCTGGTGGAATCTGGGTGGAAAGAAAGAGTGGCGATATAATGTTCAACCACAATAATGTTCTAACCCGATGCCGAAGAAAGGTCAATGCGCAAAATTCACGCCAATGTCATGTTTTTGACGTTAAAGTGCCATGTAGAATTGTCAGTTGATTGTCTATCTGGCTGATTAGGCAATAAAAAAAGCCCCTGATTTGACTGCGATCACACTACAGTAAATCAAGGACTTAGCATAAGCATCGAACAAATCTTAATTTAGCGAAACGACACTATTTGCGATTTGTTGTGCGGTTTGCTGCCAGCCGAGAGCCAGAGTACGTACCAGCGCATCATAGCCATCTTCGGTTTGCGGCAGCGTCAGATTAAAGCCATGTTTGATTAGGCGTCCTTGATGCTGCAGTAACCATTCGCCACTCACCACCACTTGTCCATCGTAGCGTCCCTGGAAACCGGTAACGTTTACCGACAGCGTATCGTGCGCATCGCCCAGCGGCGCACCGGCAACCAGGCGGCCAGGTAGCGCTTTACTGAGATTACTGATCAACGTTTGCTGCAACTGTTGATCGAGCGGACTGGCCCACAGGTTATTGGCTGCAATCACGTACTTCACATCGCTGGTCTGATAGACCAGGCCGTTGCCCGCCATGTAATCCGGTACCGTTACTTGCTCAACCCAAATCATCGGTTGGCCAGTGCCCGCGGCACTTTCAACGCGCGCCACATTGCTGCCCGCAGGCAGCTGATAATAGGTATTTTCAATGGTGCTGCTGCAGCCTGCCAGCAGCAACAGCGCCCCGATAATTAGCCCTTTTTTCACTGTTTCGCCCTCTTTGGCTGTGGATCCTGGCCCGGCTTGGCCTCAAACACCAGCGCGTTACTTTTGCTATTCAGCGTTTTCAGCACCGGCTGCAGTTCTCGCAATACCTGATCAAGCCGCTGCATATCGCCCACCAGCTTGCTGTAAGCCGGCGAACCTGGCTGCAGCCCTTTCATGCTGCGGTTCAGTTCGCGCAGGGTTTGCTGCATGTCTGAAGGCAGGGTTTTCATCGCCGGATTCGCCGTGACCTGATTAAGGTTATCCAGCGTTTTCTGTAGCCGCTGCAGGGTGCGCTGGCTCTCTTTCAAGGTACCTGTGGCTTCATTCAGCACTGGATTAAGTGGCAAGCCGTTGATCTTATCCAGCGCCGCCATCAGTTTCTGCTGAATCTGCGCCAGGCCGCCGCTGACGGTTGGAATCACTTCCAGGCCAGCCACCTGATTCGGGCCTTGATACGCCGGTGCGTTATCGTAGAAATCGAGGTCGATAAATAGCGCGCCAGACAGCAGGTTGCCGGTTTTCAGCGTCGCACGCAGACCGCGTTTTTTGCCATCCTGCAGATGCTGCTCAAGATTGAAATCTCCGCCCAGGCGATTAACAAAGCGATCCGGCTCAATGCGAATCAGCACCGGCACACGATAATCCGTATTCAGCGCCTGATTCACGCCCGGAATCATATAAGGCACTTGTGACACCGTACCCAAACGAATGCCGCGGAACTCAACCGGTGCGCCAACCTGCAAGCCGCGAATCGAATCGGTGAAGAACAGCAGGAAATCGGTATGAGCACTGTAGAGCGAATCCTGGATGCTGCGCTGATCGTCGTACAGATGGTATTCCGCCTTGTTCTCCGCCGCCCGGCCCAGCTCAGCGCCGTCCGGCACATCAAAGCTGACGCCGCCGCTGAATAGCGTAGTGAGCGATCCCATCTCTACGCGCATGCCTGATGCAGACATATCAACGGCAATACCGCTGTCTTTCCAGAAACGCACGTTGGTGGTGATCAGGCGATCGTAAGGCGCCGAGATAAACAGCTGATAAGTCATCATGCGTTTATCGGTATCAAAGTTGCTGGTTTCCACCGAACCTACGCGATAACCGCGGAACAGCACCGGATCGCCCGCATTAAGCTGACCGGCTTTTTTGCTGTCGAGCGTTATGCGAATGCCTTTGGCATCCGGCGGCGCCAGCGGCGGTGCATCCAGCAGTTGATAACGTTCCGGCTTATCGCCCTTCGCGCCCGGCTGCAGCTCGATATAGGCACCGGAAAGCAGCGTGCCCAATCCGGTAATGCCTTCGCGACCAATTTGCGGTTTCACCACCCAAAATGCGCTGTCGCCCTGTAGCAACTTTTCCATGCCCGAATTAAGACGCGCTTTAATCTCTACATGGTGCAAATCGTCGGTCAGAACCGCGCTTTCCACCACACCGACGTTGACGCTGCGGCTCTTAATGGTGGTTTTACCGGCTTCGATGCCTTCCGCATTTTCGGTAATCAGCGTCACTTCCGGGCCCTGATGGCTGAAGTGATAAAAAAGAATCCATCCGCCGATTAACAGCGTGACGATAGGTACAATCCAGACCGGCGACCAGCGTTTAATCTGGTCGACCTTAGCAGTCCCGTGATGGTTGTCCGTCAAGACGCGGCTCCTTACGTTCAGTTTCTCGTTGTCGATCCCACAGCAGGCGCGGATCAAAGGTCATTGCGGCAAACATGGTGAGGATGACCACCATGGCAAACAGCAGCGCGCCTGGGGCAGGATACACGCTCATCAGCCGACCCATCCGCACCAGCGCAGAGAGAACGGCGATTACAAACACATCAATCATTGACCAACGGCCAACGAATTCAACCACCTCATAAACCACGTGCATCTTTTCATCATCGCGCCCACCGCGTCCGCTGCCGTGCCAGCACAGCCAGGCAATCGCCAGCATTTTCAGCGAAGGCACCATGATACTGGCGATGAAGATCACCAGCGCCACCGGCCACGAACCGTCGCTCCATAGCAAAATTACTCCGGCCATAATGTTCGAAGGATATTGCGAACCGAGCGTTTCGGTCACCATGATCGGCATGATATTTGAGGGAATGTAGAGCATCACCGAGGTGATCAGCAGCGCCAGCGTCCACTGCAGACTGTGCTTGCGGCGCGCATGCGCCTTCACACCACAACGCGGGCACGCCAGTTGGTCAGCGGGCAGAATCGCGGTACAACACGGACAGCTACGCAAACCTTGCTTGAGGCCGCTAACACCGGCCAGCGGCGTTTTCGGCAACGGCGGTAACGGATTGATGCGGTGCCACACCCAACGGCGATCAACACATTGAAAAGCGCGCAATTGCAACACGCAGAACAGACACCACGGCCAAAAACTGCTGCCGAGGCCAATCTCACCATACGCCATCAGCTTAACGAAACTGACCAGCACGCCGGCCATAAAAATTTCCGCCATGCCCCAGCTACGCAGCTGAAACAGCACGCGCGCCAACCCAAGCCGCAGGCTGTGCGGCATGCGGACGTTATTGACCAGCAGAATAATGGTGATCATGCAGAAGGCAGGAATGCCCTGCACAAACAGCAGAAACAGCGTTGCCAGGCTGCGGTAATCTTCGCGATCCATCACCTGGGGGATTTCGAGCAGCGATATCTGGCTGCTCAATCCCGCAACGTGCATATTGATGAAAGGAAACAGATTGGCCAGCACCAGCATGAACAGCGCCGAAAAGGCGTAGCCGGTCGGACGTCGACGCGGCTCCTGCCAGTTGGCTTGCAACGTGGTGTGACAACGCGGGCAACGCGCACGGCTGCCAACCGGTACAGCGGGCAGCTTTACTGTTAAATCACACTGTGGACAAAGACTCCACTGATGCGCTTGATCCGCTGCACACATGCTGACTCCTTCCGATTACGCGCCGTTTTTCAGTGCTTCCAGTTCTTCCCAGCGTTCGAACGCCACTTCCAGCTCCTGCTCGGTTTGCGCTAACGCATCCAGAACCGGCTGGGTTTTATCGTGTGGCTGGCTGAAGAAATCTGGATGACTCATTTTAGCCTGCAACTCACCGATGCGGGTTTCCAGCTGCTCCAGTTTTTGTGGCAGCTGTTCCAGCTCACGTGCCAGGTTATAGCTTAGCTTGTTGGCCGGACGTTTGGCGGCGTCGCTTTTCTCAGCGGTTTTCACCGGTGTAGCCGATTTAGCCTGCGAGGCTTTGCCCTGCTTATAGGCTGCGCGCTGCTGCTGAGCATCGTGATAGCCACCGACAAAGGTGCCGATTTCGCCGTTGCCTTCAAAGATCCAGCACTCGGTCACGGTGTTGTCGACGAATTGACGGTCGTGGCTCACCAACATCACGGTGCCCTGATAACCATCCACCAGTTCTTCCAGCAATTCCAGCGTTTCGACGTCGAGGTCGTTGGTCGGTTCATCAAGAATCAGCAGGTTGCTTGGCTTGAGGAACAGACGCGCCAGCAGCAGGCGGTTTCGCTCACCGCCGGACAAGGCGCGCACCGGCGTCATGGCGCGTTTCGGATGGAACAGGAAGTCCTGCAGGTAACCGAGCACGTGGCGCGGTTTGCCGTTAACCATCACTTCCTGCTTACCTTCAGCGAGGTTATCCATCACGGTACGATCTGGATCCAGCTCAGCGCGGTGCTGATCGAAGTAAGCGATTTCCAGCTTGGTACCGCAATGCACGCGGCCGCTGTCGGCTTTCAGCTGATCCAGCATCAGACGCAGCAAGGTGGTTTTACCGCAACCGTTCGGGCCAATCAGGGCGATTTTGTCGCCGCGCTGCACCTGAGTAGAGAAGTCTTTCACCAGGGTTTTGCCACCCACGCTGTAATTGACATCTTCCATCTCAAACACGATTTTGCCTGAACGTGCCGCTTCGCCGACTTGCATATTGGCTTTGCCCATCACTTCACGACGTGCAGAGCGCTCGTTACGCAGCGCTTTCAAGGCACGTACACGGCCTTCGTTACGCGTGCGGCGCGCTTTGATGCCCTGACGGATCCACACTTCTTCCTGCGCCAGCTTGCGGTCAAACTCGGCGTTCTGCATCTCTTCGACACGCAGCGCTTCTTCTTTACCGGTCAGGAACAAATCGTAGTTGCCCGGCCAGGAAACCAGCTTGCCGCGATCAAGATCGACAATGCGCGTCGCCATGTTGCGAATAAACGAACGGTCATGCGAAATGAAGATGATGCTGCCGGTGAATGTCTTGAGGAACGTTTCCAGCCAATCAATGGTTTCGATATCAAGGTGGTTGGTCGGTTCGTCGAGCATCAGTACGCGCGGGTTGCTCACCAGCGCGCGGCCCAACGCCGCTTTACGCAGCCAGCCGCCAGACAGCGAAGACAACTCGGTATCCGCATCCAGACCAATCTGCTGCAGCACGTCGTTGATGCGGCTATCCAGCTGCCACAGATTCTGATGGTCAAGGATGGTTTGCAAACGACCCATCTCGTTCAGGTTCTTCTCGCTCGGATCTTCCATCACCAGATGGGAAATCGCGTGATAAGCCTTGAGATGCTCCGCCTGCTCGGCCACGCCTTCGGCAACGAAGTCATAAACAGAACCGGTAATGTTGCGTGGCGGATCCTGTTGCAGACGCGCCACCACCAAATCCTGCTCATAAATGATGCGGCCGTCATCCAGCGGCTGTTCGCCGTTGATGATTTTCATCAGCGTCGATTTACCGGCGCCGTTACGGCCAACCAGACAGACGCGTTCGCCCTCTTCGATATGCAGTTCGGTGTTATCCAACAGCGGCGCATCGCTGAACGAGAGGTAAGCGCCATGGATACTGATCAGTGACATAAAACTTATTCCTTACCGGCGTGGCTAACCAGCCAGCAGTTGTGAATTTGACGGTTGCGCGCGAAATCCTGCGACAGCGTTTTTTGGGTAATTTCCTGCGCCTGCAGACCCAGACGTTCTAAGCCGTCGAGATCCATTTTGAAGCCGCGCTTGTTATTGGAGAACATAATGGTGCCACCGCGACGCAGCAAACGTTTCAGGTTCTGCATCAGCATCATGTGATCGCGCTGCACGTCGAAATCGTCTTCCATGCGCTTAGAGTTAGAGAACGTCGGCGGATCGATAAAGATCAAATCAAACTGTTCGTCACTCTCACGCAACCAGCTCAGGCAATCGGCGTGCATCAGGCGATGATTACGGCCGGTTAAACCGTTAAGGCGCAGGTTGCGCTCGGCCCACTCCAGATAAGTACGCGACATATCCACGGTGGTGGTGGTTTTCGCGCCACCCAAACCGGCGTGTACGCTGGCGGTGCCGGTATACGCAAACAGATTGAGGAAATCTTTGCCTGCGCTCATTTTGCCCAGCATCTGGCGCGCGATACGGTGATCGAGGAACAAACCAGTATCCAGATAATCGGTGAGATTCACCAGCAGGCGCGCATCAAATTCCTGCACTTCGAAGAAATCGCCCTTCTCGCCCAGCTTTTGATACTGGCTTTTGCCTTTTTGGCGCTCGCGGGTCTTCATTACCAGACGATTGGCCGGGATCTCCAGCACGCTCAGCGTAGCGCTGATCACATCGAACAGACGCTGACGCGCTTTGTTCGCGTCCACGGTTTTCGGCGGCGCATACTCCTGAATCACCACCCAATCAGCGTAACGATCGACCGCTACGTTGTATTCAGGCAGATCGGCGTCATACAGACGATAGCAATCGATATTCGACTGACGCGCCCATTTATCCAGCTTCTTCAGGTTCTTGCGCAGGCGGTTAGCAAAATCTTCGGCGATCTGCGCGCCGCCTTCTGCGCTGGTCGCAGCCAGCTGATAGTTTTTCTGCACGCACTCCAGCGGGCCATTTTTGGCTTTGAACTGGCGATCGGCACGCAGTTGCAAGCAGCTCAGCAGCTCTGGCGAGGCGCTGAACAGCGACAGATTCCAGCCGCCGAAGTGCTGCTTCATGATGCGGCCCAGCTGGCTGTGCAGCGCAATCAGCGCCGGTTCGCTTTCCAGACGCTCACCGTACGGCGGGTTGCTCAATACCGTGCCGGTAATCTCTTTGCCCGCCAGCGGATTCTTCAGCTTAATCACATCCTGCTGCGCAAAGGTGAACAGCTCGAACACGCCTGCACGACGGGCGTTGGCGCGCGCCGATTCCAGCACGCGGCTGTCATTATCGTAGCCAAAGAAACGGGCGGTCGCAGCGGCGGTACCCACGCGCGCGCGCTCTTTTGCGGCAGCATGAACTTCCTGCCATGCAGCCTGATTATGTTTCTTCCAGCGATTGAAGCCCCAATGGGTACGCAGCAGGCCAGGCGCGCGATCGCAGGCGATCAACGCCGCTTCCAGCAGCAGCGTACCGGAACCACACATCGGATCGACCAGCGGCGTGCTGCTCTGCCAACCGGAACGCATCACAATGGCTGCCGCTAAGGTTTCTTTTAGCGGCGCTGCGCCGGTTTGCTGGCGATAGCCGCGCTGATGCAGTGAATCACCGCTTAGATCCAGCGCGATGCTGACGCGATCTTTGTTGAGCCACGCATTGATGCGGATGCCCGGTTGTTCACGATCAACGTTCGGGCGCTCCAGATTCTGGCGGGTAAAACTATCGACGATGGCATCTTTAATGCGCAGCGCACCGAACTGGCTATTGCGGATCACCTCGTTGGTGCCGCTAAAATGGATGGCAAAACTGGTGTTGCTGTCGAACATCTCGGTCCACGGGATACTTTGCGCCCCCACGTAAAGATCGAGATCGCTCCAGACGCCAAATTCTCCCAGCGGCAGCAAAATGCGCGAAGCCAGACGGCTCCACAGCAGGCTTTGATACATTACATGGTCGTCGGCCTGGAAGTGGACGCCGCCCTGCACCACCTGCAAATCCTGCGCACCCAGCGCGTCTAGCTCACTTTTCAACAGCTCTTCGAGCCCACGCGCCGTACTGGCAAACAGAGAATTCATATCGTCACTTTTTACTCTTGCTTAAATTGCTGCGCATTATAGCGAATCAGCGTGCTATGTCATAAAGTTAGCTTCTTTAAAACTTATGACCTCTTTTTTGGAGTGGTGATGATTACGCTTTCACGCCTTTACATCCATCCCGTTAAATCTATGCGCGGTCTGCAACTGTCACATGCGCAGGTGCTGGAAAGCGGTCTGGGCTTTGATCGCATCTTTATGGTGACCGAACGGGACGGCACTTTCGTGACCGCCCGCCAGTTTCCGGAAATGGTGCGCTTTACCCCGGCGCTGCTGCCGGACGGGCTGTTTCTGCAGGCACCGGATGGTTCGCAGGCGCTGATCCGCTTCGCTGATTTCACCGCTGAGCAGTCACCCACCGAAGTCTGGGGCAACCATTTCACCGCGCATATTGCACCTGACGCGATCAATAACTGGTTAAGCACCTTCTTCCCGCGTCCGGTGCAGCTGCGCTGGACCGGCGTGCAACCGACGCGCCGCGTGAAGCGTTTTGATCATGTGCCACTGAGTTTCGCCGACGGTTTTCCTTACCTGTTAGTGAATATGGCCTCGTTGCAGGATCTGCAACAGCGCTGTCCGGCCAGCGTGCGCGTTGAGCAGTTCCGTCCCAATCTGGTGGTGAGCGGCGCGGCTGCCTGGGAAGAAGATAGCTGGAAACGCCTGCAAATTGGCGAGATCACCTTTGAGATGCCGAAACCGTGCAGCCGCTGCGTGTTTACCACCGTCGGTACCGAAAGCGGCCGTAAGCATCCTGATGGCGAACCGCTCTCGACCTTGCAGGGTTTTCGCAGCGCGCAGGATGGCAGCGGCGATATCGATTTCGGCCTGAATTTGATCGCCCTTAATAGCGGCATTATTCGCGTCGGCGATGCGGTGACCATTCTCGAGAAGCAAACCCCACGCGCTTACGGTGCGGGCGCCGTGGTCGAAACGCTGGCGCCAGCCGCCAGCAGCCACAGCGCGGTGAGCATCGATTATCAGGGGACGAGCTTTAGCGGCGACAATCAGCAAGTGCTGCTGGAACAGTTGGAAATGCAGGGTTTCCGCATTCCCTACTCGTGCCGTGCCGGGATTTGTGGCAGCTGCAAAGTGACGTTGGTGGCGGGTGAAGTGAAAGCACTGAAGAAAAGCGCGGTGCGCGCGGATGGTACCATCTTAAGCTGCAGCTGTATTCCGGCAGGCGATATCGAACTAGCGTAAGCCGATTACACCGCCCGCGCAAAGTGGGCGGTTTGTTCCTGCTGCTGCGGACGCAGACGATCGTTCATGATCTTAATCGCATCACCCAACTGCATACCTTTACCCGCCACGGTTAGCGCGTTTTGCGCTAATAAGCACAGCGCGGCATTTTCACCGCTTTCAACCACAAACAGTTGTGCCTGTTCGCCGCTATCAGCCAGCGTCACCGCCACCATATCGCCCGCAGCGGGCTGCCAGCTGTGCGCGTGATTGGTGAAGTGCCAGCTTTTTGGCATCAGAGGTTTGAGAAAACGACTGGCCACCAGCGCGTTTAACACTAACTCCGCACGCTGATCGCCTTTTAATCCACTCTGACGGCAACGTTCTTCAAAGCTAAAATAGAGCGCGGCGTCATCAACGCAAAAACCGCTGACATTAAAGGCATCAGGCGTCAGCATTTTGCGCGAGAAGCGCGAGCGAAATAACATGCCGTCGGCTAAATCCAGCATCATGCGGTCATGATCAGCGTCGAAATACCAACGCCAGTTGTCATCAGGTTTGATTTTCATGATCTGCCCTGTGGTTTATCGCTGCGCTAAACGGCGCTTAATTAAAAAAATAAATCTGAGAAAAAGCTGAAAAAGGCATCAGCAGGACAAAATATAAACGAGCCGAAGGGATAAATAAACCCCTCGGCGCAGTAAAGTGGGAAATGTCTTAGAGGTGGGTCACGATATCTTTAATTAAGCCTGGGCCTTTATAAATAAATCCAGAGTATATCTGCACTAATGTTGCACCCGCGGTAATTTTCTCACGCGCAGAAACCAGCGAATCAATACCACCGACGCCGATAATAGGTAAGCGGCCCTGCAGCTCTTGCGCAAGGCGGCGAATCACTTCGGTGCTGCGTGACTGCACCGGACGACCACTTAATCCGCCCATTTCTTCGGCATATTTAAGGCCGGTCACCAGCGAACGATCAAGCGTGGTATTGGTGGCAATCACACCATCAATATTGTGGCGCACCAAACTGTCGGCAACCTGGATCAATTCTTCTTCAGTCAGATCCGGCGCGATCTTTACCGCCACCGGCACATATTTAAGGTGCCTTGCCTGGAGTTCTTGCTGTTTTAATTTGATGGCAGAAAGAAGATCGTCCAGCGCTTCGCCATATTGCAGCGTGCGTAATCCTGGCGTGTTGGGTGACGAAATATTGATGGCGATATAACCGGCGTGGGCATATACCTTTTCCATGCAGATCAGATAATCGTCTTTGCCTTTCTCGACCGGCGTATCTTTATTTTTGCCAATATTGATGCCGAGAATGCCCTTAAAGCGCGACTTTTTAACGTTGGCAATCAGATGATCAACGCCGAGATTATTAAACCCCATGCGGTTAATAATCCCTTCGGCAGGCACTAAGCGGAACATACGCGGTTTATCATTTCCCGGTTGCGCCAGCGGCGTTACCGTTCCCACTTCGACAAAACCAAAGCCCATCGCGCCGAAGGCATCAATGCACTCGGCATTCTTATCGAGACCGGCCGCTAAGCCGAGCGCGTTCGGGAAGGTTAATCCCATGCAGGTTACCGGACGTGATGGCAGCGACTGGCGAATCAGCCCTTCCAGCGGGGTGCCGCTAATAAAACGCAGTTGTTGAAAGGTGAGTTCGTGCGCACGCTCAGGATCAAGCTTAAACAGCGCTGGCCGGACGATAGGATATAACATGCACTCTCCTCAATGACGGAAACCAGGGAAGTCGGGGTGCACGGGAAAATGTGCGCCAGAATGGTAAGGTGCGCTGGCGCAAAAGTAAATTGTTCTACTGCATCACAATTTGATCGTTATCAGCGTCGTGCAGAATAGCGGCCAAGCTGTTCGCGACACGCCTGCAAACCACTGTAAATCGTCGGGCAATACCACATCAGCTTCAGACGCGCGCTTTGCTGCAATACATTGCGCACCAGCTGATTCACCTGCGGTTGCCAATCCGTTGGGATCACCATGTGATTTTTGCGCATCTGCGCCAGGCAGCTGTGCATCACCGTTTGGTAATAGCTATCCAGCAACGCTGCATCCACCGGCAGATGCCGATCGCGCAGGAACTGTTCGCTGCTTTCACGCGCAATAAAGTAATTTTTCACATAGGAAAAATCGCGCGTGCTTTGCGACAGCGACGTCAGCATAAAGCGTTTGTAGTAGTAGCTTTGGCTGGTGCAATAAATGTTACGCGCCTGCAGATAGAGCGCAAACATGTAAGGCGCATCTTCATGGTTTTGAATCGGCAGAAACTGCAGCGCCAGTTGATCAATCAAGCGACGCGAAATGATGCTGCTCCACACGACGCGATGCGCCGACTGATGCTGCATCAGCGAACGTAAACTGGTGCTGCCGCCGGGCAGCAATCCACTGACATGACGCTGGTGAATGGTTTGATAGTGGCGCTGCGCGGCAGGCACATCAAAAAACATTTTCGCGCCAAAGCAGAACAGATCGATATCTTCATGGCGCGCCTGCACGCGACGGAAGTCGGCGAACAAATCGGTGGAGACAAAATCATCGGCATCCATGAAGTAAACAAAATCACCGGTTGCGACAGAGAGCCCTTTCATACGCGCGGCACTGACGCCGCCGCGCTCACCGCTCAGCAGGATCACCTGCGGATGCTGGGCCGCAAACGCCGTGAGCCAGGCTACGCTGCTGTCGCTGGAACCATCGTCGATAACAATGATCTGTTCCGGCGGCGATGACTGACGCAACAATGAACCCATCGCTTCTGGCAGCCAGGGCGCGCAATTCCAGTTCGGTATGATGACCGAAACCGTAGGGATACTGTGAGATGACATCATGCTCATCCTCTTTCCTCAACGTTAAACAACGGAATTCTGAGACGCTTCAACACCACACTATGCAGCAGACAACAGACGCCGAGATTGAATGCGCCAATCAGGCCAAGCCACAGCAGGTTGAGCCAGCGATTTTGGTTCCACTCGATCGGCAGCAAGGTGCTCAGCCAGGCGACAGCCGCAGAAACCGCCCAAATCAGCATCACGTCGCGGGTTAACCAGGTGAAATGAATGCCCGGCGCAAAGCGGCGATGCACCAGCCACGCCCAGCCCACCAGATAGAAGATGTTTTGGCCCAGCCACAGCCAACCGGTGCCCAGTGCGCCGTAGTGAATGGCACACCAGATGTTGAGCGGCACCAGCAGCACGGCAAAGCAGGTGAAGCCTTTCATGTGCAGCTTGAGGTTGCCGTTGATGTATTGCAGGTGATAGAGCAAACCGCAGATGGCCTGAATGCCGCTGCCCAACGCATACAGGCTAAGGACAAATGACATCTCATCAACAATCTGACTTTTCTGCGTCCACGCCCACAGCAGCGGGCCGGCGTAACAGGCGATGGTGATACTGAGCGGCGCCATAAAGATCGCCACCGCCTGCGTAGTGTAGCGGTAAAGTTTCAAGGACTCCGCATCGCCCTCTTTGCGGGTTTTCATGCCGGTCATGCGTGGCACGATCGCCTGCATAATCGGGCTGCTGAGCAGTAGAATGCCGGTCGCGGCGGTCGCCACCACGGTAAATGAACCGTATTCACTTAGCGGCAGCGTCTTGGAGAGCACCAGTCGGTCAATTTGCGAAATAAAGGTCCACACCGCACTGGAAAATGCCGCGCTGAGCGCAAAACGAATAAAAGGTTTCAGCACCTCTTTCAGATCGCCGCGCTTCTCTTTGCGCGCCGCTTTGGGGATCAGCTGGCAGGATTTGTAGATACAACAGGCCGCTTCGGCAATCGACACCAGCAACTGCCAGACAAAGAACGCCAATACCGCATTAGAGAAGAATTGAATCACCAGCACCGCGCCAAAGGTGCGCAAGGTGGTGATAATCAGGTTGACGCCGTTCAGCCACACCTGATGTTCGAAGCCCACAATCACGCTGCGATACGGACTGGTGCGCCAGCGTATCGCCGCAGTGATCACCATAATCGCCACGGCAATCACCACATCGCCCGCCGGAAGATGACGCGCATCCAGCCAGTGCGTGGCAATCCATGGCGTCGCCAACCAACCCAACACCACCAGCACAATCGTGGAGAACAAGAAGAATTTGGTCAGCGTGGCAAACAGCGCCGGGAACCAGACAAATTCCGCCTGATTAGCACGATAGCGCGCCGCTTCCCGCATCAAGGTGGTCGAAACACCGGCATCGAGTAATTGCAGCCAGGTTAATAAGATCGAAAAGAAGCCCACTAAACCGTAGGCTTCCATACCTAAGTGTTGAATATAAAGTGGTACAACCAAAATACCTGACAGCGTCAGATAGATTTGACCAACATAGTTGGCAATCGCGTTACGTTTTATAGACATAGGTGTTTTGGCATCTGGGGATTATCTCAGTGGCCTTAAGCGTGACATAAAAGTATTCACGCGCACACCGGAGTTATTCTTAAAATTAACGTTGGTGCTAAGCGCCCAGCTTTTTTCTCATTTTCATCATGGAGAAATAGATGTCAGGTTGTTTCAACATAAGTTTTTCCATTGCACCTTTGGCCGGGAAGTTTTCCGCAAAGTAGGTTAATGCATGGCGGGTATTATCTGAGAATTTATCGGCGCCACTTAACTCGTGCTGGACTAATTGTAATAAGCCGCTGCGTAAATAACTTTCCCGATAGCGGTTTCGCTCCGGAATATAGTGTGACAATCGCGTGAGTTTTTCATAATCGGTAATAAATTGCTGATAGGTTAAGCGCGGCGAGGCTTCTACCTGAGTGGTCAGCGACGCTTCACTGGCGTAATCGAGCACCCACGCCGTTTGCGTATGCAGTAATCCGGCTAGCATCACATCCTGAATACGCGTCAGCGGCCCACCCGCGCGGGCCAGCCCAGCACGCAAGATCACCACAAAGCCGCCCTGCTGCCACCAGCGCTGCGCATGCAGTTGCTGAAACAGCTGCAGAGAAGAGTGTAAACCGTTCGCCAGCTCGCGCTTCGCCAGTGAGACCACAAAACAGTTCAGCTCGGGACGCTGGTCACTGAGCTTTGCCACGTCCTGCAGCAGGTTGGCCGGCAAGGCGCTGCGTTCCGCGCTGAACAGCAGGAAATCATCTTCAGCCGGCGTGCTGTGCGGAAAGGTCGGCAGCAATGACGAGGTGAGATGCGATCCCGCAGCATCGGGTTGCAGCCAGTAACATACCAGCTCTTCTGCAGCGTTAGGTGAGGGTGAGATGCGATTGAAGGTGGCAGGCGCGACCCGCTGCTCAGTTAAATCCTGAGCAAATGAAGAACTACCCATATATATCTCCCTAAAAATAAATTGGTTTGCCGCAACGGCAGCTCACGCCACAAAACGCGGGCGTAAATAAATAAGTGAAATATCGTTATCGTGTTCTAGCGGAAATTAGCTCAACCGATTATAAACAGGCTTGGAGTTGTAATTCCAACCACGATTAGCATTAACATGTAACTTACGAAATTAATTGTTCAGCGCAGCTGCATGAAGTGTGATGTTGATCGGCGAAAATTTGCATGACTTGTAACAAGCGGATTGAATAGTGCGTATTTTATTAACCTTTATTCGCGTTTAGACATAAATTTCGTGAAATAAAAACCACGGTAAATTAGGAAATAAACAACTGTTGCTCAGTTTTATCCGATTCATGGAGGAGGGAATAGTGGAGAATTGTTTATCTTTTCTTATAACTTTCAATACCAAGCACTGCATGCAATCGGTAACTGCGCGGTCTGTATAAATATATTTCTCTGGTTACTACTCTGTTTTACCCATGCATCACGCCCTTTAATCATTAACGTCATTCACTGAGGCCGCAGGATTTATATAACCGCACCCTTGCAGCCTCGCTTTTCAGATTATACCTAAGCGCCTGAAATCTGCGTTTTCATCCCCTCTTTATATGCTACTGGCTATCCCATTTTGCGACTTAGGATTACCAGATAAATCATTTAAGCCTCGCTGCCTGCTCTGACAGTATTGAACACATCAGTTCTGAATATCAGATAATCAATAACTTTCAGTTATAAGGAGTGACCATGCGGGTTATTACGCTGGCGGGCAGCCCTCGCTTCCCTTCACGCTCTACTGCGCTGCTGAGCCTGTGCCAGCACGCGCTGGAAGCACGCGGTGTCGAAGTGATTTCATGGAATATTCACAACTTCCAGCCTGAAGATTTGCTCTATGCACGCTTCGATTCTCCCGCATTGGCCGCGTTGAAAGCCGATTTGGCGCTGGCGGATGGCGTAATTGTCGCCACGCCTATTTATAAGGCTTCGTTCTCCGGCGCACTGAAAACCCTGCTCGATCTGCTGCCCGAGCGCGCGCTGGAACACAAAGTGGTGTTGCCACTGGCCAGCGGCGGCAGCGCTTCACATCTGCTGGCGGTGGATTACGCGCTGAAGCCAGTACTCAACGCGCTAAAGGCGCAGGAAGTGTTGCACGGCGTGTTCGCCACTGACGGCCAGATTACCGATTACGACCGCCAGCCGCTGCTCGATCCGCTGCTGTCGCAACGCATTGATGAAGCGCTGGATACCTTCTGGCACGCGCTGCATCGTCGCCACCCACCTTACGCACAAGCGGTATAAAGGAAGAGAGATGAAAAGGATATTGACGGGTTTACTCATGCCAGCCGTCGCGGCGCTGCTCACCCTGAGCGTGAGCGCGCAGGCCACCGACGCACCTGAACAGTTGCGCATCGGTTATCAGAAAGGTTCGGTGAGCATGGTATTGGCGAAAACCCACAAGCTGCTGGAGCAGCGCTTCCCGCACACCAACATAAAGTGGGTGGAATTCCCGGCGGGCCCGCAGATGCTCGAGGCGCTTAACGTCGATAGCATCGATTTGGGCAGCACCGGCGACATCCCGCCGCTGTTTGCGCAGGCCGCAGGTGCCGATCTGCTGTATGTCGGCTCGGAGCCACCCAAGCCGCAAGCCGAAGTGATTTTAGTGCCGAAAGACAGCCCGATTCACAGCGTGGCCGAACTGAAAGGCCATAAAGTGGCGTTCCAGAAAGGCTCCAGCTCGCACAACCTGCTGCTGCGTGCGCTGGAACAGGCCGGGCTGAGTTTTAAAGATATCCAGCCAACCTATCTGACGCCTGCCGATGCGCGCGCCGCGTTTCAGCAAGGTGATGTTGATGCCTGGGCAATTTGGGATCCTTACTACTCTGCCGCGCTGCTGCAAGGCAACGTGCGCGTGCTGGCCGACGGCAGCAAACTCAATCAAACCGGCTCCTTCTATTTAGCCACGCGCAAATACACCGAGGCGAACGGCGCCTTTGTGCAGCAGGTCCTGAATACCTTCAGCGAAGCCGATGCGTTAACGCGCAGCCAGCGCGACCAGAGTATCGATCTGCTGGCGAATGCAATGGGCTTACCGAAACCGGTAATTGCCAGCTATCTCGACCATCGTCCACCGACCACCATTACGCCGGTCAGCGCCCATACCGCGCAGGCCCAACAGCAAACGGCCGATCTGTTTTATGCCAATCATCTGATGCCGGTAAAAGTGAATATTGCTGACCGCATCTGGCATCCACAATCCGCCCAGCCTAAAGGAAATTAATCATGAGCGTATCCGTATTTTGGTTTCTCCCGACGCACGGCGATGGCCACTATCTTGGCACCGCGGAAGGTTCGCGCCCGGTTGATCATGGTTATCTGCAACAGATTGCGCAGGCAGCGGATCGCCTTGGCTTCGGCGGCGTGCTGATCCCTACCGGCCGCTCCTGTGAAGATGCCTGGCTGGTGGCGGCGTCATTGATTCCGGTTACGCAGCGTCTGCGTTTCATCGTCGCACTGCGTCCGGGCGTGATTTCACCGACGCAGGCGGCGCGTCAGGCCGCCACGCTGGATCGTCTGTCGAATGGTCGCGCGCTGTTTAATCTGGTCACCGGCGGCGATCCGGAAGAGTTAGCCGGCGATGGCGTGTTCCTCGATCACCGTGAACGCTATGAAGAGTCCGCTGAGTTTACCCGCGTCTGGCGGCGGGTGAGCGAAGGCGAAACCGTCGATTACGAAGGCAAGCATGTGAAGGTGCGCGGTGCGCGTCTGATGTTTAAAGCGGTGCAGGAACCGCGTCCGCCGCTGTGGTTTGGCGGATCATCAGATGCCGCGCAGGATTTGGCCGCTGAACAGGTCGATGTCTATCTCACCTGGGGCGAACCGCCGGCGTTAGTTAAAGAGAAGATTGAGCAAGTGCGCGCCAAAGCGGCGGCACAAGGCCGCACCGTGCGCTTCGGGATTCGTCTGCACGTGATTGTGCGCGAAACCAATGAAGAAGCGTGGCAAGCGGCAGATCGCCTGATTGCCCATCTCGACGATGCCACCATTGCCAAAGCGCAGGCCGCGTTTGCGCGCACCGATTCGGTAGGCCAGCAGCGCATGGCCGCACTGCACGGTGGACGTCGCGACAAGCTGGAGATCAGCCCGAATCTGTGGGCCGGTGTCGGCCTGGTGCGCGGCGGCGCAGGTACCGCGTTAGTGGGCGATGGCCCAACCGTGGCGGCGCGCATGCAGGAGTATCAGGATCTCGGCATCGAGACCTTTATTCTCTCCGGCTATCCGCATCTTGAAGAGGCTTATCGCGTAGGTGAGTTGCTGTTCCCGCACCTCGATTTGGCGATTCCGGAAGTGCCGAAGCCGCGCGTGGTGCAAGCGCACGGTGAAGCGGTGGCCAACGATTTCACACCGCAAAAAGTGTCGCAGAGCTAAAGGAGCAGATGATGGCGAACGTTAAAAAACAGCTAACGAATGCTGTACTGCCCTGGGTTTTACCGGTGGTGCTGATTGCGCTGTGGCAACTGGCATCGCAAGTGGGTTGGCTGTCGACGCGCATTTTGCCGTCGCCGGAAAACATCCTCATCACCTTCTGGAAGCTGACGGTGAGCGGAGAACTGTGGCAAAACCTGGCGATCAGCAGCTGGCGTGCTGCCATCGGTTTCTCTATTGGTGGCTCGATTGGTTTGATTCTGGGTTTGATTACCGGCACCTCGCGCGTCGGCGAACGCTTGCTGGATACCTCGGTGCAGATGCTGCGTAACGTGCCGCATCTGGCGCTGATTCCGCTGGTGATTTTATGGTTCGGCATCGACGAATCCGCCAAGATTTTCCTCGTGGCGCTGGGCACGCTGTTCCCGATTTACCTGAATACTTATCACGGCATTCGTAATATTGATCGGGGTTTGGTCGAGATGGCGCGCAG
Organism: Pantoea sp. DY-17; assembly: GCF_019795975.1. NCBI lineage: Bacteria > Pseudomonadati > Pseudomonadota > Gammaproteobacteria > Enterobacterales > Erwiniaceae > Pantoea > Pantoea sp. DY-17. The sequence goes on along the minus strand of NZ_JAIMIG010000001.1, from coordinate 589,277 downwards.
CTACGGCTTGTCTGGCTGGAGCCTGTTCATTCAGGTGATTCTGCCGGGTGCGCTGCCTTCAATTATGGTTGGCGTACGTTTTGCCCTTGGCCTGATGTGGCTGACGCTGATTGTCGCCGAAACCATTTCCGCTAACTCTGGCATTGGTTATCTGGCGATGAACGCCCGTGAATTCCTGCAAACCGACGTGGTGGTGGTGGCCATCATTCTCTATGCCCTGCTCGGCAAACTCGCCGACGTCGCGGCACAACTGCTGGAGCGCGTCTGGCTGCGCTGGCATCCGGCTTACCAAGTGAAGGAGAACGCATGAGCAACGCAACCCTAAATCCGGCGCGCTTAAATCGCGGTACACCGGTTGGCGTGAATGGCGTCAGCAAGCAATATGGCGATCGTACCATCCTGAATAATATCGACCTGCACATCCCCTCCGGGCAGTTCGTCGCCGTGGTCGGCCGTAGCGGCTGCGGGAAAAGTACCTTGCTGCGTCTGCTGGCGGGTCTGGAATCCACCACGCGCGGGGCGTTGCTGGCGGGCAATGCGCCGTTATCTGAGGCACGCGAAGATACGCGTTTGATGTTCCAGGATTCACGCTTACTGCCGTGGAAAAAGGTGATTGATAACGTTGGGCTGGGACTGAAAGGCCGCGAATGGCGCACCGCCGCGCTGGAAGCACTCGAAGCGGTGGGATTGGCGGATCGCGCCAACGAGTGGCCTGCCGCGTTGTCTGGCGGGCAGAAACAGCGTGTGGCGCTGGCGCGTGCGCTGATTCACCGCCCAGGTTTGCTGCTGCTCGACGAGCCGCTCGGTGCGCTGGATGCGTTGACGCGTATCGAAATGCAGGGATTGATTGAGTCGTTGTGGCAGCAGCATAACTTCACCGTGCTACTGGTGACGCACGATGTCAGCGAAGCGGTGGCTATTGCCGATCGCGTATTGTTGATTGAGGAAGGCCAGATTGGCCTGGATTTGATCGTCGATCTGCCGCGCCCACGTCGTCGCGGATCGGCACGTTTGGCAGAGCTGGAAGCGGAAGTGCTGGATCGGGTGATGAAGCGCGGCTCGTCAGAACAGCCGTTGAAGTTTGCGCAGCAGAGTTAATTAAAGACGCGCGATAAATCGCGCCGCTACGGATGTGTGCATTTATTCGTAGCGGCGCAATTAATTGCGCATGGTTTTCTTACGCGTTCAACGCCTTGGTGATCTTCTCGTACAGATCGCCAGAAAGCTTATCCAGCCCTTGCAACGTTTCCAGCGCTTTACGCATCAGCGCCTGACGATCGGCATCGTAGCGTTTCAGGCGAATCAGCGGCTCAATCATGCGTGCAGCCACTTGCGGGTTGCGCGTGTTGAGATCGGTCAACATCTCCACCAGGAACTGATAACCGCTGCCATCTTTAGCGTGGAACGCTGCGGGATTACCAGACGCGAACGCACCAATCAGTGAACGGATACGGTTCGGGTTGCCCATGGTGAACGAACGGTGATTCAGCAGCTCACGCACATTACTCAGCACGTCCGCCGCTGGGCTGGTGGCTTGCAGCACAAACCATTTATCCATCACCAGACCATCCTGATGCCAGCGCTCATCGTAGGCCGCCAGCAGCGTATCGCGACATGGCAGGTTCGCCGCCACCGCGGCAGACAGCGCCGCTAACGCATCGGTCATGTTGTTTGCCTGCTGATATTGCGCCTGCACCAGCTTGTCCGCCTGTGCCGCATCGGCGAAGGCCAGGTAACCGAGGCAGACATTTTTCAGCGTGCGCTTGCCAATCTCCGCGTGCTCAATTTTGTATTCGCTGCTTTGGTTGGCCAGATAGAGCGCAAAGAATTCGTCACTCAGCTCTTTAGCCAGCGTACGCACCAGCGCATCGCGCACCGCTGAGATCGCCAGCGGATCGATGACATCAAACAGTTCGGCGATTTCATTCTCAGACGGCAGCGAGAGAATCAACGCTTTCAGCGCCGGATCGCCCTGCTCTTCCAGCAGCACCGCGCGGAACGCATCAGCCACATGCAGCGGCAGCGATAGCGGCTGGCCCTGCTGATGACGTGCGACGTTGAGGCGAATGTAGGTTGCCAGCAGGCTTTGCGCCGCATCCCAGCGCGCAAAGTCATTACGCGCGTGGCGCATCAGGAAGGTGAGTTGCGCATCGCTCCATTTGTAGTCGAGCTTCACGGGCGCAGAGAATTCACGCAGCAGCGATGGCACCGGCTGGAAGTAAACGTTATCGAAAATAAAGGTCTGGAACTCTTCGGTGACGTTCAGCACGTGATGCACCGGATGACCGTTATGCTGCAGCGGGATCACCTTGCCTTCGTTATCGTACAGTTCGATATCCAGCGGAATGTGCAGCGGCAGCTTCTCTTTCTGCTCGGCGGTGGCCGGCGTGCGCTGGGTGACGTGCAGCGTGTACTGTTCCAGCTCTGGATTGTAGTCATCGCGCACCGTCAGGACTGGCGTGCCCGCCTGGCTGTACCAGCGGCGGAACTGCGACAGATCGACGTTCGATGCATCTTCCATCGCTTGCACGAAATCATCGCAGGTGGCGGCGCTGCCATCGTGACGCTCGAAATAGAGTTGCATGCCTTTCTGGAAATTCTCTTCGCCCAGCAAAGTGTGCATCATGCGGATCACTTCTGACCCTTTCTCATACACCGTTAAGGTGTAGAAGTTGTTCATTTCGATCACCTGATCCGGACGGATCGGGTGCGCCATTGGGCTGGCGTCTTCCGCGAACTGCGCACCGCGCATCACGCGTACGTTATCGATACGGTTCACCGCGCGCGAACCGAGATCGGAGCTGAACTCCTGATCGCGGAACACTGTCAGCCCCTCTTTCAGGCTGAGCTGGAACCAGTCGCGGCAGGTCACGCGGTTGCCGGTCCAGTTGTGGAAATATTCGTGACCGATCACCGCTTCAATGCCGAGATAATCTTTGTCGGTGGCGGTTTCGACTTTCGCCAGCACATATTTGGAGTTGAAGACGTTGAGGCCTTTGTTCTCCATCGCGCCCATATTGAAGAAATCCACCGCGACGATCATAAAGATGTCGAGGTCGTACTCAAGGTTAAAGCGCTCTTCATCCCACTTCATGCTGGCTTTCAGCGAGGTCATCGCCCAATCAGCACGATCAAGGTTGCCGCGATCGACAAAGATCTCCAGCGCCACATTGCGGCCTGAACGCGTGGTAAAGCTATCACGTAATACGTCGAAATCACCCGCCACCAGCGCAAACAGGTAGCACGGTTTCGGGAACGGATCTTGCCACTTCACCCAATGGCGGCCATCTTCATGGCGACCGCTCTCCAGCTTGTTGCCGTTGGAGAGTAAATAAGGATAACGCGCGGCATCGGCAATAATGGTGGTGGTGAAGCGCGCCAGCACGTCTGGGCGATCGAGATACCACGTAATATGGCGGAAACCTTCGGCTTCACATTGGGTACAAAGCGCATCGCCGGATTGGTATAACCCTTCCAGCGCGGTGTTTTTATCCGGATGAATGTCATTAATGATGGTCAGAGTGAAGTTGTCCGGTAACTGGCTAATGAACAACGCGCCCTCTTCTTCGCGGTAATGCGACCACGGATTGCCATCCACCGCCAGCGATACCAGCGTGAGATCTTCGCCATCTAAACGCAGTTCCGCATCGGCAGCGCCAATACGCTTCACCTGACTGACCGCCGTGACGCGCGTCGAAGCTGCATCAAGATCAAAAGTCAGGTCGATATCGGTGATGGTGTAATCCGGCGCACGGTAATCGTGGCGATATTTAATTTGCGGCTGTTGCGTCATAAGTCCTTCTCGCATCGTTATTCGTTAATATGTTGACCCGTCAAAGTCTAAGCGGGTTGTGCCTCGGTTGCCACGGTCAATGCGTGCGTTCGTTGAAAAGGCTACAATTCATTAACAATGGCACAAATGACCCTCGACCTGCCACCCGCAATTATGGTGTGATCGCGGTCATTACTGTTTTATACTCCTGCGTCTTTATGACTTTGTTGAACACCGGGCTCTGCTCCGCGGAAGAGGATGCTGAAACGCACCATGACTGGACATGCTTCCCCGATTTTGACCACGCTGCTTGATACCGATGCGTATAAGCTTCACATGCAGCAGGCCGTCTATCATCGCTATTATGATGTCCCGGTTACGGCGGAATTTCGCTGCCGTGGCGACGAACTGCTCGGTATTTATGCGGACGAGATCCGCGCACAAATTGAAACCCTGCAAACGCTCGCCCTGAGCGACGATGAGTATCACTACCTCAGCGGGCTGCCTTTCTTCCAACGCGATTACCTTGACTGGCTGCGCCAGTTCCGCCTCGATCCCTCACAAGTCAACGTACGTAACAACAACGGCCATCTGACCATTCAGATCAGCGGGCCGTGGCGTGAAGTGATTTTGTGGGAAGTGCCGTTGCTGGCGCTGATCAGTGAAGTGGTGCATCGCCATCGCACGCCGCAGATGGGTGTGGATCAGGCGGTTGTGCACTTGCAGCATAAGCTTACGAATTTCCGTCAGCAGGTCGGCGATTGGGATATGTCGCGCTTCCAGCTAATGGATTTCGGCACCCGTCGCCGTTACTCCAAAGCGGTACAGGAAGCGATTGTCGCTACGCTTAAAGCGGAGTTTCCGTGGCTGGTGGGCACCAGCAACTACGATTTGGCGCGTCGCCTGCAGCTTAATCCGGTGGGTACACAAGCGCATGAATGGTTCCAGGCGCACCAGCAAATCAGCCCGGTATTGGCGAACAGCCAACGTGCGGCGCTGCAATCCTGGCTGGATGAGTATAACGATCAGTTAGGTATTGCTTTAACCGACTGCATTACCATGGATGCTTTCCTGCGTGATTTTGGCCCGGGCTTTGCGCATCGTTATCAAGGCCTGCGCCATGACTCCGGCGATCCGCTGGAATGGGGTGAAAAAGCCATTGCGCACTATCAGCGGCTGGATATCGATCCCAAAAGCAAAACGCTGGTGTTCTCGGATAACCTCAATCTGGACAAAGCGCTGGCGCTCTATCGTCACTTCGGCCAACGTGCCAACGTGGTGTTCGGTATCGGAACACGCTTGTCCTGCGATATTCCGGGCGTTACGCCGCTGAATATCGTGATCAAACTGGTGAGCTGCAATGGCAAACCGGTGGCAAAACTCTCCGACAGCCCCGGCAAAACCATTTGCCAGGATAAAGCCTTCGTGCGCGCCTTGCGCAAAGCCTTCGATCTGCCGCTGGTCAAAAGAGCCAGCTGATTCTTATATCAGGGCGCTTGCGCCCTGCTCTCACGCAACAAATCTCCTGTTTACCCGGCAATTTTGCTTGTTTCCTGTGGGCTCGCAAGTAACATAGCAAAACCCTGAAAAAGGGCTTTTATCCACCTTCTTTTATATATAGAGAGAACTTTATGAGCGTTGTGCCTGTAGCGGATGTACTGCACGGCCGTGTCGCGGTTGACAGTGAAGTCACCGTACGTGGTTGGGTGCGTACCCGAAGAGATTCCAAAGCTGGTCTTTCCTTTATCGCCGTTTACGACGGTTCCTGCTTTAATCCCGTTCAGGCCGTCGTCAATAATTCTCTGAATAATTATCAGGATGAAGTGCTGCGTCTGACCACCGGCTGCTCGGTAATCATTACCGGTAAAGTGGTCGAATCGCCGGGCGAAGGCCAGGCTTTCGAGCTGCAGGCGACTAACGTTGAAGTTACCGGCTGGGTTGACGATCCGGATACCTATCCGATGGCGGCGAAACGTCACAGCATCGAATATTTGCGAGAAGTGGCGCACTTGCGTCCGCGTACCAACCTGGTCGGCGCCGTGGCGCGTGTGCGTCATACGCTGGCGCAAGCGCTGCATCGTTTCTTCCACGAAAACGGTTATTTCTGGGTTTCTACTCCGCTGATCACCGCTTCGGATACCGAAGGTGCCGGCGAGATGTTCCGCGTTTCGACGCTGGACCTGGAAAACCTGCCGCGCGATCCGCAGGGCAAAATCGATTTCGATAAAGACTTCTTCGGTAAAGAAGCCTTCCTGACCGTATCGGGCCAGCTCAACGCCGAAACTTACGCCTGTGCGCTGTCTAAGGTGTATACCTTTGGTCCCACTTTCCGCGCCGAAAACTCCAACACCAGCCGTCACCTGGCGGAATTCTGGATGCTGGAGCCGGAAGTGGCGTTCGCGACGCTGGATGATGCGGCCGCATTGGCAGAATCCATGCTGAAATATGTGTTCCAGGCTGTGCTGAACGAGCGCGCCGACGACATGGCGTTCTTTGCTGAGCGTGTAGACAAGGATGCGGTTGCGCGTCTGGAGCGCTTCGTACAGACCGACTTTGCTCAGGTGGATTACACCGATGCGGTTGAAATCCTGCTGAAAAGCGGCCAGAGCTTCGAGAACCCGGTCTCCTGGGGCGTGGATCTCTCATCCGAACACGAGCGTTATCTCGCCGAGCAGCACTTCAAGGCGCCGGTGGTAGTGAAAAACTACCCGAAAGACATTAAAGCCTTCTATATGCGCATGAACGAAGATGGCAAAACCGTAGCGGCGATGGATGTTCTCGCGCCGGGCATCGGCGAAATCATCGGGGGTTCACAGCGTGAAGAGCGTCTGGATGTGCTGGATGCACGTCTGGCAGAAATGGGACTCAATAAAGAAGATTATTGGTGGTATCGTGACCTGCGCCGTTACGGCACCGTGCCACATGCCGGCTTTGGATTAGGTTTCGAACGATTAATCGCCTATGTCACCGGCGTACAAAATGTAAGGGATGTTATCCCCTTCCCACGTACCCCTCGCAACGCGAATTTCTAAATTTAGCGATTAATTATAAGTAATTCATATATATAAAGAGGTCGGCCTAGCCGGCCTTTTTTTATTTTTGTAAATTTAGAGTTCTCTCACAAAGTTCCCGAATTTTTACAAATTGTCATACAATTTTTCCTTTTGATACTTAATTGCGAGATTTGAATCATCTTCGGGCTAGAATTAGCAACCCTGTGATGGAAAGATGCGTGCAGACACAGGAGACATCAAACTTCTTTCAAGGTTCTGTAAAGATTTCTTGGCAGCAGTGGCAGATGTCCAAATAACTCCAATGAGGGTAATAAAAAATGATGAAGCGCAACATTCTTGCAGTGGTTATCCCTGCTCTGTTAGCTGCCGGCGCAGCAAACGCAGCAGAAATCTATAATAAAGACGGCAACAAGCTGGACCTGTACGGTAAAGCTGTTGGTCTGCACTATTTCTCGGATGACGCTGGCAGCGACGGCGACCAGACTTATGTTCGCTTCGGCTTCAAGGGTGAAACCCAGATTAATGACCAACTGACCGGTTACGGCCAGTGGGAATACAACGTTCAGGCTAACAACTCTGAAGGTTCTGATGCACAAGACGGCAACAAAACCCGTCTGGGCTTCGCAGGTCTGAAATTTGGCGATGCGGGTTCAATCGACTACGGTCGTAACTACGGCGTTGTATATGACGCAATCGGCTGGACTGACGTTCTGCCAGAATTCGGTGGTGACTCAGGTTACTCAGACAACTTCATGAACGGTCGTAGCACCGGTTTGCTGACCTACCGTAACACCAACTTCTTCGGTCTGGTTGACGGCTGGAACTTCGCAGTACAGTACCAAGGCAAAAATGATCGCTCTGATACTCGTCGTGCCAACGGAGACGGTTACGGTATCTCTACCTCTTACACCTCACCAATTGGTCTGGGTGTAGCAGCAGCATATAGCAGCAGCGACCGTACTAATGCGCAGTCTGCTGGTGCTCAGACTACTTACACCAACAGCACAACAGGCGGAGCTACTGTTACTGATGTAACTGGTGAAGGCGCTGGTAAGCGTGCTGAAAATTGGGCAGCTGCGCTGAAGTATGATGCGAACAACATCTACCTCGCAGCAATGTATGGTGAAACCCGTAACTCTACTCCAATTTCAGCCTCAAGTTCTGGCACATTCGTTGCTCAGAACGGTAACACTTACACTGACGCTGCCATTACTGGCTTTGCTAACAAAGCTCAGAACTTCGAAATTGTTGCGCAGTACCAGTTCGACTTCGGTCTGCGTCCGTCCATCGCCTACGTTCAGTCTAAAGGCAAAGACATCGAAGGCGTTGGCGATGCTGACCTGGTTAAATACATCGATGTGGGCGCAACCTACTACTTCAACAAAAACATGGCTACCTATGTTGATTACAAAATCAACCAGTTGAACGATGACAACCCACTGGGTCTGGCTACCGACGACGTAGTAGCTGTTGGTCTGGTATACCAGTTCTAATCACCCGATTAGATTTGCGTAATACCTAAAAACGGAGCCCTCGGGCTCCGTTTTGCATTTCAGTGATCGGCTTCGCAATTAGCTTTTCTACTTTATCTCACCGACATATTTCTTTTTTATATCAGCGGTTGGCAAGCGTGCCGACTGACGTTAACCTGATAGCTCATTTCGCTAAAGTTCACCTAAACGGAACTGACTCATGTTTGAATCGATCTCTGCCGCACCCGCCGATCCTATTCTGGGACTGGCTGACCTTTTTCGTGCCGATGACCGGCCGAATAAAATCAATCTTGGCATTGGTGTTTATAAAGATGAAACCGGTAAAACGCCGGTCCTCACCAGTGTTAAAAAAGCTGAGCAGTATTTGCTGGAAAATGAAACCACCAAGAACTACCTGAGCATTGATGGTCTGGCGGATTTCGCACGATGCACGCAGGAGTTGCTGTTCGGCAAAGAGAGCGCGCTGATTTCTGCGGGTCGCGCATGCACCGCACAAACGCCAGGCGGCACCGGCGCCCTGCGCGTAGCGGCAGATTTTCTGGCAAACCAGACCAGCGTTAAGCGCGTTTGGGTGAGCAACCCAAGCTGGCCGAACCATAACAATGTGTTCAACGCTGCTGGCCTTGAAGTGTGTGATTACGATTATTACGATGCCGCAAGCCACAGCCTGGATTTCGACGCCATGGTGGCATCGCTGCAGGAAGCCAAAGCAGGCGATGTAGTGCTGTTCCACGGCTGCTGCCACAACCCAACCGGCGTTGATCCGTCTGCAGAGCAATGGCAACAGCTGGCGCAACTGTCGCTAGAGAAAGGATGGTTGCCGCTGTTTGATTTCGCCTATCAGGGCTTTGCTCGCGGTCTGGATGAAGATGCGCAAGGGCTGCGTATTTTTGCCGCTTCACATCAGGAACTGATTGTTGCCAGCTCTTACTCGAAGAACTTCGGTTTGTATAATGAGCGTGTAGGTGCATTAACGCTGGTTGCAGCGAGCAGCGACGTGGCCAAAACTGCGTTTAGTCAGGTGAAATACACCATTCGCGCCAATTACTCTAACCCGCCGTCACACGGCGCGGCGGTCGTCGCCACCATCCTCAGCAATGACGCGCTGCGCACCATCTGGATTCAGGAGCTGGCCGATATGCGTCAGCGCATCCAGCGCATGCGTCAGCTGTTTGTGAACACATTGGCGGAGAAAGGCGCTAATCAAGACTTTAGCTTCATCATCAAGCAGAACGGCATGTTCTCATTCAGCGGCCTGACCAAAGATCAGGTAGTGCGTCTGCGGGAAGAGTTTGGCGTGTATGCGGTGAACTCGGGTCGCGTTAATGTGGCAGGCATGACGCCAGATAATATGTCGGCGCTGTGTGAGGCGATTGTCGCAGTTTTATAAATCAGGCGGCAAATAACGACAAATGGGCCAAGAGGGCCCATTTTTTTATTCTTGCAGGAACGGATTGCTGATGCGTTCGTGGCCTAGCGTCGAGATAGGCCCGTGCCCCGGCACGAAAGTCACATCATCGCCTAGCGGCAACAGCTTGGTTCTAATCGCATCGATCAGGTCGCTGTGGCTGCCCTGCGGGAAATCGGTGCGTCCAACGCCACCGTTGAAAATCACATCTCCCGAAATCAGAAGACGCCCAGCCCGATCAAAGAACACGATATGTCCCGGCGTATGGCCCGGACAAAGCAGCACTTCCAGCGTGACATTGCCAACCTGCACAGTTTCACCCTCTTCCAGCCAGCGATCGGGCGTGAGCGGCGCGCACTCGGGCAAACCGAACATGCGGCTTTGTGTGGGCAGATTATCTAACCAGAAAGCATCGAGCGGATGCGGACCGACAATGGGCACCTGATAATGTGCCGCTAGCTCGGCAGCGGCACCAACGTGATCAAGATGTCCATGCGTGAGCAGGATCTGCGATGGCGTTAAACCACGTTCTGCCAGCACGGCTTTGATGGTTTCCGCATCGCCGCCGGGATCGACCAGTGCGGCTTGTTGGGTTTCGTCATCCCATATAACTGAACAGTTTTGGGAAAAAGCCGTAACCGGAATAATTTGGTAGTTCATAGCGCTCCATGACCGACACACGCAGCGCTGCCGGTATCAGGACCAGTGCCTTGCGGGCCCGGTATCTATGTGTACGAAGTTGCTGCGCGGGTAATATCCTACACCACCGGCGCGCATAGATAACGCCGCTTTGCGAACATTGCTCAACGAAATTCCCTCAATGTGGAAATCCATCGCTTGTCCTTTAGTGTGATAGCTTTTTTTCGCCACGCCCGGGCCCGATTCACGCAGCATGGTGTTGGTGGCTAAGGTGCGGTAACCCGAGATCAACTGCACCGGCTTGCGCGTATCCAGCAATGTTTGCAGGCGGTAAAGCTGGTCAAAAAGATGGGGATCGATGGTCTTCACCTGATTGGCGCGGTAATCACGGAAGAAGTGATTTAAGCGGGCTAACTCATCCTTGTCATAACGCTTACCGTTAAAAAACTCTGTTTTAAGGGTTTCACCGGTGTGAAGGTTACTAAGCGTCAATACTCGTGGGCGGGCGGTGGAAAGCGAAGCCAGAGCGGAGCCAGGAAGCAGTGATAATCCTGCTGCTGCGCCTCCAATCAAGAGTAATCGACGACGTTGAGAATCAATATTAGCCATGAAGCGAGGTTACCTAATCTAAAGCGGATAAAATATGTGCGAAAAGTACACAAGGCCGAACATTAACGTCCGCCTAAGACTCAGTCAACCCAGAATATGTTGCAGAAGACCAAAACCAGCTCAAAATCAAATTTTCGAGACTGGTCTTGGTTAAATTCATGTGAAGAGAAAACAGCCAAATCAATTACTAGAGTAACAACTGACCGGCTTTATGCAGTACCTGACTACCGGAACGGGCGGGATTATCATAATTGTAAATATCTGTACGATATTGCGGCTGGCCGTCATCTGCGACCCATGCGGTTAAATAGTAAAGGTTCACAGGAATACGATGGCGAATCGGCACGTAACGGGTATTTCCCTCTTTCAAGGTGTCTGAGATACGACCGTCGTTCCAGCCCACATCCTGCAACAGCAGATCGGCCAGTTCTGAGGCTTTATTCACGCGCACACAGCCCGAACTGAGCGCACGAATATCGCGCTGGAACAGGTTATGGTTTGGCGTATCGTGCAGATAAATCGCATCCGAACTCGGCATGTTGAATTTGTAGCGACCCAGTGAGTTGGTTGCGCCCGGCGCCTGTCGAATGCGATACGGGAAGCTCGCGGCCGACACCATACGCCAGTCAATCATCGAAGGATCGATCACTTCCGCATCCGCACTCCAGCCCGACAACAGCGTATAACCGTGCTTATACAGATAAGTCGGATCCTGTTTCACCTTCGGCACAATATCCTGGCGCACCAGCGTGGTTGGCACGTTCCACGGTGGATTGAGCACCACATTATTCAGCGCGCTACGCATCAGCGGCGTTTTGCGGTCAGGACGACCCACAATCACGCGTGATGACAAAATGGTGGCGCCGTTGTTGTAGTAGGTCAGCGAATAGTTGGGAATGTTCACCATGATGCCGTTATGCATATCATCCGGTAGCAGACGCAGGCGCTGTATGTTGAGCGCCAGCAGCGAAGCACGCATCTGCGGCGGCACATTCAGCCATTCACGGGTACGTGGACCAATCGCGCCGTCATCGGCCAATCCCTGCCAGTGCTGGAAGCGTTTAACGCCCTCCACCAGCGCAGCGTCATAGACGTTGGGTCCGGTTGCCGTTGGATTAGCAGCCACATTATTGGCCACTTCAGACGTCGCCGCGAGAGCCGGAGCCGCATCAATATCATCAAAGTTTGCCGCAGATGGGCTCACCGGCTGATTGCTTTGGCTCACCGGAACCGGCGCGGTTGGCACCGCATCTTCCGCCGGCGTTGGCGTAGTACTATGGCTGGCGGTCAACATGCCGGTGCGTTGCAGAATCTCACGCAGCGCAGGCACATCATTACTGATTTGCCCTGGGCGTAGCGTAACGGTATCACGCAGCTGTGGCCACGGGCGATCGTCGGTGAGTAGCGTTTTCAGCGCATTATGCATTGGCGCATATTGCGGATGCTGCGGTTGCAATGAGACCACAAAAGTCCGGCTGCCGCCGCCGTTCACCGCATTTTGCCATTGATTGATGGCCGCCAGAGATGGCATGGTCAGCTTGTAAGGCACATTGCTGTAAAGCCAGGTTTCGCCCTGCGTCGGCACATTGGCAACAAACTGCAGATAGCCAAGCATCGCATCACTGAGCACGATGTCGCGCGCCAGGCCTTTGATGTTCGGATTGGTCAGACGCTCAACCCAGCGGGTGAATTGCGGCTGCACGCCAGAGAGCGCCACTTCCGCCAATTGCTGCTGGAAAGCCTGCACCGCTTGCGGGTCTTGCCATAGCGGAGCCATATCGCGCGACGCATAAATAACGGCTAAACCGGGCAAATAGAAAGGTTGTTCAGTGGCGCTGAACGCCTGCTGAATCTGCTGCTGGCTGGCAGCAACCGACATCGAACTGTGGTGCGTTGAATTGGGTAGCGTGGAGGTGATGGCCGCATGGCTCACAGCCAGCGGCGATAGTACCAGTGACAAACCGAGTGCTACTGCAGCACGACTCATTTTGCTCTTATTGTTTAGCAACATCCCTGCCCCCTTCTCACCAATGACATAGCGCCCTGTGATCGCCATGTACAGCCATACTCATAATGTTGAGTATACGAATAAAAAACGGCATCTGCCTCTCAGTGCAGATGCCGCATACAGATTAAACGTAGTGCTGTTTTTTAACCAGATTAAGCGCTATGAATTCTCATATTCAAGACCGACCTTAGGACTTTGATCCTTGCTCGGTGCAGGATCTGCCGAGAAGCCGCGCAGCCCAACCACATGCACATGTTCGGTGTTATTGAACATTTTACGCACCAGTTTGTAGGTGGTGCCTTTTTCTGGGCTGATGTTCTCTGGCGCCGCGATGATCAGTTGCATCTCCAGACGTTCGCACAGCTCAAACAGTGTGGCGATCGAACGCGCATCAAGACGTGCCGCTTCATCGAGGAACAGCAGACGACACGGCGAAATATCTTTGCCACGCAGACGACGTGATTCCTCTTCCCAGCTCTGTACCACCATCACCAGAATCGACATCCCGGTACCGATCGCTTCACCGGTAGAGAGCGCGCCACTTTCTGCACGCAGCCAGCCGTCAGTACCACGGTTCACTTCCACTTCCATCTCAAGATAGTTGCGGTAGTCGAGCAGCTCTTCACCGATGGTTTGCGGCGTGCGCTGGCCCATGTCGATCTGCGGATTTAGGCGCTGATAGAGTTTCGCCAGCGCTTCCGAGAAGGTTAAGCGGTTGCTGGTAAAAAGATCCTGATGCTGTTCATGCTCTTCCGACAGCGTATCCAGCAGCGTTGAGTGCGCTTCACGCACGTTCACGTTAAGACGCACGCTGCGCACCTGACCAAAGCTTACCGCCTGCAACCCCTGGTTCAGCTGGCGAATACGGTTTTGCTCGCGCTGGATGGTTTTACGAATGATGTTCGCCGCACTGCGTGAGCTGATTGCCAGCGTCTGTTCACGCGCCGTCAGCTCTTCGGTCAGACGATTCAGCTCAATCTCCATCTGCTCGATGGCTTCAACCGGATCGTCGGTACGAATGATGTCCTGGCGAATACGTTCGCGCAGGTGCTGATACACCGCGATAAAGAACTGAATCTTACGTTCCGGACGTTTCGGATCTTCAGACATACGCAGCACATCGCGCAGATGTTCGTTATCCGCCACCGCCAGACGCAGCGCACCCAGCGCCTTATCCGACATCGAACGCAGCTCATCGCCGCTGAGATAGGCCAGCTCGCGACGATGCAGACGACGCTCAACGCCATTCTCTTTCACCAGACGCAACACCGTGCACCAGCCCGCTTTCGCGCTGACCACCTGCTCACGAATCTGATGATAATCGCGTTCCAGCTTGCGCAGTTTTTTCTGCAGGCTGTCCATTTCGGCTTCACAGAAGGTGATCTGTTTTTCCAGCTGGTTGCGACGCGCACGGTTGTGGCTTAGCGCGCTATACAGCTCATCACGACGAATGCGCGCGCGCTCTTCTGCACTGGCATCGGCATGCACGCCGATATCCTGCATCTCTTGTTGCAACTCTTTCAGCATGTCGCGTTTGGCATCGTATGAACTTTTTAGCGATGCCAGCACCTGCGAATACTGCGTCAGCTGGGCCTGATGTCCACGCAGACGTTCGCGTGCGCGGCTGCGCTCGCCTTCCGCCTGCTCCAGACGCTGACGCAACTGTTCGTTGAGATCGCTGTTGCCACCTAGCATGCCAGCCGAACTTTCATAGCTGAAGTGCGCGCGGCGCTGCACCACTTCGGTCAGCGCAAAGGCTTGCTGACGCGCATCACGCTGCTGCTGCTGTGCCTGCTGATAGTCGCGCTGCAGCTGTTCGTGCTGTTGCGGATCGCTTTGCAGTACCGCAATCAGCGGCTCCAGCTTGCTGAGTTTGCTGCCGTGCTGATGCAGGAAGCGCGCGGCTTCCTGTGCTTCTTCGACGCGCTCGCGGATCTCTTCACAGCGATCGCCAAGCGTGTCGTCGAGCAGCAGATTTACGCGCGGCAACAGGCGGTTCAGCTGGCTGACGCCCTCTTTTGCCTGCTCAAACTGCGCGCGCTGCTGCTGATTGTCATTTTCATGCTGCGCCAGCGCCCGCTCCAGCTCGCCACGACGGCTGTTAAGCTGACGAATCTGCGCTTCCGGATCTTCATCAAACGCCACCGCTAAATGGCTACCGATGAAGCGGCTGAAGGATTGATGCAGACGCTGGGTTTTCTGTACATCAAACGACAACGTGGCATAACGCTCAGCCAGCTGTTCACGTTCGTTGTTCAGCAACTCAAGCTGGTTTTCACGCGCCGCGCGACCAAATAGCGGCACTTTCGGGAAGCGGGAGTAGCGCCACTGACGCTCAGCCACTTTCACCACCACCGCTTTTTCCAGCTCTTCGACGCTAAATACGCTGTCGTCAAAGGCTTGCGGATCGCCTTCAATCAGATAGAGATCTTCCGGGCACTCGTCTAAACCGTCGAGCAGGTCGCGCACCAGCGACAGATCTGGCACCACGATGGCGTGGCGCGATGGACCGTATAGCGCCGAGAAGTACGGTGCGTCATCCAGCGTAACGTCATCATAAATTTCCGACAGCAGCACGCCGCCAAAACGTTCCGCCAGCTGCGTCAGGCGCGCATCTTCTGCGCCGCCCGGTTGGCTCAGACGTTCAATCTGCTGTTCAACTTCGCGCTTACGCGCGGCCAGCTCGTCGCGCTCAACCGTGGTTTCACGCTCGCGCTCCAGCAGTTGCTGCATAAATTCGGTGATTTGCTGGCTGCTGGTCAGCTCCTGACCGGTTTGCTCGCTCAGCTGCGTCAGGATTTCCTGCGCCGCCAGCCAGTGTGGCGCACGCGCGGTCAGCGCAGTGATGCGTCCACGCAGCTGCTCCAGCTCCTGACGCATCAACATGCGGCGTTCACCGGCATCGGCAACGCTGCTATTCAGTTGCTCAATCTGCGCTTCGAGTTCACGCTGCAAGCCGTCCAGCGCATCCGCATCGTATTGCTGGCCCTGACGTTTGCAGAAATCCGCCAGCAAACGCTCAGCATCATGCTGCTCACGCAGACGGGTTTCTAATTCATTGAGGCGCAGACGCAGCGAAGAAAGCTGTTCGGCCTGGTGGCGCTGATTGCCAGCGTCGCGCAGTAATTCGCGCCCCACTTGCCACGCATCCTGACGACTGACGTCACCGGCGATGCTGGTAACTAACGCTAACGCTTGCTCAAACTGGCTGTGTGCCGCTTCGGCGACGCTCAGTTTCTGTTCCAGACGCAGCAGGCGCTCGGTGGCTTCTTCTTCACGCGCCTGGAAGGTTTCCTGCCATTCGGCCGCGTTATCGATAGTTAAATCAGGCAGCTGACACTGCGTACGCGCCTTTTCCAACGCCTGCAAGGCTTGCTGATACTGGATTGCCCGCGTCTGTTGCACGTCGAGCGCCTGCTGGAAATCGGCGAGTTGGCTTTTCAGCTCATCGACTTCCACCTCAGCTGCTTCGGCACGTGCTTCATTCTCTTCCTGCACTTCGCGCGCTTCGGCAACCACTTCGTTCTGCTCTTCGAGGCGATAGGTCAGTTCTTCCAGATCGGCATCGTAACGCTCGATTTTTTCCTGCTGGCGCATGGCGGTTTGCACCAGATTCAGATGGTCGCTGGCGCCCTGATAATCGCTTTCCAGATCGCTCTCAGCACCGCTGTGCTCGGACAACTCGCGCGCCATTTCAATGTGGCGATACTGTTCGGAAATCAGTTGGTTGCGGCTGGTAAACAGCTCATTACGCAGCTGCAGCGCGCCGTCGAGGTGAATACGACGCTCGTTGGCATGGCGCATGTAGTCAGCGGAAACGTAGTTGGTAGCTTCCGAGATCAGATGCTTAAACAGGTCGCGATCGGATTGGGTGACGCGAATCGCTTCCAGCGTCATGCGGTTTTCCCGCAGCGCGGCTTCCATATCCTGGAAGGCTTTACGCACACCGCCGTTTTCTGGCAGCAGGTAATCGCGCAGTGAACGGGTGATAGCGCTAGAGATACCGCCGTACAGCGAAGCTTCAATCAGGCGATAAAACTTACTGCGATCGCTGGCGTTACGCAGACGACGCGGCACCACGCCGAGCTCGAACAGCACCGCATGGTAATCGGTGACCGAGTTGTACTGTTTGAATTGCACGCCTTCCTGCGCTTCCACACGCTCCTTCACTTCCGTCAGCGGCAACACGCGCGCCTGACGGTTATTAAGGATTTCGGTCAGCATATCGGTCGCCTGTGAATCGCTCGGCAAGCCGTGAATACTGAATGGTTTGATATCGACCTTTTTATCGCGTCCCGCCACCTGCTGCAGACGTACACCAACGATCACGCGCTGATGGCGTGAGTTGACCACATCCAGCACCGAATAACAGACGCCGGCGCGTAGCTTGCCGTGCAAACCTTTATCACGCGAACCGGAAGTTGCACCGGCTTCGGTGGTGTTACGGAAGTGCAGCAAGGTTAAGTCAGGGATCATCGCCGTCACGAAGGCGGCCATGGTGGTGGATTTACCCGCACCGTTACCGCCCGAAAGCGTGGTGACCAGTTCATCAAGATCAAAAGTACGGGCAAAGAAGCCGTTCCAGTTGATCAGCGTTAGCGAACGAAATTTACCGCGTTCAATCATGCTTGTTCATCCTCCGCGTTATCACTCGCGTCGCTCTCAGCGTCAATATCGTTATCTGCTTCATCGTTCTCAGTCGCAGCCGGCGCACTTTCCAGCGTCATCGCTTCACCGTCACGTATCAGGCGCAGCTGCGCTTCACGCGCATCGTCACCGCTGCGCACGTCGGCGCCAAAGCGGAACACTGATTCGGTGATGCGGAATTTGCTGCTGTCGTTGCCCATAAACCACACCATGCCGAGACGGCGCAGGCGACTCAGCGACGCGCGCATTTTTTCCTGCAGCTTGGCGCGATCAAGATCGGAACCGGTGGAACGCTGATTGACCAGCTTGAGCAGTTTGCTCTCATCGGCCAGGGACAGCAGTTCGTCGTACAGCTCTTGCTGGGTAAAAATCCCCTCATTCGCCAGACGTTCCGGGCTGAGATAGAGATAGCAAAGAATTTTGCCCACCATCATATCCAGCTCGGACAACACCGAGCGCGGAATCAAAGTGGTTGAACGCGGACGCAGATAGAAGAAGCCTTCCGGCGCGCGGATCAGCTCAACGTTGTAGCGCGCGTAAAACTCTTCGAGATATTCCTGGTAATCCATCAGGAAGGCGTGATTATCCAGCTCTTCAATGCCAATGTGGCGACCCGCGCGTAACTGGCTATCGAGCGCTGGGAAAATCGGGTTTGCCAGAGCCAATGCCAGTTTGACTGGCATCACTTGTTCAATATTTGTCGATGACATGTGCCTGCACCTTGGCTCCGTAATCATTAATGGCCTGCCATTGCGCAGGCAGACCGGCTAAATCAGCTTCGGCCACGCCGAGTCGCACCGCTTGATCGATGACGATACGCGCCAGATCAAAGTGGCGCGCGCGCGGATACTGCGACAGATAGTCGCGCATCACCGTGGCCAGATGGAGCGGCTTCTGCTCCTGCTTATAAATCTGCAGCGCCTCTTCGATCATCGCGGCCAGCTGCTCGCGAATCTCATTAAACTCTTCGTATTCCATTTCCGGCGGCAGCTCGCCCATCACCTCGTCATTACGCAGCGTCATCTCTTCATCGCGCATATCGTAAAGACGATCGGCATTGGCGTAGGTCAGCGCCCACGGCTGATCGAAATAGTTTTGCACCGACAGGCGTAAACGCTGCGCAAACACGCGGTTCTTATCCATGTCGATGGCGGTACGAATAAACTTGTGTACGTGGCGGTCGTAGCCGATCCACAGATCGATAGCCTGCTGGCCCCAGCTGATGATGCGATCGAGCTTGTTTTGCAGGTCAAACACCAGCTTATCGACAAAGCCCAGATCCGGGCTGCTCAGCGTCGCATCCTGGATGCGCAGCAGGTTGGCCTGCAGCTTATCGCCGGCCGCCTCCAGCGTATCCTGCAGTTCACGCAGCGTACCGGACGTTTCCGACAGCAACATTTCACAGCTGGAGATCGCCGCGCGCCAGTCTTTGTTAAGCAGATCGGCAATATCGGTTTTCACCGCTTGCTGCTGCTCATCCATCAGACGCTGCGTCATGTCGATGCTATCGAAGATTTCCGCCACCGAATATTTCAGCGGCGCAAACACGTTACGATGCCAGTGGAATTCATCACCGTCTTCTTCGGCGGCATCCGCGGCACGTTTCAACTCCTGCGCCACAATCGACAGCTGCATCGACAGGCGCAGCGTGGAGAACTCGCGCTGGCGGATGTAATAGTCGGTAATGCCGATGGCGAGTGGCGTCAGGCGATAGATGGCGTGCCCTTCCGTCAGCTCGCTGGTAAAGCGGTTCAGCAAGCGCTGACGCACCATGTCATTGATGGCGTTATTGGCACGGACCTGCACGGTTTCGTGGGTTTGTTCGAATGCTTTGCTAACGTGACGAAACGCGTCAATCAGCTCGCCTTCACTCATCTCGCCGTCCATGCGCTCACCGTTTAAGGTGGCGATGGCCAGCAAAAAGGCCAGACGTTCTACCGGCAGCGCAAGCGAAAAATCGTTCTTGCGCGCCCATGCCACCAATTCGGGGACCGTCTGGGAAAATTCGCTCATAGTTGATCCTTCTGGCTGGGTTTGCGCGCGGTCACGTGGATATAGCGCCCTAAGCTTAAAAAGGGCTCCTGGCGACAGAAACGCCGTTCCATCTCAATGATTTCCTCAACGCTCTTCCCTGCGCCGGGTTGCGGCTTCATGTAATCACAGAAGACGCGAATGCCCGCACGCCGTTCAATTTCAAATCCGCAGTTTGTCAGCCAACGCGTCACATCATCCGGATCGCGCGGGAAATCGGGCGACAGCGTGCGCTTTTTACGTTTGCTCATATTGGCGCGCATATAGCCGAAGTTGCCAAGCGTCAGGGTGCGGAAGGTTAAGCCGTGCGCGTTGTAAAACATCAACGACAGCACGCCGCCGGGCTTGAGCGTGTGCCACAGCGCTTGCAGCACCTCTTCCGGATGCGCGACCCATTCCAACACCGCGTGAAACAATACCAGATCAACCTGCGTATCCAAATGTTCGCCCACCTGCTGGGCGCTAATTTGTTTGAATTGCATGTTGTGGCTCACACCCGCGGCAAGCGCATGGGCTTCCGCCAGCTTCAGCATCTCAGCAGAGAGATCGCACAGCACAACCTGATGACCGCGCGCCGCCAGGCCGCTTGAGACTTGTCCCACGCCGCCGCCGGCATCCAGCACCTTCAAGGATCCGGCAGGCAATGTCGGTAACAGAGCTTCCAGTTCGTCCCAGACAATCGCCTGGCGCACTTGCCCTTTGCGCGTGCCATAAATGTTCTGTGAGAATTTGTCCGCCAGATCGTCAAAGTTACGATCCTGCATGATGATGGCTCCGCTTTGCTGCATTCAACTTGTGCTATTTTGTCACAGGCTCAACAAGAATGAACCTTTCATGCCGCAGTAACCGTCTGGCAGCTGTTTTTTTGGACAAAAGAGGCCATATTCGATGTTTTTCGCATTTAAAAAAGTCATTGGCGGGATGTTGCTTCCCTTGCCGCTGCTGTTATTAATGATGGCGGCAGGACTTTTGCTGCTCTGGTTCAGCCGCTGGCAAAAAAGCGGCAAAATCCTCATCTCTTGCAGCTGGCTGCTGCTGCTGATTTTGAGCCTGCAGCCGGTTGCCGATCGCCTGCTGTCACCGCTGGAAAATCATTATCCCACCTGGAACGGTAACGAGCCGGTCGATTATATCGTGGTGCTCGGCGGCGGCTATACCTTCAATCCGAATTGGGCACCGAGTTCCAACTTGATTAATAACAGTCTGCCGCGTGTGGCCGAAGGCGTGCGTCAGTGGCGGCGCTATCCGCAGGCCAAAATGATCTTTACGGGCGCAGCAGCCGGCGAAAACCCACGCAGCAGCGCCAGCGTGGCGGCCGAAGTGGCGGAAAGTCTGGGCGTGCCATCAGCAGCGATTATTCAGTTGGATCAACCCAAGGATACGATTGGCGAAGCTCGCGCGGTGAAACAGACGATTGGTGAACACCCGTTCTTACTGGTGACTTCCGCCAACCATCTGCCGCGTGCCATGCATTTCTTTCAAAGTGCCGGCATGAATCCGCTGGCCGCACCGGCAAATCAGTTGGCAGTGACCTCGCCGCTAAACTGGTGGGAACGCGCTATTCCGTCACCGCTGTGGCTGGCACATAGTGAGCGTGCGATCTATGAAACGCTGGGACAAACCTGGCAGAAGCTGCGCGGTGACGATCTCACCTCAACCCAGCCAGGGGAGTAATTGCGCGCGGGCGTGATCGAAGCGCGGACGGTCAAACTGTCCGCTGCTGACCAACGTGTCGACGCAATCCCACAGCTGATACAACCAGCGCCGCCAGAGAAAACCTTCCGCCACGGGCGCGCGCTGCAGATAGCGCTGCAGCAGTGACGCTTCTGCGCCGCTATCCGCCAGGCGCATCAGATCGTATTCGCGCGGTGCCCAGAGAATGTTGCCCGGCTGCATCATGGCAATAAGCTGATCGCTGTGCGCATCTTTTAACATACTGGCTAAGCGCAGGTTGCCGTGCATCAATACGCAGGGATCATCAAAACCGTTGAACAGACGCGGTAATAGCTGACGGCTGCGAAACAGAATCTGACGATCTTCCAGTGTAAAAAACGGCGGTGACAAATAACCCAGCGTTGACCACAACACATCCACCCGCTGGCGATACCATGCGGGCCAGTTATTCTCCTGCACGCTGTCCACGCTGCCGACTAAGCCATGGCTGTCAATACGATGCCACGCCAGCACGCCTTCGACGATCTGTTCGCACAGCTGTTCCCAGCGTGCTGCGCTGCGGGCCGGAGCTTCCGCAGAAACACCGCTAAAGCGTGCCATCAGCAACATTTCATGTACCGGCTTTTGCTGGCTAAGCACCAGACCAAACACGGCAGGCACGGCGATCAAGCCATCATGGCCGAGCATGGTCAGTTTTTTAGCTTCCAGCGCAGCGCGTCCCTGATGACGAAAATACTTTGCCACCAGCGGCATCGGTTTACCGGCGTTATCGTATAGCGCATACAGCCGCGTGTGCGCCTGCTCGCTAATGGTTTCGAGACGACTGATGCTTTCACCAAGCACCAACGCGAGTTCTGAACGGAGCTGTTCCATGCAATATCCTCCGACGTCAAAGGGCTGGAATATGCTGGAGGTGATGGCGGCGCAAAGCTTAGCGCCAGATCAAACTTTCAGGCCAGCGAGAGCCGCTGGCCGGTCGGAGATTACCCCTGCATAGCGAGACGAACCCGCTCAAGGTCTTCCGGCGTATCCACCCCAACACTTGGGATAGTTTTTGCCACCGCGACGTGAATCTTTTCACCGTACCACAGCACGCGCAGCTGTTCGAGCAACTCAATGTGCTCCAGCGGGCAAGGTTCCCACGCAATGTAGCGACGGATGAAACCGGCGCGATAGGCGTAGATACCAATGTGGCGGAGCAGCGTGTCGCCAATCTGCTCGCGCGAACGCGCATAACGCTCGCGATCCCAGGGAATGGTGGCGCGTGAGAAGTAGAGCGCATAACCTTTGGCGTCCATCACCACTTTCACCGCGTTCGGGTTAAAGGCTTCTTCTGCATCGGTGATCGGCACCGCCAGCGTCGCCATCCCGGCTTCAGATTGCGCCAGATTACCTGCCACCTGACGTACAATCTCCGCCGGGATCATCGGCTCGTCGCCCTGCACGTTAACGATGATGGTGTCGTCGGCAAACTGATACTTTTCGATCACTTCGGCCAAACGCTCAGTTCCGGACTGATGATCGACCCGCGTCATGCACACTTCGCCGCCGGCCGCCGTTACCGCCGCAGCCACATCCGGATGATCGGTGGCGACAATTACGCGATCGGCACCCGATTCACGGGCGCGTTGCATAACGTGTAGCACCATCGGTTTACCCTGAATATCCACTAGCGGTTTGCCGGGCAGACGGGTTGAAGCATAACGCGCAGGAATAATGGCAACAAAACTCATGGATGGATCTCTTCAACAGACAGCGTACGCGCTTCCACTTCCAGCAGCACTGGAATACCGTCACGTACCGGGTAAGCCAGGCCATCCGGTTTACAGATCAGCTCTTGCTGCTCTTTGTTGAAATAGAGTTTTCCGTTGCATACCGGGCAAGCAACGATTTCGAGTAAACGGTGATCCATAATCTTCTCCATTCAGGACCGATTCAGACGGGTAGCATAGCATAATAGCGTGCGCGTGAATGACGCACTCAAGCCGGACAAATGGCAGCTTTATTCACCAATCGACCAGCGATTTGACCAGGCAGCCAGCAGTTCTGCCGGCGCATTTTCGATAATCACTTGGTTGGCGCCTTGCCACGCGGCGAAGCGATTAATGGCTTTTTGGACGTCATTAAGGAAAGCGTTACTGATGCGTGTGCCCTCTTCCAGCCAGAATGCACGAATCACTAATTGCTGCGCCTGACGCTCCATTTTGGCATCAATGCGCGCTTTCAATAATCCGCGATGCAGGACCGGCAGGACAAAATAACCATATTTGCGCTTTTCCGCAGGCGTATAGCACTCAATGCGGTAATCAAAATTAAACAGCTCCAGCGCGCGACGACGATCCCAAACCACTGGTTCAAAGGGTGACAACAGCGCGGTATGCGTGGCAGAGAGTGGCTTTTCCAGCAGCGGCAATAATGCGTGGTGTAACCACATTTCGCCCAGTTGCTCGACCTCAACACGCACAATTTCTCCGCGCGCAGCCGCATCCTCAAGCCATGACTTGAGCGGTGCGCGTTTGAGCCGGTAATAATCGGCTAACCAACTGCCACGGAAAATGCCGAGACTGCATGCGCTGTGACTCAGCATCTGTAACACCGCTTCGTCTTCACTTAACGCATGCTGTTCATCAATCCAGTCCGGCATCACGCGGCTGTGCAGATCGTAAACCCGCTGGAAGTTGCGCCGCTCCACCACCATCAACTGACCCGCGCTGAACAAATTCTCCAGATGACGCTTATGCGGCTTCCACGCCCACCAGCCCGGTTTGGTCTGTTTATCATTACTGAAATCGGCTGCTCGCACTGGGCCGTTGACGGAGATGTGTTGCAGTAGGTCAGTGATTTCCTGTTGATGTTCCTCAACCCATCGTTGGTTGTACTTCCAGCCCAGTCGCTGCGGTTCCAGCATGCGGTGGCGCAGCAACGGGTAATCTTCGAAAGGAATAAAACAGGCTTCATGAGCCCAATATTCAAATAATGCGCCCGAGGCCAGCGCCTCTTCCAGCCAGTTGGTCTGATACGCGCCAAGGCGGCTAAACAGCACCAGATAAGGACTGCGTGCCACCACATTGATGGTATCAATTTGCAGCAAAGACATCTGACGCACAGTCGCGTGTATATCAGCAAAGCGCGCACGTCGGCCTAAAGGACGTAACAGTCCCTGAGCAGCCAGATGCAGATGACGAGCAGTTTGCAACGAGAGGGAAGCGACGAGGTTCATAACTCCATTCCCTTTTTGGTGGTTAGCGCGAACGGGCGTCGCGCGCGGTAGTGCAGAGATGGGTGATATCGTCTAACAAGGTTGTCACCGCCGCGCCTTGCAGATGCGCATCAACTGGCAAATACCACCAGTTTGGGCGAGCAAAACTACGGCATTTTACCGCATCTTTTTCCGTCATCAGCAAGCACTGATCTGCCTGAGTCAGACGCCGCAATTCGTCTTCGCTGTAAGCATGGTGATCGGCGAAGGCAATTTCAGCCACTGGCTTGATGCCTTGCTGCTTAAGCGTGTTGAAGAAGCGCGGCGGATGACCTATGCCGGCCATCGCGACAATTTCCGGCAATTGCGCTAACGCCACGCTTGCACCGTTGATCAGGTTGACCGCCAGACCGGGCTGCAATGACATCGCAATTTCGCCCGCCTGCGCATCGCCGCCGTTAACGATCACCGCATCTACGGTGCTAAGTCGTGAGGCGCGTTCACGCATCGGCCCGGCCGGTAACCACCAGCCATTGCCAAAACGACGCATCCCATCCACCACCACGATTTCGCGATCGCGCTGCAGCGCATAATGCTGCAGGCCATCATCGGTGATAATCACATCCAGATCGTGCGCAGCGAGCAAGCCTTCTACCGCCAGACGCCGCCGTGGCGCAACGGCGACCGGCACTTGCGTGCGTTGAGCGATCAGCACAGGTTCATCGCCGGCCTGCGCCGTGGGCGTTTCAGCGGTAACCAGCAGCGGATAACGTTCAGCTTTTCCGCCGTAACCCCGCGACACCACGCCAGCACGTACTCCACGTTGTTGCAGCGCCTGCACCAACCAAATCACTACGGGCGTTTTACCATTCCCACCTGCGGTGAGGTTCCCCACCACAATCACAGGGCAAGGCGCGCGCCAACTTTTTCGCCAACCGCGCTGGAAGCTGAGGCGAATCAATAGGGTGATCGCCCCATAAAGCAGACTCAGCGGCCATAGCAGCAGCCATAACGGCGAACGCCCGCTCCAGATGCGTTCGATCATTGACCGAACTGCAGTTTGTGAAGCTGCGCATAGGCGCCCTTCTGTTCAAGCAGCACGCTGTGAGTACCGCGTTCGACAATGCGACCATCTTCAACTACGACGATCTCATCGGCTTTCTCAATGGTCGACAGACGGTGCGCAATCACCAGTGAGGTGCGATTTTTCTGCAGCTCATCAAGTGCGGCCTGAATCGCCCGCTCAGATTCGGTATCGAGCGCTGATGTGGCTTCATCGAGAATCAAAATCGGGCAGTCGCGTAGTAACGCACGCGCAATCGCAATACGCTGACGCTGACCACCGGAAAGCAGCACGCCATTCTCACCTATCACGGTATCAAGGCCATTATCCATCTTCTGGATGAAGTCCATTGCATGCGCCATGGTCGCAGCCTGCTCGATTTGCTCGCGCGTGTATTGACCATTACGGGCATAAGAAATGTTGTTGGCGACGGTGTCGTTGAAGAGATGAACGTTCTGGGAAACCAATGCCACTTGATTACGCAGTGAACGCAGGGTGTATTCGCGCAGATCATGGCCATCCAGCAGAATTTCACCGCTATCAATGTCGTAGAAGCGCGTCAGCAAGCTGGCCATAGTGGATTTACCAGAGCCAGAACGGCCGACCAGTGCAACGGTTTTACCGGCAGGCAGCGACAGGTTGATATCACGCAGCGCAGGAATTTCACGGCCTGGATAGGTAAAGGTCACGTTGCGGAATTCCACATCACCCTTAGCACGATCCATTTCACGCTTGCCGTTATCCACTTCCTGCTCACTGTCAAGAATCGAGAACAGCGTCTGACAAGCCGCCATACCGCGCTGGAACTGTGCATTCACGTTGGTCAGTGACTTGAGCGGACGCATCAAGGCGATCATGGATGAGAAGACCACGGTGATGGTACCGGCTGTCAGCGTTTCCATCACGCTTGGGAAACTGGCGGCATAAAGCACAAATGCCAGTGCCAGCGAGGCAATCAACTGGATTACCGGATCAGAGATTGAAGATGCTGACACCAGTTTCATGCCTTGTTGGCGCATTCTGTTACTGACCTGAGAAAAACGCTTGGCCTCCACTTCCTGGCCACCAAAGATCAGCACTTCTTTATGCCCTTTTAGCATCTGTTCGGCGCTGGTGGTGACCTGTCCCATGGTGTTCTGCATGTTCTTACTGATGCTGCGGAAACGTTTGGAAACAGTACGAATAGCAAAGGAGACGATCGGTGCCAGCACAATGAGAATCAAAGACAGCTGCCAGCTGTAATAGAACATCATGATGAACAGGCCAATGATTGAGGCCCCTTCACGCACCACCGTAACCAGTGCACTGGAAGAGGAAGAGGCCACCTGTTCAGAATCGTAGGTGATGCGTGACAGCAGCGTCCCCGTTGATTGCTGATCAAAGAAGGTTACCGGCATGCCCATCATATGGCCGAACAGGCGGCGACGCATGTTCATGACAACGTTGCCGGACACCCATGAGATGCAGTAACTGGAGATATAGCTGGTCACGCCACGTACCAGCATCAGGCCAATTACCACTAGCGGCATCCACAGCATTACGGATCTGTCTGCTTTACCGAAGCCATCATCCAGTAAAGGTTTCAACAGAGAGAGCATCAGGGTATCGCCTGCCGCATTGAGTATCAGCGCCACCGCTGACACATACAGGCCAGCCTTGTGGGGCGCAATCATCGGCCAGAGTCGACGGAATGTCTGCCACGTTGAGAGATCTTTATCTTGATGCATTATTTATTCACGCTGTTTGAAATAGCCGCTCATTCTACCTGGAATCGCGTTTGACGCCAAACCACTGATGGTACCATCGAGGCATTATTTGCTCTCTTAAGCCCTTAATTTGCCAATGACCTTGTCTGATACCCACATGAATCTGACCCGATTGTGCCGTGTCGTACCACATATAGCCTTGCTGACGATAGCGTTGCACCACGGCTGGCGCAGGCATACGCCAGGCGTTATACCGCGCCACCGAAGCAAATGCTGCTTTCCCAGCAACATTACGTAACAGTAATGCGCCTGATGAAGTCCGACTACCATGGTGCGGAACCTGCAAAATTGTCGCGTTCAGAGCCTCTTTTTCCAGCGCGACAATTTTTCTCTCGGCTTCTAACTCAATATCCCCGGTGAGTAACACGCTGAAGAGCCCGTCATCGACTCGCACCACACAGGAATCGTTATTTTGTCCCTGGGTCTGATTCTCCGGCGGCCACAAAGCGGTAAATTGCAATTTGCCCCACTCCCACCGCTGACCACGGAAGCATGGCAGGTGTCCGTCTTCCGCCAGGGCACTACGAATTGCTACCGCTGGATTAACTTTGAGCAATGAGTGTAGCCCACCACGGTGATCAAGATGCTTGTGGCTTAATATCAAAGAATGGAGGCTTCTGCCGTGATACTGCAACCATGGCAGAATGACGCGCGAACCGGCATCATCCTGTTTCCATCCCGGTCCAACGTCATATAACACCACTTCATTGCCCTGTGTAATGGCAATCGCCAGGCCATGCCCCACATCAATCATGTCGATTTGCCAGTCATCACGCTGTGAAGCGCTGCGCCAAAGGATGATTGCGAGTATCAGGCTAAAGCACGGCATCACACTGCGATAAATCAGCTTGCTGCGCCAGAGAACTAATCCTACCCACAGCAGCACGATAGCAGGTAACGTATCGCTCCATGCCCACCAGCCAGCGGGTAACCACTGCAGCAGGAGCATGACCTGGCTTATGGAAAGATCCGCCAGAGACCATAATCCCGTTGAAATCAGCGGCACTGGCAATAGCATTGCCAGCAATATTAGTGGCACCGTGACAAAAGACACAACCGGCACCGCGATCAGATTTGCTAATAACGCACTCAGGCTTATTCCCTGAAACAGGAAGATTTGTAGTGGAGCCATGAGGATCATCATTCCTAACTGCAGATGTAGCAATTGCAATAACAGCCATCGACGCTTTGCGCGAAAGCGATGTGTTAATGGAAACCATTGATACCAGGTAATCAGCATCGCGACCGCCAGTGCCGACAACCAAAAGCTTTCTGACAGCACAGTTAATGGATCTAGTACCAGCAAAGCGCCGATACATAACGTCCAGACTTGCCAGCCACTGAGCTGCCAACCGGCGCTGCGCATCCCTATCCATAATATGAGCGCGATCATCGCGCGCTGGGCCGGTGCATGACTGCCAGAAACCCACGTGTAAGTCGCTGCGGTCATAACACTAACCAGCAGCGGAAATAAATGACCAATCAAATGACCCGGCAAAATTACCTGGATAGCACGCGCCAACAGCCATCCAACGCTGGCAGCTAATGCAATATGCATTCCCGAGATTGCCATCAAGTGGGCAGTACCTGTTTCCCGCAGCAACTGTCGCTGTTCTTCAGTCATGTTGGTACGTATACCAAACGCTAAAGCCTGCATAATTGCCGGTTGTTTGAGCGTATCGAATGCGGGTAGATGATGATTAATTAAACGCGTCCGCCAGTTGCAAGTTAGCGAATCCACCTGCTGACTGATGATGCGCCCTTGCAGCGGCGTGTGATTAGACAAGGCAAAGCGCTGCAGATCGAACTCGCCTTGATTTAATCTGCCGTGGACGGCACGCAGTCGCAGTTTCATCTGCCAGCGCTGACCGGCACAGTACGGCTGCTCCATCGAATCATTATTGAGCGTGACAAAGAGAGGTGGAAACTGATAACGCTGACCTACACGCAAGATTTGCACGGTTAATTGCTGCTTCTGTTCACGAACTTCAGTCACACGTACAGTGGCTTCAATTGAGGCGGCAGTCAGATCCCCAATGGCACTGACCATCTGGCGGGCTTCAGTCAATGTCCAGGCCACCATTAAGAGAGCAATTCCTGCAAGCCGTAGCAACGTGATTGGCATCAACCCAAGCGCCACAGCGAATACAACCATGATGACTATTCCGTTGGCAGCGGGTATGTGCGGCAATATGCCCAACGGCAATGCCGAGGCAATCATCAATCTGGCCAGAACAATCCAGTTCATATGCATTATTACTCTCCCTCATTGGCGGAAGAGTGTGCCGAGAAAAGCAGGGATTGACTTCATTGAAAAGAGAGTGTGTCGCGATGGATTCCGAGACTTTTGCAGAGATTACATTGATGAGACTTCATTTTGGAAAGCAGATCTCAATTCCGCATACTCTAAGCAAAAAAAAACGACACCCTAGAGTGTCGTTTTTATCGTTCGGTAGCGGCTTAGCCGTAGATGTTCGCACGGTCACGCAATTCTTTGCCCGGCTTAAAGTGGGGAACGTATTTACCTTCCAGATCCACTTTGTCGCCCGTTTTCGGGTTACGCCCCGTACGCGGTGCACGGTAATGCAAAGAAAAGCTGCCGAATCCCCGGATTTCAATGCGCTCGCCCTGGGCCAACGTAGTGGCCATGTGCTCAAGCATCTCTTTGACCGCATCCTCAACGACTTTCGCCGGAATATGAGTATGCTGGCCAGCAAGTCTCTCAATTAGTTCTGACTTGGTCATGTAACCTCCGGTTAATCCTTATTTGGAAAGGTATGACAGCTTTTACCGAAACCGGACGATTTTCATCGTCCGGTGCCTTAGGTCGATTACTCGCCTTTAGCCGCTTTGAACGCTTCAGCCATCGCGCTAGAGAAGTTGCTGCCTTCATCCTGTTTGGTGTTAACAGTGTTGATAGCTTCTTTCTCATCAGCCTGGTCTTTAGCACGAACAGACAGGCTCACAACGCGGTTCTTGCGGTCAACGCCGGTGAATTTAGCTTCAACGTCGTCGCCAACACTCAGAACCAGAGTTGCGTCTTCGATGCGGTCCAGAGAAGCTTCAGAAGCGCGCAGGTAACCCTCTACGCCGTCAGCTAATTCTACTGTAGCACCTTTCGCGTCAACTGCAGTGACTTTACCAGTCACGATAGCGCCTTTCTTGTTCAGGGTGATGTAGTTGTTGAATGGATCTTCAGCCAACTGCTTCACGCCCAGAGAGATGCGCTCGCGCTCTGCATCAACCTGCAGTACAACGGCAGCGATTTCGTCGCCTTTTTTGTACTCACGAACGGCTTCTTCGCCAGTCGCGTTCCAGGAGATGTCAGACAGGTGAACCAGACCGTCGATGCCACCGTCCAGGCCGATGAAGATACCGAAGTCAGTGATTGACTTGATTTTACCTTCAACGCGATCGCCTTTGTTGTGGGTCTCAGCGAACAGCTGCCATGGGTTAGATTTGCACTGCTTCAGACCCAGGGAGATACGACGACGCTCTTCATCGATGTCCAGAACCATTACTTCAACCACATCGCCTACGTTTACAACTTTAGACGGGTGGATGTTTTTGTTGGTCCAGTCCATTTCTGAAACGTGTACCAGACCTTCAACGCCTTCTTCGATTTCTACGAAGCAGCCGTAATCAGTCAGGTTGGTTACACGACCAGTCAGGCGAGTGCCTTCTGGATAGCGCTTAGCGATAGCAACCCAAGGATCTTCGCCCAGCTGTTTCAGGCCCAGAGATACACGGGTACGCTCGCGGTCGAACTTCAGCACTTTAACAGTGATTTCGTCGCCCACGTTGACGATTTCGCTCGGATGCTTAACGCGTTTCCAAGCCATATCGGTAATGTGCAGCAGGCCATCAACGCCGCCCAGATCCACGAATGCACCGTAGTCAGTGAGGTTCTTAACGATACCTTTAACTTCCATGCCTTCCTGCAGGTTTTCCAGCAGCTGATCGCGCTCAGCGCTGTTCTCAGATTCGATAACTGCACGGCGTGAAACCACGACGTTGTTACGTTTCTGATCAAGCTTGATTACTTTGAATTCAAGCTCTTTGCCTTCCAGGTGCAGAGTATCGCGAACCGGACGAACGTCTACCAGTGAACCTGGCAGGAACGCACGAATACCGTTCAGCTCAACTGTGAAGCCACCTTTAACTTTGCCGTTGATAACACCGGTAACAGTTTCAGCGTCTTCGTAAGCTTTTTCCAGCGTGATCCAAGCTTCGTGACGTTTAGCTTTCTCACGGGACAGCAGGGTTTCACCGAAGCCGTCTTCTACTGCGTCCAGCGCAACGTCAACTTCGTCGCCTACCTGGATTTCCAGTTCGCCGGCTGCGTTCTTGAACTGCTCTGCAGGAATTGCAGATTCAGATTTCAGACCCGCATCAACCAGAACTACGTCTTTGTCGATAGAGACAACAACGCCACGAACGATGGAACCCGGACGGGTTTCGATTTCTTTCAGGGACTCTTCAAAGAGTTGAGCAAAAGATTCAGTCATATTGATAATCTTAGGATTCTTCAATTTAACGTCCACCTGACTTCATTGTCGGATGGGGTTGTTTCACATGCCCTGCACCGGGTCCTTGGTACAGGGTTACAGCAATTCGGTTGCCGAAAGATTAAATGCCCAACTTACGCTTAGCATAATCAAGCGCCTTTTCAATCACTTGCTCAATCGACATACTGGTTGAATCCAGTACCAGAGCATCTGTGGCAGGCACTAAAGGGGCGATGGCACGATTACGATCGCGGTCGTCGCGTTCCCTTATCTCGGATAAAAGGCGATCAAAGTTAACATTAAAGCCTTTCTCCTGCAACTGTAGCATACGGCGATGCGCACGCTCTTCCGAGCTGGCGTCGAGGAATATTTTCACTGGCGCATCAGGGAAAACCACGGTTCCCATATCGCGTCCATCAGCGATTAAACCGGGCTCTTCGCGGAATGCACGTTGGCGTCGAAGCAATGCCTCACGCACCCGCGGGAAAGCGGCAACGCGCGATGCGGTGTTGCTGACTTCTTGCGTGCGGATTTCACCGGTGACATCTTCACCTTCAAGAACCACCTGCATTTCACCGTCAACCGATAGAAAACGCACATCAAGATGCGCAGCCATCGGTACTAATGCTTCCTCGGACTCAATATCCACCTGATGGTGAAGTGCGGCCAATGCTAAAACGCGATAAATAGCGCCAGAATCCAGTAAGTGCCACTGCAACGACTCCGCCATCGCTTTACATAAAGTCCCTTTACCCGCGCCACTTGGCCCATCGATGGTAATAACCGGGGCGATTGCCGTCATTGTTCTCTCCTGTTGCTGCGTGCTTATTGTCAGCCCTTCCAGGCCGCCTGGATTGCGCGGCATTATACGCTGCCTGCGTCGGGTTAGTTACCCTTTAGCGTAGACAGCGCTAGAAATATAGACAGATTCAGAACAATTTCCGCCTGATAAGGCCAGAAGAGAGCAAAGAAACCCGGCGCAGTGCACCGGGTTAAACGATCAGGAAGTATGACTGATTTTCGCCAACTGCTGGAAATAGCTCGGGAAGGTTTTCGCAGTGCAGCCTGGATCAAGGATGGTTACCGGCGTATCCGACAGAGCCACCAGTGCGAAGCACATTGCCATACGGTGATCGTTGTAAGTACCGATGTCCGCATGTTGCAACTGAGCCGGCGGTGTGACACGAATAAAGTCTTGCCCTTCTTCTACTTCCGCCCCCACTTTGCGTAACTCAGTCGCCATCGCAGCAAGACGGTCGGTCTCTTTTACGCGCCAGTTATAGATGTTGCGCATCAACGTGGTGCCTTGAGCGAAAAGTGCAGTAGTTGCAATTGTCATTGCCGCATCGGGAATATGGTTCATATCCATATCGATTGCCGTCAGCGATCCGCGTGTGCAAGAGATATAGTCATCTCCCCACTCAATCACTGCGCCCATCTTTTCCAGCACATCAGCAAAACGGATGTCGCCCTGCACGCTGTTGCGGCCAATACCGGTTACACGTACGGTACCCCCTTTAATGGCAGCGGCAGCGAGGAAGTATGATGCAGAAGACGCATCACCTTCCACCAGATAATCGCCCGGAGACTGGTACTGTTGCTGCCCTTTAACCACAAAACGCTGATAGTCCTGATTATCAACATCCACACCAAAGCAGCGCATCAGGTGCAAGGTGATATCAATGTAAGGCTTAGAAACCAGATCGCCTTTTATGGTGATGATGGTGTCTTGCTGCGCCAGTGGCGCGGTCATTAGCAATGCCGTGAGGAACTGGCTGGATACACTGCCATCGACGCTGACTTCCCCACCAACAAAACCACCATTAAGACGCACTGGCGGATAATCGGTCTGTTCGAGATAGTCAATCTTTGCTCCGCCCTGACGCAGTGCATCAACCAGATGACCAATCGGACGCTCTTTCATGCGTGGCTCGCCAGTCAGAACGATTGACTGCTCGCCCAAACAGAGCGCGGCAGCCAAAGGTCGCATCGCTGTACCTGCGTTACCGAGAAACAGCTCAAGCGGTTTTCCAGCATGTAAAGGGCCCGCGTTACCTACTACTTCGCATACGGTGCGATCGTCTGAGAGCGTATAGCTGACACCCAGCGCTTTGAGGGCATTCAGCATGTGCTTAACGTCATCGCTATCAAGCAAGTTAGTCAGGCGGGTGGTGCCCTTTGCCAGCGCGGCCAGCAAGAGTGCGCGGTTCGAGACGCTTTTTGAACCCGGTAAGTTTACCGTGCCGTCAACGCGAGCAATCGGTTGTAGAGTCAGGGAGTCCTGCATGTGAAACCAAATCTCCAGAAAATACGAGACCCCATCGAGTGACGGGGTCTGATACCAGACAAGCTGGCATGAAAAAGCAATTAGCCGTGGCGACGTTCGAAGTCGACCATGAACTCAGTGAGCGTTTTAACCCCTTCCAGCGGCATCGCATTGTAGATCGATGCACGCATACCGCCAACCACGCGATGGCCTTTCAACGCGTGCAGCCCAGCCTTGAGAGACTCTTCCAGGAACACTTTGTCCAATGAGGAATCGGCTAACTGGAATGGCACGTTCATACGTGAACGGTTTTCGCTTGCGACATCGTTACGATAAAATGCGCTGTTATCAATCACACCGTAGAGTAAGTCGGCTTTTGCCTGATTCAGCTTGTCCATCTCGGCCACGCCGCCCTTCTCTTTCAGCCATTTGAATACCAGGCCAGAGAGATACCATGCGAAAGTCGGCGGAGTGTTAAACATCGATTCATTTTCGGCCAACACCTTGTAATCAAGGATAGAAGGCACATAACGTTGTGCTTTGCCTAGCAGATCTTCGCGCACAACCACTAAGGTTAAGCCCGCCGGGCCGATATTTTTTTGCGCGCCAGCGTAGATCACGCCATAGCGACTTACATCGATTGGACGAGACAGAATAGTAGAAGAGAGATCGGCAACTACGACTTTATCGCCAAAATCCGGCTCTTCATCGATAGCAATGCCATCAATCGTTTCGTTCGGGCAGAAATGGACATAAGCCGCATCATCATTTAACTGCCATTCACGCATTGGTAATAAAGCACGCTTACCATCACGCGTAGTTTTAATATCAATGGTATTTGGCGAGCAGAATTTCTCGGCTTCTTTAATTGCGCTGTGAGCCCAGTAACCGCCGTCAATATAATCCGCGTTTTTTGCATCACCCAGCAAGTTGCCGGGAATGGCCGCGAACTGCGCACGCGCACCGCCATGGCAGAATAAAACTTTGTAGTTGGCTGGGATCTTCAGCAGATCGCGAAAATCTTGTTCTGCCGCTTCTGCAACAGCAATAAACTCTTTACTGCGGTGACTGATCTCCATCACCGAGGTGCCTAATCCGTGCCAGTTTGTCAGTTCTTGTTCTGCGCGACGGAGCACTTCTACCGGCAGCATAGCCGGGCCAGAGCTAAAATTATAAACCTGAGTCATTTCCCCTCACCACTGTCATATCGAACGGTTATGAATACCCAACCGGTTTTATCATTGCCTCCAGATGGCTGCAATCATTAATCCGGCAGCGATCACATTTCCAGAGCCAGCTTCACCGCAGCTTATGTCATAAATGCATTAAGCCATGGAATTTTGTGAGGTTGTTCCAGAAAGAAAAATCGGCAAGCGGAATGCCGTAACAACCTTAACCAGTCTGAGATAAATTTGGCTGACTGAATAGCGAAGCACGCATAAAACCCGTATTATTGCGCGCTTTACGCCCACCCCATTGACTTAAGAGAGCGCCACCATGACGCAAACGTTTATCCCCGGAAAAGACGCCGCACTGGAAGATTCCATTGCTCGCTTTCAGCAGAAACTGCAAGACCTTGGTTTCAACATTGAAGAAGCTTCCTGGCTGAATCCGGTGCCACACGTCTGGTCAGTACACATTCGCGATCGCGACTGCCCGCTGTGCTTTACAAATGGCAAAGGTGCTAGCAAAAAAGCCGCTCTGGCTTCAGCGCTGGGCGAATATTTTGAGCGCCTCTCTACTAACTATTTCTTCGCCGATTTCTGGTTGGGTGAATCCATCGCTAATGGTGATTTTGTTCACTATCCGAATGAAAAATGGTTCCCGCTCACTGAGGACGACAGCCTGCCAGAAGGCATTTTGGATGCGCGCCTGCGCAAGTTCTATGATCCTGATGAGAGCCTGGGTGCTTCTGAGCTGATTGATCTGCAATCCGGCAATGACGAGCGTGGAATTTGTGGCCTGCCATTTACCCGTCAATCTGACCAGCAAACAGTGTATATCCCGATGAACATCATCGGTAATCTGTACGTTTCGAATGGTATGTCTGCCGGTAACACCGCGAACGAAGCGCGTGTACAGGGTCTTTCTGAAGTGTTTGAGCGTCATATTAAGAATCGCATCATCGCCGAATCCATCAGCCTGCCAGAAATTCCAGCAGAGGTGATGCAGCGTTATCCTGGCGTAATTGAAGCAATTGAACGTCTGGAAGCAGAAGGTTTCCCAATCTTCTCATACGATGCGTCACTCGGCGGCAAATACCCGGTTATCTGCGTTGTGCTGTTCAATCCAGCAAATGGTACCTGCTTCGCTTCGTTTGGCGCACATCCGGACTTTGGCGTCGCACTTGAGCGAACCGTTACTGAACTGCTGCAGGGCCGTGGTCTGAAAGATCTCGACGTGTTCACACCGCCGACGTTCGATGATGAAGAGGTAGCGGAACACGCTAACCTGGAAACGCATTTCATCGATTCAAGCGGCCTGATTTCATGGGATATGTTTAAAGACGATGCCGATTATCCTTTCGTCGACTGGAGCTTTGCGGGTACCACTCACGAAGAGTTTGATACGCTAATGGCGATCTTCCGTGCGGAAGATAAAGAAGTCTATATCGCTGACTATGAACATCTGAGTGTTTACGCTTGCCGCATTATCGTGCCGGGCATGTCTGATATTTATCCAGCAGAAGATCTGCTGCTGGCAAATAACAGCATGGGCGCACCACTGCGCAAAACCCTACTGGCGCTGCCAGACAGCCAATGGGAACCCGAAGCCTATCTCGAGCTGATTGTGCAACTGGATGAGGAAGGTCATGATGACTTTACTCGCGTGCGCGAGCTGCTGGGTCTGGCATCAGGCAAAGACAATGGCTGGTACACGCTGCGTATCGGCGAGCTGAAAGCCATGCTGGCGCTGGCCGGCGGCGACTTGGATCAGGCTCTGATCTGGACTGAATGGACGATGGAGTTTAATCAGTCCATCTTTAGTGAAGAGCGCGCAAACTACTACCGCTGTCTGCAAACCTTGCTGCTGCTGGCAATGGAAGAGGAACGCGATCCGCTACAATATCATCGCGCCTTTATTCGTATGTACGGCCAGGCTGCTGTTGAGGCTGCTTCAGCGGCAATCAGTGGCGAAGCGCCCTTCTATGGATTGCAAGCGGTCGATCTGGATCTGAAAGCTTTCCCTGCGCATCAATCATTACTCGCTGCCTATGAAAAGCTGCAGACAGCTAAACGTCGTTATTGGTCACAAAAATAGCCTTAACGCTTAAATTTCCATTTATAGAAATTAGGGTATTGGTCAATGGCACTGAAAAAATCAGTGCCATTTTTTTATATTGATCATACAAAGAGATTTAAGTGCATTAATAAATAACAATTCAGCTTTAATCGTTAATGATATTTAACAAAATCTAGTCTTGCCCGCAGCCACCTTCAACTTATTTTGCATAAATTAAAAATTATTTATTGTAATAAATTCAATAATTTAAGCAGCACTCAGACGCATTTACGCTTCGCTTATCAGCGACCTTCCGGTCAAATATGATCCACATCAATTTCTGACCTATACTCCTTTGTTAATATCTTTACAGGCAATTTTTGGAGAGCGTTAGTGTGAAAGCTGACAACCCTTTTAATTCATTATTACCGGCGGCAATGGCGAAAGTTGCAGAAGAAGCCGGCATATATAAAGCTACTAAACGTCCTTTAACCACCTTCTTCCTTGCCATCACTGCTGGCGTATTTATCTCAATCGCATTTGTCTTCTATATCACTGCGACCACCGGAAGTGGAGCAATGCCCTACGGCATAGCAAAACTGATCGGCGGTATCTGTTTCTCGCTCGGTTTAATGTTAGTCGTGGTGTGCGGTGCTGACCTGTTCACCTCAACTGTTTTGATCGTGGTGGCAAAAGCCAGCGGCCGTATCACCTGGCTGCAACTCGGTCGACACTGGTTGACGGTCTATATCGGGAACCTGTTTGGTGCGCTGTTCTTTGTCGCGCTGATCTGGTTAGCCGGTGAACACATGGTGGCGAATGGTGCCTGGGGTTTGAATGTCCTGCAAACCGCTGACCATAAAATGCATCACACCTTTATTGAAGCAGTGAGTCTCGGCACGCTCGCCAACCTGATGGTTTGCCTGGCGGTGTGGATGAGTTATTCCGGCCGCAGTCTGATGGACAAAATGTTTGCGATGATCCTACCGGTGGCGATGTTTGTTGCCTGCGGTTTTGAACATAGTATTGCCAACATGTTCCTTATCCCGATGGCCATCGTTATCCGTGATTTTTCCAGCCCGGAATTCTGGCAAATGGCTGGTGCAAGCGCAGCACAGTTCCCATCACTAAGCGTTAGTGACTTTATTGTTAACAACCTGATTCCCGTGACCATCGGCAACATTATTGGCGGCGGATTATTAGTCGGTTTGACCTACTGGGTAATCTATCTGCGTGGCGATGAGCCGGTGCATTAATGAATTGGTACGGGCGTGCTGAGTCAGCGCGCCATACGTCAAAGTCTCCCTAAATAAGGCAGGTATATCATGTCCGAACTGAATGAAAAAATGGCGTCAGCCTGGGAAGGATTTAGCGCCGGCGAATGGCAGAACAGCGTCAATGTCCGTGACTTTATCCAGAAAAACTACACACCGTATGAAGGCGACGAATCCTTCCTCGCTGGCGCGACGCCGGCCACAACTAAGCTGTGGGACAGTGTACTTGAAGGCATCAAAATCGAGAACCGCACCCACGCGCCGGTAGATTTTGACACCGATCTGGCTTCAACCATCACCTCTCATGATGCCGGCTACATCAGCAAATCGCTGGAAAAAATCGTTGGCCTGCAAACTGAAGCACCTTTGAAACGTGCCATCATCCCGTTTGGCGGCATCAAAATGGTTGAGGGTTCTTGCAAGGTTTATGGCCGCGAACTTGATCCCGCGCTGAAAAAAGTCTTCACTGATTACCGCAAAACCCATAACCAGGGCGTGTTCGATGTTTACACCCCTGACATCATGCGCTGCCGTAAATCAGGCGTGTTGACGGGTTTACCGGATGCCTATGGCCGCGGTCGTATCATCGGTGACTATCGCCGCGTTGCGCTGTACGGCATCGATTTTCTGATGAAAGACAAAGTTGCGCAGTTCAATTCTCTGCAGAGCGATATGGAGAATGGCGTTGACCTCGAAGCCACCATTCGCCTGCGTGAAGAGATCTCTGAACAGCACCGCGCACTGGGTCAGATCAAAGAGATGGCTGCGAAGTATGGTTCAGATATCTCGCTGCCCGCTACCAATGCTCAAGAAGCCGTTCAGTGGACTTACTATGGCTATCTCGCGGCGGTGAAATCTCAGAACGGTGCGGCAATGTCCTTTGGTCGCGTATCCACCTTCCTTGATGTGTATATCGAGCGCGATATTCAGGCCGGAAAACTGACTGAAGAAGAAGCACAGGAACTGATTGACCATCTGGTGATGAAACTGCGTATGGTGCGCTTCCTGCGTACGCCTGAATACGATGAGCTGTTCTCTGGTGACCCAATCTGGGCAACAGAATCACTGGCGGGTATGGGCGTCGATGGTCGTACTCTGGTGACTAAAAGCACCTTCCGTTTCCTGAATACGCTTTACACCATGGGGCCATCTCCGGAGCCAAATATGACCATCCTGTGGTCAGAAAAACTGCCGGTTAACTTTAAGAAATACGCCGCAAAAGTGTCTATCGATACATCTTCATTGCAGTATGAGAATGATGACCTGATGCGTCCTGACTTCGACAACGATGACTATGCTATCGCCTGCTGCGTTAGCCCAATGATTGTCGGTAAGCAGATGCAGTTCTTCGGTGCGCGTGCCAACCTGGCAAAAACCCTGCTGTACGCAATCAACGGTGGCGTTGATGAAAAACTGAAAATGCAGGTGGGTCCGAAAGAAGCACCAATCACTGACGAGATTCTTGATTACAACATCGTGATGGAGCGCCTGGATCACTTCATGGATTGGCTGGCTAAGCAGTACGTCACCTCCCTGAATATCATTCACTACATGCACGATAAGTACAGCTACGAAGCTTCACTGATGGCGCTGCACGATCGTGACGTTTATCGCACCATGGCCTGTGGTATCGCGGGTCTGTCTGTTGCGGCTGACTCACTTTCTGCCATCAAATACGCCAAAGTGAAAACCATCCGTGATGAAGATGGTCTCGCAGTAGACTTTGAAATTGAAGGCGAATATCCGCAATTTGGTAATAACGACTCTCGCGTTGATGACATGGCGTGCGATTTGGTTGAACGTTTCATGAAGAAAATTCAGAAACTGCAAACCTACCGTAACGCGGTGCCAACTCAGTCAGTGCTGACCATCACTTCTAACGTGGTTTACGGTAAGAAAACCGGTAATACGCCAGACGGACGTCGTGCGGGTGCGCCATTCGGTCCGGGTGCTAACCCAATGCACGGCCGTGATCAGAAAGGTGCGGTGGCTTCACTGACCTCCGTCGCGAAACTGCCCTTTGCTTACGCGAAAGACGGCATCTCTTATACTTTCTCCATCGTGCCAAATGCGCTGGGTAAAGATGATAACGTGCGTAAAACCAATCTTGCTGGCCTGATGGATGGATATTTCCACCATGAAGCCAATATTGAGGGCGGTCAGCATCTGAACGTTAACGTGATGAACCGTGAGATGTTGCTGGATGCGATGGAACATCCTGAGAAGTATCCGCAGCTGACCATTCGCGTATCCGGTTATGCTGTGCGCTTCAACTCGCTCACCAAAGAGCAGCAGAAAGATGTAATTACCCGTACGTTCACTCAGTCGCTGTAATCGTAGTTCACTGAGATTGAAAGGCTCCTGCGGGAGCCTTTTCTCCACAAGTCCGTTTTGCCAGTTTGCTGGTGCTGGCGACCTGGCAAAATCGACTTTCACTTTTAGAGCACAACATAGATTGTGCTGCCTGATATTCAGGCTCACCTGGAGAACTCATCGCAATGTCAACCATCGGTCGTATCCACTCCTTTGAATCCTGCGGCACCGTTGACGGCCCAGGCATCCGCTTCATTACCTTTTTTCAGGGCTGCCTCATGCGCTGCTTGTATTGCCATAACCGCGATACATGGGACACGCATGGCGGTAAAGAAGTTACCGTTGAAGAGTTGATGAAGGATGCGCTCTCATATCGTCACTTCATGAATGCATCTGGCGGTGGCGTGACGGCGTCGGGTGGCGAAGCGATCTTACAAGCGGAGTTCGTGCGTGACTGGTTCCGCGCTTGCCAGGCAGAAGGCATTCATACCTGTCTCGACACTAACGGCTTTGTTCGTCGCTACGATCCGGTGATCGATGAATTGCTTGATGCCACTGATTTGGTAATGCTCGATTTAAAACAGATTAACGATGATGTGCATCAGATTCTGGTGGGCGTTTCCAATCATCGTACGCTGGACTTTGCGCGCTATCTGCAGAAGAGAGGCAAACGCACCTGGATCCGCTTTGTAGTGGTGCCTGGCTACTCCGATGATGATGACTCCGTTCATCGCTTGGGTGAGTTTACCAAAGATATGGATAACATAGAGAAGATCGAATTGCTGCCTTACCACGAGTTAGGCAAACACAAATGGATCGCCATGGGCGAAGAGTACAAGCTGGATGGTGTTAAGCCGCCGAGCAAGGAAACCATGGAGCGAGTGAAGAATATCCTCGCCAGCTACGGCCATGAAGTGATGTATTAACCGCAAACAAAAGGGGAACCACCGGCTCCCCTTTTTACTATTTCATGGGAATGCGTTAAGCATGTGCGACAGGAGTAGCCTGATGATCGGCTTTGCGCAGTAACATCACCAGATAAACCAGTGCAACTGCAGCAATCATCACAAACAGCAGGCGGTCAGAGTAATTCTGCATCAGCATTGACGTCATTCCCGGCCCCACCAAACTGCCCACGGTATAGCTAAACAGTAACGCCTGATTCATTG
This sequence comes from Pantoea sp. DY-17, assembly GCF_019795975.1. Classification (NCBI taxonomy): domain Bacteria; kingdom Pseudomonadati; phylum Pseudomonadota; class Gammaproteobacteria; order Enterobacterales; family Erwiniaceae; genus Pantoea; species Pantoea sp. DY-17. Next base: position 547,202 of record NZ_JAIMIG010000001.1, on the reverse strand, counting down.
CCACTAACTCATGATGCGCGACGGTTTCGCACGCCCAGGACATCGCCACCGGATAAAGTGTAAAACCCGCAAGACCCAGCACAAACAGCGCTGGTGCCATCGCAGTATCACCTAACATAGCAATCGCACCCAGGATAACCACAAACACTTGCACACGCAGTACCATCAGGCGACCAAAGCGATCGGCTAAACGTCCTACCGGCCACTGACCGACGATGCCGGAGCTGACCAGTAACGCCATCCAGTATCCGACGTTTGCATCACTCATGCCCTGATGTGACAGATACAATGGCATCAAGCCATAAAGTGAGCCGAGAACGATACCGGAAATAATGCAGCCATTGATGCCAAGACGAGAACTACGACGACGCAACATAACCCAAAGGCGCCCCGTTGAAGCTTCTTCTGTCGCAGCGCTGGAATTGACATGCACAAATACTACCGGCAATACCGCACAGATAATCAGTGCAGTCACCCATGGAATCACGTGGAGCAGCTCGGTTGACACGCGGCTCACCAGCAACTGGCCTGCAACAGTGCCGAGGTAATAGATGATCATATAAGCCGCCAGCAACTGACCGCGATTACGCACGGTACCGCTGCATAACAAGGCACTCTCAACCACCACCCAAATCAGTGCACAACCGACACCTGCGGTAAAGCGCAGTAATGTCCAGCTATAGAAACCATCCAGTATCACCATGCCCATGGTCGCTACGGCAAAAAGCACGCTGGCGAGGTAAAAACAGCGATTAAAACCATAACGAGTAATCAACCAGCCCGCGAGCAAGGTGCCCAGCAAGTTTCCGGTGTAATACGATGAGCTAGCCATTCCCACTTGCCAGGTTGGCAATTGATCATGGGTAAGCCAGAGCGGTACCAGCGTATTAAGCACAGCGATAGACACCGTCATAAGCATTAAGCCGCAAAGCAGCAAAACGACGGGGCGCGACCAGGTTGACATAGGGAATAAAACCAAAAGAAATGACGATAATTGCGCGCAGTTTGCCATCCGCTATTTTAAAGTCAATGTGCAAAAATTCGTCGCCGCACGATTTGCAGCGGAACAATTTATTTTTTTTATCTTCAGAGGGTTAGAGGCATGAGGAGGGATACAAGTCTGGCATCTATCTATTTGAATTTACGATTTTTAATGATTAATAGCCATTTATTGTCGATAACGTTTATTTCTTATTAATTCCGACTAAAAAATAATTATTTTGCCGCTTAAGAAACAAAAAACCCGGCATTGCCGGGTTTATATAATTGCGCGTTGATTAGCCAACGAATTCCAATCCGCCCATATAAGAACGTAGTACTTCTGGCACTTCAATGCGGCCATCTGCTTGCTGATAGTTTTCAAGCACAGCCACCAGAGTACGACCCACTGCCAGACCAGAACCATTCAGCGTGTGCACCAAACGCGGTTTCTTGTCGGTTTTGCTACGGCAGCGCGCCTGCATACGACGAGCCTGGAAATCACCCATGTTGGAGCAAGAGGAGATTTCACGATAGGTGTCCTGTGCTGGCAGCCAAACTTCCAGGTCGTAAGTCTTGGAAGAGCCAAAGCCCATATCGCCGGTGCAAAGCAGCACTTTACGGTATGGCAGATTGAGCAACTGAAGCACTTTCTCTGCATGGCCCACCAACTCTTCCAGTGCATCCATGGAGGTTTCAGGCGCCACAATCTGCACCATTTCCACTTTATCGAACTGGTGCATACGGATTAAACCACGCGTATCGCGCCCGTACGAACCGGCTTCAGAACGGAAGCATGGTGTGTGCGCAGCAAGTTTGAGCGGCAAAGATTCTTCTTCAACGATCTCATCACGCACCAGATTGGTCAGCGGCACTTCAGCGGTAGGGATCAGCGCATAGTTGCTGCTACCCGCTTCTTCGCCCAGCGGCTTAGTATGGAACAAATCTTCACCAAACTTCGGCAGCTGTCCGGTGCCATACAACGTTTCCTGATTCACCAGATAAGGAACATAGGTTTCAAGATAACCGTGCTGCTGCGTATGCAGATCAAGCATAAACTGGCTAAGCGCACGGTGCAGACGCGCAATCTGGCCCTGCATCACAATGAAACGTGAACCCGTCAGTTTCACTGCGGCGGCAAAGTCCAGACCTTTGGCGGCTTCACCCAGCTCAACATGATCTTTCACCGGGAAATCGAACTGGCGCGGCTGGCCCCAGCGGCTGACTTCCTGGTTCTCGCTGTCATCTTTACCCAACGGGACTTCGTCAACCGGGAGGTTTGGCAATGCGAGGGCAAAGTCACGAATTTCGTTCTGCAGGGCATCCAGTTCTGCTTTAGCCGCATCCAGGCGTTCGCCCAGCGCGTTCACTTCCTGACGCAGCGGCTCGATGTCTTCCCCACGTGCTTTGGCCTGACCGATGGATTTGGATCGGGAATTACGCTCAGCCTGCAGATTTTCAGTTTCTACCTGCAAGACTTTACGACGCTCTTCAAGCGAACGTAAGGTTTCCACATCCAGTTTAAATCCTCGGCGTGCCAGTTTTTCTGCGACTGCGTCTGGCTCGTTACGCAGCAGGTTGGGATCGAGCATGCTAATCCTGTGTAATAAAAGGTTGATTGAACGAATGGCGGGACTTGCATCCCTATGGAATGCAATGAAATCCTTGCTCACCTTACCGTAAGGTGTTTATCAGCGGTAGCGTTTTATCGGGCTATTTTGATCCTGCTCAGCCAGCCAGGCGAGTTTTTCGCCAATTTTCCCTTCGAGCCCGCGATTAGTCGGTTGATAGTAGCGCGTCTGCGCCATTTCAGGCGGGAAATAGACTTCGCCAGCGGCATAGGCGTTAGTCTCGTCGTGCGCATAACGATACTCTTTGCCCAGCCCCATCTCTTTCATCAATTTGGTTGGGGCGTTGCGTAAATGTTCCGGCACATCGTAGTCAGGAAATTCGCGCGCATCGCGCATCGCGGCTTTGAAAGCGGTGTAAACGGCATTACTTTTGGGTGCACTGGCAAGGTAAACAATCGCCTGCGCAATCGCCCTTTCGCCTTCGGCTGGACCGACGCGCGTAAAGCAATCCCAGGCCGCTAGCGCAACCTGCATGCCGCGCGGATCGGCGTTACCCACATCTTCCGAGGCGATAGCCAGCAAACGGCGTGCGACATACAGCGGATCGCCGCCTGCGGTGATGATTCTTGCATACCAGTAAAGTGCCGCATCAGGTGCTGAACCGCGAACAGACTTGTGCAGAGCGGAGATCAGATCGTAGAAACGATCGCCTTTGTTATCAAAACGCGCCGCTCTTTCACCGGAAACTTCGTTGAGTAATTGTGGCGTTAATTCACGCTGGCCTTCGGCATTGCTTTCAGCCATATCCGCCATCATTTCCAGCGTATTCAATGCCCGACGTGCATCACCGTTCACCAGTTCCGCTATCATACGGCGCGTATTATCCGGCAGCACAATATCGCTTTTGCCATAACCGCGTTCGTCATCCTGCATCGCCTGCAGCAGAACCTGTTCAATATCTGCAGTGGTCAGAGACTTGAGTAAATATACGCGGGCACGGGATAGCAGCGCCGAGTTGAGTTCAAACGAGGGATTTTCTGTGGTGGCACCAATAAACGTAATGGTGCCATCTTCAATATGCGGCAGGAAAGCATCCTGCTGACTTTTGTTAAAGCGATGGACTTCGTCGACAAACAGGATGGTGCGTCGACCCACCTGACGATTTTGTCGGGCACGCTCGATCGCTTCACGAATCTCTTTCACCCCAGAAGTGACAGCAGAAATGCGTTCAACATCAGCTTTACCGTAATGGGCGATAATCTCGGCTAATGTCGTTTTCCCTGTCCCAGGCGGTCCCCACAAAATCATCGAATGCAGATGCCCGGCCTCAATGGCGCGCGGCAGCGGTTTACCGGGCGCCAGCAAATGCTGTTGCCCAATGTAGTGTTGCAGCGTCGCCGGCCGCATACGCGCGGCCAGCGGCTGAAACTCATTCGTTGGAGCGAAATCCAGAGACAGGTTACTCACCTTGACCTCACTGACGTTGATCGTCCACCGTTACCCCTTTTGGCGGCGTAAAGGTGAATTTGTCTGGGCTAATAGCGCCGTTGTTTTGGCTCTTCAGCTGATAATCGCTGTGCTGACCATCTTGCTCAATCGCGCTGAACTTATTGATGGTGCCAGACGATGTCACATTGATGGTGAACTGCTTGAGGTTGCCATCACTGCTCTTTGGCGTTAGCTCGAAGTTATCGCCCTGCTGCTTGATGTTGTACTGTTTCCAGTCGCTTGGCTGGTTACGCGCAATCAGCATAAACGGCGTATTACTGGCTGCATTTTGCAACAGGCTAACGCTGGCTTGTTCAACGAATGGATTGTAGAACCACAGATTTTTGCCATCAGAAATAATTACGCTTTCATCCGGCGCTGTCATGTGCCAGTTAAACAAGCTTGGGCGCTTCACCCACAGCTCGCCTTCACCATCCTGCACGTTGGCGCCGCTGCCATCGGTCACTTTCTGACTGAAGCTGGCATGGAAGCTGTTCACTTTATTAAGACGCTGCTGCAGATCGCTGGACGCATCCGCCAATACTGATGCGGAAACAAAACTGGCCAACAGGCCACAGGCAATAACGCGTAATTTCATCTGATTCGATTCCTTATTTATTGTTTCCCGACACTTACAGCATTAAACGTAGTTGCCATCCTGTCTCTTCGACAGGAGAAAAAGCCGAAAGCTCCCGAAGATATGGGGATCGACCAACAGATAAACAATGGGCCAGTGTTAACTGGCCCATAAGCAGACAACTGCACGCGATAAATTACATCTCGTGTGGCGGCGGCGAAAGCACTTCGCGGTTGCCGTTATGTCCCGGTTCAGAAACGATGCCCTGCGCTTCCATCTGCTCGATGATACGTGCGGCACGGTTATATCCGATACGGAACTGGCGCTGAACTCCAGAAATGGAGGCTCGGCGTTTTTCCACTACGAAAGAAACCGCCTGATCAAACAGCGGATCCAGCTCTTCATCGCCCATCATTCCGCCAGCTGCGCTCTCGCTCTCTTCACCAGCAGTAATGCTTTCGATGTATTGCGGGCGACCGCGTGCTTTCCAGTCCTGAACCACCGCATGCACTTCCTGATCGCGCACGAATGCACCATGCACACGTACAGGCATTGAGGAGTTTGGCGGCATGTACAGCATGTCACCCATCCCCAGCAGCGATTCTGCACCGCCCTGATCGAGGATGGTACGTGAGTCGATCTTGCTGGAAACGGTGAAGGCGATACGCGTCGGGATGTTGGCTTTGATCAGACCGGTAATCACATCAACCGACGGGCGCTGTGTCGCCAGCACCAGGTGAATACCCGCCGCTCGCGCTTTCTGAGCCAGACGAGCAATCAACTCTTCGACTTTCTTACCGACCGCCATCATCAGATCGGCAAATTCATCGACCAGCACCACGATATAAGGCAGTTTTTCCAGCACCGGAGGTGTGGTGTCCATGCTATCGCCCGGTTTCCAGAACGGATCCGGAATCGGTCGACCCATCGCGGCAGCCTGCTCAATCTTCTCGTTATAGCCGGCCAGATTACGCACGCCCAGCGCAGACATCAGTTTATAGCGACGCTCCATTTCACCAACACTCCAGCGCAGCGCATTGGCCGCATCTTTCATGTCTGTAACCACTTCGGTCAGCAAGTGAGGGATGCCTTCGTAGACTGACAGCTCGAGCATTTTCGGGTCGATCATGATAAAGCGCACTTCTTCCGGCGTGGCTTTATACAGCATGCTAATGATCATGGTGTTAACGCCCACTGATTTACCGGAACCGGTGGTACCGGCAACCAGCAAGTGCGGCATTTTCGCCAAATCAGCCACCACCGGCTGGCCAGCAATGTCTTTACCCAACACCACTGCAAGCGGTGACGGGTTTTCACGAAATTTAGGGCAATCCAGTACTTCGCGCAGATAAACGGTTTGACGATGTTTATTTGGCAGTTCAAGCCCGACGTAAGGCTTGCCTGGAATCACTTCCACCACGCGCACGGCAACCGCAGACAGAGAACGCGCCAGGTCACGCGACAAGTTAGAAATACGGGAAGCTTTAACGCCTGGCGCTAAATCGAGCTCGAAGCGGGTAATGACCGGACCAGGTGAAATACCTACAACCTCGGCCTTCACTCGATAATCAGCCAGGCGTGCTTCAACCAGCCGCGCGGTTTGCTCCAGCGCAAACATATCCACCGGCTCTTCTTCTGCCGGTGGTGACGTGAGCAGATCCAGCGTGGGCAGCGGCGTAGAAGGTTTTTCCAGCGGCTGTTCATGGCGAACCAGGAACGGGTGGAACAAGCTGTCCTGCACAGGCGCAGCAGGTTTCACTGGTGCAGGCGGCGCAGAATAAGCTTCCTGTTCCGGCGACGACCATGGGCTGGATTCAGCACTCAACGACGGCATTGCCGCTGGCTCCGGCGCAGCAGGTTGTTGCCACGGCGCGGGCTCTTCCGGCTCTGGCGATGCAGAAATAGTGAACAGTGGCTCGCTCGGGCTATCGTCGACCAAATCTTTCATTGGTGAAAAATCAAAAGCAGACGACGTATCCAGATTAAATACCGGTGCTTCCTTCACTTCAGGTTCGGTATAGCGTTGCTGCTGCTGATCGGCGAACTGACGTGCAAGTTGAGCCTGCTGCAATGCATCCTCATCATCAGGCTCAGACGCTCCCTGCCAGCTTTCACCGTAACGATTCTGCTGCTGCGACGCGAAGGCATCACGCAACTGCGCCTCTTGCAGCTCAACATCCTCTTCCTGTGGAGGAACGCTGTAAGACGCAGTGACTTCTGGCTGTTGCTGCTCAGCATCTTTAGCCTGCTCTTCCGCCATGCGCTGCGAAGGCAACTTAATACCGTACGAAGCTAACTCGCGTCGTGTTGGCAACTTAACTTTATTTGGACGCGGCAACTCTGGACCAATGCCCTGCTTCACCTGCGGGTTGTAATCACGCTCAGGTACGATATCGAAGGCAGGTGAATAAGCAGCAGGTGATGTCGCTGCTTTGACTGCTCCAGCGGCAAGTGAAGCGGCGGCGAGACTGTTTAAAGGTGCAGAAGATGAAGCGGCATCCTGCCAGTTGCCCATGCTCGGGCCCTCATCATCATCAGCCGGCGAAAACGGTGAAGGTGCTGCTTCACCTGGCATCTCGAAACGATAGAGCGGAGCAGAAGGCTGCGCGATTGGTTGTTGCGCTGCAGCAACAGGCTGAGGAGCCGGAGTCGACTGAGCCGTGGCTTCGGCAACGCGTGGCATTGCGTCGGGTTCGGCAGATGCGGCTGGAGCAGGCTGCATAGCAGCTGGAGTTTGCTGTGCGGCTTGCGTAGTAACCGCAATTGCAGCGGCAGTTGCCGCACTCGCCTTCGCCAGCAGCGGATCGTCGCTCAACTCCGCAGCAACCGGTTCGCTCACCATGCGCGGTTTAGCTAACAACACATCATCGTCGTCATTAACGGAGTGTGCAGCATGCATCGGAGGCGACACCTCATCAGCAAGCTCTTCGTCGTCGTATTCTTCTTCCTGCCAGGGTTCGTCATGTCGTGAACGGTTGCTGGCAAAGGTCAGAATACCCATCACCACGCCGCCGATCTTCTCGGCAATCGTCAGCCATGACCATCCGGTGTAAAGCGTGATGCCGGCAGCCCAGACGCACAGCAGCGTCAAGGTGCCGCCAGCCGAACTGAACCACGGTGCCATCGCATTGCTGACCAGGCTGCCGATTACGCCGCCGGAAGCAAAATACCAGATGTCATCTACGTTGAGCGCCGCCAGACCACAGGTCGTTACCACCAAGGCCAGCACGCCAATCAGGCGTAAACCAACGGCAAAGTAGTCGATGTAATCCTGACGATCACGTTGGCGGAAGGTGATCCAACACAGACCAATAATGACGGGAGGAATGGCGTAGGCCATCACGCCAAAGATGAACAATAGCGTATCGGCCAGCCATGCGCCGACGCTACCACCCAGATTATGGATAGGTTCGTGCCATGCGGTTTGTGACCAGCTTGGATCTGACGGGTTAAAACTAACCAGCGACACCATCAAATAGATGGCGAACAAGGCCACAAGAATGAGCAACGCTTCCAGCAGACGACGTCCACTGCTCAGCGGTTGTAACGAAACATCTTTATCTTCTGTATATTCCTGGCTCAAGAGAACTCTCCAGGTGCCTGTAAATTAAGAAGGCAACAACGTCGGGCATGCCCGACGCTGGTCCTGTATGAATTCACAGGAGTGTACCGAAATCCTGCAAGCTTTGCACCTGCCCTGCACTACCGGGTTTTGATCACCAGACGATTGCTCTGTTTGACCTCTTCCATCACCACGTAAGTACGGGTGTCGTTTACGCCCGGCAGACGCAGCAAGGTCTCACCCAGTAGTTTACGATAAGCGGACATATCCGGTACGCGGGTTTTCAGCAGGTAGTCAAAATCACCGGAAACGAGGTGACATTCTTGAGTTTCCTCAAGTTTTTGCACGGCGGCGTTAAATTGTTCAAACACATCTGGCGCACCACGATTCAGAGTAATCTCAACGAAAACCAGCAGTGAAGCATCCAGATAATGCGGGTTGAGCTGCGCGGTGTAGCCCAGAATGAAGCCTTGACGCTCGAGGCGGCGCACGCGCTCAAGACATGGAGTTGGCGATAATCCAACACGTTTGGAAAGCTCGACATTAGAAATTCGACCGTCTTTCTGCAGTTCATTCAGAATATTTCTGTCGATACGATCTAAATCTTTTCCGGGGCGTTTCTTATTGTCTACCATTATTATTGTCTCTCTTAATTCCTTCCCTTTACCTGCCACACCCTGAAAACGCTCATTGTTCAGGGCCTTACTGAAGTGAAGACCATAAGCCTGTGCAGTAACGCGTCCATCCGTATGACGCATGTTGTCTGTCCACATCATGCGTCACTACCAATGTCAGGCTGAGTTTATTCGGCTAAACAGCCCAAAACAGAAATGAAATTCTGTTTTGAATCGCTAAATATTCTCTGCTTCTCCCAATGTTTTCGCAAAAGCGCAGGCGATTGTCAAAGTAAAACATCCAAATTCAGTACAAGATGCCAGATAGAGTTCTGGGTTGCTGTTTTTAAATGAGAATTTTTATGCTGCTGCACCACTAATTGCCGAGCATTGCCCCCTTTTGGCGTAACGCGCGTGCAAAACTTGCACTCATCGTCTACGCCGCTTGCAGTGATTGTTAACAAAATTGCTGGAGCCTTTTTTTACGGCGTTAATTTCCCTACAATCAAAAACTATGTTGTCAGAAAAAAATTGAGGAACGTATGAGTACGGCCAAACACAGTAAGCTGCTCATTCTGGGCTCCGGCCCTGCCGGTTACACTGCTGCGGTATATGCAGCGCGCGCTAACCTGAATCCGGTGTTAATTACCGGACTGGAGAAAGGAGGTCAGCTCACCACCACCACCGAAGTGGAGAACTGGCCAGGCGATGCAAACGATCTGACCGGTCCAGCGTTGATGGAGCGCATGCAGGAGCATGCCGAGAAATTCAACACCGAGATCATTTTTGACCACATTCATACCGTCGATTTGCAGAACCGTCCGTTCCGTCTGGTCGGCGACAGCGGTGAATACACTGCTGATGCGTTGATCATCGCCACTGGCGCATCGGCACGTTATCTCGGATTGCCATCAGAAGAAGCGTTCAAAGGCAAAGGCGTCTCTGCTTGTGCGACCTGCGACGGCTTCTTCTACCGCAATCAGAAAGTTGCCGTCATTGGTGGCGGTAACACTGCCGTTGAAGAAGCGCTTTATCTGGCTAACATTGCTGCAGAAGTGCATCTGATTCACCGTCGCGACAGTTTCCGCGCTGAGAAAATCCTTATTGACCGTCTGATGGAAAAAGTGCGCAATGGCAATATCGTGCTGCACACCGACCGCACGCTGGATGAAGTGGTTGGCGATCAAATGGGCGTGACGGGCTTGAAACTGCTGTCTACCAAAGGTGAAGCGGCTGAATCACTGGACGTCGCTGGTTTGTTTGTCGCCATCGGCCACAGTCCAAATACCGCAATTTTTGATGGTCAGCTGGATTTGGAGAATGGCTACATCAAAGTGCAGTCTGGTCTGCACGGCAACGCCACGCAAACCAGCATCCCAGGCGTGTTCGCTGCCGGCGATGTGATGGATCATATTTATCGTCAGGCCATTACCTCTGCCGGTACCGGCTGTATGGCGGCGTTGGATGCGGAACGCTTCCTCGATGGACTGGTTAAAAACGATAAGTAAGTTGTTAATAACCTGATCATAATCGCTAAAAGGCGGCCAGTTTTGGTCGCCTTTTTTGTTACCTGCGTGCTACAGTTCACGCGCCCGATATTGCTGGGTTTTCATCCGGGATTCACATCTCTTTTGAGTTACCAAACGGCATCGCATGAACAAATCACGGCAACAAGAACTTCTCCGCTGGCTCCGTCAGCAACGTCATCACGGTGCGCGCAACTTACGTGCGGCTTCGCTGCTGGGTTTTGCTGGCGCATTGGTCATTATCGCCCAAGCCTGGTTACTGGCTTCGCTGCTACAAAATCTGCTTGTCGCACAGCAACCGCGCGTATCACTGCTCACCGATTTTCTGTTGCTGCTGCTGTGCTTTGTTTTGCGCGCCGGATTGCATTACGCCCGCGAAATGGCAGGACATCGCGCCGGCGTTGCCATTCGCCGTGCGCTGCGTCAGCAGGTTCTGGATCGACTCAATGTGCTCGGTCCCGCCTGGATTCAAGGTAAGCCAGCAGGCAGTTGGGCTACGCTACTGCTCGAACAAATCGAAGAGATGCAGGAATACTACGCGCGTTATCTGCCTCAGATGTCGCTGGCACTCTTTATTCCGTTAGCCATATTGATCGCCATTTTTCCAATTAACTGGGCGGCGGGATTGATTCTGCTGGTCACCGCGCCACTCATTCCCCTATTTATGGCGATGGTTGGCATGGGCGCTGCAGATGCCAATCGCCGCAACTTTGTTGCACTCGCCCGGCTAAGTGGTGATTTTTACGATCGTCTGCGTGGACGTGAAACGCTGCGCCTGTTCTATCGCGCTGCGGCAGAGCAAGAAGCGATTGCCGCCAGCACCACCGATTTTCGGCAACGCACTATGGAAGTGTTGCGCCTGGCGTTTCTCTCATCTGCCGTGCTGGAATTTTTTGCCTCACTGGCGATTGCTGTCGTCGCGGTCTATTTCGGTTTCTCTTATCTCGGCGAACTGAATTTTGGTCATTACAGCACCGGTGTAACGCTGTTTGCTGGTTTCCTGGCACTTATTCTGGCGCCTGAATTTTTCCAGCCGTTGCGCGACTTAGGCACCTTTTATCACGCCAAAGCGCAAGCGATTGGCGGAGCTGATGCGCTGGACCAGTTTCTACGCGAAAGTCCCGATCCACACGAAGAGCACGCTTCTCGCGAGCTTTCTCTTACTGCACCGCTGCATATTCAGGCTCAGAATTTGGTGGTCATGACTGCTGGCGGTGAAGCGCTCTCTCAATCGCTCAATTTCACTCTCGATACTGGTAAACGTGTAGCGCTGGTAGGACAAAGCGGTGCAGGCAAAACCGCGCTGATGAACGTCTTGCTGGGTTTCCTGCCTTATCAAGGTTCACTGCAGGTTAATGGGCAGGAGCTGCGTGATATCAACCGCGATAGCTGGCAACAATATATTGCCTGGGTTGGCCAAAATCCGCATTTACCCGCGCAAACGCTACGCGAAAACCTGCTGCTTAATAGCCCCATTGATGACGCGACGCTCATGTCGGTTCTGCAGCGCGCGGGCGTTGACGAGTTTTTAGATCGTCTGCCAAACGGATTAGATACTCTTTTAGGCGATGGCGGCGTGGGGCTTTCCGTCGGTCAGGCGCAGCGTATTGCCGTGGCGCGTGCGCTGCTTAAACCGGCACAACTGCTATTGCTTGATGAGCCCGGTTCTGGGCTGGATAGCCAAAGTGAGCAACATGTTATCCGCGCACTGCAGCAGGCGGCCACCCAGCAGACAACGCTGATGATCACGCATCAACTCAACGAGCTCCCTAGCTGGGATGAAGTGTGGGTGATGCAGGCCGGGCAACTGGTGCAACAAGGTCCCTGGCAGCAGCTGATTGAACAAGATGGACCTTTGCGTGAAATGGCGCAGCATCGTCAGAAGGAGATCGCATAATGAATAATTTGTTGCCTTTCCTGCGTCTGTTTAGCCGTCATCCATGGCGTTTGGGACTTGGCATTATTCTCGCCATTATCACTTTGCTTGCCAGTATCGGATTGCTGACTTTATCCGGCTGGTTCCTTGCCGCCTCTTCGCTGGCGGGCGTAGCGGGACTTTATACGTTCAATTACATGTTGCCCGCTGCCGGCGTGCGCGGCGCGGCGATCACGCGCACGGCTGCACGTTATTTTGAGCGCCTCGTGAGCCACGATGCCACCTTCCGCGTGCTGCAACATTTGCGCGTATTCACCTTCAGCAAAGTCATCGCCCTATCGCCGGAACAGCTGGCTCGTTTTCGTCATGGCGAATTGCTCAACCGTTTTGTCAGCGACGTGGATACACTCGATCATCTTTACCTGCGTGTGATCTCGCCGTTAATCGGTGCAGCGGTGGTAATTGTGGTGGTCACCTGCGGTTTGGCGCTGCTGGATGTACCGTTAGCTTTGCTGCTCGGCGGTATGATGCTTTTGACGCTGCTGCTCATGCCGCCGCTGTTCTGGCGGCTTGGCACCTCAGCCGGACATCAAATCGCCCAGCATCAGGCCAGCTGGCGCATGCAGTTGACGCACTGGATTACTGGCCTGTCTGAGCTGAAAATTTATGGTGCAGCACAACAGTGGCGCGACCAACTTGATAGCGATGAACAGAAGTGGCAACAGGCGCAACGCAGACAACATTGCCTGCAGGCACTGGCGCAAAGTCTGTTGCTGGTCATCAGCGGCGCGACGGTTACGCTGTTGCTATGGATTTCCGCGAATGGCGTGGGTGGAAACAGTTCGCCGGGCGCATTGATCGCGCTGTTTGTGTTCTGCGGACTGGCGGCGTTTGAAGCGCTGGCCCCGGTTGCCGGAGCGTTTCTGCCGCTGTCGCAGGTGACCAGCGCCGCTAAGCGGGTACAGGAAATCATTGAACAGCCCGCCGCGATCCGTTTTCCCAGCGCAAAAATCAGTAGCCCATCAGGTATCAGCCTGAAAATGGAAAACATCCGCTTCAGCTATCCGCAGCGCCCCGAACCGGTGTTGCAGCATTTTTCCCTATCGTTAAATGCAGGTGAGCATTTGGCGCTGCTCGGTCCAACCGGCTGCGGCAAATCCAGTCTGCTGGCGCTGATTACCCGCGGTTGGGAAGCGCAGCAAGGTTCAATTAGCCTCAACGATAGCGATCTCACCACCTGGGATGAAGCTTCATTGCGTCGCCGCATTAGCGTGGTAACACAGCGCGTGCATCTGTTCAGCCAAACGCTGCGCGACAATCTCCTGCTGGCAAAACCCGATGCCAGCGATGAGCAACTGGAAGACGCGTTGAGTAAGGTGGGTCTGGCCCATCTCGCCGAACACAGCGAAAGATTGAATGCGTGGATGGGCGACGGCGGTCGACCGTTGTCCGGCGGCGAACTGCGTCGTCTGGCAATAGCGCGTGCCCTGCTGCATGATGGCGATTTGTGGCTGCTGGATGAACCTACCGAAGGTTTGGATGCCAGCACCGAGCAGCAAATTCTGGCGTTATTGCAACACGTCACCCGCGGCAAAACGCTGATTATGGTGACGCATCGCTTAAGTGGTTTAGACGCCATGGACCGCATTTGCGTTATGGATCAGGGACAAATTATCGAATCCGGTTCGCACGCCGAATTAATCTCAAAAGCAGGCCGCTACTGGCGTTTCCATCAGCGCTTTACGCTATAGTCTTAGCCAACAGCCCTGAGTGTGATTGATGCAATGAGACTGATACAGCTTTCACGAGATTCATTAAATTTCCCACCACCGGAAATGGCGCTGCGCGAGCCCAATGGATTATTGGCGATGGGCGGCGATCTCTCCCCTGCCCGCCTGATGAATGCTTATCAGCGAGGCATTTTTCCGTGGTTTTCTCCTGGCGATCCGATTCTCTGGTGGTCGCCGGATCCCCGCGCGGTCATGCTGCCAGAATCTTTCCATCTCAGCCGCAGTATGGCGCGCTTCCATAAGCGCTCACCGTATCGCGTCACCATGAATCATGCGTTTCCGCAGGTGCTGGAAGGCTGCGCCAGCGGCCGTCAGGAAGGGACATGGATCACTTTCGAAGTGAAACGTGCGTGGTTGCGGTTGTACGAACTGGGCCACGCACATTCGATTGAAGTCTGGTGCGAGCAGCAACTGGTCGGCGGGATGTATGGCCTGGCGCTGGGGCAAATTTTTTGCGGTGAATCGATGTTCAGCCGTCAGGAAAATGCCTCGAAAACAGCGCTCTGGGTGTTCGCACAACATTTTCTGGCGCATCAGGGCCGGCTGATTGATTGTCAGGTGCTGAATCCGCATACCGCTTCCCTCGGTGCGGTGGAAATTCCTCGCGTTGATTATCTGCAGTACGTGCAAACGCTGGCGTGGCAACCGGTTTCCGAGAGTTGCTGGCACACACAAACCCTTTTTTGACATCGGTCACCGATGTTTTGCACACAATTCCCGACAAAAGTGATACAATAAGCGAGTTTGGTATGTCGTCCGCGCTTCGCTGTGGCGAGCCGGAATTGCCAGGTTGGGAATCTCACACATTTCCCGAAGCTGTTTTGATTGTGCAACTGATGCCGATTGCTACAGATTCTTAGCCCGCTAATCCCCCGCAGACGTCAAAAAACACCCTAATTTATCCGTACTGCACGCGCAACGGCGCGACGCACGGCGAAGCGTTGGCAAAATCATCAACGGTTCTTTACATAAATCATGGAATTCGGCATTATCTTGCCGGTTCAACAGTTTGGTAGTACACCCAGAGGATTCGATGGCCAAAGAAGACAATATTGAAATGCAAGGTACCGTACTGGATACGTTACCGAACACCATGTTCCGCGTAGAGCTTGAAAACGGGCACGTGGTTACCGCTCATATCTCCGGTAAAATGCGCAAAAACTATATCCGCATCCTGACGGGCGACAAAGTGACTGTCGAGTTGACCCCGTACGACCTGAGCAAAGGCCGCATTGTCTTCCGTAGTCGCTAAGTAGATATTTCTATCTCGCGCTGATGGCATAAACTCAGCGCAAAAAAAAGGCCGGATTCGCATCCGGCCTTTTTCATATCTGCAAAACGCTTAGTGTACAGTACCTTCGGTTTTACGTTTTTCCGCACTCAAGAAGTGGTAAGTCAGCTGGTTTTTATCTTTATCCAGCGCTACTGATACCGATCCACCATCAACCAGCGAACCAAACAGCAGTTCATTCGCTAACGGTTTCTTCAGATTTTCCTGTACGGCACGTGCCATCGGACGCGCACCCATCGCTTTATCGTAGCCTTTATCAGCCAGCCAATCGCGCGCATCGTCGCTAACTTCCAGCGATACGCCCTTCGCATCCAGCTGAGCCTGCAACTCGACGATAAACTTATCCACTACCTGATGAATCACTTCCTGAGACAGGTGACGGAACCAGATAATGTTGTCGAGACGGTTACGGAACTCTGGGGTGAAGATCTTTTTGATCTCTTCCATTGCGTCTGTGCTGTTGTCCTGATGAATCAAGCCAATCGACTTACGTTCAGTCTCACGCACACCGGCGTTGGTGGTCATCACCAGCACCACATTGCGGAAATCTGCTTTACGGCCGTTGTTATCGGTCAGCATACCGTTGTCCATTACCTGCAGCAGCAGGTTGAAGACATCCGGGTGCGCTTTCTCGATCTCATCCAGCAGCACCACAGCGTGCGGATGTTTAATTACCGCATCAGTCAGCAAACCGCCCTGATCGAAGCCAACGTAGCCCGGAGGCGCACCAATCAAACGGCTAACGGTGTGACGCTCCATATACTCGGACATATCAAAACGCAGCAACTCGATACCCAGCGCTTTTGCCAGCTGGACGGTAACCTCTGTTTTACCGACACCGGTTGGGCCCGCAAACAGGAAGGAACCGACCGGTTTACGATCCTGGCCCAAACCTGCACGGCTCATTTTGATCGCTTCAGTCAGTGCTTCAATCGCATTATCCTGACCAAACACCAGCATCTTCAGACGATCGCCGAGATTTTTCAGCGTATCACGATCGGTTTGTGACACGCTCTGCTCAGGAATACGCGCAATACGTGCCACCACCGTTTCAATATCCGAAACGTTAACGGTTTTCTTACGCTTGCTGACGGGCACGAGACGCGCACGCGCACCGGCTTCGTCAATCACGTCAATCGCTTTATCCGGCAGATGACGATCGTTGATGTACTTCACCGCCAGCTCCACTGCCGCACGTACCGCTTTGGCGGTATAACGCACGTCATGGTGCGCTTCGTACTTCGGTTTCAAGCCGTTAAGAATTTGCACGGTCTCTTCCACAGAAGGCTCGGTGATATCGATCTTCTGGAAACGACGCGCCAGCGCACGATCTTTCTCAAAAATGTTGCTGAATTCCTGATAGGTCGTTGAACCCATCACGCGAATTTTGCCGCTGGAGAGCAACGGTTTGATCAAGTTCGCCGCATCCACCTGGCCACCCGATGCCGCACCGGCACCGATAATGGTATGAATTTCATCAATAAACAGGATGCTGTTACTGTCCTGCTCCAGCTGTTTCAGCAGCGCTTTGAAGCGTTTTTCAAAATCACCACGGTATTTGGTACCCGCCAGCAGCGAACCGATGTCGAGTGAATAGATGGTGCACTCTTTCATCACTTCCGGTACGTCGCCCTGCACAATGCGCCAGGCAAGCCCTTCGGCAATCGCGGTTTTACCCACGCCCGATTCCCCCACCAGCAGCGGGTTATTCTTACGACGACGGCATAACACCTGAACAGTACGTTCCAGCTCTTTATCGCGGCCGATCAGCGGATCGATTCCGCCGACACGAGCAAGCTGATTAAGATTGGTGGTGAAGTTTTCCATACGATCCTCCCCGCCTGCTTGCTCTTCGTTAACCGGATTCTCCGCATTGTTCTGCGGCTGGCCGGGTTCGTCTTTACGCGTACCATGGGAGATGAAGTTCACCACATCGAGACGGCTCACTTCGTGTTTGCGCAGCAGATAAGCCGCTTGCGACTCCTGCTCGCTGAAAATCGCGACCAGCACGTTCGCGCCTGCGACTTCACTGCGACCGGAGGACTGGACGTGGAATACCGCGCGCTGCAGCACACGCTGGAAGCTGAGCGTAGGTTGGGTATCGCGCTCCTCTTCACTGGCAGGCAGCACCGGCGTGGTTTGTTCGATGAAGGCTTCGAGTTCCTGACGCAGAGCCACGATATCCACCGAACAGGCTTCCAGTGCCTCTCTGGCCGACGGGTTACTGAGCAATGCCAGCAACAGATGCTCGACGGTCATAAACTCATGACGGTGCTCGCGCGCTCTGGCGAAAGCCATATTTAAACTGAGTTCCAGTTCTTGATTGAGCATTTGGCACCTCCCCCAATTATCGCTCTGACAACCTATCTCCTATATGGAGATGGCTTCAGGCTTTTTCTAGCGTACACAGCAACGGATGTTCATTATCTCGTGCGTAATTGTTCACCTGGGCTACTTTGGTCTCCGCCACTTCTGCAGTGAATACACCACAGATTGCTTTTCCATGGTAGTGAACTTTCAACATCAGCTGCGTTGCACGTTCAATATCATAAGAAAAGAACTTTTGCAGAACGTCAATAACAAATTCCATAGGTGTATAATCGTCATTATTCAGAATGACTTTATACATTGAAGGCGGCTTTAACCCTTCGCGTACTTTATCTTCGGCTAGATGTTCAAAATTAAGCCAGTCGTTTGTGTTTGCCATAATGTTCCGTCGAAATTCTGCGTTACGGTTGTGCACATCTCTGCGCCCATTCCTAAAGTTTAACATGCCTGTCAAGCCGGTTTTCAGTTGATAAAAACTGGCCCTAAAAGCACATGCGCGACCTGTATCACAAAATTTGCAATAGCGTTAACTGCCTCAAATTTTGATGAATTTATCCCCGTCCGCCAGGGCCGTTTGCTTGACGGTAAGGTCCGTTTCTCTACATTCTACTAACACAAGCTGATTGAGTTTTAAACAAACTCGACTCACAGCTTCGATGACCTCACCTACTTATCAAAATGTCTTGCGAGGGAAGTAAAAGCATGGAGACGGGTACAGTAAAATGGTTCAATAACGCCAAAGGCTTCGGGTTTATCTGTCCGATTAGCGGCGGCGACGATATCTTCGCACACTACTCCACGATTCAGATGGAGGGATACAGAACGCTGAAAGCTGGCCAGCAGGTTCAGTTTGATGTCCATGAAGGACCAAAAGGCAATCATGCCAGCCTGATCGTGCCCTGTGAAGCCACGCAAGCCGCGGTCGCTTAACGCGCATGCTGTTTCACGTATTCTGACCACTCCCGAAAAAAAATGCCAGCCGCAGACGCTGGCATTTTTATTTGGCGCATCTCACCCTTTCCTCAATCCGCCCGGCCGCGAGCCAACCACATCACGCGCGCAAACAGCTGATCCAGCAACGGCGGAATCGCCTGTGGCCCGCGTTCAGCCGCAGCCATCGCGACGGCAATCGCCAGCTCAGGTTTCGAGCTGTGCTGAATGGCTTTACTAATAATACGCCGCGTGTTCATCGGTGCGTTTAACGGCAGGTGCGCCGTCTGGTAATAAACATCGCTGAACCCCTGCTTAAAGAGAAAATGTTCGATATCCGGTGCCGGAAACTGCGTGAGATGATCGCTTTCCCGTGCCGCCGACGGCAGCTGGCTGCGGGCAGTAGCCGCATATTTGCTGCCCGCCTGGTCGCCGTCGGTCAGCACATGCCAGGCGATGCCCATGCGTTGGGCGAACTTCAGCAGCGGTTTCAAACCCGATTGCGCAAACTCAATGACTTTTACCCCTTCCGCCGCGAAGTGATAGCCACGCTGCCGCGCCAGTTCATTGATAATCCACACTTCGGTCTCGCCTTCCACCAGCAGCCAGCAGCGGGCAAACAGCGCCGAAGGACGATTCACGCGGATGTGGAAACCGATACGGCGACTCTCTTCAGCGCTTAAACCTTCTGGCCCAATGCGCCATGCCGCCACCCGCGCGGGTTCACGCACCAGCCGACACATATTTTCCAGTGGCACCTGCGATAGCAGTTCACCCGAGTTGGTGGTGGCGATTTTCTGTAGCGGCATCAGTTCCAGTAAATTCCACGCCACCGACAGCATAATGGGATGCAGCCGCGTCTCCGGATCTTCCACCAGCAGCAGCGGATGCGCACCCGCCGGCAGCGGCTCGTTGCCGTGCGCCTGAATCAACAGCGAGAACATGCGCAGCAGAATCACCTGACGACTGCGTGATTCAGTGCCGGCAATCAGGTGATTAAGTTTATCCAGCGATCGCCAGCCTTCGCTGCCATCGCGAACTTCCGGTGCCACGCGCGGCGCGCTGCTGCCTGACTGCTGCACCAGAAAATAGTGTTCCAGCAGCTGCTGCATAGTATGCAATCCCTGACGCAGCAGATCGTCGCTGAGCGTTTGCGGACGCACCACCAAATCGCGCGTCAGCTTTTCCACTTCCTGCGCCAATGCCGTCAGCGTCGTCTCGCGGCGCTCCGCATCGCTGTCAGCATGGCGGTTACGACGGCCAAAACGCGCATCGCGTAAACGCAATACCGGATAATAAGCGCGCAGATGTGCCAACGCTGCGTCAGTGCCTGCCGCTGGCAACACATCGTTATGCTGATCGATGAAACGCCAGCTGGTTTTTACACCCTGATCCTGACGTTTAGCACGCGTGCTGAAACGGATATAGCGGCCATGCTCATCGTGCTGCCAGAAAGGCTGAAACAACGCACTCTCATCATCGCT
Source organism: Pantoea sp. DY-17 (assembly GCF_019795975.1). Classification (NCBI taxonomy): domain Bacteria; kingdom Pseudomonadati; phylum Pseudomonadota; class Gammaproteobacteria; order Enterobacterales; family Erwiniaceae; genus Pantoea; species Pantoea sp. DY-17. The sequence continues at coordinate 527,187 of NZ_JAIMIG010000001.1, read as the reverse complement.
CTGGGCACGAAAACGAAATACCAGCTGCAACTGGCGCATGCGGGCATCAATGTCGCCGGGCGGGAAGTGAAAGTCGTGTTCGCTAAACTGATAAGGCTCGGCGGCGGGCGCCAGCAACAGCGTCAATGCATCGAGCAGGCTCGATTTACCCCAGGCATTTTCCCCAATCAACACATTGGTGTTGGTCAACGGCAATGACAGCCGATTAATACCGCGAAAACCGTGAATATCGATATGTTCCAGAATCATCATACATTCCATCTGCTACTTTGCCTGAGCATGGTCCGCCACGCTGCGTTGGTCAAGTCAGCGCCAGGGGAAAAGGTTTACACTTCAACCATTTTTCGCTAGCGTGGCAGCCCGCAAATCATGGATAGAAACCTCACATGTACGGATTGATTATCATCCTTTTGCCGCTGATTTTCGGCTATCTGCTGCCGCTGCGCCACACCACGCTTTTACAAGCGGTTGCCCGCACGCTGAGCGCGCTGGTCTACATCATTCTGTTCTTTATGGGCACCAGCCTGGCATTCCTCGATAACCTGAGCAGCAATTTGCTGGCCATTTTCCACATCGCGCTGGTGAGCATGCTGAGCATTCTTGCCTGCTCGCTACTGGCGCTGTGGCTGCTGGAGCGACGCTGGCCTTGGCGTCATCAGCACAAGCCACAAGCGCTGCCGTCGCGTCTGCATATGGCGCTGGAGTCGCTCAAGCTGTGCGGTTCGGTGCTGGCGGGCTTTCTGCTCGGTTTGAGTCAATGGGCGCCGCTGCGTAACGCCTCGACCATCAGTGAATACGCCTTGATGCTGATGCTATTGCTGGTCGGTATTCAGCTGCGCAGCAGCGGCATGACGCTGCGTCAAATCACCATCAACCGTCGCGGCATGCTGGTGGCGCTGGTATCGCTGTGCAGTGCGCTGGTGGGCGGCGTAATGGCCGCGCTGCTGCTGGATCTGCCGATCAAAACCGGCCTGGCGTTAGCCAGCGGTTTCGGCTGGTATTCGCTCTCCGGCATTCTGATGAGCGAATCGTTCGGCCCGGTGATAGGCAGCGCCGCCTTCTTCAACGACCTGCTGCGTGAGCTGATCACCATTATGCTGATCCCGCTGCTGATCACCCGTCAACGCAGCATGACGCTGGGCTTGAGCGGCGCAACCTCGATGGATTTCACGCTGCCAATCCTGCAACGCACCGGCGGCATGGAGATCGTGCCCGCTGCGATTGTGCACGGTTTTATTATGAGTTTGCTGGCGCCAATCCTTATCGCCCTGTTCTCGGCATAACGCATTTTTTCACGCCTGCACGCCAGCTTCATCGTCTACGCTTTCTGACTGACACGTTTTCGCCATCGGCATGGATGGCTCAACACCAGAAAGGAGCATAACGATGAAGCAAACTGTGGCGGCAATGCTGGCAAAAACTTTGGAAAACGCCGGCGTGAAACGCATTTGGGGCGTCACCGGTGACTCTCTCAACGGGCTGAGCGACAGCCTGAATCGCATGGGCACCATCGAATGGATGCCGACGCGCCATGAAGAAGTGGCAGCCTTCGCGGCCGGCGCTGAAGCACAAATCAGCGGTGAATTGGCGGTATGCGCCGGTTCCTGTGGACCGGGCAACCTGCATCTCATCAACGGCTTGTTTGATTGCCACCGCAATCACGTTCCGGTTTTGGCCATCGCCGCCCACATTCCTTCCAGCGAAATTGGTAGCGGCTATTTTCAGGAAACCCACCCACAAGAATTATTCCGCGAATGCAGCCACTATTGCGAGCTGGTTTCCAATCCGGAGCAGCTGCCGCAGGTGCTGGGCATTGCGATGCGTAAAGCGATTCTCAATCGTGGCGTATCAGTGATTGTGATCCCCGGCGACGTGGCGTTGCAGCCGGCCCCGGAAAGCGCACGCAGCGAATGGTATCCGCCGCAGTTGCCGCACGTGGTGCCAACCGCCCGCGAAGTGGCCGCCTTAGCTGAAACGTTGAATGCAGCGAAAAATATCACCCTGCTGTGCGGCAGCGGTTGCGCTGGCGCGCATGACGAAGTGGTGAAGCTGGCAGAAACGCTGAAAGCGCCGATTGTGCACGCGATGCGCGGTAAAGAGCACATCGAATATGATAACCCTTACGATGTCGGCATGACCGGATTGATTGGCTTCTCCTCTGGTTTCCACGCCATGATGAATGCCGATACCTTAGTGCTGCTGGGGACGCAATTCCCCTATCGCGCCTTCTATCCGGCCGATGCCAAAATCATTCAGATCGACATCAATCCGGGCAGCCTTGGCTCACACAGCCATGTGGATATGGCGCTGGTGGGTGACATCAAAACCACCTTGCATGCGCTGCAGCCGCAGCTCACCAGCAAAACCGATCGTCAGCATCTGGACAAAGCGCTGGAGCATTATGTCGATGCGCGCAAAGGGCTGGACGAACTGGCCACCGCTAACGATAAGCTGGCGATTCACCCGCAATATCTGGCCCAGCAAATCAGCGAATACGCCGATGACGACGCCATCTTTACCTGCGACGTCGGCACGCCAACCGTGTGGGCAGCGCGCTATCTGAAGATGAATGGCAAACGTCGTTTGATCGGCTCGTTCAATCACGGTTCGATGGCCAACGCCATGCCGCAGGCATTGGGCGCGCAGTCGCTGGACAAGCAGCGTCAGGTGGTGGCGCTGTGTGGCGACGGCGGTTTTAGCATGTTGATGGGCGATTTCATTTCGGTGGCGCAGCTCAAACTGCCGGTGAAACTGGTGATCTTCAATAACAGCGTGCTGGGCTTTGTGGCGATGGAGATGAAAGCCGGTGGCTATCTGACCGACGGCACTGACCTCGAAAACCCGGATTTCGCCGCCATCGCCGCCGCCTGTGGCATCAAAGGCATTCGCGTTGAGAAAGCCTCCGATCTCAACGGCGCGCTGCAGGAAGCCTTTGCGCATGATGGCCCGGTGTTGCTTGACGTGATTACTGCCAAAGAAGAGTTGTCGATGCCGCCGCAGATTAAAGCCGAGCAGGCCAAAGGTTTCAGCCTCTACATGATGCGTGCCATTCTGAATGGACGCGGTGATGAGATCGTGGAGCTGGCGAAAACCAACTGGCTGAGGTAAAACAATTCAGGCCAAACATGATGATAACGCGGGCGCTTCGCCCGCTTTTTTATTTCAGGAGAGCGACGTGATCGATCTACGCAGTGATACCGTAACCCGCCCAAGTGCTGCCATGCTCGATGCCATGATGGCAGCCGAAACCGGCGATGATGTCTACCGCGATGACCCCACCGTATACGCACTGGAAGTCGAAGCCGCACGCTTGAGCGGCAAAGCCGCCGCCCTGTTCTTCCCCACCGGCACGCAAGCTAATCTGGTTGCGCTGCTGTGTCACTGCCAGCGCGGCGATGAATATATCGTGGGTCAGCAGGCGCACAACTACAAATATGAAGCCGGCGGCGCAGCGGTGCTTGGCAGCATTCAGCCACAGCCAATTCTGCATGCGGAAGATGGTTCCCTGCCGCTGGCGGAGGTGGCAGCCGCCATCAAACCCGACGATTTCCACTTCGCCCGCACCCGTCTTCTGAGCCTGGAAAACACCCATCACGGTAAAGTGCTGCCGCTCAGCTATCTGGAGCAAGCGTGGACTCTCACCCGCGAGCATAAGCTGGCGCTGCACATTGATGGCGCACGTATTTTTAACGCCGTGGTGGCACAGAATGTGGAGCTGGAAGCGATTGCGCGTTACTGCGACACCTTAACCATCTGCCTGTCAAAAGGCCTTGGCACGCCGATTGGTTCGCTGCTGTGTGGCGATGAGGCCTACATTGAGCAAGCGCGTCGCTGGCGCAAAATGACCGGCGGCGGCATGCGCCAGTCGGGCATTCTGGCCGCGGCGGGGTTGTATGCGTTGAAGCACAATGTCGCGCGTCTCAAAGAGGATCATGATAATGCGGCATGGTTAGGCGAGCAGCTCAGCGCCATCGGTGTTGAAGTGCTCAATCAGCACACCAACATGCTGTTTGTGAAGGTGCCAACAGAGAAAGTTGACGCGCTGAAAAGCTGGATGCAGTCGGGCGATGTGCTAATCAGCGTTGGGCCCGTAACGCGTATTGTCACGCATCTGGATGTCAGCCGTCAGGATCTGCAACGGCTGGTGGCGCACTGGCAGGCATTCCTGCAGCAGTAAACAAACGGCCGCCATTTATGGCGACCAATGCCGCGTATCACTGCGCCGCACCGTACTTCGCTAATAACGCGCGGGCGATCGCCAGGGTTTCTGCATCGGCGATGCCGCGATAATCACGCGGGCGGAAATGCATTTGAAACGCCGCAATCAGCTTGCGCTGCATCTGCGGCGTGGTCGCCGCCGCCACGTCGTAGCCATAGCGCTGCAGCGCATCCAGCAGTTCTGCCTGATCCACGCCTTCATCCGCCGCGCGTCCGTTAAGATAGCGCTGCACCGTTGCCTGCTCGGGCCAAGCGCCTAAACCGTGCTCTGCCAGCTGCTGCCAGGGAAACAGCGGACCGGGATCCTGCTTACGCTGCGGCGCGATATCGCTGTGCCCGACCACATTTTCCGCCGCGATGCCGTAGCGCTGAGTGATATCTTTGACCAGCGCCATCAGCGCGCTGATCTGCTGCGGCGTAAAGGGCTGCCACTGCAAACCCGTTAAGGTTCGACGATAACCACTGTTGACGATTTCAATACCAACCGAAGTGTCATTAATGCGCGTTGCGCCGCGCCAGAAACTCGGGCCTGCGTGCCACGCGAGTTGGCTTTCCGGCACCAATTGCCACACCACGCCCTTGCCGTTTTTCTGCGGCGGATTTTGCGGAATCAGGTAGTGCGCGCTAACTTCCCGATCGGTCAGCGTCGCCAGCGAATTGGAGAAATCCTCAGCGGTGTAATGAATCACCACCACCTTAATACGCGGCCGCGCGCCCTGCGCCGGATGCGCGGTATCAACCCAGTAACCGTGGCGCGCTTCAATCGATGACTGACAAGCGCTAAGTAACAGCGCCACCGCCAGCAGGACAACCACGCGCATTAGCGAATAATCACGGCGGTGCCGGTGACGCTCACCATCAACATGCTGCCCTCTTTGCCGACAGTTTCGTAGTCGATATCGATGCCCACCACCGCGTTGGCGCCGAGCGCTTTCGCCTGCTCTTCCAGCTCTTTAAAGGCGATCTGGCGCGCTTTGCGTAACTCTTTTTCGTAGGCGCCAGAGCGGCCACCGACGATATCGCGGATACCGGCGAAGAAATCGCGGAAAATATTGGCGCCGAGAATCGCTTCACCGGCGACCACGCCGCAATATTCACTGATGCTGTGTCCTTCCAGCGTGGGCGTTGTAGAAAATTTCATGGTGTTCTCCTTTTCTGAATCAGCTCGTAGCGCTTAAAAGCAAGGCTATACTCTATGCTAAAAATGGCGCTTTGCCAGTGAACAATAAGGAAATCGAGATGAGAAACAATGCCTTTGCGCTGCTTATTCCCGCAGCGTTGCTGCTAAGTGCTTGTACCACCGTTGAGCCAGTGATTAAGGATAATGGCCCGCGCACCGCTGCCTGCGTTGACGGGGGTCCGGACAGCGTGGCGCAACAGTTCTACGATTTACGCGTCAGCCAGCCGACGCAAGGTTTGCCAGACAGCAACACACTGGCGAAATATCGCCCTTACCTGAGCGATCGCCTGTATCAAAAGCTGCTGAGTGCCAGCAGCCAGAATCCGAAACCAGCGGCGTGGACCCGCGGCGATCTCTTTTCCAGCCTGGCGCAAGGCCCAACTTCAGCGGACGTGGCCAGCGCATCCACCATTCCTAACCGCGACGCGCGCAATATTCCGCTGCGGGTTGAGCTGAGCCGCGACAGCAAAACCTGGCAAGATGAAGTGCTGATGATCCACGAAGGCACCTGCTGGGTGGTTGATGACGTGCGTTATGTCGGCCAGGTGCCCCACGCTGGCGGCGGTTCGCTGACCCAGCTGCTGGAAGCGAAAAAGTAACCGTTCACTTTTCCCGCCGTTAATACCATTGTTTAGCGCGCCGCATCCTTGCGGCGCTTTTTGTTGATATTTTGTGAACAAAATAGGGCTCGCCAGCCCTCATCCACCTTGAGTTGCGCGATTTTGTGCTACGCTTTGGAGGTTTCACTGCTCTTTAATAAATATTAACCCACCACAATTGCATAACTATTCTGGTGACGTTAAAATCCGCGACACTAATTACTATTCATTTTTTGCGCATGAGTATTCAACTAAACGCCATAAACTGTTTTTACGGTACCCATCAGGCCCTGTTCGATATCAACCTGGCTTGTCCGCAGGGTGAAACGCTGGTGTTGCTCGGCCCGAGTGGCGCGGGTAAAAGTTCGCTCCTGCGCGTCCTCAACTTGCTGGAGCAACCGCGCTCCGGCAGCCTACAGATTGCCGGCAACCAGTTTGATTTCACCAAAGCCCCTTCCGACAGCGCGATTCGCGAGCTGCGGCAGAACGTGGGCATGGTATTCCAGCAATATAATCTGTGGCCGCACCTGAGCGTGCTGCAAAACCTGATTGAAGCGCCGTGCCGCGTGCTCGGCCTCAGCAAGGACGCCGCGCGTGCGCGTGCTGAAAAGCTGCTGGACCGTCTGCGCCTGACGCCTTACGCCGATCGCTTCCCGCTGCATCTTTCCGGCGGCCAGCAGCAGCGCGTAGCGATTGCCCGTGCGCTGATGATGGAGCCGCAGGTGCTGCTGTTTGATGAACCGACCGCCGCGCTCGATCCCGAAATCACCGCCCAGATCGTCAGCATTATTCGTGAGCTGGCACAGACCAACATCACACAAGTGATCGTGACGCACGAAGTGGAAGTGGCGCGTAAAACCGCCAGCCGCGTGGTGTATATGGAAAACGGTCACATTGTTGAGCAAGGCGATGCCAGCCACTTTACACAGCCGCAAACCGACGCGTTTGCTAATTATCTTTCGCATTAAGTCAGGATGCTTCTAATGAAAAAAGTTGTAATTGCTGCCCTCCTTGCTGGCCTGAGCCTGAGCGCTTCAGCGGCACAGACATTGCGTTTTGCTACCGAGGCTTCTTATCCTCCGTTTGAATTCGTCGACTCTGATAACAAAATTCAGGGCTTTGATGTCGATCTGGCTAACGCGCTGTGTAAAGAGATGGATGCGACCTGCACCTTCACTAATCAGGCGTTCGATAGCCTGATCCCCAGCCTGAAGTTCCGTCGTTTTGACGCGGTGATGGCAGGCATGGACATCACGCCAGATCGTGAGAAGCAAGTGCTGTTCTCCAAGCCGTATTACGACAACTCGGCCATCTTCATCGCGCAGAAAGGCAAAATGGCTGACGTGGCCGCGCTGAAAGGCAAACGTGTAGGCGTGCAGAACGGCACCACGCACCAGAAATACCTCTCTGACAAACACAGCGACATCACCGTTGTGCCTTACGACAGCTACCAGAACGCCGTGCTGGATCTGAAAAATGGTCGTATCGATGCGGTATTCGGTGACACCGCGGTAGTGAACGAGTGGCTGAAGCAGAACGCCAACCTCGCGCCGCTGGGTGAGAAAGTGACGGACAAAGATTACTTCGGTACCGGTTTGGGTATTGCTGTGCGTCAGGGCAACAGCGAGCTGCAGGGCAAGTTCAATGCGGCGCTGGAGAAGATCAAAGCTGACGGCACCTACAAAACCATCTACAGCAAATGGTTCCAGCAGTAATTTCTGATGAATGAAATGATTCCACTCGCAAGCGCCGCCGGTATGACCGTCGGCCTTGCCGTTTGTGCACTGATCGCCGGCCTTGTGCTGGCAATGATTTTTGCTGGCTGGGAATCGCTGCGCTGGAAACCACTGGCGTGGCTCGGTACCGCGCTGGTCACACTGATTCGCGGCCTGCCGGAAATTCTGGTGGTGCTGTTTATCTATTTCGGCGCCTCACAGCTGCTGCTAACGCTCTCCGATGGCTTCCACATCAATCTCGGCCTGTTCGCTATTCCGGTGCAGGTGCAAATTGAAAACTTCGACGTCAGTCCCTTCCTGTGTGGTGTGATTGCGCTGGCGATGCTCTATTCCGCCTATGCATCACAAACCCTGCGCGGCGCGCTGAAAGCGGTGCCGGTGGGTCAATGGGAATCGGGCCAGGCGCTGGGGATGAAGAAGTCGGCGATTTTCCTGCGCCTGATCATGCCGCAGATGTGGCGTCACGCGCTGCCCGGTTTGGGTAACCAATGGCTGGTGCTGCTGAAGGATACTGCGCTGGTATCGCTGATCAGCGTGAATGATCTGATGCTGCAAACCAAAAGTATCGCTACGCGCACGCAAGAGCCGTTTACCTGGTATCTGGTGGCGGCGGCGATCTATCTGATTATCACGCTGTTCAGTCAGTTCGTGCTGCGCCGCATTGAATTGCGCACCACGCGTTTCGAGCGAGGGGCTTAAGCATGCTGGATTACTTACCCGAGCTGCTGAAAGGGCTACACACCAGCCTGACGCTGACCGTGGCATCGCTGATTGCGGCATTGGTGCTCTCTGTACTTTGCACCATCGTGCTGGCGCTCAAAGTGCCGGTGCTCAATTGGCTAGTGAAAGGCTATATCACGCTGTTCACCGGCACGCCGCTGCTGGTGCAGATCTTCCTGATCTATTACGGTCCCGGCCAGTTCCCCAGCATCCAAAACATTCCCTGGTTGTGGCATCTGCTGTCGCAGCCGTGGCTGTGTGCGCTGCTGGCGCTGTCGCTCAACAGTGCGGCTTATACCACGCAGCTGTTTTACGGTGCGGTGCGCGCCATTCCGTCCGGTCAATGGCAATCCTGCGCGGCGCTCGGCATGAACCGCAAAGATACGCTGCGCATTCTGCTGCCGTACGCCTTCAAGCGCGCCTTGTCGTCCTACTCCAACGAAGTGGTGCTGGTATTTAAAAGTACCTCGCTGGCCTACACCATTACGTTGATGGAAGTAATGGGCCACGGACAACTGCTGTATGGCCGCACTTACGATATCTCGGTATACGCTGCCGCTGGCCTGATCTATCTGGTGGTTAACGGCTTGCTGACGCTGATGATGCGTCTGGTCGAGAAGCGTGCGCTGGCATTTGAGCGTCGTAACTGATTTATTCCCTGCGGGCGCACTAAAAAAGCGCCCGCTGTTCGTTTAAATTAATAAGCAAAAATATTGCATATAAATTCATTAACTGGCATCGTGTAACCCGTTCCGTCTCTGGCATGGTTTACAGGAGTTACATAATGAAAAAATGGATCGTTGCTGCTGCGCTGGCAACTCTGGCAATGAATGCTTATGCGGCGGAAAAAATCCGCTTCGCCTCTTCCGCCACTTATCCCCCGTTCGAATCCCTTGATCACGACAACCAAATCGTGGGCTTCGATATCGATCTGGCAAAAGCACTGTGTCAGCAGATGAAAGCGGATTGCACCTTCACCAACAACGCCTTCGATAGCCTGATTCCGTCGCTGAAATTCCGTCGCTATGACGCAGTGATTTCCGGCATGGATATCACCGCCGATCGCAGCAAGCAGGTCGATTTCACCCAACCTTACTACGCTAACTCGGCGATTGTGATTGCGCATAAAGGCCAGTTCACCGACTTCAGCCAGCTGAAAGGCAAACGTGTTGGCGTTGAGAACGGCACCACACATCAGAAATACCTGCTGGAGAAACATCCGGAGGTGATTGCGGTGGCGTATGACAGCTATCAGAACGCGATTCTCGACCTGAAAAACGGTCGCCTGAACGGCGTGTTTGGTGATACGGCGGTGGTGAATCAGTGGCTCAAGGCCAATGACGATCTTAGCGCGGTAGGCGAGCACATCACCGATACCGACTTCTTTGGCACCGGTTTAGGTATCGCGGTACGCAAAGGCAATGAGCCGCTGCTGAACGAGCTGAACAGCGCGTTAGTGGCATTGAAGGCCAACGGCACCTGGCAGCAAATCAATCAGAAGTGGTTCCCGGAATAAGCATTATGGGATGGCGGAGCGTGCTGCCTGCCAGGTTCTGCACGTCCTCCGTGCAGGTGAACGTTACGCCGTCCCACCCTTCTTGCTCAGCAAGCACAGCACTTCAAAATGCGCGGTATGCGGGAACATGTCGAACAGCTGTACGCGGCTCACGTCATAATTGGCCAGACGCGCGATATCCTGCGCCATGCTGCTGGGATTGCAGCTGGAATAGAGAAGGTAATCCGGCGCCATCTCACTGAGATAAGCACACAACTCTGCGCCAATACCGCGACGTGGCGGATTCACTAATACCAGCTGCGGCACCGCTTCCCGTGAAGTGGCGAACTGCGTGGAATCCAGCGCGGCAAAACTCACTTTTTCTAATCCCAGCTGCTGCGCCGACTGCTGCGCACAGGCGATGGCTTCAGCATTGATTTCGATGCCGGTCAGCTGCATTTCGGGCGTTGCGCAGTGCAGGCCAAATCCCCCGACGCCACAAAACAGATCCCACATGCTGCTCACCGGCAACTGCGCGACCCAATCGCGCGCGGTGGCATAGAGATCGGCTGCAACCTGTGGATTGGTCTGAAAGAAGCTTTGCGGGCGAATATAGAGCGGAACCTGATTAAAGCGCTCCGCTAGCGCCTGATCCGGCGTCAGCGCAATCTCTTCGTCGCCTTCAAGAATCGCCATATGCACCGGCTGAATATTGGCGGAAATCACCTTCAGCTGCGGCAGTTGCTGTTGCAGCCACGGCAAGGCGTCGCGCAGCTGCTGCAGCTTGCTGGTGGAACGCAGCACAAAACGCAGCATCATGCCGCCCTGCGTACTCTCCGTCAGCAGCAGAAATTTCAGCTCACCGCGTTTACGCGCCACGTTGTAGGGCGTTAAACCGGCGCGGGCGATAAAAGGTTTGAGCTGCGCGAACACCGCACTGAAGCTGTCGGGATAGAGCGGGCAAGCGCAGAGATCGACCGGTTCACCGTCGCGCGCCACCATGCCTAAAATCGGCCGCTCTACGCTCCCGCTGACTACCATTTTGGCCTTATTGCGAAACCCTTGCTGCGCGGATTGCACCGGCGGCAGCCATTCGCCCACCGGCTTTTCAGCCAGCAGTTGTTCAAGCAGCGACTGCTTATCGTTGAGCTGTTGCGGATAGGGTTTTTCCAGCCACTGACACGAACGACAGCGACCGGCATCATAAAGCGCGCAATGCATGCAAATGCCTGTAGTCAGAATCGGGAGAAAAAATGGGGGGCGATTGTATCACCGGCGCCGGAAAAAAGCGCGACTGCTGGCCGGCACAAACAGCAGCCCTAATACCAACACATCCGGGAGCTTTTGCAGCAGCGTGTGATGAATGATCTGCGCATTACTTTCACCGGGAATGCTAAAAATTTCCGGGTAGATCCAGCCCACCGATGCCATCAACATGTAGATCAGCACAATGATTTGCGTCGCGACATAGCCCCAGCGCCCACGATTGTTGCCGCGCATCAGAATAAAGGCGCAGCGCAGTTCAAACAGGAAAATCAGCTGGCTAGCGATAAAGATCAGGGTAGAATCCCAGGCTTGCGCGCTGCGATGCACGAAGTTGGCGAGTTCGTCGTAACCCAGTTCGTTGGCCAGCATCAACACGCTGAGGCAACGCGTAATGATGATAGCGCTGCCCGCCACCATCACGGGCACCGGTGTAGCGTTAATCATTGAACCGTGTTTCAGGGTTTCCGACATGGTGTCGCTCCGTAACCATAATAAAACGGGCCGATAAAATCAGCCCGTTCTTATAGTGACAAATGTTACGGCTTTCAGCCACGTTTTGCTTTCTGAATATCGCGTAAACGCTGCTTTTCTTCGTGCGCCATAAAGCGCCAGGCGATAAAACCAACTAAACCGACGACAAACAGAATCAGCGAGGCTAAAGCATTGATCTCCGGATTGACGCCACGACGCACGGTAGCGAAAATCGCCATCGGCAAGGTGGTCGCGCCTGGGCCGGTCACGAAGCTGGCAATCACTAAATCGTCCAGCGACAAGGTAAACGCCAGCAGCCAGCCGGTAACGATCGCGGGCGCGATCATCGGTACGGTGATCACAAAGAACACTTTCACCGGCGTTGCGCCGAGATCCATCGCCGCCTCTTCAATTGAGCGATCCAGTTCGCGCAGACGCGAATTGATCACCACCGCCACGTAAGCAGTACAGAAGGTCACGTGCGCCAGCCAGATGGTCAGCATGCCGCGATCGCTCGGCCAGCCAAGGGTGTTGCCCATCGCCACAAACAGCAGCAGCAGGGACAAACCGGTGATCACATCAGGCATCACCAGCGGCGCCGTCAGCATAAAGGCGAAGCCGTTGTGTCCACGGAAGCGGCCAAAGCGCACAATCACTACCGCCGCCATGGTGCCGAGCACCACCGCCATGGTGGCTGAGAGCGCGGCGATGGTCAGGCTGAGCCCCACCGCATCCAGCATCGCCTGATCCTGGAACAATACGTTGTACCAGTGGAACGAGAAGCTCTCCCATACCGTGACCAGCGGCGAACTATTGAAGGAATAAACCACCAGCAGCAGCATCGGCGCATAGAGGAACATAAAGCACAGCAGCAGAATCACAGTGCGCCACGGAGAGCGAATAGTCGGTAACTGGCTCATTCTTTCTCTCCAACTTCACGATTCTGATGCTTGTGGAACCAGATAATCGGCAATATCAGAATCAACAGGATGATCACCGCCAGCGCGGACGCTACCGGCCAGTCACGGTTGTTAAAGAACTCCTGCCACAAAATACGCCCAATCATGATGCTGTCCGGACCGCCGAGCAGTTCCGGGATCACGTACTCGCCGACCGCCGGAATAAACACCAGCATTGAGCCGGCAATAATCCCGCCTTTGGTCAGCGGCACAATCACGCTGAAAAAGGTCTTCAGCGGACGTGCACCGAGATCCAGCGAGGCTTCCACCAGCGAATAATCTATACGCGTCAGCGCGGTATAAATTGGCAGCACCATAAACGGCAGATAGCAGTAAACGATCCCGATATACACCGCCGTGTTGGTGTAGAGGATCACCAGCGGATGATCGATAACGCCGAGCCACATCAGGAAGCGGTTGAGAATGCCGTTGTTGTTGAGCAGGCCCATCCACGCGTAAACGCGCACCAGGAACGAGGTCCACGATGGCAGGATCACCAGCAGCAGCAAAATAGTGCGCATTGACGGCTTGCTGTGCGCCACCGCCCACGCCAGCGGATATCCGATCATCAGGCAGATAATGGTGGAGATGCCCGCCACTTTCAGCGACGTCAGGTACGCATCGGCATACAGCGGATCGTCGGTCAGCGTGAAGTAATTACCGAGATTGAGTACCAGATTGAGCTGACCATCGGCCCAGGTGACCAAATCGGTGTACGGCGGAATAGCGCGCGCAATATCGGCAAAGCTGATCTTCAGCACGATCAGGAACGGCAGCAGGAACAGCAGGATCAGCCACAGATACGGCATGGCAATCACCAGCTTGCGGCCATGCTGCATCTTGATGCGCGTCGCCCAGCGCTGCAGCGGCGTGCCCACCACTTCGGGCTCGCTGCGTTGAGAAATCTGGCTCATATCGCCCCCTTAAACCGTCAGAACCACACAGCTGTCGGCGTCCCAGCAGAGACGCACTTCATCGCCCCACGTTGGCGCGCCTTTGCGGTAGCGGTGGGCGTTTTGCAACTGTGCGCTGATCATCTGGCCGCTGCGCAGGCGCACGTGATAAATCGACAGGTCGCCGAGATAGGCGATATGCACCACTTCACCTACGGCAAAGTTACAGCCATCGGCAGGCACCTCTTCGCACAGCATCACTTTTTCCGGACGCAGCGCCACATGGACCGGCACGTTATCGACGACAGAAACATCGGTCTGCACTTTCAGCGGATGCACCAGGCCCGGCGCATCGATGATCAGCGCGTCTTCACCGCGTTCGCGCAGTAAGCCTTCGAACACGTTTACCGAACCGATGAACTCGGCGCTGTAGCGGCTGGTGGGATGCTCGTAGATCTCTTCCGGCTCACCAATCTGCACAAATTTACCGCGGTTCATGATGGCGATGCGGCCCGCCATGGTCATCGCTTCTTCCTGATCGTGCGTCACCATTACGCAGGTGGCGCCGACGCGCTCGAGAATATCGACCACTTCGTGCTGCATGCGGTCACGCAGCTTTTTATCCAGTGCGCCCATCGGCTCGTCGAGCAGCAGCAGTTTTGGCCGCTTCGCCAGGCTACGCGCCAGCGCCACACGCTGACGCTGACCGCCAGAGAGCTGATGCGGCTTACGCTTCGCGAACTCCTGCATATGCACCAGCGACAGCATCTCTTCAACGCGGCTGCTGATTTCGCCTTTCGGCAGTTTGTCCTGCTTCAGGCCAAAGGCGATGTTCTGCTCCACCGTCATGTGCGGGAACAGTGCGTAGGACTGGAACATCATGTTGATCGGGCGCTGATACGGCGGAACATGGGAGAGATCCTGGCCATCCAGCACGATCTGGCCGCTGGTGGGCGGTTCGAATCCCGCCAGCATGCGCAGCAAGGTCGATTTACCACAGCCGGATGCGCCCAGCAGCGCAAAAATCTCACCTTTGTAAATGGTCAGACTGACATCATCCACGGCGTGCTGGCCGTCAAACGATTTAGTCAGGTTGCGAATTTCCAGCAGCGGCGTCATCGCCTTAGCCGTTTTATTTGGGGGGCGGGGAATCGCGTCGTTCACTAACATTTCTCCGGCGCTAAAATCGCGCGGCACAGCCAGCCGCTAAAAATGGCACAACAGAGGCCATTACTGCGCCTCTGCTGTCGTCTTCAGGCAATAATCGTTCAGAACGAATTACTTACCACTTTTTACTTTAGTCCATGCACGGGTGCGCACACGATCCAGTTTCGGATCCTGGACCTTGAGCACAAACAGTTTGGCCATGGCATCCGGCGTTGGGAAAATGCCCGGATTGTTGCGCACGTCCGCATTGATCAACGGCAGCGAGGCTTTGTTACCGTTGGCGTAGTTCATGTTGTTGGAAACGTCAGCGATGACTTTGGGATCCATCATGTAATTAAGGAATTGGTAGGCGCCTTCCACATTTTTCGCGTCTTTTGGAATCGCGAACATGTCAAAGAATGCCAGTGCGCCCTGCTTTGGCACGATATAGCCGACATGCACGCCGTTGTTGGCTTTGTCCGCACGATCTTTCGCCTGCAGGATATCGCCCGACCAGCCAATCGCCACGCAGATGTTGCCGTTCGCCAGGTCGTTGATGTACTGCGACGAGTGGAAGTAACGGATGTTCGGACGCAGTTTCAGCAGCAAATCAGTGGCTGCGCCAGAGTAATCTTTCGCGTCAGAGCTGTTGGGATCTTTGCCAAGGTAGTTCAGCACAGTAGCGAAAATCTCTTCCGGCGCATCAAGGAAGGAAACCCCACAGCCTTTCAGTTTTTCCAGGTTTTCCGGTTTCAGCACCAGATCCCAGCTATCCAGCGGCACATCTTTGCCCAGTGCGGCTTTCACTTTATCGACGTTATAGCCGATGCCGGTGGTGCCCCACAGATAAGGAATCGCAAATTTGTTACCCGGATCGTGCTGCTCCAGTTTCTTCATCAGATCGGGATCAAGGTTTTTGTAGTTCGGCAGCTTGCTCTTATCCAGCTCCTGGAATACGCCGGATTGCAGCTGACGCGCGAGGAAGCTGGAAGACGGCACCACCACGTCATAACCAGTGCTACCGGCCATCAGTTTACCTTCCAACACTTCGTTGGAATCAAAGACGTCATACACCACTTTATCGCCGGTCTGCTTTTCGAAGTTCGGCACGGTATCCGCCGCGATATAATCGGACCAGTTATACACATGTACCGTACTGCCTTCGGCCTGCACACCGCCGGCCGCAGCCATCAATGCACCAGCAACCACACCTGACAACCATTTTTGACGTTGGTTGAACATGTTTTACTTCCTCCTGAGCGGGTCATCACAACGCTGCATACACGGCGATCCGGACGTTGCGTTTTCTGTTAAATCACAGGCACACAATGAATCAATATTCAGCGGGAGTTTAATAGCAAAAACCTATACCTGCGCTGAGGTTGCACGTCTCAAGCAGCCCCGCAAGAATAGCCCCCCCGCACCACCTTCACCAGATCCCAGCTTAAAAAACGCCTTTTTGCGATGAGTTATGCATGTTTCTGCTATGGGGTTTGGCACTAGTGGCATAAAGCACGACTAATATCTGGCAATAAAGGGCAAAGTGCAGAATAAAAAGTGGTGGGACAAAAATGAAAACTGCCGCAAAAAGCGGCAGTTAGCGAGGCGGGGAACTCAGTGCAGCATCGCGTGGCTGCTGGAGCTCGGCTGTCGCTCCTCTTCTTCTTCAACCACCAGCAGGTGGTTAGCAAAGGCTTCCATGATTACCATAGAAACGCCCTCTTCACTCTGCTTCATAAAGTGGGAGAACTGCCCGAAGGTTAATCCGGCGCTGGTACTGATCGACTGGCAGACAATCAGCTTCGGCAGATTGTCGTCCTGAATATCAACAAAGGCTTTAATCGTTAGCGAACTGGCATTGATCTGCGAGAGATCGCCCACCAGCGGAATCAGCGCCGTAGGTTTTACTTCTGCCAGCGCGGAGAAGAGGATAACGTTATCCACCAGGTCAATTTTTGCATCAAACACCCCGTCAAAATTCTGCATGTGCGGCAGGTGCAGTGCCTGACAGGCATCGCATTCGAACCAGGTGATATTTTGTTGATCCAGCCAGCGACGCAGCACGTCAATGTCCGGAACGACCAGTGAATCCATCGTAATATCCTGTGGGGTGAAGAAATAAGCGCCTTAGCTTACGGAAAAACCGATCTGGATGCCACGAAAACCGCTGAAAAGCGCCGGTTAGCCGCCGGTTTTAGGACGATAGCCGGGGCAAGCGTGCTGCTCAATCCACGTGATCATCATGCTGGCGATATCTAAACCGGTAATGCCCTCAATCCCTTCCAGTCCCGGTGAGGCGTTTACCTCCATAACCAGCGGACCACGCTGGGCGCGCAGGATATCCACACCGGCCACTTCCAGCCCCAGCGTGCTGGCGGCTTTCACCGCGATTTTGCGCTCCTGTTCCGTGATCTCCACCGCACGCGCTTTGCCGCCACGATGCAGATTGGAACGAAAATCGCCCTCTTTCGCCTCGCGCTCAATCGCCGCCACCACTTCATTGCCAATCACCAGGCAGCGAATATCGCGTCCTTGCGCTTCCTTGATGAACTCCTGCACCAGAATATGGGCATTGAGGCCACGAAAGGCGTCAATCACGCTCTCCGCTGCCTGCCGCGTTTCCGCCAGCACCACACCGATGCCCTGTGTGCCCTCCACCAGTTTCACCACCAGCGGCGCACCGCCCACCATCGCGATCAAATCATCAGTATCATCCGGCGAAGAAGCAAAACCGGTGATCGGCATATCAATGCCCTCACGCGCCAGCAGCTGCAGCGAACGCAGTTTGTCGCGCGCGCGGGTAATGGCCACCGATTCATTGAGGGGGTAGCTGCCGCGCACCTCAAACTGGCGCAGCACCGCAGTGCCATAAAAAGTGGTAGCGGTGCCAATGCGCGGGATCACCGCATCAAAATGCCCCAGCGCCTCGCCGCGGTAGTGCACTGCGGGCGAATCGGAATTGATGTTCATGTAGCAGGAGAGCGGATCGATCATCTGCACTTGATGGCCACGCTCCTCCGCGGCGTCGCGCAGACGCTTACACGAATAGATCGATCCATCGCGAGTGAGAATGGCCATTTTCATTACAGAGTTCCTTGTGTTTAGCGCGTCGCCCAGCCCTGCTGATGCAGGTAATCCAGTATGAAGGGACGCGTTTCTTTAATAATCAGACGCTGAATCAGCTGACTCCAGGTTTCGGAACGCTGGTTGCTATCACGCTGCTGATAATAGGCGGTAATTTGCTCATCGTATTGCGCCAACAGGTTTTTATCGACTGCATGATAGCGGTTTTCATGTACCAGCATCGCGTGCGGCATGCGGGGTTTAACATCGGGTGTATCAGCCGGATGACCGATGCAGAAGCCGAACAGCGGCAGCACAAACTTCGGCAGTTCAAGCAGCTCGGTCACTTCAGCGATGCTGTTGCGAATCCCGCCAATAAATACGCCGCCAAGGCCCAGCGATTCCGCCGCCACCATGGCATTTTGCGCCATCAGCGCGGTATCAACGCAACCGAGCAGCAGCTGTTCAGCACGCCCGAGTTGCGCATCCGGGCAGATCTGTTGATGACGATTGAAATCCGCACAGAACACCCAAAACTCCGCCGCCGCGCTGACCCAAGGCTGGCCGCCGGTCAGCTGGACCAGTTGCTCGCGCTTAGCGGGATCGGTGATACGAATAATTGAGGAGCACTGTAAAAAGCTGGAGGTCGAAGCCGCTTGTGCCGCTGCAATGATGGCGCTGCGTTGCGCCTCGTCAATGCCCTGTTCGGTAAAAGCGCGAATGGAACGGTGGCTGCACAGTAAATCGATAGTCGGCGTCATAAATTCTCTCCGGTGGTTACTTCTTTTTGTTGGAATGATTGAATAATTGCGGGGCCATCGCCTTCGCCGTGCGCCACATCATCATCCATGCCGCAGGCAGCATCAGCGCGATGCCAAGAAAAAACAGCAGCGTCGCCAGCGGCTTTTTGGCGATGAAATCAGGTGCGCTCACCCAATCGTTGGTAAGCAACAAGGCGCCAATCACGGCAAGCACGCCGAGCACTTCGAGTAGCAACACGGGTTTGGGTAATGTAGCGAGATGACGCATACGATGGTTCCTTGATTGTTCTTTCAGCGTTAACCGCATTTTACCCAATGTATAGGCGGTAAGTATTAGAGTAACAGGTATATTCTTCTTCCTTTAAGCAGGATGGGCGGGCATGATGTGACGCATTATTCACGCTGTGATGTGATTCTAGTCACAAAACAGCAGCGGAAGGAGAGAAGCAATGATTGCAGTGATTTTTGGCCGTTCTAGCTGCCCTTACTGCGTACGTGCGAAAGAGTTGGCGGCTAAGCTGACCAGCGAGCGCGACGATTTTAACTATCAGTACGTGGATATTCAGGCCACCGGCATTACTAAAGCCGATCTGGAAGCCCGTGCCGGCAAGCCGGTGACAACCGTGCCGCAGATTTTCCTCGACGATCAGCACATCGGTGGTTACACCGAATTCGCTGCCTGGACCAAAGAAAACCTGGGTATCGAAGCCTAAGAGAACGGGCCTGCGGGCCCGTTTTTGCAGGTGCTATTCGGCTCGCATCGCCAGCATAATCCGCAGCAAGCGCACCAGCAGCGCACCACAGCCCGCCCAAAACAGCGCACTCAAACTCCAGGCCACAATCAACAAGCCGCTGTGCGTCATTGGCACCGCCAGCATCAACCACATCATACCCAGCAGCGTACCGCCTAGCGCGACCCACAAGGTGCTGATAAGCGGACTTTCCGGCTGCAGTAGCGCCATCAAACATCCCGGCAGTAAAAACAGCAGTAATTCTGGCTGTCCGCGAACGGCTTGTTCACTGGCGGCGGACCAGAAATGATGTGCATAAATAAACACCAGCGTATAAAGCATCACGCCCAGAATGGATGCTGGCCAGCGATTATTGCGCTGCAACATAATTATCCTCAACTTTGACGTTAACAATTATGAAACTTTTACTGCCCTGATGCGCACGACTGGAAATAAAAAGAAACAGCTGGAGGCGAAAGGAATGAAAACTGCCGATAGCTGAGGGTGTTAATTATGATTAGAATGACGCCGCTTTAGATTTCGGCTTGAACGCTTTTGTTGCAGGAACCTTAACGTTCGGCACAAGATAGCGAAAAAAGTCCCTCTCATCAACTGGTTACAGGTTAAGAAGAAGTTAAACCGTGAACATTAACGTCGCAGAATTGTTAAGCGGAAATGACGTTCTGTTATTATTTGTCGTTTTAGCCCTCGGACTCTGCTTAGGTAAATTACGCCTCGGTTCGGTCCAACTCGGTAATTCCATTGGAGTCCTGGTTGTTTCGTTGATTTTAGGTCAACAGCATTTCGCCATTAATACTGACGCATTAAGTCTTGGCTTTATGTTGTTTATTTTTTGTGTTGGCGTGGAAGCCGGGCCTAACTTTTTCTCGATATTTTTCCGCGACGGTAAAAACTACTTCTTTCTGGCGATTGTCATGGTTGTCAGCGCGCTGTTGATCGCCCTGACGCTCGGCAAAGTATTCGGCTGGGATATTGGTTTAACCGCGGGCATGTTGGCCGGTTCAATGACCTCAACGCCGGTGCTGGTGGGTGCTGGCGATACGTTGCGGCAAAGCATCAGCGACAGCCATCAGCTCACCTTGATGCAGGACAACCTCAGCCTCGGATATGCCCTCACCTATCTGGTAGGTTTAGTCAGCCTGATTTTTGGCGCGCGCTATCTGCCGCGCCTGCAGCATCAGGATCTGCCGACTTGCGCGCAGCAAATCGCGCGCGAGCGCGGCCTCGACGCTGATAGCCAGCGCAAAGTGTTTCTGCCGGTGATCCGCGCGTATCGCGTGGGTCCGGAACTGGTGGAGTGGAGCGGCGGTAAAAACCTGCGCGAGCTGGGCATTCATCGCCAGACCGGCTGCTACATCGAGCGTTTGCGCCGCAACGGTATTCTCGCCAGCCCGGACGGTGACGCGATGCTGCAGCTGGGCGACGATATCTCGCTGGTGGGCTATCCCGATGCGCACGCGCGTCTTGATCCCAGCTTCCGTAACGGCAAAGAGGTGTTCGACCGTGACCTGCTGGATATGCGCATCGTCACCGAAGAGATTGTGGTGAAAAATCACAACGCGGTGAACAAGCGCCTGAGTCATCTCAAACTGACCGATCACGGCTGCTTCCTCAACCGGGTGATTCGCAGCCAAATCGAAATGCCGATCGATGACAGCATTATGCTAAACAAAGGCGATGTCCTGCAGGTAAGCGGCGAAGCGCGTCGCGTGAAAAGCCTGGCCGATCGCATTGGCTTTATCGCCATCCACAGCCAAATCACCGATCTGCTGGCCTTCTGCGCCTTTTTTATCGTCGGCTTGATGGTCGGGATGATCACCTTCCAGTTCAGCAATTTCAGCTTCGGCATCGGTAACGCCGCTGGACTGTTGTTCGCAGGCATCATGCTGGGCTTTATGCGCGCTAACCATCCTACATTTGGCTACATCCCGCAGGGTGCGCTGACGATGGTGAAAGAGTTTGGCCTGATGGTGTTTATGGCGGGCGTAGGTCTGAGCGCGGGCAGCGGCTTGCAGCACGGTTTCGGCAGCGCCGGCGCGTTGATGCTGCTGAGTGGCTTGCTGGTGAGTTTGCTGCCGGTGGTGATTTGCTATCTGTTCGGCGCTTACGTGCTGCGTATGAACCGCGCGCTGCTGTTTGGTGCCATCATGGGCGCGCGCACCTGTGCGCCAGCGATGGAGATCATCAGCGATACCGCGCGCAGCAGCATCCCAGCCTTGGGCTATGCAGGAACGTATGCGATCGCGAATGTTTTGCTGACGCTGGCCGGTACCCTGATCGTGATAATCTGGCCGCTTTTGCCTTTATAAAAATATTTTTGCGCTGTCCAGAACTTTCTTCTGGGGTCGCAGTCTGAATAAGTGCCACTGCTTTTCTTTGAAATCCCCAAATTGTGGAGCCCGCCGGTCACTGACTTGCGGGTTTTTTTATGGCTGCCATTCTGCCGCTTAAGGTTCTTCTCAGACAAAAATTCCATCCTGCCACTCTGATGTCGATTTTTTAAATCTTCATGCAACTTTCATCAAAGTTAAACACTCCAACAACCCGCGATAAGATTAAGAGCGCGACTATTTATTCCTGGTTCGGACGCTTCTAGGCTATCAGCTTTATTTTGCAGACAATTTTGCTCTGCTGTTTTTCGGGTAAACAAGACGAGGACAAGGAATCGTGATGGAAGCATTGAACCACACGCTCTTTTTATGGATTAACGCTACAGAGGATTCACCGCAGTGGCTGATCACTCTGGCGACTTTTATCGCCAAAGATGTGATCGCCATCGTACCACTGCTGATTGTGGCGCTGTGGCTGTGGGGACCGCGCGATCAGGTACAGTCTCAACGCGAGCTGGTGCTAAAAACCGGCATGGCGCTGCTGTACGCGCTGAGCATTTCATGGTGCGTCGGCCAGCTGCTGCCGCATCCGCGTCCGTTCGCTATTGGTTTTGGCCATCAGTTACTGTCACACCGACCTGATGATTCCTATCCGAGCGATCACGGCACCACCATTTTCACCTTTGCGCTGGCATTTATCTTCTGGCATCGCCTTTGGTCAGGTGTGGTGTTGCTGGTGATAGGCAGCGCCATCGCCTGGTCACGCGTCTATCTTGGCGTGCACTGGCCGCTGGATATGCTGGGCGGATTCCTGGTTGGCTTGCTGGGTTGTCTGGCGTCGCACATGGCGTGGCAGCTGTATGGCGAACGCATGCTGGCGTTTACGCATCAGGTGTATCGCGCGCTGTTCGCCATGCCGATTAAGAAAGGGTGGATTCGTGAGTAAGCGATGGGGTCGCCATTAATGACGAGCCTGTAAAAAACGGTGCGCATCAAGCGCACCGTTTTTGTCTCAACTAAACCACTTTCCGAACCAGCCGTGGAATTTCATCATGATGAAATCCCAAATGCGACCAACAAAGCCACCTTCCGGCACAGCTTCCATCGTCACCAGCGGACGTTGCTCAATGGTTTTGCCATCCAGCTGGAAATCGATAGTGCCCACCACCTGATTCTTCTCCAGCGGCGCTTCCAGCTGCGGTGAATTTAGGGTAAAGCTGGCCTTGAGGTTTTTCATCTGCCCTTTTGGCACGGTGATCGCGGCGTCTTTTGCGACGCCAAGATTGACCTGGCTGCGATCGCCAAACCAAACGCGCTGCTGCGCAAACGGTTTATCGGCCTTAATCGGCGTCACGGTTTCATAGAAGCGGAAGCCCCACGTCAGCAACTTCTCACTTTCGCGGAAACGCGTGGCATCGGTCGCCGCACCGAGCACCACGGAAATCAGCCGCATATCGCCTTCGGTTGCCGACGCCACCAGATTGTTACCCGCGCCGGAGGTGTGACCTGTTTTAATGCCATCCACCTTGAGATTGGTGCTCCACAGCAGACGGTTGCGGTTCATCTGCTTAATCTTATTGAAAGTGAACTCTTTTTCGCTGTTGATCGCATACTCTTCCGGCACATCGCTAATCAGGCGCTGGCCGATAATCGCCATATCACGCGCGGTGCTGTACTGCCCTTCGGCGTCCAGGCCGTGTACCGTCATAAAGTGGGTGTTTTGCAGGCCAAAGGCTTTGACGTAGTTGTTCATCAACCCGATAAATGAATCCTGGCTGCCCGCGACATAATCAGCCAGCGCGATACAGGCATCGTTGCCGGATTGAATCACCACACCTTTATTCAGCTCAGAGACCGGAATGCGATCGCCGGGCTTAAGGAACATCAGCGATGAGCCGCGCAGCTTGGGATTGCCGGTTGCCCACGCATCCTGGCCGATGGTAACCATGTCATCGTTGTGAATCTTGCCCGATTTCAGCGCCTGGCCGACCACATAGCTGGTCATCATTTTGGTCAAACTGGCGGGATCGAGGCGTTGATCGGCATTGGATTCCGCCAACACTTTGCCGCTGTTGTAATCCATTAAAATCCAGGCTTTGGCGTCAATTTGCGGTGCCGCAGGTGCCTGTTCAGCCAGGGTGGCTGCGGGGATAAAGAGTAAAAGAAGTGAAGACGCAGCCAACGGCCGCCAGACAGAAGCGAAGGTGTTTTTTCTCATGAGCGTGACCAGATTGTCCTTGTTAAATCTCGGTTTTCTTGCAGGCAAGACATGTCTTGCCCCACGCTAACGGTTCAGGCCAGCGAAAAAAACCGCTCAATCGTAAAGTTTTATAGAGTTTATTAGACTAACCTTGGCACCAACCGCGCAGCGCCGCCACTTTTGCCCATCTGACTATTGAAAAATTTTGCGTGTAATTCCGATTTTTCGCAGAACGGTTAAGCCAGTCACAAATTTCCGCTAACCTGAACTCAGTCAGCCTGAGGAGAGCCGCGATGGACTTAGCCATTTTCGATTTGGACGAAACCCTGATTTGTGAAGACAGCACCAGCCTCTGGCTGCGCTGGTTGGTTTCACAGGGCTTTGCCCCCGAAGAGATCATCCAGCAGGAGAAAATCCTGATGGAGCAATATCACACCGGTACGTTATCCATTGAAGAGTATATGAACACCACGCTGGCGCCACTCGCCGGCATGGCTACGATGACCGTTGAAGGCTGGGTACGCCGCTTTATCCATCGCGACATCATGCCGCGCGTGTTCCCTGCCGCCCGCGAGCGTATTGCGTGGCACCAGCAGCGCGGCGACACGGTAATGATCATCACCGCCAGCGGCGATCATCTTGCGGTGCCCATCGCCGAACGCCTTGGTGTACACGGCGCGCTGGCGATTGGCGTGGAAGTGGTGGATGAACGCTACAGCGGACAAACCTACGGCACCATGACCTATCGCGAAGGTAAAGTGACACGCCTCAGTGACTGGAAAGCCTTACAGCAAGATCAACGCTTTGAACGCACCTGGGCTTACAGCGATTCGATGAATGATTTACCGCTGCTGGCACATGCCGATCATGCGTGGGTGGTCAATCCCAATCCGCTGCTGCTGCAGGAAGCACAACAGCGCGGATGGGAAGTGTGTAACTGGGCTCGCTAATTTAACCGCGTGGGGCGCTGGCTGTGTCTGGCAGCCCCACTTTCAGCAGCTTGCCGTTGGATTCATCGGTTAGCACGTACAGATAACCATCCGGGCCTTGCCGCACATCTCGAATACGCTCACCACGATTTTCCAGCAATCTCTGCTCCTCCACCACTTTCTCGCCGTTGACCTGCAAGCGAATCAAACTCTTCTCTTTCAGCGCACCAATAAACAGGGAATTTTTCCACTGCGGGAAACGCGCGCTGTTGTAGAACGCCATGCCGCTGATGGCCGGCGAGACTTTCCAGAAATGCAGCGGTTGCTCAGTGCCTTCCACTTCACTGCCCTTTGCTTCCGGCACTTTCTGCCCGCTGTAATCAATGCCGTGCGTCGCCAGCGGCCAGCCGTAATTTTTGCCCTTCTCGGGGATGTTGACCTCATCACCCCCGCGCGGGCCGTGTTCGCTTTCCCATATTTGCTGCGTCCACGGATTGAGCGCCAGCCCTTGCGGATTGCGCATGCCGTAGGACCAGATTTCCGCGCGCGCGCCTTGACGATCAACAAACGGATTGTCCGGCGGGATTTCACCGTCTTTGGTCAGACGCACGATTTTACCGGAGAGCTTATCCAGCTGTTGCGCGCTGCTGCTGGCGAAGTTGTCACCGAAGGCGATATAGAGAAAGCCCTGGCGATCAAATGCCAGTCGCGTGCCGATATTGGCGCCGCCCGACAGCTTCGGCGTTTGCTCCAGCACCACTTTAAAGTCACTCAGCTGACGGTTGTCATCGCTCAGGCGACCATAACCCACCACGCCACCCGCCCGACCGCTGGCATCGGCGGTGGTGTAGCTGAGCCACACGCGGCGGCTTTCGGCGAAGTCCGGTGCCAGCACCACATCCAGCAAGCCACCCTGACGATTCGCCCACACCTTCGGCACCCCGCCGATCGGTGGCGACGAGCCTTTACCCGGCTGCCAACTGCGCAGCTGGCCGGATCGTTCAGTGATTAACAGCGTTTGATTATCGGGTAGAAAAGCCACGGACCACGGATGGTCGAGCTTGTCCTGAAGCACCTGAACCTGCACATCGGCAGCGAATAACGGTAAGGACGTGCTTAAAGCGCCAAACAGTAGCGCGGCGGGCAGTAAACGCATGGCATTCTCCTTTATCGCGGTCTGCCGTAAAGCGTAGTCAGCGCGCGACAAAGGATGTGCAGGATTTACAAAACATTAAGCCCGGCACGCCGCCGGGCGAGAATTTACTGTGCGGGGAAGGTCAGCGCATCGCGGACCATCTCGTCGATGCCCGGACGCAGATCGTTAAGTGTGATTGGCGCACTGTTGTTCGGCAGATTTTTACCAAATGCCTTGCGTACCACCTTGATCAGCGGCTTGCCAGTCTGCGCATCCAGCGCTTCCATTTCGAGGAACAGCGCGCTGTTTTGCGTGCGATGTCCAGTCGCTGCCATGGTGCTGGCAACAACAGCGGCAATTGGCACCACTTCATAGAACTGCACGCCTTCATTTTCGGCAGAAACGGCGGTGATAGCGGTTTTAACTACCAGCGTGTGAGGGCCTTTTTGCGTCACCAGCGGTTTACGCTGGGAAATCGCGTGCTTGAGTTGCGTATCGGTATAGCTGCGGATCGCATCCAATGTTTGCTGATCGATACGTGCCGTGGGGTGTGCCACCGGATAATAGACCACTGGCGTATACACCACGCCTTTATAATCAGCATCATGGTAATCGGGTGAAATCCAGCGCAAGGTCGGTTTACCGCTGGGCGACTCGGTGGCCTTCAATTCACTGTAATCGCCGAGAAATCCTGAATATTGTTGTTGATTAGTCACATGAGAGGTACAGCCCGCCGCCAGTATTGCCAGCGTTAAAACAGAAGCATAAAGGGGAAATCGCATGAGAAAGCCCTTATCAGAGGTAATTGCTTCTCAAGTGTAGGAGGTCGTCAAAAACGTGGCGGGAAATATTAACGAAATGCGAGGATAACCACCTGCAATGCAGGTGGTTAGGCGGAATTACTCGAAGCAGGTCTCCGGGTTTTCCGACAGCGAAATAAAGGATTCACCGCCTTTGGTCAGGGCAATGATTCCGCCACTCTCAATATCATAAACCCATCCATGCAGGCGAATTTTGCCTTTACGCAGCGCTACCGCTACGGAAGGGTGTGTTTTGATATTGTTCAGCTGCGCAATCACGTTCTCTTTCACCATTTCGTTGAGACGCTTCTCAACGGAATCGTAGTTACGCTCTTCCACCACCGCTTTCGCCGCGTTGGCGTAGTGCAACCAGTGATCGACCGCGGGCATGGTTTCGAGATCGGCATTGGAAGCAATGGCGTTCATGGCACCGCAGTTAGAGTGACCACAAATAATAATTTCGGTCACGCCCAAAGCGACAACCGCGTACTCAATGGTTGCGGACACGCCGCCCGGCTCTGGACCAAACGGTGGCACGATATTACCGGCGTTTCGGATCACGAACAGCTGACCCGGCTCCGACTGCGTCACCAGCTCTGGCACCAGACGGCTGTCTGAGCAGGAGATAAACAGGGCTTTGGGATTTTGGTTGGATGCCAAACTTTTGAAAAGATCCTTCCTTTCAGGGAACACATTCTGTTGAAAATTCAGAAAACCTTTGACGATCTCTTGCATATGTCTGCTCTCACATTATCCACTTCTGCCCTGGCAGTGAGGATTCACTATCAGTGCGATTTGAAATTTTCAGCGAAGATAACAACTTACCTTCACCGACCCAACATTTAAGCAAAAGGCGCCAGCTTACACAACTCGGATCGCCACAGAGGGCCATTGCGCCAGCGAGTGAGCCGCACCGCCAACAGAGTTAAGCACAATCATCATGCATTAGTTACCCCATAAGGAGATTCTTACACAGCCTATACATTTTCCCCGGCAACCTCTGTACAATCGCCCCCCTATCCACACTAATTATGATGAATTTTTATCCTTATGAGCCATGTCAAAAATCCACCGCGCGTGGGGTTCGTCTCCCTCGGCTGTCCGAAAAACCTCGTCGACTCTGAACGCATCCTGACGGAGCTGCGTACTGAAGGCTATGACGTGGTGCCACGCTACGATGATGCGGAGATCGTCATCGTTAACACCTGTGGATTTATTGACAGCGCCGTACAGGAATCTCTGGAAGCGATTGGTGAAGCGCTGAATGAAAACGGCAAAGTGATCGTCACCGGTTGCCTCGGTGCCAAAGTGGATCAGATCCGCGAAGTGCATCCGAAAGTGCTGGAGATCACTGGCCCGCACAGCTACGAGCAGGTGCTGTCGCATGTGCACACTTATGTGCCAAAACCAGAACACAATCCGTTCCTGAGTTTAGTGCCAGAGCAAGGTGTTAAACTGACGCCGCGCCATTACGCCTACCTGAAAATTTCCGAAGGCTGCAACCATCGCTGCACCTTCTGCATCATTCCATCAATGCGTGGCGATCTTGATAGCCGCCCAATCGGTTCGGTGCTCGACGAAGCTAAACGTCTGGTTGAAGCGGGCGTGAAAGAGCTGCTGGTAATCTCACAAGACACCTCCGCTTACGGCGTGGATGTTAAACATCGCACCGGTTTCTGGAACGGATCGCCGGTGAAAACCAGCATGGTGAGCCTGTGCGAGCAGTTAGCCAAACTCGGCGTGTGGGTGCGTCTGCACTATGTTTATCCTTATCCGCATGTGGATGATGTGATCCCGCTGATGGCCGAAGGCAAGATTCTGCCGTACCTCGATATTCCGCTGCAGCACGCCAGCCCGCGCATCCTCAAGCTGATGAAGCGTCCCGGCGCGGTAGAGCGCACGCTGGAGCGCATTAAGCGCTGGCGTGAAATCTGTCCGGAGCTGACGCTGCGTTCAACCTTTATCGTCGGTTTCCCCGGTGAAACCGAAGAAGATTTCCAGATGCTGCTCGACTTCCTGCGGGAAGCGCGCCTCGATCGCGTTGGCTGCTTCCAGTACAGCCCGGTAGATGGCGCAACTGCTAACCAGCTGCCGGATCAGGTACCGGACGACGTGAAGCAGGATCGTTTTGATCGCTTCATGCAGCTGCAGCAGAAGATCTCCAGCGAACGTCTGCAGGAGAAAATCGGCCGCGAAGTGCTGGTGCTGATTGATGAAGTGGACGAAGAAGGCGCGGTGGGGCGCAGCATGGCTGACGCCCCGGAAATCGATGGCGCGGTTTATCTGAACGGCGATCGTCAGGTGAAAGTCGGCGACGTGGTCCGCGTTAAAGTGGAACACGCCGATGAATACGATCTGTGGGGCACGCGCGTTTAACCATACTTCTGCTGGTGCGCACGCTTGCGCGCCAGATAGTCAGTATCCGCGCGCAGTTTATCCCAGCACGCTTTGAAAACGGCCGCCGCAGCGGCCTTCTCTTTTTCTGTGGTACGCGGCAGTTCGTTGCCTGCCTCGTCATATTTACGCCCGCCCTGATGATTACTGTAGCGGCGTGCACGCGTATAACCCATCTGAATATATTTGCGCGCCATATCCATACCGACAAAATCGTCCTGCGCGCGATATGCCTCAAACAGCTGCATAATCTGCTGTGAAGATTCTTTTGCCAGCTCGACGGTGCGAAAACGCCAGTGCGGCAGAATCTCACTTTTATAGGGCTCGACCATCAGCACGCCCTGCTCGCCGCGCCCCACCTGATACAGCTCAGGCTGCTGGCGAAAATTGATGTGCTTGAAATCCTGCTCGTAGTTAAACGCTTTCATCTGTTTTTCCCGCCTCTCATCGTCCCGTGACGTAATTATTTCCTGCTGGCACTTAAGCGATTTGCTTTTATACCGATAACCTGGATATCAGCCTACTTCCTCAGAGACGCACCTATGTTTAAACGAATGAAAATTGTGACAGCCATCATGATGATATTGGTGGTTTTCACCGCGATGCAGGCGATTTCCGGCTCGCTGTTTTTATCATCACTGATTACCGGACAGCATAATTTCACCACCAGTAATCAGCTGTCACATCAGCAGCGTGAGCTGGCCGACGGTTGGCAAACGCTGGTGAAAACGCGCGTAATCATTAACCGCGTCGCCATTCGTATCCTGAAAAAACAAACGGATGAAGCGTCCGTCGCCGCCATCAACAAACTGCTGATCAGCGCGGGTGCGTCACTGGATGAAGCAAAGCAACATTATGACCTCTACCAGAGCATGCCGCGCATTGCCGGACAAAGCGCTGATTCAGCCAGTGTAGTCGACGCTAAATTTGCTGCCTTCGCAGAATTACTGAAACAGTCGGCAGCGTTCCTGAAAGCCAATGATTACGCCGCCTATGGCAACCTTGACGCCCAGCAGGCTCAGGACGATCTGGAAGTCGCGTACAAGCAATGGCGCGAGCACAACGTGCAGCTGCTGGCCGAGCGCAATGCGGAATATGATAATAACTATCAGCACATGCTGGTGTTGGTCGCCGTGATGGCGATAGTTGTGGTGCTGTTGCTGGTTGCGGTGTGGATTCTGGTGCGTCGCATCCTGCTGGCACCGATGAAGCAGGTGCAGCAGCAGATGGAGCGCTTCGCCGACGGCGATCTCTCCGTCCGTTTGCAGGTGGAAGGCCGCAGTGAAATGGCATCGATTGCCGCCAGCCTCAACCATATGCAGCAGTCGCTGCTCAGCACCATCAACAATGTGCGTGATAGTGCGGATGCGATTTTTGGTAGCGCCAGCGAGATTGCCACCGGCAATAACGATCTCTCTTCACGCACCGAGCAGCAAGCGGCATCGCTGGAAGAGACCGCCGCCAGTATGGAACAGCTGACCGCCACGGTGAAACAGAACGCCGATAACGCGCGTCAGGCCACGCAGCTGGCGAAAACCGCCTCGGAAACCGCCGACAAAGGCGGCAACGTGGTAGATGGTGTGGTGAAAACCATGCGCGATATCGCCGACAGCTCGAAGAAAATCGCCGATATCACCAGCGTGATTGATGGCATCGCCTTCCAGACCAACATCCTCGCGCTGAACGCGGCAGTTGAAGCGGCGCGCGCCGGTGAACAAGGACGCGGTTTTGCCGTGGTAGCGGGTGAAGTGCGCAATCTGGCAC
This sequence comes from Pantoea sp. DY-17, assembly GCF_019795975.1. Taxonomy (NCBI): domain Bacteria; kingdom Pseudomonadati; phylum Pseudomonadota; class Gammaproteobacteria; order Enterobacterales; family Erwiniaceae; genus Pantoea; species Pantoea sp. DY-17. The sequence continues at coordinate 496,376 of NZ_JAIMIG010000001.1, read as the reverse complement.
AGCGCAGCGCTCAGGCGGCGAAAGAGATCAAACTGCTGATTGAGAATTCCGTGCAGCGTGTCAACACCGGTTCGCAGCAGGTGAGCAGCGCCGGTGAAACCATGCAGGAAATCGTCAGCGCTGTTACCCGCGTCACCGATATCATGGGCGAGATTGCTTCAGCGTCCGATGAGCAGAGCCGCGGCATCGACCAGATTGGTCAGGCGGTCAACGAGATGGATCGCGTCACGCAGCAGAACGCCACGCTGGTGCAGGAATCGGCTAACGCCTCAGCGTCGCTGGAGCAGCAGGCCAGCAGCCTCTCTTCTGCGGTGGCCCGCTTCAAAACCGGCACGCGCCAGGCGACTGCAACGGTGGCGAAAGTGGTGAAACCGGTGATAACACCAACCCGCGCGCAGCCTGCCGCCGCGCACAGTAATGACAATTGGGAAACGTTTTAAGACCGGAGTGGTGCGGTTATTGAAGAGGTCGCCATAAATGGCGACCGGACCCACCATCAGGTCTTCAATTTGGGATCCAGCGCATCACGCAAACCATCACCCAGCAGGTTAAACGCCAGCACGGTGAGGAAAATCGCCAGGCTCGGGAAGATGGCGACATGCGGCGCAATTACCATATCGGCGCGCGCTTCATTGAGCATCGCGCCCCACTCCGGCGTGGGCGGCTGCGCGCCGAGGCCGAGAAAGGACAAACTCGCCGCCGTGATAATCGAGGTACCGATACGCATGGTGAAATAGACCACAATCGACGACACCGTGCCGGGCAGGATGTGACGCATAATTATGGTCCAGTCCGACGCGCCAATACTGCGTGCCGACTCAATATAGGTTTGATGTTTCAGCACCAGCGTATTGCCGCGCACCAAACGGGCAAACGCCGGAATGCTGAAGATCGCCACCGCGACAATCACGTTGCTCATGCCGCTGCCCATAATCGCCACCACCGCAATCGCCAGCAGAATGCCGGGGAAAGCGAACAGCACATCGCAGATACGCATGGTGATGCGATCCCACCAGCCTTCGTAATAGCCCGCCAGCAGACCTAAAACGGTGCCGATCAGAGCGCCGATCGCCACCGAGAAGAAACCGGCGATCAGCGAGATACGCGTGCCCACCAGCACACGGCTGAAGATATCGCGCCCCAACGAGTCAACGCCAAACCAGTGCATCAGCGACGGCCCTTCGTTTAGCCGGTCGTAATCGAAATAGTTTTCCGCATCAAACGGCGCAATCAGCGGCGCGATAAACGCCACCACGATCAGCAGCAGCACAAACAGTCCGGCCAGCAGCGCCACATGCTGACGGCGAAAGCGTCGCCAGAATTCGCGCCACGGCGTGCGTACCCGGTTTTCCGTGATAGTCGGCAGGGTTTTCAATGCCGCGGCTCGTCGCCAGTTCTTCAATTGCAACTCCTTACTTGTAGCGAATTGCCGGGTTGATTGCCGCGTACAGCACATCGACAATCAGGTTAATCAGGATGAACTCCAGCGAGAACAGCAGCACTTCGGCCTGAATCACCGGGTAATCGCGCATCTCGACCGAATCCACCAGCAAGCGGCCCAGGCCTGGCCAGTTGAACACCACCTCCACCACAATCGAGCCGCCGAGCAGGAAACCAAACTGCAGGCCCATCATGGTGACCACCGGGATCATCGCGTTGCGCAGGCCGTGTTTCACCACCACCAGCGATTCGCGCACCCCTTTGGCGCGCGCGGTGCGCATGTAATCTTCCTGCATCACCTCCACGAACGACGCGCGGGTGAAGCGTGCCATCACCGCCGCCACCGCTGCACCCAAGGTGATCGATGGCAAAATGTAGTGTTTCCAGCTATCCGCGCCAACGGTCGGCAACCAGCCGAGCTCGACAGAAAACACCTGCATCAGCAGCATGCCGAGCGCAAACGCCGGGAACGAGATGCCCGACACCGCCAGTGTCATGCCGATTCGATCCGGCCAGCGATTGCGCCACACCGCCGAGGTGATGCCAATCGCCATACCGAATATCACCGCCCACACCATGCTGCTGAGTGTCAGCCACAGCGTCGGGAAAAAGCGCGCGGCAATTTCGTCAATCACCGGACGTTTCGAGACCAGCGAATGGCCGAAATCGCCCTGCACCGCATTGATCATAAAGTGCCAGAACTGCTTGAGCAGCGGCTGATCGAGGCCGAGATCCTGACGCACCAGCGCCACCACCGAGGCATCCGCTTCCGGGCCGGCAATCAGGCGCGCCGGATCGCCTGGCAGCAAATGGACGAACAGGAACACCAGCACCGCCACAATCAGCAGCGTGGGAATCAGTCCCAGTAATCGTTTGAGAAAATAGTTGAGCATGCGAAGTCCTGCGCAGCATCGGCCAGCCCGCTAAGGCTGGCCGCGTCTGTTACTTCAGATCGGCCTCATCAAAATTGAATGAGGTATCGGGCATGACATAAAAACCGCTGAGGTTTTTATTGTTGGCTGACAGCAGTTGTTCCACCACCAGCGGGATCCACGGATGATCGTTCCAGATGCGATCCTGCGCGTCTTTGTACAGCTTAGCTTTCTGATCGCGATCGGTGGTTTTCAGCGCATCGGCGAGATCTTTATCCACCTGCGGATTGCTGTAGAACGCGGTGTTGAAGATTGCTGGCGGCCATGAAGTGGTGGCGAACAGCGGCGTCAGCGCCCAGTCGGCTTCACCGGTCGAGGCGGACCAGCCGGTGTAGAACATGCGCACACCGCTCTCTTTCTGCCCTTTGCTCTCTACTTCAGCGGCACGCTGACCGGCATCCATCGCCGTCACTTTCACCTTCACGCCCACCTGTGCCAGCTGCTGCTGGGTGAACTGCAGCACTTTCTGCGCGGTGCTGTGGTTGTGCGAAGACCACAACGTGGTTTCGAAACCGTTCGGGAAGCCCGCTTCTTTCAGCAGTTCGCGCGCTTTGGCCGGATCATATTTGATTGCCGGATAGCTCTGCGCAAAGTCGATGCTCGGCGGCACGATGCCGGTGGCTGGCGTGGCGTAACCGGCAAAGGCGACTTTTGCCAGTGCCTGACGGTTGATGGCGTACTCCAGCGCTTCACGCACTTTCGGATTATCAAACGGCTTTTGCGTCACGTTGAGGCTGATGTAGCGCTGCATGATTGACGGCGTGGTGACCACATCGAGCTTGCTGTTGCCTTCCAGCAGTTTGGCCTGCTCGAACGGCACCGGGAACGCAAAGCTCGCTTCGCCAGTTTGCAGCATCGCCGCGCGGGTGTTGTTATCCACCACCGGACGCCAGGTAATGCTATCCAGCTTCGGATAGCCTTTTTTCCAGTAGCCGTCCCACTTCTTCACTTTCACGAAGTCGGTCTGGTTCCAGGTATCAAAGGCAAACGGGCCGGTTCCTACCGGATGGAAGCCGATATCCTTGCCATATTTCTTCAGCGCGGTCGGCGAGATCATCACCGCCGCCGGATGCGCGAGGTTGTTGATGAAGGCCGAGAACGGCTGCTTCAGGGTGATTTTCACCGTGGTCGGATCGACCACTTCGGTGGTGGCGATATATTTGAACAGGTTATAGCGTTTGAGATGGTTATCCGGATTGCTGGCGCGATCGAGGTTCACCTTCACCGCTTCGGCATTGAAGTCAGTGCCATCCTGGAATTTCACGCCGGCGCGCAGCTTAATGGTGTAGGTCAGGCCGTCGCTGCTCGCCTGATAACTTTCCGCCAGCACGTTGGTCAGCTTCATGTCTTTATCGAAGCCGAACAAGCCCTGATAGAAGGACTTCGCCACCGCCTGCGACAGCGTATCGTTAGCGTCATACGGATCGAGCGTGGTAAAGGTCGAGGCCACCGCAATCACCGCATCTTTCGCCGCCCACGCGGGCAGCGCCAGCGCCGAACTCAACAAACCGGCAGTGATAACCCCTTTTCGCATAATATGGTGCATCGTTATCGTTCTCCTGTAATCCCTGTCATGCGCGACATCCAAAGATGTGCGGTTGTTTGCTGCTCAGGCGCCGCTAATTGCGTGCCGGGCGACAAAATGGCCCGGTGCCACTTCCAGTAAAGGCGCCACTTCTGGCTCATCGCCCAGCGGGCGAATCGGGCTGGGGATCTCATCCACCATCAGCGCCCGCTCACGATGTCGATGGGCCGGATCGGCCACCGGCACCGCGGCCATCAGTTTTTTGGTGTAGGGATGGCGCGGCTGCTCAAATACCGCCTGACGCGGCCCCATCTCCACAATTTGTCCGAGATACATCACCGCCACGCGATGGCTGATGCGTTCCACCACCGCCATATCGTGTGAGATAAATAAGAAAGCGATACCAAATTCACGCTGCAAATCGAGCATCAGGTTAATGATTTGCGCCTGAATCGACATATCCAGCGCCGACACCGATTCATCGGCGATCACCACTTTGGGATTGAGCGCCAGCGCGCGCGCAATGCAGATGCGCTGGCGCTGGCCGCCGGAAAATTCGTGCGGATAACGCTGCGCATGTTCCGGCAGCAGGCCGACACGCTCCAGCAGCCAGGCAACGCGCTTCTCCGCCTGACGACGATCCAGCGTTTTGTGCACCAGCAGCGGTTCCATGATCGAAAAACCCACGGTCAAACGCGGATCGAGCGAGGCGTAAGGATCCTGGAAGATAAACTGGATATCGCGACGCAGCGACGCCAGCGCATTGCCCTGCAGCGCATCGATGCGTTGGCCGTCAAAAGTAATGGTACCGCCCTGGCTGGCTACCAGCCGCAGCAGCGAACGCCCGGTAGTGGATTTTCCGCAGCCGGATTCCCCCACCAGCGCCAGCGTTTCACCGGCATGGAGATCGAAACTGACTTTCTCGACCGCGTGCACGCGGCGTTTAACGCGATTGAGCAAACCGCCACGAATATCAAAGCGCGTGACTAAATCGCGCACCTGCAAAATCGGCGGTCGATCGTGACGCACCGTGTCCTGCGGTGCGGCCTGTTCTTCACGTCCGTTGCTATGCAATAAGGGAAATTTAGCCGGTAGCGGCTGACCATGCATCGCCCCCAGTTTGGGCACCGCCGCCAGCAACGCGCGGGTATAGGGCTGCTGCGGGTCGGCAAACAGCTGCTGCACCGACGCGCGCTCTACCACATCGCCGCGATACATCACCTGCACGCGATCGGCCATCTCCGCCACTACGCCCATATCATGGGTGATGAAAATCACCCCCATCTGCATCTCTTTTTGCAGCACGCGGATCAACTGCAGAATTTGCGCCTGAATAGTGACGTCGAGTGCGGTGGTGGGTTCGTCGGCAATCAGCAGCGCCGGTTTGCACGACAGCGCCATGGCAATCATCACGCGCTGGCGCATGCCGCCTGAGAGTTGATGCGGATAGCGTGATAACACATTTTGCGCTTCGGGAATGCGCACCAGATCGAGCATGCGCCGCGCTTCCGCCAGCGCCTGCTGGTGACTTTTGCCCTGATGCAGACGGATGGATTCCGCAATCTGCTCGCCGACGGTGAACACCGGGTTGAGCGAGGTCATCGGCTCCTGAAAGATCATCGCCATATCGGCGCCGCGCACTTTGCGCATCTGACCGTTCGACGCGCGCATCACATCCAGCACCTCGCCATTGCGACGCCGCAGCTGGATATCTCCGCACACTTCGCCGCCGGCCTGCTGAATCAAGCACATCAGCGCCAGCGAGGTGACGGATTTACCCGAGCCGGATTCGCCCACCAGCGCCAGGGTTTCACCGCGATGCAGGTCGAGCGACAGGTTGCGTACCGCTTCGGTAATGCGCCCTTCATGCTCAAAGCGCACGTTAAGATCGCGCACCGCCAGAACCTGCTCCGGCGCAAACTGCAGCTGTTGGTCCGTCATGCCTGCTCCTTAGCTGTCGCGGTAAATCGCTACCTCAACATCGCCATTCACATAGGCGAATCCGCGATACATGCCTTCGCTGTTAAACGGCAGCGCCACATTGCCTGCGGCGTCAATGGCAATCAGCCCGCCGCTGCCTTCCAGCTCTTGCACTTTGTCATGAATGACGTTGGCGGTGGCCTGTTGCAGCGAGCGTCCGGCGTAATGCATCTGCGCCGCCACGTCGTAAGCGGCGAGCGTACGGATAAACACTTCGCCGGTACCGGTACAGGAGACCGCTACGGTGTCGTTGCTGGCGTAGCAGCCTGCGCCGACTAAAGGCGAATCGCCCACACGACCGGCCTGTTTGTTGGTCATGCCGCCGGTTGAGGTGGCGGCCGCCAGATTACCCTGAAGATCGAGCGCGACCGCACCGACGGTACCGAATTTGCGATCCGGGTCCAGCGGATCGTCGCTGTGACTGTTTGCTTCGCCGTCGTGATCCAGCACCATCTGCTGGCTGTGCAGCGCGCGCTGCAGCTGCTCCCAGCGCTCCGGCGTGGAGAAGAAATCAGCTTCGACCGGCGCTAAACCTTGCTCAGCGGCGAAGGCTTCTGCGCCCGCACCGATAAACAGCACGTGCGGGCTGTTCTCCAGCACCTTACGCGCAGCCAGAATCGGATTGCGGATGTGGCTGACGCCCGCGACCGCGCCGACGTCCAGCGTGCGACCATCCATAATGCTGGCATCGAGTTCATGCGTGCCCTGATGGGTGAACACCGCGCCCTTGCCCGCGTTAAACAGCGGACACTCTTCCAGCAGGCGTACGGCTTCGGTAACGGCATCTAACGCGCTGCCGCCCGCCGCAAGAATTTGCTGGCCTGCGGTAACGATTGCGGTGAGTTGCTGACGATAGTGCTGCTCTTTTTCGGCGCTCATTGCCGCACGCGTAATCGCGCCCGCACCGCCGTGAATTGCGATAACTGCTTTAGCCATAACCGGTACCCTGTTAAGGAATCAGAACCAAAAACACTGATTTAGAATGGTTTTCATCTTTTTTTGGCAATTTTCGACTATAGAAAGGCACCCTCATCTTGTAAAGCAGAAACTGCCTGCGCGGTCATAACCTTTTATTGTGGATTATGCTTTTTTGGTTGTGATGTGCTTAGCGGATGCGCACCTGTAAAACAGGAAAACCATTTTTACCATTCGCACATTCCGTAGCGGCGCGATTTATCGCGCAATAAATTGCGCCGCTACGGAATGTGCATTGATTGAGTAAAGTGCACTCTCGCTTAACGGCCACGCATTACCCATAATAGACCGCATCTGAAATTAACCAGGCAGAGATGGACATGGAACCTTTTACCGCAGGATTAATCTCCCTCGAAGACGCGCAGCAAAAGATGCTGCAACAACTGACGCCGATTAGCGATTCGATCAACGTCTCGCTGTTTGAGGCCGCCGGACGCATCACCGCCAGGCCGATCAACTCGCCGCTCGATGTCCCCTCGTTTGATAACTCGGCGATGGATGGTTACGCGCTGCGTCTGGCCGACATCGCACCCGATCGCGTGTTCCCGGTGGCCGGTAAAGCCTTCGCCGGTGCGCCGTTTAACGGTGCGTGGCCCGCGGGCAGCGTGATCCGCATCATGACCGGCGCGCCGATTCCCGCCGGTTGTGACGCCGTGGTGATGCAGGAGCAAACGGAGCAGCGCGACGGCGGCATTGTCATTACCGCGCCGGTGCAGACTGCGCAAAATATTCGTCGCATCGGTGAAGACATTCAGGCGGGCAAACAGGTGCTGGACGCCGGAGTGCGCCTTGGTGCGGCCGAACTGCCGCTGCTGGCGTCGCTGGGGATTGCTGAAGTCAGCGTGCTGCGCAAACTGCGCGTGGCAATCTTCTCCACCGGCGATGAACTGCAGGCGGTCGGCCAGCCGCTGGCGGAAGGTCAGATTTACGATACCAACCGCTTTACCGTGGCGTTAATGCTTAACAAGCTGGGCTGCGAAGTGATCGATCTCGGCGTGATTGCCGACGATCATGCGGCGCTGCGTACCGCCTTTACCGAAGCCGATCGCCAGGCCGATGTGGTGATCAGCACCGGCGGCGTGTCGGTTGGCGAAGCCGATTTCACCCGTGCGATACTGGAAGAGCTCGGCGCTATCACCTTCTGGAAACTGGCGATCAAACCGGGCAAACCCTTTGCTTTTGGTCGCCTGGCCAACAGCTGGTTCTGCGGCTTACCGGGCAATCCGGTTTCTGCGGCGGTAACCTTCTATCAATTGGTCCAGCCGCTGCTGGCCACCTTAACCGGCCAAACCACGCGCATCATGCCGCTACGCCAACGTGCGCGCGCCACCCAGCGTTTGAAGAAATCGCCGGGTCGTCTCGACTTCCAACGTGCGATTCTCAGCCGCGGTGACGATGGCGTGCTGGAAGTGCGCAGCACCGGTGCGCAAGGTTCGCATGTGTTCAGCTCGTTCGCGCTGGCCAACTGCTTTGTGGTGCTGGAGCGCGAGCGCGGCGATGTGGAACCGGGCGAATGGGTGGAGATCGAAGCCTTTAATAGCCTGCTGGAGGGCTAATGAGCGTTGAGTTGAGCGACGAAGAGATGCTGCGCTATAACCGTCAGATTGTCCTGCGCGGTTTTGATTTTGATGGCCAGGAGAAGCTAAAGGCGGCACAGGTGTTGGTGATCGGCCTCGGCGGACTCGGCTGTGCGGCGGCGCCCTATCTGGCCTCGGCGGGTGTGGGACATCTCACGTTGCTCGATTTCGATAGCGTTAGCCTCAGTAATCTCCAGCGCCAGATTCTGCACAGTGATGCGAAAATTGGCGTAGCGAAAGTCGCCTCGGCGCAGCAGCAGTTGGCGGCAATTAATCCGCATTGCCAGCTGGAGCCGATTAATGCGCAGCTGGATGACGTGCAGCTCAGCACGTTAATTGCGCGCCATGATGCCGTGGTGGATTGCACCGATAACGTCGATACCCGCGAGCAGATCAACCGCCTCTGTTTTCAGCACAAGGTGCCGCTGATTTCCGGCGCAGCAATTCGCATGGAAGGCCAGCTTAGCGTGTTTACCTGGCAGCCCGGCGAGCCGTGTTATCGCTGCATCAGCCGCTTGTTTGGCGATCAGGTATTAAGTTGCGTGGAAGCCGGCGTGATGGCGCCGTTGGTGGGTGTGGTCGGTGCAATGCAGGCGATGGAAACCTTAAAAGTGCTGACGGCGTTCGGTCAACCTGCTAGCGCACGCTTATTGATGTACGACGCGATGAGCGCGGAGTTCCGCAGCATGAAAGTGGCGCAGGATGCGCATTGTGAAGTGTGTGGTGAACAAGGTCGCCATGAATGACGACCTAACGCGAGATATAACGCTGGCAGTTGACGTGCATTAAGGCGTGTGTGCCGGGCCCGGAGTAAAGCCTCCGCCGCCGGGATACGGCGGCCGAGGTTACAGGGAAATATTTACACCGTCGTTACGCAGCGACCCGGCATTTTCGCCTGATCGGCGCCGAAACCTCACAAGCCTTAAACAATGCCCTGACTGCGCAGGTAATCTTCGTAATTACCCGTGAAGTCGATAATACGATCGGCTTTCATCTCCATCACGCGGGTAGCCAGCGAGCTAACAAACTCACGGTCGTGCGAGACGAAAATCAGGGTGCCTTCGTACATCTCCAGCGCCATGTTGAGCGACTCGATCGATTCCATATCCAGGTGGTTAGTCGGTTCATCCATGATCAGGATGTTTGGCTTTTGCATCATCAGCTTGCCAAACAGCATGCGGCCCTTCTCACCACCGGACAGCACCTTAGCGGGCTTGTTGATCTCGTCGTGACCAAACAGCAGACGACCAAGAATACTGCGCACCGCCTGCTCGTCATCGCCTTCCTGCTTCCACTGGCTCATCCAGTCGAATACCGTCAGATCGTCAGCGAAGTCTTCCGCGTGATCCTGGCCGTAATAACCAATGCGCGCATTCTCAGACCATTTCACTGTGCCGCTATCCGGCGTATGTTCACCGACCAGCGTTTTCAGCAGCGTAGTTTTACCGATACCATTGGCACCGAGAATCGCCAATTTCTCGCCGACTTCTAACATCAGGTTGAGTTTATTAAACAGCGGACCGTTATCAAAACCTTTGGTCAGCGCTTCAACTTCCAGCGCATTACGGAACAGCTTCTTATCCTGATCAAAACGGATAAACGGGTTTTGACGGCTGGAGGCTTTAACTTCTTCCAGCTTAATTTTATCAATCTGTTTAGCACGCGAAGTCGCCTGACGCGATTTAGAGGCGTTGGCGCTAAAACGGCTAACAAACGATTGCAGATCGGCAATTTGCGCTTTCTTCTTGGCGTTATCCGATAATAAACGTTCGCGTGACTGGGTAGCCGCGGTCATATATTCGTCATAATTACCCGGATAAACGCGCAGTTCGCCGTAATCCAGATCCGCCATATGCGTACACACCATATTCAGGAAGTGACGGTCATGCGAAATGATGATCATGGTGCTGTTACGTTCGTTGAGCACTTGCTCCAACCAACGAATGGTATCGATATCCAGGTTGTTGGTCGGTTCATCGAGCAACAAAATATCAGGATTGGCAAATAATGCCTGCGCTAAAAGGACACGCAATTTCCAGCCCGGCGCAATTTCGCTCATCGGACCGTAATGCTGCTCCACAGGAATGCCAACGCCCAGTAATAATTCACCGGCACGTGATTCTGAACTGTAACCGTCCATCTCGCCGTATTCGACTTCAAGGTCGGCCACTTTATAGCCTTCCTCTTCGCTCATTTCTGGCAATGCATATATACGGTCACGCTCTTGCTTCACTGCCCACAATTCATTGTGGCCCATGATCACGGTGTCCAGCACACTATATTGCTCGAAGGCAAATTGGTCCTGACGTAACTTACCGATACGCTCATTTGGGTCGAGGGAAACATTTCCACCCGTTGGCGCCAAATCGCCGCCCAGTATTTTCATAAAGGTAGATTTACCGCTGCCGTTCGCACCGATTAAACCGTAACGATTACCGCCGCCAAATTTAACGGAGATATTTTCGAACAGCGGCTTACTGCCGAACTGCATGGTGATATTGCTGGAAACTAACACGGCATTGACCTTTGTTACGCAGTGGAGGAAAAAACAGCGGGCATTATGCCAGAAGCGGGCACCCGGACGCCACCTCTGCGCCAGAGGCAGACGTTACGTTGGGCTAAAGGTGTTGTTGCTCATAAAGAAATAAAAACAACAAAAAAGCCGGGGGCATTTGCCCCCGGCTCCCACTTACAAGGATTGTGCGGATTATTTGATCAGGAAAGTGTCGAGGCTTTTACCTGAATCCAGCGCTTTTTTAATCGCTGCTGGTGTACGGCCCTGACCGGTCCATGATTTTACTTCACCGTTTTCGTCGGTGTAGGAATATTTTGCCGGGCGTGGTGCACGCTTAGCGCGTTTTTTACCAACTTCCAGAGCGCCCAGTAATTCGTTCGGGTCAATACCATCAGCCAGCAGCATTTCGCGATATTTAGACAGCTTCTCTTCTTTTTCGCGGTTCTGCGCTTCTTCAGCGTTTACTTCGTCACGACGTTCAGTCACGACAACCGTTAATTTTTCCAGAATTTCTTCCAGATCGCTCAATGGCAGTTCACGAGCCTGCGCACGTAATGTGCGAATGTTGTTCAGAACTTTAAATGCGTCACTCATCACAATGTCCTTGCTTAAGGGGGTTAAATAAACTGTAGTGGCAAGATTACCTAATTCAAATAAAAAAATAAATTAATTTTATTGCCCGGATTAATCTGAAGTTGCTTACATATTTCTTACGTTAGGGTTTAAAACGCGGATAACCGCTTTAATTAACCCTGAATTAACAACCGTAATGTGTTCCATATGTAGCAACTGGAATCGATTTCAAAGCAATATTCCCAGGTAATAAACAATCATTTAGCGGCTATTACGCGCTGCAGCATTAGTGAGCATAATGGTAAGCAAGGATTAATGGTGTAACGTAAAACCCGTTTTCATCACGGATTATTATATTGCCCGGGATGAGAGAAGAATCTCATTTTTTCATATCGTGCCGATAAAAAAAGCCGGTGTTTAACCGGCTGCTAAGGGAAATTAATGCACTTCCGTTGCGGGACCAAACACAGAATAGTCTGGCAAATTGACGTTTTGATAAGGTTCCCAGCCACCGCCCAGCGCTTTATATAACGCCACTAAATCAAGTGCACTTTGCATCCGCGCCTGCGTCGATTGCGCTTTAGCTTGCGCCAGTTGTCGCTGCGCATCTAATACATCGAGGAAGGTGGAAATACCCTGACGATAACTGTCGCTGGCCAAATCAAATGCACGTTGCAGTGCGCCGGTGGTTTCATCCAGCGCTATAACCTGCTGCTGATCGGCGCGATAACTGACCAACGCGTTCTCCACATCCTGCAGCGCAGTTAATACCGTTTGCCGATAATCAAGCGCCGCGCTGGCTTGCTGCGCGCGCGCCAGTTTTACGCTGGAGACTAAACGGCCGCCCTGAAAAATTGGAATCGACAGCGACGGACCAACGCTAAAGAAGTGGCTGCTCCAGTCATCCAGATAGCTGGCATCGGTATTTCGCACACCCAGTTGCCCGGTGAGCGACAAGCTGGGGAACAGCTCGGCAACGGATACGCCAATATTCGCGGTCTGCGCATGCAGCGTGGCTTCAGCCTGACGAATATCTGGACGTCGCCGCGCCAGCGTCGACGGAATGCCCACCGGCACCAATTTCGGCAAATCAGGCAGCGGTTTTTTGTTCATCAGTTCGTTATCCAGCGCGCCCGGTGTTTTACCCAGTAGCACCGCCAAACCGTTCATTGCCTGCAACTGCTGCGCCTGATATTGCGGCAGCTGCGCATTCAGCGAGGCTAATTGCGCGCGGGCATTTTCCACATCCGTGGTCGGCGCTAAGCCGTTTTGCTGCTGGCTCTTTGTCAGTTCCCAGGTTTGCTGCGCGACCTCAATTTGCTGCTGCAAGGTCGCCAGCACCGCCTGCGAACCGCGCAATTGCAGATAGGCGCGCGCCACTTCGGCTTCCAGCGAGACCAGCGCATCGTTGCGTTGTTCTATGGCCGCCTGCTGCTGCGCATCCGCAGCTTCCATCTGGCGGCGTACTTTGCCCCACAGATCCAGCTCCCAGCTGGCGTCGAAGCTGCCCTGATACAGGGTGACGGAATGGTCTAAACCGTTGAGCTGGCTGGCGACATCGCTATCAACCTGGTCATAAACGCCGTTGGATTTCAGCAAGCCTTTTAAACCGAGCTGCTGACGGGTCACTTTTGCCGAGCCGTTAAGCGACGGGAATAACCCACCGCGCGCCTGCGCCAGCTGCTCACGCGCCCCGGCAATACGCAGCACCGATTGTTGCAGCGTTAAGTTGCCGGCAATAGCGCGCTCAATTAGGCTATCAAGCTGCGGATCGTTAAAGCTTTTCCACCACAGCGGATTGGTTGCTGCCGCCAGCGGCTTAGACGCTTGCTGTGAAGGCAAATCATGGTAACCGCCCGGCGTGTGCGCCTGCGGCGGCTGATAATCAGGTCCTACGGCGCATCCGGCCAGCAACAGTGACAGCGCCAGCAACGTCAGTGACGGCGTAGAGCGCGAAAACTTACTCATTTTAATGTGCTCCTGCACTGCCTTCGCTCTTGATCGGCGAAAGCAACCAACAAAATGGAATCAATAGCAACGCCACGATACTCAGGCCCGTAAATACGTCGATGTACGCCAGAATACGGGCCTGCGCGATCATCTCCTGGTAGAGCTGCCCGCTCGCCAGCACCAGCGGATCGCCCACTGCGGTGGTGAAATTACGGATCGAATCAGCCCAATGCTGCAGCGTGAGATTGTAAGGCTCATTGAGCGGCGACATGTTGTGCACCATGTTGGCCGATCGCGTCTGCATGCGTTCGGTAATGCCCGCCGTCGACAGCGAAATTCCGATCGAACCCGCGACGTTACGGAACATGGTGAACAGCGCCGACGCATCGGCGTTTAATCGCTGCGGCACGGTGATGAACGCAATGGTGGTCAGCGGCACAAACAGGAAGCCAAGGCCAATCGACTGCGCGCTGCGCATTAACACCAGCGTGGTGAAATCAACGTTGGGCGTAAGCCGGGTGGAATAGAAGAAGGCGCTGGCAAGGCAGGTGAAGCCGAATGCGATAATGTAGCGCGTTTGCACAATCGGCATCAGCTTCAGCACGATGGGTATCGTCAGCACAATCAATATTGCGCCGGGCGACAGCACCAGCCCCGACCAGGTTGCGGTGTAACCGAGATCCTGCTGCGCCAGTTGGGGAAGTACCACCGAACTGCCGTACAAAATCATCGCCATGCCCGCCATCAGCAAGCCCGCCACCCAGAAGTTACGATCCTTCATTACGCTAAGATCGACCACCGGTTTGCGTGCATACAGCAGCCAATAAATGGCGCCGATAATGCCGATCACCGCCAGCATGGCGAACAGGCGAATGAAGTGCGAGGCAAACCAATCTTCATCTTCGCCACGATCGAGGAACACCTGCAAACAGCCAAGTCCCAGCGTGATCAGGCTGATGCCAATGTAGTCGATCTTCAGGCGGCCTTTATCCCACTTGCGCTCCCACGGCGGATCTTCCAGCAGCTGGTAAATTGCCATTACCGTCAAAATACCGACTGGAATATTAATGAAGAACACCCAGCGCCAGCTGTAGTTGTCGGTGATCCAGCCGCCCAGCGTCGGACCAATCACCGGCGCGACGATAATCGCAATCGACGATAGACCAAAGGCTTTGCCGCGATCTTCCGCTTTGAAGTAATCGAGCAGCACCGATTGCTGTACCGGCTGCAATCCGCCGCCAAAAAAGCCCTGCAGGATGCGGAACAGAATGATCTGCCACAGCTCCGTCGCGATGCCGCACAGGAAGGAGCAGATGGTGAACATCACGATGCAAATCAGGAAGAACTGCTTGCGGCCAAACAGGCGGCTGAAGAACGCCGAAATGGGCAACACGATGCCGTTCGCCACCAGATAAGAGGTTAAAACCCAGGTCGATTCGTCGTAGCTGGAGGAGAGCGAACCGGCAATGTGTGGCAGCGCGACGTTCACGATGGTGGTGTCGAGGATCTCCATAAACACCGCCAGCGTCACCGTAATGGCGACCAGCCACGGATTGCTGGCCGGACGCCAGCTTTCGCTCGCACTCATTCCACTGTGACCTTCGGCTCAACCGACAAGCCCAGCGGCAGCGGATGATTGGGATCCAATCCTTTATCGATAACGATTTTCACCGGCACGCGCTGCACGATTTTCACGTAGTTGCCGGTGGCGTTTTCCGCCGGGAAGGTGGAGAAGCGGGAACCGGATCCCATCTGCACGCTATCCACATGCCCTTCCAGCTTCATATCCGGCCAGGCATCGACACTGATTTCCACTTTATTACCCGGCTTCATGCGCGCCAGCTGTGACTCTTTGAAATTGGCATTAATCCAGATTTCAGGCGAAACCAGCGAGAACAGCGCGCTGCCAGCCTGCACCAGCGTGCCGAGTTGCACGTTACGCTTGGTGACAAAGCCATCGTAAGGTGCGCGAACCTGGGTATAAGAGAGATTCAATTCGGCGGTGTTGAGCTGTGCCTGCGCCTGCTCAACCTGCTGCTCACGCGCTTCCACATTGGTTTCCTGCTGGCGGATTTGCAGCTTCACCTGAGAAGCCACTTCAACCTGCGCCTTAGCGCTTTGCAGTTGCGCTTCAGCCGAACGCAATTGCGCAGCGGCAGTATCAATATTGCGCTGTGAAGTGGCACGCGGATCAACACCGCGCTGGCGACGATAATCTGCTTGGGCATTGAGCAAATTGGCCTGCGCTTTGGCCTGATCGGCGAGAGCTTGATCGCGCTGTGCCGGATACTGCACGCGGGACAAGGCTAACTGCGCCTGCGCCTGATGCAGCTGCGCCTGGGCCAGACCAAGCTGGGCTTTAGCCTGATCGCGCTGCGCTTCACTGTCGCGCGCATCGATCTCCACCAGCAAATCGCCCTGCTTCACGCGCTGGTTATCGCGCACCAGCAGCTTGACCACATATCCGGCCGCTTTCGGCGCGATGGTCACCGCATTGCCTTCGGTAAAGGCATCATCTGTGCTTTCGATATTGCGCGTGGTGAGCCAAAACCATAATCCCACCACGATCATAATCACCACCACAATGGCGAGAAAAATCAGAGGTTTCTTTCCGGGACGTTTACGTTCTGGTTCGTTGTTATCTTGATGGGTATTGGCGGTTTTTTGCGGATCCTGCTGATCGCGTTCAGACGGTTGATTCTGGTTTTCCATAATTTTTCATCGTAGGCAGTTGTCCCGATTCCCGGGCAAAAACGGTCAACATAACCTTAGATGGGAAATTGACAAATGCCAATGCAACTTTACACAAGCCGACATTGGCACGGTGCTAACGCATGAGGTGTAACAGCAGCCATCCGCCTAACATCGACCAAGCCAGCATCGGGATGGAAAACAAGTGGAAACGCCACCAAACGCGCGCGTCCTGCGCCATCCGCAAGGCAATCAGGTTGGCGAGCGAACCCGGCAATAAGCCAAATCCGCCGATATTCACCGCCCACGCCAGCACCTCCGACGGTGGCACTTTCTGCAAAAGCAGTATGGTGGCGGGAACGTTACTAATGAATTGCGACAAGCCAATCGCCAGCAAATAGATTCCGCCCTCGCCTAGCTGACCGATAGCGGCAAAGTGCGGCTGCAGCCAGGACAAATGCATCAACAGGAAGACATCGATAAACATCGCCACGAACACCAGCAGCAAACTCCAGTCGATGCTGATCAACACGCTGCGCGCCATGATCAGGAAACAGGCCGCCACCAGCAGCAGCGCCCAGCCGGTCATTTTCAGCTCGAGCGCGACGATAAATACGATATACAGCAGCACGCTAATCGTGAACAACGGTTTGCGCCACGCCTGAGTTTCACTCTGCTCATGCTTTTGGATCGCGCGCGCCGGGAAACTCCACCAGGTTAACGCCATCAGCGAAAGCAGTAAAAATGCCGCCAGCGGCGCCATCTGCGCAATGAAACCGGGCACGCTAAGCGTGCCGTGACTCCACAGCAGAATGTTTTGCGGGTTACCAACCGGCGTCAGTAAGGAACCCGCGTTCACTGCCAAGGCTTCAAAAATGATCAGGCGCGAAATAGGCAGCCGCGAGAATTTACGCAGCGTCAGCGTGAGCGGCACCAGAATAAACAGCGCAACATCGTTGGTGAGAAAAGTTGAGAGTAACGCGGCGGCGCACACCATGAATAACGCCAATGCGCGTTCATGCTGGAAACGCTGAATCAGACGTGCGCCGAGCACATCAAAATAGCCGCTGTTTTCCAGCCCTTTGGTCAGCATCAGTAAGCCGGTGAGCGTCATGATGGTATGCCAGTCCACAGCGGAAGGCAGTTGCGACCAGCGGAAATTCGCCAGCGGCAACATGATCACACCCAACAGCAATAACAAATGCAAAATACGATCGCGCATAAAAGAACGAAGCAGATTGGGCATGATGGCGGAAGGCCTTGTAGTTAGCGATTCTCGTAGAATTTCTGGAACACGGCCAGAGTTTCATCACTAACGTGATGCTCCAGGCCTTCTGAATCACGGCGCGCGGTTTCCGGGCTAACGCCCAGCGCCAATAGGAAAGTTTCAACAATATGATGGCGGACGCGGCTCGCTTCAGCCAGCTTCTCGCCTTCGGCGGTGAGGAATACACCGCGATACGGCACTTGCTCAACCAAACCGGTGGTGCCAAGACGCTTTAACATTTTCGCCACGGTCGGCTGGGAAACGCCCAAACGTGCAGCCATATCCACCTGACGCGCTTCGCCAAATTCACGAATCAAATCAGAGATTAATTCAACGTAGTCATCGATCAGCTCACGACGATGCGCCTCGCGCACCTGACGAAATCCTTCGACATGCTCCTCTATCTCTTTTAGCGGGCCCTGGGGCATGTTGGTGGCGATTTTTGCACGACGACTCATCTAACTTCCTCTTTATTATCTGCCGCACTTTACCTGCGGTGCGGGCTGGCTGCGCCCATTGTAAACCAGGCACAAATAAGCACAAATTTTTCCTAAATAGTGTTGGCTAAAGAGTATAGCCAGTGCTATCTTTGTTGATAATGTAAGCGAATAGCTTATAAAGGCTACAAAGAAATGTCGTCATTCACTCGGGAGGTGAACATGACTACCATGAAAAACTGCCTCGACTGTGGCAAATGTTTCCAGGCTGAACAAAGCAAACCGGCTTTTGAGCTGAAATCGCTGCTGTGCCTGTTGACCCGCTCGCCGTTTGCGCTGCGCTTGATGCTGATTGAAAAGCTCACCGGCAAACAGCTGGTTGAACGTCCGTGCCCAAAACTAATCTGGCGCGGCTAACGTTCCCGACGCATATAAATTCCAATAAAGCCCGCTAATGTAGCGGGCTTTGTGTTTCTGGCGGCAGGTAAATCGTTAATCGCGCCCATAAAAAAACGGTCCCGAAGGACCGTTTATTGTGCAACTGGTCTAAGCAAGAACTTAGAAGCTGTAACCTACGCCAGCAATCCAGGTGCCAACGTCAACGTTGCGGATACGGCTCTGCTCGTAACCCACGTCAACAGCGATGTTTTCGATTGGGTTGAACTGCATGCCCGCACCGTAAGAGAAACCGTAGTCGCTGGTATCAGCTTTCTGGCGCTCTGGAGCGGTAGACTGGAATTTACCGTAGCCAACACCTACAACACCGTAGATGCTCGCCCAGTCGTTCAGACGGTAAGCTGGACCACCAGTCACACCGTAGTACTGGCCTTTATTGTAAACGCCAGCATCAGTACGATCTTTCTCGGTATAGGTGAAAGAACCGATCCAACCCAGTGGGTTAGTACCGTCTTCGTAACGATATTTCAGGTTGAAGCCGTTTGCTTTGTTAGCAACGCCTTGATAATCGCTCTGAGCGTAACCACCGGTAACGGTGCTTTGTGCCATGGCAGAACCTGCAGAAACTGCAAGTACACAAGCCAATGCTGAAAGACATGCAATTTTTTTCATAACCACCTCAAATGTGAATATACTTCTCTCCTGACAACGCTATAAATATAACAAAAAACAGCAAGAAACTCTGCCCGCATTTTGTTGTCTAACAGATTGTTTGGTGTAACAGAAAGTTAATGAAGTTTCCTATGTCATTCATTTTACTTATAAAAAGCATCATATTCCTGCAGCATAAATTTCGATCACAAAAAATGCCTTTAAGTAAATTCCTAAACTAACCTGACGTTTCTTTACGGAAATGGCACTAAAAATGGCCAAATTCTGACCTGTCAGCGCGTTTTATTTCCCCGATTCGCGTCTCCTTATTTGCCTGAGATTCCATTACACTGAGCGCTTGTTGCTCTACTGTTAATAAATAAAAGGAATGGATTACAGGATGTCTGCCCCTCTGACGACCAAAAATATGGCCCCGGTGTTGTTCCCTATTGCGGTGCTGCTGATTGCCATGCTCTCACTACAGGGCGGCGCTTCACTGGCAAAATCGATGTTTTCCACCGTTGGCGCCACCGGCATTACCGCGCTGCGTCTTGGTCTTGGCACCCTGATTCTCTGCATTATCTTTAAACCCTGGCGTTTGCGCTTCACGCGCGAGCAGCGCAGACCGCTGCTGATGTACGGCTTAGCGCTGGGCTGCATGAACTATCTCTTCTATTTAGCGATTCGCACCGTGCCGCTGGGCGTTGCCGTCGGATTGGAGTTTTTGGGTCCGCTAACTTTGGCGTTGATCGGCGCGCGTCGTCCGCTTGATTTTCTTTGGGTGCTGCTGGCGGTGGCGGGTTTGTGGTTCCTGTTGCCCATCGGGGAAGGGATGAGTCATATCGATCCGCTCGGTGCGTTGCTGGCGGTAGGTGCGGGTGCCTGCTGGGCGGTGTATATCCTTGCAGGACAGCGTGCCGGCGCGGAGCATGGTCCGGCGACGGTGGCGATGGGTTCGCTGATTGCCTCGGTGATTTTTGTGCCGCTCGGCCTGACCTTTGCCGCGCCGGGCATCTGGCATTGGGAAGTATTGCCGCTGGCACTGCTTATCGCCCTGCTCTCCAGCGCCATTCCCTATTCTTTAGAGATGATGGCGCTGACACGACTGCCAGCACGCATTTTTGGTACCTTAATGAGTCTGGAACCGGCGATGGCGGCGTTATCAGGCATGTTATTCCTGGGCGAGCTATTGACGCTGAAGCAGTGGATTGCGCTGCTGGCGATCATCATCGCCTCGGCCGGTTCAACGCTCACCATGAAACAAAAAAGCGCAAAAATAAGCGAAGTCGACATTACGCATCCGCAATAAATATTCAATAATTCAGCCTGCTGCGCGGCAGGCTAAATATAGAAGCATTCTCATTATCATTTTTAACGCGGTATTAAGATTTTTCCGTTATTATTTTGCAACACGTTTAATAAATAATTAACATGCCTCACAAGCATCTGTTTTAACTGAAATAATCATCAAGATGTACAATCCCTGAGCAATATTAAGGTTTATCTATTCCTGTCATTGATTTAATCAACCCTGCAAGTTAAAAAACTGCTGCTATACTTATTTCCGTGCTTGATTAGGACAACCATCAATAAGAGGACATTAATGATGAGTACCGCAAAACTGGTTAAAACTAAATCGTCTGATCTGATTTACACCCGTAATGACGTCGCTGACAGCGATAAAAAAGCGACCATCGAGGTGCTCAACCGTCTGGTAGTGGAGTTTATTGACCTGTCGCTGATCACCAAGCAGGCGCACTGGAACATGCGTGGCGCCAACTTTATTGGCGTACATGAGATGCTGGATGGTTTCCGTACCGCCATTACCGATCATCAGGACACTATCGCTGAACGTGTAGTTCAGTTAGGCGGCGTGGCGCTGGGTACCACTCAGATCGTTAACGATAAAACACCACTGAAAAGCTATCCGTTGAACATTCATAGCGTGCAGGATCACCTGAAAGCGCTGGCCGATCGCTATGCGATTGTGGCGAATGACACGCGTAAAGCTATCACTGAAGTCAGCGATGAAGATACCGCTGATATCTTCACTGCGGCATCGCGCGATCTGGATAAATTCCTGTGGTTTATCGAATCGAATATTGAATAAATTTCAGTGTTATAACGAAGGCGGGTTATCCCGCCTTTTTTTACGTCTGTAACATTGTGGTGCTTTTTTTGACGTTGTTAACATTTCCTTAATCCCTTCTTTCGCTCTCCCCGCCCTTGGTGCACACTGTGCCTGCACCACAACAGCACCATGCACCAAAATGAAGCACCAATACGGTGCAAAACTTTTCTTCTGTGCAAAATCGTGTCAGCAAGTGCTTAAAACTACTGATTTCGAGCAAAATGAAAAGTTGGCATAATTTTTTCATATGATAGGCCGTACATCGGGCCACCAGGCCTGAGGGGTAATAAGGAAAAAAATGATGAAGTCATTGATTAAAGTCTCCGTGGCCGCGCTGGCGCTGGCCTTCTCGCTTTCCTCCACCGCAGCAGACAAAAAACTGATCGTCGCAACCGACACCGCATTCGTTCCCTTTGAGTTCAAACAAGGCGATAAATACGTCGGTTTTGATATCGATCTGTGGGATGCCATCGCGAAAGAACTGAAACTCGATTACGCCTTCAAGCCAATGGACTTCAGCGGCATCATTCCTGCGCTGCAAACCAAAAACATTGACCTGGCGCTGGCGGGTATCACCATCACCGAAGAACGTAAAAAAGCCATCGAGTTCTCTGACGGCTACTACAAAAGCGGCCTGCTGGTGATGGTGCGCGAGAATGAAAAAGACGTTAAGAGCATTGACGATCTGAACGGCAAAGTGGTGGCGGTGAAGAGCGGCACCGGTTCAGTGGATTACGCCAAAGCGCACATCAAGTCGAAAGACCTGCGCCAGTTCCCGAATATCGACAACGCGTACATGGAGTTAGGCACTAACCGTGCTGACGCCGTACTGCACGATACGCCGAACATCCTGTACTTTATCAACACCGCCGGTAAAGGCCGCTTCAAAGCGGTAGGCGAGTCAATTGAAGCGCAGCAGTATGGCATCGCGTTCCCGAAAGGCAGCGACGACCTGCGTGAAAAAGTGAACGGCGCCCTGAAAACTCTGCGCGACAACGGCACCTACAACACCATCTATAAAAAATGGTTCGGTACTGAACCAAAATAATTGCGGCCTGAGCCGATTTTTCCAGCAGGGAGCCTGACACTCCCTGCTTTTTACATTTCCACGCAACAGATTTTGGAGTCACACCATGGAGTTTGACTGGAGCGTCATTTGGCCTGCCCTGCCGATTTTAATCGAAGGCGCCAAAATGACCCTGCTGATCTCGGTCCTCGGCCTGGTCGGCGGTTTAATTATCGGTTTAGTTGCCGGTTTTGCCCGCGCCTACGGCGGCTGGATCACCAACAACATCGCCTTAGTCTTCATCGAACTGATTCGCGGCACGCCAATCGTGGTTCAGGTGATGTTTATCTACTTCGCCCTGCCGATGGCTTTCCCGGATCTGCGTATCGATCCGTTCAGCGCGGCGGTGGTCACCATCATGATCAACTCCGGCGCTTATATCGCGGAAATCACGCGCGGTGCGGTACTGTCGATTAATAAAGGCTTCCGTGAAGCGGGTCTGGCGCTGGGTCTGTCGCGCCGCGAGACCCTGCGTTATGTGATCATGCCGCTGGCCCTGCGCCGTATGCTGCCACCGCTGGGTAATCAGTGGATTGTCAGCATCAAAGATACGTCGCTGTTTATCGTGATTGGCGTGGCCGAACTGACGCGTCAGGGTCAGGAGATCATTGCCGGTAACTTCCGCGCGCTGGAGATCTGGAGCGCCGTTGCCATTATCTATTTGGTTATTACGTTGGTGTTGAGCTTTGTGCTGCGCCGTATTGAGAAAAGGATGAAAATTCTGTGATTGAATTTAAAAACGTCTCGAAGAATTTCGGCCAGACTCAGGTTCTGCACAACATCAACCTGAAGATTAATCAAGGCGAAGTGGTGGTGATTATCGGACCTTCCGGTTCGGGTAAATCCACGCTGCTGCGCTGCATCAACAAGCTGGAAGAGATCACCACCGGCGAGCTGGTTGTCGATGGCATGAAGGTGAATGATCCAAAAGTGGATGAGCGACTGATTCGTCAGGAAGCGGGCATGGTGTTCCAGCAGTTCCATCTGTTCCCACAAATGAGCGCGCTGGATAACGTCGCCTTTGGTCCGATTCGCGTGCGTGGTACGAAGAAAGAGGAAGCGCATAAGCTGGCGCGTGAGCTGCTGGGTAAAGTGGGCCTCGCCGAGCGTGCACACCACTTCCCGTCTGAGCTTTCCGGTGGTCAGCAGCAGCGCGTGGCGATTGCGCGTGCGCTGGCGGTGAAACCGAAGATGATGCTGTTTGATGAGCCAACCTCAGCGCTGGATCCCGAGCTGCGTCACGAAGTACTGAAAGTGATGCAGGATCTGGCGGAAGAAGGCATGACGATGGTCATCGTGACGCACGAAGTCGGTTTCGCCCAAAAAGTGGCTTCGCGTCTGATCTTTATCGACAAAGGCACCATCGCAGAAGATGGCAACCCGGACGATCTGATCACCAACCCGCCGAGCGACCGTCTGCGCGAGTTCCTGCAGCACGTATCCTAAGCTCTGCCATTAAACCGTCGCCCATTTTCGGCGGCGGTTTTTTACATGCAGCATTTGTAGCGGCGCGATTTATCGCGCCACTACGGCAGGTACCACGATTCAATTTTCCTTTTCAAAATCTTCACCTTCCATCACTGACTATACTTCTCTCTTGTGCCGCTGCGCGAAGCTAAAGGAGAAAAGCGATGTCGTCTGCCAGCCCACCATGGCGTTCAGCCGTGTGGTTACTCTTCAGTTTTTTCACTCTGTTTCTCATTCCCCCGGCGCAGGCCGTTAATCTGCCGCAGGCGGCCGTCGCAGCACAGCAGTCGCAAACCCCGGCAGCGGATGATAAAGCCGAAGGCGAACCCAGCTTAGACGAGAAAAAAGCCGCCTATGCCGCGCTGGCGAATATTCTGGATAACAATGCCTCGCGTCAGGAGCTGATCGATCAGTTACGTCAGGCTGCCAACAGCCAATCCACCAGCGACCAACCGGTGCTGGCGCCGCCGCAGGCCAATCAGGACGATCTCACGGTACTGGAGAGCGTCACCAGCGTAACGCGTGAATATGGCGGCGCGGTGGCCGCGCAGTTTGTGCAACTGCATGACAACATCGCCAATGCGCCACACAAATCCTTTAACCAGCAAACCTTCTTCAACGCGCTGAAATACTTTGCTGCGCTCTCCGCCGCAGTGTTTGCGTTTTACTGGCTGACACGCCGCCTGATGTGGCCGGTGTGGCGCCGCATGGGCCGCTGGGGACGCGATCAAAACCTTGAGCGCACCAAGTGGCTGCACTTGCCCGCCACTATCTTGATGGCCTTTGTGCTCGATATTGTGCTGCTAGCGCTGACACTGTTTGTCGGTCAGATCATCAGCGACAACTATCACAACAACAACCGCACCATCGCCTATCAGCAAGGCCTTTTCCTTAACGCCTTCGCGCTGATTGAGTTCTTTAAAGCGGTGCTGCGGCTGATATTCTGCCCGCGTTTCCCTACGCTGCGCTTCTTCCACTTAACCGATGCGCGCGCCAGCTACTGGAACACGCGTCTGAGCTGGCTAAGCGGCATCATCGGTTACGGTTTACTGGTGGTGGTGCCGATTGTCTCCAATCAGGTGAATATTCAGGTGGCGGCGCTGGTCAACATGCTGATTATGGGGATCATGACCGGCTGGGCGCTGTGGCTGATTTTCCGCAACAAAAGCAACATCCATCATGAACTGTCGCGTCTTGCCGATCGCAGCTTGAGCTTCTTTGCGCTGTTCATCCGCGCCTTTGGCATGGTATGGCACTGGCTGGCCAGCGCCTACTTTATCGCGCTGTTCCTGTTCTCGATCTTCAATCCCGGCGACAGCCTGAAGTTTATGATGTCCGCCACGGTGCGCAGCCTGGCGATCGTGGTTATCGCTGCGCTGATTTCTGGCATGCTGACGCGCTGGATTGGCAAAACCGTCACGCTGTCGCCCGACATGCGCCGCAACTATCCCGAGCTGCAAAAGCGCGTTAACGATTGGGTGAAAGCGCTGCTGAAACTGGCGCGCGTGGTCACGGTGTTTGCCACGCTGTTGCTGCTGCTCAACGCATGGAATCTGTTTGATCTCTGGCACTGGCTCACTATTGGCGCCGGCCAAAAAATGGTGGATGTGCTGATTCGTATCGTGATCATTGTGCTGCTGTCGGCAGTCGGCTGGACGCTGCTGGCAAGCCTGATCGAAAGTCGCCTCGCCTCGGATTCGCATGGCCGCCCCATGCCGAGCGCACGCACCCGTACGCTGCTGACGCTGTTTCGTAACGCGCTAGCGGTCGTAATAAGCACCATCACCATTATGATTTTGCTGTCGGAAGTGGGCGTCAATATTGCGCCGCTGCTGGCCGGTGCCGGTGCGCTCGGTCTGGCGGTGTCGTTCGGTTCGCAAACGCTGGTGAAGGACATCATCACCGGCATCTTTATCCAGTTTGAGAACGGCATGAACACCGGTGATTTAGTCACCATTGGCCCGATCACCGGCACCGTAGAGCGCATGTCGATTCGCTCGGTGGGCGTGCGTCAGGATACTGGCGCGTATCACATTATTCCGTGGTCATCGATCACCACCTTCGCCAACTTTGTGCGCGGCATCGGCTCGTTCGTGGCGAACTACGATGTGGATCGCAGTGAAGATACCGAACGCGTTAACCAAACGCTGCAGGGCGCGGTGAAAGAGCTGCTGGAGAACCCGGAGATTCGCGGCATGGTGATTGGCGAGCCGAGTTTTGCCGGATTAGTGGGATTAACCAACCAATCCTTTACCGTGCGCGTGTCATTCACCACCCAGCCGCTGAAGCAGTGGACGGTACGTTTTGCGCTGGATGATAAGGTGAAGAAGCATTTTGATGCGGCCGGCATTAAAGCGCCGCATCAAACGGTAGCAGTGATGCAAACCGGCAGCGATATTACCACCGCTGCCAGCTTACCGGCGTTGCCGCCGGCGCAATGAGGTTAGCGTTTCAGCCGTTTGGCGCGCGTCGCCGGCGGCTGGAACGTCCAGGCGATAAAGCGGCTCTGCTTCTGACCTTGCGCCATTTCGATGATGCGCACTTCATAAGCATCGAGATCGCGCAGTTGGTCGCGCAGCGCCGGTAAATTCTCTTTGCGCGAGACCAGCGAGGTGAACCAAATAATGGCGTCTGAGTGCGTCACGCTTTCAGCGATCATTTGACCAACAAACTTGCGCTCACCGCCGTCACACCACAATTCGTTGTGATGGCCACCAAAATTAAGCGGCGCATTTTTGCCTAAGCCAAGGTTGCGCGTTTTGCGCTGACCCACGCTGGCCGCCTCTTCCGCAGATGAATGGAAAGGCGGATTGCACAGCACCGCATGATAGCGTTCATTTTTATGCACCACGCCGGCGAAAATCGCCGAGGCCTCTTTTTGCCGACGCAGACGCACGCCGCGCTGCAAGCCCGGATTACTCGCCACAATCTGCCCGGCCACGGTAATCGCTTCGGCGGTGATATCGGTGCCGGTGAAGCGCCAGCCATATTCGGCGTTGCCAATCAGCGGATAGATGCAGTTCGCGCCGCAGCCGATATCCATTACATCCAGATCGCGTGGAACCACGCCGCCGTTGTCGCTCGCCAGCACATCGGCCAGCGCATGCACGTAATCGGCACGGCCCGGCACCGGCGGCGTCAGATAACCTGCAGGTAGCTGCCAGTTGAGGTTATAGAACAGCTTCAGCAGCGCCTGATTCAGCAGCATCACCGCTTCAGGATCGGCGAAATCCACCGACAACTCGCCGTAGCCGTTGGGACGCACTTTCACCGCCAGCGGCGGATGGGCTGCGGTCAGAGCAGCAAAATCATAACGGCCCTGGTGGCGGTTACGCGGATGGAAAGGTGACGTGGCGGCTGGCTTGTTCATAGTTTCTCCGGAAAATAGCGCGGGCGTAAGATACTCTGGCTAGCGGCATCGCACAATGCGCTTAATCGAATTCACCGTATTAGATGAGATTAGTGCACCACACTCAGGTTCTCTTATAAGGATGGTTATGACTCGTCAGCGTTACTCTTATCAGCCCCGCGCGGGACACGGTTTGCCGCACGATCCGTTGAACGCCATCGTCGGCCCTCGACCAATCGGCTGGGTCAGCTCGCAAAGCGCCCGCGGCGTACGCAATTTAGCGCCCTATAGCTTCTTTAACTGCTTTAACTATCATCCGCCGATTATTGGTTTTGCCAGCAGCGGCTGGAAAGACAGCGTACAAAATATTTCAGAGACCAAAGAGTTTGTCTGGAATCTGGCCACGCGTCCGCTGGCCGAGGCGATGAATGAGAGCTCCGCATCGGTGCCGTCCGAACAGGATGAGTTTGCGCTGGCGGGATTAACGCCGCTTGCAGCGTCACATGTCAATGTCAGCATGGTGGCGGAAAGCCCGGTGAATTTTGAGTGTAAGTTGACGCAGTTGATTCAGTTGCAGGATGCCCAGGGCCAGCCGATTGATAGCTGGCTGGTGCTGGGCGAAGCGGTCGCCATTCATATTGATGAAGCCCTGCTGGAAGAGGGTATTTATCAAACGGCCAAAGCACAGCCAATCCTGCGTGCCGGAGGCCCGTCGGCCTATTACGGCATCAGCGAAGAACTGCGTTTCGATTTGGTGCGGCCGGACGCTCGCCGCTGATCCTTGGTCAGGTCGCCGTAAATGGCGACCATGTTACAAACCGCTCTTCAACACCTCTACCGCCCGCGCGATCTCCGGTGCCAGCCAGCGGTCTTCCTGCCAGTTGGCAACCACCGCGCGCAGGCGACGCAATGCCTGCGCCGTTCCCTGCGCCAGCTGCTCTTCGCCGTGGAAATCCAGCGCCTGCGCCGCCAGCAGATACTCGATCGCCAGAATCTGCCACACGTTGCCCACCAGCTTCAGCAGCTTCAGCGCCGCGCCGGTGCCGAGGCTGAGATGATCCTCCTGCAAACCCGAGGTCACATAGTTATCCAGCACCGCCGGCTGCGCCAGCTGGCGATTCTCCGCACAGAGTGACGCCGCCACATACTGCGCAATCATCATGCCGGAGTTAACGCCCGGCTGCGCCACCAGAAACGCCGGCAAGCCGCTCACCAGCGGATTGACTAAACGATCAAGCCGCCGCTCGGCGATGCTGCCGATTTCCGCCATGGCAATCGCCAGCAGATCCGCCGCCATCGCCACCGATTCGCCGTGCGGGTTAGCATGCGACACTACGCGCCAGTTATCCGCCGTGCCGAGCACCAGCGGATTATCGGTGCAGGCATTGAGTTCGGTTTCAATCTGGCGCGCCGCGTGATCGAACTGATCGCGGCTGGCGCCATGTACCTGCGGCATGGATCGCAGGCTGAGCGCATCCTGAGTGCGAATGCCAACGCTGGTCGCCAGCAGCGGGCTATCACTCAGCAATGCGCGTAAGCGCTGACCGCTCAGCTGCATGCCCGGACTGGCTTTCAGCGCGATCACTTCGGCATCAAAGGCCACCCGCTGTCCACGCAGCGCCTCAAAACTCATCGCACCGGTGACATCGGCCCAATCCAGCAAACGCGCCGCATCATCCAGCGCCAGGCAGGACAAGCCGGTCATGCACGGCGTGCCGTTGACCAGGCTCAAACCCTCTTTGGCCCCCGGACGATAAGGCTGTAATCCCGCCAGCGTTAACGCCTGCGCCGCGGGCATGATCTGGTTTTGATACTCCACGTCGCCGACACCAATCAGCGCCAGACCGATATGCGCCATATGGCTGAGGTAGCCGACCGAACCCTGCGACGGCACCTGCGGCGTAATCTGCTGATTGAGCAGCGCCAGCAGATGCTGCACCAGCGCCACCGACACGCCCGATTTGCCGTGGCTGTAATTGGCAATCGCCGCGCACAGAATGGCGCGCGCCTGCTCACGCGTCAGCAGCGGACCCACGCCACAGGCATGACTCAGCAGCGTATTGCGCGACAGCTGGCTGAGCTGATCTTCCGGCAGGGTGATGTTGCACAGCGCGCCGAGGCCGGTATTGATGCCGTAAGCGATCTGGCCGCTGGCGACAATCTCATCGACAATTGCGCGCCCCTGCGCAATGCGCTGCCAGGCGCTGACGCTCAAACTGAGTTCCGCGTTGTGCCGCGCCACCTGCACCAGCTCTTGCCAGGTTAAGGGGCTGTCGCCCCATACGATGGTCATGCTGGCTGCTCCGCGCCGTGATGGCTGGAGATAAACTGCTTAAAGCGCTGCGATCCCTGCTCGCCAAACATCTCTTCCGGCGCGCCCTGACAATCAATGGTGCCCTGATGCATAAACACCACGCGGTTGGAGACGTTGCGCGCAAAGCCCATTTCGTGCGTCACCACCAGCATGGTGCGCCCCTCTTCCGCCAGGCTGCGCATCACTTTCAGCACTTCGCCCACCAGTTCCGGATCGAGCGCCGAAGTCGGTTCATCAAACAGCATCACTTCCGGATCCATCGCCAGCGCGCGGGCAATCGCCACGCGCTGCTGCTGGCCGCCCGACAGTTGCGCCGGGTAGAAATCTTTGCGATTGAGTAAGCCAACGCGATCCAGCAGTTGCTCTGCCTGGGCGATGCAGCTTTTCTTGTCGCGCTTCAGCACATAGTGCGGCCCTTCAATGACGTTTTGCAGCACCGTCATGTGCGACCAAAGATTAAAGCTCTGGAACACCATGCCAAGGCGTGAACGCAAGCGCTCAATCTGTTTCGGATTGGCCGCCAGCTGATGGCCGCGCGCATGGCGTTTCATCTCAATGGTTTCGCCGCCGACACTCACCACGCCAGCATCCGGCGTTTCCAGCAGGTTGATGCAGCGCAGCAAGGTACTTTTGCCCGAGCCGCTGGCGCCAAGAATCGAGATGACATCGCCTTGATGCGCCTGTAGCGAAATGCCTTTCAGAACTTCCATCGCGCCAAAGGATTTATGGATATCAGTGGCGGATAAGGTAACGGGTGATATGGAATGCATATTACTCTCCGGCAAGCGGTTTAACGGCGGGCATCGGCTTTTTTGCGACACGATGCGCCGGGGTCAGACGGCGCTCTAACAGCGCGTACAGCTGGACGATAATAAAGTTGAGGATCAGGTAGATCGCCGCCGCACAGACAAACACTTCCATGGTGCGATAGGTACGCTGAATGATCTGCTGCGCCACGCCAGTCACGTCCCACACGGTGACGAGGCTGGCGAGCGCGGTGGATTTCACCAGCAAAATCGCTTCGGTGGAGTACGCCGGCAACGCATAGCGCAGCATGATCGGCGCGATAATACGGCGCAGCAGCAGCCAGCGTGACATGCCGCAGGCGAGACCGGCTTCCACTTGTCCAGCCGGCACGGCGAGCAGCGCTCCACGCAAAATCTCAGCGGTGTAAGCTGCCGTACAGAGTGACAGCGCCAGTACCGCGCAGATAAATGGCTCGCGCAGGAACGGCCAGACGAAGCTGTGGCGGATGACGCCAAACTGGCCAAGACCGTAATAGATGAGAAACAGCTGAATCATCAGCGGCGAGCCGCGAAACACCAGAATGTAGCCGCGTGCAAAGCCGCTCAGCACCCGCCAGCGGCTCATGCGCAGTGACAAAATGCCAATCGCCAATATGCCGCCGCAGAGAAAGGCGCTGATAAACAGGCCAAGCGTCACCGGCAGCGCGGCGCTCAGCTTGAGGAAGGTATCCGAGAGAAAAGCGAAGTCGATCATGCTGCTGCTCCTTAATGCTGCGCCGCAGTGCGACTTTGCCACGCGCGACCAAGGCGCGACTCTGCCCGACGAAACGCATGATTAGACACCAGCGTCAGCACCAGATAACAGGCAGCGCCAACCAGATAAAACGTGAAGTAATCGCGCGTGGATCCCGCCGCAACCTGGCTGGCGCGCATCAGCTCGACGATGCCAGTGACCGACACCAGCGCCGAGTCTTTCAGGCTCATCTGCCACACGTTCGACATGCCCGGCAGCGCGTAACGCACCACCTGCGGCAGCAGAATGCGTTGCGCAATGCGCCAGCGTGGCATGCCAATCGCCACCGCCGCTTCCACTTCGCCTTTGGCCAGCGCCAGACGCGCCGCGCGATACACTTCACCCTGATACGAACCCGAGATGAGCCCGATGGCCAGCGCCCCAATCAGGAACGGCGGCGCTTCGATAAAGCCATCTGCGCCGAACATCTGCCCAACCAGCGTAATCAGGCCGGATCCACCAAAATAGAACAGGTAGATCACCAGCAGTTCCGGGATGCCGCGAAACACCACCGAATAGCCTTCACCCAACCAGCGCAGCCAGCGCTGAGGCGATAATTTGGCGGCCGCCACACCGGAACCGACCACCGCACCAATCATCAGCGCCACCAGCGACAGCAGCAGCGTAGTGCAGGCGGCGCTCAGGATCAGGCGGCCCCAACCATCAGCACCAAAACTCAGCAGGCTCATCATCTTTCACCTCACTTACGGAGTTACGTCAGTTTTAAACCACTTCTCACTGAGCTTTTTCACCGTGCCGTCAGCCAGCGCGGCATGGATCGCCTCATCCAGCCTGGCTTTCAGATCGTTATCCGCCATGCGCACGCCCATTGCTTCGCCCTCGCCCCAAATTGGACCGCCGAGCTGTGGGCCGCTGAAGACCAGATTGTTGTTCTCTTTGCGCGCCAGCATCGATTGCGCAAAGGTCACGTCATCGAACACCGCATCGATACGACCGGATTGCAGATCGAGCATCGCATCCGCCGAAGAGGTGTATTCGCGTACCTCGGTATCGCCTTTGAAGTACTTGTCGATAAAGGGCGTGTAAACCGTGCCGGAGGCGATACCAATGGTTTTGCCCTTCAGCGCCGCTTTCAGTGGGGCAATTGCCGCGTTGATCGCTTTCTCGTCGTCATGCAGCTTGATGATGTTGTGATCGGCCGGCAGCAGCGGATTGTCTTTAGTGGTAATAAAGGTGGCGGGCGTTGAAGCGTATGGCGTGGTGAAGTTAACCACTTTTTTGCGCTCTGGCGTGATGACAATCGCATCCATGATCACGTCATATTTTCCGGCGTTGAGGCCGGCGATCATGCCGTCCCAGTTCTGCACCACCAGCTTGCACTGAATGCCCATGCGCTTGCACAGGTCTTCCATCAGTTCCGGTTCAAAGCCGCCCAACTTGCCGCCCGGCAGTGTCAGGTTCCAGGGTTCATAGCTGCCTTCGGTAGCGATGGTGATCGATTTCCACTCTTTCGCCTGGACGGCAATGCCGCTGATCATCAGGCTGGCAAACAGGGTCGTGAGGCAAAAACGGCGAATCGGGGCGCGGTGCGTCATGCGGCTTCTCCTGGCTATTAATCGAATTTGGCAGTCTCTGCTTGTGCAATATTTGCAGATGACCTTTCATGTATATACAAGTTAGCGTGCGGCAGATCATTGTCGGCATAAGCTTTTTGTGAGCCAGCCAGTATAAAAATTAATAATCGCTGCGCGGTCTTTACTTGTACATACAACCTAGCAAGCACTATGCCAAATCGGCAAAGCCGCAAATTCAGGGAGATGGTCACGCGATGGACGTAATATTGCACCGCGAGGAGGCAAGGTGTGCATTGTGATGGTGCAGGAACATGAATCGTAGCGGCGCGATTAATCGCGCGTATGAATGGCGACCACATTGCCAATCTGAATAACGTGCAATAAATTGCGCCGCTACGAATAGGTGCGGGGATTTAGTTCGATTTACCGGCGTCTAGAAACGCCTGCATCAGCGGTTTCAGTACCTTCTGCAGCTGCGCTGCGCGATCCTGCTGCCAGGCAAACGGCGGGGTTTCATCCATATAATTGAGCTGCGCCAGCTCCAGCTGCACCGCCTGCACGCCTTGATCCGGCTGGCCGTAGGCGCGGGTAATATAGCCGCCTTTAAAGCGTCCGTTCGCGATCCAACTGTAATCGTTTTGCGCATTACACACCTGTTTGATCGCGTTGATCACCGCCGTTGAACAGCTGGCGCCATCATTGGTACCGATGTTGAGATCCGGTAAACGCCCCTCAAACAGCCGCGGGATCACCGAGGCGATCGAGTGCGCATCAAACAGTAGCGCGTAACCATGTTCAGCTTTCAGGCGTGCAAGCTCCTGCTGCAGCTGTTGATGATAAGGCTGCCAAATCGTGTCCAGATAACCCTGGCGTACCTCGGCGCTCGGCGTTTTACCCGGTGCAAAGGTGGGGCTGCCGTCGAACAGGGTTTCCGGATACAAGCCGGTGGTCGCCGTGGTGTAGAGCGGCTGATTATCCGCCGGGCGATTAAGGTCAATAACAAAACGTGAATAGTGACCAATTAACACGCTGGCGCCGAGATCGCGCACAAAATCGTACAGCAGCGGCAAGTGCCAATCGGTATCCGGCAGGCCGCGCGCTGCGTCGCTCAGGCCGGCGTCCACTTCCGGCGTTAACTGCGTGCCGGCGTGAGGAATGCTGACCAGCAGCGGAATCTTACCGGCGGTGAAATGAAAAGGTGTCATTGCGCTTCTCCACGATAAATAACCTGGCACGGCAACTCGCCGCCCAGCCAGTAAACCAGCTCAGCCGGACGCGCCAGCGGCCAGTGAACAAAATTCGCGACCTTGCCCGCTTCCAGCGAACCGTGCGAGTGCTGTAATCCCAGCGCTTTGGCGCCCCACAAGGTCACGCCCGCTAACGCCTCTTCCGGCGTCAAACCAAACAGCGTGCAGCCCATGTTCAACATCAGTCGCAGCGAAAGCGCCGGTGAGGTGCCCGGATTGGCATCGCTGGCCAGCGCCATCGCTACGCCGTGTTCACGGAACAGTGCTACCGGCGGACGCTGGGTTTCACGCAACAGATAAAACGCGCCCGGCAGCAACACCGCCACGGTGCCGTGCTGCGCCATCGCTTGCGCATCCGCTGCGGTGGCGTACTCCAGATGATCGGCGGAGAGCGCACCGTAACTGGCCGCCAGCGCCGCGCCGCCCAGCGCCGAAAGCTGCTCGGCGTGCAGTTTCACCGGCATGCCCAATGCTTTGGCGGCATCAAAGACCGTGCGAACTTGCTCAGGAGAAAAGGCCAAATGCTCGCAAAACGCATCCACCGCATCCGCCAACCCTTCTGCTTTCACCTGCGGTAACAGGCGCTGGCAGATGATATCGATCCAGCCTTGCGGATTGTCTTTAAACTCCGGCGGGAAACCGTGCGCGGCTAAGCAAGTGGCCTGCACATCGGCAGGCACCGTTTCCGCCAACTCACGAATGGCGCGCAGCATGGTCAGTTCGCTGGCCTCATCGAGGCCGTAACCGGATTTGATCTCTACCGTGGTGACGCCTTCCGCCAGCAGGCGATCCAGCCGCCAGCGCGCACTTGCCACCAGCTCTTGCTGCGAGGCCGCGCGGGTGGCGCGCACCGTGGAAAGAATGCCGCCGCCCTGCGCAGCGATTTCTGCATAGCTCACACCATTAAGACGCTGCTCAAACTCCTGGCTGCGATCGCCGCCAAACACCAGATGCGTATGGCAATCCACCAGACCGGGCGTGATGATGCCGCCGGAAAATTGGTGCTGTTCGCGCGCGGAAAAAGCCGGGCATTTACTGCGTGGCCCCACCCAAATCAGTTTTCCCTGATTGACCGCCAGCACGCCGTCGGCAATCAGATTGTAGTGCCCGTCACGCATCGTAACGATGTCGGCCCCCAGCCACAGGCTGTCGATCTGCTCTGTTTCTGCCATCCCACTCCCCTTCGCGTTGGGCGATTTACACTGCGCTTCAAAGTATGTATATGTATATACAACTTTCCGCCATGCAGGATCAACCATGACAACCTATTTTGCCCCACGCGCACTGCTGGCCGACGGCTGGCATGAGCGCGTGCTGATTACCACCAACGCAGCCGGACAGATCACCCAACTCGCGCCCAACAGCGAGCCCGGCGATGCTACGCGTCTTGCCGGACCGGTGATTCCGGCGATAGCGAATCTGCATTCACACGCCTTCCAGCGCGCGATGGCGGGATTGGCCGAAGTGGCGGGCGATCCGCAGGACAGCTTCTGGACATGGCGCGATCTGATGTATCGCATGGTGCAGCGCCTGTCGCCCGAGCAGGTTGGCGCTATCGCCACGCATCTTTACATCGACATGCTGAAAGGCGGCTACAGCCAGGTGGCGGAATTCCACTATTTGCACCACGATGCGCACGGCAAACCCTACGCCGATGATGCCATGCAGCTGGCACTGATGGCGGCGGCGGAGACCGCCGGCATCGGTCAAACCTTGCTGCCGGTGCTCTACAGCTACAGCGGTTTTGGTTCGCAACCGGCCAGCGACGGCCAGCGCCGTTTCATTCAGCAAACCGACGCCTATCTGCAACAGCAGCAGCGCGTGGCGAGCTGGAGCGCGGATAAGCCGCTGCTTAATCATGGCATCTGCTTCCATTCGCTGCGCGCGGTGAATGAAGCGCAGATGCACGAAGTATTAGCCGCCTGCCCGCAGGATGTGCCAGTGCACATTCACGTTGCCGAGCAGGAGAAAGAGGTTAACGACAGCCTGGCGTGGAGCGGTGAGCGTCCGGTGGCGTGGCTGCTCAATCGCTTCGCGGTCGATCAGCGCTGGTGCTTGATTCACGCCACTCATCTTGATGACGACGAAATTCAGCGCATGGCGGCAAGCGGCGCGGTGGCGGGATTGTGTCCGACCACGGAAGCCAACCTCGGCGACGGCATTTTCCCGGCAGTCGAGTACATCGCGCGCGGCGGCCGCTGGGGCATTGGCTCCGACAGCCACGTGTCGCTTAGCGCATTGGAAGAGCTGCGCT
Source organism: Pantoea sp. DY-17 (assembly GCF_019795975.1). Lineage (NCBI taxonomy): Bacteria > Pseudomonadati > Pseudomonadota > Gammaproteobacteria > Enterobacterales > Erwiniaceae > Pantoea > Pantoea sp. DY-17. The sequence continues at coordinate 460,565 of NZ_JAIMIG010000001.1, read as the reverse complement.
GGCTGGAGTACGGCCAGCGACTGCGCGATCGTCGTCGCAACCGCATCACCTTGCCCAATCAACCTTCCGTAGGCGATCTGCTGTGGCAGCAAGCCGCACAGGGCGGCGCGCAGGCGTGTGGTTTGCCGGCAGGTGAACTGGCGATTGGCAAACGTGCTGACTGGCTGGTGCTGGCTGAAGACGCGTTCCTCAGCAGCGTTAGCAGCACAGCGCTGTTGAACCGCTGGCTGTTTGGCGGCCAGCGCGAACAGATCCGCGACGTGTTCGTGGCGGGCAAGCAGGTGATCAGCGAAGGCCATCATGCGGCAGAAGAGCGCGCAGCAGCGAACGTTGCCCAGGCGATGAGGGCATTACAATGAGCACCCGTTTTGCCTACGACCAGCTTGCGGTCAGCCGCTGGCGCAACGGCGGCGGTGAAACACGAGAAATCGTCAGCTATCCGCCGGGCGACGCGAAGTTTGCCTGGCGCGCCAGCATCGCTACCATCTCCGCCGACGGGCCGTTTTCACCTTTTCCCGGCATTGATCGCGTGATTACCCTGCTGCACGGCGACAGCGTGCTGTTGCGCGGCGATCACGGGGAACACGTTTTACAGCCGCATCAACCATGGGCGTTTCCCGGTGAATGGGCGATTGAGGCCCGCATTCGCGGCAGCTGTGAGGATTTTAATATCATGACGCGCCGCGACAGCTGGCATTCTCAGGTTACCGTTGAGCAAAAAATGGCCAGCAGTGAAAACGGCGTGGCGTGGGTGTTGGCGGGAGAATGGCAAACTGCGGCAAGGGAAAAACTAGCCGTCAATCAAGGTGTGTGGTGGATGGATGAACTTACGCAGCTTGAACCGTTAACCTCAGATGCCAGCCTGCTGTTTGTGATGCTCAGTAGGGTTGAATAAGTGCCGCGTTCCCCTCATCCCAGCCTTCTCCCGCAGGCGGGAGAAGGAGCAATTAGTCCCCTCTCCTGCTTGCGGGAGAGGGTTAGGGTGAGGGAAATCTTTGCTCAACCATGTCCTCTGAAGCGCCCCAGCAACTTATAGCGCGATCCCGGATACAACAGTCGCGCGTAGGTCACAATCTTGTTGTCGCTCCACGTCTGACGACGAATCAGCAGGCACGGCTCATGTTCATCCAGCGCCAGATGCTTACGCTGGCGCAGATCCGGCAGCACCGCTTCCACAATATGCTCACCAGCGGTCAATGGCGCAACGCGCATCAAATAGGTGTACGGCGTCAGCTGATGATAATCCTGGCTGAGATAATCCGGTGCCACCAGCGGATTGACTAAACGGTCTTCCAGCTGCACCGGCAGATCGTTTTCGTAATGCACAATCAGCGAATGGAACAGCGTTTGCCCGGTGGATAATCCCAGCACCGCCGCCTGTTCCGGATCGGCCTTCATCTGCCCAATCGACAAAATCTTGCAGCTGTGACGATGGCCACGCTGCGCGATCTCATCGGCGATGTTGTGCACTTCCAGCATCGCGGTGTAGCCCTTCATCTCCGCGACAAAGGTGCCCACGCCCTGCATGCGCACCAGAAAACCCTCGCTGGTGAGTTCACGCAGCGCGCGGTTAATGGTCATACGACTGACGCCCAGCTCGTTCACCAGTTCACTTTCAGACGGCACGCGCTGGTTGGCTTTCCAGTGACCTTCGCGGATTTGGCTGACGATCGCCTGCTTCACCCGCTGGTAAATCGGCGCAGGCTCATCGCCCATCGCCGCAGCCAGCTGTGCTACTGCTGTTTGCTCCGCCATTTCCTGTTCCTATAAAGAATAATGCCCAAAGTTTACTGTCTCAGCCCGTAAATGTATATACATCTAATTGTGCAAGGTGCCCAGCATTGGTGCAGCTTTCACCCTGCTCCGGTGCAATCACGCTGCGTTTACAACGCATAAACCGCATTGCGTCGTATTTCACAGAACAAGAACAATCTGGCATAGCGCTTGCTACTTGTATAGACAAGATTAGACACTTATGCTTCACTCATCGCAATCCACGGCAAATCGGACAGCCACATCGCAAAATATCGGCGTCCCATTCATGCCAGATCACTTGTATAGACAGGAGTAGACTATGTCAGGTTCGGTTCAGGAAATTCGCCTCGTTCCCGGTGAAGTGGACCTCGCTACCTTGCGCACCATCTATCAAAGCAAGGTAACGCTCACGTTGGCCGATGATGCGCGCGCAGCGATTGCGCGTGCCCATGAAACCGTCGATGCCATCGTCGCATCCGGCAACGTGGTGTACGGCATCAACACCGGTTTCGGCAAGCTGGCGCAAACCCAGATCCCTTCGGCGCGGCTGGCCGAGCTGCAGCGCAATCTGGTGCTGTCGCACAGCGTTGGCCTCGGCGATTTGCTGCCGGACAACGTGGCGCGTCTGGTGGTCGCGACCAAAATTATCAGCCTGGCGCGCGGTCACTCTGGCGTGCGTATCGAACTGATTGAAGCGCTGCTGGCGCTGTTCAACGCCGGTGTGATGCCGTGCATCCCGGAGAAAGGTTCGGTGGGCGCGTCAGGCGATCTGGCCCCGCTGGCACATCTTTCCCTGATGCTGCTGGGCGAAGGTCAGGTACGCGTCGATGGCGAGTTAATCCCCGCGACCGAAGGCTTAGCGCGCGTTGGCCTGCAGCCGATTGTGCTGGGCCCCAAAGAAGGTCTGGCGCTGCTCAACGGCACGCAGGTTTCGAATGCGCTGGCGCTGCGCGGGCTGTTCGAAGCGGAAAACCTGTTCGCGGCGGGCCTGATGGCCGGCGCACTGTCGCTGGAAGCGATTAAAGGCTCGGTGAAACCTTACGATGCGCGGATCCACGAAGCGCGCGGCCAGCTGGGACAGATCAACGTTGCCGCCGCCGTCTCCTCTTTATTAGCCGGCAGTGAAATCCTCGGCTCACACACCCACTGCGGCCGCGTGCAGGATCCCTACTCGATTCGCTGCGTGCCACAGGTGATGGGCGCCTGCCTGGATAACCTGTCGCACGCCGCGCGCGTGTTGCAGATTGAAGCCAACGCCGCCTCCGATAATCCGCTGGTGTTCAGCGACAGTGGCGATGTGATTTCCGGCGGTAACTTCCACGCCGAGCCGGTGGCCTTCGCCGCTGATATTCTGGCGCTGGCGATTGCCGAAATCGGCGCGATCTCCGAGCGTCGTCTGGCGCTGCTGCTGGATACCGGCCTTTCCGGTTTACCGCCGTTCCTCGTCAATGATGGCGGCGTTAACTCCGGCTTTATGATTGCGCAGGTCACTGCTGCAGCGCTGGCGTCTGAGAACAAATCGCTGGCGCATCCGGGCAGCGTTGACAGCCTGCCAACCTCCGCTAACCAGGAAGATCACGTCTCGATGGCGACCTACGCGGCCCGCCGCCTCGGCAGCATGTGCTTCAACACCGCCGCTGTGGTCGGCATTGAGGCGATGGCTGCGGCACAAGGCATTGATTTCCATCGTCCGCTGCAAAGCTCGCCGACGCTGGAACAAGAGATGAGCCGCATTCGCGAGAAGGTGGCCTTCCTCGATCACGACCGTTTACTGGCGCCGGATATCGAATCCATGCGTCTGTGGGCCAGCGCACCTGCATGGCCTGAATCTCTTACCGCGCTGCTGCCAAGCCAGCGTAAGACTGTTAATTAAGGAATCGATGATGAGCGAAACTTTGACTCAGGCTGTAGCCCGTGAAATCCGTGCGCCGCGCGGTAATGAATTGCACTGCGCCAACTGGTTGATTGAAGCGGCTTACCGCATGATCCAGAACAACCTCGATCCTGACGTGGCAGAACGCCCGGAAGATCTGGTGGTGTACGGCGGCATCGGTAAAGCCGCGCGTAACTGGGAGTGCTTTGAGCAGATCCTGCGTTCGCTGCGCGCCCTGCAGCCGGAAGAGACGCTGCTCATCCAGTCCGGTAAACCGGTGGGCGTGTTCCGTACGCATGCCGATGCGCCGCGCGTGCTGCTGGCTAACTCGAATCTGGTGCCGCATTGGGCCAACTGGGATCACTTCCACGAGCTGGATCAAAAAGGCCTGATGATGTACGGCCAGATGACCGCCGGTTCGTGGATCTACATCGGTGCGCAGGGCATCGTGCAAGGTACCTTCGAAACCTTCGCTGAAGCGGGTCGTCAGCATTACGACAGCGATCTCAGCGGCCGCTGGATCCTCACCGCCGGTTTGGGCGGCATGGGCGGCGCACAACCGCTGGCGGGTGTGTTAGCCGGTGCCAGCGTGCTGGCGATTGAGTGCCAGGAATCACGTATCGATTTCCGTATCCGCACCCGCTACGTCGACCACAAAGCCTATACGCTGGACGAAGCACTGGCGCTGATTGATCAGGCCAACAAAGAGAAGCGTGCCATTTCTGTTGGTCTGCTGGGCAACGCCGCTGAAATCGTGCCGGAGTTGGTGAAACGTGCCAAAGCGGGCGGCATGAAGCCGGACATCGTCACCGATCAGACCTCAGCACACGATCCGGTTAACGGTTATCTGCCGGTTGGTTGGGATCTGGCGCGCTGGGAAGCCGAGCGTGTCAGCAACCCGAAAGCGGTGGAGAAAGCCGCGCGCGCCTCAATGGCGGTACATGTGCAGGCGATGCTGGATTTCCATCACATGGGCGTCCCGACCGTGGATTACGGCAATAACATCCGTCAGGTGGCGCTGGATGAGGGCGTGAAAAACGCCTTTGATTTCCCGGGTTTTGTGCCGGCCTATATTCGCCCGCTGTTCTGCGAAGGCAAAGGCCCGTTCCGCTGGGTGGCGCTGTCAGGTGATGCGGAAGATATCTACAAAACCGATGCCAAGCTGAAAGAGCTGTTCCCGGATCACCAGAATCTGCACCGCTGGCTCGACATGGCGCAGGAGCGTATCGCCTTCCAGGGCTTACCGGCGCGTATCTGCTGGCTGGGTCTCGGCGAGCGCCACAAAGCGGCGCTGGCGTTCAACGAAATGGTGCGTAACGGCGAGCTGAAAGCGCCGATCGTCATCGGTCGCGACCATCTGGATTGCGGTTCCGTGGCGTCACCGAACCGTGAAACCGAAGCGATGAAAGACGGCTCGGATGCGGTATCCGATTGGCCGCTGCTCAATGCCCTGCTGAACACCGCAGGCGGCGCGACCTGGGTGAGTCTGCATCATGGCGGCGGCGTCGGCATGGGCTTCTCGCAGCACTCCGGCGTGGTGATTGTGTGTGACGGCAGCAAAGAAGCCGATGCGCGTCTGGGCCGCGTGCTGTGGAACGATCCGGCCACCGGCGTAATGCGTCACGCGGATGCGGGTTACGAATTAGCGCAAAGCTGCGCGCAGGAGCACGGTCTCAACCTGCCGATGCAGAAATAACGTTCAACCCGCGCACGCCGATCAATCCCCTCTCCCGCCTGCGGGAGAGGGTTAGGGTGAGGGACAGCGCGCACCTTTCAACATTGTGCAGCTTTCCCCTGATCCCAGCCTTCTCCCGCAAGCGGGAGAAGGCGCTTAACAGCCCGTTCGCTATATTCCATTCCGCTATACCCTATAGCCAAATTATTCCGTTCCGCGATAGACGCCGCCATGCGCTTGCCACTACAGTAAATACATTATTTTGCAGCTCACGCTGCTAATGGAGAGCCTTACCTTATGAGCCTGCCTGCTGCACTGCTGGAAAACGCCCTCAACTGGCGTCATCAGTTACACCAACATCCTGAGCTGGGTTACCAGGAGCAGCAGACCAGCGAGCTAGTCGCACAGGTCCTCACCGAGGCCGGATTACAGGTATTTCGTGGCTTAGCGGGCACCGGCGTAATCGGCACCTTAGAGAACGGTCCCGGACCGGTTATTGGTCTGCGCGCCGATATGGATGCGCTGCCGATCACCGAAAAAGGCGCGCCGCAGTGGAAGTCGCAAACAGCCGGCGTTATGCATGCCTGCGGTCACGATGGTCACACTTCGATCCTGCTGGCGGCGGCTTGTCAGCTGGCGGTTACGCGCAACTTCAGCGGTACTATTCACTTCATCTTCCAGCCCGCCGAAGAGAATCTCGGTGGCGCACGCAAGATGGTGGAAGAAGGTCTGTTCCAGCGCTTCCCGATGGATGCGGTTTACGCCATGCACAACTGGCCGGGCATGCCGGTGGGCACGCTGGCGGTGAATCCGGATGCGATGATGGCGTCACTCGACTCGTTCGAAATTACGCTGCACGGTAAAAGCTGCCATGCGGCGATGCCGGAAAGCGGGGCCGATCCCATGGTGGTTGCTGCCGAGCTGATTCTGGCGCTGCAAACCATTCCGTCGCGTCGTCTGTCGCCACTGGCTTCGGCGGTGGTGAGCGTGACGCAGATTCACGGCGGCGAAGCGATTAACGTCATTCCTGAGCAGATTGTGTTGCGCGGCACGGTGCGATGTTTGCAGACCGACGTGCGCAATCGCGTGCGCGGTCTGATTGAGGATTTTGTCACGACGTTGCCGCGCCCGTTTGGCGTCAGCGGCGAGATTCACTGGTATCCCGGTTATCCGGTCACCGCCAACCATGCGGAGCAAGCCGAACAGGTGCGTACGGTGGCGGTTGAGGTGCTTGGCGAGGCGCAGGTTCACTGGCAGGTGAACCCTTCAATGGCTTCGGAAGATTTTGCCTGCATGATGCAAGCCTGCCCCGGCGCCTATTTCTGGCTGGGTGCCGATGGCGCGACGCCGTCCGCACCGCTGCATAACGCCAATTACGACTTTAATGATGAGCTGCTGCCGATCGGTATTACCTTCTGGCAGCAGTTGGTAGAGCGCGTGCTGGCGAAAGCGTAAGGGCGGTCGCCAGGAATGGCGGATGCTTGCTCGTGCCGTCGCGGCGCAATTTATTACGCAATAGCGGGATGGCGACATTGCCGCCATTGAACAGCGCGATTAATCGCGCCGCTACAGCTTGTGTGCGCTGTAAATGAGGCGCTTAATTCAATGGCTTTATTCTTCACATCCCCGCCAACTGTAACTTCACTTCTGCATCCGCCAGGCTAGCCGATTCACCGGTCGCCATCAAACAACACGCCAGCTGCAAACGCAGCGCCTGCGGCACCGCGCGTTCCCCGGCTAATACCTGATTGATCCACGCGGCGGTGTCCTGTGCACTTTTGCTTTCCGGCAGTTCCACACTGACTTCCGGCTGGCGCTCAACCCACACTTCCGCTTCTGCACCCGCGCCACGAATGTAGTTAATCGCCGGGCAGCGCTGCGGATTGGCATACACCTCGCCTTCGGTCCCGTTGAGCAGAATCGCCGGTGCATCGATATCCTGGAAGAATTTCCCCACGCGCGGCACATATTCCGGATGCGAGACGCTGGCCAGGCGCAGCGCAGCACGTTCGGCAAACGGCGTCGCCAGTTTCGCCAGCGTATGCGCGCTGTTACGCACGCCCATGCGCCAGCGCAGCGACAGCTGTTGCGCCATTGGCGCACACAGATGGTCGATGGTGATAAACGCCAGTTCGCCGTTATCCAGCTTCGCCTGCGCCTGTGCGGCGGAGGTGACAGGCGCGATGTCCAGCGCTGCCAGCACCGCTTCGGTGGTGATGCGCGTAGGATCGTCGCTGACGCCGTGCAGCAGCACCGGGAAGCCCAGCTTCACCAGCAGCAGCGCCAGCAGCGGCGTCAGATTGCCCTGACGGCGCGCGCCATTGTAGCTGGGAATGACAATCGGCATGGGCCGGTTAGCGGGTGCCTGCAACTGCATCATCTGCTGCTGCATCGCGTGATAAAAACCGCGCATCTCCTCTTCGCCTTCGCCCTTGATGCGCAGCGCAATCAGCACGCCACCGAGCTCCAGCTCCGGCACGTCACCGGCCAGCATCGCGCTGTAGAGCGCCTGCGCGGTGGCGAAATCGATATCGCGCGCGTGATTTTTACCGCGCCCAATCTCTTTAATAATTTTATTCAGTTCCATCAGGCATTCCCGCTTCCAGGGCGCGCCGCCGTGCGGCTGCCAAAAATTGATCGTTAGATTTTCTTACTGCGACGTTTTTTCGTCTTGTCACTGCTGGCTTCCGGCATCGGCGGTTGCTCAATCGGGAACACCGGTAGCGCGGCCAGCAGTCGGCTGCCATAGGCTTTGTTGAGCAGGCGGCGATCGTAAATCACGATTTCGCCAAAGCAGCTGTGGCTGCGAATCAAACGTCCTACCTGCTGAATCAAGGTAAAGGAGGCGCTCGGCAAGCTCTGCACTTCGAACGGATAGCGTTTCAGGCTCTTCAGCCATTCGCCCTCGGTCAAAATTACCGGACTGTCCACCGGTGGAAAAGCGATTTTATGGATATGCACCTGCGACAGCAGATCGCCTTTCAAATCCAGCCCTTCGGCGAACGATTGCAGCCCGACCAGAATACTGATTTTACCGGCTTCGACGCGTTCACGATGCAGCGCCACCAGGCGCGAACGCGGCTGATCGCCCTGCACCAGCATCGACAGGCGCAGATCAGGAATATGTGCGACAAACTGCTGCATCGCGCGGCCGCTGGCGAACAGCACCAGCACCCCTTTGTGCTTCTCTTCGGCGATCTGCTGGAGGAAAAAGCGCGCCATCTCGGCAATGTGCTCCGCTTCCTGCGCCATCTGCGGCTCAAACTGCATCTGCGGAATCACCAGCTTGCCCTGGTCGATATGGTTAAACGGTGAATCCAGTGCCACAAAGCGGTCGCCGGCTTTCTCACTCAGGCCGGACATTTCCTGCAAACGGTTGAAGCTGTTGAGCGAGCGCAAAGTGGCCGAGGTCACCACCACATGCGGGATTTTGCGCCACAGGATTTTTTCCAGCTGATCACTCACGCGAATGCCCGCGCAGTGGAACAGCAGATGCGCCTGGCCTTCACGGATCTCACGCGTAATCCACTTCGACACCGGCGCATTGGAAGCTTTCTCCATCGCCGCCAGCCGCCACAATTTGCTAATCGACTCGAACCAGCCGAAGTGGCGATTGAGCTGAATGATAGCTTTATGCAGCCGCATGATATCGGCTTTCCCGGTTTGCTCGCCCAACTCGTTGAGCAGGCCTTCGCTTAAGCCGCGCAGCGCGTCACTCAGCTTGAACAGCCGCGCGCACAGGCTCAGTAGCTCTTCCGGCAATTCACCCAGAACAAAGCGGAACTCGCCCGGCTGATTATGGCCCGGCAGCAGTGGATTGAGCGCATCGCACAGGATCTGCAGCAGCTCGCGCATTTCATCGCAGTGACCTTTCAGGCGCTCCGGGTTGGTGAGCGGCGGCGGCGATTTTGGGCGGAACTGCGCCATGATGGTTTCCACCAGCCGCACAAACAGATCGAGCTGCAAACTGCTCCAGCCGGGCGTGATCTCCGCGCTCATCTCCAGCGCATCGCGCGCCACTTCCGGCAGATGATGGCCTTCGTCCAGCACCAGCATCAGGTTTTTCGCCGGTGGCAGCACCGATTCATTCTCCATCGCCGCCATCACCAACGCATGGTTGGCGACCACCACATCCGCCTGCTCAATTTCGCGACGCGCGACAAAGAACGGGCATTCGCGATACCAGCGACAGTGATGGCCGAGGCAGTTGGCTTTGTCGGTGGAGAGGCGTTGCCACAAGCTGTCCTCGATGTTGACATCGGTGTGATCGCGCAAGCCATCCCAGCGGTAGCTACTGAGCTGCTTCTCTAGCTTGGCGCAGAATTTCTGCTCCTCTTTCGAGCCGGTGACCGCCTCTTCATCCAGATAGAGCAGCAAATCGCCCTGCTGATCTTCGGTCGCCGCCAGCGCCGCAAGGTTGCGCGGACAAACATAGCGTCCACGGCCAAAGGCGGCAGTAAAAGTGAGATCGGGGATGATTTTCTTCAGCAGCGGCAGATCCTTGCTGAAGATCTGGTCCTGCAACGCCACGTTGGCGGTGCTGATCACCAGCCGCTTCTCCTCGGCGCGGCTCACCGCAATGCCGGGAATCAAATAAGAAAGGGTTTTGCCGACGCCGGTGGGCGCTTCAATCGCCAGATGACGACCTTCGTCACCGGCCAGACTTTTCGCCACTTCGGCAATCATCTGGCGCTGCGGCGCGCGCGGGATAAAGTCAGGAACCTGCTGCTGCAGCGCCTTATACCATTGCGCAATCTGGCTTTTTATCGCTGCTGTCAGGGCCATTTTCGTTACTGTTTGCTGAATTGGCCTGTATTTTTACACAGTATTGGCGCAGCGTCAGCTTTCGCTGCTATTTTTTCGCGCTGGATTCAGAATTTCACGCATCGCGCGGATTAAGGTTTCACGCGCGCGCCCACGGCGAAACGCAAAAGAGAAAGGCGCGCGGAAATGGAAATGGTGCGGCAGCAGGCGGCGCAGCGTGCCCTGCAGTTCCCCGCTGCGCGCGTAGTGTTCGGGCAAATAGCCAATGAAGCGGCCAGAGAGAATCAGCGTCAGCTGCGCTTCGATGCTCTCCACTGAAGCGTTGCTCTGGCGGAAGCCGCGCTTGTTCAGCTCCTGCTGATTCCAGTAACGCCGCGTCACCATGCCGGTTTGCTGCACGGTGCGCACATCCGGATGGCCCTCAGCCAGCGGATGTTGCGGGCTGCAATAGAGCCAATGCTGTTCTTCGTAAAGCGGAATGGTCACCAGATTGCTGGCGCGCAGCGGAAAGTGCCCAATCGCCAAATCGAGCCGATCCTCCAGCAACTGCTGCTGCAACTCATTGGGATCGCGCACGCTCAGATTAAAGAACACCGCCGGAAAGCGCTGGTTAAAGCGGGCGATAGCGGCAGGCAGATCCAGCGTGCTATCGGTGACGGTGGCGTCCACCACGCCAAGCGAGAAAGTGCCGCCCTGCGCGCTTTTCAGCGTCTCAACCTGCTCCTGCCAACCCGCCAGCGTCGCCAGCATCTCCTGACAGTAGCGATAAAACTGCTCGCCTTTGCTGGTCAGGGTAAAGCCGCCGCGCCCGCGCTGACAGAGGATAAAACCGAGCTGGCTCTCGAGCTCGCTCATGTAGGCGCTGATGGCCGGCGTGGTCATGTTCAGCGCCTGCTGCGCGCGCGAATAGCCCTGATTTTCTACCACGCTGGCGAACACCTGCAGCAGTTTAAGATTGGGAAGCGTCTGCACCGATTTTCCTTCAGAGATTGCTGACTAAAGTTAAGTAATCTCTGAAGTGATTATCGGCTGTCAAGGATTTTTCCGGCGCGCGGGCTGGGTAATGATGGGTTTTACCTGACTGAAGGAGTGCGTGATGACCGATTTCCCCCAGCCGCAAGGCGGCAACGAAATGCCCCGTTTCGCCGGACGCGGCACCATGATGCGTTTACCCGCCGCTGAATCACCAGCCGATTTGGATGTGGCGTTCGTCGGCATTCCGCTGGATATCGGCACCTCGCAGCGCAGCGGTACGCGCTATGGCCCACGCGCCATCCGCGCCGATTCAGTCATGATCCGACCCTACAACATGGCCACCGGCGCCGCGCCCTTTGATTCGCTGCGCGTCGGCGATCTCGGTGATGTGCCGATCAACACTTACAGCCTGCTGAAATCAGTCGATGTCATTGAAAACTATTATACCGAGCTGAATAACTGGCCGATTATCCCGTTAACGCTGGGCGGCGATCACACGCTGACGCTGCCGATTTTGCGCGCGCTGGCGAAGAAGCATGGGCCGATGGGGCTGATTCACATTGATGCCCACACCGACACCAACGACGAGATGTTTGGCGAGAAGATCGCGCATGGCACCACGTTCCGCCGCGCGGTGGAAGAGGGCCTGCTCGACTGCCAGCGCGTGGTGCAAATCGGGCAACGTGCGCAAGGTTACGCCGCCGATGATTTTCAGTGGGGCGTCGATCAGGGCTTCCATCTGGTGCCCGCCGAACAGTGCTGGTATCGCTCCATGACGCCGCTGATGGCCGAGGTGCGCGCGCGTATCGGCGACGGCCCGGTGTATCTCTCTTACGACATCGACAGTTTCGATCCCGCGTGGGCACCCGGCACCGGCACGCCGGAAGTGGGCGGTTTAACCTCGATGCAAGGGCTGGAGATCGTGCGCGGCTGTCGTGGACTCAATCTGGTGGGCGGCGATCTGGTGGAAGTCTCGCCGCCGTACGACATCAGCGGTATGACCTCGCAGCTGGCGGCCAATATCCTTTATGAGATGCTGTGCGTGTTGCCCGGCGTCCGTTACACAGAGAACAAGTGATGACACAACAGAATCTGGTTTTCCCGGCGCGCGTGCTGCGCGGTGCGGGCGTGATCAACCAATTAGGCGCGATCTGCGCCGGACTGGGACAGCGTGCGCTGCTGATTGGCGGCCATCAGGCGTTGCAGGCAGTAGAAGCGCAGGTTCGCGCGCAGCTGCTGGCGGCCAACGTCACGCTGCTGGCGCAGGAGTGGTTTGGCGGTGAAACCTCGATCAATCAGATCAATCGTCTGGCGGCGATGGCCAGCGAGCTGCACGCCGAGGTGCTGATTGGCGTGGGCGGCGGTAAATCGCTGGATACGGTGAAAGCGGTAGGCGCCCAGCTCGGCGTGCCGGTGATCACGCTGCCAACCATCGCCGCCACCTGTTCCGCGGTGACGCCGCTGAGTATTCGCTATGACGATAACGGCAATTTCTTCGACATCTTCCCGCTGCCGCAGGCACCGGCGGCGGTGATCATTGACAGCGAGCTGCTGGCTAAAGCGCCCGCCCGCTGGCTGGCCGCCGGGCTGGGCGATACGCTGGCGAAGTGGTACGAGTTCCGCGCGGTCAGCGCACGTCATCCGGCACGCGAGGGCAATGCGCTCTCGTCACTGGCGCACAGCCAGATCTGTTATAACGTAATTGGTGAACATGGACCGGCAGCGTATGCCGCAGTGCTGCGTGGTGAGAGCAGCGCGTCGCTCGATCAGGTGCTGGATGCGATCTTCACCTGGGCGGGATTAACCTCGCTAATGAGCAACGGCGCACACGCGGCGGCTTCGCATGCGATTTATGAAGGCTTTACCTTCTGCGATAAAACCCGCGAGTTTGGGCACGGCTTGCTGGTCGGCTTTGGCAATCTCTGTTTGCTGGCGCTGGAGAACCGCACCGATGAGGAAGTGCTGGATGAGATGCGCCTGGCGCGCGATTGCGGCGTGCCGCTGACGCTGAGCGAGATTGCCGAGCTGGATGAAAGTGAGCTGGCGCTGATTGTGCGCGAATCAGTGCATGCGCCGGATATGGAGAACATGGCCGAAGCAGTGACCGAAGCGCGCTTGCTGGCAGCGATAGCGCGGATTGAGGGGTTAGCAGGCAGGGTTTAGTTTGTGCTCGCTGTGGTTTGAATGTGCTCGCTGTGGTTTGGATGTGCTCGCTGTGGTTTGAATGTGCTCGCTGTGGTTTGAATGTGCTCGCTGTCCCCCTCCTCGGTCCTCCCCCATAAATGGGGGAGGAAGATGCTGCCACATATTCGTTCTGAAGCTGCATGTGGCAGCGTCTCCTTCCCCCATTAATGGGGGAAGGCCGGGATGGGGGACAGCGAGCACACACCAAAAGGAAAAAATCACCCAATCCCCAACAACCCCACCACTTCCCGCACATCCGCCACTTCATCCAGCTCCAGACACACCGCCTCGAGCTGTTCGACCTGCTCCAGCGGCAATACGCGCGCGGCCAAACTGCGGTATTTCGCCAGCAAGGCATCCAGCGTGAGCGGATTGGTTGGCGCGCCTGACGGCACCGGCACATGCTGCTGCCACTGCGCGCCCTGCCCGGTTTCCAGCCGCACCCACGGCTCGTCGTCGCGGCTCTGCTGCTCATCGATCACCAGCTCAATACGTGCCAGCAACGCTTCCACATCGGGATGCAGGCGTTTGGCGTCGTCATAACTGGCCAGCTCCGCCGAGCCGTACAGTGCGCGCGCCGCCAGCGCATACGGCAGGCTCATCTGCGCCGCCGCCAGGCTGTGTAACTCGCGTCCGCCGCACATCTCCAGCAGGAACGGATTAACGCCCACCACGATGCGCGCAATCTGCTCTACCCGCACATCATGCTGTTGCAGCAGGATTCCCAGCGCATCAATCGCCGCGTGGGTGCCACGGCACGAAGCGTAGGGTTTGATTGAGCAGCGCGCCAGTTTCCACACCTCGCCGAGATCGGCCGTCAAAGCCTGCGGCTGCTGGGTTTCCGCTGCTAAGGTTTGCAGGAAGCCGCCCCAGCGCGGTTCAAACACCACTGAAGGGCCGCTGATACCGCGTTGTGCCAGCAGCGCGGCCTGTACGCCGCCTTCTGCTGCGCGCGCGGCATGGAGTTTCTTGGTGTGCGATCCATCGTGAATAAAGCCCCACAAACCGCCGCTGAAGCTGGCGGCAATGCCCAGCGCAGACGCACACTGCGCGCGATCCAGCTGCAGCAGCGAACAGACCGCCGCCGCCGCACCAAACACGCCGCAGCTGGCGGTAGAGTGCCAGCCTGCGCCGTTGTGCGCCGAGTAACCGCCGCAGGCTTCTAACACGCGGCGGCCAACGTCATAGCCGATCACCATCGCCACCAGCAGCGCTTGCCCGTCCACCGGCTGCGTCGCCAGCGGCAAAGCCGCCAGCAGCGCCGGGATCACCACCGCACCGGAGTGATCGCAGCCGCCGGTATCGTCGAGTTCATACATGTGCCCCGCCACGCCGTTCAGCCACGCCGCCTGTCGCGGATTGGCCTGCTGCGCGCTGCCCCAAATCTGCGCCTGTTCGCGGCCACCTTCGGCCTGCACCAGCGCCAGACACTCGCGCCAGATCGGGCTGTCGCAGCCCGCCAGCGAAGCACCGAGCGTATCAAGCAGATGGCGTTTCGCCTGCTCCACCAGCGGTTCAGGCAGTTGTGCAAAACGCGTCCCGGCGATAAAGGCCGCCAGTTGATCAAGCGAGTTCGCCATGCGCACCTCCAGTGATGCGGGTAAACACCTCCGCCGGATGGCAGACATCGTTATCCGGCTGCGTCTGCCAGTGTGCCGCCGCCTGCTCAGCGGTGGCGATCCACACATTGTGCTGTTGCAGCATGTCGAGCAGCGCCCGCAACAAACCAATACGTCCGGCGGTGCCGATGATTTCCGGATGCAGTCGCAGCAAGTAGCACAGGCCAAAGCGGTGGAAGCCGTGGAAATCCTGCGTCATATTCGCCAAAGTTTCGCCATACGGCGCGATGCGCGATTGTCCCGGCGGAATAGCCGGGCTGAGGTTAAAGGCGAAGTACGGCTCATCTTCCAGCGTGTAGTGCATCGGTAATTCCACCAGACGCGTACCGGGATGGAAATACGGCAAATCGTCGCCGCGCCAGTTGGAGGACCATTGAATGCCGCGTGCGATCAACGCCTGCGCCAGTCCCGGTATCCACTGCCCGGCGGGCGTACGGAACCCCGTGATTTTGCGTCCGGTTATCTGCGCCAGTTTGTCGCAGCCGCGCGTCACGCTGGCGATCTGCTGCTCCAGCGTTAGCAGCGAGAAATCTTCGTGGGTATCGCCGCTGCAGGCGATTTCATGGCCGCCGGTCACGATGCGCTGCACCAGTTCCGGCTGCTGTTCGGCGACAATCGCGGGCATACACCAGCTGGCTTTGAGCTGCTTTTCTGCCAGCAGCGCCAGCAGGCGATCGACGCCGCGCAGCGTGCCGTAGCGCCACACCGACAGCGTTTTATCGCGCCCCGCCACTGCCGGAGCCTGGGTGAGAATGCCGTGAATATCGTTGAAATCGATAGTGAGGATCGCCGCCGACTGGAAGCCCAGCGGCCAGCGTGAAGGTTCAGTCATGCTGTTGCTCCTGCAAATACCACTGCGCCACCGCGTCGCAGCGCGCAAACCATACGTCATCGCGCGCCGTCATATGTGCAAACAGCTGTTCGAGCAGCAGCAAACGTCCCGGCTGGCCGGAGATTTTCGGGTGGAACAGCGTGGTGAGGCATAAGCCTTCATCCATCGCGCCATCGAACTCGCGCTGCCAGTTATCACACGTGTGCGCATAGCTGGCGATGCGGTCGCCGCCTTTGGGGAAATCGGGCTGACGCGTGTAGGCCAGCGAGGCGTAATCATCCATTTCCCACTTGCCGGGGATCTCCACCAGCGGCGTATGGCCCGCCACCGGAATGCTGTAGGGGCGATCGTCGCCGCGCATGCTGCTGGAATAAATCACGCCCGCGTCGCGCAGGATTTGTGGCGTTTCGGCATGCCAGTCGCCCGACGGCGTACGAAAACCGCAGGCGGTGATGCCCAGATGTTGGTGAAAGATTTCAGCAGATTTTGCCATTACCGCACGCTGTTCATCCGGTGAAATCGCCCAGAAGGATTCGTGGCGATAGCCGTGATAGGCCACTTCGTGGCCCTGTTCGATAATCGCCTGACACTGCTGCGGCCACTGCTCCACCACCCACGCCGGCACAAAGAAGGTGGCGGGGAGGTGGAAGGCGCGCAGCAGGTCAAGCAGACGCCCGAGCGCGCGGTACGGCCCGTAAGCCCCAAAGGTAAAATACTCTGGCGTTGACCACAGGCTGCCATTCAGCATGGCATCGCCGGTGGGACCGTCGAGGTCAAACGCCAGCGCCATACAGCCGCGTTTACCCTGCGGCCAGCGCACTGCGCCCGGTTGTTGCATCTGCGCGCTCCTTTAGCCCTGGTTGACGGTGGCCTTCGCCACGCCGTTGTCTGCCAGACCCCATTTGCCGAGGATTTTCTGGTAAGTGCCATCGGCAATCATCGCGTCGATAGCCGCCTGAATCGCGGTGGTCAGCTCGCCCGCATCTTTACCAATCGCCATGCCGGTGTACTGGAAGGAGAAGGCTTTATCCAGCGCCTTATATTTGCCCTTTTCCAGATCCATGATGTACGGCAGCGTTTCACTGCCCTGCACCACGCCATCCAGACGGTTCTGACGCAGCTGAGTGCGCGCATCGGCGGTGCCTTCGGCACCTACCACAATGATCGCCGGCTTACCGGCCGCTTCACAGTGTGCTTTTGACCAGTTGGCAATCTCCTGCGGGAAGGTGGTGCGACGGCTGGTACCGACTTTCTTACCGCACAGATCCATCGCGCTGTTGATGTCGCTGCGCGCGGATTGGGTGTAGAACTGCGGGCCGGTTTTGAAGTAATCGATAAAGTTCACCACCTGCTGACGCTCTTTGGTGTCCGTCATGCCGGACATCACCAGATCGACGCGCTTGGTCACCACCGCGTTCACCATCTGTTCGAAGGCGATCTCCTGCCAGTTGATCTTCACGCCGAGTTTTTCACCAATCGCCTGGCCGAGGTCGTAGTCCACGCCGGTCAGCTGGTTGGTCGCCGGATCTTTAAAATCCATTGGCGGATAGTTCGGCATGATCGCCACCGTCAGCCCTTTCTCTTTGATCGCCGCGGGTACGGCGATGTCTGCCCAGGCAGAGGATTGCAGCAGCAGCGCGGCACTGATGGCACTCAATAACAGCTTTTTCATATTCACCCCGGTAATGTTTAAAGAAGAATCGCGTTAATAAAGTTTTTCATCCGTGGATTTTGCGGGTTCAGCAGAATGTCTTCCGGTGCGCCCTGCTCGATAATCCGTCCCTCGTCCATAAACACCACCTGATTGGCCACCTCACGGGCAAAGCCCATTTCGTGCGTGACCACCAGCATGGTGGTGCCCTCTTTTGCCAGCTGACGCATCACCGCCAGCACTTCGCCCACCATCTCCGGATCCAGCGCCGAGGTGGGCTCGTCAAACAGCATCAGTTTGGGTTTCATCGCCAGCGCACGAGCAATCGCTACGCGCTGCTGCTGACCGCCGGAGAGCGACTGCGGATAGTCGTGCGCTTTGTGCGCCAGACCCAC
The DNA here is from genome assembly GCF_019795975.1 of Pantoea sp. DY-17. Taxonomy (NCBI): domain Bacteria; kingdom Pseudomonadati; phylum Pseudomonadota; class Gammaproteobacteria; order Enterobacterales; family Erwiniaceae; genus Pantoea; species Pantoea sp. DY-17. Next base: position 442,842 of record NZ_JAIMIG010000001.1, on the reverse strand, counting down.
GCGATCGAGCAGCGCCATCGCCTCTTCGCTGGCTTCGCGCCTTGGGCGCAGCAGCACGTGACACGGCCCTTCGATGATGTTCTCCAGCGCGGTTTTGTGTGGGAACAAGTTAAAGCGCTGGAACACCATGCCGGTTTGCAGGCGCTGACGCGCAATCTGTTTGTCGCTTAGCGCATGCAGTTTGTTACCGGCGATGCGATAGCCCGCCAGCTCGTTGTCGACCCAAATTCCGCCTTTATCGACCTTCTCCAGCTGGTTAATGCAGCGTAAAAAGGTGCTTTTGCCGGAACCGGATGGACCGAGGATGCACATCACCTCGCCGTAGTTCACTTCGAGGCTGACATCCTTCAGGGCGTGGAACTGGTCGAAATATTTGTTCACCTTGACGGCGCGCACGATGTTTCTCATGTTGGGCTCCTGTTTACTGACGCTGACGATGGCCGCGTGAGAAATAACGTTCCAGTCGGCTCTGTCCAAACGACAACACCGTGACCACAATCAGGTACCAAATGCCTGCCACGAACAGCAGTTCCATGACGCGCGCGTTGGCGAAGTAGATGGTTTGCGTGTTGTAGAGCAGTTCCGAGTACTGAATCATGCTGGCGAGGCTGGTGGTTTTGATCATGCTGATAAATTCGTTACCGACCGGCGGCAGAATCACGCGCATCGCCTGCGGCAGAATGATGCGCTGCAACGCCTGCAGACGCGGCATGCCGATGGCTTTCGCCGCTTCGTATTGCCCGGTATCCACCGACAGCAGGCCCGCGCGCACCACTTCCGAGGTGTACGCGCCCTGATTGATGCTCAAACCGAGCAGCGCGGCGAGGAACGGCGTCATGATGGTGACGGTTTGCACGCTGAACACGCCGGGAATGCTGATGGTGGGAAACACCAGCGCGAGGTTGAACCACAGCAGCAGCTGCAGAATCAGCGGCGTACCGCGAAAAATCCACGCGTAGCCCACGGCGATGTAGTGCAACACCGGATTCGGCGACATGTACATGATGGCGGTGATGACGCCAAACAGTACGCCGAGCCCCATCGCCAGCACCGACATGATCAGCGTGTTGACCACGCCGTTGAGAATCGCCTGGGCGGTAAAGAACTGGCCGACAAACGACCATTCGATATTGCCGTGCGCAAAGGCGTTTACCAGCAGCGCCAGCAGCAGCAGAATCACCGCCGACGCGGTGATACGGCCGTAGTAACGGCGCGGCACCACTTGGTAACGATCGAGATCGTAATGCGTCTGCTCGCGGCTGTTGTTCAAACCCGGCTCAATCGGCGTTGATTGCGACATAAGTTCTCCTCAGGCGCGTGGGCCAGCGTAATCGTCGGTCCAGCGCTGCTGGTCCTGCATCAGGGTTTGCAGACGTGCCAGTTGCTCACGTACGCGTGCCGGTGCGGTACCGCCGTAGCCGCTACGGGCCGCCAGCGCGGCTTCCAGCGTCAGCGCACTGCGCACCTCCGGCGTTAAGCGGACATCCACCGCCTGCAGTTGCGCATCGCTGAGATCCGACAGACCGCAGTTTTCGCGCTCGCACAATTGCACCAGCTGGCCGGTGATCTCATGCGCTTCGCGGAACGGCACACCGCGCATCGCCAGCCAGTCGGCCACTTCGGTCGCCAGCGTGAAGCCGTCCGGTGCCTGCTCGCGCATCACGTCGGTGTTGAATTTCAGCGTCGCCATCATGCCTGCCATCGCCGGTAGCACCAGCAGCAGCGTATCCACCGCATCAATCACGTTGCGTTTGTCGTCGCTGAGATCGCGGTTGTAGGAGAGCGGCATCGCTTTCATGGTGGTGAGCAGCGCCATCAGATTGCCGACCAGGCGGCCAGTGCGGCCGCGCGTCAGTTCGGCGATGTCCGGGTTTTTCTTCTGCGGCATGATGGAGCTGCCGGTGGCGTAGCTGTCATGCAGCTCGACCCAGCGGAACTGGCGCGATGCCCACATGCACACTTCTTCGCACAGGCGTGACAGGTTGATGCCGATCATGCTGGTGACAAACAGGAATTCAGCGGCATAGTCGCGGCTGGCAACGGCATCAATGGAGTTTTCGCACGGCGCGAGATAGGAAAGATCGGCGGCGGCCTGCTCCGGCTGGCGCGCAATGGCAGAACCGGCCATTGCCGCGGCACCGAGCGGACAGCGTGCGCTGCGGCGATCCCAATCCTGCATACGTTCAATATCGCGGGCAAAGGATTGCGCGTGAGCCAGCAGTTGATGACCCAAAACAATCGGCTGCGCCTGCTGCAGATGCGTGAAACCGGGCGCGACGCTTTCGGTGTGCTGTGCCGCCTGCTCGACCAGCGCCTGCTGCAAGGCCAGCAACGCGCTCACCACCTTGCGACCGTTGTCGCGCAGGTAAAGACGCAGGTCGTTAACGGTTTGATCGTTACGCGAACGCCCGGCGCGCAGCTTGCCGCCCAGCGGACCTAAACGCTCGGTCAGCGCGCGTTCGATAAAGGTGTGCACATCTTCGTCGGCGGCAATGGGATGTAGCTGACCGGCGCGATAATCGGCGTCTAACGCGTCAATGGCCGCCAGCATGGTGCTGAGCTCTTCGGCGCTCAGCAGCTCGCCGCGTGCCAGTTCACGGGCATGCGCCCGGCAGCCCGCCAGATCGTAAGGTGCCAATGCAAAGTAATAATCCGGGCTACGAGACAGCGCGGTTAAACTCGCCGCCGGTGCCGCTTTAAAACGCGCGCCCCATAACAGTTCGGCATTATCAGACATGCTATTTCCCCTTACAGATAATCATCAGCGATATGAAAAAGATATGGATGAGCCAGTTGAAATAATAAACACTTATTTTATGGCTACACTGGTAAATAGGGCCTATTTCAGGTTCACTGTACTTTCACCGCAATTATTCCGGAGTTGAATAGCAAAAATGGAAAGTAAAGTTTCCCAGTCCGGAAACAATGCAAATAATCGCAGCGATAATGCGGTTCTGGCACTGAGTAATATCGATTTAAAATTACTGCGGGTATTTAAATGCGTGGTAGAAGCGGGCGGATTAACCGCTGCCAGCCACGAATTGAATATTGGTCTGGCGGCGATCAGTAAACAGGTTTCCGATCTGGAAATTCGTCTCGGTATGACGTTATGCAGCCGCGGACGCGAAGGTTTTGAGCTGACGCAGTACGGCATCAACGTCTACCAGGCCACGCTGGAGCTGTTCGTCTCGCTGAATCTGTTTCGCGAGCGGCTGCACAACAGTCGCAATGAACTGCTGGGTGACATTGCCATTTGCGTGGTGGATAACACCATCTCCGACCCGCAATCACCGGTCACCGCGGCGGTGCAACAGCTGCACCAGAAAGCGCCAAAGGTACAAATTCGACTGCAAACTGCGCAATTAGATGATATTGAGCGCGGCATCAGTGAAGGCCGTTTTCATTGTGGTATTGCACCGGTTTATGAAATGAAAAGTGATTTTGATTACTTCCCGCTTTATAAGGAATATTCAAAATTATATTGCTCTATGTCACATCCTTTATATTCGGGATCGTGCGATAAAAATATATCGCTGGACATATTACGTGAGCAGAAAATTATTAATCATTTATATGTGACGCCGCGCGACGATCGTCGCATCATTCCCTTACAGGACAGCGGCGTGCAGGCGGTTCAGGTTGAATCTGTCGCCATGCTGATTTTAACCGGCCATTTTATTGGTTATTTACCGGAACATTATGCCGCCGCGTTTATTGCGCGTGGGCAGCTGTGTGAGTTGGGTGATGATTCGACTCGCCGTGAAAACCCGTTTTGTTTGATGATGAAGAAGGGCCGCAAAATAAACCCGATTATCCGGCTGTTTATGCAGGCGCTGGGGATTGGCGAGGCGGAAGGACCGCACTGAGTTGGTGCATTTTGGGATTGTGCTCGCTGTCCCCGGTCTGTGCTCGCTGTCCGTCCAGTTTTGTGCTCGCTTTCCCCGGTCTGTGCTCGCTGTCCCCCTCCTCGGTCCTCCCCCATAAATGGGGGAGGAAGATGCTGCCATATGTCAGTGATGAAGCTGCATGTGGCAGCGTCTCCTTCCCCCACTTGTGGGGGAAGGCCGGGATGGGGGACAGCAGGCACAAGCACAATCACCCCAACACCTTATACATCACCGTAGTCGCATCCAGCACACCTTCGGTTGACTCGGCATACAGCGGAATCGACCCAGCAATCTGCCAATCCATCGACAAATAGAGATCCGTTGCCACGTCGCCGCTGCGCGTATCCAGCACCAGCAGGGTTTTCCCCTGCTGTGCCGCCAGCTGTTCCGCCTGCTGCATCAGGCGGCGCGCGATGCCCTGACGTCTGGCGCGGGGATGCACCAGCAGCTTACTGATCTCCGCCCGATGGCGACCGTTCGGCATTGCGCTGAATCCCACCATCACCGTCGCCATAATCACGCCCTGCTGATACGCCACCAGCAGCTGATTGTCGCCGCTCGCCAGGCTGTAAATTTTGTCCTGCCAGAAGCGCTCAATGGCCGCGCGATCGTCCGCATCAATAAAGCCCACGCTGGCGCCATCGGCGACGCAGCCCTGCAGCACATCACACAATGCCGCCAGCAGCGGCTGCGCCTGGGTGGCGCTGAGAGGTTCGATGTCAATCATGGTTTGCATACCACCAAAATGTAGCGCGCGCCGCCTTCGGCATGGGCAGCAAACGCGGATTTGCCAGTGAGATGAAAGCGCAGACAGTCGCCTGCCTGCAGCGTCCAGTGCTGATCGTCCATGCTGATGGTCAGCTCGCCCGATTGCAGCCAGATGTGCTGCTCAAGTCCCTGAATCGGCGGCGCATCGTAATCGATGCGCGCGCCAGGACGCAGCACACCTTCCACCACTTCCGCTTTAAAGTGGCTGGCGGGCGGTGATACGTTGCGGCGCTGGAAGCCGCTGGCGTCATCGCGCCATACCGGCTGTTGCGCCGCTTTCAGCAGCAGCGCGGCCTCCTCTTCCACCTCGCTCAGCAGGCGCGACATGGTCAAGCCGTAGGCCACGCAAAGGCGGTTAAGCAAAGCGGCTGTGGGGCTCGTTTCGGCGCGTTCAATGCGCGACAACGACGCCCGACTGATGCCGGTCGCCATCGCCAATTCATCTAATGACCAACCGCGTTGAACGCGTAATTCAGCCAGTCGCGCCGCCAGTCGATCGTCGGTATCCGAAGCAGACATCTTCACCTCTCATATACGGGAAATAAATCTCACATATGAGATATGACCTTAAATAAATAAAACGGTCAAGTTGTACAATTAAAAAATCATTGTACAACCCAGTCGTGGGGGTTAAGGTGTTGTTATGCAGGTCAGAATTTTTGAGGACTTTATGGCCTTATACAGTATCGGGGATGTGGCCGAACGCTGTGGAATCAACCCGGTAACGCTTCGCGCCTGGCAGCGACGTTACGGTCTGTTAAAACCCCAGCGTACCGAAGGTGGTCATCGGCAGTTTGATGATGAAGATGTTCAGCGTATCGAAGAGATAAAACGCTGGATAGAGAGCGGCGTGCCCGTTGGCAAAGTGAAAGCGTTGCTGGAAGGCGCGACGGTCAATGTGGATGACGGTTGGTCGGCGCTGCAGGAAGAGTTGATGAGCGTACTGCGCCACGTTCGCCCGGCAAAATTGCGCGTTAAAATTGCCAATATTGGCCGGGAACATCCGGTGGATGCGTTAATCGATCACGTGTTCGTGCCGGTTCGCCAGCGTCTTGGTTTAGATCAGAACACCGCGCGCACCATGTGCAGTCTGCTTGATGGCGCGCTGATTGATTATGTGGCGTTTTGTCTGGCCTGTGGACGTAAAAAAGCCGGTAAAGATGCCTTGATGCTGGGTTGGGCGGTGGAGGATCGTACCCGCATCTGGCTGGAAGCCTGGCGTTTGTCGCAGCAAGGCTGGCGCATGGATGTGTTGGCGGAGCCGCTGGACATGCCACGCCCTGAGTTATTCCCCGGACAAAACCTGTTTATCTGGACCGGCAAAAAGCCGACGCGCCGTCAGGTCGAGCAGTTTGAACACTGGCAGGCGCAGGGTTTTGCCATTCACCTGCACGATCCCGCATAAGTAAAATCGCACACACGGCCTTTGCCTGGCGTGGTGTGCGCGTTATCATGCCGCCCTAAATTTCTTTTCTCAGGTCTCCTCATGAACTGGAATAAACTCCTTATCGGTTCCCTGTTTGCCATCATGGCGCTTGGCGGCATGGGCGGCATGATGCTGGTCGGTTACAGCCTCATTGTGCATACCCACTAAGTTTGCGCTGCACGCGCTCTAGCAGGCGATCGCAAATCAACGCCAGCAGCGCCACCAGCAGCGCGCCCTGAATCACATAGGCGATGTTAAAGCCGCTTAGACCGATAATCACCGGCGATCCCAGACTCTCCGCGCCCACCGTGGAGGCGATAGTTGCCGTGCCGATGTTGATCATCACCGAGGTTCGCACGCCCGCCATGATCACCGGTGCCGCCAGCGCCAGCTCAATCTGCCACAAGCGTCGCCACGGCCCCATGCCGAGGCCGACTGCGATTTCACGATTGCTGGCCGGTACGCTATCTAAACCTGCCAGCGTGCCCTGCAAAATCGGTAGCAAGCCGTAGAGAAACAGCGCCATTACCGCGGGCGTGGCACCAAACCCCATCACTGGCACCGCAATCGCTAACACCGCAACCGGCGGAAAGGTTTGCCCGGCCGCCGCCACGGTTTCCAGCAGCGGACGAAAGGCGCGCCCGGCGTGACGCGTAGCAAACACCGCACAGGCAACGCCGACCAGCAACGCCAGCAGGCTGCCGCTGACCACCAACGCCAGATGCGCCAGCGCCAGCCGCCAGAAACTCTCCTGCTGATACAGCGGACGCTCGAGCTGTGGAAACCAGTGAGCAAACAGCGGACCGCTGTGCGGCAAGCCCCACAGTAGCAGCAGAAAGGCCGCCAGCAGCCAGTAGAGCGGATCGCGTAACAGCCGCATCAGCTCGCCTCCCGCTGGCGCAGCAGATCGCTGAAGTGCAGCACGCCCAGCGGCTGTTGCTGCTGATCGATCACCGGCAATTTATCGGTGCGGCGCGCAATAAATTGCGACAGCGCTTCACGCAGCGTCAGCGATTCGGCAATCGGTTCGGCGTCCAGCCATTCACCGCGTCGCGCCGCGCTGCCCGCACGTCCCAGCGCCAGCAAACGCACGCCGAGCTCGCTGCGACCAAAGAACTCGCGGGCAAAGTCGTTCACCGGCTGCGTCAGCAGATCGATTGGCCTGCCCTGCTGCACGATTTCGCCGCCGTCCATCAGCACCAGCTGATCGGCCAGCGTCAGCGCTTCGTCGATGTCGTGCGTCACCAGCACCACGGTGCGACCGGACATTTTCTGAATGCGCAGCATCTCGTGTTGCAACGCCAGACGGTTAACCGGATCGAGCGCGCCGAAAGGTTCATCCATCAGCAGCAACTCGGGATCGGCCGCCAGCGCACGCGCCACGCCGACGCGCTGCTGCTGTCCGCCCGACAGCTGATGCGGCATGCGCGTCGCCAGATGGCTGTCGAGATTGAGCAGCGCCAGCAGCTCATCGACGCGTTGAGTGATCTTCGCCTGCGGCCAGCCGAGCAGCGAGGGCACGGTGCCGATGTTCTTCGCCACGTTCCAGTGCGGAAACAGGCCAATCGACTGAATGGCATAACCGATGCGACGACGCAACGCGCGCGCATCCATGTTTTCGATGGCTTCGCCAGCAAAACGGATTTCGCCGCTGTCGTGCTCCACCAGCCGGTTGATCATCTTCAGTGTGGTCGATTTACCCGAACCGGAGGTGCCAATCAGCACGGTAAAACTGCCCTTCTCAATCTTTAGCGACAGGTTACGTATCGCCTCTTTGCCAGCGAACACTTTGCTCACCTGGTGAAATTCAATCATGACGTCTCTCCAGCAGTGCCGACAGTAAACGCAGCAGCGCATCAAAAATCACCGCCAGCGCCACCACCGGAATCACGCCCAGCAGCACCAGATCCAGCGCGCTGCTCAGCAATCCCTGAAAAACAATGGCGCCGAATCCGCCCGCCCCAATCAGCGCCGCGACCACCGCCAGGCCCACGGTTTGCACCACCACCACGCGCAGCCCGGAGAGCCACACCGGCAGCGCCAGCGGCAGTTCGGCGTGCCAGAACTGTTGCCACGCGCTCATGCCCATGCCGCGCGCGGTTTCACGCACTTCCTGCGGCACCTGCTGCAAACCGGCCACCACGCTGCGCACCAGCGGCAGCAGCGCGTAGAGCACCAGCGCAATCAAGGCCGGTGCAATACCGATGCCGCTGATGCCCCAACGGGCCAGCAGCGGAAAATGCGCCACCAATCCCGCCAGCGGCGCAATCAGTAAACCGAACAGCGCCACCGACGGCACCGTTTGAATCAGGTTAAGCACGCTAAATGCGGCATTCTGCCAGCGCGGACGGCGCGCAATCGCCAGCCCGAGCGGCAATCCGATGATTACCGTCGGCAGCAGCGTGCCGCCCAGCAGCCACAAATGCTGCGTGAAGGCCGCATCAAACACCGCCGTGCGGTTGGCGTACTCTTTCAAAAGCGAGAGACGATCAAGATGACCGCTGAGTAACAGCGCCAGCGGCAGCAGCCAGATTTGCAGGTTGAGCACAATGCGCCACGGGGTACTGCGGGTGATTTGCCGGACCGCTTCCGCCGCCAGCAGCAGCGCCAGCGCCGCCGCACACCACAAGCCGCTGCCAAACGCGGTGCGCGCCAGCGGGCTCCCGCTGTTCGCCAGTTGCGTGGCCTGTTGTCCGGCCAGCCAGATGAGTAAGGCCAGCAGCACTTCCGCCGCCAGCAGCACCGATATCGCGTGAATGCGGCGCGGCGGCCACCACAAGCTCTGCCACAGCCACAGCAACGGGATGAACAGCAGTATGCTGTTGGTCACCTGCCATAACGTCAGCGGCTGGCCAGAGACCAGCCGATTGGCGGCAAAGCTCAATAGCGGCAAGGCAAACAGCGCCAGCGTGATAAGCGCGATTAACACCAGCAGCACCGGCTGCTGGCGCGGTCGGAATAACAACGACGACACTGCTTACAGCAACTTATTGGTCTGTAGCCACTGTTTCGCGACCTGGCTGGCATCCTGACCATCCACCGCGATCTGCGCATTCAGCTGCTGCAGGGTTTTCTCATCCAGCTTGCTGAAGACCGGCTGCAGCCAGTTGCCGATGTCCGGATATTGTTTGAGCACGCTTTCGCGGATCACCGGCGCAGGGGCATAAATCGGCTGCACGCCTTTCGGATCGCTCAGCGTTTGCAGGCCCAGCGCCGCTACCGGACCGTCGGTGCCGTACGCCATCGCCGCGTTCACGCCAGAGGTTTGCTGCGCCGCCGCTTTGATGGTCACGGCGGTGTCGCCACCGGCCAGCGACAGCAGCTGCGCCTGCTCCAGTTTGAAGTTGTAGGCTTTTTCAAACGCCGGTAACGCATCGCTGCGTTCGATAAATTCCGCCGAGGCAGCCAGTTTGAAAGTGCCGCCTTTTTTCAGGTAAGCGCTGAGATCGTCCAGCGTGTTGAGGTTGTTCTTCTGCGCCACGTCGCCGCGCACCGCAATCGTCCAGGTATTGTTAGCTGGCGCGGGCGTCAGCCACACCAGATGATTTTTCTCGGCGTCGAGTTTTTTCACCTTCTCGTAGCCCTGCTGAGCGTTCTTCCACGCCGTGTCTTTTTCATCGTTGAAGAAAAATGCGCCGTTGCCGGTGTATTCCGGGTAGATATCCAGCTCACCGGCGGTGATCGCGCCGCGCACCACTTGCGTGGTACCGAGCTGGATTTTATTGACGGTTTTTACCCCATGTTTGTCCAGCACCTGCAGAATAATGTTGCCGAGTAGCGAGCCTTCGGTATCAATTTTGGAACCGACTTTCACCGGATCCGCCGCCTGCGCTGCACCCATGCTCATTGCCAATGCCATCATTCCCAATAAACCCTGCTTTATCATCCCGCTTCCCTCATTTGTTTTCATTGTGTGACTATCAAGCGTAGCCTGGCGAAAGGGGATAGGCGCGGTCAAGCGGCTTACTTCGTGCTTTTTTTGCTATCAATAGCCTATGGGTTATAACCAAAACGCAGCACATATAACCAATTGGAATTTTCGATGTTAAGACGGCGGCTTATGCTCACAGTCCCACTCATTACAATAAATTACAAAACATCATGACCGACTTAGCTTCTCCGGCGCACGTCGCGCAGGCAGGGAATGTCCCCACCGGTGAGACCAAATGGATCCGCAGCGCGGCCGATGTCTCCGGGCTGGTGAACAACAGCAACGAATCACGCAGCAACGCGCGCATCGTCATCGCGATTGCGCTGGGCGGCGTGTTCCTTGACGCCTACGATCTCGGCGCATTGGCGTTTGGCATCAAAGACGTGACGCGCGAGTTCCAGCTGACGCCCGCAGGCACCGGCATGGTGGCATCGGCGATTACCTTTGGTGCGATTGTCGGGGCGCTGATTGGCGGCTACCTCACCGACAAAATCGGTCGCTATCGTGTGTTTATGGCCGACATGTTTTTCTTCGTGGTGGCAGCGTTAGCCTGTGCGTTCGCGCCAAACGAATATGTGCTGGCCAGCGCGCGCTTTGTGATGGGACTGGGCGTCGGGATCGATTTACCGGTGGCGATGGCGTTTCTCGCCGAGTTTTCGAAGCTGCGCGGGCAAGGTAACAAGGCCGCCAGCGTGGCGATGTGGTGTCCGACATGGTACGCGGCGATCAGTATTTCCTATCTGCTGGTTCTGCTGCTGTATGCGGTGTTGCCCGAAACCCACACCGATTGGCTGTGGCGTTTGATTCTGGGTTTTGGTGCGGTGCCTGCGCTGCTGATCATCGCTATTCGCAGCCGTTACATGAGTGAGTCGCCGATTTGGGCAGCCAATCAGGGCAACCTCACAGGCGCGGCGGAGATTCTGCGCAACTCTTACAACATCAACGCGCAGGTGGCAGATGACGCCGATCTGACGCCGCAGAAAGCGGTACGTAAAGCCAGCTGGCGCAACTACGGCGCGCTGCTGCAGGGCGTCTATCGTCGTCGTACCATTCTGGCAACCGTCACCTCCATCGCCTCGTCGTTTGCCTATAACGCGGTGGCGTTTGGCCTGCCTGTGATTATCTCCAGCTTCTTTGCGCAATCGATGCTGACCACCATTCTGGTATCGCTGGCGCTGAATCTGCTGTTTGCCTTTGTCGGCGGCTTGCTGGCGGTGCGGCTGGTGCCGCGTCTCGGCGCGTGGAAGATGTCGGTGGCCGGTTACGCCTGTCAGTGCGTGGCGCTGCTGGGACTGGCGTTGATTGGTCGTCCGGAAGGCGGCGAACAGGCGGCGGTGGCGATTGCCATGCTGGCGCTGTTCCTGTTTGGTCAGGGCTTTGGTCCCGGCTCGCACACCATGACATTTGCCTCGCTAAGCTATCCAGCTTCGCTGCGCGGCGTGGGCGTCGGCTTCAACCAGACGCTGATGCGCGGCAGTTCCACCGTGTCGCTGTTCACCTTCCCGCTGCTGGTGGCGGCGTTTGGTACCGGCGTGTTCTGGGTGATTTTCCTTGCGCCGCTGATTGGCTTACTGGCGCTGCTGGCGATTCGCTGGGAGCCGTCGGGTTACGACGTGGATGCGGAAGATTTTCAGTGATGGATTAACAGAGGTCGCCATAAATGGCGACCTTCGTCTTTAAGCCGTCAGGCGAAACTCGCCCAGCGTATTGGGAATGCGCGGGAAGGTATGCAAAAACCACGGCGTGAACTGCGCCGGATTCTCCTGCATCTCCTGCTGAATCTGCGCAATCGAGCGATAGCACCATGCATCCGCCTCTTCCGGGTTGAGGACCGGCTGCTCATCGCTGATGGCGAAGAACACGTGGCCATATTCATGCTCGGTCAAGCCGTTACTCAGCGGCAGGTTGTAGCTCAGCTCAAACACCGGCGTTAACGCAACATTCATGCCCATCTCTTCACGCAAACGGCGCTCGGCGGCATCGCGCGTGGATTCCTGCGGATAGGGATGACTGCAGCAGGTGTTACTCCACAATCCACCACAGTGATATTTAGTGCTGGCACGGCGTTGCAGCAGCACTTCATGGCGCGAATTGAACACGTAAACCGTCACCGCGCGATGCAGCAATCCTTTTTCATGCACTTCCAGCTTTTCCATTTTGCCGATAGGGCGATCGAGGTGGTCAACGAGAATAACTTCAATGGCGGGCATGACAACTCCTTCGGAAAATTCGCAGCTATTGTACACAACCTCCAAAGGGTTGATGGAGGAAATAGCGCACATTCCGTGCGTTAACGTGGGCACATTAAAGCGTAGCAGCCTGCGGAGAATTCAGCATAAAAAAGCGGGGAATGGCGTTAATAGAGAAGATGTGTGCGGTGTGTGAGAAGGCCGCCATGCATGGCGACCAACTCCACAAAACTTACAGCTTAAAGCTTTGTACCACCTGCTCCAGCTGCACGCTTTGCTGCTGCATCGACTGCGCGGCGGCTGAAACCTGCTCGACGAGCGCGGCGTTCTGCTGAGTGCTGCCGTCCAGCTGGGTAATCGCCACGTTAACCTGATCGATGCCCATGCTCTGCTCGCGGCTCGCTGACATGATTTCGCTCATCAGCGTAGTCACGCTGCTGACGCCCTGCATCAGCTCATCCATGGTTTGCCCGGCCTGCTCCACCAGTTGGCTGCCGGTATCAATATTCGCCACCGACTCCTCAATCAGCTTCTTAATTTCACGCGCCGAGTTAGCCGAGCGCTGTGCCAGGTTGCGCACTTCCGAGGCCACCACGGCAAAACCGCGCCCCTGTTCACCGGCGCGCGCCGCCTCTACCGCGGCGTTCAGCGCCAGGATGTTGGTCTGGAAGGCGATGCTGTCGATGACGCTGATGATATCAACCACTTTGCGCGAAGAGTGATTAATCGCGCCCATGGTGGTGACCACCTGACGCACCACTTCGGTACCGCGTGCCGCAACCTGCGACGCGCCATCCGCCAGCTGATTCGCATGCGTGGCGTTATCGGCGTTCTGACGTACCGTGCCGGTCAGCTCTTCCATCGATGCTGCCGTTTCAACAATCGAACTGGCCTGCGATTCGGTACGCGCCGAGAGATCGGCGTTGCCGCTGGCAATTTCACGCGAAGCCGCCGTAATCGCCAGCGCGCTATCGCCCACCTGACGCATCAGGCCTTGCAGATAGGCGATGAACTGGTTGAAGCTCTGCGCCACGGCGTTGAATTCCGGGCTATTACTGGCGGGCAGACGCTGCGTCAAATCGGCACCGCCGGTCGATAAGGCTTCAATGTTGCTGTTCAGCACCGCGAGGCGTTTCATCATGGCGCGCACAAAGCCCAGCAGCACCAACAGCAGGATCACCGCCAGCGGAATCTGCACCAGCCCCAGACGCGTCAACATGCTGTGAGTTTGCGCATCCAGCAAGCTCGACGGCACATCGCTGGCGAGATACCACGGGCTACCGGCAATCGCCTGCACAAACAGCGTGTGTTCGCCATCTTCACCTGCAAAGGTGGTTTGCGCGGGCTGGCTGCCCGCCTGCGCCAGCAGACCTTTTAACGCGGACGCCATCGGCAGCTGGGTATCGGCGAGGTTTTCCAGCTTCGGCGCACCATCCACCAGCGCGGCGTTACCCACCACTTTACCGTCGGCTTCAACGATCAGTACGCGGCCCTGAATCGCCTCACCCATCTGTTTTGCCAGCTGGTTGAAGAAGCCGAGCGTCACGTCAATGGTCGCCACGCCCCATACGGTGCCATCGCGATAGATCGCCATCGCGCAGTTGGTACGCGGCTGCGGGCTGGCAGCATCCTGATAGGCTTTTGCCCATGCGCACTGGCCCTTCGGCGCGCTCAAACCATCTTTGTACCAGGATTGCTCCCAGTATTTGTCGGCGGCGTCCGAGTTCCAGTAAGTGTTGACCTGCAGCTGGTTACTGGCGTTGCGCGCAAAGAACGAACTGTCTTTCTCTTTGGCCGGATCGCGACGGTTCGGTAACGGCCAGATGCCACCGCCGAACACGTTACTGTCCTGATATTGGTTAACTAAGGCGGGCAGCAAGGTATCAATGGCAGCGCTGTCCATCACGCCTGCGGCTTCGGTAATGGCGCGCTGCTGTGCCTGTACGCGGTTCATCTGCTCGACGATGCGTCCGGCCAGGCCGTCCACTTCGTAACGTACCAGACGACTTTCATTTTCGGAGAGTTGCGGAGCGATAAACTGATTAATTACCAGCACGGTAACCAGCATCAGACCGGCAAAAAAGGCGACCAGCGTCGCGGTGAAACGGGATTGTGTTGTTTTGAACATTATGTGTGCCCTTACCCTGGTTGGCGAGTTGCCTGATCGAGGTTAACGGCGTGTTAATGGGGAACTTGAGGTGAGCACGATCACAAAGCAGTGAAATAGTTGATTTGGGTGATAATTTAAAATCGTAGGGTCGGCATCGATGCCGACCTGATTTACGGAGCGGGAGTTTCAACCACTTCCTGGCGCGGCCGGAACACATGATTATTGCCGTCCGCCAGCAAACGTTGCAGCAGCTGCTGCCCACCGCGATCGTCAGCCTGCGCAAACTGGCGTTCGGCTTCGGTAATTGGCGTGGACCAGAGCAGATTCACGCGGTCGCCATCGCGTTTCGGCAGGCGGAATTGCGCCGCTTCGGTAGCGAGATCGTTGGCCAGCAGGAAGCTTTCAAAGCCAACCGGCGCCACTTCCGACGCCAGCGTATGCCCTTCGCCAATCCAGGTCAGGCGCGCCCACGGCAGATGGGCAAACTCAGCCAGCGCGCTCGCCATCTGCACCGCATTGGCTTCGGTCATCACTTCACCGTCCACCGCCATCGCCAGCTCGACGCGGCGATACTGCGGCGCCAGCTCGTCAAACAGGTGATCCACCTGCGGCATCGGACGGATCCCCATGCCAAGCGTCAGGAAATACCAAACGCCATTGTGCAAGTGCTGTGAAATCGCCATTGGCGGCCAGTTGCCTTGATCGATGGAGTAATATTTTACCGATTCGCCAAACTGCGCCTGATAACACTGCATCAGCTCGCGCTGCACCACATCCCACAAGTGTCCGTCGTGCCAGTCACGCCAGAAGTGACGCTGCTGTTCAGCGCGCGCGTAGTAATCGTTGGTGGAGGCCGATCCCAGCGGTGCGGTCAGGCGATTCTCTTTGATGCAGGCAGCAGAAAAACTCACCTGCTTATCCTGATACAGGCTCCAGCCGGGGATCACCGCCAGCAGTTGACCGTAATACCACAGCGCGGCGCCGTCGTCGCTGGGCTCCCACAGCACCTGTAAGCCGGCGGGATCGAGCATCGGCTCGGCTTCCAGCGTGCGGCAATACTCGGCACTCAGCAGCGGCGCGATGCCCTGCTCCATCGCTTCACGATCTTCCTGCGCGGGCGCAGGCAGCAGGTTACGCAGCCAGCAGCCGCGCACCGCGTATTGGCTGCGAAACAGGTCATTCGGCCAGATATAAAAATAGGCCGTACGCGCATCCTGCTCGACGATCGCGGTTAGTGTGTGTTGCTGATTCGGCACCTCAGCAATCAGAGGTTGGTGGGTCATAACGCCTCGATATTACCTGGAGGAATCCATTTTCCCCGAGAATAGAGCAGGATCGGCACTCGTGCCATGTGACACAAGGGTAAAACTCTCAAAGTGCCGGAAGGGAAAGATGAGTGCGGCTTATCATTTGCCGCTTAACACGCTGACAAGCTTCAAATTAATTTGCGATTCTTTTACCATTTCGCGTGATATGGTTTGCGCATTCACCTCTTTGGAGCTGCCATCATGGTGCTGCAAAACCTCGATCTGAACCTGCGTGACGTGGTTATTTTCGCGATGTTGGTGTGGCTGTTTATCCGTTATACATGGGTGATGACGTCGCTAACGCTGTTGCTGAGCGGCGTGGCGTTGCTGGTGTTATTACCGCTTGATATCTATTACAGCCTGCTGCCGCTGGCGCTGATTGGCCTCGGACTTGGCATGTTGCTGCACCATTATCAGCAACGTCAGCTGGCACTAAAACGTGAAGCGCGCACACCGCGCACCTACACGCAGAAAGAGGATGAGCTGCATTTGTAACGCTTAGCGGCCCATGCGCTGCATGGCGCGGGTATAAGCGCCGCGCTGAATCGACCAGCGCAGCAGCCCCGCAATCACCGCCATTTCCCGATCCACACGCCACTGCGTCAGCGGCCCAACCGGCTGCTGAATCTGCTGTTGTGCCCAGTCAGGCAACAATCCCATCCCCGCTTTCAGCATCACGCGCATTGCCGGTTTCGCCTGCCAGCTGGGTGCAGGCGCGTTAATCAGCAACTGCATCACCTCCAGCGTGCGCGCATCACAGAGCAACTCGGGCCGCATCAGTTGTAGATACGCCTCAACCGCCTGCACGCTTTTCGGCACCCGCTGTGCGCCAAGCGCCTCGGCAACTAATGCCGCTTCCTGATAGTAACGATCCTGATCGGCCAGGCTGAGCTGCGGATTTTTGTAGCGCAGATGCGCCGCCAGAAAACGGCTGGTTTCCGCAACGTGTACCCAGGTAAGCAGATGCGGATCGCTGGCGGCATACGGCTTGCCCGCGTTATCGACGCCGGTGACGCGCAGGTGAATCCGTTTGACGCGGTCGATAAGGATGTTGGCATCGGCGGTGTTACCGAAGGTGGTGACGGCGATAAACTGGCTGGTGCGCCGCAGGCGGCCCATCATGTCCTGCCGGAAATTGGAGTGATCCCACACGCCCGCCAGCGCCGCCGGATGCAGCATCTGCAGCATTAAGGCGCTGATACCGCCGCACAGCATCGAGGGGAAGTCGCCATGGACGCGCCAGATAACGTGGTCCGGGCCAAATAAGCCGGGATCGCCAGGCGGTTGCGAGATGTCGAATTCGTTGAGTGACAGGCCGTTGAGGCGGAAGACTTGCTGTTGGATGCGTTCGCGGATGTTCATGGGTTTGTGCGCTCATTGGCCTGGTCGGCATGAATGCCGACCCTACAAATCACCGAAGCATAACATGTAGGGTCAGCATTCATGCTGACCGAGCGAAAGAGCGCAACAATCTTACTTACAGATAATCAAACTGCGCATCCTGAGTGCGCACTGAATCCAGTCCAATCATCACGTTGATTTTGCCTGGCTCGGCAACCTGCTGCATCTTCTGGTTCCAGAATTTCAGCGCATCAACGTCGATCTTAAACTTCACGGTCTGCGATTCACCGGCTTTCAGCATGATGCGCTGGAAGCCGCGCAGCTCTTGCACCGGACGGCTAATGCTGGCGACCGGATCGTTGAGATAAAGCTGCACCACGGTTGCACCATCGCGTTTACCGCTATTGGTCACGGTCACTGACGCTTCCACCGAGCCGTTACGCGGCATAGTGCGTGAAGACATCTTCACCGGCGACACCGTGAAGGTGGTGTAGCTCAGGCCGTAACCAAACGGATAAAGCGGACCGTTCACCGCATCGTAGTAGTGCGAGGTGTACTTGTTCGGCCTGGCGAAGTTGTAGGGACGACCGGTTGGCAAGTGGTTGTAATAAATCGGAATCTGGCCCACCGAACGCGGGAAGGAGACCGGCAGCTTGCCCGACGGGTTGTAATCGCCGAACAGCACATCGGCGATCGCGTTGCCGCCTTCAGTACCGCTAAACCAGGTTTCCAGCATCGCATCGGCTTGCTGATCTTCCTTCGCCACCGTCAGCGGACGGCCGTTCATCAGCACGATCACCAGCGGTTTGCCGGTGGCCTTCAGTGCGGCCAGCAGCTTCTGCTGACTTTCCGGGATCACCAAATCGCTGCGGCTTGAGGCTTCGTGCGCCATGCCCTGCGCTTCACCCACGGCAGCCACCACCACATCAGCTTTTTTCGCCTGCGCTACCGCTTCGTCAATCAGCTCCTGCGGTGAACGCTTGTCCACGCTGACCGCCTGCTCATACAGATTGAGGAAGTCCTGAATGCCTTTGTTGTCGGTGATGTTAGCGCCTTTGGCGTACAGCACCGTGCCTTTGCCCGCCATCGCATTGCGCACGCCTTGCAGCAGCGGAATCGACTGTTTCGCTACGCCGGCGGCCGACCAGCTGCCCATGATGTCGCGCTGGCTATCCGCTAGCGGACCCACCAACGCAATGGTGGCGTCTTTCTTCAGCGGCAGCGTTTCGCGCCAGTTTTTCAGCAGCACAATGCTTTTACGCGCCACGTCACGCGCTTCGGCGCGATGCAAACGGCTTTCCGCATTGGTGTCCTGCGGATCGCCCTCTTTCGGCCCTAAATGACTGTAAGGATCGTTAAACAAGCCCATGTCATATTTGACGTTCAGCACATGGCGCGCGGCATCGTCCACTTCCGCCATGCTCACCGCGCCGCTCTTCACCAGGCCCGGCAGATATTTGCTGTAGTACTCGTCGCTCATGCTCATGTCGATGCCTGATTTCATCGCAATGCGCACCGCATCCTGTGGATCGCTGGCCACGCCGTGTTTAATCAGTTCTTTAATCGCACCGTGATCGCTAATGGTGATGCCTTTGAACTTCCAGTCGCCGCGCAGGATGTCTTTCAGCAGCCAACTGTCTGCTGTGGCCGGTGTGCCATTCAATGAGTTAAGCGCCACCATTACGCCACCGCTGCCCGCATCCAATGAGGCTTTATACGGCGGCAGATAATCCTGGAACAGGCGCTGCGGGCTCATGTCGACGGTGTTGTAATCTCGTCCACCTTCCACTGCGCCGTAGGCCGCGAAGTGCTTCACGCTGGTCATGATCGAGTAGCGATCCGCCGCGCTTTTGCCCTGCATGGCTTTCACCATGCTGCTGCCCATTTGCGCGCTGAGGAAGGTGTCTTCACCAAAGCCTTCCGAGCCGCGTCCCCAACGAGGTTCGCGGGACACATCAACCATCGGCGCCCACGTCATGTTGAGGCCGTCATCCGCGGCTTCATAAGCAGAGACGCGTCCCACCTCAGCGATGGCATCCAGATCCCAGCTTGCCGCCAGGCCAAGTGGAATCGGGAAAATGGTGCGCTGACCGTGCACCACGTCATAGGCGAAGAACAGCGGAATTTTCAGGCGGCTGAGCTGCATCACCTGATCCTGCATGGCGCGAATATCCTGACGCGTCACGGTGTTAAAAATTGCCCCGACCTGACCGTGCTGAATCATGTCGCGAATCGCCGATTTTGGCGTATCCGGTCCTACGCTGATCAAACGCATCTGCCCGATTTTTTCATCAAGGGTCATTTTGCTGAGCAGCTGATTCACAAAGGCGTCGCGCGCCTGTTCAGTCATCGGATGTGGGCCAAACAGATCGTCCGCGAAAGCGGGTTGCATGGCTAAGGAGACAGCGAGGCTAACAGAGTAAATCCATTTCATCAGGTCGGGTTCTCTTAAGTGACTGCGCAATATCGAAATAACCGGGGCAGTTTGCCACAAGATGAGGATAGCAGGTAGCCGCCATGTCACACCGCGCTCCTGTCGCTGGCGCATGCTACAGTAAAAGCGCCATGTTAAAGACAAGGATAGGCCAATGAATAACAACACTTCGCACCCTACTCTGCTCGCCGAACTGCGTCGTCTGGTCGGATCGTCGAACCTGTTAACCGACGCGGAACAGACCGCGCGCTACCGTAAAGGTTTTCGCTCGGGCGAAGGCGAAGCGCTGGCGGTGATTTTCCCCGGTTCGCTGCTTGAGCTGTGGCGTGCGTTGCAGGCGCTGGTGAGCGCCGATGCGATCATTTTGATGCAGGCCGCCAACACCGGCCTGACCGAAGGTTCCACGCCAAACGGCAACGATTACGATCGTCCAGTGGTGATCATCAGCACCTTGCGTCTGGATAAGTTGCAGCTGATCGACAACGGCAAACAGATCCTCGCCTTCCCCGGCAGCACGCTGTATCAGCTGGAAAAAGCGCTGAAGCCGCTTGGCCGCGAGCCGCATTCGGTGATCGGTTCCTCCTGCATCGGCGCCTCGGTAATGGGCGGGATTTGCAATAACTCGGGCGGATCGCTGATCAAACGCGGTCCGGCCTACAGCGAAATGGCGCTGTTTGCGCAGATTGATGCCAGCGGCAAACTCAAGCTGGTGAACCATCTCGGCATCGATCTCGGCCACTCGCCGGAAGAGATGTTGGGTCGGCTGGATGACGATCGCTGGCAGCAGAGCGATGTGCGCTGGGATGAACGTCACGCCTCGGATCATGAATACGCCGAACGCGTGCGCGATATCCATGCAGAGACGCCAGCGCGCTTCAACGCCGATGAGCGTCGCCTGTTTGAAGCCTCCGGCTGCGCCGGTAAGTTGGCGGTGTTTGCCGTGCGTCTGGATACTTTCCCCACCGAACCGCAGCAGCAGGTGTTCTACATCGGCACCAATAATCCGGCGGAACTGGGCGATATTCGCCGCCATATACTGGCGGAATTTACCCATCTGCCGATGGCGGGCGAATATATGCACCGCGACATTTTCGACATCGCCGAGGTGTACGGCAAAGATACTTTCGTGATGATTGATAAACTTGGCACCGACAAAATGCCGCTGTTTTTCACCCTGAAAGGCCGCGTGGATGCCTGGCTAGGCAAGCTGAACTGGGTGAAACCGCATCTCACCGATCGTTTATTGCAGCGCGTCAGCAGCTGGCTACCGGCGCATCTGCCTAAACGCCTGAAGCAGTATCGCGACAAATATGAGCATCACCTGATGCTGAAGATGTCCGGCGACGGCGTCGCCGAAGCGCAGGCCTATCTGACCGAATATTTCCGCGAAGGCGGCGGCGCGTTCTTCGCGTGTGACGCCAAAGAGGGCGCGCACGCGTTCCTGCATCGCTTTGCCGCCGCCGGTGCCGCGG
Organism: Pantoea sp. DY-17; assembly: GCF_019795975.1. Classification (NCBI taxonomy): domain Bacteria; kingdom Pseudomonadati; phylum Pseudomonadota; class Gammaproteobacteria; order Enterobacterales; family Erwiniaceae; genus Pantoea; species Pantoea sp. DY-17. The sequence continues at coordinate 421,977 of NZ_JAIMIG010000001.1, read as the reverse complement.
TGCGCTATCACGCGGTGCATGCCGATGAAGTGGAAGATATTCTGGCGCTGGATATCGCGCTGCGTCGTAATGATGAAGCGTGGTTTGAACGACTGCCGCCCGAGTTCGATAACGATCTGATCCATCGTCTCTACTACGGCCACTTTTTCTGCCACGTCTTCCATCAGGATTACATCGTGAAAAAAGGCGTGGATGCGCATGCGTTAAAAGAGAAGATGCTGGCGATTTTAGCCGCGCGCGGCGCCGAGTATCCGGCCGAGCATAACGTGGGCCATCTGTATCAGGCGAAACCGCAGCTGCAGGCGTTTTATCAGCAGCTCGATCCCACTAACAGTTTTAATCCAGGAATTGGGAAAACCAGTAAGCAGAAGGGTTGGGCGGTTATAAAATAAACAACGATGTGGCCGTGTGTTAGGCCACATCTTTTCCGATCCGTAGCGGCGCAATTAATTGCGTTGTTTTGACCTTTTCATCGCAGTCAAATTGCGCGATAAATCGCGCCGCTACAGTAGGTGCAATCACGTCATTATGGCAACGGATCGCTTTGCTGATCTTGTGCTGCGGCCACGGCGCGGCGCTCGATGATCATGGTCTGCGGCGTCGATAGCATAATGCCCTCTTTGCGCAGACGCGTCAGAATATCGAACAGCAGATCGCTCTTGGCACCGGAAATCTGGCGTTGACCGGCAACGTTGCCGGTGACGCTCAACACGATGCCCGCTGGCGTCAAATCTTTGAACGACACGGACGGCTCCGGCGTCTCCAGAATACGTTCGTTCTCCTGATACACTTCCAGCAGAATTTCACGCACCCGCACCGGATCGATATCCAGCGGGAACGTCAGCAAGATGGTGACCACGCCCTGCGCGTTACCCATGGTGGCGTTTCGCACGTTCTGCGAAATAAATTGCGAGTTCGGCACAATCACCGTTGATTTGTCGCCCAGCTGAATTTCGGTGGCGCGCACGTTAATACGACGGATATCCCCTTCAATGCCGCTGATGCTCACCAGATCGCCCACTTTCACCGGACGCTCGGTCAACAGAATCAGGCCGGAAATAAAGTTCTTCACAATCTCCTGTAAGCCGAAACCGATACCGACCGACAAGGCGCTCACAATCCACGCCAGTTTGTTCCACTGCAGGCCCATAATCGACAGCGTCAGCAGGATAATCAGCACGTAACCGATATTGCTGAACAGCGTCACCAGCGACACGCGCATGCCGACGTCCATGGTGGTTTTGGGCAGGAAATCTTTATCCAGCCAGCGACGCACCGAACGCAGCACGTAAATGCCCACCACCAGACAGAGAATTGCATTGACCATGTGCGCCGGCACAATGTTCAGCGACTCCAGCCCTTTGCCGCCCCAGAACTCAATCACCTTCTGGATCAGCTCAATCGGCGTTGATGAGGCAAAGGTGCCGTTCAGCAGTGCCAGCGCCAGAATGGCAATCAGCACGGTTTTACCCAGCGCGCTGAGCAGCGTCGCCGCCTGTTGCAGGTAACGCTCATCAATATTCAGCGTGGTTTGCAGGCGCTTGCCGGTGGCATTGCTGGTGGAGAACAGGCTTTCGCAGCCGTCATTCACCAGATGGCTGAGGAAGTAGAACGAACCAAACAAAATGCCGCACCAAATCACTTCATAGCTAAGGAAGCGCGCCAGCGTGACGTAACCGATGATCAGTGAAATCAGGATGCCGAGCGCCGTCAGCATCAGCGCCAGCTGCACCAATCCCACCAACGTTGAACGCGCTTCAGGCTGCTGACCTTCCTGCACCATGCGGCGGCGTACGCGGTTGATGCGCATGCCGATCGCCAGTCCGGTACTGCCAATCAGCAGCGCGGTCAAGCCGTTAGCAAAAATGGTGGTATTCAGGCTGGTGCCGACGCTGTAGTTGAAGGCTTCCACCGTCTGGAAAATAAACACCAGCGCCGCAGTGAACGGCGGGAACGGCTTCAGGGCTTGCGCGACTTCGTTGGAGATGGCCGGCAAACGCCAGCTTGGGCGACGTGTGGAGAGGAACGCGCGGCCTAAACCGGCAATCAAGCCGCAATAGACGCTGAGCTGCACCAGCCGATCAACAAAATCCTGCACATCACCCGAGACTTCATCACGGCGCGTAAAGGCCAGCGCGATGAAGTTAAAGGTGATCACCACCGCGGCCAGCGTGGTGAGCGCGGTGGTGGCGGCGAGGAAGCTGCGACGTAAGCGCCCCTCCGGCATCTTATGAATGCTGACCCAGGCAAAGAACTCTTCGCTGTAGCGACGGCCCAGCGTCATCACCAGCATCGCGGCAAACAGCCAGGCCACGGTGCCGAAACGCCAGCCAGATTCCCACGACAGCGCGGCGGTGTCCTGCAATTCAGTAATGAACTCGCTGATCTTCTCGCCATCAAGATCCTGACTGCTAACCAGCGGCGCCCAGAAGCGCGGGCCAAGGATACTGCCAGAGTTCAGCGCCAGCTGGCTTTTCAGCTGGTCACGACGCAGGTTGACGATCTGCGATGACAGCACCAGCGCACCGTTTTTGATGCCATCGGCTTGTTTGATCTGATCGTCCAGCTTGGCTTTCTGGCTCTCCAGCGCCGCACGTTTGCGCGTCACTTCAGGCGTCTCTTTCACGCCGCTGTCGGCTTTCGGTGCCGGGCCAAGAACCGCCAATTGCGCATCCAATTGCTGGCCCTGCGGGATCAACGCCTGGCCGAGGGTTTCGGCATTACCGGAAAGCTCCAGCGCCATCTCATTAAGCTGGTTGAGCTGGCTTTCATTGGTATCGCCCGAGACCTGGCCTTTAATTTTGTCGAGAATTTTCTGCATCTTAGGCAGCTCGACCGAGGCATTCACCTTGGGTGCGGCGTCCTCTGCCTGATCGTTGGGCGGCGTATCTGCGGCCACGCTCAGCGTGGGAGCTAACAGCACAAGCAGCAGTAAAAACGGGGTAAACAGATGACGAAACTTGAACATATGAATGAGATTCCAGCGTAATAACAGCCGATAAACGCAAGTGCGATCGTGAATGGCGGCTAGTTTAAGACGTTGCCGACACTGAAACTATAGGAATGAAGGTGTAAAACTTTGGCGCTAACGATAAGCGTTTTTGCAGATGAGCGTAACAACACAACGCACAATCTGTAGCGGCGTAATCTATTGCGCATCCTGCAGAATCTGCAATGGGCAATAGATTGCGCCGCTACGGTATGTGCGTGCTTTAAATCCAGTTATTCATTATTCGCGGTCAAACCTGACTTCTGCTTCTTATACGCCAGCGCAGCGGCCGGAACCGGTGCGGCTTTACCGGTTTCCAGCCAGTCGCGCAGGCGGTTGGCATCGGCGAAATGGGTATATTTACCAAAGGCATCCAGCACCACCAGCGCCACCGGACGGTTATTGATCACCGTACGCATCACCAGGCAGTGCCCGGCTTCATCGGTATAACCGGTTTTGGTCAGCTGGATGCGCCAGTCGTTTTTGTACACCAGATGATTGGTGTTACGGAACGGCAGCGCGTAGCTCGGATGTTTGAATACGGCGGTGTCTTCTTTGGTGGTGCTCAGTTCGCCAATCAGCGGGTACTGTCGCGTGGCTTTCAACAGCTTGACCAGATCTTCCGCGCTGGAAACGTTCTGAATCGACAGGCCCGTCGGCTCGACATAGCGCGTGTGCGTCATGCCAAGTGAGCGTGCTTTGGCGTTCATGGCGCGAATAAACGCATCGTAACCGCCCGGATAGTGATGCGCCAGGCTGGCGGCAGCGCGGTTTTCCGAGGACATCAGCGCCAGTAGCAGCATGTTGCGGCGGCTAATTTCGCTGTTCAGTTTGACGCGGGAGAACACGCCGCGCATCTCAGCGGTATGGCTGATATCCACCGACAGCATTTCATCCATCGGCAGTTTGGCATCCAACACCACCATCGCCGTCATCACTTTGGTGAGTGAGGCGATCGGACGTACGCGGTTAGGATGGCTGGAAAACAGCACCTTGTTGTTTTCCAGATCGACAATCATGGCACTGCCGGAGGCGATTTGCGGTTGGGCAATCGGCGCCAGGTTTGCGAGTGCCGCCGGCGCAGCGAGCGCGGGCGTTATAGCGGCTGGCGCGGCGACAAACAGCGCCAGCGACAGCAAGGAAATACGCATTTTTGCAGACATCGTGTCAAAAAAATCCGGTCAGGAGTTTTGCGCTGTGTTGAGACACAGGCCGCCCGCAACAATCCAGACGGGATGCGGGCTGGCAGCAGTATCATACGCACTTACCTGAGAAATTTCTTATTGAGATTGTTTCCGGGCGTTAAAAAGGTCGCCATGAATGACGACCTTACGAGGTGAGTGCGTGTTGCGGGAAGGTCGCCATTGATGCCGACCAGGCTTTCCTCAGAACAACCGTGGCCCGTAACCCCACAGAACCACTGTCAGCGCCAGCAGCACTTCAAACACCAGCACACCAATCGCCAATGTCGATCCGGAGAAGCGCAAGCTCTCATCACGGTCGATGCTCAGGAACACCGGGATGCCGACGTAAAGCAGATAACCGGTGTAAACCAGCGCCATCGCGCCCACCAGCACGCATAGCCACACCAGCGGATAGAGCGCCACCAGCCCGCTAAGAAACAGCGGCGTGGCCACATAGCCGGCAAACACCGTACAGCGCTGCAAGCTGGGACGCTGCGGATAGTTACGCGCCATCCAGTGGATCACGCGGCCCATTACCGCCACGCCGCCGAGGATAATCAGATAGAACAGAATGCCGAGACCGATACCGGTCAGTAGATTGAGTTGTACGAACTGCCCTTCGCCCAGATTCCAGCCCAACTGCGTGGTACCGATAAAGGCGCAGATCACCGGGATCGCCGCCATTAGCAGAACATGATGGGTGTAATGGTGCGAAACGCTCTCATTTTCCTGTTTAATATCGCGCATTTCCTGACCTGGATGCGCCAGTAAACCCCAGACATGATTCATACATTTACTCCTTTGCTGCGATGGGCTGCCCTTACAGCCAACGGCCTGATCAACGGAGGCAGCGTTAGCTCAAGTATAATCGTCGTCGCCGTTTTTGCGGGGCACCACACAAATTAAGCCGCTGGTATACACTAATAGCGATTTCACACTTTGCAGGGAGGATAATTTGCATCTCGATATCAATGGATTAATCACCCAATACGGTTATCTGGCGCTGCTGATTGGTTGTATTGCCGAAGGGGAAACGTTCACGTTGTTGGGCGGTGTGGCGGCGCATGAAGGCTTATTGCACTTCAGCGGCGTGGTGCTGGCGGCGATGATCGGCGGCATTATTGGCGATCAGTTGCTGTTCTGGCTGGGACGCCGTTATGGCACGCGCATTTTGCGCCGTTTCAGTAAACATCAGGAAACAATTGGCAAGGCTAAGCGGCTGATTCAAAAACACCCGAGCCTGTTCGTGATTGGCGTGCGCTTTATGTACGGCTTCCGCATTGTCGGGCCGATCATTATTGGCACCAGCCGCCTCAAGCCGCTGCGTTTCTTCATTCTGAACGTGATTGGTGCGGCGCTGTGGGCGCTGATCTTTGTCTCGCTTGGCTACTTTGCCGGACAGATTGTCGCGCCGTGGCTGCACAAGATCGATCAGCACCTCAAGCCGCTGTTGTGGCTGGCGGCGGCGGTGATTTTTGGCATCGTCTTGCGTTACATCATTCGCCACTGGAATCACCGCCGCGCCGGTTGATTACGAGTGGTACCCCTTAAACTGCGGATTGGCCAACATAAAACCACCGTCGACAATAAACGATTGTCCGGTGGTATAAGTTGCCCACTCCGAACAGAGCCACGCCACTAAACTCGCCACTTCACGCGTATCGCCGGGACGCCCAATCGGGATTTCCGGCATACGTCGTCCTTGCTGGTCATCTTTCATATCGTTCATCGCCGTGGCAATTGCGCCCGGTGCGACCGCGTTCACCAGAATGTGGTGCGGTAAGAGACTCAGCGCCATCGATTTGGTCAAGCCGCCGAGCGCATGTTTGGCAGCGGTATAGGCGGAGGCATCCGGCAGCGGCGTGTGTTCATGCACCGACGTAATGTTGATGATGCGTCCGCCGTCGCCCTGATCAACCATATGGCGCGCGGCAATCTGCCCGCAAAGAAACGCGCCATCTACATCCACGTTGAACACTTTGCGCCAATCCTCAAAGGTGACATCGAGAAAGTCGGCTTTGGTCATCACGCCGGCATTACACACCAATACGTCAATGCGCCCCAGCGAGTTGATCAGCTGCGTCAGTTGCTGTGCGCCGGCTTGCGGATCGGAGAGATCAACCTGCCGCACCTGCGCCTGCTGTCCACGGCTCTCCACCATACGCGCGGTTTCCTGGGCGCCCTCTTCATCCGAACTCCAGGTGATGCCCAGCGTATAACCCGCTTCGGCCAGCATCACCGCACAGCTGCGACCAATGCCTGAACTGGATCCGGTAACCACAGCGACTTTCTGTTTTCCTAAGCTCATAACATTCTCCTGATTGAGGGTGTCTTTACAGTATAGAAGTTATCCTTCTGTGCCTCGGGGCCGCCGAATCTGCCGTTTCGTCTATAGTTAACAATTACCTACGGCAAAGGGGGCACGATGAGCGAGATTAAACGCAGAATAGACGACCATGGCGTGATTGGTGATTTACGCACCTGCGCACTGATTGCTAACGATGGCACCATCGATTATCTCTGCTGGCCGGCGCTCGATAGCCCGTCGGTTTTCGCCGCGCTACTGGACAGCGATGAGGCCGGCCTGTTCTCCCTCGCGCCGGACTGGAAAAATGCCCGCCAGCAACAGCTCTATTTACCGGATACCAATATTCTGCAAACCCGCTGGCTGGATGACGCGGGCGTGGCAGAGATCACCGATTACATGCCGATCTGCGATGAGCAGAGCAAAGTGCCGCGTATCGTGCGCCGCGTAAAGATGGTACGCGGCACCGCCACTTTTCATCTGCTGTGTGCGCCACGCCACGACTACGCGCGCGCCGAAACCACCACCGAACTGCGGCCCGGCGGTATCGCCTTCCTTGCGTCGGGACAACCGGCGTTGCGCCTCAGCGCTTCGGTGGTGATGACGCGCGAGAACCACAGCGCGGTAGCGGAATTTACCCTGAAAGCCGGGGAAACCGCTGAGTTTGTCTTTGGTAACGATGACGATCCTAACGTGGCCACCATCGCCACCGAGCACTGTTTCCATGACACGCTGGAGTACTGGCGACGCTGGAGCAGCCACAGTTCCTATCGCGGCCGCTGGCAGGAGATGGTGACGCGTTCGGCGCTGGCGCTGAAGTTACTCACTTCGCATCAGCACGGTTCCATCGCCGCCGCCGCCACCTTCGGCTTACCCGAAGAGTTGGGCGGCGAGCGCAACTGGGATTATCGCGCCTCGTGGATCCGCGATGCCTCATTCAGCATGTACGCGCTGATGCGCCTCGGCTACACCGAAGAAGCGCGCGACTTTACCAAATGGGTCGGCCGCTGCGTCGAGCACAGCCACGACGACACGCCGCATCTGCAAGTGATGTATCGCCTCGACAGCGGCACCGAACTGCACGAAACCGAGTTGCTCAATCTTTCCGGCTACGCCAATTCACGTCCAGTGCGCATCGGCAATGATGCCTGGCGTCAGACGCAGCTCGATATTTACGGCGAGTTGATGGATGCCATCTATCTCGCCAATAAATATGGCGAGGCAATTTCGCATCGCGGCTGGAAGTATGTGTCCGATATGATCGATTACGTCTGCGTGAACTGGAATCAGCCCGATGCCGGGATCTGGGAAATGCGCGGCGAGCCGGAACATTTCCTGCATTCACGCCTGATGTGTTGGGTCGCGCTCGATCGCGCACTGCGCCTTGGCCTGAAACGTTCGCTGCCGATGCCGTACGACCGCTGGGATAAGGTGCGCAGCGAGATCCGCGACGATATCTGGCAGAACTTCTGGAACCCGGAGCTGGGCCATTTTACCGCGACGCGCGGCGGTAATTTCCTGGATGCTTCGATGCTGCTGATGCCGCTGGTGCGCTTTGTCAGCTCCACCGATCCCGACTGGATTTCGACGCTGGACGCGATTAAAACGCATCTGGTGAGCGACGGTTTAGTCCGACGCTATAACATTCACGAGACGCCTGCCGATGCTTTAACCGGCGGAGAAGGATCTTTCGGTGCCTGCTCATTCTGGTATGTGGAGTGTCTGGCGCGAGCCGGTCGCGTACATGAGGCGCATTTTGAATTTGAAAAGCTGCTGAGTTACGCCAATCCGCTTGGTTTGTACGCCGAAGAGTTCACTTCACACGGCGAAGCGTTGGGTAACATGCCGCAGGCGTTGACGCATCTGGCGTTAATCAGTGCCGCTTTTTTCCTCAATCGCAAACTGAGTAATGAAGTGACGCTGTGGCAGCCGTGAAAATTCACATTTTGGGCTGCGGATCGAAGGGAATTGTCGGGTAAAGACAAGGAATTGCGTAAAGTATATGCAGCCAGTAAAAATCCTGATTTCCATCAATGCGCCAATGCACATATAATGCGCAGCGGGTCATACTGACCACGATGGATTCGACACACTGACAAGCCTGAAACATGGCCATAACGACTTGAAAAACATGAAAATGAGCATTCGCGCGTTCGCTTCACTCGCCCTCGCACTGGCGGCGTTCAGCCAGTCGGCATTTGCAGTAGTCTATCCGCTGCCGCCGGCTAACAGCCGTCTGATCGGCGAAAACATTGAAATCACTGTCCCTGATGACAGCAAACTTCCGCTGGAAGCCTTTGCTGCACAGTATCAGATGGGCCTCAGCAATATGCTGGAAGCCAATCCGGGCGTTGACGTTTATCTGCCAAAAGCTGGCACTAAAATGATCATCCCACAGCAGCTGATTCTGCCTGACGCGCCGCGTGAAGGCATCGTGATCAACAGCGCTGAGATGCGTCTTTACTACTACCCGAAAGGCACCAAGACCGTGGTCGTGCTGCCAATCGGTATCGGCGAGCTGGGTAAAGATACGCCGGTCAACTGGACGACCAAGGTTGAGCGTAAGAAAGATGGCCCAACCTGGACGCCAACCAAAGCGATGCACGCAGAATATGCGGCACGCGGCGAGAGCATTCCTGCGGTGTTCCCAGCGGGTCCGGATAACCCGATGGGCCTGCACGCGCTCTATATCGGCCGCCTGTATGCGATTCACGGCACTAACGCCAACTTCGGTATCGGCCTGCGCGTTAGCCACGGCTGTGTGCGTCTGCGTGCTGACGACATCAAATGGCTGTTCGACAACGTGCCGGTTGGTACGCGCGTACAGTTCATCGATCAGCCGGTGAAAGCCACCGTTGAGCCAGATGGTTCGCGCTACGTGGAAGTACACAATCCGCTGTCGACCACCGAAGAGCAGTTCAATTCACGCGAAGTGGTGCCGATCAACCTGACTTCCGCTGTGACCAAAGTGATTGCCGATGCCAGCACCAACCAGGATGCGGTCAACAACGCTATCCAGGCGCGTAACGGTATGCCGATCAAAATCAACGGTCCAGCTGGCGAAGTGCAGCCAGCACCGGTGCCAGTTCAGGAGTCTTCTGATGCATTGCCGAAAGAAGAGCCAATGACGCCGCAAGGTATCAACGGCGCAGCGCCAGCAGCGCAGCCGGCCACCAGCCTGTAATCGCGAGTTAAGAAGCGCAATAAATTGCGCCGCTACAGATACATGCACCTACCGTAGCGGCGCGATTCATCGCGCAACGTCAATCAATCACGCGGTCGTCGAAACGCCAGCCAACCCGCCACCAGGGTAAACGCCAGTACTACTAACACCAGCAGCAAAAAGCCGTGCGGATTATTCGCCAGCGGAATCCCGCCCACGTTCATGCCAAAAAATCCCGCCACGATATTGATCGGCAGCGCCAGCACGGTGATCACCGTCAGCAAAAACAGCGTGCGGTTGCTCTGCTCCATCAATCGTGCGGCAATCTCTTCCTGCAGCAAACGAATCCGCTCCATCAAACTCGTCAAATCATTCAGCGCCACGCTGAACTCTTCGGTGAAAATTCGCAGCTCGCCCAGGGGTTCACGCTTTAGCCATTTGGGCGGACGATTCAGCAAGCGGAACAGCGCCGCCGGTTCCGGTGCCAGCAAACGCTGCACGCGCAGCAGCATACGACGCAGTTGTCCCAGCTCACGGCGATTGGTTTTAATCGCCGCACTCAGCAAGCGCTCTTCAATCGCATCCACCGCCTGACTGGAACGCCGCACCACTTGCTCCAGCTGCGCTTCCTGCTCGCCAAGCAGCCACAGCAGCATCGCATCCGGCTCGGCGAACTTCAGTTCATTCATCTGCTGATGCATGCGTTCGATCATGCCAACCGGGCGAAAACGCGCGGTGACCACCACACGCGGGCAGCACCACATCCACAACGTGGCGTTCTGCGTGCTGCGCTCCTCTTTACTGAAGGTGACGTCATTGAGTACCGCCAGCAGCGCATCGTTTTGCTGGGCTAAACGGGTGCGCGGCGAAGCAGAATGTATCTCGTCGAAAAAATCGTGGTCTACGCCAAAGTGGTCATGAACCCAGCGTTCAGCACGCGCGTGATTAAGGTTGATGTGCAGCCAGATAAAGGTCGACTCCGGCAGCTGCTGCTGCGATAGCTGGGCCGCTTCGCGTGCATTGAGCCGCTGTGGCAGCGACGCGGGCGTAAACAGATAACCATGAATCAGTCCGGCGACGTCGTTATTGAAGTCCGGCAGCGAGGCGAGCGGTAGTACGGGCTGGAGCATTAGCAGGTCATTCCCGAGCGGTCAGATCCACAGCGTGCGACAGGGATGTTGCAGCAAGATGACACCGGGCGTGCGCCATCATCATTCTGTCATACAAACCACGTATCACACTGCCATTAACGGGTGCCGTTCGAGCATCGTGATTTAACACTGAGGTGTTTTATGGCTGAAAACAGTTTACCTGCATCGACCTCCTCGTCCCACAGCGGACGCCCGAACCTTAACCGCGGCAACGGCCCTGCCTCACGTCTGATCTTTGTACTGTTGCTGATCGCTGGCCTGCTGTATGCCGGCATCAACCTGTTTAATGACGTTGAAGAGACCGGTGCGCCGGTCACCAGCTACATACCGTTCCTGCTGCTCGGCGTGGCGCTGATCATTGCGCTCGGTTTTGAATTTGTGAACGGTTTCCACGATACCGCCAACGCCGTCGCCACGGTGATCTACACCCATTCACTGTCGCCGGGCGTGGCGGTGATGTGGTCCGGTTTCTGTAACTTTTTGGGCGTGCTGCTCTCCAGCGGCGTGGTGGCGTTCGGCATCATCTCGCTGCTGCCGGTGGAGTTAATTCTGCAAGCGGGCAGCGGCCACGGCTTTGCCATGGTCTATGCGCTGCTGTTCTCGGCGATTATCTGGAACCTCGGCACCTGGTATTTTGGTTTACCGGCCTCCTCTTCGCATACGCTGATCGGTTCGATTATCGGCGTTGGCGTGGCGAACGCCTTGCTGCATGGCCGCAGCGGCACCAGCGGCGTGGATTGGGATCAGGCAATTAAAGTCGGGTATGCGCTGCTGCTGTCGCCGATTGTCGGCTTCGTCTGCGCCGCACTGCTGCTGCTGGCGATGAAAGCCTTTATCCGCAATCGCCAGCTGTATGAAGCGCCGAAGGGCAACCAGCCGCCGCCGGTGTGGATTCGCGGCTTGCTGATCCTCACCTGCACCGGCGTCTCTTTCGCGCACGGCTCGAATGACGGGCAGAAAGGCATGGGCCTAATCATGCTGATTCTGGTCGGCACCATGCCGATTGCCTACGCGTTGAACCGCTCGCTGCCGCCGGAGCAGATTCCGCGCGTCGCCGCCTTGACTCAGGTGACGGAACAGCAGCTGCTGACGCTGCAACCGGCGCCCGCCGCCATGCCCGCGCAGCGCGAGGTGCTGACCGAATTCGTGCGTACCAGCCAGAATCGTCCACAAGTGTTATCGGCGCTCGGCATGATGCTGGGCGATATCGGCGACCAGATTCGTCGCTACGGCGCGGTGGAAAATATCCCGGCGCAGGCGGTGACCAACACGCGAAACGACATGTATCTGGCCTCCGAAACCATTAAGCATCTGCAAAGCGCCAAAGTAGCGCTGCCGGAAGAGACCGCGCGCAACCTGGCGGCGCTGAAGAAAGAGCTGGATGCCGCCACGCGCTTTATCCCGATGTGGGTGAAAGTGGTGGTGGCGATAGCGCTGGGTCTCGGCACCCTGGTTGGCTGGCGTCGCATTGTGGTGACGGTGGGCGAACGCATCGGTAAAACCCATCTGACCTACGCGCAAGGTGCCAGCGCTGAGCTGGTAGCGATGGCGACCATCGGCGCGGCCGACGCGTTTGGCCTGCCGGTTTCTACTACCCATGTGCTCTCATCCGGCGTCGCCGGTACGATGGCCGCTAATCGTTCAGGTCTGCAACTCGCCACCATCCGCAATCTGGCGATGGCGTGGGTGCTGACGCTGCCGGTATCCGTGTTACTTTCGGGGTTGCTTTACGCCCTGTTTATCCACTTTTAACTGCGGTAAACAACGGCGGCGCACGGGGGTTTGCCGGTGAAGCGTTATTCGCTCAGCGCTTGCGCAGCCGTCTGGCGGCCGTGTTGCTGGTGCAGACGCAGCGTGATGGCAAATGCGCCCAGCACCATCAGCGCCGCCGCCAGATAGACCGATTGCATGCCCCAATGCCCAATCAGCAAGCCCGCCACCGGACCGGTTAATCCCAGGCCTAAATCGAGAAACGCCGAATAAGTGCCGAGCGCCGAACCCTGATCCTGCTGCTGTACGCGCTTCACCGCTTCCACGCCCAGCGCCGGGAACACCAGCGAGAAACCGCCGCCGGTGAGAAACGCGCCCAAATCCACCAGCCAGATGCTGTCGGCCTGCCAAATCAGCAGCAGTCCGGCACACTCCAGCACAAATGACACCAGCGACACTTTCAGGCCACCGAAACGCGTGATGTAGCGACCAAAACCGAGACGCACAATCACAAAGCCGAGGCTGAACAGCGTCAGCGCGAACGCCGCACCGCTCCAGTCGCGGCTGGCGAAATAGAGCGTGATAAAGGTGGAAATTACGCCGAAACCGATGGTGCCAAAGCCAAGCGCCAGGCCAAACATCCACACGCGGCTGACCACGCGATGAAACGGAATGCGCACGCCGGCGGAGACGCTGACGCCCGCTTTGCGACTCGCCATCCAGAATCCGGCAACGCCCATGATCGCCACCAAACCAGCAAAGCCGCTGATGCCAAACCACTGATTCAGCAGCACGCCGAGCGGTGCACCAATCGCCATGGCGAAATAGGTGGCTACGCCGTTCCATGAGATTACCCGCGCGGTTTGCAGCGGACCGACAATGTTCATGCCCCACAGCGTCGATCCGGTGCTACTGAAGCTTTCACCTACGCCGAGGAACAAGCGCCCCGCCGCCAGCAGCGCCAGGCTCAGCAGCGGCATGTCGCTGCACAGCGCGGCGATAATCGATAACACGCCGCTCATGCCGCAGAACACCAATCCCATCATCACCACGCGCTTCGGACCAAAGCGATCCGCCAGACGACCGGAGTGCGGGCGGCTTAATAGCGTAGCGAAATATTGCAGGCTGATGATTAATCCCGCGATGAACGAGCTGAATCCAAGCTGGTTATGCACGAATCCCGGCAGCACCGCGAGCGGCAACCCCACCGAAAGGTAGCAAAAGAAGGTGAAAACAATGACGGAGAGAATACGTTTATTTAACTGAGCGTTACTCAGTACAGCGGCGTCAGACATGGAAAGTGGCGTCGGGAACGGTGATGAAAATGGACAATAACTATAACCTTAGCCTGCTAAGAGATCGCGACTTTTTTAGTTATAAAGTACTAACAGATTGGAGGAAATAATGAGCACACATCCGGTCTTTAACATGGCGCAATAAATCGCGCTGCTACGAAATGTGCGTATTGGTGATTAAGCGATGATACGTGTGGCATGTCGGTCAATTGCATCAGCGATTTCGGCGGAAACGCGCAAGGTGCGCACTTCGCTGAACAAGCCGTCGGCTTGGTGATACGCCTTGCGCAGGTAGCCAAGCCACTGCTTGATGCGCGCCACGTGATACATGCCGGTATCGCCCTGCTTTTCCAGCTGAGTGTACTTCAGCAACAAGGCAACCACGTCGGGCCACGCCATCGGCGCTTCGTTGTACTTCACCACGCGCGCCAGATTCGGCACGTTGAGCGCACCGCGCCCAATCATCACCGCATCGCAGCCGGTAATGCGCATACAATCCTGCGCGTCCTGCCAGTTCCAGATCTCACCGTTGGCGATCACCGGAATGCGCAGACGCTGGCGGATTTCGCCAATCGCCTGCCAGTTAATGCTTTCGGCGCGATAACCGTCTTCTTTAGTACGACCATGCACCACCAGCTCGCTGGCACCGGCTTGCTGCACCGCATCGGCAATCTCAAAACGACGATCGCCAGAATCCCAGCCCAACCGCACTTTCACCGTCACCGGCAGATGATCCGGCACCGCTTCACGCATCGCTTTCGCGCCGCGATAGATCAGTTCGGGATCTTTCAGCAAGGTGGCACCGCCGCCGCTGCCGTTGACCAGCTTTGACGGACAGCCGCAGTTGAGATCAACGCCCCAGGAACCAAGTTCCACCGCGCGCGCGGCGTTCTCGGCCAGCCACTCGGGGTATTGCCCGAGCAGCTGCATGCGAACGCGCGTGCCTGACGGCGTGCGGCTGTGATTATGCAGCTCAGGACACAAACGATAGAAGGATTTTACCGGCAGTAGCTGATCGACCACGCGCAAAAACTCGGTCACGCACAAGTCATAATCATTCACCCCGGAGAGCAGCTCACGCACCAGCGAATCAAGCACGCCCTCCATCGGCGCCAGCAACACCCTCATGACGTTAGGCGTTCCCGGTTTTCTTTGGTGCCGGACGACGACGACCGCTGTTGGCGGCTGGCGCAGCCTGGCTTGCGCCCTGCGCAGGACGACGCGCGGAACGCGCTTCACCCTGCGGACGTGGCGCATTGCCGCTGTGCGGGCGAGAAACGTTGCCGCCCTGACCGCGACCCTGGCCTTGACCACGTCCACCTTGACCGCGACCGCCGCCCTGCTGCTGACGACCGTTCTGGATTGGCTCGGCTTTGATGCTGGGATCGACTTCGAAACCAGGCAGCTCGATGCGCGGGATTTCACGCTTCAGCAGACGCTCAATATCACGCAGCAGTTTGTGTTCATCAACACACACCAGCGACAGTGCCGCGCCGGTAGCAGCCGCACGGCCGGTACGACCGATACGGTGCACGTAATCTTCCGCCACGTTTGGCAGCTCGTAGTTCACCACGTGTGGCAGCTCTTCGATATCCAGACCACGCGCCGCGATATCGGTCGCGACCAGTACGCGAATGCCGCCAGATTTGAAGTCAGCTAATGCACGGGTACGCGCGCCCTGGCTCTTGTTGCCGTGGATCGCGGCGGCGGTGATGCCGTCTTTGTTCAGCTGCTCAGCCAGATGATTGGCGCCGTGTTTAGTACGGGTAAACACCAGCACTTGCTGCCAGTTATCACGACCAATCATCAGCGACAGCAGTTCCCGCTTGCGCTTCTTATCCACGAAATGCACTTGCTGTGAAACCTGCTCAGAGGCGGTGTTACGACGCGCAACTTCCACCTGTTCTGGGTTGGTAAGCAGTTTTTCCGCCAGCGTTTTGATCTCATCAGAGAAAGTGGCAGAGAACAGCAGGTTCTGACGCTTAGCAGGCAGACGCGCCAGCACGCGACGGATGTCATGGATGAAGCCCATATCGAGCATACGATCCGCTTCATCCAGCACGAGGATTTCAACCTGTGACAGATCAACCGCGTTCTGGTGTGCCAGATCAAGCAGACGGCCCGGTGTTGCCACCAGCACGTCAACGCCGCCGCGCAGTTTCATCATCTGCGGGTTGATGCTCACGCCGCCGAATACCACCAGCGAACGGATATCCAGATATTGGCTGTACTCACGCACGTTCTCGCCAACCTGAGCCGCCAGTTCGCGGGTCGGGGTCAGGATCAACGCACGCACCGGACGGCGGCCACGCGCCGTAGACGGTTTTGCAGTCAGACGCTGCAGCAACGGCAGCGTAAAGCCGGCGGTTTTACCGGTGCCGGTTTGGGCGCTCGCCAGCAGGTCACGACCAGCCAGCACCACAGGAATTGCCTGACGCTGAATTGGCGTCGGCTCTTGGTAGCCTTGTTCTGCTACCGCACGCAAAATATCGGCACTTAAGCCGAGAGAGTCAAATGACATGCAGGTGTATTACTCCGAACCGTCCTGACCGCCGTAGGCGATGTAGTTTTCAGGAGGGATATGACGCAAGCGCGGGGCTCACGTGTGAAAAGGGCACAAACTACCATGCGTAAGGGCGCGAGTTTAGCAGCTTTCCGCGCGTACAGCATCCATAAAAAAAGGAGCCGCATTCGGCTCCTTTTTGTCAGGTCCGCAGGGTTGCGGTCCCTAATCGATCAACTGCGCTTCTTCTCGATGCGCTGGACCGGCTCTTTCGCCAGCAGTGAAACCAGCGCCGGTCCCACCAACATCACCACGCCGAGGATACCAATCAGCAGGTTGTTGTGGATAAAGCGGGAGATCAGGAACAGCGTTAACATCGCTGCGCCAAAGTAGTAAGTGGTGGTCACCTCTTCGAGGGAATCACCCATTCTACGTAAACGGGCACTACGCTGCATGACCAGCATGGTAATGAATACCACCGCATAAGCTGCCACCAGGGTACTGCTCACTTCAACCAGCGCCCTATGTTTCCAGCCCCAAACCAGTGCGGCAATCACCAGCAGGTGCATTGCAATGTGCAAACAGGTTTGTCCGGTAACAATCTGAACACGATTAGACCATTTCATTCTCTTCTCCTGGCAGACCCAACAGGTCGCCCAAGTGTATCTGGCTGGAGGCCAGACGAACGTCCTCAATGTAAAGCAAATTTCGGATTACGCCCTAATTTTCTGCCCTTAACACCACCCATTTGTGACAAAGACTACACTTTGTGCTGTTGATGATGAAAAGGAGCGCGTCGAAGTATGCCACAAAATACGCAAGGATTTTCATTTAAAGTCCTGACGATCAATACCCACAAGGGGTTCACCAGCTTTAATCGCCGCTTTATCCTGCCGGAATTGCGCGACGCTGTTCGCGCCACATCGGCGGATATCGTCTTCCTGCAAGAGGTGATGGGCACCCACGCCATCCATTCGCTGCATATCGAAAACTGGCCGGAAACCTCACATTACGAGTTTCTGGCCGATACCATGTGGGACGATTTCGCCTATGGCCGCAACGCCGTTTATCCCGAGGGACATCACGGGAACGCGATATTGTCACGATTTCCCATCGTTGAATATGAAAACCGCGATATTTCCGTCGCCGGAAGTGAAAAGCGCGGCATGTTGCACTGCCAAATCCGCCTGCCGGATCGGGCGGAGCCGCTGCATGTGTTCTGCGTGCATCTCGGTCTGAAAGAGAAACATCGTCAGGCGCAGATGAAGATGATGTGCGACTTCATCGATACGCTGCCGCCCGATGCGCCTTTGGTGGTGGCCGGTGATTTCAATGACTGGCAGGTCAGCGCCAATCGCTTTCTCAAGCGCGCGGTGGGCTTAGAGGAAGTGTTCAGCATCAAAACCGGCCGCCCTGCCCGCACCTTCCCGGCGCGTTTTCCGCTGTTACGGCTTGATCGTATCTACATTCGCAACGCCACGGTGAGTAAGCCGTGGGCGCTGCCGGTTAAACCCTGGTCTCACCTGTCCGATCATGCGCCGTTAGCGGTGGAGATTTTCCTATGAGTTTCAATTGGCGCGACGGTAATCAGCTCCGTCTGTTAGAAAATGGTGACCAGTTTTTCCCGCGCGTATCAGGCGCGATCCAACGCGCCGAGCGCACGCTGCTGCTGGAAACCTTCATCCTGTTTGAGGATGAAGTCGGCACCGATCTGCACGAACAGTTGCTCAAGGCGGCGCAGCGCGGAGTAAAAGTCGAGGTGATGGTCGATGGCTACGGCTCGCCGGATCTCTCCGACCGATTTGTTGATAGCCTGACCGCCGCCGGCGTGCGTTTTATCTATTACGATCCGCGTCCGCTGGTGCTCGGTATGCGCACCAATGTGTTCCGCCGCCTGCACCGCAAAATCGTGGTGATCGATGAAGAGATCGCCTTTGTCGGCGGCATCAACTTTTCTGCCGAACACAACACCGATTTCGGCGCGCAATCCAAACAGGATTATGCGGTGGAGGTGAAAGGTCCGGTGGTGCTGGATATCGCCCAATACGTGCGGCAAGAGATGGGCAGCGAACAGCACACGCGGCGATGGTGGGGCGCGCGTTCCCATCGCCCGGCGGTCAACGCCACGCCCGGTGAAGCGCAGGTGCTGTTTGTCTATCGCGATAACGACGAACACCGCGACGACATTGAGCAGCACTATCTCGCCATGCTGCGCAAGGCCAAGAAGGATGTGATCATCGCCAACGCTTACTTCTTCCCCGGCTATCGTCTGCTGCGTGAGATGCGCAGCGCGGCTCAACGCGGCGTGCGCGTCAGGTTGATTGTGCAGGGCGAACCCGATATGCCGATCGTCAAAGTCGGTGCTGAGCTGCTGTACAACTATTTGGTCGATGGCGGCGTGGAAGTGTATGAATATTGCCGCCGCCCGCTGCACGGCAAAATTGCGGTGCAAGATCAGCAATGGTCCACCGTCGGCTCCAGCAACCTCGATCCGCTGAGTTTATCCCTCAATCTGGAAGCCAATTTGATGGTGCACGATCGCGCTTTCAACCAGACGCTGCGCGACAATCTGGAACTGCTGATTCAGCAGGACTGCGTGCGCGTGGAGGATGACAAGCTGCCGCCGCGCAACTGGTGGCAGCTCACCAAAGGCGTGATTGTGTTCCACTTTTTACGCCACTTCCCGGCCATCGCCGGTTGGTTGCCTGCGCATACGCCGCGCTTGTCGCAGGTTGCGCCGCCGGTGCAGCCTGAAATGGAAACTCAGGATCGGGTTGAAGCCGATAATCCAGGAGCGAAACCCTAATGTCGAAAAAGAATCCGCGCTGGCAACTGGCGAAGAAAATCCTCACCTGGCTGTTTTTTATCGCGGTGATCGTGCTGCTGGTGGTGTATGCACGCAAGGTGAACTGGGAAGATGTTTATACGGTGATCGTCGGCTACAACCGCTATGTGGTGCTGAGCGCTGCCGCGCTGGTGGTGGTGAGTTATCTGACCTACGGATTATACGACCTGATTGGACGTGCGTACTGCGGCCATAAGCTGGCGAAGCGCCAGGTGATGCTGGTGTCGTTTATCTGTTATGCCTTCAACCTGACGCTCAGCACCTGGGTAGGCGGCGTGGCGATGCGCTATCGGCTCTACTCAAGACTCGGTTTGCCGGGCAATACCATTACGCGCATTTTCTCGCTGAGCATCGCCACCAACTGGCTAGGCTATATTCTGCTGGCCGGCGTGGTGTTTGCGGCGGGCATGGTGCCGATTCCCTCCGGTTGGTTCATTGGTGAAACCACGCTGCGCATCATTGGCGCGGTGCTGCTGGTGATGGTTGCGGTCTACTTGTGGGCTTGCGCCTTCGCGAAGAAGCGCCGCTGGACGGTTAAAGGCCAGCATCTGCAGCTGCCTTCGCTGCGCATGGCGCTGTTCCAGTTTGCGGTCTCCTGCGCCAACTGGATGGTGATGGGCATGATTATCTGGCTACTGCTGGCGCGTCAGGTGGATTATCCGATTGTGTTAGGCGTGTTGCTGATCAGCAGTATCGCCGGTGTGATCATTCACATCCCGGCCGGGATTGGCGTGCTGGAAGCGGTATTTTTGGCGCTGCTCAGTGGGCAACACGCCTCGCACGGCACCATTATTGCAGCGCTGCTGGCTTACCGCGTGCTCTATTTTATTCTGCCGCTGTTGGTGGCGCTGGTGCTCTATTTGTGGCTGGAGAGCCGCGCGAAGCATTTACGGCAGAAGAATGAGCAGAAGATGGAGAAATCGGTATCGCGGTGAGTTTGTGCGGAGTTCCCCTCTCCCGCCGGCGGGAAAGGGGACAGTCTGGTGCGGGATTTAGCGGCGGTTGCCGAAGATGCGCAGCAGCATCAGGAACAGGTTGATGAAGTCGAGATACAGCGTTAACGCACCCATGATTGAGGCGCGACGCAGGTTCTCTTTGTCATTGACGTTGATATTCTCGCCAATCGCCTTCAGCCTCTGCGTGTCATAGGCGGTTAAGCCAACAAACACCACCACGCCGATATAGGTAATCGCCCACATCAGCGCCGGACTTTTCAGCCAGAAATTCACCAGTGACGCCAGCAAAATACCGATCAGCGCCATAAACAGCAGGCTGCCAAAACGGCTCAGGTCGCGCTTAGTGGTGTAACCGTAGAAGCTCATGGCACCGAACATCCCGGCCGTCACGAAGAAGGTGCTGGCGATGGATGAGTAGGTGTAAACGAGGAAAATACTCGCCATGGTTAATCCGGTTAGCGCCGAATAGAGCATAAACAGTGCGGTGGCGACCGCGCCGCTCAGGCGATGCACCATGCCAGACAACACAAACACCAGCGCTAACTGCGCGATGATCAAGCCAAAGAAAGTGATGCGGTTAGCAAACACCAGTTCCATTACTGCAGGTGTGCGGGCAGCAAACCACGAAACAAACGCGGTGAGCAGCAAGCCGCAGGTCATCCAGCCATACACCTGCGCCATGTAGGTCTGCAGCGAGGTGGATGCCTGCTGCACGATTGAATCATTACGTGGATATCGATCCATGAAGCGCCTCATTAGCGGTTACGTTAACAAACTCTGTAAGTGTGGAGTGTACACCCGTTTGCGTCAACGGCGCGTCAAGCACTGTTGATAGCGGCCATTTACGCGCTGAGCAAACCACGCGGTAGTGAGATTGCGGGTGATTTTCGGGCTCTCCAGCTTGATGCCCGGCAGCATTTCGCGCGGCAGACGTTTTCCGGCCATCTTATCGGCGAGGATAAAGGTCTGCTTCCACAGCGTGCTGTTAGCAAAATCTTCGCTGTCGCCCTTCTCCAGATCGCGGCGGATTTCGCGATTGCTCATATCCAGCTGCTTGCTCAGGCTGCGCACCGCCAGTTCGGTAGAACCGGCCTGATCGCTGCCATAGACGATCAGGTCGCCATCCAGTGCCAGCTTGATGCCGCTGGCGCGCGCGATGGCCGCCTGAAATGCGGCGTTGCGGCTGGCGTACCAACCGGCGTTGAAGTCGGCGAAGCGATACAGCGGCTGGCTGTAATCGGCCGGGTAGCCAAGCAGATGCAGCGTGCCGAAGTAGATACCACCGCGACGAGTGAAGACTTCACGACGAATCGAGCCGTCAACCGCATACGGATAGCCTTTGGCGTGCGCTTCCGCAAACGCAATGCTGACCTGCATCGGCCCGCCGGTATGAATTGGGTTGAGGTTGCCAAACAGCTTTTGCCCCATCGGCACCATATCGATGAAATCATCAAAAATGGCGCTCAGCTCTTTCTCGCTGCGCACCTTATCCAGACGTGCGGCATAGCTTTCGCCATTCGGTGATTTGATCAGCAGTGCGGTGCGCACCAGAAATGCCGGCACATGCACTTTGGCGGCGCGGCGATCAATCTCGCCCCAGGCGATTTTCGGTAAGCCCGGCACCACCGCATCGGCGCTGAAGTTAGACTCCTGATCGGTAACGGCAATCACCGCGCAGAGGTTGCTGACGCTGGCATCAATTTGCTGCACGCGGAACGCGGTATAGATATCGTCGGCCCAGGCGGATTTCTGTTTAACGTCGCTGGGCAACAACTGCTGGATTTGGCTTTTTACATCGGCGGGCTGACGCGCGGGCGCCTGCGGCTCTTTTTTCGTGCTACAACCGGCCAGCACCAGCGCAGCCAGCAAAGCTGCGCCTTTCATCATCTTGCTCGTGTTCATCCTGCTCCCTGACGCCAACAAAAACCGTACCTTAACGTTTTCAGTGGCCTGCCGCTATCGGAGCGGGAGGATTTTGCGCGCTAGCTCCAGCGCTCAGCGGCCTGATGATCGCTATCACGGGCATCAACCCAGCGGTCGCCTGCGGCGGTGGCTTCACGCTTCCAGAACGGCGCGCGGGTTTTCAGGTAATCCATGATGAACTCGGTGGCGGCGAATGCGCTGCCGCGATGCGCGCTGCTGACGCCCACAAACACGATCTCATCGCCGGGAAACAGTTCGCCAACGCGATGGATCACCGTAACCTGCTGCAGCGCCCAGCGCTGACGCGCGTCTTCTACGATCTCCCCCAGCGCTTTTTCCGTCATGCCGGGATAGTGCTCCAGCGTCAAGGCCGCCACGCTGGCACCGAGATTGTGATTGCGCACTTTGCCGGAGAAGGTGACGACCGCGCCGTCGCTGTCATGGGCGGCGAGTTTTTCGTACTCCTCGCCGACGTTGAACGGCTCTGAACCCACACGAATCCGCGTTTCCATCATCAGCCTCCCGTGACCGGCGGGAAAAAGGCCACTTCATCACCCGCACGCAGCGGATGACTCATCGGCACCAGCGTTTGGTTTACCGCCGCCAGCAGCTTGCCGGATTCCAGCGCCAGCGCCCAGCGATCGCCCTTCTCTGCTAACGCCGCGCGCAGCGTGGCGACATCGGCGTAGTCAGGCTGCAAATCCAGTGAAGCGGTGCCGGTTAATTCCCGCACCTGAGCAAAAAACAGCACCTTAATCATGGCTCACCGCCTTGAAGTCGCCGGATTTGCCGCCGCTTTTGGTCAGCAAACGCAGCTGGTCGATGACAATGTCTTTTTGCACCGCTTTGCACATGTCATAGATGGTCAGCGCTGCAACGGACGCCGCCGTCAGCGCTTCCATCTCAACGCCGGTTTTGCCGGTGAGACGACAGAGTGAGGTGACGCGCACGCGATTATGCTGCGGTTCCGCCAGCAAGGTAACCTCCACTTTGCTCAGCATCAGCGGATGACAGAGCGGAATCAGTTCCCAGGTGCGTTTCGCCGCCTGAATACCGGCGATGCGTGCGGTGGCGAACACGTCGCCTTTATGATGGCTGCCGTCAATAATCATCTGCAGCGTTTCGGCGCTCATCAGCACCAGTGCTTCGGCCTGCGCTTCGCGCACCGTTTCGGTTTTGCCAGAGACATCCACCATGTGGGCTTCGCCAGCGGCATTGATATGAGTTAACGATGACATGCTTACAACTTCTTCAAATGTGAGACGAAATTACACGGACGCGTACGCGCATCCAGCTGATCTTCGATAATGCGCTCCCAGGCGCTGCGGCAGGCGTTGGTCGATCCCGGCACGGCAAAAATCAGCGTCTGATTGGCTAATCCAGCCACCGCGCGCGACTGCAGCGTCGAGCTGCCGATCTCTTCATAGGAGATCATGCGGAACAGCTCGCCAAAGCCTTCGATTTCGCGGTCCAGCAGCGGCAGCAACGCTTCTGGCGTGCTGTTTTTGCTATTGAAACCGGTGCCGCCGTTAACGATCACCACTTGCACATCGTCGCTGGCAATCCAGCGCGATACCGTGGCGCGAATGCGATAGCGGTTATCTGGCACAATCGCGCGATCAACCACCTGATGCCCGGCTTCCGCCAGCGCTTCACGCAGATAATCGCCCGATGTGTCATTGCTGGCATCGCGGCTATCCGAGACGGTCATCACCGCCACATTTAAGGCGACAAATTCGCCGGAAGGTTTACCCATGGCCGTAACTCCTGTGTTTAGCCACCAATAAAGGAGAGATTTTGCGTGATGCCGGTGTTGCCCTGATGCAGGAAATGCGTCTGCTTTTTCTGTCCAAGGCTGTGTGCAATGCGCGCCTGCAACTCGTCTTGCTGATCGTCAGAAGCCAGCAGATCGCGCAGCGACACGCCGCCGTCACCAAACAGGCACAGATGCAGATTGCCCAGCGCCGAGACGCGCAGGCGGTTGCAGCTGGCACAAAAATCTTTCTCGTACGGCATGATCAGGCCGACTTCGCCCTGATAATCGGGATGACGGAACACCTGCGCCGGACCGTCGCTGCGGCCGCGCGGCTGGCGTTGCCAGCCTTGCAGGATCAGCTGATCGCGGATCACTTCACCGGAGATGTGATGACGGCGGAACAGATCGCTGCCTTCGCCGGTTTCCATCAGTTCGATAAAGCGCAGTTGAATCGGTCGCAGGCGCAGCCACTCAAGGAAGGTGCTAAGGCTGTGGCTGTTCACATCGCGCATCAGCACGCTGTTGACTTTCACTTTCTCGAAACCGGCATCAAAGGCGGCGTCGATTCCCGCCATCACCTCGGCAAATTTGTCCTGGCCGGTAATGGCGTGAAACTGGCGTGCATCGAGGCTATCGACGCTGACGTTGATATGGGTGAGACCGGCAGCGCGCCAGGCATGTACGTCACGCGCCATGCGATAACCGTTGGTGGTCATCGCGATCTGGCGAATGGCGGCGTTTTCACGCACTGCAGCGATGATGTCGGTGAAATCACGCCGCATGGAGGGTTCGCCGCCCGTCAGGCGCACTTTTTCCGTGCCCGCCGCCGCAAAGGCACGCGTCACGCGACGAATCTCATCCAGCGAGAGAAAACTTTTATTGTGCGTACCGTTCGGCTTATAGCCGTTCGGCAAACAGTAGGTACAACGGAAGTTACACACATCCGTGACCGACAGGCGCAGATAGTAAAAGCTGCGCGCATAGGCATCTGTAAATTGTGGCACCTGAACACCTTTCCAAAGTCGGGAGATGCAGTCATTTCTTTCTGCACCCTGGCAGCTCAAGGCTGCGGCCTGGCTTCCATATCTATAGCGACTTAGGAAACCAGGCTTGGGAGTTTGTTGTCATTATGGACAACACGGTTAAAACGAATGGTAGCGCGATTAACGGTTAGCATCCATGAGTGATTTTCGCTATATATCTTGATGCATAACGTTTTTTCACCGCATTTTCGCGACAGGATACGGTAAAATGCACCACAGATATTGATGCACATCAGTTCAACTACGCCTCAACGCGAGGACGTCAGTGACAAAGGAGAAACATGAATCGAACCCTGGCAGATTTGGATCGCGTAGTGGCATTAGGTGGCGGACACGGTTTGGGTCGCGTGATGTCGGCGCTGGCACCGTTAGGTTCGCGCCTGACCGGCATCGTCACCACCACCGATAACGGCGGATCCACCGGCCGCATTCGCCGCTCGGAAGGCGGCATTGCGTGGGGCGATATGCGTAACTGCATCAATCAGTTGATCACCGAACCGAGCGTCGCCACCGCGATGTTTGAGTATCGCTTCACCGGTAATGGCGAGCTGGCCGGACACAACCTCGGCAACCTAATGCTGAAGGCGCTTGATCATCTCAGCGTGCGCCCGCTGGAAGCCATCAACATCATCCGCAATCTGCTCAAAGTCGATGCGTTTCTGATCCCGATGTCGGACCAGCCGGTCGATCTGGTGGCGCAGGATGGCGAAGGCAATATGGTGTACGGCGAAACGGCAATTGATGAGATGAAGCAGCCGCCCCAAGAGTTGATGTTACATCCGAATGTGTTGCCAACCCGTGAAGCCATCGAGGCGATTGGCGAAGCGGATTTGATTCTGATTGGCCCCGGCAGCTTCTACACCAGCCTGATGCCGATTCTGCTGATGGAAGAGATGGCGCGCGCGCTGCGCCGTACGCCTGCCACCATGGTGTTTATCGGCAATCTGGGCCGCGAACTGAGCCCAGCGGCAGCTAGCCTGAATGTGGCCGACAAGTTGGCGATTATGGAGAAAGCGATTGGCAAGCGGGTGATTGATGCGGTGGTGGTGAGTCCGGCCGCCGATATTCGCGGCGTGGAAGAGCGTTTAATTATTCGCGAACCGCTGGAGGCCGCCGACATCAAATATCGCCATGACCGCCAGCTGCTGCGCATCGCGCTGGAACATGCGATTCAGGCCGTTTAATTTCCAGGTGCGCATGAATGCGCACCCTACGAAAACCGCGCTGAATTCCTGTAGGGTCGTCATTCATGGCGACCTGGATACCACGATCACGAAGCCGCAATAAACAGCTCGCGCAATTGATGCAACTGATCGCGCACGCTGGCAGCCTCTTCAAACTCCAGATTCTGCGCGTGCTGCTGCATCTGCCCTTCCAGCTCGTGAATCTTCTTCTGCATCGCTTGCGGCGTAAGCGCCATATAGTTGGCTTCCGCTTCTGCTGCGGTGCGTGAGGCGGTTTTGCCTTTACCACGCGTTTTCACTACGTTTTTGCCGAGCTCAAGAATATCGGTGATCTTCTTGTTGAGCCCTTGCGGCGTAATGCCATTCTCTTCGTTGTATTTCTGCTGCTTCTCACGACGACGCTCGGTTTCGCCCATCGCGCGCTCCATCGACGGCGTGATTTTATCGGCGTAGAGAATCGCCCGGCCATTGATGTTACGCGCGGCGCGACCAATGGTCTGTATCAGCGAACGCTCCGAACGCAGGAAGCCCTCTTTATCGGCATCAAGAATCGCCACCAGCGACACTTCCGGCATATCCAGACCTTCTCGCAGCAAGTTGATGCCAACCAGCACATCAAATTCGCCAAGACGTAAATCGCGGATGATCTCCATACGTTCCACAGTATCGATATCCGAGTGCAGATAGCGCACCTTCTCGCCGTGCTCTACCAGGTATTCGGTAAGATCTTCCGCCATACGCTTGGTCAGCACAGTCACCAGCACGCGCTCGTTGATCTCAACACGTTTGCGGATTTCCGACAGCAAATCGTCGACCTGCGTCGCCACCGGCCGTACTTCCAGAATCGGATCCAGCAGGCCGGTTGGACGCACCAGCTGATCGATCACTTCGCCACCCGATTTTTCCAGCTCGTAATTGCCCGGCGTGGCCGACACGTAAATGGTTTGCGGAGCGGCTGCTTCAAACTCTTCAAACTTCATCGGACGGTTATCCAGCGCCGACGGCAGGCGGAAACCGTACTCCACCAGCGTCTCTTTACGCGCGCGGTCACCACGATACATGCCGCCAATCTGCGGAATGGTGACGTGCGATTCGTCGACCACCAGCAAGCCATCCGCCGGTAAATAGTCGAACAAGGTCGGCGGCGGCTCGCCCGGTCCGCGCCCGGAGAGATAGCGCGAGTAGTTTTCGATGCCGGAGCAGTAACCCAACTCGTTCATCATCTCGAGATCGAACTGCGTCCGCTGGGAAATACGCTGCTCTTCCAGCAGCTTATTGTTCTCCAGCAGCACTTTGCGGCGCACCACCAGCTCATCTTTGATCTCTTCCATCGCCTTAAGAATGCGCTCACGCGGCGTCACATAGTGCGTTTTCGGATAGACGGTAAAGCGCGGGATCACCGAATCAATCTGCCCGGTGAGCGGATCAAACAGCGACAGCCGCTCAACTTCTTCATCAAACAGCTCAATACGCAGCGCAATGTCGTCCGATTCCGCCGGGAACACATCAATCACTTCGCCGCGCACGCGGAAGGTGCCGCGCTGGAAGGCCTGATCGTTGCGGCTGTACTGCAGCTCCGCCAGACGACGCAAAATGCTGCGCTGATCAATAATCATGCCGCGCGTCAGATGCAGCATCATTTTCAGGTAGAGATCAGGATCGCCCAAACCGTAGATCGCCGAAACCGAGGCCACGACGATGACATCACGGCGCTCCAGCAGCGCTTTGGTCGCCGACAGACGCATCTGCTCAATGTGCTCATTCACCGAGGCATCTTTTTCGATAAAGGTGTCAGAACTCGGCACATAGGCTTCAGGCTGATAGTAATCGTAATATGAGACGAAAAACTCCACCGCGTTATCCGGGAAGAACTCCTTCATCTCCCCGTAGAGCTGCGCCGCCAGGGTTTTATTTGGCGCCAGCACCATCGTCGGGCGGTTGAGGTCGGCAATCACATTCGCCACGGTAAAGGTTTTACCTGAGCCGGTCACGCCCAACAGCGTTTGATGCGCGAGTCCATCTTCCAGTCCCTCTTCGAGACGGCGAATCGCCTCAGGTTGATCCCCTGAAGGCTTGAAAGCGGAGTTGAGTTTAAAGACTTTGCTCATGTTTTAGCGGTTCCAGCAGATGAAGTCGGCGGGCAGGCTGCTAATTCTACTCTGCTATGGCGAATTTGCCAGAAAAAAATACTGGACATAATCACAGTAACCTTGCACGATAATGGCACCTGACGGCGATTCTCTTCAGTGCAATTTAAGCGGCAGGCGGCAAGTTGTTGTTGCGCAATGTTATCCCCAGGCGGAGGATGCTTTTAACATTTGTCAATAGAGTGTCATTAAATTGCAGTCCGATGACAAGGCAGATAATTCGCATGCTTGATTTTAACTAACCTGCTGTTTTAATTCACTTTGACTCAAAAGCCCAGTTTCTCATCATAATGTAGGAAGTCCGCGAATTTACTCGCTTCCACACGGTTTTCAGTCGCTAATGCACAAGGTTATCCACAGTAATGGTGGATAAGTGAATCCAGCCCCGAGCCCATCGGCTGTGTATAATTTTCTCCCGCCCATTCTTAAGCGTGAAAAAAAATTTTTTCGCATTTATTTTTCCCGCCGTGCGTGTCGCATTCCCCCCCTTTTTCCGGCTTTACCTTCCCGTGCCCGGCGAAAAGTCAGGCGTTAAGGCCATTTATTTCTCCGGTTATTGCCTTACGAACGATCAAATGCACCAGAAACGTTAAGCAGTCAGCACCGTCAAAGTGCAGTCGGTTTATCACCGCTGGCAATTGTTAAGCGTTTCTCAACTTTTAGCCGCTGATTTGTCAGGTTTCCGCCGTAGATGCGCCTGAATTCCTAACCTGGCCTGGGAATTGCAGTGTTAGCTCTATGGAGTGACGAGTCCATATCGGCGCTTGCCGACGACAGCGGTGTCCATCAATCGTGCACGACTGTATGCCAGACGACACAGAGCGGGAGCATTCAGGCTAATAATCTGGAAGGAGTATGTCAGATGCTGAGTTTACGTTCGGTGAATCAGTTTTACGGTCAAAATCACATTCTGTGGGATGTCGATCTCGATCTGCCGCCGGGCACCTGTACCGGCGTGCTGGGCAGTCCCGGCATGGGCAAAACCACGTTGGTGAACTGCATTATGGGCCGCCTGCCAATTAACAGTGGCTCGATGACCTGGCAGGAGGATGGCGCGCCGCCGGAAGATTTACTGTTGCAACCGGCCGAACTGCGCGCGCGCACCGGCATTGGTTATGTGCCGCAAGGACGGCATATTTTCTCGCAAATGAGCGTGGAGGATAACCTGCTGATCGCCCTGATGGCGGCACAGGACGATCGTAGCCGTGCCATTCCGGAAATGGTGTTCGACCTGTTCCCGGCACTCTATTCATTGCGCCATCAGCGCAGCGGCGAGTTGCCAATGGAACAGCAGCAACATTTGGCCCTGGCGCGTGCGCTTGTGCTGCAACCCAAGCTGGTGATTCTGGATGAGCCGACAGAAGGGATGTCGCCGTGGCTGGAAGAGGAGATGGGCAATCTGATTCGTCGGTTAAACCGTGAGTATGGTTTAACCATTCTGCTGCTGGAGCAGCACGTCTCGTTTGTCCGCCGCGTCGCCGATTATTTCCTGCTGCTGCATCGCGGACGCAATGTTGCGCACGGCAAAGTGGCGCAGCTGGATGATTTGACGGTGAATAAGTGGCTGACCGCAAGGTGAAGATGTAGCCAGGTCGCCGTGAATGGCGACCCGGGTTATTTATTGCGGCAACGTCAAATAACGCCCGCACTCGGCCTGCTGCGCCTGGTCGCGTAGGTGCGGAATCTCACCGAGGAACGGCGCATCAATGCGCTGACGCAGCGTGGCCATATACTCCTGATGACGTTTGCCGGGCGGCTGAATATCATTGGCAATCCAGCCCGCAAGGCGTAATCCGCGCGCTTTAACCGCTTCGGCGGTGAGCATGGCATGATTGATGCAGCCTAACTTCACACCCACCACCAGAATCACCGGCAGCTGCTCGGCTTCCACCCAATCGGCGTAAGTTTTCGTCTCCGACAGCGGCGTAAACCACCCGCCTGCGCCTTCGACTAACACCCATTCTGCATGCTGCTCCAGCGCGCGCAAGCCCGCTGACAGCGTGGCAAAGCTAATCGGCCTGCCCTCTTCCGCGCTGATGATATGCGGCGAGGTCGGCTCGACAAACGCCAGCGGGTTCACCTGCTCGTAGCTTAACGACAAGGTGCTGTAGCGCTGCAACGCCAGCGCGTCGCTGTTGCGAATGCCTTGCGGCGTGATTTCGCAGCCGGATGCCACCGGCTTATAGCCTGCGGTGCGTAAACCGGCGGCGCTTGCCGCCTGCAGCAGCGCGCCGCTGGCCACGGTTTTGCCCACTTCGGTATCGGTTCCGGTAATAAACCAGCGTGTCATTTGCTTAAAACTCCATACATCAGGTGATAACTCAGGCGATAACCAGCCTCATCTTGCGGCCAGTGCTGCTCAAGTTGTGCCAGTTGGGAACGCGTTAGCACGCTGGCGCCGCGTCCGCCGTGCAGATGCGTGGCACCAATGCCTTTCAGCGAGCGCATAGCGCTGAGCGCGCTGGGAAAATGCAGCGTAATAACCTGCTGCTGCACGGCGATCGGCAGCGTCGCGGTGGCCGCATGAAACTGGGCAGCGCTGAGGAAACGGTTGGCGTGCCGGCGACCATCCAGCTGCGCCCACGCGTGATGCACTTCGTGCAGCGAACCGTCGAGCAGCGTGGAAAACAGCACCGTGCCGCCCGGCCGCGTGACGCGCAAAAACTGCTGCAGCGCGGTGTGCAAGTCGCTGCTCCACTGCACCGCCAGATTGCTCCACACGCCGTCAACGCTGGCGTCCGGCAGCGGCACCGCATCAATATCGCCCAACAGATAGTGCTGCGCCGATTGCTGATCGCGCGCGGTTTGCAGCATGTTGGGAGACAGATCGAGCGCCGTCAGCGTACGCCCGCGATCGCGCCAGTAGCGGCTATACCAGCCGGTACCGCACCCGGCATCCAGCAGGTGCGGACCAAAACCAGCGGGCGCCAGCGCCAGCAGCGCATCGCCGCTCAGCCGCTGTAACTGCGCGTGCTGCTCGTAATGCGCAGCCGCACGACCAAATGCCTGCGCCACAGCCTGTTTGTTAACCTGCAGCGTCATACAGCGCCTCCAGCAGACGATCAATGTCATCGGTGTGATGTGCAGCGGTAAGTGTGATGCGTAGCCGAGCTGTGCCCGGCGGCACGGTTGGTGGCCGAATCGCACTGACCCAACAGCCGGCCTGCGCCAGCCGCTGCGACAACGCCATAGCCGCGCTGTTTTCGCCAACGATCAGCGGCTGGATGGCGCTCGCAGAATCGACCAGCTGCCACGGCAAATCCGCCGCAGCGGCGCGGAAACGCGCAATGTGGCTGTGCAGTTTTTCGCGCAGCGCATCACCTTGTTGAATCTGCCGCAACGCCGCCAGCAGCGCATAGCACTGCGCCGGTGGCATCGCGGTGGAGTAGATCAGATGGCGGGAAAACTGCTCGACGTAATCAGCGGTGGCGTCATCGCACAGCAGCGCCGCGCCGCTGACGCCAAACCCTTTGCCGAAGGTGACGATCAGCAGTTCCGGTTTGACCTGCTGCTGCCAGCAGCTGCCGCGCCCTTGCGCGCCGGTCACGCCGATACCGTGCGCATCATCCACCAGCAGCCAGCCGTTGCCGCGCCGCGTCTCTGCGGCGATCTGTGTTAGCGGAGCGCTGTCGCCGTCCATGCTGAATACGCCTTCGGTCACCACCAGCGTGCCGCCTTCCGACGGCTTTGCCAGCAGCTTCGCCAGGCTTTCCGGCTGATTGTGGGCAAAACGGCGCAGGCTCGCCGGGCTGTGGCTGGCGGCATCCAGCAGTGAAGCGTGCGCCAGCTTATCGGCAAAGATGCGATCCTGCTTTTCCGCCAGCAGATGGATCACCGCCTGATTGGCGGCAAACCCCGAAATGAACAGCAGCGCGCGCGAATAGCCCAGCCAGTCAGCCAGCTCCGCTTCGAGCTGCGCATGGTGGCGGCTGTAGCCGGTCACATGCCCGGATGCGCCCGCGCCAGCACCCGTCTCGGCCGCGCCCTGCTGCCACGCGGCAATCACCGCCGGATGCTGGCTCAAACCAAGATAGTCGTTGCTGGAGAAGTGACGGTAACGCTGCCCCTCCAGCATAATTTCCCGCACGCTGTTGTGCTCAACGCGACGCCGTAAACGCCAGCCATCCGCGGCGCGCCGCGCCGTCAGCGCCTCGTCGATACGTTGTGACCAGCCCATTTACACAGCCGCGTTGTAGAACTGCGCGGTATCCGCGTGCAGCAGCTGCTCACTGAGCTGATGCTGCTGCTCATTGTCACCCGCCGTTGTCGCGGTGTGCTCCGGATTCAGGCCCAATTTGCGGAACAGAATCAGATCCTTATCCTCTTCCGGATTTGGCGTGGTAAGCAGTTTGCAGCCGTAGAAGATCGAGTTAGCGCCGGCCATAAAGCACATTGCCTGCGTTTGCTCGCTCATCTGCTCGCGTCCGGCAGAAAGACGCACGTGTGACGAGGGCATCATGATGCGCGCCACCGCGATGGTGCGAATAAAGTCGAAGGGTTCAACATCGTCGTTATCGGCCAGCGGCGTGCCTTTAACCTTCACCAACATGTTGATCGGTACGCTTTCGGGCGGCGTCGGCAGATTCGCCAGCTGCACCAGCAAGCCCGCACGATCTTTCACCGTTTCACCCAGACCCACAATGCCGCCGGAACACACCTTGATGCCCGCGCCGCGCACTTTATCCAGCGTATCCAGACGTTCCTGATAGCTGCGCGTGGTGATGATGTTGCCGTAAAACTCTGGCGAGGTGTCGAGGTTGTGGTTGTAGAAATCCAGTCCCGCTTCGGCGAGGCGCTGCGCCTGGTCGCCATCCAGCGTGCCAAGCGTCATGCAGGTTTCCATGCCCA
The DNA here is from genome assembly GCF_019795975.1 of Pantoea sp. DY-17. Classification (NCBI taxonomy): domain Bacteria; kingdom Pseudomonadati; phylum Pseudomonadota; class Gammaproteobacteria; order Enterobacterales; family Erwiniaceae; genus Pantoea; species Pantoea sp. DY-17. The sequence continues at coordinate 388,975 of NZ_JAIMIG010000001.1, read as the reverse complement.
TCGCTTTCACGCCTTGCACCATCTGCTGAAGGTAAGGCATGTCGCGCTCGTGCGGGTTTTTCCACGCGGCGCCCATACAGAAACGGCTCGATCCCGCCGCTTTGGCTTTGCGCGCCGACTCCAGCACCGCGTCCACTTCCATCAGACGTTCCGATTCCAGCCCGGTTTTGTAGCGCGCGCTCTGCGGACAGTATTTACAGTCTTCCGGACAGGCGCCGGTTTTGATTGATAGCAGCGTGCTGACCTGCACCTGGCGTGGATCGAAATGTTGACGATGCACTTGCTGCGCTTCAAACATCAACTCAAGGAAAGGTTTATCGAAAAGTGCCTGAGCTTGTGTCAGTGTCCAGCGGTTTGCCATTGCTTACTCCAGAAAAAGGGGGTTCATCCCGACGATTAACGTGGTTATAATTGTAAACTAAATCTTTTTAAAATGGTTTACAACTCACATGTTCACTCAGGATGACCTCAACTTTGACCGTCAGCATATCTGGCATCCCTACACGTCGATGCGCGATCCCCTGCCCTGTTATCCGGTTGTGGCGGCGCACGGCTGCCAGCTGCAGTTGGCCGATGGACGTGAACTGGTGGACGGCATGTCGTCGTGGTGGGCGGCGATACACGGCTACAACCATCCGCGTCTCAATCAGGCGCTGCAGCAGCAAATAACGCAGATGTCGCATGTGATGTTTGGCGGCATCACCCATCCGGCGGCGGTGGAACTGAGCCGCCAGCTGGTTGCCATGACGCCTGATGCGCTGGAGTGCGTGTTCCTCGCCGATTCGGGTTCGATCGCCGTCGAAGTGTCGATGAAAATGGCGCTGCAATACTGGCTGGGACGCAACCAAACGCGACAGAAATTCCTCACGCTGAAGCGCGGCTATCACGGTGATACCTTTGCCGCGATGTCGGTGTGCGATCCGGAAAATTCGATGCACAGCCTGTGGCGCGGCTATCTGCCGGAACATCTGTTCGCCAACGCGCCGCAGTGCGCTTTCGATGACGCGTGGAACGAGGCCGATTTCGCCGATTTTGCGCAGCTGGTGGAAATCCACCATCGGGAGATTGCGGCGGTGATTCTGGAGCCGATTGTGCAAGGCGCTGGCGGGATGCGTTTCTACCATCCGCGCTATCTGCAGCAGGTGCGCGAGCTGTGCGATCGCTACGATTTGCTGCTGATTGCCGATGAGATCGCCACCGGATTTGGCCGCAGCGGCAAGCTGTTTGCCTGCGACCATGCGGGTATCACGCCGGACATTCTCTGCCTGGGCAAAGCGCTGACCGGCGGCACCATGACGCTCTCCGCCACGCTGACCACGCGTGAAGTCGCCGACACCATCAGCCGCAGCGCAGCGGGCTGCTTTATGCACGGCCCTACTTTTATGGGCAATCCGCTGGCCTGCGCGGTGGCGGTGGAAAGTCTGAAGATGATCAATGAAGGCGGCTGGATAACGCAGGTGGCGCACATCCAACAGCAGCTGCGCACCGAGCTGCTGCCGCTGCGCCGTCATCATGCGGTGGCCGATGCGCGCGTGCTGGGTGCGATTGGCGTGATCGAAACCCATCAGGCCGTAAACATGGTAGCGCTGCAGCACTTCTTCGTTGAGCGCGGCGTGTGGATTCGTCCGTTTGGGCGCTTTATCTACCTGATGCCACCTTATCTGATTTCTGCCGCCGAACTGACGAAACTAACGCAAGCGGTCGGTGCGGCACTGGATGTTGCGGCGCATTTCCACCATGATTGAGGGTTCTGCACAACCATAAAAGGAGCGATCATGCGCGTAGTTAGCCAGGATTTTAACGACGGCGATAAGATGCCAGAGCGACACGTTTTCAATGGCATGGGTTACCAGGGCGACAATCTGTCACCGCATCTGGCGTGGGATGATGTACCGGCAGGCACCAAAAGCTTTGTTGTCACCTGCTACGATCCTGACGCGCCTACCGGTTCCGGCTGGTGGCATTGGGTGGTAGCGAACATTCCGGCTGACGTTACCGTGTTGCCGCAGGGTGCCGGTTCCGGCGTGGCGGACTTGCCGGAGAGCGCCATTCAGACGCGTACCGATTTTGGCCAAACCGGCTACGGCGGCGCAGCGCCACCGCAGGGCGAATCCCATCGCTACATCTTTACGGTGCATGCGCTGGATACGGATAAAATTGACGTGGATGAAGGCGCGAGCGGCGCGATGGTTGGCTTTAATGTGCATTTCCATGCGCTGGCCAGTGCGTCGATTACGGTGAAGTACGCGTAACAGCTCAGAATCGCGCTGTTAGGAAATATGCCTGCCTGTTTGATCAGGCAGGCATTTTATTTATCCCAACGGGTGGATAACCACCCACATTGGGCCTTGTCCTACCGCGTAACGCGCCAGCGGATTAAGCAGGCCGCGTTCCTGAATCTTATACACTTCGATGTGGTGCGATTTCTGTCCCGCCGCTACCAGATATTGACCGCTGTGATCAATATTGAAGCCGCGCGGCTGGGTTTCAGTTGGCTGGTAGCCTTCAATCGCCAGCACCGAGCCATCTTCACTGATGCTGAATACCGTAATGGTGCTGCTGGTACGGTCGCAGGCATAGAGGAAACGGCCATCCGGCGTGATGTGGATGTCCGCCGCCCAGCGCGTATCGCTGAAATCTTTCGGCATCATATCAAGGCTCTGCACGCGCTCAACCTGGCCGTGCACATTGTTCAGCGCCCAGACATCCACGGTGCTATCCAGCTCGTTCACTACGTAGCCATATGCGCCGTTCGGATGGAAGGCCATGTGACGCGGACCGGCACCTTCAACGGTGGTGACCTGCGCTTGTTCGCGCGGAGCCAGAGTGCCGTCTACGTTCAACTGATACAGGCAGATGCGGTCCTGCTTCAGTGCCGGTACAAACAGCGTTTGGTTATTCAGATCGATATTGGCGGAGTGGCAACCGTCTAACCCGCTGATCACCTGACCAGGCGCTTGCGGCAAACCATCGCTGCCAATCGGGCTGATGCTGACGCAGGCATCGTTATACGAGCCGCAGAACAGATAATTGCCCTGACGATCGGTGGAGATGTGGGTCGGGCTGCCCGGCAGCGGTGCTTCACCGGCGAGGCTCAACGTGCCGTCGGCCGCAATGCGAAACGCCAGCACGCGAAAATTCGGACGCACACCGACATAGAGAAAATCTTTCTTCGGGCTCACCACCATCGGCTGCACCTGGCCGGCAACATCTGTTACCTGCAATAACGTCAGTGCGCCATCTTCCTGCAACTGCCAGGCATGAATCTGCTGGCTCTCGGGACTGGCGGTATACACGACTTGTTTCATGCGTTTTCCTTATTCGCTGCCTGATGAAAGGGATAACTGTAGCGCGTTTCATTTTGTCGCGCTGGATTCATTTGTGCCCTGTTTTTTGTCTCAGGGCCGCTGCCGGGTGTAGACTCAATGCTTTGCCAACTCCCGGACGGAAAGTGTAATGAGCTACCGCGTAATCGCCCTTGACCTCGACGGCACCCTGCTGACCCCGAACAAAACCATCTTGCCTGAATCCATTGAAGCGCTGGCCCGCGCGCAACAGGCGGGCGTGAAAGTGTTGATCGTTACCGGTCGCCACCACTGCGCTATCCACCCTTTTTATCAGGCACTTAAACTGGATACACCCGCAATTTGCTGTAATGGCACCTATTTGTATGATTATCCCGCGAAACAGGTGCTGGCCGCCGATCCGCTGGATAAAAGCAAAGCTGCTCGGGTGATTGAGATGCTGGATGAAGAGAACATCCACGGTCTGCTGTATGTCGATGATGCGATGCTGTACCAAACGCCAACCGGACATGTGATGCGTACGCTTAACTGGGCGCAATCGCTGCCGGAAGCGCAGCGTCCGCTGTTCCTGCAGGTGCCAAGCCTGGCGCAGGCGGCGATTGAGGCTGATTCGATCTGGAAATTCGCCCTGTCGCATCCCGACACGCGCGCGCTGCAACAATTTGCCGAACGCACCGAAGCCGAACTCGGTCTGGCGTGTGAATGGTCGTGGCACGATCAGGTGGATATCGCCAAAGGCGGCAACAGCAAAGGCAAGCGTCTCGCGCAGTGGGTTGAGAGTCAGGGCTTTAGCATGCAAGACGTGCTGGCGTTTGGCGACAACTACAACGATCTCAGCATGCTGGAACAGGTGGGATTGGGCGTGGCGATGGGCAATGCCGATGACGCCATCAAAGCGCGCGCCAAAAAGGTGATTGGCACCAATCTGGAGCCGGGCATCGCCGAAGTGATTTATCAAGAGGTTCTGTAACCGTAGGAAGTAGTGCGCAATTCATGGCGCGGATTTTTCTCACACCGCGCAATGAATCAATTTACGCCGCTATCGACACGCTCTTAATCTGCGCATACAGCCACAGATCGGGCCGGATGCCCAGCTCATCGCGCGCCCACGGCGAAATGCGCGCCCACAGTTCGCTTATCCCAATGCGCAGCTTCACTTCCACCTGATCGTCAATCTCCAGCAGTTCAACCACCTGCGCCGGCAGAATATTGCGGATCGAGGTGTTGTGCGGCGGCTGCAATGCCAGCGACACATCGGCTGAGGCGATGCGAATACGCAGCGGCGTTTTCAGCGGCTGATTCACCCGGCTCACCCAAATATGCTGATCGCCAAGCGACAGCGCGGTCATCGGGTAATCAGGATGCTGCTCCAGCACCTGCACGCGCAGCACGCTGGTGCGCTCGGCGATCGGCAGCCACGGACGCATCGCCGAACTGCTCCACACTTTTTCCAGCGGACCAAAGGCTTTCACCTGGCCGGCATCCAGCACCAGCACGTTATCCGCCAGCTGCAGGATTTCATCGAGGCTGTGCGATACGTAAAGAATGGGAATATCGACCTGCTTCGCCAGCTTTTGCAGATAGGGCATCAGCTCACGTTTGCGCGGCAGATCAAGCGACGCCAGCGGCTCATCCATCAGCAGAATATCGGGCGCCGTCAGCAACGCGCGGCCTATCGCCACGCGCTGTTTTTCACCGCCCGAAAGCGACGCAGGAAAACGCGTCAGCAGCGATTCTAAACCCAGCAGCGCCACCAGCGCGTTGAACTGCGGCTTCATTGAGGCCGCCATGCCGTATTGCAGATTGCCGCGCACGCGATAATGTGGAAACAGCCGCGCGTCCTGAAACACATAGCCGATACGGCGCTTTTCCGGCGGCAAATTCACGCGCGTGGCCGAATCGAACAGCAGGCGATCGTTTAACTCAATACGTCCGCTCTGCGGCTGGGTTAATCCGCCAATCGCGTTAATCAACGAGGTTTTGCCCGCACCCGACACGCCGAAAATGGCGGTAATGCCGCTGGCGGGAATATTGACGTTAACGTCGAGCAGGTGATCGCCCAACTGCTGAGAAAGTTGCAGATTGAGCATTATGCCGCTCCCAGCCGTTTACGGCCCCAGCGCGCCAGCATTTCCGATGCCACTAACGACATCAGCGCTAACGCTATCGCCACCGCACAGAGGCGCGCTGCGGTGCCTTCCGCGCCCGGCGTTTCAATCAGGGTAAACATCGCCGACGGAATGGTGCGCGTCTCGCCGGGAATGTTGGAGACAAACGTGATGGTGGCGCCAAATTCGCCCAGCGAACGGGCAAAGGCCAGCACCGTGCCGACAATAATGCCCGGCAAGGTGAGCGGAAGCGTAATGGTGAAAAATACGCGCCAGCGCCCGGCACCCAGCGTGCGTGCGGCCAGCTCCAGTTTGGTATCCACCGCTTCCAGCGCAAGACGAATTGCACGCACCATCAGCGGAAACGCCATCACCGCCGAAGCGATCACCGCGCCGCGCCAGCTAAAGGCAAAGGTGAAACCGAACCAGTCATACAGCCATTCGCCGATAAAACCGCGCCGGCCTAAGGCGATCAGCAGCAGATAGCCGACCACCACCGGCGGCAGCACCAGCGGCAGGTGGACGATGCTGTCCAACAGGGTTTTGCCCGGAAAGCGGCAGCGCGCCAGAATCCAGGCCATCAGGATGCCAAACGGCAAGCTGCATATCACAGCTACACAGGACACTTTCAGGCTGAGAAAAACGGCCTGCCATTCGGGATCGCTCAATATCATTTCTTCGGCGTGAATCCATACTGTTTAAACACGGCAGCGGCATCCGGCCCCTGCAAATAGTTGTAGAAGGCTTCCACCGTTGCGTTCTGATGTTCTTTGACAATCGCCATCGGATATTCCACTGGCTTGTGGCTATTTTCCGGGAATCGTCCCACGACCTGCACTTTCTGGCTGGCTACCGCGTCCGAACCATACACGATGCCGTACGGCGTTTCGTTACGCTCAACCAATGCCAGCGCGGCGCGCACATTGTTGGCTGGCGCCAGCTGCGGGGATAAAGCGTCCCACGCGCCGAGTTTTTGTAATGCTTCTTTGGCATAAATGCCGGCCGGCACGTGATCCGGATCGCCCACCGCCAGACGCTCGCCTTTCAGCAGACTTCTCCAGTCGGTTTTGCTATCAAGGGTGACCGCTTTAGCCGCGTCGCTTTTCGGTGCAATCAGCACTAAATCATTGCCGAGCAGCGTATAGCGCGTGCTGCTCACCACGCTGTTTTTTGCCACCACATCGTCCATCCACTGCTGATCGGCAGAGATGAACAGATCAGCCGGTGCGCCCTGATCAATCTGGCGCGCCAGCACCGAAGAAGAGGCAAAAGAGGATACCACTTCTACACCGCTTTTCTTCTGGTACTGCGTCGCAATGTCCTGCAGCGCATTAGTCAGCGATGCTGCTGCAAACACGGTGATTTTCTCTGCGGCCGCGGCATGACCGGCCAATGAAACGCTTAAAACGGTTGCAGCAGCCCAACGGTACTTGATGGTTCGCATTTGTTGCTCCTTGTTACGTTATATATTTGATAATACAACGTACGCGCAAATGCGTCATGAGCTTTATATCGGCAGGATTTTACGGAAGTTCAGAAACAAAACGCCCGCAGGAAGCGGGCGTTGAGAAATTAGTGTTGTGAGCTGTTGGCAGGACGATCGTCGCGGCGGCCAAATTTTGAGATGACGTTGAAAACTTCACCCAGGCCGTAAATCAAACCGAGCATAATCGCCATCACAATCGGCACCATGATGATAGCCACAGCCAGGCTTTTTAACAGTTCCAGCATGGAAACCTCACGCAGAAAATAAAAAAGTGATTGTAACGGTTAGCGAAAAAAACGCACTGCCCTTTTCGTGCTTTTACTTTTAAGCAGTAAACTGAGCGGATTAACCTAAGGAGCTGACATGCAGGCAGAACTTTCTCTCCATATTCGTCTTCAGCAAAAGCTGTTTGCCGATCCGCGTCGCATCGAATTACTGAAACGCGTGCAGCAAACCGGCTCCATCAGCCAGGGCGCGAAACTGGCGGGCATCAGTTATAAAAGTGCCTGGGATGCGATCAATGAGATGAATCAGCTGGCCGACCAAACGCTGGTGGATCGCGCCACCGGCGGCAAAGGCGGCGGCGGCGCGCAGCTGACGCGTTATGGCGAGCGGCTGATTCAGCTGTTCCAGTTGATGGAGCAGATCCAACAAAAGGCCTTCGATGTGCTACAAAACGACAGCTTGCCGCTCGACAGTTTGCTGGCGGCGATTGCGCGTTTCTCGCTGCAAACCAGCGCGCGCAATCAGCTGTTTGGTACGGTGCTGGCCAGCGATCTTCAGCAGGTGCAGCAGCACATTGAGGTGCTGCTCGCCGATGGCTTAACGCGCCTGCAGGTGGCGATCACCGCACGCAGTGCCGAACGCTTGCAGCTCGACAGCGGCAAAGAGGTGCTGGTGCTGATTAAAGCACCGTGGATTCACGTCAGTCACGCCGCCGCCAGCAGCGACAATCAACTGGCTGCGCAGATCAGCGCAATTGAGCCCGGCGATCAGCTTAGCGAAGTATTGATGGCGTTGCCGAGTGGCGAAACGCTGTGCGCGACCGTCACCAATGAGGCGGTGAAACAGCAGAATCTGCAGGTTGGTGCCAGCGTCACCGCCAGTTTTAATGCCGAACACGCCATCATCGCCACACTGCTCTGAAATCCACGCCATGATTTGACTTCGCCTGCGTCGCTGGCTAAAACTGGACGACACGATGCATAAAACGGAATAGATCATGGCTTCATTGCAAATTTCGCAAGGTACGTTTCACCTTAGCGACACCCGAGCACTGTCCCTTAACGATTTAACCCTCAACAGCGGCGAAAGCTGGGCGTTTGTCGGCGCCAACGGCAGCGGCAAGTCATCGCTGGCGCGCGCCCTTTCCGGCGAGTTGCAGCCCGGTAAAGGCAGCGTGCAGCAGGATTTTCAGCGTCGTACGCGCCTGTCGCTGGAGCAGCTACAGAAACTGGTCAGCGATGAGTGGGAACGTAATAACACCGATCTACTGAGTGAAGGCGAAGACGATACCGGTCGCACCGCCGCACAGATCATTCAGGATGAAGTGCAAGATGAGGCGCGCTGTCAGGCGCTGGCGCAGCAGTTTGGCATCACTTATCTGCTCGATCGCCGGTTCAAATATCTCTCCACCGGCGAGACGCGCAAAACGCTGTTGTGTCAGGCGCTAATGGCGCAGCCGGATCTGCTGATCCTCGATGAACCTTTCGATGGGCTGGATGTGGCGTCGCGCGCCAGCCTGGCGCAAACCCTCAACGATCTGCATCGAAGCGGTTTTAGCGTGGTGCTGGTGCTCAATCGCTTTGATGATATTCCCGATTTTGTCGGGAAGATCGGCGTGTTAGCCGAATGCACGTTAACCCACGTGGGCGAACGGCGCGCGATTCTGGCCGAAGCGCTGGTGGCGCAGCTGGCGCATAGCGAGAAGCTTGCTGGCATGGCGCTGCCGGAGGCGGATCAACCCGATCAACTGCCGCAGCTGGCCGAAGATGCGCCGCGCGTGATACTGCGCAACGGCGTGGTGTCGTACAACGACAAAGCGGTGATTGATGGCCTGAACTGGCAGGTTAATCCCGGTGAACACTGGCAGATTGTGGGGCCGAACGGCGCGGGTAAATCCACCCTGCTCAGTTTGGTAACCGGCGATCATCCGCAGGGTTACAGCAACGATTTGACGCTGTTTGGCATCCGACGCGGCAGCGGTGAAACCATCTGGGACATCAAGCAGCACATCGGTTACGTCAGCAGCAGCCTGCACCTCGATTATCGCGTCAGCTGTAATGTGCGCACCGTGGTGCTCTCCGGCTTCTTCGATTCGATTGGTCTGTATCAGGCGGTGTCCGATCGGCAAAAAGCGCTGGCGCGTCAGTGGCTGGCGCTGCTCGGTATGGATAATCAGCTGGCGGATGCGCCGTTCCACAGTTTGTCGTGGGGCCAGCAGCGGCTGGTGCTGATTGCGCGCGCGCTGGTGAAACATCCCACGCTGCTGATCCTCGATGAACCGTTGCAGGGGCTGGATCCGATTAACCGCCAGCTAGTGCGCCGCTTTGTTGATGTGCTGATTGGCGAAGGCCGTACGCAACTGCTGTTTGTCTCCCACCACGCCGAAGATGCGCCGCAGTGCATCACCCATCGCCTGAGTTTTGTCTCGCAGGAACAGGGTTACGGTTTCCTGCAAGAGTCGCTGCGTTAAATAGCGGTTGCCATAAGTGGCAATCCTACAAACATCTAACGTGCATAGCGCCATTGCCAAAATAATTCGAGCTGCGGCAAGCAGCAGCAGTTCGAAGTATGAAGGCAATGTAAGCGTTACCATTTCATCGCCTGGTAATTCAACAAACACACGCAACAACCCCACAAAATGAGAATCGTCACCTTATGTAAACGATACCATTTATCCAGACTGGATCACGCTTTCACGCTGGTCTTTGTGCTACTTTGATCAAAATCATTTTTATCTGTTTGCCGTTTACCAGGACTCATCATGGAAAAATTTAACCCGGTCGATCACCCGCATCGCCGTTATAACCCATTGATCGATCAATGGGTGCTGGTCTCACCCCATCGCGCTAAGCGCCCGTGGCAAGGTGCGCAGGAAACCCCGGCACTGGAGCAACTGCCAGCGCACGATCCTGACTGCTTCCTTTGTGCTGGAAACACCCGCATTACCGGTGACAAAAACCCCAACTATAAAAGCACTTACGTGTTCACCAATGACTTTGCCGCGCTGATGACTAACACGCCAGACGCACCGCAAAGCGACGATCTGTTGATGCGCTGCGAAAGCGCGCGCGGCACCAGCCGGGTGATCTGCTTCTCGCCGGATCACAGCAAAACGCTGCCGGAACTGCCGCTGAGCGGGCTGGAAGATATCGTGCGGACCTGGCAGGAACAGACTGCCGATCTCGGCCAGCATTATCCGTGGGTGCAGGTGTTTGAAAACAAAGGCGCGGCGATGGGCTGCTCCAACCCGCATCCGCATGGCCAGATTTGGGCCAACAGCTTCCTGCCGAACGAAGCGCAGAAAGAAGATGACAACCAGCGTCACTATTTTGCCGAGAAAGGCACGCCGCTGCTGGTCGATTACGCTGCGCGCGAGTTGAGCGATGGCAGCCGTACGGTGGTGGAAACCGAACACTGGCTGGCCGTGGTGCCGTGGTGGGCGGCGTGGCCGTTTGAAACCTTGCTGCTGCCGAAAGCCCATGTGAAACGCATCACCGATCTCTCCGAGCCGCAGCGCACCGATTTGGCGCTGGCGCTAAAGCAGCTCACCAGCCGCTACGACAACCTGTTCCAGTGCTCTTTCCCCTATTCGATGGGCTGGCACGGCGCGCCGTTCAACGGCGAAGCCAACGATCACTGGCAGCTGCACGCACACTTCTATCCGCCGCTGCTGCGTTCAGCCACGGTACGCAAATTTATGGTTGGCTATGAAATGCTGGCCGAAACCCAACGTGATTTAACGGCGGAACAGGCAGCTGAACGTCTGCGTTCTGTCAGCGATGTCCATTTCCGCGAGGCGCAATAAATGTCATTAAAATCCATTACTCAACAGGTTTTCGCTGACACTTTCGGCTATCAGGCGACACACAGCATTCAGGCACCGGGCCGCGTCAATCTGATTGGCGAACACACCGACTACAACGATGGCTTTGTGCTGCCGTGCGCCATCGATTATCAAACCGTGATTGCCTGCGCCAAACGCGACGATCGCCAGGTGCGCGTGATTGCCGTCGATTACGACAATCAGCAGGACAGCTTCTCGCTGGATGCGCCGATTGAGCCGCTAAAAGAGCCAATGTGGGCCAACTACGTGCGCGGCGTGGTGAAACATCTGCAAAAACGCGATGCCAGCTTTGGCGGCGTCGATATGGTGATCAGCGGCAACGTGCCACAAGGCGCGGGCCTGAGTTCTTCGGCGTCGCTGGAAGTGGCGGTCGGTACCGTATTCCAGCAGCTGTATGCATTAAACCTCGATGGCGCAGCGATTGCGGTGAACGGTCAGGAAGCGGAAAACCAGTTTGTCGGCTGCAACTGCGGCATCATGGATCAGCTGATCTCCGCGCTCGGTCAGCCGGATCACGCCATGCTGCTGGATTGCCGTACGCTCGGCACGCGCGCAGTATCAATGCCGGAAGATGTTGCGGTGGTGATCATCAACTCCAACTTCCGTCGTAGCCTGGTGGGCAGCGAATACAATACGCGTCGTGAACAGTGTGAAACTGGCGCACGCTTCTTCAATAAACCGGCGCTGCGCGATGTGACGCTGGAAGAGTTTGAAGCCTCTGCTGGTGAGCTGGATGCGTTGGTGGCAAAACGCGTGCGTCACGTGATTAGCGAAAATGCACGCACGCTGGAAGCAGCCGATGCGTTAAGCGCGGGCGATCTGAAACGCATGGGCGAACTGATGGCCGAATCGCACGCCTCAATGCGTGACGATTTCGAAATCACCGTGCCGCAAATCGATCAGCTGGTTGAGATTGTGAAAGCAGAAATCGGCCCGCGCGGCGGCGTGCGTATGACCGGCGGCGGTTTCGGTGGCTGCATCGTGGCGCTGATGCCAATCGATCTGGTCGATGCGGTGAAAACGGCGGTGGCCGAGAAGTATGAAGCGCAAACCGGCATCAAAGAGACCTTCTACGTGTGCAAAGCGTCCGCAGGAGCAGGCCAATGGTAAGTGATGTGAATTCACACGCGCCAGACGGGCAACCGTGGCGCATCACTGTGCTGCGCAATCGCAACGGCATGGTGGCTACTTTTATGGATTGGGGCGCGACCTGGCTGTCAGCGCGCGTGCCAATGTTGGATCACAGCGTGCGTGAAGCGCTGCTCGGCTGTGCCACGCCGTCCGATTATCTGCATCAGGATGCTTATCTTGGCGCGACGATTGGCCGCTACGCGAACCGCATCGCCTCGGCCGAACTTAAGCAACTCAATCTACAGCTGGCGGCTAATCAGGGCGCACATCAGCTGCACGGCGGGCCGCAAGGTTTCGATAAACGTCGCTGGCAGATTCTCAGTCAGAGCGAAAGCGAGGTGCACTATCGCCTCGATTCGCCCGATGGCGATCAGGGTTATCCCGGCAATGTGAACGCCAATGTCATCTATCAACTTGATGACGATAATTGCTTGTCGATTCGCTATGAAGCGCAAACCGACAAGCCTTGCCCGGTCAATCTCACCAACCATGCTTACTTTAATCTTGATGCGCATCATGGTGATGCGCGCCAGCATCGCTTACAACTGCACGCCGATCGTTACCTGCCGGTGGACAGCGAAGGCATTCCTAACGCGCCGCTGAAAGAGGTGGCGGGAAACAGTTTTGATTTCCGCCAGCCGAAGCGCGTCGCCGATGAGTTCCTTGCCGATGACGATCAAAAAGCGGTGAAAGGCTATGACCACGCCTTTTTGCTTAACACCGCTGGCGACAGCAGCCAGCCCGCCGCCCATTTATGGTCTGCCGATGGCAAGCTGGAGCTGAGCGTGTTTACTGCCGCTCCGGCGCTGCAGTTCTACACCGGCAACTATCTGGCGGGAACACGCGCCCGTGAGCAGGACAGCTATACTGCTTTCCAGGGCATCGCTCTGGAGAGCGAATTTTTACCGGATTCGCCTAACCATGCAGAGTGGCCGCAGCCCGATTGCTGGCTGCAACCCGGCGACAGCTGGCAGTCCGTGACGCGTTATCGCTTCACGCCGCACTGAGCCACCGGATGAAAAACGCGCACTGCGCTGCCGACAGGCTTACGCCGTGCGTTGTTTTCCGCTATGGTATGGCGCTATTAGTGAGCCGCTTCTCAGTGGCCGCAGCCGGTTTCAATACTAATCGTAAATCGAGCATTAAGGAGTAAAGCTATGGCCGTAACTAAGCTGGTACTGGTGCGACACGGCGAAAGCCAGTGGAACCAGGAAAACCGCTTCACCGGATGGTACGACGTTGACCTGTCTGACAAAGGTCGCACTGAAGCCAAAGCAGCCGGTCAGCTGCTGAAGAAAGAAGGTTTCGTGTTTGATTTCGCTTACACCTCAGTGCTGAAGCGCGCTATTCACACCCTGTGGAATGTGCTGGATGAGTTGGATCAGGCTTGGCTGCCGGTTGAAAAAACCTGGCGTCTGAACGAGCGTCACTACGGTGCGCTGCAAGGTCTGGATAAAGCAGAAACCGCCGCTAAATACGGTGACGAGCAAGTGAAACAGTGGCGTCGTGGCTTTGCTATCACGCCACCAGAACTGGATCGCGCTGATGAGCGTTTCCCAGGCCACGATCCGCGTTACGCTTCACTGACTGACGCGCAGTTGCCAACCACCGAAAGCCTGGCGCTGACCATCGAACGCGTGATTCCTTACTGGAACGAAAGCATTCTGCCGCGCATTAAGAGCGGTGAGAAAGTGATCGTTGCTGCACACGGCAACTCACTGCGTGCCCTGGTTAAATACCTCGACAACCTGAGCGAAGACGAGATCCTCGAACTGAACATCCCAACTGGCGTGCCGTTGGTGTATGAGTTCGATGAGAACTTCAAGCCACTCAAACGTTACTATCTGGGTGATGCTGATGAGATTGCTGCGAAAGCCGCAGCCGTAGCAAACCAGGGTAAAGCGAAGTAAGCGAACGCTGAAACGCAAAAAGGCCAGACGCAAGTCTGGCCTTTTTTATTGCCGCATTGGCTTAGCTGCGGCGCTGTTTGACCGCCTGAGCCAGCTGACGCAACGCCTTCTCAGTGTCTTCCCAGCCGATACAGGCATCTGTCACGCTCTGGCCGTACACCAGCGGTTTGCCGCTTTCGAGGCTCTGATTACCTTCCACCAGATGACTCTCGATCATCACGCCAGTAATCGCCTGCTCACCACCGGCAATTTGCTGTGCCACGTCGTCGGCAACCACCATCTGACGTTGGAACTGCTTGCTGCTATTAGCATGGCTGAAGTCGATCATCACTTGCGGACGCAAGCCTGCTTTCTCCAGACCGGTTTTCACGGCCGCCACGTGTTCGGCGCTGTAGTTCGGCTCTTTGCCGCCGCGCAGGATGATGTGGCAGTCTTCGTTACCGCTGGTTTCGACTATCGCCGAGTGACCATATTTGGTGACTGACAGGAAGCAGTGTGGCGCGCTGGCCGCACCGATGGCGTCAATCGCCACTTTGATGGTGCCGTCGGTACCGTTTTTGAAGCCCACCGGGCAAGAGAGGCCGGAAGAGAGTTCGCGATGCACCTGCGATTCGGTGGTACGTGCACCAATCGCGCCCCAGCTCATCAGGTCGGCCATATATTGTGGCGTGATCATATCGAGGAACTCACCGGCGGCTGGCAACCCGATATCGTTGATATCCACCAGCAGCTTGCGCGCCAGGCGCAGGCCGTCATTGATCTGGAAGCTGCCATCCATAAACGGGTCGTTGATCAGCCCTTTCCAGCCCACCGTGGTGCGCGGTTTTTCAAAGTAAACGCGCATCACCACTTCGAGATCGTCTTTCAGCTCATCACGCAGTGCCAGCAGGCGCGTCGCATACTCTTGCGCAGCTTGGGTATCGTGAATTGAGCACGGACCGATCACCACCAGCAGACGATCGTCTTCGCCATGAAGAATGCGGTGAATCGCCTGACGTGACTGCGCTACGGTTGCAGCCGCTTTATCGGTGGCGGGGAATTTTTCAAGCAAAGCAACAGGAGGCAGTAACTCTTTGATCTCTCTGATGCGTAAATCATCGTTCTGGTAATCCATACACAATTCCATTCAAATTTCTGGCCCAACGTCCGTCGGGCGCAACCCGCCCACTTTAGCCCTTCACGCGGTGGGTGTAAATTACGCACCGCGCTTAAAATGTACATCTCAAATTTGCATTTATATATCCATGCACTAAGCTTTTTAAATGTAAGCACTAAGGAATGATGTGTTTGCAAAATTAAATTTTTAAGTGAAGCGTATAAGGTGGATTTTATTCCATCGCGGCACGCTATTTTCGTCACTCAACACCAGCGGGTGTTAGACGGCAACTATCCATTAATTACTGGAGCATAATGATGAATAAGTTTGCAATGATCTTTCTGACAGCAGCGATGACCATGGGTAGCGGTGCTGTAATGGCTGCGGATAACAACAATGGTGCGGCCAACGCTTCAGCTGAAGCCGGTGCAGCAGCTGGCGGTGCAAAACAAAATCTGCCACCTAATAATGTTGATAACAGCAAAATTAACAGCAGTAGCACCAATACCAACAGCGCAGCAACGTCAGGCACTGACTCAAGCAATATGTCAGCCAACCAGGTGCACAAAAACAGCATGTGCAAAGACGGCAAATGCCCGGACATGAATAAAAAAGTCGACACTAAAGAGGGTGGCGGCCACGTGAAACATAAAACAGACGGTACTTCGCAATAAGTTTCCTTCTGTTTGATCAAGGGAGAGCTTCGGCTCTCCCTTTTATTTTGCCTCCCGCCCTTTTCCGCTATGCTGAAGCAATGAAATTCACAGGAACTGTTTCATGGCTTCATTGCTGCTTATTGATGATCACCCGTTAGTTGCCGTCGCACTGGAAGCGGCTTGCGTTAACGCTCCTATCACGTTGAACATTCACGCCGCTGGCGACGAAGCGCAGGCGCGACAACTGCTTCAACAACATCCCATCGATTTAATTGTGCTGGATATCGGTTTACCCGATTGCGACGGACTCGAACTGCTGCGCCGGTTGCGCGTGCGTAATCAGCACTGCCCGGTGTTGATCTATTCCGCGCAGCAGAGCCGCCACACGCTGCTCAGCGCCGTGTCGCTTGGCGCTGCTGGTTACGTGGTGAAAAGCCAAAGCATGGCGCAACTGCTGAGCGCGATTCTGGCGGTGCTCGGCGGCCAGCAGGCTTTTCCGCCGCTGCCGGAACGTATCGAACTGCCGTTAACCGAGAAAGAGCAGCAGATTGTAGCGCTGCTGGTGCGCGGCCTCTCGAATCTGCAGATTGGCGAACAGCTGCATATCAGCAATAAAACCGTTAGCACCCACAAGAAGAACATCCTGGAGAAAACCGGCGTACAGTCGGTGGTTGAGCTGGCTGAGCTGTGGAAAGCGCAGCAGTGAGGATCTGTTTGCTGCTGTGTACGCTGCTGCTGAGTGTGATGGCGAAAGCCGATCTGCAACCCGCCAGCAGCGTGATGCTACCCGCGATGATGCCGGCCCCACACGCCGAGCCGTGGCCTGGCGCAACGTTGCGCGTCGCGGTGCCGGCACAAAACAGCGCACCCTGGGCGATGCGTATTGGCGATCACATCTGGGGCATCGACGCCGACTATCTCAGCGCCCTAAGCCAGTTGACCGGTACGCATTTCACGCTGCAAAGCTATGCCGATCGCGCGCAGCAACTGGCAGCCTTGCAGCGCGGCGAGGTGGATTTGGTGTTAAGTAATCAACATGCCCAGCTCCCATCCGATGTGCTGCTCAGCGACAGCTGGTACAGCAGCCCGATTCGCATCTATCGCAACCGGGATAATCAGCGCGCGGTGATGTTCAATAGCGAAACCGCGCAGCTCACCATTGCCGAAGCGACGCTGGCGCAGTTGCCCACTGAATTTGTGCAGCAGCATCGCTGGCACAGCTTGCCGGGCGATCTGCAGGCGCTGTATGCGCTGCTCAATCAGCAAAGCGATTATCTGGTCGCCGATGAAGCCAGCGCCGGTTTCTTGCTGGGCCAGCTGCAGCAAGGACAAATTTACCAAATCACTGCCGATCCTGGCGCGGGCGAATTAACGCTACGCGCAATGACGCGCAATGCCGCGCTGATCCACTGGCTTAACAGCCAGCTGCGCCTGCTGCCCGCCGAGTTCAGCAGTCGGGTCCAGCAGCGCTGGAGCCCGCCGCTGCTGCGTTATCAGGACACACAAACTCTGATGCTGTCGGCCAGCGAAAAGCAGTGGCTGGCGCAACATACTGAGATTCCGTATGCGGTTGAGGCGGATAACGCGCCCTGGAGTTATCGCGACAGCAGCGGCAACGCGCGCGGCTTCGGCATCGACATGCTGAACGCGCTGAGCCAAAGTACCGGCCTGCGTTTTACCCCGCGCTGGGTCAACAATCCGCAGCAGGCCGCCACGCTACTGCAACAACAGCAGGTGATGCTCAACCTGTTGCAGCCGCTGTATGGCGACGATCCCGGCAGCAATACTTTGCCGGTATGGCGCGCCATTTGGGGCATTTACACGCTTGCCACGCATCAGCCAATGAACTGGCAATCGTTACAAGGCCAGCGCGTGGGCGTATTACGCGACGATCTCGCCATACGTTTGCTGCCGTCAGGTATTACGCCGCAGCCGTTCGACGATCGGACGCAGCTGTGGCAAGCGCTGAATAACGGTCAGATCGATGCGCTGGTAGATAACGTGCTCTCTGCCCGCTGGCGTATGGCGAGTCACGAAGATAATCGTGTGCATCTGGCGTTTGCTGCCAGCGATATCGCCTGGCCGCTGGCGCCGCAGGTCAGTGCTGAACAGCCTGAGCTGCGCGCCCTGCTCGACCATGCATTGCAGCAAATCCCGCCTGATACGCTCAACCAGATGCGCGTCAGCTGGTCACAGCCGCCGCAGCCCGGCACGACGATGGCGATGCGCAATATTCCGCTGATGATTTTGCTTGCGGCAGGCGTAATTATTCTGTTGCTGTTGGGCTTGCTGGCGCGTCGTTACTGGCAGCAGCGTCGTGACCGATTGCAGCGTGAGCAGGCCGAACGCGCCAATGCCGCCAAAAGCCAGTTTCTTGCCACTGCCAGCCACGAACTGCGCACGCCGATGCAGGCGATACTCGGTTTGCTGGAGCTGGAACAGCAGCAGCATCCGAGTGAACGGCTGGCGCTGATGCACAGCAGCGCGCGGTCGCTGATGGCGCTATTGAACGACTTGCAGGATCACGCGCGTATTGAGAGCCAGAGCTTCCGTCTGGCACCGCGCCCGCTCAATCTGACGCTCTGGCTGCAGCAACAGCAGCAGTTTTATCATCCCTTAATGCGCGATGCCGGGCCGAACCTGATTGCCGAAGCGCTGACGCCGCTGCCTGCCAGCGTGTTGCTGGATGGCGATCGCCTGCAGCAGGTAGTGAATAATCTGGTGGCCAACGCCCTTAAGTTTACCCGCGAAGGCGAAGTGCGCCTGTCGCTGGCGGTCAGTGAGCACATCCAGCTTACGGTCACCGACACCGGCAGCGGCATCCCGCTTAACGAGCAGGCAAAACTGTTTGAGCCGTGGTATCAGGCTCCGTCCGGCAAAAGCCATGCGGTGCAAGGCAGCGGCTTAGGTTTGTTTATCTGTCGCGAGATTGTGCAACGAATGGGCGGTACGCTAACGCTCACTTCAGCATCGGGCAGCGGCACCACGGTCAGCGTGCAGCTGCCATTAGTCGTGAGCCAAGAGCCGTTAACCGAGCGCACAGCCAGCTGGCCTGTTTACCCGCAGCTGCGCGTGGCCATTGTGGACGATCACCCGACCAATCTTTTGGTGATGCAGCAGCAGCTGGCGATGTTTGGCGTTGAGGCGCAGGTATTTGAAGAGGGCCGAGCGCTGCTGCGCGCCGATGCTCAGCGCGCCTTCGATATTCTGTTTATCGACCAGATGATGCCGCGCCCGGATGGTTTAACGCTGCTGCGTATTCTGCGCCGTCGTCAGCGCCAGCGCGGCAGCACCTCGCTGCGCGTGCTCTGCTCTGCCGATGTTCAGTTGCTGAAAATCGCCTTGCTGGATGACGAAGCTCTGCTGCTCAAACCCATTGAGCTCGATCATCTGGCACCGCTGCTGGCGCGCGCAGTAAAAGATCCATTGGATGTCTTGCCAAACAGCTTACTGATTCTGGCGCAGGATAATCAGGCATTTATTCCGCGCATCTGTCAAACCTTGCAGCGCACGCTGCAACAGGATCGGGATTTGCTGTTGAACGCGCGCGATACACAAAATTGGACGGCGCTGGAACAGGCTGCACACCGCATGAAGGGCAGCTGGTTGATGCTGGGCATTGATGAGGTAGCCGAGCGCTGTCAGCAGTTGATTGAGCAGGTTAAACAGCAGCAGTTGCCGCTTGATGATCTCAATTTACTGATATCATTAACAAACAGGTTACTTAAACAACTGGATAATTATGGCACACACGCATTCTCACGGGACCGCTAACGGCAACCGCAAACGACTGGCCGCGGCGTTTGGCGTAACGGCGCTGTTTATGGTGGCCGAAGTGATCGGCGGGCTGGTTTCTGGCTCGCTGGCGCTGCTGGCCGATGCCGGACATATGTTGACCGATGCCGCCGCGCTGCTGATGGCGTTACTCGCGGTGCAGTTTGCTCAGCGCAAGCCTAACGCGCGCCATACCTTCGGCTTGCTGCGTCTCACCACCTTAGCGGCGTTCGTCAACGCCATTGCGCTATTGGTGATTACGGTGCTGATTGTCTGGGAAGCGCTGCGTCGCTTCTATGAACCCCAGCCGATTGCCGGCGGATTGATGCTCGGCATCGCCATTGCTGGTTTGCTGGCCAATCTGCTGTCGTTCTGGCTGCTGCATCGCGGCAGCGAAGAGAAGAATCTCAACGTACGTGCGGCGGCATTGCATGTGCTGGGCGATTTGCTGGGTTCGGTCGGTGCGATTGTCGCGGCGGTGATCATCATGCTGACCGGCTGGACGCC
Source organism: Pantoea sp. DY-17 (assembly GCF_019795975.1). Taxonomy (NCBI): domain Bacteria; kingdom Pseudomonadati; phylum Pseudomonadota; class Gammaproteobacteria; order Enterobacterales; family Erwiniaceae; genus Pantoea; species Pantoea sp. DY-17. Next base: position 368,933 of record NZ_JAIMIG010000001.1, on the reverse strand, counting down.
AATCGACCCGATTTTGTCGCTGCTGGTGTCATTGCTGGTGGTACGTAGCGCCTGGTCGCTGCTGCGCGAGAGCCTGCATGAGTTGCTGGAAGGTGCGCCGGGCCATATCAACGCGGATAAACTGTCACGCGAGCTGACGCGCAATATCGATGAAGTACGTAACGTGCATCACGTTCATTTGTGGCAAGTGGGTGAAAAACCGGTGCTGACGCTGCATGTGCAGGTGATTCCGCCATACGATCATGACGGCCTGCTTAAGCGCATTCACCACTATTTGCATGAGCACTATCAGATTGCCCACGCCACGGTGCAGATGGAATATCAGCCGTGCAGCGGGCCGGACTGCGAGTTGTGTTTAGATAATAGCGCCGCGCAGCACGATCACCACGATCATGCTGCGCTGGAAGGTCAAGCTCATCATCACTGATGGGACAGCGCGCGCGAGCCATGTTCGCGTGCGCTTTGCATCCACAGGCGCGAACCGTTAAGCGCAATCAGCGTCAGAATCGCGTACTCCAGTGACATGGCATATACGCCCTGACGCGCAAAGATCATCACGCTGATAACGTTGATCACCACCCAAAGCAGCCAGTTCTCAACATATTTTCGCGTCATCAAAATCATCGCCACAATCGACAGCACCATCATGCACGAATCCCAGAACGGGAACGCGTCAGGCTGCAGTTGCGGCATCGCCACGTTAAGCCCCAGACTCTGCATAATGCCGACCGCTGTTTTGGTCAGGAAAGCAAAGACCGGATCGATGTACACCGTCATCAGCGCAATCGCCACCACGCACGCCGCGCCCCAGCCCAATGCTTTCGGCAGCGGCAGCCAGCGAATTCTCAGCTCCGTTTCGTTGTTAGAGGTTTGCCGACTCCACGCGTACCAGCCGTAAACGTTGGCGACGAAGAAGAACAGTTGCAGCAACAAGCTGGCGTAGAGCTGAATCTGGAAGAAAATCACCGCGAACAGCGTGACGTTTATCAGCCCGAAAAAGTAGTTGATGATTTTCTCAAGGCTGGCGAGCCAGATGCACAGCAGGCCCGCAAGGGTGCCAACGGCTTCGATCCATGAGAGATCGTAGCCGCCAACGCCGAGCGGAATGTGAACCAGAATATTTTGCGTGCTAAAGAAGTCCATATAAGGTGCCTGTGTAACGGGAGCCCGTCATGCATTCCCTTTGATTTTAAGTTTGAGATCTGCAGCAAAGGATAGCATGCGGTTGAGCGGTAGCAACGCGGCCTCACGCAACGCGCTATCCACATGGATCTCATGCGCGCTGCCGCCACGCTCCAGTCCTTCGGCAATCGCTTTCAGGCCGTTCATCGCCATCCAAGGACAGTGCGCACAGCTGCGGCAGGTGGCGCCCTCGCCTGCGGTGGGCGCTTCCAGCAACTCTTTGTTCGGCACCGCCTGCTGCATTTTGTAGAAGATGCCGCGATCGGTGGCGACGATCATCTGCGGATGCGGCAAACTTTGCGCCGCCTGAATCAGCTGACTGGTGGATCCCACCGCATCAGCCAGATCGACAATCGCCTGCGGTGATTCAGGATGCACCAGCACCGCCGCATGCGGATAGAGCGCCTTCATGCGTTGCAAAGCCTGTGTTTTGAATTCGTCATGCACAATACAGGCGCCCTGCCAGCACAGCACATCCGCGCCGGATTTTTGCGTGACGTAGCGGCCGAGATGGCGATCCGGTGCCCAGATGATTTTCTCGCCGAGGCTGTCGAGATGCTCAATCAGCTCAACCGCGATGCTCGAGGTGACGACCCAATCCGCACGCGCCTTCACCGCCGCCGAGGTGTTGGCATACACCACCACAGTGCGATCGGGATGCTGATCGCAGAAGCGGTTAAATTCTTCAATTGGGCAACCGAGATCGAGCGAGCATTCCGCCTGCAAGGTGGGCATCAGCACGGTTTTTTCCGGGCTAAGGATTTTTGCGGTTTCACCCATAAAACGCACGCCCGCCACCAGCAAGGTTTTAGCGGGATGGGTGCTGCCGAAACGCGCCATTTCCAGTGAGTCCGATACGCAGCCACCGGTCTCTTCCGCCAGCGCCTGAATTTCGGGATCGGTGTAGTAATGCGCCACCATCACCGCATCGCGTTCTTTCAGCAAGCGTTTGATTTTGTTTTTGTAGTGGGCTTTTTCATCGTCGCTGAGACGTGCCGGTTTCGGCGGGAAAGGATAGATCGCGCTTTCAGGATCGAACATCAGGCTCATGACACGGCTCTCGTTTTCTCAATTTAACAAAATTGCCGGTTACGGCAATGATGCGGCATCAAAACCGCTATCGTGTTTTATATGCTAAACACGATAACGGAATTGCGCGAGAGTGTCGTCTCTTTTTTGCGCGCTCTACAGCAACAATGCGCTGCTCAACGTTTTCTGCGGACTTTCCAGCTCCAGCAGGAAGGCTTTAACGGTGAGTCCGCCTGCAAAACCGGTGAGTTTGCCGTTGCTGCCAATCACGCGATGGCACGGTGCCATAATCGACAGCGGATTTTTACCGTTCGCTGCGCCCACAGCGCGCACCGCTTTCGGATTGCCGATCTGCTCGGCGATTTGCTGGTAGCTGCGCGTTTCTCCAAACGGGATGGTGAGCAGCGCCTGCCACACTTTTTTCTGGAACTCGGTGCCGACGGTGTCGTACGGCATATCAAACTGCTGACGCTCACCGGCGAAATATTCGCGCAGCTGGCGTTCGGCCTCACACAGAATCGGATGCTGATCGTTACGGCTGATCGGCTTCAGCGGCACGCGCTGCGCCCCTTCGTTTTCCCACAGAATCGCCGACAATCCTTTATCGGTGGCAACAAGCGTGAGCTCGCCAACGGGCGTCGCGATGATTTTGGCATGATACATGGTGCACCTCCGGCATATTCTCTGCTGGCGATTATCGCATTTCCGCCGCAGGAAACTGGCTGTTTTCGGTCATCAGCATAAACTGGTTAGTTGTCCGAAAGCAGCGAGTTTTCCTGTTCAGCTTGCGCGACTATGCCGTTTATTTGCCGGAGACGATGATGTTTGATGCTGAAATTGCGTACCAGGCGCTGACGTCGCGCGATAGCCGCTTCGACGGGCTGTTTTTTGTTGGCGTGACATCCACCGGCATCTATTGCCGCCCCATTTGTCCAGTGAAAGCGCCGATGCAGAAGAACTGCCTGTTTTTTAGTAGCGCAGAAGCCGCCGAGAAAGCGCACTTCCGTCCGTGTTTACGCTGCCGTCCGGAACTGGCGCCCGGCTCTGCGCCGGTGGATAGCCATCACCGCATTGCCGATCGTTTGATTCGCCGCATCGAAGAGGGCTTGCTGGAAGAGCAGGAGACGCTGGCAGACATCGCTGGCGAGTTTGACCTCAGTGAACGTCAATTGCGTCGCGTGGTGCAGCAGGAGCTCGGCGTATCGCCTTTAGAGCTGCGTCAGACACGTCGTATGCTGCTAGCCAAGCAACTTCTGACAGAAACCTCTTTGCCGGTCACGGAAATTGCTTACGCCAGCGGCTTCCGCAGTTTGAGGCGCTTTAACGATGTGTTCCAGGCGCGCTATCGCATGACGCCCTCCCGCCTACGTAAGCAGAATCAACCCGACGCCGTGAAAACCACGCAGGAGAGCGCCGAACTGCGCCTGAGTTATCGGCCGCCTTACGATTGGGATGCGATGCTCGATTTCCTGCAACAGCGTGTGATGAAGGAAGTGGAATGGGTGAACGAGGGCATGTATCACCGCACCGTGGCGCTGGGCAACTGTCGCGGCTGGGTGCGTGTGAGCCATGTTGCGGGGAAACAGTCGCTGAAGGTGCAATTCACAACGTCGCTAACGCCAGTGCTGCCCGCTCTGCTGCGTCGGCTACGCGATCTGTTTGATTTGGATGCGCAGCCACAGCGCATAGCTGAGCATCTAAGCCACGATCCGCTTTTAGCCGAGAGCTTGTCCCGCTTTCCGGGTTTGCGCGTTCCTGGTGCGTTTGACGGCTTTGAGTTGGGTGTGCGCGCGATACTCGGCCAGCAGGTTACCGTCAAAGCCGCAACCACGCTAAGCAGCCGAATGGCACAGCGCTTTGGTGAGCCGCTGGTGACGCCGTGGTCAGAACTTTCGCGTTTGCCGCCAAATGCGGAGTCGCTAGCGGCGGCGAGCATCGATGATATTGCCAGCCTGGGAATCGTCAGTGCGCGTTCACATGCCATTCAGGCGTTGGCGCAGGCCTGCGCTTCTGGCGCATTACGCTTTAACGGTGCGGTGAATCCGGACGTGGTTCAGCAGCAGTTACTGGCGCTGAAAGGCATAGGGCCGTGGACGGCAAGTTATATCGCCATGCGCGCACTGCGTTGGCCTGATGCGTTTCCCAAAGAGGATATTGCGATTCGTAATAATCTCGGCGGCGTGAGTGCCAAAGTGGCGGAGCAGTTATCGCAGCTTTGGCGGCCGTGGCGCAGCTATGCGGTGCTGCATATCTGGAAAAGTCTGACGCCGGTTAAGGTTAAAAAATAGATTGGGCTTAAAAGCTTGCCAACCAGCCGGAAGGACCGGGCGGTTCCGTAAAGTCGCCGTGGATACATCCCTGTAGGCTCTGCCGGCGCATCCATGCGCCGGAAGCTTTACTCCACCGCCCGGCCCTTCCGTCTTCGTCCAGCATGCGTGCGATTATTTCAAGCAACGACAAAGCATAAGGGCCAGAAAAGGCGGGAGCGGAAGGAGCGAAGCGTCCGAGCCATGGACAAAAACGCCGGGAGTGTTTTTGCACAACGCGAAGCGTTGCCCGCTTGCGGGCGAGCCTCATGGATGAGGCGAGTACTTGCGAGGCCGATCCACAGGGATGTGAGGTTTCTTCGCGATCCGCCCCGCCTTATCTGGCCGGTGCACCATCTCAAAGCAAATCCACCTAGCGTAGAAAAGCAAAAAGGCGCCTTTAGGGCGCCTTTCTACATAACTGGTGGGTCGTGCAGGATTCGAACCTGCGACCAATTGATTAAAAGTCAACTGCTCTACCAACTGAGCTAACGACCCGCTGTGGGGCTTACAACCTTTACTTGATGGTGGGTCGTGCAGGATTCGAACCTGCGACCAATTGATTAAAAGTCAACTGCTCTACCAACTGAGCTAACGACCCATCAAGGTTGTGAAGCTTACTGAAGAAATCATCTCACTTACAACGGGTTGAGATGGTGGGTCGTGCAGGATTCGAACCTGCGACCAATTGATTAAAAGTCAACTGCTCTACCAACTGAGCTAACGACCCATCTTCAGTGCTGCCGATACTTGTTAAGATATGTCCCGGCAACGGCGGCATATATTACTGATTTAGCGGGAGGGCGCAACCCTTATTTTCCACTAAATGTCTCAATTGCTTACCTTTCATGCTTTAAGACCAGAAATCACACGAAATCCGGTCTTTTAGGCACAAATTACAACCCGGCAAGGCGTTTTTGCGCCTGCTTAGCAGAATCACTATTTGGGAATTGTTTGATCACTTGCTGGAAGACAGCCTTGGCTTTCGCCGTATCGTTCTTCTCTTGCATGATCACACCAACCTTAAACAGCGCTTCCGGGGCTTTTGGCGATTTCGCGTAATTTTTTACCACAGTGGCAAAATAATAAGCCGAATCGTCTTTTTTACCCTTGTTGTAATACAGCTGACCCAGCCAGTAATTGGCATTCGGCTGATAGGTAGAATCAGGATATTTCTTCACCCAAGCCTGCAGGGCAGTAATCGCCTGATCGTACTGCTTCTTCTCCAGAATCAGCGCAACCGCAGCATTGTAGTCCGTGTTGGCATCGCCGGTTTGCGCTGGCGCGGCCGAACTGGCGCTGCTACCGCTATCCGCAGAAGCCGCAGCGCCCGCTGCAGCGGCATCAGCACCACCACTCGCCTGCGCACCGTTACTGCCGGAGCTAAGGCTGTCGATTTGCTGATAGAGCTGCTTCTGGCGCTCAATCACCTGATTAAGCTGATAGCTATTTTGCTGGATTTGCCCGCGCAGCGAATCGATATCGCTTTGGTTGTCGCTCATCTGCTGCTGCAATTGCTGCAAAAGCTGAGCCTGGGCATTAGAGATACGTTCAAGAGTGGTGACGCGGTCTTCGACCGAGCCTGAGCCAACGCTACTGATTGACGCCTGGGCATTAGCGGCCCCCAAAGGAGCCGCTAAACCAACCAGTAACGACAGACTCAACAGATGAAGTCTGAAGTTACTCATCATGATATTTTCTTAGTAAACCAGTACGGCACGACGGTTTTTAGCGTAAGCCGCTTCGTCATGACCCAGTACAGCTGGTTTTTCTTTACCGTAAGAAACGATAGACATCTGGTCAGCAGAAACGCCTTTGCCTTGCAGATACATCTTAACGGCGCTTGCACGACGTTCGCCCAGAGCGATGTTGTATTCTGGGGTACCGCGCTCATCCGCGTGACCTTCGATGGTCACTTTGTATGACGGGTTGCCACGCAGGAATGCAGCGTGCTGATCCAGCATCTGAGCGTAGTCAGAAGCCACGTCATACTTGTCCAGACCGAAGTAAACGATGTTGTTCTGCTGCAGCTGCTGCATCTGCAGGCGCGCTTGCTCATCAGAAGACATGTTACCGCCGTTCTGACCAGCACCGTAAGCACCGTCGTTAGCGCCCATGCCAGTCTGATCGTTGTTGTTGTTTTTGTGTGAGCTACATGCAGCTACTGCGATAACCGGCAGAGCCAGCATCAAACCCTTCAGCACTTTGTTCAGTTGCATTTCTTTATCCTATTATTTTGTTTGCCATACATTTTAATCCCCCGCCGTGCAGGGGACCTATGCATCACAGATACGGCGACCAGGCAGGGAATTTGACCTGTCCATCAGTTGCCGGAAGACGCGCTTTGAAACGCCCGTCGGTTGAAACCAATTGCAACACGGAACCCATCCCCTGAGTAGAGCTATAGATTACCATTGTGCCGTTTGGCGCCAGACTCGGCGTTTCATCCAGGAACGTGTCCGTTATTGTTTGAACGGCTCCCGTTACCAGATCCTGTTTGGCGACGTGCTGAGCGCCACCGGCGCTGCTGATCATCACCATAGTTTTACCGTCGGTTGACACATCCGCATCCTGGTTTTGCGCACCTTCCCAGGTAATACGTTGTGGCGCACCGCCGTTGATACCAACTTTATAAATCTGGGGCGCACCGGCCTGATCCGAGGTGTAAGCCAGTGTCTGGCTGTCCGGGAACCACGTTGGTTCAGTGCTGTTGTAGCGACCATCGGTCACCTGACGCGTCTGACCAGAAGCCAGATCCATCACATACAGGTTCAGGCTACCGGTTTTCGACAGCGCGAAGGCCAGTTTAGAACCGTCTGGTGAGAAGGCTGGCGCACCGTTATGACGCGGATAAGAAGCCACCTGACGGATTGCACCGTTAGACAGCGTCTGAACCACCAGCGCAGATTTGCCGCTTTCGAAGGTCACGTAAGCCACTTTGCTGCCATCTGGCGACCAGGCCGGAGACATCAATGGCTGCGGTGAACGGTGAACCACAAACTGGTTGTAGCCATCGTAATCCGACACGCGCAACTCATACGGGAACTGACCGCCATTGGTCTGCACCACATAGGCAATGCGGGTACGGAATGCGCCTTTGATGCCGGTCAGCTTTTCGAACACTTCGTCACTGGCGGTGTGCGCTGCGTAACGCAGCCACTGCTTAGTCACTTTATAAGAGTTCTGCGCCAGCACGGTGCCTGGCGCGCCGCCAGTGTCCACCAGCTGATAGGCAACTTGATAGCTGCCGTCAGCGTTAGGCGTTACCTGACCAACTACGACCGCATCAATACCCAAGGCGCTCCATGCGGCAGGTTGAACTTCCTGCGCGCTGGCTGGCTGTTGTGGCAGACGAGAACGATCGAGCGGATTGAATTTACCGCTGTTACGTAAGTCAGCAGAAACGATCCCGCCGATGTCTTCTGGTGCCGCACCTGGGCCAGCCCATTGGAACGGGACCACACCAATAGGACGTGCGGTGTTAACGCCCTGCGTAATTTCAATACGGACTTCTGCATGAAGCATTGCTGCCCACAGCAGTACAAAAAAACCTAAGGTTACACGAAGTGCCTGCTTCATTTTTTCTCCCTTACCTGAACCAGAGGTTCATGATAATTCGCACAGTTCCTGAAAAACACGAGTACTCATAGAGTATGGCAAGCTAACCTTAGTTCAACCTGCCGTACGTTACTGCATTTACTGAGGCTTGAAATCCAGAGGTGCATTCTTAAACACCTGATAGACATCCTGGCTTGGAGGCTTAGGAATACGAGCCTGTTTAGCAGCCGCTACCGCAGCTTGGCACAATGCAGGATCTCCACCTTCAGACTTAATCCCTGCCAATGTACCATCCGGCATTAGCTGGAGACGCAAAGTACAAGTTCGGCCTTTGAAGCTTTCCCAATCATAAAATTTACTTTTGATTGCAGCCTGAATCTGACCAGCATAATTACTAATATCCGCACCAGAAGCCCCGGATTTCTTCTGATTGCCCTGCCCTGCAGCGCCACCCGATGCGGTGCCGCTTTTCGGTGCATTCTTACCAGAAGACAAACCACCTAACAGGTCATCAACCGCATTTTCGTTCTTCGCAGCTTCAGCGGCGGCTTTTTTGGCATCCGCAGCCGCTTTCGCTTTTGCATCCGCTTTTGCCTTAGCAGCCGCATCGGCCTTGGCTTTCGCCTCGGCGGCAGCCTTCTCTTTGGCTTCTGCTGCGGCTTTTTCCTTCGCCTCAGCAGCCGCTTGCTCTTTAGCCTCTTTGGCTTCCTGAGCCGCTTTCGCCTTGGCATCGGCAGCAGCCTGCGCTTTGGCTTCAGCGTCCGCTTTGGCTTTCGATTCTGCGGCCGCTTTTGCCTGCTGCGCCGCTTTCTCTTTCGCTGCTTCAGCGGCAGCGGCTTTCGCCTGCTCTTCTGCTTTCTTCTTCGCGTCAGCTGCGGCTTGCTTGGCTTCTTCTACCGCTTTGGCTTTGGCGTCAGCCGCTGCTTTTGCCTGCGCATCAGCTTCCGCTTTGGCATCAGCCTTGGCTTTCGCTGCGGCGGCTTCGGCAGTTTTCTGCTGTTCCTGGGCTTGCTTAGCGGCGGCTTCAGCGGCTTTCTGCTGCTCGGCCTGCTGCTTCGCCTGCTCTTTGGCTTCCTGCTGGGCCTGCAAGCGCTCTTTTTCCATCTCTTTCAGGCGCTGCTGCTCAGCAGCTTGTTTCTGCTGTAACTCTTCGGCCTGCTGCTGCGACTGCTTCTGACGCTGCTGCTCGGCGCGCTGACTGTCTCGTTGCTGATTCTGCTGGCGGTTATACTGCTCAACCACGGCGCCGGAATCGACCATCACTGCGTCAATATCACTGCCACCGCCACCGCCGCTGGATTCGATTTTTTCGTTAAACGAGCTCCAAATCAGTAAGGCGATCAGCACGATGTGCAGAATCACCGAAACGATTATCGCGCGCTTTAACTTGTCGTTCTGCTCGGTTGCCTTCGACACACTCGGTTCCCAAAAAACGGTTCGCTTTAAATCGGCTGCGTCATCAAACCGACAGATTTCACGCCTGCCTGATGTAACAGGTTCAGCGCCTTGATGATTTCGTCGTAAGGGACGTCTTTCGCACCGCCGATCAGGAAGACCGTTTTCGGATTGGCTTCAATCCGGCGCTGCGCTTCGCTCACCACCTGCTCCGGCGGTAACTGCGTCATACGATCGTGATCCACCACCAGGCTGTACTGGCCAACACCAGACACTTCAACAATCACCGGTGGATTATCATCAGTTGAGACGGTTTTTGAATCTGTCGCATCCGGCAGATCCACTTCCACGCTCTGGGTAATAATCGGCGCGGTTGCCATAAAGATGAGCAGCAACACCAACAGCACGTCCAGCAGTGGAACAATGTTGATTTCCGACTTAAGGTCGCGTTTACCGCGACCACGGGTTCTGGCCATCGTAAACCTCGACTTACTTCGTGTTGTCGGTGGAGAAAGCCTGACGATGCAGGATAGCCGTGAACTCTTCCATGAAGTTGTCGTAGCCCTGTTCCAGCTTGTTAACGCGCTGGTTCAGACGGTTGTACGCCATAACGGCAGGAATGGCCGCAAACAGACCGATTGCGGTCGCGATCAACGCTTCGGCAATACCCGGTGCAACCATCTGCAGCGTGGCCTGTTTTACCGCACCGAGGGCGATAAAGGCGTGCATGATCCCCCACACCGTACCAAACAGACCGATATACGGACTGATGGAGCCAACGGTGCCAAGGAAAGGAATGTGAGTTTCCAGCGTTTCCAGTTCACGATTGAAGGAGATACGCATCGCACGGCTCGCGCCCTCAACAACCGCTTCAGGCGCATGGTTGTTAGCACGATGCAAACGCGCAAACTCTTTGAAACCCGAATAGAAAATTTGCTCAGATCCGCTCAGTTCATCGCGGCGTCCCTGGCTTTCCTGATACAGGCGTGACAGCTCGATACCCGACCAGAACTTATCTTCAAACGCTTCGGCTTCGCGCCCCGCCGCATTCAAAATGCGCGTACGCTGAATAATGATCGCCCATGAGGCAATAGAAAAGCCGATCAAAATCAACATGATAAGTTTGACCAGAAGGCTCGCCTTCAGGAACAAATCAAGAACATTCATGTCAGTCACTGCTTGAACTCCGCGACAATAGACTTGGGAAGCGCAATTGGCTTCATTAGATGTGGGTTGATGCAGGCAATCAGGACTTCTGCTTCATTTAGCACTTTGCCTTCTGCATTCACGATACGCTGCGAGAACGTCATCGTTGCACGCGTCATTGAGGTCACTTCTGTTTGAATTTCCAAAAGATCGTCCAGACGTGCAGCCGCAACAAAATCGATCGTCATGCGTCGTACCACAAAAGCCACCTGCTCTTCCAACAGGACCTGCTGATTGAAATGGTGCTGGCGCAACATTTCGGTACGTGCTCGTTCATAGAAAGCAAGATAACTGGCGTGGTAAACCACACCACCGGCATCGGTGTCTTCGTAATAGACACGAACCGGCCAGCGAAACAGCGTTGTACTCACTCTACATCCCGGTCTCATTTTAAACGTTGCTACTATACGCAAGAGAGATCGGCTTGGGAATGGTCCGCTGACGCCGCGAGAAAATAATTATCACAGGTTAACAACTGGAAGGATTTATAGGATGTTTCTTGACCGGACGCTGACAAAACCTCACGTCAGCGTCTGAAATTGCGGCGTTTTTTAAGTCCAGAGCCTGGACTTAATAGTAGAACCAGAAAATTCCTGCCACTAAAACTATCATCGCGGGCAACGGCGAGAAGAGCGCTTGCCAGCGTAGGCGCTGAGGGCGAAATCCGGTGCCGTGTATCACGCCGGTACAAACGGCCCATATCAGCAGCATTCCGTGCCATATCGCTAAATCACTGGTGCGCGCGGCAAAGCGTGAAGGCTGCCAAATGACACAGCCCGCCAGCCACAACGCGAGGATTAGCGAAAGGGCCCGAAGCGGGCCCTTGTCCATCAGACGATAAAGAGTCTGAATCAGTGTGCGCATCAGACTTGCTCGTCCTTCGCGCTGCTCTCTTCAACGTGCTCCAGCGCCAGCGCCGTAATCACACCGAACGCACAGGCCAGCAAGGTGCCAAGAATCCAGGCAAAATACCACATGCTCAATCTCCTTAATCAGTACAGGGAGTGCGTATTGCTCTCAATGTGTTCTTTGGTGATACGGCCAAACATCTTGTAATAACACCAGGCGGTGTACGCCAGGATAATCGGTACAAAGATGATGGCGGCAATGGTCATCACTTTCAGCGTCAGCAGGCTAGACGTGGCATCCCACATGGTCAGGCTGATGCCCGGCACGGTGCTGGATGGCATGATGAAGGGGAACATCGCAATCCCGGCCGTCATAATCACGCAAGCCAAAGTCAATGAAGACGAGATAAACGCCAGAGCGCCCTTCTCGATACGCGAGCAGAGAATGGTCAGCAGCGGCAACACCACGCCCAACAGCGGGAACAGCCACAGTACTGGCATCTGATCGAAGTTCACCATCCACGCACCGGCTTCACGCACCACATCTTTACCCAACGGGTTGGATGCCGCGTGATGATCGATAACGCTTTTCAGCACATAACCGTCGATGCCGTATTTCACCCACACACCCGCGAGAATGAAGCACACCATCATTACCAGCGCCGAGATTTGCGCGGTGCTGCGGCTGCGGACGTGCAGTTCACCGGCAGTACGCATCTGCAGATAGGTTGCGCCCTGCGTCAGGATCATCGCCACACTCACCACGCCCGCCAGCAAGCCAAACGGGTTCAGCAACTGGAAGAAATTGCCGGTATAGAAGAGGCGCAGATATTCGTCAGCATGGAACGGCACCCCTTGCAGCAGGTTGCCGAACGCCACACCAATCACCAGCGGCGGAACAAAGCTGCCGATGAAAATGCCCCAATCCCACATGCCGCGCCAGCGCATATCTTCAATCTTTGAACGGTAATCAAATCCAACCGGACGGAAGAACAGTGAAGCCAGCACCAGAATCATCGCCACGTAGAAGCCGGAGAACGCGGCGGCATATACCATTGGCCAGGCGGCAAACAGCGCGCCACCGGCAGTGATCAGCCAAACCTGGTTTCCGTCCCAGTGCGGCGCAATGGTATTGATCATGATGCGACGTTCGGTATCAGTACGACCCAGAATGCGCGTCAGCATACCAACGCCCATATCAAAGCCATCGGTGACTGCGAAACCGATCAGCAACACGCCAATCAGCAGCCACCAGACAAAGCGCAATACTTCGTAATCAAACATGGTCGCTCTCCTTATCCACGCGCCGGCTGAGATGATGTCTTCAGCGTTTCATGATGATAGCGGCCGGTTTTCAGGCTGCTTGGACCGAGGCGCGCGAACTTGAACATCAGGTACATTTCCGCCACAAGGAACAAGGTGTAGAGACCGCAAATCAGCGTCATTGAGAACAGCAGATCGCCAACGGTCAATGAGGAGTTAGCGACCGCGGTTGGCAGCACCTCACCAATTGCCCACGGCTGGCGACCATACTCAGCAACGAACCAACCCGCTTCAATCGCAATCCACGGTAACGGAATGCCGTACAACGCGGCTTTCAGTAACCAGCGGGACTTACCGATGCGGTTACGAATCACGCTCCAGAAGGAGAGCGCAATAATGCCCAGCATCAGCACACCGCCCAGCACCATGATGCGGAAGGCGAAGTACAGTGGCGCAACGCGTGGGATCGAATCCTGTGTCGCTTTCTGAATCTGCTCTTCGCTGGCGTTAGCCACATCCGGCGTATAGCGCTTCAGCAGCAGGCCATAACCGAGATCCTGTTTGCTGGCTTCAAACTGGCTGCGCACCTCAGGATCTTTGCTGCCACCACGCAGTTCGTTCAGCAGCGCGTAGGCTTTCATGCCATTACGAATACGCACTTCATGTTGTGCCAGCAGCTCTTTCAAACCGGTGACCGGCGTATCCACTGAACGCGTGGCGATCAGGCCGAGCAGATACGGAATCTGAATCGCATATTTGTTCTCCTGCGTCTCCTGATCCGGAATACCAAACAGCGTAAACGCAGCCGGAGCCGGTTGGGTTTCCCATTCCGCTTCAATTGCCGCCAGTTTGGTTTTCTGCACGTCACCGATTTCATAACCGGATTCGTCACCCAGTACGATCACTGACAGAATCGCCGCCATACCGAAACTGGCTGCGATGGCGAAAGAGCGTTTAGCGAAAGCAATGTCGCGCCCTTTCAGCAGATACCATGCGCTGATACCAAGGATGAACATCGCGCCCGTGGTGTAACCGGCGGCCACGGTATGGACAAACTTCACCTGCGCAACCGGGTTCAGCACCAGCTCGGAGAAACTCAACATCTCCATACGCATGGTTTCGAAATTGAATTCCGATGCAATGGGGTTTTGCATCCAGCCATTCGCCACCAGAATCCACAGCGCGGACATGTTCGAACCGAGCGCCACCAGCCAGGTCACCGCAAGGTGTTGCACCTTACCGAGGCGATCCCAGCCGAAGAAGAACAGGCCAACAAAGGTGGATTCGAGGAAGAACGCCATTAAACCTTCGATGGCGAGCGGCGCACCGAAGATATCGCCGACATAGTGTGAATAATATGACCAGTTGGTACCGAACTGGAATTCCATGGTCAGGCCGGTAGCCACGCCGAGTGCAAAGTTAATACCAAACAACTTGCCCCAGAACTTGGTCATATCTTTATAAATTTGTTTCCCCGTCAGGACATATACCGTTTCCATGATCGCCAATAAAAACGCCATACCCAGCGTTAATGGCACGAACAGGAAATGGTACATCGCCGTCAGGGCAAACTGTAAACGCGACAGCTCGACAATATCTAACATGATGACTCCTTGCTCCTCGCATGAACTTCCCCTGCGGATGACAACGGCAAACAACAGACATTGACGCGCAGAACAAGATTCAGGAACGACTGATTATTGATTCCAGTTTTGTTACTGATAGAACAGAGAAAGCTGTTGCCCGAAGAGAGCGAGTAACAGTGATAAAATTCCCTTAAAAACCGATCTTTTCAGTCAATTTAAAGCAGGAGTAACACGAGGAGGCGGCAGAATTGATATAACAACGCCTGGCACAAACTCCTGATAAATTATGACGAAGACTGAATTGATGCAGCGCAATTTATACCGGTTAGTCGGCCTTTTGCTAGCGGTAAAGTTTCCTATAAGTCGCCAATTATTGATCTAGATTAAGACAATAAATTTCCAGATATGTAGTGTTACAGTGGTTGTTAATTAGATGTCACAACATCATCATATTATTAAGAATATAATTACCTTTTCCGCAATTATTTAACCTCATTTTGGAAAGCCGCACGCCAATTGCTTGACAAAAATCCAGCGCCTTTTCCCTTCTTTACCTTGATGACAGAGTAAGCATAGCCGCAATTTTTTGAAGCCGTTGCGCTTTTTTCCCTATCTTTCAGGCGGGTTATTACCAAAAAAAAGCCACCCGAAGGTGGCTTTTCATTGTCAGTCTGTATTGGCTTATTTGATTGGTAAAACCGCTTTAACCGCGTCACCAATGTCTGCCAGACTGCGTACGGTTTTCACACCGGCCGCTTCCAGCGCAGCAAATTTCTCATCAGCGGTACCTTTACCACCGGCAATGATGGCGCCTGCGTGCCCCATACGTTTGCCTTTCGGTGCAGTCACACCGGCGATGTAGCCGACAACCGGCTTGGTCACGTGGGCTTTGATGTAAGCTGCTGCTTCTTCTTCCGCGCTACCACCGATCTCACCGATCATCACGATCGCTTCGGTCTGTGGATCTTCCTGGAACAATTTCAGGATATCGATGAAGTTAGAGCCAGGGATCGGGTCACCACCGATACCTACGCAGGTTGACTGGCCGTAGCCGATGTCAGTGGTCTGCTTAACGGCTTCATAAGTCAGCGTACCTGAACGCGATACGATACCGACGCGGCCTGGCTGGTGAATGTGGCCTGGCATGATACCGATCTTACATTCGCCTGGCGTGATCACGCCTGGGCAGTTCGGGCCGATCATGCGCACGCCAGCTTCATCCAGCTTCACTTTCACGGTCAGCATATCCAGCGTTGGGATACCTTCGGTGATAGTGATGATCAGTTTAATGCCCGCATCGATCGCTTCCAGGATACCGTCTTTGCAGAACGGCGCTGGAACGTAGATCACGGTGGCAGTTGCGCCGGTGGCTTCTACTGCTTCACGTACGGTGTTGAACACCGGCAGGCCGAGATGCGTGGTGCCGCCTTTGCCTGGCGTTACACCGCCAACCAGCTGCGTACCGTAAGCCAGCGCCTGCTCAGAGTGGAACGTCCCTTGACCACCGGTGAAACCCTGGCAAATGACTTTGGTGTTTTTGTCGATCAAAATGGACATTATTTACCCTCCGCTGCAGCTACAACACGCTGTGCAGCGTCTGTCAGGCTGGTTGCTGCAATGATGTTCAGACCGCTGTCCGCCAATTTCTTAGCGCCCAGCTCGGCGTTGTTACCTTCCAGACGTACCACAACCGGCACGTTGACACCCACTTCTGCCACGGCACCGATGATGCCGTCTGCGATCAGGTCGCAACGCACAATACCGCCGAAGATGTTAACGAACACGGCTTTCACTGCATCGTCAGACAGAATGATTTTGAAGGCTTCGGTGACGCGCTCTTTGGTTGCGCCGCCGCCAACGTCCAGGAAGTTTGCTGGCTCACCACCGTGGTGTTTCACGATGTCCATGGTGCCCATCGCCAGACCGGCGCCGTTCACCATACAGCCGATGTTGCCATCCAGCGCAACGTAGTTCAGTTCCCACTGCGTTGCGTGGGCTTCACGTGGATCTTCCTGGCTCGGATCGCGCATTTCACGCAGTTCCGGCTGACGGAACAGTGCGTTACCGTCCGCGCCCAGTTTGCCATCGAGGCAGATCAGATCGCCCTGCTTGGTGATCACCAGCGGGTTGATCTCAACCATCGCCAGATCGCGCTCAAGGAACATGGTCGCCAAACCCATGAAGATTTTGGTGAACTGGCTAACTTGCTTGCCGGTCAGGCCGAGTTTGAACGCCAACTCGCGGCCCTGATACGGCTGTGGACCCGCTAATGGATCGAGCGCCATCTTGTGGATCAAGTGTGGCGTTTCTTCTGCCACTTTCTCAATCTCAACACCGCCTTCTGTCGAAGCCATGAAGATGACACGACGGGTAGCACGGTCAACAACCGCACCCAGATACAGCTCCTGATCGATATCCGTCGCGGCTTCAACCAGAATCTGGTTTACCGGCTGACCGTGCGCATCAGTTTGATAGGTCACCAGACGTTTGCCCAGCCAGTGTTCAGCAAAAGCACGAATGTCTTCTTTGCTGTTCACCACTTTCACGCCGCCCGCTTTACCGCGGCCACCGGCATGAACCTGACATTTCACTACCCACGGACCTGCGCCAATTTTAGACGCGGCTTCTTCAGCTTCACGTGGCGTGGTGCAGGCGTAGCCTGTCGGTGCTGGCATGCCATAGCGTGCAAACAGCTGCTTCGCCTGGTATTCATGTAAATTCATGATGTTCTATCCATTCAGGTATGAGTTTGGGCGCGCCTTCACACCGCGCGCCCGGCGAAATTAGACGTCCAGCAGCAGGCGAGCTGGATCTTCCAGCATCTCTTTCACCGCGACCAGATAGCCAACGGATTCACGACCATCAATCAAACGGTGATCGTAAGAGAGCGCCAGATACATCATTGGCAGAATCACAACCTGACCATTAACCGCCATTGGGCGATCTTTGATGGCGTGCATGCCGAGAATCGCGCTCTGCGGCGGGTTGATGATTGGCGTAGACATCAGCGAACCAAACACACCACCGTTGGTGATGGTGAAGTTACCGCCGGTCAGCTCTTCAACCGTCAACTTGCCGTCACGGCCTTTCACCGCCAGCTCTTTAATTTTCTTCTCAATGTCGGCCATGCTCAGTGCATCAACATCTTTCAGCACCGGCGTAACCAGACCACGCGGGGTAGAAACCGCAATGCTCACATCGAAATAGTTGTGGTAAACCACATCTTCGCCATCAATAGACGCGTTCACTTCCGGGAAGCGTTTCAGCGCTTCCACTACCGCTTTGATGTAGAAGGACATGAAGCCCAGACGCACGCCGTGACGTTTCTCGAACGCATCGCCGTACTGCTTGCGCAGATCCATGATTGGCTTCATGTTGATTTCGTTAAACGTGGTCAACATCGCGGTACTGTTTTTCGCTTCCAGCAGACGCTCGGCAACACGCTTACGCAGACGCGTCATCGGTACGCGTTTTTCGCTGCGGTTAGCCACAGCGGCCTGCGGTGCAGCAGCGGCTGGCGCGGCAGCCGGTGCAGCTTTGCCACCGTCAGCTTTCTTCGCCAGATGTTTTTCCACATCTTCACGCGTCAGACGGCCACCAACGCCGGTGCCTTTGATCTGGCTGGCATCGAGGTTGTTTTCAGCAATCAGGCGGCGTACCGCTGGGCTGAGCGCATCGTTGCTCTCTTCTTCCAGCGAAGCGGTCTGGCGCTGTGCCGGTGTAGATTCGTTGCTTTCCGCTTTGGCCGCAGTCTCTTTCCCGCCGCTGTTGCCCTCTTTCAGACGGCCCAGAATCTGACGAGAAGTGACGGTAGCGCCTTCCTCTTCCAGCACGGCTTCCAGGATGCCATCCGCTGAAGCAGGCACTTCCAGAACCACTTTGTCAGTTTCAATCTCTACCAGTACTTCATCGCGGCTCACAGAGTCGCCAGGTTTTTTGTGCCAGGTTGCAACCGTTGCGTCCGCTACGGATTCAGGCAAATCGGGAACGAGAATTTCTACGCTACTCATTTTCTTTCCTTTTTATTAACCAAGGTTCAGCGCGTCATTAACCAGGTCTTGCTGCTGTTTTTGATGTACGGACATGTAGCCCACGGCCGGTGAAGCAGAAGCCGGACGGCCTGCATAACGCAGTGACGCACCAAATGGAACCACTTCGCGGAAATGATGCTGACTGCAATACCATGCGCCCTGATTCAGCGGCTCTTCCTGACACCACACGAAATCCTGCACATGAGCATAGTTTTTCAATACGTCCTGCACGACTTTGTGCGGGAACGGATAGAGTTGTTCGATACGCACGATGGCCACGTCGGTCTGCTCGTTTTTACGACGCTGCTCCAGCAGATCGTAATAAACCTTGCCCGAACACAGCACCACGCGTTTTACCTGTTGTGGATCGAGATCGTCGATCTCACCAATCGCTGGCTGGAAGCTGCCTGTGGCCAACTCTTCCAGGCTGGAAATCGCCAGCGGATGGCGCAGCAGTGATTTCGGTGACATCACGATCAGCGGACGGCGCATACCGCGCAGCGCCTGACGACGCAGCATGTGGTAAACCTGCGCTGGCGTAGAAGGCACGCACACCTGCATGTTCTGTTCAGCACAGAGTTGCAGATAACGCTCCAGACGCGCTGAGGAGTGCTCAGGACCCTGACCTTCATAACCGTGCGGTAGCAACATGACCAGGCCACACATACGGCCCCATTTCTGTTCGCCGGAGCTGATGAACTGGTCGATCACGACCTGCGCGCCGTTGGCGAAGTCGCCGAACTGCGCTTCCCAGATGGTCAGCACGCGCGGTTCTGCGGTGGCATAACCGTATTCGAAAGCCAGTACCGCTTCTTCAGACAGCACGGAATCCCACACTTTGAACTGACCCTGGCCGTTATGGACATGGTGCAGCGGCGTGTAGGTTGAGCCGTTGGTCTGGTTGTGGATTACCGCATGACGGTGGAAGAAGGTCCCGCGACCGGTATCTTCACCGGAAAGACGCACCGGAATCCCCTCGTCAACCAGCGTGGCATAGGCGAGGTTTTCTGCACCGCCCCAGTCGAACGCTTTGTTGCCTTCGGCCATCTCTTTACGATCGTTGTAGATCTTGGCAACGCGAGACTGCACTTCTACCGATTCCGGTACGCTGCTAATGCGACGCGCCAGTTCCTGCAGGCGTTTCAGTTCCACTGTTGCCGGGTAGCTTTCGTCCCACTCGTGGTTCAGATACGGCGACCAGGTGAATGAGTGCAGGCTCATCGGACGCCACTCTGGCACCACGCATTCGCCTTCATCCAGCGCGTCGCGATAGAGATTGACCATCTCGGTGGCATCTTCGCTGGTCGCTACGCCTTCGCTTTCCAGCTGATCGGCATAGAGTTTACGCGGCGTCGGATGTTTTTTGATTTTCTGGTACATCAACGGCTGCGTTGCACTTGGCTCGTCGGCTTCGTTGTGGCCGTGACGGCGATAGCACACCAGGTCGATGAAGACATCACGTTTAAAGGTGTTGCGATAATCCAGCGCCAGGCGAGTCACAAAGGCTACGGCTTCCGGATCGTCCGCGTTAACGTGGAAAATCGGTGCCAGCACCATCTTGCCGATATCCGTACAGTACGGCGTAGAGCGCGCATCTTTCGGGTTGGAGGTGGTGAAACCAACCTGGTTGTTGATCACGATGCGAACGGTACCGCCCACTTCGTAGCCACGCGCCTGCGACATGTTCAGGGTTTCCTGCACCACGCCCTGACCAATAACAGCGGCATCACCGTGAATGGTGATAGGCAGAACTTTGTTGCTGCTTGGCTCAGCCAAACGATCTAAACGCGCACGCACCGAACCCATCACTACCGGGCTTACGATTTCCAGATGCGACGGGTTGAACGCCAGCGCCAGGTGCACTAAGCCGCCTTCGGTTTCCACGTCAGACGAGAAGCCCATGTGGTACTTCACGTCGCCGGTGCCGAGGTGTTCTTTGTGCTTGCCGGAGAATTCGTCGAACAGATCCTGCGGCTTCTTACCTAATACGTTGATCAGTACGTTGAGACGACCGCGGTGCGCCATACCCAGCACCACTTCGCGCGTACCGCTCTTGCCCGCGTGACGAATCATCTCGCGCAGCATGGGCACCAGTGCATCGCCGCCTTCCAGCGAGAAGCGCTTCGCACCCGGGAATTTTGCACCCAGATATTTTTCCAGGCCTTCTGCCGCGGTCAGCTCTTTCAGGAAACCTTTTTTCTCGTCACTGCTGAAAGACGCGTGGCCCACCACCGATTCCAGACGCTGCTGAATCCAGCGCTTCTCGTCGGTGTTGTTGATGTGCATGTACTCAGCACCAATCGAGCCACAGTAAGTCTGCTGCAGCGCCGCAAACAGATCGGCCAGCTTCATGGTCTCTTTGCCGATAGCAAAAGAGCCTACGTTAAAGCTTTCCTGAAAATCGGCGTCGGTCAGATCGTGATAAGCCGGATCGAGGTCGGCTACCGTGTCCTGTTTCCACAGGCCAAGCGGATCGAGGTTTGCATGCTGATGGCCGCGGAAGCGGAACGCATTAATCAGCTGCAGCACTTTTACCTGTTTGGAGTTGGTTGCCGGATCGGTCACGGTTGATGTGTAACGCGTAGCGTCTTTAGCCAGGCGGCGGAAGTAGTCACGCGTGGTGGAGTGAAATTGCTCAGGTTTCACGCCAGTGCCCGGCAGCTGTTGGAACAGCTCGCGCCACATGTCATCAACTGAGTCAGGATCGGTCAGGAAATCCTCATAGAGCTGCTCTATGTAAGATTGGTTCGCGCCGGCCAGCCAGGAGGAGTCCAGCCAGGGTTTCATCGCGCTGTTCTGCATTGTGATCCCTTAAGCATTAATCTGCTTTTTATGAGGTTTCATTTTTTACCGCTTACGCGGCTTGCCGTAGTGAGTTCAGCGATACGAACCTGTGCGCTACCGGCGCCTGGCTCGTAAGGGAACCTTTATAAGCGTGGTCAGCACCGCGCTTATAGAGGCTTCCGTAAACATCCGGGAACTCAGGTTCCCGGAGAGTGACTTTTTCTGTTACGCCCCGCGTTGCAGCAGCATCGACTTAATATGGCCGATGGCGCGCGTTGGGTTTAGGCCTTTCGGGCACACGCTCACACAGTTCATGATGCTGTGACAGCGGAAAACACTGAAAGCATCGTTGAGATTGTCGAGACGCGCATTGGTTTCCGTGTCGCGGCTGTCGATCAGGAAACGGTAAGCGGCCAGCAGGCCAGCCGGACCGACAAACTTGTCCGGATTCCACCAGAACGACGGGCACGACGTTGAGCAACAGGCGCAGAGAATACACTCATACAAACCGTCCAGATGCTCACGCTCGGCTGGGCTCTGTAAGTGCTCGCGCGCCGGTGGATTTTCCCCATTATTCAACAGGAAAGGCTTAATCTTCTCATACTGTGCATAGAATTGTCCCATGTCTACCACGAGGTCGCGGATCACCGGCAAACCTGGCAGTGGACGGATAACAATTTTCTTCGAACCGTTGCCCAGCGCAGAGATCGGCGTGATACACGCCAGACCATTTTTACCGTTCATGTTCAGACCATCTGAACCGCACACGCCTTCACGGCAAGAGCGACGGAAAGCCAGCGTAGGGTCTTTCTCTTTCAGACGGATCAGCGCATCCAACAGCATCATGTCGCGACCATCTTCCGACTCCAGGGTGTACTCCTGCATGCGCGGCTTGGCATCGACTTCCGGGTTGTAACGATAGATTGAAAATTCGAGTCTCATGATGATCTCCGCAATTAGTAGGTACGCGCTTTCGGCGGGAAGGCCGCACGCAGTTTCGGTTGCATGTTCACCTCACGGCGCGTCATGCTTTCCGTCTGCGGAACATAGAGACTGTGGCACAGCCAGTTTTCATCATCGCGGTCCGGGAAGTCGAAGCGGCTATGTGCACCACGGCTTTCGGTACGGAAGTTGGCGGCAACAGCGGTGGCGTAAGCGGTTTCCATCAGGTTATCCAGCTCAAGACACTCGATACGCTGGGTGTTGAAGTCTGGCGAACGGTCATCAAGACGCGCTGATTTCAGACGCTCACGAATCACTTTCAGCTCTTCCAGACCTTCACGCATCGCATCGCCATCGCGGAACACCGAGAAGTTGTTCTGCATGCAGCGCTGCAGCGCTTTACGGATTTCGACAGGATCTTCACCGGTGGTGTTATTTTCCCAGCGGTTGAAGCGCGCCATCGCTGCATCGATATTTTCCGGCGTGGCTTCACGCAGTTCGCCCTGCTCTTCAATACACTCCAGCAGATGCACACCGGCTGCGCGACCGAACACCACCAGATCGAGCAGCGAGTTGCCGCCAAGGCGGTTAGCGCCATGAACCGATACGCAGGCGATTTCACCGACGGCGAACAGACCCGGAATCACCTCATCCTGGCCCTGCTCATTCACACGCAGCGCCTGGCCGGTCACTTTGGTCGGCACGCCGCCCATCATGTAGTGACAGGTTGGGATCACCGGAATCGGTTCTTTAATTGGGTCAACGTGGGCAAAGGTACGCGACAGCTCAAGGATGCCAGGCAGACGCGACTCCAGCACTTCGGCACCGAGATGGTCGAGTTTCAATTTAATGTGCGGACCCCAGGGGCCATCGCAACCGCGACCTTCGCGGATTTCCACCATCATCGAACGCGCAACCACATCACGCCCCGCCAGATCTTTGGCGTTCGGCGCATAACGTTCCATGAAGCGTTCACCGTGCTTATTCAGCAGGTAACCGCCTTCACCACGGCAACCTTCGGTGACCAGCACGCCCGCACCGGCAATTCCGGTTGGGTGGAACTGCCACATTTCCATATCCTGCACCGGCACGCCGGCGCGCAGCGCCATGCCAACGCCGTCACCGGTGTTGATGTGGGCGTTAGTGGTGGATTGGTAAATACGGCCCGCGCCGCCGGTCGCCAGAATAGTGGCCTTGGCTTTGAAATAGACGGTTTCGCCGGTTTCCATGCAGATAGCCGTACAGCCGACAATCGCGCCGTCTTCGTTTTTCACCAGATCCAGCGCATACCATTCGGAGAAGATGGTGGTTTTGTTTTTCAGGTTCTGCTGATACAGCGTATGCAGCAAGGCGTGGCCGGTACGGTCGGCCGCAGCTGCGGTACGCGCCGCCTGCTCACCGCCGAAATTCTTCGACTGACCACCAAACGGACGCTGATACACCCGGCCGTCATCCAGACGGGAGAACGGCAATCCCATGTGTTCCAGTTCCAGAATCGCTTCCGGACCGACATGACACATATATTCGATCGCGTCCTGGTCGCCGATAAAGTCGGAACCTTTGACGGTGTCGTACATGTGCCATTCCCAGTTATCGTCATGGGTGTTACCCAGCGCAACGGTAATACCGCCCTGCGCCGATACGGTATGGGAACGGGTTGGGAAAACTTTGGACAACAAGGCACAAGTCTGGCCCGATTGGGAGATTTGCAAGGCGGCGCGCATTCCTGCGCCACCCGCGCCGATCACCACGGCATCAAATTCTCTGACTGGCAAACTCATTTACACACCCCACACAACAACGGTTCCATAAATCGCATACGACAACAGCGCAACCACAATCACAAACTGCAGCAACAAACGGGTTGCAACAGGTTTCACGTAGTCAGTCAGCACCTGCCACATTCCAATCCAGCCGTGGATCAGAATCGAGAACAGCGTCAACATGGTGAACACTTTCGTGAAGGCGGACGAGAAGAAGCCATGCCAGACGTCATACGTCAGCGTGCCTGTCATCACGACAAAACCGAGGATGTAGAGAATATAGAGCGTAATTAAGATTGCAGCAGCACGCAGTAACAGCCAGTCATGGATACCGTTGCGTCCTAATGCAGAAGCATTGCTTACCATACGAGGACTCCAGCCAAAATTGAGAGCACGACAGTGATAACAAAAGCCGCTTGCGCGGAACGGGTTCCCACCTGCAGGGTTTCTGCTGTTACACCAAAATCAGCCAACATATGGCGAATACCGCTCACAGCGTGATACGCCAGCGCAGTTAAAATGCCCCACATGATGAATTTGGCGAAGAAGCTATCCATGATGGATGCCGCTTGCTGGAAACCTTCTGGAGAGGAGAGAGAGAGACCCAGTAACCAGAGCAGAATTCCGAGAGCGACAAAGGTGATCACGCCGGAGACGCGGTGGAGAATGGACGATATTGCAGTAACGGGAAACCGGATCGTCGAGAGATCCAAGTTAACAGGTCTTTGTTTTTTCACGGTTTTGCCCACACAGCTCTTTTTTATTTTGCTTCCTCCGGTCCTGAGTTGCATCAGAGACACAGCGTGTGTTCAGACTGCAACCGCCACCAAAATAGCAACATCCAGTGTTAAATAAAGCGGGTAAAACGCTGGGTGGCTCCTGGTGTCAGGGTGTTCCGGAGACCTGGCCGCAGTATAGGAGGATCACATTCTGATTACAATTCCCCTACAATCTCTTTGGTCACATTTAGGCTGAACAGTGATCAGTCTCACGAATTTCACAATTCATACATTTTTAATTATCTGATTTGACAAAAGATCAACATTTCAGTTACAAACAATCGCATTAAAGTCCTATGATGCACAAAAGTTATGGGGATACACTTTCCCCTAAGCTCAAGTTATGTAACATTGCCAATACAAGTAACACCAAGCATCAGGTTATTGGTTACCAAGAAGTTATGTCGTGACAGGAACTTTAACATCCTCGATGTGCAGCATGTCATGCCCCGACGCCACCGAATGGCCCAGTTCAGCATTTACTCTGTAACCCTGCACGACCAACGTTACCGCAGAGTGATGCTGTGAAGATTGTGGTTTTACGTAACAACATGGCTATTCTGGTGTCTAAGATCCTTACCTTAAAGGCGCTATGGAGACGAAATAATGACAGATAAAAAAGTGACGCTAACCCTACAAGATAATACTTCTGTTGAACTGGACGTGATGCAAGGCACGCTGGGACAAGATGTAGTTGATGTCCGCGCCCTTGGCTCACAAGGCCTGTTCACCTTCGATCCCGGCTTCACCTCTACGGCGTCCTGCGAATCTAAAATCACCTTTATTGATGGTGACGAAGGTATTCTGTTACACCGCGGTTTCCCGATTGATCAGCTGGCAACCCACTCTAACTATCTTGAAGTGTGTTACATCCTGTTAAATGGCGAAGCCCCGACCCAAGCCCAGTTTGAAGAGTTCCGCACCACCGTTACCCGCCACACCATGATTCACGAGCAAATCACCCGACTGTTCCACGGCTTCCGCCGCGATTCGCATCCAATGGCAGTAATGTGTGGTGTGACCGGTGCGCTGGCAGCGTTTTATCACGACTCATTAGACGTCAACATTGAACGTCACCGTGAAATCGCTGCGTTCCGCCTGTTGTCGAAAATGCCGACCATGGCAGCGATGTGCTACAAGTACTCGATTGGCCAGCCGTTTGTCTATCCGCGCAACGATCTCTCTTATGCCGGTAACTTCCTGCACATGATGTTCGCCACGCCGTGCGAAGAGTACAAAGTGAATCCAGTGCTGGAACGCGCGATGGACCGTATTCTGATTCTGCACGCCGACCATGAGCAGAACGCTTCTACCTCTACCGTCCGTACCGCAGGCTCTTCAGGCGCGAACCCGTTTGCCTGTATCGCCGCCGGTATCGCTTCACTGTGGGGACCGGCACACGGCGGTGCCAACGAAGCGACACTGCGCATGCTGGAAGAGATCAGCACCGTTGATCACATCCCTGAGTTTGTTAAACGTGCGAAAGATAAGAACGATTCGTTCCGTCTGATGGGCTTCGGCCACCGCGTGTACAAAAACTACGATCCACGTGCCACCGTGATGCGCGATACCTGTCACGAAGTGCTGAACGAACTGGGCATGAAAGATGATCTGCTGGAAGTGGCGATGGAGCTGGAACACATCGCGCTGAACGACCCGTACTTCATCGAGCGTAAACTCTATCCAAACGTCGATTTCTATTCAGGCATCATCCTGAAAGCGATGGGCATTCCGTCTTCCATGTTTACCGTTATCTTCGCGATGGCGCGCACCGTGGGCTGGATTGCACACTGGAAAGAGATGCACGACGAAGGCATGAAAATCGCCCGTCCGCGTCAGCTTTATACCGGTTACACCGAGCGTCCATTCACCTCGGCGCTGGATAAATAAGAGAAAGGCGGCCATCTGGCCGCCTTTTTTATAGCGCTACAACTGGCATCCAGGGCACCAGTAAAACGGCCGCGATGACAGCACACCCTTCTCAATCACCGCGCCGCACCGCCGACACTTTTTACCCTGCCGATGAAACACCTCGAAGCGAAACGCTGCTTCTTCATGATACTTCTTCATGCTGCCACGCATCTCGTATGACAAACGCGGCACCGCCAGCATCGCCTCACTTAACGCCGTCAGCTGCTGTTCGCTGAGGTCCTGCGCCCGATGCGACGCCAGCAATCCGGCATGCCACAAAATCTCCACGCGCAGATAATTGCCGAGGCCGGCCAAAAAGGCCTGATCAAGCAGCAAGCCGCTGAACTGGCGACGACGAAAACGCGGCGACAGCAAACGCTCGCGCACCTCTTCCACCGTTAAGCTGGCATCCAGCACATCCGGGCCCACGCGCTGCAAAAACGGATGCGCAGCTAAAGTATCGGCGTTGAGCAGCTCAATATCCGAGGCGCTATACAGCAAAATGGTTTTATCCGCCGTTGCGAGCCGAACGCGCAGCTGGCGCGTGGTATTCGGTTGCGTACCGGTTGGCACCACGCGCCACACGCCGTACAGCTGATTGTGGCTGTAGAGCGTCAAACCGTTGGAGAAGTGGGTGAGCAGCGCTTTACCGCGCGTTTCGAAGGCGTTGATGGTGGCATCCATCAGCGCCGGTTCGTAGGTTTTCAGCTGTGGAAAGGCAAACCACACATCGGTAAGGGGTTTGCCGACCATTGCCTCTGCCAGCTGATCCGCCGCGCGGCGGATCTCCGGTCCCTCAGGCATAACAACTCCTTTTAATGCGTAGCGCCACCGACGACGCGGATATCATTTTCGGTACTCAGGATCACCTGCAGCGAGGTTTCCAGCGCCTGAATCACGCTTGCAGTCGCCATGCTGGCCACGCCGGGATGGTGCACCGCTTGTTCCGGCATATACGGGATATGAACAAAACCGCCGCGCGCCTTGCTGTTGGTGGTGTGGATCCAGTGCAGCAGGCTGTACATCACGTGGTTACAGGTGAAGGTGCCGGCGGTTTGCGATACCGAGGCCGGCACACCCACTTCACGCAGCGCGGCAACTATCGCTTTGATCGGCAGCGTGGAGAAATAAGCCGCCGGGCCATCCGCCTCGATGGGCTGATCGATCGGTTGCTGCTGGTTGTTATCCGGTATGCGCGCGTCATCCACGTTGATCGCAACGCGTTCAACGGTAATATCGGCGCGGCCGCCGGCTTGCCCGACGCACAACACGCGGTCGGGTTGAATCTCCTCCAGCGCGCGCGTCAGCACTTCACCGCAAGTGGCAAATACCACCGGCAGTTGGCGCACCACAATGCGTGCACCGGCGATCTCTTTGCCGTCGAAGGTGCGCACCGCTTCCCACGAAGGGTTGATGTTTTCGCCACCAAAAGGCTCAAACGCCGTCATTAACACCGTTTTCATTGCAACCTCACAAGAACATCAGGAAGTAGAGCAGGAAAATATTCACTACCAACAGTAGCACACCGGTTGGCACCTGAGCCTTGATCACCGCGTTGCGGTCCGGCAGCTCCAGCAGGCGCGCCGGCACAATGTTGAAGTTGGCCGCCATCGGCGTCATCAGCGTGCCGCAATAGCCGGAGAACATCCCAATCGCCGCCATTACCGCTGGATTGCCGCCGTGCTGCAGTACCAGAATCGGAATACCAATGCCGGCGGTCACAATCGGGAAGGCGGCAAACGCATTGCCCATCACCATGGTCAGCAATGCCATGCCACCCGCATATACCGCGACGGCAATCAGGCGATTATCTACCGCCAGATACTGTTCGGTGAGATGCGAAATTGCCGTGCCGACACCGGCGCTGGTGAACAGCAGGCCAAGCGTGGCCAGAATCTGCGGCAGAATAAACGCCCAACCCACCGCATCCAGCAGGCGACGGGTTTCCTGCATCGACTGCAACGGCTTTTCATGGGTGATTTTCAATGCGATCAGCCAGCCCAGCAGGCAGCCAATCATCATGGAGAACAGCGTCACCAGCGTGGCGTGATTGCCGGGACCAAACACCGTATCCTGCAAACCGGGAATATGGTTAAACGCCAGCACGCCAATCACCGTCACCAGTGGAATCGCCAGCGCTGGCAGGAACAGTTTGTTGTGCAGACGTTTAGCACTTTCCTGTTTCTGCTCATCGCTGCGCTGATGATAACGCCCCAGACGCACGCCGCCGAAACCGGCAATTAGCGCCATCAACACCACGGCCACGCCCACGCCGATATGCAACCAGCGGCGGCCCAGTTCCGCATCGCCCGCCCATTGTCCCATTAGCTGATAAGCACCGTCGCCAATCAGGAAAATCAGGCCATACAGTGCCCAGAACAGACCGGTGGTAAAACGGCGCGGGTTAGCGCTGTCACGCCATGAAAGCACGGCAACCACCAGCAGGATCACACCTGCCAGCCACATCAAATATTGTTGCTGGAACATTACTTCGCTCCTTTGGCGTTCAGCGCCTGCTGGTTCAACGCGCCCAATTCACGCGACAGCTGGCGATCAAGACGCACCAGACGAGCTGAATGAATGAGGAAAGCACAGATAGCGGTAGGAATGCCCCACAGCGCGATATGCAGCGGTTCGGTGCTGATACCGGCAGATTCCTGCATGAAGTTATGCATGAAGATAATCGCGCCAAAGGCAACGAAGATATCCTCGCCAAAGAACAGACCGATGTTATCGGTCGCCGCAGACATGGCGCGCAGACGATGGCGCACTTCTGGTGGGACGTCCCCGTAGCGGTTCTCCGTGGCACCTTCGGCCATCGGCGCCAGCAGCGGACGCACCATTTGCGGATGTCCGCCCAGGCTGGTTAAGCCCAGCGCGGCGGTGGCTTCACGCACAAACAGGTAGACGATCAGCAAGCGACCCGCGGTGGCGGTTTTGATCTGCGCGATCCAGCTTTGCGCCCGCTCTTTCAGGCCATGACGCTCCAGCAAACCGATAACAGCCAGCGGCAGCAGCAGAATCAGCGGCAGGTTACGCGTATTGAGGAAGCCAGAACCGAGTTTTTCCAGAATGTCTGCCAGCGGCAGATGCGCCGCCAGCCCGGTGACGAAACCCGCCACAATCACCACCAGCACCGGGTTAAAGCGCAGCACAAAACCCAGAATGATGGCGGCAATGCCCAGCAGCGGCCAGAGGTTTACCACGTTATCCATGTTGTTCCCTTATGTGAAAAGACAAAGCCCGGCGTGATGCCGGGCAATGAGTAAAACGTTATGCGCTGGTGACCGCAATCTGACTGGTCGCAAATGCCGCGCGCAGCGTGCGGGCGAATTGCAGCGCGTGTGCGCCATCACCGTGTAAACAGACGGTTTCGGCGTTAACCTTGACCCATTCTCCGCTGATGCTCTGCACCTGACGCTGCTGCACCATCGCCAGCGTTTGCGCCAGCGCCTGATCGGCATCTTCAATTATTGCTTGCGGCTGGCTGCGTGGCACTAACGCCCCGCTCGCCAGATAGCCACGATCGGCAAACACCTCTTCGCGGGTGCGCAGACCATGATGCGCCGCCGCAGCAATCGACGCGCTGCCCGCTAATCCGACCAGAATCAATCCGCTATCCACGGCTTTTACCGCGCGCGCGATAGCATCCGCCAGTTGCGGATCGCCCGCCGCCTGGTTGTACAGCATGCCGTGCGGCTTGACGTGTACCAGCCGTTCGCCTTCGCTCTCGGCAATGCTTTTCAGCGCACCAATCTGGTAGATCATCTGCGCATACACCGTTTCCGGCGGCAGCTGCATGGCGGTACGGCCAAAGTTTTCCCGATCGGGGAAACTCGGATGCGCGCCAATCGCCACGCCAGACGCTTTCGCCCAGCGCACCGATTGCAGCATGGTTTGCGCATCACCAGCGTGGAAGCCGCAGGCGATATTGGCTGAACTCACCAGCGTCAGCAGCTCCCGATCGCTGGCGCTGCCTTCGCCGAGATCGGCGTTAAGATCAATCTTCATGGGCCAATCCCCAGGCTATTTGGTCGAAGGAACGCTGTTGATGCTGTTTGGCGTGTATCGCGTCTTCCAGCGTGCAGTGGATAAAGTGAATCGGTTCGCCGAGACGAATTTGCGCCAGATGATAGAGATCGGCTTCGATGATGCAGGCAATGCGCGGATAGCCGCCGGTGGTTTGTGCATCCGCCATCAACACAATCGGCTGGCCATTGGGCGGCACCTGTACCACGCCGGGCACTAAACCGTGCGACAGCAAATCGCGCGTCGCATCGCGATGCAGTTGCCGTCCCTGCAGGCGATAACCCATGCGATTACTTTGCGGACTGAGCTTCCACGGGCTGCGCCAGAAACCCTGCTGCGCCTCACGCGAGAACTCGTTATATTCCGGGCCCGCTAAGGCGCGGATGCGGTTGCCCCACAGCAGTTGACGCACGCCGGCTTTGTCTTTGAAGTCGCGCGTCGGTTTACCCAACGGCAGCTCATCGCCATCCTGCAGTTTACGTCCCTGCCAGCCGCCGAATGCCGCCTTGAGATCGGTACTGACCGAACCGAGCATGTCCGGCACGTCAAAACCACCGTTGACCGCCAGATAACTGCGCATGCCGCGCGTTGGCTTTGCCAGCGTCAGCACCTGCCCTTTTTTCACCGGCAGACGCCAGCCGGTCCAGACCGGTTTGCCATCCAGATCGGCATTGCAGCCCGCGCCCGTCAACGCAAACCAGCCATCACGGGTAAACTGCGTTTTAAATTGTCCCAGCACGATTTCCAGCACCGCGCTCTGCTCGGGGTTGCCCACCAGCATATTGGCGGTGCGCATTGCCGGTTGATCGAGCGCGCCGCCCACGCTGATGCCATATTGGCGGAAGCCGGTGCGGCCGTGGTCTTGCAGCGAGGTCATCATGCCCGCGCGGAGAATTTTCAACATACGCCCTCCTGCTGCGGCACAAAACGCACGCTATCGCCGGGGCGTAACAGTGTCGGCGGATGCTGAAGCGGGTCGAACAGGCTGAGCGGCGTATGGCCAATCAGTTGCCAGCCGCCGGGCGCGGCTAAGGGATAGATGCCGGTTTGGCTGCCGCCGATGCCCACCGAGCCGCTCGGCACCAGTACGCGCGGTTCAGCGCGGCGCGGCGTGTGTAAACGCTCATCCAGGCCACCGAGATAAGGAAAACCAGGCTGAAAGCCGATAAAATAGACCACATAATCGATGCTGCTGTGCAGTTCTACCGCTTGCCTGGGCGTCATGTTGGCGCGCTCCGCCACCTCCTGCAGATCCGGCCCGCCTGCGCCGCCGTACACAACTGGAATCTCGACGCGGCGCGATTCCGGCAGCTGCGCTTCGCTCTCTTCCCACCAACGCTGCAAACGCTCAATCGCGTCCAATGCATTGCGTTGCGGATCGCGCAGCAGCAACGTCAGGTTGTTCATGCCAGGAATCACTTCCTCAACCTGCTCGTTTTTCTGCAGTCGCTGACACAATCCCCAGATGCGCTGCTGGCTGGTCAACGAAACCGGTGGCTCCAGTTCCAGCACCACAGCGCGCTCACCTAGCAGATAACAACGTGCTCGTTGCAAAAACAACCTCCTGGTAAAAGTCTTACATGTCGCAGAACGAATGTTGCAGGATCGCCATTCATAGCGAACGAACTTCTCGTTTATGCGTAAAGGCCATAAGTTATGCGAAAGTGACAGAGATGTGTCAACAGATTTGCGCCCTTAACGCAGGTTAAGGGCGTGAGAGGGAAGAAATCAGGCAGGATTGTCGATGTCGATAAAGGTCACATCAAGGCCATGATGGGCAGCTAACCATTCGCCCAGCGCCTTGATGCCGCCGCGTTCGGTCGCGTGGTGTCCGGCGGCAAAGAAGTGCAAACCTTGTTCGCGCGCGCTGTGGATGGTTTGCTCGGAGACTTCGCCGGTGATAAAGGCATCGACGCCAAAGGCTGCCGCGCTATCGATAAAGCCCTGACCGCCGCCGCTGCACCAGGCAACGCGCTTGATCAATGCCGGCGCGTTATCGCCACAGTGCAGCGGTGTGCGACCTAAACGTTGAGCAATTTTTTCCGCCAGCGCCGCGCCACTCAGTGGTTGTGCCAGCTCGCCCCACGGCACCAGTGGCTGAATCTCGCCTTTCACTGCAATATCAAACAGACGCGCCAGCTGCGCGTTATTACCCAACTCGGGATGCGCATCCAGCGGCAGATGCCAGCCATACAAATTGATATCATTGGCCAGCAGCGTGCGCAGACGCTGGCGCTTCATGCCTTTAATCACCGGCGCTTCGCTTTTCCAGAAGTAACCGTGATGCACCAGCACCGCATCGGCGTTGCGCTTCACCGCCTCATCCAGCAGCGCCTGACACGCGGTTACGCCAGTGATGATGGTTTTCACCTCGGCGCGCCCTTCCACCTGCAAACCGTTCGGCGCGTAATCGCTGAAGGCGCTGTTATTCAGCTGCTGGTTAACGATCTGTTCTAACTCGACATTATTCATTACGGCTCCCTGACCGCCTCAGGCCGCGCTGCGAGCGCGCTCAAAGGCGTCTAGTGTCTTTTTACGTGCGTCCTTATGTTCCACGATTGGCGCGGGATAATCGAGTTTGTTGTTATTTTTCTGCGCCCACACTTGCGGCTGATGGATATCGCTGTCGGGCACGTCGCTGAGTTCCGGCAGCCACTGACGGATAAAGTCGCCCTGTTTATCAAAGCGCTCGCCCTGCGTGGTGGGATTGAAGATACGAAAATAGGGCGCGGCATCGGTGCCAGTTGACGCGGCCCACTGCCAGCCGCCATTGTTGGCGGCCAGATCGCCATCGATCAGCTGCTGCATGAAATAACGCTCGCCTTCACGCCAGTCAATCAACAGATCCTTTACCAGGAAACTGGCAGTAATCATGCGCAGTCGATTATGCATCCAGCCGAGCGTGTTGAGCTGGCGCATCGCCGCATCAACAATCGGATAACCGGTTTTGCCCTGTTGCCAGGCTGTGAGATGTGCGTCGTTTCGCTGCCAATCCACGTTGCGCGTCCAGTCGACAAACGGCTGATGCTTACACAGCGCCGGAAACGCCACCATCAGATGACGATAGAATTCGCGCCAGATCAGTTCGTTCAGCCAGGTAAAGGCCTTACCCTCGTTGAGCGCATCGGGATGCTCTTTGAGCACGCGATGAAGACATTGGCGCGGCGACAGCACGCCAGTGGTCAAATAAACCGATAGGCGGCTGGTGCCGTCAATGGCCGGTAAATCACGCTGATCCGGATAATGCTGCACCGCCTGTTTAGCGAAATGGCGCAGCTGTTTTAACGCCGCCTCTTCTCCCGCCGGGAACAGACTTTCATCAAAGGCTTCACAAGGATAATCAAAAGCGGGAATCTTCTTTTCGATACTAATGGGCGCACCATCACGCGCTTTCGGTGCCTGATGGCACTCCGGTAAGCCCTGATGTAAACGACGAACAAAGGCTTTGCTGAACGGCGTGAAAACTTTGAACATGGTGTTGCTGCCGGTTTGCACGCTGCCCGGCGGCAACAGCAAGCTGTCATCGAATCCCTGACATACTACGCCCTGCGCATCCAGACGTTTCTCCGCCTGCGCATCGCGTTCACGCTCGTTGATTTCGTACTGGTAGTTGTAGAACAGCGCATCAACCCGTTGCTGCTGGCAAAATTTCGCCAGATATTCAATCGAAGCGGCAAAGTCATCACACTGATGGAAATGCAGAGGAATGCCGCGTTCAGCCAATGACTTCTGCAACAAACTGAGACTTTGCTGGATGAACGCCGCCTGCTTTGGCGCCATATGGTGTTGCTGCCACTGCTGCGGTGTGGCGATAAACAGCGCAATCACTTTGGCCTGGCCATCGCGGCAGGCAGCGGCCAGCGCCATGTTGTCATTGATGCGCAAATCGTTGCGCAGCCAAACTAAATGGGTGGTCATAAATCCCCGAAATTATTGGCCGTAGCGCAAACGCAGCGCTTCCGGATAAGGATCAAAATAGCGCTGCTGTGCCAGCCACGGATGCGGGTATTCCGCCATGTAATGTTTCAGCATGGTGATCGGTGCTAACAGCGGCTGTACGCCCTGACGATAACGGTCAATCAGTTGCGCCAGCTCCTGACGCTGCGGCGAACTCAACTGCGGACGGAAGTAGCCTTGTACATGCATCAGCACGTTAGTGTGATTGCGTCGTGATGCCTGATGTGACATCAGGTGCATCAGACGACTGCGGTACTCAAAGGCGTAATCCTCCAGCGAATCCCACTGGTCCATCGCCGCGACAAAGCGGCCCATCTCGCGGTACTCATCCTGCGCATGAGAAAGCAGCAGCAATTTGTAGCGACTATGGAAGGCCATCAGCTTGTGGCGCGATAATCCGCTGCGCCACATTTCGTTGAATTCGTGCAGCGCATAGACGCGGCCGATAAAGTTTTCGCGGATAGCGTCATCATGCAGACGACCATCCTCCTCCAGCGGCAGCCACGGCATCTCTTTCTGTAAAAATGCGGTAAACATGCCGGTGCCCGCTTTACGATTGTTGTTGGTTTCAGGCTCGTAAACGCGGACACGTTCCAGCCCACAGCTAGGGGATTTGGCACAGAGGATGTAGCCGCACAGATGATGTAGCGACTTCACGCGTTCGGCGGACCAGCGCTGCATCTTTTCCGTCACCTCTTCGCCGCCATCTTTGCTGAAACAGAGATGGATGTTTTCATCGCTCTCTTTTACCAGGCGCAAAGCCGGACGCGGCGTCGGTAAGCCAATCGCCATTTCGGGACATACAGGTTCAAAGCGCACAAATGGCACGAGTTCGTCCGTGGCGAAAGCAAAACGTTTATGGCCACCATCAAATCGGACGTTATCCCCGAGCAGGCAAGCGCTGATACCAACAGGAATTTTCTCGCTCATACTTGTACAACCTCATAAATCTTGTAGAGGTTTTAAGTGTAGCTGAAATGCGCGGAGATAACAGCGGCAACGCGCGGTGGGCGTGAAAATTATCGATAAAAAAACCGGCGCTTCACGTGAAGTCGCCGGGTTAATAGTGCGTTAAAATCGCTTACCAGTGAATGCCGGCAGCCGCTTCAGACTGCGCCAGCCAGACGGGTTTCGTGCTGGTTTTGCACCACATACGATGCAGGTAACTGTACAAACGTGCGCGATCTGAGCGGAATAACATCACTGGCAGCGCCAGCAAACCGATTGCTACCACCAGCACGCGGCGCAGTACGATTTTATACAGTGGATATGCGCGATCCATCTTTGGCCCCCTTGTGGTAAACATTGCGTTGAAATGTGATCTGGTTCAGATATTACCCGTTATTGTGTAATTTTACTACTCATCCGACCACTATATTTGCGCTTTTTTTCAGCAATTTGTGTGGTGGTGAAAGTTAGTTACAAGATTGTGAATTAAACGATCCATTTAAGTTAAAAACTTCGTGACGGACGCCGGGCCGCTTTATTGCTAAAGTGATACGTTAACTTTTTTGCCGCTGGAGGCAGCGTGACGACCATCTTGATAGTGGAAGATGAAAAAGAGATTCGCCGTTTCGTGCGCCTTGCGCTGGAGAGCGAAGGCCTTAAGATTGTGGAAGCGGAGCAACTGCAGCGCGGCCTGATTGAAGCGGCGACGCGTAAGCCGGATCTGGTGATCCTCGATCTCGGCTTGCCGGATGGTGATGGCAATGACTTTATCCGTGAAGTACGTCAATGGAGCAGCATGCCGGTGATTGTGCTGTCGGCACGGAGCGATGAGCAGGATAAGATCGATGCGCTGGACGCGGGTGCGGATGATTATCTCACTAAGCCGTTTGGCATAGGTGAACTGCTGGCGCGCGTGCGCGTGGCGCTGCGTCGCCATCAAAGCAACCAGCCAGAACCGATTGTGAAATTTGGCGAAGTGAGCGTCGATTTGGCGGCGCGCCGTGTACTGCGCAACCAACAGGAAGTGCATCTGACACCGACTGAATTCCGCCTGCTGAGTTTGCTGGTGAACAACGCCGGAAAAGTGCTGACCCAGCGTCAATTACTGAATCAGGTTTGGGGGCCCAATGCGGTGGAACACAGCCATTATTTGCGCATCTATATGGGGCACTTGCGGCAGAAGCTGGAAGCGAATCCCACGCAGCCCAGCCATTTGCTGACCGAAACCGGTATCGGCTATCGATTTATGCCATAAAAAAAGGCCGCTAAGCGGCCTTTTCTCTTCACTGCCCAATCAGGCGTTTTTCAGTACTTCGCTAACAATCTCAACCGCTTCTTTCTCGATTTGCTGACGATGTTCAGCACCCAGGAAGCTTTCGCAGTAGATTTTGTACGCGTCTTCTGTACCTGATGGACGCGCGGCGAACCAGCCGTTTTCCGTCATCACTTTCAGACCACCGATTGACGCACCGTTACCCGGCGCGGCAGTCAGGCGTGCGGTGATCGGATCACCCGCCAGCGTATCTGCGCTCACCATTTCGGGTGACAGCTTAGACAGCGCGGCTTTCTGTGCAGAAGTCGCCGGAGCTTGCAGACGGTTATAGCTTGGCGCACCAAAGCGTTCGGCCAGCTCGTCATAGTGCTGCTGCGGATTCTTGCCAGTTACCGCCGTGATTTCAGCAGCCAGCAGGCATAGAATGATGCCGTCTTTATCGGTTGACCAGGCTGAGCCATCGAAACGCAGGAAGGATGCGCCCGCGCTCTCTTCACCGCCGAAACCGAAGCTGCCATCGAACAGACCATCAACGAACCATTTGAAACCAACCGGCACTTCCACCAGCTTACGTCCAATGTCGTTGACCACGCGGTCGATCATTGCGCTGGAAACCAGGGTTTTCCCTACAGCAACGTCTTTGCCCCACTGCGGGCGATGCTGGAACAGGTAGTTGATCGCCACCGCCAGATAGTGGTTCGGATTCATCAGACCCGCAGGCGTGACGATGCCGTGACGGTCGTAATCAGGATCGTTACCAAAGGCCAGATCGAATTTGTCTTTGTACGCCAGCAAACCGGCCATCGCGCACTCGGATGAGCAGTCCATACGCACCACGCCATCTTTATCCAGATGCATGAAGCGGAAAGTCTGATCGATCGCATCGTTCACGATGGTCAGATCCAGTTTGTAGTGCTCAGCAATGCGCTGCCAGTAAGCAATGCCGGAACCGCCTAACGGATCGACGCCAATTTTCAGGCCGGCTTTCTGGATGGCGGCGAAGTCAATCACCTGCGCCAGACCTTCAACGTATGGCTGGATCAGATCCTGCTCAACGATGTGGCCGCTCGCCCATGCCTGATCCAGCGGCAGACGTTTCACGTCTTTCAGCTCGCCTTTGATCAGCTGGTTAGCGCGATCTTCCACCACTTTGGTAACGTTGGTATCAGCCGGGCCACCGTTTGGCGGATTGTATTTGATACCACCATCTTCCGGTGGATTATGCGAAGGCGTGATAACGATGCCGTCCGCCTGCGCGCCGCAGCGTTTGTTGTACTCAAGAATCGCGTTCGAGATTGCAGGCGTTGGCGTGTAGCCATTGTCCTGCTGAACAATTACGTCCACGCCATTAGCGGCCAGCACTTCCAGCACCGACAGAATCGCTGGCTCAGACAGTGCATGCGTGTCTTTACCGACGTAGCACGGACCGGTGATGCCATTCTTTTTACGCTCTTCAGCAATCGCCTGCGCGATCGCCAAAATGTGCTGTTCATTGAAGCTTTGGCGTCCCGCGCTACCGCGGTGGCCTGAAGTGCCAAATTTCACCGCATGATCCGGATTCGCCACATCGGGCTTCAGGACGTAATACTGCGAGGTTAATTGTGCAACGTTAATCAAATCGCTCTGCTGGGCAGGCTGCCCGGCACGGGGGTGATTGGCCATTGGCGCTTCTCCCTGACGCTTCAGTTAAATGGTGCCGCGAACTTTCTCTGTCAGTTCCTGTGGGAACTGCATAGCCAGCATGATGTGTTCCACCATGCTGCATTTGCGACCTGTATTGGTGTTCGTGATCACCCAGTACGGTGTGCCGGGAACGTGCTTCGGCTTGGTATGGGTGCCATTTTGCAGCAGCGTGTGCTCGTCGCCCGCAAAGTAGACGCGGGTACGGCCCTGCAGCGAGGCAGTAGCTTCAGCAAACGCAGCCGGATCAAGACGATAGAGCGTTGACAGTACCAACATGAAGCGGTTAACCGCCTTATTCTGCTCGGCATATTCATCGGAAAGTAGCAGCTCTCGTACCGCACGGACGCGATCCTGAGGACGCGCTTCACGGCTGGCAGGTTGCGCTTCTTTCATTGATGCACCAGCGGCGGGCGCAGCGGGTGCGCTCTGTCCGGCGGTGAACTTCAACATGCGGCGCAAAATATCTGAGGCGCTTTCACCAATGTGCTGCGTGTGGCTGGCAATATAACGGTAGAGTTCTTCGTCAACTTCAATCGTTTTCATCTTTTTCCGTACGATTCTGGCAAATGACAGAACCACGCATTATTGCAACGGCCTTAGCAAAATCCAGTCGTGCAAAACGTGAGCGGGTTCTAACATAAGGATTATAAAGTTAAATCCGTGGCAGCCGATAGCGTTGGCAACGTTTACGGGCAAAAGTCGGAATATGCCCTAATGCCCACCGGCCTGACTGCTGGACAGGTGAATCCATGATAACCTAAGCCAAGGTCACAACCGTAAGAACTTTAGCCATGATTTTGAACGCCCGTCTGCAAACTGAACAATCTGCCTCCGATGCCACGCCGATTCTGTTGATCCATGGTCTTTTTGGCAGCCTTGATAACCTTGGCGTGCTGGCGCGTGGGGTGCGTGATGCACGTCCGACGCTGCAAGTTGACGTGCGCAATCACGGCTTGTCGGCGCGTAGCGATGAGATGAATTATCACGTGATGGCGCAGGACATTGTCGAAACGCTGGATGCGCACCATATCGATCGCGCGGGAGTGATAGGACACTCGATGGGCGGCAAAATCGCCATGGCACTCAGTGCAATCGCGCCGGAGCGTATTGATAAAATGGTAATGATCGATATCGCGCCCGTTGATTACCAAACGCGCCGCCATGACGAAATTTTTGCCGCTATTCGGGCCGTGAGCGCCGCGGGCGTCACGCGCCGCAGCGAAGCCGCTGAAGTAATGCGTCAGCATATTGATGAAGAAGGCGTGATCCAGTTCATCCTCAAATCTTTCGCAGAGGGCGAATGGCGCTTTAATGTGCCGGTGCTGTGGGATAACTACAGCACCATTTCCGGCTGGGAAGAGATTCCTGCGTGGCCGCATCCGGCGCTGTTTATCCGCGGCGGCGACTCGCCTTATCTGGATAATCAGCATCGCGATGCGCTGCTGCGTCAGTTCCCGCAGGCACATGCACATGTGATCAGCGGTGCTGGACACTGGGTGCACGCCGAGAAACCCGATGCGGTGTTACGCGCCGTTCGGCGTTTTTTTAACCTGTAAAAGCAAAAGCTTGCCGCTTGCGCTTTAGGGTTGGCGTCAGGGAAGGCGCTGGAGTATGATGTCGCGCTAAAAATTTGCCACGGATATTTTTTCGCCGTGGTCGGGCCGATAATGTTTTAATCGCGCAGCGCCTTTCCGCCGTTCGCGCCCACTCAGTTTTACAAACCATGGCAAAAGAACAGACAGACCGCACTACGCTTGATCTCTTCGCAGACGAGCGGCGTCCTGGTCGCCCGAAAACCAGCCCGCTGACGCGTGATGAACAGTTACGCATCAACAAACGCAATCAGCTCAAGCGCGATAAAGTG
Source organism: Pantoea sp. DY-17 (assembly GCF_019795975.1). Taxonomy (NCBI): domain Bacteria; kingdom Pseudomonadati; phylum Pseudomonadota; class Gammaproteobacteria; order Enterobacterales; family Erwiniaceae; genus Pantoea; species Pantoea sp. DY-17. The sequence goes on along the minus strand of NZ_JAIMIG010000001.1, from coordinate 328,596 downwards.
CGTGGGCTGCGTCGTGTTGAGCTGAAGATGTCGAGCGAGGCGGTTGACGCCCTCAGCACGCTGGCCGATCAGCAAAACATCAGTCGCAGCGAATTGATTGAACAAATGCTGCTGGCACAGCTCAAACTGTCGTAACGCGCGGAGACCGCACGCTGGAACACAAAGTCACGGCTTTATACGTTCCGCACTTTTTACCGGTCTGCTATTATTCGCATAACTGTGCAGTCAACTGACTTACTTTCACAATCAGGATTTAAGAGGTTACCTAACCCATGGCAATCGTAGGCATTTTCTTCGGCAGCGATACCGGCAACACTGAAAACATTGCAAAGATGATCCAGAAACAACTGGGTAAAGATGTCGCCGAAGTGCATGACATTGCTAAGAGCACCAAAGAAGATCTCGAAGCGTTCGACATCCTGCTGCTGGGTATCCCAACCTGGTATTACGGCGAAGCGCAGTGTGACTGGGATGATTTCTTCCCGACGCTGGAAGAGATTGATTTCAATGGCAAGCTGGTAGCGCTGTTTGGTTGTGGCGATCAGGAAGATTACGCCGAGTACTTCTGTGATGCGATGGGCACTATCCGTGACATCATTGAGCCGAATGGTGCGGTGATCGTCGGTCACTGGCCAACCGAAGGCTATCACTTCGAAGCCTCTAAAGGCCTGGCCGATGACAAAAACTTCCTTGGTTTGGCCATTGACGAAGACCGTCAGCCGGAATTGACCAACGAACGCGTTGAGAAGTGGGTGAAGCAGATCTTTGATGAGCTGCAGCTCAAAGAGATTATTGAAGCTTAATTCCCTGCTCTGCCCGATGTGCGCACTGCCTCACATCGGGTAACGGAATTTCCTATAAAAATAATAGCTACGGTTTTTTAACTTTTCCCCGCAAATCTGTAGAATACCCGCAATGGTCATCCGCTTATTCCTCTGGCAGTAGAATGAGGCTGAGTGAAATGGAATCCAAAACCCAAGCGTCTTGAAGACGTTAGTGACGATATCCTTACAACCTTTGGTGATTAAGGACGTTGCCTTGGTTTTCATTTCACTGCTTGAGTTCTATAATGAGACGCAAATGAGAATGCGCGTTGACCTAAACATTCAAGGCCCCTGCGCCGCAAGTGACTAGCAAAGTAACAGGACAATATCCGCATGACTGACAACAACTCCGCATTGAAGAAGGCTGGCCTGAAAGTCACGCTACCCAGACTGAAAATTCTGGAAGTGCTTCAGGGACCCGGCCCAGAGTCCCATCACGTCAGTGCGGAAGATTTGTATAAGCGCCTGATTGATATGGGCGAAGAGATTGGTCTGGCAACGGTGTATCGCGTTCTTAACCAGTTTGACGACGCGGGCATCGTAACCCGTCACAACTTTGAAGGCGGCAAATCTGTCTTCGAACTGACTCAGCAGCATCACCACGATCACTTGATCTGCCTGGATTGTGGCAAAGTTATAGAATTCAGCGATGAATCAATCGAAACGCGTCAGCGTGAAATTGCCACTCGCCACGGCATTAAGCTCAGCAACCACAGCCTGTACCTGTACGGTCATTGTGCTCTGGGAGACTGCCGCGAAGACGATACGCTCCACGATAAGTAATTGAGTGTGCTATGCAGTATAAAAAAAACCGGCGCTTGAGCCGGTTTTTTTATGCCTGTAATCAGGCGACAAGCGTTTCCTGCAGGTAGCGCCAGCGCGGAATGGCGGTGCTGCAATCCAATACCGCCAGTGAAATGCGGCTCTGATTGATGCCGTTCATCATCTGTAATTCACGATACTGAATCGTCACTTCCTCGCTTTGCTGCGAGATGATGGCGTGCTCACTGGTGGCAATGCGCATGCCTTCACGCTGCCCCTGCAACTGGCGAAACAGCACTTCCATTTCATTGAGGTCCAATCGTTTGCCTTGCGGCGTGACCATTTTGAACTCGGGATGAAAGTGCGACAAAAACAGATCAATGCTGTCGTCACTGCCTTCCGCCTGATTGAAAATACGTTCAATAAGCTGATGTAAAACCACCACGCTATGCCTGGCTTCCTGGGCGAGAGTTGTCATTTTTTTTCCTTAGATAAGCCGCAGAGCACCGTCTGAGAGCGCATAGCCTACCTGAAAAAAAGTTTTTCACACTGCCAAATGGGTTAATTTTTCTAAAGTCAGAATAGTCGCAAATAGGGAATTAAAGGCGGATTGAGGCGTGCAGCATAAAAGGTCGTATCTGGCCAAATTGAGATAATAAAAAAGGGCGATTGCTCGCCCTTTCATGATCTTATCGTGCTCGCGACTAAAACTATTAATCGCCGATTTTTGCCCAGGTATCACGCAAACCTACGGTGCGGTTAAACACCAGCCTGGAGGGCTGTGAATAGACGCTATCAGCACAGAAATAGCCTTCACGTTCGAACTGGTACGGTGCCATCGAATCGGCAGCACGTAAACCAGGCTCAACGAAGCCCTGTTTGATTTCCAGTGAGTTTGGGTTGATGGTGGTGAGGAAATCCTCAGCCGCGCCCGGATTTGGCACACTGAACAGACGATCGTACAGGCGGAATTCCGCTGGCAGCGCGTGGATTGCAGAAACCCAATGGATAACGCCTTTCACTTTACGGCCATCGGCCGGATCTTTGCTCAGCGTATCAACGTCGCAAGTACAATAGATGCAGGTAATATTGCCTTCAGCATCCTTCGCCACACGTTCGGCACGGATCACGTAAGCATTACGCAGACGCACTTCTTTACCCAGCACCAAACGCTTGTACTGCTTGTTGGCTTCTTCACGGAAGTCAGCGCGATCGATCCACACTTCACGGCTGAATGGCACTTCACGCGTGCCCATCTCCGGTTTGTTCGGATGATTCGGCATAGTGATGATCTCATCGTGACCTGCAGGCAGGTTCTCGATCACCACTTTCAACGGATCCATTACCGCCATCGCACGCGGTGCGTTTTCATTGAGATCGTCACGAATGCACGATTCCAGTGAAGCCATCTCCACGATATTGTCCTGTTTGGTCACACCAATACGGCGGCAGAACTCACGGATAGAAGCGGCGCTATAACCACGACGACGCAGACCCGAAACGGTTAGCATGCGCGGATCGTCCCAGCCTTCTACCACCTTCTCGCTCACCAGCTGAGTCAGTTTACGCTTCGACATCACCGCATATTCCAGATTTAGGCGTGAGAACTCGTACTGACGCGGATGAACCGGAATGGTGATGTTATCCAGCACCCAATCATACAGACGACGGTTATCCTGGAACTCCAACGTGCAGAGAGAGTGCGTAATGCCTTCGATCGCATCCGAAATGCAATGAGTGAAGTCGTACATCGGGTAGATGCACCACTTGCTGCCGGTCTGATGGTGATCGGCAAACTTAATGCGGTACAGCACCGGATCGCGCATCACGATAAAGCTGGACGCCATGTCGATTTTGGCACGCAAACAGGCTTTGCCCTCTTCGAAACCGCCATCGCGCATCTTCTGGAACAGCGCCAGGTTTTCTTCCACGCTGCGATCGCGGTATGGGCTGTTTTTACCCGGCGCCGTCAGTGAACCGCGATACTCACGGATCTCATCCGCCGAAAGTTCATCAACGTAAGCCAGACCTTTGTTGATCAGCTCAACCGCATAGTTGAACAGTTGGTCGAAGTAGTCTGAGGAGTAACGAATGTTGCCGCTCCACTCAAAGCCCAGCCATTGCACGTCACGCTTAATGGATTCGACAAACTCCAGATCTTCTTTAACTGGGTTAGTGTCGTCGAAACGCAGATTGCACTGACCTTGATAGTCTTGCGCGATACCAAAGTTCAGGCAGATAGATTTCGCATGGCCAATATGCAGATAACCATTGGGCTCAGGCGGGAAACGGGTATGCACACTGTTGTGCTTACCGCTCGCCAAATCTTCGTCGATGATCTGACGAATAAAGTTCGTTGGGCGGGCTTCAGCCTCACTCATCTCAAAATCCTCAAAAACTATAACGGGTGATTTGTACCACGAAGTAACGGAGTATGATCCACAAAGCGCAGGAGGGAAACAACCGTTTGTTGGTCGTTTTAAAACAAAAAAGGCAGGAATCGCTTCCTGCCTTCTGGCTCAATCACAAGGACTTAGCCTTTAACCTCGTACAGCGGGGTTTCGCCTGCAACCACTGAACCGGTTGCCAGTAAATTCAGACCAGCGAAATCATCGCTATTGCTGACCACAACCGGACTGATCATCGAGCGGGCGTTGGCATTGAGGAAGTCCAGATCCATTTCCAGGATTGGCTGACCTGCAGTGACCGTTGCGCCCTCTTCAACCAGACGCGCGAAGCCTTTGCCTTCCAGCGCTACTGTATCCAGCCCCATATGTACCACGATCTCGACGCCGTTTTCCGCCTCAAGGCAGAACGCATGGTTGGTATTGAAGATCTTCACCACGGTTCCGGCGGTTGGCGCAACCACGGTTTTGCCGGTTGGCTTGATGGCCAGACCATCACCGACTGCCTTGCTGGCGAATGCTTCGTCAGGCACATTTTCCAGCGCAACTATGTCACCGGTTACTGGCGCCAGCAGCGTAGCGATCACGGCTTTTTCGCTGTTCAGCACCGCCTGCGGTTTTACTGCAGCAGCAGGAGCAGCCGTTGACGCCGCGGCAGATGCCGCAACTGGACCTTTGCTCAGTACGGTTTTCATTGCTGTTGCAATGCTTTCCGCCTGCGTACCGACAATAACCTGTACGCTCTGCTTGTTCAGACGAATCACACCTGAAGCGCCGAGACGTTTAGCGACACCTTCATTAACCTGCGCGGAATCTTTAACGTTCAGACGTAGACGTGTGATACAGGCATCGATGTTGGTCAGGTTTTCTGAGCCACCTACCGCCGCAATATAACGACGCGCCAGAGATTCAGTTTGGCTTTCACCGTTGCCGCTGTTATCGACATTGACGTCATAACCATCGGTTTCATCGCCCGCAGAGAGTTCGCGGCCCGGCGTCATCAGGTTGAATTTCTGGATGGTGAAGCGGAATACCACGTAGTAGATAACGAAGAACACCAGACCTTGTGGGATCAGCATCCACCAGTGCACCGCCAGCGGGTTACGCGTTGACAGCACCATATCCACCAGACCCGCACTGAAGCCGAAACCGGCAATCCACTGCATGCTCGCGGCGATGAAAACTGAAAGACCGGTCAGTGCCGCGTGAATCACATACAGCACCGGCGCCACGAACATAAAGGAGAATTCCAGCGGTTCAGTGATACCCGTAAAGAAGGCGGCAAAGGCCGCCGCCAGCATAATGCCGCCGACTTTAGCGCGGTTTTCCGGGCGTGCACAGTGGTAAATTGCCAGCGCTGCACCTGGAAGACCAAACATCATGATTGGGAAGAAGCCCGCCTGATAACGACCGGTGATGCCTGGGATACCTGTACCTTCAGCGATAGACTGCGCGCCGCCAAGGAATTTAGGAATATCGTTGATACCGGCAACATCGAACCAGAATACCGAGTTCAATGCGTGGTGTAAGCCAACAGGAATCAGCAGACGGTTAAAGAAGGCGTAGATGCCCGCACCGACGGAACCCAGCTTCTGAATATGCTCACCAAAACATACCAGTCCACCGAAAATGATCGGCCAGATATACATCAGAATGAACGCAACCAGGATCATCAGGAACGATACAAGGATCGGCACCAGACGGCGACCGCTAAAGAAGGACAACGCTTTTGGCAGTTCAACATGACTAAAGCGGTTATAGACTTCAGCAGAAAGAATCCCGACAAGAATGCCAACAAACTGGTTATTAATTTTACCGAAGGCAGCGGGAACTTGCTCCACCGGCATCTTCTGAATCATTGCCACCGCTGCCGGAGAACAGAGTGTGGTCACAACAAGAAAGCCGACAAAACCGGTTAACGCTGCAGCGCCGTCTTTATCTTTTGACATACCGTATGCCACACCAATGGCAAACAGCACTGGCATATTGTCGATGATTGCCGAACCGGATTTGATCAACAGTGCTGCCAGCGCATTGCCTGCGCCCCAGCTATCTGGATCAATCCAGTATCCAACGCCCATCAAGATTGCCGCTGCCGGCAGAGTCGCTACCGGCACCATAAGCGCGCGGCCGACCTTTTGCAGATATCCTAGAATACTCACCTTATTCTCCCCCTATGAGACTGGCGTTTTGCCGTGGCGAAGGTTGATTTTATTATCCCGTCGCCCGGTACCTTGATGACACTTTTCACCACGAGGCGCAGTGTAAAGATAAATTAATTCGCCTCGCAAATTAAAACCACTACAACTGTGACTTTAATCACCAAAATGGTGGTTTGATAATGCGAAATGCTAGCCAGCACCACAAGCTTATTTTATGATAAAAAATATCGAGTCGCACTTATCCCTGGTGGCTACGCTTAAACGCATTACGCTTAAGGGCAAAAACTGTCAGAGAAACGGCAACTCCACATTTCCAATCTTAATTGAGGTGAAGACATGAGACTGATCCCTTTGGCCACACCGACCCAAGTGGGTAAATGGGCTGCACGCCACATTGTTAACCGCATTAATGCGTTTAAGCCTAGCGCAGAACGTCCCTTCGTGCTGGGTCTGCCAACCGGTGGAACACCGCTGGAAGCTTACAAGCACCTGATCGATATGCACAAAGCGGGCCAGGTTAGTTTCAAGCACGTTGTCACCTTCAACATGGATGAGTACGTTGGCCTGCCAAAAGAGCATCCGGAAAGTTACCACAGTTTCATGTACCGTAACTTTTTCGATCATGTTGATATTCAACAGCAAAATATCAATCTTCTGAATGGTAATGCCGAAGATATTGACGCAGAATGTCGCCAATACGAAGAGAAGATCCGCGCTTACGGCAAAATTAACCTGTTTATGGGCGGCGTGGGCAACGATGGTCACATCGCCTTTAACGAACCGGCTTCTTCCCTCTCCTCACGTACCCGCATCAAAACCCTGACGCACGATACGCGTATTGCAAACTCACGCTTCTTTAATGGTGATGTGGATCAGGTGCCGAAATACGCCCTGACGGTCGGTGTCGGTACGCTGCTGGATGCTGAAGAAGTGATGATTCTGGTTACCGGCCACTTGAAAGCGCAAGCGCTGCAGGCTGCGGTTGAAGGTAACGTCAACCACATGTGGACCATCAGCTGCCTGCAGCTGCATGCCAAATCTGTCGTGGTATGTGACGAGCCAGCCACCATGGAACTGAAAGTGAAAACCGTGAAATATTTCCGCGAAATGGAAGCGGAAAATATGAAAGGTGTGTGAAAACACGTTGTAACAAAACCTGCTGCTTTCAGGCAGCAGGCTTAGCCGGGAGAGAGAAACGATGTACGCATTAGTGAACGGCCGGATTTTTACTGGTCATGAAATTCTGGACAATCATGCAGTTGTGATTGCAGATGGCCTGATTGAGCGCGTGTGTCCGCGTGATGCCCTGGACGCGGCAATTGCACAGCAGGATGTGGCTGGTGCGTTTATCGCTCCTGGTTTTATTGATTTGCAGCTTAACGGCTGCGGCGGCGTGCAGTTCAATGATGACATCAATGCGTTAAGCGTTGAAACGCTGGAGATCATGCAGCGCGCCAACGAGAAATCAGGCTGCACCAGCTATTTGCCAACACTGATTACCAGCACCGATGCGCTGATGAGACGCGCAGTCGAAACCATGCGCGCTTACCTGGCCAAGCATCAGAATCAGGCAATCGGCCTGCATCTGGAAGGTCCGTGGCTGAATAAAGCTAAAAAAGGTACGCACAATCCTGAATTGATTCGCCTGCCGGATGCCGAGCTGGTGGATTTCCTCTGCGCCAATGCCGACGTCATCACTAAAGTCACGCTGGCACCTGAAAATACGGGCAGCGAGGTGATTCGTCAGCTGCGTGATGCCGGCATCATCGTGTCAGCGGGTCACTCCAACGCGACCTATGAAGAAGCAAAAATTGGCTTCAGCGCGGGCGTCAGCTTTGCTACGCATCTCTACAATGCCATGCCAACCTTCGCTGGACGTGAGCCAGGTCTGATCGGTGCGCTGTTTGATTCGCCTGATGTATACTGCGGCATCATTGCGGATGGTTTACATGTCCATTACGCTAATGTGCGCAATGCAAAACGCATTAAAGGCGACAAGCTGGTGTTAGTGACGGATGCCACAGCACCGGCGGGCGCATCGATTGATCAATTTATTTTTGCAGGCAAAACAATATACTATCGCGATGGCCTGTGCGTTGACGAGAACGGTACGCTCAGCGGTTCTGCCTTGACCATGATTGAAGCGGTGCAGAACAGCGTTGAACATTGCGGTATCGCTCTTGATGAAGCGCTGCGTATGGCGACGCTCTATCCAGCGCAGGCGATGGGTGTGGAGAAGCAGTTAGGCACGGTCGAAGCAGGAAAAGTCGCCAACCTGACTGTCTTTACCCGCGATTATCAAATCACTAAGACGTTCGTCAACGGAGACAACGTCCTCAGCGAGTAAGCATTGAATGACCACTGGCGGCCAGTCTCAAATAGGAAATGTTGATCTTGTTAAACAACTCAATAGTGCAGCCGTTTATCGGCTAATCGATCAGCAGGGGCCAATTTCGCGCATTCAGATTGCCGAACACAGTCAGCTTGCGCCCGCCAGTGTCACCAAAATTACCCGCCAGCTCATTGAGCGCGGCCTTATCAAAGAGGTGGAGCAACAAGCCTCCACCGGTGGGCGTCGCGCGATCTCCATCATTACTGAAACCCGTCATTTTCATACTATCGGCGTGCGCTTAGGGCGTAATGACGCGACGTTGACGCTGTTTGATCTGAGCGGGAAATCGCTGGCGCAGGAAGATTATCCGCTGCCCGAGCGCACGCAGGAAACGCTGGAGAACGCGCTGTTCAATGCCATCAGCGCCTTTATGGCCGCGCATCAGCGTAAGATTCATGAACTGATTGCTATCTCGGTGATTCTGCCCGGATTGGTCGATCCCATTAACGGCATCATTCGCTACATGCCGCACATCGCGGTAAGTCATTGGCCGCTGGTTTCCAGCCTGAAAAAACGCTTCAACGTCACCAGCTTTGTTGGTCATGACATCCGTAGCCTGGCGCTGGCCGAGCACTACTTCGGTGCAAGTCGCGATTGCGCAGACTCCATTCTGGTGCGTTTGCATCGCGGCACCGGTGCCGGAATCATCGCCAACGGCCACATTTTCCTCGGCAGTAACGGCAACGTGGGCGAGATTGGCCATATTCAGGTTGATCCGCTGGGTGAACGCTGCCACTGCGGTAACTTTGGCTGCCTGGAAACCATTGCGGCTAATGGAGCGATTGAAAACCGTGTGCGTCACTTGCTGAATCAAGGCTATCCCAGCTCATTAACCTTGAATGATTGCCTGATGCCGCAGATTTGTCGCGCCGCTAATCATGGCGACGCGCTGGCGTGCGAAGTGATTGAATATGTCGGCCGCTATTTAGGCAAGGCGATTGCTATCGCCATCAACTTGTTCAATCCGCAAAAAGTGGTGTTGGCCGGTGAAATCACTGAAGCCGATAAAGTGCTGTTTCCTGCCATTGAAGGGTGTATCAATACGCAGACGCTGCCTGCCTTCCGTAAAAATCTGCCGGTGGTGCGTTCCGAGCTCGATCATCGCTCGGCGATTGGCGCCTTTGCGTTGGCAAAACGCGCAATGCTGAATGGCATTTTGCTGCAACATCTGCTGGAAGAGTAATCACCAGCCTGCTGTCAAGCAGGCCCGACCGGATGCAATCTATGACGATTAAAAGCGTAATCTGTGACATCGACGGCGTGTTGATGCATGACAATACCGCCGTTCCCGGCGCGAAAGAATTTCTGCAGCGCATTCTGGCGAAGGATATGCCGTTGGTGGTGTTGACCAACTATCCTTCGCAAACCGCGCTGGATCTGGCGAACCGCTTTGCCAACGCCGGCATTGACGTACCGGATTCGGTGTTTTACACCTCGGCGATGGCCACCGCCGATTTCCTGCGCCGTCAGGAAGGGAAAAAAGCCTACGTAATTGGCGAAGGTGCGCTGATTCATGAGCTGTATAAAGCTGGCTTCACCATCACCGACGTTAATCCAGATTTCGTTATCGTCGGCGAAACCCGCTCCTTCAATTGGGAAATGATGCACAAAGCCGCTTTCTTCGTGGCCAATGGCGCCCGCTTTATCGCCACTAATCCCGATACACATGCACGCGGCTTTGTTCCTGCCTGCGGAGCACTCTGCGCCGGTATCGAAACCATCTCCGGTCGTAAACCATTTTACGTCGGCAAACCGAGTCCGTATATCATGCGCGCGGCGTTAAACAAAATGCATGCGCATTCGGAAGAGACGGTTATTGTGGGCGATAACCTGCGGACAGACATTCTGGCAGGCTTCCAGGCGGGTCTGGAAACCATTCTGGTGCTGTCTGGCGTTTCCACACTGAGTGATATAGATGCGATGCCTTTCCGCCCGGATTGGATTTACCCATCGGTCGCCGATATCGACCTGTTCTGATTCCAGCCATCACCCCTTCTTATGGCCCTGCTTATGCAGGGCTTTTGTTTTTTCTGTGGTTATGCCTTTCTTTACCGCTCGCCTTATGCCTATAAAACGAACGATAATGCAGTTTCATTAGATGACATCTAAAATAAACACGTAATAATTGAATAATATTCAATATTATTTGCCCATCAACATTCTTTTTATCAAAGAATCGCAATTTTGCTTGCACTAACACCGCCATTTAGCGCATTTTCTTATACATCACGCAGCCAAGGCTGCCGGACAAACGTAGAAATAACTTCGCCACAAGGTGAGATCAGGAGTCAGTTATGTGTTCAATTTTTGGTGTGCTGGATCTGAAAAGCGATCCTATTGAGCTGCGCAAGAAAGCGCTGGAATCTTCTCGTCTGATGCGTCACCGCGGCCCGGATTGGTCAGGTGTTTATGCGGATGATAAAGCCATTCTGGTGCATGAGCGTCTGTCGATTGTTGACGTTAACAACGGCGCACAGCCGCTGTATAACGCTGACCACACCCACGTACTGGCTGTTAACGGCGAAATTTACAACCATCAGGCGCTGCGTGCTGAGTTGAGCGATCGTTACGCTTTCCAGACCGGTTCTGACTGTGAAGTGATCCTCGCGCTGTATCAGGAAAAAGGCGTCGATTTCCTCGACGAGCTGCAAGGCATGTTCGCCTTCATTCTGTGGGACAGCGTGAAGCAACAATATCTGATTGGTCGCGACCATATCGGCATTATCCCGCTGTATATGGGCAACGACGAGCACGGCAACCTGTATGTCGCTTCCGAGATGAAAGCGCTGGTGCCGGTGTGCCGCAGCATCAAAGAATTCCCGCCGGGAAGCTACATGTCGAGCGCCGATGGTGAAATCCGTCGTTACTGGCAGCGTGACTGGATGGAATATTCCGCTGTTGAGCACAACACCACGGATGCCGCCGAGCTGAAACATGCGCTGGAAGAGTCAGTAAAAAGTCACCTGATGTCTGACGTGCCTTACGGCGTTCTGCTGTCTGGCGGCCTGGACTCATCCATCATCTCTGCCGTGACCAAACGCTTTGCTGCGAAACGTGTTGAAGATGCGGATAAGAGCGATGCATGGTGGCCGCAGCTGCACTCCTTCGCGGTTGGCCTGGAAGGTTCTCCAGACCTGAAAGCAGCGAAATCAGTCGCAGAACACCTCGGTACCGTGCACCACGAAATCCATTTCACCGTGCAGGAAGGCCTGGATGCGATCCGTGACGTGATTTACCACATCGAAACGTATGATGTGACCACCATTCGCGCCTCTACGCCGATGTATTTAATGTCGCGTAAGATCAAAGCGATGGGCATCAAAATGGTGTTGTCCGGTGAAGGTGCGGATGAAGTCTTTGGCGGCTACCTCTATTTCCATAAGGCGCCAAACGCCAAAGAATTCCACGAAGAGAACGTACGTAAACTGCTGGCTCTGCACATGTTTGACTGTGCTCGCGCCAACAAAGCGATGTCCGCCTGGGGCGTGGAAGCGCGTGTGCCGTTCCTCGACAAGAAATTCCTCGACGTGGCGATGCGCATCAACCCGGCAGACAAACTCTGTGGCAGCAACGGCAAGATGGAAAAACACATCCTGCGCGAATGCTTCTCTTCTTACCTGCCGGAGAGCGTGGCGTGGCGTCAGAAAGAGCAGTTCTCTGATGGTGTGGGCTACAGCTGGATCGATACGCTGAAAGAAGTGGCGGCGAAGCAAATCACCGACCAACAGCTGTCGACTGCGCACTTCCGCTTCCCGTACAACACGCCGAACTCGAAAGAAGCGTATCTGTATCGCGAAATCTTTGAGGAATTGTTCCCAATCGCCAGCGCCGCAGAGTGTGTGCCAGGCGGTCCGTCGGTGGCCTGTTCTTCGGCTAAAGCGATCGAGTGGGATGAAGCCTTTAAATCCATGGATGACCCTTCTGGTCGTGCCGTTGGTGTGCATCAGTCCGCGTATAAATAAGGTTTTTACTCAACAAGATATGGGGCTCATTCGAGCCCCTTTTTTATGCAATCTATCGTACAGCCTGTGAAATTAGCCGAATAAATCACCAGCCTGGTTACAAGCCAGACAAACAGGCGTTTTAAGGCGAAAAACGGCAAAAAAATTGTTGACGCTACAAGACTCAATACGCATAATGCGCCCCGCAACGCCGATGAAGGTTACGCGAAAAAGATGGCTACGTAGCTCAGCTGGTTAGAGCACATCACTCATAATGATGGGGTCACAGGTTCAAATCCCGTCGTAGCCACCATCTTTTTGCGGGAGTGGCGAAATTGGTAGACGCACTAGATTTAGGTTCTAGCGCCGCAAGGTGTGCGAGTTCAAGTCTCGCCTCCCGCACCATTTCAGTCTTCGGCAGCCGGATGGGGTATCGCCAAGCGGTAAGGCACTGGTTTTTGATACCAGCATTCCCAGGTTCGAATCCTGGTACCCCAGCCAATCCGGATTATGTTGTGGATACAAAGTCGACGAATGGGATATCGCCAAGCGGTAAGGCACCGGTTTTTGATACCGGCATTCCCTGGTTCGAATCCAGGTATCCCAGCCATCGTCGGACGCAGTAAGCAGTACAAAGGCTACGTAGCTCAGCTGGTTAGAGCACATCACTCATAATGATGGGGTCACAGGTTCAAATCCCGTCGTAGCCACCAAATTATTGGGGTGTCGCCAAGCGGTAAGGCTCTGGTTTCTGATACCAGCATTCCGGGGTTCGAATCCCTGCACCCCAGCCATAAAAAGACAATTTGATCAAACACCTATTGGGGTGTCGCCAAGCGGTAAGGCACTGGTTTCTGATACCAGCATTCCGGGGTTCGAATCCCTGCACCCCAGCCAAATTGCACAATAAAGCCCGCTTATGCGGGCTTTATTGTTTTCTGCGTTTGGCAAAGTGGCGAGCAAAGTTTTAACCAGGAGCGCATCAATACGCTCCCTACAATCACAAACCTAATGCGTAACGCAGCACCTTGCGTTTCAACGCGCCGGCATTCTCCGCCGCAATCAGCGCCAGGTTTCGCGCAAAACGCAGCGGCGGCAGTTTATTGCTAAACGCGAAGTAGAACAGATCCATACCGCCCTGCATCAGTAAATTATCTTTGTAACGCTGACGATGATAACGCTGCAGCACAGCATCCGATGACCAGAGCTCCGCCTGGTTGCGCGCCTCGACCAGCGTCGTGATCAACGCATCCACATCCCGATAGCCCAAATTAACGCCCTGCCCGGCCAGCGGATTGATGGTGTGCGCCGCATCCCCCACCAGCGCCAATCCCGGCATCACATAACGTGTTGCATGACGTCGCACCAGCGGGAAAGAGGCCGCAGTTTTGACCTGAATACGGCCAACGCGTGCCGGGAAGTGAGCATAAATCTCTTTCTCCAGTTGCGGGAGCGGCAAACTTTGCAGCTGACGAATTCGTGCTGGCGCGTCGTACCACACCAGCGAAGCACGACGATCAAACAGCGGCAGGAAAGCGCGCGGCCCTTGCGGCGTAAACTGCTGCCAGGTGGCATCGCCCGCCTCCTGCTCGCACTCCACGCTTATCAGCATGCAGGATTGCGCATAGTTCCAGCCGCGCACGCCAATACCCGCTAACTGACGCACACGCGAGTTAGCACCATCTGCGCCGACCACTAAACGCGCATCCAGCGTTTGGCCGTTATCGAGTTGCACCTGCCAGCCAGCGCTGTGCGGCTGCAAACCCTGCAAGCTCGCCGGGCAGATCAGTGTGATGCCCTCTTGCTGCATTTTTTCCCACAGCGCACGCTGCAGCACGCTGTTTTCCACCATAAAGCCCAGCTCGGGCAACCCAAGCGACGCCGCATCAAACTTCACATGCGCGTTTTGCCACTCCCAGGTTTCCAGCTGGCGATAGGGCGCACAGCGCATCGCCTGCACACGTTGCCAGACATCCAGTTGCTGCAGCAGCGCAACCGACGACGCACCGATGGCGGAGATACGCACATCTGGCTCGCTGCTGGCATCAAAGCTTGCCGGTTCTGCCCGTTCAATGACCGCTACGCGAAACTGCTGCTGCGCCAGGCCACACGCCAGCGCCGCACCAACCATGCCACCGCCCACGATCACCACATCAAAATGTGAATCCTGCATCGACTCTAATCCTTCTTTTTGCCATGAAACCTTCCAGCATCACGTTGATAGCTAAAGTGTACCGGAAATTAGCAGCGCGATGCGATGCAGATGCGTGAAGCCTGGTAACAACAGCGTCGAAGCATTACAATACGCGCCCTGCACTTCGCTTGAATCAATGGCTAGTTCGATGACCAAAAAACTGCACATCAAAACCTGGGGCTGTCAGATGAATGAATACGATTCATCGAAGATGGCCGATCTGCTGAACAGCACGCACGGCTACACCCTTACCGAGGAAGCTGAAGAGGCGGACGTTCTGCTGCTCAACACCTGCTCCATCCGTGAAAAGGCGCAGGAGAAGGTTTTTGCTCTGTTAGGCCGTTGGAAAAAGCTGAAAGCGAGCAATCCCGATCTGATCATCGGCGTGGGTGGCTGCGTGGCCTCACAAGAAGGTGAACGTCTGCGCCAACGCGCCAGTTACGTCGATATCGTCTTTGGCCCGCAGACCTTACATCGTCTGCCGGAGATGATTAACACCGTGCGCGGCAGTAAAAGCCCGGTTGTTGACATCAGCTTCCCTGAAATTGAGAAGTTTGATCGCCTGCCAGAACCGCGCGCCGATGGCCCAACCGCCTTTGTGTCGATTATGGAAGGCTGCAACAAATATTGTACTTTCTGCGTGGTGCCTTACACGCGCGGCGAGGAAGTCAGCCGTCCGAGCGACGATATTCTGCTGGAAATCGCCCAGCTTGCCGCTCAGGGCGTACGTGAAGTCAACCTGCTGGGCCAGAACGTCAACGCCTATCGCGGCGCCACCTTTGATGGCGATATCTGCACCTTTGCTGAGTTGCTGCGCTTAGTGGCGGCGATCGACGGCATTGACCGTATTCGCTTCACCACCAGCCATCCTATTGAATTTACCGATGACATCATCGAGGTTTACCGCGATACACCCGAGCTGGCGAGCTTCCTGCATCTGCCGGTTCAGAGCGGATCAGATCGCATCCTGACGCTGATGAAGCGCGCGCACACCGCACTCGAGTACAAAGCGATTATCCGCAAGCTGAAAGCCGCACGTCCGGATATCCAGCTGAGCTCTGATTTCATCATCGGTTTCCCCGGCGAAACGCAGCAGGATTTTGAGCAGACCATGAAGCTGGTCGGTGAAGTGAATTTCGATGTCAGCTTCAGCTTTATCTACTCCATGCGCCCAGGCACGCCAGCGGCCGATCTGCCCGACGATGTGACAGAAGAGGAGAAAAAGCAGCGTCTTTTCATCCTGCAGGACCGCATCAATCAGCAGGTGATGGCGTGGAGCCGCCGCATGCTGGGCACCACGCAGCGCGTGCTGGTGGAAGGCATTTCGCGTAAGAATGTGATGGAACTGACCGGCCGCACCGATAATAACCGCGTGGTGAACTTCGAAGCACCGGTTGAAATGATCGGTAAGTTTGTTGATGTCGAAATTGTTGATGTCTATGCCAGCTCCCTGCGCGGCGTGCTGGTGCGCACCGAAGATCAAATGGCGCTCCGTGTGGCCGAAAGCCCGGCGTCAGTGATTGCGCGTACCCGCAAAGAGAACGACATCGGCGTCGGACTGTTCCAGCCTTGAAACCTCGAACGTTGAGCGATAGCGCACAAAGCGCTGTCGCCTGTTTCATCCCCAGGCCCTTGCTTTCCACAAGTGCTGCCCAAATATCGACTCTGAAGCTTGCGCCAGTGCGCAGCGCCATAAATAATTTCATAAAGATGTGGAGAGATTGCTCTTCGACATCCGGCACACCTTTTCAACTGGCCCTGAGTGACCTTAAGGATTCATTTGAATATCGAAACGCGTGAAATCGCCCTTGAACCGGCAGATAACCAACGACTGATGAGCTTGTGCGGTCCGATGGATGACAATGTGAAACAGCTGGAGCGCCGTTTGGGCCTTGAAATCAAACGCCGTGACAACCAATTCACGCTTACCGGCCGCTCGCTCTGTGTGGACGCTGCCGTCAATATCCTGCGCACGCTGTATGTTGATACCGCCCCAATGCGCGGTCAGATCAAAGATATCGAACCGGACCAGATTCACCTGGCAATCAAAGAGAGCGGCGTTCTGGAACAGAGCGCTGAGAGCGTGCCGGAATTCGGCAAAGCGGTGAACATCAAAACCAAGCGTGGCGTAATCAAACCGCGTACGCCTAACCAGGCGCAGTACATCGCTAATATCTTCTCCCACGACATTACCTTTGGTATCGGCCCGGCAGGTACCGGTAAAACCTATCTGGCGGTCGCTGCCGCAGTGGATGCGCTGGAGCGTCAGGAGATTCGCCGTATTCTGCTGACGCGTCCGGCGGTTGAAGCGGGTGAGAAACTCGGCTTCCTGCCTGGCGATCTCAGCCAGAAGGTCGATCCCTACCTGCGCCCGCTGTACGACGCGCTGTTCGAAATGCTCGGCTTTGAGCGCGTAGAGAAACTGATTGAGCGCAACGTGATTGAAGTGGCTCCGCTGGCCTACATGCGCGGACGCACGCTGAACGACGCCTTTGTGATTCTCGATGAGAGCCAGAACACCACTATCGAACAGATGAAGATGTTCCTGACGCGTATCGGCTTTAATTCGAAAGCGGTCATTACCGGCGATATCACGCAGATTGACTTGCCGCGCAGCACCAAATCCGGCCTGCGCCACGCCATTGAAGTGCTGGCAGAAGTCGATGAGATTAGCTTTAACTTTTTCCACAGCGAAGACGTGGTGCGTCATCCGGTTGTCGCACGCATCGTGAATGCTTATGAAGCCTGGGAAACCGCCGACCAGAAACGCCGTGATCAACAGGCAGAAGAGCGCAAACGCGAAGCTATCGCGGCTCAGCTTGCCAGCCAAACCAGCCCGCAGGAGCGTTCATGAGCGCGGTGATTCTTGATTTACAACTGGCCTGCGCCGATGAAAACCATCTGCCAGCGGAGAGTGATTTTCAACGCTGGCTGGAAGCGGCGGTAACGCCGTTTCAACCAGAAAGCGAAGTCACGATTCGTCTGGTGGATGAAGCCGAGAGTAATGAGCTTAATCTGACTTATCGCGGCAAAGATAAGCCGACCAACGTGCTGTCATTCCCGTTTGAAGCACCGCCGGGAATTGAACTGCCACTGCTCGGCGATCTGATTATTTGCCGTCAGGTTGTCGAGCAAGAGGCTGCTGAACAAGGCAAAACCGTCGAAGCCCACTGGGCGCATATGGTGGTGCACGGTACGCTGCATCTGCTGGGTTACGACCATATCGAAGATGAAGAAGCCGAAGAGATGGAGGCGCTGGAGACCGAGATAATGCTTGCTCTTGGTTATCCTGATCCGTACATTTCGGAGAAAGAAGACGCCTGAGCCGCTGGTTCAGGTTATTGCGCTGCTGGCGCGGATGCCAGCAGCCCCAATCCCTCATTAGAGAGAACGAAATAAAAACGCCATGAGCGACGACCATTCTCAAAACAGCGACGCACCCAGTAGTAAAAAGGGATTTTTCTCCCTGTTAATCAACCAACTGTTTCACGGTGAACCCAAAAACCGTGATGAACTGCTGGGGTTAATCCGCGATTCTGAGCAAAAAGAGCTGATTGATCAGGACACCCGCGACATGCTCGAAGGGGTGCTGGACATTGCCGAACAGCGCGTGCGCGACATCATGATCCCTCGCTCGCAAATGATCACCCTGAAACGCAACCAAACTCTGGAAGAGTGCCTTGCGGTGATTATTGAATCCGCCCACTCACGCTTCCCGGTGATCAGCGAAGACAAAGACCACGTCGAAGGCATTTTGATGGCCAAAGACCTGCTGCCGTTTATGGCCAGCGCGTCTGAGCCGTTCAGCATGGAAAAAGTGCTGCGCACCGCCGTGGTGGTTCCTGAAAGCAAGCGCGTCGATCGCATGCTGAAGGAGTTCCGCTCGCAGCGTTATCACATGGCGATTGTCATTGATGAATTTGGTGGCGTCTCTGGTCTGGTGACCATTGAAGATATTCTTGAGCTGATTGTTGGCGAAATTGAAGATGAGTATGACGATGAAGAAGATCGTGATATCCGCCAGCTCAATCGTTACACCTATACCATGCGCGCCTTAACGCAAATTGAAGATTTTAATGAGGTCTTTGGCACCGATTTCAGCGATGACGAAGTCGATACCATTGGCGGATTGGTCATGCAGGGATTCGGCCACCTTCCCGCTCGCGGCGAAAGTATTGTCATTGATGGCTATCAGTTCAAAGTCGCCATGGCTGACAGCCGCCGTATCATCCAGGTGCATGTAAAAATTCCGGAAGACTCACCACAACCGCAACTGGAAGACGAATAACTTTATGGCTTTAGCCTCTCTTTACTCGCAGCAGCGGGTTCGCCTGCTGCTGGCGTTAATGACGGGTGCCATTGGCACCCTTTCCTTTTCCCCCTACGATTTCTGGCCTGCGGCGATAATTTCGCTGATTGGTCTGCAACTGTTGCTGCTGGAACGTCGCACTGCGCAGGCTGCGGCGATCGGCTTCGTTTGGGGCTTTGGACTGTTTGGCAGCGGCATCAATTGGGTTTACGTCAGCATCGCCACCTTTGGCGGCATGCCCGGCCCGGTAAACATCTTGCTGGTGATTCTGCTGGCGGCTTATCTATCGCTTTATCCGATGCTGTTTGCCATCCTGCTCAACCGTTTCTGGCCGCGCGCCACAATCTGGCGATTGGCTTTAGCGGCACCCGCGCTGTGGCAGATTAGCGAATTCCTGCGCGGTTGGGTGCTCACCGGCTTTCCGTGGCTGCAGTTTGGCTACAGCCAGATTGACGGTCCGCTAAAAGGCCTCGCGCCGCTCGCAGGCGTTGAAACCATTACCTTCCTGTTGATGGTGATCGCCGGCTTGCTGGTGCACGCGCTGCATCATCGTACCGTGAAAAGCTTGATAGCCGCCGCGCTCCTGCTGTTACTGCCGTGGCCGCTGCGCATGATGCAGTGGTATCAGCCGCTGCCGGAACGCAGCGTTGATGTTGCGATGGTGCAAGGCAATATTCCGCAGTCGATGAAGTGGGATCCGCAGCAACTGCTGAACACGCTGCGCGTTTACACCTCCTATAGCCAGCCGTTTATCGGCAAAGCACCGATCATTATCTGGCCCGAATCAGCGATTACCGATCTGGAAAGCAACCAGCAGCCGTTCCTGCGGGCGCTGGATGCTGACCTGCGCGCGCGCGGCAGCTCACTGATTACCGGTATCGTGGATTCTCGCGTGGAAGGCGATAATCGCTATCACGACTATAACTCGGTAATTGTGCTGGGTGGCGAGCAGCCTTACAGCTATCAAAGCCAGAACCGCTATCAGAAGAATCATCTGGTGCCATTTGGTGAGTTTGTGCCGCTGGAAGCGTTGCTGCGTCCGCTGGCGCCGTTCTTCGATTTGCCGATGTCCTCCTTCAGCCGTGGCGCCTATGTCCAGCCGCAGCTGAAAGTAGCGGGTTATCACCTGACCAGCGCTATCTGCTATGAGATCGTGCTGGGCGAACAAGTGCGCGCCAACTTCCGTCCCGATACCAACTTCCTGCTGACCGTCTCCAACGATGCCTGGTTCGGTCACTCCATCGGGCCGTGGCAGCATTTCCAGATGGCGCGCATGCGTGCGCTGGAGCTGGGACGTCCGTTACTGCGCTCCACCAATAACGGTGTTACCGCAGTAGTAAATGCCAATGGTGAGGTGGAGAAAGCGTTGCCGCAGTTCACACGCGATGTGCTGGAAGCCAAAGTCACGCCAACCAAGGGTGAAACGCCGTATGCGAAAGCGGGCATCTGGCCAGTGTGGCTAGTGACGTTGATTAGCATTGTGGTGGCCATTCTGCGCCGTCGCCACTAGTTCAGGCAGCTATGCAAACAGGCGAAGTGAATACTTCGCCTTTTTTATGCGCTGTTTTCTCTTCCTTCCGTGGTGCTTTCCCCGATTCTCTGCTGGCTTTTTACACTTCTTCATCGTGCTGGCACGATCATTGCTATTTATTTCAGTGATTTTCGCAAACATCGGCTTTTGTCAGCGTAGTGCAACCTTTACGCACTAATTTATGGCAATGATGCGCACTCTATTGGCGCATCGGGGAATTTTTGCCTTTTATTGGTGCGGAGCGGCTCGCAAAAAAGAAACTTTTTTGTTTCATTGCGTTAACAATTCGCTATGTTAATCACTATCCTGCGTGCGGTTGCGCTATGGGATAACAAAAAAAGCAGCACGAAATACACACAACATCACAATCTGCGCAGTTTATGTTCTGCGCGACATCCATACGAAGGAGTTGGAACATGCAGATACGCAAAGTGGCATTATCTCTTTTGCTGTTGGGAGCAGCAGCGGGAGCGGCCCAGGCGGAAGATCTCACCGGTACCCTGAAAAAAATCAATGATAGCGGCGTGATCGTCGTTGGGCATCGTGAATCATCAGTTCCCTTTTCTTACTATGACAACCAGCAAAAAGTGGTTGGCTATTCACAGGATTATTCAAACGCCATCATCGCGGCTATTAAAGCCAAACTGAATAAGCCTGATTTGCAGATCAAAATGCTGCCGATTACCTCGCAGAACCGTATTCCCCTGTTGCAGAACGGGACTTACGATTTTGAGTGCGGTTCTACCACCAACAACCTGGAGCGTCAGAAGCAAGCGGCATTCTCTGACACCGTGTTCATCATCGGTACGCGTCTGCTGGTGAAAAAAGGCGGCGACATCAAAGATTTCCCTGATCTGAAGGGTAAAACCGTTGTCGTGACCTCCGGTACCACTTCAGAAGTTCTGCTGCACAAACTGAACGACGAGCAAAAAATGGATATGCGCATCATCAGCGCGAAAGACCATGGCGATTCTTTCCGTACGCTGGAAACCGGTCGTGCTGTGGCCTTCATGATGGATGACGCGCTGCTGGCAGGTGAACGTGCCAAAGCCAAGAAGCCAGACAACTGGGACATCGTGGGTACACCGCAGTCGAAAGAAGCTTACGGCTGCATGCTGCGTAATCAGGATCCACAGTTCAAACAGCTGATGGATGAAACCATTGCTAAAGCGCAAACCTCTGGCGAAGCCTCAAAATGGTTTGAAACCTGGTTCAAAAAACCGATTCCACCGAAGAATCTGAACCTGAACTTCGAACTCTCAAGCGATATGCAGGCCCTGTTCAAAGCACCGAACGACAAAGCACTCTGAATTAACAACGACAACAAGGGCAGCCCCGCTGCCCTCTCGATTGCTGAACATGCGGTGCGGACAGACAGACTGTAACAGGCCGTTCCCCTGAAGCAGGATGCAAGACACCGCTCAACAATCTTATGGGTAGCCTCGCTACCCTTTTTTTACCGGAGCTCGTTATGGGTATCGATTGGAACTGGGGCATTTTTCTTGAACAGGCCCCGTTCGGCAATACGACTTACCTCGGCTGGCTGTGGTCCGGTTTTCAGGTCACCATTGCGGTGTCCTGCTGCGCCTGGATTATCGCCTTCCTGGTAGGTTCCTTATTTGGCATTCTGCGTACCGTGCCCAACCGCCTGTTGGCGGCAATTGGCACCTGCTACGTGGAGCTATTCCGTAATATCCCGCTGATTGTGCAGTTCTTCTTCTGGTATCTGGTTGCGCCAGAACTGGTGGGCGAAAAGCTGGGCATGTGGTTTAAGTCAGAATTGGATCCTAACATTCAGTTCTTCGTCTCCTCGACGATTTGCCTTGGTTTGTTCACCGCAGCGCGCGTCTGTGAACAGGTACGCGCGGCGATTCAGTCGCTGCCACGCGGTCAGAAAAATGCCGGCCTGGCGATGGGCCTGACGCTGCCGCAAACCTATCGCTACGTGCTGCTGCCGAATGCCTATCGCGTGATTGTTCCGCCAATGACGTCGGAAATGCTTAACCTGGTGAAGAACTCGGCGATCGCCTCAACCATCGGACTGGTGGATATGGCGGCGCAGGCCGGCAAGCTGCTGGATTACTCCGCGCATGCCTATGAATCCTTTACCGCCATCACTCTGGCGTACGTCGGCATTAACCTGGTGATCATGCTGATTATGAGTGTGGTAGAACGCAAAATTCGCCTGCCTGGCAATATGGGAGGCAAATAATGTACGAGTTTGACTGGAGTTCGATTGTTCCCAGCCTGCCTTACTTGTGGAATGGGTTGATCATTACCTTCAAGATCACCGCGATTGCCGTGGTGTTTGGCATTATCTGGGGCACGATTTTGGCGGTGATGCGCTTGTCGCCAATTGCGCCGATACGCTGGTTTGCCAAGCTGTACGTTAACCTGTTCCGATCCGTACCCTTGGTGATGGTGCTGCTGTGGTTCTATTTGGTGGTACCCGCCTTCCTGCAACAGGTGCTGGGCTTATCGCCTAAATCCGATATCCGCCTGATTTCTGCCATGGTGGCATTTGCGCTCTTTGAGGCCGCGTACTACTCGGAAATCATCCGCGCCGGTATTCAGAGCATCTCACGCGGGCAGTCCAATGCCGCGCTGGCGCTCGGCATGACGCACTGGCAATCGATGAAACTGATCGTATTGCCGCAGGCGTTCCGCGCCATGGTGCCGCTGCTGCTGACGCAGGGCATCGTGCTGTTCCAGGATACGTCGCTGGTGTATGTACTGAGCCTGGCCGATTTCTTCCGCACCGCTTCAACCATAGGTGAGCGTGACGGAACCCAGGTTGAAATGATTTTGTTTGCTGGTCTGGTCTACTTTGTGATCAGCCTGAGCGCTTCGCTGTTGGTTACCTATCTGAAAAGAAAGAGGACGGTTTAAATGATTAGCCTGAAAAATGTTTCAAAGTGGTATGGGCACTTTCAGGTGCTGACCGACTGCTCCACCGAAGTGAAAAAAGGTGAAGTGGTGGTGGTCTGCGGTCCGTCTGGCTCAGGTAAATCAACGCTGATCAAAACCGTGAACGGCCTGGAGCCGATTCAAAAGGGCAGCATTCAGGTGACCGGCACCGAAGTGAACAACAAAAAAACCAACCTCGCTCAATTGCGTAGCAAAGTGGGCATGGTGTTCCAGCATTTCGAGCTGTTTCCTCATCTCAGCATCATCGAGAACCTGACGCTGGCGCAGGTCAAAGTGCTGAAGCGTGATAAAGCGGCCTCGCGTGAGAAAGCGCAGGGCTTGTTAAAACGCGTTGGGCTCTCTGCGCACGCGGATAAGTTTCCCGGCCAGCTTTCCGGCGGCCAGCAGCAGCGCGTGGCAATCGCGCGTGCGTTGTGCATGGATCCGGTGGCGATGCTGTTTGATGAGCCGACGTCAGCGCTTGATCCTGAAATGATCAACGAAGTGTTAGACGTGATGGTTGAGCTGGCGAATGAAGGCATGACCATGATGGTGGTAACGCATGAAATGGGCTTTGCGCGCAAAGTCGCTAACCGCGTGATCTTTATGGATGAAGGGAAAATTATCGAAGACACCAATAAGGATGACTTCTTTAACAATCCGCAATCCGATCGTGCGAAAGACTTCCTGGCGAAGATCCTGCACTAATTAGCGCAATAAATCGCGCCGCTACGATAAGTGCTCGTACCCGTAGCGGCGCGATTCATCGCGCGGGGGTTATACATTCATAAAATCAGGGTTCAAACGGCTGGCGCTGGAACTGATCGTGCCCGCACTCCGGGCAGCGCGTTAAGCTCTCTGGCGTATAAATCGCCCGTGTGAAGCCGCACTTCTCACAGACTAAATTCCCCAGCCCCACCACTTCACCGCTCTGGTAAACGCCGTGATGGCGCAAATCCTGAAACACTTCACGCCACTCGAGCTGACTTTTATCGGTGATATCCGCCAGCTCTTTCCACAGGCTTTCACGAATCACGCGCAAAAACACTGAATCGCCGACCACATCAGAAGACTCCTGATAGCTCAGCGCAAACTCGTGTAAATCGCGCCGCACGGCGCGCATCACTTCATTGACCTCGGCGGGTGACAGCGTTTTTTTCGCCAGCAAACTTTGCCGCGCCTCGGCCACCAACGCATCAACATCGCGCTCGCCATGATCCAATCGTTGGGATAATGCTTCAATCGTTGCACGGTATTCCTGCGCCACGTTATTCATTTTATTCTCCTTTCCGCTGCGGATACTGCTATTAAGTTTAGCGGTTTTGTCACAATTGCATCGACAGCAAGCGGAGAAATCACAAAAGGGTGAAAGCGGCGGCGCATTCGGCAGAAATCCGGCCGGCGAGGGCGTGAAAAGTTGTTGAGGCGCAGCCTTATGGGTATGCTATGCGGATCTAAAAGTATGCTTAGCGATTTTCACAAAGGACCACAGGCAGCCATGCAAGAGCAATACCGCCCGGAAGAGATAGAATCCCGCGTCCAACAACACTGGGACGAAAACGAAACCTTTAAAGTGACCGAGCAGGAAGGCAAAGAGAAATATTATTGCCTTTCGATGCTGCCCTATCCTTCTGGCCGCCTGCACATGGGGCACGTGCGTAATTACACCATTGGCGATGTGATTGCGCGTTACCAGCGTATGCTCGGCAAAAACGTTTTGCAGCCAATTGGCTGGGATGCGTTTGGTCTGCCAGCCGAAGGCGCTGCGGTGAAAAACAACACCGCGCCGGCGCCGTGGACGTACGACAACATCGCTTACATGAAGAACCAGTTGAAATTACTGGGCTTTGGCTATGACTGGAGCCGCGAACTGGCGACCTGCCAGCCAGAATACTATCGCTGGGAACAGTGGTTCTTCACTAAGCTGTATGAAAAAGACATGGTCTATAAAAAGACCTCGGCGGTGAACTGGTGCCCGAACGATCAGACCGTGCTGGCCAACGAACAGGTTATCGACGGCTGCTGCTGGCGCTGTGATACCAAAGTTGAGCGCAAAGAGATCCCACAGTGGTTCGTCAAAATCACCGCCTATGCGGAAGAGCTGCTCAACGATCTCGATAAGCTGGAAGATTGGCCGGAGCAGGTCAAAACCATGCAGCGCAACTGGATTGGCCGCTCTGAAGGCGTAGAAATCACCTTTGACGTTGCCAACAGCGCTGAGAAGCTGACCGTTTACACCACCCGTCCAGATACCTTTATGGGTGCAACCTATGTGGCGGTTGCCGCAGGTCACCCACTGGCGCAGCAAGCAGCTGCCACTAATCCTGCGCTGGCTGAATTTATCGACGAATGCCGTACCACCAAAGTCGCCGAAGCCGACATGGCAACGATGGAGAAGAAAGGCGTGGCCACCGGCCTGTTCGCTATCCATCCGCTGACCGGTGAAGAAATTCCGGTGTGGGTCGCTAACTTCGTGCTGATGGAATACGGCACCGGCGCGGTAATGGCTGTTCCAGGCCACGATCAGCGTGACTGGGAGTTCGCTACCAAGTACAACCTGAACATTAAGCCGGTGATCCTGAATCTCGACGGTTCTGAACCGGACCTGAGTGCTGCCGCGATGACCGAAAAAGGCGCGCTGTTCAACTCGGGTGAATACAACGGTCTGGATCATCAGGCGGGCTTTAACGCCATCGCCGATGCGCTGGCTGCCAAAGGCGTGGGCGTGCGTAAAGTCAATTACCGTCTACGCGACTGGGGCGTTTCCCGTCAACGTTACTGGGGCGCGCCAATTCCAATGGTGACGTTGGAAGATGGCACCGTGATGCCAACGCCAGAAGATCAGTTGCCGGTCATCCTGCCAGAAGACGTGGTGATGGATGGTATCACCAGCCCAATCAAAGCCGATCCTGAGTGGGCCAAAACCACCGTTAATGGCCAGCCTGCGCTGCGTGAAACCGACACCTTTGACACCTTTATGGAGTCATCCTGGTACTACGCGCGTTATACCTGCGCCAACTACCATGAAGGCATGCTGGATCCGGCGGCGGCAAACTACTGGTTGCCGGTCGATCAGTATGTTGGCGGTATCGAACACGCCATCATGCACCTGATGTATTTCCGCTTCTATCACAAGCTGCTGCGTGATGCTGGCCTGGTGAACTCTGATGAGCCGGCCAAACGCCTGCTGTGTCAGGGCATGGTGCTGGCTGATGCGTTCTACTACCTCGGCGTGAACGGCGAGCGTAACTGGGTTTCTCCGGTTGACGTGACCGTAGAACGCGACGAGAAAGGCCGCATTATCAAAGCCACCGACAACGAAGGTCGTGAAGTGGTTTACGCCGGCATGAGCAAAATGTCGAAGTCGAAAAACAACGGCATCGATCCCCAGCTGATGGTTGAGCGTTACGGTGCAGATACCGTTCGTCTGTTCATGATGTTTGCTTCGCCAGCAGAGATGACGCTGGAGTGGCAGGAATCGGGCGTTGAAGGTGCTAACCGTTTCCTGAAGCGCGTATGGAAACTGGCTTACGAGCACATTGCGAAAGGCGCGACCGTGGCGCTGGACGTCAATAACCTGAATGACGACCAGAAAGCGCTGCGTCGCGATCTGCACAAAACTATTGCCAAAGTGGCCGATGATGTGGGGCGTCGTCAGACATTCAACACCGCCATCGCTGCCATTATGGAGCTGATGAACAAACTGATCCGTGCCCCGCAGGAGAGCGAGCAAGATCGCGCGCTGCTGCAGGAAGCGCTGGTCGCGGTGACGCGTCTGCTCTATCCATTCACCCCGCACGCCAGCTATGTATTGTGGCAAGCGCTGGGCGGCGAAGGCAGCATCGACGAAGCCAGCTGGCCGGTAGCTGATGAAGCGGCCATGGTGGAAGATTCGCTGCTGGTGGTGGTGCAGGTGAATGGCAAAGTGCGCGGCAAGATTACCGTCGCGCCGGATGCCACGCAGGAGCAGGTGCAGGCGCGTGCTGCGCAGGAGCATTTGGTGGCGAAATATCTGGATGGCGTCACCATTCGTAAAGTGATTTATGTCCCTGGCAAACTGCTTAACCTGGTCGTAGGTTAAGTTCAGGAGGAACTGTGCGACAACTGATTATCAGGCTGTTTGTCCTGCTTGCGGTAGTGATTACCGCAGGCTGTGGTTTCCACCCGCGCGGCACCACCTCGGTGCCGAGTGAGATGAAAACCCTTATCGTCCAGAGCGGCGATCCCTATGGCCCACTGGCACGTGCCGTGCGCCAGCAGCTGCGCATCAACAATGTCACCATCATTGAAGACAGCAAAGCGGCCAGCGCCAAATACCCAACGCTGCGTCTGGGTGCTGAAGGCCAGGGACGTGATACCGCATCGGTGTTTATCAGCGGTACCACCGCGGAATACTCGCTGGTGATGACGGTCACCGCACAGGTTCTGCTGCCGGGTAAAGGTATCTACCCGATCAGCACCACCGTGTATCGTTCTTTCTTCGACAACCCGAACGCCGCACTGGCGAAGGATGCCGAGCAAGATATGATCGTGCAGGAGATGCGTCAGCGCGCGTCCGAGCAGTTAGTACGTAAACTGCTGACCGTGCATGCCGCGCAGGAAAGCAACAAAGATACTTTGCCGCAGCCTGAGACGATTGCACCGGGACAGAACTCACCGGAAGTGTCCTCTTCGTCAGCTACCAGTCTGCAATGATCAGGATTTATCCTGAACAACTGAGCGCGCAGCTTCGAGAGGGGCTGCGCGCCTGTTATTTTCTCACCGGTAATGAACCTCTGCTGATTCAGGAAAGCGCGGATGCAATCCGTGCTACCGCCAGCGCACAGGGATTTGAAGAGCACTTCAGCGTCACCATTGATGCGCAAACCGATTGGGATGCGATCTTCGTTAGCTGCCAATCGCTCAGCCTGTTTACCCAACGCCAAACCCTGACGCTGCAACTGCCCGAAAACGGCCCCAATGCCGCTATCGCCGAGCAGTTAGTGAAACTCTCCACGCTGCTGCACAGCGATATTTTGCTGGTGCTGCGCCTGGCGAAACTGACCAAAGCGCAGGAGAACAGCGCCTGGTTCAAAGCGCTGAGTACGCAGGCGGTAATGGTTCCGTGCCAGACGCCTGAACAGGCACAGCTGCCGCGCTGGGTGGCGAGTCGCGCCAAAGCGATGAAACTCAGCGTAGATGATGCGGCGATCCAGCTGCTTTGCTACTGCTACGAAGGGAATCTGCTGGCGCTGTCGCAGGCGCTGGAACGCTTATCGCTGCTGTGGCCGGATGGCAAATTAACGCTGCCGCGCGTGGAAGCCGCCGTCAACGATGCTGCGCACTTTACACCGTTCCATTGGGTGGATGCATTGCTGGCAGGGAAAAGTAAACGCGCCCTGCACATCCTGCATCAGCTGGAGAAAGAGGACAGCGAAGCGGTGATTCTGCTGCGCACGCTGCAACGCGATTTACTCACGCTGCTGCACCTGCAGCGGAATCAGGCGAAACAAGCGCTGCGCACGCTGATGGATCAGCAACGTATCTGGCAAAACCGTCGCGCGCTGTTTACTGAAGCCTTGCAGCGCCTTGATGCACAGCGTTTACAGCGCGCGGTGCATTTGCTGGCAGAGCTGGAACTCAGCATGAAGCAGGATTACGGACAAAACCTGTGGCCGCAGCTGGAAACGCTGTCGCTGCTGCTGTGTCACCGCGATTTCCCGCTGAACTTTACTGATGTCTAAACTCTACGCCCTGTTTGGCGGCACCTTCGATCCGATTCACTACGGCCATTTGCGCCCGGTAGAAGCGCTGGCACAGCAAGTGGGATTAAAAAAGGTCACGCTGCTGCCGAACAACGTGCCGCCGCATCGCCCGCAGCCGGAAGCCAGTGCGCAACAGCGCGTTGAGATGCTGCGCTGTGCTATTGCCGGTCGCCCGCTGTTTGATATCGATACGCGCGAACTGGCGCGTGCAACGCCGTCCTGGACAGTTGCCACGCTGGAAGCACTGCGTGCGGAACGCGGCCCAGAACAGCCCCTCGGGTTTATCATTGGTCAGGATTCTCTGCTAACGTTAGCCAAATGGCATCGCTGGCAGGATCTATTGTCGCTGTGTCATTTGCTGGTGTGTAAGCGTCCAGGTTATGCCGCGCAGATGGAGACGCCAGAGATGCAGCAGTGGCTTGATGAGCATCTCGCCGATGAGGTGCAGCAACTCCATCACGCACCGGCGGGACACATCTGGCTGGCGGATACGCCGCTGTTCGACATTTCCGCCACCGAAATCCGTCAGCGCCGCCATGCGGGCATCTCCTGCGCGGATTTACTGCCAGATGCAGTGATCGGCTACATCGATAGCGTTGGCTTATATCGCAGCTAAAGGCAGCATGCTATACTGCGCCGCTTCATTTTCGGCTACCTTTCTCGCATCGTTAGCCCGTCCGTAATCACCTGTTTTTAAGGGGAACCTTTTGCAAGGTAAAGCACTCCAAGAGTTCGTTATTGATAAGATTGATGATCTCAAAGGCCAGGACATCATTGCTATTGATGTTCAGGGCAAATCCAGCATCACCGATTGCATGATCATTTGCACCGGCACTTCAACACGTCACGTCGCTTCTATCGCCGATCATGTGGTGCAGGAATCGCGCACTGCGGGCCTTAAGCCGCTGGGTGTAGACAGTAAAACCGCCTCCGATTGGGTGGTCGTTGACCTGGGTGACGTGATTGTGCACGTGATGGAAGCAGAGAGCCGCCAGCTGTACGAGCTGGAAAAACTCTGGAGCTAAGACGTGAAACTGCAGCTTGTGGCCGTCGGCACCAAAATGCCCGACTGGGTTCAGACCGGTTTCATGGAGTATCTGCGCCGCTTCCCGAAAGATATGCCGTTTGAACTGATCGAAGTAACTGCCGGCAAACGCGGCAAGAACGCTGACATCAAACGCATTCTGGAAAAAGAAGGTGAAGCGATGCTGGCCGCCGTGGGTAAAGGCAATCGTATTGTCACGCTGGATATCCCCGGACAGCCGTGGGAAACCCCACAGCTGGCGCAGCAGCTTGAACGCTGGAAACTGGATGGCCGCGATGTCAGCCTGTTAATCGGCGGTCCGGAAGGACTGGCGCCCGCGTGCAAAGCCGCTGCTGAACAAAGCTGGTCACTGTCAGCGCTCACGTTGCCACATCCGCTGGTGCGTGTGCTGGTAGCGGAAAGCCTGTATCGTGCGTGGAGCATCACCACGAATCATCCTTATCATCGTGAATAAACGCCTGACAACCCCAGACAATAAATGTAGCGGATGAAATTACAGAGCAACGCCTTTCGCGATTACACTGCCGAACAGAAACTTTTTGTCCGCCGAGCATTGGTGGCTTTTGTTGGCATTCTGCTGCTCTCCAGCATTCTGGTGGTCAACATGTACCACCTGCAAATTCTGCGCTTTGACGACTACAGCACCCGTTCAAATGAAAACCGCATTAAGCTGGTGCCGGTGGCACCGAGCCGCGGCATTATTTTCGATCGTACCGGCGTCCCGCTGGCAGTAAACCGCACGATTTATCAGGCCGAACTGATGCCGGAAAAGGTCGACAACCTGAAGCAGACCTTGCAGGATCTGCGTCCGGTACTGGATCTGACCGACGACGATCTCGATGCGTTTGACAAAGAGCGTAAACGCTCGCGCCGCTTTACCTCGATTCCGGTCAAAATCGGTTTAAACGAAGTGCAGGTGGCGCGTTTCGCCGTCAATCAATACCGTTTTCCTGGCGTGGAAGTAAAAGGCTATCAGCGCCGCTACTATCCGTACGGCCAGACGCTGACGCACGTAGTGGGCTACGTCTCCAAAATCAACGATCGCGACGTTGCGCGCCTCGATCAGGAAGGCAAATGGCCGAACTATGCGGCTACGCATGATATCGGCAAGCTCGGCATCGAAAACTATTACGAAGATGTGCTGCACGGTAAAACCGGCTATGAAGAGGTTGAAGTTAACAACCGTGGCCGCGTCATTCGACAGCTGCACGAGCAGTCTCCGCAAGCCGGACGCGATATCTACCTGACGGTTGACCTCAAACTGCAGCAGTACATCGAAACCTTGTTGACCGGCAGCCGCGCGGCAGTGGTGGTGAGCGATCCACGCACCGGCGAAATTCTTGCACTGGTTTCTACCCCCAGCTACGACCCGAACCTGTTTGTCGACGGTATCTCGAGCAAAGATTATAAAGC
This sequence comes from Pantoea sp. DY-17, assembly GCF_019795975.1. Taxonomy (NCBI): domain Bacteria; kingdom Pseudomonadati; phylum Pseudomonadota; class Gammaproteobacteria; order Enterobacterales; family Erwiniaceae; genus Pantoea; species Pantoea sp. DY-17. The sequence continues at coordinate 296,967 of NZ_JAIMIG010000001.1, read as the reverse complement.
GCTGTTAAGCGACGAAAACCGTCCGCTGTATAACCGTGCGCTGCAGGCCTCCTATCCCCCAGCGTCAACGGTGAAACCCTACGTTGCCGTGTCGGCGCTGAGCGCAGGCGTGATCAACCGCAATACCAGCCTGTTCGATCCCGGCTGGTGGCAACTGCCCGGCTCGGAAAAGCGCTATCGTGACTGGAAAAAATGGGGCCACGGTCGCCTGAATGTCACTAAATCGCTGGAAGAATCGGCGGATACCTTCTTCTATCAGGTTGCCTACGATATGGGCATCGATCGCCTGTCAGAGTGGATGACCAAGTTTGGTTACGGCCATCGCACCGGCATTGATCTGCCACAGGAGAGCGCGGGCAACATGCCCACGCGCGAATGGAAGCTGAAGCGCTTTAAGAAGCCGTGGTATCAAGGTGACACCATTCCGGTGGGTATCGGCCAGGGTTACTGGACCGCGACCCCCATTCAGATGAACAAAGCGATGATGATCCTGATCAATGACGGTGTGATCAAAGTGCCGCACTTACTGCGCGCCACGCGTGAAGGCCAGGTCATGGTGCCTTATCGCCAGGTTCCGGATGCGCCCATTGGCGATATTCATTCAGGTTACTGGGAAATTGCCAAAGACGGCATGTATGGCGTAGCCAACCGCGCCAACGGTACCGCGCACAAGAGTTTTGCCGATGCGCCCTACAAAATCGCCGCCAAATCCGGTACCGCGCAGGTTTACGGACTGAAAGAAAATGAAGTCTATAACGCGCACAAGATTGCCGAACGTCTGCGTGACCATAAATTAATGACTGCCTATGCGCCTTACGATAAACCGCGCGTGGCCGTCACCATGATTCTGGAAAACGGCGGCGCAGGCCCGGCTGTCGGCACCGTGATGCGCCAGATTCTCGACCACATTATGTTAGGCGACAACAATACCGTGCTGCCAGAAGCCGCACCGACACCGCCCGGCTACGAAGGTGAATGACAATGTCCATGAACGATAGTCCGCAGAAAAGATCGATCTGGACGCGCATCCATATCGACCCCCTGTTTATGCTGATCATTCTCAGCTTGCTGACCTACAGCGCCATCGTCATCTGGAGCGCCAGCGGACAGGATCCAGGCATGACCGAGCGTAAGTTCGGGCAAATTGCCATGGGCATCATCGTTATGCTGGTGCTGGCGCAGGTGCCGCCGCGCGTCTATGAAAGCTGGGCGCCCTATCTCTATATTGTCTGCGTGATATTGCTGATAGCGGTGGACGCATTTGGTCACATTAGTAAAGGCGCACAGCGCTGGCTCGATCTTGGTTTTGTGCGTTTTCAGCCCTCGGAGATCGCCAAGATTGCCGTGCCACTGATGGTGGCGCGCTTTATTAACCGCGATGTCTGCCCGCCGACGCTGAAAAACACCGGCATCGCGTTGATTCTGATTTTCATGCCGACGCTGCTGGTGGCGGCACAACCCGATCTCGGCACCTCGATTCTGATCGCTGCTTCCGGCCTGTTTGTACTGTTCTTATCCGGCATGAGCTGGAAGCTGATTGGTATCGCGGTATTGCTGGTCGCCGCCTTTATCCCGATTTTGTGGTTCTTCCTGATGCATGATTACCAGCGCGCCCGCGTGATGATGCTGCTGGACCCGGAAAGCGATCCGCTCGGCGCCGGTTATCACATCATTCAGTCGAAGATTGCTATCGGCTCCGGTGGCCTGCGCGGCAAGGGCTGGCTGCACGGCACCCAATCGCAGCTGGAGTTCCTGCCTGAACGCCATACCGACTTTATTTTTGCCGTTTTAGCGGAAGAACTCGGTCTGGTTGGCGTGTTGTTACTGCTGGTACTCTATTTGCTGCTGATCATGCGCGGACTGATTATCGCGGCGCGCGCGCAAACCACGTTTGGTCGCGTGATGGCGGGCGGTTTGATGCTGATTTTATTCGTTTATGTTTTCGTTAACATTGGCATGGTAAGTGGTATCTTACCGGTGGTTGGCGTACCGCTGCCGCTGGTGAGCTACGGCGGATCGGCATTGATTGTGTTAATGGCTGGATTTGGCATCGTGATGTCGATCCATACTCATCGAAAAATGTTATCTAAAAGCGTTTAAGAGGCTGCACATGCGTAAGGACTGGCTTGGGGTTGCACTGGCATCATTGGTACTGGCTGCCTGTTCCACACCGGAACCGCAGAATAATACTGCGCCACCGCAACCGGCCTATAACGGCCCGGTAGTGGAAATTCCTGGCGTGGAACCACGCTATGAACCGATCAATCCTTCCACCAGCCAGGATTACAGCGTCAACGGTAAAAACTACCGCGTGATCAAAGATCCTTCGAACTACAGCGAAGTGGGTTTAGCCACCTGGTACGGTGACGAAGCGCAGGGGAATCGCACCGCTATCGGTGAATCTTACGATCCGGAAGGCATGACCGCCGCGCATCCAACGCTGCCGCTGCCGAGCTATGTGCGCGTTACTAACCTCGCCAACGGCCGCCAAATTGTGGTACGCGTCAACGATCGTGGCCCTTACACGCCAGGCCGCATTATCGACTTGTCGCGTGCGGCGGGCGATCGCCTGAATATCTCTAACAATACTCGCGTGCGTGTTGATTACATTAAAGTGGCGCCGGATGGTTCCGTTTCCGGTCCCGGCACCATCGGTACCACCGTCGCCAAACAGAGTTACGCCCTGCCCGCGCGTCCCGATCTCGGCGGCGGCATGGTGATGATGGGCGGCAGCGCCAATGCGGCGCCAGCGCCTGCACCGCAGGATGTGCGCGCTGTCGATAACAGCACCTTGCAAAGCAGTGACAGCATGGGTGCGCCCGTCCAGAGCAGCGGTTTTCTCGGCGCGCCACAGCCGTTAGCCACGGGCGTGCTGGAAGGGAACGAGCCGGTTGCCGCGCCAGCCGCAACAACATCTTCCACGCCAGCCGCCGCACCAGCTACCAGCCAGAATGCCCATGCCGGCAGCGGTTATGTGGTTCAGGTCGGCGCGATTAACGATCCGGCGCGTGCACGTCAGCTGGCCGAAAGCCTGGGTAAACGCTTTGGCGTGCCGGGCGCGGTTGAAGCCAATGGCAACGTCTATCGCATTCAGTTAGGTGGCTATAAAAGCCGTGCCGAAGCCGCTGCCTTGCAGCAGCGTCTGAACACTGAAGCGCAAATGAGCTCATTTATTACCACTGCCCGTCCATCGATGTAACGGACAGTGACATTTCCTGCTGAAACTGATTTGCAAAGCAAGATGTCGCCCGATCGGACGTTTGCTATAGTTAGGCACTTTTTTCACTCTAAACCCACGGATGTTGTAGTCCTGAACATGAATACGCTGAAACCTTCTCGTTTTCTGAAACGCCTGACAGTGGGATCACTGGTCGCCCTTTCTCTCAGCCATGCCGCATTTGCGGACGATGTTAATCTTAAGACTATGATTCCGGGTGTACCGGACATTGATGCTGAAGCTTATGTGCTGATCGACTATAACTCCGGCAAAGTGCTGGCCGAAAAGAACGCGGATGCACGCCGCGATCCGGCAAGCCTGACCAAGATGATGACCAGCTACGTGATTGGTCAGGCGGTCAAAGCGGGAAAAATCCATAACGATGACATCGTGACCGTGGGTAAAGATGCCTGGGCAACCGGTAATCCGGTATTCAAAGGTTCATCACTGATGTTCCTCAAGCCTGGCGATCGTGTGCCGGTTTCTCAGCTGACGCGCGGTATCGTGCTGCAATCAGGTAACGACGCTTGTGTAGCGATGGCGGATTACGTTGCTGGCAGCCAGGACGCATTCGTCAACCTGATGAACAACTACGTTGGCGCGCTGGGTCTGAAAAACACCCACTTCCAGACCGTGCACGGTTTGGATGCCGAAGGCCAATACAGCTCGCCGCGCGATATGGCGTTGATCGGCCAGGCGCTGATCCGTGACGTACCCGATGAGTACGCGGTTTACCGTGAAAAAGATTTCACCTTTAATAACATCAAGCAGACCAACCGTAACGGTTTGCTGTGGGATACCAGCCTGAACGTCGATGGCATTAAAACCGGCCACACAGACGCAGCGGGTTACAACCTGGTCGCCTCGGCAACAGAAGGCCAGATGCGTTTGATCTCCGCGGTGATGGGCGGTCGTACCTTTAAAGGCCGTGAAACCGAGAGCAAGAAATTGCTGACGTGGGGCTTCCGCTTCTTTGAAACCGTCGCACCGCTGAAAGCGGGCAAAGAGTTTGCCTCTGAGCCTGTGTGGTTCGGTGACAGCGATCGTGTGCAGTTGGGGGTGGAGAAAGATGCCTACCTGACCATTCCGCGTGGCCGCATGAAAGATCTCAAAGCCAGCTATGTGCTGAACAACACTGAACTGCATGCGCCGCTGCAGAAAAATCAGGTAGTGGGCAGCATCAACTTCCAGCTCGACGGCAAAACGGTGGAACAGCGTCCGCTGGTGGTGCTGAATGAAGTGAAAGAAGGTGGTTTCTTCGGCCGCATCATCGATTACATCAAACTGATGTTCCACCACTGGTTCGGCTAAGGCGCGCTTGAAAAAACGCCAATTTGCCCCCAATTAAGTTACTATCTTTGCTCCCGCCTCGGCGGGAGCCTGTTTTTTAAGCACCGGAGTCAATGTATGAAAACCAAATTGAATGAACTGCTCGAATTCCCTACGCCTTTCACTTACAAAGTGATGGGTTTGGCGCAACCGGAGCTGGTTGATCAAGTGGTTGAAGTGGTGCAGCGCCACGCGCCAGGCGATTACAAACCGGACGTTAAGCCAAGCAGCAAAGGCAACTATCACTCTGTTTCCATTACCATCATCGCCACCCACATTGAGCAGGTTGAAACCCTGTATGAAGAGCTAGGCAACATCGAAATCGTGCGCATGGTGCTGTAATTCTGGCGCTGGCAAAGTCCGCTTTGCCAGCGTTATACTCTGCCTTCCACTCTTTACCGGATCTCTGCTTTGTCAGCTAATACGCTTCTTGTTCGTCAACTCGGCCAGCGCGATTGGCAACCCATCTCCGATGCCATGCATCACTTTACCGATCAACGCGACAGCAGCACTGCCGATGAAATCTGGCTGGTGGAACATCATCCGGTGTTTACCCAGGGTCAGGCAGGGAAAGCTGAACATCTGCTGATGCCGGGCGATATTCCGGTGGTACAAAGCGATCGCGGCGGCCAGGTAACCTATCACGGCCCCGGCCAACAGGTGATGTATGTGCTGATTGACGTGAAACGTCGCAAGATGGGCGTGCGCGAGTTAGTGACGGCGTTAGAAGAAACGGTGATCGCCACGCTGGCCGACTATGACATCAGCGCGCGGGCGCGACCGGATGCGCCAGGCGTGTACGTTGGCGATGACAAGATTTGTTCGCTGGGGCTGCGTATTCGTAAAGGCTGCTCGTTTCACGGCCTGGCGCTGAATGTGGCGATGGATTTAGCGCCGTTCCTGCGCATCAACCCGTGCGGATATGCCGGGATGCAAATGACGCAGCTTAGCCAGCTACAGCCGGGCGTTACACCGGCCGATGTGCAGCCGCGTCTGGTGCAGCATTTCGCCCGTTTAACCGGATTTACCCAACTGGAATGGCAAAGTGATGCCGCGGTCTGACCTTGACTGTACGTGCCTATTTACAAAATTGTAACTTTTGCACCGGCGAATCGGCTGCTTATGGGCAGACGAGATGATATAATTTTTGCCATATTTTCAAAAAAAGTTGAAAGCCTGGTTCTCAGTTTGAGTGAGGAAGCTTTCAAATCGCAATCCCGACCGGAACCTGCAGATTTATGAGTAAACCAATTCAGATGGAACGTGGCGTCAAGTATCGCGATGCCGACAAAATGGCGCTGATCCCGGTGAAAACCGTGATGGTTGAGCGTGAAGAAATTCTGCGTAAGCCGGAATGGATGAAGATCAAACTGCCTGCAGACTCCAGCCGCATTCAGGGCATCAAGGCCGCGATGCGTAAAAACGGTCTGCACTCGGTGTGTGAAGAAGCCTCCTGCCCTAACCTCGCAGAGTGTTTCAACCACGGTACCGCGACCTTTATGATCCTCGGCGCGATCTGTACCCGTCGCTGCCCATTCTGCGACGTGGCGCACGGCCGTCCGAATATGCCTGACGCTAACGAACCGCTGAAACTGGCACAAACCATCGCCGATATGGCGCTGCGTTATGTGGTCATCACTTCAGTGGACCGTGATGACCTGCGCGACGGCGGTGCCCAGCACTTTGCTGACTGCATCAGCGCGATTCGCGAAAAAAGCCCAACCATCAAAATTGAAACATTGGTACCGGACTTCCGTGGTCGTATGGATCGCGCGCTGGAAATCCTCACCGCGACGCCACCGGATGTGTTTAACCACAATCTGGAAAACGTGCCGCGCGTTTACCGTCAGGTCCGTCCTGGCGCCAACTACGATTGGTCACTGAAATTGCTGGAGCGTTTCAAAGAAGCGCATCCGGATATCCCGACTAAATCGGGTTTGATGGTCGGCCTTGGCGAAACCAATGCTGAAATCATTGAAGTGATGCGCGATCTGCGTCGCCACGGCGTCACCATGCTGACGCTGGGACAGTATTTGCAGCCGAGCCGTCACCACTTGCCGGTGCAGCGCTACGTTAGCCCGGCCGAGTTTGACGAAATGAAAGAAGAAGCAATGGCGATGGGCTTCACCCATGCCGCCTGCGGCCCGTTTGTGCGCTCCTCTTATCATGCTGATATGCAGGCCAAAGGTCTGGAAGTTAAGTAATATTCTTCGCGATTGCGCTCTTACCAGGGCGCAATCGCAAATATCCCCTTAAAAGTCTTAATCCCTGTCTCAAATCTGTCGCTTTAATCGCTGAGGCCATAAGAGCCTATTTCTCTTTTCTCAGTGTTTATTTTGAAGGTCAGATAATGCAAACATCCTCTCACTTAAAGGGGCTCGATTTTCTCCGGGAACCCGATTTGTCAGGTCAATTACCCGATGTGCGGCTCAACAGTGCATCCGGAGAGAGTTTGGATGCGCTTAAAGCGCGCACCACGCCCATAGATAACACCAATCCCTATACTTCATCTCACGCCTCATGTGCCAATGCATTTATCGCTACCGCTATCAGTATTGAGCATCGATACGATGAAATTCATTTAGAGTTGCCACTAAAGGGTCATGAAACTGTCGCTGTGATGCCCGAAGTGGTGCGACACATCATGCCTTATGCTGAAGATATCGCTTTTCAAACTTCTCAGGAGAATGTACTCCCTGTGATTAATGAAGAGCCTGAACCTGAATGGAATTTTGATTTGCTGGAAGCGAAATTCAATGCTCCTCTGCCACAACTGTGGCAACCGGCTATCGGCATGCACCACGAGAGTGTGGAAATTGCCACGCTACCTGAACGCGAGAGTGCCAAACCTCAACTTTTAGTACAGGTACAGTCAAAGGTTATCACTGAAAATGAGGTCATTATTGATGATCTGAATGAGGATGAAGGGTCTTTCAGCGGTAATGCGCCAGTTGGTACGACGTTATACTTTTATCTTGATGATGTGTGGGTCGGCAGCTCTGAAATTGATAGCCAAGGCCGCTGGCAGTTTGAACTGCCCACCGATATTTCTGTCGCTCAGCATGTTTTTAGTGCAGTCCCCATTAATCCGCAAGGCGTAATGGGTGGCAAAGTTGATTATCCGTTTTTGACTAAGCCTAAAATTGGCGAAATCATTATGCCAATTGATGAGAGTGAATCAGACAAAATTGAAATAGCACTCATTGATGTTTTTACAGCCGAGGAAGAAGAAAGACTATCGTTAATACCCTTAATTTTAACTGATGATATGTTGCAGGGCTGGCATACCCAGGATGGGTTGAGCGACTTTGATGGCTTATATGGCTCAACAGTATTTGATGTGGATGAGCAGGAAATCATTTACGCCAATTGGCACTAAGACGCAAAAAACAAAAACCAGGCTGGCGACAGTCTGGTTTTTTATCAACGTAATAAATATTTACACTTATTGACGTTCGGCGCAGAGATTACTCTTTGTGGCTGACACGTTCAGCAGGCACTTCTTCAGCGCTGCTTTTGGATGCGCCGGATTCATCATCTTTCATGGCTTTTTTGAAGCCTTTGATTGCGGAACCCAGATCGCCACCCAGTGAACGTAACTTATTGGTGCCAAAAAGCAGTACGATGAGCGCACCGATGATCAGCAGTTTGGCAATACTGATACCTTCCATAATTTACCTTTCAACCAATGTGAAAAACGGACCTGACTATTAACGCGCAGTTTATAAACGGCCTCAACTACAATCTGTAACAGAGTGAGACCGCCTGCTCAGATAAAGCGGCTGAGAAATGCCTGCGTGCGCGGATGTTGCGGGTTACCAATCACCTGCTCCGGACTGCCCTGCTCCACTACCACGCCGCCATCCATAAACACCACGCGATCGGCCGCCTCACGCGCGAAACCAATTTCATGGGTCACGACAATCATGGTTAGCCCTTGATCGGCTAAGGTGCGCATGGTGGCCAGCACTTCGCCAACTAACTCCGGATCGAGTGCCGAAGTGGGTTCATCGAACAGCATCAGCGCCGGTTTAATCGCCAGCGCGCGCGCAATCGCCACGCGCTGCTGCTGGCCACCGGATAGATGACGCGGCCAGGCATCGGCTTTGTCACTTAATCCCACGGTTGCCAGCAGTTCACGCGCATGCTTGAGTGCATCCTGCCGTGCAAACTTGTGCACGCCTATCGGCGCTTCAATGATGTTTTGCAGCACCGTCATGTGCGGATAGAGGTTGAACTGCTGAAACACCATGCCGATTTTCTGGCGCTGATGAGCAATTTTACGCGCCGACAGACGATGCAGAATACCGCGCTTCAGTTCATAACCGATCTGATCGTCACCGACCACAATCGAACCGGCATTCATGTCTTCCAGATGGTTAATGCAGCGTAAAAAGGTGGATTTACCCGAACCTGATGGCCCGAGAATCACCACCACTTCACCGGGAAACACATCGAGATCGATGCCTTTCAGCACTTCATTATCGTCATAACTCTTCTGCACATTACGCGCACGCACCAGTGGCTGAACTTCACTCATACATCCTCCTTCAAACGGTGCGCGACGGCAGGCGCGGCTTCGTTAGCAGCAACGCGACGTTTATTCACCACCGTGCGGGTGGTGCCACGGGCGTAGTAACGCTCGATGGCGGACTGGCCAACGTTAAGAATCGAGGTGATAAGCAGATACCAGATCACCGCAACCATCAGCATCGGGATAATTTCAAAGGTGCGGTTATAAACGGCTTGCACCGAGTACAGCAGATCGCCCATAGCGATCACACTTACCAGCGAGGTCGCTTTGATCATGCTGATCAACTGGTTGCCGGTAGGCGGAATAATTGAACGCATCGCCTGTGGAATGATCACGCGGCGCAGCGCACGACTGCGACTCATGCCAAACGCCTGGGTGGTTTCGACCTGACCGTTATCCACTGACAGCAGGCCGGCGCGAATGATCTCGGCCATATAAGCCGCTTCATTGAGCGCCAGTCCGGCAATGGCGGCGGTCAGTGGCGTGATCAGATCGTTGGTGTTCCAGCTGGCAAAAGTGATATCCGTCCACGGAAGAGTGATTGCGATGGTGGGAAACAGCGTCGACAGGTTGTACCAAAAGATCAGCTGTACCAGCAGCGGCGTACCCCGGAAAAACCAGATGTAGAGCGACGATAAGCCGCTCAGCAATTTGTTTTCCGAGAGACGCCACACGCCCAACAGCAGCCCGAGCAGCGTGCCGAGAATCATCGACACCACCGTCAAGCCGAGCGTGACCTGCAGGCCTTTCATCACCGAACCTTCGGTGAACCACTGCAGCACCACGTTCCACTCGAAATTGGGGTTGGTCGCCACCAGCCAGAGGAAGTTCGCGGCAATAACCAGCACCAAAATCCATGAGATCCAGCGCCCATAAGTGGGCGCACTGCGGGCAAAAGCCACATCGCGCTGCTGCACGTCGGCCTTATCCCTGGCTCGCGAATTGTTGGTGACCAGACTCATTTTGCTGCCCCTTGCGCCAGGTTACGTCCCGGTTGCTGCAACACGTTGCCGTCTAATTTCCACTTCTTCATGATGGCCGCGTAAGTGCCGTTACTGAACAGCTCTTTGTACGCATCCAGCACCACGTTGCCGAGTTCCGAACCCTTCGGCACCACGGTGCCCTGGAAAATGTCGCCAAAGCCGTTTTTCTTGCCTTTGCCCGACAGCTCCAGCTGGCCATTGGCCTGTTCGATGAAGTATGTCAGCGGCGCCTGCGAGGAGAAGAAAGCATCGGAACGTTTTGAGCGCACGGCTAAAATCGATGATGGCTGGTCGGTGAAGGATTGCACCACCACCGCCGGTTTACCCGCCGCGACACAGGCATCGGACTGCTTGCGAATCACCTGCTCCGCCGAACCGGCCGCCATCACCGCAATGCGTTTACCGCAGGTATCTTCCAGACCGTTAATCTTCGAGGGATTGCCTTTCTGCACGCCAAACACCACGAACTCCTGCACGAAGTCGATAAAATCAACCTTCTGCTGACGATCCGGATAATCGCCAATCGGGCCAATCGCCATCTGGTAGCGGCCGGAATTAATGCCGGTGAGCACGCCCGATAAACCGCTGACGGTGGCATGTTCAATCTTCACGCCCAGCAATTGTGCCAGCGCTTCGGTGAGATCGGCGGAAGCGCCGTCCATTGAGTGCGGACCGTTAACGATCTCATACGGAGGAAAAGATCCGTTGTTCACCGAGATCATTTTACCGCTGCTTTTGATCTCTGCTGGCAGACGATCGTGCAGCGCCTGATCCACTTTTTGCGCAGGAATCACGTCGGCGGCCTGAGCGAAACAGGCCGTGAGGCCCAATGACAGCGCGATGGCGGTAGCAAGAATTTTCATCAGTTAGATTCCCCAGCGATCAAAGTGGTTTAAGTTCGGGACGCGCAAAACAGCGATTTTCCAGCACCGGCAGTACGCTGCGTGCATAGGCGATGCGCTGTGGATCGAGATCGGCAAACACCAGCGCGGCCGATTCCGGCGCTTTGGCAATCGCCACGCCCAACGGATCGATTACCAGACTGTTGCCGATATTGCGTGGCCCGCATTCGCCCACCGCCACCATGTAGCAGGTGTTTTCCAGCGCACGCGCGGTGGTCAGCAACTCCCAGTGCATCTCTTTCAGCGGGCCTTTCACCCACGCTGCCGGCAGCACCAGCACATCCGCGCCGTCAAGCACTAAGCGACGCGCCAGCTCCGGAAAGCGCACGTCGTAGCAGGTCATCAACCCGACTTTCATGTCCGCCACGTCAACCAGCGGCGGAATTTCGCGCCCCGGATTCACGCGCTGCGACTCCTGCATGGCGAAGGCATCGTAAAGGTGCAGTTTCACGTACTCGGCGATGATTTCGCCGTTGCGAATGGCGATCAGTACGTTGAGCGCTTTCTGCCCTTCTGTCGGCACATGCACGCTCATCATGGTGGTCAGGTTGTTGCCTTTGCTAACCGCCAGCAGCTGCGTGACGAAAGGACCATCAAGTGGTTGCGCCGCTTTCAATACCAGATCAGGATCGGCGATATCACGCGCCAGCACGCCTTCCGGCAGCACCAGCAGATCAGCACCGCCTGCCAATGCCTGGTTCATCAATCCGATGCAGATATCGGTGTTTTCCTGCCATTCGCGGCTGACGGCAAATTGTCCCATTGCTACTTTCATGGTTATTCTCCTTGCGCCGCAGCCGGAAAAATCGCTTCCGGCGTCAGCAATGTTTGGGTTAGGCCTTGCTGGAACAGCTCATTCGCAAAGTCGGCAATCATCTTTTTGTTAACGGAAAATCCGTTCTGATTCCAGTTGGCCGGTAATTCCTGCGCGGTGCGCCGCAAATCGTCCAGCAGCCACGGCGTGGTGTCGGCGTATTTCTCGCGCTTCTTCATCCACATCTGGTACGAACGATCAATGATGTCGCTCAGCGCCTGAGGCAGCCACGGATGCGCCTCCGCTAAGGCGGGCTTCAGTGCCAGTAAGTGAATGCCCGGCACATAACCGACGCGATTAAAGTAGTCGCGCTCGGCAGCGGCAAAATCCACCTGCAGCTGACGCAAACCCGAATCGGCGAGGAAAAAACCTTCCGGCATAAAAGGGGTAAACACAGCATCCAGCTCGCCCGCTTTCAGCAACGCGATCAGTGGACGCTCACCTGGCGCCGGTTCAATACGCCCCGGACGACCAAAACCGGCCAGACGATCAACAATCGGGTGATCCTCAGTCAAACGCCCGGCAAACCAATACGCATCATCAATCTCCACGCCCGCTTCACGCAGCACGGTGCGCGTCCAGGTGTTGCCGGAATCCTGCCAGCCGGTAACGCCGATCTTTTTGCCTTTCAGCTGCGCTGGCGAGGTAATCGGGCTGTCGCTGCGCGTAATGATGCAGCGCTGACGGAAACCGCGCATCAGAAAGTGTGGCAGGCCCAACAGTGAAGTGTCACCTTTTGCCCGAGCCTGAGCAAAGCGGCTAAACGACACCTCACCGGCATCGTATTTATCGCTGGTGGCGAGGTTATCCACCAGCGTGCCAACACGATCGATCTCCAGCGTGAAACCTTCCGGCTTGATATCGCCAAGTGCCAGCGGTGTGAAGTAATCCCAGTCACGTACCGCCAGTCTGATGGTTACCATAGTTTTGCCTTCCCCGTCTGTTCTGCCAGCCCTGCGGCTGTGATTATTTATGCAGCAAATAGTGCTTGAATTTGAGTCTAAATCGCGAATACTAATCTGAACAATCTATTATTTGTTACTGAACAAAGGATTTTCTTATGACGCAAAGTGTGGATTTGGAGTGGCTCAGCCAGCAGATCACGGATGCTTCGGTGAAAGGCATCACGCATGCGGCATCCACGCTAATTCGCGATGGGCAGATTGCGGTGGGCATGCAGATGCCGGCGGTACGCGAGTTGGCTGAGCGATTGGGCGTGAGCCCGGCAACCGTTTCCGCTGCCTGGGCGCAACTGAAGAAGCAGAAAGTGCTGGCGGGTAAAGGTCGCAGCGGCGTGTGGGTGAGCGGTAACAGCGTGATGCCGCGTCCGATTCGCTTCGAGAAGATCGGCAATTACGGCGAGAATGTTCAGGCGTCACTGGCGATGGCCTCACCGGATCCAACGTTATTGCCGGATCTGCGTCGGGCGATGCTGGCGGGCATTGCATCGCCGCAACTGAATAGTTATCAGCGTGAGGCGATTTCACCGCAATTGCTGGATGCCGTAGCGCCACGTTGGCCCTATCCCGCCGAAGCCTGGTTGGCAACCGATGGCGGCTTCGATGCCATGAACCTGATCGTTCAGACGTTGCTGTCACCGGGCGATCGTGTGGCAATCGAAGATCCTACTGCAACGCGATTACTGGATATTTTAGACAACATCGGTGCTGAAATTCTGCCGCTGCCCTGCGATGAGCAAGGTCCCATTCCCTCGACGCTGACCACGCTGATGCAGAAATCTCCGGCGATGTTTATCTATCAACCGCGCACCCATTCCGCTACCGGAAACAGCGTGAGCCAGCGTCGCAGTGCAGAGTTGGCGCGCGTGCTGGCAAACAGCAGCACCGTCATTGTCGAGGATGACGGCATTGGCGATCTGTCGCGCTACCCGGTGTTTAGCCTCGGCTTCCACTATCCCGAACGCGTGCTGCATGTGCACTCGTTTTCTAAAGCTTATGGGCCGGATTTGCGGCTGGCGGTGTTATCAGGCACCGCCGAAATGGTGAAGCGCCTGCAAGCGTGGCGCAACTTTGGCGTGAGCTGGACCAGCCGTATTTTGCAGGATGCCGTGGCGTGGATGCTCAATGATGAAGAGACTCAGCAGCGTATTCAGCAGGCCAAAGCCACCTATGCGCAGCGTCGCCAGCAGTTACTGGCCGCGCTGGCGAAACGCGGTCTGGTGCTGGAAGAGCGTGATGGATTGAGCGTGTGGATTCCGGTGGAATCGGAGCAGTACGCGATGATCACGCTAGCCGCGCGCGGTATCGCCGTGCTGCCCGGTGAACGCTGTAGCATTAGCAGCCGGCAGTTCATTCGCGTCAGCGCCGCGCTGCTGCCTGTGGCACAACTCGACAGCATCGCCGATGCCATCGTGATAGCCAGCGGACGCGAGCTCAATCTTAACCCAGAGCTTTAATGTGATAGCGCGGTGATTCCACATAGCCTTCACGCGCATAGAACTGGTTGGCTTTGAGGCGCGATGAATGGCAGTGCACTTCCATACGGTCGCAACCGCGTGACCGCGCCAGCTGTTCGGCGTGGTTTAATAACTGCTGCCCGCTGCCTTTGCTGCGCTCGCCTTCGGCAATACAAAAGTAGCTGATGCGGGCAAAATCGCCGGCCAATGCCAGCTGCGGAATAAAGTGCAACGAGAGAAAGCCCAGCACCTGATTGCCGTGTTCCGCGACCAACAACATTTCATCGGGATGATGAATAAGCTGCGCCAAACGTGTATCGATAAATCCTTCCGTCGCGCTATAACCTAATTCGGTTAGCAACGCGCTCAATGCAAAACTGTCTTTTGCCTGTGCCTGACGTATGTTCATCCTGCCTCCTCATTTTCCCTGAGCAGTTATATAGCGTTGCCTAACAAAAATCTGCAAGTAAGCATTGTTGTGGCTATGTTACGGAAGTTATCTGTGAGATGTGCCGCAGAATCTGCCTTGTCACGAGAATGTCATAACGGCTTAAGGCTGGCTTAATCTGGCATTGGCATGCTGAGGGAAATCTCTTTCTGAGGCAGGCGAAATGAAAAACCTTATTCCACGCACTTTCGATGAGTTAATGGCACTGAGCATCAGCATGCTTGCCTTAGCGAGCTGGATGATTATTTGGTGGCGAGCCTAAAAAAGGATAAAAAAAAACCCGCCAGAAGGCGGGTTTTCAGAATTCGAACTGTTAAATTACAGTGCGATAACGTTAGCAGCTGATGGGCCTTTAGCACCGTCAGTGATTTCGAACTCAACGCGTTGACCTTCAGCCAGAGTTTTGAAACCGTTGCTGTTGATTGCAGAGAAGTGTACGAATACATCTTTGCTGCCATCTTCTGGAGTAATGAAACCGAAGCCTTTCGACTCATTAAACCACTTTACGTTACCTTTGATCTTAGACATCTATATTACCTTTACATGAAAAAAGGACACTAAACTGTGTCGACGTCTAGTACAGCAATTGCGGTGACATTTGTCCAGTGCGATTTGATGAAAAAGTGATAAATATTGATTTTTTGCATGCCGATCACACTTTATGCGTGCCGCCAGCGCTTAAAACTCAAATCTCAGCCATGCAAAGTAAACGTTGCCGTTATTGTAAGTGCCAGGAATATAAGTCATTTGGAAAGTGGCTGGACCATATCCAATTGATGCTAAAGGCAATATCAGCGGAACCGGGATGTAGCGCCAGTTATCCCGCGCCGTTACACCCGCCGTGTATCCGGCGCCCAAATGAAAGTTCTGATCGCTAAGCGGTCGCCAGGTCGCTTCCCAACCGTAACCGCCAATCGGCTCCCATTTATTGAAGGAGTCCTTGAACGCCATCAGGTACAAACCGTGCCAGTTACCTTTCTCATCCCAGCGCGAAACGCCCGCACCTGCGCCCCACGGGCGCTCGTTGTATTTATCGATGTGTTCATCGTCGTAAGTCCAACGGTTGTGCCAGGTAATCGCCGGCAGATAAAAATCATAATTCTGCGGTTGCGACCAGGTTTGCGACACGTTATCGCTAAAGGTGTTCCAGCCTGATTTGATGGCTTGTGAAGTTGTTACCGCTGATGCCGAAAAGGAGACCGATGAGGTCAAAATGCAGCCTAACAAAACTGCAGAAAAGTGCCGATTCACAACGTAATTTCCTGTTAATTCATGCTGAAAAAGTGCACTACCCTGAGGCAAATTTTTCAGATTCTTGTACGACGCATTCCTAAGTAATCGCCAAAAGGATATTAAAAAACATGCTTAATATCTCCAGGCTAATTCTCGGTTGACGGCGAATTTTACCTCATGCGGAACGTGAAATTGAAACGCCGGATAAACAGAAAGGCATTACTGAGGGATGTACACAAAGTGCAATCATGTTGTGATGATGACGGCAAGCAATAAGATAGCTTTCAGTGACTTAGTGTCAACTATTCACGCATGGAATAAATTAACAAAATTTATCAATTGAACTCGCCCGACGAATAAGATAAATCTCGATACTCCAGGACGGAGATGGGGAAAAAACTGACATGACTATTCGTTGTAGCCGCTGCGGTTGCACTAAATTTTTTTACACCTTAACGGACTGCAAACAGGTCGATGCAATAAATCATCATGGTGCCTGCTGCGCGCAGTGTCAGAAACCGTTGACGCTGGGCGATCTCATCCTGCCGATTGCGTCTTTTAATGACAGCGAAAAATCCTATGCGGAATAAAAAATTCAGGCACCCGCAGGTGCCTGTTGTTGTCAGAAAATCAGTTTAAAGACGCCTGTTAGTGTCAGTAACCCAACGATGAAGATGATGGCGATAACCCACAGAATTATTTTCATTGTTCGCTCCTTCAAGTATGAAAAATAACGTGTCTGCTAACCAGTATAGATGATCATTCTGCTTTCGCTGGGCGCTGCGAGAGTGGTCACAACCCTTTGCTATCGTTTCGCTTAATGCCGATTGAATTCTGCGAGACGGGTCGCAGCCTGCGATTTTCCCTCTCCTTGATTCCGCACTCAGCGCCTGTCGACAGTCTAAACTTATAGCGCCTGAAGAGGCCTCGATTGTTATCAATGCCGACGTAACAAGGAGATTCTTATGAGCACGATTAATACCAGCATGGGGCGTTATAGCCTTAAGGCAAAGGATTACGGCAACCACATCAGCGGCAGTATTGCGATTAATGATGAAGGTGGCACGCAACTCACCCTGCAGGAGTTTGAAGAGCACTATCTTGACGATGTCGTCAACAATGTCATTTATCCGATCACTGGCGGAAACCGTGAAATTACCCGCGCGCTGCGCGATCAGATGGTCAAAGCAGGCTTTGAACAGCCGCACTGAGTTTTTGGGCCACACGTTGTGGCCCTTTACTTCTTATCATTGACTTGCGGTTATTACTGGTTTCAGCACAGGATGCATGATTGTTCATGATAAGGAGATTGACCGTATGAGTACTCTGCATCTTATTCCCCCTTCTCGCCTTCATCAGTTTGTTCAAGCCATTTGGTTACATGCTGGCAGCAGCGCCGAAGAAGCGCGCCTGGTCGCCGACCATTTGGTGGCCGCGAATCTGGCGGGTCACGATTCACACGGCGTTGGCATGATTCCGAGCTACATGAAATCGCTGGCACAGGGCTTTTTGCAACTCAACCAACATGCCAGCATTGCAAAAGACGCCGGCGCGGTGCTGACGCTACACGGGCACAACGGTTTTGGTCAGGTGGCGGCCTTTGAGGCGATGCAACTCGGTATTGAGCGCGCAGCCAGGTTAGGTATTGCGGCGGTTGGTTTACACCATTCGCACCACATTGGTCGCATCGGCCATTGGGCAGAACAGTGTGCGGCCGCCGGTTTTGTCTCGTTCCATTTTGTTAACGTGATGGGCGTTCCGATGGTCGCGCCGTTTAACGGTAGCGATCGTCGTTTTGGCACTAATCCTTTTTGCGCCATTTTCCCGCGCCGCAATGCCAAACCGCTGCTGCTCGATTTCGCCACCAGCGGCATCGCCTTTGGTAAAACGCGAGTGGCGTGGAATAAAGAGCAGCAGGTCGCGCCAGGTTATCTGATTGATCATCAAGGCCAGCCGACCACCGAACCGGGCGTGATGCATCAGGCGCCGTATGGTTCACTGATGCCGTTTGGTCTGCACAAAGGCTATGCGCTGGCAACCATGTGTGAAATTCTCGGCGGCGCGCTGTCCGGCGGACGCACCACACATGATGAGACGCTGGTCACCAGCCACGATGCCATTTTCAACTGCATGACCACCATCATCGTGAATCCGGATGCGTTTGATGCGCCTGCGATGCAGGAAGAGGCGGAATCATTCCTGGATTGGGTGAAACAGTCGCCGCAAAGTGGCGATGCACCTATTCAGGTGCCCGGCGAGTGGGAAGAGCAAAACCGCGTGGCACGTGAACGCGATGGCATTCCTCTCGACAGCAACAGCTGGGAGCAAATCTGTGACGCGGCGTTACAAGCGGGAATGCCGCAAGAGGAACTCGCGGCATTCCGCGCCTTAACGCAGTAAACCGCAAGCGGCTGAGGCGCAGTGCCTCAGCCTTGATACTTAGATGACGTTGGCGAGCAGTAAGCAACCCAGCAAACCGCACACCGAAATAATGGTTTCCAGCGCCGACCATGAGCGGAAAGTTTCGCCGATGGTCAGGTTGAAATACTCCTTAAACAGCCAGAAGCCCGGATCGTTGACGTGAGAGAAAATCACGCTGCCGGAGCCGACCGCAATCACCATCAGTTCCGGACTGGCGCCGCTGGTGATGATCAACGGTGCGACAATGCCGCCTGCCGTAATCGCCGCCACGGTAGCGGAACCCAGGGCAATACGCAGCACCGCAGCAATCGACCACGCCATGAAGATCGGCGACAGATTGGTTTCATGCATCATGCTGGCGATATATTTATCGACGCCGCTGTCCACCAGCACCTGTTTGAACGCCCCGCCACCACCAATCACTAACAGCATCATGGCGATGATCTTGATCGAATCGGTGATGGTGCCCATCACGTCATCCATGCTGCGGCCACGGTTGAGACCAAAGGTGAAGATGGCGATCAGCACGGCGATCAAGGTTGCCATAATGGGGTCACCAAAGAACTCGGCATACGGCAACAACACGTGACCTTTCGGCAGCAGCATCTCCGCCACCGCGCGCAACGCCATCAGTACCACCGGCACCAATGCCGTCCAGACGCTAACGCCAAAGCCAGGCATCTCCGCTTCGGTAAAGGTTTTCGGGTTCCACAAGCCTTCCGGGATCGGCTTATCAATGCCTTTCAGGAAGCGCGCATAAACCGGACCGGCGAGAATAACGGTTGGAATCCCCAGCAGCGTTCCGTACAGCAGCGTTTTACCCATATCGGCATTAAACAGCGTGGCGATCGCAGTTGGGCCCGGATGCGGTGGCAGGAAACCGTGTGTGACCGAGAGCGCGGCCGCCATCGGCACACCCACGTAGAGCAGCGGCACGCGCGCGGAGGCGGCGATGCTGAACACCAACGGCAGCATCAGCACAAAGCCCACTTCGTAGAACAGCGCAAAGCCGACGGTGAAGCCGGTCAGCACCAGCGCCCACTGAATATGCTTCTCACCAAATTTAGCGATTAACGTGGTGGCGATTCGCTGCGCCCCGCCGCAATCCGCCAGCAGTTTACCCAGCATCGCGCCGAAGCCCATGATCAGCGCGAGGCTGCCCAACGTGCCGCCGACACCGGTTTTAATCGAAACAATAACTTTGTTGACCGGCATGCCCTGCATCATGCCAACGGCCAGCGCCACCAGAATCAGCGCAATAAATCCGTTCAGTTTAAAACGAATCATCAGCAACAGCAGTAACGCTACGCCAATCGCCACATAGAGTAATGGCATAATTTTTCTCCACTTTTGCGCACGGTAAGCTACCGGCAGCGGTTTATTTTGGTTATCCCAGAGGACATGAGAATCAACAACGTGCACCACAGTAAACATCCTGCTGAGCAATGTTACGGGTATCATGTTAAGGGTAACATTGCGCACAAAGCACCTGGCGTCGCAGCGGAATTTCTGTTTTGCGAAGGTGATCAACTTTTTGCCAGCGGGTTATCAGAATGTTTGCAGCGGGAGTGTCATGGCTTTTGGTTACACTTAGGTCTTTGAGCCAAACAAGAAGGACGTGCAGGTGAGTGAGAATCTGATCGAGTTGTACAGTAATCAACAAACCCTGTTTGGGCGCGGCAGCATTGACCAACTGATTCCGCTGCTGGCGGCCAATACCCAGCCGACGCTGCTGTTTTGCGGCCGCTCATTCCTGAATGGTCCGGCCTGGACGCGCTTAGGTGCCGCGCTCAACGATCACATCATCGGTTACGAGATTGTCAGCCATGAAGCCTCGCCAGATGAGATTGATGGCTGGGTGCGACGCTGGCGCGGCCATGTTGATCGCGTGGTGGCGATTGGCGGCGGCAGCGTGCTGGATGCGGCTAAAGCCTTTAGCGCGATGATGCAGCACCCGCTGAATACCGCGCGCTATCTGGAGAAAGTCGGTGATACGCCAGTGCAAGCGGTGACCTTGCCGCTGATCGCCATTCCCACCACGGCCGGCACCGGCAGCGAAGCCACGCAGAACGCAGTGGTGACCGATCAGCAGCATATTCAGGTCAAAGCGTCGCTGCGCCATCCGGTGTTTGTGCCACAGGTCGCAATTCTCGATCCTGATCTGCTAAAAGGCGCGCCCGACAGCGTGCTGGCAACCTGCGCCATCGATGCCTTCACCCATCTTTTCGAAGCCTATCTGTCGCGCAAAGGCAATTTGTTCACCCAGCAAACTGCGCTTAATGGGCTGCGACTGTTCTTCCAGGCCTGGCCAGATTTAAACCGTGACGACGAGCGTGGAGATGCCGCGCGCGAAGCGATGATGATGGCGTCATGGTTGGGTGGCGTGTGTCTGAGCAGCGCCGGATTGGGCGTGATCCACGGCATTGCCGGTGAGTTGGGGGCGATCAAGCCGTTCCATCACGGCGAAGTGTGCGGACGTTTACTGTTCCCGTTCCTCGAGGTGCTGGCAGAAACCGAGCATGCTGAACAGCAACGTTTGATGGCGCAGTTCGGCCAACAGTTGCTGCCGGACGATCCCGCGCCGCCCGCGCTGGCGTTGAAAGCCTTGATCCAGCAGCAGGCGATCGTGCCGTTCTGGTTAGATGGCCCAACGCTGTCAGCCAGCGACGTTGACTGGATTGTGTCACGCGCCAACAGCAAAAATGGCTGGGTCAGCTACGATGCACCGACGTTAACCGAGATGATCGCCGCCGCCTGGCGCATCGTCTAAATGATAACGGGCAGCCGACGCTGCCCGATTTTTTACTGCTCAGCCACTTTAAACATCGCCATCTCTTGCGCCAGCTGCGCCGCTTCATCACGCAGCGCCTGGGTATTTTCAGCGGTTTGCGTCACCAGCATCAGGTTTTGCTGAATACCGCGCTCCATTTGCGATACGGCCAGCGTCACTTCCGCGATACCTTTGCTCTGCTCATCACCGGCCACGCGCATCTCGCTGACTACCTGCTTCACTTTATGCACGTCGGAAACCAGTTGCGAAAGCTGCTGCCCCGCGCCTTCCACCAGTTTACTGCCGGCCAGCACGTTGCTGTCGGAATCGGCAATCAGCGCTTTGATCTCCTGCGCCGACGTGGCACTGCGCTGGGCTAAGGCCCGCACTTCCGATGCCACCACCGCAAAACCACGCCCTTGCTCACCAGCGCGCGCCGCTTCCACCGCCGCATTCAGGGCAAGGATGTTGGTTTGAAACGCGATGCTGTCGATCACCGTCAGAATCTCCGCCACGCGGCGCGACGAGGATTGAATAGCGCCCATGGTGCTCACCACTTCGCCCATCACTTCGCTGCTGCTGCGGGCAATCTGCGCGGTCTGTTCGGCGGCAGCATCGGCCAGTCGGGTATTTTCAGCGTTTTGCTGCACGGTGGCGTTAAGCTGCTCCATCGCCGCCGCACTCTGCTCAAGCGCCGCAGCCTGCTCAGCGATTTTCTCCGACAGCGCGGTGTTGCTGTGCGCTAATCCCGATGCGTTGGCCGCCACCGTTTCGCCGCTGCCCTGCACGCGGGTAATCACGCCAGCGATCTTATCGACAAAGCTGTTGAACGCACCGGCAATATCCGCCAGCTCATCGCGCCCACTTTTGGTCAGACGGCGGGTTAAATCGCCATCGCCATTGGCAATCTCATCCAGCGCCGCGTGCGTCGCCTTCAGACGTTGGCCAATGCGTTGGGTAAACGCCCAGGTTAACAGCAGCAGCACGATCATCGCCGGAATCAGGAAAGTGAAGATGTCGCGCATCATGGTACGCGCCAGGCCGCTGACGGCACTTTCCGGCGTTACCAGGCCAATCACCCAACCGGTGCCGGGCATGCGGAACAGCGTCACCTGCGCGCTGTTGTGCAAGTAGCCGTCTGCAAAATCCGACAGTTGTAATACATCGCCATCGCCCTTCAGCTGGGCGATACGGGCGGCCAGCGGCGCCAGCCAGCTGGATTTTTCCGCCAGGCTGCTCAAGGTGGTTAGCGATTTCATATCCTGGCCTGGGTAATAGAGCAGATTGCCCGCGCTATCGAGCGCAAAGGCATAACCGCCCGTCACCTGCCCTTTCTGCTGCATAAAGCCCGCAAGATTATCCAGCTGCACATCCAGCGTTGCGACACCGGCAAACCGATCGCCCGCCGCATACGGCACGCTGCAGGTCACCATTTTTACACCGGAGACCGGATCCTGATACACCTCCGACCAACCGCAACGATCGCGCGGTCCGTTACGCACCGCGCTGTACCAGCTTTCCTGTTGATAGCCGTTGCCCGCAGGCAGGTTGTAGTCATCGGAATAGGCCAGCGCGCCATCACCCTGTCGCGCCCAGAAGAAGCTACGACGTTGCACACCGGCGCTAAACGCATCGGGTTCCGGCCACACGCCGCCGCCGGCAATGGTTTTATTGCCGCTGCTGTTGATGATTTGTGGGAAGCTTTGCTGCCACAGCGTGGCATCGTGCGGCAACACTTCAGCAAGGCGCGCCATGCTGACGGCCTCGCCTTCAATGCGCACCAGCTGCTGATTTAATTGGCTGACCAGATTGCTACCGGCCTGCTCAATCAGCGTATGGCTGGCTTCGATGACGCGCGGCTGACCGCGCAACAACAGAACGGAAAACACGACTGCGGTGGTGACGCACAGTAATAGCAGGCCACCCAGCGTCATGCGGGCAGCCAAACGGGTTGGCAACATAATTTATCCTTTCTAACCGACTGCATTAACGATTGAGATAAGAAGTGCCGCTCAGCGGCGAATTGTGCGTTCCGTCACAATCGAATATCGGCAAAGCAAAGAATAAATTCAGCTGTAAATGACGATCAGATGACAAACGGCGGTTTGCCGGCCAGCATCTGCTCAATCACCTGTAAAACGCCCTCGTCGTTATTACCCGGCGCTTCAAAGCGGGCCGCATCTTTGACCTTCTGCGGTGCGTTCGCCATGGCAAAGCTGAAGCCCGACTGCTGCAGCATTTCGAGATCGTTACCGCCGTCGCCAAACACCAGAATTTCACTGCGTTCGATGCCCCAGCGTTTGCCCAACAGATCGAGGCCGTGACCTTTATGGTTGCCCGGCACGATCAAATCCACCGATCCATGACCGCTGGACGTGGCGGCGGCCGCCCCCTGATGCAGACGCTCAATGTCCGCCATCAGCGGTTCCACGTAATCATCAGACAGATTCAGCGCAAACTTGAACAGCTTATCGCCCGCCACGTCATCGAGGCTGCGAATCGCCTTCAGGCGATGGCAATAATGACGCATTTTCACCAGCCACTTTTCATCAAGGCCTTCGAAGTAGTACGCGCTGTCACGTCCGCACAGGATGTAACGCAGTTCGGGATAGTTACCGTTGTGCAATGTATCCAGCACCGCATCAATATCCGGACGGGAAAACTCGCCGCAGAATAACTCTTCATCACAATCGATAATCCACGCGCCGTTCTCCGCCACGAAGGCAATTTCGTGGGCGATCTCAGGGAAGAAGGATTTGAGTTGGTAATACTGGTTGCCGCTGGCTACCACAAACTTGATGCCGCGCTGCTTCATTTCCTGATAGCAGGCGTTAAAACGCGCGCGATTGTACTGTTTCTTGTCGTCGAGAAAGGTGCCGTCTTTATCCACCGCCACCATTTTTACCACGGTCATCATCACTCCTTAACGTATCGAAAGGAAAAACGGGTCGTAGAGAGAATAACCTGGTGAGCGGATAAAGCGCAGAGAAACACGGATGGCCGCAGCCATCCGCGGAGGGATTAGTTGAACGCGCCGTTGAGCAGAATCGCGGTAATGATGCCGGTTGCTGCGGCCACCAGCACGTAATTACCGTCGATGTAAGCCCAATGCTCACCGCGCGGTGGTTCATACAGACCACGGTCACGCCAGTCATCTACGCGATAATGCGGACCACGAAACTCCGGCGGTGCCGGATAGCCGCGACGGAAGTCATGTCCGCCCCAGGCGAAGCGGTCGCCGTCACGATGCCCTTCCGGCATACGATGGTCAGCATAACGGTCATGACGATCCGGGCCGGGGCCGCGATCGTGGCCACGGTCATGATGATTGCCGCGATCCGGTCCGCGGTCGCCGCCACGATCCGGGCCACGTCCGTGGTCCTGATGCTGGTCGCTGCCGTGCGGCTGCCAGCGCTGGTCACCTGGGCCGTCTGCCCACGAGACGCTAGAAAACAGTGTGCTGCATGCAATAAATGACGCAATAAGAGTTAATGTTGTTTTTTTCATGGTGTTGCCTCCAATGATAACGGCGGTTGCTGTGCCGTTAAGCATTACTATTGATTAACTGGAGACAGAAAAGCATTTCCAAAACTCTTAAAAACCGCATACTTACAGGAAATTACGTCAACTTATCACTTTCTTAACGATTGTGTATTTTCTGACATTAACAGGATCGAAGAGACGCATCAGCCTTTATTGCGGCGAGAGCGGGAAATATAAAGAAAAACCCGATCGCAAGGATCGGGAGGATAATTCAATTTCCATAAATTGCATAAAGGGGTAAACCCTGCAAAAGTGAGGGTAAAACTGAAGCACACAACGCCACATCACTAGCATTGCCAGCAAACAATACCATTTAAAATTGAAAACTTCTTTTGAAAAGGGCTATTTTTCAGAAAAATACGCAAAAATTAAATGACAGAAAAAATATTTTTTTAGGAACGTTGTTTCAGGATAAATAAGGTCTGTGCTCTGACCAGATTCAGCAAAGACACAACAATAAGGCATTCAAGCAGCTAATCCATGTTATCAAGAATGGTTAATATCCCTTTAAAAACAACACTATTTGCTTTTTAAACCTTTATAATCTCAGCACGCCGCACGCGCAACCTGATGAGTATTTAACAATTACTGCTCCTTATTAGGCGCGGATTGTTTATCACCAACATTAATACACGGCGGTGATTACTATCGTGCTCAAAATTACCCTGCTTGCGTAACGTTTAAATATCACGAGGCAGCCTGATAAACTATTTAGGGTAAACGTTTACACGAGCAGAATATTGGTTTGCACGCTCACTATCTCATGAAGAAGATAAATGGCGCGTTGAGGACGCCGGATGACGTGCTAACGCTGCAGCAGGACGAATCGGTCGACGCACCAGTTCACCGCTGCAATTCGGGCAGCGCTGCGCCAGGATACCTTCCGCGCACGCCACACAGAACGTGCATTCAAATGAACAGATGCGCGCCTCAAGCGACTCCGGCGGCAGATCTTTATCGCAGCATTCGCAGTTAGGACGTAGTTCCAGCATGATTTCCTCCGGTGAGTTTCAGCCACCATCATCACCGTAATAATGCTGCCGCGCCAGCCAGTGAACAGACATCAGGCGGACAAATCGGGACATCCTGTGTCTGCTCTCTTCACGAGCTTAAGCGAACCATCGATCCTAAAAACATTACTTTCCCCGTTAAGCGTTCTATAGTTCATTCGCCCTATCTACTGACGAGACTTTGTAATGCGTATTAAAGGACTTAATTTAGGCTTCTTTATCGTTATTTTGGCGATCGTCACCTTCGCCTTTTTTGATGTGCTGACACCCTATTTTTCTGCCATTTTCTGGGCCGCGATTCTGGCGGTGATCTTCCATCCACTGAAGTCGCTGCTGCGCCGTAAAATGGGCGATCGCAATGGTCTGGCTTCGTTCGCTACGTTGCTGATTATCTGCCTGATGGTGTTCACGCCGCTGGCGCTGATCACCTCTTCAATGGTGGTTGAAGTTAACACCGTCTATACCAAGCTGCAGAACAACTCCGCGCAGTTCCCTGCGGTGTTTGCCGATCTGCTGCAGCATCTGCCTTCCTGGGCACGCAACTACCTCGCCGATAACAACCTGAACAACGCGCAGGAGATTCAGCAGAAGCTCTCTGGCTTTGCGCTGAAAGGCGGCCAATACATGGCGGGCAGCGTGTTCCTGATCGGCAAAGGGACGTTCACCTTTACCGTTGGCTTTGGCGTGATGCTCTATCTGCTGTTCTTCCTGTTGAAAGATGGCGCCTGGCTGGTGAATTTAATTCTGGAAGCGCTGCCGCTTTCAACCTACGTGAAACATCACCTGCTGATGAAGTTCGCAGCGGTATCGCGCGCCACGGTCAAAGGCACGGTGGTGGTTGCGGTGGTACAAGGTGTGCTGGGCGGCATCGCCTTCTGGATCACTGGCATTGATGGCAGCTTGCTGTGGGGCACCTTAATGGCGTTCCTGTCGCTGATTCCGGCGGTCGGTTCCGCTATTGTCTGGGTACCGGCAACCATCTTCTTCTTCGCCACCAGCGCCATCTGGAAAGCGCTGTTCCTGATTGGCTTCTTCATAGTGGTGGTTGGACTGGTGGATAATATTCTGCGTCCGCTGCTGGTCGGTAAAGACACCAAAATGCCGGACTATCTGATCCTGATCTCCACGCTAGGCGGCATGGAAGTGTACGGCATCAACGGCTTTGTAATTGGTCCGCTGATCGCCGCGCTGTTTATTGCCTGCTGGAATCTGCTTTCTGGTCGCGATAACCGTGAGAACTCTGAAGAGATCGACGAAGAGTTTATCGAAGAGGGTAAAACCCGCGAGGAAGAGGGCAAAATCCGCGAGTAAGCGTTTCAAACGGCTACCGTTTATCGGTAGCCGCATTCACGCATGAGAATATCGGCCAGCCATTTGCTATCATCGTGGCATTGATTACGGCTTGCGACAAAAGAGAACAACATGTCCATGGAATCCTCCTTAGCGCGTGAAAATCAGGTTCTGTCAGTCTTCGATTTTGACGGCACGCTGACCATTCACGACAGCTTCATCCCCTTTCTGCGTTTCAGCTTTGGCAAACGCGCGTTCGCACGCAAAATTGCCAAACTGGCATTCCCTACGCTGCGCTGCATGCGGAAAAAGCTAACGCGTGATGAGTTAAAAGAAGTGTTGATTCACACCTTTTTAACCGGCGTTGAGGAGCAATGGATTCGCCAGCAGGCGCAACTTTTCTGCGCGGCAAACTGGAATAAGCTAATGCGCCCAGCCGGGCTGTTAGCGGTTGCCGCCGAAGTGAACTCCAGCGCCGAAGTGACCATCTGTTCCGCCTCGCCAGCGATGGTGTTAGAACCGTTCGCCGAGCGTCTGGGCATCAATCTGATCGGTACCCAATTAGAAGTGGTAGACGGCATTCTTACTGGTAAAATTACCGGCCATAACTGCCGCTGCGGGCAAAAGGTCAAGCGACTGGAAAGCGTTTACGGCCCGCTGCATAACTATCACCTGCGCGCATGGGGTGATACGCGCGGTGATTTTGAGTTACTGGCTGCCGCGCAGGATCCACACTGGCGTCATTTCCATCCAACGTGGAAAAAACGCCGCGTGCCAATGGAAAAACTGCGCATGCTGCGTCTGGATCCTTAGGCGCACAATTCGGGCTGATCAATAAATCCGGTCAGCCTTTGCTGCATCCAGCCACGGCTTAAACTCCTCCAGCAGCAAATCGTATAACCGGTCTTCCGCCAGGCTGGCAAAGTTGTCGATGGCGAAGAAATGGGTGTTGTCGATGCGGCGATCGTTGAAGTTATCCAAATCCTGCAAAATGCCATAATTACTGCCGCCGAGGCCGACAAATTTCCAGAAGATGGGATAGTTAGCCGAGCGGCGAATCGCCTCTTTGATGGCGCGGGTTTTGCTGATGCCGCCGTCGGTAATGAAAACCACGTACACCGGCAGATCGCTGTGCCTAAAGGTATCAATCAGCTCTTCCATGACCGGCGGTTCATTATTAGTGCCGCCCAGTCCGGGTAAAATCTCCCACGCCGATGTCTTGCCGCCACGCTGGATGGTAGCGATGTAGCCATCAAGATTATCCAGGGTTACATCGGGATATTTCGCGTGCTGCTGACCGAAGCCCCAGACATCCATCGAACCGTCATCATCAAACTGCGCCGCCAGCACCGCAATGCGATCTAATACGGCCTGCACGTTGCCCTTACTAAACTGCCCTTTCATCGAACCCGAGGCGTCCAGTACAAATGCCACCTTCGCTTTCACCGTTTGTAGCTGGTATTTGCTCAGGCTAACGCTGGCGTTTTTCGCCAGGCTCACTAATCGTGGCGCTTTCTGTTGCAGCTTTTTCTCCAGGCTCACCACCGTTGGCGCGGCTGGCTGAGGATCGGGCTGGGCGATATCCACGCCATAATGACGCGCCAGTGGTTCGAGCCCGCCGTTGAATCCCTGCCCCAGCGCGCGCAGCTTCCAGCCGCTATTGTGACGATAAACTTCGGCCAGAATCAGCGCCTTCTCGCCGCGCCCGTGCGTTTCCGGGCTGAACTGAGCAATATTTTCGGCGGTTAAGCTCAGGCTGTTGAGCGCATTGATCGCCTCGTCGCCGTCAATCACTAAGGTGACGGCGATTTTACTGACGCTGGCGGCAATCTTCATCAGATCCAGATTAATGGTGCAGCCTTGCGGCGTGCTCTGCATGACCACACTGCGATTGGCGGTTGTGGGCTGATTGAAGAAGATGAAGTCTGCATCGCCACTCACTTTGCCAGCGGCATCGAGCAGAAAAACACTGGTATCCACATCGCCGCGCAACGTGGATGAAGCAGCATAGTGCAGGCGCAACGTCAGTTCGGTGGTGTTCAGCGGCAGGTTCTGGCCCGGTTGTAACATCATAGTTTTAACCTCCTGTTAAGGATGCGTCCTTTGAATAGCAAAAAGCCCCGGACCAGCCGGGGCTTTGTTAGCAATGCTTTGAATCAGACGCTCACGCCGTGCTGCGAAGCCAGCGCTGACAGGCCGCCTGCGAAGCCCTGACCAACGGCTTTGAATTTCCACTCGGCACCATTGCGATACAGCTCACCGAACACCATCGCGGTTTCGGTAGACGCATCTTCAGACAGGTCAAAACGGGCGATTTCAGCACCGCTGTCATTATTGAAGATACGCATGAAGCTGTTGCTCACCATGCCGAAGTTCTGCTTACGCGCTTCGGCATCATAAATGGTCACCGCGAAGACCAGCTTCTTCACCTCAGCCGGTACTTTAGACAGGGTAATTTTAACCTGCTCGTCATCGCCATCGCCAGCACCGGTGCGGTTATCGCCCTGATGCTCAACGGAACCACAAGCGCTCTGCTTGTTGTTGAAGAAGATGAAGCTGGCATCGCTCAGCACTTTACCGTCGTCACCGACCATAAATACTGACGCGTCGAGGTCGAAATCCTGACCATCTGTTACACGTGCATCCCAACCCAGACCCGCCATGGCAACATTCATGGTGGGTGCTTCTTTAGTCAGGGAAACGTTACCGCCTTTTACCAGAGAAACTGCCATTTTAAAGCTCCTGCTTTTAATTGGATGATGCGGGCAGCGCGAAGCTGCCCGTGATAATTAAGACGCGTTGATACCGTACTGAGCACATACCGAAGCGAGGCCGCCGGCATAACCCTGGCCTACCGCGCGGAATTTCCACTCGGCGCCGTTACGGTACAGCTCACCAAACAGCATCGCGGTTTCGGTGGAGGCATCTTCGGTCAAATCGTAACGCGCCACTTCACTGCGATCGTCATCGTTGACCAAGCGGATAAACGCGCCGGAAACCTGGCCAAAGCTCTGACGACGGGTCTGCGCATCGTGGATGGTGACCACAAACACAATCTTGTCGACGTCAGCCGGAATCAAATCCAGTTTGATTTTCAGCGATTCATCATCGCCATCGCCTGCACCAGTACGGTTGTCACCGGTGTGGGAAACGGAACCGTCGGAAGAGACCAGATTGTTGTAGAAAATAAAGTCAGCATCGCCGCGGACTTTGCCGCTGGCGGACAGCAAGAACGCTGACGCATCAAGGTCAAAGTCCTGACCATCGGTGGAACGTGCATCCCAGCCAAGGCCAACGAGGACGTTTTTCATGGTTGGTGCCGCTTTGCTCAGCGAAACGTTACCGCCTTTAGAAAGAGAAACGCTCATTGTAATTACCTCTTGGTTAATGATTTTTCAGACTCATTGCTGGCAGAAGATCAGCTCTCTTCTTTTTCCTCGGGTTTACCGGGGAACATCACGCTGAGTACGATACCGACCGCTAACACGCCGAGTACCACAAACAGGCTGGCGCTAGCAGAGATGCTGTAGCCGTGATGCCAGATATGATCGGTAGCATTCAGACCCAGTTTCACCGCGATGAAGAACAGCAGCACGATAACGGCTTTTTCGAGGTGAACCAGATACTGCTTCAATGCTTCAAGTACGAAGTACAGTGTACGCAAGCCGAGGATGGCGAACATCATGGCGCTATAAACGATCAGCGGTTCACGGCTTACTGCGATAATCGCCGGCACGGAGTCAAAGGCGAACATCACGTCAGAGAGTTCAACCACCGCCACACACAGCATCAACGGCGTGGCATACAGTGCCGCTTTCTTGCCGCGACCAATCGCTACGTCTTTGTTTTCTGGCTTCTGCAGCTCTTCATCAACTTCCTTCTGATTCAGCAGGAAGGCGTTACCGCGCATTTTTGGCCAGATTGGGAAGAAGCGCTTCACCATGCGATAAGCAAGGTGCTGCGAGTAATCTTCGATCTCGTCGCTGTCATCGCCGCTTTTCAGCATCATCACCGCCGTCCACGCGACGATCAGCGCAAACACGATTTCGACATACGGACCAAGGCTCAGCAAGCCGGTACCGATCGCCACGAAGATGCCACGGAAAACGATGGCACCGATGATGCCCCAGTAGAGCACGCGGTGACGATAGCGGTCCGGAACGGCAAACCACGAGAAGATCGCCATCATCACGAACAGGTTATCGACGGAGAGTACTTTCTCCAGCGCATAACCGGTCACGAACAGGCTGGCAACTTCAGCGCCGTGATGGATATAGAGGAAGCCGGCGAAACCCATCGCCACCGCCACCCAGAACACTGACCACAGCGCCGCGCTTTTCAGCGAAATCGGCTTGTCGCCGCGGTGCATGAACAGGTCGATAAAAATAGCGCCCACCGACAGCGCGATGAAAACCGCGACAGTTTCAGTTGGGAAGCCAATGTGCGTAGACACCATGATGAACCCTTAAAAGATAAAAAATTACAGACCAAATATTGCTGGATCAAAGCCCAAAGCGACGGCGATTTCGCGCACCGCTTTCTGCTCGTCAGCATCAAAATCACCATCACTCTTACCGACAGCAATACCTACGCGGATCGCCAACTGTGCGGCTTCCGGCTGATCTTTCAACGCCATGATGTGCTTCATGGTTTCGCCCTTGCCGATTTCCAGATCGAAATCAAAGCTGCTCACCAGTTTGTTGAAGAACTCAATCACTTCATTGGTATCAAAGACTTTCAACTCTTCGGAGGCGCGCAGAAAACCGATCATCTTCTGCTTCTCTTCCGCGCTCACGCCGCCGTCTGCCACCGCAATGCGTGCGCACACCGCGACGGTGCCTTGCATAAATTTCTTGTTCTTAAAGCGGCTAACCTGTTTGGTTAATTCATCGCGGCCGGAATTAAATGCCCCTTTAACCTTGTTGAAAAAGCTCATAGTGAATCCTCTGTCTGTTATTATTTGGAGCCAGCTCGCCAGTTGAATCCCCAACCGAAAGCTTTGTCCATATCGGAATGCCCGTTAAAGAACTGATTGATACGCTCGACGCGGATACTGCCGTTCTCATTGACCAGGCGAGCAATCGCACACATGTTGCGGCGGTTCTCCCCTTCAGTCATACGCGTTTCAATCGGAGGCTGGTCTGGAATGTGCAGCGTGACTACGCCATCCGTTTTGTCCCAGCTCGCCGCACCTTGATAGATGAAGGCGAAAATTAATACCTCGCGAATCTGACTCCATTCGCGACCGTTGATGTGCAGCCATTCGCCGTCGGTCACTTCGCCGGTGCGATCGTCGCCCTGCAAGTGTACGAAAGGTTTGGCATGCATGGCGCCAAAATTGCCGCCCAGCGCCTGGATCACACCGCGCGAGCCGTCTTGCAGCTCAACGAAGGCGCCGAGATCGAGATCCACGCCTTTGTTGCCGCCGAACAATCCGCGCAATCCGCCGCCACCGCTGCTGGTTTCACGGTGCCAGTTCAGATTGATGCGGATCTCACCGAAGTTATCGCGCTTGGTCAGGCTGATAGCTGGCTTCTCTTTGGTAAGAGACACTTTGCTCAGATTGATTTTTGCCGGCGCGGGTGTCGGTGCTGGAGCCGGTGCCGTCTGCGGTGCAGGCGCAGGCGTTGGGGCAGGCGCGGGTTCAGCCACATCCACACCAAAATGTTCCGCCAGCGGCTTTAAGCCGCCGTTGAAACCCTGCGCAATAAAGCGGAATTTCCACTCATTATTACGGCGGTAAAGTTCGCCGAGGATCAACGCTGCTTCCTGACGTCCCACCAGCTCAACGCTGCCATTCAGCAACACTTCACCGCTCTGCTCCACCTGAATAGCCAGACGTTGCAAACCCGACACGTTGCGGCCGCCGTCACAGGTAACGGTAAAGGCCACTTTCTGCACGTCAGGACGCAGGCGGGTGAGATCGACAGAAAAGGCAGAGTTGTGCCCTTCGCTTTTCAGGCTGATGGTGCGGTCATCGTTATCCGGCTGACCGTAGAACACCATATCGGCATCGCCATTGACTTTGCCGCTGGTGAACAGACGAAAGGCCGAAGCATCAACGGCGGCGCCAGCGAGTACGCGCACCGTCAGCAGATTAGCGGGAACGGGAGCATTGCTCCCCGGCGTCATATTCATTAGCGCACCACTGCGGCAACGATGTCGTTTTGCATCGCGTCAATGGTACGGCCGGCACTCGCGCGGCCATGCGCCGTGAAGTCCCACAGTCCGCCGTTGCGGTGCAGCGAAGCAATCACGATGCCGGTATGGCTGCCTTGCTCAGTCAGCTCATAGCGCGCCAGCTCTTTGCCGTTTTGATCCACCACGCGGCAGAAGGCATTTTCCACTTCGTTGAAGGTTTGACCCTGGAAGCTGTTCACGGTGAACGCCAGATACTCAACGTTAGCTGGCAGACGTGACAACTCAACGATGATCACTTCATCGTCGCCATCGCCTTCGCCGGTACGGTTATCGCCGCTGTGTTTCACCGCACCACATTTGGAGGTTAATGCGCGGAACCAGATGGTATCAATGGCATGACCGGATTGATCCAGTAATACGCAGCTGGCATCCAGATCGATGGAATCGCTGCCACCACCAAAAAGCTTGCCCATGAAGCCTTTCTTTTTAATGGGATCCCAGCCTAAGCCGAAATGTAATTTATTCAGCGAAGCGGTTTGTTTGCTGAGTGAAACCGTCTGATTCTTGCTTAATGAAACCATGTCATAATTCCTTCAAACAGGTTTGAAAAGGGTTTTATATTTGCATCAAATTCCATGAGGGCAAAATCATAACATGAGGATATTCATGTTCAGCATTAATTTTCACAGCAATTTTATGAAACACAATAAAGCCTTGCATAAGAACAACTTAAAAGAATCCAGCCCGAACCAGCAACGCACTAAACATGACAATTCTTTACATTAAAATTCATAAGGTTACGTTAGGGTAAAAAATCATATTATGATTGACTCATTTCGAAGTGAGAAATAAACTCGCAAACCATAATCCAGCCACCAGCCTCTTGCGGAAATAATTAGAAATGTCTCACAAAATTTGGCTAATGGAAGGTTTATCCTCCCAGCGCGATATAATTAATGGCATAACATCTACAGCTAAAAAACATAACTACAACGTGTCGATTTATGCATCACATCGCCAATCGCGTAATGAAATACTTTCGCTGGCGGATCATGCATTAATTGAACCTGATGATATTAATCAGCGTCTCGAATTTATTCTTTCCACCGTAGAAAAATATGCCATTCAGGCGATCCATACTGGTCGACATGCTCATTGGTTTGAAGCCCATCGCGCCGCTATCGAAGCCAGCGGTGCGCGCTTAACCACCGGCGCACGCGATGTTGCGATGCTGGATCTGGCCGATGACAAAGTCGCGTTTGCCCACCATATGAAAAGCCTGAATTTGCCGGTAGTGCCTTCACTGCGCGTGGATTCGCCCGTACAGTTGCGTGAGCTGATCGCCGGTAAACCCTTTGGCGATCTGCCGCTGTGCGTAAAACCGGTTACCGGTATTTATGGCATGGGATTCTGGCAGTTTGATGAAAGCGTCTCGCCGATGGCGCCGTTTACCCATCCCGACGCACGCCGGGTGAAAGCCGAATATTACTTACAGGCGCTGGAGGCCGCCGACAGCATGGAGCCGCTGGTTCTGATGCCGTATCTGCTAGGCCCGGAATATTCGGTTGATATGCTGGCGGAAAACGGCAAGGTGCTGGCCGCCGTGGCGCGCCGCAAAGAAGGGGCGCTGCAGTATCTGGAAAACCGCGGCGAAGCCTTTGAGCTGGCGCTAGCCTGTGCCGCTGCGATGGGCGCGGATGGATTGATCAACGTGCAGACGCGCAATGACGCCAGCGGCAAACCGCTATTACTGGAGATCAATATGCGCCCCTCCGGCGGCATTGGTTATACCCGCTTCAGCGGCGTCAATCTTCCCGGCTTGTTTGCCCTGCGCCAGCTAGGCTTGATCAGTCAGCAGCAGGTGATCGACAACGCCCGCCGCGACTTCACGCCAGCCACCGTCCGCGCGCTGAGCGACGTGGTGGCGTACAACCCCGTCCTGTCCAACCAGGTTCAATAAGGAACAATCCATGACCACACTTTGGAGCAGGACGCTGTCATGCGGCACGCTGAGCGTTACGCCAACCGGCGGCATCAGCGCCATCGACGATCTGTTCGAGATCGCCGAGCGCCGCAATCCCAAGCGCGCTTTTTTGTTCGTCAGTAAAGTGCTTGGCCGCCACATTCCGGTGGCGCCGGAGAAAATGCGCGCCGTGTATCGCCAGCTGGCGGAGCAGTTTCCGCCGCTTTCTGACGGCCCGGTGCTGTTTATCGGCATGGCGGAAACCGCCGTTGGCCTCGGCGCAGGCGTGTTTGATGAAGTGCGCCAGCACGTCAGTGAGCCGGTGTATCTCACCTCAACGCGCCATCCGCAGCAGGCGGATTTGCTGTGCGAGTTTAAAGAAAATCACAGCCACGCCACCGATCATCTGATCTACCTGCCCGATGATGCGCAGCTGCGTCAGCGCGTGCTCAACGCGCGCACGCTGGTGATGATTGATGACGAAGCCACCACCGGCAACACCTTTATTAACCTGCTCGACGCGCTGCGCAACGACGGCGGCTTAACGCAGATCGAGCAGGTTATCGCCGTCACGCTCACCGACTGGAGCGGCGATGCGTTATCCGCGCGCTGTCCGGTGCCGATGCGCAGCGTGTCGCTGGTGCAAGGCGACTGGCACTGGCAGCAGGATCCCGACGCCGCACTGCCGCCGATGCCAGCGATGGTGCTTAACGATGCCGCCACCGTGCCCATCACCGGCAAACAGCGCTGGGGCCGACTCGGCATGGCAGCGCCAGCGGGCGATCTGGGTTGCGCGATTCAGGCGCAGCCGGGAGAAAAAATCCTCGTGCTCGGCAGCAGCGAATTTGTCTGGGAACCTTTCTTGCTGGCTGAACGTCTGGCGGCACAAGGCGCAGAGGTGAAATACAGCTCCACCACGCGCTCGCCAATCGCTACCGGATTTGCCATCGAATCGGCTATCACCTTCGGTGATAACTACGGTCTCGGCATCGCCAACTTCGTTTACAACGTGGCGCATCAGCAGTTTGACCGCATTTTGCTGTGCATCGAAACGCCGGTCGAAAGCGTGGATCCGCTGTTAACCACGGCACTGGCCCAGGTTGCGCCACAGGTGGAAGTAATTAGCTATGAATAAACCGGTGATTTTTTCCGACCTTGACGACACGCTATTTCAAACGCGCCGCAAAATGGTGGACGAGCTGGATCTTGAGCCGTTCCGTACTGGCGCGCTCGATCTCAGCCTGCAGCCGCGCAGTTTTATGACCGAAGAGCAGTCGATGCTGGTTGACTGGATGATCGAGCAGGCCGATTTGATCCCGGTCACCGCGCGCGGCACCGAAGAGATCGCCCGCGTGCAGATCCCTTTCCGGTCGTGGGCGGTGACCACGCACGGCGCGGTGATCCTCAACCCGCAAGGCGAGGAAGATGCCGAATGGCGCGCGCAGATGCTGGAAAAACTGACGCCGTACGGCCCGGCGCTGCTCTCAATGCAGCAGGCGATCACCGACCTGATGGCAGAGCGCGACATCAACGGCTGGGCGCGCATCAACTATGAATATGGCGTCACGCCGATCTATCTGGTGATGAAGCACCGCGACAGCACGCGCCTCGAAGAGCTTTACGCCATCGCCGATGAAATCGAGCAACGCTTCCCCACCGCCGGCTATTATATCCATCGCAACAGCAATAACGTCGCCTGGCTGCCGAACGTGGTGGAAAAAGGCTTAGCCGTCAGCTACCTGCTGGAAAAATTGCGTCACGAGCGCGGCGTTTTCCCGGTAATTGGCCTCGGCGACAGCCTCAGCGATCACCGCTTTATGAAGCTGTGCAGCTGGTACGGCATTCCGCGTCAGAGCCAGTTTGCCGAACGCATCAACCAGGCAATATTCGGAGAACAAACAGATGGTGAATAACTTGCCTTTCTCTGGATCGTACCAAGCCGGCGACGTCGAGTTTCTGCTGAAGCCGGTCGAGATCGACATGACGCCGGTGGATCAAAAAGAGCAGCTGATCCAATCCGGTGCGCGTCACTATTCCGAGATGTTGAGCCAGGAACCGGAACCGACGCGCTGGCACCTTGAGCTGTTTTCCCGCGCGCTTGACGCAGGTGCCGGACGCCTGGCGAAAGAAGTCACCATGCTGGCGCGGACGCTGGCACAACAGTTTGGCGACACGCCGATTGTGCTAGCAAGCCTGGTGCGCGCGGGCGTGCCGCTCGGAGTGATGCTGCAACAGGCGCTGCGCGCGATGGGCCGCGAATCCTACCATTACGGCATTAGCATCATCCGCGATCGCGGGATTGATCAGGCCGCGCTGGAGATCATCGAAGCGCGCCACGGCACCGCAGGCATTGTCTTCGTTGATGGCTGGACCGGCAAAGGCGCCATCACCAGCGAGCTGATCCGCAGCCTCGAACATCGTCCCGGCTATCCGGCACAGCCGCGCTTGGTGGTGCTGGCCGATCCGTGCGGTCGGGCGTGGCTTTCGGCCAGCGATGATGACTGGCTGATCCCGTTTGGCATTATGGGCGCGCCGGTTTCAGGGTTAATCTCGCGCTCATTGTGGTCTGAAGATGGCTTGCACGGCTGCGTACAGTGCGACCATCTGGCGCAATACGATTGCAGCCAGCAGCTGGTAAACACTGTGGCGGAATATGCGCGATCGCTGGATATCAGCGCCCTGCCCGCTTGCCAGCAGGATCCACAACAGCAGCAGCTGGTGGCGCAAAGTGAAGCGGTGATCGCCATGCTGGCGGCGCGTTATCAGGTGAACAGCATCAACCGCATTAAGCCGGGCATCGCCGAAGCCACGCGCGCCGTGCTACGTCGCGTGCCGGATCAGGTGCTGGTCCGTTCGGTGGACGATCCCGACGTGGCGCTGCTGGTCTATCTTGCCCAACAAAAAGGGCTGACCATCACAGAAGCGGGTGCCGATCTTGGGCAATACCGCGCCGTGACGATAATCAAAAAGGTGCTGTGATGAACGGCCGTATCTCTCCGTGGCGTTTGGGCGCAACGCTGTATATGCCAGCGGTGCGCAGCGATATTGTCGATGCCATTCTGCACAATAAAATCAGCGGGTTGCGCTCGCTGGTGATCTGCCTGGAAGATGCGGTCAGTGATGCGGATTTGCCGCAGGCGCTGCACAATCTCCAGCAGATCCTGCTGGTGTTGAATGCCGAACAGCGTGCCAATGGCAACGCGCAGTGGCCGCTGGTGTTTATCCGTCCGCGCAACAGCGAGATGGGCGCGTGGCTGGTGGAAAACCTCAACCTCAGCGCGATAGACGGTTTTGTGCTGCCGAAATTCACCGCCGACTCCTTGCCGCTGTGGTGGCAGATTCTTGAACCGAGCCATCTGTGCATGATGCCGACGCTGGAAACCGAAGAGGTGTTCGACGTGGTGGCGATGCGCGAGCTGGCCCTCACGCTGCAAAACCATGCCTGCCGCGAGCGCGTGATCGCCCTGCGCATCGGCGGTAACGATTTGATGAATGTGCTGTCGCTGCGCCGTTCACGTCACTTCACGCTGTATGACAGCCCGATGGGTTACACCATCAAAATGCTGGTGGCGGTATTCGCGTCGCGCGATTTTGCGCTGACCGCGCCGGTGTGCGAGCACATCGACGATCAGCAGATTATGGATCAGGAACTGGCGCTGGATATCGCGCACGGTTTGGTGGGCAAAACCGCCATTCATCCGAGCCAGATCGGCAAGATTCAGGAGATGTTGATGGTTTCCGCCAGCGATCAAGCGGATGCCTTCCGCATCCTCAACTCAAGCCAGGCAGTATTCAAATCGCAGGGCGCGATGTGCGAACCGGCGACGCATCGCCGCTGGGCCGCCGCCATCCTGGCGCGCGCGCAGGAATACGGCATCGCACCCGATACCCGCTCAGACGGCGCGTTGATGCTGGTAACCTGACAAACCCCGCAGGGTGGGCATTCATGCCCACCGCGTTACCACTGAACCACAAACCGGACGTAGGAATTTTCGGACCCTATTTACCTGATATTTAAATACCCTCTGATACTGTCGAAAACCGTTTGCCAGGAGGGCGATACCGACCATTGACCACTAACGCAGGCCTCAATCGACCATGCAACTCAGTACCCGACAGACACGCGTATTTATGCTCGCCTCACTGCTCAGCAGCGGCAAACCGGTCGCATCCAGCCGCATTCTCGCCTCGCTTGACTGCTCCGAACCCACGCTGACGCGCGCGCTAAAAGAGCTGCGTGAATCCTGGTCTGCGGAGATCAAATACAGCCGCCTCACCCACTGCTACCAACTTACTGAACCCGGCAAACTCGATAAGAAAAGCCTGCGCCATATTAATGAAGCGCTTAAGCTCAATGCCGAACTGCAACAAAGCGAAACCGTCAGCCGGGTATTTCTGGATAAAGAGAAAAAGAAAGCGGTGTCACTGTCGTTGCGGATGTCGGTTTTAAGGAAAATCGATCAGGTTGTGAGATTGAGTGAAACGACGAGGAGCGATGCGGTGGAGATGCTGGTTGAGAGCGGGCTGGATGAGTTGATTGAGAAGTTGCGGCGGGAACAGGTTAAACGGTGAGAATAATAAGAAGCTAAATGAGTAGATAGAGTTCTTAGCCGATAAGTGGTTCTGCAAGGATTTTTGCAAAGAGTATGGCTTTGAAAGCCGCTAAGCTTGTCTTAATCCCTAACTTGATTGAGAGTGAGGTAAATGATTCGTTAACCTATTCAATTACTCATTCCCATAATCGACTCTAAATTAATCAATAATTTAATTCCCCTCCCAAAGTCGACACCATAAAAATACAAGCTCGTCAATTGTTTAATCTTTATTGCATTGCATGCACACTAAATAATCAATCGTTAGATTTGTATTCATCTCAAGCCCTGTTTTCCGCTACAAATTCTAAATTGTAGTCAGTGACTAACTCATTCGATCATATGCGTTTTCAGAGAAAATTGAGAGGAACGTGATGAGCATAGGCATAGCATCTCCCAGGCATGCCGATTACAATTGTTACTTGGTTTTTGCGAACGGCATTCTGGATTTTTGATGACACATAACATGATACATAATGATAAAAGCTGGATCGGTGATCTGCTTGGCGGTTCACTTATGGGCCGTGAAAGCAGGATCATTGCTGAATTGTTGCTCAATGATCCTGACGAAGCCATGTGGCAAGCACAAATCATTGATGAAAATATTTTACAAGCATCTTCCGCCAAAACGGCAAGTCGCTATGCCCGAACGCTAAAATTGCGATTAATGCCCCTTGATAAACAGGCCTTAGAACTTATAGCCAATGGCAGTGAGAGTGAGCGTTTACAACTTTTACTGACAGCCTTGATGCTTCAATCACCAGTAGTTACTGATTTTATCGCTACTGTTCTCAACCCTGCGCGACAAGAGTTTAAAGACAAGTTACCAGGGAATTGCTGGGATTCATTTGTAGAAGAAAATCAACGTCAGCATCCAGAACTAGCTCACTTCTCTGATTCATCAATACAAAAAATGGGAAGCAACCTAATCAAGTCTCTGGCTGAGGCCGGTTATCTGGATACTCCACGTCGACGTCACTTACAGACCATATTTCTACTACCCGAAGTAGCGGCAACACTAAATCGTTTGGGAAAGGCTGACTTGATACCAGTGCTGGAGGGGAGAGCGTGAGCGATCCAATTCTAACTTATCGCTTAAAACAACTCGAAGAACGAATTAGCGATGACCGTTTTTTGAAAAACCAAGGCTCAGGCAATGAAATTGGCTTCTGGATTTTTGATTATCCAGCTCAACAGGAACTGCAAGTCCGAGAGTATCTTGCGTTTCTATTAAAAAAACTGGACAAGAAATTCACATTTACTCAGCTAAATATTTTCCAAGTTATTATCGACATGCTGAATGAACGTAAACTATTCGAGCGTATCTGCCAGCGTGAACCTGAACTTGGGCTGGAAACGTTGAAAAAGCATCTGGCAGCGCCGCTCAGCCAGAAAAAGATCGCTGAATATATTGCCCGTACGGTAGATCTTCCCTCGCAGCAATTTGTCATTCTGACTGGGCTCGGCAACGCCTGGCCGTTGGTGCGCGGGCATGAACTCATGAGTGCTTTACAGGATGTAATGGGCTTTACGCCACTTCTGATGTTCTATCCTGGCAATTACAGTGGATATGACCTGTCTCCTCTAGCTGGCATTAACTCCCGTAACTATTACCGAGCCTTCAGACTGGTACCAGAAACCGGTCCTGCGGCGACTTTGAACCCTCGTTAAAAGACGACAGCAATGAATATTGAACAGATTTTCGAAAAACCGCTAAAACGTAATATTAACGGCGTGGTTAAAGCCGAGCAGACCGATGACGAAAGTGCCTGGATTGAACTGGATGAGTATGTCATCACCCGCGAACTGGATGGCCACCTACGCCAGTTTTTCGAGGTGTACGCCCCCGCCACAGGCCCCGGTAGATTGCAACTTGCCGATAAGATGGGTGTTTGGGTTTCCGGCTTCTTTGGCTCCGGTAAATCTCACTTCATTAAAATCCTTTCTTATTTGTTGGCGAACCGCGAGGTCAGCCACAATGGCGTAACACGCAATGCGCTCTCTTTCTTTGAAGAGAAAATCGACGATGCACTGTTATTGGCCGATATTCGCAAAGCGGTTCAACACCCGACCGATGTGGTGCTGTTCAATATTGACTCGCGCGCAAACGTTGAAGATGGCGTTGATGCGATCCTAAAAGTTTTCCTGAAAGTCTTTAACGAATTGGCAGGCTATTGCGGGGACTTCCCGCACATTGCACACCTTGAGCGCGAGCTAGATAAACGCGGTCAGTTTGATACGTTTAAAGCCGCCTTTGCCGACATTACCGGCTCTCACTGGGAAGATGAACGCGATGTCTATCTGATGATCAACGATCAGATGGCGCAGGCATTAAGCATCGCAACGAAACAGAGTGAGGAGTCCTCACGCCAGTGGATCGAACAACTGGATAAGAACTTCCCACTGGATATTAAGAACTTCTGTACGTGGGTGAAGGAGTGGCTCGACATCCAGGGCAACCGTAACATTCTGTTTATGGTCGATGAGGTTGGTCAGTTTATTGGCAAAGATGCCCAGATGATGCTGAAACTGCAAACTATCACCGAAAACCTGGGCGTTATCTGCGGTGGTCGCGCATGGGTGATAGTGACATCTCAGGCTGACATCAATGCCGCGATTGGCGGTATGAGCAGCCGCGATGGTCAGGACTTCTCCAAAATTCAGGGACGTTTCTCCACACGTTTACAGCTCTCCAGTTCCAATACTTCAGAAGTTATCCAGAAACGACTATTGGTGAAAACCGACGCGGCAAAACCGGCGCTGGAAGCTGTCTGGCAGGAAAAAGGCGACATTCTACGTAACCAGCTGGCGTTTGACACAACAACCACAGCCACGCTGCGCGCTTACACCAACAGCAAAGAATTCGTTGATAACTATCCGTTTGTGCCATGGCACTACCAGATCCTACAAAAGGTCTTTGAATCGATCCGTAC
The DNA here is from genome assembly GCF_019795975.1 of Pantoea sp. DY-17. NCBI lineage: Bacteria > Pseudomonadati > Pseudomonadota > Gammaproteobacteria > Enterobacterales > Erwiniaceae > Pantoea > Pantoea sp. DY-17. The sequence goes on along the minus strand of NZ_JAIMIG010000001.1, from coordinate 254,428 downwards.
CAAGGGGGCCGCAGGTAAGCAGCTGGCAATGGGGGAACGCTCTCTGCTGGATGCCTTCCAGTCAGCAGCTGTGCAAATCTCTGCCGATGGCCTGGACAGCCTGGTTCCGTTCTGGCGATTCTATTCCGCGATTGAAAGTTTCCTGGAGCCTGCGGTCAGCCGCACCATTATTCAGGCCTGCCAGTCTCCGTCACTGACGGAATTTGACGGCAAACTGTTGAAGACGCTGTTCCTGATCCGCTACGTTGACGTGCTGAAAAGTACTCTTGATAACCTCGTCACGCTCTCCATCGATCGTATTGACACTGATAAAGTGGAACTGCGTCGACAGATTGAAGCCAGCCTTAATCGTCTGCAGGCTGAGATGCTGATCTCACGTATTGATGACAAATTCGTTTTCCTCACCAATGAAGAAAAAGAGATCGAAAACGAAATTCGCAATATCGACATTGAGTTCACCACCATCAATAAGCAGCTCTCGACTATCATTTTTGACGAAATCCTGAAAAGCAAAAAGTACCGTTATCCGGCGAACAAGCAGGATTTTGATATCAGTCGTTTCTGTAACGGACACCCGCTGGATGGCGTGAATCTCAACGATCTTGTGGTTAAAGTCCTCACGCCGCTGGATTCGAACTACGAAAGCTATAGAAGTGCACATTCCAACAGTCTGCTGATGACGGATAGTAAAGACTGCATTCTGATTTGCCTTCCTGATGAAGCTCGTACCTGGCAAGACCTGACCATGTATGCACAGACCAAATCTTTCCTCAGTAAGCAAAGTGGGCAACGCCCTGAGCAAGCAACGCTGTTGGCCGAAAAAGGCCGTGAAAATGGCATGCGCGAAAAAACACTCAAAACGCAGATTGAAGCCCTTTTGGCGCAGTCTGATGTCTGGGCGTTGGGAGAACGGCTGGATAAAAAATCCTCCTCGCCGTCGACGATTGTTGATGCCGCCTGCAGCTATGTAATCGAAAACAGTTTCTCCAAACTTAAAATGTTGCGTCTCAGTACCGGGGATGTAAACCGTGAGACCCATGCACTGCTAACGGTAGAAAATGATACCCAGCTTGATTTGGGAGAAATGGAAGAGTCTAACCCAGAGGCGATGCGTGAAGTGGATAACTGGATCAGTATGAGTATTGAAACTCATAAGCCGGTTTATCTGCGGGACATTCTCACCACGTTTGGCCGTCGCCCATTTGGCTGGCCGGAAGATGAAGTCAAACTGCTGGTGGCTCGACTGGCGCGTAGTGGAAAATACAGTTTCAACTTACAGGGTAGCGAAATCGCTCTGAAACAGGCGTGGGATGCGTTTAATAATTCACGTCGCTACAGCGATTTACGGCTGCTTAAAATTCGTCGCCATGACGAAGCACAGTTAACCAAAGCCGCGCAGTTGATGGCCGACATTGCCGGGGAACCCTTCAACGAGCGTGAAGAGCAGTCGCTGGTGTCCCACATTCGCGAACTGTTTGGCCGTTGGAAGAGTGAACTGACTGTCTTTAAAACCAGATCCGAGAGCGGGCAAAATCCCGGTCGTAAAGAGATTGAAGAAGGTCTTGTACTGCTGAACGGGATTCTCAGTGAGAAAGAAGAGTATGCCGTTATTGAAAAAGTTACCGCAGCGGCTGGCAACCTCGAAGATTTTGCAGAAGACTGGGACGATCTGGTCAGCTTCTACAAGAACCAGTATGCCACCTGGCAACGTCTCAGTGCCGCGTTGAACGGCAGTTTTAAAGCTAACCGTAATGCGCTGGAAAAAGACGATACCGCCCAAAATACACTTCGGGAACTGGAGGCTATCTACGGAAAGCCGCGACCTTACGGTGAACTGCATCGTATTATCCCTCTGATTGAAACAGTTGAGGCTGTTAACCTGCGTCTGGTGGAAGAATACCGCAACCATGCGCTTATGCAGATTACTAACCACATTGACGAGCTGAAGCAAAGCATGCAGGAGATGCACGTTCCTGCTGATTTGCAGCATACGCTCTTACATCCAATGCAGCAGTCACGCAAAAAAGTGGAACAAAACGGTCTAATCCCTCAAATCATGGACGAACAGTCTGAGGTTCTTGCTCTGCAACGTAAAGCGAATGAGCGCCTGAATGCCTGGGTTGAAGAGCAGCGTAAAAAGGAATCAAAACCAGAGCCTGCACCGGGAGGCGTAGTACCGCCTACTGAACCCAAACCGAAGCTTAAAAAAACCATCTACGTGAATACGCGTAAAACGATGGAACGAGCAGCGGGTGTCACAACGCTGGATAACGCCGAACAGGTCGATAAAGCGCTGGAACAATTACGCAAAACACTGATGGATGCCATTAACGCAGGCGAACGCGTACAACTTCAGTAATTCCCCCATTTTCAGGGCAGACGCTGTCTGCCCTATTCAGGACTTCACATGAATACATCAAACATCAAAAAATACGCCCCAGTGGCACGTAAGCAGTTCCGCGATGCGGTCATACAAAAATTGACCACGCTGGGTATCAGTGCGGATAAAAAAGGCAATCTACTGATTGCTGAAGCCACTGATCTGGGCGAAAACGTACGTTATGGACAATTCTCTCTTGCTAAGTCTCTAGTCACGCGTCGTGAACGCCTGGTTAAACGAGCAGAAAAACAGGGTTATGAAGTGCTGGTAGAGCACATCGCTTACACCTGGTTTAACCGCTTCTGCGCCATCCGTTATATGGAGTTGCATGGTTATCTGGATCACGGTTTCCGTATGCTGTCTCATACAAATCCGACACTGGAAGGCGGTTTTGAGGTTCTGGATCATGTGCCGGAAGTAGCTGATGCTCTGGGGCTGGACAAATCGCGCCTGGTGGAAATGAAGCTGGCAGGCGATCGTGACGAAGAACTGTATCGTGAACTATTGCGTGCCCAGTGTCATGCGTTGCACGGTGCAATGCCTTTCCTGTTCGAAGCAGTTAATGATGAAATTGAGCTAATGCTGCCGGATAACCTGACCCGCACCGACTCTATTCTACGTGGGCTGGTGGATACCATTCCTGAAGAGGACTGGGCACAGGTCGAAGTGATCGGCTGGCTATATCAGTTCTACATCTCCGAGAAAAAAGACGAGGTGATCGGTAAGGTGGTAAAGAGCGAAGATATTCCAGCCGCCACCCAGCTGTTTACGCCAAACTGGATTGTGCAGTACCTGGTGCAGAACTCGGTGGGCCGCCAGTGGCTGCAAACCTACCCGGACTCGAGCCTGAAAGGCAAAATGCCGTACTACATTGAGCCAGCGGAGCAAATGCCGGAAGTGCAGGCGCAACTGGCAGCTATTACCCCATCGAGCATTGAACCTGAAAGTATTAAGGTGCTGGATCCGGCCTGTGGCTCCGGCCATATCCTGATTGAAGCCTATAACGTGCTGAAGGCGATTTACGAAGAGCGCGGTTATCGTACCCGTGATATCCCACAGCTGATTCTGGAAAATAACATCTTCGGTCTGGACATCGACGACCGTGCTGCACAACTTTCTGGTTTTGCAATGTTAATGCTGGCGCGTCAGGATGACCGACGTATTCTTAGCCCTGGTCGTGGCGTGCGCCTGAATATCGTTTCCTTGCAGGAAAGTAAACTGGATATCGTTGAACTGTGGGACAAGCTTAATTTCCATCAGCAAGTACAGCGCGGCACCACGGGCCAGATGTTCCCTGAAGGGCCAGCACTGGCCATTACCGACAGCGCGGAATACAACCTACTGATGCGTACGCTGGCGCTGTTCACCAGTGCGAAAACTCTGGGGTCGCTGATTCAGTTGCCGCAGGAAGATGAAGCGGCGCTGAAGACATTCCTGGATGGACTGTATCGTCTGGCTGTCGAGGGTGATATCCCGCAGAAAGAAGCGGCAGCAGAGTTGATCCCGTATATCCAACAGGCTTGGATTCTGGCGCAGCGTTATGATGCGGTGTTGGCAAACCCGCCGTATATGGGTGGGAACGGAATGAACGGTGAACTGAAAGAGTTCGCTAAGAAACAATTCCCGGACAGTAAATCGGATTTGTTTGCGATGTTTATGCAGCATGCGTTTTCTTTGCTCAAAGAAAATGGTTTTAATGCGCAAGTAAATATGCAGTCGTGGATGTTTTTATCGAGCTATGAAGAGCTTCGTGGCTGGCTTTTGGATAATAAAACATTTTTCACCATGGCACATTTAGGTGCACGGGCATTTGGGCAGATCTCAGGCGAAGTTGTTCAAACTACAGCATGGGTAATTAGTAACAACTACAATAAATTTTACCAGCCTGCATTTTTCTATTTAACTAATGGTAATGAGTTACAGAAAAAAAACGCCTTGCTAAAACAGAATAATAGGTTTGATCATGTTTTTCAAAGTGATTTTAAAAAAATACCCAGCTCACCAATTATCTATTGGTTAAAGGGGTTGGATAATTTCAAAAGAAAGAAACTGTCAGCTTATTTTGTTTCCGGAGGTAGAAATAAAACCCATAATAATGATAAGTTCGTAAGATATTTTTGGGAGGTTTCGCTATGCGAAAAAAAATGGATTGGTTATGCTAATGGTGGTGAGTCCAGAAAATACAACGGAAATGATGAGTATGTCATTGACTGGAGCGATGAGGCAAAAGCAGTTTATGATTCACATGGTGGGCTTTCAAATCAAAAGTTCTGGGATAAAACAGGAATAACTTGGTCCCTTATTGGAACTAAAGGGTGTGCATTCCGGTTGAAACCCAATGAACTTCAATATAGTTCGGGTTCACCCGTTATTTTTTGTGAAGATGAAACCACAACCTACGTCACACTTGCTTTTTTAAATTCGATTGTCGGTCAATACTATTTGACAGCGATTAGCCCAACAATAAATACAACTGTAAGCAATGTTCTTTCATTGCCAATGCCTACGCTAAGTCATGATGATGAAGTTAATGTTGTATTAAACATAAAAAAATGCCTTGACGTCGCCAATAAAGATTGGAGTAACTCAGAGAATTCTCCATCCTTTGATAGTAATGCTCTTGTTAAACTTAGCGGGAAGAACTCACTTATACGCGACGTATATTGCTCTCATATAGAGATAGCGAAGAATGAATTGCTTATCTATAATCAGGGTGAGAAGGAAATTGAAGAGGTAATGTGTAGTGATTATGATTTGAATTTAGATGATGAGGTGCAAGGGAATAGTTATGACGCCACGCTAAATTTAAATTTATTATATAAATACGGGAGTAATGATGATGAAAATAAATGTAGACATCAGTCTGATATAATATCTGATTTGATATCATTTATTATTGGATGCCAAATAGGTCGCTACTCCTTAGATCGCGAAGGTTTGGTTTATGCCCACGAAGGCAATAAAGGTTTTTCTTACCTCCAAGATGAACGTGCCTACAAAAGCTTCCCTGCCGACGAAGACGGCATTCTGCCGCTGATGGATTCTGACTGGTTCGACGACGATGTCACCGCACGTGTTAAAGAGTTCGTCCGCACAGTTTGGGGTGAGGAGCATCTACTGGAAAACCTCGATTTTATTGCCGAAAGCCTCTGTTTGTACGCTATCAAGCCGAAAAAAGGCGAATCTTCGCTGGATACTATCCGCCGCTATCTTTCCACTCAGTTCTGGAAAGATCATATGAAGATGTATAAGAAACGCCCGATTTACTGGTTGTTCAGCTCCGGTAAAGAGAAAGCGTTTGAGTGTCTGGTCTATCTGCACCGTTATAATGACGCCACCCTGTCGCGTATGCGTACCGAGTACGTGGTCCCACTGCTGGCACGCTACCAAGGCAATATAGATCTGGTAAGCGATCAGCTTAAAAGCGTCGAATCGGGAGCAGCAACCACCCGTCTGAAAAAAGAGCTGGATGGACTGAGCAAAAAATTCAATGAGCTGCGTAACTTCGACGATCGCTTGCGCCACTATGCTGATAGACGTATCACTATTGATCTGGATGACGGCGTTAAGGTTAACTACGGCAAATTTGGCGATCTGCTGGCAGATGTGAAGGCTATTACTGGCAGCGCACCTGAGGATATTTAATGAAAATAGCGGCGATTTATACACAGGCCGTTGGTCCTTTGGCCGACGGTGAGATTAGTTTCCAGAGTGACTGGTCGGGAGAGATTGAATCGAACGTACTACTCACAGGTCCGAACGGTTGTGGTAAATCGACGCTTCTTCGTTCCATCGCGATGCTTTGGGGAGCACTGGGATTCTGGCTTGAGCAATCCAAACCTCTACCAACATCTCACGAGTCTCGGAAATGGTTAGAACGATGGAAAGGTGTCGCGATTGTTATTGATGATCTATTGCCAACAACGCCATCTCGCTTAGGACTCTTTTTCGGCTCAGAGGAATGGTTCGAGAATTTAATTAAAACCCATAAAGATGTTGAGTGGATTGGTGAAAGCCGTGCAGGGCGTAAATTGACGTTATGGACTCTGGAAGATGCTCGGTTCCAGCAATGGGGCCAGCACTACCAGAAAATGGTAATCACTACTGAGAAAGTCTCGTCACCTAATGTTATTTATTTGGACGCTGAAGCGCGCAGATGGCTCACGCCTAAAAAGAACATTTCCTCACTTGCGCAAGATGATCTTAGCCAGCGCTGGCTGGCAACCTATACCCCAACTTCGGACTGGAAAGGGCAACTCGAAGCATCGCTGTTCAATATGAAAGCCACCCTACCCGATCTATACCCTGAAATGATGAAAAACCTGAATCAGTTCTTCACGGGAAAAGTGATTGAAGAGGACATTCATCCTGGGCAGCGCCAGCAGGTCAGGCTGGCTAACGGTGACACTCATACGCTGGATGAACTGAGTTCTGGAGAGCACCAGGTTTTGATCATGCTCTTCATGGTTCAACGCTGGCTTCAACCGGGTGGTGTTGTATTAATCGACGAACCGGATCTACATCTTCATCCTTCTTTGGTTTCGCCACTGCTTGCGACACTGGAAAACATTATCCAGAAAATGCAGGGACAGCTTATTTTGACTTCTCATGCTACCGATGTTTGGCAACGCTATGAAAGTTTAGGACTCCGTTATCCTCTTTCGGTTGAAAAGGGTGATGAGAAATGAAGGAGTTTGAGTGGCATATCAAGACCATACTTGAGACAAAGATCACCGAAGGAAAAAAAGCGTTAATCGTTGAAGGTAAAACGGACGAGCTTATTTTTACTCAGCTCTTAAAAAAGGTTGATCCCCAGTGGGAAACGAAATGGGTTCTTGCTGAAGTTGGCGGTAAACGTAACGTTGTAGATATCCTTACAGCGCAGCCTACATGGCTGGGTATTGTTGATAGAGATGAGTGGGATAATGCTCAACTTAGCCAGAGGCAGCAGCAACTTCCTAATCTGTTAGTTTTGCCAAGGTTCTGCATTGAAAACTATGTTGTTGTCCCGAGCGAACTTTGGCATTGCTTGCCACATAAGCAAAGAGCAAAGCTCCCGGATGAACGAGAAGCAGCAATCCTGTCTATTGCTACGCCAATTACTGAGAATCTTGAGCGCTGGGTTCAGTTTGGCGCTCTGTGGGCAATTATTAACCCACTCTGGGATGAACTGCGGTTACTTGGTTTCAACCGCGACCTTCTCGACCCTGAGCTGGTTGTTGACGAGCAGGGTTTTCGGGCATAGTGCGCTAGTTGGCATAGTCATCTTGAGCCTCAAGGACTCTGGCTGAGATATCAGGAAAAACTGGCCGCAATTCAGGGGCAGACTGATGATGAAAACCTGCGCACCGTAGTTCATGGCAAAAAATTTTTTAAGGCAATCGTGACCCCTGCATTTAGGCAGCTGTTTGCCATTCAAAGTACTATTTCAGTGGAAGATTTATTCCGAGAAATGCCAGTCCCAGCAGATCTGGCATTTGTCTGGCAACGCATGGATTTAAACCCAGAAGAAAACTAATTATGCAATTTAAAGAACTGGAATCAGGCCTTCGTCAGAAGTTTACCGACAATCGCATCGTCTTCTGGCACGACCCGGAACAACGCTTCATCGATTCGCTCATTGAGCTGGATCTTGACGACGCCTCGCTGCTGGATATGCGCGGCGTTTCTGTGCTCGCCACAAAAAAAAGAATCGAAATCGACGAGCCAACACAGAAATTTTTACTCTATTTTACCAGTGAAGTTCCCACCCGCGAGCAGGACTGGCTACTGGATATCCGCCTCTATAGCACCGAATTCCACGCTGACTATGCCTCGATCACGCTGAACTCATTGGGCATCCCACAACTAGGGTTGCGTGAACATGTTCAGCTTCGCAAAGCTTTCTTTACCGTCAAACGTACTCAGTTACTTAAAGGCTGGGTTACAGAACGCGAAACAGAAAAATCCCTTGATAAGAAGATGCTGGCAGTGGTTGCCGGAGCCAGCACCTTTGAAACCAAAGAGATCCTGTTTGCTCTGATCCAACAATTCGTTGCCGCAAGCCAGCAGGATGATAGTGCTCTGGAAAATACTTTTGCTGTGCTGAAAAAGCTGGGGCTGGATAAGGTCCTCTGGGAAGTCCTTAGTCTAGAACTGGGATACCAGGCAGAAGTGCCGACGCTGGAAAACCTGCTGCTGAAACTGTTCTGTACCGATCTCTGGGCGCAGGGTGATGAAGCGCATCGTGAGTGGTTAAGTAAAAATGTGCTGACTACTGCCGCAGGTCGTGCCTCTGCCTTGGCCTTTATGGGGGCGTGGCGTAACGATCGTCGTTATAAAACAGAATACGATTATTGTGCAGCCGATCTTCAGCAGACACTGCAGCCGAAAGAGCATTACAACTACAGCTCGCCGTATGCGCTGGCAAAATGTGACACCTTCGAAGCTATCGAGCAATTGATTATCCGTGGCCTGGTGACTCAACTACAGGAAGAAAGCACGACCCTGGACAGGGACGCGTTTAAAGTACTGGTGTCAGAGCGCAGTGCGAAATACTGGAGCCAGACGCAGCCAGTGTATCTATCCATCTGGAATGCTATCCGCCAAGCTGAGCGTTTGCTGAATTTGCGTAACCGTTATACCGACGGGTTTAATTTCCCTGATACTGGCGCGTTCTGGACGGCCTACTGCGACGAAATTTATCGCTTCGATCAGACCTATCGTTTGTTCAATGAATATGCCGCACCGGTGCATAGCAAAGGGGCGATGATCTTGCATGAACTGGATAAATTCATTGAAGAGTTGTACAGCAACTGGTATCTGGCCGAGCTGAGTCGTGGCTGGAACAAACTACTGGAAGCGGAAAACCGTATGCAGGGCTGGCATTTTAGCGGCATACCCCTGCAGCATAATTTTTATAAAGATAATGTTAAACGTCAGTTCGACACCTCTCAGGTGAAACGCGTATTTGTCGTGATCTCGGATGCACTGCGCTACGAAGTGGCGGAAGAGCTGGGCAGACATATCAATCATGATAAGCATTTCAGTGCCGAATTGCGCTCCCAGACCGGAGTATTGCCGAGCTACACGCAGCTAGGTATGGCGGCATTGTTGCCTCATGAGTCGTTGAGTTATCTGCCTGACAATTCCGGCGTAGTATATGCCGATGGGATGTCTACCTCCGGTTTTGAAAAACGCGCCGCTATCCTGGCAAAGGTAAATGGTGTTGCGCTTAAAGCGAAGGACTTGCAGAACGCCAACAACCAGGAAGTGAACGATCAAATCCGCAACGCCTCAGTGGTATATATCTGGCACGACACTATTGATGCCATTGGTGATAAGGCTGCAACAGAAGATAAAACGTTTGAGGCCTGCCGAAGTACCATCACTGAGCTAAAAGATCTGGTCTCACGTTTACGTAACCGATTTAATGCCAGCCGAATTTTTGTCACTGCCGATCATGGGTTCCTGTTCCAACAACAGGCGCTGGTGGAGCAAGATAAAACGAAGTTGGAGAGTAAAGCCTCAAATGCGATTGAAGCGAATAAGCGATTCATTATTGGGCATCAGCTGCCTGAAAGTGAGTTTTGCTGGCACGGCAAACTGGCAGATACCGCAGGCGCAAGCGATGAGAGTGAATTCCTTTTACCCAAAGGGGTACAGCGTTTCCACTTTGTAGGTGGTGCGCGTTTCGTTCATGGCGGTGCCATGTTGCAGGAAGTGTGTGTTCCCGTCTTGAAGATTCGCACGCTAGAGAAAAAAGCAGCCGAGAAACAACCACAGCGCCAACCAGTGTCAGTTGTTGCACGGGACCACGTAATAAAACTGGTTAATAGCATTGATAAAATCGGCTTTATCCAGACGACGGCGGTGGACGAGCTCAATGAACCGCGCACGCTGAATATCTTTATCGTTGATGAAAATAATCAGGTTGTCTCCGGAACGGAAACGGTTTGCTTCGATAGCGACAATGACGATATGGGTAAACGCACCCGCGATGTGACTATGAAACTCATGGGCACTGCATTCAATCGTAAAAACAAATATGTTCTGATCCTGGAGAATGCGGACAGCGCAACAGAGTATGGACGCTACCCGATTACGATCGATCTGGCCTTCCAGGATGACTTCTTTTAAGTGAGGCGTTATGCAACAGCAGGATAACTCGGCTAATAACATGGAAATGGCCTCTGCATTGGCTCAGGACCTGGATTCATTATTGAATCAGCACTTTCGTGGTCGCGTAGTGCGTAAAGACCTGACTAAACAACTTAAAGAAGGGGCGAATGTTCCGGTCTATGTGCTGGAGTATTTACTCGGAATGTATTGTGCTTCGGATGATGATGAAGTAATTGAGCAGGGCTTACAGTCCGTTAAACGCATTCTCTCTGATAACTACGTTCGTCCCGATGAAGCGGAAAAAATAAAATCTCTGATCCGTGAACGTGGTTCGTACAAAATCATCGACAAAGTCACCGTAAAGCTAAATCAAAAGAAAGACGTTTACGAGGCTCAGCTATCTAACTTGGGCATTAAGGATGCCCTGGTACCATCGCAGATGGTTAAAGATAACGAGAAGCTACTAATGGGTGGTATCTGGTGCATGATCACCGTGAACTATTTCTACGAGGAAGGACAAAAAACATCTCCGTTCTCACTAATGACGCTAAAACCTATTCAGATGCCGAGCATGGATATGGAAGAAGTCTTTGAGGCGCGCAAGCAATTTGATCGGGACCAGTGGATTGACGTGCTGCTGCGCTCTGTAGGGATGGAGCCTGCTAATATTGAGTCGCGCACTAAATGGCATCTGATTGCACGCATGATCCCGTTTGTGGAGAACAACTATAACGTCTGCGAACTCGGACCGCGTGGAACCGGTAAAAGCCACGTCTATAAGGAGTGCTCACCGAATTCATTACTGGTTTCTGGTGGGCAAACCACCGTGGCTAACCTGTTTTACAATATGGCCAGCCGTCAGATTGGTTTGGTCGGCATGTGGGACGTGGTGGCATTCGATGAAGTAGCAGGGATCACCTTCAAAGACAAAGATGGTGTGCAGATCATGAAGGATTACATGGCGTCCGGCTCTTTCTCTCGCGGACGTGACTCCATCGAAGGAAAAGCCTCTATGGTGTTTGTCGGCAATATCAATCAGAGCATCGATACGCTTGTGAAAACTAGCCATTTGCTCGCGCCGTTCCCGGATGCAATGATCGATACTGCATTTTTTGATCGCTTCCACGCCTATATTCCTGGCTGGGAAATTCCCAAAATGCGCCCGGAATTTTTCACTAACCGCTACGGTTTGATCACTGATTATCTCGCCGAGTACATGCGTGAAATGCGTAAACGTAGCTTCTCAGACGCGATTGATAAATTCTTCAAGTTGGGCAACAACCTTAACCAGCGTGATGTGATTGCAGTACGTCGTACCGTCTCTGGTCTTTTGAAATTAATGCATCCTGATGGTGCTTACGTTAAAGAAGATGTACGCGTATGCCTAACGTATGCGATGGAAGTACGACGCCGGGTGAAAGAACAGCTCAAAAAAATTGGCGGCCTCGAGTTCTTTGATGTGAACTTCAGTTATATCGATAACGAATCCTTGGAAGAGTTTTTTGTCAGTGTTCCAGAACAAGGCGGAAGTGAACTGATTCCTGCGGGGATGCAAAAACCTGGTGTAGTCCATTTGGTTACTCAGGCAGACTCAGGGATGACTGGCCTATACCGGTTTGAAACCCAAATGATGGCGGGAAATGGTAAACATGCCGTTTCAGGCTTGGGATCGAATACTGCAGCGAAAGAAGCTGTTCGAGTTGGTTTCGACTATTTCAAAGGCAACTTGAGCCGTATCAGTGCAGCAGCAAAATTCTCTGAACATGAATATCATCTGCATGTGGTAGAACTTCACAACACCGGGCCAAGTACAACCACCAGCCTTGCATCGTTGATTGCCTTTTGCTCTATGCTGCTGGCTAAGCCCGTACAGGAACAAATGGTCGTCTTGGGTAGCATGACACTGGGAGGCGTGATTAAACCAGTGCAGGATCTGGCAGCATGTCTACAAGTAGCATTCGATAGTGGGGCTAAGCGCGTACTGCTGCCGATGGCATCAGCTATGGATATCCCAACAGTACCAACTGAGTTGTTTACCAAGTTTCAGGTGAGTTTTTACGCTGATCCGGTGGATGCAGTGTATAAAGCGTTGGGAGTAAATTGAATATATCGAGGAGTGGGTCATACTCCTCAGTTAAATAATCTATCAGTCTTTTCTTGTTTATTTTTTTGAACTATATTCACCAATCTCTCTTTTCATCTGGAATGATGTACGGTTAGATAATAATGAAACTAATTGCAAATGGATTGAACAAACAGTTTTTTAGTTCTTTTTTACCCCCTCCGGATTGCGAAATTGACGGTGTCGTTGCAGCAATAGCATATGGTGATGATAAAACTGCGCTACTTGGCCACTGTCTAAAAAACCATCATCGCCTTGATATCTGGATGCGATATGATCACACTGTCCCTGTATCTCCCTCTCTTCTGGCAAAATTTCTTGCTAATACAAAAAATAAGATCTTCTGCAAACTTGTTCCGGATCGTCTTCACAGTAAAGTCATCTGGTGGAAGGGTTATGGCGCATACATTGGATCGGCTAACTTAACCGATCGTGCATGGCATACAAACATAGAAGCTGGTATCTTCTTCACTGAGAGTGATTTATACAGTTCTAATCTAATTGAGCAACTTGAGGAATTCTTCGATAACTTAGCGTCTCTTAACTGTTGCGTTGATCTCCGTGACGATATTATTAATGAACAAAGACAATTATTAAAATCAAAACTCGAGTTAGATAAAAAAGAGCAAGAACTTATCAAAAAACGAAAAGTACCTGAATGGGGCGGTGTAAACTTTATTGATAACAAAAAAATTAAAGATAAAAGAAAAGAGAGTTTTCATAAGGAATGGGAAGGCACGCTTTCAATCATTCAGAATATCTCAAGCCAGATTAATGATTACAGGCCTATATGGGTGTCAGAAGATACTCCAAAGTTCTGGCAAACCGATCAGTTTTTACATGCATATTATTATAAGCAAGTTCATCAGCAAGATAATACTTATCCTTTTGAGGATTTTTATCATACTAACAGTAAAAACCCACAAGCTGCATTGATGAGCATGCTATCCTGGTGGAAAAGCCAATCAGTTCCTCCATCTAATGAGGATATTCACCTTGTGATCTATGCTCCCTATATTCGGAAACACTTATCAAAAAACAGCATTAGCTCGTTGACTGAGGACAAGCTTCATAAAATATTCGGCTATACGCATGCAACGATGGACCATGTAATAAAAATGAGTGCTGACACATTTGGCCTTTCTGCCAAAACATTCTTAAATAAGGAAGAGCGTGCTCTTTTATTTACAAAATGGATCATGGGCCAAAACAATCAAAAAGGTATGACTATTTCCGAATTACTCAACTATGTGCTCTACGGTGGAAAGCCTTCTTTGATGTGGGAAAGGATCTATCAGGCAGGTAAAGATGAGGAATATAAATTCCAGCATTACGGTATTAACTCCATTGCTGAAGTTGTTGGCTGGGCCAGACCTGATGATACACCTCCCAGAAATGGCAGAACTAATAAAGCATTGCGGGCCTTGGGCTATCCAGTTCACGTGAATATTTGAACATCATTTCTCCTACTCCAGTAAATATAATTCTTACTCAATAAAGTACTTCAAAGGCGTGCTCAGTTCACCAGAACACGCCTGCCGAAAACAGCCAGTACAAAATAGAGTTATTTTACAATTGCATACTCTATCTAATCGGCCAAGATCACTCTGCATATTACTTTGAAGCCAGAATGATTCTCCCCATTGAAGCATGCTGTGATTCAGGTACTTCGCGGCGTTTATTTAACTCCCGGAAGAAACTTACAATCTTACTTAAAGTTTCTATAAAATTAATTTGTCACATACTTGTGTCGTCATTGCAGGAAATGGGTGGCAGGGAAAGCATCGAAATGGTGCAGCTATAAGCTCACCTGGCACCGAACCATTAAACGGAGCATACGAGGCAAATTGACGCGATTTTTGGCAGTCGTGCCCCAAATCTGTCCCATGGGGAAAATTTGAAAGCGGGAGTAGAGTGATAACTCGTTGATTTGTATGGTACGCCCTACAGGATTCGAACCTGTGACCTACGGCTTAGAAGGCCGGTGCTCTATCCAACTGAGCTAAGGGCGCATAGTGATGGGGTCGGATTATACGTCCAGCGGCTCGCGCGTCAACGTTTTTGCCCTTGAACAGAAGCGGAGTGCTGCCAGATTAACCAAAACCCCTTAATGCCGCTTGCGCCATTCGCTCATCGACACTAGATTCCCGCCCTGCTCCGTTTCGCCTTCCAGCTCAATCCCTTGCTGCGTGAAGTGCGCATTGTACTGGTCGCGCAGCGCATGCAGTTCCTGGCTGTCTGGCTCCAGCTGGCGCAAGAACCCCAACGCCAGCAACAGCTGTTGCCTCGATATCAACGCTGAAAACCCCGCCCGGCTCAAAATGCCATGCCAGCGCTGAATATTTTCGTCGCTGCCATCAACAATCAGCACCTGCCAAATCAGCAGCACCGCCGCGCCATTATGCAGATGCGTGTCGTTATCGCCCGCGATGTAATCGGTAAACTCTTTTGCCGCCTCTTTGCCCATCAGCGACAGCATCGATTCGATATGCACCGGCGGCAGTTGCAACCGTTTATTGAGCGCCTGCACCGCATGGCGCGAGCTGGCCGTCAGCAGCTGAAAACCTACCACGAACACCACCGCCAGCGTGGCGAGAATTAACCAAATCATCACGTCATCCATCTCATTCACTGCCCGGCATCATAAGCGCTAACGCGGGCGGGCGCCACGGCGAAAAATCGGGAAAGCGGCGTTGATGGCGAATCTCTACCTGACAGCCGCACGCGCTTCTGACAGAATAGGCGCCATCCCCGATCTAACCCTCTACAGATGGATTTCCTCTCTGATGGCAGCAAAAATTATTGACGGTAAAACGATTGCGCAGCAGGTGCGCCTTGAGGTTGCCGAAAAAGTACAGCAGCGTCTGGCGGCCGGTAAACGAGCGCCCGGTTTGGCAGTTGTGCTGGTGGGTGAAAACCCGGCTTCGCAGATCTATGTCGCCAGCAAACGTCGTGCTTGTGATGAAGTGGGCTTCATCTCCCGCTCCTACGATCTGCCCGCCACCACCAGCGAAGCCGAGCTGCTGGAGCTGATTGATACGCTCAACAACGACAACGATATCGACGGCATTCTGGTGCAGCTGCCGCTGCCAGCCGGCATCGATAATGTCAAAGTGCTGGAGCGCATCGTGCCGGACAAAGATGTGGATGGTTTCCATCCATACAACGTCGGTCGTCTGTGCCAGCGCGCGCCCAAGCTGCGCCCTTGTACGCCGCGCGGCATCGTCACTTTGCTGGAGCGCTACAATATCGATACTTACGGCCTGAACGCCGTGGTGGTTGGCGCATCGAATATCGTTGGCCGTCCGATGAGCATGGAGCTGCTGCTCGCCGGTTGTACCACCACCGTGACGCACCGTTTCACCAAAGATCTGCGTCATCACGTTGAGCACGCCGATCTGCTGGTGGTGGCGGTTGGCAAGCCGGGCTTTATTCCGGGCGACTGGATCAAGCCGGGCGCGGTAGTGATTGATGTGGGTATCAATCGTCTCGACAGCGGCAAAGTGGTGGGCGATGTCGAGTTCGAAGCCGCTGCTGAGCGCGCCTCGTACATCACGCCGGTTCCAGGCGGCGTCGGTCCAATGACGGTCGCGACACTGATCCAAAACACGCTAACGGCGTGTGAAGAATTTCACGACATTGAGGAGGCATAATGGCCAGTTTTTCTCTCGGTAAACATGCCCACGTAGATTTGTGCGACCTGCTGAAACTCGAAGGTTGGGTGCAAAGCGGTGCGCAGGCGAAAGCGGTGATTGCGGAAGGCGAAGTGCGCGTCGATGGCGCAGTTGAAACGCGTAAGCGCTGCAAGATTGTTGAAGGCCAGAAGGTCGAGTTTGCGGGCTTTAAGATTACGGTTGTTGCCTGACCTTTAGGCGTCCCAATCGGGACGCCTAAATCCGCTCTTCCCCCACCACCCGAGTTTCCCCTTCAATTTGCTCAAGTTCGATATGATTCACCGCCGTATGCTGCGCAATCAGCGTCGCCAGTTTCGGTGAATGGCTGGTGATCCACAGTTGGCTAAACTGGCTGGCTTCGGCGATCAGTCGTGCTAATGCAGGCAACAAATCTTCATGCAAACTGTTCTCCGGTTCGTTCAGCGCCATAAACGCTGGCGGCCGCGGGCTGAGCAGCGCCACCACTAAGCAGAGAAAGCGCAGCGTGCCATCCGAGAACTCGGCGCTCTCCAGCGGACGCAAAATTCCCCGCCGTGACATCAGCATCTGAAAACGCCCGTTCTGCACGTCAACGTGAAATTCCGTGTCCGGGAAGGCTTCGGCCATTACCTCAAGCAGTAATTCGGAATGACCGCGTTCAACAATCGTAGCCCAGGCTGCGGCCAAATTGCTGCCATCGTGGCTCAGTACCGGCGCGCGCACGCCAATCTGCGGCGCACGAATCGGCGAACCGGGCCACACCGCAAACTCATGATAGAAACGCCACTGGCGCAGCCTTTCACGTACCTGGGAAAGCTCGGGATAAAGGTGCGGCTCGCCAAGCTGCCCAAACAGCGACTCTTCCGGATGCAGCACCGCAGGATAAGCAACGCGTTCGCCCTCAACGTTGTGCAGGAAAGCGGTTTGATTTTGCCGCTGCAGGATGCAGGAGGAAGGACGCCGACGCTGGCCGCTCATCCATATACGCTCCTCTTTCACCAGCGGATCGAGGTTAAACATGCTGGTGGCTAACGGCTCAGGAAAACCGATATCAAGCTGATAATCCATATCATCCATCACCACCGCGAGCGCCAGACGTTTAGGATCGTGGCGACGATCGCCGCGCCGTAATCCGCCCGCCCACATCGCTTTCTGGATGCCGCCCTCTTCCGCCAGCGCCAGCGCTAAACGTCCGCTCGCCGCTTCGTGTAGCAATCGCACCGCTTTATACAGGTTAGATTTGCCGCAGCCGTTGGGGCCGCTCACCACGTTGAGCTGTTGCAGCGGTAGCGTCAGGTCGCGCACCGATCGGAAGCCGTGAATATGAATATGTTCAATCGCCATCAATAAAAAAGGGCGATTTCTCGCCCTCTCCGGTTATTTGCGTCGCCAGCTGGAACCTTGCGGCCCATCCTCAACGATCACGCCCAACTCATTGAGCTTATCGCGCGCCACATCCGCCTGCGCCCAATCTTTGGCTGCACGCGCGTCGGAACGGGCTTTCACCCAATGCTCGATTTCCGCCACTTCATCGTTATTCACCTGCGCTCCGCTTTGCAGGAACTGCTCGGGATCCTGCTGCAGAATGCCGAGCACGTTAGCGATCTGGCGCAGTTTCGCCGCCAGCGCATCAGCGGAGGCTTTGTCTTCGGTCTTCAGACGATTCACTTCACGCGCCATATCAAACAACACCGAATAGGCTTCCGGCGTGTTGAAGTCGTCATCCATCGCGGTACGGAAACGCGCTTCAAACTCTTCGCCACCCGCCGCCGTGGCGCTGGCATCGGTATGACGCAGCGCGGTGTACAAGCGCTCGAGCGCCGCACGCGCCTGATTGAGGTTATCTTCGCCGTAATTGAGCTGGCTGCGATAGTGGCCCGACATCAGGAAGTAACGCACGGTTTCGGCATCGTAGTGCTGCAACACATCGCGCACGGTGAAGAAGTTATCCAGCGATTTCGACATCTTCTCGCGGTCAACCATCACCATGCCGGAGTGCATCCAGTAATTTACATACGGGCCATCGTGCGCACAGGTGGATTGCGCCACTTCGTTTTCATGGTGCGGGAACATCAGGTCCGAACCGCCGCCGTGAATGTCGAAATGGGTGCCGAGCTGTTTGCAGTTCATCGCCGAACACTCGATGTGCCAGCCGGGACGGCCGTTGCCCCACGGCGAGTTCCACGCCGGTTCGTCGGCTTTAGACATCTTCCACAATACGAAGTCCATCGGATTGCGCTTCACATCCGCCACTTCGACGCGCGCGCCGGCCTGCAGCTGCTCCAGATCCTGACGCGACAGCACGCCGTACTCTTTGTCGCTCATCACATCGAACATCACGTCGCCGTTGTCCGCCACGTACGCGTGCTTACGCTCAATCAGCCTGCCAACCAGCTCGATGATTTCATCGATATGGCGGGTGGCGCGCGGCTCCAGATCCGGCGGCAAAATGCCGAGCGCAGCGAAATCGTTGTGCATCTCGGCGATCATGCGGTTGGTCAGCGTTTCGATGCTTTCCCCGTTTTGATTGGCACGTTTGATGATTTTGTCATCGATATCGGTGATGTTACGCACATACTTCAGCTGATAGCCCACGTAACGCAGATAACGCGCCACCACGTCGAATGCCACAAATGTACGCCCATGGCCGATATGACAGAGGTCGTAAACCGTGATACCACACACGTACATACCGATTTCACCGGCGTGGATAGGTTTAAATTCCTCTTTCTGTCGACTCAGGGTGTTATAGATCTTCAACATTGAATGGTTCCGTTAGTGACGTTTGCGGGATACGCCCTTGCAGCGTAGCCGGTTATTGTGCCGTATTTTTCTGACTTGTGCATCGCTCGGTTGCCAACTGCCGTCCGGTTACTGACGCGTTATTGGAAATTGTGATATAAGAAGCGTCTACAAAAATGCCCCGCCGCCTTACAGGCGTGGCAGTTGATACTGACGACAACCTTGACAGGAAGAAAATAATGGTCACTTTCCAGACGAACCATGGCGATATCGTAATCAAAACTTTCGATGACAAAGCGCCGGCTACCGTGAAGAACTTCCTGGAATACTGCGCGGAAGGTTTTTACGATAACACTATCTTCCATCGCGTAATCAACGGTTTCATGATTCAGGGCGGCGGTTTTGAGCCTGGCATGAAGCAGAAAGATACCAAAGCAGACATCCGCAACGAAGCGAACAACGGCCTGAAAAACACCAAAGGCACCCTGGCGATGGCGCGTACTCAGGCGCCACACTCTGCAACAGCCCAGTTCTTTATCAACGTGGCAGACAACGACTTCCTGAATTTCCGTGACGAAAGCCTGCAAGGCTGGGGTTACTGCGTGTTCGCTGAAGTGGTTGAAGGCATGGACGTGGTTGAGAAAATCAAAGCGGTGAAAACCGGCCGCAGCGGCATGCATCAGGACGTTCCGGTTGAAGATGTTGTCATCCAGAAAGTGACTGTTAGCGAGTAATGTCGCGCACGCTGTTTATCGCAGATCTGCATCTGTGTCATGAAGAACCGGCAATTACTGCCGGTTTTCTGCATTTTTTGCAGGGAGAAGCGCGCACGTGCGATGCGCTTTACATCCTCGGCGATCTGTTTGAAGCCTGGATCGGCGACGACGATCCTAATCCGCTGCATCAGCAAATCGCTGCGGCGCTCAAGGCGCTGCCAGTGCCGAAGTTCTTTATTCACGGTAACCGCGACTTCCTGCTCGGCCAGCGTTTTGCGCGTGCCAGCGGCATGGCGCTGCTGCCGGAAGAGAAAGTGCTCGATCGCTACGGACATCGTGTGTTGATCATGCACGGCGATACCTTGTGCACCGACGATGAAGGCTATCAGCGCTTCCGCGCCAAAGTGCATCAGCGCTGGTTGCAGCGTCTGTTCCTCACGTTGCCGCTGCGTCTGCGCATGCGCATTGCCGCGCGCATGCGCAATGGCAGCAAGCAGGCGAATCAGCATAAATCAGTCAGCATCATGGACGTCAATCAGTCCGCGGTGGAAGCCGCGATGACGCGCCAACAGGTGGCGATTCTGATTCACGGCCACACGCATCGTCCCGCCATTCACGCCTTCCCGCTGCACGGCAAAAACGCCCAGCGCGCGGTGCTGGGTGCCTGGCATGAGAACGGATCGATGATTCAGCTCGATGCCAGCGGCGTAAGCCTGATCGAATTCCCCTTCTGAAATCCGGGCATCAATGCCCGTTTTCCGCCTACGCAACCGTTTTCCTTGCTGCCATCTCATGCTATTCTCTGTGCCCTTCTTCGCCTGCCCGCCCGGCCAGGTTCGTTTGCATATTCACAGGAGTTGACCGCATGTCATCCAACGCCGCCCCGGCCCGTATCGCCATTGTCATGGGTTCCAAAAGTGACTGGGCTACCATGCAGTTCGCCGAGGAAATTCTTAACAGCCTGGATGTTCCCTTCCACGTTGAAGTGGTCTCAGCTCACCGTACGCCCGACAAACTGTTCAGCTTCGCGGAAACCGCCGCCGACAACGGTTTTCAGGTGATCATCGCCGGTGCCGGCGGTGCTGCCCATTTGCCGGGCATGCTGGCCGCGAAAACGCTGGTGCCGGTGCTGGGCGTGCCCGTGCAAAGTGCGGCGCTGAGCGGCGTCGATAGCCTCTACTCCATCGTGCAGATGCCGCGCGGCATTCCGGTGGGTACGCTGGCAATTGGTAAAGCCGGTGCTGCCAACGCCGCCCTGCTGGCGGCACAGATTCTGGCGATCCACGACAGCGCGCTGTCAACGCGCATCGCTAACTGGCGTCAAACGCAAACTGATGAAGTGCTGAACAACCCGGATCCGCGGGAGGACGTATGAAGCCGGTTTGCGTATTAGGAAATGGTCAGTTAGGCCGCATGCTGCGCCAGGCGGGTGAACCGCTCGGCATCGCGGTGTATCCGGTGGGCCTGGATGCAGAACCTTCTGCGCTGCCGATCGCCGAAAGCGTGATCACCGCTGAGATCGAGCGCTGGCCGGAAACCGCGTTAACCCGCGAACTGGCGAGCCATCCGGCCTTTGTGAATCGCGATATTTTCCCGCGTCTGGCCGATCGCCTGACGCAAAAACAGCTGCTGGATCAGCTGAACCTCGCTACCGCGCCGTGGCAGCTGCTGGCCGATAAAGCCGAGTGGCCAAATGTGTTCAACTCGCTTGGCGAACTGGCGATTGTAAAGCGTCGTACCGGCGGCTATGACGGCCGTGGCCAGTGGCGTTTGCGCGCCCATGAAACCGACGCGCTACCGGATGAATGCTACGGCGAATGCATCGTTGAGCAAGGCATTAACTTCAGCGGCGAAGTGTCGCTGGTCGGTGCGCGTGGGCACGATGGCAGCACGGTGTTTTATCCGCTGACGCACAACCTGCATCAGGATGGCATTCTGCGCACCAGCGTGGCGTTCCCGCAGGCTGATACCGCACAACAACAGCAGGCGGAAGCGATGCTCAGCGCCATCATGCATGAGCTGAACTACGTCGGCGTGATGGCGATGGAGTGTTTCATTACGCCAGAAGGTTTACTGATCAACGAGCTGGCACCGCGCGTGCACAACAGCGGCCACTGGACGCAGAATGGCGCGTCAATCAGCCAGTTCGAACTGCATCTGCGCGCGGTTTTGGGCCTGGCGCTGCCAAAGCCGGTGGTGTTTGCGCCGTCGGTGATGGTGAATCTGATTGGTACTGAGGTGAATCTGGCGTGGCTGCAGCAGCCGCTGGTGCATCTGCATTGGTACGACAAAGAGGTGCGTGAAGGCCGCAAGGTTGGGCATCTTAATCTCACCGATAGCGATCACGCGCGTCTGGCGTCAGCCTTGAATGCGCTGGTGCCGCTGCTGCCGGAAGCGTA
This sequence comes from Pantoea sp. DY-17, assembly GCF_019795975.1. Lineage (NCBI taxonomy): Bacteria > Pseudomonadati > Pseudomonadota > Gammaproteobacteria > Enterobacterales > Erwiniaceae > Pantoea > Pantoea sp. DY-17. Next base: position 232,316 of record NZ_JAIMIG010000001.1, on the reverse strand, counting down.
TGCAAGCGGGATTGCGTGGGCGGTTGAGAAGCTGTAGTTCAGCTGTTTTTCCCCTCACCCTAGCCCTCTCCCATTGGGAGAGGGAACCGATCGCGCCAACATCTCCCTCTCCCTCTGGGAGAGGGCCGGGGTGAGGGCATCAGCCCGCTCAGAACTCCCCTTACCCCACCATCTTCATCGCCACATGGCTCCAGCGATTCAGATGCGTAATCTGGAACCCATGCGCACTGAACAATGCATTCAGCGACGCTTCCGAATGAATCGTAATATGACCGGTGCGCGGCGCAATATACCAGTCAGTCATCCCCAAATGACTCACTTCGTCAGTGGTCGCGGTGCTGAAGAAAAACACTCCGCCTTTTTTCAAAAAACCTGACACTTCTGCCAGCGTTTTATGCGGATCCGGCGTATGCTCAAACACCTCAAAACTGGTCATAAATTCATAAGAATTCAGTTCTGGATAATCGCCGGGCACAAACGGATCCCACGCCACCATATCAATGCCCACTTCCTGCATTAAGCGCGCCAGCGTGCCGGTGCCTCCACCGTAATCCAGCATTTTTTTGCCGTGATATTTTTTGAATAACGTCAAAATCAGATCGCGATTTCTCATCGGTCGATTGATCTCATAGTTAGGATCAAACTGCCCGTAAGCCTCGTTATACATATGCTGTGCATAATCCGCTGGCGTCCAGTCATCGCATGCGTGGGTATACACCAAACCACAGGTCTGGCATTGATGATAATAAATCGCCACGCCGGTGAGCGGATAAGTGTAACGACTGGCATTTTCCGAATGACAGATGGTATTGAAATCGGTCACACCATACAGCGTGGCCTCGCCCTGGCAGACTTTACAGCAGCCGATTTCAACAACGGATTTGACGATAAGTGGAGATGACATGTTTAGCCTTAAATAAGTCTGGTCTGCTTTCATGAGTCGACTCACGCAGACCAGAACTTAAATTTAAGACAAATCGTTTTGCTTATCCGGCACTGAAGCTTCTGAACAGCGCCTTCTGTTTTAACAGCCGAATCCCCAACCAGGCACCGCACAGCGAGAGCAGCAGCGCACCGCCGATCGGCAAGGCGATCCACAACGTCCAGTCTGGCTGCCACGGGAAATCGAAGATCTTGCGCTGCAAGCCCCACAGCGCCGCTTCCGCGCCCAGCGCCGCCGCAATCCCCGACACCACGCCAAGCAGCGCAAACTCACACCATAAGGTGCCGCGCAGCAGGCGTTTACTGGCACCCAACGTGCGATAGACCACCAGCTCCTGCCGACGCTGACGCATGCCAACCTGGATCTGCGCCAGCAACAGCAGCAAGCCGCACACCGTTACCAGCACCACCATCACTTCCAGCGCCTGGCTCACCTGCGTCAGCACCTGACCGATCTGGCGCATCATGCTGCCGATATCCAGCAGGCTCAGCGTCGGGAATGCACGATTAAGCTGCGCCAGCAGCGCCGGATTGCTCTCCATACGGAAGCTGGTCAGCCAGGTTTGTGGCTGTTGATCGAGCGCGCCCGGTGGGAAGATAAAGAAGAAGTTCGGCCGCAGACTCTCCCAATCCACCTTGCGTAAGCTGGTGATTTTGGCGCTGAACTGCTGGGTATCGCCGCTGAAGGTTAAGGTATCGCCGAGCTTCACGCCCAGACGATCCGCCAGCTCCACCTCCATTGACACTTCACCGGCCTGCGGCGGCCAGTTGCCGGATATCAACGGATTGTGATCCGGACGCTCCGCTTGCCACGTCAGATTGAGTTCGCGATTCAGCGCGTTATCCAGCTGGGGATCAGCCTCTTTGCCGTTTAGCTCGGTGAGACGTGCACGCACAATCGGGTAGAAGGTTTCCGGCTTGAGCTGATGTCCGGCCAGGAAGTCGCGTACCTGCGGCACCTGCTCTTGGGTGATGTTCAGCAGGAAATAGTTCGGACTGTCCGGCGGCAGTTGCTGTTGCCAGCGATCCAGCAGATCGCCGCGCATCACCAGCAGCAGCGCCAGCAGCATAAATGACAGCGAAAACGCCGCCAGCTGGCTGAGTGTCATCGCCGGTTGACGCAGCAGACGGTTGATCGCCAGGCGCAGCGCCAGATTGCGCACCACCAGCCGACGCAGCAGCAGCAAGGTGCCCCAGCCGAGTAACGCCAGCAGCAGCGCCAGCATCACCACGCCCGCCAGCAGCACCCACAGCATTTTGCTGCCGCCCATTAGCAGCGCCAGCAAGCCAATCACCACCAGCGCCATTGCCGGCAGATAGAATCGCAGCGGCCAGACGTTCGCCACCGCATCCCGCCGCAGTACGCGCAGCGGTTGCGTCGCCATCAGCAAACGATACGGACGCAAACCCACCAGCAGCGAAATCACAAACATCGCGCCGATCGCCCACAGCCACGGCCAGAAACTCGCCGCAGGCAGCGCGCCCGGCAGCACCGGTTTCAGCATCAGCAGCAGAATCACTTCAATGCCCTGCCCCAGGGCGCTCCCGACAATCGCCGCCAGCAACAGCACCGCCAACCATTGACCGATAATCAGCCGCTGCAGCGCCTTGCGCGTTGCGCCCAGCGTTTTCAGCACTGCCACCAAATCGTAGCGGCTGCGGCAGTAATGACTCATCGCCACCGTCACCGCAGCAATCGCCAGCATCAGCGTCAGCAAGGCGGAAAGCAGTAAAAACTGCTGCGCACGCTGCATTGAGCGGCCCAGCGCATCTTCCGAATTCTCCACGCTGATCCAGCGCTGATCGGCTTTTAGCTGCGGCGCGATCCAGCTGTCATAGCGCGCCAGGGGTGCCGGATCGCCGGAGAATTTATAGCGCCAGCTCAGACGACTGCCCGGCTGCACCGCACCGGTTTTCTCCACGTCGGCCAGATTCATTAGCAGACGTGGCGCGGTCTGGAACGGATTGAAGCCGCCATCCGGCTCCTGAATCACTTCCCCGGCAATGCGCAGCGTGGTGTCGCCGACATCCACGCTGTCGCCCACTTTCAGATTCAGCAGCGCCAGCAAACGCGGCGCGGCCAACACCGTGCCCGCTTGTGGACGTAAGCCCGGCGGGTCGGTTTGCAGCGTGCCGAACATCGGATAGGCGTTATCCACCGCCTTCACGTCCGCCAGCTGCGGCGTCTCTTGCGCGAAAGTCATGGTCATAAAGTGCAGCTGGCTGCTGACCGACAGCCCTTCGTCACGCGCTTTGTTAAGCCACGCTTCCGGCGCGGGCGCGGTAGTGCGCAGCGTGCGATCGCCCGCCATAAAGTCGCGGCTCTGCTGGCTTAAGCCTTTTTCCATGCGATCGCTGATCGAACCCAGCGCCAGCACGCAGGCCACCGCAAGCGTGAGCGCCAGCCAGACAATCAGCAGCGAGGGCGAACGCCACTCGCGCCAGAACCAGCGCCAAATCATGACTCCTCCCACAACTTGCCGTCGCGCAGCCGTAAGCGACGGTCGCAGCGCGCCGCCAGTTGTTCATCGTGCGTCACCAGAATCAGCGTGGTGGCAAAATCGCGGTTGAGGGAGAACAGCAGATCGGCGATACGATCGCCGGTTTTACGGTCGAGGTTGCCGGTGGGTTCATCGGCAAACAGCAAACCGGGACGGCCGCTAAAGGCACGCGCCAGCGCCACACGCTGCTGCTCGCCGCCCGAAAGTTGCGCCGGCAGGTGGTGAAGACGATCTTTCAAGCCCAGCACCGTCAGCAGTTCCACCGCCTGGCGGCGACTTTCGCGATCGCTGTCGCCACGCAGCAGCGCCGGCAACTGCACGTTTTCCAGCGCATTCAGTGTCGGCACCAGCATAAAGGATTGAAACACAAAGCCCACTTCGCGCGCACGCAGCGCCGCTCGCTGCTCTTCATTCATGCTGTGCAGCGGCTGGCCAAGCAGATGCACTTCGCCGCTGCTGCCGTCGTCCAGCCCGGCCAGAATGCCCAGCAGCGTGGATTTGCCCGAGCCGGACTCGCCAATCAGGGCGAGGGTCTCAGCTGGTTTGACAACCAGCTCAACTCCGGTAAGGATGGTCAGCTGATGCTCTCCCTGACCGACGGACTTAGTAAGATGATGAACTGCAACAATGTTTTCCGCTGGCATTATCCCTTCCTGTTGTTATTGCTTCTGCTGGTGTCCCGACTCGCCGCCGCCGATACCTTACTGGTGTTGGGCGACAGCCTGAGCGCCGGGTATCGCATGTCAGCCACGGCGGCCTGGCCCAGCCTGCTAAATAAAGAGTGGCAACAGCAGCCCAAAGTGGTCAACGCCAGCATCAGCGGAGATACCGCAGGACAAGGGCTGGCGCGTTTACCGGGCCTATTAAAACAGCATCAACCCCGCTGGGTGTTAATCGAATTGGGCGGTAACGATGGCCTGCGTGGTTTCCCGCCGCAGAATATCGCCGCGGACCTGACCAAAGTGATCGACGAAGTGAAAGCCGCTAAAGCGCAGCCGCTGCTGATGCAGATTCGTCTGCCGGCTAATTATGGACGTCGTTATACGGAAGCGTTTAGCGCGATCTATCCGCGCCTGGCACAGCAGTACGACATTCCTCTGGTGCCCTTCTTTATGGAGCAGGTCTACCTGAAGCCGGAGTGGATGCAGCAGGATGGAATTCACCCCAATCCGGATGCTCAGCCGTTTATCGCCAACCTGATGGCGACCGAACTGGCTCCGCTAGTAAAGCATGATTAATGCAGGCGTGTGATTTTTAACGGGTAAAGAAATGCAAAAAACAATTCTCATCACCGGCTGCTCGAGCGGCATTGGTTTGGTCACCGCAAATGACCTTTTATCGCGCGGCTATCGCGTGCTGGCCGCCTGTCGCCGCGCCGACGATGTGGCGCGCATGGAAGCATTAGGATTTATTGGCGTGCAGCTCGATCTCGATGATGCCGCCAGCGTCGATGCCGCCGCCGATCGCGTGCTGGAACTCACCGATCATCGCCTGCACGCGCTGTTTAACAACGGCGGTTTTGGTCAATATGGGCCGCTCAGCAGCGTTTCGCGTCAGCAATTAGAGAAGCAATTTTCCACCAACCTGTTTGGCACTCATCAACTGACCATGCGCCTGCTGCCCGCGCTGCAAGCCAGCGGCAACGGACGCATCGTCAATACCAGCTCGGTGCTGGGACTGATCTCGACGCCGGGGCGCGGTGCCTATGCCGCCAGCAAATGGGCGCTGGAAGCCTGGAGCGATGCGCTGCGTCTTGAAGTGCGCGACTCTGGCGTGCGCGTTAGCCTGATTGAACCGGGCCCGATAAGCACGCGTTTCACCGATAACGTGCATCAGGGCCAGCAGGATAAACCGGTACAAAATCCGGGCATCGCCGCGCGTTTCACGCTGCCGCCGGAAGCGATTTTGCCGAAGCTGCGCCACGCGTTAGAGAGCAAACATCCGCGCCTGCGCTATCCGGTAACGCTGGTGGCCTGGGCGATGAGCCTGCTGAAACGCCTGCTGCCAGGTTGGATACTGGATCGCATTTTGCGCAGCAACTAAGCTGCAACGCAGAATCAAACTTGAACCGGGGCAGCTTGCCCCCATATCCTCAACACACTTTCTGACAAGAGACGTATTCATGTCACACGCTTTGATTATCGACATCAACGAATCCAACCTGCAGCAGACCTTAGAACAGTCGATGCAGCTGCCGGTGCTGTTTTATTTCTGGTCCGAACGCAGTCAGCACTGTCTGGAACTGACGCCGGTGCTGGATCGCCTGGCGCAGGAGTATGCGGGTCAGTTTATTTTGGCGAAGCTGGATTGCGATAAAGAGCAGATGGTGGCATCGCAGTTTGGCCTGCGCTCGATCCCAACCGTTTATCTGTTCCAGAACGGTCAGCCGGTTGACGGCTTCCAGGGACCGCAGCCGGAAGAGGCAATTCGCGCTCTGCTGCAAAAAGTGTTGCCGCGTGAAGAAGAAGTTAAAGCGCAGCAGGCGATGCAATTGATGCACGAAGGCAAACCGCTGGAAGCGCTGCCGCTGCTGAAAGACGCCTGGCAGCTGAGCAACAAAAACAGCGAAATTGGCTTCCTGCTGGCAGAAGTGTTGATCACCCTGAACCGCAGCGACGAAGCAGAAACCGTGCTGGATGCGGTGCCGCTGCAGGATCAGGACACGCGCTATCAGAGCCTGATTTCGCAAATCGACCTGTTAAAGCAGGCCGCCGATACGCCAGAAATTCAGCTGTTGCAGGAGCAGTTAGCCAGCGATCCGACCAATGCCGAACTGGCTGCTAAACTGTCGTTACAGCTGCATCAGGTTGGCCGCAACGAGGAAGCGCTGGAGTTGTTATTCAGCTTCCTGAAAAGCGATCTCAGCGTCGGTGACGGCCAGGTGCGTAAAATGTTCCAGGAAATTTTGGCCGCACTCGGCACCGGCGACACCCTCGCCACGCGCTATCGCCGCCAGCTTTACTCGCTGCTGTACTGATCGGTACCGCGCGTTAAACGGGCCGAACGACTCGGCCCGACAATCTGACAGCCAGGAGGTTATATGTTAACGGTCATTCCCGTCATCATTGTGCTCGCACTCGTTACCGTGTGGGCCGGTGTAAAAATTGTTCCACAAGGTTACCAGTGGACGGTAGAGCGCTTTGGCCGCTACACCAAAACCCTGGCGCCCGGCCTCAATTTGCTTGTGCCGTTCATGGATCGTATTGGTCGCAAAATCAATATGATGGAACAGGTGCTCGATATCCCTTCGCAGGAAATCATCTCTAAAGACAACGCCAACGTCACCATTGATGCAGTCTGCTTTATTCAGGTTGTCGATCCGGCGCGCGCCGCCTACGAAGTCAGCAATCTTGAACTGTCGATCCTGAATCTGACCATGACCAATATCCGCACCGTGCTCGGCAGCATGGAGCTGGATGAGATGCTGTCGCAGCGCGACAACATCAACACGCGTCTGCTGCATATCGTTGATGAAGCCACCAATCCGTGGGGCGTGAAAATTACCCGTATCGAAATTCGTGACGTGCGCCCGCCGCAGGAATTGATCGCCGCGATGAACGCGCAGATGAAGGCGGAACGTACCAAACGCGCCGATATCCTTGCCGCCGAAGGCGTACGTCAGGCGGCGATTTTGCGCGCCGAAGGGGACAAGCAGTCGCAGATCCTCAAAGCAGAAGGCGAACGCACCTCGGCCTTCCTGCAAGCTGAAGCGCGCGAGCGTCAGGCGGAAGCGGAAGCCACGGCGACGCGCATGGTCTCCGAGGCGATAGCCGCCGGTGATATTCAGGCGGTGAACTACTTTGTGGCGCAGAAATACACCGACGCGCTGCAAAAAATCGGCGAAGCCAACAACAGCAAAGTGGTGATGATGCCGCTGGACGCCAGCAGCCTGCTCGGTTCAATTGCCGGTATCAGTGAGTTGCTGAAGGAGAACCGGACGGAGCGCAGACCATGATCCTGATGGAGCTGATTGCGCATCCACACTGGTTCTGGCTGACGCTGGGCGGCCTGCTGTTAGCCGCCGAAATGCTCGGCACCAGCGGTTATCTGCTGTGGAGTGGCTTAGCCGCCGTCGCGGTGGCGCTGATTGAGTGGCTGTTTCCCATCTCATGGACCAACCAGGGCATTGTGTTTGCGGTGATGACGCTGCTGAGCGCGTTCTTCTGGCATCGCTGGATGCGCTATCGCGAATCGTCGCAGGTCGCTAACACGCTTAACCAGCGCGGCAACCAGTTAATGGGCATGCAGCTGACGCTGGATAATGCGCTGAAAAACGGCCTTGGACACGTACGCATTGGCGACAGCAGCTGGCGCGTGCAGGCGGACAGCGACCTGCCGGCGGGCACGCCGGTGATTGTCACTGGCGTGGTCGGCATTACGCTGATGATTCAGCCGCGCTTTCCATCGGCGTGATGGCAGCAACCGGCCAGATGATTGATGATCGGGCACTCTGCGCTGTCATCGCCGGGGCAAGCCTCCGCCAGTTCCAGCAAGCGCGCACGCATTCCATGTAACTCTTCGATGTGCGCAGCAATCTCGTCGGCTTTCTGCAAAGTGCGCGCTTTAACATCGGCGCTGTGGCGCGCGGGATCGTTGAACAGCGTCACCAGTTCACGGCACTCTTCCAGCGTAAAACCCACCTGACGCGCCTGGCGCAGCAGATTCAGCTCATCAATATGATGCGCCGCGTAATGGCGATAGCCATTGTCACCGCGCGACGGCGGCGTCACCACGCCCTTCTCTTCGTAGAAGCGAATCGCTTTGCTGGTGAGTCCGGTTTTTTTTGCCACATCGCTGATGTTCATCTTTCCCCCTTGACCTTCCATTCAGGGGAAGGTTTAGGCTGTAGTTCTAATGCAAATTTTGCATGCAGTCAAAATCATTAGCCTGAGGAGTACACCATGTCACATACCCAACTGCTGGCGCTGGACGGCTTGTCCTGTGGCCACTGTGTTAAACGCGTCAAAGAAGCGCTTGAGCAGCGCAGCGATGTTGAACAGGCGGACGTCACGCAGCAAGAAGCGCGCGTGACCGGTGCGGCGAGCGCCAGCGATCTGATCGCTACGGTTGAACAAGCCGGTTATCACGCGGTGCTGAAAGACGACGCAGCCAGCCCAAAGCCTGATCCGTTGACAGCTACAGAGCCGCCGCCGGAGGCGCTGACAACGGAGTCGCAACCGGCACAATCCACTGAAGCTGAGCTTGCTGTGCATCATTTACTGATTGGCGGCATGAGCTGCACCAGCTGCGTAAGCCGCGTGGAACAGGCGCTGCAAAAAGTGCCGGGCGTCAGCCAGGCACGCGTCAATCTCGGTGAGCGCAGCGCGCTGATCATGGGTGATGCAAGCGCCGAAGCGCTGGTGAGCGCGGTCGATCAGGCTGGGTATTCCGCCGAAGTGATCGAGGATGAACAAACCCGCCGCGAACGCCAGCAGGTTAGCGCGCAGCACGCTATGCGCCGCTTTAGCTGGCAATCGGCGCTGGCGTTGCTGCTCGGCGTGCCGATGATGATTTGGGGCATGCTCGGCGACAACATGATGCTGAGCGCAGATAACCAAACGCTGTGGCGCACGCTCGGCGTGATTACCTTGCTGGTGATGGTGATGGCCGGCGGCCACTTCTATCGCAGCGCGTGGCGCAGTTTGCGTCACGGCACAGCCACCATGGACACGCTGGTGGCGCTGGGAACCGGCGCGGCGTGGCTCTATTCGATGAGCGTCGCCCTTTGGCCCGAATTCTTCCCGCATCAGGCGCGTCATCTCTATTTTGAAGCCAGCGTGATGATCGTTGGCCTGATCAATCTCGGCCACGCGCTGGAGCAGCGCGCACGCCAGCGCGCCTCGCAGGCGCTGGAACGATTACTGGATTTAACCCCGGCGCAAGCGCGGGTCATCAGCGATCAGGGTGAAACACTGCTGCCGCTCAGCGAGGTTAAGTCCGGCATGACGCTGAAGCTGGTCACCGGCGATCGCGTACCGGTGGACGGTGACGTCGCCAGCGGTGAAGCCTGGCTGGATGAAGCGATGCTGACAGGCGAGGCAGTGCCGCAGGCCAAACAGCCGGGAGATAAAATCTTTGCCGGTACGCTGGTACAAGACGGCACGCTGCACTTTGTGGCGCGCGCCATCGGCAGCCACACCACGTTGGCGCGCATTATCAATCTGGTGCGTCAGGCGCAAAGCAGCAAACCGGATATTGGCCGACTGGCGGATCGCATCTCCGCCGTATTTGTGCCGGTGGTGGTGGCGATTGCGCTGCTGAGCGGGGTTATTTGGTATCTGGCGGGTCCGCAGCCGCAACTGGCTTACACGCTGGTAATTGTCACTACGGTGCTGATCATCGCCTGCCCTTGCGCTTTGGGTTTAGCCACGCCGATGTCAGTGATTGCGGGCGTCGGGCGCGCCGCAGAGTTGGGCGTGCTGGTGCGTGACGCCGATGCGCTGCAGCGGGCCAGCGAAGTCGATACTATCGTGTTCGATAAAACCGGCACCCTGACGCGCGGCGCGCCGCAGGTCAGCGATGTGGTGCTGTATGGCGAGTGGAATCGCGAGCAGGTGCTCAGCGCGGCGGCGCAGATGGAGCAAGGCTCCAGCCATCCGCTCGCCAAAGCGATTCTTGAGGCTGCGCCTGCGGTGAGTAACGAAGCGGTTAAGCAATTTCGTACAATACGCGGCAAAGGCATCAGCGCTACAGTTGCCGACAGAACGCTGCTGCTGGGGAATCAGGCGCTGCTGGATGAGCAGCAGGTTGATTACCGCGCCGCGCAGGACGATATCGCGCGCTTCGCCGCACAAGGCGCAACGCCGGTGCTGCTGGCCGACAATCAGCAGCTGCTGGGATTGATCGCGCTGCGTGACAGCTTGCGTCCCGAGAGTAAAGCGGCGCTGCAGCGTCTGCATCAGCATGGTTATCGCCTGATTATGCTGACCGGCGATCACCAGAAAACCGCGCAGGCCATTGCCGCTGAAGCGGGTATTGATGAAGTGATTGCCGGCGTGTTGCCGGATGGCAAAGCGCAGGCGATTACTCAGTTACAGCAGCAAGGCCGCAAAGTGGTGATGGTCGGCGACGGCATTAATGATGCGCCCGCGCTGGCGCAGGCCGATGTCGGCATTGCAATGGGCGGCGGCAGCGATGTGGCGGTAGAAACCGCCGCCATGACGCTGATGCGCAACGATCTGCACTGCGTCGCCGATGCGCTGTCGATCTCCAGCGCTACGCTGCGCAATATGCGGCAAAATCTGTTGGGCGCCTTTATCTACAACAGCCTTGGGATCCCCATCGCGGCCGGCGTGCTCTATCCGTTTACCGGCATGCTGCTGAGCCCGATTGTCGCGGGCGCGGCGATGGCGCTGTCATCCATTACCGTGGTGAGCAACGCTAACCGTTTGTTGCGCTTCAAGCCCGCGCAACGGCAATAGCCATTCCAGCCCTGTTTTTCATGAGATGAAATCGCTAGCATAGTTTTTTGCCTTAAAAAGGACAGGGAATGAGACACGGTCTGTGGCACAGCATCCAACAACGGATCGCGACCCTTTTTCCGGCCAGTTACAGCTGGCCGGCCATGGATATTCAGCTGGGCGATCGTCGTTTGCATTTGGCGGGCAGCATTCACATGGGCACGCGCGATATGCAGCCGCTGCCTGCCGGGCTATTGCGCCAGCTGCATAAAGCCGACGCGCTGATTGTCGAAGCCGATATCACTCAAGGCGAATCGCCGTTCAGCAATGATGATGAACATCCGCCGCTGGCAATGCGACTCGACGACGACGTGCTGCAGCGCTTGCAGGCCTTGTGCGATGAGCTTTCGCTGTCACTGAGCCTGTTCGATACGCTGCCGTTCTGGCAGATCGCGCTGATGTTGCAGGCGCAACAGGCGCAGCGGCTGGGATTGCGTCCGCAGTTTGGTATCGATTATCAGCTGTTGCAGGCGGCCAAAGCGGCCAACAAACGCATTATCGAGCTGGAAGGTCCGGAAACGCAGATCGCCCTGCTGAAATCGCTGCCGCAGGATGGTTTGCCGCTGTTGCTGGATACGCTGGAACACTGGCACACCAACGCGCGCCTGCTGCAAACCATGATCAGCTGGTGGCTGGATGCGCCGCCCACCCAGCAACCGGTGGCGCTGCCGACCACCTTTAGCAGCGAGCTGAACGACACGCTGATGCGCAACCGCAACCAGCACTGGCGCGAGCTGCTGCTGGCGTTACCGAAAGGGCGCTATGTGGTGGCGGTGGGCGCACTGCATCTGTATGGCGATGATAATTTGCCGGGACTGCTGAAGAGCTGATTTATGCACATTTCTTAGCGGCGCAAGTTATTGCGCGATAAAACGCGCCGCTACGGGCTTGTGCGTTTTATTAACTGTGCGTTTGGCAGAAAAAAAGAAGGCCAATAATACTATTGGCCCGTCAAAGAGGAATTTGTTTATGATTTTGGTTATCACCAACAATCTCTTGCTGGCGCGGGCCAATTCTCGCGCAAAGTTCAGAATTTCGCCACTGTTTTTCCATCAAAACTGAAATAAGAATTTTCCTAACAAGGACCGATCATGACGCCCGCGGTAAAACTTCTGGAAAAACAAAAAGTCACCTTTACCCTGCATCCCTACGACCACGATAGCCACGAAACCAATTTTGGCGACGAAGCGGTGCGTAAGCTTAATCTGGATGCGCGCCAGGTGTTCAAAACCTTGCTGGTATCGCTCAACGGCGATGCTAAAGCGCTGGCGGTTGCGGTGACGCCGGTCTCAACCCAATTGGATCTAAAAAAGGTCGCCAAAGCGCTGGGCGCGAAGAAAGCGGATATGGCCGATCCGCAGCTGGCACAGCGCGTGACCGGTTATCTGGTAGGCGGCATTAGCCCGCTGGGACAGAAAAAACGTCTGCCGACGGTAATTGATCGGCAGGCAGCGGAGTTTGCCACCATTTTTATCTCCGGCGGCAAACGCGGGCTGGATATCGAGCTGGCCGCGCAAGATTTGTCTCGCCTGCTGGATGCGCCGCTGGCCGACGTCGCACGGCGCGATTAGTCGGGCTGCTGGGCGCAGAGTTGATCGATCATCCAGCGCCCGGCCGGTCCCGGCGGATTACGCCGCGACCACACCACATCAACCGCGATATGCTGCGGCCAGCCCGGCACCGGCAACTCCTTCAGCACCTGATGACCAAACTGCTCCACCAGCCAGCGCGGTAATATACTCCAGCCAAAACCCTGCTCCGCCATCTCTAACAGCAATAAATAAGATGGCGCCGACCACACGCGTCCGGCGGGCAAGGGATCGCGATTTTGTACCCAGGTATTGAGTCGCAGATGCCGCAACTCACCTAACTGCCCTTCACTCACCTGCTGAGCCTGCGACAGCGCATGATCCTGATGAAGGTAAATCGCCATCTGCGCCCCCACTTGCAAGCGTGCCACCGCCAAATCCGGTGGCAATTGTGGCTGCGCCCGCACCACGCCAAGGTGCACGCGCCCGGCTTGTATCAAATCTAATGCATCAGCATCCTCGGCGATCATGCACTCAAAATCGATATCTGGATAACGCACCTCAAACCGGTTAAGCAGATTTTCATGGTGATCCGCTTGCCAAAAATCGGAGATCGCCAGGCTAAGGCGCGGTTCTACGCCCTGCGACAAGCGCACTGCCAGCTCATCCAGCCGCTGGCTGGCGGCCAGAATCTGCTGCACCTGCGCAAACGCGCGCTGGCCATGCTCGGTCAATATCGGATTACGTCCGCTGCGATCAAACAGCGTGAAACCCAGATCGTCTTCCAGATTAGCGATCGCGTTACTGATGGTGGACTGGCTTTTAGACAACGCGCGCGCCGCCGCCGAAAAGGATCCGCTGGCCACGGTTTGCACAAACGCCTCAAGGGATTCCGGGGAATATTTCATGTTGAACCATCGCTTTTATCGATAGGTGATCATTTTATCTTAGCATCACCCAGTGCGAAAATAGGGGTTATCACCAATAAGGAGGTTTATATGCGTACCCGTTCGCTGAAAGAACGTTTTTGTCATGCCGCAGGCTTTGAAGGGTTAGCACTTATCACTGTTGCGCCGCTGGCTGCCTGGATCATGGAGAAACCGCTGTTTCAGATGGGCGCGCTGGCAATTATGCTGTCAACCGTCGCCATGCTGTGGAACATGATCTATAACACCGGCTTTGACCGCATCTGGCCGCCACAGGTGAAACGCGGATTCGGTTTACGCGCCATGCATGCGCTAGGCTTTGAAGGCGGTTTTATCCTGATTGGCTTGCCGATTGCCGCCTGGATGCTGAATATTTCGCTACTGGAAGCCTTTGTGCTGGAAGTGGCGTTCTTCCTGTTCTTCCTGCCCTATACCATGGTTTACAACTGGATGTGGGATAAGTTGCGCCACCGTTGGGTGACGCAGAAATCGTGTCGGGCCTGATGTGCATATAAAAAGTGGTCGCCATAAATGGCGACCTACGAGCGCAGAGTTCAATGTTGTGCAGCGCGCGGCCAGATCCACGCCAGAATCATTTGCGGGTAGCTTGGTTTGCGTTGCTTCTCCAGCGCTTTGTTGCGCTCTTCAATTTGTGCTGCCGTCAGATGCACAATCCCGCCAGGTTGATAATCCGCTACCTTCAGCGGTGAATGCTGGCTGACATAATCACGCAGCACATCCGCATCGCGCTGCCCGCTGTTGCTGAAGCCAGCATGGGTTTCAATGTTCGGATAACCATCGCCGCCGCTGGCGTTAAAGCTGTTAGTCGCCATGCGGTAGGTTTTATCCTTTTGCAGCGGTTCGCCATTAATCTTCACGTCGCTGACGCCTTTACCATCAGCCACTAGGCTGATGTTGCTGAACTGAGCGAAGCCGCCGGAGTCCACTTTAATATTGGCAACCGTCGCCAGATAATTCATCACTTCATTACCCTTCAGCGTCGCCGACACCACCTGATTGCCAAACGGCTGCACCTGCAACAAATCGCGCCAGCTGAGATTGCCTGGCGCCAGCGAAGTGCGAATGCCACCGCCGCTCATCACCGCAAAGTCCGCTTTGGTCGCCGCCATTTGGGCGCGCAAAATTAGCTGCCCAAGATTGGTCTGCTCAAAGCGTACCTTGTCGCGCTCACCGACAAACACGCCGTCGCTGCTGCCGACGTTGACATCCAGTTTCTTGCCAGCACGCAGTTGATACGGCGTTAACAGCTTCATCATCGCGCTGTTTTTCGGGATCTCTTCCTGCCAGGTGAGCCAGGATTCGCTGCCATCAAGATTCTTTACTTTATGCTTGAGGTTGACCGGGATCAGCTGGTAATTCTCCAGCGTCAGCTCGCCATTGCGGAAGGTGAAGTCGCCGCGCCCAACAAATTTGCCCCACTCTTTTGCCTGCATGATCCACACGCCGTTTTGCCGATCCGGCTGGCAGGGCTGGCCTGGCTGATAATCTTTTACGCTGACGTTCTCTTTCTCCATGCACACCGCATCCTGCGAATGGCCGCCAATGATCACGTTAATGGTGCCCGGTGGCAGGCTGCGCGCCAGCTCCACGTCACCCGGCGCATTGCTGCCGTGCTGACCGTCGTCGTAGTGGCCCATGTGTGTCAGCGCGATGATGACATCAGGCTTTTCGCTGGCGCGTAGTTCCGCCACCGCTTTTTCGGTCTCTTTCACCGGATCGCGAATATCAATCGTCGCAATGTTTTCCGGATTGGCGATGCGCAGCGTGTCGGTGGTGGTCAGGCCGATCACCGCAATCTTCAGCCCCATGCGGTTAAAGGTTGCCCACGGCTTAAATAAGCGCGTGTCGGTGCCTTTTTGATAGATGTTGGCCGAAAGGAACGGAAATTTGGCCCACTTCTGCTGCTGTTGTAGCACGCTAAGCGGTTTGTCGAATTCGTGGTTGCCCAACGCCATGGCGTCATAGCCCACCAGGTTCATGCCGCGAATATCGGGTTCAGCATCCAGCATGTCTGACTCTGGCACGCCGGTGTTCACATCGCCCGCCGACAGGATCAGCGCGCCGCCACCTTTGGCCTGCACATCGTAGCGCTGTTGATCCATCAGCGTTTTCTGTGCCGCAAGGCCATATTCGCCCTGTGCGTTCGGCCAGTAACGACCGTGATGATCGTTGGTGTGCAGAATGCTGAAACGATAACTGCGATCCGTTTGCCACGCCTGCGCCAGCATCGGCAGCAGTAACACTGTCAGCGCCAGCCAGCGCCCTTTTCGCGGTGATAAAAACAAAGTCGATCTCCTTATTCTGCGTTTTTCCACTTAGCGGTGGACTTAATGTGCGTTATCGCCCTTCTGTGTCGCACAGATGGCTGGCTAACTCAAGATGAAACACGCATTGCATCATGGCACAGCGTGACGACCAGCGTTTTTAAATTCGCTTCAAGCTGGGACTGACAACCCAATTCTACACCTGGCGGTGACTTTATCGACTTAGGACCGCTTTAACCGTAACAACCCCTGCTGCGAAGCCAATTTCCCCCTGCAACTATTTTTTCCGCGCCACCCTTCATTCTGCGTATTTCCAGCCGATATCGTGAGATAACTGACGAAAATGGAGCTTCAGCTGCGTTTTAGTCTCATTTTTTCAATTTAGTGGGCTTTAACCGCTCAAATGTTTAAACGCGGTGAGTGATTGTGCATTACACTAGGTTGTTACAAGCGGATACATTTGCACACAAGGAGACAGGCATGCATCACACCACACCGTTGATCACTACCATTGTCGGGGGACTGGTCCTCGCATTTCTCCTTGGTATGCTGGCAAACCGCCTGCGCATCTCACCGTTAGTCGGTTATCTTCTGGCTGGCGTCCTGGCCGGCCCTTTCACGCCAGGCTTTGTCGCGGATACCAACCTTGCCCCTGAACTGGCTGAACTCGGCGTTATTCTGCTGATGTTCGGCGTCGGTTTGCACTTCTCGCTGAAGGATTTGATGTCGGTAAAGTCCATCGCCATTCCTGGCGCCATCGCGCAAATCGCCGTGGCGACGCTGCTGGGAATGGGACTTTCATGGACAATGGGCTGGTCGTGGATGACCGGTTTGGTATTTGGGTTGTGTCTTTCCACCGCCAGCACCGTGGTGCTACTGCGCGCGCTGGAAGAGCGTCAGCTGATTGATAGCCAGCGCGGGCAAATCGCCATTGGCTGGTTGATCGTGGAAGATTTGGTGATGGTGCTGACGCTGGTGCTGCTGCCAGCCATCGCCGGCATGCTGGAACAGGGCAACGCCAGCCCAACGCTGCTGTTGTGGGATCTGCTGCTGACCATCGGTAAAGTCGTCGCCTTTATGGTGCTGATGATGGTGGTTGGCCGTCGCGTGGTGCCGTGGATTCTGGCAAAAAGTGCCGCGACCGGCTCGCGTGAGCTGTTTACCCTTGCGGTGTTAGCGCTGGCGCTCGGTATCGCCTTTGGCGCCGTCGAATTCTTTGATGTCTCCTTCGCCCTCGGCGCCTTCTTTGCCGGCATGGTGCTGAACGAATCTGAACTTAGCCACCGCGCGGCGCACGATACCTTGCCGCTGCGTGATGCGTTCGCCGTCCTGTTCTTTGTGTCCGTCGGCATGCTGTTTGACCCGATGATCCTGATTGAGCAACCGCTGGCGGTGCTTGGCGCGCTGGCGATTATCGTGCTGGGTAAATCTATTGCTGCCTGGCTGCTGGTAACGCTGCTGGGTCATTCACGTCGCACCGCGATGACCATTTCGGTGAGCCTGGCGCAGATTGGTGAATTCGCCTTTATTCTCGCCGGCCTCGGCATCTCGCTCGGCATGCTGAGCGAGGAAGGCCGCAATCTGGTGCTGGCGGCGGCGATTCTCTCCATCATGCTTAACCCGATTCTGTTTAGCGTGCTGGAACGCTACCTCGACAAAACCGAGACCATCGAAGAACAGACGCTGGAAGAAGCGATCGAAGAAGAGAAGCAGATTCCGGTGGATATCTGCAATCACGCAGTTTTAGTAGGTTATGGCCGCGTCGGCAGCCTGCTGGGGCAAAAGCTGATGGAAGCGGATGTGCCGCTGGTGGTGGTGGAGAACTCCCGTCCGCGCGTTGAAGCGCTGCGCGAGCAAGGGATCAAAGCGGTGCTGGGCAATGCGGCACGCGTGGATACCATGGAACTGGCGCGCCTCGACTGTGCCCGCTGGCTGCTGCTGACCATTCCGAATGGCTACGAAGCCGGTGAAGTCGTGACGGCAGCGCGCGAAAAGCGTCCGGACATTGAGATAATTGCCCGTGCGCATTATGACGATGAAGTGACCTATATAATGGAGCGCGGCGCGAATCGCGTAGTGATGGGAGAGCGTGAGATCGCCAACAGCATGCTGCATGTGCTGGAAGAAGAGATTGCGCAGAACCCGATTGTACGTGAGTGCCCGATTTAAGTGAGTGCGGTCTTTGGCAAGGTCGCCATTAACGGCGACCTTGCGTTTTATCTGTCCCAATATGACTCTTCTAAGCTGTCTTCACGCTCCGGCAGGCCGCGCGTCAGGCGCGGTGAATGCTGGTTCAGCACCTGATAACTTACCCGGTTCGCGTATTTACACACCTGTGCCAGCGACGAATAGGTCAGGTAGGCGCGGCCGTGTTTGCTGGAGTTCGGCACTTTTTGGCGGTGGAAGTTGTTAGCGGTGATGTCATGCAGCAGTGCCGCCAGCGCACCATCGCCCGCGCCATTGGTGTTCATGATCTTCTCTGGGCCGCCCATGTATGGCGCGATATGCGAGAAGATGCGCAGCGGCTGATCGCAATCCTTATGGCGCATCGCGCGGCTAAATTCATATTGGTTGAACTCAGCCAGCGCGCCCGGCAGCAGCGGATGGTTGGTTTTGCGCTTGTACTCTTCTTCAGTGAAACCGGCCATGTACAAACCGGTTGGCCCAGCGGTACACAGCACCAAATCTACCCAATCCAGCGCCATATTCGACGCCAGCAGCGGATCCTGCTCGCCGGTCAAGGCAAAGGCTTCTTCTTCGTTCATCGCCACAATTGAGACGTGATCGCGCAGGAAATCGCGCCAGAACTGCGGATTATCCTGAATCACATATTTGGTACCGAGCGTCAATACCACCGGCACGTTGTGTTTTTTGGCGTAGTCGATGGCGCGTAAAGTGGCTTCCGGCATCGGTTCGCCCGGCTGGCAGCGCACCAGATAGGAAGTCAGCACCAGCGCCGACGCGCCCGCAATGACCTCTTCCGGAATGCTATTGGCCTGCAGCTGGTTCATCAAGCCGGGACTGATGGCAAAGGTACGCTCACCCTGCTCGCCAATCAGCGTAAAGCAGCGGCCAATCGCGCCATCAACGCCCTGCAGGAAGTTCAGATCCATGCGGCTGGAGGTGTTGCACAGGTAGCGATAGGCGTAGCCGCCGATCTGAATGTTATTGCACATCACACCGAGCAGCACCGAGCGGTCATCCGCCAGCACCGAGTAGTTATGCAGGGTGTTTCCGATGGTGCCACCGGCAAATTGATGGCTGATGAGCGCTTCGCGCATCAGTTCGTTATAGAGCGCCTCGGCGGTAGCATCGTCGATCACCAGCGAGTGACCGGCGCTTAAACCGTAACGCTGCAGAAAGTCGTCGTCGACTTTGGCTTCAATATCCACCAGCGTCTGGTCGATACCCACCACCCAACTGCCCTCTTCCTGCTCTTGCTGCGTGGCTTGCAGCAGCGGATCGCGCGCGTTGACGGGGAAATAGTGTTTGGATTTGCGTTTGCCGGGAAATTTCATCGAGAGTGCCGTCAGGGAAAATCAGGCAGAGAATGATATCACACTCTCTGCCACACCCTTAACGGCGCGCGTTGACCAGCTGCACCATCATTTCAATGTGCTCCGCATCGGCGTTGAGCGCAGGAATGTACTCGAACTTTTCGCCGCCGGCATGCAGGAAGATCTCGCAGTTCTCACCGCTGATCTCCTCCAGCGTTTCAAGGCAATCCGCCGCAAAGCCCGGACTCATCACCTGCACATGCTTGATGCCTTTGGCCGGCAAACTTTTCATGGTTTCATCGGTGTACGGCGTCAGCCACGGCTCGCGACCAAAGCGCGACTGGAAGGTCATCATGATCTTGTGCGGCGCAATGCCCAACGCCGCGGCCAGCGCATCGGTGGTGTCTTTGCAACGCAGCGGATAATCATCGCCTTCATTGGCGAAACGCTGCGGAATGCCGTGATAGGACAGCACCAGCAGATCCGGTTCACCATGCAGCGCAAACGAGCGCTCAACCGAGGCTTTCAGCGCGGCGATGTAAGCCGGATGCTCCGCGTAATCGCGGATAAACGCCACTTCCGGCAGCGAGCGCAGTGGTTTAAAGCTGGTGGCTAAGCCGTCCCATACTGCGGCAACTGTTGAGCAGGAGAACTGCGGATAGAGCGGCAGCACGATGAGTTTGGTCACGCCCTGATCCAGCAAGCGTTTCAGCGCGCTGTCGAGGCTTGGCTGGCCGTAGCTCATACCCAGTTCAACCGGCATATCGAGGCGCTGCGCCAATGCTTCACGCTGACGCTTGCTGAATACCATCAGCGGTGAACCTTCATCCATCCATACGGAAGCATACAGTTTCGATACGCGTGGCGAACGGAAAGGCACGATGATGAAATTGAGAATCGGCCACCACAATAAGCGCGGTGTATCAACCACTCGTGGATCGCCGAGGAATTGTTTCAGATAGCGTTTAACCGCAGGTGTTGTGGGTGCGTCTGGTGTGCCTAAGTTAACCAGCAAAACCCCGGGCTTTTCTTGCCTCATGGTATTTCCTTGATGTCGAAACGAATGGGTCGAATGCAAAATCAGGGGGAAATTGTAGCGGAAATTGAAGGAGGGGAAAGCAATTGCTGCAAAAGGGCCGGACAACCGGCCCCTTAACGCATTAACCGAGAATCGTGGCCAATTGCGTGCTCACTTCGGCGACAGGACGCGTGCCGTCGATTTTGTGATATTCGGTGTTGCCGTCTTGCGCTTCTTTGCCGTAGTAGGCAATCAGCGGCGCAGTCAGTTGATGGTATTCCACCAGACGCTTACGCACGGTCTCTTCCTGGTCATCTTTACGCGTGGTCAGCTCTTCGCCGGTCAGGTCATCTTTACCTTCCACTTTCGGTGGATTGTAAGTGACGTGATAAACGCGGCCCGATGGCGTGTGTACGCGGCGGCCAACAATACGATCCACAATCAGCTCGTCCGGTACAGCGAACTCCAGCACGTAGTCAACCTTGATGCCCGCTTCTTTCATCGCGTCAGCCTGCGGGATAGTGCGTGGGAAGCCATCGAGCAGGAAACCGTTTTTGCAGTCTTCCTGCGCGATACGCTCTTTAACCAGCGCAATCACCAGCTCGTCAGTCACCAGTTTACCGGCATCCATGATCGCTTTTGCCTGTTGGCCCAGTTCCGTACCTGCTTTGACTGCCGCACGTAACATGTCACCGGTGGAGATTTGCGGAATACCGTATTTCTCCATGATGAATTGAGCCTGAGTGCCTTTACCTGCGCCCGGAGCTCCGAGCAGAATAATACGCATTGCGTAATTCCCCTTGCGAATCGCATTGTTCAATCTGAGAAGGCGAAGAACATACCATTATGGCCCGCGCACCACAAGGAAACGGGCGCGCTCGCCACGAAAGGTCTACTTTGACCTGCTTTGTCAGCAAATACCAGCAGAGTGCCCGTTTTTAGGAATCACGGCTAAGCATGAGCACGTCCTTGAGGCGTTTTTTCAGTGCGGGTGTGACGTTCAGCTGTTTGTTGACCCCGCCGCGCACGTCGGCGCACAAGCGTAATTGCGCCTGTTCGGGCAGCACCTGAATATCCTGCGGCAATTCACTGGCATTGAGGCCGTTCGGCAGCGGAAAAAGCGCAAAGGGTAAACCTGGTTGCTGAATGGAGTGCAGGATGAATGGCGAGTCGAGCGCGATTTTTTCCACCATCGCAATATTGTACGGACGCCATTCGCTGTCCTTCATCATTGCCAGCGCCTGTTCTGGCGCGCCACCGAGCGCTAATCCTTGCTCAAACAGCCGCAGCTCGCTGCGCACCAATGTGCTGAAATCGGCGGTGCGCAATGCGATTAACACCAGATCGCCGCATAACGCCGCATGGCGATCAAGGCGGGCGACAAACAGTCGCGCATCGCTCACCAGCCGTTTATGCAGCTGCGTGGCAAACGACTCCGATGCATCGGTGACGCCGTGGCTTTGACATTCGCTCAACGCACGCACGAGACCTTGCTGCATATCAACATGATCCACCAGCGCAATGTTGCCCGCCGTCATTGGCAAGGTGGGCAGCACGCTCAGTTCGCTAACCGGATAGTGCGAGGCATAGCGCGTGTGATTACGTGATTGCTCCTGACGGAGAAACAGCTGGGAAAGCAGCACTCGCGAGATATGCAAAGAGGGAGCGAAGAAGAGATCGAAATTTTCAAGCCGGTAATAACGGGAAAGCGAGCCGCGAAGCTTATCGCGCGCCGCCGCCGCCCTGGCAGAAGCAAGTTGTGGAGCCATCGCGTGGTATGTCTCTGGTTATTATGCTGTGTGTGGGAGGTGAAACCTGCGGTGATAGTCGGCGTAAAACACAGAGAGCCGTAGCCGTCAACCTGCCAGAATCTGGGGGAAAGGTTAGGCCAATGCGGCTGGACATTAAAATGATATAAACTGACAATCCCTGTTAGGTTTTTACACAGGGGACGAGTATGACCGTGCTTCCTTCGTTACGTGCACTGCACTATTTCCACCAGGCGGCACTGTTCAGCAGTTTTAGCGTAGCGGCCGAACGTCTGCATGTCACCCATAGCGCCATTAGCCATCAGGTTCGACAGCTGGAGAGCTGGATGGGGAAGCCGCTGTTTGTGCGTACCAATGGACGCGTCAAATTAACCTCACACGGTGAACGTTTGCTGGTGAGTTGTCAGAAAGCCTTTAGCGAGCTCTCCACCACCTGCGAAAGCATCCGTACCGGCATGCGCCATCATATCAGCGTCTCCTGCGCGCCCAGCTTTCTCTCGCAATGGCTGATTCCGCGCATCGCCAGCTTCTATCAGCGCTATCCCGATATTGAAGTGCAGTTTCAGCCTCTGGTAGAGATTGACCAGCTGCGCAGCGAGCATACCGATGTGCTGATTCTCAGCGCCGAGCAGTCGCCAGAAGACGATATTGATGCCACCTTGATCAGCGATGATTACATCGGCCCACTGTGCGCCCCGCAGTTTGCCGCCCGCTTTCAAAGCGAGCAAGATCTCGCCTCGTTGCCGCTGCTGCACGCCGATACGCGGCTGCATGCGTGGGCCGAATGGGCGAAAACCAGCGGCGTACGCGGCAATTACTGGATCGGCAAGCATTTCGATAATTTGACGTTAGCCATTCAGGCGGCGAGAAACAGATTGGGTGTGATTATGGCGCCACGCTTGCTGGTGCGTCAGGAGTTGAGTGACGGCACCTTGATCGCACCGCTGGGCTTTGTGCGCGTCGATCGCGCCACGTTGATGATGACCAAGACTTCGCGTCAGCACGATGCGGAGATTACGTTGTTTCGCGATTGGTTGCGGGATCAGGCGCAGATTTAACAGCAGATATAAAAAAAGGTCGCCATGAATGGCGACCTTTCGGGTTTGGTGCGATTACGCCGTCAGCAACTGGTTCATGCGACGGATAAATTGGTTTGGATCGTCAAGCGTACCGCGCTCGGCGAGCAGCGCCTGATCCAGCAGCAGCTCAACCCACTCGGCAAAGCGCGTTTCGTCCTGGGTATCGGCCACGCGTTTCACCAGCGTATGATCCGGATTGATCTCGAAAATGTACTTCACGTCCGGCACGTCCTGACCGGCCGCGGCAAACAGCTTCGCCATCTGCGTGGTCATTTCGTTAGCATCGGTGGTGACGATCGCTGGCGTGTCGGTGAGACGATGCGTCAGACGCACCTCTTTCACACGCTCGCCCAGCAGCGTTTTCACGCGCTCAACAAACGGCTCCAGCGCCTTCTCCGCTTCTTTCTGCTCTTCGGTCTCTTCATCGGCCAGTTTGCTCAGCGAATCATCCGCTTTGCTGACTGACTGGAAGGTTTTGCCGTCGAATTCGGTGAGGTAGCTCATCATCCATTCGTCGATACGATCGGAGAGCAGCAGCACCTCGATGCCTTTTTTGCGGAACAGTTCCAGATGCGGGCTGCTCTTCGCGGCGGCATAGCTGTCGGCGGTGATGTAGTAAATCTTGTCCTGACCTTCCACCATGCGCGTCACATAATCGTCGAGCGAAACGGTCTGCTCAGCGCTGTCGCTCTGGCTGGTGGCAAAGCGCAGCAGTTTGGCAATCTGTTGCTGGTTAGCGTTGTCTTCGGCTGGACCTTCTTTCAGTACCAGACCGAACTCTTTCCAGAACTGCTGATATTTTTCCGCGTCGTCTTTCGCCAGCTTCTCTAACATCTGCAGGCTACGCTTGGTCAGCGCGCCACGCAGGCTCTGGGTCACACGGCTGTCCTGCAGGATTTCACGCGATACGTTCAGCGGCAGATCGTTGGAATCTATCAAACCACGCACGAAGCGCAGGTAGTTCGGCATGAACTGCTCGGCATCGTCCATGATGAACACGCGCTGTACGTAGAGTTTCAGGCCGTGCTTGCTGTCGCGGTTCCACATGTCGAACGGCGCACGCGCCGGGATATACAGCAGGCTGGTGTATTCCTGCTTACCTTCCACGCGGTTATGGCTCCAGATCGCCGGATCGCTGAAATCGTGGGCGATATGTTTGTAGAACTCGTTGTACTCGTCGTCGCTGATCTCAGACTTGTTGCGCGTCCACAGCGCCTGGGCTTTGTTGATCTTTTCCCAGGTGGTGGTGTCGCTCTCTTCGTCTTTGCTTTCAATCTCCACCGGCAGCGCGATGTGATCGGAGTATTTGCTGATCACGTTACGCACGCGCCACGCATCGAGGAAATCATCTTCGCCTTCACGGAAGTGCAGCGTAATTTCGGTACCGCGATCGGCTTTCTCAATCTCCGCCAGCGTATATTCGCCTTCGCCAGCAGATTCCCAGAACACCGCTTCATCGGCTTTAGCGCCGGCGGCGCGGGTGCGCACGGTGACTTTATCCGCCACAATGAACGCAGAGTAGAAGCCCACGCCGAACTGGCCGATCAGTTGGCTGTCTTTCGCCTGGTCGGAGCCCATGGATTCGAGGAAGGATTTGGTACCGGATTTAGCGATGGTGCCGAGGTTCTCAATCACCTCATCACGGCGCATACCGATGCCGTTATCGCTGAGCGTCAGCGTGCGATTTTCCGGATTGACCGAGATACGTACGCGCAGGTCGCCGTCGCCTTCATACAGATCGGGCGTCGACAGCGCGCGGAAGCGCAGTTTGTCGGCGGCATCTGAAGCGTTGGAAATCAGCTCGCGCAGGAAAATCTCTTTATTTGAATAGAGTGAATGGATCATCAGGTGCAGAAGTTGTTTTACCTCTGACTGGAAGCCACGCGTCTCTTGTCCTTTCATGGTCATTGCTACCTCAACTGAATCGGGGTTGATGATACGTTGAGAGAGAAATGGGGATGAAGGAGAGGATTTCAAGCCGATGTCTGGGAAGACATCGGCAAGTGATTAGAAATTAATCTTGTGGCGTCCGGCGAGCGAGTGCGACAGCGTGGTGCCATCGACCATTTCCAGCTCACCACCGACCGGCACACCGTGTGCAATGCGGCTGGCATCAACGCCATATTGTCCGCACAGCTCGGCGATGTAGTTGGCCGTGGCTTCCCCTTCCACCGTGGGATTGGTGGCGAGGATCACTTCGGTTAAGGTTTCGCGCTCGAGACGCTGCTCCAGCCGATCCAGGCCGATATCCTGTGGCCCAATGCCATCCAGCGGTGACAAGTGCCCCATCAGCACAAAGTAGCGGCCGCCAAACTGGCCGGTCTGCTCAATGGCGTGGATATCTGCCGGGCTCTCCACCACACAAATCTGGCCGTTTTGCTGACGACGCGGATTGGCGCAGATGGTGCAGATTTCCTGTTCGGTGAAGGTACGGCAATCGGCGCAGTGACCGATTTCCGACATGGCGCGGGTCAATGCCTGCGCCAGACGCATGCCACCGCTACGATCGCGCTGCAACAGCTGAAAAGCCATACGCTGCGCCGACTTCGGGCCAACGCCCGGCAGGCAGCGCAACGACTCCATCAAAGATTCAAGCAGTGGACTGGTTTGCATCAGAACGGCATCTTGAAGCCAGGCGGCAGCTGCATACCTGAAGAGACCGCAGCCATCTTCTCTTTCTGCGTTTCGTCAATACGGCGTGCCGCATCGTTGAAGGCCGCGGCGATCAGATCTTCCAGCATGTCTTTGTCATCTTCCAGCAAGCTAGGATCGACTTCAACACGACGGCAGTTGTGCGCACCGTTGATGGTTACTTTAACCAAGCCAGCGCCTGATTCACCGGTCACTTCGATCGCGGCGATCTCTTCCTGCACTTTGGCCATTTTGTCTTGCATCTGCTGGGCCTGTTTCATCAGGTTGCCCAATCCGCCTTTACCAAACATAGTTTTCTCTCTCTGCTGGGGCTGCGCGCAGTTGACGCGCGGCAGCATGTTCACACCGGTCGAATACTCTCTTCATCCAAATCGGCATCGAAGAATCGACGCAATGTCTGAATATGGGTATCGCTTTCGATCGACTGTCGCGCCTGCGACAGCTTCTCTTCATAAATGGCCTGGCGCCACTCCAGTGGCGTCAATACCGTAGGATTATCGTCTTCAATAATCGTCAATTCAACCGGCTGACCGGCAGACTGACTCAGCGCTTCCGCCAGCGCCTGCCTGGCAGAAGCTGAATTCAGATGGCGCTGACTGCTGCGCAGATGCAGCGTAACGCCGGCTTCGCCCACCTCTTTCCACGCATTGAGCGCCACTTGCTGCACCAGTTTTGGCAGCGTCAGCGCGGCGATTTCAGCAGCCCACGCATCGCGCTGCTGGGCTTCTTCCGCCAGACGCAGCGCCAGCTCAGGGGTTTTCTCATGCTCCAGTGCCGAACGCAAGGCTTTTGGCGTCGCCACCGGCTCCGCTTTAACCTCCACCGGCAGTTGCGTTTTCCAGCGATAGGCTTCCGGTTTGGCCGGGGCTTTTACCGTGGGTTCAGACGCACGTTGTTGCACACGTTCAGTGACGCTAGCGAGACGTTCCAGCGCCGGATTCGCCGGCCGCGCGGAACGCGCTGCCGGCTCACTCTTTTTTGCTTTGCCGGCTCCCTGACGCAGCAACTGCGTTCGCGCCTGTAACAACTGGCTGGTGGAGTCAGGTAACGGATCGGGCGCGGGCTGCATGTCTGGATAATCATCCGACACCGGCGGCGCGTCAGGGTTCGGCGGTGCCATCTGCGGCTGCGCAGCCGGTGCGGGCGCGGCTTTCGCTTCGGCTTGTGGCGCAGCAACCTGCGGCGCAGCTTGTGGCGTCAAGGTGGGACGCGCCACCGGCTCCGCAATCGTTGCCTGCGGATGGAACGCCAGCGCCCGCAGCAGCGTCATCTCTACGCCTAAGCGCCGATCCGGTGCCAGCGGCAGATCTTTACGTCCCATCAACAACGTTTGGTAATAGAGCTGCACGTCAGCCGGTGGCAGCACGCGCGCTAACTCGCGCAGGCGATCGGCCTGGCTGAGATCGTCCTCGCTGAGCGAGCTTGGCAGCAGCTGCACCATCGCAATGCGGTGCAGTAAACGCAGCATCTCGACCAGCAGCGCTTCCCACTCAACCCCACGCGACGCGGCCTGATTCAGCAGCGCCATCACCTGTTCGCCCTGGCCATCCACCAGCGCTTCAATCAGCGCCAGCGGCTGTTCATCGTCAAGCGTGCCGAGCATTTGTGCCACGGTGTCACGCGTTACGCTGCCCTGCCCCATGGCAATCGCCTGGTCGGTCAGGCTCAGCGCATCGCGCATGCTGCCGTCAGCGGCGCGTGCCAGCAGATGCAGCGCACGCGGTTCGGCAGCAATCTGCTCCTGCTGCAACACATGCGCCAGCTGCTGCTGGATTTGCTCAACGTCGAGCGCTTTGAGATGGAATTGCAGGCAGCGGGACAAAATCGTCACAGGCAGCTTCTGCGGATCGGTGGTCGCCAGCAGGAATTTAACGTGCGATGGCGGCTCTTCCAGCGTTTTCAGCAGCGCGTTGAAGCTGTGACGCGACAGCATGTGCACTTCATCGATCAGATAGACCTTGAAGCGACCGCGCGCCGGCGCGTACTGCACGTTATCGAGCAGATCGCGCGTATCTTCAACTTTGGTGCGTGATGCGGCATCGATCTCAATCAGATCGACAAAACGGCCCTGCTCGATTTCGCGGCAGTTATCGCATTGCCCGCACGGCGTTGACGTGATGCCGGTTTCACAGTTAAGCCCCTTCGCCAGCAGACGGGCGATCGAGGTTTTCCCGACGCCGCGTGTGCCAGAAAAGAGATAAGCATGATGGATTCGTCCCAGTGACAACCCGTTGGCCAGCGCAGTCAGCACATGTTCCTGACCGACTACGTCAGCGAAGGCCTGGGGACGCCATTTTCGCGCAAGTACCTGATAGCTCATGTGGATTCAATCACTGGAATTTAGGGAGAAGGGAGAAAATGCAGCTTCGCAAACCCTGTTTATTTTGGCAGTAGTTTAACAGCCACCAGCGGATCAGCAACCACTAACTTTGCAGAGGTGGCGCCCCGCCGTGCAGCGGAGCGCGCAGGCCTTAGTGGCCGGGGAAATTCACCAGGCTGAAGCACTCGACGCCCATGGCAGTCAGGCGGGCTTCACCGGTCAGGTCAAACAGATTAATCACGAATGCGGCGTCTTTCACTTCTCCACCGGCGCGGCGGATCAGCTTCACCGTTGCTTCCAGCGTGCCGCCAGTCGCCAGCAGATCGTCCACCACCAGCACCACATCGCCTGGTTTAATGGCATCTTTGTGCAGTTCCAGCGCATCGGTGCCGTACTCCAGCTCGTAGCTTTCGCTGAAGGTGTCACGCGGCAGTTTGCCCGGCTTACGCACCGGCACAAAACCCACGCCCAAACCCAGCGCCACCGGTGCGCCAAACAGGAAGCCACGCGCTTCCGTTCCCACCACCTTGGTGATGCCTTTGTTACGATAACGCTCCACCAGAATGGCGATCGACGCGGCATACGCCTGCGGATCTTCCATCAGACTGGTCACGTCACGGAACAGAATGCCCGGCTTCGGATAGTCAGGAATGCTTTTAATGCTGTTTTTGATGAGTTCAAGCTGCTGCGCAGTTGCGGTCATAAATGTTACGCCTGGAGAAAATATCTAATACGCGCAGCTTCTCTAGCGCCAAACCCCGGAAACCGGGTTAAGCGAAGTCGTTTATAAGGGAAGCCACGCACGAAGATGCCCAAATCTATGCAAATACCCGGCTAAATGCAACCCTCACGCTACTGTTATGGCGGGTTGGCATCCTCGGTTACAACCGGAATGCGCCACATAAAAAGCAGCAGCAGGCACAGCATCGCGCCTAACAGGATGCGCACCCACAGCAGGTTTACTAAATAAAGGGACACCGAAAAGGTAATCACAATCAGCAACATGGCGCGCCCTTTGGCGCCGGGCGGCATGGCACGATGCTGCTGCCAGTGGCGAATAAAGCGACCAAACGGCGACTTCCACAGCAACCAATGATGGAAACGCGGCGACGAGCGGGCAAAACACCAGGCCGCCAGCAACACAAATGGCGTCGTCGGTAATAAAGGTAATACAATGCCCAGCGTACCTAGCACAATCGCCAGCCAGCCAAGGCTCAGTAGTAAAATGCGCTGCATGCCTGATGCCTGAATAAGTCAAAAACAGCGTTACGTTAACACAGTCGGAAACAGAGTGATGCCCCAACCGCCCGCCCAGCAACGTCTCCATGCCATGTTAGAGTTACTGCGCCAGCAGATTGCGCAGCAGCCGGATGGTGCCTGTCGTCAGCCCCGTTTTGATTCTCACCTGTTTCGCACCAGCGGCACGCGCCTGGCGGATTATCTGCGCGAACTGGAAGGCAATGTGACGCAGTTAACCGCTGCTGACACTGATGTGGAGCGCCGTCAATGGCTGGCGGAGAAAGTGCTGGATCAAATTGCCGCATTACAGCGCGAATGCCAGAGCCAGCAGCTGCGCGTCAAGCGCGAGCGGCCACGTGTCGATGCACGCCAGGCCAAGCGTGAAGAGTATCAAGGCTACGAAAAACGCTTACTGGCGATGATTGCGCAGCGCGAGCAGCATCTGGCGCGCGCTGAAACGCTGAGCGTTCAGCAGCAGTTAATTCGTGAAGTCGATCAGCTGCAAGAACGTTTGGCACGCTGCCGCGCCGCTATCTACAAACTGGAGTTGCCGCCTATGCCGCGCTGAACGCGGCGCTTTTTCCTCTATACTCATTGCGGTGAGAAAAAGGAGTAAAATCATGACGCTGGTATTATGGATTGTGATCGGTTTAGCGGCAGGCTGGCTCAAACGGGTGATTTTTCCCGGTCGTCCGGGAGGATTTGTGCCGACGTTGGTGCTGGCGGTGATTGGCGCGCTGATTGGCGGCTATATCGCCACCTACTTCACCACCGGCGATCTGGCCGTCCTGCATCCAGCCGGTTTCGCCAGCGCACTGCTGGGCGCGCTGTTAATGCTGCTGGTCGCGGCGAAATTACGTATTTAGGAGAAAAAATGTCACTGGACAGCGCACCCGACGAAATCAAACTTGCCGTCGATCTGATTCAACTGCTTGAAGAGAATAATGTCCCTACCGCCACCGTGCTGGCTGCGTTGGCGATTGTTCAGCGAGATTATGAGCAGAAACAAGCGGCGGAAATCAAGGCCGACTAAGCAGCGTTGGACTCAAGCGCAACATATCAAGAAACGCATCCACCAGCTGAGGCGCATCGGCTGCCAAATCAAAACTTTGCGGGTTGAACAGCCAGCTTTCCATCATGCCATTGATATAGCCGCGCATCAGTAGCGCCGCCTGACGCGTATTCAGGTTCGCAGGCAATTGGCTGGCATCAATACAAAGACGTAGTACAGTTTCAATTCGATCGTAACACGCTTGCAGTAAGCTCTGCTGCATATCCTGTAACGTCGACATTTCGCCAACAAACTCACATTTATGAAAGATAATCTCCATTAATGCGCGTCTTTGCGGATCCTTTGCTGTGGCGTCAAGGATATAGATCAACATAGAACGAACAACAGAAAGTGGATCGCCCGGGTATTTTGTCTGATACTCAAGTTCCACATCGTCCAGCCCAGCGTCACAACGCAGCCAGATTTCCTGCAAGAGATCGGCTTTATTTTTGAAATGCCAGTAGATAGCCCCGCGCGTGACGCCGGCCGCTGTTGCGATATCCGCCAGAGACGTGGCGGCCACACCATGTTCGGAAAAGTGTGCTAATGCGGCGTCAAGAATTTGATGCCGTGTTTCAAGAGCTTGCGCTTTGGTTTTTCGTGCCATGCTGGGCTTTTTTTACAAACTTGTAAGTTTACATACATTTGTGAATGTATGTACCATAGCATGACCCGTGTTTTAACGCAGCAATGGGTTTATCGGTTTGTGATCCATTGATCATTTGATATCGGACACTAGAGGTTTATTTATGAATAAAAACAGAGGATTAGCGCCTCTGGCGGCCGTCCTGATGCTATCAGGCAGCTTTGTGTTAACAGGATGTGATGATAATAAATCCCAGCAAGCCGCCCAGCAGCAGCCCCCAGAAGTGGGTGTTGTAACGTTAAAAAACGAACCCTTGAAAATTACCACCGAGCTGCCGGGCCGTACCTCGGCTTTCCGCGTTGCGGAAGTGCGCCCTCAGGTGTCAGGAATTATCCTCAAGCGTAATTTTGTTGAAGGTAGTGATGTAAAAGCCGGTCAGTCGCTGTATCAGATTGATCCCGCCACCTATCAGGCGGCCTACGACAGCGCTAAAGCGGATCTCGCCCAGGCTGAAGCCAATGCGCGTGTCGCGCAGTTAACCATTACTCGCTATAAGCCGCTGCTGGGTACCAAGTACATCAGTCAGCAGGACTATGACACCGCCGCTGGCACCGCAGCCCAAACTGCTGCTGCCGCCCAGGCTGCGCGTGCCAACGTCGAAACTGCGCGCATCAATCTGGCGTATACCAAAGTGACGTCACCCATCAGCGGCCGTATTGGTAAATCGTCGGTAACCGAAGGTGCGCTGGTTTCCAACGGGCAAACCACTGCCCTGGCGACCGTGCAACAGCTCGATCCTATGTATGTCGATGTGACCCAATCCAGTGATGATTTCCTGCGTCTGCGCGCAGAGCTGGAATCCGGTCAGTTGAAACAGAACGACGGTAAGGCCAACGTCACCCTGCTGATGCAAAACGGTAACGCATACCCGCAGACAGGCACATTGGAATTCTCTGATGTGAGCGTGGATGAAACCACCGGCTCGATCACGCTGCGCGCCATCTTCCCGAACCCGGACAATCGCCTGCTGCCAGGCATGTTTGTTCGTGCGCGTCTGGATGAGGGCACCAATCCCACCGCACTGCTGGTGCCGCAACAGGGCGTAACACGCACCCCAACCGGTCAGGCAACCGCAATGGTGGTTGGCGCAGATAATAAAGTGGAATCGCGTAACATCACCGCTAATCAGGCATTTGGCGACAAATGGCTGGTGACGGAAGGTCTAAAAGAAGGCGATCGGGTGATCACCACCGGTATCCAGCGTGCCAAACCGGGTGCGCAGGTGACGCCAAAAGAAGTCTCCGATGATGCCAAAGCTGCACCAGAATCACCGTCTGCTAAATCATCGTCATAACAGGAGCCACTGATACATGGCTAAGTTCTTTATTGATCGCCCCATTTTTGCGTGGGTGCTCGCCATCATCATCATGTTGGCCGGTGTGCTATCGATTATCAGCCTGCCGATTGAGCAATATCCCAATGTTGCACCGCCGGCGGTTGAAATCCAGGCCACCTATCCGGGTGCTGATGCGAAAACGCTGCAAGATTCGGTGACGCAGGTCATCGAGCAAAACATGAACGGTATCGATGGACTGATGTATATGTCCTCGAGCAGTGACTCGTCGGGGACATTGACGCTGACGCTGACCTTCCAATCCGGTACTGATGCCGATATCGCGCAGGTTCAGGTGCAGAACAAACTGCAGCTGGCCACGCCGTTACTGCCACAGGAAGTACAGCAACAGGGTATTCAGGTTAAGAAATCCTCTAGCAGCTTCCTGATGGTGGCGGGTTTTGTCAGTGATGACGGCACCATGACGCAGAATGATATTTCTGACTATGTTGCTTCAAACATCAAAGATCCGGTTAGCCGTATGCCGGGTGTCGGTGATACTCAGGTGTTTGGTGCGCAGTATGCGATGCGCATCTGGCTGGACCCACACAAGCTGAACAACTATTCACTGACACCAGTGGATGTGATCAACGCGCTGAAAGTCCAGAACACCCAGATCGCCGCGGGTCAGTTGGGCGGTACGCCACCTGTACCGGGCCAACAGCTGAATGCCTCGATCATTGCGCAAACCCGTCTGACATCGACAGATGAGTTCGGCAATATTCTGCTGAAGGTGAATCAGGATGGTTCGCAGGTACGTCTGCGTGACGTGGCGAAGATTGAACTCGGTGGTGAAAACTACGAGATCATCGCGCGTTATAACGGCAAACCGGCTTCCGGTATCGGTATCAAACTGGCCACCGGCGCTAATGCACTGGACACCGCCGATGCGGTGAAAGCAGAACTGGCGAAACTGGAGCCGTTCTTCCCGGCAGGCATGAAAACGGTTTATCCGTACGACACCACACCGTTCGTGAAAATTTCGATTTTCGAAGTGGTGAAAACGCTGTTCGAAGCAATCGTGCTGGTGTTCCTGGTGATGTATCTGTTCCTGCAAAACTTCCGTGCGACGCTGATTCCAACCATCGCCGTTCCTGTTGTGTTGCTCGGAACCTTTGCGATCATCAGTGCTTTTGGCTACTCGATAAACACCCTGACGATGTTCGGGATGGTGCTCGCCATCGGCCTGCTGGTGGATGACGCCATCGTGGTGGTAGAGAACGTCGAACGTGTAATGGCGGAGGAAGGCTTACCGCCGAAAGAAGCGACCAAACGTTCGATGGAGCAGATTCAGGGCGCATTGGTCGGTATTGCCTTGGTGCTGTCAGCGGTATTTATTCCAATGGCGTTCTTCGGTGGTTCAACCGGCGTCATTTATCGCCAGTTCTCCATCACCATTGTTTCGGCGATGGCGCTGTCGGTGCTGGTGGCGTTGATCCTGACGCCTGCGCTTTGTGCCACCATGCTGAAGCCAGTGGAGAAAGGCGCTCACGGCAAAACCACCGGTTTCTTCGGCTGGTTTAACCGCCTGTTTGATAAGAGCACCAACCACTACGTTGATAGTGTCGGTCATATCATTCGCAGCACCGGCCGTTACCTGCTGATTTATCTGGTGATCGTGGTCGGCATGGCGTACCTGTTCCTGAAACTGCCTACCTCATTCCTGCCGGAAGAGGATCAGGGTTTGTTACTGGCGCAGGCGCAATTGCCAGCCGGTGCTACCCAGGAACGTACCCAGAAAGTATTGGATCAGGTGACGGATTACTTCCTGACCAAAGAGAAAGACAGCGTTAACTCCGTGTTTACCGTTAACGGCTTCGGCTTCGCCGGTCGTGGACAGAACACCGGTATTGCGTTCGTCAGCCTCAAGCCGTGGGATGAGCGTGGCGATGCCAACCTGAAAGTGCCTGCGATTGCCGGTCGTGCCATGCAGGCGCTCGGTCAAATCAAAGATGCGATGGTGTTCCCGTTCAACCTGCCAGCAATTATCGAACTGGGTAACGCCACCGGCTTCGACTTCATGCTGACCGATCAGGGTAACCTGGGTCACGAGAAGCTGACCGCCGCGCGTAACCAGCTGTTTGGCATGATCGCCCAGCATTCGGATACGCTGGTGGGTGTGCGTCCAAACGGCATGGAAGATACGCCGCAGTACAAACTGATCATCGACCAAGAGAAAGCGCAGGCGCTGGGTGTGTCGCTGTCGGACATCAATACCACGCTGGCTTCAGCATGGGGCGGTTCTTACGTCAACGACTTCATCGACCGCGGTCGCGTGAAGAAGGTGTACGTTATGGGCAAGGCCGATTCACGTATGTTGCCGGACGATATCAGTAAATGGTACGTGCGCAACAGCGGCGGCACCATGGTACCGTTCTCCGCCTTCTCTTCGGCGAAGTGGCAGTACGGTTCACCGCGTCTGGAACGTTACAACGGCTTGCCATCGATGGAGATTCTGGGCCAGGCTGCGCCAGGCAAGAGCTCCGGTGATGCCATGAACCTGATGGAAGAGTTGGCAGGAAAACTGCCGGCGGGTATCGGTTACGACTGGACCGGCATGTCCTATCAGGAACGCTTGTCAGGAAA
Organism: Pantoea sp. DY-17; assembly: GCF_019795975.1. Lineage (NCBI taxonomy): Bacteria > Pseudomonadati > Pseudomonadota > Gammaproteobacteria > Enterobacterales > Erwiniaceae > Pantoea > Pantoea sp. DY-17. The sequence continues at coordinate 197,483 of NZ_JAIMIG010000001.1, read as the reverse complement.
CCAGGCTCCGGCGCTGTATGCTATCTCACTGATTGTGGTGTTCCTGTGTCTGGCCGCGCTGTATGAGAGCTGGTCGATTCCGTTCTCGGTCATGTTGGTGGTACCGCTGGGTGTTGTCGGCGCACTGATCTTCACCACGCTGCGTGGCTTAAGTAACGACGTCTACTTTGTGGTGGGCTTGTTGACTACCATAGGATTGTCGGCGAAGAACGCCATCCTGATTGTCGAATTCGCCAAGGATTTGATGGAGAAGGAAGGTAAAGGGTTGGTGGAATCCACGCTGGAAGCATCCCGTATGCGTCTGCGTCCGATTCTGATGACCTCACTCGCCTTTATCCTCGGCGTAATGCCGCTGGCGATCAGCACCGGTGCGGGTTCTGGCGCACAGAACGCGGTAGGTACAGGCGTAATGGGCGGGATGGTAACAGCGACCGCGCTGGCTATCTTCTTCGTTCCGGTGTTCTTCGTGGTGGTACGTCGCCGCTTCAGTAAGAACAAAGGTGACCTGGAACACGGTCATCCGGTTGAGCACAAACACTAAGTTTTACTCTTCCCTAAAAGGCCGCTGATGCGGCCTTTTTTATTGCTGTTCCCCTGCCCCGCCAAAATCCCTGCGTTTTTCACGGTTGCAATCAGCCATGTTCGGGCTCATACTATTGTTATAGTATAACATTACATAGCGAGGTTACTATGAAACCGAATATCCATCCTCTTTATCGCCCAGTGGTGTTCCACGACACCTCGGCCAACGAATACTTTAAAGTCGGCTCCACCATCAAAACCGAGCGCACCATTGAGTATGAAGGTGAAGTGCTGCCATATGTCACGCTGGATGTCTCGTCAAAATCCCACGTGTTCTACACCGGCAAGCAGAAAGACTTTGCTAAAGAAGGCAGCACCGCGCGCTTCAACCAGCGTTTCGGCAGCTTCCTGTCGCGCAACAAGTAACGCTGGAGAGAACAGATGCAGGTATTGAGTTCATTGCGCTCTGCAAAGACGCGCCATAAGGATTGCAAAGTCGTGCGTCGTAAAGGTCGCATCTATGTGATTTGCAAAACTAACCCGCGCTTTAAGGCGGTTCAGGGAAGAAAGAAAAAAAGGTAGGAAAGTGTCGTGATAGTTGGCCGGGATGCTCCCCGGCCTTTTTTTTACTTCATGCTATGCAAAATGGCGTCAACATTGTGTTTGAACGCGGCGACATAGGTCGCTGCTGGGCCATTCGCTTCCGACAGCGCCTCAGGATAAAGTTCCCCGCCCGGCTGCGCGCCGGTTTCGCTGGCAATCTGTTTTACCAGTCGCGGATCGGTTTGATTCTCCATAAAGTAGGTTTTGATGTGCTCGGCCTTCAGTTGTTGGATGATCGAGGCCACGTCGCTGGCGCTGGCTTCCGCTTCGGTAGAGAAACCCACCGGCGCCAGGAAACTGACGCCATAGCGTTGGCCAAAGTAGCCAAAGGCGTCATGGCTGGTCAGCACTTTACGCTTGCTCTTCGGCACTTCGGCAAAGGCATTTTTCGCCCAGCTATCCAGCTTCTGCAGCTGCTGAATGTAACTTTCACCGCTTTTACGAATATCCGCCGCATCTTCTGGATCGGCTTTGATCAGCGCATTCATCACATTAGTGGCGTAGATCACACCGTTTTGCATGCTGTTCCACGCGTGCGGATCGGTGATGCTTTTGCCGTCCTCTTCCATCTTGCGCGTGTTGACACCGTTCGATGCCACTACGATGGTGCCTTTATAGCCTGACGCGCCGATCAGGCGATCCATCCAGCCTTCCATGCCCAAACCGCTCACGAATACCACATCCGCCTTCGACAGCGCCTGGCTATCCTGCGGCGTCGGTTCGAAGGTGTGCGGATCGCCATTCGGCCCGACCAGCGATTTCACGTTAACGTGATCGCCACCAACCTGTTTAACGATATCCGCCAGCACGGTAAAGCTCGCCACAACATCAACGCTTTTCGCCAGCGACAGCGGGCTTGCCAGCATGGCGCCAATCGCCAGACTCAGCGGTAACTTTTTCATTCCTATCCCCTTATTGGTTTGGTTATCGACGGCGCAACAGGCCGCCACATGGTCCTGTCAAAACAGAAAGCAGAAACAGCACCGCAGCACTGAGCACCACCGCCGGTCCAGCCGGCAGCGAGAAATGCCACGAAAGAATCAGGCCGATAAATGCTGAGACGATCGCCAGCAGCATGGCGATGCCGAGCATGTAAGCCAGATGGCGGCTCCAGAAGCGTGCGCTGGTGGCCGGCAGCATCATCAATCCCACCGACATCAGCGTGCCCAGCACCTGAAAGCCCGCCACCAGATTGAGCACCACCAGCATCAGAAACAGACCGTGCACCAGCGGTGCGCTCCATTTGCCCTGAGCGCGCAGGAAATCGGGATCGAAGGCATCGATCACCAGCGGACGGAAGATCACCGCCAGCAGCAGCAAGGTCGTAGCCGCAATGCCGCCGACCAGCATAATCGCCGCGTTATCCACCGCCAGCAGCGATCCAAATAACACGTGCAGAAGATCGACGCTGGAGCCGCGCAGCGACACCAGCGTGACGCCGAGTGCAAGAGAGCCGAGGTAAAAGCCGGAAAAGCTGGCATCCTCTTTGAGATGCGTATAACGGCTGACCGCTCCCGAGAGCAGCGCCACCGCCAATCCGGCAATCAGGCCGCCGATACCCATCGCCACCAGCGATAATCCCGATACCAGATAACCAATCGCCGCGCCGGGTAACACAGCATGTGATAAGGCATCGCCGACTAAACTCATGCGGCGCAGGGAAAGGAAAACGCCCAGCGGCGTGGCGCTGATCGCTAATGCAACGCAGGCCACCAGCGCTCGGCGCATGAAACCAAATTCGATAAAGGGTTGGAGTAATGTCACGACGCCACCCTACGCAACGTTGGCGTTTGTGCGGCATCAGCGTCATCGAGCGATAGCACATCCTGAAAATAACGCGCCACCAGCGGACGATCGTGTAGCACGACTAATAACGTGGTGCCCGCCTGCTGCTGCTGTTCGAGGATCGACATCAGCAAGGTGACGGTTTGGCTATCAATGCCGTTGAAGGGTTCATCCAGCAGCCAGAGCTGGCTGCGCTGCAGCATTAAGCGCGCGAACAGCACGCGCTGCAGTTGCCCACCAGATAACGTCGATGGCTGCGCATCGGCGAACTCACGCATTTGTACCGCATCCAGCGCGGCATCGATTTCCAGGCGCAAGGCGCGATTGATACCACCAAACCAGCCGCAGCGTGGCCAGCAGCCCATCGCCACCAGTTCATAGGCAGTAAGAGGAAAGCGGGTTTCAAGTTCACTGCGTTGCGGTAACCAGCCCAGGGCTTTGCGTGGGATGTGCAATTCGCAGTTGCCGGAAATTGGCGGTAGTAAGCCAGCAATGGTTTTTAGTAATGTCGATTTGCCGGTGCCGTTAGCGCCAATCAGCGCCGTCATGCTGCCCGTTGCCAGCTCCCCGTTAACGACCGGCGTCACCGCACGGCCTTGATAACCAGCTTGTAAGCGGTTGAAATGCATCATTTCTGCATGCCCCAATATAAGGCCAGCGCTAGCAAGGCAATCAGCATCAGTGCAACCAGCAAACGGCCGCCAAGGGAAAGAAGTAAACCGCTGTGATTCATACTCAACAACCAATAATGTTATAACATAACAATTATCATACCCGACTCATCCTCCATTGCGCCTAAGCAAAAGTGTTTCAAAAGTTGATCGATTATGAAGATAGCCGCGTTAATTCGCCGTTTCGCCATGAATGTGTTATGAAACCCATCACAACGATTACTCTTTCTGTTTATTAGCGACTTGCAATATCACTCAATAAGCTCAATGATAGAAACATCATTCTTTTACTGGATACAAAATGCCGTCTATTATTCATTGTGATATTGCTGTGGATGAGGACGATTGCGAAAAGTTGGTCAGAATTATCCAGGGGAATATTCTCAAAATAGCCGAGGCATTAGCCGGTGATTTACAGTGGTATTCTCAAAACGCGCAATTAGTTCCCGATAGCTTCCAGATTATTTCTATTCAACCAACCGACAATAATCGATTTAAAATGCTTTACGATTTCAGCTGGAATTTATTTAATCCTTGCCTGGATTTAAATGAAACGTTTACGCGTCGTGAAGAAGTGTTGTTTCAGGTAAAGCCCGGCGCGCTGGTGTTTGACGTGATTGACAATGAGCGCCCCTCTCCCGCCGATGAATTGTAATATTTGGTAATTGAGGTGAGCAAAGCTAATGATTGTGGATTACATTTAAGGAGTCGCTGAATTCAATTTTATTCGATATCGCTTCCTGGTAGCTTTTCTTAATCTCGCCGCGCTGCGGTAACTGTGCTAGCTATGGAGGGGAAAAAGATGGACGAATACTCACCGAAACGGCATGATATTGCCCAGCTTAAATACCTGTGTGAGAACCTGTTCGACGAAAGTATGGCGACATTGACTGACAGCCATCATGGTTGGGTTAATGATCCTACTTCGGAAAGCAATTTACAGCTCAACGATTTGATTGAGCATATCGCTTCTTTCACGATGAATTACAAAATTAAGCACGTTGAAGATGAAGCCCTGATTACGCAAATCGATGAATATCTTGACGATACCTTTATGCTGTTCAGCAGCTATGGAATCAATACTCAGGATCTACAACGGTGGCAGCGTTCAGCAAAACGCTTATTTAATCTGTTTGCCGAAGAGTGCGCTTATCTCCAACAACCTAGCCATTCCTTTTAGCACCAGACTGAGACCGGTTTATTTATGAGCAACCAAGCCTTAACTAAAACAGATTATTTGATGCGACTGCGCCGCTGTCGCTCAATCGATACCCTTGAACGGGTTATCGAAAAAAACAAGTATGAATTACCTGATAATGAACTCGCGGTATTCTATTCGGCAGCCGATCATCGTCTGGCTGAACTGACCATGAATAAGCTTTACGATAAAGTACCGGTTTCTGTCTGGAAGTTCGTCCGCTAAGTTTTTCCCCTAACAGCCGATCTGCATCATCATCGTTTTGATCAAGGATTGAATCACCGGCAAAGGATTGCCAGATTTCTCTGTGCGTAAAATTCTGTGGAGTATGAGGCGGGTACAAATTGGTGGGGGCCCTGCCAGCTACATCCCGGCACACGCGTCGCCTGCTGCGGCTGCTTCCTTCCGGATCTGACCGAGTTCACAAGTTAGCATTGCGGGAGAACCAACAGGGCCCCCATTGACAAGCCCTCATTTCGAGAGCGCAGGCATTATCAAGTATGCCCCCGGCAATTGCAAGCGCAGGCCCGACAACCGTTGGTTTCTTGCACAAGCACACAGCAATGCGCTGATGTCTACCCTTCTGCATGCTAAAGTTTGCCCTTTCCAGATAAAAATAGGTGCGCATATGAGCGACCAAAACAATTTCTCTGAGCGCGTCTGGCAGATCATCGCGGCCATTCCGCCAGGAAAGGTCACTACTTACGGGGATGTTGCGCAATTAGCGGGTTCGCCGCGCGCGGCACGCCAGGTGGGTGGCGTATTACGCCGTTTGCCGGAAGGCAGTAAATTACCCTGGTTTCGCGTTATCAATCGCCATGGCCGCATTTCACTGCAGGGTGACGACTTGTTTCGTCAGCGCGATGCGCTGGAAGCGGAAGGGATTGAAGTGAGCGACGCTGGGGAGATCGAGTTAGAGAAATATCGGTGGGAAATTTAGCGGTGCGATTTGTCGCGCACAAGCCCGCAGCCGTTACGTAAAGGCGCTGTCTCGTCCCTGATCGCTCGGCACACGCCATCCATGGCGTGTGACGCTTTACTCCACGGCAGCGGGCCTGTGCGCTTGGCCTGTGCCGTTTGGTAGATTACAGACTTGTCGGTGCCGGCACCGAAGCAGATGGCGTCACCTGCGTAGGTGAAGTCGAAGGCACTGTTGTTGCTGCTCCCGGCTGGGTTTGCATCGCGACGTTAGTCACTGGCACCAACAGCAGTTCGGCTTTTGTTCCGCCCTGATTAATCACCGGTTTCACCGTATCGGTGATAAATGCCAGCTTGCCATCAATCGAAATCGCCGCACTCAACAGAATGCGCGCGTTCGGCTGGATGTCAGCCGGGTTAAACGGCAAGACAAACTGGAACGGCGACTGTTTCCCTTCCGTACGCACCACGCGCTGCGACAGCACTTTCGAAGGCGCGTCGGCCAGCGATGCATCTGATAGCGTAACGGTCAGCACAGAATCCGGCGGCAGCGCAATGCGCTGGCGGATATACACCGAACCACTGACATTAGGCTGCGTAATCGCGGCCTGCTGCCCCGCTACCGCTGAGCCGAGTGTAGGTGTGGCAACCGGCTTGCTGTGGTCCGCACAACCGGTAATCGCCGCAGCCAGGGTCATACCGCTAATAACTTGCCAGAGTTTCATCGATGTCGTCTCCTTATGAACACTATGATTGTCGGCGGTAAATTCATTGCTTAGCTTTTCAGCCGCCGAATGACCTTAATTCTGGCACAAATATCGGCATTGCGCCTAAACCCTCCGCCAGCCCGCTGAAATCGCGGCAAAATCATTGACGGAAACTGGTCGGATCTTTCACACTGACGCGATGAGTCACGCTGAGGAATCCGCTATGAGCCAGGCACTGCACAACCTGCTTAATTTATTAAATCTGGAAAAACTGGAAGAAGGCCTGTTTCGTGGTCAGAGCGAAGATCTGGGCTTGCGCCAGGTGTTTGGTGGCCAGGTAGTCGGCCAGGCGCTGTATGCTGCGAAACAAACGGTGCCGGAAGAGCGCATCATTCACTCCTTCCACAGCTACTTTCTGCGTCCGGGCGATAGCCAAAAAGCCATCATTTATGATGTCGAAACGCTGCGTGACGGCAAAAGCTTCAGCGCACGCCGCGTTAGCGCGGTACAGAATGGTCAGCCGATCTTCTACATGACGGCTTCGTTCCAGGCACCTGAAAGCGGCTTCGAGCATCAGAATGAAATGCCGCAGGTGCCGGGCCCGGATAATCTGCCATCGGAACAGGATTTGGCGAAGAAGCTGGCCGCGCATCTGCCACTCAAGCTGAAAGAAAAATTCCTCGCCGAGCGTCCGCTGGATATTCGTCCGGTGCAAATTCATAACCCGCTGAAAGGCCACGTCGATGAGCCGCTGCGTCAGGTGTGGATTCGTGCCAACGGCGAGTTACCGGCCGATCGTCGTATCCATCAATACCTGCTGGGCTATGCCTCGGATCTCAACTTCCTGCCGGTGGCGCTGCAGCCGCACGGTAAAGGCTTCCTCGAAGCCGATATGCAGGTTGCAACCATCGATCACTCAATGTGGTTCCATCGTCCGTTCGACTTGTCTGAATGGCTGCTGTACAGCGTAGTGAGCACTTCCGCCTCGGGCGCGCGCGGTTTTGTGCGGGGTGAGTTTTATACCCAGGATGGCCGCCTGGTGGCCACCACGGTGCAGGAAGGCGTGATGCGCCAACGCGACGCATAAAAAAAGGGGCGATAAAATCGCCCCTCTGTTTTTTTATAATTTTAGCGCACTGCTCTTCTTTAGCCCGCCGGCGGTTACTGGTTGTAAGCGTTCTCGCCGTGGCTGTTTACATCCAGACCTTCACGTTCCTGATCTTCCGGAACACGCAGGCCAACAATCATATCCGCCAGTTTGAAGCCGATGAAGGCCACCACCGCAGTCCAGACGATGGTCACACCTACGCTGAACAGCTGAATCCAAACCTGATGGCCCATGGTCACGCCTTCTGCGTAGCCTACGCCGCCCAGTGAGGAGGATGCGAACACGCCGGTCAGGATACAACCGAGGATGCCACACACGCCGTGCACACCGAACACATCACATGGGTCATCAACGCGCAGCCATTTCTTCAGGGTTGTTACGCCCCACAGACCGGCTAAACCACCCGCCAGACCGATAATCAGCGCGCCGCCGACACCCACATAACCACAAGCAGGGGTAATCGCCACCAGACCGGCGATGAAGCCCGAGCAGGCGCCAAGCAGAGAAGGTTTACCGCGTACCGCCCACTCGCCAAACACCCACGACAGCACCGCACCTGCGGTAGCCACCACGGTATTCAGGAACGCCAGCGCAGCGATTTCGTTAGCTGAGGAAGCAGAACCAGCGTTGAAGCCGAACCAGCCCACATACAGAATCGCGGTACCGAGGAACACCATCGGCAGGTTGTGTGGTTTGAAGGCCTCTTTGCCGAAACCAGCACGTTTGCCCACCAGATAAGCACCCACCAGGCCTGCAACGGCGGCGTTGATGTGAACCACGGTGCCGCCCGCGAAGTCGAGCGCGCCATCTTGCGCCAGCAAGCCACCAGCCCATACCATGTGTGCGATTGGCAGATAAGCCAGCGTCAGCCATACCACCACGAAGATCAATACCGCAGAGAAGCGAATACGTTCAGCCAGCGCACCAACAATCAGGCCGACGGTGATACAGGCGAAGGAAGCCTGGAATGCGATGTGAATGTACTGATAGAAGCTGCCCATCAGCGCTTTCAGCTCAATATTTTTCAGCATCGCCCACTGGAAGCTACCGAAGAAGGCGTTGCCTTCACTGAACGCCAGTGAGTAGCCGTAAATCACCCACAGCACGCAAACCAGTGAGAAGGTCACCGCAACCTGCGTCAGCATCGACAGCACGTTCTTGCCGCGAATCAAACCGCCGTAGAACAGCGCAATGCCGGGAATCGACATAAACAGTACCAAGGCGGTACAGATCATCATAAAGGCGTTATCGGCTTTATCCGCTACTGCAGGGGCTGCCGCCATCGCCAGAGAAGGTAACAGCGCAAGGCTGGTGAGGCCCAACTTCGTTATCAGTTTATTCATTTCTTTCCATCCCATCACAATTCAGAGCCCCAGTTACAGTGCTGCTTCGTCGGTCTCGCCGGTACGAATACGAATGACGCGCTGCAGTTCTGCGACGAAAATCTTGCCGTCGCCAATTTTGCCGGTATACGCGGCTTTGCTGATGACATCGACCACTTCATCAAGTTGGTCGTCCGCAATAGCGATATCAATTTTTACTTTTGGCAAGAAGTTAACGCTGTACTCGGCACCGCGATAAAGCTCTGCGTGACCTTTCTGGCGACCAAAACCTTTAACCTCGGTAACGGTCAGTCCCTGAATGCCAATAGAGGATAAGGCTTCACGCACGTCCTCCAGCTTAAATGGTTTGATTACCACGGTAACCAGCTTCATACGTTCCCCTCCGGATAAGAAATTGAGTGAGTCTTCGCGGACACGTAGGGATATAAGCAAAGGCTGTGCCATAAATAAAAAAAGGGGAATGTCAGTAGCATAGGCGCGCTGCATCACGCTTCGTTATGTGAAGCACAGCGCAGATTGCGGAGGAGGAAGAGGAAAGGTGTTGCAATATTGCACTTCTTTGGTGCTTTAAGCCTCAAAGAAGTGCATCAATACAGAACATTCCGATAAAACTGTGCAAAAAAGGTGCAATTCACCCTTCAGCTTGTACGGGGATGCCCGCCGCGAGTTCATCGCCGGCCTGCTGCAGCTGATACATTTGCCAGTAACGGCCCTGCTCGGCCAGCAGCTCAGCATGCGTACCGCGTTCAACCACCTGACCGCGATGCAGCACTAAAATCTGATCGGCTTCGGTAATGGTGGAAAGGCGATGCGCAATCACCACCAGCGTGCTGTGCTGGCGTAGTGCACGTAACGCCTGCTGAATCGCCTGTTCCGTGCCGGAATCGATATTGGCCGTGGCTTCGTCGAGGATCAGGATTTGTGGCAATGACACCAGCACGCGCGCCAGCGCCAGCAGCTGTTTCTGCCCAACCGACAGATTATTGCCCTGCTCGCCTAAACGCGTATGGATGCCGTCCGCCATGCTGCGCGCCAGCGGTGCCAGCTGCACCGTCTCCAGCGCCTGCCACACCTGATCTTCCGGGATATCGCGCCCCAAACGCACGTTGGCCAGTAGCGAATCCGCCAGCACTACCGGATCCTGTTGCACCATCGCAACGCTTTGACGTAAAGCGGCGTGCGACAGCAGCGGCAGCGGGCGACCATCCAGTTCGATACTGCCGCGTGTCACCGGGTAATAGCCCATCAGCAGATTCGCCAGCGTGCTTTTCCCGCTACCGGTGTGCCCCACCAGCGCAACAAAATGACGCGCCGGCACTTCGAGATTGATGTGGCTGAGCACATCGCGATTATCGCGATAGGCAAAGCTCACATCCCGCAGCGAGATGCTGCCGGAGGCCAGCGGCTGAATATCGCTGCCGTAACCTTGCTGTTCCGCATCCATCAGTTCGAAGATACGCTCGCCGGACACCACCGCCTGTTGCAGCATCGACTGCTGCGTGGTGAGTTCAATCAGCGGTTCATTGAGGCGGCCAAGATAGGTAATAAAGGCGTACAGCACACCGACTTCAAACACGCCCGGCGTGGCGAAGCTGAACAGCATCAGCAAACCGCACAGAATCATGGCCGAAAACAGACTCAACAACGGGCGCAATAAAAAGCCATCCAGCCGCAGCGTTTCCATACGCGCCAGATAGTGTGAACGACTGGCTTCGCCCATGCGTTCACCAAAGCGCGCCTGCTGGCGGAACTGCTGGATCACGCTCATGCCGTTGATCACTTCATTGAAGCCGTTGTTGATGTCCGCCAGATAGCTGCGCACGCGACGCGCAATCGGCGTGCTAAAGCGCTGATAAATCAGCATCACCGTTAGCACCAGCGGGAAAATCACGATCGCTACCAACGCCATGCGCCAGTCGAGGGAGAACATCGCCACCAGCATCGCGCCAATCAACGCGGCGGCGCGCAACACTGTGGCCACCACGGTAACGTAGAGATCTTTGATCACTTCGGTGTCATTGGTGACGCGCGAGATGATTTGGCCGACCGGCTGCGTATCGAAGGCGCTGAGCGGCTGGCGCAACGCCGCGTTCATCACGTCCACGCGCAATTGCTGCACCACGCCAATCGCCGCGCGGTTAAACAACAACGCCTGAAAATAGTGCAAACCGGCGGCCAGCAATTGCAGCAGGACAAAGCCCACCAGCAGGCCCGCGACGATGCCCCACGGCATCTGATGTTTCGCCACCAGATTATCGATGAAGTAGCTTACCAGCACCGGTCCGGTGACTTCGGCTGCCGCCGCAATCCACAGCATGCCGACCGCCAGCCACAGCGATTTACGCCACGGTTTGCCATACGCCAGCAGTCGTTTCAGCGTCGGCCATAAACGTTGTGATTTAGCCACGGCTTGCTCCTTCTGCCACTTCATCGTCATCCAGTGCGGCTTCCAGCTGCTGATAACGGTACATATCGCGATACCAACCCTCTTTGCCCGCCAGAGTTTCATGATCGCCACGCTGCGCCACGGCACCCTGCTGCAGCACCAGAATTTCACTCGCTTCAGTGAGCGCCGACAAACGATGAGCGCTGATAATCAAGGTACGCCCTTTGCCCCACTGACGCAGATTATGCAGGATGTCATGTTCAGTGCGGCCATCAACCGCCGATAGCGCGTCATCCAGAATCAGGATTTCGGCATTCAGCAGCAGCGCGCGTGCAATCGCGATGCGCTGCTTCTGTCCGCCCGATAACATCACGCCGCGTTCGCCCACTTCGGTCTCATAACCTTGTGGCAGGCGCAGAATATCATCGTGCACGCAGGCCATGGTTGCCACGCGCTCCAGCTCTTGCTGCGTCGCATTCGGGCGACCCAGCGCCAGATTGGCGGCAATGGTATCGGAGAACAGGAAAGGCGTCTGGCTGACGACCGCCAGCCGGCTGCGCCAGCTATCGAGCCGCAACTGCGGCAGCGGCGTATTATGGTAGCGAATATCGCCTTGATCGATGTCGAAGTGGCGCTGAATCAAGCTTAGGAGCGTGCTCTTGCCGCAGCCGGTTGGCCCACATAATCCCAGCATTTGGCCCGGTTTTAACTGGAAATTAAGATGGCTCAGCACCGGGCCAGAGCTGGCCGGATAGCGGAACTCACGAATAGCGACCTGCAGGATGCCAGGTTCGGGCGGTAACACTTTCTGTCCATCTTCAACCGCTGGCGCTTCCGCCAGCAATGAACGGATACGGCTCCACGCCGCACTGCCGCGCTCAACGATGTTGATCATCCACGCCAGCGCCAGCATGGGCCAAATCATCAGACCAAGGTACATCACAAAGCTGGTGAGCTGCCCAAGCGTCAAACTGCCGTTCCACACCATCCAGCCGCCACCGGCAATCGCCAGCAGGTTAGAGAAGCCGACGGCGATATAAATGATTGGATCGAATCGCGCATCCACGCGCGCCACATGCAGGTTTTTCTTGCCGGTATCAGCAGCAATGCCGGCAAACTGCTGCGACTGATGATCTTCGAGGCCAAATGCTTTGATCATACGAATGCTGGTGAGGCTTTCCTGGGTTTGATCGTTCAGGCTTGAAAACGCCGCCTGCGCCACTTTGAAACGTTGATGCAAGCGGGCACCGTCTTTCTGGATGGCGAAAGCCATAATTGGCATCGGGATCAGCGCCAGTAACGTCAGTTGCCAGCTAATTTGGGTGCTCATCACAATCAGCACCACCAATCCCATCACCAGCGAATCCACCAGCGTCAGCACGCCTTCACCGGCGGCAAACACCACGCGATCCACATCATTGGTGGCGCGGGCGATCAGATCGCCAGTGCGATGGCGCAGATAAAATGCCGGATGCTGGCGGCTGAGCTGGCGATAAAAATCTTCACGTAGCTCAACGGCTAATTGATAGGATGCGCCAAACAGCAGCACGCGCCAGACGTAGCGCAGCAGATAGACGATCACCGCCGTCACCAGCATCACGCCGATCCACATAAAGATCTGCCCGGCGCTTAAATTATGTTGGGTGACGCCGTCGACAATTACGCCAACCACGTGCGGTGGCAGCAATTGCAGTAAGGCAATAACGATCAGCAAGCTGACGGCGCCCAGATATCGCCGCCACTCGCGCAGGAAATACCAACTTAACTGGCTGAATAATTGCACAAGCGTGTCTCTTTCTGTGCCCGTTAGGGCGCTACCGGCAAGGCGGTGGTGTATTTAATCTCTTCCATGGCAAAACTGGAGGTCACATCTATCAGTCCCGGTACGCCGTTCACCAGGCGCTTATAAAAGCTGTCGTAACTCTTCATGTCCGCGACCTGAATGCGCAGCAAATAATCGTACTCGCCCGCCATGCGGTAAAACGCCATCACTTCCGGCATTTGCTGCACCACGGCGACAAATTGCTTAAACCACTCGCTGCTGTGCTGCTGAGTTTTAACAAACATAAAAGCGGTGAGCGACAGACCGATTTTTTCGCCGTCCACCAGCGCCACGCGCGCACGAATAATGCCATCATCTTCCAGTTTTTTCAGGCGTTTCCAGCACGGCGTGGTGGTGAGATTCACCGCATCGGCCAACGTCTGCAGCGATAATGTGCAATCCTGCTGCAGCATTGCCAGCAAAGCGCGGTCAGTTTTATCTAACATTTGCCACTCCCGGAGAAAAATTTTCTCTAAGCGCACCATTATACCGTGATTAAAGCAACCTCTTTTTCCTGCCAGTGCCTTACACTGTGCGCAATAATGATTACGGAAATGCCACATGCAAACGCCCTGGGTTCGCCACGCCATCAATGAAATTAACGCCGATTTTCAGCGCTCCGCGGATACGCATCTGATCCGCTTTAAGCTGGATGATTTTCCCGGCATTCACTTCTATCTTAAGGATGAAAGCACCCATCCCAGCGGCAGCTTAAAACATCGACTGGCGCGTTCCCTTTTTCTCTATGGCCTGGCGAATGGCTGGATCCACGAAAATACGCCGATCATTGAAGCCTCATCCGGCAGTACTGCGGTATCGGAAGCTTACTTCGCGCGTTTGCTCGGTTTGCCCTTTATCGCTGTGATGCCCGCCAGCACCGCGAAACGCAAAATCGAGATGATTGGTTTTTACGGTGGCGAGTGCCATTTCGTCGCCGATCCCTGCCAGCTGTACAGCGAATCCGAGCGTTTAGCACGTGAACTCAACGGCCACTTTATGGACCAGTTCACCTACGCAGAACGTGCCACTGATTGGCGCGGCAACAACAACATCGCCGAAAGCATTTTCCGCCAGATGTCACACGAACCCTTCCCGGTGCCGCATACGGTGATCATGAGCGCCGGTACCGGCGGAACCTCAGCAACATTGGGCCGCTATATCCGCTATCAGGGCCATGACACGCGCCTGCTGGTGGTCGATCCGCAGCATTCAGTGTTCTTTGATTACTGGCAGAGCCGCGACAAAACGCTGCGCAGCGAACGCGGCAGCCTGATTGAAGGCATTGGTCGTCCGCGCGTGGAACCGTCGTTTTTACCCGACGTGATTGACGAGATGATGAAAGTGCCGGATGGCGCGACTATCGCCGCAATGCTGCAGCTGGAAAAGGTGCTGGGACGTCGCCCTGGCGCTTCAACCGGCACCAACTTCTGGGGCATGATGCAGGTGGCAAAACGCATGCGGGAAAACGGTGAGCAGGGTTCTCTGGTGACGTTGCTGTGTGACAGCGGTGAGCGCTATCCCGACACCTATTACAATGCGCAGTGGGTAGAGCAGAATATCGGCGACATTGCGCCGTGGGTGCGTGAGCTGCAATAAAAAACCGGACGTCCTGTCCGGTTCACTGTAAGCCTCAGCATTCGGGGGAATAATCGAGGTGTGGTGTGGTCATCCAGTGATTAAGGTAGTGAGACACCGCCTGTGTCTCGCAATGTCCGATAATCGGTAAATGGGGCAACGACGCTTTCAGTTGATGCATGGCGTTGCCCATAATGAAACCGCTGCCAACACGTTCCAGCATTTCGCGATCGTTCATGGCATCGCCAAACGCCATACAATCCGCCAGCGACAGCGAAAGATGCTGGCACAAACGCCCCAACGCCGCGCCTTTATGGCAATCGACCGGCAACACCTCCAGACAATCCCACGCAGAGAAGCAAATGTTGGCCCGCTCGCCCAACGCGGCCTGCAATTCGCTTTTTAACGCCTGCAACATTTCATGTGGCGCAATAAAACAGATTTTCGTGACTTCATGCGCCGACATCTGACGCAAATCGCGCAGCTGATAATGGAAGCCACTCATCGCATGCGCTTCCAGCGCGCCGAGCAGCGGCTTATCGGTAAACCAGCCCTCATCGTTGAAAACATGAATCGAGGCCGGCGTTTGCCAATGCGTATGAATCACCTCTTCCGCCACTGATGGCGATAAATCGCAGCCGTAAAGTTGGTTGCCTTCAAGATCGTGAATGCGCGTACCGTTACCGGTAATCAGCCACGCAGGCAAGGTGATTTGTTCGCGTACTCGCTGCATATCCATGAGATGGCGCCCGGTGGCAAACGCCAACGTGACGCCGCGCTGATGCAACGCGTGCAGGCTTGCCAGCGTTTCATTACCTAACCGGTGCGAAGGCAGCAACAGCGTGCCGTCCATATCAAATGCCGCGAGGCGAGCCATGCGAATTCTCCTGTCTGAGTGAGGCAGGTACTATCGCCTGGTAATTACGGAACTAATAGTGAATACTTTTTAAAAACTGTTCCGGGTTTAGCTATGCGTGAACTTCATCGGGTCAATCAATTTCAGCGCCTGTGGCAACTCAGCCACGGCGAAACTCAACGCCTCAGCGTCGCCGCGATGGCGCAACACTGCTTTTGCAGCGAGCGCCATCTGCGCACGCTGCTGCGTCAGTGGCAGGATGCCGGCTGGCTGCAGTGGCGCGGTGAATCCGGGCGTGGCAAACAGGGTGAGCTAACTTTCCTGGTGTCGCCGGAACAGCTGCGCCAGCAGTTGTTAACGCAGCAACTCGACGCCGGCGAGGCGGTACAGGCGCTGCAGGTGCTCGATCTGCATCCCGAGCGATTAGTAAAATTGCTGCGACCACTGATGGGCGGTCAGTGGCAGAAGCAATCGCCGGTGCTGCGCATTCCTTACTACCGCGCGATGGAGCCGTTGCGTCCGCTGCAGCTGACCGGACGCGCCGAGCAACATCTGGCACGCCAGGTTTTCTCCGGGTTAACGCGCTTTCGCGATAACGATGTTGAAGGCGATCTCGCTCACCATTGGCAGCATGATGCCAGCGGCCGTGACTGGTATTTCTGGCTGCGCCCACAGCTCAGCTGGCACAACGATGAACCGGTGCAGGCGGCACAGTTGGTTGAGCAACTGCAACAGATCAGGCATTCGCCACGCGGTGCGCGGCTGCTGGCGGCGATTGAACAGATTGAAGCGCCGCATCCGCTAGCGATACATATTCAACTGCGTGAAAGCGATTACTGGCTGCCGCAGCGGCTGGCGCACCAGTTCTGTCTATTACCGCATCCTGAATTCGCCGATATCGGTAGCGGGCCGTGGAAACTCACGCATTTCACCGCTGAGATGGTGCGGCTGGAGAGCCATGCGCGCTGGCATTTGCAGCGCCCGCTGATCCAGCGGATGGAATACTGGATCACACCGCAGCTGTTTGATCGTGATCTCGGCACCAGTTGCAGCCATCCGGTGCAAATCGCCATTGGCGATCCTGACGAACTCGGCTCGCTACGTCCGGTTGATCGCAGTATCAGCCTGGGATTTTGCTATCTGACGCCACGCATCTCGGCGAACTTCAGTGCCGAACAGGCCCAATCGCTGATTGCCCTGATTCAGCGCAGCGGTGTGATTCAGCAACTGCCGCTGGATGAGGGTTTAATCACACCGAGCCATGAGCTGCTTCCTGGCTGGCCGGTACCGCGCGCCGAAAGAGAGACGATTGCACTGCCGCCCACATTAACGCTGCATTACCACTTGCCGGTCGAACTGCATGTGATGGCACAGGCGTTAATTCCACTGCTGGCGCAACACGGCTGCGCCCTCACCTGCATCTTCCATGACGTAAAAAGCTGGCGTGACGATAGCGATCTCAGTGAGGCCGATGTGGTGATGGGCGATCGACTGATTGGCGATGCACCGCTGTTTACGCTGGTGAACTGGCTGGAGAACGATCCGGTCTGGCAGCCGCTGCGCGAACAGGTTCTGCAAACGCCACTGAGCGCGATTGCCCAACAACCTGATGCACTGCAGCGCGGTGAATTGACTCAGCAACTGTTTCAGCAGCTGATGTGCGATGGCCACTTACTGCCGCTGTTTAACTATCGCTATCAGGTTTTTGCGCCGCCCGGCGTGGAGGGCATCCAGCTTAATAGTTTGGGATGGTTTGATTTCACCCGCGCCTGGATTCCGCCGCCAACCACAGCTAGCGCTGTTCAGCCTGCGTCCGAGCCAGTACCATAAGCGCACTGATTTTTGGGGAAGAAAAAATGAAACGAGCCGTTGTGGTATTCAGTGGCGGACAAGACTCCACCACCTGTTTAATTCAGGCGCTGCAACACTATGATGAAGTGCATTGCGTTACTTTTGATTACGGCCAACGCCATCGTGAAGAGATCGAGGTTGCGGCTGAGCTGTCGCACAAGCTGGGCGCGCGCGCGCACAAAGTGCTGGACGTTACGCTGCTCAACGAGTTAGCCGTTAGCAGCCTGACGCGCGACAACATTCCGGTGCCAACCTATGATCCCAATGCCAGCGGTTTGCCGAGTACCTTTGTACCGGGCCGCAATATCCTGTTCCTGACGCTGGCATCGATTTATGCCTATCAGGTCGAAGCCGAAGCGGTGATCACCGGCGTGTGCGAAACCGATTTCTCCGGCTACCCGGATTGCCGTGATGAGTTTGTTAAAGCACTGAATAACGCCGTCAGCCTCGGCATGGCGCGCAATATTCGCTTTGAGACGCCGCTGATGTGGCTGAATAAAGCGGAAACCTGGGCGCTGGCCGATTACTGGCAGCAGCTGCCGCTGGTACGCGCTGAAACGCTTACCTGCTACAACGGCGTAAAAGGTGATGGCTGTGGCGAATGCGCGGCCTGTCATTTACGCGCCCGTGGCCTGGCAGATTATCAGGCGAACGCGCCGGCGGTGATGGCAGCGATGAAACAAAAAAGCGGCCTCAACTGATTCAGGCCGCAGGGTAAACTGGCGTCATCGGCGCCAGTTATTCATTTTCCACCATCAATGACATCAGACGCTCGCGCAACTCCCCTTCCATCGGCACCGCTTTTTGCGTGCGCAAATCGATACAGACAAAGGTCAGCGCGGCATCGGCCACCACCGAATTATCACTCGCCAGCAAGACACGCTGCGCAATGATGCCACTTTTACCGCTGAGCTGTGACACTTCACTTTCAATATTCAATACGTCGCCCAATACCGCCGGACGACGATAGTTGATGTTGATATTCACCACCACAAACGCCAGTTGCTGCTCCATCAGCCAATGAAACGCATCGACATCCTCCAGCCACTGCCAGCGCGCCTCTTCCAGAAATTCCAGATAGCGCGCGTTATTCACGTGCTGATAAACATCCAGATGATAACCGCGCACTTTAATTGTGGTTTGCATTGTTGCTCCTTGTTCAGGCTGAGAATGACAACTGGTAAGACCTGTTGAGCATAGCACAGCCTGAATCCGGGCTTTTTCAATCCTTCAAAGTCGCGAGACGCTTCACAGTTTAAGCCGGGCGCTGTTACGCTCAATCAGGGCGCTACCAATGCCCGGCACCTCCTTGAGCTGTTCAATGGCGGTAAAGGGCCCGTATTGTTCGCGATAACTGACAATCGCCTGCGCCTTCTTCAGCCCGATACCGTTCATACCAGCCGCCAGTTGTTCGGCAGTGGCTGAATTGATGCTGACCTGTCCTTCCTGTGGCGTGGAGACTTGCGTCGCCTGCGTTTCACTGGGACTTTCGGCAGCCGCCAGTCCGGTGGTATAAACTGCGCCGCCCAGCGCCAGCGTAATGCATAGGGCTTGAAACGTTGATTTAACCATGCTGTGTTTCTCCTTGTGTTTGACAGCAACAGCAGGTTGTCACAGCTCAATTCAACGCTCAAAAGGGCAATTATAGAAATGGAAAAGGCCGCATAAGCGGCCTTTCGGGTATTGCAGTGATTTAACTTTTTTTGTGAGGCTTACTGGTTTTGTGCTGCGGCGCCGTACTTAATCTTCGCCTCTTTACGCAGGTTTTCCAGCAGCGCTTCAAAGGCGATTTGCGCGTTATTCTGCGTTACGCCTTTTACCATCTCATCGATCTGCGCCTGCGGCATGTTGCCCGCGCTGACTTTATCCAGCGCGATCAGCACCACATTGCCCTGCATATCTTCGCTCACGCCCCACGACGGTTTATTGTCGGCAGGTTGTGGCAGATTGAAGGCCGACTGAGCAACAGGATCCTGCGCGTTGCGATCGAACGATTTGCTGGCGCTGAGCGTCAGGCCTGCAGCCTTCAGTGCATCCGCTTTACCGGCTTTCAAATCGGCCAGCAGCTTATCTGCTTGTGCTTTCGCCTGCTGCGTCGCTTTATCATGCTTCAGCGAGTCTACGATCTGCGCTTTTACCTGATCCAGCGGCTTCACCGCTTCCGGTTTGTGCTCGCTGATACGCAGGACAAAGGCACGATCGCCATCCACAGAGATGATGTCGGAGTTGTTACCCGGCGCACCATTCTGGCCTACCAGACCACCGTTGAAGATCGCCTGTTTAACCTGATCGAAATTCAACTCGTCTGGCAGGTTATCGCGGGTGATCCAGTTGGTTTCTACCACTTTCAAGCCGGAAGCCTGCGCGGCGCCCGCCAACGATTCGTTGTCGTTGCTGGCTGCTTCGCTGACTTTCTGCTGAATTTTGTAGAAGGCATCAACCGCTTTCTCTTGTTTTACTTTATCGGCAACGATGTCATGAACATCGGCCAGCGGCTTAACCTGCTCCGGCTGGATATCATCCAGACGCACCACCAGGAAGCCAACCGACGATTTGATAGCGCCGGAAAGCTGACCTTTCTGCGTCAGATTGGCGTTTTTCAGCTCGTCTGGCGTAGTGCTCGGCTCAAGCCAACCCATGTCACCGCCTTTGCGGGCTGAGATTGGGTCGATGGATTTGCTTTTTGCCAGCGCAGCGAAATCTTCGCCTTTCTTCAGCGCGTCAACCACGGCATTAGCGTCAGCTTCCGTCCTGGTCTGGATCACGCTGTAGCGATTACGCTGTGGCTGTGAATAATCCGCTTTATGTTGATCGTACCAGCTCTGAATGTCCGCTTCGCTGGCCGTTTCCTGCATACTAGCGGCATCCATTTTGATGTAGCTCACGCGGAACTGTTCAGGCGCCATGAAGCTATTCTGATGCTGCTGGTAATATTGGCTGACTTCGTCGTCGCTGACCGTCTGCTTAGCCGCCAGCGCGTTGACATCAATCACCGCCTGACGCACTTCACGCTGCTGAGACACCAGATCCACCAGTTTGCTGGTTTCGCCTTTTAACATGAAATCGGTGTTAGCAATTGCGTTAATCAGCTGCTGCGTCGCCAGCTGCTTGCGCAGCGCTTCGGCATACTGATCGGCAGTGAAGCCCATGCTGGTGATCAGGCCGCTGTATTTGGCGTTGTCGAATTTACCGTTGGTCTGGAAAGCTTTCTGATTGAAGATCGCCTGTTTCACCTGATCATCGCTGATGCCGATGTGCAGATCTTTGATGTACTGATCAAGTAACGCCTGATCGATCAACTGCGACAGCGCCTGCTGGCGCATCTGCTGCATGTAGCCTTCGTTGCTGGCTAACTGCGAGAACTGATCGCCCAGCATCTGCTGCTGACGATTGCGCTCATTGTTATAACCCTGCTCCAGCTCTGCACGGCTGATCTCGTGGCCGTTAACTTTGGCAGCATAATCACCGCCGCCACCGATCAGGTAGTTGCCCACCCCGGTGAGTACGAAAGACAGGATGATCAATCCCAGAATAATCTTGAGCACGACATGATTCGACGCCGCGCGTAAATTGTCCATCATGGTATGACAACACTCCGCTGTAGTGTGAATGTAAAGCTCTAACACGATGTCATCATCGTGCAACTGCTGTTCAGGCTGGCAGTTGGCAACCATGCGGAGACAACAACCAAAGGCTATCGCCGCGCATCAAGAATAAAAAAGGCACATCAAAAATGATGTGCCCGTATGTTACATGAGAACGGCTTTTGCGTCCTCAATCCACGGAAGAAAATGCTTCAATGGATGTATCAGCGGTCATTAATTGACGGAATCTTTCAGTGCTTTACCAGCACGGAAGCCCGGAACTTTACCAGCCGGAATGGTGAGCTCTTTACCCGTTTGTGGGTTACGGCCTGTACGAGCTGCACGCTCACGTACAGAGAAAGTACCGAAACCAACCAGTGCCACTTCATCACCGCCCTTCAGAGCTTCGGTAACGGAGTCCATGAATGCATCTAAAACACGTCCCGCTGCCGCTTTAGAAATGTCAGCATCTGCAGCAATTTTGTCGATCAACTGTGACTTATTCACTCTCTTCATCCCCTCTTTTATTATTCACATCGCACCCGTGCTTCCCGCCCGGTGCGAACGCGCAGCCAGTTATATCAAGCCTGTGGAGCTGAAACAACGGTATTCATCTTAATCGTTGATCCAGCAGCCCACTAAGTTAGCGGCACAAAAAAAAGCTGGCAAGCACCATTTTGCCTGCCAGCTTCGCTTTTTAGCGGTTTATGCCGCTAATCACTATTTTGCGGTCGCAACCTGCATGCCGTAAGGCGCATTTTCCAGTGCCAGGTTCAGCACTTCTTCAATACGCTTCACCGGATGAATCTCGAGATCGGCAATCACGTTCTGGGGAATATCCTCCAGATCGCGCTTGTTTTCGTCCGGGATCAGCACGGTTTTGATGCCGCCACGGTGTGCCGCCAGCAACTTCTCTTTCAGGCCACCAATCGGCAGAACCAGACCACGCAGGGTGATTTCACCGGTCATTGCGACATCAGAACGCACCGGGTTACCGGTTAAGCATGACACCAGCGCGGTGCACATGGCGATACCGGCGCTCGGGCCATCTTTCGGTGTCGCACCTTCTGGTACGTGCACGTGGATGTCGCGTTTCTCGTAGAAATCACCGTTGATGCCCAGTTTCTCTGCACGCGCGCGCACCACAGTCAGCGCGGCCTGAATCGATTCCTGCATCACTTCGCCCAGCGAACCGGTGTACGTCAGCTTGCCTTTACCTGGTACGCAGGCGGTTTCAATGGTCAGCAGATCGCCGCCCACTTCCGTCCACGCCAGACCGGTCACCTGACCCACACGGCTTTCGCTCTCTGCGCGACCATAATCAAAGCGCTGCACGCCAAGGAAATCCTTGAGATTATCGCCATTGATCACGATGTGCTTTTTCGACTTATCCATCAGCAGCGCCTTCACTGCTTTACGGCACAGCTTGGAGAGTTCGCGCTCCAGACTACGCACGCCCGCTTCACGCGTGTAGTAGCGGATGATGCCAACAATCGCGCTGTCGTCGACGGTGATCTCTTTCTCTTTCAGCGCATTACGTTCAATCTGCTTCGGCAGCAAATGTTGCTTCGCGATGTTCAGCTTTTCATCTTCGGTGTAACCGGAGAGACGAATCACTTCCATACGGTCAAGCAACGGTGCTGGGATGTTCATGGAGTTTGAGGTCGCCACGAACATAACGTCAGAGAGATCGTAATCCACTTCCAGATAGTGATCGTTAAACGCGATGTTCTGCTCAGGATCCAGCACCTCAAGCAGCGCTGAAGCCGGATCGCCACGCATGTCAGAAGACATTTTGTCGATCTCATCCAGCAGGAACAGCGGGTTTTTGACGCCCACTTTCGCCATTTTCTGGATCAGCTTGCCAGGCATAGAACCGATGTAGGTACGACGATGTCCGCGGATTTCCGCTTCATCACGCACGCCACCCAGCGCCATACGCACGTATTTACGTCCGGTGGCCTTAGCAATCGACTGTCCCAGCGAGGTTTTACCCACGCCCGGCGGTCCAACGAGGCAGAGAATTGGGCCTTTGATTTTGCTAACGCGACTCTGCACCGCAAGATACTCAAGGATGCGATCTTTGACGCGCTCCAGACCGTAATGGTCGATATCCAGCGTTTCCTGCGCTTTACGCAGGTCTTTTTTCACCTTGCTGCGCGCCACCCACGGAACCTGAACCATCCAGTCGATGTAGCCACGCACCACGGTCGCTTCTGCAGACATCGGCGACATCATCTTCAGCTTCTGCAGCTCAGCTTCGGCTTTTTCACGCGCTTCGGTCGGCATTTTGGCCGCTTCAATCTTACGTTTCAGCGCCTCGTACTCATCCGGCGCATCATCCATTTCGCCCAGCTCTTTCTGAATGGCTTTCATTTGCTCATTCAGATAGTACTCACGCTGGCTTTTTTCCATCTGCTTTTTAACGCGGTTGCGAATACGCTTCTCAACCTGCAGCAGATCGATTTCTGATTCCATCATCGCCATCAGATATTCCAGACGTTCATTGACGTCGGACATCTCCAGCACGGACTGTTTATCAGCCAGTTTCAGCGGCATATGCGCTGCGACGGTATCGGCCAGACGGGCCGCATCGTCGATGCTGTTGAGGGAGGTTAAGACCTCAGGTGGGATTTTTTTATTGAGCTTGATGTAGCCTTCGAACTGGTTGATGGCCGTGCGCACCAGCACTTCCTGCTCGCGCTCTTCAATTTCTGGCGAGACAAGGTATTCGGCCTGGGCAACAAAATGGTCGCCATTATCAGCCAGCGTGGTGATGTGCGCGCGCTGTAAACCTTCGACCAGCACTTTTACCGTGCCGTCTGGAAGTTTCAGCATCTGCAATACAGAAGCGACGGTCCCTACTGAGAAGAGATCGTTAATGCCAGGTTCATCCGTTGAAGCCTCTTTCTGTGCAACCAGCATGATCTTTTTATCATGATCCATCGCGGCTTCGAGGCACCGAATCGATTTTTCCCGGCCAACAAACAACGGAATTACCATGTGCGGATAAACCACCACGTCGCGCAACGGCAACACGGGGATTTCAATGCGTTCAGAACGCTCAGGATTCATAGAGCTCTCTCTTAGTTTAATGTCCGCCAGGTGATGGGTACCGCGCAATAGAGGTTTTGCAGTTAAACCCACAGGATATTGAGTATATGGGGATGCTTGTACGACATTCAATGTCACTGGCGAGAGAAAAACAAAAGGGGAAAGATTTTTCCCCTTTTTTAAGATAACAACGTGGTGCAATTGTTTATTTATTCACCAGAAGCCTGGGCTTCATGCTTTCCATAAATCAACATCGGCTCGGATTGACCTTCAATGACTGATTCATCAATCACCACTTTTTCAACGTCATCCATCGAAGGCAGGTCGTACATGGTTTCAAGTAACGCACCTTCAACGATAGAACGCAGACCACGCGCACCGGTTTTACGTGACATCGCTTTTTTAGCGATTGCCGTTAAGGCTTCGTCGCGGAATTCCAGTTCTACGCCTTCCAGATTGAACAGCGCCTGATACTGTTTGGTTAGCGCATTCTTCGGCTCACGCAGGATCTGAATCAGCGCTTCTTCACTCAGTTCGCTCAGCGTTGCCACAACCGGCAAACGACCGATGAACTCAGGAATCAGGCCAAACTTGATCAAATCTTCTGGCTCAACCTGAGACAGCAATTCGCCTTCACTCGCCTTCTGGGATTTGCCCTTCACGGTTGCACCGAAGCCGATGCCGGACCCGGTTTCAACACGCTGGGAGATCACCTTGTCGAGACCGGCGAATGCGCCACCACAGATAAACAGAATCTTGGAGGTATCAACCTGCAAGAACTCCTGCTGCGGATGTTTACGTCCGCCCTGCGGCGGTACGGCAGCCACGGTGCCTTCAATCAGTTTCAACAGCGCTTGCTGTACGCCTTCGCCCGAGACGTCACGGGTGATCGACGGGTTGTCAGACTTACGAGAAATCTTGTCGATTTCATCGATGTAGACAATGCCGCGCTGCGCTTTCTGCACGTCGTAATCACACTTCTGCAGCAGCTTCTGGATGATGTTTTCAACGTCTTCACCCACATAACCCGCTTCGGTCAGCGTGGTGGCATCCGCCATCGTGAAGGGCACATCCAGCAAGCGCGCCAGCGTTTCGGCCAACAGTGTTTTACCGCTACCGGTTGGACCGATCAGCAAAATATTACTTTTGCCCAGTTCAATACCGTTGCTGGTATCGCCATTGCGCAGGCGTTTGTAGTGGTTATACACCGCTACTGCCAGCACTTTCTTCGCCCTTTCCTGACCAATAACATAGTCATCAAGGTGATGGCGGATTTCATGCGGCGTCGGCAGTGAGCTACGCTCGCGGTGCGGCGCAACTTCCTTAATCTCTTCGCGAATGATGTCGTTGCAAAGATCAACGCACTCATCGCAAATGTACACTGACGGCCCGGCAATTAGCTTACGGACTTCATGCTGGCTTTTGCCGCAGAAAGAGCAGTACAGCAACTTACCTGAACCGTCTTTGCGCTTATCTGTCATCAGCTAACCTCTTTTCTTTCTCAGACCAAATTTGTTGTACGGCGCTGGCCGTACATCAACGGCCGATATGCATTCAACCCATCTGCCTGCTCCCCGTTAACTATAGCGTAAGGGGCAGACAGATGTGTCTTATTGGCGATGCGTCAGGATTGAGTCAACCAAACCGTATTCAACCGCCTCACCCGCAGAGAGGAAACGATCGCGCTCAGTGTCGCGTTCAATCTCTTCCAGCGATTTGCCAGTGTGCTCAGCCATCAGCTCATTCATGCGCTGCTTCACTTTCAGGATTTCGCGCGCATGGATTTCGATATCCGTCGCCTGGCCCTGATAGCCGCCCAACGGCTGATGAATCATCACACGTGAATTAGGCAGGCAGAAGCGTTTACCTTTGGTGCCTGCTGTCAGCAGGAACGCACCCATTGAACAAGCCTGACCCATACAGATGGTGCTGACATCCGGCTTGATAAACTTCATTGTGTCATAAATCGACATCCCAGCAGTAATCACGCCGCCTGGCGAGTTAATGTAGAGATAAATGTCTTTTTCAGGATTCTCAGCTTCCAGAAACAGCATCTGCGCCACGATCAGGTTAGCCATATGATCTTCAACCTGACCAGTCAGGAAGATCACACGCTCTTTGAGCAGGCGAGAGTAGATGTCGTAAGAACGCTCGCCGCGCGAGGTTTGTTCGACCACCATTGGCACCAGCGCCATGTGCGGTGCAGTAAATTCACGATCGCCACTGTATGACATTACCGTCTCCTGATAAATTTCATTGGCAACATTCTGTACCGATTTTACGTGAGGCGCGCCGGGAAAACTATGCGCTGCAGTCTCACTCCGCAGTAACAAGACGGTTAATCAGTCAGTCTCACTGTTTTCATGCATTCTCCCTGTATCTGGGGATGCTGCCCAGTTGTTTCAAGCATAACAACCTTTTGCCCATTCGCTAACACGGAAAAAGAGCTTAGCGGATAATTTGCCGATTAATTAAGCAAATAGAGGGCAAATCGGTGTATTTGGCGCCAGAAACGAAAAAGCCCGCGACTTTTCAGTCACGGGCTCAGCACTAACGGTTAACGAATGAATCAGGCCGCAGAGGTCTGGTTCATCAGTTCCTGGAAGTTAGTGGCTTTATCGGTCACTTTCGCTTTCGCCAGTACCGCTTCAACCGCTTGCTCTTCCAGAGCCACGTTGCGCATGTTGTTCATCAGCTCGCTGTTCTTGCTGTAGAACTCGATCACTTCCTGCGGATCTTCGTACGCAGAAGCCATCTCTTCGATCAGCGTTTTAACGCGTTCTTCGTCAGCCTGCAGTTCGTTGATACGAATCACTTCGCCCAACAGCAGACCCACAACGACGCGACGTTTAGCCTGCTCTTCGAACAGTTCGCGTGGCAGTTCCAGCGCTTGCTTCTCGTTGCCACCAAAACGCTGTGCAGCCTGACGACGCAGAACGTCAATTTCGCTGTCGATCAGCGCAACCGGAACATCGATGTCGTTGGCGTTAACCAGACCGTCGATTGCCTGCGTCTTGACGCGGTTACGGATAGCACCTTTCAGCTCGCGATCCATGTTCTTACGCACTTCAGCACGCAGACCGGCAACTGAACCATCTTCCACGCCAAAGCGCTTGATGAACTCTTCAGTCAGCTCTGGCAGTTCGCGAGTTTCAACTTTCTTCAGCACGATTTCGAACTTCGCATCTTTCCCTTTCAGGTTTTCTGCATGGTAATCGTCTGGGAATTTCACGTCGATAGTGAAGGTTTCGCCGGCTTTGTGGCCAACAACGCCCTCTTCGAAGCCTGGGATCATACGGCCCTGGCCCATTGCCAGCACGAAGTCAGAGGCTTTGCCGCCTTCAAACTCTTCGCCGTCAACAGAACCGCTGAAGTCGATGGTCGCGCGATCTTCAGCTGTCGCTGCGGCATCGCTCTCTTTCCAGGTCGCCTGCTGCTTCTGCAGGGTTTCCAGCATGGTATCAACGTCAGCGTCAGTCACTTCTACCACTGGCTTCTCAACTTCGATTGCATCAAGGCCTTTCAGCTCAACTTCTGGATACACTTCGAACTCAACCGCGTAGGTGAAGTCTTCGCCTTCTTTATATTCGCCCGGCACATAGTTTGGTGCGCCAGCCGGATTGATTTTCTCTTTGATGATGGCGTCAACGAAGTTGCGCGTCATCAGCTCGCCCAGCACGTCCTGGCGAACAGAAGCACCGTAGCGCTGAGAAATGATGTGTGCCGGCACTTTGCCTTTACGGAAACCGTCGATACGGACTTTCTTAGCCACTTCCACCAGTTCTTTCTTTACTGCGCTTTCGATGCTGTCAGCTGCAACAGTAATCGAAATGCGACGGCCCAGACCCTGAGTGGTTTCTACTGAAACTGTCATCTTGTTACCTCAAAAAATCACGTGCTCGGTCAACTTCAGACACCACACATAAAATGCGCCGTATCCAACAACCGGGACGGCCTCTGCAGGCAGAACCAAATCCCTGTCACCAGAAGCGTCCCGAAGACATTCCGGAAAAATAGACGCAGCATTATAGCGGCATCGCTGGAATGAGTCGAGGCTGCAAACTCACCACTTTTTAGCG
Organism: Pantoea sp. DY-17; assembly: GCF_019795975.1. Lineage (NCBI taxonomy): Bacteria > Pseudomonadati > Pseudomonadota > Gammaproteobacteria > Enterobacterales > Erwiniaceae > Pantoea > Pantoea sp. DY-17. The sequence continues at coordinate 169,421 of NZ_JAIMIG010000001.1, read as the reverse complement.
GTTTTGCTGCTTTTTTGCGCCGTAGATCGCGTTTGAGTGTAATAAATGAAAAGAAAACGGCCCGCAGGCCGTTTTTAAGGATGAGTAAAAAGGGAATTCAGGCGAGCGTTCCCGCGCCGCGACAATTCGGCGAGGCCAAAACCGTATCCTGTAATCCATCCCACTCTTTTTGCGTGTAGGTATGCAGTGCCAGCGCGTGTACGCTGCCCGCTAATTCGGTTGCCAGTTCGCCATAAATAGCGCGATGACGTTGCAGAAAGCGCTGACCGGTAAATCGATCGCTGACAATCACCACTTTAAAGTGACTTTCAGAACCGGCGGGCACGTTATGACGGTAGCTTTCATCATGCACTTCAAGATGTGCAGGCTCGAAAGCGTTACGCAACTTTTCTTCTATTTGTTCGCGAATCATGATTAACACTCCTTTCCGGCGAGCGCTGTGCCCATCTGTTTAAATATTAGTAGGTTTTTCACCGCTTCCGCAGGTTGGCCGTAAATAAATCCGCCAGCGCTGCGCATAGTAACTTGCTTATCTCTCAGGTCAACTGGCTGGCGTTTCATCCTGTCCGAAAAAAGCCTTTACAATCAATTTCCATTGGCCCGGGGCTTTTTTCACCGCTGCGCAATGCTATGATGGCCGCAGTTTTGCAAACCAACCCATATGCTAACGAGAATGAGTATGTTGAAAAAACTGTTATTCCCTCTGCTGGCTGCTTTTATTTTGGCCGGCTGTGCCAGCAACAACACCACATTGGATATTCAACCGAAGATTCAATTACCGCAGCAAGATCCAAGCCTGATGGGCGTCACCATCAGCGTTAACGGTGCCGATCAACGTTCCGATCAGGCGCTGGCCAAAGTAAACCGCGATGGTCAGTTGATCACGCTGACACCATCACGCGATCTGCGTTTCCTGCTGCAGGAAGTGTTAGAGAAGCAGATGACGTCACGCGGCTACATGATCGGCCCAAGCGGTGCCGTTGATCTGCAGATCGTGGTGAATGGTCTGTATGCGGATGTGACCCAAGGCAACGTGCGCTACAGCATTACCACCAAGGCGGATATCTCCATCATCGCCACCGCGAAAAACGGTAACAAGCAGGTGAAAAACTATCGCCAGACTTACAGCGTAGAAGGCGCGTTTACCGCCACCAACGCGAAGATCACCAACGCGGTTAACTCAACCCTGAGTGACGTGATTGCTGATATGGCGCAGGACACCAGCGTTCACAACTTCATTAAGCAGAACGCCCGCTAATTTCCGCAGTATTTTGCCCGGCGACTCTCAGCCGGGCTTCATTTCAGGTTGGCTATGACATCTCACTATCTGCGAATTTTTACCCAACGTAATGCGGCGGTATTGCTGCTGCTGGGTTTTGCCTCAGGCTTACCGCTGGCGTTAACCGCCGGAACATTACAAGCGTGGATGACGGTAGAGAATGTTGACCTGAAAACCATCGGTTTCTTCTCCCTTGTCGGTCAGGCTTACGTGTTTAAGTTCCTGTGGTCGCCGATGATGGATCGCTATACGCCACCGTTTCTTGGCCGCCGTCGCGGCTGGCTGCTGGTCACGCAGTTGGCGCTGATTGGCGGCATTATTGCGATGGGCTTTATGCAGCCTTCGCGTGACTTAACGCTGCTGGCCGCGCTGGCGGTGCTGGTTGCCTTCTGTTCGGCTTCACAGGATATCGTGTTTGATGCCTGGAAAACCGATGTGCTACCGCCGGAGGAGCGCGGCAGCGGCGCGGCAATCACCGTGCTGGGCTATCGTCTGGCGATGTTGATTTCAGGCGGACTGGCGCTGTGGATTGCGGATCGCTACCTCGGCTGGCAAGCCACTTACTGGCTAATGGCGCTGCTGATGGTGCCGGGCCTGATCGCCACGTTGCTGGCGAAAGAACCGGTGGCGCCAGCGCGCGAACCGCACTCGCTACGCCAGGCCGTGACATTCCCGCTGAAAGACTTCTTCCAGCGTAACAATGCCTGGCTGCTGATCACGCTAATTATCCTTTACAAGCTTGGCGATGCATTTGCCGCCTCGCTCACCACCACCTTCCTGATTCGCGGCGTCGGCTTTAGCGCGGGCGATGTCGGTCTGGTGAACAAAACGCTGGGTTTGTTGGCCACCATTATTGGTGCGCTGTATGGCGGCGTGCTGATGCAGCGCCTGAGTTTGTTCCGCGCCCTGATGATATTCGGCGTGCTGCAAGCGGTGTCGAATTTTGCTTACTGGTTGCTGGCGGTAACGCCACCGCACTTGTGGAGCATGGCCAGCGCGGTCTTCATTGAAAACCTGTGCGGCGGCATGGGCACCGCGGCCTTTGTCGCGTTGCTGATGACATTGTGCAACAAATCCTTCTCGGCGACGCAGTTCGCACTGCTCTCTGCCCTCTCCGCCGTGGGCCGCGTTTACGTCGGTCCCGCCGCAGGTTGGCTGGTCGAAATGTGGGGCTGGCCCACCTTCTATGCTTTCACCGTGTTTGCTGGCGTACCGGGATTACTGCTGTTATGGCTGTGTCGCGGCACTTTGCATAGCATGCAGCAAAGCGGAGAGTTTGTGATGCGCAGCTTGTGGCCGCAAGGTTACCGCTGGACGGTGCGTCTGTTTAGCATCGGCTGCGGCTTACTGGCCTTGTGGTTACTGGCCTTAGCCCTTAACGCCAGCGGCGTTGTGCAGATTGATGCGCTACTTACGCCAATGTTTGAAGCCGGCATGGCATTTGCGCTGTTGGCGGTCGCACTCGGTGTTATTTTGGATAGTTTGGCATTAAAAAAAGCGGCGCGGGAAAATCTGGGTTGAGTAAGCCAATTTTCATAACGAAATAATGGGGTAAAAATATCAGTTGCTCATTTTCCCAATAGCATTTTTTTTAAAGCGAATTAGAAACATTAAATTAACAACTGCGAGCGAATATTTAAATCCGGTGCGCAATTACTTTGTATAAAAGTCATCGCCGAAATGATGCAGAAATGTTAAATAAATGAGTATTAAGAGTACGGTTTATACTTTCCCTGATTTTTCTGCGGTTTCTACCATTGGTTTTTGTTATATTGATGCCAACTGCTTGTCGCAGTTAATAATTTGTCACCCTGCGTAACATCTGTGACACCCTTAGCAAAAGGTGTCAACAGCCTTCTGACACATCCTTAAGCTGGTTTACACTGCATAAACCTTCCCGTAAAATGCGCGCACACTTAAACGACAATAGAGCCCTTTGTCATTGAGGTCGTTAAATGAGACTCAGTAAATACAATAAAAGTTTGGGGATTTTGTCATTAATTGCAGGCGCTGTATTACTCAGTGGCTGCGATAGTGCGTTGTTAAATCCCAAAGGACAGATTGCACTGGAGCAACGTTCGTTGATTCTGACAGCTTTCGGCTTGATGATGATCGTAGTTATCCCGGCAGTCTTCATGGCAGTATTCTTTGCCTGGAAATATCGGGCAACCAATACTAACGCAACTTATAGCCCTAACTGGTCACACTCAAACAAAGTGGAAGCCGTGGTCTGGACCATTCCGATCCTGATCATTATCTTCCTCGGCGTTTTGACCTGGAAATCAACCCACGCGCTGGAGCCGAGCAAACCGCTGGTTTCTGACGTTAAACCGGTTGAGATCGACGTAGTGGCACTGGACTGGAAATGGCTGTTCATTTACCCGGAACAGGGTATTGCAACCGTCAACCAGATTGCCTTCCCGGCAAACACTCCGGTGAACTTCAAGATCACCTCCAACTCCGTGATGAACTCCTTCTTTATTCCTACTCTCGGCAGCCAGATTTATGCGATGGCCGGTATGCAGACCAAATTGCATCTGATCGCCAACGAGCCAGGAACATTTGACGGTATCTCTGCGAACTTCAGTGGTCGTGGTTTCTCTGGCATGAAGTTCAAAGCCATTGCAACTAAAGACGATGCGGAATTCCAGCAGTGGGTTGCCAAAGTTAAAGCGGCACCTAACGCGCTGAACACCATGGATGATTTCGAGAAACTGGCTACGCCAAGCGAAAATCACCCGGTGGAATATTTCTCAACGGCAAATCCAGAACTGTTCAAGCAAGTGATTGATAAGTTCATGATGAGCCACGGGAAGATGGACATGCCAGAACATAAAGGCATGGACATGAGTCACGCCGCTTCCGCGGGAGCCGAGGAATAATACGATGTTCGGAAAATTAACACTGGATGCAGTGCCATACCACGAACCCATTATCGTGGTTACGGTCGCCGCTATCATCTTAGGTGGTCTGGCGCTGGTTGCTGCGATTACCTACTTTGGTAAGTGGCAGTACCTGTGGTCAGAATGGTTCACCTCCATTGACCATAAAAAACTGGGTATCATGTACATCATCATGGCTTTCGTCATGTTGCTGCGCGGCTTTGCCGATGCGGTAATGATGCGTACCCAACAAGTGATGGCTTCCGCTGGGGAAGCCGGCATACTACCGCCGCACCACTACGACCAGATCTTCACCGCTCACGGCGTGATCATGATCTTCTTCGTGGCGATGCCGTTCGTGGTAGGTCTGATGAACATAGCGGTACCGCTGCAAATCGGTGCTCGTGACGTTGCCTTCCCGTTCCTGAACAACCTGAGCTTCTGGTTTACCGCGATCGGTGTGATCCTGGTGAACATCTCTCTGGGTGTGGGCGAGTTCGCACAGACCGGCTGGTTGGCTTATCCGCCGCTTTCGGGTGCGGAGTACAGTCCTGGCGTCGGGGTCGATTACTGGATCTGGAGTCTCCAGCTGTCCGGTATCGGTACGACACTGACCGGTATCAACTTCTTCGTGACCATTCTGAAGATGCGTGCGCCGGGCATGGACCTGTTCAAAATGCCGGTATTCACCTGGGCATCACTGTGTACTAACGTCCTGATCATCGCTGCGTTCCCGGTACTGACCGTTACGCTGGCACTGTTGACGCTTGACCGTTACCTTGGCTTCCATTTCTTCACCAATGAAATGGGCGGTAACATGATGATGTACGTCAACCTGATTTGGGTCTGGGGTCACCCGGAAGTGTACATCCTGGTTCTGCCGGTGTTTGGTGTCTTCGCTGAAGTCACGGCGACCTTCTCTAAAAAGCGTCTGTTCGGTTACACCTCTCTGGTGTGGGCGACCATCGCGATTACCGTTCTGTCGTTCATTGTTTGGCTGCACCACTTCTTCACCATGGGTGCGGGCGCGAACGTAAACGCCTTCTTCGGTATCATGACGATGATCATCGCTATCCCGACCGGCGTGAAAATCTTCAACTGGCTGTTCACCATGTATCAGGGTCGCGTTGAGTTCCACTCAGCGATGCTGTGGACCATCGGCTTCCTGGTTACCTTCTCTATTGGTGGTATGACAGGTGTTCTGCTGGCGGTTCCAGGTGCGGACTTCATTCTGCACAACAGCCTGTTCCTGATCGCGCACTTCCATAACGTGATTATCGGTGGTGTGGTGTTCGGTTGTATGGCTGGCGTGACCTACTGGTTCCCGAAAGCGTTCGGCTTCACGCTGAATGAAAAATGGGGTATCCGCGCGTTCTGGTTCTGGATCATCGGCTTCTTCGTGGCATTCATGCCGCTGTATGCGCTGGGCTTCATGGGCATGACGCGTCGTATCAGCCAGGACATCGATCCTCAGTTCCACTCACTGCTGGTGGTTGCAGCAGGCGGTGCGGCGCTGATCGCTTGCGGTATCCTGTGCCAGGTTACCCAGTTCTACGTTTCTGTGCGTGACCGCGACCAGAACCGTGATCTGACCGGTGACCCGTGGGGTGGACGTACGCTGGAGTGGGCAACCTCTTCACCGCCGCCGTTCTACAACTTTGCTGTTATCCCGCATATCCATGAGCGCGATGCGTTCTGGGAAATGAAAGAGAAAGGCGAAGCGTACAAGCAGCCAGAAAAATATGAAGAAATTCATATGCCGAAAAACAGTGGCGCAGCTGTTGTTATCGCGGCTCTGATGACTGTGTTCGGTTTCGCCATGATCTGGCATATCTGGTGGCTGGCTGGCCTCACCTTCGTGGGCACCATCATCACCTGGATTGTGAAGAGCTTCGATGAAGACGTGGATTACTACGTACCGGTTGCTGAAGTCGAGCAGATCGAGAAGAAGCACTTTGACGAAATCAGCAAAGCAGGTCTGAAATAATGTCAACTGAAACTGCAAAACACCACCACGACGCCCATGCGGAGCATGGGCATCACGATGCAGGAGCCAATAAAGTCTTTGGCTTCTGGATCTACCTGATGAGTGACTGCATTATCTTCGCAACCCTGTTTGCGACCTATGCAGTTATGGTCAATAACACTGCCGGTGGCCCGGCAGGTAAAGACATCTTCGAACTGCCGTTCGTTCTGGTCGAAACCGCGCTGCTGCTGCTCAGCTCCATTACCTATGGTATGGCAGTGATTGCGATGAACAACCAGAACAAGGGCTCGGTCATCAGCTGGTTAGCGTTGACCTTCCTGTTCGGTGCTGGCTTTATCGGCATGGAAATCTATGAATTCCATCACCTGATCAAAGAAGGCTTCGGTCCTGATCGCAGCGGCTTCCTGTCAGCGTTCTTTACGCTGGTCGGCACGCACGGTCTGCACGTGACCTCTGGCCTGATCTGGATGGCAGTGATGATGTTCCAGATTTCTAAACGTGGTCTGACTGCAACCAACCGCACCCGTATCATGTGCCTGAGCTTGTTCTGGCACTTCCTGGATGTGGTTTGGATCTGCGTATTCACCGTTGTCTACCTGATGGGAGCCATGTAATGAGTCATTCTGTTAACGAACATGGCGCTTCTCACGGTAGCGTGAAGTCTTACATGATCGGCTTCGTCCTCTCCATCATCCTGACCGGTATTCCGTTCTGGATGGTCATGGATGGCGGCGCTTCACACGGCACTATTCTGGGTGTGGTTCTGGTGTGTGCGGTAGTGCAGGTGCTGGTTCACCTGGTCTACTTCCTGCACTTAGACAGCAAATCAGAAGGTGGCTGGAACATGGTGGCCATTGTCTTCTCAGCACTCATCATCTTGATTGTTGTCGTAGGCTCACTGTGGATTATGTGGAACCTCAACTACAACATGATGGCCCACTAAAGAGTCGCGTAATGATTAAGCAATACCTGCAAGTAACAAAACCAGGAATTATTTTCGGCAATTTAATTTCTGTGATCGGTGGATTCCTGCTGGCTTCGAAAGGCAGCATTGATTACACCCTGTTTCTCGCCTCGCTGGTTGGCGTATCGCTGGTTGTCGCATCAGGTTGTGTTTTCAACAACGTGATTGACCGCGATATCGACATCAAAATGGAGAGAACGCGGAACCGTGTTCTGGTCAAAGGCCTGATCTCGGCGAAAGTAAGCCTGGTTTATGCAACCGCATTGGGTATTGCTGGCTTTGCGTTGCTGTATTTCGGCGCTAACCCGCTGGCCATGTGGCTGGCGGTGATGGGCTTCGTGGTTTACGTAGGCGTTTATAGCCTCTATATGAAGCGTAACTCTGTCTACGGCACGCTGATTGGTAGTCTCTCTGGCGCTGCGCCGCCGGTGATTGGCTACTGCGCAGTAACCAACCAGTTTGATGCTGGCGCGTTGATTTTACTGGCTATCTTTAGCCTGTGGCAGATGCCGCACTCCTATGCGATTGCCATCTTCCGCTTTAAAGATTACCAGGCTGCCAACATTCCGGTTCTGCCAGTGGTGAAAGGCATCTCGGTGGCAAAAAATCATATTACGCTATATATCCTGGCGTTCATGATTGCCACGCTGATGCTGACCCTTGGCGGTTACGCGGGCTACAAATATCTGGTGGTGGCTGCGGCCGTTAGCGTGTGGTGGCTCGGCATGGCGCTTTCAGGTTACAAAACCTCAAACGATAAAGTTTGGGCACGTAAACTGTTTGTGTTTTCGATTGTCGCTATCACCGCCCTGAGCGTGATGATGTCGGTTGATTTCATGACGCCAGCGTCGAAAGATTTACTGACTTACGTCTGGTAATTCAGCTCCGCAAAACCAGAAAGGGCGCGAATTTCGCGCCCTTTCTTTTTGTTACCACTGCTTAAGAACAAATGTTTTACCCGCCCTGCCCTGCTGCCTAAAATGGGCGCAGTATAATTTTGAGGTAAACATGAACGACAATAAAATGACGCCAGTAGAGCTTCGTGCTACATGGGGTTTAGGTACCGTTTTTTCCCTGCGCATGCTGGGAATGTTTATGGTCTTGCCGGTACTCACCACGTACGGCATGGCGTTACAGGGCGCCAGTGAAACACTGATTGGGTTCGCAATCGGTATCTATGGTTTGGCACAAGCCATCTTCCAGATTCCTTTTGGTTTGCTCTCCGATCGCGTCGGCCGAAAGCCGCTGATCGTTGGCGGGCTGCTGCTGTTCGTTTTCGGCAGCGTTATCGCCGCCACCTCCGACACCATTTGGGGCGTGATTTTAGGCCGCGCGTTACAAGGCTCCGGCGCGATTGCCGCCGCGGTAATGGCGTTGCTGTCAGATTTAACCCGTGAACAAAACCGCACCAAGGCGATGGCGTTTATCGGCATCAGCTTTGGCGTCACTTTTGCTATTGCGATGGTAGTTGGCCCAATTGTCACCCACGCACTCGGCTTGCACGCGCTGTTCTGGATGATCGCCATCCTCGCGACGCTGGGCATCGTCATCACCTTATTAGTGGTGCCGAACGCACCAAACCACGTATTGAACCGCGAATCCGGCATGGTGAAAGGCAGTATCCGCGCGGTGTTGACCAATCCAAAACTGTTAAAACTGAATATCGGCATTCTCTGCCTGCACATTCTGCTGATGTCGAGCTTCGTGGCGCTGCCGGGACAGTTTGAACAAGCCGGTTTACCGGCGGCCGAGCACTGGAAAGTCTATCTGGTGACGATGCTGGTGGCCTTTGTGGCCGTGGTGCCTTTCATTATCTATGCCGAAGTGAAGCGCCGCATGAAGCGCGTGTTTGTCGGCTGCGTGGCGATCATCATCATTGCAGAAATCGTATTGTGGGGCGCGGCAGGCCACTTCTGGACGCTGGTGATTGGTGTGCAGCTGTTCTTCCTCGCCTTCAACCTGATGGAAGCGATTCTGCCATCACTGATCAGCAAAGAGTCGCCGCCGGGCTACAAAGGCACCGCGATGGGCATCTACTCCACCAGCCAGTTCATTGGTGTGGCGATTGGCGGCAGCATGGGCGGATGGATCTATGGTCATGTTGATGCCCAAACCGTGTTCCTGGTCGGTGCGATTGTCGCAGCTGCCTGGCTGTTTGTGGCGATGTCGATGCAGGAACCGCCTTACGTCAGCAGCCTGCGCATTATGCTCAGCGATGCGGTGCTGGCGGTGCCGAATCTGGAGAAGCGTTTGAAAGCGCAGCCCGGCGTGGCGTCGGTGTTTATCGTGCCAGAAGAGAAAAGTGCTTATATCAAAATCGACAGTAAAGTGACGAGCCGCGTCGAACTCGAAGCGCTGCTCGCCAGCTGCTAAATGACCAGCCCGACCATCGCGTCGGGCTTTTTGTTACAGCGACATATCCACCACGATGCGCCCTTCAATCTTGCCAGCGTGCATCCGCGCGAAGATATCGTTGATGTTAGTCAGCGGTTCTACCGCTACGGTGGCTTTCACCTTGTGACGACCGGCAAAATCCAGCGCTTCCTGCAGATCTTTGCGCGTCCCGACGATGGAACCGCGCACCGTAATGCCGTCCAACACCATATCGAAAATCGACAGATCGAATTTGCCCGGCGGCAAACCGTTCAGCACCATGGTGCCGCCACGACGCAGCGTACCAATCGCCTGTTCGAACGCTTTCGGTGAAACTGCCGTGACCAGCACGCCATGCGCACCGCCAAAACTCTCCTGGAACACCTTGGCCGGATCGACATTTTTCGCGTTCGCCACCACGCTGGCACCAAGACGTTTAGCGAACGCCAGTTTCTCATCATCAATATCCACCGCCGCCACGTTCAGACCCATGGCAACCGCGTACTGCACCGCCATATGCCCTAAACCGCCAATACCGGAAATCACCACCCAATCGCCGGGTTTGGTGTCGGTCATTTTCAGCCCTTTATACACGGTGACGCCGGCACAGAGGATTGGCGCGATTTCGTTGTAATCGACGTTATCCGGAATGATGCCGACATAGTTGGCATCGGCGAGGCAGTATTCCGCGAAGCTGCCATTCACTGAGTAACCGGCATTTTGCTGCGACAGACACAGCGTTTCCCAGCTATCGAGACAGTGTTCGCAGTGACCGCACGCCGAATAGAGCCATGGCACACCGACGCGATCGCCCATTTTCAGGTGCTTAACGCCCTCGCCGAGCGCCACAACCTGGCCCACACCTTCGTGGCCCGGAATAAACGGCGGATTGGGTTTAATCGGCCAGTCGCCTTCGGCCGCGTGAAGATCGGTATGGCACACGCCGGTAGCCGCAATTTTCACTAAAATCTGCCCCGGCCCGACCTGCGGCACCGGCACCTGCTCAATCACTAACGGTTCACCAAAAGCCTTCACAACAGCGGCTTTCATGGTGGTTTTGATTTGCATATTCATCTTTCACTCTCCATTTGAACGGATGCGGACTTAGAACAGGCCCAAAGGCGCGGTGCCATAGCTAACCAGCAGATTTTTGGTTTGTTGATAGGCGCTGAGCGCCATTTTGTGCGTCTCACGGCCTACACCCGACTGCTTGTAACCGCCGAATGCCGCGTGAGCGGGATAGATGTGATAACAGTTGGTCCAGACGCGCCCGGCTTTGATGCCGCGTCCCATGCGATAAGCCAGATTGGTATCGCGCGTCCACACGCCCGCACCAAGACCGAACTGGGTTTCGTTGGCGATGGCGAGCGCTTCTGCCTCATCCTTAAAGGTGGTAACACCAATCACCGGCCCAAAAATCTCCTCCTGAAAACAGCGCATCTGGTTGGTTCCTTTGATTAAGGTCGGCTGAATGTAGAATCCATCATTCAGCTCGGTGGCCATGCTGGCGCGATCGCCACCGGTGAGAATTTGCCCGCCTTCGTCGCGTGCGATGTTGATATACGACAGGATTTTATCGAATTGCTGGCGTGAAGCCTGTGCACCAATCATGGTGTCGCTATCGAGCGGATCGCCGCGACGGATGTTCGCCACCTTGGCCATCACGCGATCCATAAAGGGTTGATAGATCGATTCATGAATCAAGGCGCGCGATGGACAGGTACAGACTTCACCCTGATTGAAGAAACCGAGTACTAAACCTTCCACCGCCTTCTCAATAAACTCGTCCTCACCATCCATCACATCAGCGAAGTAGATATTCGGCGACTTGCCGCCCAGCTCGACGGTGCAGGGAATGATGTTTTCAGCAGCGCAGGCCATAATGTGGCGCCCCACCGGCGTTGAACCGGTAAAGGCGATTTTGGCGATGCGTTTGCTGGTCGCCAGCGCTTCACCCGCTTCACGACCAAAGCCCTGCACCACATTCAACACGCCAGCCGGGAACAGATCGCCAATCACCTCCATCAGCAGCGTAATACCGAGCGGCGTCTGTTCCGCCGGTTTCAGCACGACACAGTTGCCCGCCGCCAGCGCTGGCGCCAGTTTCCACGCCGCCATTAACAGCGGGAAGTTCCACGGAATGATTTGCCCAACCACGCCGAGCGGTTCATGAAAATGATATGCCACGGTGGTTTCATCGATCTCCGCGGTGCTGCCCTCTTGCGCGCGCAGGCAACCGGCGAAGTAACGGAAGTGATCCACCGCCAGCGGCAGATCGGCGTTCAGGGTTTCGCGAATCGGTTTACCGTTATCCCAGCTCTCCGCTACCGCCAGTTTTTCGAGATTGGCCTCAATGCGATCCGCCACCTGCAACAGGATGTTGGCGCGATGCTGCACGCTGGTTTTTCCCCAGGCATCGGCCGCCTGATGCGCCGCATCCAACGCTAAATCGATATCGCGCGCATCCGAACGCGGGAACTGCGCGATATCGCTGCCATTCACTGGCGAGGTGTTAGTGAAGTATTGGCCGCTGAGCGGCTCGACGAATTTGCCCGCAATGTAGTTGCCGTAAATCGCCTGGAATGAAACCAAAGCGCCGGGCGTACCGGGATGTGCATAACGCATCGCAAACTCCTTTATGTAGGGTCAGATATTCTGAAGGCTCAGTCGCCTTCCAGAAAACGTGCTGTCAGAGGAGCTATTGCAGCGGGCGTGCCAGCTTTTTTCATCAGACGATATTTCATTAAAAAACCAATATCATCATTAAGTTAAGAGCCGCCGCACAACATGACCTGGCTATGTTGTGCAGAAAAGTTCACCATCTGTGTTGCGTATCGCAACAGTACAGAAACCGACCCGCTACAATGTCGCAACACTTTCGCTTGGGCATGAGGTCATCAATGCAGGGACATCCATCCGCGTCTGCCGTTAACGCCAATCCGCTATTAAGCGACTCCTGGTTCCGTAGCCAGCTGTATGGTCTCGATCGCACCGCCGATGATTTTCCGCGTGTTCGCCAGGGTGAACTGGCCGATGTGCTTGCCAGCAATGCCGGGCTGCAGCAATTCGCACAGCCGGTGATCAAACAGCTGGCGCAGAAGCTGGCCGAGAAGCAATCGGTGGTGATTTTGTCGGATGCCACCGGTTTGGTGCTCAATACCTTTGGCGATATGCCCTCGCTGGAAAAAGCCCAACGTTATGCGCTGGCGCCGGGTAATTTATGGAGTGAATGCGGGCGTGGCACCAATGCGATTGGCACCGCGCTGGCGATTGATGATGGCTGCGAGATTCAAGGTCATCAGCACTTCCTCACGCTCAATCAAGGTTTGTACTGTGCGGCGATGCCGCTGCAAATGCCCAACGGTCAGATTGCTGGCGTGCTGGATATTTCCGGCCCGGCGCACTTCCCGCATCCGCAGACCTTTAGCTGGGTGAAAGCGGCGGCGAAACAGATCGAATATTTGTGGGTGAAGCAGAGCCTGCATCCGCAGCAATGGTTGATGAGCCTGCATCTGCAGCCGCAGGGTATCGATACCAGCGATGAACTGCTGCTGGTGTTCTCGGATAACGTCCTGACCGCCGCCAACAGGCTGGCGATGCGCGAACTGGCGCTGAGCGTCGGGCAACTCGGCAGCGTGACCTTTCAACAACTGTTTCCGCAACAGCAGCAGCACGCCAACAGCATTCCCGCTCCGCTCGATTACGCTACGCAGCGCTACTATTTTCGCCTGCGAGCACCGCAGCGCAGCCATTTTGCCACGCCGAGCGAACCCGCCAGCGAGCTGCCTTTCTCGCTGGGGCGCGATGGCGAGAAGATGGTGCGACTGCTCAATGCCGGCGTTTCACTGTGCATTCACGGCGAAACCGGCAGCGGCAAAGAGTATGTCAGCCGCGCACTGCATCAGCAAAGCCGCTGGCGCGAAGGCAAATTCGTTGCCATTAACTGCGCGGCCATCCCCGAAGCGCTGATTGAATCTGAGCTGTTTGGCTATCAACCCGGCGCGTTCACCGGCGCGAGCAAGAATGGTTACATCGGCAAAATTCGTGAAGCAGATGGCGGCGTGCTGTTCCTCGATGAAATTGGCGATATGCCGCTGGCACTGCAAACCCGCTTGCTACGCGTGTTGCAGGAGAAAGAGGTGGCGCCGCTCGGATCCAGCCGCAGCTGGCCGGTGAATTTCGCGGTGATCAGCGCCACACACCGCGATTTGGCACAACGTGTAGCCGAAGGTGAATTCCGCGAAGATTTACTCTATCGCCTGCAGGAATTCTCGATGACCATTCCGCCGCTGCGCGCCTGGCCGGATGTGGAAGGTTTTATCCGTCGATTATGGCTGGAGCTGGGCGGCGCGGATCGCGATATTCAGCTCTCACCTGCGCTGTTGACGGCTCTGGCGCAGCTGCCGTGGCCGGGCAACGTGCGGCAATTGCGCAGCTTGTTACGCGTGCTATTGGCGCTGGCGGATGAAGGTGAAGAAGTGACCGAGGTCCATTTACCGGCAGAGTATCGGCGTGCGGCGGTGCAGCCACAGTCCGATCGGCAGAGTCATGATAGGCGGTTGATCAGCGAAACGCTGCAGCGCTTCAATGGTAATATCAGTAAAACGGCGGAAGCCTTAGGCGTCGCGCGCAGCACGCTTTATCGTCGTGCGGCGCGCGACAAACGCGATTAGTCGCGGAAGTTTTTGAACTGGAAAGGCTGTCCGAGGTTGCCACCGCGCACCAGCGCCATCGCACCTTGCAGGTCGTCGCGTGACTTACCGGTTACGCGCAGTTCTTCACCCTGAATCTGCGTCTGCACTTTCAGCTTGCTGTCTTTAATCAGCTTCACCAGCTTTTTCGCGATATCGCTTTCGATACCTTTCTTCAGCTTGGCTTCCACCGACCAGCTTTTACCGCTGTGCACGATCTCTTCTGGCACTTCAATCGCTGCGCCTTCAATGCCACGCTTCAGCAGCTTTTCGCGCAGAATATCCACCAGCTGCTTGACCTGGAAATCAGATTCGCTGCTGAGTTTGATGGTCTCGTTCTTTTCGTTGAGCTCAATGGTTGCACTCACGTTACGGAAATCGAAACGAGTTGAGATCTCGCGGTTCGCATTCTCCACGGCATTTCGCACTTCCGACAATTCGACTTCGGAAACGATATCGAAAGATGGCATCTTTTCTTCTCCTGATACTAAAGTGACATGCATAATACGCGTCTTGTGGCGCTAATAAAATACGATACGCGGAAAGCTATACTTACCCGTAACGTGAAAACAGGAACCCGCCCACGGGAGGCAAAATGAAAATTACCGTGTTGGGGTGTGGCGCCTTAGGTCAAATTTGGCTCGCCGCTCTCGCCCGTCAGGGACATGAGGTGCAGGGCTGGTTACGTGTACCGCAGCCCTATTGCTCAGCCAACGTAGTCGATCCGCAAGGCGAGGTGAGCAATCACACCTTTATTGCCAACGATCCGCTGTTCCTCGCCGAAAGCCAGCTGTTACTGGTGACGCTCAAAGCGCCACAGGTTTCCCCTGCGGTGAAAAATCTGCAAAGCGTGCTGCCGACGCACGCGCCAATTCTGCTGCTGCATAACGGCATGGGAACGCTGGAAGAGCTGAAAGATTTGCGTCAGCCGCTGTTGCGCGGCATCACCACGCACGCGGCAATGCGCGACGGCACGGTGATTAAGCATATTGCGCACGGCATCACCCATATCGGCCCTGCTAATCGTGAGAGCGCCGCACTCAGCGATATCGCTGATATTCTGCATCAGGCGCTGCCGGATGTGGCCTGGCATGACAACATCGCCGCCGCCAGCTGGCGCAAGCTGGCAATTAACTGCGTGATCAATCCGATGACCGTCGAGCACGATTGCCAAAACGGGGCGCTGCGCGCCTGGCCGGAACAAGTCGCGCTGCTGTGCGAAGAGATCGCCTGGGTGATGGAGCGCGAAGGCCAGCACATGGCGGTGGATAATCTGCGCGACATCATTTACGACGTGATCGATAGCACCGCCGCAAATACCTCATCAATGTTGCAGGATGTGCGCGCGCAGCGTCTGACCGAAATTGATTACATCACCGGCTACCTGTTGCGTCGCGCCCGCGCGCAGGGCATTTCACTGCCGGAAAACACCCGTTTGTACGATCTGATTAAACGTAAGGAGTCCCACTATGAGCGCGAACGCATCGGTTCTGGTTTGCCTGGCACATGGAAGTGAAGAGACCGAAGCGGTCACCACTATCGATTTGCTGGTACGCGGCGGATTAAGCGTCACCACCGCCAGCGTGGAGAGCGATGGCACGCGTGAGATCGTTTGTTCGCGCGGCGTGCGGCTGCTGGCGGATGCGCCTTTGGTTGAGGTGGCGGATAACGACTACGATGCGATTGTGCTGCCCGGCGGTTTGAAAGGCGCGGAGACCTTCCGCGACAGCCCGCTGCTGGTGGAAACCGTGCGCCAGTTCCATCTCTCCAGCAAGATTGTGGCAGCGATTTGTGCCGCGCCGGGCACGGTTTTGGTCGCGCACGATCTGTTTCCGGTCGGCAATATGACCGGTTTTCCCGGCCTGCGTGACACCATTCCCGACAGCAAATGGATGGAGCGCCGCGTGGTGTGGGATCCGCGCGTTAACCTGCTGACCAGCCAGGGACCGGGCACCGCAATGGATTTTGCGTTGAAGCTGATTGATTTGCTGGTGGATAAAGAGACCGCGCGTGAAGTGGCTTCACAGCTGGTGCTGGCGGCAGGGATTTATAATTATCAGGAGTTTGAAGAGCGGTAACGTTGTTACAACAGACTGCACATGATTGTAGCGGCGCGATTAATTGCGCATTTCACTGCAACACTGATGCCGCATGAAATACGCGTGATTCATCGCGCCGCTACGGTTTATCGCTTATGGACGATAAACCTTCACGTTTTTGAAGCCCTGCTCATGCAGATAGAGCGCCTGCAAGCGACTCATCACACCGCGATCGCAATACAGCAGCCAGGTTTTACTCTGGTCCAGGTCGCCAAACTGGGTGCTGAGTTTATAGAACGCCAGAGTCTTCACTTCAACGCCTTCAACGATCAGCGGATTCGCCTCCTGCTCATCGGCCGAACGGATATCCAGCACCACGTCGTTGCTGATGAAGGAGTCAACGGTTTCAACTTCCACCACTTCTTCTTCCGTCTGCTCGGCGATTTCACGGATATCGACGTTGCTGGCTTCCTGCACCACGCGATGAAGTATCTCGAAATCGAAGTTTTGCTCTTCCGCTTCGATCTTGCCCTTCACCGCTTTAACGGTTGGGCTTTTCGAAATCACGCCGCAATATTCTGGCATGGTGCGGGCAAAATCTTCGGTGCCGATCTTACGTGCCACATCAATGATGTGCTCTTTGTCATGGGAGATCAGCGGACGCAGGATCAGCGTATCGGAGGCGTTATCGATCAAACGCAGGTTGGTCAGCGTCTGGCTGGAAACCTGGCCCAGCGCTTCGCCGGTCACCAGCGCCTGCACGCCGTAACGTTCTGCTACCATCGACGCCGCACGCACCATCATACGCTTCAGCACCACGCCCATTTGGCCGTCGTCCACTTTCTCAAGAATCTCACCGACTACCGGCTCGAAGTTGATCGCTACGAAGCGTACGCGGTGTGAGCGACCAAAGCGCTGCCACAGGTAGTGTGCAACCTGGCGCACGCCAATCTCGTGTGCCGCACCGCCAAGGTTGAAGAAGCAGTAATGCACGCGGCAGCCGCGACGCATCAGCATGTAGCTCGAGACGCCAGAATCGAAACCACCGGAAATCAGTGACAGAACATCTTCCTGGGTACCAATCGGGAAACCGCCTAAGCCTTCATAGCGTGCGGTGATCAGCAACAGGCGATCGTCGTCGATCTCCAGATTCACCGTTTCTTCCGGGCGATTGAGCTGCACGCGCGCGCTGGCGATGTGTTGATTAAGGCCGCCGCCAACGTAGCGTTCCACGTCCTGCGAGCTGAAGCTGTGCTTGCCGCGACGCTTGACGCGCACGCAGAAGCTTTTGCCTTCCAGACGCTCGCGGTTGAGCACCAGCGTCTGCTCGAAAATGTCGTGCATATCGGTGTAGGCGCGATCTTCCACCGCCAGCACATGGTGAATGCCCGGAATGCGCGTCAGTTCGGTGACAAGGGTCTCGCGCAGCGACTCATTCTTAGAACGCACTTCAATGTGGTCCCAATGGCGCACGACTTTGATCTCTTCATCCACGGTGCGCAGAATATTACGAATGCTACTGGAGAGAATTTTGATAAAGCGCAGACGCACCGACTGACTTTTGATGGTGATTTCTGGAAACAGCTTGACGATAAACTTCATGGCGACAGGGGTTCGTTTGGACAAATAAGTGCTAAAAGCATCGGCACTTAACTGTTAAAATCATATAATTGCGGGTTAATTCAGGAGCCCCCGCATCCGAGGCGCAAAAGTATATCACCTTTGCCGGGTGACTGCTTTAAGCAACCTTCATCACATTCATTATTTTGCTAATTAATCCTCGTCAGCTACCATGACCGATTGCAAGATGATCTCCTAACCTGTGAGTCGACACTGATTATGCCGAAAAAAGCCGAAGCGCCTGCCAGTTTTGAAAGCGCATTAGAGCAGCTGGAACAGATTGTCAGCCGCCTGGAAAGTGGCGAGCTGCCGTTAGAGCAGGCGCTGAACGAATTTGAACGCGGCGTACAATTGGCACGTACCGGTCAGCAAACCCTGCAGCAGGCAGAGCAGCGTGTGCAAATTCTGCTTAGCGATGAGAAAGATGCCGCCCTCGCCCCTTTTACCCCGGAAAATGAGTAATGGATTTCGCTAAACTGCTGAGCGCTTACCATCAACGCGTTAATCAGGCATTGACGCGCTTAATAGATCCACTTCCTTTTCAGAGTTCTCCTCTGGTGAATGCCATGGAGTATGGGGCATTATTAGGCGGTAAGCGCCTGCGTCCCTTTCTGGTGTACGCAACAGGCGAAATGCTAAAGGCCGATGCCGCCAGCCTCGATGTGCCGGCTGCGGCCGTGGAATGCATCCATGCTTATTCCCTGATTCATGACGATCTGCCGGCGATGGACGACGATGCGTTACGCCGCGGGCAGCCAACCTGCCATATTAAATATGGTGAAGACACGGCGATTCTCGCCGGCGATGCTCTGCAAACTTTGGCCTTTTCGATTCTAGCCGATCAGCCGATGCCCGGCGTCAGCGCCGACGCGCGTATTGCGATGATTTCCGAACTGGCGCAGGCCAGCGGCGTGGCAGGCATGTGCGGCGGTCAGGCACTGGATTTGGCGGCGGAAGGCAAAAGCATCGATCTGGCGCAGCTGGAACAGATTCACCGCCATAAAACCGGCGCGTTAATTCGCGCCGCGGTACGTCTTGGAGCATTAGCCGCCGGCGATCGTGGCCGCGCCGCGATGCCGCTACTGGATACCTACGCCAATGCCATCGGACTGGCGTTTCAGGTGCAGGATGACATCCTCGATGTGGTCGGCGATACCGCCGTGTTAGGAAAAACACAGGGCGCGGATCAGGCATTGGGTAAAAGCACCTATCCTTCATTGATGGGGCTGGAAAATGCCCGCAGTAAAGCCTGGGATCTTTATCAAGAGGCGCTCGGCGCGCTCGATATTCTGGCGGCACAGTCTTACAACACACTCGCCTTACAAGCGCTGGCAAGCTTCATAATTGAACGCGATAAATAACTTTCATAATGAGTCTCTGATGAGTTTTGATATTGCAAAATACCCGACACTGGCGTTAGCCAACACGGTTCAGGAATTACGTTTATTACCGAAAGAAAAACTTCCGGAGCTGTGTGACGAACTGCGTCAGTATCTGCTGGATAGCGTGAGCCGATCTTCCGGCCACTTTGCATCGGGTCTGGGCGTCGTCGAGCTAACAGTGGCGCTGCATTATGTTTATAACACCCCCTTTGATCATCTGGTGTGGGACGTGGGCCATCAGGCCTATCCGCACAAAATTCTGACCGGACGCCGCGATCGCATCGGCACCATCCGCCAGAAAAATGGCCTGCATCCGTTCCCGTGGCGCGGTGAGAGTGAGTACGACGTGCTGAGCGTAGGTCACTCCTCCACCTCGATCAGCGCCGGGCTCGGCATGGCGGTTGCCGCCGAACGTGAAGGCAAAGGCCGCCGCACCGCCTGTATTATTGGCGATGGCGCGATCACCGCCGGCATGGCGTTTGAAGCCATGAACCACGCCGGTGACATCAAGCCGGACATGCTGGTGATCCTCAACGACAACGAGATGTCGATCTCCGAGAACGTGGGCGCACTCAACAATCGTCTGGCACAGATTCTCTCCGGGAAAACCTATTCACGCCTGCGCGAAGGCGGTAAGCGTGTATTGGGCGGTTTGCCGCCGATTAAAGAGCTGGTGAAGCGCACAGAAGAGCACCTGAAAGGCATGGTGGTGCCGGGTACGCTGTTTGAAGAGCTGGGCTTTAACTATATCGGCCCGGTAGATGGTCACGACGTGCTGACGCTGGTAAGCACGCTAAAGAACATGCGCGATCTGAAAGGTCCGCAGTTCCTGCACATCATGACCAAAAAGGGCAAAGGTTATGCCCCGGCGGAAGAAGATCCGATTACCTGGCATGCGGTACCGAAGTTCGATCCCGCCAGCCTGGCGCTGCCGAAAAGCGTGCCGGGCTTGCCAAGCTACTCGAAGATTTTCGGCAACTGGCTGAGCGAAATGGCGGCTGACGATCCGCGCCTGATGGCGGTCACGCCAGCGATGCGCGAAGGTTCGGGCATGGTGAGCTATTCACGCGACTATCCGCAGCAATATTTTGATGTGGCGATTGCCGAGCAGCACGCGGTAACGTTCGCGGCAGGTATGGCAATTGGTGGTTACAAACCGGTTGTGGCGATCTACTCGACCTTCCTGCAGCGCGCCTACGATCAGCTGATCCACGACGTCGCCATCCAGAAATTGCCGGTGCTGTTTGCTATCGATCGCGGCGGTATTGTCGGCGCGGATGGTCAAACTCATCAGGGCGCATTTGATATCGCGTTCTTACGCTGCGTGCCAGAGATGGTGATCATGACGCCAAGCGATGAAAACGAATGTCGTCTGATGCTTTATACTGGATATCACTATCAGGATGGCCCGAGTGCGGTGCGTTACCCGCGCGGTACCGGCACCGGCGCAACGCTGGAACCGCTGGCTAGCTTGCCGCTGGGCAAAGGTATTGTGAAGCGTCGCGGCGAAAAGCTGGCGATCCTTAACTTCGGTACTTTGCTGCCAGAAGCCGCTGCCGCTGCGGAAGCGCTGAATGCCACGCTGGTGGATATGCGTTTTGTGAAGCCACTCGATGAAGCACTGATTGCCGAGCTGGCGGCCAGCCACGATTCGCTGGTTACGCTGGAAGAAGGCGCCATCAAAGGCGGCGCCGGCAGCGGCGTCAATGAGTACGTGATGGCAAAACGCCTGCGCGTGCCGGTGCTCAACCTCGGCCTGCCGGATGAGTTCATCCCACAAGGCACGCAGGAAGAAGTACGTCAGGATTATCAGCTGGATGCCGCCGGTATTCAGCAGCAAATCACTGACTGGCTCGCCCAGTAATCTGCCCGACTCGCTCACCGCCCGGTGAGCGAGCCTGCTGCTATGCTTAGGGAACGATTTCCCTCAAGCATAAGAGCAGGAGCCCAAATAGATGAAAACCATTCCCCTAGGCCAAACCGACTTACAGGTTTCACGTCTCTGTTTAGGCTGCATGACTTACGGCGATCCCACGCGCGGCAATCACGCGTGGACGCTGCCCGAAGAGAGCAGCCGACCGTTGATCAAGCAGGCGCTGGAAGCCGGCATCAACTTCTTCGATACCGCTAACAGCTATTCCGATGGCAGCAGCGAAGAGATCGTGGGCCGGGCGCTGAAAGATTTTGCCCGCCGCGATCAGGTTGTGGTCGCCACCAAGGTCTATTTTCCGCTGAGTAATCTGTCACAAGGCTTGTCGCGCCAGAATATCCTGCAATCGATTGATGACAGCCTGACGCGCCTTGGTATGGAGTATGTCGATCTGCTGCAGATTCACCGCTGGGATTACGCCACGCCGATTGAAGAGACGCTGGAAGCGCTGCATGAAGTGGTGAAATCCGGCAAGGCGCGTTACATCGGCGCATCATCAATGCACGCATCGCAGTTTGCTCAGGCGCTGGAACTGCAAAAGCAAAATAACTGGGCGCGCTTTGTCAGCATGCAGGATCAGTACAACCTGATTCAGCGTGAGGAAGAGAATGACATGCATCCGCTGTGTCAGCGCGAAGGGATCGCGGTGCTGCCGTGGAGCCCGCTGGCGCGCGGTAAACTCACGCGTCCATGGGGCGAAACCACCGCACGTTCGGTATCAGATAATGTGATGGAGAAGCTGTATACCGGCACCGAAGAGAACGATGCGGCAATTGCCGAGCGTCTGGCTAATGTAGCCGCCGATAAAGGCGTGACGCGCGCGCAGGTGGCGCTGGCGTGGCTATTACATAAACCGGCGGTCACCGCGCCGATCATTGGCGCTTCGCGCGAGCAACAGTTCGCCGAGCTGGTGAAAGCGGTGGATGTTGAGTTGAGTGAGAATGAGATTGCCGAGCTGGAAACGGTATATCAACCGCACCCGCTGGTGGGGTTTGAGTAAGGTAGACCATTCCCCTCACCCCAGCCCTCTCCCGCAAGCGGGCGAGGGAGCAGAACGTGCAGTACCCACCTAATCGTCCCCTCTCCCACTTGTGGGAGAGGGTTAGGGTGAGGGCAATTTACTTCGCGCCGAAGTGATCAAACCCTTTCACATCTACACTGCGCGGCTTGCCGTTCTCCAGCAAACTCAGCCCTTCCGATTCGGGTGCAATCTGCCCAATACAGGTATAAGGCACACCAAAATGGCCGAGCGCCACGTCGATCGCGCCACGGTTCACTTCTGGCACGGTAAAGCACAGCTCGTAATCTTCGCCGCCGCTCAACGCCCATTTCAGCACCAGTTCAGGCTCGAAGTGATCGCGCAGGGCAGCTGAAAGCGGTAACGCGTCGAGATTGATGCGAGCGCCAACGCGGCTGGCGGTCAGCACATGGCCGAGATCGGAAATCAGGCCATCAGAGATATCGATCGCCGAGGTTGCCAGCCCCCGCAGCGCCTGGCCTTGCAGCACGCGCGGCATTGGACGCAAATGGCGTTTGATCAACGCTTCGTGCACCGCCGGATCGTTCAGGCGATGGCGATGCTGCAGCAGCGATAAACCGGCCGCGCTGTCACCCAAGGTGCCGGTGACAAAGATCCAGTCGCCTGGCTTCGCGCCCGAACGTTTCAGCGCCCTTCCCACTGGCACTAAACCGTGAATGCCGAGCGTCATGCTCAGCGGTCCGCGCGTGGTATCGCCACCAATCAGCTGCATATCGTAATAATCCAGCAGCTCAAACAGGCTGTCGCTAAAGGCCGCCACCCACGGTTCATCAATTTCAGGCAGCGTTAATGCCAGCGTCAGCCAGGCCGGATCGGCGCCCATGGCGGCTAAATCGCTGAGATTAACGGCGACGGCTTTGTAGCCGAGATCGGCGGGATGGATATCACGTAAGAAGTGGACGCCTGCAACCAGCGTGTCGGTGCTGATGGCAAGTGTCTGTTTTTCTGGCACGTTAAGTAACGCGCAGTCGTCACCAATTCCTTTCTCCACATCGCGGCGGGAGCTGGTGACGCGGTTAAAGTAACGTGCAATCAGTTCGAATTCACCACAAGACATAAGTCAGGTCTCAATGAGAAAAAGGCCGGATAACCGGCCTTTAACGCTATTTTTTGTTTGGTCGAATTTGCGGGGCAGCTTTGTCGAGCACACCGTTGACGAATTTGTGGCTGTCTTCAGCACCAAACACTTTTGCCAACTCGATGCCTTCGTTGATGGCCACTTTATACGGCACATCAGAACGCTTGCTCAGCTCATACAGCGAAATACGCAGGATGGCTTTTTCTACCTGGCCCAGCTCTTCCAGCTGACGCGACAGGTAAGGCTTCATCAGACCGTCCAGGTACGCGCTGTTAGTCGCCACACCGGCCAGCAATTCGCGGAAATAGCTAATATCGACGTCTTTGACGTCTTGTTCCGCCAGAAACTGGTATTCCACATCGGCAATGTCGTTCTTAGACAGCTGCCAGGAGTAAAGCGCCTGGACAGCGCACTCACGGGCGCGACGACGAGCAGCAGGTTTCACAAAATTCCCCTTACAAAAATCAGGCTTTGATGGCTTTCAATACGTTGATCATTTCGAGTGCAGTCAGGGCCGCTTCGGCACCTTTATTACCTGCTTTCGTGCCGGCGCGTTCAATCGCCTGCTCGATATTTTCAGTGGTCAACACGCCGAAGGTCACCGGGATTTCGCTGGTCATCGCGACGTGCGCAATGCCCGAGCTGGCTTCACCGGCCACATATTCGAAATGTGCGGTGCCGCCACGGATGACAGTGCCCAACGCAACAATGGCGTCGTGCTTACCGGCTTTCGCCAGTGCGCGTGCTGCCAGCGGCAGTTCGTATGCACCTGGAACCCAGACAACGGTGATGTTATCTGCTTTCACCTGGCCGATGCGCTTAAGTGCGTCAATCGCGCCGTCCAGCAGGCTGTCATTAATGAAGTTGTTAAAACGCGCAATTACGATGGCAATGTTTGCATCAGGCGTGGCAACAGGAGCTTCGATAACTTTCATACATATCCTTTGGGTTGTTTTATGGCCCCGCAGAAGGGGGCGGATTCTATCATACTCTTTGGCGACGCGCTCAGGCTTTTCCGCGCGCTTTCAGCGCGGCGTCAGCGTCAGGCGCAGGTCATCGCCAACCAAGCGCACATCGCTAAAATTCAGGGCCGGCGCATCGGCCAGCTGTTCCAGTCCGGGCAGCGTGCACAGGCCGCGTGCGGCATTCCCTAACAGCTTTGGCGCCATGTAAACAATCAGCTCATCCACCAGGCCCGCTTGCAGCAAAGCACCCGCTAATCCGGCACCCGCTTCCACCCACACGCTGTTGATCTGGCGCTGGCCGAGCAACATCATCATCGCGACCAAATCAAGCTGTTCACCACGCTGGGGCACCGCAATCTGGGTCACGCTGGCAGGCCACGCGTGTTGATCGGGCTCGCTGCGCATCAGCCAGGTTTCGCCTGGCTGGTCAATCAGTCGGTGCTGCGGCGTGACGCGCTGTTGGCTATCAATCACCACGCGCACCGGCTGACGCAGCTGGCTTTCATCAAGCTGCGCACGCACCTCTTCATTCAATTCCCTCCAGCGTACCGTGAGCGACGGATTGTCAGCCAACACCGTGGCGCTGGTGCTAAGAATAGCTGAACTCTGGGCGCGTAAACGTTGCACATCGCGCCTTGCGGCCGCGGATGTGATCCACTGACTTTCGCCACTCGCCATGGCGGTGCGGCCATCAAGGGATGCGCCGAGTTTCAGCTGGATCCACGGGAATCCGGTCCGCATACGTTTGAGAAAACCCCGGTTCAGCGCTTCCGCTTCGTTCATCATCAGGCCATGACTGACGTCGATGCCCGCCTGCTGTAAACGGTAGAGTCCACGTCCTGCCACCTGCGGATTGGGATCCTGCATCGCGGCGACCACGCGCGTCACGCCTGCGGCAATCAGCGCATCGCAGCATGGCGGCGTGCGTCCATGGTGGCTACAAGGTTCCAGCGTGACATACGCGGTTGCGCCAGCAGCTCGTTCGCCCGCCATACGCAGCGCATGCACTTCGGCATGCGGTTCGCCGGCGCGCTGATGCCAGCCTTCGCCGACAATCTCGCCCTCGCGCACAATCACGCAGCCGACGTTGGGGTTAGGTGTGGTGGTAAAGCGTCCGCGCCGCGCCAGTTCCAGCGCGCGCGCCATATAGCGTTCGTCAGTCATGGATTAGTCCTGTAGGCGGGCGATCTCTTCACCAAAATCGCGAATATCTTCGAAGCTGCGATAGACCGAGGCAAAGCGAATGTAGGCCACTTTATCGAGCTTTTTCAGCTCATCCATCACCAGATTGCCGATCAGTGCGCTTGGCACTTCGCGTTCACCGGTGGCACGCAGCTGAGTTTTAATATGATTGACCGCGCTTTCAACCGCATCGGCGCTGACGGGGCGTTTTTCCAGCGCCTTAATCATGCCGCTGCTGAGCTTGTCTTCATTGAAGGGTTCACGCACATCGTTGCTTTTTACCACGCGCGGCATCACCAACTCTGCCACTTCAAAGGTGGTAAAACGCTCATGACACACCAGACACTGACGACGGCGACGCACCGACGATCCTTCACTAACCAGACGAGAATCAATCACTTTGGTGTCCACAGCGGAGCAGAATGGGCAATGCATGAGGCTTCCTGATGCGAGATAAATAGGCCACACAGTGTAGCGCGATCGCGCCACAAAATGTATGTGTGTGGCACATAATGTGTGAATCCCCGTTTGTGACGTTAAGCCAAATGCAAGACATCACCTACATGACCTCAGGCAAAAAACCACTACGCTTAAAGAGCCGCCAGCAAGGCGGCCAACATCATAAAAATCTGGAGGATGTATGGGTCTGTTTGATTTCGTGAAAGATGCTGGAGAAAAACTGTGGGATGCCGTCAGCGGCGGCGGCGACGATGCCAGCAAGAAATTGCAGGATCACATCAACAAACTCGGTTTGCCCGACAGCGATAAGGTCAAGGTGGATGTCAAAGGCGATACCGTTACTGTGACTGGTGATGGCATCTCTCAGGAGTTAAAAGAGAAGATTCTGGTGGCCGCCGGTAACGTCGCGGGCATCACCAAGGTGGATGACAAGGTCACCGCCAGCGATGCCGCTACGCCTGCTAAATTCTACACCGTGAAAAAAGGCGATACCTTGAGTGCAGTATCGAAAGAGGTCTACGGAAATCCTAATCAATACAACAAGATTTTCGAGGCGAACAAGCCAATGCTGATGCATCCTGATAAGATCTACCCTGGCCAGGTTTTACGAATTCCCGAATAAAGAAAGGACATTGCATGACGATCAGGACGTTTTGGGCTCCGGCAGCACTCTCTTTGCTGGTTCTCAGTGGTTGCAGTTCAACGCCGGTTTCACCGCAGGTCAAAGAGTTGCATCAGGAAGTGAGTCAGCTTAATCAGCAGATGCGCAAGCTGACCAATCAGGCAACGGCGCTGGAGATTCAGGGACAGCTGAACAGCCAATCCACCCAGGGCGCGTGGCTATTGCCGCAAGCCAATACGCCGGTGGAGTTACAGACGCAGCTAGGTAAATTGCGTTTGTCACTCTCGCAGGTGGCGGGTGAAGCCAGCGGCAGTCGCGCCAATCTGAATATCCGCTCGACCGATGATCAGCCGATTCCGGCACTGCACGCGACCGTGGTATGGGGCGAAATGGATCCGGCCAGCGGCAAACCGCTTAACGCGGGCAGCCTGAGCCAGACCATCGAGGTTCCTGCACAGTTAATGCCGCGTAGTTCCGTTAGCGTGCCGCTGCGACTCAGCGGGTTAACCCCGGAGCAACTCGGCTACGTGCGCGTGCACGATGTTGAGCCTCCAGCGGCGAAAACCACGCCCTGATCGACAGGCATAAAAAAACGGGCTGCCAATGGCAGCCCGTTTACTTTCTGACTCCGCGTTAGGGCAGAATCGAAGGCTGATCTGCGCCCTCTTTTTCCACTTTCTGCACCAGCATATGTTCACGCTTCATGCCGAGTTTCAGCGCCAGCGCTGAAGAGACATAAATCGATGAAATGGTACCGATGGTGACACCGATCAGCATGGTCAGTGAGAAGCCTTTCAGCAACGCACCACCAAACACGAACAGGATCATGATCATCGCCAGCGTAGTGATGGAGGTGATCAAGGTACGGCTCAGCGTCTGGGTCAGCGACACGTTAGTGATGTCGTAAGAAGAACCGCGGCGAATCTTGCGGAAGTTCTCACGAATACGGTCGGATACCACGATCTTATCGTTAAGCGAGTAACCAATGACCGACATCAATGAAGCGACAATCGTCAGGTCGATTTCGACGTGCGCCAGCGACAAAATGCCACAGGTGATGATCACATCGTGCGCCAGCGCCAGAACGGTGCCGAGCGCTAAACGCCACTCAAAGCGGAAGCCGATGTAGATCAAAATCGCAATCAGCGCTGACAGCAGCGCCATCGCACCGGCCTGCGCCAGATCGCTACCCACGCTTGGGCCAACGAATTCGATACGTTTTACGGTAGCGTTCTGCTGCGTGGTCTGGCTAATGGAAGCCAGCACTTTATTGCCCAGTTCGGTGCCGGCATTGCCGGTGGCCGGAGGCATACGCACCATCACATCACGGCTGCTACCAAAGTTCTGCACCAGCGGCTCTTCAAAGCCCGCTTTCACCAAACCTTCACGCAGCGCGTCGAGATCCGCCGGTTTTTCCAGGTTAATCTCAATCACCGTTCCGCCGGTAAAGTCGAGGCCCCAGTTGAAGCCTCGCACACCGACAATGACGATAGATGCCACAATCAGCAGACCGGAGATGATGAAAGCCAGCTTATCCCAGCGCATAAAGTCGACGACTTTACGACCGTGGTTTAGCTGCTCAATACTATATTCCTGTGCCACAACGCACTCCTCAGATAGACAGCTTGTTGATGCGTTTGCCGCCGTACACCAGGTTAACGATGGCACGGGTGCCGACGATAGCGGTAAACATTGAGGTTGCGATACCGATAGCCGTAGTAATCGCAAAGCCTTTGATTGAACCGGTACCGACCGCATAAAGAATGATCACTTTGATAAGCGTAGTGACGTTGGCATCGACGATACTGGAGAAGGCGCCTTTATAGCCTTCATGAATCGCCTGCTGTACCGATCGTCCGTTACGCAACTCTTCTTTAATACGTTCGTTAATCAACACGTTAGCATCGACCGCTACCGCCAGCGTCAGTACGATACCGGCAATACCCGGCATGGTGAGCGTCGCGCCTGGCAGCAGTGACATGATGCCGACAATCAGCACCAGGTTACACAGCAGCGCGCTGGTAGCGATAAGACCAAACTTCTTGTAGAACACCACCATGAACAGGATCGAGGCAATCAAACCCCACAGGCAGGCTTCGAGGCCTTGTGTGATGTTCTGCTGACCCATGGTTGGGCCGATAGTACGCTCTTCTACAATCTGGATTGGCGCAATCAACGCACCTGCACGCAGCAGCAGCGACAGCTGACGTGCTTCGTTTGCATTATTGATACCGGTGATACGGAAGCTGTTACCGAGGCGCGACTGAATGTTCGCCACGTTAATCACTTCTTCCTGTTTCACCAGAATCGACCGGCCGTTGGCATCTTTCTTACCGCTGTCTTTGTACTCCACAAACAGGGTCGCCATCGGCTTACCGATGTTGTCCTTGGTGAAGTTGGACATCATGTTGCCGCCCGCGCCATCCAGTGAAATGTTCACCTGCGGCTGGTTGTACTCATCCATGCTCGACGTGGAATCGGTGATGTGATCACCGGTCAGAATCACACGCTTGTACAGCACCACTGGCTGCCCGTCGCGGGTTTTCTTCACTTCCGAATCGCCTGGCACACGGCCGCTGGCCGCTGCGGTTGGATCCACGCTGGTGTTCACCAGACGGAATTCCAGCGTGGCAGTTGCGCCCAGAATCTCTTTGGCGCGCGCGGTGTCCTGAATACCCGGCAGTTCCACCACGATGCGGTCAGAACCCTGACGCTGCACCAGCGGTTCGGCAACGCCGAGCTGGTTCACACGGTTACGCAGAATGGTGATGTTTTGCTGCACCGCATATTCACGCGCTTCGCTCAGGCGCGCATCGCTCATCACCGCACGCAGCGCATCGCTGCCCTGGCTTGAGATCACCAGATCGCGGTGGCGAGTAGACAAGTAGCTGATTGCCGCATCACGGCTGGCGCCGTCACGGAAACGCACTTCTACGCCATAGTTCGCGATTTTATTAACGGTGGTATACGGAATGCTTTTGTCGCGCAGATCGCTGCGCAGGCTGTCGGCGTTCTGCTCTTGCAGTTTGCCCAGAGCCGTATCCATATCCACTTCCATCAGGAAGTGAACGCCGCCGCGCAGATCAAGACCGAGTTTCATCGGTTCCGCGGACAGCATGCTCAACCAGCGAGGCGTTGCCGGCGCAAGGTTAAGGGCCACAATGTAGTCTTCGCCCAGCGCGCTGGTGAGTGCATCACGCGCGCGCAGCTGTCCATCCTGCGTTGCAAAGCGGGCCAGAATGGCACCATTTTCCAGAGCGAGGGATTTGCTCTCGATATTGTCTTGTTTTAATACGGTCTGGATCTGATCCAACGTTTGCTCACTGGCGGCGCCACCGCGCGCACCAGTGATCTGAACGGCCGGATCCTCACCATAAAGGTTAGGAAGCGCATAGAGCAGGCCGACGAGAATCACGACGACCAGCATGATGTACTTCCACAAAGGATAACGGTTTAACACGGCAGTTCCCTTCGGGAAGAAAAAATTACAGCGCCTTCAAAGTACCTTTCGGCAGAACGGCGGCCACGAAATCACGTTTAACAACTACTTCAGTGGTGTCGTTCAGGGCAATAGAAACATAGCCAGTTTCTGCCACTTTGGTCACACGGCCAACTAAACCACCGCTGGTCAGCACTTCATCACCTTTAGAGATGGAATCCATCAGTTTCTTGTGATCTTTAGTACGCTTCTGCTGTGGACGCAGAATCATGAAGTAGAAGATCAGACCAAAGACCACCAGCATGATCACCAGAGAATACGGACTTCCCTGAGACGGTGCGCCTGCTGCGGCTACGGCGTCAGAAATGAAAAAGCTCATTAAATTTCCCTCATTGATGAATTATCAGACGTTCAGCGGAGGAACCGCCTTCCCCGTCCGTTGGTAAAACTCGCTAACAAAGTGCTCTAATTTACCCTCTTCGATAGCCTTACGTAAACCGGCCATCAAACGCTGGTAATAGCGCAGATTGTGAATCGTATTCAGGCGTGCGCCCAGTATTTCGTTACAGCGATCAAGATGATGCAAGTAGGCGCGGCTATAATTGCGACAGGTGTAACAATCACACTCTGCATCCAGCGTTGCGGTGTCATCTTTATACCGGGCATTACGAATTTTCACCACGCCATCGGTAACAAACAGATGACCATTGCGCGCATTGCGCGTTGGCATAACGCAGTCAAACATATCGATACCGCGGCGAACGCCTTCCACCAGATCTTCTGGCTTGCCGACGCCCATCAAATAACGCGGTTTGTCTTGCGGAATTTGCGGACAGACGTGCTCCAGGATTCGGTGCATGTCCTCTTTAGGTTCACCCACCGCCAGGCCGCCCACAGCGTACCCATCAAAGCCAATCTCTACCAGACCTTTAACCGAGACATCTCGTAAATCTTCGTAAACACCACCCTGAATAATGCCAAATAATGCATTTTTATTGCCGAGTGAATCGAAGCGATCGCGGCTGCGTTGTGCCCAGCGCAACGACATCTCCATCGAACGTTTGGCGTAATCCCAATCCGCCGGATATGGCGTACATTCGTCGAAGATCATCACCACGTCAGAACCGAGATCGAACTGAATTTCCATCGACTTTTCCGGATCGAGGAAAATCGGATCGCCGTTGATCGGGTTACGGAAGTGCACGCCCGCTTCGGTGATCTTACGGATATCGCCAAGGCTGAACACCTGGAAGCCGCCGGAATCGGTAAGGATCGGTCCTTGCCAGTTCATGAAATCGTGCAGGTCGCCGTGCAGTTTCATGATCTCCTGACCTGGGCGCAGCCACAGGTGGAAGGTGTTGCCGAGCAGGATCTGCGCGCCGGTCTCTTTCACTTCTTCCGGCGTCATGCCTTTCACCGTGCCGTAAGTGCCCACGGGCATAAATGCTGGGGTTTCAACAACGCCACGATCAAAGACCAGACGGCCACGGCGCGCGCGCCCGTCGGTAGTATCTAATTCAAATTTCACATTAACCTCTGATCAGAGAAACAGTCTGATTCAATTATGCGCCGACGCTTTCGTCAGGCGCTTGTGGATTACGGGTGATGTACATCGCATCCCCGTAGCTAAAGAAACGGTACTGCTCTGCCACCGCGCTGTGATAAGCCGCCATGGTGTGCTGATAACCAGCAAAGGCCGAAACCAGCATAATCAGGGTCGATTCCGGCAGATGGAAGTTGGTGATCAGCGCATCGATCACCTGATAGTGATAGCCGGGATAGATGAAAATTTGGGTGTCATCGAAGAAGGGTGCGATCAGCGCGTCCTGGCTGGCCTTCGCGGCGCTCTCCAGCGAACGCACCGAGGTGGTGCCCACGGCGACCACTTTGTTGCCGCGTGCTTTACACGCCAGCACCGCATCCACCACATCCTGCGGCACTTCCGCGTATTCGGCATGCATAATGTGATCTTCGATGGTTTCAACGCGCACCGGCTGGAAAGTCCCGGCACCGACGTGCAGCGTGACAAACGCCATCTCGACACCTTTGGCTTTCAGCGCTTCCAGCAGCGGCTCGTCAAAGTGCAAACCGGCGGTAGGTGCGGCGACGGCGCCGGGACGCACGCCGTACACGGTCTGGTACAGCTCACGGTCAGCATCTTCATCCGGACGATCAATATACGGCGGCAGCGGCATATGGCCGACGCTGTTAAGAATATCCAGCACCGCGCGATCGTCTTCGAAGGCGATCTCAAACAGTGTGTCATGGCGCGCCACCATCGTGGCTTTGACACTTTCGTCATCGCCCAGCAGCAGCGCTGCGCCCGGCTTGGGCGCTTTGGAGGCGCGCACGTGCGCCAGCACGCGCTTATCGTCCAGCATGCGCTCAACCAGCATCTCGATTTTGCCGCCGCTGGCTTTACGCCCAAAGACGCGCGCCGGAATCACGCGGGTGTTGTTGAACACCAGCAGATCGCCCGGATTGAGCTTATCCATCACGTCTGTAAATACGCCGTGACTTAACGCGCCGCTTGGACCATCCAGCGACAGCAAGCGGCAACCGCTTCGCTGCGCCTGCGGATAGTGGGCGATTAAGGATTCTGGCAACTCAAAGGTAAAATCGGCTACGCGCATGCTTCACTTCTTCAGGACTTAAAATCAGGCGGCATAGTCTAGCGGAAAAGCGGCAAATTCTGAACAACTGGCTGCGCTTCTGTGATTCTGCGAATACACAAAATAATTCGAGGTGCAGGCAGGCGGCAAACGAGAGCAGCCCACGCACCTGTAACTTGAAGTATGACGTGTATATAATGCGCCATGAACTTTCTCGCTCACCTTCACCTGGCGCAGCTGGCTAACAGCTCTCTGCTGGGCAATCTCATGGCCGATTTCGTACGCGGCAACGTGCAATCACAATGGCCTGCATCGGTGGTGGATGGCATTGCCATGCATCGTCGCCTCGACGTCCTGACCGATAACCTGCCCGAAGTGCGGATTGCGCGTGCGCTGTTTCGTCCGGAAACGCGCCGCGTGGCCCCCATCACGCTCGACGTGATTTGGGACCACTTCCTCGCGCTGCACTGGGATAAATTCCACCCAACGCAGTCGCTGGTGGCATTTACCGCGGCGGCTGAACAAAACATCGTGCCGCAGCTGGCGGGCACGCCGGAAGGTTTCATCGAGTTGAACGCGGTGATGTGGCGCGAACGCTGGTTTGAGCACTATGCCGAACCAACGCGGCTGGCACGCGTGCTCAACGGCATGGCGCATCGCCGTCCGCGCTTAGCCGCGCTGCGCGACTCCTATCAGGATTTTGTTGATCACTACGAGCAACTTGAGCCGCTGTTCTTCCAGTTTTATCCGCGCTTAATGGCCGCCGCGCGCGCGCAGGAATTGTAATATTAGGTAATTCAAGACCCGTCTGTTGGACGGGAAATTTCCCATCACCTACCCTGCGTGACCTTAATCTTCGTCACACTCAGGGAAATCTCATGCAGCATCTTATTGCCAACCGGCTCGCAGAAGCCGGTCTTAGCTACACGCACATCCTGGCATTGGGGATAGTGATTGCCATTATCTTTGCCATCTCACTGCTTACTCACGCCATTCTGCACCGCGCTATCTTGCCGCTGCTGCGTCGATACACCGAGAAAAGTAGCCGTCAGTGGCCAAAAGCGCTGATTAACAGTCGCCTGTTTAGCCGCAGCGTCTGGCTGATGCAAGGTGTGCTATTCAAATTACAGACTGAACTCTTCCTGCACGACAGTGCTCAGATCTATGCAGCGCTGCTGATTTTCGCCCAGCTGTGGATGATGGTCTTCGCCCTGCTGATGTTGTTCTCCTTGCTGGATTTACTGCAGCAGCTCAGCGCGAACAGCATGCTGGCGCAGCAATTACCGCTGCGCGGTATTATCCAGAGCGTGAAATTGATCGCCGCCATTTTAATGGTAATCATGATTATTTCGCTGCTGTTGGGTAAATCGCCCGGCGTATTGATCACCGGACTCGGTGCCATGACCGCGGTGCTGATGCTGGTATTTAAAGATCCAATTCTGGGTCTGGTGGCCGGTATTCAGTTAGCGGCCAATAATATGCTGAAAATGAATGACTGGCTGGAAATGCCGAAATATGGCGCGGACGGCGCGGTCATCGATATTTCTTTAACCACGGTAAAAGTGCGCAACTGGGATAACACCATTGTTACCATTCCCGCTTACGCCTTAATTTCCGACTCCTTTAAAAACTGGCGCGGTATGTCGGAATCCGGTGGGCGTCGCATTAAGCGCAGCATTCATATTGATACCACCAGTATTGGCTTCCTTGATGATGCCATGATGCAGCAGCTGAAAAGTGCGCATCTGCTGGCACCGTATCTGGATAGCAAAAGCGAAGAAGTGGCCGCATGGAATGCGCAACTGGGCTGTGATTTAGATTCGCCACTCAACGGTCGCCGCCTGACGAATATCGGTACCTTCCGCGTCTGGCTGCAGAGCTGGCTGGAGCAGCATCCGCGTATTCATCAAGAGATGACGTTAATGGTGCGGCAGTTAGCGCCAGGTGAAAACGGTTTGCCGCTGGAAGTGTATGTGTTCACCAACACCACGGTGTGGAAAGAGTACGAGAATATTCAAGCGGATATCTTTGACCATATTTACGCAGTGCTACCTACTTTTGGTCTGCGCGTCCATCAATCGCCAACCGGTAATGACATGCGTCAAATTGGCGTAAGAACCCGCCACTAAGGCTTCATCCCGTATTACCCGCCAGTAAGAAGAAAAATTTCACTGGCGGGCTTTTCCCCCTCTTGTCACGCGCAGCCATCTGCGGCTTAATGAAGCCTTTCTTAACTTTTGTTAACTTCGTCACACAGCCAATACGTCATTTTTGGCGTCTGTTGTTGCTTCGCCAGCTTGAAAATCATAAGAGGGAAAGATGTCATCAGCTTCGCTTACCGAACTCGACGCACGTTATCATTTCGCCTGTGATGTTGCCAAAACCGCCGCCAGCCGGGCTTTATCCTGGTATCAGCAACGTCATCAATTAGTGGTTGAGCATAAGAAAGATCTGCAGGATGTGGTCAGCGAAGCCGATCGCAACGTTGAGGCATTGGTCAAGCATCTGATCCACGAACGCTTTCCTGACGATGCGGTGTTGGGTGAAGAGAGCGGCGGCAATACTGCTGGCGCACGCTTTATCTGGGTGCTCGATCCGATTGATGGCACCAGCAGCTTTCTTAACGGCTTGCACAACTGGTGCGTATCGCTGGCGATCGTTTGTGAAAACGAAGCGGTGATTGGTGTGGTGTGCGATCCCAATCATCATGAAACCTTTCACGCCTGCCGCGGCAAAGGTGCATGGGTTAATGATAAGCGCATTCAGGCGCACAGCGCGCAGCAGCTCGATCAGGGATTGCTTGGTCTGAGCAGCTCCAACAGCCAACCGATTGAACCGCTGACCACTTTTATCAGCGCATTACTGGCGCAGGGCGGCATGTTTATCCGCAATGGCTCGGGGGCGTTGATGAGCGCATGGGCGGCGGCCGGTCGCTTAATTGGTTACTACGAAGCGCATATGAATCCGTGGGATGGCTTGCCGGGCATTGTGCTGATGCGCGAAGCGGGCGGCATTACCAACGATTATCTGGCTAATCACGGCTTGCAGAACGGCAATCCGGTGCTGCTGGCTAATGCGGTGATTTATCCGCAGCTGAAAGCGCTGCTGCCTGGGCATTTATCGTTATAATTTCCGTAATCGGTTAAGTTCGTTAATTTATGCGAACTTAACCTTCATGCAAAATTACTTAAGCGCGCTGTAAGTAATATTCTATTCCGAAGTGAGAATTTTCTCTTTTTTTCTTAAACATCCCGGCATCAATAAAAATACGATATGCTGCGCAAGTCAAACATCCCTTAGTAATACTTATTTTCTCCTTTTTTGTTGTTCTTTTTCGGCGCCAGGATGCGCCGAGATATTTTTCGGCATTTTATTATTTCGGAATGGCGTGATTATTTTTTAATATTATTTTTAATCGTCATCGATAAAAAAGGTCGCCATCAATGACGACCTTACAATATCATCAGCTTTTACGCTTTTTCACTAGCGGCCACGCCAGTAATAGCAGCGCAATCCACGCAAAACCAACGTACAGCGACACGCGCGTATCCGGGAAGTAACCAATCAGCCCAATAATGAAGGCCAGGAACAGCACGCCGAACCATGCGGTAGCGCTACCGCCCGGCATGGCAAAATCCAGCTTACCGGCTTGCTCTTTGCCAATCTTGCGGCGGAAGGCGATCTGCGACAGCAGAATCATGATCCACACCCAAACGGTAGCGAAGGTCGCCAGCGAGGCGATCACCAGGAACACTTTCTCTGGCATCAGGTAGTTGAGATACACCGCAATCAGCATCGCCAGCATCATCACCAAAACGGTCACCCACGGAATTCCGCGATTCGAAACCTTCTGGAATACCTTCGGTGCGTGGCCCTGTTGCGCCATGCCGTGCAGCATACGCCCCACGCCAAACACATCGCTGTTAATCGCCGACAGCGACGCCGTCAGCACCACGAAGTTAAGAATTGATGCCGCCGCCGCAATACCCAAATGCTGGAAGGTCAGCACGAACGGACTGCCAGAAGTGCCCACCTGATTCCATGGATAAATCGACATGATGACGAACAGCGTACCAACGTAGAACACCAGAATACGCATCGGTACGGAGTTGATGGCGCGTGGAATCGAGGTCTTCGGATCTTCCGCTTCACCGGCAGTAATCCCGATAATCTCAATGCCGCCGTAGGCAAACATCACCATCTGCAGTGACAGCAGCATGCCGACAATGCCGTGCGCGAAGAAGCCGCCGTTGGTCCACAGATTGTGAATGCCGGTCGGCTGGCCGCCGTTGCCGATGCCCCAGAAAATCATGCCGAAGCCGGCGAGAATCATGATGATGATGGTGGCGACTTTGAAAAAGGAGAACCAGAACTCCACTTCGCCAAAGACTTTCACGCTCATCAGGTTGATGGCGCCGATAATCAGCACCACGCTCAGCACCCAAATCCAGTGCGGCACATCGGGGAACCACACGCCCATGTAGATACCAAAAGCCGTTACGTCGGCAATCGCCACAATCAGGATTTCAAAACAGTAGGTCCAGCCGGTGATGTATCCGGCCAGCGGGCCGAGATAATCCTGCGCATAGCGCGAAAATGAGCTGGCCTGCGGATTGTTGACCGACATTTCCCCCAACGCACGCATGATGATGTACGCCACCGCACCGCCGATGATGTACGCCAGCAGCACGCTTGGACCCGCCATTTTGATAGCATCTGCCGAGCCGTAAAACAGCCCGGTGCCAATCGCCGATCCCAGCGCCATAAAGCGAATGTGGCGCGTGCTCAGTCCGCGTTTGAGCTTATTGGTTTCTTGCATAACACTCAGTACCTTGAAAATGAAAAACCACGGGCAAGCCCGTGGTTGGAATTAACAGCAATGTCGCTTACTGATGAACCGCGACCTGCTCACGTCCTTTTGCCCGATCAACTACCGCGGCAATCACCAGCATCGCCAGCGATGGCGGCAACCAGGAAAGTCCCTGATCGGCCAGCGGCAGATGCTGACTGAACAGCGGCAACACATCTTTGAAGCTGGTGGTTTTGATGGCATCAACGATACCGAACAGCAGGCTTACCAGCATGGTCGGCGCGATAATACGCGAACTTTTGTTCCAGAACTTCAGCGTGAAGCTCAGCACCACCAGCACGATGCATGGCGGATAAATCGCCGTCAGCACCGGAATCGAAATCTGAATCAGATGGCTCAGACCGAGATTCGACACCACCATCGAGAACAGACCCAGAATAAATACCAGCGTTTTATACGACAGCGGAACATATTGCGCAAAGAATTCTGCACAGGCGCAGGTCAGGCCCACCGCCGTTACCATGCAGGCGACGAAGATCAGTGCCGCAAGGAAGAAGCTGCCCATGCCGCCGAAAGTCTGCTGCACATAAGCATGCAGAATTTCAGCACCGTTCGCGCTTTGCGCCACTAATGCGCCGCTATCGTTACCGAGTTTGAACAGCGTCAGGTAAATCAGCGTCAAACCGATACCGGCGATGATGCCCGCCAGCATGGTGTAGCGCGTCAGCAGTTTGGCATCTTCAACACCGCGTGAGCGCGCCGCATTGACGATGACGATACCGAACACCAGCGCTCCCAGCGTATCCATGGTCAGATAACCATTAACGAAACCGCTGGAGAAGGCGGCACGCTGATACTCTTCGGTGCCCGGCGAAACGCCACCGGCCGGCCAGATCAGCACGGCAACGCCGAGCACAATCAGCGCCAGAATTTTCAGCGGAGCGAGGAAATGGCCGACGGTATCCAGCAGTTTGCCCGGATACAATGAGATGCCAATCACCAGCGCGAAGTAAATCAGGCTGTAAATGAACAGCGGCAGCGTGCCGTCGCCGGTCAGCGGTGCAATACCTACGGCAAAGGAAACGGTGGCGGTACGCGGCGTGGCAAACAGCGGGCCAACAGCCAGGTAACACACGGTCGCCAGCAGCAAGCCTGCGGCTTTACCAATCGGCGAGCTCAGCGCATCAATGCCGCCGCCCACACGCGCCAGCGCGATGACGGTGATCACCGGTAAGCCAACAGCCGTAATCAGGAAGCCGAAAGCCGCAATCCAAACGTGTTCGCCAGACTGAATCCCCACCATCGGTGGGAAGATGATATTTCCTGCGCCAACGAACAGGGCAAACGTCATGAAGCCCAGCGCCAGGATATCCTTGGAGGTTAAACGATGTGTCATAAACTTCTGTACTGCCTGTAGCTGATGTTGCGGTGGAAGTTGAGTTCGTGTTGTCCTCTGGATGCGCTAAAACAAGGGCTTATCAGGCAAGACCAGCGTGTTATGCGGGACTAATCGTTAAAGCGCAGGTGATTTAATCTACTTTTCTTCTGTTCGCAGAGGGATAAATCGACAACGGCGCAAATTAGAACGTTTATAGCGAAGAAAGGCAATACAGGATCGAAAAACCAGAAGGATATAACAAGATAGTGGGAGAAAGCAGTGAATCACGGTGGAATAGCGGTAAAACACCTCAGATGATTTGCTAAATGTTTCCTCGATGCGAGAGATCTCTTTGCATAAATCAGCCTGCAGATGCACAAAAGGCGCGATTTACGCGCCTGTTTGGCTAACTTTACAGCATTACCAGACTGTTCTTGCTATATCGACCACCAGACGAATCTTCTGCCACTGCTGCTCTTCGCTCAGGCTGTTGCCCTCTTCGGTTGAGGCAAAGCCACACTGCGGGCTGAGGCAGATTTGATCAAGGCTCACGAACTGTGACGCTTCCTGCAAACGCGCTTTCACCTGCTGCGCATCCTCCAGCTCGCCGGTTTTGGTGGTGATCAAACCCAGCACCACTTGCTGATGACCCGGCTTGAGGAAGCGCAGCGGCTCAAAACCACCTGAACGTTCGTTGTCATACTCAAGGTAGAAAGCATCGATATTCACGCCGCCAAACAGCACTTCGGCGACCGGCTCATAGCCACCTTCGGAAATCCAGGTTGAGCGGAAGTTGCCGCGACAAACATGCAGCCCAACGGTCAGATCCTCTGGCTTACCTTCCAGTGCAGTATTCAGCACTTCAGCATAGATGCGCGCCAGTTCCTGTGGATCTTCACCACGCTCGCGGATCTGCTGCTGCTGTTCGGTTGAGCACAGATAGGCCCACACCGTGTCATCCAGCTGCAGATAACGGCAGCCAGCCGCATAAAACGCTTTGATGGCGTCTTTGTAGGTCTGCGCCAGATCGGCGAAGTACTCTTTCAGGTCGGGATACACCGTGGCATCGATCACCTTACGGCCACCGCGGAAGTGCAGCACGCTTGGGCTGGGAATGGTCATCTTGGCAACCGCATCGCCCGCCACGCTTTGCAGGAAGCGGAAGTGATCCAGCATCGGGTGTTGAGGATTAAAGGCCACTTTACCGGTGACTTTCACGCCGTGCGCTTTGGTCTGCACGCCGTTGAACTGAATGCCCTGCTCCGCTTCGAACAGCTCGACGCCGTGCAAATCGCCAAAGAAATCGAAGTGCCACCAAGCGCGACGGAATTCACCATCGGTAACGATCTGCAGGCCGTTGGCACGCTGCTGCTCCACAACATGGCGGATTTCGCGATCTTCAACCTGACGCAGTTGATCAGCGTTGATTTTGCCATTGGCAAACTGCACACGCGCCTGCTTGATGGCTGCGGGACGCAGAAAACTGCCGACGGTATCGGCGCGGAACGGGTTATGACGTGGCATTTTATCTCCTGGCTGAGCGCATAGTTGCGTCAGGGTATAATTTCGCTGGGTTATTTCAGCCATCTGGACGGCTATATGTCCACAAAGAATGCCACGCTGTTACCCTTTCGGCAACGGAAGAAAATTCAGCTTACATGAAACTATTTCATGTTCAGATGCACGTTCTTCAATTTCCCTCAATTGCCGCTCGCGCTTGCGCCATCTGGCTATCTGACAACGGCAGATAACCCGCTTCGCTCACCCGACGCTGACCTTGTGGCGATAACACCTGATGCAGAAAGGCATTCACCAGCGGCGGCAGCGGTTTGCCGGGTGCTTTGTTGACGTAGATATAAAGCGGGCGCGACCACGGATAGCGGCCGCTGCGAATCGATTCGGCATCCGGCATCACGCTGTCGCCGTTCGCTGTGACCACCGGTAGCATTTTCACGCCGCTGAGATGAAAGCCAAAACTGGCATAACCGATGCTGTTGGGCGTGGCGGCAACGGCTTGCACCACCGCCGCAGAGCCGGGGAATTCAGCGACATCAGCACGGAAATCACCTTTGCACAGCGCCTGCTGCTTAAAGAAGCCCCACGTTCCCGACGCCGAGTTGCGGCCATAGCGCTGGATGCTGCGCGTGGCCCACTGGCCTTCTCCCAGCCCGAGATCGCCCCAGCGCTGCGGCACTTGCTGCCCGCCGCACAGACGCGTGATGGAGAACAGCGCATCGAGTTGTTGCGGCGCGATGCGCGACAGCGGATTGTCCTGATTAACCACTACCACCAGCGCATCCATCGCCACCGGCACCGCCAGCGGCGGATAGCCGTAGCGCGCGGTAAAAAGTTGACGTTCGTCGATCTGCATCGGCCGGCTCATCGCGCCCAGCTGGGCAGCACCTGCCGCCAGCGCGGTCGGCGCAGTAGAAGATCCCGCCGCCTGCACCTGAACGTTGACGCCCGGCGACTGGAGGCTGAAATCCTCGCCCCATAATGTCATCAGATAACCCAGCGTATCCGATCCAACGCTGCTCAGATTGCCGGTTAGCATGGTTTGTTGGCCGTGTGCCAAAGCAGAGCAAAGCAGCAAGAGGGAGATCAACAGCGATTTCATTGGCGATTCCGCAATTCAGTAAGACGCCTATTCTGGAGCGGCGCGATTTATCGCGCAATACATTGCGTATGGGTTGTTATTGAGGCGGGAATTGGTCTCCATGAAGGCGTAATGCTTGTCAATTAAACCAACGACGAGTGCGCAGGCCGGTGTCACTTTTGGTCCGGCGGTCCTCGCGCATGGATGCGCGAGGCAGTTCGGGGTCGGCCAGGGAAGGCCGATCCGCGAACGGTCCGTCGGCACAACGTGGAAGCCGAAGGTACCGCGCTAGCGGCGTGAGGACGGCCCGTGACGCAGCAGATGTGTCAGCGCCCGCACCAAAAAGGCTTTATTAACTGACAAGTATGACGCCATGAATAGCGTTCCCATGACCTTAATTAACCTGCTCTTGCATCACGTTAGCCACAATCAAGCGTGGCGGCAGCAGGAAGCTGAAACAGGTTTCCTGATGCGGCACGCTGGTGATCTCCAGCCGCGCGTTGTGATGTCCCAACGCATGCTTCACGATCGCCAGCCCCAATCCGCTGCCGCCGGTGGCGCGCGAACGCGCTTTATCCACGCGATAGAAACGCTCGGTGAGGCGCGGCAGATGCTGCTCGCTAATGCCCGGCCCGTCATCACACACCTTAAACTGCGCGCCTTGTTTGGTGCGCAGCCAGCTGATGTCGATGCGCGTGCCATCGGGCGTGTGATTCACCGCGTTATAGACCAGATTGGAAATGGCGCTACGTAGCTGCTCATCATTGCCGAACACTTTCAGATGCGGATCGGTATGGAAATGGATGGTGTGACGTCCCTGACTCAGCGTTTCCGCTTCACGCTGCAACAGCATCAGCATGCCCGGCACATCCACCGTCTCTTTGAGATCGATGGCTGGCGCCGCTTCGATACGCGACAAGGTCAGCAACTGCTTCACCAGGCTGTCCATGCGGCGCGTCTGCTCTTGCATGGTATGCAACGCCTTGCTGCGCGTGCGCTCGTTCATCACCGAGTCGTCCATCATTTCCAGATAACCCTGCAATACCGTTAACGGCGTGCGCAGTTCATGACTGACGTTAGCAAAAAAGTTGCGTCGCGCGCCTTCCAGCTGGTGCATCTGGGTGACATCACGCGCCACCATCAGCCACTGACCTTCGCTGTAAGGCATCACGCGGAATTCCATATGACGCTGATTATTGAGGATCTGCGTCAGCGGCATGTCGAACTTGCGCTGGCGGATATAGCGGGAAAATTCAGGATAACGCAGCAAATTGAGGATGTTCTGGCCGTTATCTTCCGGCCAGCGCAAGCCAAGGTGCTGCTGCGCCAGGCCGTTGCACCAGAAAATAGTGCCCTCTTCGGTGGTCAGCACCACCGCATCCGGCAGCGATTCTGCCCCGCTGCGGAAACGTTTGATCAGATTGCCCAGCTCGCGGCGACGCCGCCGGTTGCGCAATTGCATCTGGTACAGGCCATAAAACAGCGGTTCCCAGCTGCCGCGTCCGGTGGGCGGCGTCATTGAACGATCGACCCACAGCCAGTGCGACAGACGCATCAGATTTCTGAAGTGCCAGAACATCACGCCGGTCACCGCAATCAGCAGCAGCCACGGCAGATATCCGAACAACAGACCCAACACCAGCGCAGGTAAACAGACCAGCGCCAGCTCGGTCAATAATCTCTTCCAGGAGAGTCGTTCCAGCACGGTAAACACTCCGTTTACGTTTAGTAGCGGGCAGAGAAACGATACCCTGTTCCGCGCACGGTTTGAACCATGCGATCGTGGCCGGTTAATTCCAGTGCTTTACGTAAACGGCGAATATGC
Organism: Pantoea sp. DY-17; assembly: GCF_019795975.1. Classification (NCBI taxonomy): domain Bacteria; kingdom Pseudomonadati; phylum Pseudomonadota; class Gammaproteobacteria; order Enterobacterales; family Erwiniaceae; genus Pantoea; species Pantoea sp. DY-17. Next base: position 126,269 of record NZ_JAIMIG010000001.1, on the reverse strand, counting down.
ACATCGACGGTGCGATCTTCGACATACACATTGGTGCCCCAAACATGGTTCAGCAGCTGTTCGCGGCTGTACACGCGTTCCGGGTGGGTCATAAAGAAGTGCAGCAGTTTGTACTCGGTCGGTCCCATCTCCAGCGGCGTGGTTTCCGACATCACACGATGTGAGGAAGGATCAAGGCTCAGGCCCTGCATCTCAATCACCTCTTCCACCGCCATCGGTGAAATACGGCGCATCACCGCTTTGATACGCGCCATCAGCTCTTTCGGTGAGAATGGCTTGGTGATGTAATCATCCGCGCCCACTTCCAGACCGCGCACGCGATCTTCCTCTTCACCGCGCGCCGTCAGCATCATCACCGGAATGTCGCGCGTCATGGCTTCACGCTTCAAATGCTTAATAAACTGAATCCCGCTGCCGCCGGGCAACATCCAGTCCAGCAGAATCAAATCAGGCCAGGGTTCGATCAGCTTACCAATCGCGCTGTCATAGTCTTCCGCCTCAATAGGCTGGTAATCATTCTGTTCCAGCACGAAACATAACATTTCACGGATGGGAGCTTCGTCTTCCACAACCAAAATGCGCTTAGCCATTGTAACTCCTGCTAGTGTGACACCGTGTCACTGGGATTTGCGGCGCCATTATGCGTCAGTTTTGTGACACTTTTATGAAAACACCGCCCTAAGATAGATAGATAAAAAACAGAAATGTCACAATAAAATTCTGCTTTTTTTCTTTGTGATCTTAAGTGGTTATAATTCGCCTTCGCTAAACAGAGCACGGAGCAAACATGCGCATCATTCACACCGCTGACTGGCATCTCGGTCAGTTCTTTTACAGCAAAAGTCGCGCGCGGGAACATCAGGCGTTTCTCGACTGGCTGCTGGATCAGATTGTGCAGCATCAGGTGGATGCGCTGATTATCGCCGGCGATCTGTTTGATACCGGTTCGCCGCCGAGCTACGCGCGTGAAATGTTTAACCGTTTTGTGGTGGCGCTGCAGCCAAGCGGCTGCCAATTGGTGGTGCTGGCGGGCAATCACGACTCGGTGGCGACGCTGAATGAATCGCGCGAGCTGCTGGCCTGCCTGAATACGCAGGTGATCACCAGCGCCACGCCGCAGGGCGAACAGCAGGTGTTAACCCTGAAGCAGCGCGATGGCGCGCCGGGCGCGCTGCTGTGCGCCATTCCTTATCTGCGTCCGCGCGACATTCTGCGTAGCCAGGCTGGCCAATCCGGCCGCGAAAAGCAGATCTCGCTGCTGGAGGCGATCGAGCAGCATTATCAGCACTGCTTTGCTGCCGCGCAGGCGCAGCGCGATGCGCAGGACGTTACGCTGCCGATCATCGCCACCGGTCATCTCACCACTGTTGGCGTGACTAAAAGCGATTCGGTGCGCGACATCTATATCGGTACGCTGGATGCCTTCCCGGCGCAGGCGTTTCCGCCCGCCGATTACATCGCGCTCGGTCACATCCATCGCGCCCAGCGCATCGCCAACAGCGAGCACATTCGTTACAGCGGTTCGCCGATTCCGCTCAGTTTTGATGAGCTTGGCCGCGAGAAAAGCGTCTTCCTGCTGGAATTCAGCACCACGCTCGATACCGTTACGCCGCTAACCATCCCGCACTTCCAGCCGATGCAGATGCTGAAAGGCTCGATGGCGGAGATTGAACATCAGCTGGCGCAGTTCAGCGCGAGCGCCAGCGAACAGCCAGTCTGGCTGGATATTGAGATCACCACGCAGGAATATCTCAGCGATCTGCAACGTCGCATTGAAGCGCTCACCGAAAATCTGCCGGTCGAAGTGCTGCTGGTGCGCCGCAGCCGCGAACAGCGGCAGCGCAGCCTCGAACGGCTGGAGAACGAAACCCTGAGCGAACTAAAAGTGGAAGACGTGTTTGCTCGCCGACTGGCGCAGGAAGATCAGCTGGATGCCGGGCAGGCCGAGCAGTTAACGCAGCTGTTCCGCACCCAGCTTGCCGCACTGGAGAATCCATCCGCATGAAAATTTTGACGCTACGTTTTAAAAACCTCAATGCGCTGCGCGGCGAATGGTTTATCGATTTCCGTCGTGAGCCCTTTGCCAGCAACGGCTTGTTTGCCATTACCGGCGCCACCGGGGCGGGCAAAACCACCTTACTCGATGCGATTTGCCTGGCGCTCTATCATCAGACGCCGCGCCTCGGCACGCTGTCGCAAACCCAGAACGAGCTGATCACCCGCGACACCGCCGAGTGTCTGGCGGAAGTGGAGTTTGAGATCAAAGGCGAAGCCTGGCGCGCCTTCTGGAGCCAGAACCGCGCGCGCGGCCAAGCCGACGGTAAGCTGCAGGCACCGCGCGTCGAGCTGGCGCGCGTCGCTGATAATCAGATCATCGCCGATAAAGTTGGCGACAAGCTAAAAGCGATTGAGACCCTGTCGGGGCTCGATTTTGCGCGCTTTACCCGCTCAATGATGCTGTCGCAGGGCCAGTTTGCCGCCTTCCTGAATGCCAAACCCGGCGAACGCGCCGAGCTGCTGGAAGAGCTGACCGGCACCGAAATCTACGGACAAATCTCGGTGCAGATCTACGAGCGCTGGCGCACCGCGCGCAGCGAGCTGGATACGCTGCGCGCCCGCGCCGGTGGCATGTCGCTGCTCGATGAAGCGCGCCGGGCAGAATTGACGCAGCAGCTGGCGGAACTTGGCGCGCAGGAGAAAATTCTCAGCGAACAGCTGACGCTGGCGCAGCATCAGCAGCAATGGCTGGTGCAGCAGCAACAGCTAACGCAAGAGCAGCAGCAGGCCGAACAGACGCTGCTTGCCGCGCAACAGGCCTGGCAGCAGGCGGATGACGATCGTCAGCGGCTGGCGCGCGCCGAACCGGCAGAAAAACTGCGCGAGAAGTTGCAGCAGCGCGAACAGTTGCAGGGCGATCTGCGCGTGCTGGAACAGCAATCGCAGCAGCTGCAGGCGCAACGGCAGCAAGCCAAAACCGCGCTGCAACAGGGCGAAAACCATTATCAGGCCGCGCAGCAGGCGCGCGAACAGGCGTTACAGCAACAGCAGCAGCTTGAAACGCTGCTCACCGAGCAGGTTATCCCGCTCGATCAACGCATTACCACCCTCGCGCAGCAGCTGGATGAACAGCAGCGATTGCATCTGCAGCAACAACAGGCGCTGCAATCCAGCCAAACCGCACTCAGCCAGCAACAGCAGGTAAGTGAACGTTTACAACAACAGCTGGCGCAGCAGCAGGAATTCCGCACCCGCGAAGCCGCTGTCGCCGATTGGGGCGCGGAATTAACGCGCTGGCAGGCGGAGATTGCCCGGCTGGATGAGCGCGAGCAGACGCTGACGCAGCTCATCGCACAGCACCAACAGCAGCGCAGCCAGCTGGAGCAGCATCAACAGGCGCAGGCTCAGCGTGAACAGGCGGCGCAACCGTTGCAGCAAGCCGAAGCGCAGGCCGCGCAGCAGCGCCTGCAAGCGGAGCAAGCACTGACTTCACTTGAAGCGGAGATCGGCAGCGCGCCACTGCGCGACGCCCTGACGCAGCATCAAACCCAACGCCCTGCGCGCCAGCAACTTAACCTGCTCGCCGCGCAGTGGCGCGCGCTGCAACCGCAGCGGTTGCAGCGTCAGCAGAAACTGGCGCAGCTCCAGCAGCAGCATCAGGACGCGGAACAGACGTTGCAGGCGCTGCGCGAGGAGTACAAACGGGAACATCAGGCGCTGCTCGATGTGCGCAAAATCTGCGAGCTGGAGCGCACCATCGCCCAGCTGGCCGACGAGCGCGCTAAACTGCAGCCGGATCAGCCCTGCCCGCTGTGCGGCTCGTGCCAGCATCCGGCGATTGCGCAATATCAGCAGCTTGAGCCCGGCGCCAATCAGCAGCGTTTAATCGCGCTGGAAACGCGCGTGGCGCAGCTAAAAGAGTCCGGCACCGCCAAAGGCGAGCAGCAGAAACTGTCGCTGCAACAGCAGCAGGCGTTGCAGCAGGAGATCAGCGATTACGATCAGCAACTGGCGACGGTGAACTCCCAATGGCAAGCGCTGAGCGGTGAGCTGGCACTTACCTGCACGCTGGAGCAGCAGGACAATTTTGCGCAGTGGCAACAGCAGCAGGATGCGCAGGAACAGCTGCAGCAACAGCAGCTGCAGACGCGGGAAAACGCCGCTCGTGCGCTGCAGCAGGCAAAGGATGCGCATCTGCAACAGCAGCAGCTGTGGCAGCAGCATCAGAATCAGCAGCAGCTGGCGCAGCAGCAGATCGCCAGCACGCAGCAGACGCTGGATGAAATCAGCCAGCGCGAGGCCAGCGAACGCAGCGCCATGCAGCAACTGGCGCAGCAGCTGGAACAGCAGCTGACGCAGCATCAGCTCGTCCTGCCAGATGTCGCTGAGCGGGAAAGCTGGCTGCGCACCTTACAACAACGCTGTATCGCATGGCAGGAAAATGAACGGTTACACGGCGAGTTACAGCCACAGCTGGCGAAAGCCGAAAGCGAGCGCAGCAGCCTGCAGCAGAATCTGGCGCGTGAACAGCAGCGGCTGGATGAGCTGCAGCAGACGCTCAGCACTTTGCAGCAGCAGCGCCAACAGCAGCAACAACAGCGTCAACAGCTGTTTGGCGATCGTCTGGTGGCAGAAGCCCGGCAGCAGCAGCATGCCGCGCTGCAACAGTGTGAACAGGCGCTGGCGCAGCAGCTTCAGCAGTGGCAACAGGCGCAAAGCTTGCTGCACGGCCTGAATGGCCAGTGCGAGCAGATCGCGGCGCAGCAAAACACCTTACGTGAGCGCGCTGCCGCCGCAGAAAGCGCCTTCCTCGCCGCGCTGCAACAGAGTGATTTTGACGATGAGCGCGCGCTGCGTGCCGCCCTGCTGGAGGAGCGCGAGGTGCAGCAGCTGCGCCAGCAGTTGCAAACGCTCGATCAGCAGCGCCAGCAGCAGCTCACCCTCAGCGAACAGCTTATGCAGCGCTGGACGGCGCATCAGCAGCAGCGGCCTTTGGAACTTAGCGACGAGATCGCCGCCACGATTCAGCAGCAGCTGGAACAGCTGCGCGTGACGTTACGTGACAATGCCCGTCAACAGGGCGAAGCGCAGCAGCAGTTACACAGCGATGCACAACAGCGTTTGCAGCAGCAATCGTTGCTGACGCAAATCGCCACCGATGAAGTGGAACTGGCGCAGCTGGGCCGTCTGAACGATCTGGTGGGTTCGGCCAAAGGCGATAAATTCCGCCGCTTCGCACAAGGTCTGACGCTCGATCATCTGGTGTGGCTGGCGAACCGTCAGCTCGATCGCCTGCACGGCCGCTATCTGCTGCAGCGCCGCATCAGTGAAGAGCTGGAGCTGGAAGTGGTTGATACCTGGCAAGCTGACGCCACGCGCGATACGCGCACGCTATCGGGCGGCGAGAGTTTTCTCGTCAGCCTGGCGCTGGCGTTAGCGCTGTCAGATTTGGTGAGTCATAAAACGCGCATCGAATCGCTGTTCCTCGACGAAGGCTTCGGCACGCTGGATGCCGAGACGCTGGATACCGCGCTGGATGCGCTCGATGCCCTCAACGCCAGCGGCAAAACCATCGGCGTGATCAGCCATGTCGAAGCGATGAAAGAGCGTATTCCGGTGCAGATCCGTGTCCGCAAGATGAATGGCCTGGGTTACAGCAAGCTGGAGCTGCCGGGCGATCTCGCTTAAAAACGCACAATTGGTAGCGGCGCGATAATTCGCGCCGCTACGATTCACTGCATTCTTTTACCGCGTACTCACCAACTTATAACGAGGGCCGGCCAGCAAACCGCCCTGCTCGTTCTGCGCCAGCAGACGGGCGCTGGTCACACCGGCGATGGTGTGTGCCTTATCCGACACATTGCTGGCAATCTGCTTAATCGCAGCAGAGACCAACATGCCAATAATACCGCCATTATTGTTGTTGCCATCTTCCGCGTCGCTGGCGGTGGCAATGCCTTGCCACAGCTCTTTACCGCTGCGCAAATCCACCAGACGCGCCGTCGCCGACACCTTGGTCACGCTCTGGATCACCTGATAACTGCTGCCGTAATCGGTCACTGAAATGTACAGCGCGCTGTCGGCGTGGAAGATGTCATGCAGACGCTGCGGGCTGACAGCCTGAATTTCATGGCCGTTGGTCAATCCGTTCTGCTGGAAGGTTTCATCCACCACCGCCACCGGGAACACGTAATAGCCCGCTTCCGCCAGCGGACGTGTCACCAGCGAGGTGAAGCTGTTCGCCGCGTTCACATCCGGCGCGCGGTTATCCGCAGGCAACACCAGAATTGAGGCCGGCTTGCTGGCGCGGAAGGCGCTGTAATCGTACGGTTTTTTATGCGCGCAGCCGGTCAATAGCAGCGTGGCCAGCACGCCTAAAGACACAATCAGCTTTTTCACTGGGCAACTCCTTGTTTTTTCTTCATCAGAAAGTCCATATAGGGCGCCGATTCCGGGAACAGCTGCTTCTCGGTGGCAAACTGGCCGAAGGCTTTATCGGTAGCACCGGTTTTGGCGTACAGCAGGCCGAGCTGCGCGTGCAGGCCCGGCGCAACCGGTTTGTTGACCGATTTGGCTTTTTCAATATCCAGATTCAGTGCTTCGATCTGCTTCTGCGGATCGCTATCTTTTTTGTAATAGCTATAGATCTGCTGCTGGTAATCGCCCCAGTAATAGATCGGTTCCGGCCCTTTTGGCGCACAGCCTGCCAGCACACCCGCAGCGATCAGCGCCGCACTCAGTTGCAACCCTTTCATGCTCAATATCCTTATTTCGCCGGACGCCATGCGCCACTGTTAATGCCATCCACTAAATGATCTACCGCTTCACGAATCGCCAGATCCATCACTTTGCCGTTGAGAGTGGAGTCATAGCTGGTGGTGCCGCCGAAACCGACGATCTCACGCGCTGACAGCTTGAATTCACCCGCGCCCTGCGCGCTGTACACCACTTCTGAGGTGGTGACATCCACCACATTCAGGTTGACTTTGGCATAGGCGATCTGGTTCTTACCGCGCCCCAAAATGCCCCACAGCTGCTGATCGCCCACTTCTTTGCGACCAAATTCGGTGATATCGCCGGTGATGATGTAAGTCGCACCTTTGATGTTCTGCTCGCTCTTCTTAAAGCCGGCTTCCTGCTGCAACTCTTTCAGGTTGCTGCGATCCAGCACGTTGAAGCGATTGGTCTGCTGCAGGTGCGTGACCAAAATGGTTTTCGACTGATTGCCAAGACGATCCACGCCATCGGAGAAGATGCCGTTCATGTACGAGGAGCGGTTATCAAACTGGCCAACCGCAATCGGGCTGCGCACGCCCTGATACGCGGGCTGGCTGGCCGCACGCACCTGTGGCGCTTCAATGGCGCGTGACGATTCGGTCGCGCAGCCGCTGAGCAGCGTGGCGCTTAACAAGGAGAGTGCCGCAAGGGCATATTTTTTCTGCATTTCTAATCCATGAATCAAAAGGAGATAAAGCCGCAAGGCTGCGGCAAATTCTGGTTCTGCCGATAGTCAGAGTAATGCCATAGCATTGGTTGAGTCGGTCTGTAGACTGTCGGCAGTGAGGGAGAGGAACTTTAGTGAAAACACAGGCATATTAATGAATTTAATTAATCGAATGGCGGGATTATTGGGCGGGTTAATGATTATTGCGACGCTCAGCGCTTGTCAGCATTCTCAGCCAAAGCAACAGGATAGCATCGCCAATCTGTGTCAGCCGCAAAGCGCGCCGGGCAGCGCATCCTGCAAGTGGGCTGATGAGATGCAGCATCAGCTCAACCAGCATTTCCGCGATGCGCGCCGTTATGCCGGTCAGCAATGTCTGGTGCGGCTTGAGTGGCAAAACAGCGGGCGCTACGCGGTGACGCAGACGCAAGGCGACGAAACGCTGTGCCTGCGCGCCTGGCAGTTGATTGGTCAAAGCAAAGATTTACCGCCGCCGCCGGACGCTAGCCAGCCAGCGTGGTTCGGTTTTGCCCCGGCAACGCCGAGCCATCCTGGCGCCACTGGCGCGGGCTGATGCCAAACCAGCGGCGGAAGGCGCGGGAGAAGGCGCTGACTTCGGAATAGCCGAGCAGCAGCGCCATCTCTGAGATTGGCAGCTGCTTCTGTTGCAGATAGTGCGTCGCCATCTCGCAGCGTACCTTGTCCACCAGCGCCGTGAAACTGATGCCCTCTTCACGCAGCCGCCGTTGCAGCGACCAGCTCGACAGGCCCATTTTTTCGGCAATATCTTCCAGCACCGGTTCGCCCTGCATCAGCGACAGATTGACCTGCGATCGCGCCTGCTCCACCACGCTTTGCAGGCTGGCACAACTGTTCAGGCGGCGGATAGCATCCTGCATCACCATCAGCAACATCGGATCTTGTTCCGGCATGCTGCGCAGCAGATCGCGTTTCGGGATCAGTAATGAGTTGAACGGTTGATCAAACCACACCGGCGCATCAAACACTTTGCAGTGCTCGTGCCACTGCTCCGGGCGCGGATGTTCGAAGTGCACTTCACGCGGTGCCCAGTTTTTGCCGGCAACGTGGCGGATCAAGTTGAGGAACATGCCGAGCGTCAGCTCCGCATCCTGACGTCTGGAGAGGATCGCGCCGTGGCGCACCTGATAATCGAGCCGCCAGCACTCGCCTTTATCCACCAGCCGCGTCAGCGTGTCGTGCTGATGCCACGGAAAGGCATTCACCACGTTGTGCAGCGCCTGCTCCAGCGTGGGCGAACAGAGGCCGATATACCCAATCAAGCCTAATGACTGCGGTTTGAACTGCTTGCCGTAATGCAAACCGAAGTTATCAAAACCGGAATGACGCGCTGCCTCTTCCATCACGCGGCAGTAGTTCACCAAACCCAGGCTTAGCGTGGGGCTCGCCAGCAGTTCGGAGTTGATGCCGCTGATGCCAAAAATACGATCGACATCGCCGCCTTTGTCAGTGATAAACCCGCTCAGTCCGGTGGCCGCCGCCGCCAAAACGCCGCGGTTGCTGGCGCTGACGGACAAGGCGCTAAAGGCTTCAGTGGGTGTTATGAGTGATTGCATCGGAACCTCTGCGTGTGGCGCGAGTGAAACAGGTTGAGGATTCCAGCAATATTCGTACCAGGCGGATGATTTGCGGATTTTGTCGCAGGGTCGCCATGAATGGCGACCTTTGCTGCGCCGCGACAGCGCAAAGCTGCTCACTGCTGGTGCATCAGACGCCAACCGGCAGCTGATTGGTTTCCAGATAACGTCGGCAGAGGCGCACCGAGTGATCGGCCCAGCGCGGCCCAAGGCTCAGTGCCATTTCCGTTTCCGCGTGTGATCCCATCCACGCTGTCATCTGAATGCGGCGCTGGATCAGCAGCGTCGGCACCAGCGCCATCTCGTCATCACTGATGTGCGCCACTTTTTCGTAACCGAGGATCCAGTTATCCACCCATTCGGCGGCGCGCGGATGGTGCTCTACAAAACTGATCGCCGCCGCCAGATCGTGCAGATACCAGCCGAGTCCGCAGTCATCAAAGTCGATCACCCGCGTTTCGCCTTTATGCAGCAGCAGGTTGGTCAGACGCAGATCGGCGTGGATCAAACCATAACGATCCGCCCCTTGGCCAAAGCCCTGCAGCTCCTGCCCGACGCGCGCTACCGCTTCGGCGACAATGCCATGATCGGCCGGATTGAGGTTCGGCGCATCCTGCCAGCGTCCCCAATGGCTATGATCGCTAACCATGGTGTGATGATCCCAGATGATGCGCTGGAAACCGGCCGGTTTCTGCCAGCTGCGGCTGTGCTGGTGCAAGCGCGCGGTGATGTGACCAAGCTGCTGAAACGCTTTGGGATCGACATCGGTGGTGGGCATGTCACCCTCAATCCAGTGGAACAACACGGCGTAGCGCTGGGCGCCGTTTGCCATCGGCAGCGTCAGCACGGTCTCACCCTCGCTGGCCGGGATCGCCTGCGGCACCATGATGCCAATGTCACGCAGCGCATCCAGCCACAGCAGCTCGCTCTGAATGTCCGCTTTGCTGTGATAGTTAGGACGATGCAGACGCAGCGCGTAGCGTTTGCCCGCCGCCTGCAACAGGAAGGTGGCATTTTCCGACCGGCACAGCAGCTTGAGTTCGCCGCGCAGTGCCGCGGGATAACGGGCCAGCGCCTGATGCGCCAGCAGGGTGATTTCAGTATCGGTTAAGGTATCGGATTGTTCGGCACTCATTCATCAATCTCCAGCATCAAGCAAGTGGTATCAGCATGGGATGACGTCGTCCTGACTGCTTGACCGCAGATAACCCAAAGTTGACCGCAGCGTGCATCTGGCACTTTTCTTGCCTTAGAGTTGACCGTGGAGGACAAAACTCACTGCGCCCGCGTCAAGTTTTCCCGCGTCCGGCAGCGGCATTATCACTTCACTGTAGCGCAAAGATAAAAAAGCGCGGTGAAGCTGCCGCACCAACAATGACGACGGGGAGAAGATGATGACGAATAAGCTCAAACCCACGCTGGGCACCCTGCATTTGTGGGGCATTGCGGTTGGACTGGTGATTTCCGGGGAATATTTTGGCTGGAGTTACGGCTGGGGCGTGGCGGGCACGCTAGGGTTTCTGATCACCACCGCTATGATCGCCACCATGTATACCTGCTTCATTTTCAGCTTTACCGAACTGACCACCGCGATTCCGCATGCGGGCGGTCCGTTTGCCTATAGCCGCCGCGCGTTCGGTGAAACCGGCGGCTTGATCGCGGGCCTCGCCACGCTGATTGAGTTCGTGTTCGCACCGCCGGCGATCGCCATGGCGATTGGCGCTTACCTCAACGTCCAATATCCCGATCTCAATCCGAAAACCGCCGCGGTCGGCGCCTATATCGTCTTCATGACGCTGAACATTCTCGGCGTTAAGCTGGCGGCGATGTTCGAATTGGTGGTCACCGTGCTGGCGGTTCTGGAGCTGCTGGTGTTTATGGGCGTGGTGTCGCCGGGCTTCAGCATCGCCAACTTTGCCGCTAACGGCTGGGCGGGCAGCGATCACTTCGGCATGCCGGCGATGTCTGGCATCTTTGCCGCGATTCCGTTCGCCATCTGGTTCTTCCTGGCGATTGAAGGCGCGGCGATGGCGGCCGAAGAGGCCAAAGATCCGAAACGCACCATTCCCAAAGCCTATATCACCGGCATTTTGACGCTGGTGGTGCTGGCGATTGGCGTGATGCTGCTGGCCGGTGGCGCTGGCGACTGGCGCAAGCTGTCGGACATCAACGATCCGCTGCCGCAGGCAATGAAGATGATTGTCGGTGAAAACTCCAACTGGATGCACATGCTGGTGTGGATCGGTCTGTTTGGCCTGATTGCCAGCTTCCACGGCATTATTCTCGGCTATTCGCGCCAGTTCTTCGCCCTCGCCCGCGCCGGTTATCTGCCGCAAAGTCTGGCGAAGCTGTCGCGCTTCCAGACGCCGCACCGCGCGATTATCGCCGGCGGTTTGATTGGCATCGCCGCCATCTACAGCGATGGTTTCATTAATCTGCAAGGCATGACGCTGACCGCTGCGATGATCACCATGGCGGTGTTCGGCGCGATTGTGATGTATCTGATGAGTATGCTGAGCCTGTTCAAACTGCGTCGCACTGCGCCAGAGATGGAACGCAGCTTCCGTGCGCCTGGCTATCCGATTGTGCCGGGCATTGCGCTGGTGCTGTCGCTGGTGTGTCTGGTGGCGATGCTGTGGTTCAACCCGGTGATTGGCGGCTTGTTTGTGGCGATTATGGCGGTGGGATATGTCTACTTCCTGGCGACGAAAGCCCAGCGCGATAACGCGCCGCAGGATTCGATGTTAGTGGGTGAGTGAGTGGGTTAGTGCTGGCTGTCCCCCATCCCGGCCTTCCCCCGCAAGCGGGGGAAGGAGACGCTGCCACATGCAGCATCCAAACTCACATATAGCAGCATCTTCCTCCCCCATTGATGGAGGTGTGCACGCTGTCCCCCATCCCGGCCTTCCCCCGCAAGCGGGGGAAGGAGACGCTGCAACATGCAGCATCCAAACTCACATATAGCAGCATCTTCCTCCCCCATTTATGGGGGAGGACCGAGGAGGGGGAAAGCGAGCACAAACCGAGGTGCGTAACAGAAACTACCCTTTCAACGGCCACAACCACGCCGCCCCGCGCACGCCGCTCGAATCGCCATGTACCGCCTTCAGCACTGGCGTTTCACACTCGCGGCCAAACACCCACTGCTTCATCAGCGCCGGCACGGTTTGGTACAGGCGATCGTTGTTACTCATGCCGCCGCCCAACACAATCACATCGGGATCCAGCAGATTCACTACCTGCGCCAGCGATTTCGCCAGACGCATTTCGTAGCGATTCATCGCCAGTTCCGCCACCGGATCCTGCTGCTCAATCAGCTTGATGATCTCCGCGCCTTTCAGCGCTTTACCGCTCAGACGCTGATAATCGATAGCGAAGCCGGTACCCGATACAAAGGTCTCAATGCAGCCCTGCAAGCCACAGTAACAGGGCACTTCCGCGCGGTGGCGCAGTTCATCTTCATCCATCCACGGCAGCGGATTGTGGCCCCACTCACCGGCATTGCCGTTACCGCCAATACGCGACTCACCGCCAATCGCTACGCCCGCGCCCGATCCGGTGCCGATAATCACCGCAAACACCAGCGGCTGACCCGCGCCCGCGCCATCTACCGCTTCGGAAACCGCCAGACAATTCGCGTCGTTGGCGATGCGCACGTCACGATTCAGCGCCTGCGCTAAATCCTTATCCAGCGGCTGACCGTTCAGCCAGGTGGAGTTGGCATTCTTCACCCGTTGCGTGTAGGGCGAAATCGTGCCGGGAATGCCGATGCCGACCGTGCCCTGCTGGCCGGTTTTCTCCTCCGCCAGCAGCACTAAATCGACAATCGCCTGAACCGTGGCAGCGTAGTCGTCACGCGGCGTGTTAACGCGATGACGGAACAGTTCCTGACCCTGATCAGACAGTGCAATCACTTCAATTTTGGTCCCGCCTAAATCAATCCCGATGCGCACGATTTATTCCTCATTATTCGTTCTGGTGACCAATACAGTAGAAGGCTGAATCGGGAAAGGCAATGAAACCAATCCGATGTTTCGCTATCATGCGCGCTGACTTTGAGACTTGTGCGCCCGATCGCACCCACGGTAAGGAATCCCGATGTTGTGGTTTAAAAATATGATGGTTTATCGTCTGAATCGTGACATTCCGCTGTCCGCAGACGATCTGGAAAAACAGCTCGACGCCTTTACCTTTTCGCCATGCGGCAGCCAGGATATGGCGAAAACCGGCTGGGTTTCACCGATGGGCAACCGCAGCGAAGCGCTGACGCACGAAATCAACGGTCAGATGGTGATTTGTGCACGCACCGAGCAGAAGATTCTGCCGTCGCCGGTGGTGAAGCAGGCGCTGGAAGCCAAAATCGACAAGCTGGAGGCGGAACAGAGCCGCAAGCTGAAGAAGACCGAGAAAGATTCGCTGAAAGATGAAGTGCTGCACAGCTTGCTGCCACGCGCGTTTAGCCGTTTCAGCCAGACGTATATGTGGATCGACACCGTTAACAATCTGATCATCGTCGACTGTGCCAGCGCCAAAAAAGCCGAAGACACGCTGGCGCTGCTGCGTAAAAGCCTCGGTTCGCTGCCGGTGGTACCGCTGACGCTGGAGAATCCGATCGAGCTGACGCTGACCGAATGGGTGCGCTCAGGTGAGCTGCCAGCCGGTTTTGCCCTGATGGATGAAGCCGAGCTGAAAGCCATGCTGGAAGATGGCGGCGTGATCCGCTGTAAGAAGCAGGATCTGATTTCCGACGAAATCGCCACGCACATTGAAGCCGGTAAAGTGGTCACCAAGCTAGCGCTTGACTGGCAGGAACGCATTCAGTTCGTTATCGCCGATGATGCTTCAGTGAAGCGTTTGAAGTTCAGCGACACGCTGCGTGAGCAGAATGATGACATCGACCGCGATGATTTCGCCCAGCGTTTCGATGCCGATTTTATTCTGATGACCAGCGAACTGGCCGCGCTGATCGGCAATCTGGTCGAAGCGTTAGGCGGCGAAGCGAAGCGTTAATCCCCTCGATCCTGATCGCCATTAAGGGTGACCCAACGACAAACCTGCAGGATTTTCGTGGGGTGCGCAATAAAAAAACCTGCGCTTCAACAGAAGTCGCAGGTTTAAGATGTTCTAAAGCTTGAGTTTAGAGGTAGCGGCACAGATAAGAAGAAGGCTCTGCCACCTGCAGATGGAATTCGCTTTGGCCTGGCACGTTGAAGCTGGTGCCAGCTTCGTACCATTTCCACTCGGTTTCGCCCGGCAGCAGCACTTTCAGCGCGCCGCTCACCACCGTCATCTCTTCCGGTTGATTGGTGCCGAAGGTGTATTCACCTTCCGCCATCACGCCAACGCTGGCACGGCCAATGGTCACGCTGTCGAAACCAATGGATTTCACTTTTCCGTCGAAATACTCACTTGTATTGAGCATATTACTTCCTCACAGCACATTATCGTGACTGGCAGATTACTAAGGAACTCACTGATCTGTCACGCGAATTAGCGCCACAGATCGCAACTTGTGATCTCCCTGCGTTAGACGATCAATTCTGCCGCCAGCTTGGCCACCAGCACGTTCGACAGCAGTACCGGAATGCCCAGCATTTTCTGCAGGAAATCGCGGTGCTGCTGGTGATAGCCGATGCAATCCAGCACCACCACATCCGCGCCCTGCTCCTGCAGCGACAATCCCGCTTCCACTAAATCGGCCTGCTCCGCCAGATACGGGCTGGCAACGGCAAAACATGGCGGAGTGATCAGATTGCGCCACTTGTTGGCCTGCTCGGCAATCTGCTCTTCCACCGGCACCACAATCCCGACTTTATGATCTTGCACAATCGCGCGTACCAGCGGTGGGATAATGCGATCGGGCTCCAGCAGCAGAGCGGATTGGGTTTTCAGCGCGCCAAACTCGCCGGTGCACAGCAGCAAAATGGTGTCATAGCCCTGCTGCTCCAGCGCGTTGATCTTACGTTGCAGTCCCTGCTCCACTTTTGCTACGGACAGGCGCACCTGCTCGCCGCTGGTCATACGCGATACCAGCACCTTGTCGCCCGGCGCGGGCGCATACTGCAGCTCAACTTCGGCTAGCGTCAGGCCGTCGAGTAAACCGGCATGCGCCACCTGATCGGCGGACAGATATTCCAGCAGCAGCGGCAGAATGTCGCTACGCGGTGATTGACCAATCGTCAGTGTGACCAGGGAGATGTTCATCATCAGGCTTTCCGGGTGCGCAGATGGCTGAGACTACCATACAAAGAGAGCAGCAGCGCGTACTCTTGTGGGTCGTAGAAGTGACAGGTTTCACGCCCGAACTCTTTCGCCACTTCGACCGCAAACTTCACTGCTAAAGCGATATCCACTTCGTGGCTGGCGCCGGTGCCGCAGCCCGGCACCACCGATTCGGCGCAGATCGCCACACCGACCACCGGCACATCCGTCGCGGTGGAAGGTTGCAAAATACTGTTGAGGTGATAAACCCCGTTGCCGTATGGCGTGATGTCCTGCGTGGTGATCGGGAAGGTGACCGCTGGTTTGCCGCTGGTCATCTCCATGATGCGTAACAGATCTTCTGACACGCGTAGGATGTAACCCTCTTTCACCGTCGGCGACAGCGCGTAGCCTTTGTGATTGAGGATGCGGTTACCTTTGGTGGTATCGATCGACAGAATCGCATCGACGCCAGCAACCACTTCGTTGTCATTCATGGTGATGTCGTCGCACGGCGAATCCATGAAATCGACCGGTTCGTGCGGACGGGTTGGCGCATCCGGGCAGATGTGCGTGGTGATGATCACATCACCGGCCAGCACGTCGCCTTTAGTCTGCATCTGCGCCAGCTTCAGCGCGCTGCTCACCGCCGCGACTGCGCCATCGGCGTCAGACACCATACCAATGCGCGTTGGACGCGCACCGATACCGCCGAGACGTCCAATAATGCCGAGCGTTGGCGCACTGCCGCCGTTGCTTTTGCCCTGCGCGCCGGGAATGTCGATGCGGACGAAATCGGTCCGCCATTTTGGCCCACTGACGCGTTTGGTGCTGGCGGTGACGCCCGGATAGGCCGCGAACAGATCGACCACCTGTTGACCATCAATGTAGGCGCTATCGAGTAACTCAAAGACCTGCAGTGTCTGCTGTAAACTCATAATTAATTCCCTGGATTATTTTTTAGTGCCGCTGGCAAAAAGTGAATGGAAGAAGCTGTAGAGCGCGTCGCCCGCGATAAATCCGGCGGCCATCACCTCCATCGGTGAACGTCCACGCTCGCCCCACACGCGCAGGATGATAATGCGCAGCGCGATGCCCACCATCACCGCCCAACCTGCCGCAGCGTTGTTGATTAATAAGCCTGTCGCCAGCAGGACGCCAAGCTGACGTTTCGGTCCGCCGATCAACTGAATAATCGCGCCCGGAATCGCCCACATCAGCAGGTTGCCGGCAATCCCCGGCTCCGCACCGGCCTGAATAGTTTTGGCATAGACGCGCGCCACCGGCGGCAGCAGATTCTCGGCAAAGAAAATGGTGTGCGCGTACCACACCACGGGAATACAGATCACAAAGGCAATCATCGCGGCGATCAGCTGGATACGGCGACCCCACAGCTCTTGCTGCACATCGGCACCGTTACCGCGCAGGATAAAGCCGGCTTTCAGGTCATAACCCATATCGGCAAACGCCGGACCGGTAGCGGCGGTAAAACCACACAGCAGGCACAACGCCAGCGGCGGGAAGCCGAGCAGGATACCGAGAATCAGGGTAATCAGCGCCACCGCAAAGGCCGGGAACCAGCCAGAGTGCATGGCGGCGATACCAACAATCAATTCATGCACGAAGGCAGCAAAGGCGGCGTAAAGGATAAACAGCACCAGCATCGGCAGGCCCATCTGGCTCCACAGACCGCCCGCCAGCGCCAGCAGCGTGGAGATGACGATGTAACCGACGGTGCCGAAACCCAGCGAACGTTTGACTTCGCTGTCGCTACGGCTGACGTTGACCTGATCATTGCGGCGGCTACGAATCACCTGCACCACCTGAATCAACGCTACCAAACCGGCACCGACCATCACACCGTGCGGAATATAGAGTGCGTTGATATCAATGCCAGCAACCGGTTGCGCGTAGGCTCGCAGCAGGAAACCCATACCTAGCATGCTGAGCGCCCAGATATTACCGATAAACGCGGTGCCAAATGCCGACATCGGGATCTTTAGCATCGAACCCACGATGCCGCCAACAATCCCCACCACCAGCAGCCAAGCCTGACGACCGCCTTTGTCACCGGCTTTGATCGCTTCGGCTGCCGCCACGCCCGGCGGCCACGCATTGCTGGCCGGGAAGACGCGGGTATCAAATAGACGATAGAGTAAATAAGCATCGAGCAGCATCGCCGCGCTGACGCCAACAAACAGCGGCAGCACCAGCTGCGGCTCACCCAGCGCCCACGGCACCGCAATTGGCATCAACAAGCTGTTGGCCGCACCGAAGGTGGCAGAGGAGATGGCGGTTTGCGCGAGGTTTTGTACTTCAATGGAGCGATAGCGACGAAACCATTGCAGCGGAATACGCGCCAGCAGCATGGCAAACAGCGCGCCGATAATAGAGGTATTGGGTGTTACCCCAATGGTGGTAATAAGCTGAACCCCAATGATGGCGCCGGCAACGGACAGCAGAACCAGCATTAAGGCAACGCCAACGCTTTTTATTGGATTATTTTGACGCATGAGATCCCCGTATTTTCACCCTGTAGAAAACGCTTTAATTCGAAGTGCCCGACACGCGGGACATCAACGTTTTTATATTAATCGTTCCCTGATTATTGAAATAAGCAGGTCCGAAGACCTGCTATTTCCCTGGTGTGGCGCGAATAAACGCCTTCAAAACTAAAATAGGGTTTCCTGTTTTGGACAGGATTATGCGCCGTATTTTTCGGCCATCAGTGCAGCCGTTGCGCGTAGTTCGCTGAGCAGCCTCTCCGGATATCCGGGCGCCGCTTCTTGCGATAAAAACGAGAGACAGAGCGCGGCACTTTCACCGCGATGTTTATTGGTTACCGCGACCGCCAGCGAACTGATGCCCGGCAGCGTCTCATTGCGCGCCAGTGCCCAGCCTTGCTGGCGAATTACCGCTAACTCTTTACATAACGCATCGACGCTCAGCGGCGAGTTCATCGAAGCCGCCTGCCAGTTGCTGGCAAATCGGTCGCGAACCTCGTCATCACTGAGCTGCGCCAGCAGCACGCGTCCGGTCGAAGTGCCGGTCAATGAAACGCGCGTGCCCGGCGGCGTCACCAGCTGGGTGAAGAAGCGGCCGTGATACATGCGCATCACCAGCACATCGTCGCCATCCAAAACCGAGATATAACCCATGCAACCGCTGCTGGCCGCCAGGCGCGCCATCGGCGCCGACGCGCTATCCACTAGCGGCGTCGACAGATAGTGACCCGCCACCGACAGCAGCACGCGACCAATCTGGAAGCAGCGACTTTCAGTGTCACGCTCAAGTAAGCCTTCACTCTCCATGGTCGCTAACAGGCGCGAGACCGTGCTTTTCGGCATGCCTAACGCATCCACCACCTCGGTAAAGGTCAAGCCGGGATGGCCCTGCGTCACGCCAAAGCGCTGAAACAGCTTCAGTACAGCGGAGGCATTTTCGAGTGTGGTCATGGCGTTGGTTTCACTATATGGAACACAGTTCCTCTTTCAATAACCAGAAAGTAAAGCGCGATGCTTTGAGGGTCAAGCGCAAATTTTAAGCCGGACGTTTCTGAGGGAATTTAAGGCAGAATAAAATACGGCGTGAAGTGGGAAATAAATGACGTAATCAGGTGAGTTAAATATTCCGCAGGAAAGTGTGTAACTTTTTTGGAATATTGCAGTTTTTCGGCTGAGATTCTTTATCGTACAGAGTTCAAGTTGCAGGGAGACGGCAAATGGGTGAAACCCCCAGGAGCTTACTTAGGTAAGTGACTGGGGTGAACACATGCAGCCAACGCACCTGCAGCTTGAAATATGACGGGTAAACTTAATCTTTATCAGCGTCTTCGTAGCGCTCTTTGGCATCTTGCGCTTCGGTTTCGCTTTTGTGTTCGCTTATTAATGTATCGGGTTTGGGATGGTCGGCACGTAATTCATACCAGGTGACGGTTTGATCCGCCGAACCTTTTTCAACGGCGACAATACGCGCGACGCGCGGATAGGGTGGTTTCGTTGGCATTGTTTTCCCTCTTCTATCAGTTGTCCACAGACAGCGGTGATCCTCTGCCTAACGCTAAGTATAGACAACTGAGGATCGCTGCAAAAAAACAGAGAGAAATCTGAGGGTTTAGCTGGCGCGCGCTAAAGAGAGCGATTGCAGAATTTGCTCTACTACGCGATCGGGCGATTGCATCGCGTTGACTTCATGATGCGCGGTTTGGCGATACAAATGAGCACGCTCACGCAAAATATCGCCCATCTCTTCGGCAATCGGGCGGCCGGTTAAGGTGGGACGCTGCGCGGCTTCCGGCTGATGTTCCAGACGATCGGCCAGCACGTCTGAGGGCGCGTTCAGCCAAATCACCTGGCCGTGTTCGCGCATAAAGCGACAATTAACTTCCGCCAACACCATGCCGCCGCCGGTGGCGATGACCGTATTCGGAGCGGTGACCGCGCGCAGCGATTCCGTTTCGCGGGCGCGGAAGCTATCCCACCCTTCAGATGCGACAATCTCCGCCACGCTGCGTTGCGTAGTGAGTTGCAAATAGTGATCGGTATCGTTGAAGGCATAGCCCAGCGCTTGCGACAGCGCCTGGCCAACCGTGGTTTTACCGCAACCGCGTGCGCCGATCAGATAGATGGGTAATGACATCCGGGCTCATCCTCCGCCGTAATGTGCCGCACGGGCAACGTCATCAGGTCAATAATGCGTCGCATAATACCTGGATTTTATTTTATCAGCCACCCGCGAGGCACGATTTACGCGTATTTCAGTCACATCCTAAGCTAGTCGTTTGATTAAGCTGCAAAAAACAATGCATGAATCGTGCATCGGGCCAAATGTAACAGCGGCCAACATTTCCTTACCAGGCCGCTGATTTACTTTCTTCGGTCGCGCCCTCATATATGAGGAATACCTTAACGGAGGGTTCCCCATGCAAAGCGAAGAACAACAACTTATTGAAAACCTGTTCAGCCGATTGAAACAGGCTGAGACGCAAAGCGGCCCGCGTGATGCTGGCGCAGAGCAGTTAATCAAACAGCATTTACAGAATCAGCCCGGCGCGCCTTACTACATGTCGCAGGCGATCCTGATTCAGGAAGCGGCGCTGAAAAAGCTTAATGCGCAGGTTACGGATCTGGAAAATCGTCTGGCGCAGGCGCAGCAGCAACAGGCACCGCAGCAGAGCAGCGGCGGTTTTCTTTCCAGCCTGTTTGGTGGCGGATCGCGCCCGGCGGCACAGCAGCAGCCTGCCTGGGGAAATCCACCGCCGCAACCGCAACAGCAGTATGCGCCACCGCAGCAGCAATCTGCTGCGCCTGCGGCACGCAGCACCGGCTTCCTCGGCGGCGCATTACAGACGGCCGTTGGCGTGGCGGGCGGCGTGGTGATGGCGGATATGCTGACCAGCATGTTCCACCATTCGCAGCCGGAAGAGATCGTTAACATCATCAACGAACCGGCGCTGCCGCAGGTCGATAACAGCCTCGACACCTTTAACGGCAACGACAGCAATAATGCGTTCCTGAATGATAACTCGGGCTGGGATAACAACCTGGCGGACAACAATGATTTCGGTGACTTTGGCAGCGGCGGCGACTTTGACGACGATGATAGCTTCGTCTGATCAGCGTTGACGTAACCACTTATCCAGTTCATTGGCGAACAGTTGGCGGTCGCGTTGGCTTAAGGTCGACGGGCCGCCACTCTGAATCCCGCTGGCGCGCATCGTTTCCATAAAGTCACGCATGGTTAAGCGCTGACGAATGGTGTCTGTCGAATAACGCTCTCCGCGCGGATTCAGCGCCGCAGCGCCCTTCTCCAGCACTTCTGCCGCCAGCGGAATATCGCCGGTAATCACCAGCTCGCCGGGTTGCACCCGTTTCACAATCTCGTTATCCGCCACGTCAAACCCGGCAGCAACCTGCAGCGTTTTCAGCCACGGCGACGGCGGCACGCGCAGCGGTTGGTTGGCGACAAAGGTCACGGTAACTTTGGTGCGCTCAGCCGCGCGGTACAGTACTTCTTTGATGACATTGGGACAGGCATCGGCATCAACCCAAATCGACATGATGACTCCTTTTTCACAGACAATGAGGCTGATCTTGCCGTGCTGCGGCAGAATGGCAACTGTTTTTGCTGCCCGCCCGCCTTGTTATTAATCCTCGCTGACGTAAGCTTACCCCCACAGAAAATGAACCACTTAGAGGATAAAGCGATGCTGGAGAAGAAAATCGGGTTTGTCGGCTGCGGCAATATGGCGAAAGCCATCATTAGCGGACTGGTCAACAGCGGGCAAATCGCCCCCGCCAATATCTGGGTGTTCGACCGTAAGCCCGCCACCAATCAGACGATGGCGCAGCAATATGGCGTCACCGCCGCGGACAGCGTGGAAAGTCTGGCGCGCGAAGTGGATATTCTGTTTGGCGCGGTGAAACCCAATGTGATTCTCAAAGTGCTGAAAGATCTTGCCGGCCAGCTGAAGAAAGATGTGCTGGTGGTCTCGATTGCCGCAGGCGTGACGCTGGATTCTCTGGCATCGGTGCTCGGCCACGATCGCAAAATCATCCGCGTGATGCCCAATACGCCATCACTGGTGAACGAAGGTATGACCTCGGTGACGCCAAACGTGCTAGTGGAAGCGCATGAAGTGGATGAAGTGGTGGGGATTTTCGAAAGCTTCGGCAAAGCGGCGGTGGTAAATGAATACCTGATTCACGCGGTGGTTGGCGTGAGCGGCTCAGCGCCAGCCTATGTGTTTATGTTTATCGAAGCGATGGCCGATGCGGCGGTGCTCGGCGGCATGCCGCGTGCGCAGGCATATCAGTTTGCGGCACAGGCGGTCAAAGGTTCGGCGCAGATGGTGCTGGAAACCGGCAAGCATCCCGGCGAGCTGAAAGATATGGTGTGCTCGCCAGGCGGCACCACCATCGAAGCGGTGAAAGTGCTGGAAGAGAAAGGCTTCCGCGCCGCGGTGATTAATGCGATGCAGCAGTGTATGGCGAAGTCAGAGGCGTTGAGTAAGCAGTGATCGGTGCGCTTTGCCCCTCACCCTAACCCTCTCCCGCAAGCGGGAGAGGGAACCGATCGTGCGTCTCCCTCTTCCTGTGGGAGAGGGCATCAGGCCGCTGCGTACGCCTCATACAGCGCAATACCCTGCGCCAGCGTCATGGGCTGCTGCATCTCCTGCACCAGCGCTGCCGTCAGCGTATATAACCCGGCAGAACACACCGCCGCAATCATCCCCTCCTGACAATAGAAAGCGATAAACTGCTTATTCTGCAGCGATCCCAGCAGCCGGTAATCGTCCCACTCTTCCGCATGCCCCAGATACTCATAGCGGGTACCGTAATGCGCGGTCCAGAAGAACGGCACGCGGTCATACAGGATCTGTTTCCCTAACATATTCAGCGCCGCGATGCGCCCTTGCTGGTGCGCCACGCGATAGTGCTCAATGCGTTGTGGGCCCTGCACCGACGGATAACTGGCGATATCACCGGCCACCCAGATGTTATCGGCCACGCGCAGCTGGCTGTCGGTAAGCAAGCTGCCATCTTCTTCCAGCGGCAGGTCGTGGATGAATGAGGTCGCCGGCACCACGCCCGTGCCAAACAGCACCAGGCTGGCATCGACTTTTTTGCCACTCTTCAGGCGCACGGCAGTGACTTTGCCCTCGCCTTCCAGCGCCACGGGATCACCTTCGACAAATTTCACGCCGTTGCTGCGATGCAGATCGTAGAAGTGGCGGCCAATCTCTTCGCCAAACTGTTTAGCGAACGGCAGCGGCTGGCGCGCAATCACCGTGACATCAACATCACGATTACGCAGCGAACCTGCCATCTCCATGCCGATAAAGCTGTTGCCGATAATCACCAGCTGCTCGGTTTTATCCACCTCTTTGAGTAACTCATCGGCCTGATTAAGCGATCGCAGCAGATGCACGCTGTCGAGATCTTTACCCGGTATATCGAGCGGTTGCGGCACGCCGCCGCTGGCAATGAGCAGTTGGTCAAACTTCACTTGCTGACCGCCTTTAAGGACCAGCGTTTGCTCAAGCGCTTTGAGCTGCTCGACATCGCCCTGAATCCGCTCCACCGTGCCCAGCACATCCTGCTGCAGCAGCTTAGGTACATCCTCAATCGCCATTTTGCCTGACGGCACGAATTTGCTCAGTGCTGTGCGATCGTAAGGTGCGGCCGATTCCCGCTCGATCAACACAATATGCCCTTTAAAACCTTCATCGCGCAGCGTCCAGATCGCCGCACTCCCCGCCGCGCCCGAACCGAGAATCACGCATACCGGTGACTCACCTTGTGCGGAGGGCGCACTGGCGGGCGACATCGCCTGCGGGCTGACCAGCACTTTGCCTTGTTCGATGCGCACCGGATAACGCTTGAGATTCGCCAGCGCCAGCGGCTCGCACATCTGCCCATCCTGCAGCTGAAACACCGCTTTGTGCCACGGACAGATCAGCTTGTCGCCACACACCGCGCCCTGCTCTAACGGCGCCCCGGCGTGCGGGCATTTGGCCTGAAACGCCTGCACCCGCTCATCGTCACGAATCAGTACCACATCGGTGTCGCCGACGGTAAATTTGGTGGGTTTGCGCTGTGCCAGCGACTTGAGTTCCACGACAGTTTGATAGCTCACGTTAGGCCTCCTTTCTTGTGGTTTTTGAGGTAATCAGCAAATCCCTACAAAGAGTAAGCCTGGCAAAGCATGGTGATTTGTCCGCATCGACAACGCGCTACGGTAGGTAAGTTATTGTTTATTCGCTAAAGATAATCTTCACCATCCCGCCACACGACAGCGCCTTGCTTCACACAGCCGCGTAAAGCCACGCCGCCGTCCGCCTGAGCAGCCAGCAGCAGCACATCGGCGGGTGCGCCGCAGGCCAAACCTTGCTGCTGCGGCAGATTGAGCTGCCGCGCCGGACGAACAGACGCCATCTCAATCGCCTGCGCCAGCGTCGCCAGCTGATGGCGTAGCAGGAAGTTCACGCCCTCCAGCAAACCACGCGCCGATCCCGCCAGCAGCTGCGGCGCGTCGGCGATGCTCAGGCGTCCGCTGGCACTAAGCTGCACGCGGCCGCCAATCGCGGTGTCGTAGATGCCCGGCGGCTGCCCGGCGAACGAGGTGACGTCACTGACCAGCAGCGCCTGCTCGCCTTTGGCACGCAGGAACACTTTCAACACGTCCGCCGGCAGGTGATCGCCATCGGCAATCAACGTGGCCGTCAGCGCATCTTCCGCCAGCTGCTGCCAGATGTAATTGGGATGACGCGGCAGTTGCAGATGCGCGCCGTTGCCGAGATGGGTGGAGAGCGTCGCGCCTGCGTCAACCGCCGCGTGAATTTGCGCTGGCGTGGCGGACGTATGCCCAATGGCGACGCGCACCTGCTGCGCCACACAATGTTTGATCAGCGCATCGCTGTGCGGCCATTCCGGCGACAGCGTGAGCAGGCGAATATGCTGCTGCGCGGCTTGCTGCCAGCTGTCGAACAGCGCAATATCCGGTGCGCGAATCGCCTCGCGCGGATGCGCACCGCGCGGCCCATCTTCAGGCGACAAAAAAGGTCCTTCCAGATGAAACCCCGGAACGGCGCGTGCCACGTCAGGATGATGCTGGCGGGCGCTGGCGAGTCGCTGCATCGCCTGCGCAATTTCCTCCGGCATGGCGGTGATCACCGTTGGCAGAAAGCTGGTGACGCCCTGCTGCCACAGCGCGCACGTGGCGTCTAGCACATCCTCTTCGCTAAAAGGAAAGTGGTTGAAATCGACGCCCTGAAAGCCGTTGACCTGCAGATCGACCAAGCCCGGCGCGAGGATGATCTCCTCTTCCAGTTTATTCAGCGCGCGCACATCACTGATGGTGCCGTGCTCAATCTCCAGCTCAATCGGTTGCAGCGTGCGGTAATCGCGACCGCGCAAAATGAGGTTAGTCAAAGGTCACCTCCGGGCAGGCATCGCTGTCGGTATAGAGCGTGCAATCGGCATGCTGGCGCAGACACGTCGCCGGACACGCGGTGGAGATCGCATCCTCAAGCGTTGCGCGCACCGCCGCGCGTTTGCTCGCACCCGGCACCATGCAGAACAGCCGCGCACCACTCATCAAGGCGGGAATCGTTAGCGTCACGGCATGCGTCGGTACCGCCTCGAAACTGGCGAAACAGCCATCGTTGACCTGCTGCTGGCGGCAGGCATTATCCAGCTGCACCACCTTAACGGAGAAAGGATCGTTGAAGTCGGCCACTGGCGGATCGTTGAAGGCTAAATGGCCATTCTCGCCAATCCCCAGACACACCGCATCAATCGGTGCAGCGGTAAGTTTTGCCGCGTAATCCGCACAGATCGCGGCAGGATCGCCGCAAGAGGGAAGTAGATGGACTTCGCCAGGCTGCACCCTATCAAACAGCTTCTGGCGTAAAAAGTGGCTGAAACGCTGCCGCGCATCCGTCTCCAGCCCGATGTACTCGTCCATATGGAAAGCGTGAATACGCGACCAGTCGATATCCCCAGCCGCAACCAGCGCGTCGAGAAACTCGTTTTGCGAGGGCGCGGCGGCAAACACCATGCGCACCACATGCTGTTCACTCAGCCGTTGACGCAGAAACGCGGCCACATCCTGCGCAGCAGCAGCACCTAATGCCGCGCGGCTGGCGAAGCGTTTGATCCGTAAGCGATCTCGGGTTCCCTGTTGTAAGAGCGTCATATTATCCCTCCTGAGAGACGTTGCTTTTATGCGCCCAGCGCTGTGCGGTAGGCGCATCCTGATCTTGATTGAGTGCGATCAGCAGCTGATCTACTTCCGGACGCACCGGCGCGCGGCGTAACCAGCCCATCACCACAAACAGCACCAGCGAGGACATCACCGGCGCAGCCACCACGGTGGCGGTGCTGACATCGGTAAAGACAAATTTCACGCAGAAGAAAGTGCCGACGCCGATCGCCCAACTCACCAGCGCGGCGGCGCTGCCGCTGCGACGAAATGCCGGCAGCAAACCCAGCAGCATGGGAATGGAGATCGGGCCGACTAAGCCGCCAAACCAGATGATCAGCAGCGACAGCACGCCGCCGAAGTGGCTGGCGTTCATGGCAATCACCAGCGTGGTGATAATGAAGATAAAAGCGGTGAGCCGCGCCACCAGCAGCGAGCTTTTACCGCGCTGAAAGTGTTTCGGCAGCATGCCGGGCAGGATATCGCGCGTCACCACCGCCGTAATGGCGTTGGCATCCGACGAGGTCATCGACAGCGTGTGGGTAAACATCGCCACCAGCACCAAACCCACTAGACCATTCGGCAGCAGCTCCATCGCCATCATCGAATAAGAGCGCGACGGATCGCTGAGATTGGGAAACAGCAGCGGCGCTGCCCACATCGGCCAGAACAGAATCAGCGGCCAGATGAGATAGAGCGCGGCGGAGAGGCGCGCCGCTTTGCGTGCATCGCGGCCGGCGGGCGCGGCAATAAAGCGCTGCGCCAGATTCCAGGTGCCGCCGTTGTAGCTCAGCGTGTAGATGACGAAATAGGCGAGAATAAAGCCGATGCTGTACGGCTCCTGAATAATCTGGGTATGGGTTGGCGGCAAACGCTGCCAGATGGTGAACAGCTCAGCAAAGCCGCCGAGGTGCACCGCCACCGCGACCACCATCACAATCGCGGCGACAAACTGCACCACGAACTGGCCGAAGTCGTTGCAGGCATCCGCCCACAATCCGCCCATCACGGTGTAAAACAAACTCAGCGCGCCGGAAACGCAGATGCCAATCAGCGGATCAAGTCCGGTAAAGACGTTGATGATCACCGCAATTGCCGCCCACTTCGCGCCGACGTCAAAAGTTTTCAGCAGCACCCCGCTCCACGCCAGCACCATTTGCGTTGGCAGGTTGTAGCGCGTGGCGAGATATTCCATCGGCGATTCGATGTTCATATAAATACGCAAGCGCGCCCAGCGCGGCGCAAACAGGCGTGAACCTATCAACACCGCGATCGCGATGGGAAACGCCCACCAAAAATAGATGGTGATGCCCATGTTGTAAGCCACCGCCGCATAGGCGACAAACACCGCCGCGCTGTAGCCTGACATATGATGCGACACGCCCGACAGCCACCACGGCATTTTGCCGCCAGCCGCAAAGAAATCACGCGTGCTGCCTACCTTGCGCATCGCCCACAAGGTTATAGCCACAATCATCAGCGCATAAAGCGCCATCACAGCATAATCAAGCACATTCATAGCAGACTCCACAGGTAAAGGCTGCCCAACGAACGCTCTGGCTTCGCGGGGATTGAGCGGATGGAATAATTAGTCATCATTTAGGACTAAAGCATCCTGGCAGCGTTATCGGTGCGGTTTTGTGATGAGGATCCTGATATGAGTTTTTCCTCTGACGTAATAAGTAAAATTGAATATGTCTGCGCCGCAGCTTACAGCAATAAAAAAAGGGTTCACGCTAAACATGAACCCTTATTCCTTTTCACGCATGAGTGATTTAAAACGGCGACGATTTATCGCTAATTAAATCAGCTTTTCTTCAGGCACGAACTCATAAACGTTTTACGTGCATCGCCGGTGAGCTTTTTATCGCTCGCATCAGCATTACAGGTTTTCATCTTCATTTGTTGCGGCGTCATACTGCCTATTTTGCTGTCTTTTTTCAGACAGTCACTCATAAAGCTTTTACGCGCATCGCCTTTCAGATTTTGTGTACCGGCGCTCTGGTTACACTGGGTCATTTTTTCCTGCTGAGCGGTTTTCTCTGCCGCACTCGCTCCGCCTGCAATCAGCAAGCCTGCTGTCATTATTGCCAAAAGACACGATTTCATTACCGGATTCTCCGTAGCATTATTGCTCTCTAAGCATGGCACGGAATAAGCAAATACGAGAAATCGATAATGACAATTGCCTGCAAAAACAGGCGATAGCCGTTATACGCGCGGATGATGCAGCAACTTCTCTACGTAATTACGCAGCATGGTGGTATCGGGCGTTTCAGCCGCGGGGGCGACGGGCGGCATGGCTAATTTAATAGCGGCCTCAATGTCGTGGAATTGATCGGGATTCAGTTTGCGCAGCATCGCGGTTAACACGATTTCTAATGCCTCAACCTGAGCCACTAATTCTTTAGACTCTTCTTCTTTTTCAGCCAGCTTTAGAAGGAGTTCCGCAATCAGGTTTTTCATGCGACAAGCTCAATGAGAGAAGAAAAACAGACGTTAGCATTGCGCTGAATAAAACAACAAGGATTTTTAAGCCGTTTTAGAGAAAAAACAGCCAAACGGCAGAATAAAAAAACCGGCTAGATTTCAATAGGTAATATCGAAACGTTTCACTGAACGCCTAAGGGTTAATTGAAACGTTTCGCTCACCTATGCCCTGAATAATTCGAGGTGCAGGAAGGCGGCAAGTGCAATCATCCTTAGGAGCTTACTTCAGTAAGTGACTGAAGGTGAATGCACGCAGCCAACGCACCTGCAGCCTGAAGTATGACGGGTATTAATGCGGCCCCATAAATCCACGTCCCGGACCGCCACCATGACCGCCGCCCCAACCGCCGCCACCCGGAGGTGGGAAAATACAACCGCTCAACGCGGTGACCAATGCCACAACTGCGGCGATTTTAATCATACGGACCATAATTACCTCGGAATGGTGAAATCGGGCTGAGTGTATGAGGCCGCATCGGGCACGACAATACAGAATTCTCCGCAACCCGGCGCTATTCATCTCTGCTCACCACGCTTAACAATTTACTGGCACTAAAGCGGCAAAAACATTGCACGGGTGGCATAGATTGCTGCCAACGCGCTGCGCAAAATCGTGGTTGATCGCTTTACAGCCGGTGCGATTTCACGCAATGTGAGCGCATTACAATAAATGAGATCTCATCATGAGCTTATCTGCTGTCTCCCTGAGTGAAATTCTGGCGCGCCGTGACTGGGAAAATCCGGTGATCACCAGCCTTAATCGACTGGATGCGCATCCGCCGTTTGCCAGCTGGCGCGACGAAATCAGCGCGCGCGATGACTGCCCTTCGCCTTCGCGCCAGCTATTGAACGGCCAATGGAGCTTTAGCTACTTCACGCAGCCGGAAGCGGTACCGCAAAGCTGGCTGCTGCAGGATTTGCCTGGCGCCGATGCGCTGCCGGTGCCCGCAAACTGGCAGCTGCACGGCTTTGACGCGCCAATTTATACCAATGTGCAGTATCCGATTCCGGTCACGCCGCCTTTGGTGCCGCATCAGAATCCTACTGGATGCTACTCGCTCACATTCAAAGTGGATGCTAGTTGGCTGCAACAGGGCCAGACGCGCATTATCTTTGATGGCGTAAATTCGGCCTTCTTCCTGTGGTGTAACGGCCAGTGGATCGGCTATTCGCAGGACAGCCGCCTGCCTGCCGAATTTGATCTTACTCACGCCTTGCAGCCCGGCCAGAACCGCCTTGCGGTGATGGTGCTGCGCTGGAGCGATGGCAGCTATCTGGAAGATCAGGATATGTGGCGCATGAGCGGCATCTTCCGTGATGTCAGCTTGCTGCATAAGCCCGAGACGCAGCTGGCCGATGTGCAGATTGAAACCGCGCTGAGCCCGGAATACCTGCGCGGCGATCTGCGTGTCAGCGTCAAGATCCACGCCGGCGATTGTCAGCCCGCGCAGTGCCGATTGCGCGTCAGTTTGTGGCGCGGCGACAGCTGCATTGGCGAGCAGGAACAGGCACCCGGCAGCACGATTATCGACGAGCGCGGTCATTATCCCGAACGCGCCCTGCTGATCTTGCCGGTCAACCAGCCGCAACTGTGGAGCGCCGAAACGCCGCATCTCTATCGCGCGGTGGTGACGCTGCTGGATGAAAACGGTGCCGTGCTCGAAGCCGAAGCTTACGACGTCGGTTTCCGTCGCGTCAGCATTGAACAGGGCCAATTGTGCCTCAACGGCAAGCCGCTGCTGATTCGTGGTGTGAACCGCCATGAACATCACCCGGAACACGGTCAGGTGGTGGATGAAGCCAGCATGCGCCGCGATATCGAGCTGATGAAGCGCCACAACTTCAACGCGGTACGCTGCGCGCACTATCCCAATCATCCGCTGTGGTATCGCCTGTGCGATCAATACGGTTTGTATGTGGTGGATGAGGCGAATATCGAAACGCACGGTATGCAGCCCATGAATCGCCTCTCCAGCGATCCGCGCTGGTTCGCCGCCTACAGCGAGCGCGTCACGCGCATGGTGCAGCGCGACCGCAATCATGCCTGCATTATTATCTGGTCGCTGGGCAACGAATCAGGTCACGGCAGCACGCACGATGCGCTCTATCACTGGGTGAAAAGCAGCGATCCGACGCGTCCGGTGCAGTACGAAGGCGGCGGCGCCAACACCGCCGCCACCGATATCGTCTGCCCGATGTACGCGCGCGTCGATCAGGATCAGCCTTTTCCGGCGGTGCCAAAGTGGTCGCTGAAAAAGTGGATTGGTTTGCCGGGCGAGACGCGGCCATTGATTCTGTGTGAATACGCCCACGCGATGGGCAACAGCTTTGGCGGTTTCGCGAAATACTGGCAAGCCTTCCGCCAGTTCCCGCGCTTGCAGGGCGGCTTCGTCTGGGATTGGGTCGATCAAAGCCTGACGCGCTACGACGACAACGGTGAAGCCTGGCAAGCCTACGGCGGAGATTTTGGCGATACGCCGAACGATCGCCAGTTCTGCATGAACGGGCTGGTTTTTGCCGACCGCTCACCGCATCCGGCGCTGTTTGAAGCCCAGCGCGCGCAGCAGTTCTTCCAGTTTCAGCGGGACGCTAACGAGCCGTATCGCTTTACCGTCAGCAGCGAATATCTGTTCCGCCGCAGCGATAACGAAGTGCTGCGCTGGTCAATCGAGCAGGATGGCGTTGCCATCGCCAGCGGTGAATTGCCGCTCGATCTCGCCGCTCAAGGCAGCCAGACCTTTACGCTGCCCGCCAGTGAAGATTTGCAGGGCAACGCGTGGCTGAATCTGGCGGTGCATCAAATCAACGCCACGCCGTGGTCCGAAGCGGATGCGCGCGTCGCCTGGGATCAGTGGCCGTTGCCCGCTGCGCTGCCGGTGCGCGTTGTGGAGATCGGTGCCACCGCGCCGGAACTGATTGCCAATCACGATCTGGTGGCGGTAGTAGTGCCGCAGCAGCGCTGGCACTTCTCGCGCCGCAGTGGCGAGCTGGTGCAATGGTTTGTCGATGATGAAGAAACGCTGCTCACGCCGCTGCAGGAGTGCTTTATTCGTGCGCCGATTGATAACGATATCGGCACCAGCGAAGCTGCCAATGTTGATCCCAATGCGTGGGTCGAGCGCTGGAAACGTGCGGGCTACGATGAGTTGCAAGCGGTGCTGGTGGATATGCAGGTCGATAGCCTGAAACACAGCGTGCTGATTGAAACCAGGCATCAGTGGCTGGCCAACGGTCAGCTGGCTTTCACCAGCCACAAACGCTATCAAATTAATGCTAACGGTGAGTTGTCCATTAGCGTCAATGTGGAACAGGCGCCCGGTCTGCCGGCGCCGGCACGCATCGGGCTGCGCTGTCAACTGGCGAAGTCGCCGCAGCAGGTGAGCTGGCTCGGTTTGGGCCCGCACGAGAACTATCCGGATCGCCAACTGGCGGCGCAGTTCTCGCGCTGGCAGCTGCCACTGGCAGCGCTCAGCACCGCGTATGTGTTCCCCGGTGAAAATGGTTTGCGCTGTGGCACGCGTCAGTTACAGAGCAATGGCTTGCAGGTGAGCGGCGACTTCGCCTTTTCGCTCAGTCGCTTCAGCCTTGAACAGCTGCGTGCCACCTCGCATCGCCACTTATTGCAGCAAGAGGATGGGTGCTGGCTGCACCTCGATGGCTTCCACATGGGCGTCGGCGGTGATGATTCATGGAGCCCAAGCGTTAGCCCGGAGTTTTTGCTTTCTCAGCAGCGCTGGCACTACGCGCTGAAGTTGCGTCAGTAGGTTTTTCTGCGGTTTCACGCTGGCTCAAAGGTGGAGTCAGCGTGGTTTTCGGCCGACGATAGAAGCGGCGCAGGAAGATCACGTTAACCATCACCACCATCGCCGTGGCGAAGAACACCCAGCGATAGCCGGTTGCCGCCGATACCGCCGCGCCCAGCAGCGGACCCGCCACGTTACCCAGATACATAAAAGATTGGTTGTAGCCGAAAATGCGCCCGGTGACGTTATCGCGTGAATGCCGCACCAGCAGCGTTTGCACCGCCGGCATCATGGCACCATCGGCAAACCCCAACAGGAAACGCAACACGCCCAACTGCGTCGCGCTGGTGACGAACGACATCGCCACCAGCAGCAATAATGAAACCATCATAGTGGCGAGCAGAATGCGTTGCGTGCCAATACGATCGCCGAGTTTACCCAGCCGTGGCGCGGAGATCAGCGCCGATACGCCCGGCAGCGCGGCGATCACCCCGCTGAGAAACGCAATGTTATGCGCATTCGGAGCCAGCTCGCGCACGAACAGCGTCAGGATGGGGTTCACCGAGCCGTTGCACATCTGAATCACCATGGTGGTGAAGAACAGGCAGATCATTAAGCGCGGATTATCGAGGGTGCGAAACACGTCGCGCCCGCTCAGCTTGTCCTGCTTGCTAACCGGCGTATAACCGGTCTCTTTTATCAGAAATAAGGTGACGAGAAAGCTCACCATCAGCAGCACGGCGGTGACGATAAACACCATGCGTAAACCGAGCCAGTCCGCCAGCAAACCGCCAATCATCGGCCCGAGAATGACGCCGCTGATTTGCCCGGTGGAAACACAGCTTAGCGCCCAGCCGCTGCGTTCGCGCGGTACCTGCGCCGCCACCAGCGCCATCGCATTGGGAATGTAGCCGGACGTAAGGCCCATCAGCGCGCGCAGCAGCAACAGCTGCCACGCCTGAGTGACAAACGCCTGCAGCAGAATCACCGCGCCCATGCCGAAAGAGGCGCGCAGCAGCATTAGCTTGCGCCCTTTACGGTCAGCAAGGCTGCCCCACAACGGCGCGACGGCGGCAGAAACAATGAAGGTGACGCTGAAAGTGAGCCCAGACCAAATGCTGAGCGCGTTACCGCCACGAATCCCGAGTTCTTCCACATACAGCGGCAGGAAGGGAATGATCTGACTGATAGCAAGGCCGGTAAAAAAGCAGCCAAACCAAACAGATATCAGATTAACTTTCCAGGACTCGATGGAGCGTAACATGGGCGTGGGCATCAGCAGAATGAAACGAGAGTTCAGTCTAACAATCTCATAACATTACCGGACGGCAAAACATGGCATGGGCGAAAAAACGCAGTTTTACACTGTCGAGCGTGATTTTGCTCACAGCAAATCATGTCTGAAAGCCGTTTTTTAGTGTCTTTATGTGCTGAAACCCAGCCTGCCGCAAGATAAGCGCATCGCAATGACAGGCAAACGTGAAAAAATATGTCTACACGTTACTGACAATATTCCACACCGCATCTATGTTTAAAAAAACCACCAGTTATCACTGGCGACGCGCTGTCTGTTCTGGACAGTCCGCATGATTAAACCCAATTTCCCCATGCTGCCATTATTCGGCGGTGGGCATCGTTGTCTCTGCGGAGGTCAGCTATGAGAACCCAGCCAAACAGCGCCAGTCGGGCGATTACCGACTATTTCAATAGCCCAGCCTGGCATGCACCGCATGAGAGCGACATGTTAGCGGCGATCATGCGCGAACTGATGGATGACGGACAGCCTGCCACCAGCAAAGCGATTATTGCGCGCGTGATTGATAAGCTGGAATTTGAAGGGGATGAACAGCAGCTGCAGAGCTATCGCAACTTACTGGCAAAACTGCTGGAATCGGGGCCGCAGAAATAGCGGCCCACGCCACTATTTTACCGCACGCAGATGGTCGGCTTCGCTGACAAATGCCTTGCCGCTTTGACGCTGGTACAGGCAGAGTTCGCGTCCGACCTGATTTTTCATGTGCTTTTGCGGATAGCGACCTTCCAGCAGCAGCGCATCAAAGCCCACGCTGTCATCATACTGAATCGGCTTACCCACCACTTTCGCTGTCTTCAGGCCGCTGGCCTTGAGACAGCTTTGCTGCATATTTTTGTCGTTCTGCTGCCATGTGGCTTCGCTCGACGCCTGCGCCAGCGGACTCAACAACAGCGTTAACAGCAGCAATTTTCCACGCGTTCTCATCATCACTCCTCCATCAGCCTTGCAGGCCGAAAGATAAAAAAATTCCCGCCGCAGCGGGAAGAAATAAGACGAACATTGCATATTCGAGAGTGACGAGGAAATCTCCGTAGTGCGCAGTTATCCTCGCCCGGCGCTGTGACAGCCCGATGACAATGCAATGTCGTTTTTTTGTTATCCGCAGTACACCCGGGAAATTTTACCGCTTTGATCCGCCGCGAAATTTATCCGACGCAGATTGAAATCCATCGTTACCGCTGAATTCCACGGAATAGCACGCACGGGCACCGCGAAGCGTTTGTTGTCGAGCGTCGATAATGGCTGACCAACGTAGTTTTGGTATTGCGATGCGCCGCACTGATCGGTTTCCGGATCGTGGCTGGCAGCCGCGCTGGCGTCAGGTTTGCTGGCTGACTGGCACGCGGTCAGGGCAAAAAAGGCCGTTACCAGTAGCGCTTTTCCATAATGGGTCACAAGTTTCTCCTCCTGGATAAATAGACAACCGGTTTTTGAGAGTAGCAAAGCGTGACCGTGAAACGGAAATTTTTACAGCAGATTGGTCGCACTAATCAGCTCAAAAGGGCGATCTTCCTCTCAAAAGTTAGGATTAATCGCACGCACTGTCTAAAAATCAATCCGCCAGCCACTACAATTAACTAAGAATTTTCTTAGCGAGGAGGCAATGATGGAACTGGTGATTTTTGTTGGCTTCGCCGCTCTGATGACGTTTGTTGCGATCAGAGTGCGTTAAAAAGCCGCACACATTTCGTAGCGGCGCGATTTTTCACGCAATGCATTGCGCCGCTACAATGTGTGCAAAATCAATTCACGGTTTCCTCTTCCTGTAACCGCGCATTGAAGGCGGCCAGCGACATGGGTCGGCCAAGGACATATCCCTGCCCTTCTTCACACGACAGCGCTTTCAGCGCCTTTAGCTGTGCTTCGGTTTCAATCCCTTCAGCGGTAATGGTCAGCGCAAACGCGCGCGCCAGGCCGACAATCCCCGCCACCACCGATTGCGCCTGCTGCGATTCCGGGAACTCCTTCATCCATGAACGATCGATCTTCAAGCCGTTGAACGGGAAAGTTTTCAGATAGCCCAACGCCGCATAGCCAGTACCAAAATCATCCACCGTCAGCCGCACGCCGAGCGCGCGCAGGCCTTGCATGATCTCCAATGCGCGATCCGGATTCTCAAAAGTGACGTTTTCGGTGATCTCCAGCTCCAGCCGTGTGGCCGGTAATCCACTCACCTCCAGCGCATGCGCCACGCGCTGCACCAGATCGTTATTACGAAACTCCACCGGCGAAATATTCACAGAAACATAGCGCTGTTCGCCCCAGTCGCGGGCGTCCGCGCATGCGCGCATCAGCACCCAATCGCTGATCGCAGCGATCAGGCCGTTCTCTTCCGCTAATGGAATAAAGCGATCGGGTGTGATCCATTGGTCGTCGGCTATCTGCCAGCGAATCAGCGCTTCCGCACCAGCCAGCTGCCCGCTTTGCAGCTGATAGCGCGGCTGGTAATGCAGCGTGAAGGCGTGATTGTGCAGCGCGCCCTCAATCGCCTGCACCATGTCGCGTTTTGACTGCAGATGGTTCGCCATATCGGTGGAGTACCAAACCCACTGATCGCGTCCGGCACTGCGCGCCTGAGCCAGCGCAATATCGGCCAGGCGTAACAGCGCTTCCGGCTGAGCCGCATCCTGCGGTGCTGATACGATGCCCATGCTGGCGGTGAGGCTAATTTGATGCGATCCGCTGATGATCGGTTGATGCACCATGCGCTGCAGCGCACGACAGCGATATTCCACACCCGCCCGCGTGCTTTCGCGCAGCAGCAAAATAAAGGCATCGCCGCCGAGCCGGGCCGCCAGTTCATTGGGCGCCAGCAAGCTTTTCAGCCGTGTCGAGATCTCATTCAGAACGTCATCACCGACCGCGTGGCCCCACGTATCGTTGATCGGTTTGAACTGATCGAGATCGAAACTGATGACAAACAGCGGATCATCCGCGCTGACGCACTCCAGATACGCGGTTAAATACTCCTGCAGCTGCATGCGGTTCGCGAGGCCGGTCAGCATGTCATGACGTGACAGAAACTGAATGCGCGCTTCGGCGTCCACTTCATGAGTGATATCCGACACCGTGCCGCGAAAACCCGAGCGCAAGCCGTTACGCCGAATGGCTTTCGCCATTAACTGCCCAATGCGGCGCTCGCCGTTGGCCGACATAAACTGGCAGCGCAGCGGCACATGTTTCACCTCTTCGCCTTGACGCATCAGCCAGGAGACCAGCGAATGGCTGGGATGGCTCAGCAGTTGATCGAGCGGACGTCCAATCCAGCTTTTCACTTCATGGCCGGTCACCGCAGCAAAGCGCGACGAGAGATAACAGAGGCGGCCCTGTGCGTCGACTTCCCAAATCCAGTCCGACGCGGCTTCCGCCAGATCGCGAAAACGCTCTTCGCTGTTGGCCAACTCACGCTGACTGATCGCCAGCATTTCAAAGCGACGATCGGAGATCACCGCGTTGTGCAGTGCATGCCGTAGCACGCGACGCGTCACCATCGCCACCGCCAGCGCGGTGAACAGCAGCAGCGGCATCATCAGCCACATCACGCCGAAGCCGGGATTTTTCGGCTGCCAGCGCAGCACCAGGGGTTCGCCCTGCAGCACCGGCTCCACCAGCCGTGGCTCAAACAGCGCATCGTTTAGATCGCTGGCGATGCGCGGTTCAATCACATTCAGGGATGTGCCCAGCGTTTGAAGTTTTTGTGGCGTGAAAATGTTAACGAACACCATGACCGAAGCGGGGCCGGGCATCGTCGGCAAATCCTGTCCTTTGCCCGGCGTAATCGGTGCGGCCACGACGATCGCCGGGTTACTCTCCACCAGCGCATTGCCTGCAACGGCGTCATGCAGTGAGCGCGCCGCGCTTAGCAGTACGTTGCTTTGTGCGCCTAACAAGCTCTCAATCGAAGCATCTGATAATTCACCGTTAATCACCGCATAGCGGGTTTTCCCATTGCCATCTACCACGAACACGCCGTCGTAGTGATACTCCTTGTAAAGCCCCGGACCAAAGTTCTCTTCGTCCCACGCCCAAACCTTATTGACCGTCAGATGCAGGTTCTTCCAGCCTTCGCCCCAGTTAGCATAATCGCGCGCATCGACGAGCATCTGTTGCTGCTGTTGCTGCCACGCCTGACGCATCAGATTGGCATCCTGCTGGATTGAGTCGATGTTTTGTCGATGGGCGATAACTAACACCATCACCACAGAGAGAAGTAGCACGCCAAACAGCAGCGAGGATAAGGTGCGCAGACTGCGCCGCGTCAGCCTTACCGTGTGTGCTTCCATATTGGTCCTGGCGGCCAGTGCCGTGTGCCGGTGAAACTCAGAATTCATGCGCATTGCTCGTAGAATACAGGCAGCAAAAAAAGGCGGATGACAACGCAGACTGCGCACATCTCCACCCTGTAAGGGTTTGATCGGTTATCGGCCCCGAGCGCCGCAGATTTAGTCTTGTTGGTGGAATATTTGAGCAGCGCAAATGTGCAGCACGCCACCTCGACAGGGATGATCGGCGTTGCTACTATGCGCTCTCCTCTGCTCGCTGAGTCGCCTATGGACACCCAATCCGACAAAGTTACGTTAACGCTGTTCTACGTGGGTAGCTTTGTGGTCTATTACCTTGTGACCATGCTGGTTACGCTGTTTCCCAATTACGGGATGCTGCGTACCAACGGCTTGCTGATGCCGGTGCTATGCCTGGTGGAGTTTGCGGTGATCTATCCGCTGTACCGTTTTTACTGTCAGCGTCGCAGCGACATTCCGCTGGGCTTTGTGCGGCCGATGCAGGCGCTGCTGTTTATTGGATTGCTGTTTGCTTTGATGGTGGCGCAGACACAATTTCTGCAACCCGAAGGCTGGCTGATTGCGCAATCGCAGCAGGGACGCAGCTCGATGTTGATTCTGCTGCTCACCGCCGTGCTGCTGGCGCCGGTGTTTGAAGAAGTGCTGTTCCGGGGATTTTTACTGCAAGGTTTTCTGCTGTGGGCGCCGAGAAGCCGTTTTGCCTGCATGCTGCTCACCTCCCTGCTGTTCGCCGCGATGCATACCCAATATGTGCACTGGGAAACGCTGGTTGCTTTAACGCTGTTTTCTATGCTGCTGTGCTACGCGCGTTTGCGCAGCAACAGCCTGGCGCTGCCGATTTTCCTGCACACGCTAAACAATTTAATCGCTATCCTGCCCGCCTGGTATTTCGCCTGACCAAAGCAAAACAGCCATCCTGAGATGGCTATGTATGATGCTTACACCTGTGTCAAACCGCCATCCACACAGATTTCTGCGCCCGCGATGTAACTGCTCTCGTCACTGGCGAGGAACAGCGCGACGTTGGCCACCTCTTCGGGCTTGCCCATTCTGCTGAGCGGAATAGTGCTGGTGATGCCGTTGCGCACCTCTTCAGAAGCCGCCCGCATCATATCGGTATCGATCGGGCCGGGCGCCACCACGTTAATGCGGATACCGCGCGCAGAGAGCTCGCGCGTCCAGGTACGGGCAAAGGATCGCAGCGCGGCTTTACTGGCGCTGTAAACGCCGTATCCTTCGGTGCCAATCACATCGGCAATCGAACCAATCAATACCACGCTGGCGCCGGGCTTCAGCAGCGGCAACGCGGCCTGCAGAGCAAACACCGGCGAGCGCACATTGAGGCCGAAGATGTGATCAAAATGCTCAGCGCTAATCTCATCGATGGTGGCGTACTCCGCCATCCCAGCGTTGATCACCAACACATCCAGCTGGCCGGATTCACGCGTGATCGTTTCAATAATGCGCGTCAATTCACTCTGCTGGCTCACATCGGCACGCAGCGGATGCGCGTTGCCGCTGATGCTGCTGCTGGCGGTCTGTAACTCCTCGTCACGGCGCGAGGTAAACCAGGTGGTAGCGCCCTCACTGGCAAAACGCTGGCTGATTGCCAGACCAATTCCTTTTGCGCCGCCCAGTACCACTGCCACTTTGTTATCCAGTCTGCTCATCTGCTCTCTCCTGTTTGGGTAGAAAGCTGATGGTATATATTTTATACTTAATAACAATTACGCACTTTGTTTATACCAGATATCGCGGAGTATATCGCCATGGCAGAGATCGACGGTAACAGCTTGAGAGATGTAGGAAAAACCCGGCCGGTGCTGGAGCACATCACCA
Source organism: Pantoea sp. DY-17 (assembly GCF_019795975.1). Lineage (NCBI taxonomy): Bacteria > Pseudomonadati > Pseudomonadota > Gammaproteobacteria > Enterobacterales > Erwiniaceae > Pantoea > Pantoea sp. DY-17. Next base: position 86,619 of record NZ_JAIMIG010000001.1, on the reverse strand, counting down.
ATAAATGGTCGATTTTAATTCTCACCGTGCTTTGTACTAAGCCGTCGCGTTTTAACGAGATTCGTCGTCGGCTGGATGGCATCACTCACAAAGCGTTGGCGGATGCGTTAAAGCGGCTGGAGCGTAATGGGCTGGTGAATCGCGAAGTGCTGAACACCGCGCCGATCGGTGTGGAATACAGCCTGACGCCGCTGGCACAGACGCTGCAACAACCGTTTGTCGCGTTGTATGACTGGGCGCTGGAGCACGGTCCATCACTGGAACGCGCGCAGGAAGAGTACGACCGCACCCACACGGATGAGATCGCCTAGGGCCGCCATTCATGGCGACCGCTGGCACAAAAATTACTCTTTTTCCGCTTCGAAATGGGTTTTGAACTGTTCGTAGATAGAAATCATGTTGGAAGCATCACCGTGCAGCGGGCTCAGTTTTCCCGCGCGCACCAGTTCAATCACCAGTTGCAAGGCGGCTTGTTTTGGGCTGCTGGCTGGTTGGGCAATTTCGTTCGACATGTTAACTCACTCATCGTTTTTATCAGGGCCGCATAGTTTAGCCCAGATTGAGCTACGGTTGCGCACTGCGATGCGTATAATCGTGCGAGCCGGACAAGAAAGCCGCTCAGGGTGATAATTGACTCTCAACGCGTTTAGCTATACTGGATCAAAAAAGGGAACGACCAGCCACACATTCCGTACCAGCGAGAAGGTGTTAAAGGAGTCTGATTATGCTGATTGGTTTTGTTTTATTAGTGAGCGCATGTGGGCATGATGCCTGTGATGCCTTACCGGTTTCGGAGCGTATCTATCCGACCAAAGTGGCCTGTGAGCAGATGGCCGATCGCATCCATAAAGTGCGGCCAAATGTGGTCTTACTTTGTGGCGAAGTGCACCGTTAATTCGGTGCCAGCTTGATTAAAGTTGCGCAAATAGTAGCCAAACGGCATTGCAAGAATGGGTTGTAGCGTTCAAAATATAAGCTGCTTTTCACTATCATCGTTGTGAATCCAATGAAAACATCTCGCCCCCGTCGTCCAAACGGACGCTGGGTTTATTACATTTTGTATGATGGCATTCTCTGGCCCTGCCCCGTACGTTGGGAATGGGAAAGCGGCTTCGGCGGCTGGCTGCCATTCTATTTCTCGCCCACGTTTGAGTTCGTGGCGGGCGATCCACGCAAGGCGTATCGCATTGCGCGCAGCAGTGCGCGTAACGTACGCCAGACAGACGGTGAGTTCGCCTGATTGATTAGCCAATCTGCCATGGGAACCATGACGCCGTGAGCAGGTAGTGCAGTAACTCCAGCACCAAAATCACCATCACCAACACGCCAAGCTTGTGGCTGCTGATCCACTCTTTCATCCCCATATCATCGCTGCCCAGCGAATCAGCATCAGCGCCCCGCAGATGCACAACAGCACCACGATCATTTTCCAGTGTTTGGTTGCAGCCAGTTTTTTTGCCACGCATCCTCCAGACGACAGAAAGCAACGATGCGCCCTAAGGCGCACCGTTGATTCTAACGCTGGTCACCCATTTGGGCGATTATTTATTCAGCGTGTAGTCGAGCGTGATTTCAGCATTCAGTACCTGAGAAACCGGGCAGCCCGCTTTGGCTTTCTGGATAATCTCATCAAACTTCGCGTCATCAATGCCCGGTAAGACGATGGCGCTGGTCAGCGCGATTTTGGTGATGGCAAAACCGTCGCCCTTTTTATCCAGCGACACATCCGCGGTGGTATCAATGCTTGTTGGCGGATGCCCTTCATTGCCCAACATCAATGACAATGCCATTGAGAAGCAAGCGGCGTGCGCAGCACCAATCAGCTCTTCCGGGTTAGTGCCCTTCTGGCCTTCAAAACGGGTATTGAAACCGTACGGTTGATTGCTCAACACGCCGCTTTCAGTACTTACCGTACCTTTGCCTTTAATGTCGCCTTCCCAATGGGCCGATCCTTTCTTATGTATGGTCATGTCATTCCTCCTGTTGTGTTCGACAGCTATTGAGTATAGACAACATGACTCATTCTGCTGGATTAGCTCACCGCGCGTGGACGCGCCGGACTCAAGCCCGCCTCGCTCAACAGCGCGTTAGCCTGCACCAGCGAAGCCTGCGTAATCTCTTTGATCGATTTCGCGCCGGTCAGCGTCATCGCCACTTTCATCTCTTTCTCAATCAGGTTGAGCAGATTTTCAACGCCGCGCTGACCGTGCGTTGCCAGCGCATAGACAAACGCGCGTCCCAGCAGCACGCAGTCGGCACCGAGGGCGATCATCCGCACCACATCTAACCCGCTGCGAATCCCGCTGTCGGCGAGAAGAGTAATATCGCCTTTCACCGCATCGGCAATTGCCGGCAACGCGCGCGCCGACGACAGCACGCCGTCCAGCTGACGCCCGCCGTGATTCGACACCACAATGCCATCGGCACCAAATCGCACCGCATCGCGCGCATCTTCCGCGTCGAGAATGCCTTTAATCACCATCGGGCCATCCCAGAATTCACGAATCCACTCCAGATCTTTCCAGGAAATCGACGGATCGAAATTGTTCGCCAGCCAGCCGATGTAATCTTCCAGCCCGGTCGGTTTACCAAGATAAGTGGAGATGTTGCCGAGGTCGTGCGGACGGCCATGTAAACCGACATCCCACGCCCATTGCGGATGGGTTGCCGCCTGCCAGTAACGACGCAGCGGCGCATTGGGGCCGCTCATGCCGGAGTGCGCATCACGGTAACGTGCGCCAGGCGTCGGCATATCGACAGTGAACACCAGCGTGGTACAGCCGGCGGCTTTGGCGCGCTCCAGCGCGTTGCGCATAAAGCCGCGATCGCGCAGCACATAGAGCTGGAACCACATCGGACGATTTATGGCCGGCGCCACTTCTTCAATGGGGCAAACCGACACGGTTGAGAGCGTAAACGGAATGCCTTTCAGCGCCGCCGCGCGCGCCGCCTGCACTTCACCGCGTCGCGCATACATGCCACACAAGCCGACCGGCGCCAGCGCCACCGGCATCGACAGGGTTTCGTTGAACAGCTTCGTTTCGAGGCTCAACGCCGACATGTTTTTCAGCACGCGCTGGCGCAGCGCCACGTCGGAGAGATCGGCGACATTGCGCTTCAGCGTGTGCTCGGCGTAAGCGCCGCCATCCAGATAGTGAAACAAGAACGGTGGCAAGATGCGTTGCGCCGCGGCGCGATAGTCACTGGCAGCAGAAATGATCATCCGTTATTTTCCTTGTGCTGAGGTTGGTGGCCCGGCAGACGCGTAATGCGCGCCTGGCGCGCCTCATCTTCATGCAGGGTTTTCATAGTGGTGTGAACAAAGCCGAGATGATCCATCGCCGCCTGGCGCGCCGTTTCCGCGTCACCGGCCATCACCGCATCAAACATCGCCTGATGCTGTTCGTTAAGACGATTAAAAATCACCGGATGGGTATACATGCGCTGACGGCTGTGCAGCACCGAGGATTGCAGCAGATCGAAAAAGCCGCGCATGGTCTGCAGCAGCACTACGTTGTGCGAGGCTTCGGCGATGGCGAGATGAAAACGCAGATCGGCCTGCGCCGCGAGATCGGCATCGTCGCTCTGCTTAATCTTCAGCAGCGCATCAAAGGCGTAAGCCAGCCGCTCTTTATCGGCTTCGGTGGCGCGCAACGCCGCATGCCACGCGGTGCTGGCCTCTATTGCGTGACGCGCTTCAAGGATGTCGTAGCGATAATCGGGATCTTCAGCCAGCAGCTGGCGAATCGGCTCTACGATACGCTGTTCCGACCACGGCTGCTGCGGCTGACGCAGCCAGGTGCCGCCACCGCGTTTACTGATCAACACGCCGCTGCTGATCAGTTGCTGGATCGCCTCGCGCAGTGACGATCGCGACGAACCGAACTCGGCCGCCAGCGCGCGTTCGGACGGCAGCCGCATGCCCGGCTCCAGCTGATGCTCGGTAATCCAGGCGCAGAGCCGCGCCCGCAGCGTATTTTCGGTCATCGCATTATCCTGAGAAAGGCTCCATCGCCATGCTGCATTGGTAGGACCAAAATGCAGCAGGGCGGGCTTGATGGAGGAGAATGGTTAATGCTTTGTTATTTCGATGCAACGAAACAGGCGGGATTTTTCAGGTTATGTGACGACGCGGCCACATTTGAATCTTTTGGTAGGACCAATTACGCCGCAGTCCGGCCAAAGGCCCGACCATAACTGCGCGGATGAAAGCGCAGGTTCAGCAAAATCAGCCCGACCGTCACCGCCGCCTGCATCAGCCAGACGCTGGAAAAACTGTGGGTTAATGCCTGCAGCTGACCGGCGATAAACGGCATGCAGCCGGCGATGATAAAGCCCGCGCCCTGCATAAACGCCACCAGCCGTGCACCGGCCTGCGGATGCGGCAGGTGATCAAGCGCCAGCACCATCGCCAGCGGGAACGCCGCGCCCAGTCCAAATCCGGCAATCGCCGCCCACAGCCACGGCGCGAACAGCGGAGCAAACAGAAAGCCGCTCATGCCGATCAGCTGACAAACCAGGCTGATAATCAGCTGCGGACGCCGATCCGCCTTACGCGCCAGCAGCGGCATCAATAGCGCGCCCGCAACCTGACAGAGAATCATTGCGCCGAGCAGCGATCCGCCGGCCTGCGCCGACCAGCCAAGATGATGATAGGCATCCGGTAGCCACGCAACACAGGTAGCGTAACCACCGTTCACCAGGCCAAAACTGATTGCCAGCGTCCAGGCGCGCGGCGTGCGCCACAGCGACGGCAGCGCAACGTTTTCCGTACTGGCGGCGGTTGGCACCCGCACATATAACCACAATCCAATCGCCAGCAGCACCGGCAGCGCCCAGCCGCTCAGCGCCAGCGGCTCGCCCAAATGATCGCTGAGCCACGGCGATAACGCCGCCCCCAAACCGCCGCCGCCCATCAGCGCACCGGCCCACAATCCGGTGACCGGCGCGCTGCGCTGTGCAAAGCGCTGACGAATCAGGCCCGGCATCGCCATCTGCACCACGCCCACGCCAAGGCCGCCAAACAGCGCGCTGACCACCAGCCAACTGCCGTCGTGGATCACGCCACGCGCCGCCAGCGCCAGCAGCAGCAGCGTCAATCCGGCTAGCAGCAAGCGTTGCAGCGGCAGGCGCTGCATCAGCGAAGCACTCAGTAGCGCGACCGCGCCCATCATCACCATCGGTACCGCAGGCAGCAGCGAAGCCGCCAGTGAAGAGAGTCCCATCGTCTGCCGAAGCTGGCCGAGTAACGGACTAAGAGAAGTGAGTAAAGGTCGCATATTCAGCCCAGCCAATACCAAAGCGGCGAGCGTTAATCCGTTGAAATGTCGATTCATACACAATCCAGCTGTAAAGAGGTTGTCAGCATCGCAGCAGTCGTTACTATTTGGAAATGAAATAACACCATAACGACCAGTGGAAAAATGAATCGTCAGCCGATGTTCACCCCGCAGCAACTGCTGAGTTTTGTCGCGGTGTGCGAAACCGCCAGCTTCACCCGCGCCGCCGATCGCGTGCATCTGTCGCAATCCACCGTGAGCCAGCAGGTGCGTCGGCTGGAAGAGATGATCGGTAAACCGCTGCTACAGCGCACATCGCATCAGGTGGCGCTCACCGAAGAGGGCGAGAAGCTGCTGGGCTATGCGCGCCGCATCATCGCGCTAAACGGCGAAGCGCACGACGTGCTGAGCGATAAATGGCGCGACGGCGTGCTGCGCCTTGGCGTGCCGGAAGATTTCGCCGCGCCGACCGCCGGTTTGCTGGCGGAGTTCAGTCGCGAACATCCGCAACTGCGCCTTGATGTGATGAGCGGCATGTATGTCGATTTGCATCGCGCCTGGCAGCGTGAGGAGCTGGATATCATGCTGATCAAACAGCCGGGCGGTGAACGTCCGCTGGCTGCGCGCCCCGAGCCGCTGCTGTGGCTGGACAGCGCCGCACATCCCTGCTTTGAGCAAACGCCGGTGCCGCTGGTGGTGTTCCCGCAGCTCGGTTTATATCGCGAGGAGATGGCGCAGACGCTGGATAGCCTCGGCCGCAGCTGGCGCATCAGCTACAGCAGCGCCAGTTTGGTGGCGCTCGCCAGCGCCAGCGCCGCCGGATTGGGCTTAACGCTGCTGCCCGCCAGCTGCCGCTTGCCTGAGCATCGCGTATTAGGGGAAGCCGATGGTTTACCCACCATCAACCATTTTGAACTGGCGCTATTTTGCCGTGCGCCGCAGGACGAACTGCAGCAGGCGCTGGCCGCCGCGCTGGTGACCTTTTGTCAGCTGCAGTGGCAGTGATTTTTCCACTGCTAACCAGTGGCAAATATCGCAGCGCGCTGCGTTGAGTTTTGCCAGATTAAGCGTTTCTCGTTTGATGGAACCTCTGATGCAACTGACCTCTCCCAGCCGTCGTGAATTTCTCAGTCTGACCGCCGCCGGAAGCCTGCTGGCCGCCGGCATCAGCTACGCTGCACCCGCTTCACCGCTGCTCGCTAACAGCACACAGCCGCACACGCCGCCACCGCGCGTTGCGCATTACCAGCTGCTCAATGTCCGCCTCGAAGAGGGCTTTGAGCGCGACGGTAAAGAGGTGATCGCCACGCGCACCGCGCTGTACGACATCACCATCAAAGACGGCACTTTCGCGGCGATTGATGCCGCAGGCAAAGCGCGCAACACCAATCTGCCTCAGTGGGATGCCAACGGCGCCCTGCTGCTGCCGCGCACCCGTGATATGCATATCCATCTCGACAAAACCTTTTACGGTGGTCCGTGGGAAGCGCCGCGTCCGCGTCAGGGCAAAACCATCATGGATATGATTGCGCGCGAACAGGTGCTGATCCCGCAACTGCTGCCGACGTCGCAGGCGCGTGCCGAAGCGATCATTGGTTTGCTGCACAGCAAAGGCACCACCGAAGCGCGCAGCCACTGCAATATCGATCCGGTTAGCGGCCTGAAAAGCCTTGAGCATCTCAAGCTGGCGCTGGCGAATCATGCGGAATTCCCGTGTGAAATCGTTGCCTTCCCGCAGCACGGTTTGCTGCATTCGAAGGTTGATGGCTTGATGCGCGAAGCGATGCAGATGGGCGTGCAGTTTGTCGGCGGGCTCGATCCGACCAACGTGGATGGTGCGATGCAGGCGTCGCTGGATGCGATGTTCCAGATCGCCCTCGATTTCCAGCGCGGCGTGGATATCCATCTGCACGAAACCTCGCCATCCGGCGTGGCGGCCATTCAGTACATGATCGACACCATCGCGAAAAACCCGCAGCTGAAGGGCAAAGTGACGCTGAGTCACGGTTTTGCGCTCGGCACGCTGGAAGGCAAAGCGCTGGATCAGATGATTACGGGCATGGCCGAGCAGCAGATGAGCGTGGCGTCGACCATTCCGATTGGCAAGCTGACCATGCCGCTGCCGCAGTTGCAGGCGGCGGGCATCACGGTGATGACCGGCACGGACAGCGTGATCGATCACTGGTCACCGTTTGGCACCGGCAGCATGCTGGAGAAAGCCAATTTGTACGCGCAGCTGTATCGCGGTTCCGATGAGTTCGGTTTGAGCCGCGCGCTGCATATCGCCACCGGTGGGATTTTGCCGCTGTCGAATCAGGGCGAACGTCAGTGGCCGAAGGTCGACGATGAAGCCAGCATGATGCTGGTCGAGGCCAGCTGTTCCGCCGAAGCCGTTGCCCGCATCTCCCCGGTCCGCGCCACCTTCCACCGCGGATTGCCAGTGTTCAGTGCGTAAGCCCAAAAATCGCACATTCCCGTAGCGGCGCGTGGCTGAAGGCACCCAACAAAAAAGCCTCCGCAAGGAGGCTTTACGTACGACATAAACAGGCAGCATGCGCACACCCGGTGAGTGCTGGATTTTACGAAAGCATCTGAATCGCCAGCGCATACAGCCGCTGGTTTTCATCGTCGCTGACAGGCTCTTCTTCCGCGTAACAGGCAATCATAGAGCTGACTTTATCCGAAGATAAGGTTTCTCCATGCAGATGCAGCGTTAACACGGCGCGGCCGACGATTTTCAGAATGTCTTCGTTTTGTCCCTGGACATAATGACTCAATGAAATGACCTCTGAAATATTATGGGTATTTACTGATTAGCCAAACGGCGGGGTAAATATAAAGCAAATCGGCTATTCGTTTTAATCAGAATTTTACCTAAGCGAAGCCATTCATTAGCACAATACTTATAAGTAAGCATTAACAAACCCTGATAATGCTTGTTTAATAACGCTAATTCTCCTTTTTCGTTGCATATGTCGAGGTTTAGCGCCTTCATTGCAGAATAAAATCAACCACAAAAGCATTAGAACTTCGCAACAGTATGCGTATAAAAACGAGACAAGCCTGTTATAACACTAACGGTTTTCAGGCAGGCAGCAGAAGCGCTTTTGCCATTGCCGATCACGCCCCTTTCTGCCAGACTGACCGCCGCCATCCTACCCGCAATTAGAGACTTTCCCGTGACTGCTTTTTCTACCCTGACGCAACTGCCCGCCAGCCAACTCGATAACCTGCGCGAGATGGGTTTCGACGCCATGACGCCGATTCAGGCCGCTTCCCTGCCCGCGATTCTGGAAGGGCGCGACGTGCGTGCGCAGGCGAAAACCGGCAGTGGCAAAACCGCCGCCTTTGGCGTGGGTTTGCTGAACCGCATCGATAACAGCCAGTTCCACACTCAGGCGCTGATTCTGTACCCGACGCGTGAACTGGCCGATCAGGTCAGCAACGTGCTGCGTCAGCTGGCGCGTTTTACCCGCAACATAAAAATTCTGACGCTGTGCGGCGGCCAGCCGATGAGCGCGCAACGTGATTCCTTAGTGCATGCGCCGCATATCGTGGTTGGCACGCCGGGCCGTTTGCTCGATCACCTGAAGCGCGACAACCTTGATCTCAGCCAGCTGCAAACGCTGGTGCTGGATGAAGCCGATCGCATGCTGGAGATGGGCTTCCGCGACGATATGGAAGCGATCATCGGCTTTACGCCGGAAACGCGCCAGACGCTGCTGTTTTCTGCCACCTGGCCGGATACCATCGCCAGTCTCAGCCAGCGTTTTCAGCGCGATGCGCTGGCGGTCGCCACCGAAGATAAAACCGAGTTACCGACCATCGAGCAGCAGTTTATTGAAGCCAGCGCCAAAGAGCGCCACAGCCTGCTCGGCGCGCTGCTCAGCCAGCAACAACCGGCCTCCTGCGTGGTGTTCTGTAACACCAAGCGCGAGTGTGACGACGTTGCTGCCGCGCTGAACGAGCGTGATATCAGTGCGTTAGCGCTGCATGGCGATCTGGAGCAGCGCGATCGTGAGCGCGTGCTGATTCGCTTCGCCAACGGCAGCATCCGCGTATTGATCGCCACCGACGTCGCTGCACGCGGTCTGGATATTAAATCGCTGGCGCTGGTGGTGAATTTCCAGCTGGCGTGGGATCCGGAAGTGCACATTCATCGCATCGGCCGTACCGGTCGCGCCGGTGAGAAAGGGTTGGCGGTAAGCTTTGTTGCCCCCGACGAAATGGTGCGCGCCAATGCGCTGGAAGAGTATCTGCAGCAGAAGCTCAATTGGGTTTCCTCCAGCTCGCTGAAAGGCACCAGCGCCAAATCGCTGCCGGCGACCAAAATGACGCTGTGTATTGATGGCGGCCGTAAAGCCAAAATCCGTCCGGGCGATATTCTCGGCGCGCTGACCGGTGAAGCCGGTTTTAGCGGCGACCAGATCGGCAAGATCGATATGACCGCCACCCACGCCTATGTTGCCATCGACGCCGCTCAGGCGAAGAAAGCGCTGATCAAGCTGAAAGAGGGCAAGATCAAAGGCAAAAGCGTGCGCGCCATTCTGCTGAAGTAAAGGGTACCCGCGTGAGGGCGATCGCTCTCACGCTAAAATTTCCGTTATCTCCCCCTTCATTTTTTTTCTCTTCTGCCGATAAGTTAATCATGGCGATATTGCCCTGCCCTTTACTCAGCCCAGATCTGCTCCGAGGCCATGATGGATAATTTTCAGAAAGAGATCGATGAACGCGCCAACCTTGCGCTTTCCAATAAATTCGAACTGCTGTTGTTCCGACTGGGTTCCGATCAGCTGAAAGGCAAATCTGAGCTGTACGGCATCAACGTGTTTAAACTGCGTGAAATCGTGCCGATGCCCACCATCACTCGCGCCGCTGGCATGCAATCGCCGCTGCTTGGCATGGCGAGTATTCGCGGCCAGTTTATTCCGGTTATCGATCTGCCCGCCGTCACCGGCTGCAAACCAGAAACCGGCCTTAACCTGCTGCTGGTGACCGAATATGCGCGCAGCACTCAGGCGTTTGCCGTGGAATCGGTGGAGAACATTGTGCGTCTCGACTGGAGCCAGGTACACACGGCGGAAGCGGGCATCGGTAGCCGCAACATCACCAGCATCGCCTGTCTGGATACCGACGGCCAAAGCAATAATCTGGCGATGGTGCTGGACGTTGAGCAGATTCTGTATGACATCATTCCTTCAGTGCGCGGCGTTGAGCCAAGCGCAGAGACCGCCAAAGACTTCAATCTGAAGCCTGGCCAAGTGGCGATTGTGGCGGAAGATTCCAAAGTGGCGCGTCAGCTGCTGGAGCAAGGCCTGAAAAGCATGGGCATCCCGGCGATTATGCACAACACCGGTCTGGAAGCCTGGATCAAAATTAACGAAATGCAGAAAGAAGCGGCTGCAAACGGTGAGTCGATCCACGACAAGATCGCGCTGGTGCTGACCGATCTCGAAATGCCGGAGATGGATGGCTTTACCTTAACGCGCAACATCAAACGCGATAACAACCTGCGCCAGATTCCGGTGGTGATCCACTCTTCACTCTCCGGCAGCGCCAACGAAGATCACGTGCGCAAAGTCGGTGCCGATGGTTACGTGGCGAAGTTCGAAATCAACGAGCTGTCGAATGTAATCCACGGCGTGCTGAAAAAGCCGCGTTAATGATCGTAATGCCACCGTTCATAGCGTAATGCTTGTCAGTTAAGACCTGAAAACCCTTAATTACCAGAGCACACCTTGTAGCGGCGCAATTCATTGCGCGATAAATCGCGCCGCTACGGAATGTGCGGTGATTTGATAAGGTGCTTAACTGATCGGCATTACGCCATTCCTGGCGACCCTTCAACCAGGATCCTCCCGCCTAACTTTCCCATCCAGTCAAAAATCAAGGTTAACGTCATTAACCAAACCGTGACGCATCTCTAAAAAATTAAAGTTAAAACATTAACAACCGATAACAGATAGCGCTTGCGCTGGTGCTGCCATACCAGATTTGTCACGCTGCGTAACCATTTTTACCTTAGAAAACATCAACCTGATGCGGGCGCCTTGCCTGCTTTTCCGTCTTGAAAACATCAATTTTTGGCATTACGGGGAGAACCAATGTTGAGCTTAAAGAATATGAAGGTCGGCGTCCGTTTGGGCATCGCCTTTGGTTTAGTGGTGGCACTGTTAGTCATTGTCGGCATCACGTCGATTACCAAAATTAACAACATCAAAACCGGTATTACGTCGATTGTGGAAGACCGTTACGTGAAAGTGCGTCTTGGTTTTGACGTCCGTGACGGTGTTAACGATCAAATTAAATATCTGCGTGGCATCGTGATTGATACCACGCGTCCGGAAAATAACGTTAAACGTTATCAGCAACTCGCCGAAGCCACTGAGCATACCAACAACGCGATGAACAAAATCAAAGCGATACAGGTTACCGACGTGGGTAAAAAGAAAATCGCCGGGCTGCTGGCGGCCAGTGACAAATTCGAGGCCGAGAAACATCAGCTGATTGAGCTGGTACGCGCTGGCGATGCAGACGCCGCCAGCACCTATGTACTGAAATCCATTACCGATACGCAAAACGCTTTCCTGGCGAGCGCGGTGGCGTTTGCCGATTCGCAATCGCAGCAGTTACAGCAAGAAGGCGCGAAGATTATTGATAACGGCTCATCCGCTATTGAGATGACGCTAATCTTCTCCGCTCTCGCCATTGCAGCCTCCATCGTATTAGGCTTTATGCTGACGCGTTCAATTGTGCGTCCGCTGAATGAAGCGGTGGAAATCGCCGGGAAAGTCGCGGCAGGCGATCTCAGTTCGCACATTGAAATCAGCGGTAAAGATGAAACCGCCGTGCTGATGCAGGCGCTGCAGGCGATGAACGACAATCTGCTCACTATCGTTTCCGATGTGCGCGCCGGTTCCGATACCATCGCTGTCGCCTCGAATCAAATCTCCAGCGGTAACATCGATCTCTCATCACGCACCGAACAGCAGGCCAGCTCGCTGGAAGAGACCGCATCGGCGATGGAACAGATGACCGCCACCGTTAAGCACAACGCCGAAAACGCGCGGGAAGCCAATCAGTTGGTGGCCAACACCTCCAACGTGGCGAAGCAAGGCGGCGTGGTGATGGAACAGGTGATCGAGAAGATGGAAGCCATTACGCTCTCTTCGAAGAAGATCGTCGATATTATCAGTGTGATCGACTCCATCGCCTTCCAGACCAACATACTTTCCCTTAACGCCGCGGTCGAAGCCGCACGCGCCGGTGAGCAAGGCCGTGGTTTCGCCGTGGTAGCCACCGAAGTACGTAATCTGGCGGCACGTTCGGCATCTGCCGCGAAAGAGATCAAGGTGTTGATTGAGGATTCGGTCGCGCAGGTGGATGAAGGTAGCCGTCTGGTGACGCACGCCGGTTCAACGATTGGTGAAGTGGTCAACAGCGTGAAGAGCGTGGCGGATATTATGAGCGAAATCACCATTGCCAGCAGCGAGCAAAGCAGCGGGATTAGCGAGATCAACTCAGCGATTACGCAGATGGAGGCGGTGACGCAGCAGAATGCCGCGTTGGTGCAGGAAGCCTCAGCGGCGTCGCAGGCGTTGCAGGAACAGGCGGATCGTCTGGCGCAGTCGATGAGTGTGTTTAAAACGGCTGCGGTGTAATGATGACAAGGTCGCCATGCCTGGCGACCTTTCTGATATATGCTTAGCTGACCAGCGAATAAGCAATCGACGAAATCGCCAGCACGCCAACGATCACCACAAACACGTTACTGATTTTCCCGCTGTACTGACGCATCGCCGGCACTTTCTGAATGGCATACATCGGCATCAGGAACAGAATCATCGCAATAATCGGCCCACCCAGCGTTTCAATCATGCCCAGAATACTGGGGTTCAGCGTTGCCACCAGCCAGGTGGTCAGCAGCATAAACGTGGTGGTCAGGCGATTCAGACGCTGCGGCGTGACGGTTTTACCGCGGCTGCGCAGCGACTTCACAACCATGCCGTTAAACCCTTCACGCGCCCCCAGATAATGCCCGAGAAACGACTTCGTGATCGCCACCATCGCCACAATCGGCCCCATCCACGCAATCATCGGTACATTAAAGTGGTTGGCTAAATAGGACAGAATAGTGATGTTCTGATCTTTCGCCGCCTGCAGATCGGCGGGCGACAGGCTCAGCACGCAGCTGAACACAAAGAACATCACCGTCACGACCATAAGCAGATGGGCGTTCGCCAGGATGCGCGAACATTTCTTCTCCGCGCCTGCGCCGTACTCATCGCGCTTGGCAACAGCAAAAGAGGAGATAATCGGCGAATGATTAAAGGAGAACACCATCACCGGAATCGCCAGCCACAGCGTCATCAGAATGCCGTGGCCGCTTACATTCGCATCTAACGACAACGTTTCCAGCGCTGCACCATGCCAGTGCGGTACCAGATAAGCCGCCAGCAGCATCAGCACCGCCACAAACGGGAACACCAGTATGCTCATCGCTTTCACAATCATCTGTTCGCCAAAGCGCACCACCGTCATCATGCCGATGATCAGAATCAGCGACAGCAGCGCACGCGGCGGCGAAACCAGCCCCAGCTGATGCACGATAAAGCTATCGACGGTGTTGGTGATCGCCACGCTGTACATCAGCAGGATCGGATAGATAGCAAAGAAGTAGAGCAAGGTGATGATCTTGCCAGCGCCCACGCCAAAGTGCTCTTCCACCACTTCGGTAATGTCTTCGCCGGGATTTTTACCGGAGAGCACAAAGCGCGTTAACGCGCGGTGCGCGTAATAGGTCATCGGGAAGGCAAGAATCGCCATGATAATCAGCGGAATCAGCCCGCCTGCACCGGCGTTAATCGGCAGGAAAAGCACGCCCGCACCAATCGCCGTACCGTACAGACCCAGCATCCACACGGTATCACTCTTACGCCAGCCCTTAGCCGCCGTTTCTACGGTGCCAAGCGTACCGGTTTGTGAGTTGTCCATCTGTCTCTCCAGAATTTCAAGCTTTATCAACATGCAGCCACAAAGATGGCTACCAATCATGGCGTGGGCTGCTCCGCCCGGCCGGAACGCAAAGGATGACGCTTCATGAAAATGAAATTCACGCATCCTGATGTTTTGCGCCGCAGTAAATGCACGAAACATGCGCGCAATCGATTGCATGGGGCGCTATTTGACATGAGACGCGGAATGAGTGCAAGAAGGAGTAACGGGGAGTCAGCAGAAAGGCGTGAGGAAAGTGGAAAGGTGTGGCAACGCTGGGCTGTTACCACGGGTAGTGCAGATGACACAAGAGCAACTCCCCCGGCCACTAGCCTCTGATACAGCAAATGCGTCCAGAGGCTAACGCCGGGAGAATTTAATTAGAATGCGCGCATTCTGTAGAGTGCATAAAGAAAATAGTACGCTGTGAGTGTATTCAAATTCATAATCATGTACTTCAATTTTTCATTTTTATTCAGCAGGATGAAAATACCTTTTGAGTATTTACCCCGCTTTATTTGATCAATTTCCTGGGCAATATCCGCAGGTGAAAACGATGAGTGATACATTGCGGTCACGATTTGCATATCCAGCGCCAGCACACGTTTGGAGATGCCTTTAAGGAAATAGTCGAGATCGCTGGCCTGATATTTACTGATGATCGAATCATACAGTGCGGTGAGAAACTGTTTACGTACTTTCAGTTCACTGTATTGCACTTTACGCTTCGATAATGAACCCGCCACGTCTTCATAATGATAAGCCGCACCCGGCGTGACCAGAAAATTGCTAATGCAGCTGAAGAATTTAAGGTTAAATAGCAAATCTTCGCTCATGGAGATACCTTCCAAAAAGCGCAGGTTCAACTCCTCAATAATCTGACGGCGATAACATTTGTTATGCAGATAACCGATGTTATCACTCATCTCCAACTCACCGAGCACATAAGGAATGTCCTCCTGACTGAAGAAGCCCGCCTGCGACACTTTGCCCACGCGGTTGTCGTTGAGGTTGCCCACCATCAAATCGACAGATTCCGCTGGCCAGGCATCGAGATTCTGTTTGAAGATCATCAGGAAGTTATCATCCACCCAATCATCCGCATCGAGGAATAACACATATTCACCGCTGGCTTGCTGCATTCCGCTATTTCGAGCGGCGCTGACACCGGCATTAATTTGGTGAATTACCGTGACCTGCGAATAAGCACTAAACTCCTGCAGAATATTCGCGGTTGAATCGCTGCTGCCATCATTAACCACAATCACTTCGTAACTGCTGAACGTCTGTTTAAGCACGCTCAGTAAGGTACGTTTAATGGTTTTTTGTGAGTTATAGACGGGAATGATAAGACTAAACAGGGGTTTTTCATTCATGATAAACTCTCTTTACTGTCTGAGGTTTTGATATTGTTAAATAACAGCCATAGTTTCCTGGGATTGATAAAAATTTGATGAATACGCATTACGGGTTGAGCAGGGAAAAAGTAATTAAGCAGGGAGAAGGATAAAAACTCGGTTAATACCACGCTCATGGCTGCGCCATTTAAACCGAAATAAGGAACCAACAATAAAGAGGAGGCCACGCAAATTAATAACACCACGAAGGTTTTTTTCACTAAATAGCGATATCCGTTGTACTTAATAATGAAGCGATCCATCACGCTGCTTAGCACCGCGCACATCGCTCCCACGCTGAGTAACAGCGTTGGCGCTACCGCATCAAGATACTCCGCACCGTAAAAGTCACGAATAAACCATCCGGACAATAACCAAATCGCCAGAATCACCAGCGACGAGACACCAATCACCAGCAGATGTAATTTCTGTGCTTTGATAATCGATTGCCGATCGTCACGTTCGGCAAAGAACGCCGGGAAAAAGGAAGCCAGCAAGGCATTGGGTAAAAATACCCACGCGGTGGCGAGCGTCAGCGCGACAGAGAAAATCCCCGCCTCTTTTACGCCAAGGAAATACGACACGCTGATTTGATTAACGCGGGTATAAATCGCCACCGCAATCACGGAAAACACCAGAGAAATACCGGACGCCACCATATAGCGTGAATATTTCTTCATCTGGCGCAGTGCCGGAATCGGTACCTGACGATGGTATTTCAGGAATATCGTCAGTTTGATGGCAAAAGGAACAAAGGTCGCCAGTACGATCGGAATCGACAACAGTTGCGGATCCAAACCGTAATACGAAATAAAGAAGCGCACGGTTAAACTGATCGCCAGCCCCGCCAGATTGGCGATGACATTCAGGCGTGCATTAAGCATCGCCTCGTTGTAGATATTGACCAGATCGAGCGAAGAAAACAGACAGGCAATCGCCGCTGCGCAGACAAATACCCGCGCTTCAGCACTCCACTCTTCGCCCATAATCAGCATGCCGCTGGCTGCCAGAATGCCGTAAATCACTAACACCAGCAGAAAGGTCGCCATCATTAAGCGCATGCCGGAGTGATGATTTTGCGATAAGCGTTTCAGCAGAATCACATCGCTGCCCATCAGCGCGATGCTTTGGATGAACTGAAATACCAGCATCGAAATCGAGATAATGCCGAAGGTGGTGGGCCCCACATATTTCGCCACATAAGAGGTGACAAATATCAGGCCGAACACCGCAATCAGCTTTTCAGCGATCATCCACAGAGAATTTTTTAATTTATCTTTCACAACTCAACCTCAGCGTTTATTTCTGTGCCAGGCGGCGCAGACGCGATACCAGTCGTGGACTGACAAAAAACAGCGCAAAGTACAGGCTCCACGGATTGAGCATCAATCCTGATGTGAAATAGGACTTGAAGCTGCGACGGTAGAGCGAAATATATTCATCAATAAAGGCGCGGCTGAATCCGTCGCTGTGCAGCGCTTTATAGATATAAGACGAGGTCACTTTTAAATAGAGATGGTAATAACAGCGGCTATGCTGCGCGGATAAAAACGCCTGCATGCCATTAAACGAACGCGCAAAGGAGAAATGCTTTTCGCGTAACGCCGATCGCGTGGCGGAGTTGGTGGATTCCACATAGTAATAAACCACCTGCTGGGTGAAGATCACCTGACGATCCTGTTGCAGGTGCAGGTAATTGACCACAAACAGCAGATCTTCGAAGTTATAAATCTCCTCGTTGAAGGTGAGCTGATGCTGACGAATCACATCACCACGAAACACCTTGTCGCAGATGCCGTGACGCGGATTGAAATAGAGCAGATCGTTAATCGCCGCCGAAGCGGTCAGCTGGCGCACGTCACTGCTATTGGCCGGGAAATCGAGCGGATCGCCTTGCGGCGTGAAGTGCTGCGATTCCCCACCCACCATGGCGATGTTGTTTTGCATCAGCCGCACATAGGTGGCAAACGCGCTGGCCGGCAGAAAATCATCGGCGTCTAAAAAGCACAGCAGTTTGCCGCGCGAGGCGCGAATGCCCTGATTGCGCGCCGACGAAACGCCGCCGTTGGTTTTGTCGATAATGTGAAAATGTGGGTAGTGGGCGTAATTCTGTAATATCGCGAGCGAGTTATCGCTGGAGCCGTCATTAATAAATATCGCTTCAAAACGGCTTTCTTCCTGCTGTAGCAGGCTGTCAATGCATCGCTCCAGATACGCCGCGGCGTTATACACCGGCACGATGACGCTGATCAAAACGTCGTTAACGGGATTTTGCATATAACCTCTGGACTCTGTCGGAGTAAAAGTTGCGGACGGAAAAAGTATTCGCTGAACATTGCAGTGATTAACAGTGCACGTTGCTTGCGCCCGGCTTAACATTTATTGCCTGTCTATTTCAGAGTTTCCTCAGGTCAAATAAAACTGGCCTTTAATTCTCTGTAAAAAGATCGCTAAATAAGATAATCGCCAAATAAACCGTGCAGATTTATTCTGCTTTCGTCAGGTAAAACAGGCAGGCTACCGCCCCAGGCTTGCAGCTACCTGTTTACTGACTACGCATAAACCCATTTTTCAGGCATAAAAAGGCTGCGCTGCGCTCGTAAGAGTTCAGTTAATTTTCAGCCAGTTACGTTTTATCTTGTGGTGATTTGGCTTAATAGCGTCACCACGTCATTCACGGCGAACTTAAATTAAATTTTTATCTGTCTGGTAATGAGCGTTAAAAAAACGCTGGCGTTTTTATCGCGCTCATCACCAAAAACAAGAAATGCCGACCGGGGCTGAGTAGGTGCATCAACAGACGGGCCTTCTCAACGAACGTCACGACATTAACGATATTTGCTGTGTGCCCTGCACTTTTATTACTTCGGCGCGTCTTTTGCGTTCCGATGAGTGCAAGTGGCGTTAATTCAGTGCGACGCTTGCGGTCGCACTGCAACGGGCTTAATGCCCAAAATTTGCGATCTAATTCAAAACTTTTCCCGGCATTCTCACCACTCCGGGTTATAAGGTCAATGGTTGCCAAGCCAAACCGGAATTTACTCAGAGAAAGGCTGGATTAAATAACGGCGCATAGATTAGCCGTGGTGAATTGATTTTTTGCCGATTGATTAGCGCCACAGCAGGCGAATACCAGGAATAAGATGGGAATATCGCTGACATGGTGCCAACAGTAACCAGCGCCCAAGCCGCGCCGGGATTGAAGCCAGCTCACAACTCTGAAGATAGCGTGTCACGGCACGCATTTTCGCGTGCTAGTCTCCAGCCATGCCTCTCTCCAGTTTCTCTTTACTGCAGGTTGTATGAAACGCAGATTATCTTTCCAGGTAAAACTCTTCCTGTCGCTGGTGCTGTTTTCCTGCCTGCTACTCGCCTTGCTGGGCACCATTCTGTTTCATTTTATCGATCGCCAACTGCATCACGATTTGGGACAGCGCGCGCGGGTGCAGGCCAGTGAAATTGCGCTGATGCCCGGCCTGGCGGAGAAAGTAGCGCGCCGCGATATCGCTGGCATCGCCGCGCTGATTCAGCCGCTGCGCAACCAAAGCGATGCCAGCTATATTGTGATTGGCGACACGCAAGAACACCATCTCTACCACTCAGAATCACCGGAGCGCCTCAATCTACCGATGATTGGCGGTGACAATGCCGAGGTGCTGCAGGGCAAAACCATTATTTCAGTGCGCAAAGGCGGCATCGGCGTGTCGCTGCGCAGCAAGGCGCCAATCTTAAATGCCGAGCATCAGGTGATTGGCATTGTCTCGGTGGGTTATCTCACTTCCTATATTGCCAATATCAACGTTAGCCTGCTGTGGCAGGCCAGTTTGTATGGCGTGGCACTGCTGTTGCTGCTGTTTATTTTTTCCTGGATGTTTAGTCGCAACCTGAAAAAACAGATGTTCTGGCTGGAGCCGAAGGATATCGCCCTGCTGGTGCTGCAACAAAAGGCGCTGCTGGAAGCGATGTATGAAGGCGTGTTTGCGGTCAACGCGGAGCGGCAGCTGATTCTCATCAACCGCGCCGCACGCGAGTTGCTGGATATTCAGCAGAGTGAGAGTGAACTGCTGGGGAAACCGCTGGATGCGGTGTTGCAGATTCCTGCGGCGTTTTTGCGCCAGCATGAGGTGAAAACTCACGATCACGTTACCGTGCTCAATCAGCGTCAGGTGATCGTTAACCGGGTGGCGATCGAGCTGGAACCCGGCGAGCCTGGCGGCTGGGTATGCAGCTTCCGTGATAAAAACGACATCAATACGCTGAGCAGCCAGCTGAGCCAGGTGAAACGCTATGCGGATAATTTACGCATCATGCGTCATGAACAGCTGAACTGGACCGCCACGCTGGTCGGCCTGTTACAGATGCAGCGTTACGACGACGCGATGCGCTACATTCACGCGCAATCAGCTGGCGCGCAGCAGGTGCTGGATTTTGTCTCGGCGCGCTTCACTTCGCCTGCACTTTGTGGGCTGCTGCTGGGGAAATATGTCAGCGCGCGCGAAAAAGGCGTGGAGCTGAAATTTGATCCCGCCTGCCAGCTGAGCCGCATTCCTGCCGCGCTGAGTGAAACGGCGTTGATGTCGGTGATTGGTAATCTGCTGGATAACGCCGTCGACGCCACGCTCAATGCCACAACGCCCGCCGCCCCGATAGAATTGTATATTTCTGGCCGTAATCAGGAGCTGTTAATCGAAGTGGCCGATCAGGGTTGCGGCATCGATGACAGTATTAAACCGCATCTTTTTGAGCAAGGCGTCACCAGCAAGCCGTCCAGCGAAGACGATATGTTCGGTGCAGAGCATGGCATCGGCCTCTATCTGGCGGCAGGTTATGTACAGCAGGCGGGCGGCAGCATTGAGATCAGCGACAACTCACCGCAGGGCACCATCTTCTCGGTGTTTATTCCGTTCCAGCCCGCTGCATTAACAGGACTTTCCCATGAATAATGCCAAGCCGCTTGATGTGGTGATTGTGGAAGATGAGCCGCATCTGGCCGATCTGCATCGTGAATATATTGAGCAGAACTTTCATCTGCGCGTGGTCGGCATTGCCGCCACGCTGGCGCAGGCGCGCGCGCTGATTGCCGCGCATCAGCCACGCCTGCTGCTGCTCGACAACTATTTACCGGATGGTCAGGGCGTAACCTTGATTGACGATCCGCTGCTGAAGCGTTTTGAGTGCTCGGTGATTTTCATCACCGCCGCCAGCGACATGCAAACCTGTAGCCACGCGATGCGCAGCGGCGCCTTTGACTACCTGCTGAAACCGGTGTTTTTCCATCGCCTGCGCGCGTCGCTGGAGCGCTTCATGCTGCTGGTGCAGACCCTGCGCCAGATGAAGAATGTCGATCAACAGGCGCTGGATAAGCTGTTCAACCTGCCAGCCAGTGACGCGCCTGCCGCGCCATCCACCAAAGGCATTGAGTCGATTACGCTGGAACGGGTGAAAGGCTTTTTTAACGCAGCACCGCACAGCAGCTGGTCGGTTGAACAGGTGGTAGAAAACATCGGCATCAGCAAAACCACTGGCCGCCGCTACCTCGAATATTGCGTAGAGATCGGATTTATTGGCGTCGAGATGCAGTACGGCAATATCGGCCACCCGCGACGGCTGTACCGCAAAATCCTGTGATCACGCGCAAATTCCGCGCGCGGCCACTTGTGGTTTTTATGGTGTTAATTGCCTAAACGACGCCAACAATCACACTTCGTGAAGATAACAATCCGTCACCTCTTGTGTGGAAAAGGCGATCGGCTATGTTGACCTTTAGTTCCTCAAATGTAACTAAAAGGTTAATTATAATGTCGAACACTTTCCCTCTGTCTCTGATTGCCGCCACTGTATTTGTTTCCATGTCAGCCGTAGCAGCTCCGCCGCAAGGTTACCCTTCGGACTACCAAAGCGTGATTGATGCCGCCACCAAAGAGGGCAAAGTGGTGGTCTACTCCACTACCGACATCAAAGCCGCCGGGCCGCTGGTCAAAGGCTTTGAGGCCACTTATCCCGGCATCAAAGTTGAATATAACGATATGAACAGCACCGAGCTGTACAACCGTTTTATCAGTGAACAAGCCTCGGGTGGCACCAGCGGCGATGTGGTGTGGAGCTCCTCAATGGATACCGGCCTGAAGCTGGCGACCGACTACGCGCAGGAGTACAAATCCCCTGAACTGGCGCAGCTGCCGAAGTGGGCGGTGTGGAATAACAAGGCGTACGGCACCACCTACGAACCGGTGGTCTTTATCTACAACAAGCGCATGATCCCGGCCGGTGACGTGCCCGATTCGCACGCTGCGTTAGCCAAGCTGATCGCCAGCCAGACCGACAAATTCAAGAGCAAAGTCACCACCTACGATATTGAGAAATCGGGCCTAGGCTTCATGCTCTCAGTACAGGATGCCAAAGCCGACCCCAACTACTTCAAAACCCTGGCCGACGTGGCGAAAGGCGGTTTAGCCGTGCAGTCTTCCACCGGCACCATGATGGAAAGGGTTTCATCCGGCGAAAACCTGATTGGCTTTAACATTTTGGGTTCTTACGCCGAAGCGCGCGCCAAAACCGATCCGTCGCTGGGCATCGCTTATCCGAAGGATTACACGCTGGTGCTGTCACGCGTCTCGTTCATCAGCCAGCAAGCGCAACACAGCCATGCGGCTAAGCTGTGGCTCGATTACGTGCTGTCTGAAAAAGGGCAAAGCATTCTGGCCAATCAAGCCGACATCCCTTCCCTGCGCAACGATATTGAAGGCAAAAATGACATTGATGGCTTGACCAAAATGTTAGGTAACGCGCTGAAACCGATCCCGGTTGATGAAAGCCTGCTGGAATATCTGCAACCGAAAAAACGTCTGGATTACATCAAACAGTGGCGCACAGCCGCCGGTAAATAACGGCAGTACCGAAGCGCGGCCGCTGCGTCGCGCTTCTCTTTCTGTTATCTGATTCGCCATTCAGGGTCTCAATATGCGTGCATTGCAGAGAAAGTGGCAAAGCCTGCCGCGCGGCGTTGTGGTGCTGATAACCGCGCTGGTTATCTACGTTCCGCTGTCGTTTATCGTGATACAAAGTTTCTTGTCCGCCCCGTTCTTTTCGCCGTCGAAAGCGTGGAGCCTCGAGTCGTTTGAATTTATTTTCACCGATCCCGACTTCTATAAAGCGCTGCGCAGCGGATTTATTCTCGCCTTCGGGCTGGTGATCATCGCCATTCCGCTGGGCGGTATTCTGGCGTTTCTGATGGTGCGCACCGATCTGCCCGGCCGACGCATCATTGAGCCGCTGATCCTCGTGCCAATTTTTGTCTCGCCGATGGTACTCGGCTTTGGTTACGTGGTGGCGGCGGGCCCGGTGGGATTCTTCTCGCTGTGGGCACAATCGCTGTTCGGTTTTGTGCCGTGGAATATCTACGACATGTCGAGCATCGTAGTGATCGCCGGGCTAACGCACGTCCCGCACGCCTATCTGTATATCTCTTCTGCGCTGCGCAGCGTGGGATCGGATGTGGAAGAAGCGGCGCGTATTGCGGGCGCGACACCGCTGCAGGTGATGACGGCGGTGAGCTTGCCGATGGTGCGTCCTTCAATGCTGTATGCCACCGTGCTGCTGTTCTTCCTCGGGCTGGAGGTGTTCGGCCTGATGCTGGTGCTGGGCGATCCCGAAGGCAACATGGTGTTGGCCACCTATCTCTATCAGCTGACTAACAAACTCGGCACGCCTTCTTATCATCTGATGGCTGCCGTGGCGGTGGTGCTGATCTGTATCACCATCCCGTTGGTGATGCTGCAACGCAGATTGATGCGCACCGCCAATCGCTTTGTCACCGTGAAAGGTAAAGCCTCGCAGGCGCGTGCGCTGCCGCTGGGCAAATGGCGCTGGGTGGCGGGCGCGGTTGTCGCCTTCTGGCTGACGGTGACCATTGGCGTGCCGCTGCTGGGCGTGGTGCTGCGTGCGTTTATCTCAAACTGGGGCGTTGGCGTCTCAATCTGGGATGAGCTGTCGATCAAAACTTTCCAGACCATCTGGGCGCAGCCTAACCTGCTGCGCGCCATCGTCAACTCGATGGCGATTGGGGTGATTGGCGGCGCGCTGGCGGTGGTGTGTTATCTGTTTATCGGTATCGCCATGCACCGCAAACCCGATAACACCACGCGCTTTCTCGACTACAGCGTGCTGGTACCGCGTGCGGTGCCGGGCTTGCTGGCCGGCCTGGCGTTTCTCTGGGTGTTCCTGTTCCTGCCGATGTGGCTGGATAACTCGCTCAAATCGGGCTGGCTGTCTGATTTCGTCTGGTCGCAGTGGCTGCGCGATAACCTGATCGTCTGGCTGCGGTCACTGCGCAGCACCATCTTCAGCGTCTGGCTGGCGTATACCGTGGTGTGGATGGCGTATGGCCTGCGTCTGATCTCGTCCACGCTGCTGCAGGTAGGGCCGGAACTGGAAGAGGCGGCGCGCAGCACCGGCGCCACGCGCGGACAGATCACGCGTCACGTCACCATTCCGTTATCCCGTTACGGCCTGATTGGCTCATGGCTGCTGATGTTCCTGATTTTCGAGCGCGAATATTCCACCGGCGTGTACCTGCTTTCGCCCGGCACGGAAACCATCGGCTCCATGCTGGTTTCCCTGTGGGCGGCGGGCGCGATAGATATCGTCGCCGCACTCTCGTTTATTAACATCCTGCTGGTCGTGGTCGGTTTGGGTATTGCCTTGCGATTTGGAGTCAAATTACATGATTGAATTATCGGTCGAGAACCTGCACTTAACTTACGGCGACAATCCGGTGCTGAAAGGCGTGTCGATGAACTTGCAGCGCGGCGAAGTGGTTTCTCTGCTTGGTCCGTCCGGCAGCGGCAAAACCACGCTGCTGCGCGCGGTCGCCGGGCTGGAGAAGCCAACGCAAGGCACGATTGTGATTGGCAACAACACGGTTTACGCCGGCACGCCGCGCAGTGAGATCCCAGCGGAAGAACGTAATCTGGGGTTGGTGTTCCAGTCCTACGCCTTGTGGCCGCACAAAACCGTGTTCGAGAACGTGGCGTATCCGTTAAAGCTGCGCAAAGTGGCGACGGCGGAGATCACCCAACGTGTGCAGGATGTGTTGGTGCAGTTGGGGTTAGGCCACCTTGGTAAACGCCATCCGCACCAGCTTTCTGGCGGTCAGCAGCAGCGCGTGGCAATTGGTCGTGCGCTGGTCTACAACCCGCCGGTGATCCTGCTGGATGAGCCGTTGTCGAATCTGGATGCCAAGCTGCGCGAAGAGGCGCGCGTGTTCCTGCGTGAGCTGATCATCAAACTGGGCTTGTCAGCGCTGATGGTCACGCACGACCAAAATGAGGCGATGGCGATTTCCGACCGTATTTTGCTGCTCAATAACGGCAAAATCGAACAGCAAGGCACGCCGCAGGAGATGTACGGCTCGCCAAAAACCCTGTTCACCGCCGAGTTTATGGGCAGCAACAACCGGCTGCATGGCAAAATCACCGAGCTGCGCGACGGCAAAGCGCGCATCGAGGGCAAAGGCTGGGCGTTGTGGGGATTGGCGGGCGCAGGCGTGCAAAACGGCCAGGAAGCCACGGCGGTGATCCGCGTCGAGCGGGTGAAACTGGTCGAGGGGCCGGGCGAAAATCAGCTGGAACTGCCGCTGCTCACCAGCATGTATCTGGGCGATCGTTGGGAATATTTGTTCCGCACCCAGGGCGATGATTTTGTCATTCGCGCTTATGGCAGCGAGGTGCGCGATCCGCAACATTGCCATCTGGCATTGCCGGAAAACCATGTGTGGATTTTCCCGAAAGGGTGATGTTTATGGAGGCGGCCAGCCGCCTCCTTTCTTCACTGATAATCCTCATTAAAAATAAATTTTTTAAAACAGAATAAACAGCGACACACCACCTCCTGCTATTAAATACGCCGCTCAATAATAAAATTCTTTCTGTACTTATTTTATTCAAGACATGTCTTAGCCAGTTTTTTACCGCATCTTTCATATTCTCTCTGCCATCAAGTTATATCCCCATCCCTTAACCATCCCGCGTGCGAACTATCGTGTTATTGCGGCGTGATGTATTTTTACAGGCAGAGAGTCAAAATGAATAAAAATTATCGGGTTATCTGGAACCACAGCCAGGGTAATTATGTTGTCACCTCCGAGCTGGCACGCGGTAAAGTGAAATCATCCCGCTCCAGCACAGCACGTCGCCTCACCGCAGGCTGCGTGGCGACGGCCTTCATGGCGGTTGCCAGCGTCGGGATTATCCAGCCCGCGCTGGCCGCCCCCGCCTACGGTGAATATGCTTCTGGCGCGGGCAATATTATTAATATTCAGGATAAGGACGTAGCCACCAATGAAGACAATGCGCACGCCTTATTTATTGAAAAAGGCGCCACCGCGCACAGCAATAATGTGAACTTCACGACCAGCGGTAAAAAAGCGTATGGAGTTTATGTTAATGGTGCCGGATCAAGTATTGATGTCACGGGTGGTACAATTACCACTACAGGTCCACAAGGATATGGTTTAGCGGCTGGCAATGGCGGCAAGTTAATGGCTAGCGATATTACCCTGAATACTTCCGGCGTGGGCATTTACGCCGATAGATCCAACATTCTGGCCAAGAACCTGAGCGTACAGGCCAACGCCTATGGCGTTTACGGTTTGGGTGCAGGTACCGAGCTTGTCATTGCCGACAGCAATGTAAACGTGAACGGTAATGGAGCCTACGCGCTGCTGGCTGAAAATGGCGGCAACGTTACCAGCACCAACAGTCATTACACCACATCAGGCAGCAGCGTTTACGGCGCATGGGCAAACAAGGGATCTGAACTCACCATTATCGGTGGCAGCATTACCAATACCGGAAAAGAAAGCGTCGGTATTTTCGCCAAAAGCGGTGGCGTAGTAAATGTTGATGGCGTGACCGTCGTGTCTACCAGTCAGGGCATCAATAGCTACAGCTCAGCCGTGGCAAATGTGGCCAACAGTCATGTCACCGTTACGGATAAAGGGGGGTACGGATTACTGGCTGAAAACGGCGGAAAGACGACCAGCATCGATAGCCACTATATTACGACGGGCGACAGTGCCTATGGTGCGTGGGTCAATACCGGTTCGGAACTGAATATTTTTGGTGGGAGCATCACTACAACAGGAAAAAACAGCACCGGCATGTTTGCGAAAAACGGTGGCGTCCTGAATGCTGAAAATATACAGATTGATGCAAGAGGAAATGGAGCCTGGGCGACAAAT
Organism: Pantoea sp. DY-17; assembly: GCF_019795975.1. Lineage (NCBI taxonomy): Bacteria > Pseudomonadati > Pseudomonadota > Gammaproteobacteria > Enterobacterales > Erwiniaceae > Pantoea > Pantoea sp. DY-17. The sequence continues at coordinate 59,710 of NZ_JAIMIG010000001.1, read as the reverse complement.
GAGGGCTCCCGGATAAATGTCAATAACAGTACAATTTCTTCCGGGGCTTATAATGGCGGCTCAATAACTGCCCGTAATAAAGGATTTGCAACCGTTCGTAACAGTAAATTGATTGCCGTTGATAGAGCTTCTGCTGGTCTTTATGCCGATGATTCAGGGCAAGTTGAAGCAGAAAATGTAGATATTGACATCCTGGGTGGCGGATACGGAATACACTTAGATTATAGTGGAAAAACAAATTTAAAAAAATCAAAAATAAACAGTAACAGCGGTGGCACTGCATTTTATGTTGAAAGTGGCTCCGTATTAACGGCTGACAATGTTTTTGCAGAAATGGATAACACTAATAACCCAGAAAAACTAGTTACTGCTATAAACATCTCTAACTCTTATTTAAGCTCCGCTGACCCTACGGCTAACATTAATAATTCATTTTTACATATCAAAGGAAATAACGCCGCTGGAATTGTGACTGAATATACTAAAGGTGAAGTCAACCTCAATAACACAATCTTGACGGTAGATAATGGGCCTGCAATCGTCGCTTATAACCAAGCCTTAACGACGGTGAATCTTGACAACAGCCTGTTGTCCGGTACAACGCTGCTCGAAAGCGGGTTTGCACCGAATGGCGGTGATGCAGGAGGAGACGTGCGCGGCATTACGGTTCACGCCAGCAATCATTCTCAGCTTCAGGGCGATGTCAATATTGATCGCAGCAAAACGCAGGCCAGTAGCGTCAGCCTGGATTCCGGTTCACGCTGGCAGGGTGCCGCGCATGATTTGCAGGATCTCAGCTTAGCGGGTAGCAGCCAGTGGAACATGACCGGCACTTCCACCGTGGACAACCTGACGGCCAAAGACAGCACCATCATCTTCGATCACAGTGCAGGCGATTTCCACACCTTAACCGTTAAGGGCGACTACCACGCTGACAACGCCAAACTGATGATGAACCTTGCGCTGGCGGGTGACGATGCGGCTAGCGATAAATTGCATATCGCCGGCAACGCCAGCGGCACCACCAAAGTTCAAGTGCACAATGCGGGCGGTAAAGGTGCTGCCACGCTGGAGGGCATTGAGTTGATTCGCGTTGAGGGCACACAAAACGGTGAGTTCCTGCAGGATGGTCGCATTGTCGCCGGCGCGTGGGATTATGCGTTGGTGCAGGATAAAAACGGTAAGTGGCGCCTGGTTAGCGATCCGATTCCCGTTGATCCAACGCCTGTCGATCCCATCAAAGACGAGGGCGGCGATACGGGTACCGTCATTGCACCGGAGGTGCCGCAACCGAAACATACCCCGCGTGCTCGTCCGGAAGTCGGCAGCTATATTGCTAACCTTGCGGCGGCCAGCAACCTGTTTACCCTGAGCGCAGCCGATCGTCCGGGCGTGACAGAATACCGTGATGCGCTGACCGGCAAAGTGGAAAAAACCACGCTGTGGCTGCGCAACGAAGGCGCGCACGGGCGCTTCAGTGACAGCACCGCGCAGCTGAAAAGCATCACCAACAGCTACATGACGCAGCTGGGTGGCGACATCGCACAATGGAGTTTGAATGGCAGCGACCGTTTCAGCCTCGGCGTGATGGCGGGTTACGGCAACGCCAAAAGCAATACGCTGTCGAAAACCACCGGCTACAGCGCCAAAGGCCAGGTTAACGGCTACAGCGGCGGTATCTATGCCGGCTGGCAGCAGGACAGCCAGACGCGCAGCGGCGCCTTTGTCGACAGCTGGCTGGCCTACAACACCTTCAATAACAGCGTGAAAGGTGAAGGTCTTGGTCAGGAAAGCTACAAGTCGAAGGGGATGACAGCGTCACTGGAAGGCGGCTACAGCTTCGCCTTCGGCGAGCAGCAGCAGTATCGCCTGCAGCCGAAAGCGCAGGCGGTGTGGATGGGCGTAAAAACCGGCGATTATACCGAGCAGAACGGCACCCGCGTCAGCGCCACCGGCAAAAATAACGTGCAAACCCGCACCGGCGTTCGGGCAACCATGCACACCGCCACCGCGCAGCCTTACGCTGAAGTGAACTGGCTGCATAACACGCAGCGCTTCGGCAGCAAACTGGATGGCGTGAAGATTGAGCAGGCGGGTGCGCGCAACATCGGCGAAGTGAAACTGGGTCTTGAAGTGAATCCGAGCCAGCACGTCGGCATCTGGGGCGGCATCGCGCAACAGGTTGGCGGTAAAGGCTTCAGCGATTCCAGCGCCACGCTGGGCGTCAAAGTCAGTTTTTGATAGCGCAATCGGCCTCTTTTAATCAGAGCATCGCTGGAAACAGCGGTGCTTTTTTTATGGCCAGAGCTCTTTCCCCACAAACAAAAAAAGGCGAGGCCAAAGGCCTCGCCAAACAGGTGCTGGACCTCAATCGTAATAAGGAAGTTTACGATCGACACCGTTAATGTTGACCAGCACAAAGCCCGTAGGCGCGGTTTTGTTGGTCGGCGTGCCTGCTGCCGTCGCGACGGTCAGCACCCCTTTCTCGTTCGCGCCAATACCGGCCAAACCGTTATGCAGCCCGAAACGCGCCGCCGGTTTGAAACCGCCCAGTTTGGTGGTATCGGTCACGACCGAGAAGTCCTGCTGGAACAGCGAGCAGGAACCGGTATCGAAACGCGTAGGACCGGTGCATTTCAGGTTCATCATGGTGTCACCGCTGTTGGCGCGCAGTTTTACCCACACCGCCGCATAGGTAGTGCCGACGCGGCTGTAGCGGATATCCAGCACCGCAGGTTGTCCCATGTGATAGGCATCAGCCCACACCGTTTCCAGACGCTGCAGATTGACCCAGGTTTTGCCGGTCGCCGCCACGTTGACCGGTGAGCCGGCAGTGCCCGTTGGCTGAGTGGCATCCGCTTTACCAATAAACTCCATTACCCACTGCTGGTTAGCGTTCGGGAAGAACAGCTGCCCGACGCGATACCAGTTATCGGTATCGGTGTTATTAGTAATTTTGTAGCCGCTGAAGTAGCCCGCGCGCAGCGATCCGGTCATAAAGGTGCCGTAGTTCTCGTCACGACGGTAGCCATACTCAAAGGTGGATAACCAACGTCCGGCCACCGCATCCAGGCTGAGTTTTGCGCCGGATTGCAGATTGAGCTGACGGATCACCACGCGCGCATTGTTGAGATTCAATGGCGTACCGCAATCCTCAATGTTCAGCGTATCCACCGTCCAGCCGCCGTCGGAGAGATCCCCCGGATTACGCGTGTGCTCAATCCACACGTTGCGAATAATCCCCTGCGTCACGCGCGGCATGTAAAGCGTGGCGTCGCCATAACCGGTCTGGAAGTTACAGTTACACAGCTCAATCGCCGTGGAGTGATCCCACGCGCCTTTTGGCGAGTTTGACCAGCCGACATCAAACACGCGTCCGTAGGTATACAGGGTGTAAATCTGGTCGAATTTACTGTCGAGGGTATCCAGCACTTTAATCACCGTACCGCCGTTATTCTGCGCGCGGAAACAGTAAATATTGATGGTGGTGCCTTCGATACAGGTGTTTTCGAAGAACGGCTGCACGTTGCTGCACATATCGGCAGTGATGGTGCTTTTGTTGGTGGTGATGTCGGCAGATGCCTGGCCGTTCCACGCAATACCGCGGATTGAGGTACGACGCGCCTTCACCTTGAACACCGTGTTGGCGCTTTTGTCGGAAATGATGGTGGTGCGCGGCAGCGAACCCAGCTCGACATCATCCCCCTGCAAACCGAAGAAAGCGCGCTCGGTACCGCTGATGTCGATGGGGCTAATCAGGAATCGACCGCCAGGAAAACGCACCGGTAATGCGGTGATGTTGCCTGAGTAGCTTTGCGTCCACGCCAGCATACGGTTAAACGCCTCGGTATCGTTGGCGTAACCGTCGCCTTTGGCACCGAAGTGATAAACGTTGATTTCGGTGGGATCGTTAATCACGCGTTTCCAGTAAAAACCGTTACCGATCACCAGCGTACCGCCATCTTCTACCGCCGTGGTGGTGCCGATAAAACCGGTAAAATCACCGCCACCGTGGAAGGTGGAGTCCGCGTTGTAACGACGTAAGAATGCCAAATCGCCGTTTTTGGCCGGTACAGTGGTGCGCAGTTCTGCATAAGAGTTAACTTCGATCATCATAGCCTCCTCGGCTTTTCGGGTAGGTAATGCAAATGCATGAGAGCAGCGTTACTGAGCCGGCTGGCCGCAGTGCTGATCCCAAAGATCGTTGTGGTTGTTGATGGCGCGCACGGTGCGAACGTCCATGCGCTCGGCGTCATTGCCGTGGGTGTAAATCGGGGAAAACAGGGTGCAGGCTGAGTCGATGACGACGGGAGATTCAGGGCTGGTGGTACTTCGATTGCTGCAACTTGTCACGAGCAGCAGCGTCATCAAGATTAAGGTTACTGGCTTCCACACGTTTGGCCTCCTCGCGCAGCAGTTGCTGCTGTTGGTTAACCGCTACCGCTTGCGCCGCGGCTTTATCGGCGCGCTCGACGGCGGCCTGGGATGCTTGCTGCACCTTGCCGATTTTCTTGCCACCGAAGTAGCTGGCAACCAGCGCGGCGATGACGCCCGCCAGCGCGGCAACCCAGTGCCAGCTGCCGCCGAACAATGTCATGAGCAATGTCATACTTTTTCCTCCATCGCATTTTTCTGCTGGTTGAGGCCTTTTTGGCGGATGAATTGGGCAATCACGCCCATCGCCACCATAAAGGCGCCAATCAGCCCCAGATAGTTGTGCGGCAGAATCGCTTTCACGTCGGGCGGCATGCTGTTCCAGGCATCAAGCGCAGCGGTGGGAAATGATTGCACCCACGCGCTGAGCATCGAACCGAGCGACGCCAGCCATACCGACCAGGTTTTGAATAACAGCCGCGCATGTTTCACGAACTCCAGCGTGGTGAAGCGCTGCATCACCAACACCACCACAATCACTGCCAGCACCGCGGTGACAAAAATCAGCAGTTTCAGATTCATAGCAGCCCCCGATAGATGTCGTAGGTGCCGCTGCGCATCACTTCGGCATGGCGCCGTGCGCGACCCGACGTTTGTCTTGCCCACAGGCTGTCGAGCATGGCGTTGGCCGCGCTGTTGAAATCGCCCTGCGTGATGGCGGTGAGCATGCCGCGAAACATCGCCAGCCCATCCACCCCCAGCTGATATCCCATGCTGATCAGCACATCGCTGCGCGCCTCATTGCATTTGGCCAGCGCCTGCTGCACCAGCGCACGCTGATGCATCTGCTGCACCTTGCCCTCGACAATGCACTGCTTCCACACATCGCCGACGGGACGCGGCACCTGGAAGATGTAGTTGCTAAGCGATGCCCCTTTGGGGCCGATGCGAATGCCGCCAGCGACCGTGGGGAAACCCAGCGAGTCGAGGTAAGGCGCTTCGCGGTAACCCTCTTCGAAATTCAGGATGGCAATAATCTGGCTCATAGAAATTCCTCTTTGACGGGGTGCAACAGCCTGAAAATGGCTGCGCAAAACGGCAAAAACATAAATCCTGCTGATCGTTTACGACATTGAGCGCGTTTTCATATAAGCGAAACGCTCAAGAATGGTTAAACAGTGAGCAACAATGGAACGTTCCGTTTAAAACTGGGGAAAGTGATGCAGGGTTAACGCACGGCATACAAATAGACGTGGGGCAGACAGCAGTTATCAAAGCTGGGTTGTGCCTGCTGAACACGAACGGGCGCTAGCACGGCGCTGTCAACGCGCGACAGCGTCTGGCGCTGGCAGATGCGTTCAGCGGTGCGCAAGGTGACGTTTTCGTATTCGATGCCGAGTGCGCTGTCGATGCTGCGCTTAAGGCTGAGGGACTGGCGTCGCCGATGGCGGCGCGTGCGTGCATTGCCTGAAAATACTGACTTTCCGTACTGGATAATCGCCATAACTCCTCCTGTTAATGAGTCTTTGGCGATGGGGTGGCAGGCACGGCAATTCGGCTGAGGCCGACGCGTTCGTTATTCCTCTGGAAAATACCCGACGTCAACTTACCCGGCTGCTTTCGCGGCCAGGGTGAAGTAGAGGAGAGTGAAAATCAGAGGGCAACTGACAACGCTGCAAAGTGCGTATCCACCCCATCCCAAAGTTCACTAACTTTGGATGGTATGTATCGCGCTTGTGCAGCGCCTCAATTGTTTAAGAGCGGGCTCATCCGTGAGCAGGTATGTTGTCCATCCATGCTCAAATTATTAACAGGTTCTAATGCATTGGCAAACACCAATGGTTAATTTTTTATTTACCATCAGTTAAATTAATGATTTCAGCCAAAATATTTTTTTGCCGCAATCTGGCGTTTTGTGATCAGCCCAGGATTTGATAATCCCGCGCCTGGCTCATGATCACCCGCGCCACCACTTGCAGCGTCCTGGCTTCTTCCAGCGTGAGGTACCAGGTTTCATAGCGCTTGTTATCGGAGATCACTGCGACCTTTTTGTGCTGAAGTTGCAGGCGTTTGAGATAGAGCTGATCGTCAAGCGTGAACAGGTAAATACCATCGCCATCGAAGCGATGCACGCTGATATCGACAAACAGCTGATCGCGCGGCGCAAAGGTGCCGGCCATCGAATCGCTGTTCAGCGCGATAAGGCGAATATTTTCTGCCGGGCGGCCGTTAAACAGCACCCGCGCCTCTTCCAGCCCATATTCAATGGCTTGAATGGTTTCCACCAGTTCATCGCGCGAAGAGCCGCTGCGCACACCGTGCTGGCCAATATCCAGACTCTCCACGCGAAACAGATGTTTTGGGTTCACCAGACTGCGCTGCGTCAGCAAGGCGGCCGGTTTTTCCATGCCAAATTGCAGCCACTCCACGCGCACGTCGAGTAACTGGCTGAGCGCCAGTAAATTATTATCATCGGGGATCGATTGCCCGTTAAACCATTTCCATACCCCCGGCGTTGAGATCTTGCATCCCCTCTCTTGCAGAGCCAGCGCAACCTGTTTATTCCGTCCATGTCCGACAATTCCCGCGCTTTCGCATGCGGCAATCAGCCTGGCAGTGAATGCTTGTCTCGTACTTTCTTTTTTAACCATCAGTTAATAATCTGCCTTCAGTAAAAGACTGAATGTTATTTTCATTTTTGCTACCAGTTCATTTTATATTACCGGCAGTTTACTACCCAACCGCTTTTATCAATGAAGCTGGACAATCATTATCCCCTTCGGTTAGGGCGAAACCAGTGTTCAGTGCCATATCGCTTGTTCTGACAGGGGTTTTCAGGATTGTTCTGTAGCAATAAGACCAGCATCTAAAGGAAAAAATGGGTGAAAAGCCGCGAGCCCGCCATAGATGACAGAAATAAATCAAAAAGCTCTTGGAATAACTGGATCGAAAACGAAAAAAATGGGCACCGTTTTCGGTGCCCATTGTCATGCAGGAGCGAACATTAGCGACGTAGCGTATCGTCGCCCCACCCTATCCATTTGTAGGTGGTCAGCGCTTCAAGTCCCATTGGACCCCGCGCATGCAGCTTCTGCGTACTGACCGCCACTTCGGCACCGAGGCCAAACTGGCCGCCGTCAGTGAAGCGTGTGCTGGCATTAACGTATACCGCCGATGAGTCAACCTGGTTGACGAAGCGATTGGCATTGCCAATGCTGCGCGTCAGAATGCCATCAGAGTGCTGCGTGCCGTGCTCACGGATATGCGCGATGGCTTCATCAATATCCGACACCAGCTTGACGTTCAGATCGTTGGACAACCATTCGTCATCATAATTTTCCGCTTGCACCGCCACCACCTCGGCAGCACCGTTTTGCAGCAGCGCCAGCACATTTTCGTCGGCGTGCAGCGCAATCTTCTCTTGCGCCATACGTTGCAGGAATGCCGGAATGAAGGTGTCCGCCTGATCGCGATGGATCAGCAGCGTTTCCAGCGAGTTGCAGGCGCTTGGCCGCTGCTTCTTGGCATTGACGATCACCTCCAGCGCGGCCTCGGTCTCCATGGTTTCATCGAGATAGAGATGGCACACGCCGATGCCGCCGGTAATCACCGGAATGGTGGAGTTTTCACGGCACAGCTTGTGCAAACCTGCACCGCCGCGTGGGATCAGCATATCGACGTAGCGATCGAGCTTCAGCAGCTGATTCACCAGTTCACGATCCGGGTTTTCAATCGCCTGCACCGCGCCCGCCGGCAAACCGTGCTGGGTCAGCGCATTTTGGATCACGCGCACGGTGGCAGCGTTGGTGCGATAAGTCTCTTTGCCGCCGCGCAGAATCGCCGCGTTGCCGGTTTTCAGGCACAGCGATGCCACATCAACAGTGACATTAGGACGCGCTTCATAAATCACGCCAACCACACCTAGCGGCACGCGACGACGTTCAATGCGCAGGCCGCTATCAAGCTGGCCGCCATCCATCAATTGCCCCACCGGATCGGCCAGGCGACACACCTGACGCACATCATCGGCAATGCCTTTGAGACGCTGCGGGTTGAGCGTCAGGCGATCAAGCAGCGCTTCGCTCATGCCATTTTGGCGTGCATCCGCCAAATCCTGCTCGTTCGCCGCCAGGATGTCCGCGCTTTCCGCTTCCAGACGATCGGCAATGGTGAGCAGCACCTGATTTTTTTGTTCGGTGGAGAGTTCTGCCAGTTTGTACGACGCAGCGCGCGCCGCTTTACCCATCTCTTCTAACATTATCTGCTCCTTAACTGACGATCATATCGTCGCGGTGCACCGCTACCGGGCCATATTCGTAACCGAGGATCTCGCCGATTTCCTGGCTGTGATGACCGGCAATCATGCGCATGGCATCGCTGTTATAGCGCGTGACGCCGTGGGCGATATCGCGCCCTTGCAGGTTGCGAATGCGGATCACTTCACCGCGCGAGAAGTTGCCCTGCACGTCACGGATGCCTTTTGGCAGCAGCGAACTGCCGCGCTCCAGCATCGCGGCCAGCGCACCATCATCGATGGTGATTTCGCCCGCCGGCGGTGCGCCAAAGATCCAGCGCTTGCGGTTTTCCAGTGGCGACTGCTGCGCGTGGAAACGCGTACCGACCGGTTTGCCATACAGCACATCGCTAATCACATCCGGACGACTGCCGGCGGCGATGATCACATCGATCCCCGCGCGACAAGCGACGTCCGCCGCCTGCAGCTTGGTCGCCATGCCGCCGGTTCCCAGGCCCGACACGCTGCCGCCCGCGAGGGTGCGTAACGCATCATCGATCTGGTGCACGTCGCTGATCAACTCCGCTTCCGGATTGGTACGCGGATCGGCGGTGAACAAACCTTGCTGATCGGTCAGCAGCAGCAGTTTATCCGCGCCGCCCAGCATCGCCGCCAGCGCCGACAGATTGTCGTTGTCGCCCACTTTAATTTCAGCGGTGGCCACCGCATCGTTCTCGTTAATCACCGGCACGATGTGGTTGTCGAGCAGCGCGCGCAGCATGTCACGCGCATAAAGGAAACGTTCACGGTCTTCCATATCAGCGCGCGTCAGCAGCATCTGCCCGATGTGAATGCCATAAATCGAAAACAGTTGTTCCCACAGTTGGATCAAACGGCTCTGCCCCACCGCAGCCAACAGCTGCTTTGAGGCGATGGTAGGCGGCAGTTCGGGGTAACCAAGGTGTTCGCGTCCGGCGGCAATGGCGCCAGAGGTAACGATAACAATGCGATGGCCCGCGGCGTGCAACTGCGCACACTGACGAACCAACTCCACCATGTGCGCCCGATTCAACCGACGTGAACCGCCGGTGAGGACGCTAGTACCCAACTTGACCACAAGGGTCTGACTGCCACTCATGTTTTTCCTGCCATGTAAGAAAAAAATCTGCGAAGGGACGTTTTATCAGGAGTGAGCAAGGAAGCCAACAACAGCAAGGGGAAAAGCACAAAAATCCCCTGACAATGCGGTAGACCAAAAGTTCGCGATTAACAAGAAAGCCGAAAAACTGTCATAAAACGTTCATCACCAACCGGTAAAAAGTCGGTGTTTTACAAAACCTTTCACGGGTACAACAAATTTTACTCATTGGGATTGATAGCAAAATGAAGAAGAGCACACTGGCATTAGTTGTATCAGCGCTGGCACTGGCTTCCACCGCAAACGCCGCAGAAGTGTATAACAAAGACGGTAATAAACTGGACTTCTACGGCCGTGTTAAAGCTGAACACTACTTCAGCGATAACGCGTCAAGCGACGGTGACAAATCTTACGTGCGTATCGGTTTCAAAGGCCAGACGCAGATTAATGACCTTATGACCGGTTACGGTCAGTGGGAATATCAGTACAACGCGAATAATTCTGAAGGTTCTGATGCCAACGCAGGCAACAAAACCCGTCTGGGCTTTGCTGGTCTGAAATTCGGCCAATACGGTTCATTCGACTACGGTCGTAACTATGGCGTGTTGTATGACGTCGAGGCCTGGACTGACGTATTCCCAGAGTTCGGCGGTGACGGTACCGCGCGTACCGATAACTTCATGACTGCGCGTGCAACTGGCGTAGCCACTTACCGCAACAGCAACTTCTTTGGCCTGGTTGATGGCCTGCGCTTCGCGCTGCAATATCAGGGCAAAAACGACGCCACCAGCGCTAACGCCCGTGGCAGCATCACCGATACTTCTCGTCAGAACGGCGACGGTTACGGTGCGTCACTGGGTTACACCATTGCTGACACCGGTATCAGCCTGATGTCGGCCATCACCTCTTCAGACCGTACTAACCAGCAGCAGCTGCAGGCGCTGGGTAGCGGTGATAAAGCGGAATCATGGGGCGCCGGTATCAAGTATGATGCGAACAGCATCTACCTGGCTTCTGTCTACACCGAAACCCGCAACATGACGCCAATCGGCACCCGCGGTTTTGCTAACAAAGCGCAGAACTTCGAAGTGGTAGCGCAGTATCAGTTCGACTTCGGCCTGCGTCCGTCCCTCGGCTATATCCAGACCAAAGGCAAAGACATCGAAGGGATCGGTGACGAGGATCTGGTTAAATACATCGACGTGGGCATGACTTACTACTTCAACAAAAACATGTCGACCTTCGTGGATTACAAAATCAACCAGCTGGATGACAACAACAAGCTGAACCTGAACAACGATGACGTTGTGGCCGTTGGCTTAACTTACCAATTCTGATTGAGCTGTACCCTCGTTGTGTCTATAAAAAAAGAGCCGGCTCATCACCGGCTCTTTCCTTTTTAAACCCTTAAAAGTCTATCAGGCGCTCAGTTTCACTGGCTCTTCTTTAAAGCCTTCCGCCGGGCGCAGATCGAGTTTCTGTTCCAGCAGCATCGCTTTCAGACGCTCATGGAAATTACGCAACGTGCTTTCCACTTTGGCATTGTTCTCTTTGCCTTTGATGGTCGCAGCGCCCCAATCACCCGCTTTATCAAACAGGCCAAAATGATATTCGTATGTGAAGTGATCTTCATAGGCTTCCAGCGTCATCCACCAGCCCCAAAACTCACGCAGCTCAGGTGCAGGCTTGACGTTGACACACGCTGCCAGGCAATCGAAGAAGAAGCGTGTCTCTTCACATTTGCCTTCACGGATATACGGCCCCAATTCGGTGAAGCGCTTAAGCAGGCGACTACGGGGGTGACCACTCGGTAATGTCATCTCTTTTCCCTTAACCCTTTAAATTGCACTTCCAGCTTTCCATTAACATAAAAATGGAAAATCCCGGATATAAGTAGTAGCAGAGTTCAGAGATTTCGCCAGTTAGCCTTTCAACTGTTTTTCCAGCCAGTCACAAATTTGATTGAGCGCTTTGTCAAAACTGGCAAAAACCGGCTTGGCGGGAATCGCCAGCGTCTTGCCCTGCGACGAGGAGTTGGCGATCAACTGCGCGTCTGTTTCCGGACCGAAAATATCATCCGGCCAATAAGCCGCCAGCATCGGCGTTGGCGTGCGGCGGCCGAGTAAGCCTTGCACCTTCAACGAGTAGCGGTTGAGTTCAGTACGCAGATTGCTGTCGGAAGTTGAGGACATACCGAGACGGCTCGCCAGCATATCCATGTACATATCCGGCAGCTGTTGCTGCTGTTGCGCATCCACAAACACGCTGTGCACCATGGCTCCCAGCGTCGCTACCGCGCGTACTCGCGGCACTTCCAGATAGGCCAGACGTGTCGCCACGTTGGCTCCGAAGCGGTAGCCCAGCAGCGCCACGCGGGTGTGATCGATCCACGGCACATTGCTCAGTTCACGCAGCACCTGCTGATGCACCTGGCTGGTGTCCTGATTCAGCATCCATTTGCTGCTGAAGCCTACCGATGGCATATCCAGCGTCAGCATGGCGATGCCGCGCGGCGCGAGATAGTCGTGGAACAGGCGATAGTGATCGCTCTGCAGCGAATCAAGGCCGCCGCACAGCAGCACGGTGGGATACGGCGCTTCGGCTTGCGCGGGCATATGCAGGAACCCCGTCACCGGACTGCCGCCGCTCATCGGAAAAGTCAGGGATTTTAGTTCGCCCGGCAGACGCTGCGTGGCCTCTTCGTAGGCGCGATTGGCCAGCACCTGCGCCTGATCGGCCAGCTCGTCGCCTTTGATGTAAGGGTAAGCCGCGAGGCTGAACAGATTGGCGGCGTGCAGCCAATGCTGACCTGCATCATCATGGTTTTCGCTCTCTAACGCGCGCTGCTGCCAGATCGCCGCCTGCTTCGACCACTCATAGTTCCAGTTGCCGCCGCGATAGCCAATCACGGTATCGAGCAAGGCTTCATTGGTGCGTTCGAACTCGCTCACCGCGATACGCGCCAGCACTTCGCTGATCTCCTGCGGCGACAGACCGCGCCACGTCCACAGCAGCTTGTTCAGCATGCGATACCAGCCGCGCTGCGTATCCCCTTCGAGGGCGTTATGCACCTGCACGGCGGCATGATGCTGGCGATGCACTAATGAGGAGGTTTCCGGGTGTTTAAAACGCGGTTTGAACAGTTCTTCGCTCAGGTTTTTATCAGACATCTCAGCTATTCTCCTGCCAACAACGTGGCGATGGCTAAGAGTGTACTGCACCCGTCATACGCGCGCGAGGCGCAGAAAGCACAACGCCCGGCATAACCGGGCGTTGTTTGCGATGCATCAATTAGCTTTTGACGATTGGCGGGATGTAGACCACGCCCATGTCCCAGGGCTGCTCGATCCAGGTGTTCTGCGGGATATCGACAATATAGTCGTCCACCAGCGCACGGCCAGCTGGCTTAGCGAAGATGGTGCAGAAACGCGCTTTAGGATACATGTCGCGGATCGCCTGCGCGGTGCCGCCGGTATCCACCAGGTCATCAATCACGATGAAGCCTTCACCGTCGCCTTCGGCACGCTTCAGCACTTTCATTTCGCGCTGATGATCGTGATCGTAGCTGGAGATGCACACAGTATCGACGTAGCGAATACCGAGTTCACGCGCCAGCAGCGATGCCGGAACCAGACCACCACGGCTCACCGCGATGATACCTTTCCACTGTTCCACAGGAAGCAGGCGCTGGGCCAGTTTACGGGCATGGATTTGCAACATGTCCCAGGTTACGACGTATTTTTCGCTCATATAAAGGAATCCCGGCCAAGAAACTTGGCTTAAAAAATATGCAAGGGGGAAAAGGTTGCGCGAGATTATAAGGATCTGACGCCTTAAAAACCAGCATCTGTCTTACTGGTTGCAGGTTTTTAGCGCGGCTGATTACGCACCCGGCGAGAAACAGTGATATTCTCAGGCCCATCACGTCAGATCTTCTGACGACGATTTTTACTGGAAACCCGCGTGCGTGCGGTATGTCCGCCACGCTGACACAGGAGATGCATGGTGTCTGAATTGTCGCAACTTTCACCCCAACCGCTGTGGGATATTTTTGCCAAAATCTGTTCCATTCCGCACCCTTCTTACCACGAAGAAGCACTGGCCGAACACGTTGTCGGCTGGGCAAAAGAGCAAGGTTTGTGGGTTGAGCGCGATCAGGTTGGCAACATCCTGATTCGTAAACCCGCTACCGCCGGTATGGAAAAACGCACGCCGGTGGCGCTGCAGGCGCACCTCGATATGGTGCCGCAGAAGAACAATGACACGGTGCACGACTTCACCAAAGATCCGATTCAGCCGTATGTTGATGGCGAATGGGTGAAAGCGCGCGGCACCACGCTGGGCGCGGATAACGGCATTGGTATGGCGTCTGCGCTGGCGGTGCTGGCTGACAACAGCCTGATCCACGGTCCGCTGGAAGTGCTGCTGACCATGACCGAAGAGTCCGGTATGGACGGTGCCTTTGGTTTACAGCCGAACTGGCTGCAGGCCGACATTCTGATCAACACCGACTCGGAAGAGGAAGGTGAGATCTACATGGGTTGCGCCGGTGGTATCGACTTCATCACCACCCTGCCGCTGACGCGTGAAGCGATTCCTGCGGGCTATGAAACCCTGAAGCTCACGCTGAAAGGCCTAAAAGGTGGTCACTCCGGTGCCGACATTCATCATGGTCTCGGCAACGCCAACAAACTGCTGGCGCGCTTCCTGGCACTGCACGCGCGTGAACTCGATGTTCGTCTGATCGAATTCACCGGCGGTACGCTGCGTAACGCTATCCCGCGTGAAGCTTTTGCTACGTTGGCGATCGACAGCCATAAGGTTGATGCACTGAAATCTGCTGCGGCACATTTCCAGGCGACGCTGCTGAACGAGTTGGGCATTAAAGAGAAGAACATCGCCGTGGTCACCGAAGCGCTGGCGCATCAAGGCCAGGCGCTGAACGCTGACAGCCGCGATCGTTTCCTTAATTTGCTAAACGCTACGCCAAACGGCGTGATTCGTAACTCTGACGTGGCGAAAGGCGTGGTGGAAACCTCGCTGAACGTCGGCGTGGTGACGATGGATCAGGACAATGCCGAAATCATCTGCCTGATTCGTTCACTGATCGATACCGGTAAAGATTGGGTGGTTGAAGTGCTGACCTCGCTGGCCGATCTGGCCGGCGCGAAAAGCGCACCTAAAGGCGGCTATCCGGGCTGGCAGCCTGATGCCGATTCACCGGTGATGGCGCTGACGCGTAAAACTTATGAAGCGCTGTTTGGTAAAACGCCGAACATTCAGGTGATTCACGCCGGTCTGGAGTGTGGTCTGTTCAAGAAGCCGTATCCAAACATGGATATGGTGTCGATTGGCCCAACCATCACCGGCCCGCATTCGCCGGATGAGCAGGTTCACATTGAAAGCGTGGGTCTGTACTGGAAACTGCTGACCGCGCTGCTCAGCGTGGTGCCAGAAAAAGCGTAAGATTGCGCTTTCGCGATGAACCCGACTTCGGTCGGGTTTTTTTATGCCTGCGAATTATTGCGCAATAAATTGCGCCGCTACAAAAGTGACGTGTGAAAGGTGTGGAAATAAAACGCTGTAAATACCGTAGCGGCGCAATTTATTGCGCAAATCTACAAACAGCACATCCCGCTGAATAAATACGATTACACCTCTCGGTTAACCCAAATCTTTCCATCAAACCAGATTTAGCCGCCATAACGTCCAGATGTCTGGATGGCTAATAAGATTTCGTGCTAGCTTATGCCCTTTCGTTCGTTGCCGAGAGTGATGGTTCAGGAAAAAATGCCCCCAACTCAACTAATTAAAGGCCCGGTTCAATGAGTGCGATCAACCGCCTGGAGATGCGTAATATCTCCATTGCCTTTGGCGGTTTCGCCGCGCTCGCGCAGGTGGATTTTCTGACTGAAGGCGGCTCGGTGCATGCGTTGACGGGCGCTAACGGCGCCGGAAAATCTACGCTGATGGCGGTGCTGGCTGGCGCACACGATCATTACAGCGGTGAGATTCTGCTGGATGATGCGCCGGTCACTATTCGCTCACCGCGCGATGCCAAAAAGCTCGGCATTCATCTGGTCCAACAGGAAGTGGATGTGGCGCTGGTGCCACAGCTCAGCGTGGCCGAAAACATTCTGCTCGATCGTTTAGCCGAACCGGGTCACGTCTACAGCTGGCGCGAGATTCGCCGCCAGGCGCGTACGTTACTGGCGCAGCTGGAAGTGAACATCGACGTCAACCGTTTGGTGGAGCGCTGCTCGCTGGCAGAGAAGCAGCAAATCCTGCTGGCGCGCGCCCTGTCCCATCACTGCCGCTTTCTGATCCTGGATGAACCCACCGCCCCGCTCGATCAGCATGAGAGCGAGCGCCTGTTTACCGTGGTGCGCCGCTTGCAGTCCAGCGGCATTGGCGTGGTGTTTATCTCGCACCGCATTCACGAACTGAAAGCAATTTGCGACCGCTTAACGGTGCTGCGCGATGGTCGTCTGATTGAAAGCAGCCCGATGGCGGCGCTGAGTGGCGAGCAGATCGTGGAAAAAATGCTCGGACATCGGCTCGATGATGTTTTTCCGCCGCGTCGCGCCCGTGCGACTCTGCCGCTGCTGCTGTCGGTGGAAGGCTTACACGACGATCGGCTACTGCAGGATATTTCGCTGCGTCTGCACAAAGGGGAGATTCTGGGCATTGCTGGTCTGGCGGGTGCCGGTAAAACCGAGCTGTGTAAAGCGCTGTTTGGTGCCAGCAAAAGCCGCGTGACAAAGGGCGAACTGCACGGCAAACCGTGGCGACCGCGTTCACCACATGATTCAGTAGAAAACCGCATGGCGCTGGTGCCGGAAGAGCGCCGCAAAGAGGGCATTTTCATCGATGAACCGGTGAGCATGAATCTGAGCATCAGCGCCGATAACAGCTTCTCGCGCTGGAGCCTGTTTGGTCATCGCCAGGCGTGGCGTTGGGCGGAAGCGGTGATTCAGCGCCTGAATGTGCGCACCACCGGACCGGGGCAAATCCTGCGTCGTTTGTCGGGCGGCAACCAGCAGAAAGTGGCGATTGGCAAGTGGCTGCGCAACAACGCCGATGTGCTGATTTTTGATGAGCCGACCAAAGGCGTCGATATCAAAGCCAAAACCGATCTGTTCACGTTGATCGATGGCTTAGCGCGTGAGGGCAAAGGCATCATTTATGCCTCGGGCGAGTTTTCTGAATTGGTCGGTCTGTGCGACCGCATTTGTGTGCTCTGGGATGGGCGCATTGTGGCAGAGATGGAAGGCAACACCGCCACAGAAGAGGCACTTTTGCTTTATTCCACCGGAGGAACACCTGCGTGAGCAGCAAAGAACTATCCCTAAACTCGCAGCCTTCTCTGCGCCATCAGCTTTTTGATTTCCTCTATAAGTGGGGCATGTTGCTGACCGTGGTGATTTTGATTGCCGCATTTGGTCTCGCTTCGGACAGCTTCCTCGAACCGACCAACATCATTAACATCCTGCGCTCGATTGCCATCGTCACGGTGATTGCGATTGGCGTGTCGATTTCGCTGACCATTGGCGGCTTTGACCTGTCGGTGGGATCCACCGCTTCGCTGGCCAATGCGCTGGTGATTTCGCTATTCGTCTGGCACGGCTTTGGCACCACCGAAGCCATCATTATTACGCTGCTGCTGTGTACGCTGGTTGGCTTGTTCAACAGCTTCCTGATTGTGGTGCTACGTATTCCCGACATGCTCGCCACCCTCGCCACGCTGTTTGTGATTCAGGGCGTGGCGATGACCTACAGCTTTGGCGGTTCCATTACCGAGAACATGGTGCTGCCGAGCGGCGACATGGCCGAAGGCACCATTCCTGCCGCCTTTGGTCTGCTCGGCCAGGTGCCGACTATCGTGATTATTATGCTGGTGGTCACCATTGTGGCACAGCTGGCGCTGTCGCTGACCAAGCATGGCCGTCGTATGTATGCGCTGGGCGGCAATCCTGAAGCGGCGCGTCTCTCCGGTATTCGTACCACGCGCTATCGCGTGCTGGCGTATGTGCTTGCCTCGCTGCTGGCTGGATTGGGCGGCATTTTGCTGGCATCACGCATCGGCTCTTCGCAGGTGAATGCCGGCGGCGGTTATCTGATGGATGCCGTTGCCGCAGCGTGGATCGGCTTCTCACTGGCCGGTTCGGGCAAACCGAATGCGCTGGGTACCTTGGTGGGCGCCATCATTCTTGGTGTGTTGCAGAACGGGCTGGTGATGTTGTCGGTGCCCTATTACGCGATGGACATTATTAAAGGTCTGGTACTGGCGCTGGCGCTGGCGATGACTTACATCCAGCGCCGTTAAGGCGCGTTTAATCAGAAAGAGATCATAATGAAAAAAATTACCCTTTCGCTGCTGGCGGTTAGCCTGCTCAACGCCAGCGCCGCCTTCGCCGATGCCGCAGTGCCTGCGGTTATCGCTAACCATGAAGGCCCGGTACGCATCGCCATCATCCGCAACCTGGGTTCGGACGATAACACCACGCAGTTTGTCGCCGGTGCGATTCAGCAAGGCCGCCAGCTGGGCTTTAAGGTCAGCACTTTCCTCAGCAATGGCGACGATGCGCGCTTCCAGGATTTCGTTAACCAGGCGATTAGCCAGAAATATGACGGCATTATCCTGTCGCACGGTAAAGATCCCTACTCCACGGCGCTGGTGCAGCGTATTGCCGCAGCGGGCATCAAGCTGTCGGTGTTTGATACGCCGGTTAATACGCCGGTAGAGGGCGTCACCGTGACGGCGCAGAATGATGCTTCGCTGGCGCAGGAATCACTCGGCAGCTTAATTAAAGACTTCAACGGCAAGGCGAATATCGTCAAGCTGTGGGTGGCCGGTTTCCCGGCGATGGATCGTCGTCAGGTGGTGTATGAGAAGTTGCTGAAAGAGAATCCGGGCATTCATCAGCTGGAGTCGATTGGCGCGGTTTCTTCCGACGTACAGGGCGATACCGCCAACAAGATTGGCGCGATTCTGGCGAAATACCCGAAAGGCAAGATCGATGCGATCTGGGGTTCGTGGGATGCCTTCAGCCAGGGCGCGTATAAAGCCCTGCAGGAGAATGGTCGTACCGAGATCAAACTGTATAGCATCGACGTGTCCAATCAGGATCTGCAGTTGATGCATGAAAAGAACAGTCCTTGGGTACAAACCGTAGCGGTGGATCCAAAAACCATTGGCGCGGTGAATATGCGTTTGGTGGCGAACAAGATTGCAGGCGAAACCACACCGGCGACTTACGAGTTTAAAGCGTCATCGATTTCTCAGCAGCAGTTGAATAGCCAGCAAGGCGCGGTCAACGTGGCGTCGCTGAATAAGATCATTCCAGGCTGGGGCGAAAATAACGATTTCATCGCGCCGTGGTTTGCAACGCTGGAAGCGAAGTACGGTAAGAAGTAGTTTTCCCTCACCCTAACCCTCTCCCACAAGTGGGAGAAAGAACCGATTAGCGCGGTTTGTTTTACTCCTTCTCCCGCTGGCGGGAGAAGGCCGGGATGAGGGGCAGCGCGCACAATCTCACAACCCCAACACCAACTGCCGCTCCAACTGCGGATCCACCATCGTGACATGCAATCCCACCAGCCGTACGCCGCGCCCTGCTCTGCGTTCATCCCACGCCTGACGCGCCACCGCGATCATGTCGTCTTTATTTAGCACCGGCCAAACGTGCTCCTGCGTGGTTTGCTGGAAATCATTGAACTTCAGTTTCACGCCTTGTCGGGCGATCTGCTTATCCGGCTTGATGGCGGTTAAGCGGCGATCCAACTCCGCATAGAGAAAATCAATAATCTCCAGACACTGCTCCCAGCTGTGAATATCTTCCATCAGGGTACGTTCAACGCCGAGCGATTTGCGTTCGCGCTCAACCACCACATTGCGCTCATCCACGCCGTTGCTGCGTTCCCACAAGATGCGGCCAAACTTGCCAAAGCGTTTAAGCAGCAGCGCCAAATCGGCGCGCTGCACATCCGCGCAGGTGCGCAAGCCCATCTCTTCCAGCTTTTTAGTCGCCACTTTACCCACGCCAGGAATTTTACTGAGCGGCAGCGTCAGTAGAAAATCGGACATCGCGTCCGGCGTAATCACATATTGCCCGTTGGGTTTGTTGAGATCGGAAGCGATCTTGGCGAGAAACTTGATCGGCGCGATGCCGGCGGAAGCGGTCAACCCGGTTTCACGCAGGATATCGGTGCGAATAGCCTGCGCCATTAATGTCGCCGAGCCATGGCAGTGCAGGCTGTCGGTCACATCCAGATAGGCTTCATCCAGCGACAACGGTTCAATCAGCGAGGTGTAACGTGAGAAGATGTCGCGGATCTGGCGGGAGGCTTCTTTATAGGCATCAAAGCGGCCAGGCAGCAGCCGCAGATGCGGGCAGAGTTTCAGCGCCATGCCGGTCGGCATCGCGCTGCGCACGCCATATTTACGTGCCGGATAGTTCGCGGTGCTGATCACGCCACGTTGCACGCGGCTGCCGCCAATGGCGATAGGAATATCACGTAAAGAGGGATCGTCGCGCATCTCAACCGCTGCATAAAAGCAGTCCATATCGACATGAATAATTTTGCGCATACGCCCTCCCAGGTACTGGATAAGTATACAGCAGCGAAAAATATCGGCAATATTTGTTGAGAGCGAGATTAAAGTTTACAAATTAGTGGTCGTATTCCTTTTAGGAACGCGCCATTTTCTCGGACACTGGCTTGATTAAAAGCCAGACAATGTTAATGTTGCGCTGCGATAGCGGATATTTCCGATAATGCAATACCCGGACGCACAGCGTCATCGTCTCTCTCCACATCAAGGTATCTACAGAATGGGCAGAATCGCATTAACGCTTGCGATGATTCTTATGCCGCTCCTTAGCTGGGCAATGAACCCCGAGCCTACGCAACCGCTGGCTCCGGTGAGCAAAGAGTTAAAGAAACAACTAATTGGCACCCCCGTTTTTATTCAGATTTTCAAGGAAGAACGTACGCTGGAACTGTACGGCAAAATCGGGAATGAATATCGTCTGCTGGACAGCTATCGCATCTGTAATTTCTCTGGCGGTTTAGGACCTAAACGTCGTCAGGGCGATTTCAAAAGTCCGGAAGGCTTTTATAACGTTAAGCTGAACCAGTTAAAACCGGATAGCCGTTTTTATCGCGCTATTAATACCGGTTTTCCCAATCAGTACGATCGCGCTAAAGGCTATAACGGTAACTATTTAATGATTCACGGAGATTGCGTGTCAGTGGGCTGCTACGCAATGACGGATGCATCGATGGATGAGATCTTCGCCTACACCAACGCCGCGCTGCGTAATGGTCAGCAGGAGATTCAGGTCAATATCTATCCGTTCCGCATGACAGACAGCAATATGCAGCGTCATAAATACTCGACGTACATTAACTTCTGGCGTGAACTGCAGCCGGGCTATGCGTACTTCGCTAAGTACCGTGTGCCGCCTACCGTGAACGTGACGGCCACCGGCCAATATGCGGTGAACAGCACGCCGGTGATCGCTACACCGGATGCTGCCTCGAAATCATTCCTGGCGCTCACCCAGGCAAAATAGTGCCCACTCGCCTGGCACTATCCGGTGCCAGGTTTCATTGCCCGTCAGCGGTTGCGTAGCAATCACCGTCACCACATCTTGCGGCGTGGTCTGCTGCTGAAAATCAATTTCCACATCCTGATCAAGCAACGTCGCTTTGCCAAACGGCGCCCGGCGCGTAATCCAGTAGAGATTAGTCGAACAGAACGCCATCAGATAGCGCCCATCCGATAACAGCATGTTGAACACGCCCTTCTCACGCATTTCTGCTGCCAGCTCGGCAATGTAGCGGAACACCGCTGGCCAGTTGCCCGGCGTGCGTGGATAGCGCTCGGTTAGTTTGTGCAGCATCCAGCAAAATGCTTTCTCGCTGTCGGTTTCACCAATCGGACGAAATGGCCCGGTATCCAGCTGACGATAACCTTTGAGCTGACCATTGTGTGCGTAGGTCCAGTTGCGGCCCCACAGCTCACGCGTGAACGGATGGGTATTTTCCAGCGACACTTCACCGCGATTCGCCTGGCGGATATGCGCCACCACCGAATGCGATTTGATCGGGTATTCCTGCACCAAACGGGCTATCGGCGAGTTAAAGCTCGGCTGCGGATCTTTGAAGGTGCGGCACCCTTTTCCTTCGTAGAACGTGATGCCCCAACCATCTTTGTGCGGCCCGGTTCCACCGCCACGCTGCACCAGACCGGTAAAACTGAAACAGATGTCCGTGGGGACATTGGCGCTCATCCCGAGCAATTCGCACATAGCAACCGCCTTAAGTTAGATCCTCTCGCGCGCGGCGAGAGGAACGCATCATGACTTAACCATCTCTTTTTCAATCAACAGCATCAGAATATGGATCACTTTGATGTGGATCTCCTGAATGCGGTCGGCATAGCCAAAGTGCGGCACACGAATTTCGATATCCGCGGAACCTGCCATCTTGCCGCCATCTTTGCCGGTCAGAGTAATCACTTTCATGCCTTTCGCGCGCGCAGCTTCCACGGCTTTGATGATGTTGGCAGAGTTACCGGACGTAGAAAGACCCAGCAGCACATCGCCTGCACGGCCTACCGCTTCGATATAGCGCGAGAACACATAGTCATAACCAAAATCGTTACTAACGCACGACAGATGGCTGACATCAGAAATGGCAATCGCCGGGTAGCCAGGACGGTTTTCACGGTAGCGTCCAGTCAGCTCTTCAGCAAAATGCATCGCATCGCAGTGCGAGCCGCCGTTACCGCAGGAGAGCACCTTGCCGCCCGCTTTAAAGCTATCGGCCAGCAGAACTGCGGCGCGCTGAATGGCGTGAATGTTGGCTTCGTCACTCAGGAACGTGTTGAGCGTATCGGCTGCTTCATTGAGTTCTGAGCGAATAATGTCCTGATACATAGAGATGTCCTTTAGAGGAAAGATTGACCCGGCAAGTTTAACGGAATGGGGCTAAGCCGCAAAGCGCCTGCCATAAGGAAAAGCGCGACGTCTCGAGGAAGTTTGGCAGTTGTTGCGCATCGTGCAACGAATTTGTGAGATGTGTTGTAATTGCGATGTAAACAGATTGATAAATTTTGCCCCATATTCTAAACCTACACCCATAACAGGTCAGACCTCTTACTACTTATGGAGTGGTTCATTATGTTGGTTGCCTCAATCGTTGCGACGCTAATCCTGCTTAGCGTGTTGTTCTACCACCAAATTTCGCTTCAGCTGAGCAGCATAATTCTGCTGCTGTGGACCGGCGCACTGGCGGCCGCTGACTTATGGACGCTATGGATGCTGCTGCCGCTGGCGATTATTCTGCTGCCATTTAACCTGCCGGTCATGCGTCGCAGCCTGTTCTCGAAACCGGCGCTGCACAGCTTCCAGAAAGTGATGCCGCCGATGTCGCGCACCGAAAAAGAGGCGATCGATGCTGGCACCACATGGTGGGAAGGCGACCTGTTCCGCGGCAAACCGGACTGGCAGAAGCTGCACAACTATCCGCAGCCGCGCCTGACCGAAGAGGAGCAGGCCTTTATCGATGGTCCGGTCGAAGAAGCGTGCCGCATGGCGAACGACTTCGAAATCACCCATGAAATGGCCGATCTGCCGCCGGAGTTGTGGGCGTATCTGAAACAGCATCGCTTCTTCGCCATGATCATTAAGAAAGAGTATGGCGGCCTGGAATTCTCCGCCTATGCGCAGGCGCGCGTGCTGCAGAAACTGGCGGGCGTCTCCGGCATTCTGGCGATCACCGTTGGCGTACCGAACTCACTCGGCCCCGGCGAACTGCTGCAACATTACGGCACTGATGAGCAGAAAGATCATTACCTGCCGCGTCTGGCGCGCGGTGATGAGATCCCGTGCTTTGCCCTGACCAGCCCGGAAGCGGGTTCGGATGCCGGCGCGATTCCCGATACCGGCGTGGTGTGCATGGGCGAGTGGCAAGGTCAGCAAGTGCTGGGCATGCGTCTTACCTGGAACAAGCGCTATATCACGCTGGCACCGATTGCCACCGTGTTAGGCCTGGCGTTCAAACTCTCCGATCCGGATCATCTGCTGGGCGAGACTACAGAGCTTGGCATCACTTGCGCACTGATCCCAACGCACACGCCTGGCGTAGAGATCGGCCAACGTCACTTCCCGCTCAACGTGCCGTTCCAGAACGGTCCGACGCGCGGTAAAGACATTTTCGTACCCATCGACTACATCATCGGCGGCCCATCCATGGCCGGCCAGGGCTGGCGCATGCTGGTGGAGTGTCTTTCAGTCGGTCGCGGCATCACGCTGCCTTCAAACTCTACCGGCAGCCTGAAAAGTATTGCGCTGGCGACCGGTGCCTATGCGCACATCCGCCGTCAGTTCAAAGTCTCTATCGGCAAGATGGAAGGGATCGAAGAGCCGCTGGCGCGCATTGCCGGTAATGCCTACGTGATGGACGCCGCCGCAACGCTAATCACCAGCGGCATTATGCTCGGTGAAAAACCGGCGGTGCTATCGGCGATTGTGAAGTATCACTGCACCCATCGCGGTCAGCGCGCGATTATCGACGCGATGGATATCGCTGGCGGTAAAGGCATTATGCTGGGCGAAAACAACTTCCTGGCGCGGGCTTATCAGGGCGCACCGATCGCCATCACCGTGGAAGGCGCTAACATCCTGACGCGCAGCATGATCATCTTCGGCCAGGGCGCGATCCGCTGCCATCCATGGGTGCTGGAAGAGATGAACGCCGCAGCGAAAAACGATTTGGTGACCTTTGACCGCGCGCTGTTCAGCCATATTGGCCACGTAGGCAGTAATAAAGTACGCAGCCTGTGGCTAGGCTTAACCGGCGGCCGCACTAGCGCCACACCAACCCGCGACGCCACGCGCCGCTACTATCAACACCTTAACCGTTTGAGCGCCAACCTCGCGCTGCTGTCAGATGTATCGATGGCGGTGCTGGGCGGCAGCCTGAAACGTCGTGAACGTATCTCGGCGCGTCTCGGCGATGTGCTGAGCCAGATGTATCTGGCCTCCGCCACCCTGAAGCGCTATGACGATGAAGGCCGTAACGAAGCCGATTTGCCGCTGGTACATTGGGGCGTGCAGGATGCGCTGCATCAGGCCGAAGTGGCGATGGATGATTTGCTGCGTAACTTCCCGAACCGCATGGTGGCCGGTGCGCTGCGACTGGTGATTTTCGCCGGCGGTCATCACTGCCCGGCACCGTCAGATAAACTGGACCACAAGCTGGCGAAACTGCTGCAGCTGCCTTCTGCGACCCGTACCCGTTTGGGCCGCGGCCAATATCTGGCACCAAGCGCACATAATCCTGCAGGTCAGCTGGAGCAGGCGCTGCAGGATGTGATGGCCGCCGAAGTGATTCACGATCGTTTATGCAAGCAGCAGAAAAAGCATCTGTCATTTACCCGACTGGATGCGCTAGCACAAGAGGGCCTGAAAGCGGGCTGGATTGATGAGAGCGAAGCGCAGGTCTTGATCCGTGCGGAAGCCAGCCGCCTGAAAGCGATTAACGTCGATGATTTCGCGCCGGAAGCGCTGGCGGTGCCAAAGCCGCAGACGAAATCCAACCCGCGGGCCAGTGAAGCCGCTTAAAACACAAAAGCCTCCGCATGGAGTAATGCCAGTCAGTTAAGCCTGACTGGCATTTTTTCTTTTGGCTGTCGGGTACTTCCAGGGCCTCTCTTTCTTCACTCTCGGGAATGACCTCTCCCGTCGCCCCGCAGTTTGACTATCTGGTTTTTTGCTTCGCAGCGTCAGCCGGTTATTCTGCAGCCCCTGCTTGATTTCCCGATACCGGAGCTCATTACTTCGGCGACGGCGCGCACGGCGGCTTCACTGCAGCTGAGTTTGGTGGCGGCGTTCTTAAAATCCTGATCGGTCAGCGTCTGCGACATAACGAATATCCTGTTTGTGTCGCACGTCTTGCGCGAAAGGGGGGGTTGTTCGTTGAGATTCTCTATCTCTCGTTGTTGTTTTAACAACGCCAATAGCAAAGCGTGATCGTAAAAGCTTTATTGATTACCAACTCTAATTATTTCTGGTCCGGACAATCTGAGGGATGTAACGTAAACATCAGTGACTACATGGATTAAAGGTTAGGGATTAACGATGCCAATTATCGGTAAGATGATTTTGAACGGCGCAGATTTCGTGCCGTTGAATCTGTATGGCGTGGGCGTCTTCATGGCGTTTTCCGGGAAAGGTGCCTACAGAAATATTCCTGCATGTATGGCCGTCCCAAACTTTGGGCCTATCCCACCGGGTAAATACTGGATTGTTGAGCGTGGGAGGGGTGGCCTGCTGTCATGGGCTAAGGCAAAGTCACAGGATTTATATAACCGCGTTTTTAACGGTGCTGAATTTGATCGCGACGAATGGTTTGCTTTATATCGTGACGATCTGAGCATTGATGATGAAACGTGGATTAATGACGTCAAACGCGGATTATTTCGCCTCCATCCCGGCCGCGTATCTGAAGGATGTATAACTCTCCACCTTAATTCAGACTATGCGCTAATTCGTAATGCCCTTCTGAGAACAGCGTCGATCCCGGTTCCTTGCATGAAAAATTTAATGGCGCGCGGATACATTGAGGTGGTTGCCGGTGGTTATTCAAACACTTGCCCGTAAAGCGGCCAAAGTCGCTTTTTTTCTCGCGCTGATGCTCGTTGTCGCCCGTACTCTGGGCCCGCCAGAGTTATGGTTTAACGAACAATTAGCCTTGAAAATCGGCCAAATGATCTACGGGAATGAAGAGATTGGAGCGGATCGTTTTTACGACATCTATTTCTACATGTCCGTATGCACAGTGATTCCCATCACGGTTGTTATTTACATTTTAACAATGAAGTTAATCAAAAAAATAAGGAGCAAATAAATGCCAATTCCTCCGTATATGTGGCTTAAAGACGATGGTGGCGCGGATATTAGAGGTTCTGTCGATGTTCACGAACGTGAAGGCAGCATTGAAATTATCGGCCTGAGCCACGGTATTAACCTGCCGGTAGACACCGCTAACGGCAAAATAACCGGCACGCGCCAGCATTCATCAATGATGATCGAGAAAGAGGTGGATAGCTCAACGCCTTATCTCTATAAAGCAGCGGCCACCGGCCAGACGCTGAAAAGCGCCGAAATTCGTTTCTACAGCATCAGCGATGCGGGCCAAGAGGTGTGCTATTACACCGTGCTGATGGAAAACGTGAAAGTCACCGGCGTTAACTGCGGCGTGGCCAACACAAAACTGTCGGGCAATGACAAGCTGAACCACACGGAAAGCGTCAGTCTGCAGTATGAAAAAATCACCTGGCGTATCGTGGATGGTAATATCCAGTACACGGACGCATGGAACGAACGTCCTTCTGCGTAATCCGTTAGTAATTAACTTTCACTCAGCAAATAAAGCTTTTCCAAAGAACTTCGAAGAATTTTATGCCTTGCCACAGTCTGAACGTGACAAAATGATCGCAAGCGCTGATGTTTTTAGCATCGACTTAAACGTTCACACCGATAAGATTGTGCGTGGCCGCCTGGATGAAATCAACGCAGGGAAAATTACTGTCATTGAATCGTCCCTTCAGCTGTTACCGAATGAGCCGGGTGTTGAACGCATCGTTATGAAGCTAAAAAATCCAGCTCAAACGTGAAATAAAAAAAGCCCCGGAAACGGGGCTAATGCCAGTCAGTTAAGCCTGACTGGCATTTTTTCTTTTGGCTGTCGGGTACTTCCAGGGCCTCTCTTTCTCCACTCTCGGGAATGACCTCTCCCGTCGCCCCGCAGTTTGACTATCTGGTTTTTTGCTGCGCAGCGTCAGCCGGTTATTCTGCAGCCCCTGCTTGATTTCCCGACACCAGCATTAACCCGCCTGACGAATCCGCGCAATCAGCGCATCCACATCAGCAACATGATCGGCAGCCAGAATCAGCGTGCGTCCCAACGTGATACAGCTGCGAATACACTCGGTGCGCATGGTTTCATCTTCAATCTGTTTGAAATCCGCAACGTGAGACATTCCCACCGTGCGGCGGATCAACTCGGTACCGCAATAACCCAAGGTATCGCGCCACACTTTGCGCAGGAAAGATTCGGCGTAACCGGGATAGGCCAGCGCCACATCGCGGGTTTTCTCTTTCGCCAATTCCAGGAAGCGGCTGGCAAACTGATTACAAATATCCTGCACGTCACTCAGACGACGTTCACGCCCTTCTGCTGCCTCACGCGGTGCCAGCAAGCCCGGCAGGCAGCAGTAGTTGATCAGCAAGTTGCCTATCGCGCTGCCGACATCAAAACCTATCGGCCCAAAGTAACCAAACTCCGCATCAATCACTTTCAGGCTGCCATCGGCGACAAAGATGGAACCGCTGTGTACATCGCCATGCAGCAAGGCTTCCGCATCGGCGAAGAAACGGTGTTTGAGACCGGCCACGGCGATTTTTAGCGCATCGTCGCTGCGCAGGCTGACCACCAGCGATTCCAGCGCCGCAGGATATTTGTTGCGCTCATGGTCAATAAACGGATCGTTGAAGAATAATTCTTCGGTGATTTCGCACATTTCCGGATTAATGAAACGCGCTACTTCGGCTTTTTTCTTATGCGGATGCAGGAAGAAATCGGAGGTATGGAACAGCGTCTGCGCCAGATATTCGCCAACCTGACGACCGGCCTGCGGATAATACGCGCCCTTCACCAATTCGCTCCGCCAGATACGATGACTGGAAAGATCCTCCATCACCATCACCGCCAATTCGGCATCGTAATGAGTGACGTTAACGGTGTGCTGCGGGCAATGTTTGTAGTGCTCAATCAACGTCTGCGCTTCAAGACGCGCACGATCCAGCGTGAGCGGCCAGGATTCGCCGACACAACGCACATAGGGCAGCGCCTGTTTTACCACCACGCGGCTGCGGCCTTGATTATCGAAAATTTTAAACACCAGGTTGAGATTGCCATCCCCGATCTCCTCGGCGCTCACCAGCGCTGACGGATCGTCCACGCCGCCAAATTGTTGAGCATATTCCACAGCATCGGCAGCATTGAACGTACGGTATTGCGACATTGCCTGTTCCTCGATTATCGATAGTAATAAGCCGTTCAGACGTCTATACATCCGTTACGCATGTTGGCACAATAGCCAGCATTAACGCAACAGGGATTTCACACCATGCAAACACTTCGTACCACCAGCCTTGAGGTCCGCGATAATCAATTGTGGATTCTTGACCAGCAGGCGCTGCCACAACAACAAAACTGGCTGCCCGCGCACAGCGTCACGCAGTTGGTCGAACACATTCATGCCTTGCGCGTGCGCGGTGCGCCGCTGATTGGCCTCTCAGCCAGTTTGCTGCTGGCGCTGCTGGCTGAGCAAGGCGCAGCGCGCACGGAATTAGCGACGGCGCTTGAGGTGCTGCGCGCGGCGCGCCCAACGGCGGTGAACCTGATGAATAACCTTGATCGCATGAAAAATGCGTTGGCCGAGAGTGATTTCGTCACGGCGCTGAGCCGCGAAGCGCTGCGTCTGGTGGCCGAAGATAAGCATCTGTGTGACAACATCGCCCGCGCCGGCAGCACGCTGGTAAAACCGGGCAGCCAGCTGCTGACGCACTGCAATACCGGCGGGCTAGCGACTGCGGGCGTCGGCACGGCGCTCGGCGTTATCGCTTATGCCCACCAGCAAGGTTTGGTGAAAAATGTCTGGGTGGATGAGACGCGGCCGCTGCTGCAAGGTGGCCGTTTAACCGCGTGGGAGCTGGGTGAGTTAAACATTCCTTATCAGCTGATTACCGACTCGATGGCCGCCAGTCTAATGGCGCGCGGCGTGGTCGATGCTATTTGGGTCGGCGCGGATCGTATCGCAGCGAATGGTGATGTCGCGAACAAGATTGGCACCTATAGCCTGGCCGTGCTGGCGCACTATCACGGTATTCCGTTCTACGTCGCCGCACCGCACACCACGCTGGATCGTCAATGTCCAAACGGCGACGCCATCCCTATCGAGCAGCGCGCCGCCAGCGAAGTGACCGGCGTTGCAGGCAGTTTTGGTAGCGTGCAGTGGGCACCGGAAAGTGCAGCAGTCTATAACCCGGCCTTTGATGTGACGCCAGCGGCGTTGATTAGCGGTTGGGTGCTGGATACCGGTGTGGTGACGCCTGCGCAGGTAGAGGAAGGGATATTTTTGCCGTAAATAGGCGCGATTTTCCCCTCACCCTAACCCTCTCCCACAACTGGGAGAGGGAACCGATCGAGCAAATCTGCACGCTTGGTTTTCTCCCTCGCCCGCTTGCGGGAGAGGGCCGGGGTGAGGGCAAAAAATCACGCCAAACGCGGATACGCATCAGCAATCTTATTGCCGGTGAAATTCGCGACCCAGCCTTCCTGATTATCGAAAATGCGGATCGCGGTAAAGTGCGGCTCAGAACCCATATCAAACCAGTGCGCCGTGCCAGCGGGCACTGAGATCAGATCATTCTTCTCACACAAAATCTGATACACCTCGCCCTCCAGATGCAGACAGAACAGCCCTGAACCTTCAACAAAGAAGCGTACTTCATCTTCGCTATGCGTATGTTCGTTAAGGAATTTGGTGCGCAGCACCTCTTTCTGCGGATTATCCGCACGCATGCTCAGCACATCCCAGCTCTGATAACCCTTCTCGGCCACCAGACGATCAATCGCATGTTGATAGGCGTTGATCACCGTCTCTGCATCAGGATCCGCACCCAAATCGCGATCGGCTTCCCAGCGTTCAAAGCGCACGTTTTTCGCGTTAAGACGCTCGCGAATCGCCTCGGCATCGGTGCTGTGCCACACCGGTTGCTGGGCTTCGGTATCGGTAAAAATGGTCAATGCACTCATGTTAAATCGACTCCGGTTTAATCTGGGAAAAATCGTTGACCTGGTGATGACGACTGGCGTTATCCGCCGCGCCACGAATTAACTGCACGGTATGCCAGCCCGCATCCGCTGCCGCATCCAGCTCCTGATGAATATCCGACAGGAACAGCAATGACGCAGGCGCAAGGCCGATTTTTTCGGCGATATTGCGATACGATTGCGCTTCACGTTTCGCGCCGACGCCGGTATCAAAATAGCCGCTGAACAGCGAGGTTAAATCACCTTCATCGCTGTAGCCAAATAACAGTTTTTGCGCGGCGACCGATCCCGAGGAATAAACATACAGGCCAATCCCCTGCTGCTGCCAGCGCGCAAAAGCCGGCAGCACGTCGGGATAAAGGTGGCCGGTGAACTGGCCTTCAACGTAGCCGGCGCGCCAAATCATGCCCTGCAGGGCTTTGAGGCCCGGCGACTTGCGATCCTCATCGATATAATTCGTGAGTGTGGTAATCAGCTCCTCCAGCGTGGCCTGAGGCGCAGCGGATTCTGCACGCACCGCGTTGAGTGCGGCGGCGACGTTTTCATCGGTATAATTTTCCCGCACGTACGCCGCTAAATGCTGACGCGCATAAGGGAACAATACCTGATGCACAAACTGGATATCGCTGGTGGTGCCTTCAATATCGGTAACAATGGCGCGGATCATTTGGCCTCCAGCAGGCGACGTTGCAGTTCACATTCAAACAGAAATTCCAGACCTTCCAGATGGCGACGCGCTTCGTTCACGTCCTTGCCCCAGCAGGTCAAACCGTGGCCGCGCAGCAGAAAACCATATTGCAGCGGCGTAACGGCGGCAAAAGCTTCAATGCGCTGCGCCAGCGCCGTCATGTCCTGATCGTTATCGAACAAGGGAATGGCGATGGTGTTCAGATGCGTCTGCTGTCCGGCCAGCGTTTTCTGCATCTCATAACCACTGAGCAGCAGCGCATCGCCCTTCTCCACCCGCGACAGCACCGTCGAGTTGACCGTGTGCGTATGCAGCACCGCACCCGCCTGCGGAAACAGGCGATAAATCAAGGTATGCAGGCCGGTTTCCGCCGAAGGCGTGCGGCCCGATGGCACGGCGTTGGTAGCGATCTCAACCTGGATAAAATCATCGCGCGTCAGGCTGCCTTTATCTTTGCCGGACGCACTCAGCAGACAATACTCCGCATCCTGCCGCACCGACATATTACCGCCGGTCGCAGGTGCCCAGCCTTTGCCACCAATCCAGTGGCAGGCGGCCACTAAATGTTCCAGTGGAAGAAAATCCGTCATAGCGTTATACCGACTCCGCAGGTTAGTTTAGACGTCTAAGCGTCTCGATTGCCAAATGTTAACATCCTGTTTATAGTGGCAGCAACACAGGGTTTCTCCGCAACGACATTCGCGCTTAAGGCCATAAAACAATGACGCAGCACAACCTGATCCCCGAGAGCAAATTACCGGCGCTCGGCACTACCATCTTTACGCAAATGAGTGCGTTAGCTCAGCAGCACAACGCCATCAACCTGTCGCAAGGCTTCCCCGATTTTGACGGTCCGCGCTATTTGCAGGAGCGCCTGGCGCATCACGTGAGTCAGGGCGCCAACCAATATGCACCGATGATCGGCGTACTGCCACTGCGTGAGGCGATTGTTGAGAAAACCGCCGCGCTTTACGGCCACACGCCTGACGTCAACAGCGATATCACCGTGACGACGGGCGCGACAGAAGCGTTGTACGCAGCGATCACCGCGCTGGTGCGTCAAGGTGATGAAGTGATCTGCTTTGACCCAAGCTACGACAGCTACGCGCCTGCGGTGCAACTGGCGGGCGGCGTGTTGAAACGCATCGCCCTGCAGCCGCCGGGTTTCCGCGTTGACTGGCGCGAATTTCGCGGCCTGCTGAGCAGCAAAACCCGCTTAGTGATCCTGAACACGCCGCATAATCCGTCCGCCACCGTGTGGCGCAAAAGCGATTATGCCGAGCTGTGGCAGGCGATTGCTGAGCAGGAAATCTATGTGCTGAGCGACGAAGTGTATGAGCACATCTGTTTCACCGAAGAGGGCCACGCCAGCGTGTTAGCGCATGCTGAACTGCGTCAGCGATCCATCGCGGTGTCATCCTTTGGTAAAACCTTCCACATGACCGGCTGGAAAGTGGGTTACTGCATTGCCCCGGCGGCGATCAGCGCTGAAATCCGCAAGGTACATCAATATCTGACCTTCTCGGTGAATACGCCGGCACAACTGGCGATTGCCGACATGCTGCGTCAGGCGCCTGAGCACTATCGCGAACTGCCGGAGTTCTACCGCGCGCGCCGCGATCGCTTTATCCAGGCGCTCTCCGCCAGCCGTTTCAAGCTGCTGCCGTGTGAAGGCACTTACTTCCTGCTGGTCGATTACAGCGCCATTTCCGATCTGGATGACGTGAGCTTCTGCCAGCTGCTGACCAAGGAAGTCGGCGTGGCGGCGATTCCGCTGTCGGTGTTCTGCGCCGAACCTTTCCCGCACAAGCTGATTCGCCTGTGCTTTGCCAAACAGGAAGCGACGCTCGACGCCGCTGCGGAGCGCTTATGTCAGCTTTGAAAATTACCGTTCTGCAGGAAACCCTGAGCTGGATGGATGGCGCGGCTAACCTGCGTCATTTCGACGGTGTGCTGAAAGGCATTGCAGGCCGCGACATCATTCTGCTGCCGGAAATGTTCACTACCGGTTTTGCTATGGAAGCTGCCGAATGTTCGCTGCCGCAGGATGACGTCGTGGCGTGGCTGCACGCGCACGCGCAAACCAGCAATGCGTTAGTCGGCGGCAGCGCGGCAATCCAGACGGAAAAAGGCGCGGTGAACCGCTTCTTGCTGGTCGAGCCAGACGGCACGCTGCATCAGTACGACAAACGTCACTTGTTCCGCATGGCCAATGAACATCAGCACTATGTGGCGGGTGAAACACGTGAAGTATTTGAGTGGCGCGGCTGGCGGATTCTGCCGCAAATTTGCTACGACCTGCGCTTCCCGGTTTTTTCGCGTAACCACAACGATTACGATTTGGCGCTGTATGTCGCCAACTGGCCGGCACCGCGTGCGCTGCACTGGCAATCGCTGCTGTTAGCCCGTGCAATTGAAAACCAGGCTTATGTCGCCGGTTGTAACCGCGTCGGCAGCGATGGCAATCAGCATCAATACAGTGGTGACAGCCGGATTATTTCGCCGCTGGGTGAGATTCTGGCGAGTGGAGAGCCCTTTGCGCGTGCGCGTCTTGATGCGGAGCTTTCGCTGGAGGAGCTGCAAGCCTACCGCGAACGCTTCCCGGCTTGGCGCGATGCGGATGGGTATACGCTGAAGTAATAAAAAAACCCCGGCTAGCCGGGTTTTTTTTAAATTTGTAAATTACAGCTCGAAGCGATCCAGATTCATCACTTTGGTCCATGCGGCAACGAAGTCGGTCACGAACTTCTGCTTCGCATCGCTGCTGGCGTAAACCTCGGCCAGCGCGCGCAGAATAGCGTTCGATCCAAACACTAAGTCGGCACGTGTCGCAGTGAACTTAACTTCGCCGCTCAGACGATCGCGACCTTCAAACAGCTCTTCGCTTTCATCGGTGGCTTTCCACGCGGTACGCATGTCGAGCAGATTGACGAAGAAGTCATTACTCAATACACCAACGCGATCGGTAAATACGCCGTGCTGGCCGCCGTCGAAGTTAGTACCCAATACGCGCAGGCCACCGAGCAACACCGTCAATTCTGGCGCGCTCAGCGTCAGCTGTTGGGCTTTATCCAGCAGCAGCGTTTCGGTTGAAGAACCTTTGGCGCTGCGGCGATAGTTACGGAAACCATCGGCCAGCGGCTGCAGGAAGTTGAACGACTCAACGTCGGTTTGATCCTGACGCGCATCCACACGGCCCGGCGTGAACGGCACTTGCGTTGCCACGCCAGCGGCTGAAGCGGCCAGTTCGATACCTACGCTACCTGCCAGTACAATGACATCGGCCAACGATGCTTTGCCTGATTCCTGCTGAATCTTTTGCAGGATTGGCAGCACATCATTGATTACGCTGGCATTCACCGCCCAATCTTTCTGCGGCGCTAACGCCAGACGCGCACCGTTGGCACCGCCACGTTTGTCACCGCCACGGAAGGTGGAGGCTGAAGCCCAGGCCACTGAAACCAGCTGGCTGACGCTCAGACCTGAAGCCGCAATGCGCGCTTTAATCTCGCTGATATCAGCCGGCGTTGGCTGATGAATCGCCTGCGGTAACGGATCCTGCCACAGCAGATCTTCCTTCGGCACTTCCGGACCGATGTAACGCGCTTTTGGTCCCATATCGCGGTGCGTCAGTTTGAACCAGGCGCGGGCAAAGGCTTCGTTAAATGCCTGCGGATCGTTGAGGAAGCGGCGCGAAATCTTGCCGAACTCTTCATCGAAACGCAGCGTCAGATCGGTCACCAGCATAGTTGGTTTACGTTTTTTCTCTGGATCAAACGGATCCGGGATAATCGCTTCGGCATCAACCGCTTCGAACTGGATGGCGCCTGCTGGGCTGCGTGTCTGTACCCATTCGTATTTGAACAGGTTCTCGAAGAAGTAGTTGCTCCACTGCGTGGGAGTTTGCGTCCACACAACTTCCAGACCTGAAGTGATGGCATCTTTACCCACGCCGCTGCCATAGCTGCTGGTCCAACCAAGGCCCTGCGCTTCAATCGGTGACTCTTCAGGATCAACGCCAACATGGCTGGCTTCTGCCGCGCCGTGGGTTTTACCCAAAGTATGACCGCCAGCAATCAGCGCCACGATCTCTTCATCGTTCATGCCCATGTTGCCGAAGGTGGCACGAATCGCCGGCGCCGCTGATTTTGGATCGCCGCTGGCTTCCGGGCCTTCCGGGTTGACGTAGATCAGGCCCATTTCGGTAGCGCCCAGCGGTGCATTGGCCAGCGCTTCTGGATGGCGATGCGCCAGCCATTCGGTTTCGTGGCCCCAATCCACATCCATATCCGGTTCCCACACGTCTTCGCGACCTGCACCAAAGCCGAAGGTGCGGAAGCCGGCGTTTTCCAGCGAGACGTTACCCGCCAGGATGTAGAGATCGGCCCAGGAAATTTTTTGACCATATTTCTGTTTTACCGGCCACAACAGGCGACGCGCTTTATCGAGGCTGACGTTATCCGGCCATGAGTTCAGCGGCGCAAAACGTTGCTGACCGCGACCTGAACCGCCACGACCATCAATGGTGCGATAAGTACCCGCGCTGTGCCACGCCATGCGAATGAACAGCCCAATATAGCTGCCCCAGTCGGCTGGCCACCAGGATTGCGAATCGGTGAGAAGTGCGCGGATATCGGCTTTTAACGCGGAGTAATCCAGTTTGCTGAATTCGTCGCGGTAGTTGAAGGTGTCACTAAGCGGGTTGGAACGGTTGGAGTGCTGGTTTAACAGATCGACGCGTAACATATTAGGCCACCAGTCGCGGTTGGATGTCCCGCCACCGGCGCCGCGCGCCAGAACACTCTTCTCTTCAGACGCCCCGTGATGAAAGGGGCACTTGCCTGCGGCTGCTGCATTATCGTTATTGTCGTGCGTGCTCATGTTTATCGGCTCCATTGGCTTCATATTGCTTTCTACTATGCGACTAAGATTAGCCGCACTTTCGTCAGGAATATATTTGGATGAACCGAAGGTTTTGATAGTTACTGGCTTTCAAGCGCAGCGCGTGAAGTGGCGCACATTATCAGCTGCCGCGATAAGTCGACCACGACCACGGCGAGATGAGAAACGGCAGATGATAATGGCTGCCTGTGGCGCCAATCACGAAATCAATCTGCGCACTCACGTAGAGCGCATCGCGCCCTTCGGCAGCAAAGTAGTCGCCAATTTCCGCCGTCAAACGGTAATGACCTGGCGCCAGCGGTTCGGGCGTCAGATCTTTAATGCGTCCGTCGCTGTCGGTGTTGCCTTCCACCAGCGGCAGCCAGCCTTCCGGGCTATTTTGCTCGAGCGAAACCGCCACGCCAATCGCCGGTTTGCCCAGCGCGGTATCGAGAATATGCGTCGTAATGGTGCTCATGTGATGCTCTCCTTTAGCCGCAACAGGGTAATTTCACGCAGCTGCGCCAGCGCTTCACGCTGTTCACTCGCTGCATCATTGTTAAGCCGACGCTGCAATTCCGCCAGCATCTCTTCGCCGCTGCGCCCTTTGGCACGAATCAGAAACACCCGGCCAAAGCGCTGCTCATAGGTTTGATTGCCCGCCAGCATCGACAATTGCAGCGCGCCGTCCGCCTGCTGCATCGCCGACTGCTCACTGCGCGACAGCGTGGCCTCTTTGTCCGCGCCCGCCACGTTGTCGCCAATACGTGGATGGGCACTCAGCGCCTGCTCAAGATCAGCGGCTTGCCACCGCTGCGCCAAACGATCGGCTTCGGCCTGTAAAGCCGCAACGTCGGCAAAAGGTCGCGCCGCCACCAGCGCCTGCTGCCAGGCGGGAATCGCCACGCAGTGCGCAATCGCCGCCTGCGCAGCTTGAGGTGAAAGCTGATTAAAGTTGACCAAATCCATCTTTATTCCTTAGCGCGCGCAATATCGCAAACCGCTTGCAGATACGCCTGCACGCCCAGTGCCACATCAGCGGTTTGTACCGATTCCGCCGGATGATGGCTGATGCCGCGATGGTTGCGCACAAACAGCATGCCCACCGGCCAGCGCTCGGCGATAGCAATTGCATCATGTCCCGCGCCGCTCGGCAGCGACAGGCTGCGCCCTTGCACGGTTTCTACCGCGTGGCTCAGCGCCTGCTGCAACCGCGCATCACAGGCGGTAGCGGCAATGTGGTAATACTCGTTGGCGCTGAAGGTTAAGCCGCGACGCAGCGCAATCGCCTGCGCCTGGGTGAGCAGCGTGGAGAGTAAACGCTCCAGTGGCTCATCCTGCGGACCGCGCACGTCGAGCGACAGCTGCACTTCACCCGGGATCACGTTAACCGCGCCCGGCAAGCAGCTCAGCGTGCCGACGGTCGCCACCAGCTGCGGATCGTGCTCTTGCGTGGTGTGCTCAATAAACACCATCCATTCAGCGGCAGCGGCCAGCGCATCTTTGCGATGCGTCATCGGCACGGTGCCCGCGTGACCCGCTTCACCGATAAAACTGCAGTTCAGACGACGCGCGCCGTTGATCGCCGTGACCACGCCAAGCGCCAAATCTTCCTGCTCAAGACACGGACCTTGCTCGATATGCAGTTCCAGATAGGCGGCGATGTCATTGACCTGACGCGCCGCGTCGTGAATCTTCGCCGCATCGAAACCGACATCCTGCATCGCTTCCGCCACGGTGATGCCGTTGCCATCCGGGTGCGTCACCCAGCTTTCCGGCCAGCTGCCGGTTATGCCACGGCTGCCGAGCAGCGTAATGCCGAAGCGCGTGCCCTCTTCGTCGCCGAAGCCGACAATCTCAATCGCCAGCGGTAAACGCTGCTGCCGATCGTGTAGCCACTGCACGGTTTCAATGGCGCTTAACACGCCGAGCATACCGTCGTAGCGACCGGCATTGCGCACCGTATCCAGATGTGAACCGAGCAGCAGCGCCCGCGCGCCCGCCTGCGCCGCTTCGTAGCGACCGCAAATGTTGCCCACCGCGTCCTGCCACGTCGTCATGCCCGCAGCCTGCATCCATTCGCCAACGCGCGCGTTGGCACGCAGCTGCTCCGGCGACAGATAAACGCGCGTCAGGCCATCTTCGCTTTCGCTGATCTCAGCCAGCGCATCACAGCGCGCCATGACGCGAGCGGCGGCGATCTGCGCCTCGCTGGCGGTCATCAGGCTTTTATTCATGCGCGGCTCCCGTAAAGATCCCACGCCGCCTGCATCCCCGCGCCTTGCGTGGTGCGGAAGCCAACATGATTCAGCACCGCTTCCAGCGCGCTCAGGGTTTGCATCACGCAATCTTTACGCGCGTTGTAGCCCATGGTGCCGATGCGCCACACTTTGCCGTGCAGCGGACCAAACGAAGTGCCGATTTCGATACCGAAATCTTCCAGCACCAGCTTGCGCACCTGATCGCCATTCACGCCCTGCGGGATCACCACGCCGAGCACGTTATTCATTTTGTGTTTTAAATCGCCAAAGGTTTCGAGGCCCATGCCCTGAATGCCTTTCAGCAGCGCATCGCCGTGCAGCTTGTGGCGCGCGATGCCGTTATCTAATCCCTCTTCCATTATCAGACGCGCACATTCACGCGCGCCAAACAGCGCGGTGGTGGCTTCCGTGTGGTGATTGAGGCGCTCCGGGCCCCAGTAATCCATGATCATGCCGAGATCGAAATAGTTGGAGTAGATCATCTCGTCGTCGCCATCCTGATGATCGGCGGTGCGGATGCCCTCTTCCACGCACTTGCGCTTGCGGATCACCGCTTCCATCTGCGGGCTCAGCGTGATTGGCGACGTACCGGATGGACCGCCAAGGCACTTCTGCATCCCGGCGGAGACCGCATCCAGGCCCCACGCATCGGTTTCCAGCGCGTTACCGCCGAGCGACGCGGTGGCATCGGTGTAGAACAGCACGCCATACTTCTGGCAAATCGCGCCCAGCGCTTCCAGCGGCTGCAGCATGGTGGTGGACGTATCGCCCTGCACCGTCAGCAGCAGGCGCGGCTGCACTTTTTTGATCGCGTCTTCGATCTGATCCGGCGTAAACACTTCACCCCACGGCACTTCAATGGTGTGCACTTCCGCACGGCAGCGGCGGGCAATTTCACACAGCAGATGACCGAAACGGCCAAACACCGGCACCAGCACTTTGTCGCCCGGACGGATCGCCGACAGCAGGATCGCTTCGATACCGGCGCGTGACGTGCCGTCGATCAGCATCGTCCAGCGGTTTTCAGTGCGGAATACGCCACGGTACAGCGCCATCACTTCGTTCATGTAGTGCGTCATCGCCGGATCGTACTGGCCGATCAGCTGGCTCGACATGGCGCGCAGCACGCGCGGATCGGCATTGATCGGGCCCGGTCCCATCAACAGACGCTGTGGCGGATTGATTTGCGAAAATTGGCTGATATCCATGTTGTATTCCTTAAAGAAAGCTTAGAGGCGCACGGTAGAGATAAACTGCTTCAGCTCCGCGGTTTGCGGATTGGCGAACAGCGTTTTGCTGTCGCCCTGCTCCCAGACGCGCCCCTGATGCATAAAGACCACGCGATCGCCCACGTCGCGGGCGAAGTTCATTTCATGGGTGACAAGAATCAACGTCATGCCTTCGGCGGCCAGCTGCTCCAGCACTTTCAGCACTTCGCCCACCAGCTCGGGATCGAGCGCGGAGGTGATCTCATCACAGAGTAAAACTTTGGGCTGCATCGCCAGCGCACGGGCAATCGCCACGCGCTGCTGCTGACCGCCCGACAAATTGGCCGGATAGTAATTGATGCGCTCACCGAGGCCGACTTTCTCCAGCATCTGCGTTGCCAGCGCACGGCATTCGGCTTCACTTTTCTTCAGCACGCGGCGCGGCGCCAGCATCACGTTTTCCAGCGCCGTCATGTGCGGGAACAGGTTGAAGTTCTGGAACACCATGCCGACCGAACGGCTGATTTCACGCGCCTGCGATTCGCGGTCGGTAATTGTCATACCGCCGAGTTTGATGCTGCCTTCCTGATAACCTTCCAGCCCGTTCATGCAGCGCAGCAGGGTACTTTTACCCGATCCGCTGCGGCCGATAATCGAGATCACTTCGCCGTGATCGACATCGAGATCGACACCTTTCAAGACGTGGTTATCGCCGTAGTACTTCTGTACCTGATTAATGGTGATGAGCGGCATTGAATTTTTTCTCCAGGTACTGGCTGTAACGCGACAGCGGATAACACATCAGGAAGTAACCGAGCGCTACCAGGCCAAACACCTTGAACGGCTCATACGTCACGTTATTCAAAATGGTGCCGGCTTTGGTCAGCTCGACGAAACCGATAATCGAGGCCAGCGCGGTGCCTTTAATCACCTGCACGGCAAACCCAACCGTAGGCGCGATGGCGATACGAATCGCCTGCGGCGCCACCACGCGAAACAGCGTTTGACCAAAGGTCAGGCCGAGACAGCGCGACGCTTCCCACTGCCCTTTTGGCAGGGCGCGAATACTGCCGTACCAGATATCCACCAGAAACGCGCTGGTGTAGAGCGTTAAGGCCAGCGAGGCGGCGGTCCAGGGCGCCACGTCGATGCCGAACAAGCCGACGCCGAAGAAGGCGAGGAACAGCTGCATCAGCAGCGGCGTGCCCTGAAACAGCTCGGTGTAGGCGCGCACCAGGCGCATCGGCCATTTACGTTTCAGCAGGCGCATAAACAGCAGCGGCAAGGTCACCAGCGTGCCGCCAAAAAACGCCACCAGCGAAAGTAAAATTGTCCAGCGCGCTGCCAGCAGCAGGTTGCGCAGGATGTCCCAGTCGGTAAATTGCGTCATCATGCCGGCTGCGCTCCCAACCATTTACGTCCCAGCGCCAGCAGCAGTTGGCGCATGGCAATCGACAACGCCAGATAGATCAGCGTGGTCACGAAATAGACTTCAAAACTCAAAAAGGTGCGCGACTGAATCAGGTTGGCGGCGAAGGTCAACTCTTCGTACGACACCTGCGACACCACCGACGAGCCGAGCATCACGATGATGCATTGGCTGACCAGCGCCGGATAAATACGCTGCAGCGACGGCGGCAACACCACGCGAATAAAGGTTTGCGTGCGGGTCAATCCCAGCACGCGCCCCGCTTCCCACTGGCCGCGCGGCGTCACCTGAATGCCGGCGCGAATAATTTCGGTGCTGTACGCGCCAAGGTTAATCAACATCGCCAGCAGCGCGGCTTCGCCCGCCGTCAGTTTCAGACCCAGATTGGGCAAACCAAAGACGATGAAAAACAGCTGCACCACAAACGGCGTATTACGGATCAGCTCGACGTACAGGCCCCAGATGCGGCTCGCCCAGCTCGGTTTGCCGCTGCGCAGCGCCGCGCCGAGAATACCGAGGCTGACACCGCCCACGGTGGCGAGCACGGTGATCTGAATCGTGACCCACAGTCCGGCCAGCAACTCTGGCCAGTGCGGCCAGAGATCGGCGAAGTTAAGTTGCGCCATACTTTATGCGCCGAGGTTCGCTGGCAGCGGCGCTTTCAGCCACTCTTCCGACAGCTTGTTCAGCGTGCCGTCTTTGATTCCCTGCTCAATCAGCGCATTCACTTTCTCTTTCAGCGCCGGCTCATCTTTTTTCAGGCCGATGTAGCACGGTGAATCTTTCAGCATAAACTGGGCAACCGGCGCTTTTTCGGCGTTCTGGCGCGCAATCGCCGCCACCACCAGGTTGCCCGTCGCAACGTACTGCACTTGTCCGGAAAGGTAGGCCGACAGCGTGGTGTTGTTATCTTCATAACGCTTCACCTGCGCCTCTTTCGGGGCGATATCGCTTAACACCATGTCTTCAACCGCACCGCGCGTGACGCCGATGGATTTGCCGCTCAGCGCTGCCGCATCTTTCAGCGTTTCGCCTTTCGGACCAAATACGCCGAGGAAGAACGGCGCGTAAGCGCGGGTGAAATCGATCACTTTTTCACGCTCGGCGTTTTTACCCATGCTGGAGATCACCAGATCGACTTTATCGGTCTGCAGATACGGCACGCGGTTGGCACTGGAAACGGGCACCAGCTGCAACTTCAGTTTCATCTGATTAGCGAGATACTTCGCCATGTCGATATCGTAGCCCTGCGGTTGCAGATCTGTACCTACAGAACCGAACGGCGGGAAGTCCTGCGGAACCGCTACGCGGATCACGCCGCGCTTTTGGATATCCTGCAGCTGATCGGCCATCGCACTCCCGACCTGCGCCATCAGCAATGCCGCGCCCGCTACCGCTAATAATACTTTTTTCATTATGCACCCCGGTGAGTTTACGTGAAACAAAAGATTCTTGATGAATCATTCTGCAACTAATGTGCCAACCGCAGTGCCGGGAGAAGAAAGGGGAAAAAACGCGGAATTACCGCGTTGAAGGCAGCAAAAAAGGGCATTGCGCCCGTTGGAATTAACGATCAAAATTAGTGCAATGCACCATAATGGCGCCCGTTAACGGTGTTCCAGCTCGTCAAGATGCTGATAAAGATCGGCAATTTGATGGATGCGCTGACGGCCCTGCGACAACATTTCGTGCAGTAACGCATTTGCCAACAGGTTAATCAGGCTCATGGCGGAGGCGTAGCTATCGAAAGCGGAAACGCTGTCGAGCGGCGCGCAAAGCTGCCAGCGCGCCAGCGTGATAATGCCCTGCGCCTGCGGCTCACACAGCGCCAGCACGGGAATGTTGCTCTGCTGCAGCTGCTGCATCAGCGGGCGAATGATGCGTGGACGGCGGCGAAACGCCATCACCACCACGATATCGTCGGGCGTGATA
Organism: Pantoea sp. DY-17; assembly: GCF_019795975.1. Classification (NCBI taxonomy): domain Bacteria; kingdom Pseudomonadati; phylum Pseudomonadota; class Gammaproteobacteria; order Enterobacterales; family Erwiniaceae; genus Pantoea; species Pantoea sp. DY-17. The sequence continues at coordinate 16,652 of NZ_JAIMIG010000001.1, read as the reverse complement.
TCCACCAGCTCTTCGCCCAGCGTCTGGCCCGGCTGCGGCAGCACATGCACCTGCGGACGCGCCTGCATCAGCTGCTGACGCAGGTGCAGCGCCACCGGATAGGCGTTACGCATGCCGATGATAAATACCCGTTTTGCCGCGCCCAGCGCGCTAATCACCTCGCCAAACTGCTGCGGATCGATGCTGTTGACCCACTGCGTCAGGTTGGCCATCTCCTGCTTATAGTGGCGTGACAGCAAGGTGTTACCCTGCACCGCATCGCGGTTGTCGGTGAGCGGCATGCCGCTCTGGCGCAGGATGCGCAGCTCGTCGCGCATGTCCTTATATTTCTCGTAACCGAGACGCTTGAATAAACGGCTGACCGTGGCCTTCGACACACCGCTCAGCCGCGCCAGCTCGGCGCTGTTGTAGCTGATCAGGTCATCAAAGTGGTCAAACACGAAGTCGGCAATGCGCTGCTCCTGCGGCGACAGTTGCGGATAGTGACTACGAAGGCGTTCATCAAGTTGTTTCATCATCGGTCCTGTAACTTTCGTTTCATCACAAGCTAGCATAAATCGATCCAGATTGATGTCCGTTCAAAACTGGAACAGCTCTTGCTTCCCATTAACCACGTACCCAGAAAAAGAGTTCTTTATGATACAGAGCAACATGGCGCCGTTAGGCATGGCCGTTACGCCGCACCATCTCGCCAGCGAAAGCGCCTTAGCCGTACTGCGCGAAGGCGGCAATGCGCTGGAAGCGATGGTGGCGGCCGCAGCCACCATCGCCGTGGTTTACCCGCACATGAACGGTTTGGGCGGCGACGGCTTCTGGCTGGTGGTGCCGCCCAACGGCGATCCCATCGCCATTGACGCCAGCGGCGCAGCCGGTTCGCTGGCACATCTTGATTTCTACCATGGTGAAACGCAGATTCCGCATCGCGGACCGAAAGCCGCCTTAACCGTGGCGGGTACCGTCAGCGGCTGGCAGGAAGCGTTGACGCTGGCGCAGGAACTTGGCGCGACGCCGCTGCCGTTAACCCGTCTGCTGCGCGATGCAATTCGCTATGCCGCCGACGGCATTCCGGTCACCGCCTCGCAAGCCGCCGCCACCGCCGCCAAACAGCACGAGTTGCAGCATCAACCTGGTTTTGCCGCCACCTTTTTACCGGACGGCAGCGTACCGCTTGCCGGCAGTCGCTTCACCCAGCCGGCGCTGGCGAATACGCTGAGCATGCTGTGCGATCACGGGCTGGAAAGTTTCTATCGCGGTGAACTGGCGCACCATCTGGCGCGCGAAATGACCGCGCTGGGAATGCCAATCACGCTCGAAGATTTGCAAACGCACAAAGCCCGCCGCTGCACGCCGCTGCATCTGGCACACAGTGAAGGCGATATCTGGAACATGACGCCGCCAACACAGGGTTTGGTGTCGCTGGCGATCCTCGGCATTACCGATCGGCTGAATATGGCTGACGCCAATGAAGCGCAAACCGTGCACCGCATCGTTGAAGCCACTAAAAAAGCCTTTGCGCTGCGCGACAAGCACATCACCGATCCGCGCCACATCGACATTGATGTGCAGCGTCTGCTGGATGAGGAACACCTCAGCACGCTGGCGGCGCAGGTGGACGATCAACAAGCCGCTGCGTGGGGCACCGGGCGCGGGCCGGGCGATACCGTGTGGATGGGCGTGATGGACAGCAGCGGATTAGCGGTTTCGTTTATCCAGAGCGTCTATCACGAATTCGGCAGCGGCGTGGTGCTGCCCGGCACCGGCATCACCTGGCAAAACCGGGGTGCCGCCTTCAGCCTGCAACCCGATCATCTGCTGGCGCTGCAGCCGGGCAAACAGCCGTTCCACACCCTCAATCCCGCTGCCGCGCGTCTCAAAGATGGCCGCACCATGGTGTACGGTTCGATGGGCGGCGACGGCCAACCACAAACCCAGGCGGCGATTTTCACCCGTCACGTGATTCAGGGACATCCGTTGCAACAGGCGGTGAGCGCGCCGCGCTGGCTGCTGGGTCGTACGTGGGGACAATCATCCGATTCGCTCAAGCTCGAAGCGCGCATCGCGCCGGAAACAGTGCAGCAGTTGCGTGCGCTCGGCCATGAGGTTGAACTGCTACCCGATTTCAGTGAAGTGGTCGGCCATGCGGGCGCGATCGTCAGACACAACAACGGCATGCTGGAAGGCGCGTTCGATCCGCGCAGCAACGGCAGCGCCGCCGGTTTCTAACGGAGATTATTGATGAGTTCACAACCGGATTGGGCCACCTATATTGCCCAAATGGAGCAGATTCTGGCGCTGGAGCTGGATGATGCGCGCCGCGCCGAGCTGCTGACGCAGTTCAACCGCATCGCCGCCATGGCCGAGCCGCTGATGGCGCTGCCGCTCGACGATCGCCTGGAAGTGGCGGGAGTGTTTCATCCATGAAACTGTCGTCATTATCGATTAATGCCCTGCAGCAGGCGCTGAGTCAGGGCGAGATCAGCGCCCGCGATATCGCGCAAAACACGCTGGCGGCGATTGAACAGCATAAGGCGATCAACGCCTGGACCGAAGTCACCGGTCAGCGCATGCTGCGCGAAGCCGATCAGATCGATCAGCTGCGCCAGCGCGGTGAAACCTTGCCGCCGCTAGCCGGTATTCCTTACGCGGTGAAAAACCTGTTTGATGTCGCCGGACACAGCACCTTAGCCGGTGCCAGCCTGTTCAGCGCACGCGCGGCGGCGCGCGAGGATGCGTGGGCGGTGAGCAAACTGCGTCAGTCTGGCGCGCTGCTCTCCGGCATGCTGAATATGGATGCCTATGCTTATGGTTTTACCACGGAAAACACCCATTACGGCGCGACGCGCAATCCGCGCGATTTAACCCGCGTGGCGGGCGGATCGTCCGGCGGTTCAGCGGCAGCGGTGGCAGCGGGTTTGGTGCACTTCTCGCTCGGTACCGACACTAATGGCTCGATCCGCGTGCCCGCTTCACTGTGCGGCATCTTTGGCCTGAAGCCGACCTTCGGCCGCCTGTCGCGCAGCGGCAGCCATCCGTTTGTCGCCAGCCTCGATCACATCGGCCCGTTTGCCCGTTCGGTTGAAGATTTGAGCCTGGTGTACGACACCTTGCAAGGTGCCGATGCCAGCGATGCCTTCCAGGCCGCGCAGCCCGCCTCGCCAGCTAGCGCAGGGCTCAGCAAGGGCGCAGAAGGCGTGCGCAGCGCGGTACTCGGCGGGTTCTTCTCAACCTGGTGCAGCGATGAAGCGCGTGCCGCCGTGGCGGTGGCAGCTAAAGCGCTGCAGGCAATCGACGAAGTGACCTTGCCGAATGCGGAGATCGCACGCTCGGCGGCCTTTATCATGACCGCCGCAGAAGGCGGCAATCACTACCTGCCGATGCTGCGCACGCAGCCGGAGCAGTTCGAGCCCAACTCGCGTGAGCGCCTGCTGGCCGGTGCGATGCTGCCTTCGGCGTGGTACGTGCAGGCCCAGCGTTTCCGCCGCCACTTCCAGCAGCAGGTGCTGCCGCTGTTTGAGCAGTTTGACGTGTTGATTGCGCCCGCCACGCCCTGCACCGCCACCACCATCGGCCAGGAAACCATTCATATCAACGGCCAGCATTTGCCGACGCGCGCCAGCATGGGCATGCTAACCCAGCCGATTTCGTTCCTCGGCTTACCGGTCTGTACCGTGCCGCTGCAAACCGCCAGCGGCTTGCCGATAGGCTTGCAGCTGATCGCTGCGCCGTTTAAAGAACATCTGGCACTGCGCGCTGCCTGGGCGCTGCAACAGCAAGGGCTGACGCTGCCACAAACCACCTTAATGGACGCCTGAAAATGACATCTGAACATATCGATCGCCCGGCAATTCTCGCCGAAGTCACCGCCGCCTTTTACCGCTATGAGCAAGCGCTGATCGGCAATGATGTTGAGGTGCTGGATGAGCTGTTCTGGCACGACAAACGCACCGTGCGTTTGGGCGCGGGTGAGAATTTGTATGGCATTGATGAGATCCGCGCTTTTCGCGCGGCGCGTCCGTCGAAAGGGTTGGATCGCGAGTTACGTAATACGCTGATCACCACTTTTGGCGATGACTATGCGGTGTGCAGTACGGAGTTTACGCGTGAAGGCGTAGAGAAGATCGGACGCCAGCAGCAGACGTGGGTGCGATTACCGTGCGGCTGGCGGATTGTCGCGGCGCAGGTGAGTTTGATGAGTTGAGTTGGGTGGTTTTTCCCTCACCCTAACCCTCTCCCTCACGCGGGAGAGGGAATGATTGGGCTACCGCACGCGGGCGAGGGATGATTAGGTGGAGTGATCTGATACATCGCGGCGGGATCGGCGCCTTCTCCCGCTGGCGGGAGAAGGTTGGGATGAAGGGCTAAGCGCTCGGTGCCGGATGCGTCGCGATCCAGTGATCGGCGATTTGCTGCCGCGTACACACCCACACATCTTCATGCTGCTGAATATGATCGAGGAAGCGCTGCAAGCCACGGAATTTCCCCGGACGTCCCAGTAAACGACAGTGCATGCCAATCGACATCATCTTCGGTGCCGTTTCGCCCTCTTCGTACAGCACATCAAAGGTGTCGCGCAAATAGGTAAAGAACTGCTCCGCCGTGTTGAAGCCCTGCGGCGAGGCGAAGCGCATATCGTTGCACTCCAGCGTGTAAGGGATGACCAGATGCGGTTTGACCGTGCCGTCCTGACAGGTGACCTGCGTCCAGAACGGTAAATCGTCGCCGTAATAGTCGCTGTCATAGCTAAAGCCGCCCTGCTCGACCACCAAACGTCGGGTGTTGGGGCTGTCGCGGCCGGTGTACCAGCCGGTTGGCGCTTTGCCAAACAGGTCGGTTAACACGTCCACCGCCTGCTGCATGTGCTGGCGCTCGGTCTTGGCATCCATCGCCTGGTAGTGAATCCAGCGCCAGCCGTGGCTCACCACGTCGTAATCCGCCGCTTTGATCGCCTCAACGATGTCCGGATGACGCGCCAGCGCCATCGCCACGCCAAACACCGTCAGCGGCAAACCGCGCTTTTGAAACTCATTGTGGATGCGCCAGAAACCGGCGCGCGAGCCGTATTCATACAGCGAATCCATCGACATATGGCGATCGGCGTAGCTGGCCGCGCCGATGATATCGGAAAGAAACTGCTCGGAACCGGCGTCGCCATGCAACACGTTGTTCTCGGCGCCCTCTTCGTAATTAAGGACAAACTGCACCGCGACGCGCGCTTTGCCCGGCCACTGCGCATGCGGCGGGTTGCCAGCGTAGCCAATCAGATCGCGGGGATAGTTTTTGTTGAAGCTGTACTCTTTCTTTCCAGATACATCATTCATTCTGTAAGTTCCTGTCGCTCAACCAGTGGTTAGTTTAGGTGCTGAAAGGCTCCGCTGAGCGGTTTTTCGAGTGGATAATCGAGATCGCCATGCTTGCTGGTACCAAAGCCTAGCGCCACCAGCGACTCCACCATTTTTACCGCAGCGCTGACCCCGTCGATTACCGGCATGCCCAGTTCTTTGGTGAGATCCTGCGCCAGCGTAGCCATACCGCCACAGCCCAGCACAATCGCGCCGCTGCCATCTTCGCGTTTGGCCTGCATGCAGCGCTGACGCACTTTCTCCTGCGCCACGCCGCTGCCGTCTTCCAGCGCCAGCACCGGCAGATCGATGGCGTGCAGCGCGGCACAATGGTGTGTGAAGCCATATTGCTGCAGCAGATGGCGCGCAATCACCAGCGTGCGCGGCAAGGTGGTGACAATCGAAAAGCGCGTCGCTACCAGCGTGGCGGTGTGCATGGCCGCTTCCGCAATGCCGATTACCGGGCCGCTTGCCAGTTCACGCGCCGCCAGCAATCCCGGATCGCCGAAGCAGGCAATGATATGGCCACTCACGCCCTGCTCTTTGCCGCGTTTCACCTGCTCCAGCACACCAATCGCCGCGATGGCCTCATCAAAATGACCTTCTATCGACTCGACGCCGTGAGTCGGGCACACCGCCAGAATCTCGGTGCCCGGCGCGGCGACGGCGCGCGCGGCAGTACCCATGGTTTCCGTCATCGCTAAGCTGGTGTTGGGATTGATGACCTGAATCAGGCTCATGATGCCGCTCCTTTGTTACCGGCAAATAACCGGGTGAAATCAGGCAAGGTTTCGCCGCTGCGCTCAAAGTGCAGGCTGGCAACAATGTGTTCGAAGTGATGCTGCAGCGCCGCCGTTAACCCCGGCAGATCTTTTTGCCGCAGCAGATCCACCAGCCGATCGTGATGATCGCATCGGCAGCCGCGCTGCCACGGTGCACCGTAAGCGGCAATCACCAGCGACGAACGCTGCGTCAGGCGCGTCACCATATCGGTGAGCACTGCGTTACCGGAGATCGCCTGCAGCTGAATATGAAAGGCGGCGGAGAGACGAATCGCGGCGGCACCATCATGCTGGTCATGTGCCATCTGCTCTTCTTCAATCAGCACGCCGAGTGCCGCTAAGTGCGGTGCCTGCACGTGGCTCAGCACAGCCGGTAGATTGGCGCACTCTAATAAACAGCGGGTGGCAAAGATGTCGCGGGCTTCATCCACGCCCGGCGTCGCCACCTGTGCACCACGCCTGGGCGACAAGGTGATCATTTGCACCGCGGCGAGGCGTTGCAGCACCTTACGAATGCCGGTGCGGCTCACGCCGAAGACATCCGATAAGGCTTCTTCCGGCAATTTACTGCCCGGCGGCAGTTGATGCTCAACGATGGCGGTAAGCAGCGCCTGATAGATAGGTTCATCGCGATCGTTCAGATCGGCAGCCGTTTTCTGGCCTGTTTCACTCTTCATTACCTGCTCCGGTAAGTGACTGTGTGCTGCACATCGTATACGTGAAATTAATTTTTTGTATACAAGAAATCATTTCTGGCCTGGATCCTGCAATACCGTTTCACGCTGTGATTATTTTTCCATGATGTTGAGAGGAGCAGGTTTCATGCCAAATCATTCTGAAGTGACCTCGCGGGTGGCCTCTGAAGCCAACGCACAATACAGTCCACGTCTGTGTAATGACGATCTGGCGCCGACGCGCGACCAGAACTGGTCGTGGTACAACATCTTTTCGTTCTGGATGTCGGACGTGCACAGCATGGGCGGCTACGTGGTGGCCGCCAGCTTCTTTACCCTCGGGCTGGCGAGCTGGCAGGTGTTGCTGTGTTTGCTGGTGGGCATCTGCATTGTGCAGCTGTGCGCCAATCTGGTGGCCAAACCGAGCCAGATGGCAGGCGTACCGTACGCGGTGATTTCGCGTCAGGCGTTTGGCGTGTTCGGCGCTAACATCCCGGCGATTATTCGCGGGCTGATCGCTTTTGCATGGTACGGCATCCAGACTTATCTGGCGGCTAACGCGCTGATGCTGGTGCTGCTGAAGTTCTTTCCCACCCTGAGCAGCATGACGCAAAGCAGCTGGCTCGGCTTATCTCAGCTGGGCTGGTGTTGTTTCGGTGTGATGTGGTTACTGCAGGCGATGGTGTTCTGGCACGGCATGAACGCGATTAAACGCTTTATTGATGTCGCCGGTCCGGCGGTGTACGTGGTGATGGTGGCGCTGGCGGGCTGGATTGTATACAAAACCGGTTTCGATGGTATCTCCTTTACGCTGGCCAGCAAGCAGTTGAGCACCGGCGAGCAAACCTGGCAGATGATTACCGCCACCGCGCTGGTGGTCTCCTACTTCTCCGGTCCGCTGCTGAATTTTGGTGACTTCTCGCGTTACGGCAAAAGCATGGGCGAAATTCGTCGCGGCAACCGCTGGGGCTTACCGTTCAACTTCCTGCTGTTCTCGATTGTCACCGTGGTGATTGTCTCCGGTACGCAATCGCTGTTCGGCAGAATGATCACCGATCCAATTGAAACTGTCAGCATGGTGGGTAACGACGTGGCGGTGGCGATTGGCCTGCTGACCATGATTATCGCTACCATCGGCATTAATATCGTGGCGAACTTTGTTTCGCCGGCATTCGACTTCTCGAACTGTTCACCGCAGAAAATCAGCTTCCGCACCGGTGGCATGATTGCCGCAGTTGGTTCGGTGTTACTGACGCCGTGGAACCTGTTCCAGTCGCCAGAACTGATTCACTACACGCTGGATGTGCTGGGCTCGTTTATTGGGCCGCTGTTTGGCATCCTGGTGGCCGATTTCTATCTGATCAAACGCAGCAAAGTCTACGTGGATGACCTGTTTGATGACACGCCGAAAGGCCGTTACTGGTATCGCGGCGGCTTCAACCCGAAAGCGATTGCCGCGTTGCTGCCGTCGGTGGGCATTTGTCTGGTGATCAGCTTTATTCCTTCACTGCATGCGGTGGCGAACTTTAGCTGGTTTATCGGCGTGGCGTTGGGTGCGGGCTGCTATCGCTGGCTGGCGCGCGCTGATCGCGAAGAGTCGGTGGCGGCGTATCGCGCGACGGTGGCGGTACAGAAGGATTAAGTTGCGTGCGCGCTGGCCCTCATTCCATCCTTCGCCCGCTTGCGAGAGAAGGCGGGGGATGAGGGAAAGCGATACCATTTGGAAAAAGCAAAAAGCCGATGCATTTCTGCATCGGCTTCTTTAAATAGATTGGCGGAACGGACGGGGCTCGAACCCGCGACCCCCTGCGTGACAGGCAGGTATTCTAACCAACTGAACTACCGCTCCGCGCTTTGTTCCCCGTCGAGAACGAGGCGCATATTAATAGCAGCTTTCACACCCGTCAACGCTTTTTCTGTGGGAATGTTTCGTTTGACGTTTTTTTCAGCTTAACGTCGATTTTGCACGCAAAATCAGCCGTTTTACACGCGCCACAAGCAGCTACCACCCTTCTTCTGCACCAAATCCAGACGACCTTCGTGCGCAGCAATCTCTTCATCGCTGGCGCTGACCACGCGCAGACCTGAACTCGGACGCACAATGCGCTGAATGTTCTCCGCGCCGCCCTGATTGTTCTGCTCACCGTCCAGAGAAAATGCCAGCGAGGTTTGACCGCCGGTCATCATCAGGAATACTTCGGCCAGAATCTCGGCATCGAGCAGTGCGCCGTGCAGCGTACGCTTGCTGTTGTCGATTTCATAACGGTTGCACAATGCATCGAGGCTGTTGCGCTTGCCGGGATACATCTTACGCGCCATCGCCAGGCTATCGGTGATCTGGCAGAAGGTTTCGGTTTTGCCGATATCCCGCTTCAGCATGCCGAATTCATAATCCATAAAGCCGATATCGAACGATGCGTTATGGATCACCAGCTCTGCGCCACGGATGTAATCAAGGAATTCGTCGGCGATATCCGCAAACATCGGCTTATCAGCGAGGAATTCATCGGCGATACCGTGAACGCCGAACGCTTCCGGATCCACCAGCCGATCGGGCTTCAGATACATATGGAAGTTGTTGCCGGTCAGGCGACGGTTGATCACCTCAACCGCACCAATTTCAATGATGCGATGTCCTTCATAATGCACACCGATCATGTTCATGCCGGTGGTTTCAGTATCGAGGACGATCTGGCGGTTATTTGCAGTGCTCATAGGACTCGTTTTATGTCAGACTTGGCGTTTTGTCAGAAGGAAGTCTACCAGAGATGCGTAAACAGGTAGAAATATTCACCGATGGATCTTGCCTGGGCAATCCCGGTCCCGGCGGTTATGGCGCCATTTTACGTTATGGCGCGCATGAAAAAGAGTTCAGTACAGGTTATCGCCTCACCACCAACAATCGTATGGAAATGATGGCGGCTATCGTGGCGCTCGAAGCGTTAAAACAGCCGTGTGAGGTGGTGATCAGCACCGACAGCCAATATGTTCGTCAGGGTATCACCAGTTGGATCCACAACTGGAAGAAGCGCGGCTGGAAAACCGCCGATAAAAAACCGGTGAAAAATGTCGATCTGTGGAAACGTCTCGATGTGGCGCTCAGCAACCATGAAATTAAGTGGGAATGGGTAAAAGGCCACGCCGGGCATCCGGAGAACGAACGCTGCGACGAACTGGCACGCAGCGCGGCGGGAAAGCCCACTCAGGATGATATCGGTTATCAGGTTGAATCCTGATCCTTCACTTCACGAAACTGGCGCGTGACGTTAACCGTTTGCCGTAGCTGGCTTTGACTCAGATTCTTCTTCATTTTGGTGGGCGTTAGCGGGAACGTACGTTTACGTGCCACCACAATGTTCAAACAACCGAGCGCCGGTAAATGCGCGCTGATCACCCTGCCGCCCTGCCGATGCCACGGCACCACCTGAAAACGGGTGCGGTAAACCACCTCATAATTCAGCAGGCCCAGCCAGTCGAGCAATCGTACCTGGCTGAACATCCGTCCACTCCACGGCGCGCGCGAGTGCAGACCCGGAATGCCTTTGCTAATCCCTAATAAACTGAAAGGGTTGAAGCCGCTGATGATCATCCAGCCATCATCGATCAATACCCGATCCACTTCACGCAGTACGCGGTGCGGATCCTGACTCCACGCCAGCGTGTGCGCCAGTAAACAGGCATCTACGGATTTAGATTCAAAGGGTAATTGCGTGTTATTGGCGATAACCTGTAATTCATCGCCCTCAATGCCCACATTCACTTGATGCGATATGGCACACTGGCTGGTGTTGATTTCTGCGCTGAGGCTGCCAATTTTAAGCATATGAAAGCCATACAGCTTGCCGAGATAAGGCTGCAGTTGCTGAGTGAGCGCGTCGCGAAAATAGTCTCCCATTGGCATATCGCGCCAGGAGCGCGGTGCAGTCAGGATTTGGCGTGTTTTAGCCGGCTTCATGCTCTACCATTTTCCTTTTTCTACGACCTGAGAGGTGTTTATGAATCTTACCAGCATTCCCGCATTGCAGGATAACTACATCTGGACACTGACGGACGATGACAACAGGTGTTTGATTGTCGATCCCGGCGAAGCACAGCCGGTGCTGGATAAAATCAGGGCCAATCATTGGCAACCCGTGGCGATTTTACTGACGCACCATCATCACGATCACGTCGGCGGTGTGGATGAGCTGCTGCAGCACTATCCCGAATTGGCGGTTTTCGGTCCAGAGGAAACGGCAGATAAAGGGGCGAAGCGTATTGTGGCCGAAGGTGATGAATTTACCCTGCTTGGGCTGAATTTTCGTGTCATCGCAACACCCGGTCACACTTTAGGACATATCTCATATTTCAGCTCCCCTTATCTTTTCTGTGGTGACACGATGTTTTCTGGCGGCTGCGGGCGTTTATTTGAAGGCACTGCTGAGCAAATGTTTGAATCATTTCAAAAACTTAATCAGCTCCCTGAAGATACTCTCGTTTGCTGCGCGCATGAGTACACTTTATCCAATATGAAGTTTGCTGCGGCTATTCTGCCCCATGACCCTAAAATTTTGGCAAGGTATCAGCAAATTAAGGACTTACGCGCAGAAAACCGCATCACTTTACCGACAAAACTGGCCTTAGAGCGCGAAATAAATTTATTTTTACGCACGCAAGACGCTGATTTACAACAGGCTTTAGGCACTAATGTCTCATCATCAGCGTTATGGCAAACTTTCGCCGATCTACGCGAGAAGAAAGACCGCTTTTGATATTTGAGGTTGTGTTGTGGTGGACCGTCACGTATAGTTGCTCGTCTTTTAAGCGAACTATTGACACACACATGAAGGCTAAAGCGATCTTACTCGCCTCGGTCTTGCTGGTAGGATGTCAGGCATCAAGGAATGACGCCAATATCCCCGTACAGCATGCCCAGAGTCTGTCTTCAGCTGGTCAAGGTGAAAATGGAAAGTACGGAGATCGATTGTTGTCGCCGCGATGGCAGGATGATGGAACAAGCTTCGCAGAAGATACTGATCTCTGGAATCACATTAGTGACGAGTTGAAGATGGGGATTCCGGAAAACAGCCGGATCCGCGAACAAAAAACAAAATTTTTAAAAAATAAGAGCTATCTCCACGATGTAACATTACGGGCAGAGCCGTACATGTACTGGATTGTCGAGCAGATACAGAAACGTAAAATGCCGATGGAACTGGTACTGCTACCCATAGTGGAGAGCGCTTTTGACCCACACGCAACATCTTCTGCGAATGCCGCCGGCATCTGGCAGATTGTTGCACAAACGGGCAAAAACTATGGTTTGAAACAGAACCAATGGTACGACGGACGCCGCGATGTGGTGGCCTCGACCAAAGTAGCGCTGGATATGATGCAGCGTCTGAACGGTATGTTTGACGGCGACTGGTTACTGACCATCGCCGCCTATAACAGCGGTGAAGGACGTGTGCTGAAGGCGATGAAACAGAATAAGGCGCGCGGTAAGCCGACTGACTTCTGGAGTTTATCGCTGCCCCGCGAGACCACGGTTTACGTACCTAAAATGTTGGCCTTGAGTGAGATTCTCAAGAACAACAAGCGTTACGGTATCAAACTGCCGACCCCGAACGAGAGCCGTGCTTTAGCTCGCGTAGAGGTGGGACAGCAGATTGAACTGACGCAGGCCGCCGATATGGCCGGAATGTCTCTCAGCAAGTTGAAGACATTTAATGCCGGTTATAAAAACGGTGCCACTGCGCCAAATGGACCGCACTACATTATGGTGCCGAAGTCCAACGTTGCTAAGTTGCGCGATTCACTGGCTTCCGGTGATATCGCTTCCGTGCAGCCTACCGAGATGGCGAAAGTCAGTGCGGCAGGAAACAGCTATACGGTACGCAAAGGCGACACCTTGTCTGGCATTGCCAACAAGCTTGGCGTAACCGTCAGTGCACTGAAACAGCAGAACAATCTGCGCAGCGCTTCAGTTCGTACCGGTCAGACTCTGACCGTGAACGGCAAAGCGAGCACGCAATTGGCTGATAACGGCAACAGCATCACCTACCGTGTACGTAAGGGTGATTCTTTTGCCAGTATTGCTAAACGCCACGGTGTGAACACCAAAGACGTTATGCGCTGGAACAGTGACGCTAAAGACATTCAGCCGGGCGACAAGCTCACGCTGTTTGTGAATAATAGCGCAACACCTGATACCTAATGCCCCGAAAAGGCTGACTTTTGTCAGCCTTTTTCATTTTCTGCTTCTGCTAAATTCTGCATATCGCCTGTTCAGGCTCTGACTCGCCCTTCCCTGTATTGTTTCAGCTGAACATTAACTGTTGCGGGGCGGGAGTTCGAGCGTATTAGCTTAACGCTCAATACCGTAGAGAGAGTTGAACTCAACCAGCAGCGGATTGTGATCTGATGCGCGCGTCACCAGCACAGAAGCTTCACTGACCTTCATATCGCGGTAGAAGACGAAATCCAGTGGGCGCCCAAAGGCTTTTCGGCGATGGTCATCGGTGAAGTTCACCTCACGCAAAGACATCTCCCGCGCAAAGCGATACAGCGCATTCATGCGCTGGCGGCTCCAGGCGTTGAAATCCCCCGCCATGATCACCGGTCCGCGATGATGTTGAATCTGTTCGCCAATCGGCCCCAACTGTTTGCTGTAGACATCGACACCGAGACTGAAATTGACCGCGTGGATATTCACCACCATCAGCATTTCGCCCGTGGGTAATGGATACGCCGTGACCAGCGCAGATTTGGCCAAACGCAGCAGCGGCTCACGTTCCCTTAGTGGGCAACAGTACACAGGGTGCGCAGACGCCAACGTCATGACGCCGGAAGGATGTTGCGGTAAGACAAAGGCTGGCACCTGATCGGCCGCGAGATAGTTACTGGTGGCGAATTTGACCAGTTCAGGCGTGGCCTGCGCCTCCTGCAGCAGAACAAGGTGGGCATCTTTGCCAAAACCTTGGAGCACAGACATCCAGTCTGCACGCTGTTGCTTGAAGATATTCCAGACTAAAACTCGCAGTGTGGGATCAGCTGGCAAAGGTGCGCCAGGCGGTAATGCCTGCCCAAGATGCAGCATTGCCCCCGGCGGAAAAATCCGTTCTGCTGGCTGACCTGCTACATAACGCATTGAATAAGTTTTTTTCCGCACTTTCCCGCCCAACTGGTTTACGACTCGTACTTCACCTGACTGTTATAGGGATTTTAGCGCGGGGTTTCAATTGGTGTTCTTGATTGTCGGAATTCGCCTCACAGCTTACCAATGTAAAAGCCTGCCAGTTGGCAGGCTTTTGTGCATGTTATTCCATCGCTATCGCAGTCTGAGTTTTATCGGGTTGGCCACTCAATCGCACTAGCAGCAGCGTGCCAGGTACATACACCGTACCGATCCACGGGGTTTGCGCCAATCCATAATGTTCAACAATGCAGAATCACGCTCACTGCGGCAGGCAGCGTAATACGGAGTTGTTCAGCGATGGTTGGGCTCAGAGCGACGATAACAAATTCTGTCGTTCCGATCGCACAGGCACTGATCGTCAGCGCCCAAAGTGCAATTGGCATGATTAACTCCCATTAAGGTTTCGATGGGCATTAGTGTTGCCGCATGCTTTAATGACAAAAAGATGCAAAGTGCGAACAGACTTTTGCTTTTGGAGGGATAATGAAGGCATCGTCAGATGAGCTTAAGGTGTTTATCGCTGTAGTGGAGAGCGGCAGCTTTAGTCGCGCTGCAGAACAGTTGCAGATGGCCAATTCAGCGGTGAGTCGCACGGTTAAAAAACTGGAGAATAAGCTGGGTGTCGCGCTCTTAACGCGTACTACGCGTCAGCTAGCGCTCACTCATGAAGGCGAGCATTACTTTCGCCGCGTGCAAAAGTTGATGCAGGAGATGTCAACCGCCGAGAGCGAGTTGATTGAGCGTCAGCTAGCGCCTCAGGGCGTACTGCGTATTGATGCTGCTACACCCGTGATTCTGCATCTGTTGCTACCGATGATTAAACCCTTTCGTGAGCGCTATCCCAATGTCACACTATCGCTCATCTCCTCAGAGAGCTTTATTAACCTCATCGAACGTAAAGTCGATGTGGCGATTCGCGCTGGCAATTTGACGGATTCTACACTGCGCGCTCGTTTGCTCTTTATAAGCTATCGCAAATTAGTAGCGACGCCGGCTTATCTGGCGAAACATGGTGTCCCTGAATCAACAGCTGATTTGGCTCAGCATGAATGCCTTGGCTTCGTTGAAACACCACGCTTAAATCGCTGGCCTGTCGCAGATGAAGGTGGCGATCTTTATGACATCACGCCAGGAATGTCATCTAACAGCGGCGAAACGCTCAAACAGCTAGTGCTAGGCGACCAAGGTATCGCGTGTTTATCAGATTTTATGGTGGATAAAGAGATAGCTGATGGTACTTTTATTGAACTGCTTGCTGAACAGCGTATTCCAGTTGAGATGCCTTTTAATGCAGTCTATTACAGTGACTTAGGAGTTAGCCAACGCGTCAGGGCGTTTATCGATTTTCTGAGTGAATGGGTTAAAGCTCAGCCCTGGCGAGTGCAGGGCTGAAAAGGGATGCAGTGATTAATCCCAGTCTGGCGCCAGACCTTCTGGACTCACTAAGCGCTGATGACGATCCAGCGCGGCAATATTTGCCATATCTTGATCGTCTAGCTGCAGATCAACCGCTGTCATGTTGCTCGCCAGGTTTTCACGTTTAGTTGATGACGGGATCACCGCGTAACCTAACTTCATCGCCCATGCCAAAACAACCTGTGCCGGAGTAGCTTTGTGCTTCTGTGCAATGGTATTAATTACCTCATCCTTCAGCGCTTCTCCATAAGCTAACGTCATGTAAGAAGTGATGTGAAGACTATTCTTTTTAGCAAAATCAACCACCTGCCGATTCTGCAAAAAGGGATGCAGCTCAATCTGGTTAGTCGCTATATTTTCCACGCCAACCGCGTCAATCGCCTCTTTCATCAAAGCAATTGGGAAGTTTGAGATACCAATTTGACGCGTCAGCCCTGCTTCTTTTGCTGCCATCAATGCCAACATGCTCTCTTTCACCGATACCGCCGATCCGGGAGAAGGCCAGTGGATTAAGGTGAGATCGACATAACCGGTGCGCAGCTTTGCCAGGCTCTCTTTCAAGCTGGGAATCAACTTTTCAGCCGAAAGATTGTCGATCCAAATTTTAGTGGTAATAAACAAGTCGCCACGTGCTGCGCCATTCTCAGCGATCGCCTGGCCCACAGCCGCTTCATTTTCATAGATTTGCGCAGTATCAATTGTGCGATAGCCAAGTTCCAACGCAGTTTTAACTGAATGGATTACAACGTCATCTTGCAGGCGGAAAGTACCTAAACCAAAGGCGGGGATTGTCATGATTTCCTCATCGTATAGCGTTATGTTTCGATGGGAATTATTTTGGCAGGTTTATTGTTGCTGAAAAATCCGTTTATAAGCAGAAGAATTTTGATTTTTTATCAACAATAATGACGAAATTGCAGATATGAAAAAGCCCTGACTTTTCAGTCAGGGCTTATCAATTAAGTGGCGGAACGGACGGGGCTCGAACCCGCGACCCCCTGCGTGACAGGCAGGTATTCTAACCAACTGAACTACCGCTCCACCGATTCTGTACTGATATCAGACAATCGTTCTGATTTCAGGTGTTTCGCCCTTCCCGCGTCACGGGGAAGGTCACGACCCGGTAACGGGTCTTAAATTGATGCCTGGCAGTTCCCTACTCTCGCATGGGGAGGCCCCACACTACCATCGGCGCTACGGCGTTTCACTTCTGAGTTCGGCATGGGGTCAGGTGGGACCACCGCGCTAAAGCCGCCAGGCAAAT